>CAVYFC010000010.1:0-450866 GCA_963767665.1 Pirellulaceae bacterium
TCGGACGACTGGGATCTCAGTTGCCCTACTGTTCCATCGAGTACTTACGGTTGGAGCATCTACATGTCCTCGGTCAGATCACGAGCGACTACGAAGTCATTTTGGTCTTTGATTGCTCACCCGATGATGGCTGGGATTGCATTGTCCGGGAGTCGAGCAGACCAACGAGTAAAGGGCATCCGCTTATACCGAGATTCTGGCCAACACTATGCGATCACCGCGGGGCTGAGTCACTCAACTGGGGAGTGGGTCGTCGTGATCGATGCCGACCTTCAGGATCTGCCTGAAGAAATCATTCGCCTTTACAGCAAAGCAACTGAAGGGTTTGATATCGTATTCGCCCAACGCAAGCGGCGAAAAGACGGTCTCATGAAGAGACTGTCCTCCAAAGCCTTTTACGCTGTCTTCAGCTACATGACGGATACACCTCAGGACTCACGCGTTGGTCATTTCGGCTTCTCCCGGTGCAATGTGATCGAAGCGATTTTGTCGATGCACGACTACGTACGCTATTTCCCCACAATGGCACGATGGGTCGGATTCCGTCATACCGCGATTCCCATTGAGCATGCCAGCCGAGGTGAAGGCAAGTCAAGCGTCACATTGCGAAAGCTGTTTCGACTAGCATTTGACAACATGGTTGCGTTCTCCGATAAGCCACTTCGCCTGGCCGTACAATTCGGAATGACGATCAGCGGTGTCACTGTCCTAATCAGCCTTGGCTACCTGTGGCGATACCTACGTGGGGAAATCATTGTTAGCGGATTTGCCTCAATCGTTCTATCAATTTGGTTCTTGGGAGGCGTTGTCATATTCCTATTGGGCGTTTTGGGATCTATTTTTGGGCAGGTGCTTCGACCAAACGAAAGGGCGTCCCATCATTCGTAATTAGAGACATGGAAAACTTCTCGTGATCGTCTTCAATGGCCGTGATATATTATTTTGGGGTTTCTGTCGGAACCCTGACGATGCTTCCACGACCGAAGTCGATCATGTTATCGATGTTTTGAAGTCATGCGAGTACGACGTCGTGTACGTTCATGTCTCTGATCCTACGGCGGATGATCTTAGCAGATTCGCCACGCTTGCTCCGCTTGTCGACCATAAACTGGTGTACGAAAAGCCGCGGGTCAAGGCTGTTTCAGATCGAGCTTTGCAATTGGCTCCCTATCAGGGCTCGGTTACGAATGCCCTCATCGATATGGCGTGTGCGGCGGGGCACCAATCTAGATTCTACGTGGACCCCCACTTCGCCCTCACTTTCGCCGACTATACCGCAGTTGGATCACTGGTTCGATCGTTGGCGAGTTGGCTGATGCTACTTTTGTTTCGACTGAGGATGAAGTTCAGGTCGGTTTTGCGACGGTATCAAACGGGGAGATGTTCGGTCAGATTGGTTTGATCGCCGTTGATTCGCAGTACCGCCGGCGAGGGATTGCAAAGATGCTTCTTGGGAACATTGAGGAATGGTGCTCTCAACAATCTGCCCAAAATCAGGGTCATCACTCAGGCATCCAATGCACCTGCCACAATGCTATATCAGCAGCAAGGATTCCGCATTTCACAAGCTTTTGGCGTTTATCATTACTGGAGATGCTCGCAGCATTGAACCGTGGATTTTTATCGAACCCACGTGGTCGACACACGTTCAATGCAAGCAAGAGAAATTGTGTTCCCAACTACTTGTTGTGACAGAACTTGAACGATGACAGACATTTCAGAGATCGCCGCAAATCTGACGAAAAGCAGCACGGCATTTGGATCGCCAGCGGTGGTCGAGCTGTGTCGGATCCGGAAGAAGGAAACGATGCCTGTTTCGCGGTTGAAGACACATCCTTCTGGTTTCGTCACCGAAATGACGTAATCTCGCGCCTTGTAAGCGAATACTCTCCATCGACTCCATTCTTCGATATTGGTGGTGGAAACGGCTGCGTTTCGAATGCACTACAAGCCTCGGGGGTTGATGTGGCCCTGGTGGAGCCGGGAGCGACTGGGGCTCTCAATGCAAAGAAACGTGGTGTGCGTACGGTGGTCCAATCGACGCTTGAGGACGCAGGATTTGCCCAAATTCGATTCCGTCTGCTGGCCTATTCGATGTCGTGGAGCACATTGAAGAAGATCTAGACTTTCTACGCTTGGTTCACAACTATGTTCAGCCGCACGGCACAGTTTACATCACTGTCCCGGCTTACAGATTCTTGTGGTCCCAAGACGACGTGCACGCGGGACACTTTCGTCGGTATACAACCCGATCGTTAGCCGGCCTGCTGTCGGAGGCTGGGTTCGATGTCGAGTACTGTAGTTATCTATTTGCGTTTCTTGTTCCACCGATTTTTCTACTCCGTTCTGTTCCAAGCTGGGTTGGATTTCGTAAATCGGTTTCAAGGAACACAACGAAGAAAGAGCATTCATCAGGTGTGGGAGTCGTACATGCGGCTGTTTCAAAGTGCCTCAACATCGAATTAGGTCGCATTAAAAGCCGAAAGCGTATTCCATTCGGCAGCAGTTGCATCGCGGTGGCCACAAAGAAGGGCATAACGAATCCCATGCACCGGAGCGAGTAAGCAGTGTTTGATTTGGGTTGATCGCTTGGATTTGCCCGATCGGTGGTCGGCAATGATCAGCGGGCTAGACGGTTACAATCGGTACATTGTGCATCATGAACTACATGAATCGATGAAAGAACTCGACTTGGAGATCGTCTGTCAAGCAGCATCCAAAAACATCCTGGCGTGAGGTCGCGAATCATTAGCGATGGCGGACCCTAATTCTTAACGAAGGATTTCAAGGCATTCGTGCGACAAAGCGGGATGATGCAAGTGAAAACGAGTCCACATTATCCCCAGAGCAACAGCAAACTGGAACGCTGGCATGGATCGCTCAAACGAGAGTGCGTGCAGCCAAATTGCCCACGTGATGCTGATGAAGCAACTCGCATGATCGAGAAGTAGTTTCCGTTGAACCAACACAGAAGTACTAAGTGACATCCTGTTTACCCAAGGCATGAAGGCCTTCGACAAACCTTGCCGATCCAGTACTAGCATTGAAAATGAATCAAATTGAACAGAGCGATCTCAATCACAATCTGACAACAAGAGAGGTTGTGCGTTTTAACGCTCCGTTTTGGAGCGTTCGTAGCCGGCAATGGTTGTTTGCGGCGTTATCAACCATTCTTCTTCTCGCGATAGTTTTCGCGCGTGCCCCATTTCGTGAGATTCCGGATTCGCTATTTGTAAGTGACGGTTTTGGGGATGACATCTATCTGCCGTCCTTCTTTATCGATGGCGATCTGGAGTTCTCGAACCAGTTGCTTCATCAGGCACCAGCAATGAGCAATGGTACGAGCATGTTGAGTCAACGGAGCGTCCAGGAAATTGTTTCCAGGTCGGATGTGCTGTGCTCTGGTCTCCATTCTTCGTGCTGGCACATGTGTGCGTATCCCTGCTGAACCTCCTAGGTTTTGAAGTCCACCAAGATGGATTTGGTTTTTCTTACGAGCTACCTGTCTACATCGGATCGTTCGTTTATGGGCTCTTGGGATTGTTGTTGACTTGGCGTCTGCTCGTGAAGCTTTACGAACCGGCCATCGCCACTTTGGCAACATCGGGGATCGCGTTGTGCTCAGCCCTTGCCGCCTACTTGTGGATGGAACCGGACATGTCCCATGTTCCCTCCATGTTCCTCATCAGCGCCTTGATATACGTCCTGCACGACGTCTACGAATCGTCAAGCCTGGACTGGCGAAAGTGGGCGGTCGTCGGCCTTCTGCTGGGTTTGACGGTGGCAGTACGTGCCACCGATGTCTGGGTAATCATTGCGGCTTTGTCAATCGGGGCGAGGAGTTGCATCCGATCTCCAGGAATGCACGGAAAAACCGCCGCATGCATTGCAGCATGTTTCGCGTTCGGCTTGCTTGGGTTCGCTCCTCAGCTTTTCGCTTGGAAGGCCGCTTTACGGTGGCTATTTGAGCCGACCTCCAAACGTCTACAACAAATTCAATTGGTACTCACCCGATATCTTTGGACTGTTGCTCGGCTCTAGCAGGGGGATTCTTGCTTGGACCCCAATTTTGATTCCTGCCTTTGTCGGCCTGGCGATCGGCCTGTTTCGTGGCCCACGTTTCCTACGTTTCCTGATTCCAGTCTTGGTTTGTGCCATCTACTTCAATAGCATCGTCCCCAACTGGTTCGTCGGAGCGAGTTTTAGTGAACGTCGTACCGTTGACTACTCCGTTTTCTTTGCTGTTGGACTGTGCAGTTCCTTTCATTCGTTCCAACCCTGCGGTACTGGCGCCGGGATACTCGCAAGCGGCATCGCCCTCGCTTCATTCAACTGGTTGTTGATGCTGCGATACTTTACGCACGATCTCCCGGAGTATGGTTATGTCTCCTATTCCGAGCTGTATCTAGGGACGCTTTCTTTTCCATTCCGCATCGCGATTCGTTTGTTTTCCTAATCTGAACGGTAGTTGCCGAGTCGGACTGCTGAGCGAGTTGACTCTGGATCGTTCGCCATACCAGAATCGAACCCATGCACATTTCGGTAGAGACGGCTGTTTGCCCATGGGTGGCGAGGAGTCTGCGAGCCGGCGGTCGTCCCTGGCTTGGCTAACCGCAGACCCCTACTGCTTTGTCAAAGTTTAAGTTTAGCGTGCACGCCGTAACTGGTTTCGCCAGACTTCAGTGAATCGCCGTGTGACCCGAATTACTGGACCAATACGCTACCCCCATTTTGAATGTGGGCAAAGCCTACATCCAACCGTCGATTCTCTCGTTACTCTCAATGGAGCCGAACCTGCTGAACATTCAAAAAACAGGATGCCGAACACGGGTTTCGATTGGACATCACGACAGGCGTGACAATCTCAATGCGACACCTATGCAAACGATTATTAGCAGCCGGCTTCGTGGTCTTGGCCGCTCCCCCTGACGATTGCCTACTGGCTTCATTCTCAGCTTCTGGGCAGCTCGAGCGCGATCGCTGGTTGGTCCCAGTTGCTGGGACTTGTGCCAGGACTGTTTGGTGAGTATCTGCGACGGGCCTTTTATGGCGGGACAATGGCGGCGATTGGACCCGATGCGGTGGTCTCGTTTGGTGTGCTTTTTTCACATCCAGCGACGACGATCGGCCGTTCTGCCTACATTGGCCCCTACGGTGTGATTGGTGAGGTATCGATCGGCGACGATGTCCTGATCGGTTCGCAAGTCTCGATCATGAACGGAGCCAAGCAACATGGGATCGAGCGGCTGGACATACCGGTCGCGAACAACCAGGCGAATGGCCGCGGATCACGATCGGCAAGGATTCCTGGATCGGTGACCGGGCGATCGTCATGGCCGATATTGGTGAGCACTGTGTGGTCGGCGCCGGTTCGGTGGTGACGAAACCGGTACCGGATTACGCGATTGTGGTGGGGAATCCGGCGAGGGTGGTGGGGAGTAGGGGAGTGGGTGAGTAGGAGAGTGGGTAAGAAGGGAAGCGAGCTAATGCGATTGCAGGGCGATGCTATCATGCGTGCTCAACAACGCCGAAATCGATCTCTACTCGATCTAATCGCACCATAACGGCTTGTCGTTCTTGCGCTGACATCAGTTCAACATCATACGCGCGCCTCCATCCAAGCGTTTTTCCTCTACTCCCCTACTCCCCTACTCACCTACTCCCCTACTCACCCTACTCACCCTACTCACCTACTCCCCTACTCCCCCACTCCCCTACCCATGTGCGGAATTGCCGGCGTACTAACCCGTGACCGCGGCCTTCGAGTCGCCATGCCTCGATTGAAGGCGATGGCTGATGCGATCGCGCATCGGGGTCCGGACGCCGACGGGTTCTTTGTTGATGACGATGGCGTTGGGCTGGCCCATCGACGCCTGTCGATCATTGATCTTGCCGGTGGTGATCAGCCGATTGGGAACGAAGATGGCTCGATCCAGATCGTTTTCAATGGTGAGATCTACAACTATCAAGAGTTACGCAGTCGGCTTGAAAGCAAGGGGCACGTCTTTCGGACTCATTCCGATACGGAAACGATCGTCCACCTTTACGAAGAACTTGGTCGCGATCTGGTCAATGAACTTCGCGGCATGTTCGCCTTTGCATTGTGGGACAGCAACAAGCGGGTGCTGCTGCTGGCTCGTGACCATTTCGGTCAGAAGCCGCTGTACTATTCATTCGATGGCGAACGACTGCTGTTCGGGTCGGAGATCAAGGCGATCCTGGCTTATGGGGGTGTGCGACGCGAGGTCGATCCGCAGGCGTTAGAGGATTATCTCGCCTTTGGCTTTGTTCCCGGTCGGCGGTCGATCTTCACGAGCGTTCGCAAGCTCGAGCCTGCGTCGACTCTCTTGATCGATGCCGAGAATTGGAGCAAGAGCGAAGCTCGCTATTGGCAACTGCAGGGTGATGTCGATCACCACCGATCGGTCGAAGAGTGGCAGGAAGCGGTCGCCGCCAAGTTTACCGAATCGGTGTCCGCACATCGGATTGCCGACGTGCCGATTGGTGCTTTTCTAAGTGGAGGACTCGATTCGAGTGCCGTGACGGCGGTACTGGCTGGACTGGGGACGGAACCTGTCAACACGTTTTCGATCGGCTTTCAAGAACGCCGCTTCAGTGAACTCGATCACGCACGCGTTGTGGCCGATCGGTTCGGTACCCATCACGTCGAAGCGATTGTCACCGCCGATGCGATCGAGTCGTTTTCGGCGCTGACTCAGTTCTACGACGAGCCCTTTGCCGATTCGTCGGCGATCCCGACGATGCGCGTGGCCCAATTGGCCAGCGAGCACGTCAAGGTCGTGCTGTCCGGGGACGGCGGCGATGAGGCGTTCGGTGGCTATTCCCGCTACGCACATGACCTGAAAGAGGCAGCTCTACGCGGCTATTTGCCTGACCCGCTTCGCCATCACCTGCTCGGTCCACTGGCGTCGATCTGGCCCAAGGCGGATTGGCTGCCCCGTGCCTTGCGGCTCAAGACGATGCTGACGAATATGTCGCTGGATCCGGCCGCCGCCTACGCAAACACACTCTGTTTGTGTCGGTATCCCCTACGCAAGCAGCTTCTTTCGTCTAGTCTGCGAGATGCGTTGTCGGGATACCAGCCGGAGCAACAGGTAATCGATTCGTTTGGGTCGAATGCCGACGATCCCCTTCGTGGCATGTTGGCGGCCGACATCGCAATGATGCTGCCCGGTGACTTTTTGACGAAAGTCGATCGCGCGAGCATGGCACATGGACTGGAGGTCCGCCCGCCTCTGGTGGATCACGAATTGATGGAACTCGCCTGGACCGTTCCTTCCCAGTGGAAGATTCGCAATGGCGAGACCAAATGGCTATTGAAGAAAGTTTCCGAACGTTGGCTACCGCACGACATCATCTATCGCAAGAAGCAGGGCTTCGAGATCCCAATCGACGATTGGTTGCGGGGACCGCTGCGCGAGTTGTTCGAGCAGACCGTGCTGTCAAGCCATTCACGGCTGGGCGATTACCTGAACCTCGAAGTGGTGCGTCGGCTGTATCGCCCAGCACTGCAATCGGTCGGGTCGACACGGCAACCTGTTGTGGTCGATTCTCGTGTTGGCAGCATGGATGGAAGAGTATCTAGTTGAACGCTAAATCCTACCGCTCACCCATCACTCCTACATCACCCACTCACCAACTCAATCACATCACACTCACCTACTCACCTACTCACCTACTCACCATGAATCCTGGATCCAGTATCGACACTGAACGACGGAGCCTGATCGACGTGATCATCCCCTATGTCCAGATCGCGCGGCCCGATCACTGGTTCAAGAACATCTTCATGTTGGCCGGCGTGGTGCTGGCGTATTTCTACGAGATGACACCGTTCTCGTCCGACCAGATCTGGCTGATTCCGCTTGCGTTCTTCGCGACCTGTATCATCGCGTCGAGCAACTACGTGATCAACGAGATCCTGGATGCCCCCAGTGACATTGGTCATCCGACCAAATGCAAACGCCCGATTCCATCAGGGCAAGTGAAGCTGCCGATCGCTTATGCGGAGTGGATCGGCCTGGGAGTGCTCGGCTTGCTGATGGCCTATCAAATCAATCTGCCGTTCTTTTTCTCGGCGTTGGCGTTGCTCGTGATGGGATTGGCCTACAACATCCCGCCGGTGCGAACCAAAGAACTTGCCTTACTTGGATGTGGTCTCTGAGTCGGTCAACAATCCGATTCGATTGATGTTGGGCTGGTTCACGATCAGTGCGACGCAGTTGCCACCCATGTCGCTGATGATTTCGTATTGGATGATCGGCGCGTTCTTCATGGCCAGCAAACGATTCGCCGAGTACCGGCAAATCAATGACAAGCAGGTGGCGGCAGCTTATCGAAAATCGTTCCAGTACTACGACGACAGACCGATTGCTGGTCAGCATGTTCTTTTATGCCTGCGGTGCTGCATTGATGCTGGGTGTGTTCATCATTCGGTATCACCTGGAACTGATCCTCAGCGTGCCGCTGATTGCCGGATTCTTTAGTGCCTACATGAAGGTGACACTGAAGGAAGACAGTGCCGTTCAGAATCCCGAGCACCTGTATCGGGAGAAGGGATTGATGGTTTACCTGGCGATCACGGTCACCGTCTTCTTTGTGCTGATGTTCATCAGCATTCCAGGGCTTTATGACATCTTTAACGTCGCACCGTCGAAGGTGCCGTCGCTGTGGAGCTGGGACTGAGGAGGGGAATGAGGTGAGTGGGTGAGTAGGTGAGTGGGTGAGTGGGTCAGAGGGGAGTGGGCGAGATGGGGCAGTGGGGCAGTGGGGATTGATTTCGATTGTCGTTGTGGATTACGAAGTGTTTTGTTCGATTCTTTTCTCTGCTCCGCTTCCTCTTAACTAGATGCTGAAGAAAATGATACGCAGAGACGGGGGGACGCTGAGTCGCAGGGAAGAGGGGAACGCTCCGTCGGTTCGCTTGGTTGCCGTGGTGTATGTAGCGGCGGTGTTGGTACGATTGGTGCTGGCATTGACGTTTGGAAACCATCAGCCACATATCGCCGACGCTCAGGACTATGACGGCTTGGCCGCGCGACTCTTAGAGACGGGCAAGTATGTCAGTGAAAACGGTGAACTGATTTCGCTTCGCCCGCCGCTCTATCCGGCGCTCGTTGCCCTGATCTACAAGCTGTTCGGGGTCCACAATTATGTGGCTGTGTCGCTGTTCCAGGCAATCATCAGCATGTTCACGATGTTGGCGACGCATCGACTAGGTACGCGACTGGGAGGAGCCTGGGTTGGGTTGATTGCTGCCGGGATCATTGGTTTCTATCCGTCGCTGCTCGCTTTCAACTGCCTGGTGCTGTCGGAAACGCTGTTTACGTTTCTGTTCACGATGGCAGTTTTGGCAACGGTACGACTGCAAGAAGCTCCATCACTACGCTGGGCAGTGATTTTGGGAGTCTGCCTAGGGCTGGGAGCATTGACGCGAAGCATCCTGTGGGTCTGTTCGGTGCCGATCGTCGGGTACCTGCTACTCACATCGATCGGTTCGATTCGTAGTCGATTGCTGCACGCGTCCATCGTGATGGGGGTCTTTGCCTTGGTTCTCGCACCTTGGGCCTATCGCAACACCAAGCTCCACGACACCTTCACAGTGGTCGACGTGATGGGGGGCCGTAATGTGATGATGGGGAACTACGAGTTCACCCCATTGGAACGATCCTGGGCAACGATTACCGATGTCCAGGGCGAACAGGCCTGGCATCAAGTCTTGCTGAAGGCGAATCCGGACAAGCGAGGCCTGACTCAGGGACAAATCGACAAGCTGGCGATGAAGTACGGCATCCAATACTTCTTCGCTCATCCAACGTTGACGGCTCAGCGTTGTATCGTGCGGTTCTTCAACTTCTGGCAGCTCGAACGAACGATTGTGGCAGGGGCCAAGCAAGACCTGTGGGGTCCGGTGCCCAAGTGGGCCTTGCTGGGTCTGGCCGTATTGATCTTGGGGAGTTATGCGGCGGTCTTGTTCCTTGCATTGATTGGATTGTTTGCGCGTCTCATCCCGTGGAAGACGCATGGATTGCTGCTGCTCTGGATGGCGCTGCCTTGCGCGGTGCACACGATTGCCTTTGCCCACTCCAGGTACCATCTGCCGCTGATACCGGTGCTTTCGATCTACGCGGCCATCACGCTCACGCTTTGGTTTATCTCGGTCGATGGCCGCTCTCAATTGCGCCGTGCATGGGTGCCAGGGAGCATTCTATTTGCACTGTTCGTGATGAGCTGGGTTCGCGAAATCGTCATGGTCGATCTGGCTCAAATGGGCGGTGGACTCTAATCGATCATGGCTAGAAAGCGAATCCTACAACTGCTGCATAGCCTGACGACCGGCGGTGCCGAGATTCTGGCGGACCGGTTTGGTCGGCGTTTTTCCGAAGCCTACGAGGTTCACTTCGCGTGCCTCGATCAACTCGGTGAGATCGGTGAGCAATTGCAATCGGACGGCTATCAAGTTCATCAACTTGATCGAGGGGAAGGACTCGACCTGGGCTGCGTCAAGCGTTTGGCCAGATTGATCCGATCCGAATCGATTGACCTGATCCATGCGCATCAGTACACGCCCTTCTTCTATTCGCTGGCAAGCCGCGGTCTAGGCACAAGTCGGCCGATCCTATTTACTGAGCACGGCCGGTTCCTGCCCGACTACCCTCGTCCGAAGCGAATGCTCTTCAACCGTGTGATGATTCGCAAACGGGACCGAATGGTTGCGGTTGGGCAAGATGTGAAGAGAGCCTTGATCGAGAACGAGGGGCTGCCCAAGGAAAGAATCGAGGTTGTCTACAACGGAATCAATGTGGATCGGTTTGGTCGCTCGCATTTCCCCGATGCACGACAGCGATTGCTGTCCGAACTTGGGCTTTCCGGCAACGAGATCATCGTGGCCCAAGTGGCTCGACTGGACTATCTGAAAGATCACGTCACAGCGATTCGCGCCATCGGAGTTGCCGCCAAGGGCAGTAACACTCACCTGGCGATTGTTGGGGAAGGTCCAGAAAGACCCAAGATCGAAGAGGCAATTGTCGAGTGCGGGGTGTCGGATCGTGTGCACTTCCTTGGTCTCCGCCGAGATGTCCCAGCGATCTTGGCAGGATCCGACATTCTCTTGCTCTCCAGCATCAGTGAAGGCATTCCGCTGACCCTCATCGAAGGAATGGCTGGGGGAATTCCCATCGTCTCGACGAACGTCGGTGGCATTCCCGAGGTGGTCACCGACGGAGTGCATGGACTGCTGTCTCCGTCTCAGGATTTCGAGGGACTGGGCCGGTCACTGGTTCGCCTCGCCAATGATGCAGAGCTACGCCATCGAATGGGCTTCGAAGGTCAGCTGGTTGCCAGGGAACGATTTTCCGAGGACGCCATGCAGGCCGCCTACGACAGGATCGTTGAATCAATATTGGGTGCACCATGTCCGAGCCACTAGCGGAGCAAACGAGAAATGATCGGTTCGAGCGCTCGCGCGGTGACGGCGATGTGAACAAAACCCAGCCGATTGCCGTTTTCGATTTGGACGGAACGTTGACCACCAAGGACTCGTTCGTTGCCTTCCTGGTTAGCTTTGGACTCAAGCATCGACGTCTGGTCGCGTTGTCGCGCATGCCCTTTCTGATCGCATTCTATCTTTGCGGTGGCATGAAGGACTTCGAGTTGAAGCAACGATTGATCAAAGACTTCTTTGCACGCGTTGATGCAGACACAGTGGATCGGCATGCCGCTTGGTTTAGCGAGAATTGGTTACCCAAGCACCTTCATCCGGTTGGTCACTCCTTGCTACAACAGCATGTTTCGAAGGGACATCGCGTCATCTTGTTATCGGCGAGCCCCGAGCTCTTCGTGCCTCAGATTGCCATGGCACTTGGTATCGACGAGGTTGTTTGCACCCGCGTCCTACGCGTCAACGGTCGTTGGACCGGTGAGATCGATGGGAAGAATTGCAAAGGGGATGAAAAGGTCGCTGCCATGCGGCGTTGGCTTGGTGTCGAAGCGGCGCCAGGCGATTGCTACGCCTACGGTGACTCCAAGTCGGACCTGGCGGTGTTGAGTTGGGCGACGAAGGGCGCTTGGATTCGTCGAAATCATTGGGAGCCTGTCGGTGACCTGCCTCGGGCGGAATATCCCGGCGACGATTACCTCGTGAGCCGACGATCATCAGAAACGGGACCCGCATGACTCGTGCCACGGTCTCATTTAGAGCTCATGCTGTTTTGACGCCTTTGGTTTGTCGCATGCCACAACACCCTCCCACCGGGAGGGTCGGACGCGGTAGCGGCCGGGGAGGGTCTTTCTGTGCGGGAAACGAACGCTGGGGAAACGTGCATTGCCCCTCTCCTCGCCTAGGCTCGACTCTCCCGAGGGAGAGTGAATTCATGCTCGCGATCCACTGCAATCACGGTACGAAGCAGAAACAGTGTTGAGCGCTGATCCCAAAACGACCGCCGATCCGCAGGTGCACTCAGGTAGACTCCGAGTTGCCTTTGTGGTCCCTGCGCGGAATGAGCAGCGACACTTGGAACGGTGCCTGCGTTCGATTCTTACTCAAGATCTTGCCGTACATCCAAACGCGGAGAAGTCATTGATCGTCGTCGACAATCAATCGATCGACGAGACGTGCGAGATTGCTGAGCGTCTGGGAGCCAAAGTACTGAGTGTTGAACCCGGGAAACCGGGACGTGCGAGAAATGTAGGTGTCGCAGCGGCAGACGCCGACTACATCGTTTTCGTCGACGCTGACTGTGTGCTTCCCATGACATGGCTAGCGCAATGCCTTCAGCACTTTGAAGATGAGCAAGTTGTCGCGGTCGGTTCGATTCAAGCCGCTGCCGAAGCGAGAGCTCCTTGGGTCGAGAGAGTTTGGGTGGATGCCATCATCCCCAAATCACCCGCTGAGTGGGAACGTGTGGATTGGCTGCCTGCGTTCAACATGATGGTGCGGAAATCACAGTTCGATGCAGTAGGCGGCTTTGATGAGAGCCTGCAGACTTGTGAGGATTCGGATTTGAGCTTTCGTTTGTCCAAGGAAGGAGAACTGCGGCGAGATCATCGCGTTCCCGTTCAGCATTTGGGCGAATCACGATCGCTCGGAGAGTTCTTTCGACGCGAATTGTGGCGAAGTGGTGGGAACTTCCGAAGTGCGATCAAGCGTGGGTCCTTGATGGCCGAGCTACCAAGTCTATTCGTCCCCATTGGCTATCTGTTCTTGCTGGTTCTCATCCCGCTGAGCTTGGTGGTCGCGATCATGCAGGGCGGTCGGTCGTGGTGGGTTTTGGCTGCTATCGCATTCCTTCTTGTGGTCATTCCCTTGGCAATTGCCATCCGAAAGGTGGGTAGTCGAAACCTGATGTCGACGACCGCACTCTTGGCGGTTTACCTGACGGCCCGCGGACTTGGACCAATGTTGCCTGCGAGGCGAGTGTCGCGAACATGACTAGCATTGACCTCGAATCGAACTTCTGCTGAGCGATCGGCGGTCAATCTTGAAGATGAAGAATCAAGGCGAAACAAGTTCGCGTCGACCGATGGTGCTCCACGCCCGCGTCGTGACATCAACAGGCGGCGGACCAGACAAGACCATTATCAATTCGCCGAGGTTCTTGAAGGAGCTTGGGTTCGATTGTGTCTGTGCCTTCTTTCATCCACCGGGCGATGATGGGTTTGACGTCCTCCGCAAGCGTGCACTGCAAGCAGGTGCAGAGCTCGTGGAGATCGAGGACAGAGGAAAGATCGATATTTCAGCGATCCGGCAGGCGATTCGATTGTGTCGCGAGCGAAGCGTCGACATTTGGCATGCTCACGATTACAAGACCAACTTGATCGGCCTGATTGCTCGGCGGTTCCACCCGATGAAACTGATCACGACGGCCAGGCTGGGTCAATTTTGCCGGTCAGACGCCACGCTACTATCGACTAGACAAGCGTTGGTTTCTGCCTCGCTATGAAAAGGTGATTTGCGTTTCACCGACGGTGCTTGAGCAATGCATCGAGGCGGGCGTCCCCGAATCACGCTGCGTGATGATGGACAATGCAATTGACCACGAACAATTTGCGAGAACGCGGCCGTCGGCGACGGCGAAGCAGGCAGACCACGGCATGCCGGAAACACAGTTTTTGGTAGGTACCATTGGACGGCTATCGGATGAGAAGGGCTTTGACTTGCTGATCGATGCGTTTGCGCGGTTGGTCGATCGGGGACTCGACGCAAGATTGGTAATCGCGGGTGAAGGGCCAGAACAGTCTTCGCTACAGAATCAGATCGACCGGTTGGGAATGTCCCAACGGATTCAGTTGATTGGCTTTTGTGAAGACACTCGCGGGTTTCTCGAGGCGCTCGACCTATTCGTGTTGAGCAGTCACCGCGAAGGGCTTCCCAATGTGGTGCTGGAAGCGATGGCCGTGGGCGTCCCAGTGATTGCGACGCGAGTTGGTGGCGTTCCGCGGCTGGTGACCAAGGACAAAAATGGACGACTGATCGATTCGGGAAGCGTCGACCAGATTGCCGAGGCCATCGAGCAACTTGCAGCATCGCCGGACAATCGAGAGCGGCTTGCGGCCGCGGGTGCCGAGACGATCGCGCACCAATGGAGTTTCCGGCACCGGATTGAGCGAATGGCCGATCTGTACCGGGAGGTACTCTGACCGGTCTTTTGAAAGCCCTCAATGCGTTCTAATGCCAAATGTCTTGGCGGGGGCTCCATCTCGGGTCCGCTGGCTAAGCTGAGAATTCCGCGGTACGCCCTAGCTGGACAGCGTGAATTTGGCGTCCAAAAGTAACCCGACGCGTAAGTTTGAAGTTGCGCTTTTTGCTGTCGCATGGGGATTTTCATAACCCGACGCGTAAGCGAGTTGATGTCAATATCGATATTTCCTCGCTCACGCGTCGGGTTATGAAAAGATCGCAACTTCAGAGCTAACGCATCGGGTTACGATGGAAATTGCCCTATCGTTAGTCAGCGCCGCGACTTAGGAATGCTAAAGTGTTCAAGACTGGCGCTGTCCAGATAGGGTTTTCACCATTGATTTGCATTGAGGCAGTGCACATTTGCACACCACATGGGTTCAGAGGAACTTCGACATCGTTCTTCAAATTGTGGGGTTTGGGTCGTGACATTGGGTCTGTTTCCGAGGATACTAATTCCAGCCTAGGGCCACCTTGCCCCCCTGACAGCCAGCAATACACAGAACTATAGACAAGACAGGTAAGGTAGAGAAAAGCAAATGGCCGAAGATTTGAATCAAGAATTCGTTTCTGAAACCTCAGAGACTCCAGTTGCCAAACAGAGTCGTCGTACCGACAACCAACGACGTCGTTTGATGATCGCGGCAATTGCCGGAGTGCCAGCCATCGTGGCCAGTTCGGCTAGGACTGCGCAAGCTCAGACTGGCCAAGCCTCTGCGGTTTCGACCGGCAGCACTGATTAACGAGCCGAGTTGCATTCGAGCAGTTCGCCGCTGGGGCAGGCTTAGCATTGACACGAGTGACGCCACTGGGGTGGCAAGATTGCAGAAATGAACGATCGCGTCTCAGGCGTAGGGAATTGCCATTGGCGAGTTCGATCTAGCGACATCGCGATTGAGCCAATTGGCGAGAATGAGTATGCGGTATTTCATCCGGCATTTGCCGATTCAACGCTGATCAACGCGATTGATTTGTGTCTCCTCCAGGAACTGATTCAGCGTCCAGTGGCTATTCGGAGGATGAATTGGCCCGGGCCGTAGCCGGCCAACTTGAGCTGGAGACCTGACCCGCAGCTGATTCATTACGTCAGCGAATCGCTCCAGCAGATGGAATTCGTTGGACTCATCTTCCGCGAGCAAACGGATGGAACCGAAAGAAGTTGAGCACAAGCGACACAAGGATTGGTGACGCGTCCCTTGGGGAACTTGCTCGGTGCGCTAATTTCCTGAGGAATTGGGCTTCAGCTGGGACCGTACCAGTTTCGTATCCATTCCCCCATCTCGGAAATCGCCAAGGCGATCCGGATTCTTTACGGGGATCATCTGTTTCGCGCGTCCCCTGAGTTTCCCGACTTTCGACTCAGGCTGGATCCTGTATACGTCCGCGGCCGAAGTTCTGTGATTGGGTCGGTCAACGGACAGGTCTGGCACACATGGCCCAAGAGACTGACCATGGCAGCGATGGAGTGGATTTGCAGTTGGTGTTTCTTCCGCGGTTCCTACGAAGCCTTGGCGATTCATGCTGCGGCCGCGGTGGTTCCTGGGAGCACCGATCAAGCGATCCTTTTCCCTGGGGCGTCAGGTGCCGGAAAAAGCACGCTGGCATCAACACTCATGATGTGTGACTGGGAGTTGCTCAGTGATGAGATCGCGCTGCTGAATCTTGAAAAACTCACACTACAAGGTCTCGGCAGGCCCACAATTCTGAAAGGGGACTCGATTGACCTGATGAAACAGCGTTATGGAAGCCGCGCTGAATTTGGTCCCACCGGGCACCTCATGAATCCAAAGCTCCCCATTGCCCACCTCCGACCAATGCCCGCGAGCGTTCGGATCAATGGCAGCCCGTTGTCACCCATCGCTATCGTCCTGCCTCAACGCGACCCGGAGTCGTCTGCCCGGCTTGAGCCACTGAGTCCTGGACAAGCGTTTCGCACACTGAGCCAATTCGGAATCAATTTTCGCTTGCTGGGACGAGTCGGTTACGATGCTGCTGTTGAAGTCGCAAAAAGCTGTCCAATTTTCCGCCTCACCTACGCCGATGCTGTCGATGCGGAGCGATTGTTAGCAGCAATGTCGGAGTCGTTTCTTGAACTAGGTTCATCGGTGGTCTCCAAGACAACCGTGAGGCTTGGGAGCGAGAGCCTCGATGCTGCGTGCGAACACTCGGTGTCCACATGACGAAATACTCCAAAGAGGCTGGAGCGAATGCGGGGATGGCCGATCGGACGGAGAACCAAACGCGTTGGCTTCAGAGCTTCTGGAAGTCCTCAGCATGGTGTTGTCGATGCTCAGCAACCCGGCAAGTTGCAACGGGCTGACGGTTCAGCAATGGGATCGAGTGTTTCCGTTTGCCAATCACATCCAATTGTTGCCTCAGTTGGCGGCCCGCATTCGAGAAACCTGCCATTGGAATCGGATACCGGAGACGGTTCGATCACGACTCGAAAATGAATGCCTGATGAGTCGGCTGAATACGACTTCGATGAGATTTGAGCTCGATCAACTGGAGCGAACACTCCATGGCGTTGAAGGATTAGCGGTCTTGCTCAAGGGTGGGCTTACCTTGAGCGGGTTTTCCTTGGGCCGCCGGGCGTCGAACCACTGACGTGGACTTACTTGTCTCCGAAAACCATGTATCCTCGTTCGAATCGGCGATGCGAAGTGCGGGATATGGCAGCGATGAAGAATTGACCCCTGCCGACACTCGGTATTATCGCCGCTGGCTACATGAGCTTGCACCTCTTCAACACGGGTACCGCAAGATCGAGGTGGATGTTCATTTTCGACTTCTACCGATGGCGGATCGCCGAACGTTTGCAACGAACGATCAACTCGGTCGGTCTGTGCCCATTGAAGGTTCTCGATTCCGAATCCTAGATCCGGTTGATCGCGTGCTGCACAGCATCTTGAATCTTTCTCGAATTGGCGATTTCCGACGAGCCATCCGTGACCTGTGGGACCTCCGTTGCATGGTCGAAAGCCTGCCTCGGAGACGACCGCGACCCACGACAGGAATAGCATCGATGGGATCAGCTGATACAGCGTTCCAAAGCGTTACAGCTAGCAGATTCCGCCGCCTACGTCTTGCTTTTGGCCGAGGAGTTAGTCCAGCTTCGCTTTACTTCGCAACACTGTCTGGCGTTGATTGGAAAAGAGAAGTCTTCGTTGCGAAGTAAGCCACTGTACCGCTTGATGAGGACCGCCGCGCTGCCAGACGAAGAGGCACTCCACGCAACTCGGCGCCGACCGCGATTTGGGCGATGGAGCACTACCCCTTCCAAGGCCAAGAACCTGGCTCGATCCACTAACCTGGACCAAGCGGCTTGGATTCTTGAAGGATTAGAGCTCTCTCAAGAATAGTGATTTGCCTTCTTTGAACTCTGGCGGGAGAGACCACTAGGCGGACAGATTTCTTCATTAGCCTCGCAGGTTAGATACCGTCGTTCGAAACAGGAAAAGCCGTGGCTGTCAACGCGGTATCGCGTTCCGGGTAGGGGGGATTCTTGCCTGACCTTTACCGGACTCATTGAACTCAACGACGCGTGATGGTTTCAAACGATAGTCTTCGCCCTGATGGAACTGCTGGATGCCACGCCTAGCGATTTCGATCGTCCCTGGAGAAACGGCGGTCTGTTGGGCAAAGCCAAACTGATGAGTAGTCGTGCCGTTCAGATAGTGTTTGCATTCTTCATCTGCTTTCTCAGTATCGCAGCGGTTGCTTGGACGTCAGGCTGGCATCAGTCCGACTTTGCCCGTCAATCGGATGAGGCAGCACATTTCATTTCGGGAGCGCTAATTCACGACTGGGTTGCGGACGGGGCTCCTGTTGACGTGGTCAGCTACGCTCGGAGGTACTACGCTCGCCTACCAAAAGTTGCTTTGGGTCATTGGCCACCAGTGTTCCACGTCATCCAAGCGATTTGGTACGGCTTGTTTGGTGTCAGCCCCCTTTCAGCAATGCTTCTGATGTCGGCGATTGGGGCCACCTTTCTTGCTGGCCTATTCTTCATGCTGAAATCACGTTTCGGAATCTTTGCTTCAACTGTCTCGACAGCCTCGGTATTCTGCTCGCCAGTGTTTCAGGCAGGGACGGAAGCATTCATGGCAGACCTACTGACCTCCACTTTATGTCTGATGGCGGCGAATTGGTACGCGAGGTTCATCGAACATCCCTCAACAGTCAATGCCCTATGGTTTGCGTTACTAACATCCATGGCTCTATTAACGAAGCAAGATGCAATTGCCATTGCCGCCATACCTCCCTGTCCCTGTTGCTGACGAGGAATTGGGCTCTCCTTAAGAACTGGCGATTCTACTTGCCAGCAATCATCGTTTTCGTCCTGGCGGGTCCTTACTATCTCTGGTCCTATCAGTTCTCATCCGACGCCTTGCGAGGAGTTTCTGGACCTCCTCCAGTGGATAAGCTGAAGATGTTTGCATGTGGTCTGACGCTCAAGAGCGTTTTCGCAGCAATCTTGATCGCAATCGGTGTCATTGCTTTGTCCAGTTCGCTTCGCGTCAAGTCTTGGGTTTGGCTTTCCGTCCTAGCCAGCTGGGCGTTTGGCACAATGGTTGTTCACCTAGCCGTACCTACTCCGACTGATTTGCCTATGCGATTGCACTGCTGCCCCTCGGGGCGAGTTTTGTGGCTTTAGGACTTGAATGGCTGACACGGTTGCCGGCCGGAAAGCCGCTAGCCGCTCTTTTTGCAACGGTTGCAATTACATCTGGAATCTACGGGGCCATTTTAAGCAAACCGGCTCACGTCGTTGGCTATGGAACAATCGTTGAATCGATTCCTCATGCCCCTGGCCTGATCCCTATCTTGATTTGCTCCGATCCGCGAGGCGACGGTGCTGCTACCGTCGCTTTACGTGTCTCTCGAAACGACATTGACTACTGCTTGATGCGAGCGGACAAATGCTTTGCAACATCAAACTGGGCGAACAGCGTTTACAATCTAGACCTAGACACAACCGAAGAAATTGATCAGTTCCTATCCAAGTACACCGTGAAGTTCATCCTACTGGATGCCTGGGGACGCCAAACGCCACACGGTCAATTACTTGCTCAGCTCCTTTCCCAGGAGCAAGATCGCTACGAGCAAATCAACGAATGTGAAATTGAGCGATGTATAGGCGATAAACTTGCAAGTGGTCGTATCCAGTTGTATCGAGTGAACGATAACGCCTCCATTCAGATTGATCGCCTGGAGTTACCAAGTTCAGCGGTTCCCGGTGATGGCTCGGTTGAAATTTTTGCTTCCAAGCCTGGCAGCTAGCAGGTCCTACCTAGAATCGCTGGCCGGGCATCGTCTGCATCGGAGTTTTCCGGCCCGCCGAACGTTGACGCACCACGCCATTGAATACGAACGTACAAAGGAAAGTGCGACAAACAAGGAGGTCGTTCTGCCGTCTCTCAACGAGCGGATCTCTAAATTCAGACAGCAGGGCCCACCACACCAAGACCGGATCGACGCCTACCTTTCAAGAACTCAAAACCAACATGCTAAGCGAAAAACCAGGTGCTATCGGGTTCCATAGACCACCGACGCCGCCTAAAACCGCTTTGTTTGCGCGACGAGTAAACAACCCAGCAAGATGATGAATAGGGTTCCCCAATCGATACATTTCCTTCGCGGAAACGCGTGGTTCCTATGCTTGGTCGCTGCGGCGGCTTTCTGGCAGGGCTGGTCGGCAACACACATTGCATTCCATCGTTCTTCGCTCGGCTGGATCGAGGCGGGATACCGCCTCCCAATACTTGCGACAGTTTGCGGAGCAATCGTATTCTTGATGATTGCGGCCAGTCCATGGCAACCGTTACTTGGAATGATTGCGATCACAAGTATTGGATTTGGATTAGCCAGAGAAACCCCTCAAATGGAATGGATTTGGGAAAGCGGCTTTCAAACTTCTGCTGTGGCGTTGGCGACGCTGGGCACGTTGCGAAACCAAGAACTCAGAGATCGACTTCGACTTCGATGGAGACAGGGCCAGTTTGGCCGCGATGGATTCTGTTGCTGCTCTTCTGGACATTCGTAACAGAGTTGGTGGCGGGACTGGGGGATTTGGACGCGGGGCCGAAGCATCACGTTCTACGAATGCTTGAGTCAGCGGCAGTCATGTCAATGATTGCGGTTTTCGTGAATCGTCCACGAGAGGTTTGGATATTGCTGGCCACTGCAGTGCTGGCTACGGCTTTGACGACGTTACAGCGAAAGACGCTTGAGGGCGCACATGATATCGCATTTTCCGCGGCACCGTTGGCATGCCTGACTCTTGGAGTGGCCCTTCAAGCTTCATTACCATGGTTGATCCTTGGTCTGCTCGCATCACTGGGGCTTGCCCTCATTTCAATCGTGACGGCAAACCGAGGTGCAAATGTGGGTATGTTGGTCGGTTTGGTTGCGGTATTGACATTTGGCATCGGTCGAATACGAACGTTAGTTGGAACGACTGTCATTCTTGTGCTTGTCGGGTTCGCGGCGTTTCAGTCGCCACTGCGGCCAAGAATTGAAGAGTGGATCGAAAACGGTTGGGAGACCACCACGCTCGCTTCACGTGTCGACTTCTGGAAAGCAACGATAGATCTACGCCTCAGCAGAAACTATTTGGAATCGGTCCTGGACGTGGCGGCCAGGAAATGTCACGCCATCTGGAGCTAGGCAAATGGAAATCAACTCATAATAGCCCTCTCGAGATGTTGAGCGAGCAAGGTGTCATCGGATTGCTGATTTGGGTGGGACTCCTAGTGCTCGCATTCGCTTCCTGCCGGTTTTGCATCACAATCGGAGGAGACTTGGATTCGGGGTCTGGCGGTTGGCGTTACTTGCGGTTTGTTGGCAATGCTCGTTGCTGCAATGGCAGTATCGCGACATGACGACATTCGCATGTTTTGGCTGATAGGCTTGGCCCTTGCGGCCGGGTCGGCCGCGACTCGAACCAAGGCCAAATGCAGCCTGTGACTCGAACCCTCATCGACGGCCAACGACTTGTTGACCGAATCCAATACCAGCCTGAATTGGATGGAGAATCGGGCGCTAGCCGCGATCGCGGTCTTCGCGGTGCATTTAGATCAGAACAGTGACGTCGCTGGGACGATCGGCTCCTTCTCGCTCCATCAGTTGTGTGTGAGCGGTCGTCATGGAGTCGCTGTATTCTTTTTGCTTACGGGATACCTGCTCGCCGCTCCCCTTTGGCGATATTCGCTCGAGGAGCGCGGCTCGAAAACCCTTCCGCGTTTTGGCGAAGAAGGGCTGGGAAAGTTCTGCCGCTCTATTATCTGGTCTTGTTATCCTTTGCCGTCGTCCAAAGACCTTGGCGAAACAGCGCAGGACTTCGAACAGTATTTGCTCCACGCGCTGCGTTCACAATTTCAGCGAGAAAAGCCTCTATTCGATCAGCGCTCCGCTGTGGGCGATGGCCGTGATTGTTCAGTACTACGTGTTTTTTGGCGTGTTGTTTGGGATTCTGCGGCGGTGCAAGTTGCTCTCGAACATTTGGCTCGTCATTATTTTCGGTTTCATGCTGCTGCCACTCTGGGGAATCAACGTTCCGATCGACCAGTCGAGTCGATGCGATGGCGACGTCTGATGGTCTATGGCAACATTCGTTGTTGATTCACCTACCGATCTTCGCACTAGGGGCCGCCCTGGCAGCTTTCGGACAATTCCAACCTGAACGAAAGCGAAGACTTGGACCTGGGATACGTTAGGCGTCGCGTTGGATCTTTGGTTCTTCTTATCCTGGCGAGTCCGATGGTTGACGAAATTCAATGGCCAGGGGTCCGTTACGGTTACCCGTTGATCCCGGGATCCTTGCGATCGTCATTCTTGCCGCAACAAGACGAGGCCTGATCGGCAAGGCTCTTGCTGCACGTCCGTTGGTGTTCCTAGGGAACCATCTCGTTCGCGTTCTACCTGATCCATCTACCAATCATTGGATTGGTCCAGAAAGTCGATCGACTACTTTTCAGGCGACCCCAAATTCAACGCCGCTAGCTTGGAATCCGTGTCGTTTTTTCTGTGACAACGCGATTCGCACTGGGTCGGCGACGCGTTTGGTTGAATTCCCGATTCGCTCGAAACTGATGATCGCGAAGGCTGTTACACCCTAGGCACCTCCAAGAGGGCATCTTGATCGTAGGATGAATCGGGACATGGCTCAGCTTGGAATGGTCAAGTACGCAAGGCCTTCCAGCTTGGCGACGCTTCTATGGCTATTTCTTTGCCATCAATACTCGAATGGGCTGGAAGAACAGTGGCAATCACGTGTGAAGCAACACGAGAAAACCGGTATTCCACACGCCTTGCCAGGATAGCCGAGTGGTAAGCCTGGCATGGTGGTGGGCAGCGCCAGCTGCTGTGGACAGCCTTCATTTTCCTTGGGTCTTGGTACCCATTCCACTATCAGGATGGCGAATTCTTGAATGCCTGGAACGCATGGAACCGGGCATGTCACAGCGGCGATCCCACGGCCAGATGTGGCCGTGAACCTGTTGCTCGGGGTCCCCCTGGGCTTCTTTCGGGCCTAGCGATCCCCCCCCTGCGAAAGGGAGCTCTGCCAGTGCGCATGATTCTCGCCGCGATTGTCGTGGCATTCGTGTTCTTCTGGGGCACGCTCGTCGAACTGGGTCAGTTCTGGTTCGGCGGAAGAGTGCCTTCCTTCTCGGATACGATCGCCCAAACGATCGGCGGAATCTTGGGAGTCGTGGCCTGCCTGATCGGCGGGAATTGGTTTCTTTCGCGCGTCGGTGCCTTTGTCTTCCACAGGCGAGAGGAACAAACGGCCAGCATCGCTCTCGAGCTCTATTTGGCGGGCTACGCGGCCTGGGATTGATGCCTTTCATGCCTGCCCTGACGCCCGGAGTGCTGGCGGAACGGTGGCGGAGCGGTGCGATCGATCCTATCCCTTCGGTGACTGGACATCGGATCCGATGTCGGCTTCTTACAACGCGGCGGTAGCCTTGGTAGCGGCCATGCCGGTCGGCCTATATTTCGGGCGTAAAGCGAGCAACGAAGATCAAGTCGAGCCTCGTATCGTCGGGGTTGCTTGGCGGCGGACTATTCGTCGCTGTCCTGGAACTGTTGCAGGTCTTCATTGAGTCTCGAACCGCGTCCGCGGATGATCTGATCTGGTCCGTGGCCGGGGCAGCCTGGGGGTGATTGGGGGTTCAGCGGTACCTGATGAGCGGGACCGAGAAGGTAAGCGTGCGACACTCAAACAACAGTACCTTGGCTTTAGCCTCAGGCTGATCGTATTCGCCCTTATCTACATGATCGTTGCCTGGGCACCCTTCGATTTCATCGGTTCGGGTGACCAGATAAGAGCGCGTATTTCAAGTTCGTTACGATCCCCAATCAGGAGGGTTACATTCGGGCGGGGATTTTCTCGGCTTCTCCAATCTCCTGCGTACTTTTCATGGTCCGCCCCTTGGGCAGCCTGGCCGTCCTGTCGACCAAAACTGCTACACCGAGAATGAAGTGGGCGATCTTTGCCCGCATTCTTGTTTGCGTCCTGGTCGCATCCGTTTGCGCTGCAACCGAAATGGGTCAGCTACTGCTGCGGGCCCACAGTCCGAACTTGATCGCACTCGTCGTGCGGTTACTCGGAGGTATCTTGGGTGGATGGATCGCCGGCAAGCTGGTTTGGAGTGGGCGGTAGGGGAGTCGGGGAGTGGGGCAGTGGGGCAAAGGATGGGGAAGATCGTTTTGGTATTCTTTACGTCCTTGCGTCTCTCCGCCTCTGCGTGTCATTTTTTTTCTTGATCCCTTGTCGGACGATTCTCGTGAGCCGGGCGAGAGCAGCTCGCGTCCAAGCAAGCACGACCCGAGCGGGTATCTATCTAAGAGACGGAGAGCTAAATGCCTGACATTCTCAACCTCCTCACCGGGATCGCGGCGATTGGCATCATCGCCGTCGCGTTGAAGTTGGCTTGCTTGGACCACTGGTCTCTGGTTGCCACGGCGCTGGTTCTCTTCGGCGTGACCGCTGGGGCAGCTCGACCGCGTTTGCGGCGAGCCTGTTGATGGCGACTTATCCGATGCTGGACTTCACGCCCTGGGCTGGCCAGTGGGCGATGCGGCATCACGATTTTCTTGTGCTCGGCATCTGCGCCGGTTGGTGTGGCTTTCGCTGGCAACACGCGACCGGCGAAAAGCCGAGCGCTCGTTCGCGAAGTCCGCTCGTGTACGTTTACCTGGTTTGGGTAACGATTTCTGCTGCGGAGTCGGTTATACTGTGGCTTCAGCAGATATGGTGACCTCGGTGCGATCATTCACCTTTCGCCAAGCAACGCCTTCCGGTCTGTCAAGGGTGCTTGGCTCGGCTTCCCGGTCGTTGCCTGTTATCCGAAGACTAGCGGGCCGAGGCGATTCGTTGCTGGTCGCGATGTCACGAGGGGCCCCGTTTGCCCTGATCTACTTCGGCTGCTGGTGCATGCCAGAGCGATTGCTGTTCATTGGCTGGGGCGACTGGGACCGATACTTTCGTATCGGCGGACCGATGTCGGGGGCGTCCAACCTGGGGGGACAAGCTTCCGAGGCCGTCGTGCTGCTGATGATGGCCTGGTCGCTCTTCTGGTGGCGGTCGACGAACTATGCGATGGGTAAAAGCGTTGGTCGTTACCGGGATAGTGATGGGAGCGATCAGTCTGGTGTTGATGCAGACGAGGAGCGCCTTGGCAGTGATGATGCTCGCTGGGGTCTGGCGATTCTCGTTCGGCCACTTGCTTGACAAGCGCAGTCAACGGCGTCGGCTTCCCGGCGTTGATCTTCGGTGTCAGCGCTCTGCTTCGTTGACCACGATTCTGGTCTTTTCGGTCCCCGCGATCCGGGACCCGATTGGACGGGGGTTGCGAAGGATCTTGGACTCCGCTGGGGATCATTACCAATTGGTGCTCGGGATCGTGCCTCGACATCCAGCCTCCTGATGTTTCGGCACCGGGACTGGCACGTTTCCCACGTTGTTCGCGAGGAGTGTTCCAGATGAATCGGGTTCCCGGCTGGTTAAGGCAAGGCCATCAAACGCGAAGTCAACGCTCGGCAGAAAGAAAGCTGGTGTGTGGTGAAGGGTGGCGAATCGGGATACCTCGGCTGGTTTGTCGGAGCGTCGGGCCGAGAGGCGACAACGCGCGCGGCTGCGACTGCGCGGCGAGCAGCCGACCAAGGTCGGCGTCTATTTATGTGAGAAGAACCTGACCCAATCGGTCGGATGCCGAAAAGGTGTGGCCGAGTGCGACGGAAGTGGTGTCTGGCGATGGCAGAAGGTTCATCTGTCGCCTCATGTTTTGGGCGATCCCCAGCGAGCGATCGGGCCAATTGCAATCAGGCGTCCGCTGTTCCTCTCCTTGGGGACGTCGGAGCTCGGCACACGACGTCGAGATCGATGCGATCGAACTGGCGGGCCTGACGGACGAAGTCACTTGGCGAATCTCAAAATTTGAATCCGGGCTACCTGGCCGTTCATAACCACCGACGACTACTGGCCGTTCCACAGCGAGAACGATTTTCTGCACCTGATCGTCGAACAGGGACTGATTGGGCTGGGTCTGTGGTGCCCTATTCATACAGGGCATGTTATGCATCATCAGCCAACCGCAAGGCGACAAAGCGATTCTCCTGACCCTGTTATTCGTCATCGCTCTACTCGGACTACATCAACAGTCCCATCGACACGCCGGAGGCATTCCAGCTGACGATGATTCTGATTTGGAGTCTTGGGGGGAAAAGAGTTTCGACAGAATGAACAGGATCCACAGGATGTAGTATCCCGAATCCCCGTGCGTTTTTCCGTCTGGATGGTTCATCAGGACTTGTGATCGCAAGCCCGGAGAGCTGACAGATTCATTACCGGGGGTGAAACCCCCGGTTGCCGAGGAAGCGTTGCCGAGGAACCGAAACATTTTCCCGCCCTCCGATTGGCGGCTTCACCGCCAATCGTACCGCCCCTCCGGTGGCTCACGCCACCGGCATGAGGGTTTGACAACCCTTCGGGCCTAAGTACAGATGCGTCATTCACTGCAAATCGACAATTTAGAAACAGCTTCAACTCCGCATGGAGAAACTCTCACTCCGCATCCTGTCCATTCGGCTCATCTTGTCAAAACCAATGTTGGCATTTTTCCCTTGATCCAGGCGCGGCATCAATGCTAAACCGGCGAATTGGTTGATTGCAAAAGCCAATCCAGCCCCGAACCATTCCGCCCATGCCGGATTGACCAAGATGCTCTCGTTTGCATTCAAAACGCTGTTAGCAGACCGCCGGAAATTGTTGCTCGCGGTGGTTGGCGTCGTCTTCTCGTTGGTCCTGCTCAACATGCAGGGCGGGATGTTCATCGGAATGATTCGCAAGTCGACCTTGCTAATTGATTTCGGGAAAGCTGACGTCTGGGTGGGCCATCGGGGAGTACAGAATTGGATATGACTGCGGACATCCCGGCTTCATGGCTCCAACGGATTCAAAGCGCCTCGGGGTCAACGGGCAGAGCCGTACTTAGTTGCTGGCGGGCTCGTCAAATTACGAAATGGCCGATTTGACCACGTCATGATCGTTGGGGCCGAACCTGGCAGTGAGCTGGGTCATCCCTGGTCATTTGCTGAAGGCGGTATCGACTATCTGCGAATGCCCAACGCGATCACCATCGATCAACTTGATGCGTCACGGTTGGGCAGTCCAAGCGTCGGGGAAGTGCTTGAGATCAACGAACATCGTGCAAGAGTCGTCGCCAAAACGGATGGCATCGTCGGTTTCATCACGACGCCCTACGTCTTTACAAGCCTGGAGTCGGCAAGAGCGTATGGAAAGTGAGCCAAAGCCGCTGTTCATATTTCTTGGTCCGAACCAAAAAGGTGCGGATAATGATGCCGTGGTCGAAGAGCTCCAGCATCGATTGCCGGATGCAGACGTCTCCACAGCAGGACTTCAGCTGGCTAACACGAATGTATTGGATTTGAGGACAGGGCTTGGCATGAGTTTCGGCAGTTCTACGCTACTGGGACTGTCCGTGGGTCTGGTCATGGTTGCACAGAGTCTCTATGCGCTCGTCTTGGATCACCTCGAGAGCTACGGCGCCCTAAAGGCGATTGGGGCAACCGATCGGCAGATCGCTCGTATTCTGATTGGCCAAGGATTAACGATCGGGCTCATTGGATGCGTTGTAGGTCATCTTGTCAGTTGGCTGCTGTGGGCGGCTCATCTCTTCACCTCGATTGCCGATCGCGATCACGCCGTCACTTCTCGTGATTTCAACAAGCTTGTGAAATGCTAATCTGTCTTGGTTTCCGCGATGCTGCCACTAGGTCGAATCGCCACGTTGATCCAGTTACCGTGCTACAGGGATGAGGACTTTATCATTGAGGCTATCCATCAGCAAGTGCTATCAAAACGGGACCACAGATAAACGAAGGTGCTTGATGAAAATAAGCCTTTCGATCCGAGAGGGCTGAGTTTCTGTTCCTCGTGGGTCCATCTGGAAGCGGGAAAAAGCACACGGCTTTTAACTCTCGGCTGCGGGTTCGTCTCCCGACAACGGAACGCTTCGGCTTTTTGATCAGAATGTAAGCGGAATGTCTGCGTCCGAGTTAACACTGTTTCGTCGACAACATCTCGGCTTCGTTTTTCAACGATTCCATCTCTTCCGTGGGCTTACCGCAAAAGAAAACGTCCGCGTACCACTTGACTTGTCCGATGTGGAAAGGTCTGAGGCAAACCTGCAAGCTAAGGATTTGCTCAAGAGCAGTTGGACTTGGCGAGAAGATCCATCGCGACATCCGTCGGCTCAGCATGGGACAGCGACAACGCGTCGCAATCGCCCTGCGCGTTGGCTGGAAGTCCCAAAATTGT
This sequence comes from Pirellulaceae bacterium, assembly GCA_963767665.1. Lineage (GTDB taxonomy): Bacteria > Planctomycetota > Planctomycetia > Pirellulales > Pirellulaceae > Rubripirellula. The sequence goes on from CAVYFC010000010.1 coordinate 28,545, forward strand.
CTTTGCGGATGAACCCACCGCCTCACTCGACGCCGAGTCCGGTCGTCAAACCGTGGAACTGCTGAAGAAACTTAGCACAATAACGAAAAACGACGGTGGTCGTGGTCACCCATGACGCTCGAATTCTTGGTTATGCGGAAAGAACGCTGCATCTGGAAGATGGGCGTCTTCTTCGGCGAGCCCACCGGCAGACCGGTGGTATCGCCGAATTCAAGTTGCCTGGCCGCTGCCGATTCATACCCTTAATCGCAGGCTTCATCGTGATGAGGGAAAGCGAGAGACTCGAGCTAAGTACAAAAGGCGGCGAGTCCTTTTTATGGCCGAGGCAGTAACCCTTGCGCACGTCGCCCGTCCGCATGTTCTGGCTAACACGATGACCCTGGCAGGCCACGACGTTTTGATGGCATGCGATAGTCGCTACGAGCGACTGTTTTAGCCAATGTTCGGTATCATCGGCTGAGAACTGAAAAGCATTCCCAGCGAGCAGTTCCTAAAAGTGCTCTGGCGAACGGCTCTCCAGTTTACGATCTCCCTTGACTCTCGAGGACTACGTTCCGAGAGGACTTGACAGTCATCGACGAATTTGAGCCCGACTTGGTGGTCGGTGATTTTCGGCTTTCGCTTTCGGCTTACCGCACGCCTCCGCCGGGGTGCCCTATGTCGGCGTTACAAATTCCTATTGGAGCCCCGACGCCTGAACTGAGATATCCGGTTCCCGATTTGCCGATGACCAGATGGCTAGGACATGGCGTTGGGACAAATCGTTTTTGACCATTGCCCGACCGATTGCATTTGCGTTACACGCCCGCCCGATGAACCAGTTTGCGAAAACGTCACGGGCTCCCAAGTCTCGGACATGACGTGCGTCGAGTCTACACCGACGCAGATTGGACTATGTTTGCCGACTGGAGTGGATTGGTAAAAAATGAACAGCCTTCCCCACCTGAACATACATTTGGTGGGCCCCATCCCTTGGTCATCCGACGACCCCTCTTCCAGATTGGTGGTCGGAGCCTGGACCGATGCTGGCCAATCATCTACCTCACATTTGGAAGTTCGGGGGCCTCTTCATCATACTACCTCAGGATTCGTTGAGATTCTTGCCCGAAATGCCGGTCACCACGATCGTCAGCTACTGCAGGCCGCTGTGAACTTGATTCCGATCCTCCCTGGCTATTCGTATCCCGATTATCTCCCGGGCTACGAACCCTCCTTCCCTCGCCTCAGTTCGTCATCTGCAACGGGGGGAGCCCAACGTCCCAGCAAGCGATCGCCCAGGGCTCACCAGTGATTGGCATACCCAGCAATCTGGACCAATGTCTTGACATGGCTGCCATCAATGCCCTCGGAGCAGGAAAACTATTGAGGCCAAGGAATGTCAACCCACGCGATTTTCCAAGGCAAGTAGAGGAGCTGATCAAGTGTGAAAGCTACGGCCAGGCGGCGCGGATGCTAGCTTCAGAAAGTAGGCTAGATGCCTCCACTTTCCTGTGCAAGGATGCTCGCATAGTTCCCCCCCTCACCATAAAAGGGTGTTCACTTCTACACCTAGGAATGCCGTTAAAAAAACCGAGAAAACTGTTGCAATCGGTAATTTGGGCAGTTAAATATCAGGCTTGTTTTGATCTCGGGCTTCCCGCTCTCATCCGTTGAGTAGATGTTTCTTACTTTCAATCTTCACCGTGAAACGCGTTTGGAGCGATTGGCACTAGTGCTGATAGCGTTTCTCTTCGCTTTTTCGTCAGCGGATGCGGGGTTGATTCGCGATTCCGTGGAACAGCGGCGGTAGTGGGGTTGAGGGCAGTCTTGCGGAGTCATCTGCACTTCCTAATTTTTCAGCAGCTTCGAAACAGCCAGTTTCGAGTTGATAACTCAGCCGCGACCTGTGCGAACTGTGTTAGTTCTTAGTTTTAGTTTTCATGCCGTTGCGATCTCTCATGAGAGTGTGACCATTATCCAGCCTGCGGGTGTGACATCGACACTTGCGGAATCACGGCGTGCATTCCCTAGATCACTTCCTAGCGGGCTATTCAGACCGCCTGAGCTTTCAATCTGATTGTTTGGGTTTTGTTCTCGTGATGGTGCCGGCGAGTCGCCCTCCCCGGATACCTCATGATTTTTGTCTGTAAGCTATTTTTTGAAGTGAATTAAAATGAGAATGTTCTGCAGTTAGAAAGCTATCGTTGGCCGTGATGGCGATGGCAGGTTTGCTCTTTACTTCCGCCAGCGTTCAGGCTGGGGTTGTGCTTTTCGATCCTTTGGGAACTGGAGATTTTGTGGGAACACGAATGGAAATACGTTTGAGCTAGACACACTTGACTGGGCTAACAGCACCAGTGTGGCAGTGGGAGCTGGCGGCTTGAACGCAAGTTCTATTGGATTCCAGTTCGATAATTTCGTTCACGCTAGGTGGCACAGTTCATTGCCACTGGAGGAGCTCCAAGTTAACACCATTGGCACCAAACGAATACACGTTTGTTACTGGCTTCCGTTCCGTAGTCGCTGATTTCATTCTTGGTGGTGCGTTTCCAAATGCAAGTACTGCATTCTTCGGGCTCGCTGGAAACGGGGATACCGCTGCAGGTGAAAATTTCTTTGAGATTTATCACCAAAGTGTGGGAGATGCAAGCGACATCACTGGAATGGGTTTCAACAACGGTACGCTCATACTATCGGGAAAGGTAGTGGTTGAAGATTCTTCGTTTAAGCGTTCGTAGAAATTCACCTATCTCGCCGACTTTGGGCCCGAACCCAGTCGGTACTGTTGGTGACTCAGATTACAACGATGTCCCGACTGCAACTGGGGGTGGGGACATTTTTGACATCGAGAGTATCTGATCTAGTTTTCAATGAAGACTACTTCCAGGTTACGAACATGTTTGGATAACTCAAAGTTCGTCTCGACTGATGGAAATCTCCGAACGCCATACAACAATGCGGGGAAGTTTCGGAGAACTATTGGGACGGTACTGCGTTTAACGCATCGAATCCTGGGAATTTCGACGTTCTTGGCAACGCCGCGATCAATGGCGTTCTCCCCGGCACTAAATTCCGTTTTCGAACAGGACTCAGCCTCGAGCTTCGAACAGGTCCCTGTTCCAGACAACCTCGGCAACGCGCATTTCGACCGGGCCGGGGTTGATCAGAAGCTGAGGTTGTTGTTCGACGCCGCCGTTCGAAGGCATAACCGACGATCTTTTTGAGATCAGTTGAAGAAACAGCCCCTGGTAGTTCCAGGGGCTGTTTTTATTGGTAAAGACTACGCTGATTCACGCCATTGATTGTCATAGCAGCCGGGCATCGATGATCACAAACGGCCCGACCAATTCATGGGTGTTTGAAGGATTCGTCGATCTGGCTTCTTGCCCCTGAGCTGCGTCCCGGCGATATCCTTGTGATGGACAACCTCTCCAGCCACAAAACCCACATCGGTGCTTGAAAAGATTGAGCAGACCGGCGCGGAAGTTTGGTTCCTGCCGCCGTACTCGCCGGATCTCAATCCAATCGAGCAGATCTTTTCAAAGATCAAGTCCCATCTACGTAGGGCCGCCGTTCGTGACCCATACCTTCAGGAGGGGCGACTTGTAGCGTGGGGTCACTTCACAATTCCTTGGAAGCTTTCAACCCTTGGGGGCAGGCCGACACGCCTTCAGTTTTCTGGTTGCAGGGTCATCTTGCGGGGATGTTAATAGTTCGGTTATCCGAGCGAAGAATTTTGCACCTGTGCTCCCGCCATCACTCGCCGATCAAAGTTGAGAAAGAAGTGAAAGCTTGGTCTTGCAACCACTTCGCTGTCAACAACCATCGGGCGTTTTTTGATTGAAGCCAAATGAGACCGCCATTGGCGAAGACCAGTTTGCGGTCGAGCATGTCGACGCCGCACTTGGCGGGTGAACTTGAGCAACACAGAGCCTCCTCGGTACTTCACCCTAAAGGCTCGGTATCCAGTGAGGCAAGTGAATCACGAAGTTCGCCAGTGGCCACGGAAGTCTTTTGATCAGCGTTTGAAACTGCTGCCACTGTTCGTTATTGGTTTCGTCGCTCTGGCGTCGAATGCATGAAGCCATTCCGTGATCTCTTCGAGTGATTTTTGATCGGCATCTCGGACGATATTGATGAAGGCTTGCCAACACGATCTCTGGGAGTGTCCGGTTCTACTGCGACGGCGATATCGCAGTGATGAAACTTTTGAAGCCGGGGCCCAAGAAAGAAAAGCCACGGCCTTCTGACGACCCGACGATTTGCGTAAGGATACTCGCTAAGCACGATCCCGACTGCCTGATGACAAATGCCGTATAGGTTGGCTTGCGGCGACCCTCAGAGGCGTACTGGGATCGGATCGCCTCATTTTGGTCAGGTCTACCAGACTGCTAAAACTGATCGTGCACGCAGGAGCGGTTTCGTGTTCAACGATTCCTCTTGCTGCTTGGAAGAATCCGTTGTTCGGTTCGATCTGGTACTTACGCATAGCGTCTCCTGACTGAGATTCGGAGGACCGTTCGCCTATTTGGGCTTCCGAAGGATGATCGCGGGCTCGAATGCCGTGACTGAGAAGTATCCAAAAAAAGCAAAGAAAAAGAGGGCTGGTTTGCGAAAGAAAACTCGACCAGCCGTGGGGTCAAACGTATTTTCAATGACATCGCCGAGCGTTCGATTGAACTCCCCCAAAAACCGGCGGTTGACAAAGGGCACCAGCGTATCCATGTAGGAACGATCATACGATGCGAGCACTTCCATGCCAGTCTCAGCGCATAGCTTGGCGAACTCGGATCTCTGGTACATCACCCGATGAAAGGGCTGATGCAAACACATCAGGTGTCGTTCTGTATCCGCCAGGTCAACAGGTGTGACGTCCACGGTGCTGACATACAGCAGTCCGCCGGGCTTCAATAAGTCTCTGCACGACTGTAGCATCTCCCTCGGATCCGGGCAGTGCTCAATGACATCGTTTGCCACCACGCAGTCAAACGGAGATCGATCTACCGGCAGTTCTGAGAAGCCTGGCATGTACGGATCGTAGCCGGCAACATCGCGATATCCGGCTTCCTCAAGATACTGGAGGAAGACGCCGACACCACAACCAAAGTCAAGAATTGAGTCCGCCTGCTTCAGTCCTGCTCGCTTCAATCTCCCGACGAGGTTCGACATCGCTCGGCCACAAGAAGTCAAGCTTCCACTGTTTCAACGCGTAGTCGGAATAGATGTCGTCGTAATCAACAGGACGTACGCTGTGGATGCTCGAGCAACGCGGACATTTCCACAACAGAAAACGTGTTTCACGAAATCTGGAAGTGTTACCTGGGACTGTACCAAAATCATGTGAGTCTGGCGTGCTGGTCTCGTATCCGCAAACTCGACAGCTCATGAAGGTCGGCAACTGCTCGATCGATAGACTTTCAAGTGTGGTCATTGCCATGTCGATCTATGTATTGATTTTCACGAAACATTTAGCACGCTGTGCCGGAACTGGATCCAATCGGGCCCTGCTACCTTACGTCGTCATGCGTCAGGGACATCAATATGGCATATCAAATAAGACCAAACATAGCAACTTCACCTCCAGCCAATATCAAGAGGGCGGCGGACGCTCATCGGTTGCCAGCGATCAACAAGTGACCGTCTTGATTGGCATTGCGTCTCCGCTATTTCTCATCGCTATGGAATCTCTCGCGAGGAATCTCTGAGACGATAGGGATCAGTGATGTAGTCGTTTGTTGTCCTACCGAGAATCTTGTCCCCAACCCTCAATGCATTGGCTGCGATCGTCAGGGCAGGGTTGATCCCTCCACTCGACGGAAAGAACGAACTGTCGGCGATATACAGATTGCGAAGCCCGTGAGCCCGATTGTCGGCATCCAGCACATTGCTTGACGGGTCGTTCCCGAATCGGCAGGTACCGCATGCGTGAGCAATCCTTTCATTGTTCTCGGATTGTTTGATTGCCATGAAGCGATACGGCCGCAAAACGTCACGAACGCGTTGACGCATCTCACTAATTCGAGCTTTCTCAACGGGAGCGATCGTGTACTTGAGAACAATATCCTTTCCGTTGCTGTGGGGCGTGACGGAATTGTTTTGAAAAGGAAGGTCCTCCATGATGCTTGCGAGGATCACCGATCTTGACAGTTTTCTTCCTAAGAAGGCCTTCAGGAATGGCTTGGCGATCAAAAATCCGGGTGTGATCCAGGCATGTCCTTGGTCAAGTAGGTCTTGTTGCATGCCGGCCACAATGACTGTCGCTGGCGGAAGTGAGCCGAACGATTGAATCGTGCCCCCTACAAATCCGTTGCTCTGATAGAGATCGTTCATGGCAAGTCTGTTTTCTGCCACTTCCCAGCCCATCGGCCGACTTCAGCCGTACGGGGTACAAATCTACGTAGTGACGCATCAGATTACGCCCAACCAATCCCGATCGGTTTGCCACGCCATCGGGCCAGTCGGCATTGCGAGATCGCAGCAGAATGCAGGGCGACTCCAATGCACCGGCGGCGAGGATGACGAGGTCACCCTCGAGATGAACCTCCTTGTCGTCGACAAAGCAAACCACTCCCCGAACAACATCAGCACTCACGTCAAGTCGATGAACACGACAAGATTCCAGCACGACCGCCCCGTGGTCCCGGACCGCGGGAAGCAAACAGGTATTGGATGCATCCTTTTTGCATGAACTCGGACACAAAAAACCCTGGCATCCAATACAGTCAGTGGTGCAATCCGAGGCCACGGGTAGACGATACGGGTGCATCCCCTTTCCCGAGACGAATTCAAATAACTCCGCTGATGCTTCGGACATTCGATCGGGATCAGCGAGCGGATCCAAGTGATTGTCTCGAAGCGGATCCAACGATCCGCGGACCGCAAACAGCTTCTCGGCTTGCTGATAATAGGGCCGCAATTGCTCGTAGGTGATCGGCCAGGATTCGACAAGATCGACTGCTTGGACCTTCGAAAACTTTTCTCTTGGAGTAAAGTCTTCGGGATACAGTCTTTCCAACGCCATTCCGTACAAACTGCTCGAGCCACCGCTTCCGGAGCCAATGAATGGAATGTATCGACGGACCCTTTGTTGCGAGACATCCTCAATGTAATCCGTCCAACGTCCCGCCGCTGCAGCACCTCTTCGTGCTTTTCTGACGGCACATCAGGCTTCTCAAAAAAGACTTCCGCAATATCTCCACGAATTGCATCGTTCGAGGAAAGCTGGTTGAGGCCCTTTTCACAGAACAGCACGCTACACCCCGCCATCGCAAGCTGGTAGCCGAGCGTTGCGCCCCCCATTCCCGTACCGACGACGATCGCATCCCAGTGCTGGCTCGCCAAATCCTTGACCCGTGATTTCATTCTCTTGCACCAGTTTCGAAGAAAGTAAATCGACTGCCCTTCCAAGAGCATCTACTAGATCGAGTTTCTCAATAGCGTCTTCGCAAGCATCCTTCTTGAATCCACGAGCGGATCGCTCAGCTTCCCAACCAAATTCAGCTGCCCTGTTTTGTAGGCCGTCGCCCGACTCGCGCTGTGGGCAGTTTGTGGCGTAACCCATACGCATGATCGCGCCGGGACAGGAGCCTGCGATGCAACGAAAAAGATCCTCAAACTCGCGAAGAAGCGACAACGCCTTATGCTGACCGATCCGCCCCATCAGCTCGGGTGCGTTGTCTCGAACATTCCGCAAGACACAAAGCGACATCATCGGTTGGCAGGCCAGGCCCTGCTCACAAGCCTCAAGCCAAGCTCGTTGCCAGACTCGACCAACGGGAATTCGGGTCTCGAGGGAATCGTCAGGTGCACTGATCAGACAGAGACCCGAGGCACTGCCGGCTAGTTTTCTGGCCACGCCAGCAAATACGCTGCGTCCCCGAGTGTCCGAAGCACACCATCGGGAACGAACTGTCATCGCACGAAGCATGAAACGCTCAGCCGACTGAGACCTCCAGCGAACCCAGGGAAAGCCCTTCTTCAACAATGGCATTGGCCGGTTGATCGAACCGGACTTTCGCCAGAAAAGCATCTCGAATTGGCTTTGGTGCTGAGAATGAGTGCGTCGGCTCGGGCAATCAATTGCGTCAGCTGTTCCGATCTTTCACGATCCGTAATCCAGTGTGCTTCAACGCCGTCAATCGCGGGGATCGACGACTTAATCGCGTCCAACAGAGCAGATGAAATATCGCCCCCTTCGTATACTCGCCGGTTTGTAACCCGGGCCCTAAGGACCGGTTCAATCGATCCGGGACCCGGCGTCGACTCGAGCTGGAACTAGAACGGGCTGGCCGGCTTGAGTCGCTTCAATCCGGTATCGACCATCCATTGTATTCCGCCGTTCTCACCATGTTCTCAATAGCGGCTCCAATCGCGATCCAGGCCATTCGTTGACCTGCGTTCATCGGCGACGGATCACGTGTAGGATCGACGTCGACGGAGATCGTCCAGCGTTCTCGATCGACTGCAAACCGCCAAGGTTGCGTGTTGTCTCCCGAAGGGGCCAGGATGGCCGCTTCAAGAAGCGTGTCGAGGGCGGATGGCTGCACGGACATTCGTTTCCGGTGAATAAACTGAAGGACAACTGGTAGGTCAGTGTCTCTCCGAGACTGGTGTTAAGAGCACTCTAGGTCTGATAAGCGGAAGATCAGGCTATGCGAGTCTCGGAGAGGCTCGACTACGTTACAGAGAGTCACACCTGAAAGCCGAGTTCGATCAATCGCTTCCGCATGAGACGACGTTTCATACGTTGGATCGGGCCGCGGTTTCCCATTCTTAGCCGACCGTGTTTCAGCAAATATCGGTAGGCGTCGAACTGGTGATAGTGCGGGGCCGGCCTGACTTCACCTCGCTGCAACAGAGATCTTGATCGCTTCGGCGCCGACGACGCCACTGGCCAAGTCGACATGCCGAGGCGACGTTGGTCCTCGACCACTCTCGCGATCGACGTAGGAAAAGTCGAAATAAGGGACATGTGTTGCTTTCGGGGCCAGCCCCAGAGCGAACGCCACAAACCGATCGAGCGAATCCATGTCGTCGCGGAGATCAAAGTACTCATCGAATGACATGCCATTGGGATCGAAGCTGATCCAGGCGGTGCTGAAGCCGATGGGACCTGCCGTCACTGCCCAGATACCTCGGCGACGAGCTTCCTGGAACAACAGTCTTCGGGCATCGAAGGCGAAGAAGTCGACCGCATCAACTAGCAGGTCCACCCCGTCCAAGAATGCATCTACATTCGATTCGTCGATGAAATCGGTGACAACATCCAGTTCTAGATCGGGATTGACGTCGCGGGCCGCTGTCGCCAAGCACCGATGCTTTGGGTTGATCAAGCGTCCGACCGAAGATCCGAATTGTCGATTGAAGTTGCCAACCGCAAACTGATCTGCATCCGCGATTCGGAATTTCCCGATCCCTAAACGCGTGAGCGTCATCAGGTGCAAACCGCCGACTCCGCCCATCCCTGGAATCGCCACGCGGCAATTACGAAGACGATCCTGCTCACTTGGCGAGATCAGGCCCAGATTGCGAGAAAAAGCTTCCTCGTAATTCCAGCCTGGAATCGCTGTTGGCGGCGGACCAGTTGTCGAACGTGTGGAGTTCACAATCGTAAGCTTTTCAACCGAATCGTTACTCAACTGAGAGAGTTGTGAGTTCATGGAGCCTCCTTGCGAACGCATCATTGTAGGGAATCGGCAGCAACTTGGATTGGGCCGCCTCGAGGATTTGCCTTGAGTTTCACGAAGAATTCCCATGGAGTCGGACCGCAGGAACTTTGTCAGTCAACGCTTTCTCGGAGGATTATGAAATCGCGTCAACAGCCGATAGCTTTCCGATGATCGCTTCGAGGGTTTCCGCCATCTCGGAGGACGGCTCATCCGCGTCGACCTGAACGAGGGCCTGAAGGATTCCTGGCAACCATGCTGGACAGAGTTCCAGGTTGACGGACTCTCGCTTCCACCTGGCCAGCCAGCAGGCATCTTCCAAGGAAAGCCGCAGAGATTCCAATTCTGGGCACGTCTTGACGTCCTGCTCTGATAGCCATTGATCGATACTCAGGAGCCAGCTGGCCGCCTCCTGACGGCTCAGATAGAGCGTTTTCGTCGGAAGGTCGGATCTTGAGCCGCGCGGCTGGCCTGTCGGGTCTTGTAGCTCTCGCGAATCGCTCATTGCTTGCTTTTGCGTTTGATTTGGAGTCGTATGACTTGGGTTGGGCGTCATGATGGAACCTCGTGGTGACTAGTTGATTCTCTTGAAGGCCAGGCATGCGTTTTGCCCACCGAACCCGGACGAGTTGCTCAGCGCCACCTCGATCGCTCGCTCTCGTGAGTTGACAGGTGTATAGTCCAGCGGGCATGTCGGATCGGGCGTGGTCAGATTTGCGGTGGGTGGGACGACGCCCTTCGCAAATCGCCAACACCGAGTAAACCGCCTCGATCCCTCCAGCGGCTCCCAGGCAATGACCGGTCACTCCTTTGGTCGATGAGATCGCGACGGTTTCGGCCGCCGAGCCGAGCACGGACTGGATCGCCTGGGACTCAAGCGTGTCGTTGGCCTGTGTCGAAGTGCCGTGCGCGTTGATGTAATCGACGTCCTCGGGATTCAGGCCGGCCGAAACGATCGCCCCGCGGATCGCACGGGCCAGACCTTCACCTTCCGGTCCGGGTGAGGTGATGTGGTAGGCGTCGCCGGAGAGCCCGTAGCCAATCAGTTCCGCATAGATCTTGGCGCCGCGCTGTTTCGCATGTTCGTATTCTTCCAGCACCATCAGTCCGGCACCTTCCCCCATCACGAATCCATCGCGATCGGCGTCGAATGGCCGGGAAGCGATTTCCGGTGCGTCGTTGCGACGGCTGAGCGCCTTCATGCGGGCAAACGATGCGATGGAAAGGGGACAGATCGCTGCCTCGGCGCCACCGGCCAGCATCATGTTGGTCTCGCCGATCTGAATCAGCCTCGCCGCTTCGCCGATTGCATGTGACCCGCTTGCGCATGCCGTTGCAATGGAAAAGTTCGGCCCACGAAGTTGATGTTGAATGGCGACGAATCCCGAGGCCATGTTGGGGATCGCGTATGGCAAGGTGAGCGGCGAGATCCGTGAAGCTCCCCGCTCCTTGAGCAGGCAGGAGCTCTCTTCGATCTCGCCAGCCCTCCGATAGCCACTCCGATCAGGCAGCCACAGAGGTCGCCCATTGCTTCGGCGTCATAGCCAGCGTCACGCAAGTGCTTCATCAGCCGCCACTGCAGAGAATTGAACGAAGCGAGAAGCCTGGCGGGCAGTTTTGACGCCGAGCAAATCGCTTGCATCGAAGTCCTGAATCTCTGCTGCGATTGAAACAGGTAGCTCAGCGGTATCGAAACGCGCAGATCTGCGTCACCGCCGAGCGACCTGCCACGGCCGACTCCCATGCGGTGCGCACATTCGCCCCAGTTGGAGCGAGCATTCCCATTCCTGTAATAACAACCCGGCGCATCGATATCCCCGTGAGTGAATAAAGCCATCGAAGCTTAGATCACCGCTAATGCGTGGAAGTCTGCGCCGGCTCCAACGCTCGCGAAAGCGGCGTCGTCAAATGCGAGGGTAATGGTTTTGTCAATCCGATCGATTGTGCGAGCAAACTGGCTCGCGATGCTGCGGAAGTTGGCGAAACTTCATTCTCCAAGACTGACATGAAGAACTGCCGACGATCGTGATGACAGAACTCGATTGAGTCTTAAAGAGCGACGGTCTCACGAGAGCAGCGAGACGTGAAAAGGGTCAGGTACTTGTGAACGAGTATCCCGGGCGAGCCGTCTGTCTATCGCCGAGTCTTCCCAAACTCGTAGACACTCGGCATAGCCGCTGGTCTCCTCACGATCGCACTTTGGCGACAGGTAAGCGTTCTAAAAAAGGGGGACCTTGGAGAGAATGGTGCGCAGAGGTGGGGAGACGCCAAGTCGCGGAGAAGTATCGAAGACTTCGTTTCGATAACGATTTTCTACCCCACTACTGCTTCTCTCCGTTCTTCCTTCCCTCCTGCGTCTCCGCGTCTCCCCGCCTCTGCGAAGACTTTCCCGCTTCCGTTCTCCCGAGGGGGGATGTTTTGAAGTTGCGATTCTGGCTGCCGCACTGCGATGCTGGCTGCCGCACTGCGACTCTTTCTGTCGCTCGAGGATTTTCATAACCCGACGCGTAAGCGAGGAAAAATCGATATTGCCATCGACTCGCTTACGCGTCGGGTTATGAAAAGAGCGGAACTTCAAACGGGGGGATGACTGGTCTGAGAATATTTCAGATCTGCAGACCACCAGCAGAGGAGCACTACTCTTCTTCACTCGGCCCAAGACTCGGATCTCTTTTCAGAATTCGGCAGAAGTGTCGGGCGCGGTGAGACCGAGCTACGGTAACTACGCAGCCATCGGCACCAGCTGTGAATCGCCGGCTTGCAGAGCTTTCGTGAGAAACTGCTTTTCGTCAGCCGACATGCGTGGGCCGTCCATTTGCCAGGGGCTAAAGCGGGAGTTGTAGACTTCTTCGAACAGGGCATAACCTCGGCGATCGAGTTCCGCAAAGTCGTGGACGCAAAGGACCGCCGGGTTGCCACGCACAGCTTCGTATTCCTTGACGGGCGTGCAGGGCACGCAGCCGAACATCCGCTGGTAGAGTTTGGCGTGGCGTGGATGAACGGCCAGAAGCAGTCGGTCCGTTCCCCGGCGTCGGGCCACATGAATGGTCAGGCTGATCATCTTGACCAGCGTCTCAAATCGGAGCTTCTTGCTATCTGCAGCGCAATCGCTGGCAACGCAAGACACCTCGGCGAGTCGGATGCCCGCATCTCGCATCTCTTCAACTTCGTGAGGGAAGAGGGATTCGGAGGGAAGTCCGCATAGGCCGTCGCGTACAAGGGAAACGGTGAAGCAGAGGTCCTCGGCTCGTTTCGCGACCAGTACATCGGTCGTGTCCAGCAAGTGATGCTTCATGACACGCATCTGCATCGGATTGTCGTCCGTCAGCCCGGCTTCACGATAAGCGCGGTGCACGAGCCGAAAGGCCGCAGCCCGCTCGTCCCTACTCTCTGAAACTCGCATCACGTATGGAGCGTTTCGTGACTCCTGCGGGATTGCGGCGGTACGAACCGGAGCCGTGGTCTTGTGGTCCAACCCCAGGCTGGCAGGGCTGCAAGCCCCACTGATGCGATTGGTGACACCGTCGGATGTTCGAATGAAGGCATCCATAGATTTTTGCTCCCGTGCAAGTTGCAAAACGAATCAAAGAATAAGTGAAAAGGAATGGCAGGGCCCACAGCTTCGATGTCACCGCGCAAGGCGATGTTCGACGACGTTAAGGTGCATTTCCAGCCACCTCGAGTGAGGCTCGATTGCGAAGTGGCCGTGCGTGAGCGGCTACGTCGATCAGCTGGGCCAACGAACTGATTTGAAGTTGAAGGAAACCCGCTGGTTCATCCGGGTTGATTCGGATGACCGCAAGTTCGGGGTGAATGCTGTAAGCGTGGGACAAGGCTGCCATCGGCTGATCACTCTCGTCCCACGAATGGATCCAAAGATCGGGCTTCTCAGCCGCGATCAGCATCAGAGAGTCGACGAGCCCCTTGGTCTCGCCAACCAGCTCGACATCGTTTCGTGAGAGGAGTGTGTTCTTCAGCAGTTGGGCGTGAAGCTGGTGTTCGATCGATAAGAGGACGCGTGTCAGGTTCATCTTTGGTTGCAAATCTTGAGTGAAGTTGGATCCTTCAATCGCTTGAGGGATCATCCACTTTGCAACCGGCCAATGCTATGACTCGCGAGAACCAAAAAGGGACCAATTCATAACTACGACGCTGGTCACCATGAACTAGTTCCAGGCTAATTCGACCATTGCCTCAGGTTCGTTTTTCAGACACCCCATGCGGGCGGTGGAGGAAGGTCGAACTCAGGAGAGGCGTTGTGAAGTCGCGCCGCTAGGGCGGGCTCACCGAACGAGGAAGAGAGGGTCAAACGGAGTGGTTCGACAATCGTGTCGCGTAGGCGTCTGATGCGTCAACGTGTTGATGCGGTAAGAACATCACGCCACACGAATTGCTGGAGTGTTGGACTCGCAGTCGCGGACAGGACGGACATTCGTGCGATGTTCAATCTGACCGTCTCGCGAACCGGTCCCCCCTCTCTCCGCCTAGGCTCAAGCCTCTCCGTGGAGAATGAGTGATGAAGGTGCGAAACGCTCAGTGCGAATAGCTGTTCGGGGATAGGAAGATTTCCCCAACAGCGGTGGTTCGTAAGAACTAGATCTTGCCCCAACAGGTGTAGTTCGATGCGCCAAAGCGAAAGGTGATGGCGGGGGAGAAGTTTCGCGTGCTCGACAGTTTTTCGTGCTCGACAGTTTCGCGTGCTCGACAGTTTCGCGTGCTCGACAGTTTCGCGTGCTCGACAGTTTCGCGTGCTCGACGGACTTGGAAGTCCATCGTACGTGGGAAGAGTCCGGGTAAGCGCGTTCGGCTTGAAGCAAGGCTGCTTCAGAGAAAGCCGGCGGTTGAGACTAGCGGGCTCGATAACTGGTGCTGGAGCCGCCGAGATTGTAGTCGCGTCTTGCCACCTCGGGTGCGTCGATACGGCTGTCGACGTTCAGCTTCTCCAGGATGCTCCGCACGTGATTCTTGACAGTGAAAAGCGAGACCTTGAGGGTCGATGCGATTTCCTTATTACTCATCCTTCGATCGAGCAAATGTAGGATTTCTTGCTCACGCGCCGTCAGCCTCCGCTCTTTTGGAACCGGCGACTGCTGCGGAACATTCAAGCCGCTGTAGCGCGCTAGCTCGGCGAAGACCGTTCCCATGATCTCGGGGCAACAATAGATCTCGCCGCCACTGATCTTCGCCATCGCATGCTCGAGCTCATCGAGCGTTGAACGCTCAAGAATGCATCCATGAGCTCCTTCCGAGATGCACTCGACCAGTCGCTCCTGTTGGTCAGGAACCAGAATCAAGATCTTGGTCTCAAGCCCACCGTCTCGAATTGCTCGAGTCAGATCGACCGCCATGCTGTCCGGCAAACTCAAATCAAGGATCAACAAGTCGGCCGTGAACCGCAACAGTTCGTCGATTTGGTCACTGGCACCATGGTCAATTGCCCGCGCATCGTAGCCTCGATCCTTCGACAGAAAACTGGCGAGGCAATCGCGAAAGAGACTGTTCCGGTGAAAAACCAGAATTCGTTTTCGGTGACTCATGAACCAACGATCGAAAAGATAAGAAGCCCCTTCGCCGAAACAGATAGATGATTCGCTACTACCAAGATGAGGCTTCTTGAAACAAGTCCATCCAGGTTAATCTGATCAATCCAGCTTTTCAGGAATTAGCGGTTGCAGGGGGCTGGCCGCTGGCCGTCTCGTGACTGTAAAGACACTGCTGGAGCTCTTCAGAGTAGTCGAACACCGTAGCGAATATAACACGCCGGCAATGCAAGAAAAATGCACAAACAAGGAAAAGCGGGCGATCTAAGGGGAATGCCATCCCCCCCAGACTTCCCCCATGCTGCCGTTTTTCCCGTTAGGCACACCGCGATACTAAGCTTCGTTGATCGGGTTGTGCCCGCTGTCGACCACCGGATGGCTTGTGACCGGAGCGCCCGCAAACGAAGTGGGATGGGCCGAGGCAGCCGACGTGTCTTCGATCGGATCGGACATCCGCTCAAGCACTCCCTCGAAATAGCGGCGGGTTTCAGCTGTCCACACGTAAGGCTCGAGCGCTGGCCGGGGGTACCGACTGCCGAATAGGTGATGGTAGATCTCCGTATCACGCCTGCGATGATCCTCAAAGTCAAGCAGAAGCGCGACGGCGGGATTTCCTTGAGCATAGGGACAGGCGCGAACCTCGCCGAACGGTTCGAAACCGATTTGGCGAATGTAGAAGCGGGCGTGGCGGGGATGGGTCGCGGCGATCAAACCGTTGCAGCCACGATCCTGTGCGGCCTGGGAGATCAGGGTGGAAAGATGGCGAAACATCTGAATGAATCGAGCAGGTGATTCACGTCGGTCTGCCAGGCTGCCCACCTCCGCCAAGCGAAACCCGCGCTGGCGTAGTTGATTGATTTCCTCCCCGTAGATTGTTTCAGCCGGGAGCCCCTCTTCACCGTCAATGATGAGGGACGCCGTGGCGATTGGTACGCCTGCGTTGCGGGCCAGGATCACTTCCGTGGTGGGCAGAAGATGGTACTTGGTCAGGCGGAGTCCGGTGGGGTTGGGCGAATCGAGTCCGGCTCGAATGTATGACCGGTAGACCAGACCAAATGCGTCCTCGAGCTCCGATTGAGAGCGAGCGATCGACATCGTGATCTGCGGTCCGAATGGATTGTCGCTTCGTTGACTGGCGTGGACGAGGAACATTCAGCGTATCGCGGTTTCGAGTTGCGGACGTCGTCGTGAAGGATCGACAGGAAGCAGGCCGGAGAGCGCGGGGCCTTCTCCTTCTGTCGAAACCTACGTCGCTGCTCTCAAGAAGCCTCCAAGCGACGCAGCCGTGAAGCGCATCATCAGGAAAGATATCGGCATCGTTTGGCATGCGCCGAATGTGAGGATCGTAGCGATTCACCCCCATTTGCCGATCTCGAAGGACGTGGCTGAAACACCTCACGTCCTCGGGTCAGCAGAGACCGCTACTCGTCGATGACCGACGCGAGAGCCAGGGATTCGCTCCTATCTAATCGCTCGATTTTCCTCGCGATCGCGTTGCGATTCGCTGGCCAGTTAGGCGGCCCGGCGTTTGGAAACCTGGCTGGTTCCCTCGAGGTGGCGCCGGAAGTACTCGCGATCGATCATCGTCATCGGGTGAGGGCGAAGCTCATCCTCTGTGAAGTTGCCGACGAAGTAGTTTCGTTTCCAACGATCGCGATAGCGCGAATCATCCTTGACCGCACCAAGAATCGGTACGCCCGGTTGCCCACCGACTTGGCGATAGGCGGAGAGTCCACCGATCTCGGCGAAGCCCATTGCCAGGCGATAGAATTTTCCATGACGTGGATGCACGACAGCCACTAGGCAATCGAGTCCGCAGTGCCTGGCGTGAAACATCATCATTCGAGTCAGCCCCGCGAATAGCTCACCCGAAGAATGGGTCCTCTCCGATCCCACGCAAAGGCAGCAGACCTCTCCGAGGCGAAGCTCGGCAGAGCCGCAGACCCTCGATCGATTCTTTGTAGGTCGATTCCATCGGAAGGCCGTGTTCGCCGCCGTCGCGTACCAGACTAACAGAGCCAATCACGCGATCTTGATAGACGGCCACAAACACCTGTGTATCGACCCATAGGTGATAAGGCATCACCCGCAGCTTTGCACCAAAATTCCGCGTTAGCCCTGATTCGGAGTACCGCTGCTGCAGGATCCTAAAGGCTCCCTCGAAGTCCGAACGCGAGCGGGCCGCCCGATAGGTCACTCGATCTCGCAAGGTTTTTTGCGAACTCTCAGGGTGAGCTACTAGTCGTAATTCGAATTGAGGTGCGTCTGAGTCGCGTCGAACGTCCATGTATTCCTAACCATCCATGGCTCTCAGCGAGACGTGGCGGACCGCCAAAGGCGGAGGCCAGATACTCGATTGAGCGGAATGTCCTAATGAGGAAAAGTAGGTAGATTTGGGTATCGGAAGACAACCAAGCTTTCTTGACACAAAGGTTATCTGAGTGTCAATGCAAACCGGCCGGATCCGACCATAATGCGGGAATCCGTGACGTTGTTTCACGGCGAAGCGACTTCAATTTCCCTCACGAGGTTGCGCAGAGGCAGTACTGCGAGGGGTATTGGCAGCGTTTTGACGTAGGCAGGAGGGAGAGTAGACAGGGGGCGGGAAATCGATCTACATCCCCCAAACCCCCTTTTTTTGTGCTCGCGACGCTGATTTCGCGTTGTTCATCTGAGCTCGACCAATGAAGATACGGTCTCTCCAAATTACCGTCCTTCTCCATCAATGCAGTCTGCCGACGACATGCTGGTCCGTTTGCTCCCCTCCCTGTGCCTGGGAATGTGCGTCGCGCTGTCATGCGGGTGCGAAGGGGTGGAGCCGAAAGTGACGCCAGAGGTCAGCATCATGCCCGTTGCTGTGGTGCATGCGAGCTGCCAACCTTCATTTTCGTACCCCGTTACGTACTACGGCCGTGTCGAGCCTGCGCGTCAGGTCAGGCTCTCGTTTGAGCTCATGGGTCGACTTGAAGAGGTTCTGGTTGACGACGGTGGATTCGTTTCTTCCGGGCAGGTTATCGCCCGTCTCGATACATCGCTGCTCGAGGCAGAAAGAGAGGTGCTGCTTGCACGCCGCAAGGTCCAGTCAGCTTTGCTGGCGAGACTCAAGAGCGGCGAACGCGAGGAAGTGGTTGCGGCTGCACGAGCAGATCTCAAGCGGTTGGAGGTCGAGGTGGCACGTGCTGAAGCGGAAAAGGAACGAGCCGAAAATGTCTACGCCGGTCGGGCGATCTCCAAGGCAGACTACGACGAAGCTTTGTTTGCCTATCGCTCGGCCTTCTACGCACTGGAGCAGTCTCGCCAACAATTGGATGAAATCGAATCCGGATCCCGGGATGAAGATATCGAGGCGCAGGCAAGTCGAGTGGCGGAGGTGGATGCTGAGATCAAGCGAGTGGATGTCCAGTTTGAGAAATCGATCCTTCGATCCCCGTTTGACGGGCTCTGCATTCATCGATCGCTAGATGCTGGAGCGACCATTTCGGCGGGGGAAACCGTTGTAGAAGTCTACGAAGCGAATTGCTTGGAAGCGCGTTTTTCGATCCCACATCAAGACTTTGCATTGGCGGCGAAAACGAGGGAGGTTGAAATTGGCGGACATGCCTTTCCGATTTCAGATGTGAGGGTCGTCTCTCGCGTGGATGACGTCATGCGTACCGTCGACATTGTGATGCCGTTGCAGGGCAAGACCGATGCCCCAGTCATGCCCGGCCAGACTTGCACGTTGGTAGTCAAGAAGGGCGAGGTGAAAGACTGTGTCGAACTACCAGTAGCTTCTCTCGTTTCAAGTGTTCGTGGCCTTTGGTCCTGCTATCGCCTCCAGCCGGTCAGCGAAGGTAATGACGTTCACAAGGTCGAGAAGGTAGACGTCGTGGTCCTCTTTACCGATGGTGACAACGCGATCGTTACCTGCACGCTGCCAAACGATTCGCTAGTGGTCTCCGAAGGTGTGCACCGAATTGTTCCTGGTGCGCTTGTTCGGATCACCGAACCTGGTGAGGGATGATGCGATCTCTCGAGAATCCCCGCCTTTTGATTCTTGCCCTCTGCTTCATCTCCGTGGGGGGGATCGCTGGTTTCATGACCCGGACGGGCTTGGAGGATCCACAATCGCAGGTACGCGGTGGCTACGTCACCACGTACTTGCCAGGGGCGGAACCGCAGGAAGTTGAATCGCTGGTGTCTGAACCGATCGAGCAAGTGCTACGAGAAGCGGGGACGGTTCGAGCAATCGAGTCTTCTTCTTTGCGGGGCGTATCGCTGGTTTTCATCGCGCTCGTTGATGAAATCGATAATGCTGAAGATTCTTGGTCCAAGCTTCAGGACAAGCTGACAGAAGTGGTCGGCCGATTACCTCCGGCCGCTTCTACCCCGGTGCTTGTCGATGAACGGGCCTGGGGTTCCCATACAAGAGTGATTGCCCTGAAGGAAACTGGTGACCTGTCCGTACCGCTGAGTGTACTGGCCAGATGGGCGAAGGAACTCGATACACAACTGAGCTTTGTCGACGGAACCAGGTTTACCGAGGCATTTGGAATTCCAGATGAGGAAGTCGTGGTAGAGGTGCCCGCCGAAGCACTGGCCGCCACCAAGTTCACGATCAACGAAATCGCCCGAGCGCATTCAACAACGCGATTCGACCGGACTCGATTCCCTTGCGCAATCCGATCGACAGCAGATGCCAATTAGTCTTTCCGGCGATGTGGATTCGATGTCGCGGCTTCGCGAGTTGGTCTTGCGCGGGGACAAGAGCAATCGGCAGCTAAAACTGGGAGATATATCCACCGTTTATCGCGGTGAGCATTTGCCACGCGACCAGTCTGCCTATGTGGGTGGTCGCCGAGCTGCCGTGATCGCGACACGAATGGATGACGCGTACGACATCGATGCCTGGACAAGTCGTCAGCAAGAAGTCCTGGATCGTTTCGAAGCTTCGCTTCCTGAAGGTCTTGAGATGAAGCGAGATTTTAGTCAGAAGCGATATACGGACGAGCGTGCCAAGAATCTGTACGAGAGCCTGGCGATGGGAATGGCACTGGTGGTTGTCGTGGTCTGCCTGATGATGGGCTGGCGGGCGGCCGTGCCGATTTGCCTTGCGATTCCACTCACGCTAGGGCTTGTCTTTCTATTGATGATCCCGTTTGGGATCTCACTGCACCAAATGTCGATAGCCGGCCTGATCTTGGCTCTTGGGTATGCTGATCGACAATCCGATCATCGTCGTTGATGACATTCAGCGACGGCTCGACGACGGCAAGAGTCCCTCGGAAGCTCTGAGGTTCAGTCGTTCGCCGTTTGACCGTGCCCCTGCTTGGATCGAACGTGACGACGATTCTCGGATTCACGCCAATTCTACTTGTAGGTGGCCCCACTGGCGAGTTTATGGAGGAACTGGGATGGTCTGTGATCGCCTGTTTGGTCAGTTCGCTGGTATTGTCGCTTTCGGTCGTTCCAGCCTTGGCGATTAGGTGTTTGCGTCCCGTCCTAGCAGTTGACATCACCCGGAAATTCCAATCAGAGTGCCACTGGACGTCACCCGAGCGCGGCATCAAGCGAGGCTACTTTGCGTTGTCTTGATTTTCGGCCTGCGATATCCCGTGCTGGTGATCGCATTGTCCATTCTGTTACCGATCATCGGATTCCTCGTAGGACCAACCCTGGAAGAGCAGTTCTTTCCGATTGCAGAACGTGACCACTTCCACTTCTCCGTTCGATTGCCGGCTCAGGCATCGCTGCAAGAGACCGAGCGGGTTGCCGGCCGCGCACGGGAGATTGTGATGCAGTATCCAGAGGTAAGACGTCGCAATATTTGTTGGCAAGAGCGCCCCAAGACTCCACTACAGCATGATCGCTGTGGAGGACAATCGATCGAACTACGCGCAAGGGATTGGTGCAGCTGAAAGAAGGCCCAGTCTCACTCGATCTGATTCATGAGATTCAAGTCGCAGCTGGACGCACAGCTCACGGGAGCCCAGTGCCTTGTGACCATGATTGAACAAGGCCCTCCCGCTTTGGCTCCAATCGAATTCAGAGATTTATGGACCTTCATTGGAGCGGCTTCACGAGTTGGGAGAGCAGGCTCGCGAAATATTGATGCAGGTGCCTGGTGTCATTCACACCAGAACCTCGCTTGGATGCAGGTGGCCCCAGATTCCTACTCGACGTCAAACAGTCCGAGGCGGAGAAGTCGGGAATGGTGGACGAGTCCATCTCACGTCAATTGCGGGACTGTATTGATGGAGTGGTAGCCGACAAACATGAGTGAGGAAGTAGAGGAAATCCCAATTCGCGTTCGACTGGCAAATCAAGATGTCTCAACTCCTGAGAAGATTGTTTCGCTGCCGATCATCGTGGGTCGAGCAAGAGCGGGACATCATGTCGCTTGGAAGCGTTGCCCAGTGGACCGTGGGCCAACAAGTCTTCAGCATCCCAAGGCGAAATTCTTCTCGATGCAATACCGTCTTCGGTTACGTTACGCGCTGGCTTGCTTCCCATCACAATCGAAGACGAGTTCAAGAGACTCTTGGAGAAAGGAAAACTTTCAGTTTCCTCCAGGCTACGCTACGACTTTGGCGGAGTGAGTTTTTCCCGCGATTCTGCCGTTGGCAAAATGATCTTCTACTCTGGCGTCGTGGCAGTTTTGATCGTTGGCGTCCTGGTATTGACTCTCGGATCCTTCCGGTTAGCTGGAGTAATTGCCTCGGTAGCAATTCTTTCGGTTGGCCTTGCGCTCCTGAGTTTATGGTTGTTTGGTTACCCCATGGGCATCGTCGCAATCATCGGCATCGCAGGGCTGATGGGACTGGCGGTGAACGACTCGATCGTCGTACTCAGTGAATGCCAGATTGGCGTTCAAGAAGGTCGTGCTGATTGAACTTAGCGTTTACGACGCATCGCGACATGTTTTGGCAACATCGGTGACCACCGTCGCTGGAGTACTGCCGCTTATCTTGCGTGGGGGCGTTTTCTGGCCTCCGATGATGATCGTGATAGCAGGAGGAATCATCGGTGCGACGTTCATCGCACTCGGCTTCACGCCAGCCTGCTACAAGTTACTCACGCAGTTCCGTCGAAAAGCACAGGCCAATCCCGCCTGACTACGCCACACCTTCGATAGGAAAGTAAGTCTCATATAGCTCCGTTATCTCGGCAAAGTGATCGCGTTCTTCCTTCAGCATGGGCTGGTGATAGAGTTCCCAATGGCGGAAGGTATGGCCGTAGATTCGCTGGTACAGTCGGTAGGGGCGAGAGTCTTGAAGAGCAAAATCGTGTTCTAGTACAACGGCAAGCTTGTTTTTGACGGGTGCATAGTTGCGAGGCTCGCTTACTCGTTTGAAACCAAGCAAGCCCTCATAAAACCTGGCGTGGCGAGGATGGCAGGCAATCATCAATCGCTCGACACCATTCTCCCGTGCTGACTGAACCATCAAACTGGCTAGCCGCACAAATACGTGATACATCTGACCCCGGGACAGATAACCCACGCGCGATGCCAGGCATGAGACTTCGGCGAGATAAGCTCCGCTGACGTTGCGTCGTTCCAGCACTTCTGACTTGAAAACACGTTCCAAGGGAATTCCCTGCTGATCGTCGCTGATCAGTGTCATCGTGTAGATCGCGTTTCCTTCGTGATACGCGACAAACAGATCCGAGGTTGGCAAGAGGTGATAGGGTGTGATCCGCATCCCAGATGGGTTCGCCGCCATCAATCCGTTGAGCGTGTAAGCATCGTGAATGAGCCGAAACGCAGCCTCGCGTTCTTCGAGGCAGTCGGCAATCTTATAGACGACCCCATCGATTTCCGTGGGCTCACGCGAACCATTGGGCGAACGCTGTGCGGACAACGATCGCTCAAAAGTTTCGATGAGATTTCCACTGCTCGGCAGGGCATGCATGATCAACTCCAGTGCACTTGTTCTGCCATACCTGGCACCTATCGCAACTGCGAAATGAAGGTGGGCCGTGCATGCGATCAATTCGATCGTCTCCATGCACACCGCAACCGACCAACGTTCGATTGGAACAAGCTCCGCCGGAAAACCTAGGTCATTCGGGCCTGAGTTGCCAGACGGAGAGCACTTTCCGACTTGCTGACTAACGAACCTGACGGTCAGGCAGGTTGTGATAGCACCAATCCTTGGCCCAATGCACTTCGAAGAAGTGTGTATTTGGTAAGCCGAAGCCATCGGCGACATTGCTCACACGGGCACTCTCAGTGCCAAATATCGAGCAATGACTGGAGGCCAGGATGATCTTCTTCGAATCTCGATGGGCCGGTTTCGGCCGGCGCACATCGCTTCGCCTGCTTTCATTTTCAAATCAGGAAATCAGGGATCCACTCCCTTTCGTGTGCGGCTCTCTCAATCCGAACGACCCGGCCCTTTCCGATTCGGATCTCGCAACGCGGAGCGGTAAATCAGTCTCTTAGGCACAATGCATCCAAGCTGCTTGCCACTCGACCGGAACTGCCGTCCTGTCTCACTATGAACTTGGTCAATTCAAGCTAGAGTGAATGACTAGGTCTCGGAAGGCAGTTCGGACGTCTCGAACTGCGCTGAGATTGATGACTGGTGTCAGGACCACATCTTGAGATCGAACGAGAAAGATGGTCGAGGCCTATCGATCCATCCAAGCCTAGACTGTTGTTGTCCCCGAGATTCTCTTATCCAAGACGTTAACCGATTCCGTGAGCGAACTTTTACAACTGGATTGGCCCGTGGAGTTGCCAGAGTTGGCGGCAACAGCCTATCCACGTCTCAACGGTCACGACGCCCGTTGGATCCAGGCGATTTCGGAAGGGCTTGCTCATCGAACGTACTTGCTCAAGGCCGAAGACAGCGGTGTCGTCAGCGGAGTGCTTCCCCTGGTTTTGGTGAGAGGGCCGATTTTTGGCCGTTTCCTGGTCAGTTTGCCCTATCTGAATACGGGTGGAGTTTGGGCCAAAGATGATCAGGTGGCTCGAGAGCTGATTGATCGAGCATGTGATCTGGCTGACCAGTTGGACGTGAAGTACCTCGAACTTCGTCACGAACGACCAGTGGAGCATTCTCGATTGAATTTCCAACGGACCGACAAATTTCACATGCGACTTGCCCTTCCCGAATCCTCGGACGATTTATTGCGTTCTTTCAAGAGCAAGCACCGAAGTCAGATCAAGAAATCGGGCGACTACGATCTGGTCGTTGAGTTTGGCGGAGCGGAGTTGCTCGACGACTTCTACAACGTGTTTGCTCGCAACATGCGAGATCTGGGAACACCTGTTTTTTCGAGGAAGCTATTCACCTGCATTCTCCGCGAGTTTCACGACGACGCGGAACTGTGTGTGGTCCGCAAGGATCGCCAGCCAATCGCATCAGGATTGCTGGTCCATGCTCACCGCGTGACGGAGGTTCCAAGCGCCAGTAGTCTACGCGAGTTCAACCGCACCAACGCTAACATGCTGATGTATTGGCACCTGCTGCAAAGGGCGATTCAGCGAGGGAGCCAGATATTTGACTTCGGCCGCAGCAGCGAGGGCAGCGGCACCTACAGATTCAAGGCTCAGTGGGGCGCCCAGCCCCAATCAGCGGTCTGGCAATATTATGTGCGCAAGGGCTCTCCCGAAGAGATGCGACCAGACTCGGATGGGAAGCAGCGTCTAGTCCTGGCCTGGCAAAAGATCCCGGTTTGGCTAACGAAATGGATTGGCCCTCCCATCGTGCGAGGGATCCCTTGATTTCTCGCGGCGGAGGACTAAATCGACGCGTGAAACTCCGACCCACTCGAGTCCTGCGATTGACGGCAGGTAGCGTCAGTTAGGTTTGATTTCGCGGCCTAGATCAAGTCCATCAGTTTTGAGTGCCGATGTTACTCTAGCGGGTCTGCGCTGAGCTTCCATCGTGAATCAAATCACTGAGTCTCAAACCACGGTTTGGTTGGCAGATACGATTCGGATCCTCGCATCTCGAACGTTGGTTCACGACAGTGTTTGTGAAATCGAAAATGGGCAGTTCAAGTGAAACACGTTATCACCGCCTCCATCACGATCTTTTTGTTTGGGACGGCTCTGTACTTTCATGACCGTAGTCGTCGCGCTCGAGCGGCCTGCGCCGAAGTGCTTCGGGCTGAATTGATTCGTAACGAAGCGGGGACGACGGTTCGAGCGGCGGGTCGTATTGAAGGCCGGACTGAGGAGATCCAGTTGCGGGCTCGGATGAATGAGCAGATCAGCCGCATTCATGTTCGACATGGACAGAAGGTTTCGGCCGGCGATGTGCTTGTCAGCCTCGACTCCGACCGACTCGTGAGTGAGCGAGATCTGGCTGCGGCGCTGCTGTCTGAGGCGAAGGCTCGCAAGGATCGACTGGAGAATGGCTACCGTCCCAGCGAAGTCGAAACGGCGCGACAGCAATATCAGGCCGCCATGGCTGAGGTCACCGGCGCCGAGAAGGCTTACGACCGAGCGTTGAAACTGCGCCAACAAAATGCCGTCAGCCAGCAGGCGATCGATGACCTCTACTCACAGCTCAACGCGCTTCGTGCAAGGGCCAACGCGGCACGTGCCAGCTTCGACACGATCGATGCTCCGCCCCGTGAGGACGAGCTGCTTGCAGCCGACGCCGCGATTTCCGCGGCAAAGTCACGGTTGCGGATCGCCCAGATCAATCTGGATCGCGCGGAAATCCGTTCGCCGATCACAGGAACGGTGCTCGCTGTTGAAGCGAAGATCGGCGAGCTCACGGGCCCAGACAGCACCGAACCGCTGGTCGTTCTAGCCGATACCGCTCGACTTCGCGTGGTCGCGGAGGTGGATGAGTACGATGCTCTCCGGGTCCAGCTCGATCAGGCTTGTGAAATCACATCCGACGCCGCCAATGGCGTGATCGCTCGCGGTCGGGTCACGGAGATCGAACCTCAGATGAACCCGAAGCGTATGTTTGGCCAGTGGGCGGGCGAACGGAGTGATACCTTTAGCCGCCGCATTTGGATCGAACTCGATCCCTGCGAAGAACTGCCAATCGGGCTGCCTGTCGATGTTTACATCCGAGCTTCAGCGACTCCGTGACTGAAAACCAATCCACCGCCCCGCCGCAATCGTCACATCACAAGTGGCGGCGGCGTTGCTTCATCTTGATTGGTCTATGGATCCTGAGTTCTTTCTTGCTCTCCTTTCCTGATGTACGCGGATTCGTCGCGTACCCTCTTTACGTCAATGACGAGGAGGCACAGGGTGACGCAGCCTATGTGATGGCGGATGGATATGCCTACTGGGAAAGGCTGCATGCGGCCTCCGATCTGTACAACATGAAGCGAGTTTCCCGCATCATCATTCTCGATGAACAGGAACGCTCGATGTACAACTTTGTCGATCAACGTTCCGACCTGCTTGTGGATCGCGCCATCAACTACTTGGGCTGGCATGGTGTTCCCCGCGACAAGATCTTCACCGTGCCGGTCAACCCTGCAGCTTGGTTCGGATCGCTCAGCGAGGCTCAAGGGGTTGCCAAGGCAATGCCAGAACTCGAGAGCGTGGTGGTCGTGACCTCGGCACCCCACACACGACGAAGCCTGCTTTGCTTTCGCAGGTCGTTTCCGGACAACGTGACGGTTCGGGTCTATGCGCCCGGCGCACCAAGTGAGAGCTGGGAAGTCGATTCTCCGATTTGGATCGAGTATGTGAAACTGCTCGTTTACCATTTCGTGGCGTGATCGCTTCCTGGGGCGGGGGAATATGGGTGCTGAAGAGGTGTGTGCCGAAGCGGTGTGCGATGAAGCGGTGCGTGATGAAGCGGTGTGTGATGAAGCGGTGTGCGACGGACTTGGAAGTCCATCGTACGGGTGGTTGGGGTGGCTCGCTTTAGTCGGCGGCTATGACGCAGGCGATTGCGACCGCGGCCGTCTCGATGCGATAGATTCGGCTGCCCAGGCTGAGTGGTCGGAATCCGTGGGATCTTGCAGATTCAACCTCCTCATCGGTCCACCCACCTTCCGGACCGACCGCAGCGATGCATGGCTGATCCCTTTGAATCGATGCGAGGCGAACGGATTCGGCCGAGGGGTGCGCGATCAGCTTGTTGCCTCCATCTGAATCTCGAAAGAACTCATCGGCCGACTGGGTCGAGCGGATTTCCATCAAGTGATTGCGACCGCACTGTTTGCAGGCCTCAACCACAGCTCGAGACAGCTTTTCGAGCAGCGAAGCACTTGGTGGCCGCTGCGATCGCTGGGCAAGCAAAGGAGTTACGCGATGAACTCCCAACTCGGTCAGCCTCTCAATCAGCTCCCTCGCCCGATCCGGTTTGGGCAAGGCGATTCCGAGCTCAACCCTGGTCGACGGCTCGCGACTGATCGAAGAGCTTGCCGCGGCCTCGCATTCGCATTGGTTCCGCTTGATCGCGGTAATGATCCCCTGCGATTGATGTCCCTTGCCATCAAATAGCTCAACTTCGTCTCCGACCTGGACTCGCATCACTCGCACGGCATGTTGAGCCTCGGCTTCGGGAAGCGATATCAGGCCACCGGTGATCGGCAGGTCCGGAACGAAGTAACGACGTGTCATGATCGCAGTGATGGGAAGCTTGCCACCGGTATTGGTAAGGCGGGCGGGTTTCGTCGTTCCAATGCGTTACGTACATCGATCATCGGTCATCGGTCATCGGTCATTCCAGCTGACAGGCCAGCCACGATGCTCTGTTGGCTCAACATTGGTATCGGGAGTCAGGCTGGAAAGGCCTACGTACGCTCAAGTAGATCGTAACCATCGGCCGATTTAGGAACGAGTGGAGGCTTCTATTGAATTGTTCCAGCTGTGTGCGTGTGACGATGGGATATCTCGGTTACTGGGCTCTTTTCGCCAAGCCATTCGCCCGAGCCGAGGGGGACTACTTCTTTTCCGCTGCACCGCAGCGCGAAGCGATCGCGGGACTGAGTTACGTGACTGCAAGCCAGTTTGGCGCCGCCTTTTTGGTGTCGCCGCGACGATGCGGCGCGTCCCGCTTGATGCAGCATGTTTGCCAAATGCATGGTTTGGGCGACTGTGCAACCGAGGTCTTGATGACCGGGGGAATCGAACATGACTGCAGCGAAGTCTCAGCCTCATTGGGGCGAGCGTTGGGTGTTCGCTCTGACGCCGACCAGATCTCATCGCTCGAACAGATTGATTCGGCAATCGAAAGCTGTCACCGCGAAGGTGTTAAGGTTGTCTGGCTGATCGATCGAGTCAACGAGTGCGTGATCAACACCGCTCGTAGTCTCCTTGCTGTCCATCCAAACCTCTCGGTGGTCATGGGAGCCACGCCGGTTGAGCATGTGCGATTCGCGAGGTTACTCGGAGACTCGCCCATTCAGGTTGACCTCGATCCACTCAATGTCGAGGAGACGGCGGATTACCTTCGCTGCGGTCTTGCGGACGTTGGTTGCAAGCAGACTCTGTTTCAGGATGGAGCGATCGTGCGACTGAACGAACTGACCGCCGGCGCGATCGCGGACCTAGCGATTGCCGCGGAAGTCTCCCTCGCGGTTGCTGCCAGGTACCGAATGGATGCCGTCACCTCATCGATCGTAGAAGCGGCGATGGAAATGCAAGCTCAAGCCGCCTAGTCAGCAGGCGAGGCTTAGGAAGACAGAAACGCGGGGCCGGTCCATGGCCTGCGTTTTGAGGCGGCGATTGGAATTAGAGTCGAAAGCGGCCCGCGATCACTTCACGAAGGAGTGCAAACGCAGAGGGCGTGCCAATCAACGAAGAAAGAGACGGGAACGCGTATTTCTCGTACTCGAGCCGCATCGGTTTCTTCAAAGCACTGGCGACTGTAGAAAGTTCTACAGCCCGTTTGTAACCAACCGACCGAAAGAGGCCCGGTAGGATGGAGTTGCCGGGCGGCGGAGCATGAGACTGGATCGAGTTGCGACAGACTTGGGAGTCGATCGTAGAAGTCGGTTGGGGGTAGATGCGGCGCGACGAACCTGGAGGTCCATCGTACGGGCTGAAGACTTGGTTAGTCGCCGCAGACTTCACAATCACTTCGTCGTTTCACCTTCATGGTTTGGAAGGTCATTTGACGCAGGTCCATGCGCAGCAACCGGCCCGCCAGCGGCTCTCCGATTCCCGCGATCACTTTGACCGCTTCCACGGCTCCCATGCAGGCGACGGTGCCTGATACGGCGCCGAGCACGGGAAACTCTCGTTTCCAGGTCGGCGGATCCTCTGGAAAGATGCACTGCAGGCAGGGGGTCTGTCCAGGAATGATCGTGGTCAGATGCGCCTCCATCTCATACATCGCGCACTCGATGATCGGCTTGTTCTGAAGGACGGCTTGGCGATTCATCGCGAATCGTTCGGGGAAAAGCGGGGCACAGTCGACGACCAAGTCACATTGATCGACCAACCGCGACGCATTCTCCTCGCTGACATTCTCGGCAACGGGAACAATTTCCAAACGAGGATTCAGCTCATGCAGGCGACGTTCGATGGATTCGATGCGCGGCTTGCCGATCCAATCTTGAGTCATCAACAGTTGACGATTCAAGTCGCTCGGCTTGACATTGCCAGCGTGGGCGAGCACCAGCTTTCCGATTCCAGCTGCCGCCAACTGGTAGGCGACCACACTCCCGACCCCGCCCACTCGCGACACGAGGACCGACGCGTTCTTGAGTTTTGCCTGCCCTTCCTCGCCCAGGTCGGGCAACCAAATCTGCCACTCATAAATCGCGCGTTCTTCGTCGGTCAGGGGCGAACTGGCCATTGGCGATTTCGGTTTCAACGATGAAGGAGTGGAGATGCGTACATCATAGCCAATCAGGCAGCACGCAGTGACCGCTGGTGCGATGCCCAGCGGATCCAGTCCCTGACCTCGTTCAGATCCGGTGCGATGACCACCTCGCAAGATCCGCTTGCCATCGTGACTCCGCGCAATCGCATCAACGACGCCAAACAGATCCTCCGCATCCGATTCGGCCAATTCCTCGGGCGTGGTGACCTCGGCTGCGACAAGCAGTTGGGCATCATGTCCCCGCAGCATCGGGATGCGACAGACCAGAGTGGCTTGTTGCTGCCACTGCACGATCGTGTCCACATCGACGCGTCGATGATCGAGATCAGCGGTGAGGGTTTCCGGATCGGCAGCGAGCAGGTCATCCACCGTGACAACACCGACGCCCTCCAATCTTTCGGCCATCCGCGGACCAATCGAAGGAGCATCCACCACCGGGCTCTGTCGCATGCAGATAGAATCGCAGTTCACGCTGGATCGATTTGCCTGAGTTGACAGATTCGCCGTTGGTGGAGTCGTAAGTAACCACCACCGACGGAGCTGCATCACGATCGCTGATGGCACGGCGACGAACGCGGCGATGAACCTTCGGTTTGACAGTCTGCTTTTCGGGGCGAGAGACCTTGATCTCGTCCTCCGAGTCGAGCCCAGTCGTGGTCCGAACCACACGTCGGCGGTGGACGCGTTCCAGCGAGTCTCGCGATCCGATACGGCCGCGATCAGCCGCACTGTTGGCAGTGGCAATCCAAGTCATGATCCGGGACAATTCCTGGCTTGTCCCGCTCAACAGCATCTGCTTGCCCGCGTCGGTTGCCAGAAAGGCTTCGACTTCGTGCAGCAAGTCGGTGGGATGAATGGCGGCGAGTTGGCCTGGCGTGGTCACACCACAACCGACCAGAACCCTTGCATCGAACCCGCGAAGATTTGGCACTCGACAAGCCAGGCGGCACTCTGCCTGCCAACGGCGAATCGTGGCAGCATCCACACTGGCCATGCCCAACGCGTCGGACAGTCGATTCGGATCCCGCTGCATCAGGTGGGTGACGTGCGTCACCTTCAGACCGCGAAGTCGGGCTGCGGCAACGGTATCGACCGAAGGAGCCTGATCGATCGGGCTATCGACCGAAAGATAGAAAGGGGAGGCGGGGGTCAACAGGGCCCGCTTCGGCCAGATCGATTGTCTTTGATTGGTCTTGTTCGACCGTTGGATGCGGATCGGTCGTGTAGGTATCGGCAAAGTAGAAGCCGTCACGATGCAGCACGCCGTCACGAGCCCAATCGGTTCGAGGCGAGTTATCACGAGCCACCTCGCTTGCGGCGAATCCATCCGCGAAGATCGGTTTGCCGCAGATTCATTCGGGAACGAAGCCGCTGACCGATCTGCGACTCATGCCAGGCCACGTCGAAGTCTCGGTTCACATCGATTTCGTTCGACACGACTGCCGAGCTAAACCTGCCGCTGGAGTGGCGTCGGCCGACATCATGCGTTCGCATAGGTATGAGGATGCGGACCCACGTAGGTCTCGCCCTCATAGTGCGACCGCCAGATCGGGCGATGTGGATGGACGACGACGATGCGATCGAATCTGAAACGACCTCGCTCCAACACCGTAGTTGACGGACCAATTCCTGACTGCTGGTCAGGATCAGAACTTGCCGACCCGACTGAACGTAGTCCCGCAGTCGCAGCGGCGAGCGGATGATTGCTACGAAGGTGATCTCCCTGTTCTCGAAAAGCATGCGTCGAATGTTCATAAACATAGGGATCGCTCGATCGCTTGGAAGGCGTCCCGAGGGAACTCAGAACCAGCGGAACATGTCGACCTGATTCGAGCTAGAAAGTCGCCGGCCGCCATCCGAACCGCCGTCGCGGCCAGCATCGATCGGCTAGCGTCACATTGTGTTTCGTCCCGACCGTCGATCGTGACACCGGTGGATCGACGCGGACTCCCGGTGGTAAGAGTTGAGATCGCGAGCAAACTTCGCTCGGCCCAGTCAAGCCGATGCAACCTTCCACCGGAAAGTCGAACCAGCCAGCGACTCGCTGCTTCGCCCAGGGGGGATTTCGTGCGTACCGGATGATCGTGGTTGCACCTGCTTGAGCAGTTCGCCCCGCTGGCGACGCAGCCACTGAATCCGTGAAAGCACGGCGAGCCGATCATCGATGCGGCGAAGTTCGGCTGCAAGGGCGGCGCGGATCAATATACTTTCGCCTCCACAACGTTCGAACGCGACCGTTGGAGGAGAAGGTTCGCAGCGTGCGTCCAACTTCGGCCGCTTCGCTGAGGCAGGCGTCCAGTGAGGCCGTCACGCGATCCAATTCCCGCTGAATCGCATCACGGTCGCGGCACAGAGCGTGGTAATCCTGCTGTCCGTATGGGCTGGCGGACGTTAGGTGTCGCGTTGGCTCGATTGCGGCCGAGATCACAACTGGCGAGATCGAGTTCCAGGTCGGCCAGTCGACGTCGGCAATTCGCTTTGCTGCGAGCGCAGATCGCGAGCACGATGCTGCAGGTCCGCCGAGCGCTTGCTGAAGTTGATGACGACGTCCTTCGGAAGTGAGCGCTCGGCGGCGCCGGTCTGGGACAATTGCGAGGTCAAACGCTTGCGGCTGAGCGACCAGCGAATCGTAGTCTGCGTCGTCGGCAGCGAGACGGGCCAACTCGGCTTCCACATCGGCCAATTCGCGACGCAAGTGCGCGATTTCGTTCGTACCTCTCCGACCCATCATGAGTCGATCCCCCGTCGCGATGGGAGTACATCTGCGTTGGGCGTAATTCGTTCCCTCCTGCAAAGGCAGCGATTGGTACGAAGCGGCGAGTCGAGTCCGCTTCGAACACAAGCCGAAACAACCCGAGCAACACTGCCGTCGAGGATGTCGGTGATGACTCCATCGACGATCGCCTCGGGAAGCTCAAGTGATGCCACGGCGGCGAGCGTATCGGAGCTTTGTGAAATCCCCCTCAACCAGTGGTTCTCCAGCAACTCGTAGCGTCCGCGAAAATCCCCGCGAGATTCAAATTCCACACGGCGACGACCATGTGCCGTGCCATCTTTTTCGCGGTGGCAATGAACGCATCCATGGCGGTCCGACCAACACGACTCGGCCGGTCGAGGAGCTGAACATGCCCAGCGGATAATTGCGATCCAACCAAGGCGTCGCGAATGAATCGAGAGATCGCGGTCTTTCCCGATCCGTCGGGAGCAAACACGACATTCAAATGTTCGGCCAAGGGACCCAACTCAACCCGGTGCAAGGGTCCGTGAGCGTCGATGTCGATCCGATCCAACAACATGGTCTGGCTCCTCCATGGCCGCGAGGGCGTCTTGCCCAACAAAGTCCTGTTTCCTTCCGAACGTGCATGCCCTGAAGTCCGTTCGGTAGACACGAAAGTCCGAGAGCTGTTCGCGGGATTGTGCACGGACTTTAGCGAAAACTGTGTTTCACGAAAAGAGCGAAATCCGAGAGCCTGGCGTGCAAGCCGGCAAGCCGGTCAGCCTTCCGTCCCGATGGTGATTCAGGTCGCGGCAATAACTGACCTTGGCCGCCCCTGCTCTGCTGTGTTACATGCCAATGCTTGAGACCGTGGGCGACGCCCGAATGCTTGCAAAGCCCGCATGCCAGTTTCAAAGGGATTCTTGTTTCGAGAATCATCGGGAATCATCGAGACGAGTTCATCGGGAACCAGAATGTCGATCAAATCGAATCCGATATCATTGTTTCGATTGCCGTGGAGAAGATGGTTGCTGGTCGATCATCGGATTGGCAGTCGGTGGAGCCTCAGCGGATGCCAGGACGGTCCGCTCTATGCCATCAAGGAAACCAATCCTTATTTCTCGATGAGGGAATGGAAGCGCGACGAGGAGCTCGGCGTGACCGACCACGAACGTCGGAAACAGCTGGCAAGGCTCTCGGAGACGATCGATGAGCTTCCGGCGGATCGACAACAAGTTCTGGGCCGGGCATCTGGAGAAGATGCTCGAGAATGACGAGAGTCCGGAAATGCGACGGCTTGTAATTCGAGCGGCTGGCCGGCTCGACGATCCCTCGGCAATGGCGATGATTGAAAGGGACTGGATGATTCCAGTGTGAAGGTCCGCATGGAGGCCTGTCGAGTCGTTGGGCATGAAGTCCAGTGATGAGGCCAGCGCGATTACTGGTGGCGACACTTGGTACGGATACAAGCGAGGATGTCAAGCATTCGGCGATGGCAGCGATGGGCAATCACAAGAATCAGGCCGCGATCGATTCGCTGCGTCTGGCCCTACCGGACCGAAACCCGGCCACGCGAGACTTGGCGATGGAGTCCCTTCGCGGTGCCACCGGCAAGAACTATGGCGATGATCCGGAGGTTTGGATTGCCGCTCTCGATGGCACGCCCACAGAAGAGGCCCCCGTTCGATTCGCCGATCGCGTACGCAACCTCTTCTAGGTCGCAGCAAAACGTACGATGGACTTCCAAGTCCGTCGCATTGCCACCGTACGATGGACTTCCAAGTCCGTTCGAACTCATCACCCCACGATGGACTTCCAAGTCCGTCGCTCCGTGAGGACTCGTCAACCTCAGTGGAGTCCGTCGAGACGCTTGCCTCGACTCAGCAACTTTCGCTCGACGGACTTGGAAGTCCATCGTACGGAGGTTCTAGCTTGCTGTCGCGACGTCCGTGTCCGGTTTCTTTGGCGTGCGATAGCGATTCCACGCGTTGCGTAAGCCATTGGTGATCGGTTGTTCGATGCGATTGGTGATGATGATCGCCATCGCAAACGAGAACACCACCGCGATCAGAAAACAAATCTGCGGCGGGATCCCAGAGTGATCGAAGCGATGGATCAGCGCACAGCCAGATTGTTGTGGCACAGATACAGCGCGTAGGAAATCGTGCTGACGAAGACCAACGGCTTGAATCGCAACAGGCGGAACCTTACCGTACGCGCAGAGCGTCACCAATCCGATGATCAGGGCGGTGGCGGCGGGATTGTGTTTGCCGTGATCAATGCTGTGGAAGACGCCGGCGGCAACCACGATCCCGAGTAGGTTCTGCCAGCGTTGTCCGACGTCCGGTCTTGATCATGTAGATCAAGAAGCCGATCGCGAACAGCGGGACGAAAGTCGAGCACCATCAATCGTCGTACCGCGGTTGCCGACGGCGAACCATCCGGCCTCGCCGTGAGTCGCCTGCGAGCGCGTCGAGCGTGGGACAGACGAACATCGACAACACCAGCAGTGTTCCCCAGCCGAGGAAGTAGCGTTGCAGGCCGCCGATTTGAAAGAGGATCACCAGCGTCGCGTAGAACATCATCTCGATCTGCAGCGTCCACATCACCGGATCGACGCATTCGTAACCCAGCACCATCGGCATCAACGTCATGTTGGCAACGAACTGTGCGGTCGAAACCTGCTCGATCCATCGGCGCCCAGACTGAGGATCCAAAGATTCGCGATGATCACCAGCAGAAAGATCGGGATGATGCGAATCAATCTGGCCGCGACGAAGTCGACCGGCTTGCGGCGACGCAGCAGCGACATGCTGTTCACGAAACCGCTGAGGATGAAGAACATCTCGGTCCCATAGGCGCCGTAGGGCCACTCGAATCCGAGCGGCGACGAGTAACCGAACTTGACCGCGTAGACATGGGTGAAGTGAAACGCGACCAGATTGATCGCGGCCAGGGCCCGCAGCGAGTCGAGTTCCAGGATCCGGCGATGCGGCTTCAGACGTGCGCTTGAGGGCGTGCCGGAAGGCGACCGTCGTCGATTGGAGGTCATTCCTGGAAGTGCATGCCCGGAGGTGCCAGGAGGCGTAGTCGACCAATGGCGATCTGCGGGCGTGAGCCGCGGAGCGACCGACGAGTTGGTGCTCCGTTCGCGTCGCTCGTCATCGCTGAAGCGTATGTCGGGGGAACGTTCTGCCGACGAGAAGGCGCGTGGCGTTTTGCCGCTGCCGGCGACTCTGCTCAGCAGACCGGTCTGCCAGATCGGGATACGTGCAGGTCGCACCTAGCAACCCCCTTTCGTCCGATGGAAACCTGAACGAAACTAGCCGCTTGTCAACGCCAGGATCAAGCCAGGAACCGAGCGAAGGATTCGCCAATGAAGTATGTGATTGTGATTCCCGACGGTTGTGCCGACGAACCGATCGATGCGTTGGGAGGCAAAACGCCGCTGCAAGCCGCCAAACTGCCGGCCATGGATGCGCTTGGCCCAGCGCGGGGCGCTGGCCCTGTCCAACAACACGCCCGCAGCATCTGCCGGCCGGCAGCGAAGTGGCCAATCTGTGTCTGCTCGGCTACGACCCCGACGTCTATTTCACCGGCGGGCTCCGCTGGAAGCCGCCGCCCAAGGAATCACGCTGGGTCCAGACGACTGGGCCGTGCGCTGCAATCTGGTCACGATCGAAGACCAGATCATGGTCGACTTCACCGCCGACCACATCAGCACCGAGGAAGCGACCGAGCTGCTGGCGTCGGCACAGAGCGAATTGCTGGGCGACGCCGAGATCGATTCGCGTTTGGAGTTCGTGCCCGGAGTCAGCTACCGCAACTTGATGATCTATCGCGGCGAGCGGGAAGCCGCGCCGCCCTTTTCGCGCGAGACCCGCACCCGAGCACCGCACGACTTGACCGATTTGCCCGTCACCGACGATTTTCCGCGCGGTCCCGGCAGCGACACGCTGGTGCGGTTGATGAATGGTTCGGCTGAACTGTTCGCCAATCATCCGGTCAACCAGGCGCGTGTGGCGGCCGGAAAACGACCGGCGACCAACGTTTGGCTGTGGGGACTCGGCGGCGCCCCGAATCTGCCCATCGTTCCAGGAGCGATTCGGCGTTCGCGGCGTCATGATCACGGCGGTCGATCTGTTGCGAGGCATCGCGGCACTGGTCGGTTGGCCACGCATCGAAGTGGAGGGGGCGACCGGCTACCTCGACACGGATTACGCCGGCAAGGGCCAGGCCGCGGTCGAGGCGCTGGACGAATACGACGTGGTCTGCGTGCACATCGAGGCTCCGGACGAGGCATCGCACGAAGGACGGCACGACGCGAAGATCGAAGCGCTCGAGCAGATCGACAAGCACATCGTCGCCCCGCTTGTCGAGGCGCTCGCCAAACATGGCGACCATCGGATCCTGGTCACGCCCGATCACCCCACCCCCTGCAGCACCAAGAAGCACAGCCACGGCATGGTTCCGTTGGTGATGGCGGGCACGGGAATCGAGCCGGACTCGCAAGCCACCTACGACGAAGTCGCCGCCGAGGCGAGCGGACGTCGATTCGACAAAGGCTGGGACTTGATGGACGCCTTCATCGTCACGTGATGACACCGTTGATCGCGGTCACAACCTGCCCGTGGACTGCGTGTTCACCTTCGCGATTTCCACTGACTCCTATGAGAGATCAGAAACCGATGTCTCTGATCGTTCAAAAATTTGGCGGCACCAGCGTCGCGGATGTCGAAAAGATTCGTGCCGCGGCCAGAAAGGCGATCCGCGCCCAGCGGCAAGGGCATCGCGTCGTGATGGTCGTCAGCGCCATGGGCAAGAACACCGACGTGCTGCTGGAGCTTGGCCGGCGAGATCAGCGAGAACCCGCCGGCGCGGGAAATGGACATGCTGCTGAGCACCGGCGAGCAGGTCAGCGTGGCGCTGGTGGCGATGGCGATTCACGATCTCGGCGCCAAGGCGGTCAGCCTGACCGGTGGCCAGATCGGCATGAAGACCGACAACAGTTTCAGCAAGGCCCGGATCCAATCGATTTCGACCGAACGGATCGAACGACTGCTGGATGAAGGCAACATCGTCGTCGCCGCCGGATTCCAGGGGATCGACGACGACCTGAACATCACCACGCTCGGTCGCGGCGGCAGCGACACCACGGCGGTGGCCCTGGCCGCGGTGCTGGGTGCCGATGCGTGCGAGATCTACACCGACGTCGATGGCGTCTACACGACCGACCCGCGACTGCTTGCCCGAAGCGCGACGCGTGGACGTGATCAGCTACGACGAAATGCTGGAACTGGCCAGCCTCGGTGCCGGCGTGATGCACAATCGCAGCATCGAATTTGCCAAGAAGTTCGGCGTCCCGATTCACGTCCGCAGCAGTTTCTCCGATACCGAAGGGACGATGATCGTCGCCGAAGCCGGAGTCGACAGTCGCAGCCGGTCAGCGGCGCGGCGATGACCCCCGACGAAGCGCGCGTCACGGTGCTGGGCGTTCCCGACGTACCGGGCAAGAGTCGCGCAGATCTTTTCCGCGATCGCGGCCCGAAAGATCGCCGTCGACATGGTCGTGCAAAACGTCGGCAAGGCAGGGTCGCGCGGACGTCTCCTTCACCGTTCCCCGCGGCGAACTGAAGGCGACGCTGCAAGCGGTCGAGTCGGTGATGGATCGAAGTCGGCGCCGAAGGGGTCACCCATGACGACCAGGTTTCCAAGGTCTCGGTGGTCGGCCTGAACATGGCAACGCAAACCAATGTCGCCGCCCAGAATGTTTCGCGCCCTGGCCGATGCCGACGTGAACATCCAGATGATCACGACCAGCGAAATCAAGATCTCCACGCTCGTTCCCAAGATCCGAGGCCAACGTGGCACTGCGTGCGGTGCACCAGGCGTTCGACGCTGCACAAGCGGCCGGCCGACGCCAAGTCGTGGAACCAGATCAAGGCGGAACGGGGCAAGCGGGCCGACGTGGACGTCGCTGGTCAGCCGACTGCGCGATGACGCGCTTGGAAGCCCTGACGTTGACCGGCATCTCCGTGACCGACGACCAGGCGCGAATCACCCTGCACGGCGTTCCCGATCGACCGGGAATCGCCGCCGACATGTTCGAGACGATCGGCGCGGCCGGCATCTTTGTCGACATGATCGTTCAGGGATACGACGGCGAAGACGGCTCGACGAGCGTCAGCTTTACCGTCGATGCCGACGACCTGCCAAGAGCCTGGAGGTGGCCGAAAAGATCCGACAGCAAGCATCAGCATGCGCGATGTGCAGGGCACCAGCGAAATCGCGAAGATCACCGTCAGCGGCATCGGGCTGCGCAGCCACACGCATGTCGCCACCATGCTGTTCCAGCAACTGGCCGCCGCCGACATCAACGTCGAAATGATCAGCACCAGCGAGTTGCAGGTCAACGCGGTGATCGACGCGGAACATGTCGCGGTCGCTGCAAAAAGGCTCGAGCAGGCATTCGCTGATTCTCTCCATTGATCGCTGCCCGAGTGTTCTTCTTCGCGGCGAAGCCAAGGCCCAAGCAATGCTACTTCCTCACGGACCAATGCGTTAATATTTGCAGGTGGACCAGCCCTGTCTCCTGCCAGGTTGGAAAACCAGAAGCCGGTTGCCTTTGCCGACCGTCACAAATCGAGAATCCAGCCAGCTTGGAACAAGATGCCCGACACACCGACGATTGACGACACGTTCGCCGAAGCGTTTCCGATGCGGGCCACGCGATTGATCATCACGGCGGTCGATGAGGAACTGGCCGAGATTGCGGCTCGTGAGTTTTGCGGCAATGCCTCAAGCGTGATCGGCTGCGATACCGAGGCGGGCATCGAAGGCAACGTCCCGGCAGACGAAACGCTCGATGGTCGGCCCGGCATCGCGGTCTTGGCTTTCGCGTTCGACAAGAAGTCGCTTGGAGAAGGCGGTCACGGCGCGGGTCGGCCAAAACGTGCTGACCTGCCCCACAACGGCCTGCTATTCGCGGGCTGCACAGCGAAGCAAAGAAAGACCGCATCAAGGTCGGTTCGCAGCTTCGTTTTTTTGGCGACGGTTACCAGTTTTCCAAGAAGCTGGACGACCGCCGGTTTTGGCGCGTGCCGGTGATGGACGGTGAGTTTCTTTGCGAAGATGTCGTCGGCACGGTCAAGGGGATTGGCGGCGGCAACCTGCTGGTTTGCGGGCGATCGTCAGGCGGAAACACTGGCCGCGGTGCGAGCTGCGGTTCGATGCGATCGATGCGCTGACGCGATGTGATCCTGCCATTCCCGTCGGGCATCGTGCGAAGCGGGTCGAAAGTCGGTTCCAAGTACAAACCGCTCAAGGCGAGCACGAACGAGAAATGGTGCCCATCGCTGCGCGGCCAAACCGAAGTCGCGCTGCAGCGATGGGGAGCAAGCGGTTTACGAAATCGTGATCGACGGACTGTCCCCGCAGGCGGTCGCCGCGGCGATGCTGGCCGGGCTCGACGGCTGCCGCCGCGGCAGCCAGGTGTGCTGCGAATCTCGGCTGGCAACTACGGCGGCAAGCTCGGCCCGCACCACTTTCATCTGCATCGACTCGAATGATCCGGACTGCGGAACTCCGCCTGATTGCGGTCGTGACTCGCGGCGGTTCGCCGTTGCGATCGGCGAGCATCCCTCCTAGAATTCAACCTTCGGGTTTGCCTGATTCTGCAAACCGAACGATACCTGATGCCGCCGATTCGACTTGCTGCTCAACCCGATGCGCACGGCCAAGCAGGGGTCCAAGTCAATGTTGGAAAAGACGGCGATGAGTACAAAGAGATCGACGACCACCTTGTCGATTCATCCTCAGGACATGGAAGCGATGGGGGTCTGCGGATGGTGATGCCGTTCTGGTCCGAACCGAGTTCGGCGAAGCCGAATTCAAATGCGAGTCGGCCAAGGTCCCGGAGGGGATGGCATTCGTTCCCTACGGCCCTCCCACGTGTCAGACTGATGGGCGGAGGCACCGACGGCACCGGCATGCCGACCAGCAAGGGCTGGGAGGTCGAAGTCGATCCCCGTTGAATCGCCCGAGTCCTGTCCACGGTCCTGAATACCTGAGATCTGTACGACAGCGAATGAAACGATGAAGAAGCAAGACATCAACGGCCCCGATTCGCCGCACTTCAACACGTGCCGGATCCGAATCGAAGCCGGTTCCGCTTGGGAAGAAGTGGAAGGGGGCGATTCATGCCCGAACGCGTCCGCGGCAGTTGCCAAGGCCGCGCCCTGGGCTGAACGTTTACCGTTCCGTCGTCCGGTTCGGACGACAACGCCCCTGACAAATGATCGAAGCCGACAACGAACCGACGATTGCCGACTCCAACCGGTGAGTTGCGACGGCTAAGTCGTCGTGACGTTCACCGCGCTCCGTCGCAGCCTCGGAAATCACCCATGGAATTGAAAGTCATCGATCACGCGACGTGCACCTTTTGCGGATGCGTCTGCGACGACATTCAATTGCACGCCGACGAGATGCGCATTCACCAAGCCAAGAGGGCCTGCGTTCTGGGCAAGGCGTGGTTCCTCAATCATACCGCCGAGCACAAGTATCCCGATGCCTTGATCGATGGGCAAAGCAGCGACGGTCGACGAGGCGATCGAAGCGGCCGCCGATCATCTTTACAACGCCGACATGCCGCTGGTCTACGGGATGAGCAATACGACTTGCGAAGCCCAGCGAGAATGCGTCGCGATGGCCGATCAGCTCGGTGCGCTTGCTCGACAGCCACACCTCGTTGTGACATGGTCCCACTGAAATAGCCGCCCAGTTGGGCGGTAAGGTCACCTGCACGCTCGGCGAAGTCAAGAACCGAGCCGATTTCATCGTGTACTGGGGAGGCAATCCGGCGGAGTGCCATCCGCGGCACTTCACCAAGTACACGCTGATGCAGAAGAGCAAGTTCCTGCCGCGCGGTCGCAAGGATCGCACGATGGTGCTGGTCGACATTCGCGAAACCAAGAGCGTCAAAGCGTCCGACATCTTCTTGCAGGTTCGGCCCGGGCAAAGACTTTGAACTGATCACGATCCTGCGGGCGATGATCAAGGACCAACCGGTCAGCGAGGCGCAGATCGCCGAGACCGGTTTGACGGTCGGAGCAACTCGACCGATTTCGTCGCCCGCATGAAGGGCAGCCAGGTTCGGCGTGATGTTCTTTGGCATGGGCCTGTCGATGACTCGCGGCAAGCACATGAATTCGGCCGCCCTGCTGACGCTGGCAGCCGAAATGAACGCGTTCACCAAGTTCGTCGCGATGCCGATGCGTGGTCACGGAAACGTCACCGGTGCGGACGTGATCATGCGATGGCAAACGGGTTATCCGTTTGGAATCTCGTTCAACCGCGGCTATCCTCGCTACAATCCCGGCGAGTTCTCGACGGTCGATGTGCTGGTCCGCGGCGACACCGATTGTGCCTTCATCATCGGTGCCGATCCCGGCGCGACGATGCCTCAGCCGGCGATCGATCACCTGGCCCGGATCCCCACGATCGTGCTGGACCCGCACGTGACCCACACCAGTCGGCTTGCTCGCGTCCACATCACCACGGCGCCGGCCGGGATCAGCGGCACCGGGCACGGGCTATCGCATGGACGAGATCCCCATGCCATTGCGTCCTGCGTTAAAATCGCCCTATCCTAGCGACGAAGAAGTGGTGCGCCGGATCAAGGAAGCGATCGCCAAAAAGCCGGACTGGATGGGCGACAGCCTCAGATGATCCTGTCGCAAATCTGAGTTCGGTTTGTCACGGTGAGGATTCAGGTAGAGCGAACGTCGCGATCGATTGCCAAACCCTCCGCCGTTCCGGTTTCGGTTCTGACGATCGCAAGTTGGCTTGCCGATTGCGTCTCTTCGAGTCCAGGTTTCCGATTCCACAAGAGGCGACACGTCGCATGCTCCGAATCACCGGCGGTACCGTTTACGATCCAGCCAACGGCATCAACGGCGAAGTCAAGGATCTGTTCATCGCCGACGGCAAGTTTGTGGCGTCGGCAGTCGAGGGGCGAACGATCGATGCAACCGGGATGGTGATCTTTCCCGGCGGTGTCGACGTGCACACGCACGTCGCCGGCGGTTCGATCAACTTCGCCCGCGCGATGACGCCCGAGGACCATCGCCGCACGCAGGCCTTCATTCGCTCGCAGACTCGACGCAGCGGTATTGGCGGGATGGCGCCGACCACCTTTGCCACCGGCTATCTGTACGCCGGCATGGGCTGGACGACGGTCAACGAAGCCGCCGTGCCGGTGCTGTCGGCCCGGCACACGCACGAAGAACTCACCGACATCCCGATCGTCGACAAGAGCTGCCTGGTGCTGATGGCCAACAACGAAATCATGCTCGATCTGCTGGAAGAGGGCGAGTACGAGCGGGCCAAGCACATCGTCGCCTGGTACATCTGGGCGGCCAAAGCGTAC
Organism: Pirellulaceae bacterium; assembly: GCA_963767665.1. Classification (GTDB taxonomy): domain Bacteria; phylum Planctomycetota; class Planctomycetia; order Pirellulales; family Pirellulaceae; genus Rubripirellula. The sequence continues at coordinate 71,615 of CAVYFC010000010.1, forward strand.
GGCGTCAAAGCGGTCAATCCAGGCGGCGTGGCGGCTTGGAAATGGGGCAAGGACGCCAAGCAATTGTCCGATCCGATCGAGGGCTACAAGAACACTGACGCCCGGTACGATCGTCGACCAACCTGGCGCGGATCGTCGACGAACTTGGGCATGCCGCATCCGCTTCATCTGCACTGCAACAACCTTGGTGCGCCGGGCAACATCACCACGACGCTGGAGACGATGAAGCATCTCGAGGGTCACCGTGCCCACCTGGCCCATCTGCAGTACCACGCCTACGGTGGCGACGATTGGGGCACGATGAAGTCCGAAGCGGCGCAGCTGGCCGAGTACTTCAACGCACATCCGAACATGACCACCGATGCCGGTGCCGTGCTGTTCGGCGACACGGTGACGATCACCGCCGACGGTCCCTGGCAACATCTGCTGTACAAGTTGACGGGACGCAAGTGGGGGAACCTGGATGTCGAGAACGAAACCGGCTGCGGCATCGTTCCCTACACCTACCGCCCAGCAATCTGGTCAACGCGGTGCAGTGGGCGTCGGGCCTGGAGCTGCTGCTGCTGATCAATGATCCCGTGGCGAGTCTTCTTGTCGACCGATCATCCCAACGGCGCCTGCTTCTGGCGTTATCCTGAGATCATTCAACTGCTGATGTCGGCCGATTTTCGCAACGAGTGCATGGCTTCGCTGCCGACCAGCATCAAGAACCGAATCACCCTGCCGGAGATCAATCGCGAGTACACGCTGTACGAAATCGCGACGATCATGTCGGCCGGTCCCGCGCGGGCCTTGGGACTGAACCAGAAAGGCAACCTCGGCGTCGGGAAGGATGCGGATATCGTGATTTACGATCGCGACGACGACATTGCCCGCATGTTCGGCATCCCCGTTACGTGATCAAAGGGGGCGAGATCGTGATCGAAGAAGGCGACATTCGCGAAACGCCCGATGGCCGCGAATACCTGGTCAAGCCTTCGTACGATCCCGACACCGAAGAGTTCCTGCGACCGCTGTTTGAAGATCGGTACTGCATGTCGTTCGAGAACTATCCGGTTGAAATGGAACGGATCGAGCGACCGCACAGATTCAAGATTGCGCCCAGTCGAGCTAGTCCCCACATGTCCCAAATCACGCTGACGGCTGAAACAAGAACCGACCGTGACCCTCGAGGCCGAGGTCGATCACGCCCGATCGCTATGATGGGGATGTCGCATCGAGGAGATCTGCGCCAGCGTCGTCTATCACGGCAAGCGCCAGCGACGACTGGATGAGTTCTTCGAGGTCGAAGGGGAACGAAGCGACGCAATTGAGTTCTGCACGGCAACCTGCACCGCGTCCGTCACGTCGGCCGAGCGATGACTCGCGGCTCGTTGACGGTTCACGGCGACGTCGGCATGCACCTGGGTGCCCACATGAAGGGAGGCAAGATCGAAGTGTTCGGCAACGCCGGCGACTGGGTCGGCGGCGAAATGAAGGGCGGCGAGATCCAGGTCCACGGCACCGCCGGACAACAGGTCGGTGCCGCCTATCGTGGCAGTCTGGTCGGGATGCGCGGCGGAATGATCGTCGTCGACGGCTCGGCCGGGATCGAAGTCGGCATGCGGATGCGGCGCGGGACGATCGTGGTCGGCGGCCGTGTGCGAGACTTTGCCGGACTGCAAATGAAAGGCGGCACGATCATTTTGCAGCAGGCGCCGAGATCCGCACCGGCGCCTGGATGCAGCGCGGCACGATCATCTCGCTCAAGCCGCTGCAAGTTGATGCCGACGTTTGCCGAGAGTGGGCGATTCAATCCCACCTTTGTTTCGGTCTATGCGAAACACTTGCAGCAGTGGGGCATCGAACTGCCACATCGCGACGAATCCGGTTCTTACACCCGCTACGCCGGCGACCGCGCCATCCCCGGCAAAGGTGAGATTCTGGTCTGGCAAGATCAACTGCTTGAGATTGGCCTGCCGTCGGTCGGCATTTCGCAAGGCGGCGTTCGCGGATTTGTTGCGTTTGCTTGCGTTTGTTGCGAGTCTCGGAGAGACTCGCCTACGGTACTAGAGATGTCGGATGATGTCGTTGGCAAAGACGACGGCCATCAGCATCAACAGCGTTAACAGTCCGGCAACGGTCAAGCGAAACTCGAGCTGTTCGTTGGCTCGTTTGCCGGCAACCAGTTCATAGATCAGGAACATCATGTGCCCGCCATCGAGCGCAGGGATGGGCAGGAAGTTCAAGATCGCCAGGTTCATGCTGAGCATGGTCAAGAACATCAATTGGGTGCGATGCCCTTTCTCGGCTTCGTTCTTGGCAATGTTGACGATTTCCAGCGGACCGCCGACATGACGAAGCTTGATCTGGCCACGCGGAATCATCTTAAGGAAGCGAATCACGTCGGTGAAACGTCGATAGCCCTCACGCATGCCCAGCGACAGGGCCTGGGAGACCGAGGCCGCCCTTTGCACCGACTGGCTTTGCCCCAGACCAGGCCGCGGTCGTACATCATGAGTCATCCTGCATCACCGTGAGCGGATGAGCTTGATCACGTTGCTGCTCAGCGCCCGGCGTTTCGGACAGCGACGTCAGCGGCGTCCCTTCGGGCAGGATCTGGATCAACTCTCGCAGCAGTTCAGCGGCATCGTCGGAGAGATTTCCCAGCGGTCGACCGAGCTGCTTCAACAGCGGCTCGATGGTTCATCGTCCTTCGGGGATCAAGTCTCTCGGCGATTTTGCCATCGAGCTCGACCCACTCGATCGTATCGCCCGGCTGCAATCGAATTGCTCATTCGAGGCCGTCGGTGGTCGACTCGGCGTCGCCAGACAAAGCGGCCGCACGACCATCGACTCAACCACAGGCAGGGGTCGGTAGGCGAAACCAACAGCGTTGATAGCGATCTCACCGGCGATGCTTGCGGTCGGCGGGATGGTCTGAAGCGAGTCAACTGGTTTGATCGTGATGTCCACCATCTCCATCGAGTCCCCTTCGCCCCGCTCGACGACCAACTTGACCGGCTCCTTCGACGCCGACCAGTCCTGGCCATCGCCGTAAGCATCGGGCGAGTCATCATCGTTGACTTGGCGGATGATGATCACCCAGCCGTCAGCCCAGCTTGCGCGGCAGGCCCACCTTCGACCAAGGCCACGACCGGCCCGACGGCGAATCGAATCCCAAAGACTTGGCGGGCTGAGGCGGCAGCGTCGACGGTTCTGTTCGGTTCCATCGCCGCGGCGCAAACGCAAGCTGCACCGGCTTGTCGGATGCGTGTAGAGGTAATCCAAAATCGGGGTGACCGGCACGATCGAATCCGGATTGATCGACGTTACCATCAAACGCGAACAGCTTCGGCGCCAGCGTCCTCGGGACTGAGCACGTCGGCGGCGACCGAATCGGGAATCGCAAAGACCTCCTTGCCGATCTTTGACGAGTGCGGAATCGCCAGTCCGATCATCCTCGCATCTTGATGCTGCGGATCCGATTGCGTCCGAAGCATGAATCGCGCACGCCATCGTCGTATTGACCGACAAGTTGATAGGCTGTTCGGGATACTCCAGTCCTTTGGTGAGGATCTCCATCCTCATCTCACGAAAGTGCATCTCGTCGATCGCTCCAGGTCCCGACGGAAACAACTTTGCCGCCCGGTTCGATCACCTGCTTGCCATGCGGGTCCACCCGGAGTGACACCGCCGACGACTCGCCGGGATGTAGGAGATGCCGTAACCGTAAGCGATCGCGGCAAAGAGCACGCCAGTGATCACGTTCATCACCACCCCAGCACTGATGATCACCATTCGCTGCCAAACCGGCTTGGCAGGAAAACTGCGGGGATCGAGCTTGGGTCTCCGTCGTCTTCGGTCTCGTCCCCATCCACGCGAATTCGCTTGGCCTCCGACTTCCTGCTTACGCGGGTCGTCGTCCTGGCCAAGCATCTTGACGTAACCACCAAGCGGAATCACACCGATCCCATATTCCGTTTCGCCATAACGAAACTTACCCAGCGTCCGCGGAAACTTGATCGGTCCGATCTTCAATGGCACATCAAACCCGACATAGAACTTTTCACACTTCACCCCAAACGTCTTGGCGGCAACGAAGTGTCCAAGCTCGTGAACAAAGATCACCAGACCGATCCCCAATGCAATCTGGAGATAGAGCACGATTCGGTAGAACAGCGTGCTGAGCAATCCAGCGTCATCGCTGACCGCGGCGGCCAAGGGCATCAAGTCTGCGAACCAATCAATCATCTATCGTGCCTTTGTTTCAGTTCAGGCGAGTGATGACGGGCCCGAGCCCAACCTGGGCTGGCGTGCGTGTCACGCCGAAGATCGCGCGACACGTTGAAAACGGCCGACGTCGCCACTGTGTTATTCTGATCCCAGTTCCATCATTCGTTCCATCCTTGATGAGCCATCCTTACCGCGGCAATCCGTCGCGTTCCATCTCTTGTTTTCCATCTCAGGTGTGCTTCCCCTACGTCCCGGGCAGCCCCTCTGTTCCCAAGTCGGGCAGCTTCCGGTGCAAGGCCCGGCTCCTGGGTCGAGCTCGGGTCCTAGGGCGACTCGGGTCTAGGCGAGCTGAGAATCGGTGACGCAGCTCGGATCGGGCCCAGCGGTCAAGTTCCAGCAGCCGGGACAGAGGGGTGGATTCGCCTCGTGGGTGTGGCTTTTCAGCACATCCCGGCATCCCGTCACAATGTCAGTAAACCGGATTTGGCCGCGCTAAGAATAGACCGACCGCCTCCTCATTGGCGGCATTGAGAACCGCGCCGGCGGTCCCGCCGGCCGCCGCGACCTCAAATCCAAGCTCCAGAGCCGGAAATCGCTCGCGGTCGGCGACCTCGAGAGTCAGCTGCCAGTTCCGGTTGCGGTCCAGCGGCTCGGCGTTTCGCAGGGGAGCGTCGCGGATAGGTCAATGCGTACTGGATCGGCAGTCGCATGTCGGGGGGACTGAGCTGGGCGAGCACCGAGCCATCCTCGAATTCGACCATCGAATGGATGATCGATTGGGGGTGTACAACCACCTCGATCGCGCTCGGCGGGAAGATCAAAGAGCCAACGGGCCTCGATCACCTCCAACGCCTTGTTCATCATGGTCGCCGAGTCGACCGTGATCTTCGGTCCCATGTCCCAGGTCGGATGGGCGATCGCGGAATCGGGGCTCGCCTCGGCCATCTGCTGGCTGGTCCAGGTGCGAAACGGCCCGCCGCTGGCGGTCAGAATCAACTTCTTGGGTGGCGCGGCGGCCCCTTGAATGCACTGAAAGATGGCCGAATGTTCACTGTCGACCGGCAACAATTCGGCCCGACTGCTGGCGATTGCTGACCGTACCAGCGGTCCGGCGACAACCAGTGTCTCTTTGTTAGCCAGGGCCACCCGTTTCCCGATTCGACAGCCGCCAGACGTGCTCTCCAGGCCGGCCCGGCCGACGATCGCAGCCACCACGGTATCGACCTCCTCGGCCTGCGCCGCCCGCACCAGGGCTTCCGGACCAAAATCGATGCCGTGTGTCGCAGTCGGCTCCGTCCCAGCTCCGATCGACTCGGCCAACTCGCTGCGACCAAGCGGCTCATCGGAAAACAGCAGACGACACGAATCTCGGCTGGTTCCAGCTCTCCACTTGATCGCGAGATTTCGAGCAATTTCGCAACATTTGCGTGTGCCGAAGCCCCCCAGAGCCGCCAGCGAGAATGCGGGATCGACTTGATTGAGATGCCGAATCACGTCGATGGTGGCCGTCCCAATGCTGCCAGTCGCACCGAGCACCAGCACATTTTGCACCGACGACCGCTCGCGGTATCGCCTTGGGCGGGTGAGTCGAATCGAGGACTGGGGCACCGGGTTGATCAATTCCAAAGGTTATGGCTTTCCTAAGAGTCTCGAGAATAGACTGCTCGAGTGGAGTGGAACTGGGCTGGCAGTCGATTGTCCACGCATCTCGTTCCCAAGGTCGTTCAGGACGGATCGAAACGTGGTCGAGGACGCTCGATCGGCGAGCGATCGGCGTCTGGCTCGCATCGTCTGGGCACAATCATGAAGGATCCAATCGATCGTTACGACCCGACTCGAAAGTTGGTTGTCCGGTGGCCCGGTTGTCCGAGCAAGCTGGTGGATCAAAGAATGCCTGACAAGACTGTGGGTTGACCCGTGGCGAACGATCGAGGTCGTCGCCGGTCGACTGGCAGCGCTATTTCATGTTTCGCGAGGACCAAGATTTGGCGGGCTTGGCAGGATCGAGCCACTTTTTCCCTTAGAGTCACTGCATGAGCGACGAGCAACCGAAGAATTCGAACCAACACGATTCTCGAGGTGGCGGAAATGTCTGGTTGGTGCTGATTGCCATCGTTTCGGCGGTGATGCTGAGCGCCTTCCTGTTCGGCAACACCGACCGACGAATCCGCTACCCCGAGCTGATGCTGCTCTTGGAACGGATGGCGAGCGGCCCGTCCGGCCGACCCGACGAGCCGAATGGCGTCAGAGTCGACACCCGATTTGCGGACCGTCGGAGGATCGGAGATCAATCCAGAGTCCTCCAACGAACTGGAGACCGCCCAAGATCGTTGCCGTCTTCGGCCAGCGGACGGTCTCGTGCGTGATGCCTCCGATTCGACAAGCCAGGTCAAGATCGTCGTTCCGTCGACCAAGAACACCGAATCGCTCGGTCGAACTGAGTGACCTGAAAGACATCCTGGTATCAGACGGCGCGATCACGGGCACGGTCATGTATCGATCGCTCGGTCCAAGCGGAAAGGAGCCTGTCAGCGAAGCCAAGCGAGTCGATTTTCAAACGATCCGCGACACCAACAACGAAGTCGGAACACAAGCGACTGGTGGAATACCTGAACGCATCGGGCGTCACCTGGGACAACGCGCGCCCCAGCCGACTGCTGCAGGATCATTGGCCGGAGTTGTTGATGATCGGCATCTTGGTGATGCTGGGCGTCGTGATGCTACGACGCATCGGCGGCGTTGGCTCGCCGATGTCCTTTTCGCGTAGTCGCGGCAAGCTTTACGGCCAAGAGGATCTAGCGATCACCTTTGATGATGCCGCCGGCATCGACGAGGCCGTGGAAGAGGTCCGCGAGGTCGTCGACTTCTTGAAGAACAGCGACAAGTACCACTCACTGGGCGGCCGGATTCCCAAAGGCGTGCTGCTCGTCGGACCACCCGGCACCGGGCAAGACATTGCTCGCCAAAGCCATTGCGGGTGAAGCGGGGGTTCCCTTCTTCAGTCTTTCGGGTAGCGACTTCGTCGAGATGTATGTGGGTGTGGGTGCCGCCCGCGTTCGCGACATGTTCCAGCAGGCGACCAATCGCGCTCCTTGCATCATCTTCATCGACGAGTTGGACGCGTTGGGAAAGAGTCGTAGCGGCTCAACCATCGGTGGGCACGATGAGCGAGAGCAGACCTTGAATGCGCTGCTGGTCGAAATGGACGGTTTTGATTCCAACTCAGGTGTGATCGTGATCGCCGCGACCAACCGGCCCGAGACGCTGGACCCCGCGCTGCTGCGACCTGGCCGATTCGACCGACATGTGTTGGTCGATCGTCCCGATGTGGCGGGACGCGAAGAGATTCTGCGCGTGCATGTCAAGAACGTGAAGCTTGACGAGAAGGTGGAGCTCAAAGAGATCGCCTCGATCACCCCTGGGTTTGTCGGCGCGGATCTGGCCAACCTGGTCAACGAGGCGGCGTTGTTGGCCGCACGCGCCGGAAAACGCGCAGTCGGCATCCGCGAGTTCAACGAAGCGGTCGAGCGAGTCACCGCCGGTTTGGAAAAGAAGAACCGGGTGATGAATGAAGACGAGAAGATCCGTGTCGCCTACCACGAGGCGGGACACGCGCTCGTTGCCGCGGCTCTCCCCAACACCGACCCGGTTCACAAAGTCAGCATCATTCCGCGCGGGCTTGCCGCCTTGGGATACACGATGCAGCGTCCGGAGTCTGACCGCTACTTGATGACCAAATCAGAATTGGAAAGCAATATGAAGGTGTTGCTGGCCGGTACTCTGACCGAAGAGATGATCTTCCAGGACATCAGCACCGGTGCCCAAAACGACCTGGAACGCTGCACCGAGATCGCCCGCAGCATGGTGATGGATTACGGAATGAGCCGTCTGGGACGTATCAATTTTCGGCGCAGCTCGAGATCTCCATTCTTGGCCGGAGGTGGCGGTGAGGGCTATCAGATGATGCACAGCGAGGAGATGGCCAAGCTGATCGACAAGGAGGTGGCAAGAATCATCGAGGATGCGCTGGTTCAGACTCGCGACATTCTGGAGCAGCGTCGTGAAGTGCTCGAAGCGGTCACGCAGCGACTGCTCGAGGTGGAGTCGATCGATAACGAGGAACTGATGAGCTTGATTGAAAAGCACACCAACGGCCCTTGGTTGGTGCCGGGCACGGTCACCGAGAAACCACGCGCCCAAATCCGTGTGGATCAGAAACCGGATGAACCCCGCGCGAAAGTCGAATCGTGATTTGGCTCACCGAACCATTGGTTCAACCGATGGCTGCAGCAGCAAGATCATGTGCTGCTGGACGACTCCCTTGGAAACGTTCTTGAAGGAACGGCCCACGTAGGGGATCTTGCCCAGCATCGGGATCCCGGTTTCGTTTTCCACAGCGTGATTCTGACTGAGATGTGGATCGATCAACAGCGATTGCCCGGCCAACAACTGCCGTGAGGCGACCGACGAGGTGATCTGCTGGAGAGGCACCTGGACCGCCAGGGGTTCATCCTTGATTCCATAGACCTCGTCTGTCTTGACATCCAAGACTCGCATCACGGTCAGTTCCGCCTTGAGCTCGATCGGCTGGTTCGTTCCGCCGTCCGGTTCCGTCAAGTGTCCCACCAGTCGCAACCTCGTCCCGTCGTCCAAAACATGGACGGTTGGCTTTACGGTATCCCCTTCTAGCGTGAAACCAATCACGAACGGACGCTGGACCAAGTCAGTCATCTCGACTTCGTTTCCGTCGAGCAAAATGATCTTGGGTGCGGCGTTGACTTGAGAGGAGGGAGACTCACCGGCCTTCCGCAGTGCCTCGTCGAACTCCGATTCACTGAGCGCGTACGTGGTGACTCGTGATGGGGCGTGGATCTGCTGCAGGGAAGCGACGGGCGAAGCCGACTCATCAAGACTTACCGGCTCAACAGCGGGCAATGTTTGCACGCTGCTGACGATCGACTCGCGATTGAGTCCTTCGTAGATCGCTTGGCGCGTCGCCGTATCGACCATCAGATACTGCACCTTGACTCGAATCTGAAGATTGTCTTTGGCAACGCGACGAGCCTCGACAATGCTCGTTGACGCCGGGGTGGCGGTGAAAGTTTCTTGCCCATTCAATCGGTCTCCGCACAGAAATGCCGCCAGACAAAGGGCTAGCGGAAGAATCTTCCAGAAACGCATGCGAGCATCCTGCAGAGAGGGGACCGGACGGAGCCTGGAGTCCGTAGCAAGTCCAGCGTCCTGGGGTCAAGAGAGATCGTTTTGGCAGAATGATGCAGGGCAGAATGACGAGACAGGCGGCAAACGATTCGATCTCGTGGCATTGCAAACTCGCCGCAAACTCATCGGCCAACCACCGCTCTAGCCAACTATCGTTCTGCCAACCATCAGTCGACGTAGAGAAATGGGTTCGAGTTAAACAGGGCGAGACACAAGTCAGTCAAGGCAGCAAGACCTGCATCCTTCCGGCCTTCGCTGCGCAGGCGCTCGGTCTGCTCGTCAAGGAACTCCAAACAGGTTTGCAACTCTTGCTGGTCGGGCGATCGCGACAAGACTCGTCGATAGAGCTCCGTACACGCTTCCTCCAAACGATCGCCATCATCCCAGACACTTTGAGCCAAACGTGAGGCAGCATCGAGAGAGAAGTCGTGAATTCAAGAGCAACAGCGACTGCAACGCGGTGGTGGAGGGGTGCCGAATGGCACAGCTACAATTGGCGGCAGGGCGATCAAAGGTCGCAAACAGTGGATAGCGAAGATTCCTGCGAGCGAAGATGTAGATGCTGCGTCGGTAGTGATCCGCTTCGCGATTGACTTGTTTTCCACTGCCCTGATTTCAGCGTCTTGATCAATTCGACCGGCAGTGGCGGGCTGACCCCCGGCCCTCCTCCTTCGTGATTCATCGACTCGCTCGAGGCGAGCATCGCATCACGGATCGATTCAGCGTCGAGACGGCGCCGCGGAAATCGGGAGAGCCACGGTTGCCAGGATCCACCTCCAGCGATCGTTGCCACTCGACTGAAACCAGGTCGGTCCACAGCCGAATGGCTTCGGTGCGGTAGACCGCCGATAGAAGAATCTCTCGATGAAGTCGCTTGAGACTCCAACCCTCGGTGCATCAATCGTGAGGCCAGATAATCGAGGAACTCGGGATGCGATGGATCATCACCCATCAACCCAAAGTCGCTGGGGGTCGGTCGACAAACCTCGTCCGAAGTGAAACTGCCAAACACGATTGACAATCGAGCGAGCGGTCAACGGGTTCTCCGCGCTCCACCAGCCATTGCGCCAGCTCCACCCGTTTCGCGTCGGGATCCTTGGCTTCGACCGAGGTCGCGCCAAGATTCGCGATCCGAGGAAACGCCAGCTTGCACAAGCGGTCCCGGGATTGCGCCAATCCCCACGCTAGTACATCCGTGTCACCATGGCCGCATCACTGTCGACTCCAAGTACCGTGATCGACTGGTTCAACTTCAGTGGTACGGCAGGATCAAAGAAACGCGCGAAATCGATAGAAGTCGGCCTGGCTGATCGCATCGTACTTGTGATCGTGGCATTCGGCGCAGCCGATCTGCAGACTTAGCAGCACCGAACCCAATGTGCTGGTTAGCTCATTCATCAGCACATGCTTGCGTTCCTCTTGCGAATTGATGTCAGGCATGTCGGGGCCAGACAAACAAAAGGAGGTCGCCGCAATCGCCTGGGGATCGTCCGGATCGCAACACATCGCCGGCCAATTGCAGCGTGACAAACTCGATCGTAGGGAAGGTCATCGTTGAGAGAACGGATCACCCAGTCGCGATATTGCCAGGCGGTCGGCCGGATCTTGTCGTGCTCGAATCCGTCGGTCTCAGCAAAGCGTGCGAGATCCAACCAGTACTGTCCCCAGCGGCGGCCGAGTTGGGGTGAAGCGAGGAATTTATCGACCGCTCGACGGTAGGCATCGGGCGCTTGAATCACGAAGAAACGTGTCGAGTTCTTGCAGTGTGGGTGGCAACCCCGTCAGATCGAAGACAAAGTCGACGAAGCAGCGTCGCTCGATCCGCCCGAGGCGCCGGCGCAGAGCCCTTTGCGTCGAGCTGGGCCAGAATGAATGGATCAATGTCGGTACGCGGCCAATCGCGGTCGTCGAACCTTGGGAATCGCCGGCGTCTCAACGGGCCGGTATGCCCAATGGTCTCGATCGTATTCATCAATTGGAATTTCGTCGACGGCCGCCTCGTCCGTGCACGACGATTGGTGGTGCATCCTGGCAGATAGCTTGCACGCCGTATCGACAAGACGACCGAAGCAGGGCAAGGCCACGACAATCGAACCGATACAGTCTGTTCACGACATCAGTTCCCTGACGATTTCAACTTCCGCCGGCCCCGTCAAACGTTCCTCCAAACCATGGTGTTCGAAGGTCAAACGTCGATGATCGAGTCCCATCAAGTGAAGCAGCGTGGCATGAAATTGGTTGACATGAACGGGATCGACTTGGGCTCGCAGCCCGATCGCATCGGTCTCGCCGTACGATCGCCCCCCCGTGACACCGGCGCCGGCGATCCAACCGCAATAGCCCCACGGATTGTGATCGCGCCCCTTTCCTTGCTCGCTCATCGGCATTCGACCGAACTCGCCACACCAAACCACAAGCGTATCCTCCAGCAGGCCACTCCGTTTGAGGTCGGTCGAGCAATCCTGCAATCGGCTTGTCGGTTTTCTCGCAATACTCGCTGTGGTTTTGATCGACATCTTTGTGCGCGTCCCAGCCTTCGGTGTCGCCCGAATAGACTTGAACAAATCGAACACCTCGCTCGATCATGCGACGAGCTAGCAGACATCGTTCACCGAAGTCGCGCGTCGTTGGCTGGTCGATTCCATAGAGCGAAAGCGTTTCGGCTGACTCCTGCGAAAAGTCGACCACGTCCGGCGCGGCCATCTGCATGCGAAAGGCCAGTTCGTAAGCATCGATTCGCGCCGACAACTCATCGTCACGGTCTCGCTGGATCAGATGCCGATCATTCATGCGGCGAATCAGGTCGAGTGTCGCGCGCTGTTGAGTTTCCGAGATGCCCTGGCTGCGGCTTCAGATTCAAAACGGGCGTCTTGCCAGGACGCATCGCGGTGCCTTGGAAGGTCGCGGGCAGGAATCCGCTCCCCCAGGCCGCTGGTCCGCCCTTGAGTCCGCCGCCAGGGTCGGGCAGAACCACGAAGGCTGGCATGTCGACGTTGTCGCTGCCAAGACCGTAGGCGAGCCAACTTCCAAAACTTGGATGCCCCATCAGAATGCTGCCGGTATTCATCTGATAGACCGACTGGGGATGATTGACGCTGTCACCATGCAGCGAACGAATCACGCACAAGTCGTCGGCATGTCGCGACAAGCAGGGAAGGAACTCCGAAATCTCAAGTCCGCATTGGCCGCGCGGTCGAAAGGGTCGAACGGGCGCCAGCAGCGGATTCTTGGCAACCTTACGACGGGTCATCACCTCGCCAAAACTATCGGGCAATGGCTGCCCCGAGTAGCGAACCAGCTCAGGCTTGGGATCAAAGAGATCGACGTGACTGGGGCCGCCATGCATGAACAACCAGATCATGCGTTTGGCCCGGGGCCTAAAATGCGGCGGCTTGGGCAAGGCGTCGGCATGTTCACTCGCTTGCAGACTCTCACCAAGCATCAGTGACTGCAAGGCCATCATCCCGATGCCGCCGCCGGCTGATTGCAGGAAGCGGCGACGCGAACCTGTCGACGGCAGTGCTAGTTGCGGCACGACCGGCGGTGGGGATCGCCGCAGACGGGAGTGGAGCGGGTGGGAAGTCGACATGAATCGGTCCCGCGTGGAGGGGTAGGAGGAAGGTTCGATTGTACACGCCTGGAGATCTCGGAGCGAAGCAGAATCAGCCGGCCGTCATACGCTCCGGCCTCAAGGAGGCTGCAAAATGTGGGCTGACGACTGTCGGTCCGCATTTTCGGAATGGACACCGGCAGCTTTGCTGCGTTGATTACGAGTCTCGGAGAGACTCGCCTACGGTAGCTCCGCATTTCCAAGGCGGACATTCGCAGCTTTGCTGCGTTGATTACGAGTCTCGGAGAGACTCGGCTACGGTAACGTCGTGATTTCATTGAGCGTTGGGGAGCGTTCGTGTCGGTACTGGCGCTTTCGGCGAGCGGGTACCTGCTTTACATTGCTGGCCTGGATCCATCACGCCCCTCGGACAGTCGCTCGCAATCCCTTCCACGGTCCCCACCTGCCATGACGCCACCGCGAACCCCACTCAGCTTCGTTCCTATCGATGGTTTGGTCCCGATGATGTGCGGTCCTTCGGTCATCGATCACGGCTCAAGGCAATGGGATTCGATGACGTCGACTACCAGGATCGGCCAGTGGTGGGAATCCTGAACACGTGGAGTGAGTTGAACACGTGCCATTCTCATTTTCGCAATCGGGCAGAAGAAGTACGGCGAGGGATTCTCCAGGCTGGCGGATTTCCGGTCGAAGTGCCGGTGATGTCTCTCGGCGAGATGTTGATGAAGCCGACCACGATGCTCTACCGCAACCTGTTGGCGATGGAGGTGGAGGAGGTTCTTCGTTGTCACCCCATCGATGCGGCGGTGTTGATTGGGAGGTTGTGACAAAACGGTACCAGCGATGTTGATGGGAGCGATCAGTGCCGACATCCCTTCGATTTTCATGCCGGCCGGACCGATGCTTGGCGGCTCGCTGGAAGAACGTCACCCTCGGCAGCGGCAGCGACGTCTGGAAGTACTGGGACGAGCGGATGGCGGGAAACCTCTGCGATAGCGACTGGAAAGGGATTGAAAATTGCATCGGTCGCTCGGCGGGGACTTGCATGACGATGGGGACGGCCAGCACGATGGCCTGCGTGACCGAAGCGATGGGCTTCACGCTGCCCGGCGCCGCGAACATTCCCGCCGTTGTCTCCGAACACTCGCGTCTGGCGGTTCAAACCGGACGGCGTGCGGTGGAAATGGCTTGGGAGGATCTCAAGCCCTCTCGCTTCATGACCAGCAAGTCGATCGACAACGGACTTGATGACGTCGTTGGCAATCGGCGGCAGCACCAATGCGATCGTGCATTTGATCGCGATCGCCGGTCGTCTGGGGATGGAACTGACGCTCGACCGATTCGACGAGCTGTCGCGGACGACGCCGGTGCTGGCCGACATTCGCCCCAGTGGCAGGTTCCTGATGGAGGACTTTTACAACGCGGGCGGATTGCGTGCGATGCTTGCTCGGATGACCGACCTGCTCAATACCGATTGCATGACCGTCGCCGGCATGACGCTGGGCGAACAGATCGAGGGGGCCGAGGTGATCAACGACGAAGTGATTCGCACACGAGACAACCCGGTCGCCGCGGCTGGGGGAACGTGCCTGCTGCGGGGGAATCTGGCCCCCAATGGTTGCGTGATCAAGTCCATTGCGGCCGACCCGAAGCTGCTCCAACATCGCGGGCCAGCGATCGTCTTTGACAACTATCCGGCAATGAAAGAGCAAATCAACGATCCCGAACTTGGACGTCACCGCCGACAGCGTGCTGATTCTTCGCAGCGCCGGCCCGCTGGGCGCGCCGGGGTTCCCGGAATGGGGCATGCTGCCGATCCCCAAGAAGTTGCTGCAGGCGGGAGTCCGCGACATGGTTCGGCTGAGTGATGCCCGGATGAGTGGCACCAGTTACGGCACCTGCGTCTTGCACATTGCTCCCGAGAGTGCGGCAGGCGGACCGCTGGCATTGGTGCGAAATGGCGACGAGATCGAGATCAATGTGCCCGAGCGAACGATCCATTGGCATGTCTCCGAGGAGGAAATTGCCAATCGCCGAGCCGAGATGGACGCGCCGAAACCGCTCCCCGAGCGGGGGTACGAACGGATGTACGCCAGGCACGTCACCCAGGCCGACAAAGGCTGCGACTTTGATTTTTTGACCGGTCGATCCCCGGGCAGCGAACCGAGCATCCATTGATGGTTCTCGGCTGTGGAGAATCGCCGCCAGGCGGTACCATAGGCAAGCCAGCAACCTTGTATCGGTTGCGATCACGATTCCTTCTTGGGTGAACCGCTCATGCTTGAAGCTCCCTTTTCGGCCAAACAACTTCGACAATCGGTGGTCGCCGTCCCGCCCACTGGCGCGGGACGCCACCATGAAAGTCTGTCGCCAGCAAAACGAAAAGATCATCCGTTTCTTGGAAGCCGGCGGCGTGCGATCGTTGCTCTACGGTGGCAATGCCGTCTTCTATCACATTCGCTTGAGCGAATTCGCCGACGTCTTGTCGATGCTGTCGGACACCGCGGGTGACGAGACCGTCGTCGTGCCATCGATTGGCCCCGCCTTCGGAATGGCGATGGACCAGGCGGAGGTGTTGCGAGATTTCAACTTTCCCACCGCCATGTTGCTGCCCAGCCGCGATGTCGTCGATCAACGCGGGATCGCCACCGCGATCCGAAGCTTGGCCGACCGACTCGACATGCCGCTCGTTCTGTACCTCAAGTTTGATCGCTGGCTCGAACCAGAGACGATTCAGTCGCTTGAAAACGATGGCGTGATTTCATGGATCAAGTACGCGGTGGTGCGTGAGAATCCTTCCAAAGACGATTACCTTCGCGAACTGCTCGACGTCTTTCCGGCCAACCGAGTCGTCAGTGGAATTGGCGAGCAACCGGCAATCGTTCACCTGCGTGACTTTGGCGTGACGGGCTTTACCAGCGGCTGTGTGTGTGTCGCTCCCGAGCGATCGATGCAGATGATGCGAGCGATTCATTCTGCAGATTGGAATGAGGCCGAGGCGATTCGTGTTTGGTTCCAACCGCTCGAGGACCTTCGCAACGAAATCAACCCGATTCGCGTCTTGCATCACGCAGTCGAACTTGCGGGCATCGCAAAAACCGGTCCGATGCAACCGATGCTCAGCGATCTTTCCGCCACCGAGCAGCAGAAGATCAAGAGCGCCGTCGAGACGATGCTGTCGGCAGTGTGAGCAGGCGAGACTCCTGTCAATCGCCGCACGATGGGCTTCCAAGCCCGTCGCGATAAACAACCCGTACGATGGGCTTCCAAGCCCGTCGCCAAGCAACCCGTACGATGGACTTCCAAGCCCGTCGCCAAGCAACCCGTAAGATGGGCTTCCAAGCCTGTCGCCAAGCAACCCGTACGATGGGCTTCCAAGCCTGTCGCCAAGCAACCCGTACGATGGGCTTCCAAGCCCGTCGCCAAACAACCCGTACGATGGACTTCCAAGTCCGTCGCCAAGCAACCCGTACGATGGACTTCCAAGCCTGTCGCCAAGCAACCCGTACGATGGGCTTCCAAGCCTGTCGCCAAGCAACCCGTACGATGGGCTTCCAAGCCCGTCGCCAAACAACCCGTACGATGGACTTCCAAGTCCGTCGCCAAGCAACCCGTACGATGGACTTCCAAGTCCGTCGCCAAGCAACCCGTACGATGGGCTTCCAAGCCTGTCGCCAAGCAACCCGTACGATGGGCTTCCAAGCCCGTCGCGAAACAACAAGTGGTGCGATGACGAAGATCGACGGGCTTGGAAGCCCATCGTACCTATCGAGAGACCAAACCTAGTCATGCAGCGAGATTCGATGATGCGTTGGAATGCCGGCCTGTTGCTGTTTGCCCTCGTTAGCCTCACCCCCAATCCATGTTCGGCCGAACGCCTCAGCCCGGAAAAGCTCTGGGACTTGGCTCGGATCGGTGATGCTGCTGTTTCTCCGGATGGCAGCCAGGTTGCCTACCTGGTCACGCGTTTCGACCTGGAGAAGAACGAAGGAACGACAAGTCTGATGCTGCAACCATTGCCGCAGCAACTCGCGCCCGGTCAACAACGGGCAACCGGTTTTGAGACGCCCCTGGTCACCACCAAAGCTCGTTCGCTGCTCGCGGACGTCAAGGGACTCGGATCATTGAGCTGGCTCGATCACGCATCGGGTCCGAAGTTGGTCTACGTCGCTCCGGCCAAAATGGAGGAACAGGAAGTCGAATCGAAACCTGGCCAAGGAGCAAAGCGAGACACGGATCAGGCCAAGGGTGAAGAGGCGAGTAACGAGAAGCCGCAGGCCTGGATGATTGCCACCGACGGAAGTGAGCCGACGCAGTTGACCCGGGTCACCGAAGGGATCGGTAACCTGAAGGTTTCGCCATCGGGAGATGCCATCGCCTTCACGGTCGACCTGAAGATGGATCCCAAAGTCGCCGAACTCTACGAGGACCTTCCCAAGGCTGACGCGAGAATCATCGACTCACTGATGTATCGACATTGGAATCAGTGGCACGATTACGCGTACAGTCATGTTCATGTGGTGCGCATCGACAGCGAGGGCCAAGCTTCCGATCCAGTGGACTTGATGGCATCACTCAAGGCCGATTGCCCACTGCCACCGTTTGGCGGCGCCGAGCAGTTCACCTTCTCGCCAGACGGGAAAGAACTCGCGCTGACGCTGAAACTGGTCAACAATCCAGCGGAAAGCACCGACAGCGGCATCTACTTGGTCAAGTCCAACGGTGGCGCCTTGAAGAACATCACGCCAGGCATGCCGGGTTACGACATGAATCCGGTCTACTCGCCGGACGGTCGCTTCATCGCCTTTCACTCCATGCTGCGGGGCGGGTTCGAGTCGGACCGCAACCGCATCCTGTTGTACAACCGAGCCAATGGTGAGTTACGCGACATCACCGAGGGCCTCGATCAAACGACGCACCATGCTTGCTGGAGCCCTGACAGCACCACAATCTATTTCGATAGCGAGACGCGTGGTACGACGCAGGTCTACCGCATCGGCGTTGACGGTGAAGGGCTGCAGCAAATCTCGAGCGGGCGATTTGACTTTTCCACCGTTACCCCCATTTCCTTTTCCGCCGACGAGAAGCCCTCGCAGAGATTGCTGATCCGTCAGCAGAACATGCTGCGGCCAACTGAACTGGCGGTCCTTGATGTCGAGTCGAAGGAACTGGCAACGATCACCAACGTCAACGGCGAAATCTACAAGACGCTGGAGCTTCCTCGTATCGAAGAACGATTCGTCACCGCCAGCGATGGCAAGCAAATACAGAACTGGGTGATCGTTCCTCCTGACTATGATCCTGACGGCGACAAGCAGTGGCCGATGCTGACCTATTGCCAAGGAGGTCCGCAGGGACAAATTGGACAGTGGTTTTCGTACCGCTGGAATTTTCACATGATGGCCGCCAAGGGCTATGTCGTCTTGGCCGTCAATCGACGCGGACTACCCGGCTTTGGTCGCGAATGGAATGATCAAATCAGTGGCGATTGGGGTGGGCAGGCGATGCAAGACATCCTTGCATCGACCGATGCGATGATGGCCGATCCTACCATCGATCGCAAACGCGTCGCCGCCATCGGCGCCAGCTTTGGGGGCTACACGGTCTACTGGTTGATGGGCAACTCCGCGAGTCGTTTCTGCGCGATGATTGCACACTGCGGCGTCTTCAATTTGGAATCGATGTACGGCTCGACGGAAGAGCTGTTCTTTGTGAATTGGGATCTGGGCGGACCCTATTGGCAGAGTGAAGCGATCGGGAAGGAGTACGATCTGTTTTCACCGCACCGCTTTGTGGGAAACTGGAAGACACCACTGTTGGTCATCCATGGTGAAAAGGATTTTCGCGTCCCGGTGACCCAGGGAATGGAAGCCTTCACAGCGGCTCAAGTGCAAGGCGTTCCCAGTCGATTTCTGTACTACCCCGAAGAGGGACACTGGGTGATGTCGCCGCAGAATGGCGTGCTTTGGGGACGCGTCTTCTTTGACTGGCTCGATCGCTACTGCAGCAAAGACTGAGCGGGCACCCTGAGACGCCGATGAAGGGATGGGCCGCGTTACCTGCCGATCCGTTTTACCAAGGCGGACATTCGCAGCTTTGCTGCGTTGCTTACGAGTCTCGGAGAGACTCGCCTACGTAGGGCCTGGCAGTGGCTGCGCCTTCTTCTCGGGAGAAAAGCGGAGAAAAAGTTCCAGAATTCTGGGAACTGATTTGAAAAAGTGCTGCGGAGCAGGCCTCGAAGCGCCGCGTATCCGAATGAGCCGATTGAAAGCGAACGCCCTGTAGATGGCAGTTCCCGGTCGGCTGGGTTCGATACTCGCGTTTGCGTTGAAAGGCCTCTCATGCACCTCAACATTGTTGAACACTCGGCTGATCATTCCAGCCTCTCAGATGCCCAGTTGATCGAAGCGGCACTCGCGGGTGTCGAAGACGCGTACTCCGAGATCATGCGCCGTCACAAAGATCGGCTGGTGACCTCCATCCGAGGTGATGTGAACTGTTCGGAATCGGCCGAGGATATCGTCCAAGACGCTTTTGTCCGAGCTTTCTCCAAGCTGCACCTCTTCCGATGCGAAAGCAGCCTCTACACGTGGCTCTACCGCATCGCTCTCAATTCGCGCCGCTACTACATGCGAAACCGCCACCGCACGATGCAGCTCGATGCCGCATTGGACCGCCCCGATTTTTCTTGGGTTGCTCCACAAACCACTCCCGAGGATGTGGTGGAAGGGCGAGAGGAGCGAGAGCAGGTACGGGCAGCGTTGGCACGACTGGAGGCTCACCATCGGACGATCCTGATGCTGCGAGAATTCGAAGGATGTGACTACCAGGCAATCTCCGAAGCCCTGGATGTCACGCTGGGGACCGTTCGCAGCCGACTGAGCCGAGCCCGTGCACAGCTGCGCAAAGAGCTTGACGCGTACTGGACCTCGACAGAGGCGGGTGAGGTGCCCGACTACGGCGACCAGTCCTGGCCGGAGCACGCCCTCTCGCTGACCGCCTGAACAATCCCATGACGCCCGCCAGCGACAGCTGTCACCTCGTTCGTGAAGCCGGCCTGGCGATCACCATGCGTGAATACCATCATGCGTGGGGATCACCATGCGAAACTCTCGAGTCAATCTCTCCTGAAAAGCACTCGGTCCCGCTTCCCCATCCTGCGCTGGCCTCGCGTTCAAGTAGAATACAGCGCTGAGCACGAAATTGATTGTGAACGGCACCCACACTACTTTCAGGAGAGGCAACATGAGCAGCGACACCCCGAATACCACAGAGATTCTGGATCCAAATGGGGAAGCGTTCCCCCACGAGCTGCAACGGCTGCAAAAGGAATGGTGGTGCTTCTTGGCCCTGGGCATCGTGCTGGTCATCGCCGGGACCGCAGCGATTGCCTATCCCTGGTTCACGTCGATCGGAGTGGTCGTTTTTCTAGGGACCATTTTGCTTCTGAGCGGCGTGGCCATCATCGTCAGCGCGTTTTGGGCGGGGAAGTGGAGTGCCTTCTTCGTACAAGTTTTGATCGGCCTGCTCTATCTGGTAGCCGGCTACGTGATCACCGATGCACCACTGACCTCAGTCATCATGCTCACGTTGATGCTGGCCGGATTCTTGGTGGTGGGTGGCGGATTCCGCATCATCACGGCGTTGGTGGAAAAGTACCCCCAGTGGGGTTGGTCGCTTTTGAATGGAGTGATCACCTTGATACTTGGATTGATCATTTTCCGGAGCTTTCGTCAGTTGCCCGAGGACCCCAACTCCGTCTTCTGGATCATTGGGCTGCTGGTTGGGATCGAGCTCCTGTTCAATGGTTGGACCTGGATCATGCTCTCGCTAGCAATCCGCAAGCTTCCTAAGAACTTGGAAAGCAGCAGTTCGTCCAGCGACGTGACCGGCCTTTAAGACGGTCGATTCACGGATGAGAAGATTCCTTGGTAAGAGCCTGAGGGTCCGCATTTCCAAGGCGGATTTCCAGCAGCCTGGCTGCGTTGTTTGCGAGTCTCGGGGAGACACGCCTACGGTAAAGAGGGCGGAAATCGCACAATTGCTGGCCGGTTTTTCCGCCTCGCCTTGCGTGAAAGCGATCATTTCATAACGCTGGTTTGGCCAGCGGCCTTTGTCAGGGGTCGCCGGTGACCTTCGGTGCCAACAGGACGACACCGGGGGTAGATCGGAGACGCACGGTCCGGGCCGAACACTCCATGCCAGGTAATATGAATCGCTCGCTTTTCTACGGCTTCCCCTCGTTGGTCGTCGTCTGCATCCTTCTTCTGCCCCTCTCGCTTGCCGCGCAGGAGGCTCCCCCGGCCGACCCGATCAAGGCACCGGCGGACGACGCGATCAGCCTGGCTCAGACTCAAGCGATTTTGGACGCGATGGAGGCGGACACGTCGGTCGAAACGGCAATCAAGGATCTGCTTCGCCCCAAGTTCAAGCAAGCGCTAGAGGATTTGCAGAAAGCGCAGGAATATCGGACCGCAGCTGAGCGTTTTCGACGATCGATCGAAACCGGGCCGATCGAAGCCAAGCAAATGCGGGACGAGTTGTCCAAGCTGCCTACAGCGGAGGAAGCAGCCAAGGTCGATACGGTCTTCGAAACGACCGCAGCTTTGCAGCGCGAGATCGCCACACGCCAGGCATCGCTGGAATCACTGGCTGATGAATTGGAGAGAGCCACCGCAGAACTCCTCACGCTTCGTGAGCAGCGACCGACGGAAATCAGTGCTCGGATTCCGGAAGCTGAATCGGAACTCTCCAAGGTCCAAAGCGCACTCCAGACTCCCGAATTTTCTCAAGCATCGCCATCTCTGGGTCGGGAGGCAGATCGAACCGTGATGCTCGCGCGACAGGCAACGTTGCAGGCGCAACTCGAAATGCTCAAGCAGGAGAAGTTGAGCCTCTCGGCACGCGAGGACTCCCTGGAAGCACGCTCTGATTTTTTGACACAACGCGTGGCCAATGCGATCGCCGCCATCGCGATGCTCAAACAACAAGAACGAAAACAACTGCAACTGGAAGCGGAACAGGTCGGATCCGTTGTCGACTCCACCAGGGAATCCATTGCGAAGGACGACATCGCCGCTCAAGAGTTGGTTACCGAGGTCACTGAACTGGCCGCCCAATTCGATTTGGTGGTCAGTCAATCGGCAAAGATTAGCGATTCGCAGACGCAAATCGCCGAGCGATTGAAACGACTCGAGGAGGAATACGAGAGGCTATCTCGAGAGCTGGAGGTGGATGGGGCTGGTTCCACCATGGCTCAGGCAGCCTTCGACCTGGAGGATCGGCTACTTGATCCGCAGGTATTCGCACCCAACAAAGAGATCTCGATCGACTCCTTGGAATCGATGCGACTGGCCTCGATTCGGGTTGACCAAAGCCTACGTGACCAGGCTGCGGTCGAGGAACGATTCACGCGTCGAAAGTCCGAAGCCGTTGACCAGCTACTCAAAACGCGACGGGAGCTTCTGGAGAAGCTTCAATCTCAGTACAGGCGGGTGATCCCGGCAATCATCAACCTGGATGCATCCAAGCGGCAACTGCAGATGCGAAACCGGGAGGTCCACGATGACATTTCGGAGGATCTATTTTGGATTCGCAGTTCATCGCCCCTGAGCGTCCAAGACGTTAAGAATTTTCCAGAAGGTGTTCGCTGGTTCTTCAGCGTTGATCACTGGCGCGAATTCCGTGGTGGGTTGGAGTACGCGTTCGCGAGGGATCCGATTCGCTTCATCCTCATTCTCTCGTTGGTGGTCATCCTGCTAACGATGCGACCACGAATGATTCGGGCGTTGGAAGAAACGGGCAGCGGGGTGCGACGGGT
Organism: Pirellulaceae bacterium; assembly: GCA_963767665.1. Taxonomy (GTDB): domain Bacteria; phylum Planctomycetota; class Planctomycetia; order Pirellulales; family Pirellulaceae; genus Rubripirellula. The sequence goes on from CAVYFC010000010.1 coordinate 94,441, forward strand.
CTCAACCGATCGATACGGGTCCTCCTGGAACGCGTTGCTATGGACGGTGTTGTTGGCAGCCCCATTAGCGATCCTGTTGGGTTTTCTCGGCTGGGTGTTTAGCCTCAGTTCTGACACGAGCGCCTGGATGCGTGGGATGGCCGAAGGAACCCCGACCGCAGCTCGCATCGCTTTCATGCTCGCTTTCTCGGGCGAACTCTGCCGGCCCTCCGGTTTGGGCAATGCACATTTTGGCTGGAATCAACCGACCCTGAATGACATTCGCATGACCTTGCTTCTCTTTGGGGTCGCTTACATTCCGGCAGGGCTAATCGTCGGGAGCACCCTGCACGGCGATGCATCGAATTATTCCGATGGCTTGGGCCGGATCAGTTTGATGCTCTCCAAGCTGTGGACCTGCTTTCTGATCTGGCGTCGGTTCGGTGGCCCCAACGGGCTCGTCAGTAAACTGGTCGAGTACCAACCACAACGCCTGCTGACTCGATTGCGGGTGATTTGGTATCCACTGCTGTTGATTGCCCCGCTTGCCTTGCTTGTTCTCGCGGTCCGCGGCTATGTGATCGCAGCGATTGAGTTGAGCCAAGGGATCGCCCAATCGGTTGGCATGATCCTCCTGGGTGAGGTCGCCTACTGGATGATCTTACGTTGGTTCGCGTTGCAGGCACGCAGGTTGGCGGTCGCCGAGCGCATGGAGCGTTTGCGTGCGGCGCGAGAGGCTGCAGAATCCGATGCCGGTGCTGATTCCGTCGAGGCGATTGTGGCTGAGGATGACAACTCGCTTGATTTAGAGAAGATCGGCTTACAAACACAACGGATGGTACGATCTTTGTTGGCTGTCGCACTTGCCGTCGCGCTGATGTACCTGTGGTCGTCGAACTTTCCTTTGGCACCGACCTTGAGTGCCATCGCGATCCCGTTCACCGACGGCGTGGACCTGTTTGAATTTCTCCAGGCGCTTTTGATTTTTGGAGTCACTTGGGCGATCGTGAAGAATCTCCCTGGTGTACTCCAACTCTCTGCTCTGCGTGACTCTTCGATCGACGCGGGGACCCGACACGCCATCGTCACCCTTTGTCGCTACGCGTTGGTTGCGATCGGCGTGATTGCGATCTTCAATGTTCTGCATTTTGACTGGACCAAGTTTGGGTGGATGGCAGCAGCTCTAGGAGTCGGACTCGGCTTCGGTCTTCAGGAAGTGATCACCAATTTCGTCTGCGGATTGATCTTGCTTTTCGAACGCCCCGTGCGAATCGGAGATGTGGTCACCATCCAGGGCGTGACCGGCACCGTGACAAGAATTCGGATGCGAGCCACCACGATCACAAATTGGGACCGCCAAGAGTTGGTGGTGCCCAACAAGAGCCTGATCACCGACACGATCCTGAACTGGACGCTCAGCGCTTCGATCAGCCGAATCATTATCAATGTCGGCATTGCCTACGGGGCCAACACAGAGCAGGCACGACAGATCCTGCTGGATGCGGCCAATGATCACCCCGAGATCATGGAAGAGCCGCCTCCGATGGCAACCTTTGAAGCGTTTGCCGATAGTTCCTTGACGATTTGTCTCCGTTGTTATGTCCCCGACTTGGACTTTCGCTTGAAAACGATTTCCGAGTTGCACACCGAGATCAATCATCGATTCGAGCAAGCAGGGATTGAAATCGCGTTTCCTCAACAGGACATTCACATTCGCAGCGGGCTCGATGCATTGCAACGCCCCAAGCGTGCCAAATTACCGAAAGCAAGTTTCAACAATTGACGACCGCCTTGGCCCATTCGACTTGGAAACGACGGCTGGAATCACGCGATGCCGAAGACGAAAAGCCCGATGCTGCCCACCACCTGGGATGTCCCACCAACGTTTCGTGATCGCCTGGGAAGCTCCGTGGGTCGGCAGCGATTGATGCACGCCGACGGCCACTCGCTGCTGGTTTTGCACGCGCCACCGGCACCCGACCAGGATCAACGGCAGGGCCGATTTTTTTGGCGCAAGCCCGATGGCACTTGGGTCAGTGATCAGCTCGGCGCCGGCCCGGCAGCGTTGATGAAGCACTTGGAGGAGTACGACCGGCTGATTGACGCCATGGAGTTGCAGGAGCAACAGGCGTCGAGTGCTCGCGAGTACTTTGAAATCCTGGAGAAACTCGCACCGCTCCACCGCGCCGCCGGAAACCTGCTTGCCGTGTTGCAAGAAGCACGCAAACAGTGTCCCGAAGCACGTGAACTGATTGACATGCGAGATCGCGCCTACGACATTCACCGCGGAGCCGAACTCTTGTCGTCAGGCTGCAAGAACGCGTTGGACTATCGAATCGCCCGCCAGGTTGAAGAGCAAACTCGCTCAAGCCATTACATGGCGGCCGCTGCGCACCGGCTCAATTTGCTGGTCGCCTTTTTCTTTCCGCTGGCGACCCTCTCGGGTCTGTTCGGCATGGAGATCCGCTGCGGTATCGAGAAACTGCCGGAGCCCTATACGTTCATCGCCGTCGTCGTGGCCGGTTTGCTAATCGGCGCGGCATTGACCGCCCTGCTGATGATTGGTCGCAACCCTAAAACTAAATGCTGACTGACCCCTAGCGAGACAATTCAACTTCGTACGCTCCCTGATTGTCGCCGAGTTGGCCGATGTCATCGTTGACGCGAAGCAGCAACCAACTGTATTGAGGAACGTCGATCAAGGTCTCGCTCGTGACGGCCTGGATCGAAAGCGGCGAGATCGTTTCCGCCTCATCGTCGATCGCGTTGGGAAGGAGACATGCCATCAGTTGTCCCAACGGGCGTCCGCGGTGGTACTGAAACGTGATGCCCTGGGGATGACTCGTCCACGGCCGTGTCGTGCTCGCCAACGTGACCTCGCCACCTGCTCGCAGACGAAGCTTCACACCGCGTGGGATGCGATACCCCGCGGACTGCCATCCGCGGTCGGCTGCGATCGAAAGAGGAATCGTCCTGCCGTCCCAAATCGGGTCCTGGATCGACAAATCGACTTTTTCGCGCGACCAATCGAATCCGTAATCGAGATCGTGACACATCACTCGCCAGCGCGCAGCCAGAATGGGCCACTGATCGTGTAAGGATCGTTGGATTTGACGATTGAAGCCTGGACCGACCGTCCGGCCGTTCTTGGCTGCGGCAAAAAAAGTATCGCGATACTCGGGATAGGCATGCAGGATCATGGTGGCGGCCCAGCTCCAACCATAGACACCGACGTCACCCTTCAGATCGGGCTGGTAACGCAGCACGGTCTGCAAGGACGGAACTTCTCTTCGCTGCGCAGCTGGCTCATCAATTTGAATCGCCCCCAATAAGGAACGTCGTCTCGATTCTTCGGAATCTGATGGACGAGGGTCTCGCCCGCCTGCCCCTGATGGGTCGCCAGCAATTCTGCCGTTCCTTCTTGAAACCAAACAGGCCCCGCTCCGCCGAACGCGGCGAAGGCCAGTGAATGGACACCTTCATGCAATAGCAGATGTCGTGTGTAATACTCGCTCTGTTGTGCCCGCACCCAAATTTGCTGTCCCAACGCATAGCCGAAGGGAAAGTCGGGCACGCTTGCTGGAATCAGGCCTTCGCGTTCGAACCTGGCCCGATCCTGCATCACACAGGCCTCGACTTGGAAACTGCTAAAATCGCTTTCGGTCAGGTTCCAGAAGTGGATCCACTGGGGCACTGCCGCGTCAAACGAGTCAACCAATCGCTGGACCTCGTCCTCCGATTCCAGATCGGTGGTCAGCCGCAGAAATCGGCCTTCGCGGCGTAGAAGTTGATCGGCGGCCGAACCGATCGCGGCGAAACCACAAGAAACATCCGAACAAGAAGACAAGCCGTGTCGCATTCATCACGCCATTCTACCTCGATCGGCTGTCGTGCGAATCTTCACTGTCTGGTTCACGTCTCGATCGAAGTGGTTCACCCCTCCATTGACCTGCCTGATCCTGGTTGGCTGGATCTCGGGTTGCGTCAGTCGAGCCGAAAGTGATGTGGTCGTTTACTCCGCCCTGGACGAGGAATTCGCGGTCCCGATTCTCGGTGCGTTCGAGCGAGCACCGAGAACCAAACCTCCGTGATCGCAAAGTTCGACGTCGAATCGACCAAGACGGTGGGTCTGGTCAATCAGATCATTGCGGAGCAGAAGACGCCGGTCTGCGACCTGTTTTGGAACAACGAGATCATGCATACCGTGCGCCTGCAGAAACTGGGTCTGCTTGAACCGCACGATTGGACAAATCGATGCGGGCTATCCACCCGACATGATTGCCAGCGACGGGAGCTGGTGTGGCTTCGCGGCCCGGGCACGTGTCTTGATCGTCAACACCAATTTGATCCAAGACCCGGACGACTACCCGACGTCGGTCGCTGAGCTGGCCGATCCAAAGTGGAGCCGAGCAATGCGCGATGGCGCGACCGCTGTTTGGAACCACCGCAACCCATTTTGCCGTGCTGCGAGAGAACCAAGGGAAGCGAGGCCACGCTCGAACTTCTCGAATCGATCACGACAATGCGGTCATCCTCTCCGGCAACAAGCAGGTGGCGATGGCGGTGTCGGCAGGACAGGTCGCCTGGGGCCTGACCGACACCGACGATGCGATCATCGAAAAGGACAACGGCATGCCCGTCGCGATCGTCTTCCCCGACCAGGCGCCCGACCAACCGGTACGTTACGAATTCCCAATACCATCGCCGTGATTCGGAATGCTCAGCACCCAGTCGCGGCAAGCCAACTTGCCGATTACCTTGTGCAACCCAAGACGGAAGAACGTCTGGCGATGGGCGAAAGCAGCCAGTTGCCTTTGAGCCCTCAAAGTGAGTATCCACCCCGCGTGCTACCCGATCATCCGGTGCGCTGGATGCGAGCTGATTTTGAAAAAGCGGGCGATGGCTGGGAAGACTGGTCCAAGACGCTGCAAGAGCGTTTCGATCAGTGAGACCCCGTCATCACCTGCTTCGACGATTCTCGTTGCGAGCGCGACTACGGCGTCTTCCACCGACGTGGAATGGAAGGTCTCACTTTGCAGTCGATAGCGATCTCCCTTTGGGACCTGCCAGCGTCTGTAAATGCGGACGTCGAATCATTTGAAGGCTCGATTTTCCTGTTTTTTCCTCCGCCGCGTCGACCTGTTGGTCCGCGTTGGTTCCCCAGGCACGTAGTCGCCGCATCAAGGCTGGCGAAAGGGCTCGAGGGCGTGCTTTCGGCTCGTGCTGCAACGACCGAGCGATCCTCACTCATTTGCAAAAGGCGGCGCATGTCTTCGAGGCGCACGGCGAGATCGGTCTCTTGGATGAAGACCAGTTCGCCAGTTGCTTTTTCGAGACCTGTTTGACCGGCTGCTTCGAGCCCACGAGGTCGGCCATGTCGGACGACACGAACCTGCGGGTAACGGCTCTTGAGTTCGTCGAGCACTTCAGGGGTGGCGTCCTTGCTGCCGTCGTCGACAACCACCACTTCGGACGCCTCACGCGTCATGTCGGCGATCGCTTCGAGGACATTGAGGACACGACGGGCAATATCACTCTGTCCGTCACGGACAGGGAGCACAACGGATAATCGGGTTACGGGGGAGGGCATCAACTTGGGTTCTCCGAATGGTGAGCGCTGGGAGGAACGGAGAGGCGTTGGAGGGCGTTGCCTGGTGGAAGCAGGCGGTCGTGCCATCCACCTTCAGGATGTATCCGCATCGACGGTTACTCTGGTTGCTTCGGCCGTTGGCTGCGTCTGTCTTGAAATGCCGCCAAAGAGATCGCGTTCTGCCCGTCGTTCCGCCACTAGCGAATGCACCTATAAATGCGGGCCCGTTCGATTAACGGGCCCGATCATTGCTGCACCAGGTAAGTCAAAGCGGCAACTGGCAAGTGAACTCCGTTCCCGACTTCTCGCGTGGCCAAGACGATCCCGTTACGTTCGGCCTCGATCCGGCGGTCGCGGAAAATGTAGGGGATGGATGCGTCCCCATGATCGCGTGGACGGATGAATCCGCTGGGAAAGCACCAGTTGAGATCCAACGAGTGGTCGACTTCAGACACAGACGGCCAGCGCCGTGGCGGCGAAGTCATGCGGCTCCGCATTCGGCCGACGAGGGTGCCCCGTTATGAAGGCTCCGAGAGCAGCGTCTTGAGGCTGCCGAAGCGGAATTCTCCGTCCCCCATGCCGAGCGTCCGCCTGTCGATCACGAGCCGGTTCAGCAAAAAGCTTCCCGATTCTCGATACCGAGTCCCCTTGCCGATCGTGACGTCGGAAAGGATCCTTGTCAGCGAGCAAAGAGTTCCTGCCGACGACGCCCTCAGTTGCGTGGTCAATGCGCCCCACGACACGCCCTTGCGGAGAAGATTGCGATGAGTGCCGAAGCACGTCTCACCGAACTAGGAATTGAGTTGCCCCGAGCTCCCAAACCAATGGGGGTTTACAAGCCGATCGTGATCTCAGGCCACATGGCCTATCTCTCAGGTCATGGGCCGCTGCGAGCGGATGGAAAACTGATCACCGGTCGACTCGGACTCGATTTGGATGTCGAAGCAGGCTATGAAGCGGCTCGCGTGACTGGATTGTGCATGCTGGCCACGCTCAAGGCCGAGCTCGGCAGTCTCGACAAGGTCAAACGGTTGGTCAAGCTGTTGGGGTTGGTTCGATCGACCGATTCCTTCGACGAACAGCCGGCTGTGATCAACGGATGCAGCGAGCTATTTCGCGACCTGTTCGGCGAAGATGCCGGCGTGGCGGCTCGCAGTGCGATCGGCACCAACGCGTTACCCGGAACGATTGCCGTCGAGATCGAAGCGATCTTCGAAGTCGAAGCATAACGGTGCGACGACACAAGGTGGACGGCTACGGCAGTTCCGCACGCCAAGGCGAACGTTCGCATCTTTGAAGCGTTTTTTGCGAGTCTCGGGGAGACTCGCCTACGATCAAGGAATGGGGAAGGCAGTCACTTTCGCGGCTGCGCGTTGTTTTCGCCACAGCCGAATTTCGTTGGGTCCACAGAAGAGCAGCAACAGCGCGCCCGTTGCGGCGAAGCGTTCGAACACCGCCTCGTGGAAATCATCTTCGCCTGGCCACGGGTAGGCGTAAACGATGGAGAAGTCATCGAGATCGAGTCCTAGTTGGTCGTAGGCCGATGGTACCGCATGGCCAAGGCTCGGCAGCGTCGGATCCTCCGCAAGTGACTCCGCGCCGCGGGGCAAGAAATTGCCGTGGATCAATTCCACCGACGCGTCCCACTGGCGCACCGTCTCCTCGCCTTGATCGAGCAGCTCTTGCTCCGATTCGATCCCGATCGCATCGAAGCCCAACCGCGACGCGATCGAGGCAACAACAGCAAAGCCACATCCCCACTCCAAGAATCGGTTGCCCATCAGGGGCTGTGTGTCCTTGATCCAACTCAAGGCCTGCAAGAGATGCCGAAAATCTGCTGCGACGAACTGCTCGATCTGGGGGCGGTCCCAACGATCCTGAAACGCCTCGATACGGGCCAGGTCCGAGGCGATCTGCTTTTCGAAATTGGCGGCTATCGGCCTCTGATCGATTTCGGATGGAATCGGGATGGGTGTGATCACCGCGTGCACTTGCTTTGGAGTCAGAGAAGGGAGACTGAATTCGAATGCGGCTGGGAGACATTCGAAACCGGAACATTTGCCCTGTGTTGGGAAGGGCGAAGTTGGGGAGGGCGAAAGGGGTCTGCGGGGTATTGACCAGACTTGTCCCTCCCGGATGCATGATGGCCCACATGACCAAGACACCCAATATCCGCGACCTGGACTCGGGCGAACATGCCACACTCGAAAGCTGTCATTCGGTGATCGTTTGCCTGAACAACCGGAGGTTCGTCGTGGTTCGACACGAAGAACCCAAAGATTTGTGGCCGATCGACGGCGGCTGGCAGAAACTCCGCGACCTGCAACCAGGGGACGAAGTGATTTACAAAGGGCAACGAACCCGTGTCCGAGCCGTGGACATCTACCGATGACCGGCACAACCAGCCTGCCAAACCGGTCGCCACTCCCCCGTACGATGGACTTCCAAGTCCGTCGCCACCGAACCGTACGATGGACTTCCAAGTCCGTCGCCACCGAACCGTACGATGGACTTCCAAGTCCGTCGCCACCGAACCGTACGATGGACTTCCAAGTCCGTCGCCACCGAACCGTACGATGGACTTCCAAGTCCGTCGCCACCGAACCGTACGATGGACTTCCAAGTCCGTCGCCGCCACAGGCCGAGAAGCCGACGGACTTGGAAGTCCATCGTACAGGGGTTGGAGTCGATCGAAGGTGCGGTGCCGCTAGGCGGCCCCTTCATCTTGCTGGGGTGCGTCAAGCGTCGCGTCGATGGCATCCTGCCAGCCCAGCATCTTGACGTCGCTGAGGTCTGCCCAGCGGCTTTGGTTGCCCCAAAGCGGCTCGTCACAGAGGGGACATCTCGCGTCCACCAAGGATGGGTACTGATGAACGGTCGAAACATCGGGCTCTAGCCAGATCGCCTCGCACTCATCACAGACCACCAACCCGTGGATTCCGTCGTAACCAAGTCGGGCGAGCCGACGATCTGCGCCGCCCCGATCCAATCCACAAACTCGGATACCGCACAAACCTCCACCACAGATTGGGCAGGCTGCAACGGAATGCTTTGGACTCACTACGAAACTCCCAAACGAAAAATGACACTCCAGGATGTTTGAACCAAGCGAGGCGATCGGCTCCCTGGGCAAGCCTGCGATCGTCCCGTCAAACTGTCGTCGATCAAAGTGGAAACGCCGTCACCACCCTGTTCCCCTCCAGCACCAGTCGAACTCGACGCGCCATTGGATGTCCGCGACGCTGCCCCTGGGAGCCGCCGACGTAACCGACACGTTTTCCTAGGTCGACGGTGTAGATCGTGCGTCCATCGTCCGATTCCGTGGTGGTTCTCTGCCCCGTTTTAGCCCGCTCATAGGCAAGGTCAATCGTTTTCAGGGCGCCTTCCATCCCGCCGTCAAAAACGCCATGGCTTCCGCTGCGTCTCGGATCGTCCTGCGTATGTCGCTCCAGGTGAGCGAGTCGATGGCCTTCGGCGCTGCCCGGCGTATAGAGCAACCCCGCTGGCGAAAGGTATTCGCGTCGTGCAACCTCACGCAGCATTCCATGAAGTAGCTCGCTCGATTGGGACTTCCCGATCGAGTTCTCCGTCGTCGCCTGCCCCTGGGGAAGACGCGGGGCGTCCGACCTGGAAGGGGCCTCGACGGTTGTTGCCGGGGCTGTGGAGTCCGAGACCGAACGATCGGTCGATTCGTTGGGCAGAATCCCTAACCAATAGGCGACCGCCAACAAGATGACTGCCAGCAACACGGAGACAGGCCGGCCGGCTCGAAAAGTAGAGGGAGAACCCATGGCGTTGCGGTTGGAATTCGGTCCGATTGAAGCGTTGATATCAGTCATGCAGACTCTAGGCTACTGGTCCCAGAGTACCTTGGGCCCTTTGACATAGGACACGGTTTCGTGATTACATAGGGTGGCTAACATGGAGTCTGACTGATCCGTGTAGCGGCTTCGATACAAAACTCACTCATCACTCGGCAAGATCACTGGATCGCTCGGCAAGATCACTCGGCAGGACTACATTTCCAAGCCCAAGAGCAGCCCTCTCACCATGACTTCTCCGACTCTCATGCGAACTCTCATGCGAACTCTCGTTATCATCATGGTTTCGTTCTCAGCCATCGCATTCGTCTCAGCGCAAGGCTCGGCGGCGGCCGAGCCTGGCTGGTCACCGGTGATCATAGCCACCGGCGATTATCGGAAGCAAATTGAGTCGACTCCGATCGAACAACGACCCTATCGTCCACTGCATGTTTACGGCAACACGGTTCGCCGGATGCATTATCGGGGCAATCCGTTGCCTGTTCCCAGAGTGCTCGGTCAAATCTTCAGCCCAGCGCGGCGGCCAGGAGATTTTCGTCGCAATCGTTAGCAGATACAACGTCAGCGCGATGAGAACGCAGCGAGGCGAATGGGTCCAACCACCGACTGGACCCCCATTTTTCACCTTGTCATGCTCACGGCACAGGCCAGCATCCCTTAGAAATTGCCAGTCCATTTGCTCAAACCCGCCTGACACACTATTTTCTCGTGTTTCATGGTGGTCAGAATTGCCAAAGGAGGGCGGAATCGCAGCCGATTCCGTCCATTTCGGGAGTCCACGTCGCATGCCCCCTACTGATCCCTCTGCGAGCAACTTGCCACAGTGGATCGGAGAACGCGCCCAACGCCACGGCGACAGGATCGCGTTAACCTATGTGGGGGATGATCGCAGCGAAGTGTCCTGGAGCTATGCGGAACTCTGGAAACGTGCTTGCGAAGTCGCCCGCCGCTTACCAAAGGCCAACACGCCACATCCCCGAGCGCTGCTGCTCTATCCCCCTGGCGTTGAGTTCATCGCCGGCTTTCTTGGATGCCAGATCGCTGGCTGGGTCCCCGTGCCGACCTGCTATCCACGTGGCGGGCGAGAGATGCTGCGACTGGACTCCGTGGCCTCCGACTGTCGTCCCTCCGCGATCCTCGGAGACCAGGCGAGTCTCGATAATTTGAACCCCGACCGACTCTGTGAAGCGGCTCGATCGATTCCTCGGATCGGGACCGACGGCCTCACCGGCCAGCTTGGGGAACCCATCGATCCGGCGCAGCTCGAGATCGACGCCGACGACTTGGCACTGCTGCAGTACACCAGTGGAAGCACGTCGGAGCCCAAGGGGGTGATGGTGCGTCATCGCAACCTGATGGCAAACCTGGAAGCGATACGGGAGGGGTTCCATATCGATTGGCAAGCCGATAACGCAGCCGATCCTGATTGCGGTGTGTTTTGGTTGCCCTTCTTCCACGACATGGGATTGATCGGGGGCATCTTGGGCCCGCTGTACGTTGGTGGACGTGCGATTCTGATGAGCCCTCGATCCTTTCTGCAGCGACCGATCCGATGGTTGCAATACATCTCAGACTACGGCGCGGTCATCAGCGGTGCGCCAAACTTTGCCTATCAGCTTTGTGTCGATCGGATCTCACCCGATCAGGCGGATTCATTGGACCTGCGTCGTTGGCGAATCGCCTTCAGCGGGGCCGAACCGGTGCTCCCCCGCACGCTCTACGATTTTTCGAATCGGTTCGCTTCCTGTGGATTCGCCGCCCAAGCGTTCCTGCCTTGCTACGGCCTGGCAGAGGCAACCCTGTTGGCGGCATGCGGGGATGGCCCCAGCGAACCAGGGATTCTGACCGTGGACCGCGATTCCCTGGCCGGCGGCATGCCGAGAGTGATCGAGGAATCGGCGAAGGTGAAATCGAAGCAGCGGATCGTCAATTGTGGTCGGCCTGCGCGGCAAACGGAGTTATTGATCGTCGATCCGGCGACGCGGCGAGAGACCGGCTCCCGCGTGATCGGTGAGATCTGGCTTCGCGGATCAAGTGTCACCGACGGTTACTGGAACCGCGACGAAGAAAACAGCAAAAAATTTCATGCCACGCTCGCCGATGGACGCGATCGCTTCTGTCGTACGGGTGATCTCGGATTCATCCATGACGGCGACCTGTTTGTGACAGGCCGTCTCAAAGATCTGATCATCATCGGCGGTCGCAACCTCTTTCCGCAGGACATTGAAGAAACGATCCTCCAGCTGATCGGCAACGGCGCTGGCAAGTGCGCTGCGTTTTCAGTCGATGGCGGACGTGGCGAAGCTCTTGCCGTCCTGCTGGAACTGCCTCGGCATTATGATGAGGCAGCCTATCCAAATCTTGTTCGTTCGATTCGTCGGATCGTGATCGAAGTGCACGAGGTTGATCCTCGACATGTGTTGCTGGTGCGGCAGGCCACGATTCCGTTGACCAGCAGCGGAAAGGTTCAGCGCAGTCGCTGCCGCGAGCGGTTGGAAGGCAACGAGATCAAGTGCTTGCATCGTTATGATCGCCATTCCGGCAGCTCACAAACCCCAATCCCAATCCCCGAGCTCCCGAGGCACCCGAAGCCAGAGGACCGCACGCATACGAAATCGGCGATTGAATCATGGATGGTCGAGTGGCTGATCGCGAGAGGAGGCGTGCCCCCCAACGATGTCGACCTGGAACGTCCGTTTGCCGAGTATGGGCTCGATTCGATGACGGCGGTTGAAATGAGTGGAGAGATCGAGGATTGGTCCGGCGTGGAGCTGACCCCCGTGGTGGCCTGGAATCACCCGACCGTTTCGCGGTTGAGCGGATACATCACCGACCGACTCCTTAGCGACCAGCGGCCTTCCGACCCGCTCGCCGGTGCTCAGTCGGTCAAGCCTCTGTAGGACGCGAGAACGGCAGCCTTGGAACGCCACGACAGGGGCATCCACGGCTGCCCTTGGCCCTCGCGATTCCAGATCGGTCCTCCACCTCCCCACTGGCATTGAATCGTCAGGTTCGCCACCATGGTTTGCGGTTGGATGCCATTTGAGCCCGGTGAGAGGAGCAACATGAACAACGAGGATCCGCTTCGAAGGCGATATCTTCGTTGGCTGTGGATCGGAGTGGGTCTTCTCGCCATTCTGGCGGTGCCAGCGGTGGTGCACTCGCAGGCGGCGATCAGCTCTCTATTCAATCGTCCTGCCGATTGGATCCCCAATTCGCTGCCCGAGAAGCAGGAGTTCAATCTCTTTCTCAAACACTTCTCGGTTTCCGATGTGATCATGGTCGCATGGGACGGCTCGGAACTCGATTCCGACGAACTCGCTCGGGCGGCCGCCGCCTTGAAGCCGTTTTGTCCGCTGGAGGAAGAGCATCAAGGCGAGGAGACGAGCCAGGCGGCTTGGGGGGAGCTTTCCCCGGAGGCTCGCGCCGTCGCTGAGGAAGTGAAACGGATCAGCGGACAACCGCCTCCGCTGGATTGGGTGCGCAGCGGTACGGAGATGCTGGAGCAACTTACCTCATCGCCGATCAACCTCACCCACGACGCTGCGGTGGAAAGGCTCAAGGGGACGATTGTCGGGCCAGATGGCCAACAAACGTGTCTGCTTGTCTCCCTGGCCCCTAGCGGGCAAGTGAATCGCCGCGTCTTGATCCCGGCGATCCGGACCATCATTGCCAGCATCGTGAAACAAACCCCGGACCAAATCGCGGTCGTTGGTGGTCCGTTCGAGGGAGCCACGGTGGACGCGGAGAGCATTCGCTCCATCCGTGTCTTTTCTCCACCGTCCGCGTTGATCGCTGCCATCCTGTGCTTGCTTTGTTTGCGTTCGATACCTTTGACGTTGGTGATCGTCGCTGTCGCGTCAATTGGTGAAGGGCTCGTGTTGGCAGCCGTTTATTACACCGGCACGCCCATGAACGCAGTCTTGATCGTGCTGCCGCCCCTGGTGTTCGTGTTGACTGTCTCAGCCGGCATTCATCTTAGCAATTACTACCTGGATGCGTCGTCGGAATTCCCCGACCTTTCGCGTGCCGAGGCCGCCCAGCGCGCGATGAAAGCGGGTGTCGCGCCCTGTGTGTTGGCGACGGGGACCACCGTCGTGGGTCTCAGCTCGCTGCTCCTGGTCCGCCTGGAACCCGTCCGCATTTTTGGTGGGGTCGCGTCGCTGGGAGTGATCGTAACCTTGGCACTCCTGATCATGGTGATGCCCGGGGCCATGGTCCTCACTCGGCCGCGCCACAAGCAGGCGTCCGATGTGTCACGCATGCAAAAGGGTTGGCGCGACTCGGTCAAGCTGTGGATGCGGCGGAGGCTGGCCAGCCCGTGGCCGGTCATCTGCTCGTTCTTGGTGGTCGCGATCGTCTTGTCGCTCGGCTTGCCCCAACTCGAAAGCTCGGTGAACGTTCCCCGCATGTTCCTACCCGATAGCGACATCCGCAAAAAATACGCCTGGTTCGAGCAGCATGTCGGCCCCACCGTCCACGGCGAACTGTTGCTGACCTTCCCAGCGATCCAGGAAGGCGAGGACCCGCTCGAACGACTGGAGATCGTCGGCCAGGCTCACCATCGTTTGCTAGAGCAAGGAGAAGTCGGTGGGGCCATGTCGGCGATCACATTCATTCCGCCGATCCCAACCAAACGCAGCCTGGCCGCGACAGCCAAGCGAAGTGTCGTCCGCAAACTGATTCGTGATCCCGATTCGTCACTTGGACGGCTCGGATTCATCGCTCGAGATGACGATCAAGAAATCTGGCGAATCAGTCTGCAGATCCCGCAGCACGATCAAGCGGATTACCGAGACAGGATTGCAGCGATACGAAACTCAGTCACCGAACCACCCTTGGACGCAAAGATTCCCGTGGATGTCGCCTTGACCGGAAGCATTGTGATCGTGCAGCGCGCCCAGGAAGTTCTGTTGAATGATCTGTTTCTCAGCTTCCTTGCCGCTTTCGGCGTGATTGCCCTGGTGATGGTCGTGATGCTGCGAAACGTCGTGGGTGGTTTCATCGCCATGGCGCCGAATCTGTTTCCCACGGTCGCCCTGTTCGGCGCAATGGGGCTGGTGCGGATTCCCCTTGACATCGGATCGGTGATGTCAGCGAGCGTGGCTTTGGGGATCGCGGTCGACGACACCGTCCACCTGCTCAGCCGTTTCGGCTCACGTCGCGCCCGGGGTCTGGGACAGATTCGCGCGGCATACGGTGCCCTTTCTCAATGCGGCTGGGCGATGTTTCAAACGACCTTGGTTTGTGGCGCTCGCCCTGATGGCCTACTGGTTCAGTGACTTTGTACCGACAAGCCGATTTTCGCTGTTCATGTTCGCCCTGCTCGCCAGCGCCTTGCTCGGAGTGATTTTCTTGCTGCCCACCTTGATGGCGAGCCCCTTGGGGCGATTCCTGTCGCGACCGATCGGCGCGAGTGCGGAGGCCTCGGTCTACGCGGACACACCGGCCAGTGCGGAACCGACCGATGTACGAAGACTTCCCACTCGATGGCAAAAGTCTCAACCTCCCCCACCGGTTGCGCCAAGACACCCACAAATCCGACTCAGCCACCGGCAAACAGAATCGATGATTGGTTGGATCGGCTGCGGTCGATACGATGCTCGGCTACCGTAAACGAACCGGCGATGTGCGTGGATGGTCTCGCATCCGGTCCTCGGATCAAGGAAACTCGCCGGTGCTAGAGACGAATTGAACCTTTGCCGGTGGCAACGATTCCAAAAAAATTCGGCCGTAAGCTTTGGTCTCAATGCGCGGATCCAAGACAACCACCATTCCTTGATCGGTTGTCGTTCGAATCAGTCTTCCGAATCCTTGTCGAAACTTGATCACCGCTTCGGGCAACTGGTAGTCCGAGAAGGGATTCCCTCCGCCGGCGCGAATCGATTCAAGTCTCGCTTCCAACAAGGGATGATCGGGTACGGCGAAGGGAAGTTTGGTGATGATCACATTGGTCAGTGACTCGCCGGGAACGTCCACGCCCTGCCAAAACGAGTCCGTACCGAACAGCACGCCCCGCGAGTTACGGCGGAACGCGTCGAGCAACTGCGTGCGGCTTTGGCTGCCGGCTTGGCTGTACAGTTCCATCCCCTGCTGTGCCAACCATTTGGAGAGAGAAGCAGCGCAGCGACGCAGCAGGTCATAGCTGGTGAATAGCACAAACGCGTGCCCGTCACTGTGCTGAACGAATCGCTTGACTTGATCTGGAATCGCCCGATCAAAACGCTCGCGATCCTGGGAGGGATCGGGAAGATCACGAACGACCACGACGCGTGCCTGCCGCTGATAATCAAAGGGACTACCGACACGTAGCGACAACCCACCGGTCAATCCAACACGGGATCGAAAGAAAGCGAATGAGTCGTCTTTTCCGGTAGCCAATGTCGCGCTGGTCATCACAACACTACGAATCGTTTTGTTTTGAAACAGCTCGCGGCGAAGCGACTCACCGACGTCAATGGGCGACGCCGCCAAGGTGATCCGGTCCAACCCGCGACGCGACCCGCTACGCTCGAGCCAGTACACGCATCCGTCAATTTCTTGTCCAATCCACTGCCGCAAACCACCGGCCAGGGCCAACATTCGGTCGTGCGCGGATTGAAAATCGGCTCGGTCTGCATCATTGGTCGCCCCATCCGCTTGCTTCTTGAGCCCCGTGGCCAATTCCTCCATCGTTTTGCTTAGCGGATTGTCGACGATGTTGGGGGTTGGGACCCGACCATTCTTCTTTCCGGATACCTCCCACCAATCAAGGACGTCAGCAAACAGATTGGACGAGGCAAAGCGACATCGCTCCACCATCTTTTGCAAGCCTTGCAGATCCTTGTCGACCAGCAATCCCTTTTGAGTTCGTTCGTTGTAGAGCCGATCCAACAGATAATCGATCTGCCCGCTGGTGACCTTCATGCCCAGATGATCGCCCGCCACCGATTCGATCGTATGGCATTCATCAAGAATCACGGCATCATAGTCTGGCAACAGGGAAACGTTCTGGCGGCGTAGGGCTAAGTCGCTGAAGAACATCGCGTGGTTGACGATCATCAACTGGGCATTGGATGCTCGCCGCCTCGCTTGAAAGTAGAAGCACTCCTTGTGGAACTTGCATGCTTTCCGCAAACAATTGCCCGTGTCGCTAACCACTTCGTCCCAGACGATTGAGTCGGGTCGGATCGGCAAGGTGGAGAGGGAACCATCGCTCGTCTCCGCTGCCCATCGTTTGATCGCCCGCAACTGCGAGTGCTGCTGATCCGATGACAAGAGCGACGTCGATTTGGCGATCGCCCGGTGCATTCGCCGTAGCGACAAGTAGTTCCCCCGTCCTTTGACCAGCACCGCAGAGAACTCACGGGGAATCACACTATTGAGCAAGGGCAGGTCCTTGCGGATCAATTGCTCCTGAAGACTGATCGTGTGCGTTGAAACCAACACGCGCCGCTTGCGGTTGGGCGACGATCCTGAATCACCCGCTGCCGATTCTCGTTGGTCGGCTGTGGCATGCAGGATCGCCGGCACCAAGTAAGCGAAACTCTTTCCGGTGCCGGTGCCGGCCTCTGCGACAAGGTGCTGATCGCTCGCGAGCGCCTCCGCGACGCTGCGCGCCATCGTTAGCTGTTGCTCGCGCGGCTCGTAATGGTCCAGGCGTCGAGCAATTCGACCCTCGGGTCCCAAAATCGAATCGACGGTCAAAATTTCAGTCACGTCAGCGGGACTTGAGATCGGAAGAGCACAGCAATCGTGACAGGGAAGCGTTGCCAGGAAACGTGGCCTGGAAAAGGCTCAGAGAAAGGAAACCGGAAACCGCTACAAGGGGCAGGACCACCGGTCATCCTGCCTGAGGGCTCTAGCTCCATGCAAAAAGGTGAAGTCGCCTCACGGCAACTTCACCTTGAAGTTTTCACAAAAATCGCCTCGTTGCCGGGACCAGAAAAACCGATCGCCAGGCCGGAGCCGACTTAAGCTTGGAAGGAGCTTCCGCACCCGCAACTCTTGGTTGCGTTCGGATTTTCAAACGTGAATCCCTGCTTTTCCAGACTCTCATACCAATCGACCGTGGTGCCATCCAGGTACAGGGCACTCTTCTTGTCGACCACGACGGCGACGCCATGACAGTCGTACTTGCTGTCTGCTTTCTCGTCGAACTTGTCATCAAAGTTCAACGTGTAGCTGAATCCGCTACAACCGCCGGCGGCGATGCCGATCCTCAGGACCATGTCGTCACCGAAGTTATGCTCTTTTTGAAACCGCTTGACTTCTTCTGCGGCTCGCTCGCTCAATTTGACTGCCATCTTAGGATCAACCCTTCGTCAAAGACGCGTATGTTGTTGAAATCGAATCAGTAAGATCTGCCCGGAGAAACCAAGTCGGTCGCAACCAGGCGGGCCGGTTGGACCTTGCGATTACCCCTGGGGGAGGGTCTTATTGGAACCGTCTCGGAACCTCAGACGGTATCATGATAGGACGCAGGGTCCGACGACGACAAGGCGCAACGTGCCGAACATCCAGCAGAGCGAGAAAAATGCATCGTTTTTTTCGTTTTGCGGGCGTTTTACCTGCTACCGGACACCTCCTCCCCGTGATGCCCAACTAACCGATGTCCAGCTGACCTGCTGTACCCGATCACATTCGGGTAGGACCTGCGCTTTGAAATTCGTGGATCGTCTCAGGGAGGGAGTGTGGCAGTGCCTCCCGACCAGTCGCCTTTGGACGAATGCTTTCGACGCGGGGGTGTGTCTTTCCTTCGGCTTGTTTTACTCTATGGTCGGCGTTTCCCCCTCTCCCCGCGAGATTCTCGTCAGGTCTGGTTTTCCGGTCCTGGTCCTGGGTGGACTGGTCCTGGGTGGACTGGTCCTGGGTGGTCTGGTCCTGGGTGGACTGGTCCTGAGTGGACTGGATCTTGGGTGATCGGAGAAACGCAGCGCACTACTGGGTCTTTCACACCTCCCTCTGGCATGTGGACTCTTCACTCGTGGCGGTGAACGATCACCAGCCAACACGGCAATACCCCCATGCGGCGAATCGGCACTCTTCAAGACGGATCGGTAGCACGCCGATTCTGTGACTACCTGCTCTCTCTGGATATCGACGCGGCCGTTGATGGAGGGGACGTCAGCCCAGGTGGCGAGTGGGATGTTTGGATCCGCAATGAGGAAGACGTTCAGCGCGCCAAGTCGGAGTTGCTGAGTTTCCAACAGACTCCTGAGGCCCCCAAGTACCAGGTCGAAGAAGAACTCGCAAAGATCCGAGAGCGACGGGTTGCCGAGCACAAGCGGAAGACTGCGGTGCATCGCAACGCGACAGGTTCGACGTCGGAGGCCCGACGGCCCACGCTGGGCAGAGGAAGCCTCTCTCAGCCCAGGCAAAAGAACATTCCCGTCACCATCGCGATCATCGTGATCTCGGTGATCGCCAGTTTGACGAGTCACTTCGGCAACCCCCGGGGAACTCGCGACCCTAGCAAGACGACGCTCGAACAGCAGGCCTATTACGGCTTGTCGTTCGTCGACCGTCGAGATTACGAGGCAAGTGGTGATGCGTTCGCTTCGATCAAGCAGGGGCAGTGGTGGCGGTTCGTCACACCGATGTTCTTGCATGGCGACGAGTTTCATCTCGCCTTCAACATGCTCTGGATCTTTTTCCTCGGTTCGGCAATCGAGCGGCTTCACGGCTCGTTCTTCCTGCTGGCTTTGATCATGATCACGCAGACCGCAGGGATGATGTTGCAGGTCATGTTGCCTGACGCAAGCTTCATTCCGGAACCGTTAAGAGGATCACCTTTTGCAATCGGTGCCTCCGGCGCAGTGTATGGACTGTTCGGCTTTCTTTGGATTCGCCCCTTCCTGGATCCGGGCTATCCGATTCATCTCGTGCCGATGAATGTCGTGCTGATGATAGGCTGGCTCGTCGTCTGCATGACCCCTCTGGTTCCGAACGTCGCCAATGGAGCACACCTTGGGGGTCTACTTTCGGGCATGCTGGCTGCCGTCGTGGGACCGCTGCTGCGCCGATGAACCTCAAGCCCTCGACGTCGCCGCGAGCAGCGCTGGCGAAGCCGCGTCCGCGACGGTGCCATTCAGCCTTGCCGCGGCAGAAGTGCTTCGAGTTGCTCTCCCGCTGATGATCAGTGCGGGATACGTTTCGCTGGTGCTGTTCGCGGACCGTACACTCTTGCTCTGGCATGACGGACCCTCGATGAGCGCGTCGATGGCAGCGGGAAACCTGTTTTGGGTTCTCGTTTGCCTACCGATGGGAATCGCGTCCATGACTGGCGCCATCATCAGCCAGTACGTCGGGGCGGATGAGGAGGACCAGATTGGCCGCTTCCTGTGGCAGTCTGTCTGGCTCTCGTTGATGACCACCCCTTGGTTCCTGATTTTCGCAGGAATCGCCCCTTGGCTTTTCCAGTTCAGTGGACAGCCTGAGCACTTGGTCCCACTTGAAGCGACCTACCTTCGATTGCTGATGCTTGGCGCCGTCGGCATGGTTTTGGAAGCGGCGCTCAGCGGCCTGTTCAGCGGGACAGAGCGAACCAGCGTAATCATGTGGGTCTCAATCGGCTCGGCCTGTCTGAATGTGGTTCTCGACGTGGTCCTGATTTTTGGATGTGGCCCGATTCCCGCCTTGGGAATTGCCGGAGCCGCGATTAGGTAGCGTGGTCGCCTTTTGGTTCAAGGCGATCTGCTACGGCACGTTGCTGCTGCGTCCGACGTTGAAGCAACGTTATCACATTGCTTCGAGTCTCTGCTTCGATTCCAAGCTGATTCTGAAACTATTGTTTTATGGCTTTCCAACCGGACTGATGTTCCTGACCGAAGCGAGCGGATTCACGGTGATCATGTTGCGCATCGGCTCGATCGGAGACGTGCCACTGCGGGCGACCACCATGGCGATCAATTTCAACATGGTCGCGTTCATCCCTTTGGTCGGCGTTTCCATCGCCGCATCTGTTCTGGTCGGTCGTCATCTACTGCAGAGCGGGCCCGCGCGAGCCGCGCAAAGCGTCTACGCGGCGTTGGGAGTCGGGGCCATCTATTCTGGTACTTGGTTGATCGCCTACCTGGTCTTTCCTGAGTGGATGATGTCGCTGTATCAACTTCAAGAGAACGCGACCGGATTCGTTGCAGGCTATCGCCATCGCGCAGGGATTGCTGAAGTTCGTTGCTGTCTATGTCGTGCTCGACGCGATGCAATTGATTCTTGCAGGGGCGTTACGCGGAGCCGGGGATACCTGGTACGTGCTGGGTGCTGGAATCGCTGTCTTCGCTGCTGGCCCTGACGATCGGATTTCTCGGCGAGCCGGCCGGCGACTCTCTCCACTGGTGGTGGAAGATGGTGGCCCTATGGATCTGGATGCTGGCGACCATGATGTCGCTCCGATTCCTGCAAGGAAAATGGAAACGGATGCGGATGGTCTAGCGTCCTGTCAGTCCTGAATTGCGAGGCCAGCGACCGGAGGTCTTGCGCCGTCCCGAAAGGATTCCCAGCGGAACGGCGTGAGCCGCGCGGTGGGTTCCCTTTCGCTGCCGGGCGATGGACGGCTGACAAAACCCTAGCGGGCATTCGTTCTTGATCAGCAAGTTTGACGCGTCATCATTGCAAACGCTCTCGCTCGACGCTACTGAAAGTCGGTCAGGACCACTTCCGTGCGATAACGTTTTCCAGCGCGATAGATGACCATCGGAATCGATTCGCCGATCGGGAGTCAGACCGACTTGGGCCACCAGATGATCATCGTTGTCAACACGCGTTGCCATTGAATTCCACGATGATATCGCCGCGCTGCAGGCGAGCGGATTCGGCGGGCGACCCTGACCGCACATTCTTGACCAACGCACCACTGAGGAGGCGATGGCCTGCCGCGTCCAGATCGGCAGCCGTGAAATCGGGATCAAGCGTGACTCCCAAATAGCCGCGACGCAACTTGCCGTAGCGAACCAATTGATCGGCGACGCTTGATGAGCCATGTGGATTGGAATCGCGAAGCCAATTCCCTCGCTTCCACCACTGCTGCTGGCGATCGCCGTGTTCAATCCAATCACTTCGCCACGAAGGTTCAGCAAGGGACCGCCGCTGTTGCCCGGATTGATCGCCGCATCGGTTTGAAAGAAATCCTGCAGCTCGATCTTTTGCTCTCCGAGAGACAGATCGCGCCGCCCCTTCGCACTGAGAATGCCGAACGTCACCGAGTGGCTCAATCCAAACGGGCTGCCGATCGCGATCACAAAGTCACCAATCTCGATCGCCTCGCTGTTGCCCATGCGTGCAGGGGGAAGATCGATCGCGTCGATCTTCATCACCGCCACATCGGTGCTGGCATCGGACAACACTTTCGTCGGATAGAATTCTCGTCCGTTGTTCGCTCGCAACAAAATTTCGCGTGGACTAGCACCGGCGATGACGTGTCGATTGGTCAGCACCCACGATTCGCCACCCGCCAGGTTGATCACGACACCGCTGCCCGCTTCATCGTATGACTCACGCGACCCAGCTCGCTCTTCCGTTTTGTGTGCTTCGATGTGAATCACGCTCGGCTTGACCAATTGCGAAACGCGTCGCACCAAGTGTCCCAGCCGATCGAACGTGCTGAACTCTTCCGCTAACTCATTGAACAGCCGCTCACGCTCCATATCGGTGGAAATCGAAGGAGTCGGCGTCGACTCCAAGGACGGTCGCCGAACACTGACCGCTTGGCCATCATCTCGTTCCTGAGCCATCACCCACGAGGTGGACAACGGACAAAGAGTCGCTGCAACAAAGGCAACAGTGAAATGTCGACAGGCGATCCAGCGACGAATGAACGTATGCGACCATGGCTGATTGAGGCTGAGAGGGAAGACGCAGTCACAGCAAGACCGTTGGGAGGCGGTGCAATCTTAGGCATCGACCATTGCAGCCGTCGGGCTTTTCGTGAGCTGCCGATGGCATCCCTGAGCGTGGCAACTGTCAGAACCCGCGTGGAACGCGCATTAAAAAACGGCCGAACAATCGTCCAGCCGTTCCACGTCAGTTGGTGAGATACGGTACCCGTCCGTCACTTGCATCCCATCACGTCGGACTACCGCAAAGCACAGCATCGTTACCGAGCAAACGATGGACACTCATTCCATCGTTAGAGGCACTCAGACTGATGCGACTAGAACGAATCGACTTCAGCGTTATCAAAGACACGATTCCACAACACAGCAGCCACCGCCACTGCTTCGCGTTTCCGCTTGACGACGACAACCGATACAATCGGTCGCATAAGGAATGGCTCGCAATCGGGTCAGCGGGATCGGCTTTCCACAACTCTCGCAATTCCCGTAGTGTCCTCGTTTGATTCGACCAATCGCATCGTTGATCGCTGAGAGCTCGCGACTCTCCGCCTCGATCAGCTGACTGTTCAATTCGTCTTGGACCGTATCGGCTGCGGCATCCAGCACATCTCCGGTCTTCTCCTGATGCAATTCACGCAACAAACTGAGGTCTCCCTCCAGGGCGCGCTGAAGGGCATCACGTCGCCGGACGAGTTGATCCCGTAGTTTTTTGATTGCTTCTTTTCGAGACATCGCATCACCTCATTTGGATAAGAAGGTCGCCGCGATCAGGCGTTTGTGTGGGTAAGGACCGCAGCCGCCGCTTCCAGGCAACGTCACCTCAGCGAGAGTTCAACTGGCAACTCTCTCCTCAAAACCCCCGGACGAGCGGTCAAAACCGCAGCAGAGGGGATTCAGGGACACGTCTTTGGTTAGGTTGGTACGAGCCAAGCGACAACAAGGGTTTGCCGCGCTTGCCTCATTCCGGCCCAATGATAGGAACAAGGGAAGCGAAAGTGCCCGTCGGGTCAATCGAATCGTGCACGATTTCGCCATTCATCCCTCCTAAGGTAAGGATTGCAAAGACTTTGCAGCTCTCTGCCCCAAAGGGCTCCAGGAAGGCAATCGAGCCGGACATTTGTGGCCAGATCGACAGAATCCCCCCTGAAAGAAGGGTTCTGTCTTGGTCGCGGACGCCGGGTGGCCCGCCGAAATTGGACTCAGACTATCCATATTCCTCTAACCGGAGAGGAGGGGATGTCCGAAGAAGAGAAAGGGGTGGGATGCGCGCACCCAAGAGGGTTGCGTGCGCGCCGGAAACTTGTCTTGAGAGACTTGTTCGGCGCATCGGGCCATCCACAGGAAAGCGTTGTTCGACACGGAAGGGACAGTGACGGTGAGTACGGATCACACAAGCGAATCGTCTTGGGAATCTGCCGTGGATCCGGCAGGTCATCAGTCCTTGGTGATGCCGACTTTCGACGAAGCCGTCGCAAGTGGCCCCCATCTGGATCCCGAACAGGATCAGGGATCCGAGCCTGCGGTGAATCAGGAACAGGAACAGGATCCCAGCGACGCTAATGAACCGCTTGCTGGCGGACCTTCGTTGCGAGAATCATTGCGAAGCAGTGGTATCGACGCCATTGAATTTCGCGTGATCCGTTCCGGTACACCCGTGCGAAGACTGAGGCTAACGGGCAGCCGCTATACCTTCGGCAGCGCCGAGGGATGTTCGATTCGATTGAACGACCATGGCCTGCGTCCGATGCACGCCGTGCTCATTCGCGAAGCCTCCCGAATTGTGATTCGCGCTTACTCGATGCCCATTGATGTCAACGGGACGAGCGTCACCGAAGCCGAACTTCACGCAGGCGATGAGCTGCGGTTGGGAGCTTACCGTTTTGAATTACTCGACGACGAAGAAGCTGCGGCTCACCGATCTCAACACACATCGGAAACGGCTCGCACGTGGCGTTCGCACGTGACTCGCCCCGTCTTCAATCCCTTTGACAAACCTTCTTCCGAGGGTGAGCGGGGCGGCGTGTCGTCGTCGGAAGATCTGCTTTGGAAGGAGCGACTGCGCCGTGAGATCGAACAATGGCGCGAACGACAGATCGATTGTGATCGGCGCGAAGACCGCTGCAATGCAAGGGAGGCCAAGCTACGAGATCGAGAAACCGAGTTATGGTCGCGGGCCGAAAACCTCTATCGCCGTGAATCTCGTTTGCAATCACAGGAAAGCGCCACCTTTGAACTCTACGACGAGCTCACCAAACACCAGCAAGAGCTGAATCAGGTTCGCAACGCTGCGAACCAACGACAGGAATCCTTCCATCAGCGAGAGATCGCTTTCCGCAATCAGGAGATCGAGTATCGCCGACAGCTCGATGAGGCGACCAGCCAGTTGGCTATGTCGCAAGAGCAGGCAGTCACGGCCACACAGGCCGTTGAACGAATGCGCGAACAGTTCGATCGACTCAATCAGCAGATTGAGGAACTTTCGAGCCAACATGGTCAGATCGAGCGACGCGAGAGCGAACAACGATCTGAACAGGAAAACCTGATCCAGGAACTGGAGAAATCTCGGGACGAAGCGGTCCAAGGGCAAACCGAAAGCGAAGCGAGACGACGCGAGGCGGAGGATCGTCTGGAACAGCTCGAAGCCCAACTTGCACTGCTGCAAGATGATCTTGGGTCGGATCTGGTAGCCCAACAGGAGAAGCTGCTCGAGAGCGAGCGTGCTGCAAAGCAACTACGAGAACAGGTCCAGGAACTTCAGCAAAGCCTGAGTCAGGCCACAGAAGAGTCGACAAGACTTCGAGCTGATTACGAAGAAGCCTTCGCCTCGGTGGTCCAACTGGAGTCCATGGTCGCGCAAACTTCTCAGAGCAGTGACAAGGAACGGGAGACTTGGGAAGCAGAGGCCGACGATCTGCGATCCGCGATGGAGCGGTTGTCGGAAGAACTGAACAAGGCGAATCGCGACCTGAGTGAGCTTCGTGATGCCAATGCCCAGCTGACCGCACGGCTGGACGACATGCAAAGGCAACGCGATGAGGCAAGAGCCGATGCGGACGCCCGCCCAACCCCCGAGTCGTTCCAAACGTTGCAAGAGGAGCTGACGGTCACCAGCGATCAATTGTCGCAGGCGCAAGCCGACTACGAACAGACGCTCCAAGAACTGGACGAGGTTCAGCGACACGGACAACGCGAACAAGAGAAAGCTGCCGTCGCCTTGGCCGAGGCGATGGCCTTGGCCGAAGCAAACCGCGTGACCCACCATTCGACCCTTGAAACCGAAGCCGTTGATTCACAGCCTGAGACCGATCTGGTTGAAGAGAACCTGGCGGAACCGCTTCCGCCCGCCTCTCCATCCCAGGAATTCATCATTGAAGCGGACGAGTCTGGAGAATCCCAATCGGATCACGACTCGCCCTGGAATCTCGACTCACCTGAAACGTCGCAAGTCGTTGACGAGGACGACTCCGTTTGGGGGCATGTCGAATCCAACGGGCCGGAGCTTGCCGGGCCGGAGCTTGCCGAAGGAGAATTTGCCGAATCAGAACTTGCCGAACCAGAAC
Source organism: Pirellulaceae bacterium (assembly GCA_963767665.1). Classification (GTDB taxonomy): domain Bacteria; phylum Planctomycetota; class Planctomycetia; order Pirellulales; family Pirellulaceae; genus Rubripirellula. Next base: position 120,203 of record CAVYFC010000010.1, read on the forward strand.
TTGCCGAACAGAACTGCAGAGGAAGACTCGGCTCACTCCGATTCATCATGCGAGATGCCCGCCGACGGATCGCTCGCCAGCATGCTGATCAAAGATCTCGACAGCGAATCAGAATACGAATCGGACGGTCCAATTGACGAGGACGAAACCGAGCTCCATGTGGGCGATGAAGGGCTGCCTCATCGAGGCTGGGACCAAGAACACAATGAGGAATCCTACGCAACTCGCTGGTCCAACGATCCGGCTGGCTACCGGGTTGAGGAAGTCGAGGCTGAGGGGCTTGATCATCTTGTCGAAGACGACGTGCAAGACGGGGAAATGCTTCTAGAAGATCAAGCCATCGACGAGTTCTCCGATCCACAGCACGAAGCGTATCTCGAGCAGGAAGCATTGGACGAATCTGCCGCAGCGGAGGTTCCCTTGGCGGAGGTTCCCGTAGCCGAACCAGTCGAGGAAGAGACCGAGGATTCAATCGAAGCTTACATGAATCGACTCTTACGGCGAGTCCAAGGACATCCGCTCGAAGAGCCTCCTGCACCCGCGGCAGCACCAGCCAAGGGAGCCCCGACGAAACAGGAGATACAAGAGACGGAAGCAGCCAAGAAAGCCGTCGAGCGACTTGATCCCAATGTACCTCTGGTCCCAAGATCCCAGGCTCCTGAAAAGTCGAGTAGCCTGTCTGCGATGCGGGAGCTAGCGAATACGTCGGCTCGTATCGCCATCAGTCGCAGCGTTCGCGTTCAAACTCGTGACACGCAGATCAAAGGAATGGTGAGTCTTGTCTGCGCGATCGGAGCGATTGTTTGCGGGATCGCTTGCTACTTCTTCATCCCTGGCATCATGCGATACCTTGCCGTCGCGATGACAATCGTGGTCGCATCGATCTACGTGCGAGAGGGTTGGCAACTGTTCCGAGACGCCAACCGTCGGCTCAAAGCGGCCGCACAAGGCAAACTGGAACAAGATGCCCAGGACGAAGCCGCCGAAGCGAGAAAGGTCGACAAAGCCGAAAACGCGGACGCCTAGCAAAGCTCCGCGATCGGTAAGTCGTCCGGAAGACGCGAAAATCGTTGAAGCCGAGGGAGAATGCCGTTAGGCTGATGGGATCGCTGGTGACCCTTGCGTCACCAGCAAGCCTATCCCCACGCCCTCCCTCACCTCCCGCCCCGCCGGACTTCGACCATGGCACAACATGTGTCTCGAGGCGACGCTTGCCAGCTGTGGTTCTCTCCAGTGCCTGTTCGAGGCTGGCTTTCATTCACTTCGTTGCTGGCCTGGCTGATCACGGCCGCAGCCTCCTGCACAGCAGCGGATGCGTTATCGCCGCCGCAGAACGCATCGGTGAAAGCCTCCAACCTGTTGGCGAAATCGATCACCCAGACTTGTATTGATTGCCATAGCGGAGAAGACGCCGAAGCAAGGCTTGACCTGGAAGGCATGCTGGAGAATCCGCTCGCTGACAATTTTCCGGACTGGCGAGGTGTGCTTCGAGTCCTTCGAAACGGTTCGATGCCGCCGGACGGAGAAGCGGACTGGACGGCAGACCATCGCGCTGCAATCTCCAATGAGTTACGGACGCTGTTCACAAGAGCGGCAGCCCAACATGCGAGGGATCCAGGCCCCACGCAAGTCCGTCGACTGACCAGCGCCGAGTTCGATTACTGCTTGGAGGATCTGACGGGACTCCAGTTGGGACTTGGTAATCAGTTCGTCAGTGACAGTGTCGGTGGCTCAGGGTTCACCAACTCGGCTTCCGCACAGTTCCTTCAGGATGCGATGTTGGAACGTTATCTCGAAGCAGCAAAATCCGTGGCCGATCATGCGATCATCGGTGCTGGTCCACTTCATTTCTATGAGGCGTCGGGGCAGACTGGCATGGAGTTGTCGGCCATTGGGCGAATCCAATCCCTGTATCGACGCCACGGATTCCGTTCGTCTGCCGGCGAAGGGGCCAAACCCTATGGTCTGGAACGTTTTCCCCAGGCCCTTGTGGTCGCCTGGAAGTATCGGTATCGCGAAGCGTTTGACGCCCCGACCCGTTCACTTGACGAGCTCGCAATCGAGGCGAGTCTTGACCCGAAGTTTGTTCGACATCTATGGAACGCATTGAATCGGTCCGACGCAGGCTTTCCACTTTCTGAGGTCATCGCATCCTGGAGCGAGCTTCCTTCTCCCCGCGACGTTGGACCCAAGCGTGCGTCGGAGCTCAAGACACTCGAAGCAACCGTCATCCAGCTTTGTCGCGATCTGTTTCTCGAGATTCAGGCTTGGCAAGAACGCTTCGCCGGCGCGGCCTCTGCCGAAGAGGAAGCAGCCGTGTTGACTGGCGGAAGGATCGCGATCCCATCGAGCCGAAGCTTTCTGGTTCAGGCGCGCCGCAGACGCCTTGCGCCCGATGACAACTTCACACCCGACCTCAACAACCCGCGGTTGTACTCTCAAGACGGAACCGTACGACTAAGGATCACGGTCGAACCGGCAAGCTCACCGCGCGAACCTGGCCCGAGTGTGATTCTGAGGACACCGACTTTCCAGTTCCGGTATTTGGAACAGGTGAATCCAGAACCAGTGCCACTCCTCGACGCGGTCACCTCCGATTCGAAGTCGAAACTTGGGTTTGGCCAAAACCATGGCGGCGAGGCAATTGGGATGGATGAGATCGCCGTGCATGTGGGTGAAGAGAAGATCGTGGCCGTCGTCCTACCGGATGGATGCAATACCGGTCAATTGCGGTTCGATGCGATGCTCGACAGCGTGCTTGGTCGCGGCTCCGCCGTACGCCTCGTGGTCAAGGATATCACCGACGCCAACGCTGGAAAGCCCACAGGACGACACTACTCTTCTTTGCTCCGTGACCAGACAAGTCACGAGATGGAGCAATGGGAATCGGGTCTGACGGAGTTTGCAGGCACGTTCCCTCAAATCTCCCATCGCGAGCCGGCGCCCTCGGATCGAGATCCCATCCCCGCTCCTTATGACAATACGTACAACCTTCCGGAGAGAAATCGTTTTCATACGGCCGTCAAGTATTACCGGGAAGATGCTTTCCTAACAAAATACTTGATGCCCCCGAACGCGATCCAGGCATTGGAAGAAGCTTGGGCCGACCTCTTGCTCTCCTTTGACTATCACGACGTCAATCTCAGATTTGTGGCCGAGAAATACGGTATCGACTTGCCGACGGATTCGATTGCCAACGTCAAGTGGAACTGGATTGAATCGCTTCCAGCTGAGCCACATCGATTCATCGCAGGCTACAAATCGGAACATGACTCGATGACGTCGCTGATGCAAGCAGCCGAGAGGAGGCACCTCGACGACGTATCACGCTTCGCGGCGAAAGCGTGGCGGAGGCCCTTGCAGGAATCGGATGAGCACGACTTGCGATCCTTTTACCGCTTGCGGCGCAAGCAGGATCAGCTAACACATCGCCAAGCCATTCGTTCAACGATTGCCCGCATTCTGGTGAGCCCGGAATTCCTGTTTCGCATCGAGCAAGCTCCGCCACATCCTTCCGACCAACCGCTATCAAGCCTTGAAGTAGCATCCCGCTTGAGTTTTTCACTTTGGTCATCGGCTCCCGACGAAGAACTGCTCGACTTGGCAAGACAAGACGCTCTGCAAGATGACGACGTTTTGCAACAGCAGGTTGAGCGCATGCTGGCGTCACCCAACGCTCGGCGGATGGCGACGGAGTTCTTTGGACAGTGGCTGGGCTTCTATCAGTTCGATCGTTTTCGCGGCGTCGATCAAGATCGATTCCCTGAATTTGATAACGAATTGAGGGCGTCCCTTTACCAGGAAGCCATTACGTTTTGCGAATACATCATTCGTCAGGATCGTCCTTACCACGAATTGATTGACGCGGATTATGCATTTGTGGATCCTCGAACCGCCAACCACTACGGGATGTTGTCGCCCACGGAGGGGTCAAGCGGTCCGCAGAAAATCAGCCTCACGCCGGATCAACCACGAGGAGGTGTCCTCGGGCTCGGCGCGATCTTGATCTCCACCTCCGCACCGCTGAGAACCAGTCCAGTCAAACGTGGCGACTGGATTCTGCGACGCTTGTTGGGAACGCCAGTACCTCCGCCGCCTGCTGATGCCGGATCGATACCAGCTGATGATATCCTCAGTGACGGAAAAACCGTTCGTGAACGTTTGGAGTTGCATCGGAATCAGGCGAACTGCCGCGGATGCCATGAGCGCATCGACCCATTGGGGTTCGCTCTCGAGCACTTTGACTCGCTGGGACGGTGGCGAGATACCTATCGAGACGGTCATCCCATCGATGCCAGCGGAACGCTTGACAGTGGTGATGAAGTCAGAGGTCTCGCGGGTCTCAAGTCTCATCTTCGTGATCAGGATGAAGACTTCCGCCGCACGCTGGCTTCGAGGCTCACCGCCTACATGTTGGGTCGCCCCGAAGCGATCGCGGATACTGCGTTGATCCAGGAGGTCGCTGATCGAATGGCATCCGAACCTCAGTTTTCGACTGCCGTACGTACGATCGTCCTGAGTCCGCAATTCCGACGGATTCGTGGCTCGGCTCGGTCGGATGACGCATCCAGCACCACACACAATGGCCCAACTCACGCCAGTTCCACTGGAGCCAATCCATGAAGCCAACAGACGACCCCTCGGTTCATCGCCGAAGCTTTTTGCGTAGCTGTCTGCGAGGTGGCGGTGTTTCCCTTGCGTTGCCATTTCTTGGCTCCCTGCCTGTGCGAGCTTTTGACACCGGGAAACAGAGCACGGCCGAGCAACAATCCGGTCAGCCACCCCTGCGTTTTGGATGCCTGTATTTTTCTAACGGCGTGGAGCCAGCGCATTGGTGGGCGAAACCAGCAGGGGCATCCCTGGAGCTAGGTCCTGGTCTCGCCCCGCTGCAGGACCATTCATCGGACATCGTCTTTCTCAAAGGATTGTTCAACGAGCAGGCCGCGCTCGCATCCGAGTCCGCACATGGGGCGGATGGCAAACTTGCTCTCAGGGGGCTGGGTGAGCGAAGAGCAGGCGGAAATCCGGGTCGCCCAAACCATGGATCAGCTCCTTGCGGCGGAGATCGGCGGCGAGAGCGAAGTACCAAGTCTGGCGTTGGGCGTCGAACCGACCGAACTGAGGCTCGAAGATGGACTTTCGATGATTTACGGATCGTGCATTTCCTGGGTCTCCGACACCAAGCCGGCGACGAAAGAGATCTATCCCTCTCGCGTCTACGACTTGATCGTCGGCAATGGAAGCGACCGCCAGCTAGATCGCAGCATTCTGGATGCCGTGGTCTCGGATGCTCGTCGGCTCAGCAACCGCGTTTCTGCAGCAGACCAAACCAAGCTCGACGAATACCTTGAGTCCATTCGCGACATCGAGCGACGCATCGATCGCGCCCAACGCGATCAAACAATCGAGGGCTGGCGACCAGGCGAACGGGACGTTGTCTTTGCGCGACCCAACGAAACGCTCCCTCACGGCGTCGCCGATCACATGCGTTTGATGCTTGATTTGATCGTCCTAGCATTCCAGATGAACAAAACGCAGATCGCAACCTGCATGCTGAACAATGATTTATCGCAAATGAATTTCGGGTTTCTTGAAGGGGTCTCGGGCAGCTTGCATCTCGATCTGACGCACAACGGTCGCGAGCCGGATTTGGAAGCCATGTATTTGAAGACGAACCAGTTCCACGTCGAGCAGTTCTCTTATCTCATCAACCGATTGAAGGGAATCCAGGAAGGCGATGCGACCTTGCTCGACCACTCGTTGATCATGTTCTGTTCGAATCTCTTTGATGGCGATCGCCACCAGGCCGATGAGATGCCAATCTTGCTCGCAGGCAATGCCGGGGGAACGCTCAAAACTGGCCGGATCGTCGATGTGAGCGAAGCAAAGACGGACGACCGCCGGGCTTGCAATCTATACCTGTCAATCATGGATCGCTTTGGTGTGGAATTACCAAAGTTCGGCGATTCGACCCAACGGCTCGCGCAGCTCTAGCGACGCAGGTGAAAGCCCGACATCACTCGTAAAACGACTCGCGCGAATTCGATATCGCCATAGAAATCGAGCAGCTTGTCCAGGTGCACGATTTGAAAGACATTCGCGACCACCGACTGGACCGAGGCGAGCTTGATCTCCCCGCCCTGGTGACGAAACTTGGCTTGTGCTCGAACCAAAGCACCAATGCCATAACTTGAAACGTAGCCGAGGCGAGCACAATCGATGATCATCTTTTTTACTCCCGCGTTGTGCTGTCTCTCGATCTCCTTGTGGAACTCGTCGACCGTTTGACCATCCAACTTACCTTGAAGTCGGATCACCAGAATCTCGTCGTTGAGCATGTAGGAAGTGATGAATCGCTGATCGTCCATTCCAGGTTCTTTCAATAGAGGGCTCGTGGCTCGATGCTCACCATGATCCCACGCATCAAGCGTCGCCGCCACTCACCACTCACCACTCACCACTCACCACTCCCCCCACCACTCACCACTCACCACTCACCACTCACCATCCATTTCCGTCAATCAACATCGCTGCATGACCTAGGCTTAGGAGTCGTTCGGTCTTGCCTCGATGGAGAATCATCCATGTTCCGCCTGTTGGTTATTTTCGCTGCCTTTGCGTTCGCAATGCCATGCGTGGCTGTAAATGCCCAAAAACGAGGCGGATTTTGGAATCGCGGTGCCCTTCGTGGGGGTGCCCCCTCCTCGCACAGTCATCACAATCGCTACCGCGGCGCTAGCGGCTATCGTACTTATTCGCAGCCAACACTGTTCGGTTTCAGTTTCGGCACGCAGCCCTACGGGTACGACTACGCGGGCTATCCGGATCCTTACTTCACCTACCCCTATTCCTTGGATCCGTGGTCGCGCGGCAGCTTTCGAGCTCCCGATCTATTGGATGACCCGTACTTCTATGACCGGGTTCCGCCAGCGCATCGGTATCCTGCCGCCCGACACAGCCACTCACACGACGTACGTCCGCTGGTGCCAACCACGACCCACCGAGGGAACTCCCACTTCGAGACCTACGTCGATCGCGATCCGACTTTGACCGCATCGCCTGCCATCGAGGCGCCCAGCGAAACACTGAGTTCGGCGAGCGAACGATTGCTGAGAAACCTGGCCTCCTACGGCGGCGGAGATGCTTGGATCGAGTATCTCGCGCCGGATCGCATCCAGACTTTGGCTGATCAAGACAACATGATGGAATTGCGAGAGCTGATGGCACGATTCGATGGTGTTTCTCAGAATCGCGAACTGTGCGCCGTCGCACAAATCGATGGATTTGCCGCAACACAATTCTTCCTACGCCAATACCTGAATCAAACAGCACAGGCCCAGGCAGAAAAGGAGGCATTGTCACCAGCAGCGTCACCGCTGATCGACGAGCCCAAATTTGAAACGTTGCCCTCGCCACAGCCAGAACCTGTCCTTGAATCGCCTGCGAACGATTCCTCGGAAATCTAGAGCTGGAAAAGGGGTCAAGGCTGGAAAAGGGGTCAGGTACCAACAGTGCGAAGCACCCTCCGGGCCGCTTGCGGCTATTGGTACCTGACCCCTTTTCCAGCCGCCACGAGTCTTGTCGGGACCGTGAAGGTATCGTGTGGCCGACCGTAGCTCCGCATTTCCAAGGCGAACATTGGCAGCTTTGCTGCGTTCATTACGAGTCTCGGAGAGACTCGCCTACGGTAGCAGCCAGCTCTCTCTTCCTCACTTATCAAAACTTCACTTCGAAGATCGAAAAATCGTCGTCGAGTTGATCCGACCCTTGCAGCTTACGAACATGCTGCAGCAAGCGATCGATCGATGGGTCTTCGGACTGCCTCAGCTCCGAAAGGTAGCTGACGAACTCGTCAAACTCCCATTCGTCGCCGTTGCTCTTGTGAATCTCGTGGACTCCATCGCTGAACACGAAGAGACTTGAGCCTGTCGGAGCCTGGCATCGGCCTGACTCGAACTCATCCCATGGCATCATCCCGATCATCGGGCCTTGCGACTCCAACTTCTTGGGTGCGACCTCGGTTTCGGATTCGCTTCCAAACAGGAGCCCGTCTGGGTGCCCCCCCCCGGACCAAGCCAACGTGGAGGTGCTCGCCTCGTAAACGCCGTACCACATCGTGAAGCACTTGTCTCCATATTCCTCCATCGGAAACCGCTCGTTCAGCGCTGACAAGACCTGGCCAGGCTCACGAAAGTCCGTATTCGCCAATGCCCTTGATCGCAACACGTTCATCAACGTGACCGACAGGAGTGCCGAATCGAGACCATGACCGACCACGTCAATCAGATACATGACAAAGTGATCATCATCGATCCAGTAATATCCAAATGTATCTCCACCAAGATCGGCCGACGGAACGTAACGCCACTGAACCGAAACGGGCGATTCCAGTGGCTCAGGCAGGAGCGCCTGGAGATATTTGGAACCGGCGTCGAGTTGTTCGGCGAGATGTTGGCGACTCCTGGCGAGCTCCTCGAACGCAGCATTTCGCTGCAGCAGACTGATGTAGCCTTTGGAGTGATAACGGATACGGGCTACCAGTTCGATCGGGTCGGGCAACTTGACCAGGTAGTCATTGGCACCGAGCGCGAAAGCTTGAGCTTTGGTTTCAGCCTCTTCCTTGGTGCTCAATACGATCAGTGGCGTGTCCTTGGTCTCTTCCTGTTGGCGGTACTGCGGCACCAATTCCAATCCATGGATCTCAGGCATGACCAAATCCTGAAGAATCACTGTCGGTCGGATCTCCGCCGCGCGAGCAAGTGCTGCTTTTGGATCCTGGCAATAGTGAAAGGTGATATCCTCGTGCGAGGCCAACATGCGGCGAACAGCTTCACCGATGATGGCTTGATCATCGACCAGCAAGACGACGATTCCCAGTTGGAACTGTTGCTCAATGTCATTCGTCTTCGCATCATGCTGTGTCATACTTGGCTCCAGGCTACTCTTTTCGCGACATCATCATCTCGGCGATCATCCCGCTGATTTCTTCCAGCGGCAGCACCTGATCAGCGGCATTCAATCGAACCGCTGCACCAGGCATCCCCCAAACGATACTGCTTTCTTCATCCTGGGCAATGGTCTTCCAGCCTGCATCTCTCAGGGCTTTCATCCCAGCGGCCCCATCTCGTCCCATACCGGTCAACAGCACCGCCACGCCCGGATGAGCGTGCGACTTCAGCAGTGAATTGAAGAACACGTCCACAGAAGGCCGGTAAGCGTGTAACGCCGGTTCGCGGACATATTGATAGTAGCCGGTAGATGACAACACGAGATGATCCTGAGTCGACGCCACGGCGACCATTCCCTTCACCGGCTCTTGTCCCTGTTCGATCGGTCGCACCGACAAGTTCGTTTCACGTGTCAACCATTCGGTCAAACCTGGTACGAATCGTTGGTCCAAATGTTGAACGATTGCGACGGAGTAATCCAAAGGGCGGGGAAGCTTTGAAAGCACCGTGGCCAACGCCTGAGGACCACCCGTGGAAGAACCGATCGCAAGGAGGGGCAAAATTTTGCTAGAGGCTTGTTGACGGCGGTCGTCGCGGGTGGGAGCGGTCACTTCAAACCCGGAAGTGCTCCCCGATCGCAAACCGGCAACGTTGCGAATCTTGCGGATCAGCTCCTGGGCACCGACAATGTCACCCTCCCGTCCCAGAATGGGCGTGTTGACCGCATCCAACGCGCCGTGTCCGAGCGAATCAAAAACCTTCGAGCAATTTCCGTCGACCGTTGCCGTGACGACCAAGATCGAGCAGGGACACTGCTGCATGATTTGCCGAGTCGCCTCGACACCGTCCATGACCGGCATGATCAGGTCCATCAACACGATGTCCGGCGTGTCCGTTCGGCACTTTTCCAGGGCCTGTTGTCCGTCTTCCGCGATCCAGGCCACTTCCGCATCGGGCAATGCAACAATGACGCGGCGAAGCACTTCGGCCGCCATCCTGACGTCGTTGACGATCGCAATGCGGATCAATCGATTTCTCCAATCAGGTCGGCTACCGTTCTGACAAACGAGTCATCATGAAAGCTTCCCTTGGTGAGGTAAGCGTTGGCACCAGCCTCAAAACCCTCCAGACGGTCTTCTTCACGGTCCTTGTACGAAACAATGATCACAGGAAGCTGCTCGTACCGTGAATCCGCTCGGACCGCTCGGATCAGCTCGATGCCGTTCATTCGCGGCATGTCGACATCGCTTACCAGCAGATCATACGAAGCAGCTTGCAAGGCGTGCCAGCCGTCTTGTCCGTCGACTGCTACATCCACATCGTAGCCTTGCGCCGCGAGCAATTGTCGCTCCACCTCCCGCACGGTGATCGAATCTTCCACAACGAGCACTCTCGGACGAGTTCTCTTTTCCTGAGTCGTCAGCGAGTTCATTCCACGCAGACGTCCCTCGCCCAGCAATTGACGGATCGAATAGAGCAGATCCTCGACATCCACGATGAGCAGCGGAGAGCCCTCTTCGGTGAGCGCGGCTGCCGAAATGTGTGGAATCTTCCCCAATCGTCGATCCAACGGTCGCACCACCAGATCCTGTTCGCCAATGAAGCGGTCGACCGAGATTCCACACAACTGCTGATCCTGGCCGATCACGACCACGCTCAAGGTATCCTCGGGCGGGTCCCTGTCGGTCAATTCCAAGATCTCCGTCCCTCGCACCAATCCCACCGATACATTGTCCAAGGTGAATTGCTGCCTTCCCTGAACAGGATGAATCGCATCGATCGGCACCCGTTCGATCCGCTGCAACTTCGCCAGGGGAAAGGCGAACAACTCACCGGCGATTTCTGCCAGCACGGCGCGAACCACCGAAAGCGTCACGGGCAAACGCAACGTAAAGACAGCTCCTTTCCCTGGTGTCGATTCGACCCGAACGGTGCCCGAAACCTCTTGCACCATGGAACGTACGACATCCAAACCCACACCGCGACCCGAAACTTCGGTCACTTGGCTCGCCGTAGAAAACCCTGGCAAAAAGAGAAACTCAAAGATTTCAGCATGGTTCAACTCACTCGCCATGGACTGATCGACGAGTTTGCGTTCCACAATCTTGCCACGCAATGATTCAGCGTCGATGCCACGACCATCATCACGAACTTCGATGGTCAGCATCCCTGCATGGTGTCTCGCTTCCAATCTCACCCGTCCTGCAACCGTCTTACCGGCTGCTTTTCTCTCCTCCGGTTTCTCCAATCCATGATCCACACAATTCCGTAGAATGTGATTCAGCGGCGCTTCCAACTTGCGCAGGATGTCCCGATCGACAGCCACCGATCCGCCCAGCACCTCCAGCGACACCTGTTTGCCAAGCGATTTCGCCAAGTCGCGAATCATCCGAGGGAATGCCACGGTTCCCTCCGCGAAAGGCCGCATGCGGCTGCCAATGACCTGGTGGTAAAGAGCAGTCGAAGTTCGCTCCGATCGCCACAGGGCACGCTCCAGCTGGTCAGAGTGAATCTGAAGCATCTCCTTGGAGTTGTTGCTCAGCTCTCGAAGCTGGTCCATCACCCGCGTCGAACTGTCTTCAGCAGTCCTAGCCCTCTGGAGTCGCTCCAGCAAGTCGGCATGACTCCGCTGCAGCTTCAGCAACGTCACGAGCGATTGCTGCATTGACTGTAGCTGTCGAGACTCGACCATCGACTCGCTTGCCAGCCGCATGATTCGGTCCAAGTTCACCGCGTTGACCGGAATCGTCCGCTGTTCAGTCACCGGCTCTGCATGAGACCTCGCCTGCGCAGAGGATTCACGACTCGTCTGCGTTGGTTCCACAACCGCTGCATCCGCTGATTCGGTCGCGGACGGTGGCTCGCTGGCGGAGGGTGTGGCAGACGGGGATTCGTTCGTGAGCTCCTCCACCGGTTCCGTTCGTGCCTCGACGTCCGGCTCCGGGTCGGTATCCGGCGGTCCTGCAATCCCTGGTTCTGCTTGCTCCGTGGCTCGTGCTTGCTCAGGCGACTCGCTGGTGTCCCTTGCGGATTCCGATTCCGGAGCGGGTCGGCGGAGCGAATCGGTCAGTTGCTGACATCGATCGTTTTGGGACGCGAGCCAAGGATTCAGCTCGCTTTCGTCTAGCTTCGAGAGCTCGTCCATGACATCGACGCCAGCGAGCAATTGGTCGACGCGCTCGCTCGTCAAAGTCTCCGTCCCTTTCTGTACCGCGACGAAACAGTCCTCCATGGCGTGGGCCAGCTCGACAATCAGGTCCAATCCTACGATGCGAGCGGCTCCCTTGATGGAGTGCGCGGCTCGCATCAACGGCTCGACTTGAGAAAGATCCGACGGATTCCCTTCGATCGCAACCAGATCTCGGTTCAAGGCCGCCGAGTGCGACTCCGCCTCGGACTTGAACAGATCAAACATCGAAAAGCCAGAAAGATCACCACTCATCTCAGCGCCGCCCGAAAGCCAGAGAGGACTCGTTCGACATCCAACAATGCAGCGAGTCCTTGATCCGAGGGAACGAGACTCTTGGTAAAGCGTACCGAAGCAGCGTCAACCGTGACTGGCGGACGCCGGAACAAGTCTCGAGAAACCGCGACCACACCCATCACGCCATCCACCTCCATGACCCAGCGATTCTGCTCGTCGCCCAACACGATCATGCGTCGCCGTGCACAGTCAACACTCGCATCATTCACATCGCTCGCCCCCGCACCCAGCTCCAACAACTTCGCCAAGTCGGCACAGAGCATCAACTCGCCATCCAGATTGCAGTGTCCTCGGACGATCCGATTGGAGCGATGGGGAATGCGATGGACCGATGTCGCTCGGGTGACCTGATGGACTTCCACTGCTTCCAACGCCATGACCTCCTCGCCCAGCTGAAACATCAGCAACCGTACCACGTCTTCTTGGGCAAGTCCCAGAGGCTTGGCGACTTGCTCCGTCGCCTCACGCAAATCGTCAAGCGAGAGTGGCTTGTCCAGCAATCGCAAAATGGCAGCGTCTTCGACCGTCTCGTCTTGGCGTACAAGATTTTCCGAAGCGTCAGATTCTCTTGGTTCAATCATGGGATTCCTGCGATGACTGCTTGGTGTCCTCGTTGTGGGCGCGGGCAGCCCGCCGACGAAATCTCGCGGCCTGCTCCACGCTGCCAGAGCGATCACAGATGATCGCCATTTGCATCAACGCATGTTCGTGATCGGGAGTGAGATACAGGACTTTGTTGAATGCCTGCCTCGCCAATTCAAGCCGCCCCATGGCGAGCTGAATGCTTCCCATCAGATCGAAAAACTCTGGACTGGGAGAACGGGGCGATTGTAGGGCGGTAAGTGCGACCAGTGCCTCTTCGAGTCGGCCCGCATTGGCCAGGGCACGGGCATCCTCGAGGGTCTTTTGACCGTGAACATGCCGATCCGCTCCCCGCGCGGCCATTGGTTCCTGATTCGCCCCCAGCTCACTCCGTCGCGATCGTCGGCCGGCAGGTCTCGAGACGGGCTTTGACCGGGAGAAGACAGGATCCTGCTGGGCGAGTCCCGGCTGTCGCGGACGCAGTGCAAAGGTGTGTCTGCTGTTGACTGGCTCGAATGAAGTTTGTGGCAACGTCGCCTGTTCTGCATGACCGACAAACAGAATGCCGTCAGTCGCGAGACGTGCCGACAGCAGATCAGCGAGATCCTTTCGCGCAGCCGTTCTGAGATAGATCAGCAGGTTGCGACAGAAGATTGCATCGTAAGAGATGTCGCCACGAAGCAGGGAGCTTCCCAAAATGTCCTGGCATTGAAAGTGGACCGTGCCCACGATCCCCGCATGCACCTGCGTACCTCGATCCGTTCGCCGAAGCCACTGCTGCGCCCAATCGGGGATCGGTTCGCGAAAGGATCGCTTGCCATAGTTGGCCTCGCGAGCGATCTGCAAAGATGCCTCGTTGCGGTCAACGGCATCGACCACAACTCCTTGCAACGGCCAACCCGCATGAACAGCCGTCATCGCCATGCCATACGGTTCCTCTCCCGTGGCACAGGCAATGCTCAGCATCCTGAGTTTGCCCTCACGTCGTTGCAAGAGACCACTGCAGTGTTCAGCTAGCAAACGGAAGGATTCTGGGTAGCGAAAGAACCAAGTCTCTGGCACAGAGACTTCCTGGACCAGTCGCTCCATTTCATCGGCATCCCGCAAGACAAGCCGGTAATAGGTCGACTCGTCGTCCAAACCCAGAGTGACGAGTCGCCGCTGAACGAACTCGGACAGCCCGGGCTGTTGCAGCAACCCCATGCTGAGACCGGTTCGCTCGGCAAGTTGTTGCTTAAGTCGGACGACTTCTCTGGCTGTCATCAGTTGTTGCACGCCTTGTTGCCTGCGCCACTTGCTGCATCGCTTGCGCTGCTCGCCTTGTTGCCTGCGTTGGCAAGGCGCGTCGGGAACGTGAGCTGCACCGTACCGTGTGGCGTCCGCGTCAACGGACCTAGAAATCCCGATTGAAGTTCAGTCGCAGTGGGATTGAATGCCTGCTGCTCAAAATCGAGATTCTCGCAGGCCAAGACACTTTCGACGATCAAGCCGACCAGCTCCCGATCCTTCGTTGGCTCCTGCGAAGTGTGCACAACCAGAATTCGACTCGACATACGAAGAACGCTGGCCTCGTGACCAAGCCATCGCGACGAATCGATCAGCGGCAGCAGCATCCCTCGAAACTCAAATACACCCTTCAACCAATCCTGACTCTCAGCAATCGGACGTGACTGCACCATCGGAATCACTTCAACCACCGAGGATGAAGGCGTCGCGTAGCGCTGACCCTTGGATGTCCAAATGACGACGTGCATGCTCTCTTCCGAAAGGTAGCGAGAGGGGGTCGGTGTGGTCTAAGAAGTCAGATGGAAGGAGGCAACCGAGGATTTCAATGAATCGATGGCCTGCTTCAGATCATCCGCGGCATGAGCATACTCGCGAACTGCTTCGGAGGTCTGAGTGGCATTGGTCGTCAACTGAACCATCGCATTGCTAATCTGATCGGCGCCTTGTGCCTGACTTTGCATGCTCTCGTTGACGCTTTCGAACTTCGCAGTGTTGCTATTGACTTGCTGGATGATGTCCGCCATTTGCTGACTGATGGTGGCCACGTCTTTGACGTTCCGCCGGACATGATCGGTGAATCGGTCCATCTCCATCACGCCGGCCGATACGGCCGATTGCATCTGTTGGACCATCTGTTCGATGTCCAACGTTGCGGCGGACGTCCGATCGGCTAGCCGCCGGATTTCTCGCGCGACCACAAGGAAGCCAACTCCGTATTCTCCCGCCTTCTCCGCTTCGATCGCGGCGTTGACGGAAAGCAAATTTGTTTGATCGGCGACCTTGGTGATCGTGGTCACAATGCCGGTGATATGCGACGCTTTCTCATTGATGGCGGCAAGTTTCTCACCGATCGAACCGGTGGCCTTGTCAAGGTCTCGCATGTTGTCCTCCATGCCCTGCAAACTTGATCGGCCAGCAGTCGCCAGTTCCGCCGTTCCAACGGCCACTTCATTCACATCCTCCATCGTGCGAAGCAATTCGGAGTTGGTCGCTGAGATCTGCTTCGTCGCCGCCGCTATCTGATTGGCCGTTGCACCAAAGGAGCTTGCCGTCGCCTCTTGTTGTCGGCTCGTAGCCGATAGTTCCGTCGCTGTGGAGTTCAACTGAATGCTGGCACGTTTGACTTTGCCCACCAGACCGTTGAGGTTCTCTGTCATCTTGCCAACGCTGCGGAGCAACACTCCGGTTTCGTCCACGCAATCTTCGACATTGATCGTACCGGCAAGATTCCCAGCGGCGACGCGCTCGGCCGCCTGCACCGCGAGGTTGACACGCCGAGCCAAGCGGACGGTCATCATCACCAACAAACCAATGACGGTGGCGATCCCCAGAATCACAAGTGCGAGCTTGGTCTTGAGCTGTGACCAAATCGGTGCCAAGACCGTTCGCTCTGGTCGGCGAACGACAACCGTCCAATTGCCCGTCGCAACTCGTGCTGCAGCGAAGTAATACTTCTCGCCGTCTCGCGAATCGAGCTCTAATATCGGTTTGGACAGAGACTTGTCGTTGAGTAATCGGGCAAACGGACCAGCATCAGGAACTTCATTCACGTTGCGTGTCTTCAGCAATTCCGTTCCGACCGCCTCTTCCTCCCCGATCGGATCGGTCGTGGCGGCGATGAAGTTTCCTTGTGAGCTGATCAGGAAGATATCGAATCCCTCCTGCTTGGCAACGCGGCGCAACTGAGCATCGATATCAGCGAGAGCAAAGTCGACCCCCGCCACACCCTTGAACTCGCCATCGATCACAATCGGGTAGACCTGCTCGGTGATCATCTTGCCTTGATAGACGTACGGCTCGGTTACCTTGTAGGCTGGCTTCTTGGTCTTTTCGAACTCCGCTTTGGCGCCGCTGTAGTAAAGGCTGGACTCCATATCAACTAGATTTTCTAACTCGATACCCCCGTCGCCGGTAGACTTATTGAACCAATAGGGAATGAAACGCCCATTGATGTCCATTGACTCAGCGGGAAGCCTTCCCAGCGATTGAGTATCCTTGCCGTCCGCATTCGGTTCGTAGCCAAAGTAGGCCCCGGTGACACCATCAAAATTCTCGAGCACACTGCGCGCGTATTCGATCGATGCCTCGCGGTCTCCGAACATTCCCGCAACCTGGGCTTCAGCCATTCGCTGCGCAGAAATCACGGCGCCGGCAGTCAGATCGTCAACCAGAGCCGCGACAAGCCTGGCTTGAAGCTGAAGAAATCTCTCTTCGGCGAGCTTCATATTCTCGAAGCCTGTCCGACTCGTTGCATAGACGATGGAGACCAGAATCAGAATCGTCGGTAGCACGACGAACAGCAGCATTCGCCCGACGATTCGACGACGAAGATTGCGAATCAGATCGAACATGAATGGGATCAATGCCAGAGTTATCAGTGATGCGTGTCCAGAATTTGCTTCATGCTAGTTAGCAGCAAGTAGGCAAACAAGCGATTTGACCAGCAGCGTCGATCGCCAAACCGCGTCAGGGGCCTTGGAACTCCGGCCAGAAGGATTGGGGGGATCAGGGCGCCGACCGTGGTTGAATCAAGACGGTTGCTCCGATTGTCTCAGCCCCCGATCCAGCCTCCCAATCGATCCCACGACGCCCCCAGTCCTCAACCAGTTGGAGCGTGTCCCGATTGTCTGCCCCTCTTTGGCTGTGAATTTTTCGACGTGCGGCAAACTACCGTAGGCGAGTCTCTCCGAGACTCGTAACGAACGCAGCGAAGCTGCCTGTGTCCGTCTTGGAAATGCGGACCGACCCGACGTCAGGGCAGTCGATTCTTTCGCAGGCTCTCCTTGCCTGGCCCCTTTCTCCACGCCGGCCCCTTTCTCCACGCCGGCCCCATTCTCCACGCCTCGTATCACCGCTCCCCCTCCTGCTCGTATCCCCTGCTGCTCACCGGAATATCGGATCGATCAGGCCAATGGCCCTGCCAGTCCGGCCCTGCCAGTCCGGCCCTGCCAGTCCGATGCTGACGGCCGTTACGTTGTTTCGTCAAGCGGCAGCCTGCCTCATGAACAGTTGGGTTTGCGAAGGACCCTCGGCGCTAACGACTGACTTCACCGTAAAAGGTGACGCGATCGAGGTGAAGGATGCCTGGACGTTTCAACCCGAACTTGACGAACTTCACGGGCTCGCCTGCCTCGATCGCAAACACCCAGTCGGCCGCGACCTCCTCGGTCGTCCAAACCTCTTCCCAGGCCTCGCCGTCCACGCTCGTCCACATTGTCAGTCCCTTCGCTCGATCGTGAAGCGGCTCATCGCGACGATTGAATACCTTCACTCGATGAACGGTGGTGGGATCATTGAACCGAATCACTACCGACGGGGCTTCGGTTTCCTTCGTTGGCGAGTGAAACGCAAAGGAGTAGGCTCGCACACCCTCATGGCTAAGAAGGTGCTCCGCCTCCTCATTCAACTCGTCTGGAAAGTCGGATGGAATCTTGATGTGGGTTTGTCGCGAGACCTCCGTCCAGCCTTCGAATTCCTGCAAACCGTAATCGAGGTTTGGATTCGTCGCGACCCAGTCGCCCATCAGAAATGCGAGCAGATCCAGGAATTCGCCCGGTGCGATCGTGGACGACAGTCCCTCGGGCATGCTGCTCGCCTTCATCTCCTTGCGGACCTCAATGTCGTCCTTCAGGATCGTCGCGGTCTTGGCGTCGGCAAGACCGAGTGTCACTTGCGAATCATCCTCTTCCAAAACGAATCCGGTCGTGGTCTTTCCATCGATATCCAACACGGCGATTGTCTCGTAACCTTTGGCTATCGTTTCGTTGGGCCACAGAATCGAGCGAATGATGTCGTGCTTGGTCATTCGATCGCCCAGACCCAGCAACTCAGGACCGAACTTCTTGCCGAGCTCCCCATGCTTGTGGCAGTTCGCGCAAACTCGCTGAAACACAACTCGGCCGTTGGTAGCATTCCCTTTGTGCGCTGCGACAACCTCTAACAAGGCCTGGTCCTTAGCGTCTTGTGTCGCATCGACATTGGCAAGCACCTTCAGCGGTTGAAAGACAGCAGCGCCGGGGCCCTGCGACATTTTGAATACCTCTAAAAAATCTCTTGCGTCCTGGGGAAGCCGCGCGAGTCGTTCGAGGTTGTCGTCGCCGTCCCAAATCGGCTCGAGTGACTGCAGCGCACCGGCAATCACATAGTCAATCCATTTGTCGGTCGGCTGCCTGGCTGCCTCGAGCACGACCAACAGTGCCTCTTCGCTCTGCTGCAGGCTCGCCGCGCGCACGGCTTCCATTCGCACCCGCGCATCGGAGTCGCGCACCGCTAGTAGAAGAAACTCATTGGCATCGTCCATGTATCGCCATTGATTCCCGACGACGTGCACAGCGGCAGCCCGATGTTCAGCATCTCCCTCGCGAAGGATCCGGCTAACAAGTTCGGAATCGACCGCATGAAACTGCTCCTGAATCCAGAGGGCCTCGCGCCAGCTGTCGGCGTCACCCTTGGAGGCCGCCCACTTGGCGACCGCATCGAGAACCTGCTGTCGGTCCCGCCCACCAAGCTCGCGGCGAGCTCGATACCGTGTGCGAGTTTCGTAGACATTCAGCTGTGAAAGAAGTTCCTCGATAGATTTGTCCCACTGCGTCACCCTGGGCAAGAGGGGCGAGTCTTTGTAAACGAGACGATAAATGCGGCCATGCTCGTGATCACGGTTTGGGTCGCGCTGTGAGTACTGCATGTGTCCGATCAACGCGTTGCACCAGTCGCCAAACCAGAGTGCACCGTCAGGCCCGATCTTTGGATCGACGGGACGAAAGAACATGTCGGTCGAATCGAGCAAGTCTTGCTTACGGCTGCCGATCAATCCGCAGGTCGAAGGATCGTCCGCCACTTCGAACGCCGGTAAACCATGCATGTTGATCACGCAGGCGTAGATCAGCCGATTGTGGTACTCCTCCGGAAACTGGCGAGTCGTGAGGAGCTCATTTCCGGCCGCGGGACGCAGCCCTTCGTTGTTGAAGATCGCATCGATGCTGCTCCGCGAGTGGACCTCGCCGCCTGACAGGACGTTCGTCCAGTGCTGGTTGGCATTGGTGCCGTCACCGATGATGCCATTGCCCCGCTTATCGAATACCAGGCACCACGGGTTATAGTGACCGGGAGTACGAAAATGCCGAATCCGCATGCTGTCGACGTCCCAAACATAGCTACCGGACGACCCCTCTTGGCGGCGCGGTCCCCAGGGCGTTTCGAGCGTGGTCGACAGAGCGATGCCCTCGAGCAGGTGCAAGAGCCCGCCCGGCGAATACTCCCAAGCCCCCATTGCATGATGCGTGTCGTCGGTGCCGATTCCATCGAGTAGATGACTGACCTCGTCCGCCCTATCATCTCCGTCGGTGTCGCGCAAGAACAGGATTCTTGGTTCGTCAACGACAAGCACGCCGTCCTTGTAGAACTCGAAGCCGGTCGGACAGATCAGCTTGTCATAGAACACCTTGCAATCATCGGCGCGGCCATCGTCGTCGGTGTCTTCCAAGATCAACAGCCGATCGTCGGGGTTCGATGAGCCTGGCAACCATTGCGGGTAGTTCTCCATGCAGGCGACCCAGAGTCGGCCTTTGGAGTCAAAAGCAATTTGCGTGGGGTTGGCCAATTCGGGAAATTCTCGCTCCGATGCAAAGAGCTCGATCGCAAATCCATCCGGCACGGTCATCTGCTCGATCGACTCCTCCGGTGTTGGATATTCGAGCGATTTCGGCTCGCGCAATCTGCGAAAATCATCATCGCGCGAGCCGAACATGGTTTCCGGAATGAACACCTCACCGGTCGCCGAGTCGTCCGGCGCATCGGCAACCGCCTCGCCTGCGGCAAGCTTCCAGAGGTAGGCGTCGCGAACCGCCACCATGTTACGGATCTTGCGGTACTCGGTTGGAAAGGTCTCCGTGTCCCACGTCCGCCGACCCCCGTAGACGTACCAACCATTGAGCATTCGATAGTCTTGCAAATGGAGCCAAGACTTCTCGTTCACGACCTCGCGGACGCGTTGGAAAAGATCCACCTCGGTTTCGTTCACGGCACCAAACAGCTGCTCATCCAGGAGTCTGCCGACAAGTTCGTCGCCTGCCTCGTTGAGGTGAATACCATTGATCGTGAACTGCGATCCCGGTTGGGCTTCGAATGCGGCGAGCGTTGGAGCAAAGAGATCGACGAAGAGGTGTCCATCCTCCCTTGCCAGCTGCTCGATCACTTCGCTGTACCTTCGCAGCCGCTCGTTCTCTAGCCTGCCATCTGGTTGAAGAGGATTGTCGGTCGCTTCGAAGGCGATCGGAGAGACCAGCACAAATCGGACGGGCCGTTCCCCTTTCTGTTCGAGTTGTGTCCGCTTCTCTGCGAGGTAATCACGGTAGTTGCGCGCGAAGGTGCTGAGCTGTTCGTCGTCGATGCCGTCGAAAGACTCATTGAAGCCAAAGAAGCAAATCAGCAGATCAGGATCGAACTCGAGGAAGGGATCATCGATCTTGGTATAGTTACCGGGACGTTGCTGGATCGAGACCGCGTCGGCCGGCCATCCAAAGTTTCGGAACCGCGACTGCTTCTCTGCGAATCGCAATTGAAAGCGTGTTTCGAAATGACCGAACAGGTTCATCCGTTCGGCGGTGGCATTACCGACCAGGGCAAGCCGCTGTCCCTCCTCGATCGCAAGTTGGGGTGGACCGGCCAGCGAAACCCCCGCTGCTAATCCGGCTAGCAGGAGGGACGAACAGAACAGCAACCGTGCAACGGGATGATGAGCCATGAACTGAAGGGACCCAAGAAAAAGGGTGTGGAGTGAACACTCGATTGTAACCGGCCACGGCCATGATGCCCTGTCCGATCCCGTAGGCGAGTCTCTCCGAGACTCGTAACGAACGCAGCGAAGCTGCGAATGTCCACCTTGGAAATGCGGACCTACGGCATAACAAACTCATGAAACACAGGCACTCCCCGTCTCGACGCTTCAATGCTTCCGGCTTCGCCCCGCTGCCCACTTCTCCTTTCAACCGGTCTCCGCAACCGGTCTACTTGCGACAGCTCTCCTCGCAACTGGCTTGGCAGCTAGCGGCTTCAGGCCACCTCGGCGGGAGACCACCGAATCAAGAAGGGGGCGAGTCACCAACTGGAAACTCGCCCTGGCCCGTTCTGCTGTATTCCACAAGTAGCGGCGGAGGGACTCGAACCCCCGACACGCGGATTATGATTCCGCTGCTCTAACCGGCTGAGCTACGCCGCCATTCGTTTGATCGGACGGTGACCGATCGATTGGGATCGGTCACACGGCCTGGACACCAATCGCGCCCACAAGGTGACGATCGGAAGGAGAGGAAAATAGCAGATGTGGGGCTGGGCATCCAGATAGCGGTTTACTTCGGTCTGCTGGGCCTTGGAATTTGACTTTCAACGGGCAAACCGGGGAAGAACGCTCGAAAAAGTGAGCCCTTTGCCTCCCTGGCCAGGGACGCGTCCCATTCTCTCCAGCTTCACACTGTCTGCGAAGACTCCAATTGAATCGGCTCGCCGGGGCGACAGGTGGGCACTGCCGCCCCTTGCAGGGCCGATCCACTGCCACAATTGACGGTGAACTCGCCACCGGGGCTTGCACCCGTTTACAATGCTCGTCCAGACGCGGTCAAAAAAGGCTTCGGGCCAGAAACGTTTTTGCCCTGGAGCCAGCGCGTGCTGCATAAATGCTGACAATCCTCTTCCTGGGTGAATGACAATGAAATTGAGAATGTTTGCTTTGGTCTTGTCCGGCCTGACGTTTGGATTTTCCGGCGCCATGACCCACGCGGCGGATCTGAACTTGGCGAAGGATGTTTCGAAGATCGAATTTGTGGGAAGCAAGCCCGATGGCAAGCACAAGGGTGGCTTCAAGAAGTTCGAAGTCGCGGCAGTCGCCGACTTTGATTCGCCAGACCGAAGCAGCCTCAACATCCAGATCGACGCGGGCAGCCTCTGGTCGGACGACGAGAAACTGACCAATCATTTGAAAAGCCCCGATTTTTTTGATGTCCGCAAGTACCCCTCCATCACCTTTGAGTCGACCGAGATCGTACCGGGCCAAGGGGACGACGCGGAGCCGCATGCGATGATCAAGGGGAACATGGTCATGCTCGGCAAGTCGGTTGAGATGGAGGTTCCCATCAAAGCGAACGTGACAGATGAAGCCGTCGAACTGACGGCGGAGTTTGAAATCGATCGAACCAAGTGGGGCATGGATTACGGCCAAGGCAAGATCGACAACACCGTCAAGATCTCCGTCGAACTCACGATGAAGCGTTAGGGATCGGTGACGTTCGATCAAACCGTTTTGATTTGGTGCGTGGCAGTCCCCGCGGTGATCGCCGCCGGGGGCTGCGTCGCATCGAAATTCTCGAAGCCCGCGGCAAGGGGATGGATCGCGGCGTTGTGTTGGTGGCTAGCCGTCACTGCGGCCATCGTTGGTTTACAAGGATGGCAATGGTGGCCAGAGGATGCTTGGCGCCAGGCGATCTGGCCACTTCTCGCCTGGGCCCTGCTCGCAGGCGCCATGGCCGTGGCCGAAGATCGCAGTGCGATACGTTGGGTCGTCGTCGGACTGCTATCGATCGCGACCGCGATGATTGCGATGCCCGGCGGTGAGGGATGGGAAGATACCTTTCGCTTCCATCGAATCTGGATTGGACTGGTCGCCGCCAGTTGCCTGGTCAACACCTACGCGTTGCAACAACTTTCGCGAGCTGGGGGTCACCGCTGGAGCCTCCTCGTCGCCTTGGCAGCTTTGGGCGGACCGATGGCCTTGGCGGCCTCGACCTATGGCAGCCTTGCCCAATGGACGGTCGCCATGATCGCCGCCACGGGCGTGGTCGCGGCATTCGCCGTTTTCTCCCGGTCGGATTCGGATCTTTGGACCGCTGCAATTCCCTCCGCTGTCGGGGCCGCCGGCATTACCGCTGCCGGTCGCTTCCACAGCTACGAGACACATCCTTCTTGGGTCTACGCGGTCATCCTCTTCCTGCCAGCCGCCGTGGCTCTGATCGACCTCACAATCCGTCGCCAAAGCAATTGGCGACGCGTTCTTGTTAGCGGTCTTGTCTCCGCGACCGCCGTCGCTGCCTGTGTCTGGCAGCTGCTGCTACGTTGACGCGACCGCGATGGGATCGGAAGTGTCGACATGCTTTGCATGAACACGATCGCCATCAGGAGGCTCGCCGTGCAGAGTAGGACAAACGTTCTGTCCGCGACGATTTGCGAGATCAGCCTTCGAATGGGAACTCGCAGGCCCAGTTGCAGGTCAGCGCCGACAGTTGCTCGACCCGACAGCGACTCGGGAATGAACGCGAAGATGATCAGCCCATCGAGGCACATCGTGATCGCATCACCCAAGAAGAACCAGCGAAACGAAAACTCAGCGAGAATGCCGCCGATCGGTGGGGCAATCGCGAATCCTAGATTCAGCGAGATGTACATCCGTGCGAACGCGTGGGGACGTTTCAATACCGGCACCAGATCGGCGATCATGGCCGACGCCGCCGGGCGATACATGTCGGTCACCAAAGCGAACACGCCCACCGCTGAGATGAAGGCCCAACGATTTTCAACCGCGCCGACCACCCACAGCAAAAGAGCGCCCCCGATCAACGAAAGCAACATCACCGCGCGCCGACCCATCCGATCGACGAGCTGTCCGCCCAGCAACGAGCCGCACATCGACCCGAATCCTTACATTCCCAGAGAGCCGGAAGCGAACGCGACCTCGAAATCAAGCTCCTCACTTGCATAGATGGTCAGGAAAACGATTGCGAACGATCCCGCTCGGTTGATCAACGAAGCCAAACAGAGCAACCGGACCGTGCGAGGCAGCTCGACGTACTCGCGAAGCAGTTCATGGCAAAATTTCAGTCCGCGAATTTCTACCGAATCGGAAGTAGGTGCTCAGAAGCTTTCCGATTGCCTGGCGTAGGTCCGCATTTCCAAAGCGGACATTCGCAGCTTGGCTGCGCTTTTTGTGATTCTCGGAGAGACTCGCCTACGGGAGTGTTCCGCACGTCCAATCAACGATGCTCCGGAACGTCCACCACGCAGAAACGGACAGTGAGGCGACGCAACAGGTTCGCGGGTCCCTTCCGCTTGCCGTCCGGCTGGCTGCTCAGCCTTCCTTGGGCTGCGTGAACAATTCGATCCAGTGTCCATCAGGATCCTGTACGAACGTTTGCGAGGCACCATCGGGCCGGTTCTTTCGCGCTAAACGGGTCGCCCCACAGGCATCGAGATGAGCTTCCCACTGATCCAGGGAATCGACCTGCAATGCGAAATGGCCCCCGCGATGATGGGAATGAACGGGAGTCGTCCGATCACCGATCAAATGCAACTCCTGGTTCGTTCCCAATCGAAACCATGCCCCTGGAAAATCGAAATTGGGTCGATCCATCACCGGAAACCTCATCGTGTCTCGGTAAAACCTGACGCTTGCGTCGACGTCGGCAACGTGAATCGCCACATGGTTCAAGTCAAGAATCTTCATTCGAGGTTTCAGCTGATTCGCGGGTATCGAGATTCGCGGGTGATCGGATTCGGCACCGCCGCCCTGACGCTGACGCTTTGAAGTTGCGATTTTGGCTGCCGCAGGAGGATTTTCCTAACCCGACGCATCAGCGAGTCGATGTCAATATCGACATTTCCTCGCTGACGCGTCGGGTTAGGAAAGGAGCGCAACTTCAAAGCGCTGACTTTGGGAGCCCTGACGCCGGGAGCCCCAACGCAGACGACGAAGCTAGGCTGCGGAACGCCAACGAGCCGGGCGGCTTGACGCCCGATCTCCCAAATCGCATGGCTGCATTCTGCTTGATTGGCTTGGCGGCATCCAGACGCAGTACAATACAATCGATCCACTCGCATCCACCTCCCCGCTAGGACGTGACACGATGCTAACCCAAATCGACCTGCTTCGACAAATGCCAATTTTCGGTGGACTCAAGACCGAGACCTTGGAATTTCTTCTTGAACTGTCGAATGAAGTCCTGATCCCCGAGGGCGACTACTTCTTTCGCGAACAGGAGAAGGGCAATGCTGTCTTCGTGATCGAATCGGGAGTGGCGCAGGTACATCGCATGTGCAAGGGAAAGCCTGTGGTCCTTCGCCATCTGGGCGAAGGTGACTGTTTCGGAGAGATGGCGTTGATCGACTTTCTTCCCCGTTCGGCATCCGTGATGGCCGAAACCAACTGCCAGGCGATCGAGATACCCGCGAAGTCCTTGATCCAGCTTTACAAGAAGGATGTCGAACAGTACGCCATGATCATGATGAATCTGGGGCGTGAGGTCAGTCGACGGTTGCGATCGGCCGGTGATCGATTGTTCGAGTTGGAGCAATCGCTGATTGAATCGACCGAATGAACGGGGCAAACCACATGACCATCATCAGCGTTTGGGTGGATGCTAATCGGACAGCGTGATCTCGGCGCAAGTCTCCTCACTTTCCCATAAACGAACCTTGTAGGCCGAAGCGCCCGAGCCCTCCAGGATCCGCGGACAAACCTCCTTGAGGAAATGAATCGCCATGTTCTCGGCAGTTGGGTTGGATTCGAGCTCGTAAATGCGATGAGGCTCCGAGGAGCGGATTGCGGCGAGGCCATTGAGGTCCTGCTTCCAAAGCACGAAACTGTGATCCCAATTCTCGTCGAGCCAATCATTGACACGATTCTTGAGCATCTTGAAGTCCAGGATGCGGCCGACCTCATCTTGCTCTTGGCCGGTCACAAACACTTCGAGCACGTAGTTGTGTCCGTGAAGGTTGCGACACTTCCCCTCGTGCCCGACCAAACGATGGCCTGCGCAAAAAGTGAACCGACGCATGATGCTAAGTACCACGAGCGTTTTGCCTCTGAACTATCTTCAAGGGGAACCCCATCCGGAGTGTGACCACCGGCCGAGGAGGGAATGATCCTCACCGTCTCGATAGGGTAAGGCATTGACCAGTCCCGGCAGTACCCCCTCCTGCTGCCTTCTGCTGGGCTGAGGCGGCGGACTGGCTGCAGCGGGTTGAGGGATTCGAGGTCAGTAGCCGGGATGAAAAAGGATCGGAGCATTCGATGGTGGGCGATCGCCTGTTCTGATTTCCGTGGTCTGCTTCCCTTGGCCTGATTCCCTTGGTCTGGTCCGGTTCCTCGCGCGGTCCAATCGTGGCACACTGTGGCTCTCCTGACCGTGTAGCCAGCGGAACGTCCACAGCTTCCTCCTCAATCCCGGCGGCGACAAAATCGCACCGAGACAGCCATGACTGAAATCTGCCAAGCCAAACCCCTCAGCGTTCCCGATACTGATGCGCTTCGCTTCCTGCCAGAGGGTCCGATCCCACTCGGCGACGGTCTCGTTTCTTGGGTAGGCATTCAGCATGGTAGCGACGCCACGACGGGCAGCCTGAACCTGCTCGATCTGCGAAGCGAGACCAACACATCATTCAACCTGCCTGGGCGTCCTGGCTTTGCGTTCCCCACGGACCAAGATCACACGTTCGTGGTGGGTTGCGAGCGTTCCCTGGGTCTCTTCGATGTTTCCACCGGCCTCTGGCACTCATTCTGTGAGGGAGTCGATTCAGCGGTCGAGAATACGATCATCAATGACGGGATCGCGATCAATGACAACTTGATCTTTGGCACGAAGGACCTTGCCTTCGCGACGAAGAAAGCAGGTCTCTACCTTTACCGCGGCGCCGATCGAAAGCTGATTTGCTTACGAGATGATCAGATCTGCAGCAATGGAAAAGGTGTGCTGCAGGCAGAGGAAGGCAGCGTTGAATTGCTTGACATCGATTCTCCGACGCGACAGTTGGTCCGATACGAATTGGACATTGCGGCCGGTCGCTTGGGGCCAGCCAAGGTGGTACTCGACTTCGCAGGGGATCCCGCCGTGCCCGATGGGGCGATCTTGACCCCGGACAACACGGGCGTGATCGTCGCCATGTTCCGCCCAGAGGTTGCTGATCATGGCGAAACAAGACTGTATGACATCGCCAGCGGCGAGCTTCGTTGCATTTGGCAAACACCACTCTCACCACAGAACACTTGCCCGGCATTGGTACGGGTCAACGGCACGCTAAAACTGTTGATCACGACCGCTGTTGAAAACATGAGCGACGAAGCCAAACAGAAGTGTTCAAACGCCGGACGTATCTTCATCGCGGACGTGAACCTCGAAGACCACGGAGGCGAGCTGACCTCTCCATTCCACATTGTCTGAACAAATCGGAAAGCGGTCCGATGGGCTTCCTAGCCCGTCGATCTTCGCCACTCTGGTTAGGCGACGGGCTAGGAAGCCCACCGTACGGCTTTTGATCTGACCATGGAGACAGAACTGAGGTTCCGTAACCGGAGATCAGTTCGCGTTGGACCAACCGGGCGCAAATAGTTGCTGATTGAGATGGCTCATGTAGATCGTCGGAAGGCTGGGAACGGAATTCTCTTGAGGTTGTTCATCGCGCGGCTCGGATCGACTTGGATTTGGATTTGCTGCGGCCGAGCGATAGATGTCGTCCCGAGGTCGGAGCATCAGTCTCCAGCCGGTGTTCATTTCCCGCCGGAGCAACTGGGCGCGTCGATGAAGTTCGACGAGCGAATGCCGATCGACAAAGTCGGGAATCTCTCCCATCTCGAGATAGACTGCTGGACTCGCTGCAAGCAAACGCTGAAAAGCAGACGCATTGATCTCGGTGTCGCGGAGAATCAGATGCTTCAACTGAGCACCATCGGAACATAGCATCTCGATCAAGTTCTCATCGAGCTTCCATCCGGACAGGTCCAGGGTCTCAAGGTTGCCCAACTTCAGCAACGGGCGAAGATGCTTGGGGCTCATGGAAACCCCAACCAGATAGAGTTCGCTGACCTGCGTCAATTGTCCGAGTGCCTCTGCTGCTGCTTCGGTCAACGGGACTCGGTTGATTGACAATCGCCGAAGCGACTCCATGCGACTCAACCAGGCAATTGTCTCGACCGAAATCTGTGTATCATCAAGATTCACCTCCCAGAGCGACAGAAGTTCGCTCCAATCCTTGACCACATCATCGTTGACGTTGGCTCCAGGCAAGGCAAGAAAGGTCAGCTCCTTGAGGGTGCCGATGCGACGAAGCGTGCTTGCCGAAATCGATGGATAAGCGAGCGTCAGGCGGTCCAAGGCATCGCAGTTGAGGATTTCGTTGGCGACCTGATCGTCGATCCTCGCGCCTCCTCCGGTGAACCACTCCAAATCGCGAAGCCCCTCGAGGTTGGCGACCTCGGGCCAGGGCCCCTCGACGGCAAGGCCAATCAGCATCGGCGCATTTCGGACCTCCAGCTTCTTTGGTGGTTGGGTGATTCGAATACTCGTACGAAGCTGGGGAAGATCGACAATCCGAATCTCAGCCAAGTGAGCCATCGGCGTGACCCGCACGTCACGCAGTTGACCGCGTCCTTTCAAGTCGAAGTTGGTGAGCCCATTCGAATCGATCGTCAAGTTCTCGATATTAGGAAACTGATCAAGCAACCACGACAAGTCGTTCTGCTGCAATGGTGTCGAGGGAATGCTCAAACTCTTCAGATTCTTCAAGCCAGCCAGCTGTTGTACCTGCGCAAACGTGATCGCCATGCCCTCGAATCTCAGATGTCGGATTCGCTTGTTCCCGATAAGTGGCGACAGATCCTCTTGATCAAGTGGCAGAAAGGCCAATTCCAACTTGCTGGGACAGTCCATCTTCCCCAATGCCTTGATCCATTTCCGACACAGCTGCGGATCCACTGGCTGCGGTGAGATCTCGCCAAGTAGCGTTGACATGTACGACCCGATGGCCAGTCTGCGAAGGCGAGGGGCACACCTGATCGAGAAATGCTCCAGGTCTCTCGCGAAGCATCCGAAGGCAGTCAGACTATCGACTCCATCGATTTCTAACGATCGCAGCCAAGTCAGACCAGGGATCATCGTGTCAGTATTCATGAGGTACCGCAGGTCGGATACGCCCTCCTCAATCTGTTTCAAACGGGGAAGGTTCCGGAGTACCAAGTCATGCTTTTGGACACGATCAATGTGCAGATTCTCCAGCCGCGGTAAGTCCACCAAGCGAATGCTTAGCACCGCGTCATTCAAGACTTCCGATTGTCGCTCGATCTTCAGATCCTTCAGCTGTGGCCAACCCTCCAGGACCAGTGATGACTCAATGCCGTCATCGGGACGTGACAGTGTGAGACGCTCGAGCGTCGCTGACCAACTTGGCTTGCCAATTTCCGAGAGAGCAACATTTGTAAATGATAGGTCCACGACCTTCAGTCCCCAGTGGTCCAGACTCTTGAGTTGAGTAGCATCAAAGTTGGTGCGGTCCAGATAGAGCTGATCAATCCAGCGAAGCTTTCGGATCACATCCAAATCCCCTTCGCTCAGCTCGCGACGCGAGAACTGAAGAGCGCACAGGTGGGGGTTGGCGAGCAGCTTCCGCAATGGCTGGGAATCGTAGACACCTGCATAACAGTGCAAGGCGGCAAGCGTCGGCACCGACATGATCACCTCAGCTGCCTGTTGCCGCGCAGCGTAAACGTGAATCTGGCGAATGCGAGCGAAGCTTCGCTTCAAGCTCGCCGGGACATGGTCGGAAATGGGTGCGGGAAGCCAGCAGGACAAACAACAGCTCCCAGCTCGTTCCAAATCGCTGGCGATCTGCCGATGATAGGCCGTGGTTCGATACTGCCAGGCGAACAGGCCCAAAGGGACAGCCAGGATTGCAAACGCGATACCGCAGTCAAACTGCAACCTTAGCCGATGCGACTCAGGCGATTGACTCAGCCTGCGATGTCGGAACTGCATGAACAGGTAGAGGGCCAACGACAGACAGACGCCCATCGCCAAATTGACAAACAGTCTCGCTGGCAACCAGATCCGATCCTGAACCGCCTCCGGTTCACCATAACGAACCCAATAGCGAAAAGGCCAACCTGCCATGGTGGGCATCTCCTGGTAGGCGAGGTAGCTGCCACCATTGGACACCTCCAAGTAGCCGCTCCACTCCACTTCGGATTCCGCGTAGCGGTACGGTAGATTCGCGACCAAGAAACTTGTCAGCACAATCGAAGCGAGAAGTGTGCCGGCGACCCGACTCTTGATCACACCATGCTGTGGATCATCGACATTCGTTCGTGCAGCCCGGACAGACATCGCGGCAAAAACCTCCGTCGCCATTCGCTTCACAAGGGCTACGGATGGACAATCCGCAGGCTGCAAGAGCATAACACAGAGGGCAAGCCGATTCCCACTCCAACCTCCTTTCCGAGGAAAAGAAGCGAGCCCGTGGCAAGTCGGCCGGAATCCGGCATGGCCGGAGACCGACCGGATCAGGCTCCAAGATCGTGCTTCTCGTTGCCGTCCTCGTCGTATCGATTGATCGCGAAATAGACGAAGGGAACTGGCAGACAGGGAAGCAGGAGCAAAAAGAAAATGCCTACGAAATAGCTGAATGCAAGGGTCAGAACCGTGAATCCGATCCAGAGCCACCAGGTATCACGCCAGAGTCCCAAGAGCTGTTTCGTCATGACGTTCCAAAATTCCGTGAGAAGCAATTCGCTTCATTCTCTCCGGAAATCACAGTTTCACCAGCCCCTTCCCACCAATCCAATGCTCCCCAGGTGTGGCGTCCAATACCCTTTCTTAAGTCGATCTTGGGCGGGGCACTTGGCTTAGAAGAAAGCCGCCAGGAAAAGCCCTGCTCGACGGATGACCCCACATGAACGACGAGAGAGTGCAGAAGTCGCCACGAACCAAGTACGATGGGCTTCCAAGCCCGTCGCTGCTTCAGCAACGTACGATGGGCTTCCAAGCCCGTCGCTGCTTCAACATCGTACGATGGGATTCCAAGCCCGTCGCTGCTTCAGCAACGTACGATGGGCTTCCAAGCCCGTCGCTGCTTCAGCAACGTACGATGGGCTTCCAAGCCCGTCGCTGCTTCAACATCCTACGATGGGCTTCCAAGCCCGTCGCCTGACTTCTGAATCAGTCCAGGATGACAAAACGCGACGGGCTTGGAAGCCCATCGTACTTGGGTTTTCATCCGAAACTGGGTTTTGATCCGAAACTCAGAACAGCGGTCGCGGTCGGCCCTCCGCATCGATCTGCCAGGGCATCCACAGAATCAGCGGGGCATTGACATTCAGGTCACTCTTTCGGGGCGGAACCTCCGTCGGCTCCAACTCGATGTCACGCGTATCGAACTTCTCTTGCAGCAACTCCAAATCGCGATCGAGATCCGACTCCATTTGACGCCTCTCCGCTTCGAGCAAAGCGAGAGCTGATTCGGCACGGCGGACATCATCACTTTGCTGCGTCGCCTCGCCGACCCCGCGAGCGGCTGTGGACATCTTGGTCCTGCGCCCCCCGAGCAGTCCGCCTAACAGGGCACCGACGATCGACGTCCCTGCATCGATCATCGATGATCGCGACTGGCTCCGCTCTCGATCCACGCGTGCTTCGGCCGTCTGGATCTTCCGCTCCAACGATGCGACTCGCGATCGGTACTTGTCCCTGAGCTTCTCGATCTCTTCATCACGCTGTTCCCACAACCGCTGTGCAAAGTAGGCTCGGGCATCCGATTCATCCCCAATCGGAGCGTAGCCAGAAACGAGTGGTGATTTGTAGATCACCATGTTGTTATGGCGATAGAGATAGTCTTTGAACTGGGTCTTGTAGGAACGGTACTTGCCTTTGCTGATCAATTCACTTGGTGGCTCTGCAAACCCGAACTCCTCGTCGGGCTCCTCCATCAGATCGGCGTCAGCGGACAACGGGACGCTTGACTCCCAGAGGCCAACGGGCATCCCATCGTGACAGAGCACCACCCGCTTCGCGTCCTTCCAGAGGTCTAGCTCGGCCGTCTTGCGAATGAAGTGCATCGATCCTTCGGCGTAGAGGGCAGGCCGATAAACGAGGCTTGCATCCTCCTGCGGCCGTTGATTGACCGCTAGGAATCGCTCTTCGATTCCCGCGGCAATGGCGGGATGGGTGCGCCAGCGCAACGGCGGGACCCGACGACGACACCTTGACCGATGCCGAATGAGGAGAGGAGTCGTCGTCCGACTCCTGCGTCGCCATCGCCGCCTTCCGAGCGGACATCAATTGACTGATTTGCCCACGGGCCAGGGGTCCGGCAAGGAACGACATCGCCCAACGTGTTTGAAACACGCTGGGGGATCCCTGGTGAACGTTGTTCATCAGGAAGACTCGGTTCCGGAGCCCCGACAGAGCCCGGTCCATCCTGCGCGGTCAAGCGACTGCCCGGCTTGTCCGGCCGCCCCTTCCAGCCCGTCGAGCACGCGAGCTTTATCACGCTCGGTCTGCAAACGCCCCAGGAACCACGTGCCGATATTGGACAGCCCCTTGTAATCCAGATCGATCGGGTTCTGTGTCGCCAGGACGATGCCAAGCCCGAACGCGCGGGACTGCTTGAGCAGGGTCAACATCGGCGGTTTGGAAGGGGGATTGGAAACCGGGGGAAAATAACCGGCGACCTCATCCATGTAAAACATCGCTCGCAGTGAACTGGTGCCCGACTGAGAGCGAACCCAAGCGAGCAGCTCATTGAGCAGGATCGTGACAAAGAACATTCGTTCGCTGTCATTCAAATGCGCGATGGAAATGATCGACAATCGCGGCTTTCCTTCCGACGTGCGGAAGAGCTTCTTGATCGACAGTCTTTCTCCCTCCAACCAAGACGCGAACGCGGGGGACGCCAACACGTTGTTCAGACGCATGGCGAGCTTGCTGCGATCCGACGGTGACATGAACGAATCGAGATCGACGACGCCGACTCGTTCCATGGGCGGCTTTTGAATCAATCGAACGAGTTGCCCAACGCTCACGTTCTTTCCTTCAGTCCACTGACGATGAAGGATGGAGGAAAGCAGAATGTGCTCGGAGGATGTCATCGGATCTGCTTCGATCCCCATCAGTGCCAACAGACCGGAAACGGATCCGGTGATGCGATCGGCAATCATCTCGGAATCCTGCATCTCCTCGGGTGGCGGAGCTTCAAAGCTACGGAGCACCGTCATTGGCAATCCGATGTTACTTCCAGGTGTGTAGATCGCCATGTCCACCGAATCCTTCAGCCTGCGGATCCGGTCAGGTGTTTCTCCCCAAGACGCCAACCCGTTCTTCCACAACGTCGCGGTATCGTCAGCCAGCTGGTCCAGCGTGACCCCTTTTCGATGAGCTTCCCCCTCTTCCAACCAGGGCTTGAAGTCATCGCCTCGCAGCTCCGGAAAGGTCAACAGTAAATTCGCAAGGTCTCCCTTGGGGTCCAAACAGATCGCCGGCACACCATCGAGCGCGGCCTCCTCGAGAAGCGAAATGCAAAGCCCTGTCTTACCGCTGCCCGTCATGCCCACGCACATCGCATGGGTGCAAAGATCGCGGGCGTCATACATCAGCAGATCGTCCAACAGTTCTCCGGAGTCGAGATCGTAGTGGCGGCCGAGATAGAACGACGCGAGCTTCTCGAAGACTTCTGCGGACGGCGTTGACATGATTTCCTGAATCGAAGTTGTGAAAGAGTTGTGAAGAAGGGCTTCTGCAGCTTTTGCTCACGACCCATCGTGGCGCAGCCCGTTCGTTGTACCCGATCAAAGGGAGGTCGCGGATCGCGGCCGACAGCGCTAGAATATAGCCTTCGCTGGGAATTGTAATGGACTTGTAAGACCGCTGAGGCCCGCTTGATGCTCGACCTGTACGACAAGATCCAGGATGCGTGCAAAACGATTCGAGGCAAGTTCAGCGAGACGCCACGCGTCGCGATCATCTTGGGCACGGGCCTAGGAAACATTGTCGACGACATCGAGATCGAAGCGACGATCGAGTACGGCGACATCCCTCACTTTCCAACCTCCACCGCCACAAGCCATCGAGGAAGATTGGTATGCGGCCGAATGGCGGGCGTACCAGTTGTGGCCATGGAAGGCCGTTTCCATCTTTATGAAGGCTATTCGCTCAAGCAAATCACGCTGCCGGTGCGTGTCTTCAAAGAATTGGGTGCCGAACTGCTGGTCGTCAGCAATGCATGTGGTGGCTTGAATCCCTACTTCAATGCCGGCGACATCATGGTGATCGAGGATCACATCAATCTGCTCGGTGACAATCCGCTGATCGGAATCAACGATGATCGGTTGGGGCCGCGATTCCCCGATATGTGTGAACCTTACGACCAACAATGGGTCGATCGCGCAATCAAGATTGGTCGAGATCTTGGGCTGGGACTTCACAAGGGAGTCTTCGTGGCAGTGGCCGGCCCCAACCTGGAGACCCGTGCCGAGTATCGCTTCCTACGAATGATCGGAGCCGACGTGGTCGGGATGAGCACGGTGCCCGAGACCATCGTCGCTGTCCACTGTGGACTGAAAACGGTTGGCCTGAGTGTGATCACCGACATGTGTTTGCCGGACGCATTGCGGCCCGCCAATGTCGAAGAGATCATCGCAACGGCGGGAAGATCCGCCCCAAACCTGATCGCCGTCGTCCGTGGCATCGTCGAACAGTTCAACCAAGTTCGCATCGCCTAAACAGGAACGAGCCGTACGATGGGCTTCCAAGCCCGTCGCCTGAGCATTGAATCAGCTCAGGACGACCAAAACTCGACGGGCTTGGAAGCCCATCGTACAAGTTTGACGGCGGAAACGGCTGCGACTTTCCAAGAGACAGAGTGTGGCGGGCGGGAATCCAAACAGGGATGACATCGAATTGCTTCGAGATGCAGTTGAGGTGATTGCATCGCGTGGTCCGGTAGCGCCTCGGGCTGCGATCATTCTGGGCAGCGGCCTCGGTGGCTTGGCCGATCGGATCGAAGCCGATCACGTCATCCCTTATCAGGAGTTGCCCGGCTTTGGCACCTCGTCTGCAAGCGGACATCGCGGTCAGTTGATTCTCGGGCATCTCGATTCCATTCCCTTGGTCGCGATGGCTGGTCGTTTTCACCGCTACGAAGGTTGGTCACTCGAGCAGATCGCCTTTCCGGTGCACCTGATGCATGCACTGGGTGCCGAACATTGATCGTGAGCAACGCGGCAGGAGGAGTGAGTCCGAAGTTGCGAGTGGGGGACGTCGTGGTCATTCGTGATCACATCAATTGGCTCGGTAGCTGTTTTCGAACGCATGGAGGAGGCGTCAAACGCTCGTCGACAATCCAATCGATCGGTCGTCACACCGAGGTGTACGATCGCCAACTGTCCGACCTTGCGATTCGGATCGCGATCGCGAATCAATTCACAGCCTGTTTTGGAACCTACTTGGCCACCTTGGGGCCCAACTACGAAACGCGGAGCGAATACAGAATGATGCGGCGGATCGGTGCCGACGTCGCGGGGATGAGCACGGTGCCCGAAGTCTTGGCAGCCGCAGAACTGAAGATGCGAACGCTAGGCCTTTCCTTGGTGAGCAACGTCGCCAACCCCGACCGCGCCGAGAAAGCGGACCACGCCGAAGTCCTGGCCGCCGGTCAAGTGGCGGAGTCGAAATTGGAAGCGATCGTTCGGGGTGTACTTCGCCAGGCTTCCCTTCTTTGACGCAGCACACGGGTGCCCGATCGACGCCACAGGCGTGATGATGTTGTTGTTCTTGGTAACGAATTTGCTGGTGAATGATCTCAACGGGTATGCAGACGAGCGAGGCGTGCGATAATCAGGGTGGTTCGACGCCTCCTCCTGTGAAGAGGTGGCAAAGACCGAGCGCAAACCAACTTCACCCATGCCAGACGTTCCCGAGATCGATCCTCCGTCCTCTTCTGGACAGGCGACGCCAGCGCAACATCGATTCTCGATGTCGGCGATGAGCATGCATGAATTGATCGCGGCGATTCGTTCGGTTCCTGTTTCGGCCAGCGAAGAGAAACTGACACGCGTCGATGTCACCGGCGTCTCCGGCCAGAATCACGCACTGATGCGGTTAGCGCACCCGGTACGAATCAACATGGCGGGGAATCTGGGTGATTACGCCTTCGCACGCAACTCAGAAGCCGATATCCGATTGACCGGCAATGTTGGCCATGGGGTTGGCGAGGGGATGAGCAGTGGTGCCGTCCGCATTCGAGGTGATGCGGGGGTCGGCGCCGGGGCCACCATGACCGGTGGCACCTTGGCGATCTACGGGAACGCCGGCGACCGATGTGGCGCGGGGATCCGCAGCGGTGGTATCTTCGTGCGCGGCGATGTCGGCGACGAAACGGGCGTTGGAGCACTGGGAGGTATGCTGGTGATTGGGGGCAATGCCGGCAAGGACTTGGGGGACGCCTCGAGCAACGTCACGATCTTCATTCGGGGCACCGTCAAGAGTCTGGCACTGGGCGTCACCGAGGCGCCGTTGCGAAAACGAGAGCAGCTTCGACTTGGCTTGTTGCTGATCAACGCATCGATACGTGGCGATGCCAACGAGTTTCGTCGCGTCGTCCCCAAAGCGATGATTCGTGCCGAGGAATCGCGTCGAGGCGAGATCAACCCAAAGTGGCGATAGCGAGGCGAGTGGCTTGCAAGTCGAGCACCGGGAACCAACTTGGCAGATAGACAATGATGCATGATCGGCTGACAAAACTTTTCCTGACTTCGCCGCCTACCAACACACCGTGGATGGGACCACCGCCTGAATGGCAACATCCCTTGATCGAGCGTCCCGATGGTCGACGGATCAAGTTGGGTCTGCCGCTGTTCTGGTACGACCCGCCTTGGCATCAGCTTCCATTGGATCGAGCCAACGCACTGGCGATCGCTGTCGCTCAGCAGGGCATTCTTGTTTCGGCCCTACGGAGCGACCTTGCCGCCTCTGACGCATCCTCTCCCTTTCACGACGATGCGATCGCGGAGCACGAGAACTCGGAAGAGGAAACGGAAGACACTCCGCCACAGCCGCGCCCTCGCATGCTTCCGTATCGTCCCGAACGCTACGGTCTGGCTGATCGTGATTTTGACGGCGCCAGGATCATCGATGTCCGCTTGACGATGCACCGTGATGACTCGGGCCGATTCGCCTACTCGGCCGCTCAGATAGAACGATGGGAGGCAACGCCGTCGGGTCAACCTGTGTCAGGAGGCAGCTGGGTGCCCTGCGCGACCTTTCCGCCCGACGTGGTTTCGATGCACCAACTCGGTAGCAAGCTGGACCAGCTCCGCATGCTTTCGCCCGATGCCGCGGTCTTTGTCTCAATAGGCCCCTGGCGATTGCAGCAAGAGCTCACTGCTGTTCTCGCCAATCGACCGGACGGCGTCATCCTCAGGCTGGATGAACTGACCTGTGGTTCCGACGATGCCATGGAGCTAGCCGCCCTGACGAAGCATGCCCGGAGACTCGCCGATCACGTGGCATCGCCTCAATTTCCCCTTTGGATTGTTCCGGGTTCCATCAGCGTCCCGGATGCCGCAAAACTCATCGCCTTGGGGGCCTCGGCTGTCGCGATCGATCAGTGGTGCGACAGTCTCTGGGGTGGAGCCATCAGTCAAGATCGAACGGCTGCCGCTCGACTTGGATACACGTCGATGGCGACCGCCAATGCGGCCTACATGAATCAATTGGTGCACGAAGACCTCCATCCTCTGGTCACACGTTTTGCCGGTCTATTGAACTCCATTCAAACCATGCCTCCGGAGCAGCGACTGGCATGCCTCAACCAGGAATGGTCCGAGCGACTGGGATTGTCAATTCAAATCATCCCGTCGTTTCGTTCTTGATCAGCCAACCCCGTGCGCCAACCCTGTGCCTGAAACGCGAGATTGTGGAACGCGAGATTGTGGAACGCGAGACTGCGAGGACTGCCATGCTAGCGACGCGACCTCTCTCGGCTCCATCGTCCCTCACTCGGCACGCGTGCCTTGAGCGGATTGTGGCATGCATTCTTCTAGCGATTTGCTTCGGATCGATTCCCGTGCGAGGCGATGATCCGCCACTCTTTCTTTCCAAGACCGATTCGGATCGTGCCAACTTACTTCGTTCGCGACCTTGGATCAAAACGATCGAGCAGGAGATTCCTCCGCTCGCCAACGACGCCCAGGGGCGAATGCCGATGATCATGTGGCATGGCGTCGGTTTTCAACCGCTCGCTCCCGAAGAAATTGAAATCTTGCGAGAGCGGGGGCTCTGCCAACATCTTCAACTCAACGAAGCCATGATTCCGGCTGCCAAAACACTTGCCGACGCGGGCATGCCCGTGATCCTCATGGAGGGTCGAACCGATAGCTGGCCGTATTCGCTTTCCGATGAACTGAAGGGTAGCGACGGCGAATGGGCGCATCAGTTTGATCTGACGTATGTCCTCCCCTGGTTCGGACAAGACGACTCAACACAGTGGCATGGTGCCTGCCCCGAGCACGTCGATGGCTGGCAGGTAATGGAGCAGCACACCAGAGCCACGATGCAAGCGTTCAAGGACGCAGGCGTTCGTGTCGACGCCGTGCTCGTGGACTTCGAAGGCGATCCCTATCCATGGCCTCATTTGTTTCAACAACTGCGTCATTGCCGACGCTGTCGGCAAGAGCTGCCGGCCGAAGTGGTGCAGAGCGAATCGGCATGGCGAGACTACGCGTGGAAAAAATACGTCGCGCTCTACGATACCCACTTTGCCAAGCCCATTCGCGAAGTGTTCCCCGATGCGCTGGTGACCAACTGGCATGTCGTCTATTCCAGTCGCCAAGTGCCAGTGCGTTATTTCGTCAACGACATCGCATTGCCCGAACTGCGCCCACACTCCTTCAGCGCTACCAACCCGATCGCCTATGCCAGCGACGCGGCTTGGCGAAACCTTTGGAATCCTGAAACCGAACTGACACAGACATCGGTGGATGATTTCTACGCGAATGAGATCATCCATCAAGTCGATGCAGACCGGCGCAATCGCGAAAGGATGGGTGCCGCGGACGTTCCCAGCATTCCCTGGGTCGCTCGCGCATGTCGCATCCCGGGCGTCGAATCGGCTGGCGTCCCCATCATGAGCCGCGATCGCTACCGTCAATCGCTGGTCGATTTGTGGAAGCATGGGGTGCATGGCATGCAAGTTTTCAATGCCATGCACGAAGGATACGAGGAACTCGCCCTCGTCGAGTTGCAGGATGCGGTTGCCGCGTATGACAAGATGTTGGCCGAACCGCAAGGAGGTCGCGAATCGATCCGATCGCCTGTTCGGATCACAGCTCCTTGAGAATTTCTTCTGCTGCGACTCGTCCCGACTGCATCGCACCATTGATCGAACCATTCACTCGATAATCGCCACAGACAAAGAGCTGAGGGCGTAGTCGCGGCGAATGAACCGGCGGATCGAACGACGGCGTCGATTGATTGGGAAGTGCTTCCGCAATTCGATAAGTCCTTAAATGGGTCCAAGAATCCACGGCTTTGCCAAACCAGTCGCGTAAATGCTCCCGGACACCATGATGCAGTGATTCGGAATCGCCACGGGGATCCAAGACCGTCGCCGAGATTAGCGAACGATTGGAAGGAGCGTAGCCGGGGGCAACCTGGCTGGGCACACAAAGATTATTGACCAGTCCCTTGCCTGTCCCGTTGAGCACCAGCATGCGTTCTCGAAGTGGGGGCTGTTCGGAGGCGAAGTAAACGCAGCGAACGGATCGGGGTGGCCGCGACACGGTCAGTTCGGGCAACAGTTTCGCCGCAGCCGATTGCTCCACTGCTGACAAGAGGCAGCGATAGGGTATGGAATCACCGCCGGCAGTTTGAACTCGGCCCTCATCAATGGACACCACGGGCGAATTCAGGCGTATGGCATCGGCAGGAAGTCGGTTAGCAAGTTGCCGAGAGATGGCACCCATGCCATGAGCGGGCAGCGCAGTATCGCCTTGGCTGAACATCCGGAAAACAAAATAGAGCATCCGGCAGGAGGTTTGTAACTGATGATCAAGAAACACCCCTCCCAGAAATGGCCGCAGGAAACCCTCAATCATGGACGGCGAAAAGCCTAGCCGCTTCAACTCCTCCTCGGTGGTTCGGTCCGGTCTCGAGAAGACCTCCTCGAGTGTGCCGCCAGCTGCATCACGGCGCAAACGAGCGATGCGAAGCTTATCGCCGAGCCCTCCCGTCCGGGCCAGCAGTGTCTTGAGCACGGCCTGAGGCCTTCGCCATGGATCCGCGAGACATTCGAAACCATCAGCGGTTCGGATCATCGATCCAGGATCAAAGCGTTGCAGATCGAGCTGATCATAGTTCAGTAGCTGCATCGCCTCGGGATACGCGGTCAGCAGCACTTGAAATCCACGATCGAGCAGGAAGCCATCCACGTCATCGGTCACCACACGGCCCCCGACCAAATTCGAAGCCTCTAGCACAACGACCTCGACGCCCTGTTGGATCAGCCGAATTGCCGCCGTGA
Organism: Pirellulaceae bacterium; assembly: GCA_963767665.1. GTDB lineage: Bacteria > Planctomycetota > Planctomycetia > Pirellulales > Pirellulaceae > Rubripirellula. The sequence continues at coordinate 161,042 of CAVYFC010000010.1, forward strand.
GTCCTGAAAGACCAGCACCGACAATGACAACGGGATCACTCATTCCTTCTCGCTCCTGAGGCGATTCTCTCGTAGCTCAATGCATCGATTGGACGCGGCGTCTCATCACTTTAGCGTACGAGGAAGAGGCCAGCGGCAACGATCCTCATCCGCCACCCATCGCGATCAGAATTTGCGCTAGCAGTGTCATCATCACCAAGGATGCGGGATAGGCGGCAGCGTAACTGGCCACGGGGATTCCAGAATCGGTGGTGCTCGCAATGGCACCGACACCGGCCGTGGACGTCATGGCTCCGCAGGTACCGCCAAGAATCTGCAGTAGGTTCATGTTGAGAAAAAATCGGGCGAAACCATAGGCGAGACCAAGTGCCACGCAGATGACGAGGAAGCTGAGAATGAACGGGGCGGCGCCGTACTGCCGGAAGGTCTCCACAAAGCTCCCGCCAGCTCGAAAACCTGCGTCGGCGAGAAACAAAGCCAAACCCAACTCCTGAGCCAGCATGCGTGCTGCGAGGGGAACGTAGGCCGCGTTGCCCAAGAACTGGCCAAAATGGGCAACGAGCAATCCGACCAGCAATGGGCCGCCAGCCATACCGAGAGAAAAGGGTGGCAGACCGGGAATCTGAATGGGAATCATTCCGATCAAGATGCCTGCGACCAAAAACAGCGCGAGCCACATCAGATCGGTCTCATGAAACTTTCGTGGTCGATGCCCTGCCTTCTTCGCGAATAACTTCAATCCATCGGGCGGCCCCACGGCCGTGACTCGATCGCCAGCATTCAGAATGGTGTCACCGCTGGGCACGAAGGGAACGTCAAATCGCACAATGCGAGAGATGGTCACGCCGAATTGAGACCGAAAGTGTAGCTCGCGAAGTGGCTTTCCCACGAGCTCCGAATTGACCAACACAATCTCCACGCGATCGTGGTCGCTGTCCACGATGAAGGGAATATCCGTTTGGTGACCGAGGAGGGATGTCAAAAGGTCGGCGTTTTGGTCATCGGTCAGCAACAACACGATCTGACCATCCTGGAAGACGTGATCACGCTTGATGGGGACGAGCCGATCGCCTTCGAGAACACGCGGGATCTGAGCTTTGATGTGAGTGAGCGCCCGCAAATCCTGGATGCTTGTATTGATGATCGCAGAGTTTGAAATTCGAACCAATCGTCGCGCGATGCCGTCGGACTGCTTGGTGTCGGCTCGTAGCTTGCTGTCCAAGTCGTCCAGGTTGGCTCGAAGCAGCCTCGGCAGAAGTTGCGCATAGAGCACAACACCAACAACACCAAGGGGATATCCCATTCCGTAGCCAATGGAGACATCGAGTGAGTTCCGACTCGATGAGATTGCGGCCTCAATGCCAGAGGCCAACGCAGGTGTGCTGGTCAGCGATCCTGCGAAGATGCCCGTGGCCAACTCGCTAGGAACCTGGAACAACCTCGCCAGCCCCGCCGCTGCAGCTGCCGCCCCGCTGACGGTGACGATTCCGAGCAAGGCCAGCCCCTTGCCCTCCTGGCGGAACGTTCGAAAAAAAGTGGTTCCCGAGCCAAGTCCCACCGCGTAGACGAAAAGCACAAGTCCGATCGTGCCGATATTCTCTGGCATCGACCAACTCTCATGCTTCCCCAGATGTCCCAAGAAGAGGGCGGCAAAGAGAACGCCGCTCGTTCCAAACGAAATCCCTCCAAACCGCAGTGCGCCCAGCGTCATTCCCAACGCAAGAATCACAAACGTCAAGAGAATCTCACTCTCGAGCGACAGAGCAACCATTTGCCATGCGCCATTTTCTGTCTCAGCGTCAGCGGGGGCTTGCAGCCCCTCGGAACCCAGTGCATTCAAACTGAGGCTGAGAACGCACGCTAAGGCGGCAAGCGACACCATCGCGATCCGGTAGCGTCTTGATAGCGACCCACGAGGTTGCGGAAGCGTTGTGCTGCGTGCCACGGTTGATCTTCACGGAACGTGTTACCGCTCACATCGAGGTTGACGATGCTCATTGCTGGATTGGAACTGCTCGAATTGTCCAGGTTTGCTATGGATTGACAATCACTCCAGCGAAATAACCCAACCGAAAAAAGGGGACAGGCAATCATTGCACCAATGGACTCATTTACCGGCGAACTTTCAGCAAGTGCAAGAAAGCAATCGCTTACCGAAGAGGGGGACAGGCAATCTTTGGGACGGCCGATCACGTCAGTTCGCTGTCGGCAGACGAGCTCCAGCATCCGTGCGCGGAAACCGGATGCTAGCTTCGAGCTGCAGATACCTTTTGTTTCGGCGCCGGCTGAAGATGTCCGAAAATCGATTGACGCACTTCGGGATCACGAATTTTCCAGATCACGGCATCGGTAAAGTAGTGATGCAAGTTGAGTGAAACAAAGGTTGCGGTAACGATTGGTAATCGAGAGTCGGGGACGCCACCAATCAAATCCGCCCAATGAAATCCGACCAATCCCAGAACGACGAGAGCGATGTAATAACCCAAAAGATGCATCCACTTTTTGTCGGGAACGGTGTGCTCGTTCAACTCAACGCGGATCGGAAACATCAAATACTGAAGGGCATGAAAGCCCTGGACCAGAAACAGGGACGCAGGCTGAACATCGACCATCACGTACCAACTGAAGGTCGCTCCCCAGGGAAGCCAAACGCGGACGGGGATGTTTCTGCCCTCGCGTTGGGATAGTTGAAAAAACCCCCAAACTCCGACGAAAAAACCCACCACCACCACCACACGCCAGGCTGAGACTACCGAGCGCATCATGTAGACGCCGGCCAGATTCTCCGGGAACAGCTGGTGCAAGAACCCCATCGCTTCGGAGGCGAGAATGAGGTGATAGCCGAACAGGGTATAGAATCCAAATCGTATCAGCTTGCGCTCGCGATCGATCATTCGGAATCCGCTGAGAAACGCGAAGCTCGCCGTCGTGCCCCAGGACTGTCCCACGTAGTGCCAGGCCAAAAACACCGGCGCCGCAAAATTCAGAACAGTGATGATTGGAATAGGCTCCAAAGCGGTCACTTGAGGATCCCGCAGACATCGATAGATGATGTAGCCGACGAAAGATAGCAGCAGCAGCGGGATCAGGATTGTGACGATCGGGTGTTTCCGAAAGTTCTGCCGTTTGCTGTAGAGCAGCCGATAGGAGGCCATGAAGTGGGGACCATTGATCAGCACGTCGGTCACCATGTAGAGCTCGACAGCCAAGACGACCTGGGTCACCGCACTGTTTGTCACGCGTCCATAAACGATGACAATGATTGCAATCAGCAATGAGAGCCCACCGCCACAAATCGCGTCAACGCGAGGTGTGATGATTGCGTTGGTGCGACGAGCGTCTTGCTTCACGATCACGCGTTCCTGTCCCAGTCGAATGGTGGACCAACGGTAACAGCCGATAGGTCGGAGGCAGATTATATGGCATTGCGACCCGCTTGCCGTAGCGGGGAGATCACGAACAGCCAGTGGGCGACAGGCGACGCTTCAGAGATCGCATTGGCTTGCTAGAGGAGCAGGCGGTCATTTCCCACTCGACCGATGGATCCGACCAATGGAAGCCAGGCCGGCGTCGCGGCGAATCAGCACGCCCCAAGACTTGATCGATGCAGACGGCATTGCCGTGGGTCGACGAACTCAAGGAAGCGTGAAACGCAAGCCAGTTCGCCAGCCTGAATTCGTAGCCTGTCCCCTTTTACGCTGTCCCCTTTTGCCCTGCTACCATACCACCAGCGAAACGACCTCGCTTCGATCGACGGGCTAGGAAGCCCATCGTACAGATAGCAGGAGATCGCATCGCGGCTGGATTTGATTCCCTGCCACGACTCCCTGACTTTCCAAAAACACCGTAAACTACTCCCCAGGGGGCTGTAGCTCAGTTGGTTAGAGCAGGGGACTCATAATCCCTTTGTCGCGGGTTCGAGTCCTGCCAGCCCTACTAGTCCTGCCAGCGCTACTGTTCCTGCTAGCGCTACTGGAGAGGACGAGAAAAAGCGGTGACGAGCCCGCTGCTTTGGTGAGCTCGATGTGGGTTCACAGCTTGCCTTGGGCGGCCTGGAGCTGCCCCAACGCCTCCAGCGTGTAGCGATGGTCGCCTCCTCGTTCCTCGCGAAGGATATGGCTGACCTCCTCGTCGTATCGTGACAACTCGGCAAGCATTTCGCCAAGCATGACTTGCCCGTGGGTACGTCGCGGATCAGCTGGATCGTCACATGCCTCGATAAGGCTCTGAAAGCCGGATTCCGCCAGACGGAAGTTTTCCAGCTCTCGATTCGCGTCGGCCAAATGGAGCTCGCTGGCACGGTGTTTTGGCGAGCTTCTGACAAAATTCCGGACGGTGGCAGAATAGCTGGCGGCCGAGGCGCACCGTTCGCAACATCAAAGTGGGGATCTTCGCTCGGCATGCGATCGCCACCGCTCAAGACTCAAGCCTGTCCGTGTGCTGCCGAGTCGGGTAGAGCCAGCTCATGCGGGATCATGGACCGGGATCATGGACCGGGATCGTGGACCACTCCATCACTGGTTGGCGTCACAGCATTCTGCTGGGTTGCCGAACCCAATGGCTGGCTCCAAATCCTGTCTCGCGAGACACCCGTCGCGGAAGGGCGGCAAGTCTTTATGGAAAATGTGATCGTTCGGTTAAGGAAACCGAGCAGCTTTCACGCAGGAACTAAGATCGGCGACGATGCCGGGCAGCCTTCCCGTTCAACGTGAGAATCCCAATTCAAATTTTCGAACCTCTTGGGCCGCAAATCGAGCCTGCCACACGACGCATTCCACCCAGTCGAAACCCACCGAGTTATCAAGCATGTCTATGAGAAGCGTTCGAACTGGCACCTCCAAGCAATCCCTGCCGCAATCGACCAAGCGACGTCGACGGATGCTGATGGAGGAACTCGAGTCGCGACAACTCCTCTCGGCCGTCCCGATCCCGGGCCCGCAAAAGCTGGCGTTGTCGGCCGAACTCGACAAACTCGTGTCCTATGCCGAGCACGTCGAAGCGGAGCAATCGCTGCAAGGGGCACTACCTTTGATCGGGCAATCGTTCGACGCCCAGCTCGATCTATCGGATGTGCTGGAGGAGCGATTCGCCGTTCCGTTGGCCAATTTCTTGATCAACAGCGAATCGAATTTGACCTCGGATGAGGTCTCGGCGTTTCTGGTTAGCGATGCGATCGTAGGCAACTTCGATGGTCTTGAATTCTCGGTCGGCCCGACGAGCGGGACAGAGATCAATGGGGAGCTGGTTTTTGACACGACGCTCTATGCGAACCGGTCGGTCGACTACAGGTTGGACTTGGGCGACGCCGCTGCAACCGCGGGAGTCCGAATCGATGATTCCCTTACGGCCACCAGCGCGGCCGACTTCCACCTCGCCTTTGACTTTCAATTTGGCGTCGATGGCTCGGGGCAGTTCTTCGCCGAAATCGAATCACTGCAAGTCGGAGTCACCGATGCGGTTGAGCTCGTTGCTGATGCGGCGACGCCGACCATGGCTTCGATCCCCGATCCGATCACATTCAGCCTGCTTCTGAACGACTCGATTACCGTCACCGCGACGTTGCCCGCCAACAGCAGCGGCAATCTCACACCGCTTACGCAGCGACTGACGCGAGGCGCTGAGGCAGCCACTGTCGGACGCCGGCTTCGAAAACGGATTGATCGCAACGGAAACGCGAGGCAAGCTGGCGTTCCGTTCCTCTCGCCCGAGATTGCAAGTCTCGAGATCATTGACGGTGGTGGTCTGGCAACGCTTGGCTTTGCCGATGGACAATCCGCCGCCTCGCTTCCAACCCAATCTGGAGTACGGGCTGCTTGGGCTTGAGACGGTTGTTGGCGGACTGGCAATTGACGGCGCGTTCGACGTCATCGCCGATGATGGTGGTGACGGACGGATGAACGTCCTCGAGTTGTCAGGCCAGCCTGTGTTGACGACTCAGACGCGCGGGCGTGGCGAGTTCCTTGCGAAGGTTCAGCCGGCGACCGGCGCGATCGTGGCCGGTAACCCCGCGGTTGGTGGCGTGGCGTCGCCTTTGTTTGGGGACACGCCGATCATCGTGACCACCGAATCATTCAGCGAACTCGATCGGTTGCACGACCAAGTCAGCGGAAACACTGTTGGTTGGCTTCGCGGCGATCACGCAGTTTGGAACGCGTTTGGAATCGGAAACCGAACTCGCCAACGTGCTGCCCGCGATGAACACCAGTCTTGGGCAACAGGCTGACTTTGATGCGGTGCTGCGCGACAAACTGCAGGCCACCATTGAGGCGCTGCTGGCAGACAACGCGCGACCGAGTTGGCAAGACGTACGCGCCGCGTTGTCAGCTGTCGACGGTGTCACGGTCAGCGCGATCGCCCGTACCGACGATCAGGTCTCGTTCGACCTACAGGTTGCCGACAACAAGTCATCGCTGCAGAAACTGGTCGATGGTCAGACCGCGGAGGATGCCGGGTTTGCGGCAGCCGCAAATGCTTTGCCTGAGTTGAACCTCCAGGCGATGACGCAGTGGATGCTGCAAATCGACATTCTTCGCGAGGCGACCGTCTCGCCATTGGAAGCATTCGAGGTGACTTTCGAACAAGTTGACCATTCCGCTCGGATCGATACCACGAACCTTGGTTTTGCCGCCAGCGTTGGAGTACTGGGCGTTACGGCAAGCGGCTCGGCGAACCTGAACGCGACGTTGTCGGCAGCCGTCAACAGCGGGCAACCGATTACGGCAGCCGAACTGCTGGAGTCTTCCACCGACGAACTGGTCAGCACCAGTGAATCGGGCAACTTTGATCTGGCGCTGACCTTGGACGCGGCCCTTGGCGGGCAAACGTTTACCGCCGGGCTTGCCCTGCCATCGGTAGCGGTGTTCGGTGGCCAGTCCCAACTTCAGCCCAGCAACTTCGACGCACTCCAAGACTTTGTCAACGTCTCGCCCGATGGCCTGGCCGGTGGTCTTTCGCAGCTGGCGGGATGGCTGGGCGATTTTGGGATCGAGAAACTGACCGGCGACGTACCACTGGCCGACGCGACGCGTTACGCCGACGTGATCAACCTGCGATCGGCGTTTGAAAACAAGATTGTTTCGCTGCTCAAGAACGAGGAGGGTCAATTGCTCTTTGCGACCCTGCAAGAGTTCGAAGCGCTGTCGCCGTTGATCTCCAATGTCAATTACAACGCGGCCAATCAGGAACTGACATTCGATGTGCAGTTTGACGAAGCTCCGATCGATCCATTGCTAGCCGACCTGTCGTTTGATTTCGAGATCGGTGATTTTGTGGGACTGAGCTCCGATGCGATGCTGACACTGAGCAGCAACGTCGAGGGGACGATGCGACTCGGGATTGACATGTCTCCGCTAGGCCGCCGCGCTGGCGGCGCTACCGATTCTGCCGACCACGTTGCTCGCCGACATCAACGCCGGCATGGGTGTGATGGACGTGGAGGTCGGATCGGGCGACGACGTCGAGATCACGTTGCGGGACGGGACCGCCTTGCAAGTCAGTTTTGACGGTGACCTGACGCTCGGCGATGTCGTCAATACGCTGACCAGCGCCTCCGCAAACTTGACCGCAGTGTTGATCGATGATGGCATCGAACTGACCGACCGCAGTGAGGGAACGACGGTCTTTAGCGTCAGGGCGATGAATGCTTCGTTGGCGGGACTTGGATTGGGCATTCTGGGAGATGCCGAGGACAGCGACGACAACGGGGGCGGCGCCGTGATTCAAGGCAAACCGCTGCATGGCGATACCTTCGCCCACCATCTGTTCGTGGAAGAGATCAGCGGCCAGCCGATCGTCACGGGCACCGTTGAATTGACAAGCGATGAATTTTCGGCCACCGCCAACCTAGGCTTCACCGAAGTCACGATCAGCGGGGGCAAGATCAACCGCGTGTTGAACGAGTCGGGTGCGACCGTTCCCAGCTATGTCTCGGCGTCAGTCAATCTGCCACAACCGCGTGTGACGCTGGCGGAATTGTTTGAGGGGCTGAAAGAGAATGCGAATCAAGCGATCGCGGCGACCGCCGACTTCGCGGGCAACATTCAGTTCGAACTCCCCACTCTGGGCCTGTTCCCGGATCAGGACAACGACGGACAGGACGAACAATACAGCGATCGCGTCCTGGTCTCGATCAACGAGTTCGGTGACCGGTTTAGCCGCCCTCGTCAGTGGCCTGGATGATCTGGTGTTGGATCGACTTCGCCGGATCGATGCCGGCGATGTCCTGGCGGGACTGAAAGATGGCCTGGCGGATCTGCTCAGCATCGATGGGTTGAAGATCCCGATCCTGAACATCGATCTGCCCGATGCGGCCGGTTTGCGGAAGTTGTTGACTCGCGTCACCGATGCAATCGACTCCATCGGTGGCGCGACGTTGGATGTGCTGAGCGATGGCATCAATCGTTTGGCGAGCCTTGACCCGGCGGCTCCGGAGATTGACTTTCCCGAACTCAGCATCACGCTTCCGGATCTATTCGCGTTCTTTCGATCGGCGAGCGATGCGGCGCCGCAGGAGGGTTCCGGCGAGACGTTCTCGCTCCCCGACTTTGACGCACTGCTCAGCACCCACTTCAACTTTGACATCGACCTACCCGTCGTGGAGATTCCACCGCAGGAGTTTGCTCGCTTCCTGGATGGACTGTCGACGATTCTGGACGGGTTGCAACTGTCGGGACCTGGAAACTTGCAAGCTTTGGAACGCGTCCTGGAGGATGCGATCGGGCTGAACGAGAATGGTGTATCGCTGCAGATCATCACCAACGGTGTGACCGCCGGCGCGATCGAACTGCGATTCGACTTGAATCTCCAGCAGACGATTGATGCGACGTATCCATTGAGCGTCGATCTCGCGGATCTTGGGATCAGCGGCATCGGGAACCTGATCGACGTTTCGGGTTCGTCGACCGTGATGTTGACCGCCGGCGCGATCGCCACGCTGTCGCTGGGGTTGGAGATTTCATCCGACGAGTCGGTTGGAGTTCAACCGTTTCTGTACACCGACGCCGCCGGCACCCAGCTACGTTTGACCGCCGGCGCCAACGCGGTGGATATCGATTTCGAAGCGTCGCTCGGCCCATTAGGTGTCGCGATCGTCGATGGTGTTGCCGGCATCAACGCCAGCGGTAATCCGGGCGACTCCAATCCTGCCTCCTTCACGATCACGCTCAGCGATCCGGAAGCCGACGGTCGCTACTACTTCGGCGACGCCTTGGGATTCAGCACGATGATCGCGGGTGGCGCCTACGCGAACCTGCCGATCGAATTTCCCGTTGGGGATCCGTTCACGTTGAGTTTATCGGTGACCGACGCGGACCTCGGCGATGGGACGCTCACCGACTCCAACTTTGATCAGCTTGGTCCCGCACTTCAACAGAGAATCGATGATCTCGGTGACATCAACGGCAACCTGCTGGCGCTCGTGGGCGGTTGGGAAGGAGCCTTTGATCTGCTGACCGATACGATGCGGGGCAACGTGCTGGGAGTGCCATTGCCTCTGATCGGAGACGCGTTGGCCGACGAAGCTGACTTCTTGGATGAACTCAAACAGGCAGTGCTGGACAACATCGAAGACTACGTCGAGCTCGGAACCGGCGTGCTTCAAACGGAGATCTTCAATGCGCTCGGTCCGGGCGGATTGAACCTGCTGCTTGATTCTAGCGGCGATAGCTCCATCCTCCCCGACTTGGACGACGTTCGTTTCGTAGAGAATCTCGCTGACGGACGCGTCGACTTTGACGTCAAATTGGGCAAGGGGCTCAAAACGCTCGCCTTGCCGATCGACTTTGATCTCGGCCTGCCTGGATTGAATCTGGACATCGACGCCCCGATCGAACTCGACTTCGGCTACCAGTTTGATCTCGGTTTTGGGGTCAGCATCAACGAGGGCTTTTACCTCAACACGGCGGATACCGTTTTGACCGTGTCGTTTGACGCCGCGATTCCGGAGCTCAATGCGTCGGGGGAACTGGGGCTGTTGGGGGTGACGGCGACAAGTGGCATCGATCCAGTGACTGGTTTGCCAGAAACCTATTTCGCCGGCGAGTTCGTGGTTCATTTGAACGAGCCGAGCGGCGACGATCGCTTGACGCTCAGTGAAATGTTTGCCGGCGACTTTTCTGAGTTGGTGGCGCATGAGTTGAATGCGGAGGCGCAGGCGAAATTGCACCTGGTCGCCAGCGTCGGGGACAGCCGCGTGTTGCCTAGATTGCGGACCGACCTGATCGTCCAATGGGGCTTTGGCAGTGTGCTTACCGAGCCTGGCTAGCCCAGTGACCACCGAGAACCCGCTGGCGGTGAATTTCACCAATGTTCAGATGAATATTGGTGAGTTCTTTGGAGGCTTCGCCGGCGATGTGTTGGGCCGTGTCCAAGATGTGCTCGAACCGGTTCAGCCTGTCATCGATGTCTTGACGACTCGCCTGCCTGTCATCAGCGATCTGAGTGGTGGCAAAGTCACGCTGGTCGATATGGCTCGGATGTTCGGTCGGGCCGACGTCGCCGACTTTTTGCAATCGGTGATCGACGTCAACAACTTGATCACGAGTTTGCCCGATCCTGATTCGTTCGACGATGGGAACAGCTGGGTACGTTTGGGACAATTCAGCGTGGATGCCAGTTCGCTCGGCGGCTATGGCGGACCGGGCAGCACCACCAGTTCGTCGGTCAAAGAGGTGACGATTCCGTCGTACAGCGAATCGGACGTCTTGGGCGGACTCGAACAGGAAGGAGGGCAGGGGGGCGCGTGGAAGAACAACCTGGCTGGTGCGAGGGGCTCACTTAGCTTCCCTCTACTCGAAAGCCCCTTGACCGCATTCAAATTGTTGCTGGGCAAGGATGTCGATCTGTTTCTGTATGACGCGCCGCCGTTGGGGATCGACTTCACCTACAACCAATCGTTTCCAACGCCGATACCGGGACTGTTCGCGGAAATTGGTGGCCGGATTGCGGCGGTGGCCGACTTTGCGTTTGGTTTTGACACGACGGGCATTTCAAAGTTCAAGCGAACCAGATTCGTCCCCGACCTCTTCGACGGGTTCTTTGTCAGCGATCGGATCAATGCGGATGGAACCGGCGCCGATGTTCCCGAGGCCTACCTTCGCGGCAGTTTGACCGCGGGTGCGAAAGTCGGTTTTTTACTCGCCGAGGCGGGCGTTCGCGGCGGTGTCTTCGCCGGAGTCGATTTCAATCTGCATGACAGCGACCAAGATGGACGAGTTCGAGCCGGTGAGCTCGCCGAGAATTTTCAGCTCGGTCCGATTCACGTGTTTGACGTCGATGGAAAAGTGGACGCGGCGCTGATCGCCTTCTTAAACGTCAACTTGCTGCTCTTCTCGATCAACGAGGAATACGAGATCGCGCGGGTCAACCTGCTGGACTTTGACATCGATCGCCCGATTTCTGGGGCACCTTCACCCACCGAAGTGCTGACGTCGCGTGCCGGTGATGTCCTGACGATCAAGTTCACGCAGCAAGATGACTCCTACAAAATCCTGCCGGGTTCGCAGCCCAATTCGATCATCGTCCAGGGCCAGGGGCTGCAGACAGGCGACATCGTCGGAATCAACTCGATCGTCGGCGATGCTCTTGAGGGCAACGACGTGGTCACCGTCGCGCCGAACGTCTTCCTCCCGGTCACGCTCCAGGGCGGAGCGGGCAACGATCAATTGACCGCTGGTGGTGGTCCGGCGAATTTGCAGGGGGGGCCAGGCAACGATTCGCTGACCGGTGGCAACGACGAAGACACGTTGGACGGCGGGGATGGTGACGACGTGCTGATCGCGGGCCGCGGTGCCGACACGTTGCTCGGCGGCGCCGGCAACGACTACCTGGACGGTGGCCGCGACGAGGACCTCCTACTCGGCGGCGACGGCGACGACCAGATGTTCGGTGACTTCGGGGTCGACGAGATCGACGGACAAGCCGGCGATGACGTGATCGATGGGGGTCGTGGAGATGACCTGCTGCGCGGCGGCACTGGCAACGACAACATTTCCGGCGGCCGTGGTGACGACTCGATCGACGGTGGCGCTGGCGATGACGAATTGTTCGGCCAGGAGGGAGGCGATGAAATCGAAGGGGGCGATGGCCACGACACCATCGAGGGTGGAGAGCGAAACGACGTGCTGCGTGGCGGTGCCGGCAATGACACGATCGACGGTGGAACCGGGAACGACGTTCTCAGTGGCGACGATGATGATGATGTGTTGCGAGGCAACGGTGGCAGTGACCAGATTTCAGGCGGTGCTGGCAACGATCTGATCTACGCTGACGACGACGAAAACGGTGATGCCGAAGCGGCCTCGCACGCGATCGATGGGGGCGTCGGTAACGACATCATCTATGCATCGCTCGGAGTCGACATCATCAACGCTGGTGACGGTCACGACATGGTGTTCGCGCTGGCTGGAAACGATGTCATCTCGGGTGGACTTGGTAACGATGAACTCGATGGCGGTGATGGAAGCGATTTGATCTGGGGCGGCGTCGCGCAGTACGAAGCCGCGAACTTCAACACCTCAAACATCGCGTTGTTTGAAAAGCCGTTGCGGTTCGATGAGGCGACCGCACTCGGTGGAAGTTCCTACGTGCTTCCTGCGTTGATCACCCCCAAGATCGTTTCGGGATTGAGTGTTCCCGGCAGCCCGCTGATGGCGATGACCTGATCCGCGGTGGTTTGGGGATCGACTTCCTGTTCGGTGGCAGCGACGACGATGCGATCTTCGGTGGAGCCGGACATGACTACATCGACGGGGGATCTGGCAACGATGGCAGTCTGTTCGGGGGTGAGGGGGACGACGTGATCCGTGGCGGATCGGGCTTCGATGTGATCCACGGCGGAATGGGGATTGATCAGCCTACGGTGATGCTGGTCGTGACACGCTGTATGGCGACGGCGGCAATGCGACCGGTTCGACTGACGGCCAACGTCTCTTTGGCGGCGACGACGCCGACACGCTGTATGCCTGGGCCGCTGGCAACGCGAGCGATGTTGGGGCCAAGGGGGATGAACTCTTCGGCGAAGGGGGTGGCGATTTCTTGTTCGGCAATCTTAGAAACGATCTACTGGTCGGAGAATCGGGTCCCGATTTGCTGGTTGGCGACTGGGGAAGTGGTCCCAATTACAACGCCAACCCCGCAGCCGCGACTACCGGTGGCGACGACACACTGCTCGGCGGTGCCGGGCAGGACCAGTTTACGGTGGCGGCGGGAACGACGTTCTTCGCGGCGGCGGCGACGGCGACTGGTTCGAGGGTCAGGAAGGGATGGACGAGCTTGTCGGCGGCGGCGGGATCGACTTCCTGGTCCTTGATGTGAATCCAAGCTACAGCGCGCTGGGGGGTGAATCGTTTGACGGCCACGGTGATGGTACACCCGAGGACAACGCGACCGACGTGTTGTTGATCAACGGCACGACTGGCGATGACGTGATCCGAATCGGCGGGACTGCCGATGGCAGACTGAGCGTTTCCTACAACGGCGTCGCACGATCGAAGCCGATTGGTCCGATGCCACCGGCCCGCTCGTTGAGCAGATCCGTGTCGCGGGATTGACCGGCAATGACGACATCCGCTTTGATTCGTCGCTGGATCTGTCGGTACTGTCGGCCCGCAGTCGAGACTTTGTCACGATCATCGAAGGTGGCCCCGGTAACGACACGCTTGTTGGATCTTCGGCAAGGGATCGCATCGATGGCGGCCGTGGGGGCGATTTGATCTTTGGCTTGGCAGGCGACGACCGATTGTGGGGCGACCAAGGCCCGGCGACGGCAGCATCGCCGACCACGATGTGATCTATGCCGGTGGTGGCAATGATGATGTGCTTGGCGGACAAGGCACCAATACTCTGTACGCCTGGTCGAGCGATCCCAGTGCCGAAGATCCGTTTGGCGTGTTCATCGACGTCGACGGCGTGCCGGAACTCGAGGACACGGGCCTGAATCGCATCATCGGCGGTCCGAACGATGACGAGCTTTATGGCGGTACCGGCTTGGATCTGCTCTATGGTGGCGAAGGAAACAACACGCTGTTACCCGCGTAATGGCGAGACATTCGAATCTCTCGACGGCGGCGTCGCCGATGACGCCTGGAAAGATTACGCGCAGATCGACTGGCCAGGTCTGGTACGTCGGTGGAACGAACTCGGACGATCGGATCAACCTCGACTTCGTCACCGAGCCTGGCATCCTACAAGGCCACCACCTGATGACGCGGTTGACGCGGAACAGCAATGAGAGCGGTAATGCGGAAGACTTCTTTACGTTCGACGCGCAGGTTCGATTGGATTTTGCAGCGACCGACGGCGACGGCAATTTGGTTTGGAATCCCAACGACCTCTTTGCCGATGGCGGATCACTTCAGAACGACGATCCGTTTGCCCGCGCGGAGATGCTGAACCAGAGATTCAGTGATGCGGTCGCCCTCAGTCGTTTGCTTCCACCCGAGGATGACTTCCGCGCGATCATCATCGACGCCTTGGGAGGGAACGACGAGATCGTGGTTGGGCCAACGGTACAGAAGACCGTTTGGATCGACGCCGGTGACGGGGACGACAAAGTTTTGATCGCTTCTGGCCGATCTATCTTGATCGACCAGACCGACGATCTCGCAGCTCGCAATGACTCACCCGAGTCCGCGTTTCCACTCGCCGGACCGCCCGTCATCACGGGGACGGCGATCTCGAATCCGATCCTCCAATGCCGATGCGACGTTCTTCCTGATCGTGGACGATCTGGAGGACCATGTTCGGATCGACGTTCCTTCGTTACTGACCAACGGACTAGCGTCGGGGACCGTCGCCAATGGGACGCTCCAGGACTTGATTGACGACATCAATTTGCGGATTGGGCAGTCGGCGGCGGCCGGACAGCGTGATCGCGACGCTCGCGGGCGACTCGGTGAGTCTATCGGGAACCAGCGTGGGACCGAACTCGCGGCTAGCACATCTCGGCTGACGCGGCGATCCCGCGGTCACGCAGCTCGGATTGCCGGCCAACGCCTCGGCGACACCCTCCCCAACATTGGCGACCAGTACGATCATTCACTGGACTGACGATCGACAACCCATCCGATGTCGACTCGTACATACTCGAAGTTGCGAGCACGGGGTCCGCACGGATCACCATCGACAGCCTGAACGCCAACGATGGAATGGAGCTCCTTTTGTTTGAGCGAGACAACCCCTCACAGATCATTGAACTGATCGACGGTGTCGGTGAATTGACGAGTGGTGTGGCCTACGTCCTACAAGTCCGTTCGAATTCGATTCCAACGGTGTACGAGTTGACCATCGATCTATTCGACGGCAATCGCCCCGTCGTCGTCGACCATGGTGCAATCGTCGAATTCCAGCGGCAAGACGTGATCTTTGGTGGCAACGGCAACGACATTCTGCAAGGTGGACCAGGAGAAGACTTCATCTTCGCCGGCCCCGGCAATGATGTACTGACGGGCGGTAGCGACCGCGGAGCGAGCGACTTGTTGTTTGGCCAGGACGGCAATGACACGTTGCAGACGATTCCCGACGGATTGCCAACGCTGACAGGGACGAGCACCACTTTCCTGCCAACACAGAGCGACCGGTTTGACGGTGGCGCCGGCAACGACCGCGTCCTGTTCCTCGGGGGCAATGTCGACAGCGAAGGCCGGCCCGTCAATGACTTTGTCTCGGTCCGCTTCAACCGCTTGCTGCAGCGATACGAGTTGACCGCGTTGGTCTGGGACGTGGCAAACCAACGTTACCTGACCGAAGCTTCTGCTCTTCACCCGGAAGCGCAGAGCTTCGTTCAGAACTATCACTACTTCACTTCGGTGGGCCTAGAGTACTTCGAAGTCGATACCCGCGGGGGTGACGATGAAGTTCGCGTGGGCGGACCGTTCGTGTTTCCCAACACTGAAAGCGAATGGGGTCTGTCGATTGGCGACGCCGAGGCCGGTGCATCGATCGGTGCGTTTGTGATCCTTGGCGGCGAGGGAGCCGATCGTTTGTTCGGAGGTCCAGGCAATGACATCATCGACGGTGGAAGCGGCCGCGACATCATCTTTGGAAACGGAGGCAACGACGAGATCGTTGGCGGAGCCGGGGATGACATCTTATCGGGGCAAGAAGATACACTCGGCACGCTCGTTGAGCCCGATGCGTTTGAGTTTGTGAACCGAAATGGGGTCAGCCAGAGTAACGACAGCTCCGCTTTTGCAGCAGTGCTCGAACTGCCTCCGCTCGGTGGCGTCATCGACGGTTTGAATCTTCACATTTCTGACCGAACGGATTGGTACATTCTTCCAGCCCGACTCGCTCAGAATACGTTTGGTAGCGCAACGACAGCACTCTGGACTGCTGAGACCATCGAGGTGGAGACGACGGGCAATGACCCGGGCAATGAAACGCTCCTTTTGGACCTCTTTGCGGCGGTCAGCACGGGTGGCGCAGCACCAGATGATCTGGTTCCAATCGACGAGTTCGCGGGCGTTCCCGACTACTACATGCTGCGTGTGATGCGACCGAGCGGTGACGACGGTCTGCAGACCCTTCCCTACCAGTTGCTCCTGACTCGCGACACGGGCGAGACCACCCACGCGGCCGCCACGGACGAAGCCGACCTGGTTCATGATAGCGCGGCGTTGGGAGGCCAGCCGATCTTCATTCCTGTCGGTGACTTCAACGGTGATGGTTTCGACGACGCGATCATGAGTGTTAACGATTCCATCACGCCAGGGGTCTCCAGTACCGCAAGGCTCTATTTCGGCGATGGATCGACACTGGCCCCGACCTTGCCATCGATCACGATCACCCTCCCAACCCCGGTGACATCGGTCTCAGGAGTCGGGATGCAAAGCATCTTTGGTCGCTCAGGCGACTACAACGGCGATGGGTTCGATGATCTTGCAGTCGCGATCACCACCATGGACGGTTCGGACAGTCCGTTCATCGGTGAGCTTGCACCGGCGGGCGTCTACCTGTTGTTCGGGCGGGCCGCAGGGGACGTTCCCCTTGAAGGGCTCGATTTGATCATCGACGCCGGCGCGACGATACGCGGCTTGGAGGGGCAGATCTCGCTTGACAACGCGGGGAATTCCAACGGTGACGTGAGTGGCAGTGGATTCCCACTCGAAGACTTGGTTGTCGCACACGCTGGCGGTGAAGCGGGTCAGGCGACCTACCTGATTCAAGGACGCGAAGTCTGGAACACGACGGTCACTGCCATCGATGAAGACTTCGAAGCGCCCGATACATTTGCGTCCTTCGATCCAACAGGGATAGCCATTCGCCACGACGGTCAGCAGGGCGTTCCAGGGCACTCCGGTGTGTACGACGTCCATTTCGGCAATGGCACGAACTACGAAACAGGGCTTCCGACTGGATCCTTGACGTCGCCTCGAGTCCAGAGCAATGCGTTCGATCCCACAACCGGCGTCCTGACCTTCCAGTACCAACTCGATACCAATGAGCTTGAGGGGCTGGACATCGTGAACGTGTGGGTCGATTTCTGGCCCGAGTTCACAGCCGAGAACTCCGACTTTTATGACAAAGAGTCCTTTCTGATCACCTCGAATCAGGTGGAAGATTTGTGCTGAACCCGGCGGCGAATGCGATCGAAGAGACGAGCCAATGGCAGGAGTTTCGCTACGAGTTTGGTGCTCTGGTCAAGTTGCTTCAGGACCCACAATCGCTGGAGTACTACGAGATTCGCTTTGAGTTCGATGCGGGCGAAAACAATCCTGATCGCTCCCACAGCGGATTCCGAATCGATGACATTGCCGTGCGGGGAACCGTTGATGTCAACACGTTTGCCGACATCTTACCTGTGTCGGTTAGTGATGACGCTTCCTCGGTCGCCGGAATCGGTAACTTCCTGATCCGCCGTGATACGATCGGTGACCGCGACGCGCCGCCTGTCACGTTCGATGGTGACATCGCCTGGGTGAACGATGAATCGAGCGACCCCTCCGAACACCGAATCGATATTCTTGGTCAGAGCGGCGGCACCTATCCGGTCGTGTTGACCCGCGTTGGCGGATTCGCGGGATTCACGGTTCGATCGGCCGGCAACATTGACGGAATCTCTGGTGACGAGTTCATTGTCGCCGGGCGCGATGTCAGTTACGTTTTGTTTGGAGATGAAATCGGAAATCGAACACTCGATATCGACGCGTTGGTCAGCAGTCATCAGGCACGCGTGTATGCGGCGGGAAATCTCCAGCCGATCGGTGACTTCAACGGTGACGGGCTGATCGATTTTGCCGGCATCCAGTGGGCTGATGTTCCGGCGCTCGATGGGATGGATCTTGTGACGCATCCGCGCACAGCCATCTTCTTTGGCTCCTCCGATCCGCGGAACTTCGACCCTGGGAACGCGGTCGCTGCCGATGTCGTGATCGAGCCAACCGACCCGCTGTTCGCAAAACCGTTGGACGCGACGGTTGGGCCCGGCACGATCGCCGGTGTCGCGGACCTCAATGGTGATGGACGCGCGGAGTTGATTGAAACGCTCGGTGCGGTGATGAGTCTGTATTGGGGTGAACCGGTTGTCGCGGCTCCACCCACGCCGCCTCCGCCCAGATCTGGCGGTGACGAGAGGGTCGAAGCCTATCGATTTGAACTTGCCTCGGTGAGCGGTGTCACGAGCTTCGGAACGCCAGCGGGAATCGATCTTGTCAATGGTCCGTCCGAGCCCGGCATTGAGGGTGCGTTGAGCCTTGAAGGCACGCTCGCTGGTGACGAATTGTCAGAGTTTGGATTGATCGGCGACGTCAATGGCGACGGCTATGATGATTACCTTGCCATCGGAATCAGTACCGCCTACTTGATTCCAGGTCCGATCGAGTTGCGCGAGGACTGGAGCGTTCAAGAGGCATCAATCGCCACCTTCGATCTCCGTTCACTTGGTCGAGTGACACCATCGGTTGGTGATTTGAATGCCGACGGCTTCAATGACCTGGCTTTCGTCAGGGACCGATTTGAATTGGCTGGGGACGGAGGTGACTTGGCAGATGTCCATGTGATCCTCGGCCGTCGCGACATGCCGCGATCGATTGACGTTTCGATGGCAGACATCACCTTCGGTGGAGACGCGGGCAGCACTGCGCTGCTGATGAATTGGAACGGTGATGAGTACGTTGACCTGGCGTTGATTGGTCCATTCGGAGGAACGATCTATGACGGGCAAGCATTGCCTACGGGTGACTTCGTCGTTCTCAACGCTTTTACTCTCGATGACACCAACCGCGTCCAGCTTGTTCGCAGCACCGAGGGGCTGGCGGCGGCGACGCAAGTCGATTCCTTCCGACAGTTCCGAGACGATCCGGTCGAGTTGGTCTTTCCAAACCAGTACTTCGGACTCGACTCCATCACTTACGATCCCGAAACGGGTCATCTCTTCGCCCATCAGTTTGACCAGGATCAAATCCGAGAGTTCGACCTGGACGGCAACCAGGTCAATTTTTGGGCCGACGGCGTCAACGGCGTCGACTTACCGCACATGGCCGAGGAAGGGGCGATCTCGATCTCCACGGCACCGATGAGGCTGGCAGACGTGGATCTGCCGGCCTACACGATGCTCTTGTTTCTCGGCAACCTGACCAGCGGTCGTGCGATCGTTGGCGAGAACAAACAACTCGTGCTTGCTTACGATAAGTTCACTGGCGAGCGTTTGGCTGTGCTGGAAACCGATTTGCCGACTGACTTCCGGGTTGCCGGATTCTTTTCCATCGAAGCCGGCGTCTACCATCCGCTTCGTCAAACCTTGTTCATCCTGACCAGTGCGAGAACGGTGGTTGAGGTCGATCCGGTCGCCGGAACGATTTTGAGCAGCTTTGATGCTCCGATTGGGCCCGACCGAGTGGGCGGGTTCGAGAGTGCGGTCGGTGATATCGAATACGACCGGATCACGGGCAACCTGTTGGTCACCGAACAGTGGCCTCACCTGAGAATCTTTGAGATGTCGCCAGACGGCGAGCTGATCCAAACGGTGGATCGACCCGAGTTCTCACGAACGTTTGTCAACGGCAGCTCGGCGGCGCCGAGCATCGCGCTCGACCCCTACAATGGCGACGCCTATGTAGCATTGGGTCTGGCGTCCTTTGCAACAGAAACGCAGATTCAGAAGTTCAGTGGATTCTCGAAGCAGTCATCGATGACAGCGATCGTAGCCGGAGACACGAACGCTGACGGTCTGGATGACTTGCTGATCACCGACCAGACTTTCGTGCGCTTCCGCGAAGGATCGGGACGTGATGCCATCGGCCGAACGTATGTCGTGCCAGGCCGTGTGGCACAAGGCGAGATTTCGTTGGCGAGCGACTCGAGCCTGATCGTGCAGGCGACGCAAATGGGACCTCGCGGATCGGCGCTGGGTGATCTGGACGGAGATGGATTTGACGAAATCGCCGTGACGCGTCAACGCGAGGGCAACGGCGAACTCGAGGGTTCGGCATTCGTCTTCTACGGAGGAACCGAAAGCGGACAGGTCGTGCTCGATCCGGTCGCGGATGCGGACATCGTGATCCGTCGAGATGACGTCGAGGTGCTCCAGTCAGGCCAAACGGTTGGTGGGCCGGTGTCGGTGACGGCCGGCGACTTCGACGGCAACGGGCATGGCGACCTTGCGATCGGGTTGCCAACCACGGCAAGGATTAGCAGTAGCGGAAATGTGCTCAGCGAAGATCAGCGAGGCCACGGCTTTGTCTACTTCGACGTGACACGCAATTCCGACCTGCGCCTGACCACGAGCCAGCTCGGAGATGGTCTGCCCGATGTCACGATTGGGGGAGCCCAAGGTGGGGATCAGCTTGGCACACTCCCCTCGGGCGGACCGCTCGATCTCAATCTGGATGGCGTCCAGGACTTGGTCCTTGGCGCTGCAGGCACCAATGGAGCTTCCGGGCCGCTGAGCCCCAGGAGTGGTCGCATTCATCTCGTCCATGGCGACTACCAACAGCAAGATTTGAGTAGCATCGATCCGATCGACATCCAGAACTCGGCGCTCGGTCCCTATCTGATCGATCGGCAAACCGGTCAACCCGAGGTGGTCAGCGGCCAGTTGAACGCGGATCAGTCGACTCAGTGGTATCGATTCACCTTGCTGGGTGACGGCGACACGGGTAACTACTTGCGAGTGGTTTCCGGATCAGCTCCGGTTGCCGTGACTGGCAGCGGCCAGTTTCCGACTCTCAATACGGGGGAATCACCACTGGTCACCCGGCTCTATGACGAGCATGGCCGGTTGCTTCACAGCGGCTTCCGCAATCTCGATTTACGACTGATCGAGGCCGGAACGTACTTCCTGCAACTACAAAGGTTGCCCATTGCGGAAGCAGTCGAATACTCCGTTGAGATCGCACCTCCCCGTCTCGGCTATTCGAGGCCGACATCGGACCGTGATGTGATTCGCGCCGGTGAGGGCAACGATACGATCGTGACGGGCGGAGACGATGCCGCATTTGGTGAGTCGGGAAGTGACGTTGTCATTTCACGACTCGGAGAATTCCGCGATCGAGTGGCCGCTGACGTCTGGCAGGACTCCGCGATCGCGTCTCCTTTCATCGTACCTGCCGATCCGGTGGTCGTGATTGAGGACCCCGCCGTCCGCTCACAAATTGCAGCGACGATTGGTCTGCCTGTCACCGATGGATTCGACGGCCAACCCTATTTACCGCGCCCACTCTTGCGTTCTGACCTGACCAACATCGAAGAGCTCGACCTGTCGGAAAGTGGTGTGCAGGACGTCTCGGATCTCGCCCAGTTGCCGAACTTGAGATACTTGAATCTCGCCAACAACGAGTTGCCTAACGTTCTCGAAGAACTGCCAGCCGAACTCGTGAACCTGCGTTACCTTGGACTTGATGGGAACGGGATCACCGAGGTCACTGGGCAACAACTGATTCGGTTCCCCAAGCTGGAAGCTCTGTTCCTGAACAACAACGATATTCGAGAGCTGTCTGATCTGGCTGGCGTGCAAGTCGTTGACGACGGTGATGGCAACTACGGAGAACTTTCGGGCTCATGGCAGAACGAAGTCTTGGACGTTGAAGGCGCGTGGCTTGACGACTATCGCTACAGCAAAGATGGTGGCGAGGCGACTTACACGTTTGACGCGCCCACCGACGAACCTTTCGATCTCTTCGTGACTTGGCCCACGCTCGACAACCTGTCGGGGACTGGGACGGAAGTCGTGATTCGAGACGGCTTGGATGTGTTGACCACACGACCGATCCTTCAATCGACCCTCGCGGGCTCGGCGGATCCGAACCCAGCCTTTGGCGGACAATCCTGGATGTCGCTCGGTCGCTTCGCGTCGACGTCCGGACAACTGCACGTGACACTCGTCGGTGAAAGCGGTCTGCCCTTGGCTGCCGACGCGGTTCGGGCCGAGCGAATCAACGGGCCGAGGTTGTCGCTGCAGTTGCTGTCATTGCTCAACAACCCGCTCAATGACGTCACGCGTGATGAATACGTTGATCGTTTGACGAACACTGGCACCGAAGTCATCGTGACTCCCAATGCCAATGCCCCGGCGATCGAAGCGATCGAACCTCAAAAGGTTCACCATGGCTCGTTGAGCTTTGAAGACAGCGCGGTGACGCTGCCCGGCGAACTGCTCAACGGGGTGGAATCCTTTCTGTTCGAAGCATGGTTCCGGCCAACGCAACCTAACGTCGTTGATCAGTTCATTGTCTCCGCTGCGGGTGCGAACACCAGCAATGAATTCTTTGTCGCGCACCTGGGAAACACGATCGTACGGATTGGCGATCAGAGCCTCTTTTATGACTATTCGATCCCCGCTTCCATCAATCTGATCGACGGAGAGTGGCACCACTACGCGGTTGCGCGGGATCTGCCGACGAGAAAACTGCGACTCTTCATTGATGGGCAATACATCGGTGAGAGGAATCTACCGGCTTCGGCTTCGGCAATGCGAATTGTTCCGGAGGGTTTGATCCTGGGGCAGGATCAGGATGCGATCAGCGGCAGGTATCAGCCGAGCCAAGATCTGATCGGCCAGCTTGATGAAGCTCGTTTTTGGAACCGTTTCTGGGATGTTACGGAGTCGGAAAACTATCTTGCTGCTCAGCTTGAATCCGTGCAGCAACTGAAAGACCGCGAGGTTCGCGGGCACTCAGATCGTTTGCTGGCCTACTACCAGTTTGACGAAGTCGGTGGCAGCCAGGTTCTCGACGGTTCGGGCAACGGCTGGCATGGCGAACTTGGCGATTCGACGGGTACCGGAAACGATGCCAAGCCAGCCCCGCTCCGAGCCGAGAATGCGCCGATCCAAGAAACCTATCGTTTCGCCCTGCCGGTGACCGGCGATCTCGACCTGGATGGCGAGTTCGTACGGTACTCCGCAATCAGCGACAACCTTGACGTGGTTGCCGAAGCTTCTGGAAATTCGCTTTGGGTGCACTATCCGGCCGACGTCCCTCAGTCAGCTCGGATCCAGGTCACAGCGTTTGACCAGAATGGCCGCGAGGCGAGGACCGGGTTTGACTTCGTTGTCGGTTCAGGAGTGGAGTTCGAAGTCAACGATGTTACCACAGCGACCATTCTCACTTTTGATATTGGAGTGAGCAGTGGAATCATCCCGCAGGCGTACGGTGATCGTGTTAACTCAAACGTGGTAGGGAATTTCAGTTATGAGGGCGGTCCCAATGGACCATTGACACCAAACATCACAGTCTCAACGAATGACAATCTTTTCTATCAAGCTTCAGGGTTTGGGAATCTCAGTGGCGTGGCGAGAGTCGGTTTGAATTCCGTTGGATTAGGCATAACCCTAGCCGCTGACCCAGGGACGGAAGTGCTACTTCATGGCTTCGATCTCGCCGGCAATACGGTTAGTTCGAATTCGGATGTCAATGCTCAGGTCTTTCAGATTATTGACGCAATGGGAAACGTATTATTCGATGCACCCAACACAACCATCCAGTCTGGGGGCGGCGAGCATAGCTCCTTTGACTTTGTCATTCCTTTGAGAGCCACCGAATTGACGATCCGGGCGATTACAAGCGGCGGTCGAGCCCTGGCGATCGACAATGTCAATTTTAGCCAAGCGTCATTCGGTTCCGATCGTTTCAACCAAACGACTCATGGAACCGTCTTCGTCGATAGCGACGAAAGCGGTATCCGCAACGTCGGTGAACGCGGCGTGGGAGGGATGACATTGCATCTTTTGGACGCCGAAGGAAACGGGATCGCATGCAGCGTGACCGATGCGAGTGGGAACTATCGAATCAGCGCCGATCTGGCCAACTTTATCTATTCGGTGGAACTGCAACTCCCATCGGGCTGGACGACAACATCGCCTCGCAACGTTCCGATCGGCAACCAGGCCCCAGGGACGCTGGTCAATTTCGGGGTCAGTCAACCGATCAGCATCGGTGCCGACCGTGCCGGAACCGAGGGAACGCTGGAATCATTCGCGGTCGAATCCAATCTCACGCTGAGCAGTTTTGCTTGGGTCGTCACGCTAGACGGTCGACAGGTTGCCGATGGCGATACGGCTGACTTTGAATTCGAACCGTCCAACGAAGGGAACTATGTCGTCACGCTAACGGCCACCGATACGAGCGGGACTTCACACAGCGATTCGTTACTGTTGCAGGTATTGAATGCCCCCCCCAGTCCGTCCATTTCCAGTCCGACCATTTCGCTTGCATCGCCATCGGCAGCTCTGGCACCGTCCGAGGCTCTGGCACCGTCCGAGGCTCTGGCACGGTCTGAGGCTTCACCGCTGGCGGCCACGACGGTGGCTGCCGCGGCACTCGCCGCTACCGACCTGACGGTGGCCGAAGGTTCGCCGATCGAACTGTTCGCGGAAGTCACGGACGCCGGGCTCTCGGATGTGGTGGCGAGCTACCAGTGGCGCGCGGTCAATGCGGCGGGCGACGAGGTCGGCAGTGATTCAGGTACCGGAGCGGTTTTGCCCTGGTCGTTCTCGTTCGATGATGAGGGCCGATACGAGGTCGCCCTGACTGTCAGCGACGGTGAGGCAACGGCCTCCACGCAACCGTTTGTCGTCGAGGTCAGCAACGTCGAGCCAGTCGTTCGTTTGATGGACCTGCCGCGCGCGATCCCCGAGGGTATGCTCAGCATCACAGGCAGCTTCACCGACCCCGGCGATGACCTGTGGCTTGCCGAGGCCGATTTTGGCGACGGCACCCGACAACCGATCATTCTCGATCAAGAAAAGTCGTTCGAGCTGCAGCATGACTACAAGCAGCCTGGTCGCTACCGGGTCACGGTCACGGTCGATGACCAGGATGGCGGCGTGAGGGACCAATCGTTCGACATCCACTTCGATCCCTTTGCCCCGAGTGGCATCGAGACCATCGCGACGATCGACGAGTTCGTTGGCCCCTCGGCCGGTCCACAAGTCGCGATGACGCTGATCGTTGTCGATCCTAGCATCGATGACTCACATCGTCTGTCATTGGTGAGTGGGATTGGTGATGACGACAATGGACGGTTTCTGATCACCGGTCAAAGTCTTCAGCTTCAAAGTGGTCAAATCGTCGACTACGAATCCCAATCGGAGTACTCGGTTCGGGTGCGAGCCATCGATGAGGCTGGCAACGAGTTCGAGCAGGCACTGACCATCCAGGTCAACAATTTGCCCGAGGTTGCAAGCGTCAACATCGGCAATGGTTCCACCCAGCGTTCACGGATCGGAGGGGCATCGGTTGCCTTCGATCAAATCGTCGAGGTCGCAGAGAATGCATTTGAGTTGCGGAAGGCCGACGGCACGCTCGCTGACGTGTCGTCAGACGCTTCGCATCGAGGGTGATCAGACGATCGCTGAGCTCGATTTTTCTGCTCGCGGCCCGATCACCGATGGCGAATACCAGCTGGTCTTGCGAGGTGACCGTGTGATGGCCAACGGACGCATCATCGGTCCTGATCGTGTCGACACGTTCTTCCAGAAGTTTGGCGATCACAACGGAAACGGTGTCGTCGACCTGCTCGACTTTGCCGCCCTACGATCCACGTTCGGCAAGTCGGCCGACGATGTGGGCTTCCTGGAACACCTCGATGCGAATGGCAACTCGACGATTGATCTGATCGATTTCGCGGCCTTTCGCGGGACATTTGGACAGTGAGCGGAATCAGTGGCGCGAGCTGGAAAAGGGGTCAGGCATCAATAGCCGCAAGCGGCCCGGAGGGTGCTTCGCACTATTGGTGCCTGACCCCTTTTCCAGCTAACTGGCGTGATCTTGACAGCATGAAATGATTCCCCGCAGCTCACCAGAATCGGCAGCAAGTGCTATCGGATGGGAGTGGGGGCTGGTAAAAGAGAGGGTCCTGCGGGAGGCAGCTCTCCCGACCGTCGCACGGCAGCTACACAACTCGTGCCGCGAACCATTCGTTGCCGCGGCAAATCTGGGATCTCGTCTGAACACGTACTAATCTGGAGAATGCATCATGCGCCAATTCGCTTTGTTCGGTTTCTTGTGCACATTTTTATTGGCGGGCCCAGCCTGCGGTGACGAAGCCGCCATCAAGCAAATGATCGGCGACTATGCTCGCGCGTTCAACGACAGAAACCTCGACGGCGTCATCGGTTTCTGGAGTGAGTCCGGCGTTCACATTGACCGCGAAACGGGGGAGCGCACCGAAGGACGCGAAGCAATCAAAGCCGACCTCGCCGCTGCGTTCGAAGAAAATGCCGGAGCCACACTGCACGGCAGCGTCGATCGCGTCCGCATGATCAAACCGGACGTCGCCAGCGTCGAGGGGGAGGTCATCGTCAGCTTCCAGGGAGAGGACCCCACTCAAACGCGGTTCCATGCCATTCTGGTTTCCACCAATGGGAAGTGGATGATCGACTCGATTGAGGAATCGCCGATACCCGTCGCCGACTCCAGCTACGAAGCCCTTCAAGAGCTCGATTGGTTGGTTGGACGTTGGGTGGACTCCGGTGAAGAGACTCGCGTCGATACCGCTTTTCGTTGGGGCAGTAATCAAACGTTCTTGCTGCGATCGTTCATCGTCACCACGGCAGACGGCGTCGCTGTGGAGGGAACGCAGGTCATCGGTTGGGATCCCCGCAGCAAGGAAATTCGCTCGTGGACCTTTCAAAGTGATGGTGCGTTCGGCGATGCGACCTGGTCCAAGAGTGGTGACGACTGGTTGGTCAAGTCGAGTCAAACGCTTGCCGATGGTCAAGCTTCTTCCGGAACGTTCGTTTACTCCAAGGCCAATGAAGACGAGATTTCCATTCGCTTGATCGGCCATGAAATCGAAGGTGAACCGCAACCGTCGGGCAGCGCCAGCAGCATCAAGCGTGTGGTTGAGGAGCAGCCAGCGAGTACCACTCAGGGCAACAACTAGTCATCGAAAAGAAGAAGCAAGCAACCATGAATAAACCAAACCAATGGATCTCGATCCTCGCTTCCATCGCGATGTTGTTGACCACCAGTGAAGCTTTCGCGGCTGGCGGATTCAAAGGTCGCGGTGGTGGGGGTGGTGGTGGTGGTCGATCCGCGGGTCGTTCCGCGCCGCGACCGTCGGCCCGTCCGTCATCCCGACCGTCATCCCGACCGTCATCGCGTCCGTCATCGCGTCCCAGCACACCCAACCTTGGCGGTGGCAGTCGCGGTGGCATGAGTCGACCAACAAGCAGGCCCTCAGTTAGCAGGCCCTCGGTCAGTCGTCCTTCGTCGCGTCCCTCCCCCAGTCGTCCAACGACCAGTCGTCCAACGACCAGTCGTCCCTCCCCCAGTCGGCCGACCGCAAGTCGGCCATCGATCGGAGGTCCGAGTAGCTCGCGTCCCAGCATGAACCGTCCCAGTGGCGGGCTCAAACCATCGACGCGTCCTTCCACGCGGCCTTCCACCGGAGGCAGTTCGCGTCCCAGTCTCTCGCGTCCAGATCTCTCGAATCGCCCATCGACGCGACCAAGCATCCCCAGCCTGGGCGGCGGCAGCGGCAGCGGGAATCGTCCGGGCATCGGCAGCGGCAGCGGGAATCGTCCGGGCATCGGCAGCGGCAGCAATCGTCCGGGTATCGGGAGCGGTAATCGCCCAGGGCTTGGCGGCGGCAGTGGAAATCGTCCGGGAGTCGGCGGAGGGCTTGGCAGCGGCAATCGACCTGGGGGCGGGAACCTTCCAGGCAGCGGCAATCGTCCGGGCATCGGCAGCGGCGGGAACCGGCCAGGCATCGGAGGCGGCGGCAATCGTCCCGGCACCGGTGCTGGCGGAGCCCGTCCCCAACCCGGCGACCTCGGTGATTTTCTTGGGATGGACAAGCCATTGCGTCCCGGCGGCGGAAACCGACCTGGCGGCGGGGACCGACCTGGTCTCGGCAATCTGCCTGGACTGGGCGATCGACCCGGTGGCGGCAATCGACCTGGCATTGGTGATCGCCCCGGCATCGGGGACAGACCCGGACTTGGCAATCGCCCGGGCACCGGAGATCGACCCGGACTTGGCAATCGCCCGGGCACCGGAGATCGGCCCGGCCTTGGTAATCGCCCGGGTACCGGGGACCGCCCCGGCCTTGGGAATCGGCCCAACCTGCCCGGACTTGGAAATGGCAACAACATTGGCGATCGCAATGATTTCAACAACATCAACTTTGGGGATATCAACGTTGGCAACAATGTGATCAACAACCGGCCTTCGTGGGCCAACATCAGTGGCAACCAGATCAACAACATCAACAACCGCTGGGGCAACCAGATTGGTGGCTTGCACAACTGGGGCAATCGCTATCCAGGTCGAAGGGACTATTGGCGTGGCTGGGGCAATGGCGTTCGCACCGGCTGGAACTGGGGCAATTACAACAACTGCTTCAGTCCTGGCTGGTGGAACAACCATCATCACGGATTCGGAGGCTGGCATTACTACAATTCGTTCAACAATTACGGAGCGAATTACTGGTGGACCATTCCCACGTTTGCCGCCTGCACAAGTTGGTTCAACTGGTCCGCACCAGCGACAGTCTGGTCACAACCGGTTTACTACGACTACGGACAGGGTGGCAACGTTGTCTACGAGAACAACAACGTCTTCATCAATGGTGAGCAGGTTGCGACGGCGGATGAGTTTGCCCAGAGCGCCGCGGTGCTGGCAACGGTGCCACCCCCCGCGAGCGAAGAAGAAGCCGCGGCGGCTGAATGGATGCCGCTGGGCACTTTCGCAGTCGCCACCGACGAAAAGGATGTCGATCCCAGTCGCGTGATTCAGTTGGCTGTCAGCAAGGAGGGCATCATTAGTGGAACGCTCTACAACACCCAGACCGATCAAGCTCAATCGGTACAGGGCCAAGTGGATCGGGACACACAACGCGTTGCCTTCCGAATCGGTGAGAGCGATGACATCATTGTCGAATCTGGACTTTATAATCTGACGCAGGACGATGCGCCAGTGATGGTCCACTTCGGAACGGATCGAGTCGAAGACTGGTTGCTTGTGCGAATTGAGAATCCAGAAGGGCAGGAGGGCGAAGCTCCAAATTGAACGCGAGCGATCTTTTTTGATCACGCAGTGAGAGGTTTTTTCTCTCGCTGCGTTTTTTTGTTCTGCTCCGCCTACCGTAGGCGAGTCTCTCCGAGACTCGCGAACAACACGAACAACGCAGCAAAGCTGCGAATGTCCGGCTTGGAAATGCGGACCTATCGTCCACACGACTTGTTCGCGGTCTTACGGAAGCTCAGCTTTCGCGAAAGTGGCGCCGTCGCTCTAAAAACGGTAGCCGCCGCCGACCCCCGAGAAGAAGTCATCGGCGTCTTCCGAAAGTCCTGCGCCGACTCGGACGTCCACCACAAAGTTCTCGTTGAAGTAGTGGTCGATCCCGAGGTTGAAAACCGAAACCACGAACTCATCTTCCAAGCCATCCGAGTAGATGCCGAACCATTCAGCGTACAACGAATTTCGCTCACCCAGTTCCATCCCGAGCACAGCCGAAAACGAGTAGGCGTTGAATCGCTCCAGTGTCGGGGCGTCGGGGAGCAAACCAAAATCGCCGAAGCCATCGGTGCCATATCCCGTTGAACCTGCCAGCGTCACACCCTCTACGAGTGTCCACTGAAAGATATAGTCGAGACTGAATTCCACCTTTTCGGATGTGAAAGCTTCTCCGCCAGTCGGTGCCGATCCGCGAACCTCCAACGCGCTGGTGGGGAGAAAATTGAAATCATTCTCCCGTGTCATCTGCAACTTCAGCGAATATCGCAAGTCTTCGGAACCGATCCGATCCTCTTCCTCAGCGACGAAGATCCACGCATAATTCCAGCGAAGCCTGACCTCGATATCCTCGGTCAATCCGACGCGCAGCAGCATTTCCGGTAGCGTGTGGCTCGACTCAGTTTCTTCAGCTTGTTGTTTGTAGAAGTAGGTATAGCCACTTTCGATCTGAATGACACCTCGACCAACGGTGGTCACAGATTGCGTGAAGTCATGCCGTTCCGTCTCGATTCGCTCCTCGAACGGCTTGCGTTGACAATGCCACGGGGTGGTGAGGTCGTCCATGAACTCGAACAAGCAGGCCGAGTCCTCGGCGGTTGCGTTGGCAGCGTTGCAAAACACAACGAAGAGGGCGAGACCGACGATCCGAAACTTGTGAGAGCGCACTCGGCGGTCCTCCTGACCGATCTGGATGCTGGGCGAAACCCAACCGAGAAAGGGGCTTTGCGATCCATCGGCCGATCTCCGCCTTCCAATCCATGGCGTGTCTGTTTGTCAGAGCGAACGCTAAAATCTGCTGAACCGGTCTAAATTGCCGAGTGCGACCACTTTATCAGCTTAACGATGGGCCAAGTCTCGGCGGGCGTAACTCGGGTCGAATCGGTGCCATGAATTGGAGGCGATCATTTCGCAGAACGCTGGGTGGTATCCATGGCTCTTCTTGGGAGCTGGACGCTGGCTTGAGGAGTTAGTTTGCAAACGAATACGACTCCTCCCATGCGAGCTTGCGACGGCGTCCTGCCAACTAACCTCGCTCAAGCGGTACGATCCCTCGGCCGCGGAGTTCCATCATCAAGGACGTTTCTTTCACCGAATCCAGTGGATCCCCACTCATGCTTCTTCGCCTTTCCATCGTCATCATCACGCTGGCAGTTACCGTGCTGCTGAGTCCTGGGCCGAGCCTGCTCAATGCGAAAGACACCCTTCTGACCATTGGCGGTGGCTACGCGAGATCAGGCAATCAGGCGTCGCTTGAGAAGAATGTCCTCTATTTCCAGCGTGCACTTCAAGAACAGGGTCTCGGACGTTTGCCGCATACGATCTACTTTGCGGACGGGCTCAACTCAGGCCGCGACCTGCAGGTGATGGATCGAGACAGCGTTCCCAAAGCGAACCGGCTGATGTCTGAGTTCTTCGGCGACACCGACGATTTGGGCTTGAGCTACCGTGACCATCAAGTTCAGGGAGTGCGAGGAAGCACCAGACCGGAGAACATTCGCAAATGGTTTGCCACTGACGGTCGGCAATTGAAACGAGGTGATCGCCTGGTTGTGTACGTGACCTCGCATGGCAATCAAAGCTCCGACCGGCGTGATCCCTACAACACAACGATCGCGACCTGGGACAACACCTCGATCAAGATGAAGGAATTTGTCCAGATGCTGGACGGACTCGCCGATGGCGTGGAAGTGGTGGTGATCATGGTCCAGTGTCATGCGGGGGGCTTCGCGAGATTCATCTTCAACGAAGGGGACCCTGACAAAGGATTGTCAAAGCAGCGACGCAGCGGTTTCTTTGCCACCGTCCATGACCGCAACGCTGCCGGCTGCACGCCGGAGATTGATGAAGCCAACTACGTCGAGTACAGCACGTACTTTTGGGCGGCGATCGCCGGTCGCGACAGAAGTGGACGCGCCATCGACAGGCCTGATTACGACGGCGACGGCGACATCTCATTTGATGAAGCCCATGCCTATGTGATCTTGACCGCGGATACCATCGACCTGCCCGTGAAATCATCGGGCGAGTACTTGACGGTCCACAGCAAGTTTGGAGATGGCGATGATTCGAAACTGTTGCCCAACGACATTCCCTATGAAAAGCTGTTGGCTCTGGCCACGCCCGTACAAAAGGCCATTTTGGAGGGACTCTCCGAACAGCTTGATTTGAATGGGAGTGATCGGCTAGTCGATGCTTGGAAGGAAACCAAGTCGGATCGAGACCGAGGCAACCGTTCGCGAGGTCGCCGTCAGGCATCGCCACAGGATCGGCTGCGCATGCGGATCAGCGGCGACCTAAAGAATCGCTGGCCGGAACTCGCGAATGTGCTCAATCCGATTGCAATCGAATTGGTCACCTCCCGCAGCGGTGAATTCATCGAAGCGATCGAGGGCCATCCTGAATACGCCCGCTACCGACAACTGGAACGGGAATCCAAGGCGGCCCCCGACGAAACCAAACGAATGGTCAAGTTCGATCGCTTCTTGCGCGTCGCTGACAATGTCATCCTCGGAGAAAATCTGCGACGCATGAACGATCCCACCAAGATCCAAGAGTACGAGACAATCGTGAAAGCAGAAGCAAGCAGGATGAGAAAGAGTGTCGAGAAATAGGACTACCACTCACCACTCACCACTCACCACTCACCACTCGCCACTCACCACTCACCACTCACCACTCACCACTCACCACTCACCACTCACCACTCACCACTCACCACTCACCACTCACCTTCGCCGTGATCCGTTCGTAGGCTTCTCGGTACTTCTCGGCCGTCTGCTTGAATGATCTCAGGTGGAAGAGCAGGTGGATCGCTGTTCTTATCCCAGCCGCATTGGGAAAGCCACTCACGGACGAACTGTTTGTCGAACGAGGCTTGGGCACGTCCCGGTTGGTAGGAATCGGCTGCCCAGAATCGCGAGCTGTCGGGGGTCAAGACTTCATCGACCAGGACCAGTTCGTCTTGGACCATGCCAAATTCAAACTTGGTATCGGCGATCAGGATTCCCCGTGATGCGGCGTGCTCACAGGCGGAGCGATAAATCGAGAGACTGGTATCGCGTAGCTGCTCGGCCACATCCCTCCCCACGTCGGCAATCATCCGATCGATGCTGACGTTCTCGTCATGCCCCTGTTCGGCCTTGGTGGCCGGCGTGAAGATCGGCTCGGGCAGACGATCACATTGCCTGAGACCTGGGGGCAGATGGTTCCCGCAGATCTCGCCGGTCGCCTGGTACTCGCGGAGACCGCTTCCCTCCAGGTAGCCTCGAACCACGCACTCAAAGGGGATGACCTGAGCTTTCTCGGTCAGCATCACCCTGCCTCGGAGCGGCTCGACATCGAATTGCGAGCTGATCGAGGGCGGAATTTCAGTCGAAATCAAGTGGTGGCGAACGTCGAGGAGCTCGAACCAAAAGTCGCTCATCGCCGTCAGCAACCGCCCCTTATCAGGAATTCCGCTGGGCAGGATGTAGTCAAACGCGCTGATCCGATCGGTGCTGACGATCAGCAGGAATTCGCCGAGATCGTAGACATCTCGGACTTTGCCGCTGCGTCGCGGAAAGGGAAGCTGCGTTTCAAGCAGGGCACCAAGTGCGTCAAATCGGTAAAGTGTCGAATCGTGCGGTGTGTTCATTCTGATAATTTGGCAAACGATCAGCTCTCGGGCAACCGACCATCCGGTCGCAGATCGGCGGTCGGAGCGAGTACGATACCTGCTGTTACGGCCACGTTGAAGATTGCCACGATGCAGATGCGTCGCGGCCGAAACTTGGTTCCCTTCCCTTGCTCATCCGTTACGCTGCGGCCCGCCGACATGGGGCAATTCCAATTCGATGTCCCTGAACCGGCTAGCGACTTGATCAGTCGTTCGCTTTGGCGCGATGCCTACATCTGTGGCATCGAGGGGGTGCCCGTGGCAATCTCACAACGCCTTTGATGGATCCCGATTGACGATCTCCCGCGGGATTGAATCTTCGGGCAAGCTCTACATTGCCTGCCCGCTTGACGGATTTGGCTTTCGGACGCTCAGCACTTGCAGCCTGCGGCCGCTCAACGGCGAAGCCTACCAGTTGCCGCTCGAGTTGGCTCGCGGCAGTTGTTTTCGAGCACGGGTCCAGTCCGATGCCTGGCAGCGTGCGGGTTGGTGCTGAGCGATCAGTTTGAACAGTTGTTGTGCGAGGGAACCGAGCACTTCTTGGATGCTGCCCAGCGACGAGCCGACCCTGGTCGATCGGCTGAGGCGGCGATGGAATCGATCTTGAAACTGGAACGGGCCATCGCCGATCTAGGCGAAAGCTACGCCGTCCAATCGATTGCCTTTCGAAAGCAACGCGAGCCACATCTAGGAACGCTGCTGGCGGGAACCGTGATTCCGCCCTCACCCACGTCGTCACTCCCATGGCGACGCGTTCTGCAACACGTTCAATTCCGCTGCCGTTCGTTTGAATTGGGCCGACATCGAAACCGATTCGGGGCGCTTTGATTATGAGGCGGCCGAGCATTCGATTCGATTTTGTGCCAGCAAGGGAATGCGAATCATCGGCGGTCCGCTGATCGACTTTCGTGATCGCCTGATGCCCCATTGGCTTTACTTACTGGAAGACAACTTCGATACGTTCTTGAATTCGGTGATGGGGTTCGTCGAGAAGACGGTCGCCAAGTTTCGAGGTTCGGTGCAGCTTTGGAATTGTGCCAGCGGGCTCAATACGCCTGGTCCACTGAACTCGATGACGAGCAGGTGATGCGGCTGAGCATCGGGATTCTGCAAACGGTTCGACGGACCGATCCGACCACACCGGCGATCATGTCGTTTGACCAGCCGTTCGGCGAATACCTTGCCAAAGATCCCGACGGCATCTCTCCGTTACATTTCGCCGACGCACTGGTTCGCAGCGGACTGGGATGGCCGGCATCGGCTTGGAGTTTCGAGTCAACTACGAATCCGAAGCGACGCTACCTCGATCCGCCGTTGATTTCGGCCAGATGATCGATCGCTGGGCGACGCTCGGAATCCCGATGTTGGTTCAGTTATCGGTACCAGGAGGCAGCGGCGCCGACAACATGGCCTTGTCGCCCAAGAACGTGCTGCAATATGAATTGCCACTCGGCTGGATGCGGCGGCGGAACAGCTGCGCATTGCCGGGCCAATGATTCGAACGCTGCTGGCCAAGCACATCGTTCACGGCGTGGTCTGGGACGGTTGGTCCGATGCCGAACCGCACGTGATGAGCCATTCTGGCTTGATCGACAGCCACGGTCGACGAGCGACCGCTGCTGGAATACCTGGCACGCGTGCGGCGAGAGTTTTTAAGCTAAGCGCCTCCAGCCCGTACGATGGACATTCGTACGATGGACTTCCAAGTCCGTCGCACCCACCATGCCTTTGCACGATGGACACTTGTACGATGGACTTCCAAGTCCGTCGCACCCACCATGCTTTTGTACGATGGACACTTGTACGATGGACTTCCAAGTCCGTCGCACCCACCATGCCTTTGTACGATGGACACTTGTACGATGGACTTCCAAGTCCGTCGCCTAGCCACAGCTTCACGTTTTCCGATTCGACGGACTTGGAAGTCCATCCTACCGGCGTGGGACTGTATGCTCTCGCCATGCGACGGACTTGGCAGTCCATCGTACGGGCTCCTCACACTCCGAGAAACACTCATCACCTTGGAAGGCCTCGTCATGAACCCCTCTTCTCGATTGCACTCTTTGTCCAAGCTCTGCCTCACTTTCGTTGGCGTACTCGTCTCGGTTGCATCACTGATCGCCTGCAGCCTGACGACTTCGGTAACAGCTCAGGAAGCGTCCGATCGAAAGATCGCACCCATCGGCGACGTCGAAACGGTGCCGAACGGGATTCGCTTTCACTGAAGGTCCGGCCTGGGATCCACGTGGGACCCTCTTCTTCAGCGACATTCCGGGCAACACGATTCATCGCTTGAGGAAGGGGGACAAACTATCTGATTTCACGAACGACTCCAAGCACACCAACGGAATCATGATTGCCGCCGACGGTCGGATGCTCGCCTGTCAAATGGACGGACAGGTGGTGGCGTACGATGTGCAGAGTGGTCAGGCCAAGGTGCTTGCCGACTCTTACGACGGAAAGCGTTTCAACGCTCCGAACGACTTGGTCATCGACAAGCAGGGGGGCATCTATTTCACCGATCCACTGTTTCGGCGCCGCAGCCGTTGCCGCAGGGAGTGCAAGCGGTCTACTACATCGCCCCTTCGGGGGAGGTCAAACGGGTCACCGAACACATCGCCGCCCCCAATGGCATCGGTCTATCGCCTGACGGAAAGCGGTTGTACGTGATCCCGAGCCAGCAAGCGGAGATGTTGGTTTACGATGTGGCGGGCCCTGGCGAACTTTCCAACGGACGCACGCTCTGCCGAGTGACTCAGCCGCCGGGGATGGACGGCACCGGGGGAGACGGCATGACAGTGGACGTCCAACGGCAACCTTTACATCACGACTCACCTGGGGGTCGAAATTTTTTCCCCCGAAGGAAAACAGATGGGGCTGGTCGAGTTCCCGGAGCAACCCGCCAACGTCACGTTCGGCGGTCCCGAAGCGCACCACGATGTACGTGACCGCAAGAACGGGTCTGTACCGTGTCGAGATGCCAATCGCCGGATTGCCGCCCAACTGAATCGTACGATGCCCTTAGTACGCATGGACTTCCAAGTCCGTCGCCTAGCCACAGCCTCCCGATTTCCGATTCGACGGACTTGGAAGTCCATCGTACGGTGCTGGAAAAGGGGTCAGGTACCAATCGTCGAAAGCGGCCCGGAGAATGCTTGCGCACGATTGGTACCTGACCCCTTTTCCAGCTCTAGCCGTTCCAGTTGTCTGGTACGTCGGGTTGCTGCCAGGCACTCATGCCTCCGTCGACGTACAACGTTTGACCGTGAATGTGACATGCGGCATCGGAGAGCAGAAAGACAGCCGCACCGCCGCAAACATCCGCATCCGGGACCTCTCCGTTGGGTGTGTGCAGCTTCATCCAGGAATCGAGCCGCACGTCTCGATTGAGCACGTCGGTCAAGCGGCGTTCGGACCAGCCCCGGTGCGAGCGAATTGACTCGGATTCGATGCGGGGCCAGGGCCACACACAACGATCGAACCATCGCTGCAACCGCCCCCTTGCTGGTGTCGTACGCCGTGTGATCGGGCTCGGAGAGCAAGCCATTGATCGATCCGGTGAACAACACCCGTCCTTCAACCTCTTGCTCGACCCAACGCTCGCGAAAACGCCTGCGTCAGAAAAAATCCGGCCGCCACGTTCAAGTGCATCGTCTTTTCAAAACACTCGTAATCCAGATCAAAGAAGGGCGGATCGATGTAAGTGCCGGCGTTGTTGACCAGCAAGTCGATGCCCGGCATGACTTCGATCGATCTGCTCCATCAGCCGATCGAGGTAACGCGGCGGGGGCTGCGCCAGATCGACGGTCAACAGTTCGGCCGTGACGCCCGAAGCTTCGACACGCTGCCAACGTTAGCTTGCGCATGATCGTCATCTCGTAAACCCAACAGCAACACGTCGGCACCCGCTCGCGCGATCGCCATGGCGATCGAAGCACCCACGCCCTGGGTGCCCCCGGTAACCAGCGCACGGTGTCCGTCCAAGTCGAAACGGACTGCGATGCGGACGAACTCAGGTGTTTTGCTGTGACATCGAGGCTAATGTCCTGGTGGATCCGTCGCGCCAGAAGATGGCTGGGCATCCAGGTCGGTGAGAGTCGCTCAGTTCAGCGATGGTCTGTGACTGGGCGGCATAGCCTTGTGAATCGGCGGCAGCCACCGCTGGCATCGAGTTCACCTTCGTGAAGCACGACCCGATAACTCAAGCGCATCTGCTGCCCCTCCTTCAAGACGACGCCTTCGGTCTTGTCACCACCGATAAAGTGATGCACTCCAAAGGGATTGGCGGCAAACAAACCGTAGGTGCGCACGTGCCAGCGACAGGGATAACCAAAGCTCTCGGGGTGATCATGAATCGTGATGCCGACCGTTTCCCCATCAACCGGTCCCGAGTAGTCGACCCAGGCCGACTTGTTGCCCCAAGCTTCTTTGTCGTGCTGCCCCTTCCGCGTTGGTGATGATTCCTCCCAGCTTGGCGTCGGCCTTCATCGTCCCGGCGACGCGAAGGCCAAACGATCCTTCTTTGGTGTCGCCAAAGTTGACATCGCCGTCGGTCGCTTTCAAGAGGAAGTCGCAATCGATGATACGGCGATCCGCTTCACTCGCGAAACGTAATCGCCGAACATCGGAAAGGATGCGTGTCCCATCGGGCCCGTTCCAATCGTTTTCGGTCTGAATCACGACGCTGCCATCGTCGTGCCGTCGTCGCCGAACCACTCCGGTGAACGATCTTTCCGCAATGGTCATCGTCAAGCCAGAAATCGACTCCGTTGACATCTCCGTGTGTTAGCCAAAACGAACGATGATGATCGTGGTCACTCTTTTCGTTCGGTCCAGCCTCCTTCATTGGGAAATCTCGGGTCAACCGATGACCACCCGGACCGACCAGGGGATAGATAATCGGTTTGCCGTTGCTGTCGAGAACGTAGCCAGCAAACAATTGATCCCCCTCCCTGATCGGTCCAGCCCCCGACGAGGTATCTGAAGGGGCATCCGCGACGACCGACAACGAGCGCAGCCGCCGCCACGGGCGTTTGGGCATCGGCTGGCCAGTGAGACGAAACGATCCAAGCGCAAGCACCGCAAATGCGGCGATGGCTGAGGAGGACGTCAATCGACAGGAAGCACGTTGCGTCATACGTTGGTTCTCTGGTGGGAGGGATTCTTCGGATTGTGAGAGAGTACGGCAGGACTTGCGACGCGTTCTATGGTCAGACTCTTGGAGCCGAATCGTCGTCTTGGTGATCGACCGACTATCATACTGCGATCGCAGCCGGCTTGGTCCCAGGCAGTGCTGCCCCCCTCTTTTCTCGACTATGTCACGCGCTCGACCGCCGGATGCCTCCGCAGGAGTCCGCCCTCGCCCCATCCGTGGAGGCGTCACGCATGAATCGAATTCACGCCCACCTTGCCGCAAACGAATCATCGGATTGTCGTTGTGGCAATGGTGTTGCTGGCGGGACTCCTTGCGACCCCCACGGCGGACGCCCAAAGGAAGAAGCTAGCCAACGCCCGAGCGGCGCAAAGCAAGGCCAACCCGAACAAGTCGGCGCGGGCAAGCCGATCAAAATCAACCTGCCCGAGAGCGTGCGCAAGAGCCCGGGCAAGATCATGCAGGTAGCCGCCGTCAGCACCGCGACCCGGGGCCAGGTGGCGAGCGCGGCGGATCGCCTCGATGGTCATGTCGAGACGAAGCTGCTTGAACCGAAGCATCTCGCCCAATCCGATCGCCGAGGACGAAGATGTTTCTTCGCCGGGTCTATCTGGACGTCGCCGGTCGAATTCCCACGCTTCAGCGAGGCGACCGAGCTTCCTGGAGTCGGCCGATCCCAACAAGCGAGAGGAACTGATCGACACGCTGCTCAATAGCCCCGATTACGTCAGCAACCTCTACAACTTCTGGGCCGACACGCTTGCGATTGGTCGAACGGCCGCAACCCAACATCGTTGCCGACCCCTACCTCGGCTACATCAAAGAATCGATTCGCACCAACAAGAAGTACGACCAATGGGTCTACGAAATGTTGACCGCCAACGGCAAGACCTGGGAGGACCCCGCGGTCGGGTTATCAGTTGCGCGATGACGGCATGCCGTTGCCCTACATCGACAACACGGTCCGCGTCTTCCTGGGAACGCAAATCGGCTGTGCCCAATGCCATGACCATCCCTTTGACGACTGGACCCAGTACCAGTTCTATCAGCTCGCCGCTTTCACCAGCGGGCACCCGAACTCGGATTCAACAAGGCTCTCCCGGGTTTGACAAGCAGAATCCCGGCCAACCTGTTGATCAATGAGGCGAGGAAGCAGCATGACAAGGGACGCGTTCCCGGCGAGTTCCAGCGGATCGCTCGAGCCAACACTTACAGCGTCAGCGAAGTCAAAGCAGCGATGCGGTTGCCGCACGACTACGCCTATTCGGATCACAAACCAAAAGAGGTGGTCAATCCGGCAGTGCTGTGGGGCGAGATTCCAACCAAGGCTGTCAACGGCTCGCCTCGCGAGCAGTTTGCTGCCTGGGTGACGAGTCCTGACAACCCCAGTTCAGCAAGAACCATTGCCAATCGGATTTGGAAGCGTTTCCTTGGAGTCGGCCTGGTGGAACCAATCGACGACTTTCAGGACATCAATCCCTGTTCGAATGAGCCGCTGCTTGAATTCCTCAGCCAAGAGATCGTCCGCAATGACTTTGACCTGAAGGAGTTCATTCGCACGATTCTTTACAGCCGTACGTATCAGCGCGAAGCGAGCGACTACGATCCGTCGAGCGACCAGCTCTATTACTTTCCTGGTCCGGTCGTTCGACGGATGACGGCGGAACAGGTCTGGGATTCGATTCTCACATTGGCGGTGCGGAACTCCTGGCCATTTCAACGTCCGACGGCCGAGGAGATGGCGGCAGTGCTGGACATTGACTTTGCAACCGACGACTACACCACGGTCAAAGCAAAGTCCAGCGGTTCAAGGAATCGTACTTCATGGGCGACCTACAAACGTGCGCTCAACGCACATGCCTACCAAGGCAACGTGTTGTGCCGGGCCAGCGAATTGCCCTCCCCACTGCCTGCCGAACACTTTCATTCGACAGTTCGGGCAGGGAGACCGCGAGACGATCAATGGATCGCAGCAAGATGCGACGGTTCCACAGATCCTGGCCATGTTCAACGGTCCGATCACTCACGTGATGCTGGAAGCA
This sequence comes from Pirellulaceae bacterium, assembly GCA_963767665.1. Taxonomy (GTDB): domain Bacteria; phylum Planctomycetota; class Planctomycetia; order Pirellulales; family Pirellulaceae; genus Rubripirellula. The sequence goes on from CAVYFC010000010.1 coordinate 201,785, forward strand.
GGGATCAGCGATTGTCGACAACGTGCATGGGAATCGATGCGACACGGGACCGTGTCGATGCGATCTTCCTGAGTGTCTTGACTCGGGGACCCCAAGTCGAGCTGACCGACGGATCGCCGCCGGCGAGCTTTCGAAGACACGCCAGGACAACATCGGCTACGGCAACATCGTCTGGGGCCTGCTTGAACACCCGCGAGTTCCTGTTCGTGCAGTAGTCGAATCGAGTCCTCCGAATCACCGACCCAGAGAGCATCTTTCCATGCCGCGACCCGAATACTGCAGCACACACCGTCGCGAGTTCATGAAGACGATCGCCCGGCAAACGCTTGGCGTGTCCTTCGCCGGCTCGATTGCCGCTCCCGGACTTGTTCGGCGAAGCCAGGCCGCCGCAGGCAAGACACCGCCTGGCAAAGCCAAACATATCATCTACCTGTTCATGGACGGAGCGATGTCGCACCTGGACACGTTTGATCCGAAGGTGGGTGTTGAGGAAGCGGGCGAAACTAAACCGATTCAGTCACGCGTTGCCCGGGATGGAGTTCGGTGATCGATTTCCCAAACTTGCTTATCTGGCCGGCGCGATTGCCGTCGTCCGCTCACTCAGCACCGAGACCGGTGCGCATGACAAGGGCAAGTACCTGATGCGAACCTCTTACAAGCAGCTCAATAGCATTCAGCATCCTGGCATGGGCGCCTGGATGGTCTCCGAAGTCGGCCGATTGAACCAGGATCTGCCTGGCAACTACTTGATCGGCGGTGGCAATCGACATCCTGGTGCCGGATTTCTAGAACCATCCCTCTCCCCGGTGCCGATCGCGAATGCCGGCCGCCGGGCTGGAGAATACGACGCTGCCAAAATACTTGGCTCCGGATCTGTTCAATCGCCGTCTAACGCTGGCAAGCAAGTTTGATGAAGCGTTTCAAAATCGACGGCATAACAGCCAGGTCGAAGCCTACAACCAACTTTATCTCGAAGCCCGTCGGCTGATGGGCAGTGAGCACTTGAAGGTGTTCGACATCAAGGAAGAGCCCGAAGCGATTCGTGAGGCCTACGGCAAGAACCAACTTGGTCAGGCTTGTTTGTTGGCGAGACGTCTGGTTCAAAGCGGTGCCCGCTTTGTGGAGATCAATTATGGCGGCTGGGACATGCACCAAGACCTCTACACGCGACTCGACGAGAAGGCATCGCATCTGGACAATGCGTTGGGGAACCTGATGCGAGACTTGCATAGCAAGGGACTGCTGGACGAGACCTTGATCGTGTTGACCACCGAGTTCGGCGGAAACCGGCATTGAACGTCAATGCGTGGACGCGACCATCACCCGGGAGCTTTTCAGCAGCCTGCTTGATCGGCGCTGGAATCCGCGGGGGACAGGTCTACGGGGCATCGGACAAACGAGGCTTCTCGGTGGAAACGGACGGCGTCTCGATCGCCGAGTTCAATACCACCATCGCGGCCGCCGCCGGTCTGCCGTTTGACGAAGAGCGGTTCGCCCCCAATGGTCGGCCCTTCAAGATCGGCGGCGGAAGCGAGCCGATCGCTAGGCTGCTGGCCTAGCCGGGGCATCGCGACTGCCGCCGCAGTCCCGTCGGCGGTGGAGGCCATCAAGCGGCAATCTGTCGCAACTTGGCGTCCGCTTCTCGACCCGCGCCAGGGAAAGCTACACGGATCGTGGCGCGGCTGTTTAGAATGAGGGTTCGACATTCGATATCCCTCTCTGAGACGAGCTTCCATGAAGCGTTGGACGTACTGGCTGGCTTCCTTGATCGCGATGAGTCGTGTCCGCTTGCCGCGCGACTGCATGGTGAGGAGCCGACGGCTCAAGGTGCGGAACTGATTCTGCCGGTGCCCGATGCGGACGCCACGACCGAAGCGGAGATGAAGCCATACGCCGAGCCGCATCGAACACACCGAATCGAGATCGAGATGGTGCCGATACCCGGGCGGCACGTTCCTGATGGGAAGCCCCGAGAGCGAGGCGGACCGCAACGACGATGAGGGTCCGCAACACGAAGTGAGGTTTCGCCATTCTGGATCGGCAAGTTTGAGATCACCTGGGACCAGTACGATACCTGGGGTGAGCAGATGGATCAGCTGCGCCGCAAGATGATGTCGGTCGGCCGCCAGCCCACGAGACGCTGCTGGTCGATGGCATTTCAAAACCGACCGAACCCTATACCGACATGAGTTTTGGGATGGGTCGTGGAAGCTATCCCGCGATCTGCATGACCCAACACGCCGCCCGGACCTATTGCAAGTGGCTCTCGGCCAAGACGGGTCGCTACTATCGCCTGCCAACCGAAGCGGAATGGGAGTACGCGTGTCGTGCCGGAACAACCACTGCTTATTCTTTCGGTGACGATCCCGACGAACTCGAGGACTACGCGTGGTTCTATCGACAATAGCGACGACAGCTACCAAGAGGTCGGGCAAAAGAAACCCAATCCGTGGGGTTTGCATGACATTCACGGCAACGTGGCCGAATGGGTCTTGGATCAACACGACGAAGACTACTATGCCAAAACCGATGGGGCGACCGACCCCTTGAATGTGCCGCTCGAACTCTACCCTCGTGTGGTGCGTGGGGGTGGTTGGGACGACGACCCCGACATGCTCCGCAGCGCGGTTCGTGAAGGTTCCAGTGACGAGTGGAAGCAGCAAGATCCACAGATTCCCAAGAGCATCTGGTACCATACCGATGCCCTTGGAGTTGGATTCCGAGTGGTTCGACCTTTGATCGAACCGTCCGACCAAGAGAAAGCGGAGAAGTGGGAGAAGACCGAACCGGAACAGAAGGATCCGGATGATTGAGTTTCTCCAGCATGCGATGGACCCACCGGAATGCGCCGCCGCGTGAACCGACCAGATCGGAATGACTCAGGCCGCAATCACCTGAACATTCGCACTTCAAACCCTCCCTCCTTGACCCCAACCCCTTTAGGAAGAACGATGACCGAGAAGAAACCACAGGGCACCCGACGCGAATTCCTCAAACGCACGGGAACAGCCGCTGCCGCCACCACGATTCTGACTGCTGCGTCGCCTCGCGTTCATGCGGCCGAAGACAATTCGATTCGTGTGGTCATTGATCGGCTGCGGTGGGCGAGGCACTGGTGCCGCCCTCAATGCATTGAGCGTCGAGAATGGTCCGCAACTGGTCGCACTTGCTGACGTCTTCGAGAAGAACCTCAACAGCACCTACGCGTCCCTTTCGGGTCAACAACCAAGTTGGTTCGAAGGTCGACGTTCCAGAGGAGAACAAGTTCATCGGCTTTGACGCCTACAAGAAGGCGATGGATTTGCTCAAACCGGGTGACGTTGTAATCCTGGCGACGCCACCTGGATTTCGCTGGGTGCATTACACCTATGCGATCGATAAGGGATTGAATGTCTTCATGGAGAAGCCTGTCACCGTCGATGGCCCGACATCGGTGCGGATGCTGGAGTTGAACAAGAAGGCGCTCGATAAGAATCTGAAAGTCGCGGTTGGACTGATGTGCCGTCATTGCCCGGCGCGACAGGAACTCTTTGAGCGGATTCAGGATGGTGAGATTGGCGATGTCACGATGCTCCGTGCTTATCGGATGGCGGGACCAACCGGTTCCGCAGCAGCGCCACCCAATGATGGAAGCCTCAGTGAATTGCTCTACCAGATCAAACATTTCCACGGATTCCTGTGGCTCAGTGGTGGCGCGGTCAGCGACTTCTTGATCCACAACATCGATGAATCGTGTTGGATGAAGAACGATTGGCCAGTGCGTGCGATCGCGTTGGGCGGGCGTCACTATCGGGGCGACTACGTCGACCAGAATTTCGATACCTATGGGATTGAGTACACGTTTGCCGACGGCACGAAACTGTTCGTCGATGGGCGGACGATCCCTGGCTGCAAGACCGAGTTCGCAAGTTTCGCTCACGGCACCAAGGGACTCGGCGGTGATCTCGTCGGCTTCACACTGGCCCTCCAGGGCCCGCATCTACGAAGGCCACAACATGGACAAGGATCATCTGAAGTGGGAATACCCGCAGCCAGAGAAACAGAATCCCTATCAAGTGGAATGGAATGATCTGATCACGGCCATTCGCGAAGACCGGCCCTACAACGAAGTCGAACGAGGTGTGATGGCCAGTGCCGTGACGTCGATGGGACGGATGGCAGCTCACACCGGCCAAGAGATCACTTTGGAGCAATTCATGAGCAACGATCATGAATTCGCTCCTGGTATCGAAAGCCTGACGCTCGATTCTGCGGCACCGCTGCAGGCCAACGCGGAAGGCAAGTACAGCGTCCCAATGCCAGGCTTGGTGAAGAAGCGAGAGTACATGTAGGCGAGTCTCTCCGAGACTCGCAAGCAACGCTGCCACGCAGCAACGCAGCAACGCTGCAACGCTGCCACGCTGCCACGCTGCCACACGGCTAGTGTCCGCCTGGCAAATGTGGACCGACGGTAGGCAACGCGATTTTTTCACAGCCTCTCCAGGACAGGCCTTCACTGACATCGACTGAGCCTCTTTCATGGAAACGACCACCGATCGCCCATTGATTGAGCTGGTCGATGTCCGCAAGTCCTATCAGTTGGAAGAGGTTCGTGTCGATGCGCTGTGTGGCGTCACCTTGACGATTGATCGAGGCGAATTTGTCGCCTTGGTCGGCGCCTCGGGCAGCGGCAAGTCAACGTTGATGAATACGCTTGGATGCCTGGATCGCCCAACCTCGGGTACGTATCACTTGGCGGGTCGCGACATCGTCAAGATGAACCGAGACCAGCGAGCACGGATCCGAAATGAGCAGATTGGATTCGTATTCCAGAGCTTCAACTTGTTGAACCGAACCTCGGCCCTGGAGAACGTGGAACTTCCCCTTCTTTACCGCAGCGGGTTTCTCGCGTGCCCAGCGCCGAAAGCGAGCGACACAACTGCTCGAGCGGGTTGGCCTGGGCGACCGCTTGGATCACCATCCGGGCCAACTCAGCGGGGGTCAGCAGCAGCGTGTCGCGGTCGCCCGTGCGCTGGTCAACGAACCCAGCATCCTGATGGGAGACGAACCGACTGGCAATCTCGATTCGAAAACGAGTGAGGAGATGATTCGACTGTTCGGAGAGCTCAACAAGCGTGATTCCATCACCGTCATCCTGGTCACGCACGACGTGGATGTGGCCCGAGTTGCCAATCGCCAAATCGTCCTACGCGATGGTGCCGTGGTCTGCGACACGAACGACTTTGAAGAAGCATTCAGCGCGCTGCGACATCCTTGATGGGGTCGGGAAAGTCAGAAGGAAGCCGGGTGACAAAGAAGTTAGGAGACAAGCGGTCGGTCCGCATTTCCGAGGCGGACTTTCGCAGCGTTGCCGCGTTGCTTACGAGTCTCGGAGAGACTCGCCTACGGTAGCCCGTCGTCTGGGTCCTCGATCCGTTGGATCGCTTCTTGGGCCCAGGGGCTATCGGGTGCCAGTTCCAGAAAACGGTTCCAGTGGCGTCGAGCTTCCAGTTCTCGCCCCAGGTCATCCAACAGTCTCGCGAGGTTGTAGTGCACTTCGGAATAGTCTTCGTGCAGTGCGAGGGCTCCCTGAAACGCTGCCACGGCAAGCTCCGCTTGATCCGTTTCCACCAACACGCAGCCGAGGCTCGCGCGGGCTTCGACAAACTCAGGATCGGTTTCGATGGCCGCATAGTAGCGTTCTCTGGCAGCGATCGGCTGGCCCAGGCGATACAGCAGTTCACCGAGTTGAAAATCGATCTCGGGGCGTGGCCCATCCCGAGCGAGAATCGCGTGGCAATGGTCGATGGCCAACTGCAGGTCGCCCGCTTCCTCCGCCGCAAATGCAGCCGACAGGAGTTCATCTTGCTGCTGATTCGAGGCGAGGAAAAATGGGACCGTATCAGGGGGTTCTTCAAAGATGGAAAGGACGGAGGGTCCTTCGCCTCGATCGCTTGAGGACGGGGTATCCGGCCCGTCGCCAGCGTCCATGGCATCAAAGTCAAAGCGAAGCTGACCGTTGGGCTGCAGCAGCCCCTCCCCATGACGCAGCAGGACCTGCTTTCCCTCGATCAAAATGGAGAGCTGATCAAGCGGACGCTGCAAGTCGGGCAAGACTTCGACCAGTTCGACAAGCCGCTGCTCAATGGCCTTGGGACTGGCCCCTGACGCGATCCACTGAGCCAGACGTCGTGCCGTGGCGACCTCTTGGAAGTCAAAGTAGGGGAGGCGATGCAGCGTACGGACCGGCGTGATCAGGCCGCGCCGGTGCCAGCGGCGAATCACATGGACCGAGACGCCGAGCAAGTGGGCCAACATTGCCGGCGTGTGGTAGCGCCGAATCGACTGCTCGACCTCCACCAGTCCCAGTCGCTGCCAGAGCTCCGTCTCATGCAGGACCTCGAGCTCATCTTGCGCCGCGGCGTCGCGAACACGTTGCGTCAGCAGATCTGGTTCGGCGATGGGTGACTCATCGGCTCCGATGACGACCCAGTCGATCGTCTCGGCATCCTGATCGACGACAATGGCCTTGTAGGATCGCAGCACGTTTGCCGCTTGCCGCTGATTCATGCCGCCAAAGCGTCCCACCAAAGCCACGCGTTTTCCGTCCACCGCCTCGCTCGCAGTGGGGGCTCCCTCGAGCCCGGACGGTTGCGAGTCATCGAGTTGCGACATGTCGAGTGCGTCGGGCGGGAAGGGCACGGCAGCAGAGGGTACGGGTAGCGAGGCGGCTCGCCGCCATTATCCAGATTGATCCTGGATCAACGAGCCGTGATCTGAAATCGGCGATGGCTTTGTGGAAACTACCTGCATCGAGGGGAACCTTGTGGAAGGGAGCCGGGTCAGTCATTCTGGACATTCGGCTGTGAGTGGGTGGGACGGTCGCTGGTGATCCTCGTGATCACTGGAGGAAAGTCCGGGCTCCGCAGGACAGGATGGTCGATAACGTCGACCGGCCGCGAGGCTAGGGAAAGTGCAACAGAGAGCAGACCGCCGAACGGTTTGGCTTTCCCGCTGCTTCGGCAGACTGGGCAAGCCGATGCGTGGTAAGGGTGAAACGGTGCGGTAAGAGCGCACCAGCGATCGAGGTGACTCGACTGGCTTGGTAAACCCCATCCGGAGCTAGACCAAACAGAGTGGAGCGACCTGCCTCGGCCAGGTCGCGCGAGGCGGTCCGTCTCGCCTGACACTCGGGTAGGTCGCAGTGGAGGCGGCGAGCAATCGCCGTGCACAGATAAATGACCGTCGGCCTGATTTGCCTCGGCGATCAGGTCACAGAACCCGGCTTACAAACCCACTCACGGTCGCATTTTTTGACGAAGTTTGATCGATTCGCCTGCAGCAGGCCAAGCTCGTTCGCATTGACAGGAAGGATGCATGAAACCCCGCCCACCTCAATCATCTCGTCAGCCCGAATCGGTTCAGCCCGGTTCTCAGAATCCGTCTCGGCGATCAGCCATGGTCTGCGGCATCTGCGGCCGACGCTTTTTTCTCGATGAGACCGATTCACCCCCGTTCTGCAGCGAACGCTGCAAAATGATCGATCTGGGACGCTGGCTCGACGAAGCGATCGAGATCCCGCACGAAGGGGGGACCCGGACCAGCAGGACGACCAATCAGAGTGACCACGAAGCGATTCGCCAGGGAGAAAACAATTGCTGAAATCCCGGCAGAACGCGGGAAAACTAGCGAATTGGACGTGAAAAAGATTAAGAATTATCGCGTGCGGAGATGCCCGACAAGCCTTTACACGGATCGAGGGAGTGGCGAAACTTGGGTCAGTTTAGCCAGCTGAAGCCTTTCCCTCGGATCGTGGGAAAGGTTTTCTTTTTTCAGCTGCTCGAAATGACGGCCGCTTGATCCGTGAGCGGCTCGATTTTTCTCCGCCAAACAATGCTTGAAAGGTGTTTGTCTCATGATTGATTCGGTCCCCATGACTCGCGAGGGCTACAACAAGATCAAAGCCGAGATCGAACGTCTTGAGAACGTCGAGATGCCGTTGATCACCGACAAGATCGCCGCAGCACGTGCCGAGGGAGATCTCAAGGAGAACGCGGAATACCATGCCCAGCGAGAGAACCAGGGCATGATGATGGCGAAGATCAACGAACTGAAGGACAAGATCGCACGCGCCTCGATCGTCGATCTGTCAAAGCTTCCCAAGGACGAGGTTGTCTTCGGATGCACGGTGACGGTCGAAGATCTGGCTTATGGGGACGAGGAACAGTTCACGCTGGTCGGTGCCGGCGAAGAGGATTACAACACTGGCAAGATCCTGGTCACCAGCCCCTTTGGACAGGGGCTGATCGGCAAGAAAGTGGGCGAGACCGTTGAGATCGATGCACCGGCAGGCGTCTTGAAGTTCAAGATTCTGAAGATCGAATTTGGCGATTGAGCGAGGTTCGATCCCCGCTTCGTGCTGCTGTCCCCTTGCAGGAGCGACTCTGAACACCCTCGCGACGATGACCAATCGCGAACCCGACGGTCGAGAGATGGAGAGGACCTCGGATGGTTACCGGCGATCATGGCCGGCATGGCCTTGATGGGGATCATCGGATTCATCGTTTGTGCCTTCTCAACCTGGCTTCTGTTTCAAAAGCGGACGGAGTTCGCGATCCGCACCCTCCAGGGCGACTACACCCAGCAGCTTGAGCAGAGTCTGCTTGACCCTGCCAGCAAAGCGTCGGTGTTGAGCGAAGTGAAAGCTTTGATTGCAGACATGGAACGAGGTAAGTACGAGAACTGGCAGGCGGCCGGGATCATGCAGCGATTGCAACGTTTGCCCGTGCTTCAATGGGGCGAACTGCAAGCGATCGAAGCCTTTCTCTCCAAGTCGACAAGCGAGCAATGGAGCGGCGAGGAACGACAGGAAGGGCGGAAACAGCTCGGCCGTCTGCGTCGGGCGGTGGAGCTGGGCAAGGTCACGTCCTTTGATTTCGTGGACATCCTCGAGCCAGTTGGAAATCCATCTTCCAGCAATCCGGGCGGGTTCGAACTGTCGCAACCACTGACGGTCAAAGGGGTCCAAGAATCGATTCGCAGAGCGAAACTGCTGGCGGACCGATCTCAGGTGCCTGACGAAGACTTTCAAGACATCCGGATCGAGAGGATCCTTCGTCAAGAAATCGAACAAGGGGCGAGTGCAGGCGGCTACTGAGTCCGCCCCCACAACCCCCGCACTTATAACCCCGCACGATGGACTTCCAAGTCCGTCGCCCAGCCACCACAATCCCCGTACGATGGACTTCCAAGTCCGTCGCCCAGCTCACCACAACCCCGTACGATGGACTTCCAAGTCCGTCGCCCAGCCACCACAACCCCGTACGATGGACTTCCAAGTCCGTCGCCCAGCTCACCACAGACCCCGTACGATGGACTTCCAAGTCCGTCGCCCAGCCACCACAGACCCCGTACGATGGACTTCCAAGTCCGTCGCCCAGCCACCACAACCCCGTACGATGGACTTCCAAGTCCGTCGCCCAGCCCCCACATCCCCGTACGATGGACTTCCAAGTCCGTCGCCCAGCCACCACAACCCCGTACGATGGACTTCCAAGTCCGTCGCCCAGCCCCACATCCCCGTACGATGGACTTCCAAGTCCGTCGCCCAGCCCCACATCCCCGTGCCATGGACTTCCAAGTCCGTCGCCCAGCTCACCACAACCCCGTACGATGGACTTCCAAGTCCGTCGCTCAGCCCCACAGACATCGCATTTCCGACCGCCCCACTGGTCGATCGAGATTCAGCGCTACAGTGTTTCCAAACGTGAATGGCTGGAGCGGCCTTCCATGCGAGTGCGAGACGCGATCAAGGAATCAGGAACGTGACGACACGGAAAGTGGTAGTGGTGGGTGCCGGGCCCGGCGGTCTGGCCGCCGCCCTACAGCTCGCCCATGCAGGATGCGACGTGACGTTCTGGAACGCCGCGATCGAGTCGGGGGGCGAACTTCTGCGCTCGAGCTGGACGGGTTTCGCTTCGACTGTGGTCCCACCTTTTTTCTGTACCCGCGGGTCCTGACGGAGATCTTCCAGTCGATCGGTCGCGACCTGATGGAAGAGGTTCCGATGGTGCGGCTCGATCCGCAGTACCGGCTGACCTTCGGCGGTGGCGGGCAATTGGACTGCACGCCCGACCTCGATCGAATGGATCGCCAGATCGCCGAATTCTCTCCGGCCGATGTGGGATCGCTCCGTCGTTACATGGATGACAACCGGGTCAAGTTGGAAAAGTTCCGACCGATCTTGGAGTCCCCCTTTTGCTCCCCGGCCGATCTGCTGCGTCCGTCGATGCTGGCTGCGGCTCCCCATCTGCACCCCATGCGATCGCTGGGAAAAGAGCTGCAACGTTACTTCACCGATCCACGCCTGGTGATCGCATTTGCGTTTCAGTCGAAGTACCTGGGCATGTCGCCGTTTCAGTGTCCAAGCCTGTTCAGCATCCTTTCGTTTTTGGAGTACGAGCATGGGGTCTGGCATCCGCATGGGCGGTTGCAGCCGAGTCAGCGAAAGGATGGCGGAGATCGCGGAATCGATGGGGGTTACGATCCGTATGAACGAGCCGGTGACCGAGGTACAAACCTCTGGTCGTCGAGTGACCGCGCTGCGGACCGATCAGGGCACCTATCAAGCCGATGCCTTTGTGGTGAACGCCGACTTTGCGGACTGGATGAGCAAGACCGTACCGAATCGATCTTCGGCGGCGTTGGAGTGATGAAAAGCTGCAGGGCAAGAAGTATTCCTGCAGCACGTTCATGCTCTACCTTGGCATCGAGGGGATCTACGACGATCTTCCTCATCACAACATTCATATCAGTCGTGACTACGAAAAGAACCTGATCGAGATCGAGCAGGAACATGTTCTCAGCGAAGATCCTTCGTTCTATGTTCAAAACGCCGGTGTGACCGATCAATCGCTGGCACCTCCCGGTTGCAGTGGTCTCTACGTGCTCGTTCCGGTCACACATCAACACGACAATGTCGATTGGTCACGCGAATCCGACCGTTATCGCGACTTGACCCTGGATGCGATGTCGGCGATTGGCTTGCACGATCTTCGCGATCGAATTCGGGTCGAGCACCGCATCACACCTGCTGACTGGCAGCACGAATACGCCATCTACCGCGGTGCGACCTTCAATCTCGCCCACAACCTTGGGCAAATGCTTTTCAACCGGCCGCGGAACCGGTTCGAGGAGCTCGATGGAGTGTACCTGGTCGGTGGTGGCACCCATCCCGGCAGCGGTTTGCCAGTGATCTACGAATCGAGTCGCATCACGAGCCGTCTGTTGCTCCAAGACATGGGAATGAGCCGTCCTGTGCCGGAGTATGCCGTCACCTAACCGGACAACTGCCACGTTACCGTAGGGCGGTCTCTCCGAGACCGTCGCTGATCGCGACGATGCCATGGAATCAAGAAGGTTGGGAGAGGTCGAAAAAAAAGTGCGGTACCGTAGGTCCGCATTTCCAAGGCGGACATTCGCAGCTTTGCTGCGTTCTCGACGAGTCACTTACGAGTCTCGGAGAGACTCGCCTACGGTAGAAGACCGCACCGCGAAAAAATCGGGTTCTCGGTTGCAGAAAGTGATTCCTTAGAGCTCTTGAATCTTGACGTCTTTGAACCAGACCGGATGGCCGTGATTTTGAAATCCGATCCGTCCGCGACGAGGCAATTCCTTCAGCGCGGTCTTGAACTTGTTCGCGGAACCATCAGGATTCTTCAGCGGCGTGTCCCATCGTTCGACATTGACTTCATTGACCAGATCCCCGTTGATCTCCACACGGATCGTGGGGCCCGAACAGGTTAGCTTGAGCTCGTTCCATTGACCCACTGGCTTGCCGGGATGACGGCTTGGCGCCTGACAATCGTAGAAGGCACCATTCAGCTTCTTGCCCTCTAGCTCTCCCTTGGCGGGGCGGAACCCGTCATCGTCAAGCAACTGAATCTCAAATCCCTGCTGGACGGGATCGTCTGGGTCGGTGCGAAAGAAGACGCCGCTGTTGCACCCTTCCGAAAGCTTGTAGGCAAGGGTCAATTCAAAGTTCTCGTAGGGCTTACGAGTCCAGATGTACCCCATGCCCTTTGGCCGCATCTGGCCATTTTTCTGTTTGACCTCTTCCATGTGACAGGTCAGCGACCCATCGTCGTCAATCGACCAAGCCCCCTCGCGAAACTCCCAGCGATCGCTATCGGTGCCGTCGAACAACACTTCCGTTTCCGAGGCAACCGCCGCAGTCAGCACCATCAGGCCGGGCAACAGCCCGATCAGGAAAGGTGGTTTCATCGCAAAGGCTCACCAGTTCGAGGAGGAATGTAGCGGAGAGAATCAAGACAATTTTGCATTGTCACGATGTCGTGTCGCATCTCGCTTGGACTTCTTGTCCAGGTTTTTCTGAAGGGCTTCGGTAAGATCGATGCCCGACTGATTGGCCAAACAAATCGTGACGAACATGACGTCGGCAAGCTCATCGGCGAGATCCCCTAGCTGCTCACCCGGCTTGCACGATTGCTCTCCACAGCGGCGGGAGAGAATTCGAGCAACCTCCCCCACTTCCTCGACGAGCTGGGCAAGATTCGTCAGCTCGTTGAAGTAGCGAACGCCAATGGTCTGAATCCACTCATCGACCTGCGTCTGGGCCGCTTGGATCGTTAGGTCGGAGGCGTCGATTCGCTCATTGGGCAATCAACAAATAGGTACCACTCTTTCCAGCGACAGCGATGTCAACCTGCTGATCTTGGTTCAAGTCAGCCGCAACGATTTGCAGACCGCAGCCGACATGGCCCTCTTCGATGGTGGCACGGGTGAACTCCTTCGTCTTGGGATTCCACCGGTAGTAGTACAAGCAGGGCATCTCCGTCCCTCCTGGATCCTTGCCGTTGTGGCCGAAGTACCGTTTGCCGGTGATCAACTCTTCCTGGCCGTCACCATCGAGATCGACCCAGGCGAGTGAATGGGGCTGGCTGTAGCTTCGATCAATCTCATGTTCGGTCCAGCGAATCTTTCCCGACGCGTCCGCGCCATCGTTCTGCCACCAGTAAAGCCCGTAGTCATGTCCCTTGCCATGAATCAAATCGCCATCACCATCGTTGTCCAGGTCCGCCACAATCATTGGCAAACTGGCGTGCAAATCCCAATCCGCATGGAACGTCCAAGGCTGACTCCAGGGATCACTCTCGGGTTGCTCGTACCAGCCCTGCCCGACCAGCAGATCGGCTCGGCCGTCTCCGCTGATGTCCCCGACCGCCAAACCATGACCGTTGCCCTTTTCGCCGACTTGATGCGGCTTCAGTTCATAACGGCACCATCTTCGGCAGGTTCGGATCGATCGACCAATCGCCAGATCACCGTCGGCACATCCTTCTTCCAGCTGTTGACCAACCACTCGGGTCGACCATCCCCATCGATGTCATGCATCATCTGGCCTTCGTTGCATGTATTGCCAGTATCGACCAACAGGTGCTGGGGCCACTGCTTGCCAAGTCGAAGCGATTCGTCGCCCGGGTTCTCGTACCAATGAATTTCCGTTGGCAAGAAAGATCCGGCGATCACATCGAGTCGTCCGTCGCCATTGACATCGAACAGGTAGTCGCCATTGCTCTCGACGTAGCCATTCCAATCGTCGATGCTGCGCAGCGGACGGGGAGCCCAGTCACCTCCGCGAAACCAATTCCGGCCCGCCACCAGATCGGTGATCCCATCGCCATCGACGTCGCCCGCGGCGATCCCTTCATTGGCATCCAGAGCCAAGAGTCGCGGCCTGAAAAGAGAGCTGGGGAGGCTCGGCCCGGAGACTGGCAACGAGGCAAATAACGGCGAAAACAGCAGAAATGGAACGGATCAGCATGGGTTTCCTCAGTCGATGGCTGCCCAGATTGAAATTGCAATCGAGCCCAGATCCTGGGTCGATCGAATCAGTTTCGATTGGGGTGTGGCAACCTCGCGACGATGACCCCTTGGAGGTCAATCGTGCGTCGATCCGCACGCCCCAGCTTGCGCCCCAGCTCTCCCGAACTACCCAGTCAACATCGTTTTCCTGACCCCAGTCAGCGTCCACCGTGAGGCCATCGAAATGAAGATGTGCAAGAAAGACGGCTTGTTGAGGCACCGAGTCACAGGCCATGATTGTAGCCGCTTGAACGTGATGAATCCGAGTTGGTGAGAAAAAGAAGTTGGCCGCATGTCGATCTCCGAACCGCTAGCAGTCGCCCAAGGACTCCAAGAGGAACGTCTTCTTGAATCCGCCGCGGGGGCTGAACCGCTGTACCTCGAGGACATGCGGGTGGGTGACCGCTGGAGCAGCGAGTTCCGAGAGATCACTTCAGTGGACGTGGAAGACTTTGCGACCCTGACCGGCGACCACGATCCACTTCATCGTTCCGATAGTGGGCACTCGCCTTTCGGGGAGCCTGTGGCCCACGGCTTGCTGGGGCTCAGTGTGCTGGCGGGCTGAGCACGCGATCTCCTAGCGTTGCCACGCTGGCCCTGATCGGCATCACCGAGTGGCAATTCGAGTCCCCCATCTTTTTTGGCGACCGTGTTCAGGTCGTCACGGAGATCGAAGAGATCCAGCAGCATGGGCGTCGTGCAGGACGGGTGACCTGGCGGCGACAACTCTTGAACCAACACGGTCGCGTGGTCCAGCGAGGCCGATTCGTTTCGTTGGTCGCCTCTCGCAATCGCGGGCGTCGGCTTTCGCCGCAGGACGACCAAGGGCCTGGCAGTCGCAAGTTGCCACCTCGTTAGAGCCCCGCTCTTTGGCGGGTTGCCGTAGCCTGAGTCCCGTAGGCGAGTCTCTCCGAGAAGTGTGACTTTTTCGATGTGCGGCTTTCTACCGTAGGCGAGTCTCTCCGAGAGCTCGTAACAAACGCAGCAACGCTGCGGATGTCCGCCTTGGAAATGTGGACTTCCTTTCGGCCAGCCAATCTTTTCATGGTCTCTCTGAGACTCGCTCTGCTCAGCCTCGGAGAGGCTGGCCTACAGTAAACTCTGCTTTGCTCAGCCTCGGAGAGGCTGGCCGACAGTAAACTCTGCAGTGCGTTCCAGACTTGTCTTCTCAACTCCGAGGCCTAGCGCGATGACTCGAAGAACCAGTTCCTTTCAACTCGGCTCCGTTGTTCGGAATGTTTGTGCTGACCTTCTGTTTTTCGTTTGGCATGCAGGGCCGGCTGCTGGCGGCGCCGCATCCGCACATCGTCCTCGTCATGGCCGACGATCAGGGTTGGGCTCAGACCGGCTACTACCAACATCCGGTTTTGAAGACACCCAACCTGGATGCGATGGCAGCAGGCGGCTTGCGGTTTGATCGTTTCTATGCGGGTGCGCCGGTCTGTTCACCCACGCGCGCTAGCGTCTTGACGGGCCGGGCCAACGATCGCACGGGAGTGGAGAGTCACGGTTACGCGCTGCGGCGACAAGAAATCACGTTGGCTCAAATCCTTGCCGACAACGGTTATGCCACGGGGCACTTCGGCAAGTGGCATCTCAATGGACTTCGTGGTCCCGGCGTGCCAGATCTTGAAGTCAGACGATCACAACCCAGGCGAATTCGGATTTCAAACATGGCTTTCGGTCACCAATTTTTTTGATCGTGATCCGATACTCAGCCGGCAGGGAACGTTCGAAGAATTCCAGGGCGACTCATCGGAGATCGTCGTCGAGCAGGCGATCCGGTTCATCGCTGAGCATCACGAGAAGCACACCGACCTTTACCGTCATCTGGTTCGGCTCTCCCCACAATCCGTTCAAGGCCACCGATCAAGACATGGCCCCATTTGACGACTTGAACACCGAGTCTCGCAACCACTACGGCGAACTGGTCGCCATGGACCGCAGCATCGGGACGCTGCTGGGCGCCCTTGGTGAATTGCACCTCAGGGAGAACACCCTCGTTTGGTTCTGCAGCGACAATGGGGGCCTTCCCAAGATCGAGCCGTCGACGGTCGGAAACCTGCGAGGCAACAAGGGGACGATCTACGAGGGTGGATTGCGAGTCCCCGCGATCATTCAATGGCCAGCGATGATCAAGCAGCCTCGAATTACCTCCTATCCTGCAACCGTTCTCGACATCTTGCCCACGATTCTTGACATCGATGCGATCCCGTACCCCGATCCCGATCGCCCACTCGACGGCATCAGCTTGCTGCCGCTGATGGAGCGGGAGATCGGCCGACGCGAGCGACCGATCCCATTTCGTTACCAGGGCAAAGCGGCGTGGATCGACAACGACATGAAGTTGCTGAGCAATGATCTGAAAGGCAATGATCAGAAGCGTAGCGAAGTTTGAACTTTACGATCTGAACGCAGATCCGTCGGAGTCAACCAATCTGATTACCAAGCGGCCCGACGTTGCCACCGAAATGCAGGAAGCGTTGCTGCGTTGGAACGATTCGGTGGAACAGAGCGTGGCCGGTCAAGACTATCCAGAGGGGCGAGTCGACCCAAGTGAACCCGCACCGCGGTTCTGGACGCGACGTGGACTCCTATCGCCCCTACTTCGAACAGTGGAAAGATCGCTGGGAGTATCAGTCTCAGCTGAACAAACGCTGACCAGGAAGGCTTGCGCATTTTTTCACAAACTCTCTTTGGGGAGGATATGCCCTTGTCGCGCTGACAAAAGGTTTGACTTCGATGTAGAGGGCTCCTAGGTTGGACATTCGCGTCCAGCGATCAATGCGGCGCGAGCCCCTCCCTCAAATACTATAGGACTCGTCATGTTCAACGTGAAAACCGCAGAGGACTTCATGCGTCGCAAGTTGGTCACTCTGTCGACCGATACGAACGTTTTGGAAGGTGTCGCGAGATTGTTACGAGACAACATCTCGGGTGCTCCGGTGGTTGATTCAGAAGGCCGTTACGTCGGCGTGTTCAGCGAGAAGTGTTGCATGAACGCGATGACCGACACGGTTGAAGTGGCTAGCGACTGTGGGATCTACCTCCCATGCGTGCGCAACTTCATGAAGTGCGAGCTGATCACACTCTCACCCGACATCGATGTGTTTGAAGCGATTGACCACATTCTGAAACGGCGCATCTCGGGTGCACCGGTCGTCGATGACGAGGGACGTTACGAGGGCATCTTTTCTGAAAAGACGGCGATGCGAGTCCTGGTGGCGGCGATTCACGATCAACTTCCGGGGACCAAAGTTGCCTCTTACATGAACCTGGATCGCAACCGCATCATCCATGACGAAGACACGCTGTTGGAGGTTGCCCACAAGTTCCAGCAAACGCCCTATCGACGACTGCCGGTGTTGCAAGGAACGAAATTGGCAGGCCAAGTCAGCCGCCGCGATGTGTTGCGGGCCGAGCATCGACTGGCCGGTGAAGCTCAAACGCGTTCGAAGCTACCAAACGCCGATTCACGTCTTGTCGAGGCGGTACGGCAAAAGTCGGTGGGTGAGTACATGGATGCCAAGGCGCTAACGGCCTGTCCGAATTCCGACATGTTGACGATCGCCCAGATGTTCTTGAATTCGCCCTATCGCCGCTTGCCAATTCTCGAGGGTGATCAGCTTGTTGGCCAGGTTAGCCGTCGAGACCTCCTGGAAGCTGCCGCTTCGGTGTTGCGGCCACAGCCACATCGACACACGGCGCATCCGCTCTATCTGAGTCCGCTGGCTGATTCGGCCCCACCCTCGATCGGTTAGCAAAGAAGCGCCGGTCCGCTACCGCCAACTCGCCGCGGGTCTCTCATTCCGCGGCGCGGAGGCGGGCGAACAGTTTGGCGAAGGACGCAGCGGAATCGCTCTTCAACAGACCCGCTCGATAGATCCGTCCTGCGATCGTGACCACGGTGTAGGTGGCGACCAACATCACGGCGGCGGAGACCGGAGCATGCCAGGCGGGTATCGTCTGACCACTGGCCATGCGCAGCGACATCATCAAGGGGGCTGACGGAGGAAAGAAGCTGAGCGTGGTGGCGACCGGTCCGTTGGGATCGCGCACGGCCACAAACCAGACCATCATCGGAATCACCGCGAACAACCAAACCGGCATCAGCAAGCTCTGAGCCTCTTTCAACTCGCTCACCGATGCGCCGATCGTCAGGAATACCGAACTGAAGAACAGCACCCCCAAGACTTGAAATACGATTAGCCAGGGGATCTGCGACCAATCAACCGGCACATCCCATTGGTTGTAATGAGCCACAATCAGGGCACCGACTCCGTAGATCGCAAAGACGACGAACGAGCCGGCCACATTACCCAGCAATTTTCCCGTCATCAATTGATTCGGACTGACCGAACCGAGCAGCAATTCGGCGATGCGAAGCTGCTTCTCCTCCATGGCACTTTCCAACATGGGCTGTGCCGCCATGAAGATCACGAGGAACATCAACATCATGAGCCCAAAGGGGACAAACATGGTGGCGAGCATGTTGATGCCTCCCTTGGTTTCGGCCGTTCCGTCTTCGCCTTTCTCATAGGGCAACGTTGGCTCCAAGTCGACGTCTGCGTCGGCGGCGTCAACCACCTGCGGGTCAATGCCAAGCTCAATCAGGCGGGCTTGTCGCAGTTCATTCTGCAGCAAGCCTTCCAACCAGCGTCTTGCCGTGCTGATCGCCGCATCCTGACCCACGTATTTCGCTGCCATCGATTGATCGGAGTCAATCAAGCCTTTCGGCAATTCCACAAACGCGTAGAGCTCGCCTTCCCGAATACGCTCACTGAGCGTCAGGCGATCATCATCGGTTAGCTCCGGTTTCGACGCTGCCTCGAAATGAAAGAATTCCGTGCCGGAGATCGGATCTCTGTCAAATTCTTCTGCTTGCTGCGTTTCGATCATCGCTTCGATCGACGCCGTTCGCTCATCCGATGCCCTTGCAATCATCGAGAAGAGCTGTCCGGTACCATCCGCAACAACGATCTGACGATCTTTGGGGCCACCGATCTTTCCCAGCCTGGGCAGCAGTACCAATCCACCCAACATCATGACGGGCAACAGAATCATGGTGAGCAGGAACGCTCTGGTCGCGACCATGCTTGTGAATTCACGTCGTGCAATCACGAGGATCCTACTCATCGCTTGTCTCCCCGGCTGCGAAGTCCTTTTCCGTCGGCTTCGCGATACGAACAAAGATGTCATGGAGTGTCGGCTGGATGGTCTCGAAGTGTGCGACCTCGCCAAGCGCTACCAGTGATTCCAGTACGCCTTGTCTCGCATCATGCGAGTCAAGTAATAACTCAGCAAAGGAATCCTGCGTTTGCATCGACATCACGCCGGGCAATCCGTCGGGGACCATCGATCCTCCAGCCATTCGTACACGAACAGAACAGACGCCATGATGCTGACGAATTTCATCGATGCTTCCATCGAGAACTTTCTTGCCTTGGTAGATCATGAAGACACGATCACATAGCCGCTGTGCGACCTCCATGTCGTGCGTGCTGAAGATCACGGTCGTGCCTTTGGCGTGCAACTCCCGAACAATGTCACGCATCAGATCGAGGTTCACGGGATCAAGACCGCTGAAAGGCTCATCAAGAATCACCAACTCGGGCTCAGCAATGATGGCGACAATGAACTGAATCTTCTGCGCCATTCCCTTCGATAGCTGGTCGACCTTCTTCTCGCTCCACTCCGCTGCCCCCAAACGCTCGAGATGCCGTTGAATCAACGCATCAGGCCGCCGGATCCCTTTGAGTTGGGCAAAGTACCGGAGCACCCGGCGAACGGTCATACGACGATAGAGACCGCGTTCTTCCGGCAAATAACCCACACGAGGATCCGAGGCAGTGCCCTGATCCGAACCCAGCACCACCACCCGGCCCTCGTCGGGCTGGTAGATCCGGAGAATGAGCCGCATGGTCGTCGTTTTTCCAGATCCATTGGGACCGATGAACCCGAAAATGGATCCTCTCGGCACACAGAGATCGACCCCGTCGACGGCACTCCGCGAAGCAAATCGCTTGACAACTTGCTCCAATTCGACGGCCGGTACGTTCCTCATCAATACAGATCCCTATCCGCTCAATCAACAACGGCTTCCCAGGTCAAGAAACAGCCACCAGGCACCCATTTCTGATGCCATCGGTTGGATCCTGTTACACTTTGTGGCTGCTACACTGTTGCCCATGATACCCCCTGGTTCCCTCTCGGCGTTGTTCGTCACCATGCGATTCAAATTGGCTTGCTCCGTCATTTTTCTCGTTTTCAATGCCTTGGTGGTTGCTGGCATCCAGGGGCAAGCACCTCGAAAGAATCCTTGGACGACCTCGAGAGTCCAGGGCACGCCCGACCCTCCTCCGCCGTTCACCATTGAGCAGGTCGATGCAGACGTCATGCTCGACGAACCGACGGAGATGATTCGAGTTCCCAGCACCGATCGTTGGCTTGTCACCGAGGTGAAGGGACGAATTCTTTCTTTTTCCAAGAGCTCGGATCGTGACATTCGGGAAGCGATCGATTTGCGAGAAGTCTCACCCCGGTCCTCGCGGACCTACGGGATCGTATTCCATCCCGATTTTCCGGCGACCCCCTGGTGCTACATCGCTTACACCGCCGAACCGAAGTCGATGACGGGAACACGGCTGAGTCGTTTTCGAGTTACCGATACGGCCTGGCCGATCATTGATCCGAATACCGAAACGGTGTTGGCAAACTGGAACAGTGAAGGACATAGCGGTGGCAGCCTCCACTTCGGCACCGACGGGTACCTGTACGTTTCGGTCGGTGATGGACAGAACCCCAATCCGCCCGATCGACTTGACACCGGACAAGACCTCAGCGACCTCGAGGCGTCGGTACTGCGGATCGATGTCGATCACCCCTCTGGCGATCTTCCCTATTCGATTCCCGAAGACAATCCCTTTGTCGGGCAAGATGGGGTGCGCGGTGAAATCTGGGCTTATGGTTTCCGCAATCCTTGGAAGATGGCCTTCGATCCCGTCACGGATACCCTTTGGACCGGTGACGTCGGCTGGGAAATGATGGAGATGGTCTATCGCATCGATCGGGGTGCGAACTACGGCTGGAGCGTGATGGAGGGAAGCCAGGTCGTCAAAGAGGATGGGAGGCGAACTTCCACGCCAATCACCCCACCGATCGTCGAGCATACGCATCTCGAAGCTCGCTCGATCACCGGAGGGTACTTTTGGTATTCCGATCGGCTGCCCGAATTGAAAGGCGCCTACCTCTACGGAGACTGGATGACGGGAAAGATCTGGGCGATCAAGCACGACGGACAAAACGTGACCTGGCAGGAAGAGATCGCCGATACCGATCTTCGCGTCATCTGTTTCGCGTTGGACGACGACGGCGAGGTGCTGGTGGTTGGCTACGATGGCACGATTCATCGGCTTGTCCCCAACACAGCGCAGGCTGCATCGGTCGATTTCCCTCGCAAGTTAAGCGAGACTGGCATTTTCGAATCAACCGTCGATCAAGTCCCGGCCGCCGGTGTCGTCGAATACGACATCAATGCACACCACTGGGCGGACCACACGTCGAGTCGCCAGTGGATCGCCCTAGCCGGCGACAGTCAGGTCGATGTTTTTGACCGCAGCGATTGGAAGACCGGCCAAGTCGAAGGGGAGTTCAATTTTCCACACGATACGGTTCTTGCAAAGACGGTGTTCTTCCATGACGACCCCAATGACCTCGGCTCACTGCGGCGTTTGGAAACACAACTCTTGCATCGCAATGGCGATGACTGGAACGCATACAACTACGTCTGGAACGACGAGCAAACCGATGCGGTCTTGCAGGACAACGTGGGTGTTGATCGCGAAATCCTGCTGGTTGATCCGCGAAACCCGACGTCGCCACAAAAACAAACCTGGCATCATGCCAGCCGAGACGAGTGTTTGCTCTGTCATATTTGGAGTGCCAATACCGTTCACGGTTTCAAGCTGGAACAGCTCAATCGAAATGCGACCGGGAGTGTCGCCAATCAATTGGATCAGCTCCTCGAGCTGGGGCTGTTTGCCAAGGGGATTACCAAGCCAAACCCAGCCGTTTCGCCGCACGATTCGTCAGCGAGTCTCGACGCGCGTGCGAGAAGCTATCTGCATATGAACTGCGCCCATTGCCATCGCCGAGGAGGGGGCGGGACGGCACCGTTTGAATTGGTTGGCGACCTTCCGCTCTCGCAACTCAACATTCTTGATGTCCCGCCTTCCCAAGGTAACTTCGGTTTGCGGTCGGCGAGCGTGGTCGCCTCGGGCGAGCCTGTCGCAGAGCGTCTTGATGTATCGCCTCGTCAAAAATGGCCGCGGTCACATGCCACAATTTGGCCCATCCATGATTGATGATTTCGGCGTCAACCTGATCCAACAATGGATTGAGTCGCTAGCACCCAACTCGCCATCGAAGGAGTGCGACGAGATGTGCAAGCAGATTCTGACGGAATCCTGTCCACTCAGTGACGAAGCGGTTGCTTCGATCAATGGGTTGCTTGATTCGACCAATGACGCGTTGGCGTTGGCCATCGCCTGTTCTGGGACAGAGGTGGACAACTCGATACGGACGGCGATTGCCGATGTCGCCTCTCGCCGATCGGATTCCAGTGTACGTGATCTCTTCGAGCGATTCCTTCCCGAAGAACGCCGGGTGAAGCGACTCGGACCCAGCATTGACGCGCAGCCGTTGTTGGCGATGACGGGAGACGTTGATGCGGGACGAGCGTTGTTCGTCAGTGCTTCGGATGTCAATTGTCGACAATGCCATCAGATCGCCGGGGTCGGCACCGCAGTCGGTCCCGATCTGAGCGGAATTGGAGCCACACAGAAACCAGCGGAAATCCTCGAGAGCATTCTGAAGCCATCCGCCAAGATTGACATGAAGTACCGAGGCAAGCTGCTGCTCACCGTCGACGGCGTGACAATGGCTGGAATGGTGGTCGAGGAGAATCCAGAATCAATGACGATCGTCGAAGCCTCTGGTAAACCCACGACCATTCCTCAGGCCGAGATCGAGTTGATCAAGCCGATGGACGCATCGGTGATGCCAGAGCGTCTGTTGTCCGAATTCACCGCCCAACAAGCCGCCGATTTGTTGGCGTATCTCGCTGCACAGAAACAACCTTCTCCCTCCTTGGATCAAAGCCCGACGACGCCCTGACGCGGCGTCCAGTTCAATAACAATGACTAACTCAGCCTCGGCAAGGGCGGCCTACCGTAGCCGAGTCTTTCCAAGACTCATTACCCTACCGTAGCCGAGTCTTTCCAAGACTCGTTACCCTACCGTAGCCGAGTCTTTCCAAGACTCGTTACCCTACCGTAGCCGAGTCTTTCCAAGACTCGTTACCCTACCGTAGCCGAGTCTTTCCAAGACTCGATCGCTCAGTCTCGGAGAGACTGGTCTACTGTAGCCGATTTCGCCGTCAACCAGTTTTCGTAGCGAAGCTGCGAGCATCGCAACTCTTGAAATCGTTTCCGAGATCACGTGAACAGGAACTGAACTCCTTCATGACGACGCTGAAATTCTGTGGAGCCGCAGGAACGGTGACTGGCTCCTGTTCTCTGGTTCACTGTGAATCGGGACCGTTTCTGATCGACTGCGGATTGTTTCAAGGCAATCGCACGACCCAGGAGCTGAACTACCAACCGTTCCCATTTGACGCGTCGGAGGCCAAGTTCCTGATCCTGACGCATGCTCACATCGATCACAGCGGCTTGTTGCCCAAATTGGTCAAAGCTGGTTTTCAACGGCAAGATCTACTGCACCGAGCCAACGCAGGATCTGCTCGGGTTCATGCTTCGCGACTCGGCATTCATCCAGGAATCGAACGTCGAGCGAATCAACGAGAAACGAGAACGCCGTGGCGAACGACCGATCAAGCCGGTCTACACGATCAAGGATGCTGAAGCGACGATCCCGCTCGTTCGCGTCGGTCGACTACGAAACCTGGTTTGAGCCGATGCCCGGAGTTCGCGTCCGGCTCTGGAACGCCGGACATCTACTCGGATCGGCGTCAGCCGAAGATCGAGTTGGAGGATCAAGGCCAAACCATCAAGTTACTGTTCTCGGGCGACCTGGGCCCCGAAGAAAAGGCGTTTCATCCCGAGCCGGATGCTCCGACCGGATACGACTACATCGTCTGCGAAAGCACCTATGGCAATCGCGATCGCGAGGATTACACGCTGGAACAGACGTCGCGAAGCGATGCGCGACGAGTTGCGACGAGGACTTCGCGCGGCGGCAACGTCGTGATTCCGTCGTTTGCCGTCGAGCGAAGCCAAGAGTTGCTGCATGACATCGCCGTGCTGCTCGATGCCGGTGAGATTCCCAACGCGACCGTCTATCTCGATTCGCCGCTGGCCCGCAAAGCGACCGAGGTGTTCATCAAGTATGCTTCGGAGATGGAAGACATCGAGGTCGACGAGTCCAAGATCTTTCGCCATCCCAATTTTCGCCTCGTTGAAAGCGTCGAAGAGAGCATCGCGATCAATCACGTAAGCAAGGGGCGATCATCATTTCCGCCAGTGGCATGTGCACCGCCGGCCGCATCAAGCATCACTTGAAGAACAACATCTATCGGCCGGAGTCGACGATTCTGTTCGTCGGTTACCAGGCCCCCGGAACGCTCGGCAACATCATCACCAGCGGCGCCAAGCAGCGTTCGCATTCATGGCAAGGAATACAAAGTCCGGGCCCAGATTCGCAGGCTCGGGCAACTATTCGGCGCACGCCGACCAGGTGGAATTGATCAACTGGGTTCTGGAACGCGGCCCGAGTACATCGGCGGGCTGTTTCTCAATCATGGCGAGGACGAGGCGCGAGCCGTCCTGCGCCGACCTGTTGGCTAGAGAAAGGGATGGATCGCGAACAAGATCTTTCTACCAAACTTTGACGAGAGCTACGCGCTGGTGGCCGGCAGCCCGGCCAAGTCGGTCGAACGGCCTGAACCGCGGATCGACCCAACGCAACTTGAAGCGTGACTGGCACAACGATTACGCCGAGTTCATGCTCCGACTGAGCAGCCGGCTGCAGGCAACCGAGTCGGCGCAGCAGCGGCAGGAGATCATTCGACGAGCTGGCCGATGCTCTGGAGTGAATGGCAGCCTACCGTAGCCGAGTCTTTCCAAGACTCGATCGTGCTCCGTCTCGGAGAGACTGGCCTAATCGCGATGCAGCTTGCCACCACTCGGCTCTATTTCTTCGCTCGACGACCTTTGAGGGGTGTGACTTCGTCGGGGGTCACTTGGTATTGCTCGCGAAGCCTTGCCAACTCGCCTAGCAAGGTGGCTTGGACCTGAGCGTACTGCGGATTGCCGTAGACGCTTCTGAGCTCGTTGGGATCGTTCTGCAAGTCGAACAACTCCCAGTCGTCCAGCTTTTCGCCTTCCAAGCCGTAGAAGTGAATCAACTTGTGCTTGCCGTTGGTCACGCCGTAGTGACGGGCCACGTTGTGGCGCACCGGGATTCTCGTAGTAGTGATAGTAGAAGGTCTTCCGCCAGTCGCTCGGGCGTGTTGCCTTCCAGCATGGGCACCAGGCTTCGTCCCTGCATGTCGTCGGGGACCTCGACGCCCGCGATGTCCAGGAACGTTTCGGCGAAATCGAGATTGGAGACGATGTCGTCGTTGATCGAACCCGGCTTGACCTTGCCCGGCCAGCGGACCAGCAGCGGCGTCTTGAGCGATTCCTCGTACATCCATCGCTTGTCGAACCAGCCATGTTCGCCCAGATACCAGCCCTGGTCGGACGAGTAGATCACGACCGTGTTGTCCGCCAGCCCGACTTCGTCGAGGTAATCGAGCACGCGGCCCACGCCGTCATCGACGCTCTTGACGCAGCGCAGATAATCCTTGACGTAGCGCTGGTACTTCCACTTGATGATCTCTTCTTCGCTCATCCCAGTCGCGAGCTTTCAAGAAGGCTTCGTTCTTGGGCCCATAGGCGGCGTCCCAGACTTTGATTTGCTCGGCATTCATCGTGCCGTGCCCGGTGAGCTTCAGGTCATTGTCCGTCAGGTGGTTGCGGATGGTCATCGTTTGCCGTGAGGCCGACTGCGTGCGTCCCGAGTAGTCATCCCACAAGCGTTTCGGGCTCGGGAATCGTCACATCGTCAAGCCAGTTCAAGTACTTCGGTCCCGGCATCCAATTGCGATGCGGTGCCTTGTGCTGGAACATCACCATGAATGGCTTGTCGCCATCACGTCGGTTCTTGAGCCAATCGAGCATCTTGTCGGTGATGATGTCGGTGGTGTAACCGGTATGCGGCCTGGTGACCGGTTGACCGTCGTCGCCGGCGGTGATCATCGGCGGGTTGTAGTAGGGCCCTTGGCCCTTGAGCACGTCGTAGTAGTCGTAACCCTGCGGCGTGGAAGCAGGTGCCACTTCCCGACCACCGCTGTTTGGTAGCCGGCCGCCTGCAGCAGCTTTGGAAACGTTTGCTGGTCGCCGTTGAATCGGTTGCCATTGGTCTCGAAGCCGTTGAGGTGGCTGTACTTGCCCGTCTGGATCACCGCTCGGCTCGGACCGCAGATCGAATTGGTCACGTAGCAGCGGTCGAATCGCATTCCCTCGTTGGCGATCCGATCGAGATTGGGCGTCGTGATCCGCGACGGATCGTAGGCACTGAAGGCCTGTTCGCAGTGATCGTCCGTGAAGATGAACACGATGTTGGGTCGGCGGGTCGGCCGCGGAAGTCACAGCACTGACATGCGAAGACGGCAAGTAGTAGCGTCGAAAAAAGTCTGTTCATGGCGGGCACATGCGGGGAGGACGGACGGGAGAGGTGGACCCAGGGCTTCGATGCCAGAATTTCCAGCCATCATAGCGGGAAATTTCATGCCAATCGGTTCGGTGGCAATCGGGCGTCCCATTGATTAGAGTGGTGCCAAGATGGGGTGATTTCCCCGCAGCCCCGCGGCGTGCCTTTTCGGGGGCAGATCGCTAGCCCCTTCCTATGCCCCTCGATGTCAGATTTTGGTCGCAGATTGTGAGTCCAGCTCCTGATTCCAGCCTCTTGATCGCGGCCTCTTGATCGCGGCCTTTTGAATTCAAACGTCTCCCAGTCGTTCCCCGCCCCTGCAGGTACACCCATGCCTCGTTCCCTCTTCCTGGTTCTACTCAGCTTGATCGTCACGACAGGTTGGGATGCTCGCGTGTATGCTGCCGATGAGGACAGCCAAGGCCCGACTCGCTTGCATGCTGCCGATGAGAACGGCAAGGGCCCGGCCTACACCGAACCGCCTGAGGATGATCCCAACTATTCGTTGATGGGAGAGTTCGTGGGCGAGATCAACGCCGGCGAGGAAGGGGAGAAGAAACTGATCGGTCTGCAGATTCGTCCAGTCGGCAACAACGAATTTGATGCCGTTGTCGTTCCTCGGCGGGTTGCCTGGACAAGAAGGGCACCAAGGCGAACCGGTTCGCATGATCGGCCGTCGCTCCGACGACTTCGTCATTCTCTCGGGCGGGCCCTTCGCGATCATCGTCGAACCCGACGGCTGCCTGCTGCTGGATCGGAAAGGAAACAGGTCGGACGTCTGGAGCGAATCGAGCGAACGAGCCCCACCCTTGGTGCCCTGCCGCCGAAAGACGCAATCGTCTTGTTTGACGGCACGAACCTTGACCAGTTCACCAATGCCCAGATGACCGAAGATGGTCTGCTGATGCAGGGCGCGGACCTCAAACCGATGTTTCAGGACTTCAACCTGCATGTTGAGTTTCGCTTCCCCTACATGCCGCAAGCGGATGGACAGGCGCGTGGAAACAGCGGACTCTACTTGCAGAGCCGCTACGAGTGCCAGATCCTCGATTCGTTCGCTCTCGAGCCCCTGTTCAATGGACTCGGCTCGCTTTACCGATTCAAGGCGCCCGACTTGAACATGGGGCTTCCGCCGCTTGTTTGGCAAACCTATGACGTGCAATTCACGGCACCTCGCTGGGCCGCCGACGGCAGCAAGATCCGCGACGCCCACATCACCTCGTGGGTCAACGGCGTCAAGGTGCAGGACAACGTCGCCCTGCCCAACAAGACCGGCGCCGGAAAACAGGAGGAGCCACTGCTGCTGCCAACACGACATTCAAGACCACGGCGATCCGGTTCGCTTCCGAAACATTTGGGTGGTCGATCGCGGCTTGGCCAGTGGCGAGTTCCCCGTCTATCCCACCCAAGAAGCAACTCGAAGCGGCAGCCAAGGCCGAGCAGGAAAAGAAGGCCCGCAGGGAAGCAGAATCAAAACCTGCGCCCGAGGAAGAGTCAGAATCGAGTTCAGATTCGGAGCCACTGGCAGAACCTGAAGCGAAGCCCGAAGTGAACGCAGAGCAGGGAGACACCGAGGTCAAGCTCGACGCTCCGGACGCGGACAACGATTCGCCCGCCAAGGGCAAGACCGAGTAGTCAGATCTTAGCTGGACAGCGTCACATTGTCGGCCAATAGTAACCCGAAGCGTGAGTTTTGAAGTTACGATTTAGGCTGCCGCACGAGGTTCTCATGACCCGACGCGTAAGCGAGTCGATGTCAATAGCGATATTTCCTCGCTTACGCATCGGGTTATGAAAGGAACGCAACTTCAAAGAGTGCAAGCGAGGTAACAGGTTGCGCCGAATTCGCCTCGAACAACTCGCCTTCTCCAAAGTCCCAGGTGCCTTGCGGCGACTCGAGAATGAAGACCGAGACGTTGGAGACCGAACTCGCCAACGATCGAACCAGGCGAGCATCGTTGTGAGCAACGATGAGCCACTCGGTGCCCTCGCTTGAATCTTCCATCGCCGTGCTGGATGGTTTCGACGAGAGAACTGTTGGATGCATTTGCAACCTGTCTGATCATCGATCGATCCTCCAGAACCTAGGCTTCGCGAGAGAGACAGAGAGACGGGGAAAGCTGGTCCGCAGTTTGCTCATTCGAACCAACTGAGATGGGTTCCCAGCTCTGCTGCTCGCTCAATCGGTAGTAGGTGTTGTCATCAAACGCAACCAGCTGAAGCCATCCGTTGTTCAGGAGTTGTCGGACGGAATCGTGCTTGTTGACAATTTTCTCGATGGCATCTCGTGGGGCAGCAAGCACAACCATCAGTCGCAACGGATGATGCTGGAGGTCTTCACCATCATGAATGGATTGCCATGGCAATCCCGTCATCAAGTCTCCAGCATTGCCCGCCAGCACACCAAATCGCCCGACCACGTTGTGGATGGCCTTGTTGCCACTGCCAAAGTGCTGAGGATCCACCGTCGAGGCGTAGTACTGCATGTTGATCCAGTTCGCGACGACCATCGGAGCCGTCATGATCTGTTCCAGCACCTTGAACTCCGGGTCGTTCCGATAGTCGTAGCTATGAAGGAAGGAACGTCCACCAAGCGACACCTTTTCGGTCAATGCTCGCGGTGCTGCGATGAAGGCTGCGTTACCTGCCAGGCCCCATTCGGGTCGAACCTCGGACCAGTCCAAGCTTCGACGAATCAG
Source organism: Pirellulaceae bacterium (assembly GCA_963767665.1). Taxonomy (GTDB): domain Bacteria; phylum Planctomycetota; class Planctomycetia; order Pirellulales; family Pirellulaceae; genus Rubripirellula. The sequence continues at coordinate 231,118 of CAVYFC010000010.1, forward strand.
GTCGGATTCATCGCCGCCCGGCAACACGCTCAGTCGCTCATGCCGATTCGATTGAGACGCCTGTTTCGCCAATGTGGCAAGCTGCTGAAGGTCAGCTTGGTGCGAGTCAGGAACCGAGTCGACGTCAAAGAACTGAAGCTCGTCGGTCGTTGTGTTGTGCAAGGCACCCACGAATCGCACGTCATCACCAATCGAGATTCCGCGATCGGCAAGTGCCTGGCGGACATGTGGTTGATTGAGCAGCTTGGCTGCGAACCTTGCGTTGGCTTCTCCGGAATGTCCACCACAGGCCCCGCAATCGAGTCCTGCTTGCAAGGGATTGTTCTCCGTTTGACTTCCATGACCGCAAAGGACGACCAATCGTGCAAAGTCATCAACGATTCCAATGCCTCGCAGGACTGATTCCGCCATGTCGGCCTGCTTCTGCTGGGTGACACCTTGCTCCTCAAGCCCATGCAGGCATGGTCCCAAACCTTTCTGGGAGGCTTTGGTGACACCGTCGAATCGACTCTTGCTGAAACTGCCGAGTCCGCCACTGCCGAATCCGATGGAATGGGTCACGAGCTTCCAGCCGTACAGGAGCCCGGTGGACTCCACGAATCCAAAGCAACTCACGGCCGAGGTTTGGAATTCCTTCCAGGATTGCCTGACCGCGCGAATCAGCGAGCGATTGGCGATCGCCTGCTGGGTTTGCCCCGGTTGCCCTGGGTTGAGCCCTTCGTGAACCTTGAACTGAGGCGTTAGCAGAACAGGGAGCTGATCGATTGCCTCGGACTCGCCAAGCGGCACGTAGGCAATTGGCTGTCCGAAGAAACCGGCAAACCCAAACGTTTCGATCTGGTTCGAGGTCGCCTCCAGGTGGCGTCGAATTCGCTCGGATCGCACGTCGATGCAGAAGACCATCTGGGCTAGCGAACGGGTTTCCGATTTCCCATGTGGCTCATCCTTGCATGCCATGGATGCGGCAGGGAGACTCGTCGTCGACTTTGCCAGATCCCCCAGCAGCGTTCTGCGATAGGCGATCTCACTGGCCTTGAGCAAGGCGTATCGCAGAAGAGATTCGTGGCTCTCCTGATTGGATGCCGCATCGAGCAAGCGACGACACCGGAGAATCGAACCCCAGTCCAGCTTGAGAGCGGCATGAGCGGCGAGCGCGACCTCGTAGGCCAATCGCATCGCCAACAGCCCTGCGAAATCGCTATTCTCCTCGCCCATCGCGGCGGCTTGTCGATGCTTGTACCTCGTCCAGGAACTCCAGCCAATGGTGGACAGGGCGTAGCACTGCAACACATCCTGCCAAAGCTGGCTTGGCACTTCCAGCTTCTCGAGCAGCAGTGTGATTGCAGCCTCTGGTTGCTCCGGAAGGGTCGAGACGAACGAGCGAAACCCACTCACCCCGAGCATCTCGAAGTTTCGGTCGTGCTGTGCAGAACATCGCCATGCCTGGTACAAGGGCAGATGCTTCCAAGGACTGGGCCACAACGCCTGTCCCTGGTCATAGTGGGCCGAACAGTGCTTGGAGATCTCGTCTCGAATCACTCCCTGCCACTCCGACTGATTCAGCCGATCGAGTACTTCGGAAATGGTTCGGATCAATCGCGCGGGCTTCGCTTCACCGGTCGTTGCGGACTCCGCAGCGGAGCGACCAACGGAATCATCCTGAAGCAGCATGACGATTTGGTTGACATCGATCGTCTCCGCTCCAGCGACTTGATCGGAAACAAGCTCGTCAACCGCAGCATCGATGTCTGACTTGAGAATGGCTCGCTTCGCAAACTGCTCGCGATAGTAGTCCAACGGCATCATCGTTTCGAAGTCAGAGACGGACTGCAACAACCGGCGAGCTGTTAGAAAATGCTTATCGGAATATCCAAGGTAAGGATTGACTGCGACGTAGTCCTTGAGGGGCCAGACCGGCGCAATCTTCTCTTGCACGCTATTCAAAGCTTGCCTCAGCTCGCTGGTGCCTGCGGCAGCAGTTCCGGTCAGTGTCTTGTCGGGAGCCGAGGACTCCTTGGAAAGGGACGCTTGCAGAGGCACGGGATTCGCGACAGACATGGTGGTTGGGTCCTATGACGGAGTCGTGTGTTGGCTAGTGCGAAATTCGAAACGTTATCTTGGGAAGCAGAGACCTGAGGCCTCTTGTTGAGACGCGATCAACTCGCCAGTGCATTGGCCAGGCGTCGATAAAGGGCGTCGACGTAGAAGCCGTTGGCTGCATGCACTCGGAACGCATCGACGATCCGGGAGTGACCTGACTGTCGGACAGCGGCATGCAGTGCCAGCAGGACACAGAACGCCAGGGCGATCGCTACGTTGACGATCAATGCCGTCTGAGGCAGACCCATGGTCGGGACCGCCCCCGCAAGCACTTTGTCGATCGCCAGATAGCTGACCATGTAGAAAGTGCAGAGACTGGCGATTCCGATCAAACCAGCGAGGACAGTTCGTGGTGAACCCAGCGTGAACAATCGCCATCCCCATGTGATCAGCGCGAGCGAAAGGGTGAAGGCAAATACGAAGGCGCCTGGCTTGGCAAGGAAGTCAAATCCAAACACCGTGGACGCCGCCAAGTACAACGTCAGGGTCGCGACTGTGGCGGTGGCCAACCCAAGCCAACCAGCTGCCGTGCCGGTTGCAGCCGATCGGGCTCCCTTCGTTGCCATGCTCTGCGATACCACGCTTCCACTATTGAGAAATGAGTGGGCCTTGTAGAGCGAGTGGGCGAGCAGGTGGAGCATCGCGGCAGTGAACGCCCCCAGCCCGCACTGCAGCATCATGAATCCCATTTGGGCGATCGTGGAGTAGGCCAGAGCCTGCTTGACGCTGGACTGTGTCATCATCACGACCCCACCGAATACCGCGGTCACCGCACCGACGATGGCGAGCGTGGTCAGCGCCGAGGGAGCATGCACGACCAGGGGGCTCATCCGAATCAACAGGTATCCTCCTGCATTGACGATTCCGGCATGCATCAAGGCCGAAACCGGCGTTGGGGTCTCCATCGTCTGTGGCAGCCATGAGTGAAAAGGGAACTGTGCCGACTTGAGGATCGCCGCTGCGATGAACAACCAGCCGATCGCAGCGAGTGGAATTTCCGACGCGATTCCATCGACACCATTCTGTGGCAAGGCGGCAAACAGCTCCGCGAAGTCGAGTGTCTTGAACCTGACGAACGTCAGAATCAGGGCCGAGATGAGCGCGACGTCGCCCACGCGGCTGATCACGAACTTGGTCCATGCCGCCGCGTTGTGCTGCGGGTCGATCCGGGAAGTGCAAGAGCAGATGATGCAGACCAAAACTGGTCATGACCCATGCCAACGCGAACATCAGCAGGTTGCCGGAGATCGCCATCAAGGAAACAGCCCCGATCGTGGCTGCCGTCCAACGGAAATACCGGCCCTGTTGCGCATCTCCGTCGAGGTAGCGATGGGAGAACTTGCAGATCACCCAGCCGACAAAGCTGACCAGCAACAACATCAGGCTCGAAGCACCATCGTAATAGACGCTTGGATTGAAACTGGCTTGTGATCCCCAGTCGATCAACACCAAGCGGTGAGCCGCGTGTCCAAGCCCAACATGCGCGACTGCGGCGACCGCTGCCACGACCAACTGGAGTCCCGCCAAGGCTGTCACAACACGCCGGACCTGTCCCGTTCGAGCGTTGGCCCAGCGCGAGGGCAGAACCAGGAACAGCAGCAGGCTCAAGGCGGGAAGGGAAAGGATCAGGGCAAGTGGATCCATGATGTCAGTACTCCTGGGCGGCGTGCGTATCGAGCTGGAACGGGGGGGCCAAAAAAAAGGCCGGATGTCAGCACACAGGGTGCTTCACATCCGGCCTGTCCGAACGGCGGTTTCCACCGTTACAGCGTAGCTTCGGTTGTTTGAGATTTGGTTTGTCGATGCTGGCGCCTGACCAGCCTCGCATGGTGTCAAGGATCCGAGCGATGTCCCGCCCGGGTCAAAAAAAAAGGCCAACGAGCTGCACGCGGCAGCTCATTGGCCTTTTCTGCATCAGCATTGAATCCGATGCAACGAAAACCTGAATCTTTTGACCGTCCGACCCTCACCCAGTGAAACCACTCGATGAAATCCGGCTCAGCCTTTTTCAGTCATCGGCAATACTCTATCTCGGGCTTGAGTTTCCGTCAAGCCTTCTTCCACGAAAGTTCCAGCACCGAAGCGAGTCTAGAAATCCAAGGGAAAACTGAAGGGGGACAGGCAAGAAGTGGTTTGTCGCGGTTTCATGCCTGCCGCTTTTTGCGCCTTCTTGCGTTCTGCCCCTTTTGCATTCCTCTTGGTCTTGCCTCTTTGCGTTTTCGGCGAGTTTCCCGCCTATCGCTCTTCAAACGTTGGACGTTGGGCGAGGGTGAAGACGATGATTCGCTCGCCGGTCTTGGCGCTGATGTCGGTATGAAGACTGATCACGTCCACATCAAGAATGTCCTTGATGACCGCGTCCAACAGTGGGCGTCCTCGCTCGATCAGCTCTTGGCGGACCTGCTTGATCAGGTACCGACCGCGCTCTCGTGTTTCCGATTCGGCAAGCTTCAGCTCGGCGGGCGTCAACACGTTTTTCAGCCGTACCAGGACCAGGTCATCGACGATGTAGGACCGCGTCTCCAGCGGCCCCCGCCCCATGTATTCCTTCTCAAAGCGAATGATCGCCTGGCTGATCTCTCGCTCCGTTTCCCGCTGGTTCTTCATCTAGCTGCCTGCTCGTCCTTTCCTAAAGACCAAAACCGAACGAAACGTCGGCATGGTTCACCCTTGATGCTGGTACGATTCTGCACCGAAACACTTGTGACCATCGAAACCTCGCTGGCATCCAGGACGCCTAGCATCGTAGCGGGAGGGGCAGGGGATGAAACGGGGCTTGTGCCTGCAAGCGTCCCGCTGGAGCTCCGGCCCAGCTTGAGCAGAGGTGACGAAGCATGCCCTCAAGAGTGGACAGCGAGCGATCACTGGGATTGCGGCGGAAGAATTGGATTCCACTCGACCGCCCCCGCCCGAGGTCACGAAGGCCGTCCGATTTCTCGCAAAATTGAGCTTCAGAATGCAACCGGCCACCGCCAGTGGTGTTAAATGAAGACCTGATGATCGGCTCGCAACGTGTTCAGGCTCGACCCGTTCCCGATCCCCCCATCTGGCATCGAACTGGGCGATTGGCCTCAACGTCATTCGACGATTGGCCGGTTCGCATCACTGCGGTTCGTGGAGGCAAACAATGAACCAAGACCAAGCCGTCACTCCAGGGAATCGACAATCAATCGGTTGCGCGATGTTGCTTCTCGCGGGGACTTGGTGTCTTGCAAGCTCAACGACCTTGGCTGCGACTCCCGAAAAACTTCAGTTCGACCGGGACGTCCAACCCATCCTGGCGGAGCACTGTTTCGGATGCCATGCCGACGGGGCCAATGAAGGCAGCATGTCATTCGACGATCTCTTCGCAACGGCTGATCAAGAGGCGGCGAACGAACGCTGGTTTCAAGTGCTCAAGCAGCTGCAAGCCGGGGCGATGCCACCCAAGGACGAGTCTCGTCCGAGCGACGAGGAACTGGCGGCGATCGAATCATGGATCAAGTATGGTGCATTCGGTATCAATCCTCACGATCCCGATCCTGGCCATGTCACGATGCGGCGTTTGAACCAAGTCGAATACCGCAACACGATTCGCGATCTGCTCGGAGTCCAGTACGATACGGAAGGAAATTTTCCCGCCGACGATACGGGTCACGGGTTCGACAACATCGGCGATGTGCTGTCGCTTTCACCGTTGATGCTTGAAAAGTATGTCAATGCGGCCGAGGAAATCGTTTCCTCGGTCGTGCCCATGGTCTCGGGCGTCGTGCGACAGAGATCGATTCCCGGCGACGCATTCCAACTGGACCCCCTTACCGTAGCCGATCAAATCGGACCGCTTGAAGACGAAGAGCAGGCGGAGCCACAACGCCGAGGCTCCCGTGGGCGGGGTGGGATGGCTCGGGCGGAGCCAGGTACGATCGAGTTGTCTTACTACCGTGACGCTGTTGCCCGTGCGGTCATGGACATTCAAGACGAGGGTCAGTACACGCTGCGTTTGAACCTGAAGGCCATCGAGACCTACGTCGACAATCAGTTTGACGAAAACCGCTGTGACTTCACATTCTCTTTGGAAGATGAACAACTGGTTGACGAATCCTTTGTTCGACAGGGGGGCAAGGAATTCGTCTTTGATTTTGATCGCCATTTCAAGCCGGGTCGCTATGAGATGACTGCTGCCGTCAAGTCTCGGAGCGAGTCGCCTCAGATCCGCAACCTTCGGCTGCGAATCGATTCGGTTGATGTGATCGGCCCCCACGATGAAAGGTACTACGACAAGCCCGAAGGGCACGAGCGGTTCTTTCCCGGTGGAGTACCCGAATCAAACGAAGAGCGACGGCAGTATGCCCGGACGCTGCTTGGCGAGTTCGCAGCTCGTGCGTTTCGTCGTCCCGTCGATGATGACCATCTCGATCGCCTCGTTGAATTAGCCGAGAGTGTGTATACCGATGGCAGTGCCAGCTTTGAGAGTGGCGTGGCAAAGTCGATGACCGCCATTTTGGCGTCACCGAGATTCTTGTTTCGAGAAGAGTCGACAAGCGAATCGCCGGATTCCGTTTTTCCGCTGCTTGACGAGTACTCGCTCGCCTCGCGATTGTCCTATTTCCTCTGGTCTTCCATGCCCGACGAGGAATTGATGAAGCTGGCGGAGCAGGGAACGTTGCGTGACAACCTGGATCGCCAAGTCGCCCGCATGCTCAACGACGACAAAGCGATCGCTCTTTCAGAGAATTTTGTCGGTCAGTGGCTGCGTGCCCGTGCGATCGACTCGGTGCAAATCAACGCCCAGGCGGTTCTCAGCCGCGAACCTCGCAACCCCAATCCCGAGTCCGATTTCCGACGCAAGCGTTTCTTCGAGTTGTTTCGCAAAGGTGATCAACGGACGGAACAAGAAGATGTCGAGTACGTCGAGGCCAGAGAAGCGTTTCGACAATCCTTTGGAAGAGGCCCGCGGCATGAATTGACCGAGGAACTTCGCACGGCGATGCGACGCGAAACCGAAATGCTCTTCGAGCACATCATTCATGAAGACCGCAGTTTGTTGGAGTTGGTCGACAGTGACTACACGTTTCTGAACGAAACACTCTGGAACCATTATGAGCTCGAGGGCATCGGCAAGATCGATGGCGACGAGATGCGGTTGGTTCAACTTCCAGAGGGCAGTGTACGTGGAGGCGTTCTGACCCAAGGAACCATACTCGCCGTCACCTCCAACCCAGACCGAACGTCTCCCGTGAGGGCGGCCTGTTCATACTCGAGAACTTACTCGGAACGCCGCCTGCCGCGCCTCCGCCCAACATTCCAGCGCTCGAGGACGTCGAATCTGATCGAGAACGCAAGTTGACGTTGCGTGAGACGTTGGCGATTCATCGCCAGAACGCATTGTGCAGTTCCTGTCACAACCGCATGGATCCGCTTGGTCTGGCACTTGAAAACTTCAATGCCCTGGGTCGCTTTCGCACCGTGGAAATGGATCAGCCTGTCGATGCCGCAGGAGTGCTGGCGTCTGGAGAAGCGTTTTCTTCGATCAGCGAGCTCAAGAAGATCCTGGTCAGCGAACATCAGGAAGAGATTTATCGCTGCATGACAGAGAAGATGATGACCTACGCGTTGGGCCGGGCAGTGGAATACGCCGACTCGCACACGATCGATGAGTTGGTCTCTGACTTGGTGGAGAACGACGGACGGGCGACCGTCCTGCTCGATGGCATCATCCGCTCGAGCGCGTTTCAAAGCACAAGAACCGGCGCTGAGCCCTCCGACCATTGAGGCCGAGACCTCCGAAAATTGAAATACGTTCACCAGGCACTCAAGGAGCCTTCGATGACAACTCTTCGACCAACACGCCGCGGATTTCTGCGCGGCGCTGGAACTTGCATCGCCCTTCCAGCGATGGAAGCCCTGAATCCGCGGAGCCTGTTCGCGGCAGAGGCCAGCCTGCCTCAGGCACTCGCTAGCACGCCAACGGGGGCACCCCTGCGCACGGCGTTTCTGTTCTTCCCCAACGGTTCGATCCCCGATGCATGGTGGCCGCAAGGCTCAGGACAGGACCCTACTCTCGGCTCGTCGCTCCAGCCCCTTGAACCGGTGCGTGACCGTTTGCAGATCGTCAAAGGGTTGGACAATGTCGCAGCCGAAGCGGGAGCCGACGGTGGTGGCGATCATGCGCGAGGCAACGGGACCTTCTTGACCAGTGTCCGATTGAACAAGAGCTCGACCAACATCAAAGCTGGCATTTCCATTGACCAGGTGATCGCCAATCGAATCGGTCACATGACTCGATTCCCATCGCTCGAGTTGGCTTCCGATCCCCGTCGCCAAAGCACAGGGTGCGATTCCGGTTATTCGTGCGCCTACCAGTTCAACATTTCATGGAAGTCCGAAACAACGCCGATGGCGACCGAGCACAATCCTCGCCAGGTGTTTGAGCGTCTGTTCGGTGTTGGGTCTCCAGGCCAGCGAGTGCAAAACTTGAAACGCCGCCGTGAGGAACAGCGCAGCATTCTCGATTATGTCATGGAGGATGCAAGACGGATGCAAACGCGAATCGCCCAAGCCGACCAACGCAAACTCGATGAGTTCCTGACAGGAATTCGAGCGTTGGAAACACAGATTCAGCGGGCGGAGGCATTGGGCGATCCCGACGACCCCGGCATCGAAACGCCAGCCGGCGTGCCGCAGTCGCATGAGGCCTACGTCAATGTGATGTTCGAGTTGATGGCGTTGGCCTTCGAGACGGACTCCACTCGCGTTGCCTCTTTGATGCTCGGCCATGACGGCGACAACCGCTCGTATGACTTTCTGGGAATTTCCGAAGGACATCATGATCTATCCCACCACCAAAACCGCGAAGACCGTATCACCAAGGTCGCACAGATCGATCAGTGGTACGCACAGCAGTTTGCGAAGTTCATTGAGCGATTGGATCAGGGCAAGGACAGTGATGGCAATTCGATCCTTCACAATTCCATGGTGGTCATCGGTAGCGGTAATGCGGACGGAAACCGACACACGCACACCGACCTGCCGATCCTGCTCGCAGGCTCCGGAGGAGGCCAGCTGACGCCAGGACGATTCGTTGATCACGATGGCGTCCCCTTGGCAAACCTCTATCTCAAGATGGCATCGACGATGGGCGTCGAAGATCTTGACCAATTCGGAGATTCCACTGGTATGCTCCAGAACGTTTAGGTCGTATCGCATCGAAGCAATCGGCTTGAAGTGATCTGCAGCATGTTCCTGCGTGCTGAGGGTCGCGTCTTGGAATCCGTTGCCTCCTCTTTTCGTTTCTTGCGAGAGCTCCCATGATTCAGCCCCGTTCATTTTGTCTACCACTGGTTCTGGCATTGCTGACCTCAGAGCTTTGCCTTGCCCAGGACCCCAAACCGACACCCGACCATCCGCCCGCTTCGTCGCGAAAAGTGAACCCTGTAGGAACATGGGCTTGGGAACAAAGATTCGGAGGCAACTCGATTGGCCGCGCCATCCAGCTCGGACTTGAGAATGGAAGACTCAGCGGCACCTACCATTCAAGATTTCAGAATACGGCGAACCTGCCTCCAGGTGCCGCCGATCCGGTTGCGATCGAGGATGCCAAACTGGACGGTGACACGATTACCTTCTCGGTGACTCGCTCCTTCAACGGCAACGAATTCAAGACCAGGTTTTGGGGCATCATTTCTGGTGATGAGATTGCGGGCATCACAACCGTGAACTTCGGGGGAGAAGATCGCGAGTCCGAATGGCTGGCGACTCGAACCGCCACGTCTGACCAGGCAGTTCCTGCGACCCAAGCCGTCGCAATGGAGGATGTGGTTGGCAGATGGAAGGTCAAGTTTGAAACGCCACAGGGAGAGATCGAAGAGGCCTTCAGCATCGAACGACAGCAAGAAGACAGCCCAGCCTTGAAGGGAACCTTTCACAGCAGCTTGTTCGGGGATAGCCCAATGCAGGAGGTCAGCTTTGATGGCACCAAACTGATTTTCGTGGTCGAGATGAAGGCTGGCGACGCAGGCGATCTGAAAGCGACCTACGAGGGTGTGCCGAAAGGCTCCGAGATCAGCGGATCGATCGCGGTGAGCTTCGGCGACAACAACATGGAAATTCCATTCGCGGGCATGCGTGTCGAAGCGGAAGTGAAGTCCGACTCCAATCCGAAGTCCAGCGGTGATGAACCCGCTAGTGTCGAAACCAGCCTTGCGATTCCACAACCCACTCGGATTCCGGAGCCTGGACCCGCTGGCGAAGTCGCATACGTTCCCCGCGCGATCCTGCCGGGCGGAATCGTGATGCCCCTCTACGCTCCCGATTCACCCTACTTGAATGCAGATCGCATCAGTGAGCCAGAGAAGTACAATCTCTCCTCGGACATTCATGGGCGAATCAATAGCATCGTCAATATCCACAATCCTTCGATCGAAGTTCATTTTGCAAGTCCGTCGATGAACACCGGCGCGGTCGTGATCCTTGCGGCCGGCGGCGGTCATCGTACCTTGAATGTTGGTACGGAAACGCACGACTTTGTTCCCTTCTTTTATAACTACGGAGTGAACACGGTCATTCTTCGTAATCGCCTGCGCAGCGATGGTTATGAACCGACAACCGACGCGGTCCGAGATGCCATGCAATCGATTCGACTCGTTCGAAAAGTTGCAGGCCAGTGGAACTTCGATCCAAACAAAATCGGCATCATGGGTTTTTCAGCGGGTGCCGAACTGTCCGCACCCGCCGCGATTGCTTTCGAACAATTTGACAAGGACAACAGCGAAGCGGGCGATCCGCTCGCGGGAGTTTCCTCGCGTCCCGATTTCGTTGGCATCATCTATCCCGGTCCGACCCCTTTCACGCGTGAGCCTGATCGGGAAGTACCTCGCGATTCGCCACCGGCATTCATCACCTGTGCAGGTGCCGGTGATCGCATTCACGCCATTTGGGCGACCGACTATTTTTCCGCGATGCTTCGCGCGGGAATTCCCAACGTCGAGATGCACATCTATGCCAATGGCTACCATCCGGGAGATCGTGGCGCGACAGGAGGCTTGACGCATCGCAATGGCATCCCCTTTGGCACGTGGCATCAGCGATTCATCGACTGGTTTGATGACCTGGGCTTTCTCGCTCCACCCGGCGAAGAAACGAAGGCAGCAGTTGATTCGCGGGAGTTTGTCAGTCAACCGCCACGACGACGTGGCTCGGGTCGAGGCGGTCGGTGATTGACGACTGGTACCGTAGCCGAGTCTCTCCGAGACTCGTTGCTCTACCTCACAAAGGCGGTCAAATAGCAACCGACCCTAGGTAGGTCCGCATTTTGCAAGGCCGACACTCGCAGCTCCGCTGTGCTTATTCGCGAGTCTCGGAGAGACACGCCTACGGCAGCTTTCTTGCGAGTCTCGGAGAGACTCGCCTACGGCAGGCTGTGGTGAGTAGTCTCGGTCAGTTTTCCGTCATGAAGCTGGAAGCAGCGATCGGCTAGCACCGCGGCCTCCTCGGCGCTATGTGTGATGTGCAGGGTCGTGACGCCAGCATCTCGTGTCACCGTACGAAGCAACGCTTGCATCTCATTGCGAGTCGCCTCATCGAGTGCACTGAGCGGCTCATCGAGCAACAGACACCGAGGGATCGAAATGACAAGCGCTCGGCCCAGCGCAACCCGTTGTGATTCGCCACCGCTCAGGCCCTCAATTCCTCGACCGAGCAAGTGGGTGATTCCCAGTCGCTCGCCAAGCTCTTGGGTCCGCTGTTCGATCTGCGCCGCCTGCAAACCACGAAGCCGAAGCGCGAACTGCAAATGCTGAGCGACCGTGAAGGTGGGAAACAGCGCGAGATCCTGCGGCACGTATCCGATCTCGCGATCGGCCGGTGGCCAATCGGTGACGTTCGGTCCCGTGAACCAAAATCGCCCCCTGATCGATCCGTCTCAAGCCGCAAATCGATTCCAGGATCGTGGTCTTGCCTCGACCCGTGCGTCCCATCAAGACGGCGTACTGGCCCGCATCAACTTGGAACGAAAGGTCGGCAAGCTGAAACTGGCCGGCGCGGATGTGAACGTTCCGCAACTCGATCATGAGGTCAATCCCGTCCCGAGCAAGCGCAGGACGAACAGCACGACCACCGCCATCACCACCATCAACAGCGACACGGCGACCGCGGCGTCGAGGTGCCCAATGCTGAGTCCAAGAAAGACCGTGGTGGATAGGACTTCGGTTCGCATCCGAGTGGCCCCGGCAAACACCAGAATCGGTCCGAACTCGCCCAGCGCTCGGGCCCAGGCGATCGTGGTCGCGGCGATCATGCCCCGCCATGCCTGCGGCAGCGCGACCTGCAGGAAGGCTTGACCGCGCGTGCATCCGAGCGTTCGGGCAACGTCCTCGGCTCGGGGATTGATCTGATCGAACGTGACTCGCATCGTTCGCACCGCAAACGCACAGGCCACACTGAACTGGGCCAGCACGACCGCCGGCCAGCGATAAGTCACCGGAAAACCGACGCGATCGCGCAGCCAGGCTTCCAACTCCCAACCGCCCGATGGCAGGTGAAACAGAATCAGCAGGCTCAATCCCAGCACCAGCGGCGGCAGCACGATCGGGATGTCGACAATCGTATCGATCAACAGACGCCCGGGAAAACGATATCGCGACAACAGGTATCCAGTGGCGTGGCGACCCAAATCGACAGCAAGCGCGGCGACCGTGCAGGAGAGAATCGTCAAGCGAAAGGCGGCTTGGATTTCCGGCTTGAGCAAGGCCGCTCTTGAACTCGCCGACCGAAGTGAACATCAAGTCCGCAGCCAACAGCAACACGATCAGCAGAATGAAGCAGGATGAAATCCCGCCCATGACCAGAAAGAACGGGGCGTCGGAACGTCGCCGACGCAACCAGCGGTGAAACGCCAGCTCGCGACGCCGGTGGGAAGCCGACATCAGTCGGATCGCTCAGTCATGCTTCCCCGCGCCGGCCTGCAGCTTCCATCCAAAACCCTCGGCAGCAAAGCTCTCTTGCGACTCGGTCGAACAAATCTGTTCGAACAACCGGCTCGCGGTTCGTGCATTTGCGGATTGCAGGTGCAACCGCGTAGGGTTGCGTCGCGATGCTGCACTCCAGTCCCTGGATCCGACCGCATCGAGATACTCGCCGGACCCCGCCGCATTGCTCAGGTAGACCACCGCCGCGTCGAAGGAACCGGATCGCATTTGGTTGACCAGCATGTCGCCGGTCGGACTTTGAACCGTCACATTCTCCATCACTTCCTGCTGGACACCACCCTCGCGAAAGGTGTTCTGAGTCAACCAGCCCATCGCGCATTGCTTCTCATGCCCGACACCGACCCGCAAGTCCCTTCTTGGTCAAATCACGAAGCGAGGCGATGTCATGAGGATTCCCCTTTTGCACCAGGATCACCAATTCGTTCTGCGACACATCGACCGATTCTGGAAACAAATCGGGCACTTGCTCCATGAATTCGGAATCGCAAGCGAAGTAGGCGTCGGGCACCTGACCCGCCTTCATCTGCGCGACGAGGATGCCGCAACCGTTGTAGACCGTGTCGACCCGGACGCCCTTCGCGTTTTTCAAACTCCTTGATCGTCTTTTCGATCGCCGGGCGAAGCATCGAACCGGCAAACAATTTCAACTCCGGCACATCGCTCCACAAGTCGCCAGCCGCGGACACGAAATCCGTGTTCGCGGTAATGCTTCAGACCGCGGTCTCGCGCCGAGATGTAGCGGGCAAAGTGCAGGGCCGCTTGCGGTTGCTGGTCGACTTGAATCACCCCAACGGAGATCTTGCGAGCCGTTGGGGCCAACTCGGGAAGTTCGACAAACTCCAAATCGGGATAGGTGTGCAACACGGCGTCGTAAACGATCGCCGGCATCCGCGGCACCCACCAGCACATCATTGGCGGCCTCGGTGACGGTGGTGCGAAACGCGGTGGTCGCTTCTGTCAGATGATCCCACAGCCCGCCTTGCTCAACACTTTGCGCGTGACCTTACCGATCGCTGCCGCATCCGGGATCGGCTTGGACCAAGTCGCACGTCGTCACGCAACAAATCTTGGAACGTCTGGATCGACTTCGGATTGCCTTTCTTGACCGCGACCACTCCCTGCATGCGTGCGATCGGTAAGACTTCAGCGATCAGTCCTTTCTCGCTTCCCATCTCCAGATAACTGTCATCCGCAGGCAAATACAAATCGCCCCGCTTGGCTGACCTCCAACTGCGACAGCAACGTCTGCGAGGCGCCGTATTGGATTTCGACCTGCCGTCCAAACTCTTTCGCATAATCAGCCACAATCTGTTCCATCACCGCTCGATTGCTGGCCGCGCAGAACAGCATGACTTCCGGCGTTGAAGCGTCCCCGGAGATCGAAGCATCCCTTGTGACCGTGCTAACACGTCGCGAGCCGTTGCGACCGAGCATGACAAACATGGCGCCCAAGACCGACGATCGAGCCAATCATCACAGGAATCATCTTATTCATCGATCAACTCTCTCTCTTGGCAAAACCTGGGATCTGCGAATCTAGCGACTCGGTTTCTGAACGGTTCAGCGGCCGGGTGGAATGGTCAACAACTGGGGCTGCGAACGATCACCCACTGACTTGGCGGGAGGCGGCTCGAAATCCTCGCCAAACAACTCCCTATTCCAATCCACCGACAACAGAAGGTCAAATCCAGGATTCTGTTCCTTGACCTGGCACGAACAGGCCCCGCTCAGAAACGCCGTCAGGTCTCGAGCAACCGATCGCTGAGTTCACTGGCCGGAATCACTTCCAACGCCCGCCCTCTTCCAAACACCGGCACCACCAGAGGTTCGCCTTTGGCAAGGGAATCGGGACGGAAACCCGAAAACAAGTCAACCAGAAACTTCTCCTGGGGATCGCTCCTTGCGAATCTCCAACGTACTGAACTTCACCAGTAGCGGAATCTCGGAATAGCAGCTCGGAACCGGGCAAGCCGATTCCATCGGGCAATTCAACCTTATCGGCCAGGGTCTCGAGGCTCTCTGCGAGCATGGTTCTTGCCTTGGCATTTTGAGCTTCGTCATTCGAGGTGACGACCAACCACACCACGGCATGCCCCGACAGCAATCGCTTGGCCAACTCCGCTCTCGCCGGTGACTCAAAGACATCCCACTGGCCGATCGAATCGAGCGGACCATGCCAGGCATTGACCATTCGACCCGTGCCGATCTTCGCTCGAACAACGATGTAGGGCAATGGTTTGGTGGAGTCGACCGTCGAGTTGCGACCAAAGATCGTCGTATCGCGACGTCCGGCTTGGAGACGTCAACCCGAATCACTCGCGCCCCTGTTGTCGGAGCGCACCGACCCGCTGCGCCGCATTCAACGCGCTCGTCGGTGTCCGAGCGTTGCGGCGGCCTGGCGGGCAACGCTGACTCCAGCAGTGATTCCTGCTGTGGGGTCAACTGCCTCGCGATAAAAAATGATGACCTCGCACTCGTCCGGTCGCCAACGCTCCAGCGCATAGCGGAAACCGGAATGTTGCAGGCCACCAGCGATACAGAAACCAGTGCCGAGCAGAGATGATCAGCTGCGTGAAGCAAGTCTTCATGCGTTCACTACCAAAACAAATGACGGAGCCATCCAGGGTCGAAAGGAACAGTTGCCCACCGGCACCAGCCATGGCATCCCAAGCGGGAAGCGTCTTGAGCTGGACGCGATTCTCGATCTTGCCCGTGTCAATATTGACGCTCAACAACAGCGATCCGTCATCACCCTCGAGCGCCGCATCCTGCTCGGCCAACAATTGCTGCACCTCCTGGTCTCGTTCGGACAATTGCTGGAACGTCTTTTCTTCGTCGATGATGTCGGGCGGTCCGACAATGAACAGGTTGTTTCCACCCAGGACCATCGCACGAACATAAATCGGCACATCTTGTGTCCACTTGGGATCGACCAGGCTGTTACCGGCTGTGTGGTAGCGGCCTTGTTCCCCTTCTTCGCTGCACCCGAGAATTGCAGAGCATTCCCCAACTTTGCCTTCGACCAGCTTGCCACCTTCGACCGTGCCGTTATTCCGATAGGTGGAATGATCGCGGGCCGATCCGTCGTCAAAGCTGACGGCCAAGACGGCGTCGCTCGAAATCTCCGAGCCATCCTTGAATCGCCTCGCGATTTGTTCGGCATCGGCGGCGACGGAAGTACAGCCGAACTTCATCGATGGCACCGGTGAACTGAGTCACGGCGTAGTTGCCGACCGAGCTTTGAGCATCGATGCCAATTTCCAATCCTTGTGCCGGGTCGCTCGCGATCAAGCCGTTCGCCTTTCCTTCGCCAGCGAGCTCGCCATCGACATACAGCTTCATCGACTTGTCGGTATCGAGCACACCGGCAACGTGATGCCATCCGCCGACAATCCGCTTGTTGCCTGTGACGAGTGACAATTCAGAATTGGCGCGGACGTCAAAGTGGGGTCGACCGTCTTGCAGAGACAACGCAAAGCCTTCGGCTGGTCCGCCGCGCGCGATGATCACACCTTGAGGACGGGTCGCAGTGACCCAAGCCTCGACCGTGAGCGGCTTTCCGGTTGGGTCCAGCGTGGGGGACTTGCCAAATTGAGCGTACTGGCCGGCTGTGCCGCAGCCGCCTCCACTCTTGCCAAACCCGGCAGGAATCTCTGGCGGATCAGGCTCGGCCGCAAACAGTTGGTGCTCGAGCGTCGTGGTCCAGCGAAGGTACTCCGGTTTGCGACCGTACCCAAACACGTAGCCGTTTCCATTGACCAGCAATCGACCCGAAGGAGCAAATCGACCCGCCTGGTAATAACCACCGTGGCCGCCGGCAAAACTTTGGCCGAGCACCCAGTAGGAACGATGGAACCAGGTTTCGTCCAGGAATCCCATCGGAGCGAAAATATGAGCGTCCTCGCCGCGCTGCTTCGATGCTTGGCTGGCGAAGTCACCCGAGTTAGGACCGATCTCCAGACGGTTGCCATCGAAGTCGAACTTCTGTGACTTCATGAAGATGTGCCGGCCGTCGGTGGAAAGAATATCGGGCAGCCCAACCGGCATCTGCAAGGATCTGCAGCTTCTCCTGAATGTTGTTGCCGGTATCGGGGTTGGTATCGTCCATGATCGTCTCGAACTGCTTCTTGCCGGTCTGCAGATCGAGTCCGAGCATTCTCAAACCACCGTCGAGAAAGATCGATCGACCGGCAACGCAATAAATCGTGTCATCGTGAGCAAGCACGCTGCCGTGGACTGGCCACAGCGATTCGAGTTGTTCGAAGGCCATCGTGCGACGATCCATCGGCGCTGCCCGGTATCGCCACGCCAGTTCGCCATCGGTGGTCAAACAGTAAACCCAGCCGTCGGCACCACCGAACACGACTCGCCCGCGATGAATCGTTGGCGGCGAATCGATCCGAGCACCGATCGTGTAGATCCACAGTTCCTTGCCGTCACTTTGGCGAAGCGCGACGAGCCGATGCTCGATCGGTTTGCGCCAACGTAAACCGTGCCGCCCGGCGATCACGGGTGCGGTCAAACGGCCTCCCAGCTGCGTCGTCCACTTCTGCCCGAGCTTGGTCTCGATCGGTTGGCCTGTCGTGCCGCTTCGCGACGGGTCGTGTCGATAAGTCGGCCAGTCGTCGGCAGCCTTCACGGCGTCCACATCGGCTGCCACGTCGCCCGTTAGTGGCGAATCGTAAGCCGGCCCCTTCTCCAACCGGCCTCGCTCGGGAACCTTGCGCCGGCGACGGCCGAGTCGGTGATGCGGCCGCCAGCGCATTGAATCCAAACAGCTTGGCTTCCGGATAGCAGGCACAGTTGTGCGGCGGAGCGTACGTCAGACCGTTGCATGGCATCACGCCATAGAGACATCCGCCGCGCACCCAGTGATGAATGTCCCAGTGCTCCTGGTCTGGGTCGACAAACTCAATCCCCGTTCGCGAGGGCATCAGGAAGTTGTCGGTCGCCTTGGCGATGTAGCAGCGATGATGGAACCAATAGGTGTCGACGTCGGGGGCGAATTCCTTCTTGACTTCGCCGGTTCTCGGATCTCGTCCGGTGTAGACGCCGGTATCCTTGCCCGAAGTGAGCGGGGCGACCCACACCAAGCCATCGACCACCATCAAGTCTTGTGGTGATTGATAGCCGCTGTTGGGGAAGCTCGAGCTCCACAACTCGTGCCCGTCCTTGGCATCAAAGCTGGTCATGTTGCCGTCGCCACCGGAGTACAGGACCACGTCCTCATGGACGACCAAGCGGGGGCCGAAGTTGAAGGTAAACGACTCACGTCGAGTCACCGGTTCCGATTCCCAGGCCACGTCGCCCGTCTTTTGATCCAGGCTGACCAGACGTTCGCCATCGTGGAAGTAGACCTTGATTGTCATCGGCGGCCAACGTCAACGGCGAGATGCCGCGTCTTGCTTCGCCCACAACTGCTTGCCCGAGTCGGCATCGAACGCCATCACGACGCGAGGCTCTTCGTTCCAGAAGAACTTTTCGCGAACGTCTGCCTGGTCGCCGACACGACCGTTGAGCGGCGCGTAGTCCTGCAAGTTCCGCTTTCCCTTTGCGGACGACCAGAAACAGCATGTCTCCGGTTTGGATGATCTCTTCGGTCGCGTCGCTTCCTTCGTAAGTCCGCAGCGTCTCGCCGGTGGCCGCGTCGAGGGCGACGAGGGGAGCGTTGTAGCCGAGCGTCACGAAGACCTCCTTGTCGGTCGATACCAATCGCCGCGACAACTGAGTCGGTCCACTCTTGAGGGGCCAGAGGTGGGTTTGCCAATCGGGAATGTCGCGTTTCCAGAGAATCGAGCCGTTGAACGCATCGCGTGCGATCAATTTCCACTTCGGTGGCAGCTGGATCGAGATCCGACTCCCCTCGTCCATGATGTAGAACATCCGTCCGGCGGTGGAAACCAGCGCACTCATGCTGGCCATGCGATCGTGATGCCGTGACCAGCGCGGACTTCCCACCCACTGCAAATGTCGCGGCGGTGCGACGACGTCGTCATGGGCGACCGAGTTTCCCGTCGCGTCGTGAAGGTAGTGCGACCACTCGTCGATGTTCTCCGGCCGCGGCTTGACGGTCTTTTCCCATGTGTCACCACGCTTGATCATCGCGACGCCGTTGGGCACCAGCACGCGAAGCACTTCCGCTAGCGAAACATCGCCAAGATCGTCACTGACCAGCAGATTGACCAGGTTGTCGGTGTAGGGAAGCTCTTCCCCGTCAAATTGATCGACAGCGACGTCACCATAATGTCCCGTCGCCTGAATTTCTTTGCGAATCGCATCGAGTCGAGACGCGTCTCGAACCAATCCGTGAACCTGCGTCGAGTCGCCTTGACGAAGCGCCGACGTCAATGCAGAATCATCGCCCCCCAAATGAACGATGAAACCTCCACGAAACCCTGATTCGCTCAGCAGCTGCTGGGCATCTTCCTTGGCGTCCGCAAACGCGACCGAAATCAAAAAACAGGGGAGGGCGATCAAACGAATCGCAAGGTGGATCAAGGGTGGCGAGCCGACATCGGTAAGAATCTCCGGTAGTCTTCACGTCAACGTGGGGCAAGAGGAGCGAGGTCCGATTGTACCATGAGCCAAAGAGCAAAGGGTCGCAGCAAGTCACCGTCGCGAATCGGAATGCGACTCCGGAATGCGAGCCTGGCCAAGGACTCCCACAACCGGACTTTTCGGACTCGAATCTGCGAACCTTAGGGTTCGACGACTCCCCCGTTTCCAACAGGTTTGACTTCACGACAGGATGACCTACGGTTCGGCAGTTACTTGGCGTGTTTGACCGCCTCCCCGACCCGACTGCCTGACGAGATTCCCAATGAAGGCCACGACGATCATTGCTGTCCTCCTGATTGTCGGCGCATTCTGCTATTGGACCGATGGGGGAAGGATGCTGGGGCTCAACGGGCCGCAAGACCTGCCCGAAACGATCTCTGCCCCCAACTCCACTTTTCTTGGTGACGAGCAGACGAATCCATACCTGCAATAGCACAACGGAATCGCTGTGCAACGGAGCAACTGGACAGCGTGGCAGGATGGACAACGTTGCAGATGGGAAGGGCTTCTACGACCGGTTTGAGCCATGCGGGTGCGGGTGTCATGGACCGAGGTGGGGTGTCAAACGGATGGATTCTGCTAAGCTTGGCGGCATGTTTTGATTGAAGCGTGCAACCTCTTGCCAATCCAAGCTCATCGCTGTGGCGCTCATCGCTGTGGCGTTGGTGCCGAGCGACCCCTGCCCAAGAATTCTTTGCGATGGAAAAACGTCCACTTGCCGGTACCGGCCTTGAACTTTCCGTGTTGTCGTTCGGGGCATCTTCGATCGGAGCCGAGTTCCGACCGATCGACGTCGGCGAAGCCTTGCGATGTGTCAAAGTTGCGATGGACCGCGGCATCAATTACATCGACACCGCCGCCTACTACGGGCGTGGGATGAGCGAGTTGATGCTCGGCCGTGTGCTACCCGGAAATCCCCCGTGATTCGTACGTGTTGAGCACCAAACTGGGCCGCTACGCTCCGCAACACTTTGATTTCAGTGCCAAGCGAGTCGCTGAAAGCGTCGACATTTCCCTGGAACGCATGCAGACTCGATTACGTCGACATGATGTTTTGTCATGACATCGAGTTTGTCGACCTGGACCAAGATCGTCAACGAGACGATCCCCGCACTGCGCAAGGAAGTGGAAAAGGGCAAGGTTCGATTCATCGGCGTTAGCGGTTATCCGATGAAGATTTTCACCGAGATGCTGGACCGAAGCGATCTGGATGTCGTGCTCACCTACAACCACTACACGTTGCAAAACGACATGGCTCTTGTCGCTGATTGAGCCATGTCGAAAAAAGAACGTCGGTTTGATCAATGCCGCTCCTTTTTCGGCGAGGCTCCTTACCAACGCTCCCTCTCCCAGATTGGCACAAAGCCACACCAGAAGTCCGCGAAGTAGCTGCGAAGGCCGCCGCCCACTGCGCGCGAGCGGGGAAGCGACATCGCCAAGTTGGCACTGCAGTACTCCGTGGCCAACAAGAGACTTCGCCAGTTGCGTGACAGGATCGGCAAATCCGGACCGCGTCGCGCATGTGGTGCGACTGGATCGAGGAACCGATGGACGAGCACTTGGTCGCGGAGGTCAAAGAGATCCTGCGTCCGATTCACAATTGGGTTTACGTCGAAGGCCGTCCGGAAAATAACGACAGCTGAGCGCGTCCCGACATCGTTGCGATCAAGTCGCATGATCCGTCTCCTCTCCGACAACCCCCAAGTTGGATCACCATGAAGTCGTGCATTACGATCAGTCTCGTCGAAGAAGCTCGCGGCGGCCCCTTTGTGCTGTGGGACGGTCTTGAGAAATCGATCTCCTTTGCTGCGGAACTCGGCTACGATGCGGTCGAGATTTTCGCGCCTGGCCCGGAATCGATCGACATCGATGCCCTTGGAA
The DNA here is from genome assembly GCA_963767665.1 of Pirellulaceae bacterium. Classification (GTDB taxonomy): domain Bacteria; phylum Planctomycetota; class Planctomycetia; order Pirellulales; family Pirellulaceae; genus Rubripirellula. The sequence continues at coordinate 252,621 of CAVYFC010000010.1, forward strand.
AGCTGCTGGAATCGAGTGGGATCAAGTTGGCCGCCTTGGGAACCGGCGCGGGCTGGGTCAAGCACCGCCTGCAGCTGGCCGATCCCGATGCATCCAAGCGTGCCCAGGCGATCAAGTTTGTTCGGAGTATCATTGATGCGGCTGGTCCCCTCGGAGCTTCGGCCATCATCGGCTCGATGCAGGGGCCGAGCGGCCAGACAGGTGATGCCGAGACAGCACGCAAGTACCTTTGCGAGGCTCTGGAGGATGGGGGTGCCCATGCGGCCGGCTACCGGGTTCCGCTGATCTATGAGCCGCTGAATCGCTACGAAACTCGCCAGTGTTGTACCGTCGCGGAGGGTGTCACGCTGCTGGAGTCGCTCTCCACCGACAACGTGCGATTGCTGTGCGATCTGTTCCATATGAACATTGAAGAAGCCAGTGTCGCCGACGCTCTGATCGCAGGTGGCAAGTGGGTCGGCCACATCCATTTCGTCGACAGCAATCGACGCCCGGTCGGCTTGGGGCACATGCAGTTCGGCCCGATCATCGCAGCACTGCACAAGATCGACTATCAGGGCTATCTGTGCGCCGAAGCCTTCCCCTATCCCGATCCGCACGAAGCGGCAAGACAAACGATCCGCGCTTATCGCTACTGGACGCGGAAGTCTTAAAACCTATCCGAAAAGGAGAGGGCCATTTCCATCGCAACCCGAAGCGGGAGTTTTGAAGTTGCGATTTTGGCTGCCGCACGCCGATTTTCATAACCCGACGCGTCAGCGAGTCGATGTCAATATCGATATTTCCTCGCTCACGCGTCGGGTTACGATTGGCCGCCAAAGAGTCGCTGTCCAGCTACTCAAACGGAGCGGTTGTTTCGAGTAGCACGACTCTCCGAGTCGTCAATCGCTGGGAGAATCGACTCGGAGAGTCGCGCTACTTTGCAGCTAGGATTTCAGCTCCGAGATGATTTGCTTGGCACGCTCGGCTTCGCTTGCCAGTGTTTGGACGCGCACGGTGCCTGGTGCCTCGGCGCGAAAGCCTGCGGTGAAGCCACCGATGGCGACGGCTTTGATCCCTTCATCCTGCAGCACCGAGACCAGGATCGCCGCGGCGACTTCCGTACTGCGTTCCGCGACGGTAACCAACTTCTCTTCGTTGAGTTCTTGCTGACTTTCTGTCACGTTATTCTTCCACTGGGTTCAAAACAGACTCTGAATCTTTAAGAATTGGGCACGCTGGGCAATCGTGGGCGCGGCTTCACGGGGGGCATCCAAATGTCTTCCACATCTTGACCACCCGCATCACGTCTTAGCAACAAATACACGCCGCCGATCAAGCCCCAGCCAAGGGTCGCCAACACGGCGATGGGAAAGTGGTTGAGCACCACGGTGATTCGCTGGACAAGGGATTGCGCGCCGTCGTTCCCTGATAGTACCACGCCGGCTAACTCGTTCGCCGCCCAAGCGACCCCAGCCGCCAAACCGCCAATCACGATCAGGATCACGACCGACAGCAATAGATAAGCGGCCAAATGCAGGGGTCGACGCAACAGGTACTCGTAGCCGCGGCTCAACGAATCCAATGGGTCGGGATTCTGCTCGTTGGCCAACGCGGCCCAACCCAAAGGGATGGCAAAGTGGGCTCCAAAAGCCAGCAGTCCACCGGCCAGCGCGATCAAAGCCAGAGCCGTCGCCATGACGACCTCCATGGCGGCGATGCGTCCGGTCCACTGGCCGACTTTCCCCAGCAGGAAGATCAACAAAGCGATCATCAACAAGCAGGCTGTCGGCACCAACGCTGTCAACCAAGCCCGCAGCATCCTCGCCAACCCAAGCTCCAATCCGCTTCGCAAACTCATCATCGGACGCCCCGCCGTCAACAAAGCCCCCTGCCGTGCCAACAAGAGTGCAATCGGTGTCCAGATCAACAGGGACCAGCCGGTTCCCAGTAGCAGCCGCCAACCCAGCTCTTGCGATGGAATCGCGTAGGCGACCGAGGGCGATGTGTGGTATGCCAGGCTGGCAATCGTCTTGATCGGTGGCTCGCCAATCACGGCCACCTCATCGCTGGTCATTTCTGTGTTCGCCACCTCACCAGACAACCAGCTTGGGAGCGTCGAAGCGGACTCGCCAAGGATCAACGCTTCTCCCTGCCACCACAGACCGAGGCAAAGGAATGTCAGCAGAACCATCGGGGGAGATCCAGCCAGACGTGTCGTGCGCCAGCCGCAACCACGGAAAGACGTCATTCCACTCGCGTATTCGCTCGAACATCCCTGACTCGGGATCCCGACGGCGACTGGATCCGCTGCGACTGGATCCGCTGCGACTGGATCCGCTGCGACTGGATCCGCCGCGACTGGATCGGCTGCGACTGGATCGGCTGCGGGGCGTGGTGGAATCGTCGGAACTCATCGACAACAGAGCATTCCATGATGGGAAGTGTTCCTCAGCATCACAAACCTACTGAAGCCGATCGGATTGTAGCAGGTGCCAACGAATCGATTGAGCACCCACGCCGAACAATCAAAACAACGTATAAATGAATGGCATGACGGGCGACGGCAACAAGATGGCCGCGCCGATCAACAGCAGCGTCACGACCAAAATCGGTGTCAGCCACCACTTTTTGTTGTACTTGAGAAACTCCACGAATTCGCGAATCAGTCCGGGATCCGATTCCGCCGAGAGTCTCGTAAAACGGTCCGCGCTGCCCGACGAGCCGACAGGCTTCGGCTCGGACGCGTGATCCTGCAGCCTCCCATCGCCGCGATCGGTGTTTCGTTGGTGCGTTTCAGGCATCAGGTGCGATCTCGATCAATAGGTGCGAAAGTAACTCTCAAGCTCGCGCGGCTCGCAAGGTATCCACGCGGTTCGCTCATCTCCAAAGGGCTTGCGCATGCTATGCCCAAGGAACTGACGAACCAAGCCGATTGGCGTCACGATTCCATAGTAGACCAATCCCAGCAGAAAAATCGTTAGCAAAGCCCGCAATGGGTAGGTCAACATTCGGAAGCCTCGCTCGATATTCGGTCGTAATGAGGGAATCAAAATCGAGACAGCCGCAATCGAGGTGGCAAGGCCCAACAGAGCCCACGCGATTCTCGGGGATTGAAAACGAACCCCCATGACCAACGCGACCAAGCACAGCGAGGCGATCAGCGAAACAACAAACCAGGTCGCTTCTCGATGCTGCTTCTCCTCCGCCCCCGTTCTTTTGCGCCGGGACTCCAGCCTTGGAAGTTGGACGTTTCCTTGCTCCGATTTCATCAGCAGCAGATTATCCAGCACCAACACATCGAGGTTCGTCTTCATGAAACAAGCGAAAGCGTCGAGCCAAGTACAGACGATCGGTTCGTCGCGAACGTTGAAGCTGGTGTTGACCAGCACGGGACACCCGGTCCGGCTGTGGAATTCCTCCATGAGAGTTCGCAGAGCCGGATTGCGGATGGAATCGACCGTTTGTAGACGAGCGGAGAAGTCAACGTGCGTGATCGCGGGAAGCGAACTGCGGACATCGTGAACTCGCTCGATTCCAGTTGACCCTTGATCAACGATCGGCAATCGGTGCGACTTCCGCACGTCGCTCACAAGCAACATGTAGGGGCTTTCCTGGCCCGGATCGATTTCGAAATAGTCACTGGCGTATTCGGTGAGAACCATGGGGGCAAACGGGCGAAACGACTCTCGAAACTTGGTCTTGAGATTCAGTTCACGCTGCACTTCAGGGCGTCGCGCATCGGCGAGGATACTGCGGTTGCCTAACGCCCTGGGCCCAAACTCCATCCGACCACGTGCCAACCCAACCAATTTTCCAGCCTCCAGGCTTTCGGCGACCTCTCGGGCCAGCGACTCGTCTTGTTCGTATCGCTGGTAGACGGCACCCAAATCATTCAAACCTTCCTCCATCCCGGGCTCCCGCAACTCTGGTCCCAGCAGACTTCCAGACTGGCCGTCGGGCTGAACGATGTTGCGAGGTTGATTCATCAGCTGATGCCACATCAACATGGCGACCCCAATCGCCCCACCCGCATCACCGGCTGCCGGCTGGATCCAGACCTTGCTGAAGGGGCCTTCACGAAGCAGACGTCCGTTGGCGACACAGTTCAAAGCGACGCCACCCGCCAGACACAACGCGTCCATGTTGGTGCGTGAGTGCAGATATTGCGCGGCGCGCAGCACCACTTCCTCGGTGACTTTCTGCACGGAAGCTGCCAAATCCATATCAAGCGTTTCAATTGGCTCGTGCGATTTCCTGGGACGTCGTCCAAAGAGACGATGAAAGCGGGACGAGGTCATCGTCAGTCCCTGGCAGTAGGCGAAGTAGTCAAGATTCAGACGATACGAGCCGTCCTCATGAATCGTGATCAGTTTCTCACGCATCAAGTCAACAAAGCGTGGTTCGCCATACGGCGCCAATCCCATCAACTTGTATTCACCCGAGTTGACTTGAAAGCCGGTGAAATAGGTCAGCGCCGAATAGAGCAGCCCCAGCGAATGCGGGAATTGAATCTGATGAGTCAGCTCGATGTGGTTGCCTCGGCCAAAACCCATGCTACTTGTGGCCCATTCTCCGACGCCATCCATCGTCAAGATCGCGGCCTCTTCAAATGGAGAGGGAAGGAAGGCGCTAGCTGCATGCGATTGATGATGCTCGCAGAAACAGATGCGTCCTTTGTAACGCTTTCCCAGCCCGCGACGAATCTCGCGGCGGAGCTGCAACTTGGGCCCTGCCCACTCGGGCATCGCCTTGCGGAAGGATCGGAAACCAGAGGGTGCGAAACTGAGATAGGTCTCCAGCAGACGATCAAACTTCAACAATGGTTTCTCGTAGAAGCCCACATGGTCGATTTCGCCGGGACCGATTCCTGCCTGGGCCAGACACTGGTCGATCGCTTGCCGCGGAAAGGCAGCGTCATGTTTCTGACGCGAAAACCGCTCTTCCTGGGCGGCCGCTACGATTCGGCCATCGACCACCAAGGCGGCGGCCGAATCGTGATAGAACGCGGAAATGCCAAGAATCGCAGTCATGAACCTGTATCCGCTCTCCCAAGTTGGATCGGAACCCCACCGGTTACTCGCACACCGAGTCGACAGATTAGGATGTTGGGATTGTGAAGGACAGGCTGGATGCCGATCCAAAGGGGGTACTCTGGACGCTGGTACTCTGGCAAGAAGGTACGCAGATCGGTAGTTTGAAGGCCATGTCAGACACGAAACATCCTGGATCGAGCGAAGCCGACTCTTATCTTGTCGAACGGATACGAGAGGGTGACGCTGACGCATGGCAAATGCTGATTGATCGGTACGAGGGCAGACTGATGGCCTATACCGACAGCCGAATACGCAATCGGGCTACAAGCGAAGACATTGTCCAGGAAGCCTTCGTGGGCTTCTTGATCAGCCTTCCGAATTACGATGGCGGCCGACCACTGGAAAGCTACTTGTTTTCGATCTGTGCTTACAAACTGACCGATCATTTGCGACGCGAGGGACGCCGGCCGGCCCTGCAGATGCACCGTCGCAATAGCAGTGGTGGCGGCCAGTTCGATCCGGCTGGCGGCGAGCGGGTCGCCAGCTCCATCGCTCGCAGTGTCGAACGGAAGCAAATCGAGGAAGCTGCGATTCGTGATGCGATTGGAGAACAGATCGAACGCTGGAAGAACGGCGACGGCTGGCCCAAGCTCAAAGCGATCGAGCTGATCTTTGTGCGCGGGATCCCCAACAAGCAAGTCGCCGCGATGCTAGATCTGACGGAGCAACAAATCGCTAACTACAAGAGTGATTTCCAGATCCGCTTGCGATCCATCATCAGCCGCATGGACCTCGACGAGGGTGTCTTCCCGGAGCTCGCCGATTGAAGCGGCGTTGCTGGTAAACACTTGACATCACAAGCCGTACGATGGGCTTCCAAGCCCGTCGAGTCTAGCATGTACGATGGGCTTCCAAGCCCGTCGACTCTAGCATGTACGATGGGCTTCCAAGCCCGTCGACTCTGTCGTCCAGTGCTCAAGCGTTTTCAGACTTATCGTTGGATGATCCTACATCCATGAAAAGACGCTCTCGTCGACGGGCTTGGAAGCCCATCGTACGGCTTGTGATGTGAGTATGGAGTCAGTGCGTTGCTGGAAAAGGGGTCAGGCCCCAATAGCCGCAAGCGGCCCGAAGGGTGCTTCGCACTATTGGGGCCTGACCCCTTTTCCAGCTGGCTCCAAGCCTTGCATCGTTCCGCTGCTGGTGGCGAATCGGTCGGTTTCCATCCCAACGCCCTGCAGGATTGAAACAAACAGGTTGGGCAGAGGGTAGTTGTTGCCTCGGTCAAACGCCAGATGCTGACCGTGCCGGAAGGGTCCGCCCGCGACCAGGACCGGCATGTTGCGGTTGTCGTGATTGGATGCATTCCCGAGATTGCTGGTCAACAGCACCGTTGTGTGATCCAGCAGTTGCGAGTCCGATTCCTGCTCACGCCGAAGCTGCCGCACAAAGTCGGACCATTGATTCACGATCGCGGCTTCCACCAATGCCAACTGAGCAAGCTTGGTTTCATCCAACCCGTGATGGCTGAGGTTGTGATAGCCTTGGTCGACGCCATCGATCGGGATCACACCGCCAGCCCCCGGGATGTGCAAGCTGATGAACCGCGTGCTGTCGGTTTGCAGCGCCAACTTGATGACATCGCACATCGTCTTTTGACGGCCGATCAAATCGCTGGGATCATTGACGTCGATTGGTGCGGCGACGCCGACCACCGGCTTGGGCAACTGCGCCCACTTTTCGGTTTCGGCCATCCGCTTTTCCAAGTCACGAACACTGGTGAAGTAGGCATCCAAGCGATCGCGGTCCCCCGCGCCAAGCTGGTGCTGCAATGACTTTGCATCTTCGCCCACCAGGTCCATGATGCTTCGGCCTTGGCGAACCCGCTCAGCCTGCCGCTCACGTTCCTTCTCCGAATCATCGACGAACAAACGTGCAAAGAGCCGTGAGGGCTGGTCTTCCGGCGGAATCATGGCACCGTTTTCGGTGTAGCAGGGGCTCGAACTGCCTCCGGTGCTGAGCACCAGGGAAGGAAATCGTGTTGCCTCCCCCAAATGCTTCGCCATCAATTGGTCGATCGAGATGGTGTTCTTCGCACGTCCCGACGAGCCCATGGGTGAGGCGGTCAAAATGCTCGCCTCGGCACGATGACCGCCCTTGACGCCAGGATGCGAAACGCCGGAGACAACCGTCACGTCGCTGCGAATATCCTGCAAGCCGTTGAGATAAAGCGACGGCTCGTAATCGCGTCCGCCCGATGCGGGAAACAGGTTATCGGCGACCAGTCCTAAGCCCAGTGTCATGGCAACGAACCGCTGGGGCGGTGACGCGGACGGCGCGGCCAAGGCTGGATTCATGGCACTCAACCAGGGCAGACTAATTGCCACACCGCTGCCACGCAAAATGGCTCGACGGTTGACGGCGCGTCCCGTCACGAATTGTCCCATTTGCAAAGACGATCTTCTCTTGGTTCGATTCATCGATCACTTACTCAAAAAGATGGGACTGGCAACCACGGCGTGCAACAACGATCGCAAACCGTATTCGCTTGCCGACGTCTGCTTGACGATGTCATCGACGACGGCGCGATCGGCGAAGGCAATCGGGGCGCCGGTTCCGTAGACGATTAGCTTTTCAGCAAAGTTTCGCGCAAGCGGTTCCGGCTCGGCACACAGCAGCGATCGAAAGTCGTCGAAATCCTGAAATTCTCGACCGTCAGGCAAAGTAAAACTGGCATCGATGGTGGCCCCGCGATTGGACTGTCCCCGCTCAACTGTTGCATAGGCGTCTCGCCAGCGGCCTGCGGCGTCGAAGTTCTCCAGAGCATACCCGGGCGGGTCGATCTTGTAGTGGCAACCTGCACACGACGTGTCCGCCAAATGGCGTTGCAACTGTTCACGGATCGTTTTGGCGCCGCGAATGTCGGGCTCGACGGCCGGTACGTTTTCCGGAGGCGGCGGAATGGGAGTCCCGAGGATCCTTTCGGAAACCCAGATCCCTCGCAACACCGGGGAGGTGTTCGTTCCGTTGGCGGTGACCTTCAGGATGGCGCCCTGAGAAATCAGGCCACCACGATGCGAATCGCGATCGAGGCTCACCTTTCTGATTTGGTCACCCTCCACACTCTCCAATCCGTAATAGCGGGCCAAGCGGCTATTGAGAAACGTGTAGTCGGCATCAACCAGGCAAGTCGCCGACGCATTGGTCTCCAACAACTCCTGGAGGAAGGCGTGGGTTTCACCAAGCATCGCGTTTTGAACCACGATGTCAAAGTCGCGATAGAGTTTCTGGTCAGGCTCGGTGAAGTCGATATCGATCAAGTCAAGCCACTGGGAGGCCAGGTCACCAGCGAACCGCTTTCCCTTTTCGTGCCGTAGCATCCGTTCGACCTGTTCGTGCAAGATCTTGGGATCTCGCAGCTTGCCCTCTCGAGCAAGTCGAAACAATTCACTATCGGGCATCGTGCTCCAGAGCAGGTAGCTGACGCGAGCAGCGATCGCGTGATCATCAAGCGGCCCCAGCGGCTCGACAAAGTACAGGAACCTGGGGGAGCAAAGGACCGCGCGGTAGCTTGCCCGCAAGGCATCGACGGGGTCGTCGCCCTGATCGATCGCCTCACGCAACAACTGCAAATAGGGCATGATTTCTTGATCGGTGACCGGTCGACGAAAAGCGCGGCGAGTGAATGCCCGCAGCTGCTTGGCGGCATCCTCGGCGGGCTGGCTCCCGCGATATCGAATCGATTGTTGCCGCCGATCGATGTCGATGTCCATCTCACCGAACAGCCGACGCTGCGCGAGTTTGACTTCGCCGCCTGGATGGATCTCCTCGATTCGCATCGAGTGCAGGGCGACGCCGGGCACGTTTTGAGGACCACCTTCGCCGGCGCCGACCTGTCCGCCCTGAAACTTGGCGCGTTTCAACGTCGCGTCGGCTGGCCGAATCTCAAGCATGTGACCTTCTGGAATCCACGCCTCCATGGTGTGCTCGGTCGGCTCATCGGTCGCTTCGAACGAGCCAATCCAAGCCAATAGTGGTGCACCGCTGGTACAGCGACCGCTGCGGACCGAGCACCAGACGCCATGCTCTTGCGGTCGATTGACGGCCGAGGCGGAAAAGGTAATTCGGTACCAACCGCTCGCTTTGACCGTGGTGGAGGTGATGCGTCCATAGAAAATCAAACCGCTCGACCAAACCACAGCCTTGTCGTCGATCATCTCCGGATCGCGACAACGTTGACGAGGATTCTCGCGAGCCAGTCGCCGCGCCGTAAAATCGCGACTCGAGTCATCATCGTCAGTCACGCGCTGCATCGCTGCATCGAGCGCGGCGTCCACAACTTTCAGATGGGATTCCAACAGGAAGTGGGACATCGATTGACCATCGGCAAGGCTGTTGAATCCATCGGTCCGTTGTTCCTCGGGCATGAAGTCGGCCAAGGGGACGTCAATGGCAAGCAGGTCGTGGAGCGTCCGCTCGAGTTGCAGGTTGTTCAGTCGTCGCGAACGCACGCGGCCAATCCCGGCAAACTCTTGCCGCTGAGTTTCGCTGATCCAGGCGGATACTTCGGCAAGAAACGATCGCCGCTGCTCGGGATCCAGTTCGCCATCATCGGCCGGAGGCATTTCACCATCGGCAACGCGGTCGAACAATCGAATCCAATGCTGCATGCTCTGGGGGTTGCTGAGATCCGCATCGAGCGTGGAAAGATCCAGGCCTGCTTCGGCGTCGTCGCCTTGGTGGCAATCGACACAGTGATTCTGCAGGAAATTCGCGACGGCCGGCGGACCACTGGACGGGGAGGCCTCGGCCAGCGAAGCGACAACGAGGATCCCCAGCAAGGCGGACATTCGCAGGACGAAAATTCGAACCGGGAGCGACATGGAGGTCGTGGAGGCAGGAGAGCGTGGGGGTGGGAGCAGGCGAAAAACGCCTACGGCAGGAGGGGAGTCCCGATTATAGGCCCAGAACCCAGTTCTGGGCAGTCAGTTCCTCACCACTCACCACTCACCACTCACCACTCACCACTCACCACTCACCACTCACCACTCACCACTCACCACTCACCACTCACCACTCACCACTCACTCAAGACGACGAAACCGCCAACCGATCGACCATCAGCTTGTCCTTCATCGAGGGCTGGAAGGGATCCACGCCGATGGTGCCGACGAGTGAATCGAGGTAGGCCGGTGACTCGGCTTCGGCGAGCCTCGCTTGGACATACTTGAGGCGGCCCGGGAGATCGAGTTCGCCGATGAAGTCCTGGACGGAGGGATCGCTGAGGTATTCACGAACTTGCCGCTCCATGATCTTCCAGTGTTCAATGTCGCGGCGTTGCTTCGCCTCCAATCGGCGGCGATACCAATCGCTCGAAAGCAGCGATTCACGTGTGAACAGATTTCGGACTTCGGGTCGGTGATCGACTTGCCCTCGTAATTGCCGTAGGCCATCACGCTCAGCACGGCACGCAACGGCGGACAGGCCGCTTCGTAGCCGCCATCTTCCATGTACAGCAGGGCAACCTTGCGCTGTGCTTCGGCGATATGCAGGATGCCGTCGGCAAAGGATGCGGGATCCTGAATTTCCGGCTTGAGAATGTCGTCGGAAAACACCTTCGACGGATTGTCAAACACACGACCAAGGTATCGGCGAACAAACTTCAGGTTGATGCGATAGCCAAGCCGACTCGCCGGGACGGTCACACCGTCCACTTCAAGGTCCTTGACCTGTTCGAGCATGCCTTGCTCGATCAGATGTTTGGGATCTCGCTCCTCGGGTCCCATCCGACACCAGACTTCTGGGATCAGGAGCGAGATATCGTGTCCGACTTCGAAGCGCGGACCGATGTGACCGGCTGGCGTGCTGAAACCACCGAGCTCGGTCAGGATCAGGGAGGTGACCATCGCATTGAGATCGATCGTGGGTAGCAAGGCATTGAACGGCCCTTTGGTCAACGCACCTTCACTCCCGGCACCCGTCGTACTTGGACTCTTGCCTGTCAACGAACAGACGTAGTCCATCAGCAATTCGGGCGGCTCTTGATAGTGCAGCGGGGAGTAAACCGCCAGCGAGCGAAACCCGGCGACGGGATCGGGCGGATTGTTGCGTCGTCCGCTAAGGATGGCACCAACGGGAACATGAACGGGTGCGTCAGCGGCCAGGCAGCGACTCAGTTGGATTCCCCGCATGGCAACATAGGTCTCGCGCGCGTTGACCATGTCGGGTCGGTCTTGCAGGTAGCGAGGATTCTTGGTCGGTTTGCCATCGACAATCCTCGGGTCCGCGGTGCTGACGACGAATCCATCCTCGAGCTTGGCGGCCTGCATCAGCATCTCCTCCATGGGAACGCTGAACTTATCGAACTCAATGGCATCCTCAACAATCTCTCGCACCGTTTCCGTCGTCAGGGGCTCGAAGTTGCTGATGAAGTTCCCGGGCCGAGAGAGGTCCCATTCGGTTTGTTTGTCCAGGCCTCGATGGACTGCGTCATCGGGGCGTTGGAACAGTCGGTACTCGCAGTTCTCGACGAACTTGTAGCTTCCGGCGGGCATCACTGCCGGCCCCAGATCGTTGACCGCGTCAGCCGGTACGACCACGCTACAACTGATGTCGTCTTCGCGTTGGACCTTGTCGGCCGCGATGAAGTCCTGTCGCAGCTTGAACGTTCGCCAGCGTGACTCATCCAGCCCGACGCGGAGGTACGTTCCGACCAGAGTCCGATCGCCCAGCTTCAGTTCATGCCCTGGGGAACCGTTGACGATGTCGACGCCGAAATAGCTCTTCCAGTCGTGCTCCATGCCCGGTTTGACAAACCGCTTGATGATCAGCGCCAGCGCATAGACGTGCTCCGGAATCGTCTTGAGCCAACGCAGGTATTCGTCGCTGTAATTGGGCTGCGACGTCAGCAACTGGATCATGCTTCCGAGGCTTCGAGCGGGATCGAGCACACTGCGACTGGGACGGTCCTTGTAGTCAGGCTTGTCGTCCGTTTCGTCGCGCCAGCGATCCTTGTAATCGCGATTGAAGATCTCGTCCAAGATGGCGAAATCCTTTTCGATATCGGCCACGAAAATGGGACCGTACAACATGTAGTCTCGCAAGCTCTTGCTGATCTCGCTCTTGCCACCACCGCTGACGGTGCAGGGCTTGTGGCAAAAGACCCCTTCCGAAGCCGTTCCGACCAGTCGCCAGGAGGGGGCCGCGGGGTGCTTCTCCAAGCGAACCTTGTAGCCGCTCGGCGCGATGTAGACATTCTTGGGTGAGAGCGCGGATGCGCTGCTCCTTGCCGTCCTTCATCCATTTGACGCATCGCTCTCCCAGGTTCGCCTTGGCGTTCTCTGGAATGTAAATGACCGAGGGATAGATGCGGTCGATTCCATAACCTTCGGGCTGGACGTCAATGAAGGACGAATACTCATCGGCAATCGCGTTGAAACGATCGACCGTTGTAGCGACGACTGTTGACCTAGAAATCTTCACCGAGTGAATAGGAGGCAAACGCCAACGCACCGCCGGCATGTTCTTCTTCAGCATTCCCCATCAGGTTGGCGGAATAGCTGATTTGCGTCTTGACTTCTTTCTTGCAGTAGCCGTAGTAGTTGTCGGCGATCAGGGTGACCATCACACCGCTCAAATCGCGGCAACTGAGTTTGAAGGCGCCGCCATCGTTGTAGCGTTCCGATTCATCCTTCCAGCACATCGAATCGGCCCTTCGTCGCTCGCTGGCGTCATCCCAGTGCGGCAAACCAAGCTCTTTCTTGGTCAGGTTGATCAAATGGGGAGCCAGGATCACACAGCCGGTGTGGCCTGTCCAAGAACGGACGTCGAGGGCTGCATCATTCACAGCCGTCAAGGGATCGCCGGCGTTGCCGAAGATCGACTCGACAAAATCAAGATTGCTGACCAGACACCCGGGCACAAAGAAGCGAGTCTCCATCGTTTTCGCCTCGCAGTAACCCGGGACCTCCGGACAAACTGGCGGGCGCAATAGCAACGAGACCCACGTGTGTGCGGGTTGACTCGAGTTCGACATGTAGGGGAGTGCCATCAATTCCTGCGGCGGATTCATGGCCGCCCGGAACAGATTCGCGAACACAAGCTTGGGGACCGCCCGCTTGTCACGCGGAATCGGTAGGCCACCCTCGACCACATGAAAGGTTCCCGCTGTGGTGCGACGATCTGCCTTCGGATTGTTCAGCACACCGTTGAAACAGCGATACGAGGAAACCAAATCATTGCGAAACTCGTTGCTGTTGACCGGCAGGCTCAACTCGCGAGCCATGCCATGCCGGTCGAGAGTCAGTGAGCGACTGGGCAGACGCAGCGGATCTTCCCCGACCACGCTACGGCAATATTGGTTCAAGAACGATTCGATTCGTGAGTCAATCGGTGCACGGTGCTCGGACAACAAGCGATTCTTCTCGCGAAGGCTTTCCAGAATCCCCGCGGAGAAACTGGCCATGGCGTCCGCATTGGTCGCCTCGTCGGGCGGGGCCAGCCCAGCCGATGCCATCTGGAACGCGATGTAGCTGCGGAGACGGTTCCGCTCGAGCTTGTTGGAGGCGACGTCACGGTCCCAACCCAGCGCGCGCTGCAGGTGGTGAGAGTCGGTAATCAAGGTCGACACGGCGATTTACTCCGGCTGGTGAGATGATTCGAGAGGCCACCAAAACGTCCACAACATAGCAAATCGTCGGCGTTTTCCCGCATGGCTCTGCGAGAGTGCACCACCTTCTCGAGGCCCCGAATCGCCCGATCCTGGCAGGGGGATGGCTGTACGTTGGAGCAATAGCCATAGTGCGGTTATCATTGGCTGATTGAACACCAATAATCTCTCGCCGGATTTCGATTCCTGCCTGCGTTTTTCATGAAGGAAAAATCATTTATGCGATATGCCGTCTCGCTAGTTGCCCTGATCCTGCTGAATTTGTCGGGTCGACCACGGTCAAGACCAACGCGGCCGGTTTCGGTGCCACCCCCGTCGACCAATTCAGCACACTCGAAGGATTTGAGGTGGAACTTCTCTACGAAGTCCCTGGGGAAACCCAAGGATCATGGGTCAGCCTGACCGTCGATCCCAAGGGCCGCTTGATGGCCTGTGACCAATATGGCGGTCTGTATCGAATCGATGTGTCCACCTCACCAGCCAAGGTCGAGAAGCTGGACATCGAATTCGCCGGGGCCCAAGGCCTGCTTTGTGCTTTCGATGCTCTTTACGCCAACGTGAACTTGAGCGACCCAAGCACGATCCTTCGGGCGTTTGGCGATTGACCGATACCGACGGTGACGACCAATACGACACCAAGGAACACATCCTGCCCCTCAACGGCGGAGTCGGAGCATGGTCCGCACGCCATGATCCTGATCGCCCGACGGCGAACGCATCATCATGTGTGCGGGCAATAACACGGAGCTTCCCAAGAACATCACCCGCAGCCGCGTCCCTCTCAATTGGGACGAGGATCATCTCCTCGGCCGAATGCCCGATGCGCGCGGCCACAATGCAGATCGCCTCGGCCCAGGTGGTTTTATCCTTTCGATGAATCCCGATGGCCAGGACATCGAATTGATCGCCACCGGGTTTCGCAACGAGTACGACATCGCATTGAATCAGCAAGGCGAGTTGTTTGCTTACGACGCCGACATGGAATGGGATGTTGGTACGCCCTTGGTACCGGCCTACTCGCATCAATCACGTGATCAGTGGCGCCGAGTTCGGCTGGCGAAACGGCACAGGCAAGTGGCCCGCCTATTATCCCGACTCTTTCGCTCGCCGCTGTCGATATCGGCCCCGGCTCACCCACAGGGATCTGTTTCGGGTACGGCACCAACTTTCCAAAGAAGTACCAGGACGCGTTGTTCATCTGCGACTGGAGCTATGGCAACATCCACGCCGTCCATTTGACACCCGACGGCAGCACCTACGGCGGCACCTACGAAACATTTGCCACCGCGGCGCCGCTGCCGGTCACCGACATCGCCGTCGCATCCCGACGGCGCCCTGTACTTCACGATCGGTGGCCGCCGCACGCAGAGTGCCTTGTACCGGATTCGTTATACCGGCGTCTCGCCAGAGAACGCGGCCGAAGGGACGCCGATGCAAAAGCCGCCGAACTGCGAGCGCTGCGTCACAAGATCGAAGCGACGCACACCGCCGAACCCTCGGAAGCGAATCTAGCCTTGGCCTTGGAGAATCTGGGCCACGAAGATCGAGCGATCCGTTTTGCGGCCAGAATTGCGTTGGAACACCAGCCGGTCGATCACTGGCGCGACAAAGTGGTCGGCCTGAGCGATTCCGAGGCTCGCATCCTTGGCGTGATCGCTCTGGCACGAAACGGTCAAGGCGAGTGACCAAGGCCGCTGCGATCGCAGCCCTGACGCCCTTGCCATGGGACACGCTGACCAGCAGCCAACGAATCGACTTGCTGCGGGCCTACGGCTTGATCGCCGTCCGCCTTGGCAAGATCACTGGCGACGAGCGACAAGCCATTCTCGATCAGATCGCTGACAAGTTCCCGTCGCAAGACAACGAAGTGGACCGCGAGCTGGCTCAGATGCTGGTTTACCTGGCGTCACCCGAATCGATCGCCAAGATCGTTGCAGAAATGCGGAACTCGCCCAGCCAGGAAAACCAGATCCACTATGCGATGGCGCTTCGCGGAGCCAAGCAGGGCTGGAACCGAGACCTTCATCGTCAATATTTCCAGTGGTTCAACGACATTCAATCGGCTCGTGGAGGCATGTCGTTTGGTGGCTTCATTGAAAACATCAAGAAGGCGGCACTGGAACGGGTTCCGCAGCGTGTCAAGAGAACCTCGCCTCGATCATCAATCCGCCCAGGGAGACCGATAACGCAGCCGAGCAGCCTCAACGACCGCTGGTTCAAAAATGGACCGTCGATGACCTGGCCGATACGGTCGTCAACAGCGCTCGACGCCCTGATTTTGAGCGCGGCAAAGAAGTGTTTGCTGCCGGCCAATGCTACAAGTGCCATCGCATGGGGGTACAAGGCGGCATCCTTGGCCCCGACCTCACGTCGGCTGGGGGCCGTTTCAGCCCGAAGGACTTGTTGGTGTCGATCATCGAACCCAGCAAAGAGATCAGCGACCAGTATGGGGCGACGCAGTTCCTGACCGACGACGGCAGAGTGGTCGTCGGTCGAGTCGTGAACATGAGCGGCAAGACGCTGCGCGTGATGACGAACATGCTCGATCCGTCACAGCCTGGCCGATGTGGATCGTGATGCCATCGAGACGACCCGTCCATCGGACACGAGCATGATGCCAACCGGTCTGCTCGACACGTTCAATGCGGAAGAGATCGCCGATCTGGTCGCCTACCTGCGTGCCGGAGGGCGGAGCCAATCATCCGATTTATCGCGACACGGTCGCCCATCAGTAGGTAGCCGATTGGTGCCAGCGATCTCTCCCTCCGTTCTCGCGAGGGTGAAGTCGTCCAACGCAGACAAGTGGACCGCGCTCAATGATCTCGCGTGTCCGCTCCAGCTCTCTCGACATCCTCCACTTCCGAGAAGGCCCAACATGAATCGATTCCTATTGTTCGCCTGTCATTGCTGATCGTGACTACCTGCCGCGCTGATGAGCGTTGGCTTGTTTTTCCCGGTACCGGGCGAGGGCAAGTCGGCGCGGGCAAGCACATCGTGTTGATTGCTGGCGATCATGAGTATCGCAGCGAGGAAGCACTGCCCGCAACTTCGGAAAGATCCTTTCGCTGCACCACGGATTCAAATGCACGGTGCTGTTTCCAATCGATCCGGAAACGGTGAAATCAATCCCGAAAGCGTCACCAACATTCCGGGACTGGAATCGCTCGAGATCAGCCGACCTGGTCATTCTCGGGCTTCCGTTTTCGCAATCTGGAAGATGACCAGATGAAACGGATCATCGACTATGCCGAAGCGGGGCGTCCGATGATGGCGCTGCGGACCTCGACCCATCCTTTCAATATTCCCAAGGATCGCAAGTACGCGAAGTACACCTGGAACAACAAGGATCCCGAATACGTCGGCGGATTCGGAAAACAGATCCTCGGTGAAACGTGGGTGTCGCATCACGGCAAACATGGCAAGGAATCGACTCGTGGAATCGTTGCCGATCCGCCAAGCACGTGATTGCCCGCGGCATCAAGGACGGCGACATCTGGGGACCAACCGACGTTTACGAGGTCAAACTACCACTCTCGGGCGACGGACACGCCATCATCAAGGGCCAGATTCTTTCCGGCATGAGCCCGCAAGATCCTCCCGTCACCGACCGCCGCAACGATCCGATGATGCCGATCGCCTGGACCCGCACCCACAACGGCGGGCGCATTTTCGTGACCACCATGGGCTCCGCCGATGACCTTCCCAGCGAAGGTGTGCGACGGATGTTGGTCAACGCGGCGCTTTGGTGTCTGGGAATGGAAGACAAGATCAAGCCCGACTCGGATGTGTCGATCATTGGCGATTACAATCCGACCCCCTTCGGATTCGGCAAGTACATCAAGGGCAAACGGCCGGCCGATTACGACCTTTGAGACAACGTTCCGACGAGAGACGTGAGCCGAGAGATGCAGCGAATGCACTCGGCGTCGCTCGCTGCCCTCACCGGTCGCCTCGTGAGCGGAGCAACCGGTTTCCGGCGGCTGCATCAGTGATGCCATGCGGGTACGCGTCCGGACCGATGACGGTCGCGAACGCGAGTACTTCGTCAAATCAAACCGCCTTTCCTTCCTGGACAACTTCCACGCCGAATGGGATGGGCTCGACCGGCTCGCCGAGCGCCGAAGCGATTGGCGTTCCTCGGCCGATTGCGGTCGGCAGCAGTGGCCGGTCGAGCCTGGTTGATCCTGCAGTGGATCGACCAGGGGAGCCCGTCGAGCCGATTACTTCGAAACCTTCGGCCGGCAACTGGCCAGGCTTCATCAGGTCACCGCGGGAAGCCGGATTGGCCTGGACCGGAACAACTTTCTCGGCTCGGCGCCGCAAATCAATACTGCCATGCGATACGCTGGTCCGATTTCTTTGCCGAGCATCGAATCGGTTTCCAACTGCGTTGGGCGACCGACCAGGGGTTGGCCGATGCCAATTGCGACGCGACGTGGCCGGATCGTCCAGGACGATGGACGACTGCTGGCCGGGAGACGAACGTCGACGTCGCTCTTCACGGAGATCTTTGGAGCGGCAATTACCTTTGCGATGCCGAGGGCGAACCGGTGCTGATCGATCCGGCGGTGTACTACGGCAACCGCGAGGCCGAATTTGGCATGCTGACGGCTGTTCGGTGCCTGCCCGGGACGTTTCTACGAGGCCTATGACGAGACTTTTCCGCTTGCCCAAGGTTGGCAACGTCGCGTCAATGTCTATGTTCTGTATCATCTGCTGAACCACTTGAATCTCTTTGGCCGCGGTTATCACCACCAGTGTTGCGAGCGTCGCGGCGGAGATTCTTAGAGATTGATCGTTGGCAGTCGATGATCGTTTTGGGCGGTCCTCGGTTCAGTCATCGTCCCGCACGACCATTCCAAGTTCGCGCTATGATTCATCACCCGCGGCGTAAGCGAGGAAATATCGATAATGACATCGACTCGCTGACGCGTCGGGTTATGAAAATCCTCTTGCAGTAGCCAAAATCGCAACTTCAAAGCTCTCACCTTGCCCCGATCGAATCTCGAATGCTTGCCGCTCGCGTGATCCCTTGCCTCGATGTCCACGACGGTCGGGTCGTCAAGGGAACCAATTTCGTGAACCTTCGAGACGCTGGTGATCCGGTCGAAGTGGCACGTCGGTACGAAGCCGAGGGGGCCGATGAATTGGTGTTCTTGGACATCACCGCCAGCCACGAGAAGCGGGACATCATCTTGGACGTGGTGCGACGAACCGCCGAACAGATCTTCATGCCGCTGACGGTCGGCGGTGGCGTCCGCACGATCGAAGATGTGCGAGCCCTGTTGTCGGCCGGTTGCGACAAGGTGTCCATCAATTCCGCGGCCTGCAAGGATCCCGACTTCGTGCGGCGGGCGGCCGACCGCTTTGGCAGCCAGTGCATCGTGGTGAACATTGACCCCAAACGGGTTCAAAAGGATGGCAAGGAACTGTGGGAAGTGCACATCAACGGCGGTCGCACTCCGACCGGATTGATGGCGGTGCCGTGGGCCCGGAAGTGGAAAAGCTGGGGGCAGGCGAAATCGTGCTGACCAGCATGGACGCCGACGGAACCTGCGACGGTTACGACTTGCCGATCACGGCCGCCGTCAGCGAAGCGGTCTCGATCCCGGTGGTCGCCAGCGGTGGTGCGGGCAACCCACAGCACCTTGCCGATGCGATTCTGCGTGGAAAAGCCGACGCGGCGTTGGCGGCCAGCATTTTTCACTTCGGTCAATTCACGATCGCCGAAACCAAGCGTGTGATGTCCGAAGCGGGAATCTCGGTTCGATTCGCGGTCCGCTGCCTGCTGATTTGCCACGTCGGGCCTAACAGATCGTGAGGGTTGATCTACGTGTTTCCTGGGCGTCCTCGGCGGTGCGGCTCGCCCGGTTGACCAGCGGGCATTTTGCCGATTACACAGTTGCCTGGTTTTCCTTCGTTCCGCTTCCTCCACAACCCCACCAATCGACGTGTCCGAACAACGTCCCGATTCGCACTGCCTCTGATCAGCGTCAGTGACAAGTTGGGCCTGGCCGATTTGGCGGCTGGGCTGCAGCGAGCCGGGGTCCACATTTACAGCACCGGCGGCACCCGTCGGCATCTGGAGCAGATCGGGGATCGACGTACTGGACGTCGCCGAGTACACCGGCTTTCCGGAGATGCTCGACGGTCGGGTCAAGACGCTGCATCCCAAGATCTTCGGTGGGATTCTGGCGATTCGCGATCGCGGCGATCACATGGATGCGATTGAGCGAACATGGGATCGTGCCGTTCGACCTGGTCGTGGTGAATCTCTATCCCTTCGCAGCGACCGCGTCGCGGCCGGGCGTCAGCCGCGAAGAATGCGTGGAGCAGATCGACATTGGCGGACCCAGTCTGGTTCGTGCCGCGGCCAAGAATCATCAACGATGTGGCGGTCGCGACCAGCCCCGAACAGTACGGCGAGATCCTGGATCAATTGGAAGTCGGCGGCGGCACCTCGATCACGCTGCGCGAGCAATTGGCCGCCGATGCGTTCGACCACACCGCCGTCTATGACCGGGCGATCGCCGACTACCTTCGAGGCGACACGCTGGGAGGTGAATTCCCCACCAGCATGCACCTGTCGATGCGTCGCAAGACACAGCTTCGTTATGGCGAGAACCCGCACCAGCGAGCGGCGGTTTACAGCGATCAATCGGTGCGATCGGCCAACCTGGTTTCCGCCCGTCAAATCAGCGGCAAAGAGCTCTCGTACAACAACCTGCTCGATCTCGACTCGGCGTTGGAGATCGTCCGAGGATTCGGAGGTCCGGCGGCAAGCGTGATCAAGCACAACAATCCCTGCGGTGCGGCAACCGGCGAGAAGCTCGTCGACGCCTGCCGCAAGGCGCTTGCCGGCGACCCGCTGAGCGCCTTCGGATCGGTGCTCGGTTTCAATCGAACCGTCGACAAGGCGACCGCCGAATTGCTGTGCGAACCAGGCTTGTTCATCGAGGCGATCGTAGCACCCGATTTCGAAGCCGAAGCGGTGGGTATGTTGACGACCAAGCCGCGTTGGAGCGAGAACGTCGGCTGATGCAGGTCGGGCAGACTCGATACGCCACCCCCAACCATCCAGCGACGATTCATCAGCGGCGGGATGCTGGTCCAGGACGCCGACCGCATGACCAGCTCGCCACTGCAATGGAAGACCGCCACGAAGACGAGGTACCCGGATGAACTTTGGGATGACGTGGCGTTCGCCTGGGAGATCGTGCGTTACGTCAAGAGCAACGCGATCGTGCTTGCCAAGGACACGTCGCTGATCGGTGTGGGAGCCGGGCAGATGAGCCGGGTCGACAGCGTCGAGATCGCCATCGACAAGGCGGGGGATCGCGCCCGCAGGTATCGGTCCTGGCCTCCGACGCTTTCTTTCCCTTTCCCGACTCGATCGAAGCTGCCTCCGAGGCAGGCATCATCGCCGTCATTCAACCAGGCGGTTCGCGTCGCGACCAGGAGGTCATCGACGCCTGCAACGAGCATGGGACTTGCCAATGGTTCTGACCGGTCGTCGGCACTTCAAACACTGATGACGATTCTCGATAAGATCCTGGTTGAAACGCGACAAACGATCGAGCGCGACCGTGCGGCGATCGGGGACGCCGAATTGGAAGCGGTCGCTGCGAGACCTGCCCCCCTGTCGCGATTTTCATGCCGCGCTGGCTGCCGGTTCCGTCGGTCCAATTGATCGCCGAAGTCAAACGGGCCAGTCCTTCGGCGGGATTGATTCGCGAAGACTTTGATCCCGTCGCCATCGCCCGCTGTTACCAGCAGGGCGGTGCCGCCTGCATCAGCGTGCTGACCGACGAACCGTTCTTTCAAGGGTCGCTGGAGTATCTTGCGACAGGTTCGCCAGGCGGTCGACTTGCCGCTGCTTCGCAAAGACTTCATCGTCGACCGCTATCAGTTGCTGCAGGCGCGGGCCGCCGGTGCCGATTGCGTCCTGCTGATTGCCGAATGCCTGGCGGCCGACGAGCTGCGAGCATTGACGACAGAGGCAATGGAACTGGGCATGCAGACGCTGATCGAGCTTTATGAGCCGGAGAATCTGGACGCCGTGCTGGCAACGGGCACCCGGCTTGTTGGCATCAACAACCGCAACTTGCGACACGTTCGAGACTTCGCTCGACCACACGTTGCGACTGCGACCGCAAGATTCCGCAGGATCGATTGGTGGTCGGTGAAAGCGGGATCCGCAATCACGAAGATCTGGTCCGCCTCGGCAACGGCGGGGTGAAAGCGGTGCTGGTCGGCGAATCCCTGATGCGTCAGGACGACATCACAAAGGCAACCAAAGCCTGCTCGGACACATCGCATAGCCCTACCGTAGCCTGACCCTACCGTAGCCGAGTCTCTCCGAGACTCGTGAAAGAATCGACTGCCTTCGGTAGGTCCGCATTTCCAAGGCGGAAATCCGCAGCTTTGCTACGTTTTGTACGAGTCTCGGAGAGACTCGCCTACGGTAGGGCAACCTTACGATTCGGGCGGCGACGAGGGAGGCTCGAAGGCGAACTCTTGCCACTTGACCGCCTTGTCCATCGGTTCGATCCGCATCACCAAGATGACCGTCCTGGTAGAGCCTCACGGTTCCGGTCGACTGGCTGACCACGACCGAGATCGCTTTGGTCTTTCGCGTGATCGCGGCGGCCGCCCAGTGACGTGCGCCGAGCCCCTTGGTCATGGTCAGGTCTTCGTGCGAGACTTCCAGCATCTGGCGGCTTCGTTCGATCACGCCGTCGCTGTTGACGATGAAGGCCCCATCGAGCTGAGCGATCTCCTTGGCGTCTTCTTGAACCTTGGCGTCAAGCAGATTGCGGTGCTTGCGATTGTAGCCTCGAAAGGGATCCACGCCACTGTCGTTGGAATGCTCCAGGACGCGTCGCGTATCGCCGACGACAAACAGCGTCCCGACCGCTTTGCCCTCGCGGCCTTCGCGGCCGATCTGGGCGGCCAAGATCGAACGACCGTCTTGATGGTCTGCAAGGGGCACTCGGCTTTCGAGCATCTGCAGGTCACGGCTGGTCAAACGCCGCATCCGCTCATCGAGCTGCAGGTGGCTGATCGAATCGAGCCGTCCCTGCTGGAACCCACTGTAAACCGCCACAACTTCGCCATTGGTCCGGATCAACTCATCGGCGGCCGCCTCGAGCAGGGCATGTTGTAGACGCTCCAGCAGACGGTGATTTTTCCTTGTTCAGGGCCAGCGGCTTGAGTCCGACTTCCGCCGCCCCCTCCAGATCGTCGGGGGAGTCGACCGCCACGATGACTGGCTTGTCGGTGGCTCCGGTCATTTCGACGATCCGCTTCCAATCGGTCGAACCGTCCAGCAGGATCAACAATGCGTCGGCATTGCGTTCCTTCAACAGGCTGACGGCTGCCGCAACGATCGCTGCATTGTGTTTGGTCAGTCGTTGCGTCGCCATCGACAGCCGTGCCAGAGTGAGAGAAGCCTTGCGCCCGTCGACATTGTTGTAGCCGAAAGACGAAGGCTCGCACAGACGCATGGGGTCAAATCCTCTACGTGAAATGAGCTCGTGCAATCTATCGCCGCTGATGCGCTTGACCCGTCGCCATCCCGGTGCGTCCGCCATGCCGGGCCCTGGCTGGTAGACCCGCTCATAATACATCGCCAGCGACCGCAAGGCGTGCCCCTTGGGTCCAACCTTCCAATCGTGGGTCCGCTCGTTGTACATCGAACTCAACAGAAAGCGGACCGCATTGACCAGCCGCGGGTCCTGCAACTGGGAATCGGGGGTGACGGTCAACAACCACTCCACCATGTGACCGGTCGTTTGAATCTTGCGATCGACGATCCCCATTGTCCTCGCGGCCCTCGAACCAATCGGTGCTCATCGAACCGTCGCGGTTCTGAAGCCGATAGACATAGCGAACGAAATCCTGGCTGTAAACGTCCGCTCGCTTCCATTGGCCGGTCGATCGGCCGCCCCTCGGCTCGTCGCTTTCGCAATGCATGAGCATAGCCCATCAAGCGGTGGGTGCCGCCACACGCGGCTCCCACGATCGGTTGCGCGAGCTCCTCGCGGAGCAAACGCTCAAAGTTCCAAGTCTCGCCACTCTCATTGGTCCAAACCGTATCGGTGTCGAGATAGTGGGACAAGCCCGATCAACGTGAAGGTCAGCTCCTCGCCGCGTGCGACAGGCCAACATTTCTTCTTCGACCAGATCCTGCACCGTGAATCGACGATTGCCCGCGTACAGCGGGTAGTCGGCGGGCACATCGCAGAGAGCGAAGATCGCCAGCATCTGTGCCTGGTGCCCCTGCAAGTCCGATCCCGCTTCGGCCGCAGCAATCCGCCCGTTCTGCTCACTCGATCAGCTTGTTGCCGCGGCAAGGATTGTTACCGGCGATCCAGGCGATCGCACTGTAGGACTTGTTACCCGCCAATGATCTTGGTGTCGGCACCATAGACCATGATCGCATGCAGCATGCCCCAGTTGCTTCGCTCGTTGGCATTCTCGGGCCGCGCGTAGTAGTGTCGCAGGCACTGCCTCATCGATCTCTGCATTCGGTACACCGAACTCGTCAACCGAAATTCAGCCCGAGCTCGTCCTGTGTAATCGAGGTCGGCTTGCGGCAACTCCGCGTCCTGCATCTCGGCCGGATCATTCTCATCCTCGACGTAGTCATCGTCGCTCAAGTCGCCAACCGAAACCCTGTCGCTTCCACGAGAGACCTCTTCCTCGAGCTCGCCTTCGTCAACCTTGCGGCTGTCAGCCTCTCGGGGGTCGATTTCGACTCGGCTCAGCTCTGGATCTTCGACGCTTTCCTCCAGCGTTTCCATTTTCGATCGGCCGACGGGTGTGCCATCGCGATTGATACGGAGTTTGCGAACCGTCACTTCCTCGAGCGGCGCCTCCGAGGAGTCGTCGCCAGCTGCTTCGTCGGCGTGCTGAGAGAACGATTCGACTGGCTCATTGGACTCGGCGGACATCTCGGAACGAACCTCTCGCTCCGGCGATGGATCTCGCTCGTCCGCGTTCGACTCAATCTCACGATCATCCGGTCCGCCGACTTCATTGGATTCCGCCTCACGCTCTGCCGTGTCGTATAACGGCACGGTGGCGGATGCGCCGAGTCCGATGGGGTCGTGTTGAACGGTGTGGGGTCGACCAAAGGCTGGGGATCGCCGATGTCGCCGAGCTGCCAGCCGCCTCGATTGCCAGCTTCGGGATTGCCAGCTTCGGGATTGCCAGCTTCGGGATTGCCAGCTTCGGGATTGCCAGCTTGGGGGCTGCCAGCTTGGGGACGGGCCGCGATTGGCCGCGTTTCGTTTTCGGCCGAGTGTTCGTTGACTGTAGCGGCCGATGGTTCCGCCTCGCTGGTTCGCTCAGGCTCAGTTGGGCGCCCCTGATTCGTTTGCGGCACCGCACTGGACGGCAGGTCAGCCGATTGCTCGGATCCCGGGAATGCACTTGCCCTCGCCTCGGATCCTCGCTGGACCCACGTCCCCGCATCGAACTCGGGGACGATCCGCTGGACTGCGGGTGGATCAGCCAACTGCCGCGGTGGACTCGGCGGGTCCATCTTGATCGAAGGTTTCGGCGGGGGATTGGTCAGGCGCTCCAGCAACCAGGGCCGTCGCGCGATACGGATTTCAAGCGTTGAATTGGTGGGCGCCAGCAATTCCACATCATTGCCCGCGCGTTCCGCAGGAATCGGCGCAGAAGCAATCTCAACGACGGGGGAATCGGCACCCACGCGATCGGACCAACCAACGCAAGAGGCCGATGCTAGCAACATCAACCCAAGGCGTCGATGTGATCTGGAAGAGATACGACGAGGCTGCACAGCATGCTCCGAGAGAGTTAAACCTTAGAACTGCTATCGGACGTCGGAGCTTTGGAATTCAGTTGGAAAAGGAGAGGAGCTGGATGTCCGCGAGCCGCTGCGGATCGACGAAAAACTCTCAAGTCCCGGGAAACACACGAGAAACCGCAAGACGGGCTGCCCCCGTACGATGGACTTCCAAGTCCGTCGCCGCCGACAAACTCCGGCCCCGTACGATGGACTTCCAAGTCCGTCGCCGCCGACAAACTCCGGCCCCGTACGATGGACTTCCAAGTCCGTCGCCACCGACAAACTCCGGCCCCGTACGATGGACTTCCAAGTCCGTCGCCGCCGACAAACTCCGCCCCGTACGATGGACTTCCAAGTCCGTCGCTATCGACAAACTCCGGCCCCGTACGATGGACTTCCAAGTCCGTCGCCACCGACAAACTCCAGCCCCGTACGATGGACTTCCAAGTCCGTCGCCACCGACAAACTCCGGCCCCGTACGATGGACTTCCAAGTCCGTCGCTATCGACAAACTCCGGCCCCGTACGATGGACTTCCAAGTCCGTCGCTATCGACAAACTCCGGCCCCGTACGATGGACTTCCAAGTCCGTCGCCGCCGACAAACTCCCCGGCGAGGTAATGAATCGACGGACTTGGAAGTCCATCGTACTCGTGTAGAGAAGACCCCTTACAAATCCAATTCGTCGAGCGAATCGATGAGAAGGTCGAGTTGATCCTTGGGACCGCTGGCAAGATCGCTCCTGCCGTTTTTTCAGCTGGTCGTCGATTCCAACCGCATCGCGTCCAGCCAGCAACAATTGTTCATCACGTTCGCGAGCGGCGGTCGCGATGGGGTCTTCGTCGGTCTTGGGGGCACCGAACAATTCCGAGAGGTCGATCTTGAATCCCTCATCGCCGTCAACCGAGGCACCTGCGATCGCGGGAGCTTTGTGTTGCGGAAAGATGATCGCATTCTCGGGGCAAACTCGACTGCAGGCCGGGCATCCCTTGCGGCAATTGTCTGGCTGTTCAACCAGAATGCTCTCTGCCCCATCAACACCGTAGACACCAAACAGGCAGAAGTCGACACACTCCATGCAGTTGGTGCAGCGACTGAAATCGATCACCGGATACCAGCGTCGTGAGGTTTGCTCGTCGACTTGAACCAGTTGCCCGCCGATGATCGGAAGATTGCCGATTGTCCATTGCTGGGATTCGGATCGCCGACGATTCGACGAATCTCCGGTCGACCAGCAGCTCGGTATCGTCGGTCAGCTTCAAGTCAATGCAGTGAATGTTGCGATCTGGACGTGGGTACAGATCGGTAACGCGATCGACCGCCGATTCGAATTCGCGCTCCGAGCTTTCTTTGCCATCGTCGTCCTCCTCGTCCAAACCGAGCAGGACTTCGCCGAATTGTCCTTGGATTCCATTGCGGTCCAGCACCCAGTGGGCAGCCCGTGAATAGATCCAGGAGACGACGATCAGGTTGCTCTCGACCTCCAGCAGCCGCTTGTACGATTCGCTCCCTTTGGGCAGATCATACAGATGGGGGATCATCAGAACATTGACCCCTTCGATTTGCTTGGCTGCCTCGGCGACCGCCTGCTCGAGTTCCCGCTTTTTGCGGATTTCGAGACTGGCCGCGTGAAACGACCGAGAGTCCAGGTGGCTTGATGGATCGCTGAAATCATCGTAAAGGTGGATTGCGTGGTTGCTGGAACGTTGCATCGATTACCAATCAAGCGGCTTTTGCCAGGCAGCTTTGGCCTCGGCGATGTCCACTTCCATGATGGGCGTCGCCACCTCGTTGAATTGACAGGGCGGGCGTCTGTTCGATTGTACCCAAACGGCACACCGGGACCTTGCCTTCTCGAACAAAGCCTGCAGCGGTCGGCGGAATCGGGGGTCGCTTCGATCAGGAATCGCGTGTTTGACTCGCTGAACAGAATCTGGGCATCGTCTCAAGCCGGCGGCCTGACAGCCGCGCTCGAGATCGAGCTTCATCCCCAGATCACCGGCCAGTGCCATCTCGGCCGCCGCGACGGCCAGACCTCCCTTCGCTCAAGTCGTGACAGGATCGAACCAGCCCCGCCGCGATCGCTTCGTGCACCGCTGGAAGGTCAGCTTCGCCTGGATCGGCATCGACCTTGGGGGACACTTCCGCCGCGACAGCCCCAGACTGCAACGCGAGATGCGACCCGCCCAATTCATCCTTCGTTTCGTCCGACAAGGAACACGACATTGCCGGGCTTCTTGGCATCCATCGTGACCGCTTTGGCAACGTCCTCGATTTGGCCCATTGCGCTGATCAACAGACTCGGCGGAATCGAGATCGTCTGCCGATTCCCCTCGGCGTCGTCGAAGCTGAATTCGTTGTTCAGACTGTCTTTGCCGCTGATGAAGGGTGTACCCAGCGTCGACCGCCATGTCTTGGCAGGCGATGGCCGCGCGCACCAGCGACCCCAGCGTCTCGGCGCGATCGGTGTATCCCCAGCAGAAGTTATCCAGGATCGCGATTCTTGATGGATCTGCTCCGACGGCCACGGCATTGCGCATCGCCTCGTCAATCGCCGAGGCCGCCATGTGGTAGGTATCGAAGTCGCCGTAGTGCGGATTCATGCCGCAGGAGAAGCACCAGACCGCGACGCGATTGAAGGCGCGGCCGAACCACCGCGGCATCTCCCGGGCCATCGCAGTTCGGGCCCACCAGCGGTTTGACGACGCTGCCACCTTGCACCTCGTGATCATACTGGCGAATCACCCAGTGCTTGCTGGCGACATTCCAACTTCCCAAGACGCCCAGCAACGCGTCTCGCAGCGAGGCCGCGTCCATCTCGGGCACCGACATGGCGACTTTCGGCGCGGGCTCGTAGACCGCATCGCGAATCACTGGCGGACGGCCATCGTGAAGGAACTGCATCGACACGTCGCCGACCACATGGCCATGGTAGGTCAGTTGCAATCGACCTGTGGGGGCGAAACGACCCAAGCACCGCGGCCTCGACCCCTTCGCTCTCGCAGAGTTCTCGCAGTTCGTCCCAGCTATCTTGCGGGACCGCAAACACCATGCGTTCCTGAGCTTCGGAGATCCAGATCTCGGTGTAGGTCAAACCTTCGTATTTCAGCGGCGCTTTCTCGAGCCAGACTTCGGCGCCGAGGTCCTCACCCATTTCGCCGACTGCGCTGGAGAAACCTCCGGCACCGCAATCGGTCACGGCATGAAACAAACCACGGTCGCGGGCCTGCAACAGGACATCGAGCACCATCTTTTCGGTGATCGCATTGCCGATCTGCACGGCGCCCCCAGAGACGATTCTGATTCGCTGGTCAATTCCGCCGAGCTGAAGGTCGCCCCATGGATCCCATCGCGACCGGTCCGCCCACCAATTGCCACGATCAGGTCATCGGGCTGGACGACTTTCTCTTCCATGCCGCACGGGGATCAGACCGGCGTTGCCGCAATAGACCAGCGGGTTGCCGAGGTAGCGGGGATCGAAGTAGACCGCTCCATTGACCGTCGGAATCCCCATGCGATTGCCATAGTCGCGAACCCCTGCGACCACACCCTTGATCACTCGACGCGGATGAAGCACGCCCGGCGGCAACGATTCGGCAGGCGTATCGGGTGGCGCGAAGCAGAAGACATCGGTGTTGCAGATCGGCTTGGCGCCAAGCCCGGTCCCCATCGGGTCGCGGATCACGCCACCAATTCCGGTATTGGCTCCACCGTAGGGTTCCAGCGCCGAGGGATGATTGTGGGTCTCGACTTTGAAACAGACGTGATACTCGTCATCGAACTTGACCACACCCGCGTTGTCCTTGAATACGCTGACGCACCAATCGTCGTCGCCGAGCGATTTGCGAATCGTTTGCGTTGCCGCGAAGATGGTCTCCTTCAGCATGTTGCTATAGTGACGCTCGTCACCGTGGGCATCACCGCTAGGACTGGGGCCGCGATAGTGAATGCGACCGGCCAAGGTCTTGTGGCTGCAATGCTCCGACCAGGTTTGTGCGACCGACTCGAGCTCAATGTCGGTCGGGTCTCGGCCCAGCGACACAAAGTGATCACGAATCGTCTGCATCTCGACAAGGGTCAAGTAAAGCTGTCCTTCGCGCGAGAGCCGGCTCAGACCTTCGTCATCGAGATCACGAATCGGCACCGTGACCAACTTGAAGTCATTGGGTGCTCCGACGTCGAGTTGATCCAGTTCCAGTGGCCCGACCACGACTTGTTCGATCGCGTCGTTGGACAGTGCCCGGCGACAAATCGAATCCAGGGAGGTCTCGTCGACGTCGCCCAGCCAATACTTTCGAACGGTTCGGACCGCGTCGACGTGGAAGCCGGCATCTTGAGCCGCACCGACCGTACTGGCCGCGACCGGATCCATCACGCCAGGCTTGGGCAACACGTTGATCAGCGTCGTCTGGTCGCCTGGGGGCTCGTTCAAGACATCCTGACCGGCAATCGCGACGACCGATCGCTCGGTGACCGCGTCGCAAAGAAGGGTCTGGGCTAGCCTCAACGCTTCGTCGCGTGCGAATTCACCTTGCACGAGGAAGCTGCGTGCAAAAGCAACCGGGATGTCATGACCGAGTCCCAACTCGGCGATCTCTTCGCTGGTGCGGATGGCTTCACGATTGATCTGATCATCGGCGGGATAGATATCGATTTGCCAAAGCGGCATGAGAAGTAAGCCTTCACTAAGGGGTCTGCTGTTTGACTTCTTGCGCTTCGGTAAGCCACGATTGGAGGGCCTCGTCATCTTCCCGCTCGAGGATCTGACGCAACTGATCCAGTTCGCCTGAGTATCGCTGCAGTTCCTGACGAATCGCCTCCCGATTCTCTCGACAGATCGCGGTCCACATCGTGGGGTCCCCGGCTGCGACGCGGGTAATGTCGGTCCATCCGCTGCCGACCAGAGGACGGGCCTGGGGATGTGCCATCTTCGCTACCAAAGCGGACACCAAGTGTGGCACGTGGCTGATGCCTGCCAAGTGGGTGTCATGTTCGGCCGGGCCCATTTCCAGCGTGTTGCCACCGGTCAGCCGCCAAAATTGATTCGCTTTTTCAACAAGTTGCCGTTCGGTTTTCTCGCCGGGGGTCAGCACGATCAGTTTGCCATCGAACAGGCTCGCCTTGGCATGCTCGGGACCCGACTTTTCCGAGCCAGCAATCGGGTGGGCCGCCACGAACTTTCCGGACGCGAGCGAATCACCGGCCAGGGCCTCGACGATGCCCCCTTTGGTGCTTCCCACATCGGTGATCAGGCAATCAGCTGGACTGGCCGCAGCGGCCTCCGAAACCAACGCCGCGATTCGATCAACCGGTGCCGCGACCACGATCACATCGCAGCCCTGGCTCGCCTCGGCACGCGATGTCACGATTTCCTGCACGATGCCCAGCTGCCTCAGACGTTCTCCTTTGGCCGGCGAGCGGGCCAGACCGACGAAGGTGGTCTGCGGCCGAACTCGACGAATCGAAAGAGCAACACTTCCTCCTAGCAGTCCCACACCCAGGATGGCGACGCGCCGAGGCCAGTCGTGATCAACGGGATTCGCCATGGAGCCGACAGCGTCGCTTGAACAACATCGAAAGGGAAAGTCAGAAACGAAAGCAGCGTCGAAACCAAGAACCGATGCATGTCAGCCTCAACGTTTCGACATCATCACAGCTCGGGTCGAGATCACAGCTCGGGGAGCTGGTGTCCCATCTTTTGACGTTTGGTCTCCAAGTATCGCTGGTTGTACTGGTTGACCGGCGGAACGATTGGGACCTGGTCCACCACACGCAAATCGAATCCGCGCAGGTTGAAGGCTTCTGTCTTCTTGGGGTTGTTCGTCAGCAACCTGACGTCGGTGAGCCCGAGGTCTTTCAAAATCTGGAGCCCGATCCCGTAATCCCGCATGTCGGCTTTGAAGCCGAGCGCATGATTCGCCTCGACCGTGTCCAAGCCACCGTCCTGCAGGGCATAGGCGCGAATCTTTTGGGCCAGCCCAATCCCACGTCCTTCCTGAGGCAGGTAGACCAGGGCGCCACGACCTTCGTCGCTGATCATCTTGAGTGCCATGGCCAACTGATCACCGCAATCACAACGAAGCGAAGCGACCAGGTCGCCCGTGAAACAGCTGCTGTGCATTCGGACCAGTGGCGGCACACCGGGCGCCGTCAAATCCCCTTGAACCAAGGCGATCGGCTCCTGCGATTCGTACTGCACGCCGTAGACGATGACGCGGAAGTCACCGAACTTGGTCGGTAACTCGGCTTCGGCGGACCGGCTGACCAATTTCTCACTGACTCGTCGATGGGCGATCAATTGTTCGATGCTAATGATCTTCAGATTCCGCTGTTCGGCGATCGCAGCGAGCCCGTCACGAGTTGCCCGTTCGCCCGAATCGTCCAAGATTTCGCACAGCGCGGCGGCGGGGTGAAGCCCAGCCATGCGTGCCAGATCGATCGCCGCTTCGGTGTGGCCCGCGCGACGCAGCACGCCTCCCTCTTTGGCCAACAGCGGAAAGACGTGTCCAGGCCGAACAAAATCTTCGACCACACAATCTGGATCAGCCAAACGTCGAATCGTTTCACTTCGTTCGGTCGCCGTGATCCCCGTCTTGGCGGAGCGCACATCGATGGGTGTCAGAAACGCGGTCTTCAGAGGGGCGTCGTTCTGGGACGTCACAGGGCCAAGTTCAAGCCGTCGAGAGACCTCCGGCAAAATCGAAACACAAAGCTGCCCTCGGCCAGAGAGCATGAAATTGACCGTCTCGGGTGTCGCTTTCTCCGCCGCGCAGATGTAATCCCCCTCGTTCTCGCGATCTTCCGCGTCCACGACGATGACAACCTCGCCACGCCGAATGGCGTCAACCGCTTCCGGGACCGAATTGAGTTCAACAGGCATGCTGATTTTCGAAAAAGTGAGGTGCGTCGGGTGTCGACTCACGCCTATTATACGGGCAGACGAGATTCCTCCCACCGCCCGCTGAGCGGTCAGATTCACAGGCAACCCATTGCGACGATTTGAATGCTAGGAAAACTGAAGTCCCCGATGATCCACTCCGCGTCCGGAATCCCCTACGCCCGCCGTGCGCTGGGGGGCTGCTTGTGGTGATCGCCTCCCTGTCTGCGGGGACGCCGGCCATCGAGGCGGCCGAGTTCGAAGCGAGTGACCAAGCGGCCAGCGTTGGACAGGCGTCTGCGTTGGCAAATGTGTCGGTCCTTGCCAACCAACGGTTCAGCGACGAGGCGGGCGAAGCGGGTCTCTGCGATGTCTATTGTCCGAAGTCGCCTCCCCCCGAGTCCGGGCACCCAGCGATTGTGGTGGTCCACGGAGGGGCTTGGATCAGTGGCGATAAATGGACGCTCGAGGGTTATTCGCGCAACCTGGCAGAACATGGTTTTGTGGCGGTCACGATCAACTATCGGCTCGCACCGGCCCACAAATTTCCCGCCCAAGTCGATGACGTCCGTTCGGCAATGTTGTGGGCGAAACAGAACGCCAAGCAATTCAACATCGACGTCAATCGCCTGGGGATTTTTGGCTACTCCGCCGGTGGACACCTCTCGGCTTTGGTCGCTTCGTTGGCCGATGAGTCGATCGGGGTGCGGGCCTCTGCCAGTCAGTGGCCCGAATCGGATCAGCGGTGGCGCGAGTTGCCAGCCATTCGCGCGGTTTGTGTCGGAGGGCCCCCCTGTGACTTCCGCTCGCTTCGGCCAGACAACTCAACGCTGGCCTATTTTCTGGGAGGTTCGCGGCGGGAGAAGCCAGAGGTCTATGTGGCGGCCTCACCGGCGGCACATGTCTCACCAGGCGATCCCGTCACCCAGCTGATCCACGGTGAAAGCGATCTGTTGGTGCCGATCTCGGAGAGTCGTCAGTTCCACCAGTTGCAGCAAGCAGCCGGCGTCGACAGCCGTTTCGAAATCATGCCCAAGCAGGGCCACATGATCACGTTCCTGAATCCAAAGACCAGTCAAAAGATGTTGGAGTTCTTTCAGGAAGTACTCGTCCAACCGTCGGCACCAGAATCCGAGAAGTAGTGCCATGTTTGTGCTGGATCGAGCCAGCACTGCTTGCAGCTGTTTTGATTCGAAAATTGGATGCAGAATGATGATCGGATACCGGCTGAGGGCCAACGATCAATCACGCGATTCGGTTGGACAGAGCGCCGTCAGGAACGACTTCATTTGCAGCGTCTGATCAGGCAGATGGCTTTCGATCCCGCCGGTGATCTCTGCTTGAGACTGCACGCTCGTGGATTGTCGACGCCAAAGATTGGAAACGGCGAGAAATGTCTTGACGGTACGTTCGTTCGCCTCGAAGTGAAACTGAAATCCAAACACGCGATCGTCGAGCACGAAGGCCTGGTGCTGGCAGGCGTCCGATCGATAGAGCCAGGTCGCACCATCAGGAATTCCAAACGTGTCCTGATGCCAATGAAAGACTCGCATCTGTTGAGGTAGCCCTTGTGCCACTCCAGCAGTCGGTGGATCGTCGACGCGGTGCACCAGATGCCAGCCGACCTCAGGTTGTGGATTTCGTTTGACTGTGGCACCGAGCGCCGAGGCAAGCAGTTGAGACCCCAAGCAGATTCCCAATACGCGACGCCCCTGATCGACGTAGTCTCGAATTAGCTTGCGTTCCAATTCAACCCACGATGGCAGGTCCGTCGAGGTCAACGAGATGCCGCCGCCAAACATCATCAGCGCATCACACTCGACCTCTCGGGGCAGCGGATCGCCTCGATCGAGTCGAACCGTCGAAACGCGATGTCCAAGCTGATCCAGGATAAAACCGACGGCTGCCGGCGTATCGGCGGCGCTATGTTGGATGACTTGAATTTTCAACGTCGAAGAGGCAGTTCAAAGGAGGAGGCATCGGCAACGTTGGTGTCACGATGCGAGCCATCGATATGGTAGCGATGACAGAGAACGCACGAATCGCCGGCCGCCTGCCGAGAGTGACACGAGGCGCAATCGGCTCGAGCCAGCGGCTTGAATTCGTGAGCCCCGCCGACTTCCATTGAAGCGACTTGATGGCAGTGCGTGCAATCGGCTAGCTGTGAAATCTTGAGGTGGGGCGCATGCGTGAACTTCGTGAACTGATCCCTACCTCCGACGAGAGGGACGCTGTGCCAGTTTCCCGTGCGTTGGACGGCCCCAGGGTGACAGGCAACGCAGGCGGCAACCGCTGGGGTCGCGAGTAGGTTCTCGCGGGCACGATCGCCGACGCGCAGCTGACTGATCCATTGAATCGTGGACCTCAAGACGGGGTCCTCGTGGCCGCCAGCCCGATAGCGGATCGATAACCTCGCATCATCTCGAAACCAACCGCCAGCGGGTAACAATCGGTCGGCTTCGAATCGACTCGGCAACCCCTCCCGATTTTCCCCAGCGTCAGAGTCGTCCGCATCGGCCAAGGGCTCGGCCAGTGGGTCGCCCGACAACAGGTCATCTCCCAGCAAATCATCTCCCAGCAAATCATCTCCCAGCAAGTCGTCACTCAGCAGGTCATCTCCTAGCAAATCGTCACCGAGTAGGTCCTGAGACGTATCGCTCGGCAACAACGAATCGGCGTCGCTTTGAAAGAGCACTTGGGCAATCGACGGAGACCGTTCCACTTCAGGCAATTCAAGACGGGCCGTGGGCTCCGCATCTTGACCAAACCAAATACGAGTTGCCTCGCCAATCAATTGGGGCGGCAGGGACTGAACCAGCGGCAGCAATGTCCTGGGTTGGACTCCGTAGGCAGCGGCACGATCCAGGATCACCTGTTGGCCGTCGACCGCGATCTCCTGGAGAAGCCTTCGATGGGCCCGAGCAATCGCCTCGGCAGCGTCGACCATCTCGGCCCGCTCGGCGTTGACGCGAGCGAAGTCACGATCGGGGATCAAATGGAATGACGACCCGACGCGTGGATCCTTGCGAAGCAATAGTTCTGCCAAGGGTGCGATTTTACCATCGAAGAATCCGGTGCCCCATGTGGGCCACGGCTGGACTCTCTGGGCCGAGCGTCCAGGAAGCGAAGGGAGCGTAAGCAGTTCAATGCCCTCGGCGGTCTGTGCCTGGAGCGAGGCATCGTGACAGGCCGCGCAGGCTCGTCGATAGTCGATCGTTCGCGTCAGCTCGTCGTTCTCCGTCGGCTGATGACAATCCAGACATTGAAACGCAACGCTCTGACCG
Source organism: Pirellulaceae bacterium (assembly GCA_963767665.1). Classification (GTDB taxonomy): domain Bacteria; phylum Planctomycetota; class Planctomycetia; order Pirellulales; family Pirellulaceae; genus Rubripirellula. The sequence continues at coordinate 288,285 of CAVYFC010000010.1, forward strand.
CCCTGGATCGTGGCGGGAAAATGTCGACCGGCGTGAGAGGCGTGATTGAACGCGATCTGTTGCCCACGACCATAGGGCCATTGATCAAACTCAGGGTGCGACGGCGCGAAGCTTCCAAATCGATCCTGATGACAGGTTTGGCACTGCGTGTCGCTAATCGCCAACATGTTTGCATCTGCTCCACGATGCTCGATGTGACAAGCGCTGCACTCGACGCTCTCGGTGTCAATCGCCGCACCGGGCAACGCGTCATGCCAGGACTTCTCGGAGCCTTTCACCGCCGAGAGGCTGATCGCATCGCGACGCTCTCGTGGCAAGTTGTGAGCCAACTTGGCCAAGGAGGCTGGCATGGTTTGACCGTGGCATTGCAGACAGCGGTCTGTTTGAGTTTGTAGAGGATGGGGAGGGTTACCCGCTGTCAACGAGTCGTTGGGGTCAGCAAACCAGCCAACAGCCGTCGCTCCGGAAACCGGATGACACGAAGCGCAGCGATCCGATGCCAAGGTCCCAGCCAGGATCTGAGCATGCGGCTTGGAAAGTTCACCAGGCTTGAACAGGTTGGCTCCGAACGGCAAGGCCAACCACCCAACGACCGAGACCACGACGAGGGCCATGGCCGTGTTCACAATCAATCGGCGACGTCCCTGCCAGGTACGTTTCGGCTTGCAATCCCCTGGCGAGCAGCAAACACCACGCGGGCCAGGCCCTCGAGAACAGGGCTTGCCCACGAGGCCACAGATCCAAAGATCGCCGGGGCGATCATTGGCCGGCGGATCCGGAATCGATAACTCATCTCGTCGCATGTCACTCTCGGCCCGCAAAGGCGATCGTCTTACCCGCTGAATCTCCAAGCCATCACGGCGTGGACAATGCCGCCCGAAACCAACGCCACCGACAGGACGCAGTGCAGCACCAACCACAATCGAAGCCGCAACTGCAGAGCAAACTGGTAATCCAAGTCGTCTCGCCGTCTGATCAGCGCAGCGAACCGACCCGCGATGCTTCGACCCTCCATCTCGAGATAACGATCGAGCTCCTTGAGGCCATTGAGCAGGCGACGACGACGTGAACCACTGGGGACCATCACGTACGCCAGGGAGGGTCGCGAATTGAAAAACGGATTCAAGCTGCTGGTATAGAAACTGCCCAAGACTGCATCGCCCGCCGGCTCACTCAACTCGCCGAGCAACTCACTCGCCTTCTCGGCGATCTGGTGACGATGCCAACTCACCCGGTCGAAACGATGCTGGCCCTCCACGACCGTCAGCCGCTTGGGAAGTGCGCAGGCTCGCATAGATTCCGTAAACACCGCTGCCCGATACGAGCAGGAACAAAAGGGAGAGTCCCCCCTCAAAGAGACCGTTGCCAAGAATGGTTGGCACGTGCATCCAGAAAACACCGACGGAGAACAGACCCAGGTACAAATGACACTGCGTCCAAGTGCTCATGCTGCCAAGTCGCAGAACGGGCAATCGTCGACGTGCCCCGATCAGCATCAGCAGCAAGACGGTGCTGAGCAAGGTGAATCCAGTCAACATCGACGCGTCGCCGAACCTTCCCTCTTCGATCCAGGCAATCAAGGCAACCAGCAGCAAAGCGACCAACGTGACTGCCAGGGATACCAGACGCCGGATACGAAACGAGGGCTGAAACATCCGGGCTAGCTCCGCTGATCGAGCCAGTGTTGGAGCGGATGCGATTCTGTCAAATCGATCCGCACCAAAGCGTCATGTGGACAGGCCTGGACGCAAGCGGGACCCGCGGGTTGACTGCTGCACATGTCACACTTGGTCGCCTTCATGATCGGCTTATCGGTCTGGGCATCACGGTAGGCGCGACCGTCATCATCGAAGACTTCCGCCATGCGAATGTTCTCATAGGGACAACTCGCGGCGCAAGCCCCGCAACCGACGCAAATGGCTTCGTGAATCCCGACCACGCCGGTCGCTTCATCTCGCGAGATCGAACCGGTCGGACAACCGATCATGCAAACGGGGTCGCTACAGTGCATGCAGGCCTGGACGAACTGCAATCGCCCGTGCGAGACCCCCTGGCGTACGAATCGTGGGTTCCCATCGTGGGCAGCGGAGCATGCCGTCACACAATCGTCACAGCGTGTGCAGCGATGCAGATCAATGACCATCGCTTGACGTCCATTGTTCATTCGCTGTTGCACAATGAACTCGAGCAGACCCGTCGTCTGAAATCGTTGGCCGGTGACATCAGGAAGCCCCTGCCAATCCTTGACTTCACTGGCGCGACTGCGTTCGTTGCGCCGCCGATCGACCCCAGGTTGGTCGCGTTCCTCGGACGATTGAATCATCAATTGGGCGGCCGACTCGGGGAGTTCACTTCGACGAACATGCGGCAGGATCTCTTCTGCAAAGACCTCTGCCGGAATGAACAGCGCATCGAGGAACCCCACGGCACGCAGCGAATTCTGAAGCGTTCGCTGCGGAGAGCCATGTGCTCGCAGCGCGTTGTAGGCCAATTCCTCCAATCCAAACAAATGCCCTTTGCCAAGATAGGCGGTGGTTCGATGGGATGCCCCGTACTGTTGTGACAGGCGGCCAAACCCACTGCGGATCACGATCAGGTCAGTCGGCACACGACCCTCCGAAGCGACCATCGGTTCCGATTCGATCTGCTGTTCGATCGGCAACTGTCGCGACTTCTTGTAGTCCGCGTTCCATTCCATTCGGCCAAACGACCGAAGCTCCGTTGCTGCCACCACCCGCGACAGGCTCGATTCGGGCAGATGTCGCAGCAAAGGAATCTCGCGGAGGTGGACCGCCAGCCAGTGTTTTCGATAGTGGGCATCGAGTGTTGCCTCGAAGCCAGCATCGCGGCGCAAGATCCTCAGTCCCTGCCAGCGAATCTCCAGCAGCGTCGCCTCGGTCTCAGCAACGACCGTCGCGGTACGGGGCGAACGATACATCGCCGCGACTTCACCAAAAAGCTCCCCGGGCCCGAGGGCAACGGTCTCGTTGTGCCGCAGCACGACATTCTAAGTCTTGGAGAAAGATCGCGGGCCGATCATCCACCTGGCGAACCTGGCTCGTGGCAGAGCTTGGATCATGTGTGGTCACTTCTTCCGGTCGTCGGGACTCAGGAATCTTCGAGCAGAAAAGATATCGCTTCAACGCCTCGGCCCAGGACAAGCGAGGCGTTGGGGTGCGGCCAATCTGCTCCGGTAGAAGGGAATCGACCACGACGCGAACGCTGCCGGCGAGCACCAAGAAGGCGCTATTGCCGTAATCCCCCTCCCGAACAATGATCTCGCCCGGCTCGCAGCGACAAATCCGACAATCATTGCGCAGGATTCCCTCCAGCGGCATCGATCCGCGGAAAGGACTTGGAATTCATGCTGGCGAAGGGCTCGCGCGAGCGCAGCCAGCAAACGTCTGCGTCGCTCATCGACGCATCCATCGGTTCGCGCCAGCGCTGCGGCCGGCTCACGGCGATTGTTTCTTCCGCCTTCATGAAATCGGTGGGTACTGTCCGCCGATGGGCAGCGTCAAGATGGAACCGTTGCTAGCATGTTTTCATTCGGTCAGTGGAGTGCCGCTGATGGCCACCCATTTCCGCCCCCCTTGGCAGCTGCCCGGCCCACTGTCGGGGCAGGGGAAATCCGCCAAACTACGGCCACTGGCGGGTTGCCCACGCATTGCCGGTGACAGCGACACCCCCACTTCGATGCCAAAAAGGAATCTCAACGTGCAGAGCGAATCGATGGAAAAAGACGTTGGCAGCGACCTCGATCCCAATCTTCCTCGGATCGGGATCCTGACGTCGGGCGGCGACTGCCCTGGCCTCAACGCGGTGATTCGCGCGGCGACCAAGACAGGCTTCTGGCTCGGTTACGAAATGATCGGGTTTCGCGACGGTTTCGAAGGGCTGATCGATCCGATTCGCTATGAAAGGCTGACGCCCCACAACACCAAGGGAATTCTCGTCGCTGGGGGGACGATCCTTGGCTCGAGCAACAAGGGGCGATTCGGAGCCCGAAAGGGAGTATCTGGCCGCGCGGAGCTCGATCCCAAAATCGTCGAGAAGGTGCGGGAGACGTTCCAACTGCTGCAACTGGAGGGATTGATCGTGGTGGGTGGCGACGGATCCCTTTCCACAGCCTTGCAGTTCCATGAAGCGGGTCTACCGGTCGTCGGCGTCCCCAAGACGATCGACAACGATTTATCTTGCACGGCCTACACCTTCGGTTTCAACAGCGCCGTCCTATGCTGCGCCGATGCGCTTGACCGACTGCACACGACCGCAGAAAGCCATGGTCGGGTGATGGTGTTGGAAGTCATGGGCCGGCACACCGGTTGGATCGCCGTCCACGGGGGAATCGCCGGTGGCGGTGACGTGATTTTGATCCCGGAGATTCCCTGGACGTTCGAAAACATCGTGGCCAAGATCGACGAACGGGCTCGCATGGGCCGTAACTTCACACTCGTCGTCGTCGCAGAAGGCGCGACACTGCCTGGCGGCAGAATGGTTTCCAAAGCGGCGCGGGAGGGAACTCTTCAAGTTCAACTTGGAGGCATCGGCCAGATCGTCACCGGAGAACTCGAACAACGCATCGACCAGGACGTGCGCTACGTGGTGCTTGGCCACCTGCAGCGAGGGGGTGGGCCAACCACATTCGATCGCGTTTTGGCGAGCAAATACGGTGCCCATGCCGTGCGGTTAATTGTCGAGAAGAAATTCGGTCAAATGGTCTGTTACGATCCGCCTGATATCCGAGATGTCGCGATCGCCGATGCGGTCGGAAGGCTTCGCACGGTCGACCCACAGGGATCGGCGGTCGTCGCCGCCCGCGCGATGGGAATCTGTTTCGGCGACACGCCGGGTTATGTGAATCCGTTCAAACCCCGATAACCCAACATTCCAGTGATGTCTCTTCCCAGCATGTCGTGGCGTTTGCAAGCGAAAGAAACTGTCTTACCAAGCGATCAGCGGCATCGCTTGGGTGGCTACTTGTTTCTCGTGTCTCTCCTGGTCTTCTTTCTCGCCAGCATTCTGCTTTACCTGCTGTACGCACATTGGCGTCGAGGTGACGTCGAATCCCAGACACCCCTGCCGCCGATATTCTTGATCAGCACGGTTTGTTTGATGCTCGTCAGTGGGCTGGTGCATCTGGCAACGCGCACCGTACGTCGTGATCGACGCGTGATGACTTGCCTGTTGTTGCTCTGCAGCGGATTGACGGCGATCTTGTTCGTGGGCATGCAGTACGAAGCGATGGGAGAGATGTTGTCCGGTCCCGCACTCGGTGGCGGTACAGGTCGAGGCGTCGCAGGCATGGTGGTTGTACTTGCGCTACTCCACGCACTGCACGTTGCCGGCGGCATCATCGCCCTGGGGATCGTTTCGGTGCGTGCGATGATGGGCCGCTACGATCACGAACGACATTGGCCAGTCGACTTTGCTGCCCAGTACTGGCACTTCCTTGACGTGATCTGGCTCTGCATGCTCGCCGCCTTCTGGATGACGACGGGTGGCTTCACCCTCCTTGCCCATCATGGGATGCTCCCGTAAGTCAGTCTCCGCCTGACACTTTTCTCGGCGATCGGCGGACGGTTGCGATCGATATTCAACTTGTGTCGACATTCGCGGACAGACAAGTTTCGACCCGAGAACGCTGCGAGGACGTCTGCGACGCTTGCTACGCGCCTCGCAACTTTTGCAGCGCTTGGTAGGCGGCGATCGGACCCGACAAGTTTCGTTCGGAGCCTTCGAGTGCTGGCATCACCGATTCGATGATTTCTCGATGCACACCATGATCTCTCAGCTCCCGAAGCACCTGATGGGCGGCGGTGCAGTAAACCGACGACTTGCTGGCCCGCGTCAGCCCACTGAGCACTGCCAGCAGTCCTGGCTCGCCCAATCCCGCGACGCCTTCCGCAGCCACCCAGCGCACATCCTCGTCATCGTCGTCCATGGCGTGAACCAGCGGCAGGGCTGCGATCGGGTCAGCCATCGCCTTGAGTGCCAGAGCCGCTTCCCAGCGTACATGTTGACGCGGGTCCACCAGTTCCGCGATCAACGCCCGAGTCACGTCATATCCGCCAGCGGCAACCAATTGCTCTCGAGCCTGCATCCGATCGACGCCATTTTCCGACGCCAGTTTCTCTACCAAGTCCTGAATTTTTTTGGTTCTCATGGGACCGATCCTTTCATTTTCAAGTCGCGGAAGTCGCCGCGAATTACCCGCGGCACCACCGAAACCCGGTGCGAGTTTCGACACGCCTTCGGCATCTGTGGGATGCTGCGTGTCTGCCTGACGCGTTGGAAGGACAAACGGTACCTCCAAGCCATGAACGGTGCGGTACACGATTTCCAGATTCGAGGTCTCCCCTTTCGAGGTCTCCCCTTTCGAGGTCTCACCGCTCATTGGGTCGTGTTGTATCGAGGGGCGCATGATCATGAGTCGTCTCCACTTGAGTTGGCCTGCTTGTCGTCGTCGTCAAAGAATTCTGGAAGTCAATTCTTGCGGAAGTCTTTGATGCCTCGCGGAATGAGGAAGTTTCAATCGACAGACGCAACCCATGAGCTGCAACCCTTGCGCCAACTTGCGACAATCTTCAAAGATTGCCACGCTCGTTTCCGATACCGCGTCGCTCCTCTGCGACCGATCATAGGTTTTTCACTCGCATCTTTGCCCCGGCACGCTGATCGTGCAAAGGATTGCACGTGACCTGTCAACGGTTGCACAACCTCGGTTTTGCGATCCAGTTTGCCTGCAATCGTTTGTGATTTTCAATTCGTTGCAAAACACGGTTGGATTGACTCCTGTGATGGCTGAGTCGAGGAAACGGAACGCCTTCTGGCACGCGGGCTGCTTGAGCTGGCCGCTTATCGATCAAACGCTCGACTTTCACCCACAGTTGTTCTGCAAGGTCTGGGGGGCCGGTGCGACCCGGCTCATCGACGAGCCGCGGTTTTCGCGATCTCTGCTATTTCCCTTCCCACCCTCGACACGATCAGAGAGGCCATCGTCATCTCGCTGCTGATCATGTTCATGGGTGGGTTGGCGATCAACGCGCTGCCGATTTCACAGTTTCCCTCGGTAGCGCCGCCGAGCGTTCGGGTTTCCGTTTCCTATCCGTGGAGACTCGTAAAAAACATCAGCCAAGCTGCGAATGTCCGCCTTGGAAGTGCGGACCTACCGCATTGCGGCGCTGCGCTGTCAAGCTAGGGTTGAACTTCGGAAACCTCCGTCATCGGCAACAGAATCGTAAACGCCGTACCGGTGGGACCGCTGCGAAAGTCGATGCTTCCGGCATGTTGTCGAATGATCTTGTCGCACAATGCCAATCCCATCCCAGTGCCTGCGTTGCGAGTTGTGAAATAGGGATCGAAAATTTGTGATTGGATCTCGGGAGGGATGCCGCTACCGGTATCGCACACGTCGATACGAAGCGAATCTTCTTGCTTGCAGAGCCCGAACCGCAAGACGCCTCCGTCGGGCATCGCTTCCAGTGCGTTGAGCGCCAAATTCAACAATACTTGTTCGAGGCGAACGGAGTCGGCTTCGATCATACCGAGAGCCTGTTCGGGAAACTCAACTTTCACAACAACCTTCTGTTTCTTCGTTTGCGGGTTCAAGAAGCGAACGAGCTTTTCAATCAATACCGTGACATCGACCCAAGATCGACCCAGTTGACCCTCCGAGGCGTAGTTGCGGAAACTGTCGAGCACACTGCTAATTCGTGCAACCTCCGTTTGCAGGACATCAAGCAACTCCTCGATCTCCTCGTCGCGTGAGTCTTTGGCCAGTCGCTCGCACAAGAGTTGAATGTGCAGCGACAGTGCACTGAGTGGGTTCTTGATTTCGTGTTGTAGACCGGCCGCCAGCGAACCGAGGCCCATGTAGCGTTCCATCCGACGCAACCTTTGTTCCATGAGTGCCTTCTCGGTCACATCACGCACATGAATCACGGTGCCGATTTCTTCATCTCGCTCATTCCTCAACAGAGTACATCCTGCTCGCAGTGTTTGTTCATGACTGTCGCGCATCAGGGTGTAGTCACGATCGCGAATCGCGGTGTGCTGTGAATTGACTTTGCTGCAAATTGACTCCAGCAGTCCATGTTCGGGGCCGATCTCCGCCAGGCTTTTGCCCATCGCTGTTTCGCTATCCAGTCCAATCAATTCGTGTGCTCGCGGATTCAGGCTTGTCATTCGTCCTTCTCGATCGGTGGTGATCACACCTGCATCCATGCTGGCCAGGATGTCGGCTGCTAGTACCTTGGCATCACGAAGTGAACGCTCACTCGTCAGGTAACCGCGGACAACAATCGCGAAAGCAATCCCCGTGCCAGCGATGTTCAGCACCAACAGAAACGACAGCCTGCTGCGTAGTTGTAGATCGCCGGAGAGTTCGTTCGCGACCGCCATGTCGCTTTCGGGTAGATGCCCGATAATTCGCGAAACGATCTGCTGCTCGCGGGCAACGTCAAAGAAAATCCAGGCAGTGACCGTCAACGCGATCAGGCTCAAAACGGCCAAACCTGCCGCAAATCGCCGTACACCGCGTCCGTCATGTACATCGAACATGCTGAAACCCTGTTGGCATTGGTACTATTTCGGTTCGTGCAATCTGGGCGGTTGCCACGTGTTTGTACAGCCGACAGCGGCCCTTGCAGAGAGTTCCAAGATCTTGATGCGGAAGGTCTTGGTGACTCGAGAGCATTTTCACATTGTTTCGATTGACGTCGGGCCTCGTGATTCGACACCAAAGCAGCACGACCTCTCCGAGTCTGTGAGTTTCTCGACATGCGTTGAACACCCGTAGGCGAGTCTCTCCGAGACTCGTACAAAACGCAGCAAAGCTGCCTGCTTCCGCCTTGGAAATGCGGACCTACGGTAGGGCAAGTCGATATTTTCACACACTCTCCGAGTCGATTCTCTCGGCGATTTACCACTCGGAGAGTCGTGCTACTCTCAACAACCGCTCAGTTTGAGCCGCGATGCTCAAGCAATCTGCGGTTCCTGCAAGGCATTGCACATATTCCGCGCATGATTGCAGAAATGACATGACACACGCTAGACGCAGGAGAGACATGCGGCCCTGAGAGTGTCGGCCGAGCACAATTCCAGGTTGATTTTGGGCTAGCACGTGTCCTGGCAGAATCTTGCCAGGGACAAAGCCTTGCCTGAGGATGATCTCACGTCACGTCACGTCGATGCTCGAAGAGCCTATCCGAAGTGGCGCGAGGTAGAGTGTGAAATCGATGCGGCGCAGCGCCACGTCCAGGATCAATAGCAACGAGGCTGCGATTAGCAGCGCTGGCCAGAGCGGCGTGGGGCGAGTAGCTCGTGCGTCGGTTGGCTTGAACAATTCGGCGGCGGTCGGATTGAAGTGTCCGCCCGAAGCACTCGCCAGCTCACGTAGCAGCCGTTCATTGGTGGGTCGAATCCTCAGCTCGTCACTGTACCCTCGCATCATGCCGCGCGACTGACGGTAGACTGGTTGGCCGTTCTGCTTGACGGTGATCTCCATGTGATAGGAACCGGATTGTTGTAGGTCAAACTCTCGAGCGTAGCGACCTGGCGCGGATTGGCTCATCGTCAAATTCTGACGCTGCAACTGTGGATTGATGACCGTCAACTCCACCTCTGCATCATTCAGGAACTGCCCCACTTGATCGGTCGCATCGACTGCGAGAGTGGCCTGATCCGAGTGACGCGTCGTCTGAACCTGAATCCCTCGTGTGTCACTCTTGCGCATGACCTGGCGAATCACTTGCGTCCAGAATTTTCCGTAACCAGGCCAGGTCATCCATTCGGCCGACCATCGCGACTTGGCATCGGAGGTAAAGGCTGCGGTCATGCCGAGACCATAACGCCACCAAGCCAGCAGCGGATCACCCTTCTCGGTGGCAAGGATGACCTCGGATGTCGGCTTGGGACGAGTCATGACGTAGCCAAGCAAGAAGGGAGCCGACTCCATATCGAGATCAGCTAGCGCATGCGTGGCTCGAATCACTTGGGGAATGAAGGGCTGTTCATCGATCGCCGACTTGCTGGCCGTAACGGTTTCCTTGGCAAAAATCTGAGGCACCTGGGCAGGGTCACTGGTGAAGTAATAGCGACCTTTGCCAACTCGCGCGATCTGTTCCAACAATTCCGTATCCGATCCATCCCCCACTGCCACAGTCGAAACGGTGATCTTCGCGGATGACATCTGCTGGGCCATCCCCTCGAAGTCGCCACCGCTGGAAATTCCGTCGGTCAGCAGAATCACATGTTTGAGTTTCGCCGAGGTGGTCATCAGCATCTCGAAGGACATCTCCATGGCGGGATACATGTTGGTACCGCCGCCCGCGTCGATCCGAGAGATTTCATCGCTGATCTTCAAGGCGTTGCTAGCCGGTTGCATCTCGCTGATGACGTACGTATCGCCATCGAACGCCAACACAGCGGCCTGGTCCCGCCGCCCCAACAGTTCGACCGCCGCGCGGGCAGCCGACTTGGCCATCTCGATGCGATCGCCTTCCATCGATCCGGACTTATCGATGACGAGAATCATGCCCAGCGACGGCTTCTCCTTTTCCTTCTCGAAGTCGCTGCGAACAGGCAGCACTTCCTCCAGCGCGCTTTTGTAGTAACCACCGAGTCCAAACGATTGCTCGCCGCCGAGCATGATGAATCCACCACCAAGCTCCTGCACCCAGGTCCGAGCGATTTGCATCTGTTGCTGCGTCAGTGCCGTTGCAGGAACGTTGGAAAGGAGGAGGCATTCGTAATTCTGCAGGTCCACGAGAGACTCGGGCATCCCCTGAGGCGGGCGCACATCAACCTGAATGCCCTCGTCTTCCAAGGCGTAGGCGAGCTCACGAATCAAATTTGGGTCGCTCTCGATGATCAGGACTCTCGGCTTCCCAGCGGCATAAACGAGTCCCGCGTCGCTGTTATTGTCCAGCAACGTGTCTTCTTTCAGCCCAGAAATTCGCACGCTGAATGCTGCCAGCCGATCGCGTTCGATCGACTGCTGAAAGCGAAACTGGTTCTCGCCCGGCTGTAGCTTCTTGGTTTCACTGATGACCTTGTGGTCGCCCCGAAAGACCTCCACGAGCCCCTCATCCTCGTGATTGGATTGAATCACCACATTCACAAAGAAAGGCTCGCCCTCCCGGACCTCTGCAGGAACATTGACTTCGGCGACCTGAACCTCCGGCTCGGTCATCGTGGGAAGAGGAATGGTCGTGATCGGGATGTGACTTTGCGAAGCGGCAGCGAGAGCGTCTCCTGTCGTTTCGTTGCCATCGGTTAGCAACACGATTTCGGGAACGTAACCGGGCGGCATGTAACCGGCGGCCGCTTCGATGGCAGCCGCCAAATTCGTGCCGTCACGTCGTTTGCCTCTCGCCAGCTGTGCCTCGGCCGCAGCGGGCCCTGGCACACTCTGCTTCGCGTCGGCCGGTGCGGAATCGGTCACTTGAGACGAGGCTCCATCGGCTGATCCCCTCTTCGCCAGGCTGCTTGGGGTCAACTCTTGAACGGTCTCGACGGCCGCTGCAAAGGGCAACAGGGCAACTCGGTTTCCCTGTTGGTTCTCGAGCGTTTGTTTCAAAAATTCGCTGGCCTTGGTTGCTCCTTCGTCACCGATACTCAAGCTCTCATCGGTAAGAATGATCACGAACTTCTCGTCTGTCTCTCGAAGCAACGTCAGGCCGGCTAGCGCCAAGACCAACAGCAACAATCCAATCAACCGGATCACCATCGACACGATCCGTTGCGATCGCGGAAAGTCGCTCAGACTGCGATGAAAGTAATAAGCCACCACCGCCGCGATGGGCGCGAGCGTCAATAAAATCCACGGTCGTGTCAGTTCAAGTGGAAACATGAAGGTGGCTCTCGCAAGGTTGGCGAGCAATGCTTCGCATCGCGAGATGACGGAGGACAGACTTCGAGGGGCTAAGAAATGAAACGACGTTGATAAAGAAACCACTCCAGTGTCGACAACAGGCAGGCTGCGACAATCAAATAGAACCAGATGGGACGGGTGAACCAGGAACGGGAAACGGCGGACGAATCGGCATTGGCTAGTTGTCCTTCCCAGGGACGCAAATCGGTCTCATTCGCATTCGCTAGATTCACGGCGAACCGTTGGATCAGGTTTTCGTCCGGTTCTTCATCGGTCGACCCAACCGGTGTCGCCGCGCTTTTCTCCATCACGCTCCAGAGCCCCACTTCACTCAAGGGCCCGACCTGGTTGCTCAGCAAGGGCGATTCCTTTTGTGATGGCGAGACAAGCACGCGTTGCGTTTCCGGCAACACAGCGGATTGTGTGAAAACACCCGAATCTTGCGACGCCTCACTCGACGGCCCAGTCGTGTCGAAAGAATCTCTTGCAAGAGCGAGGCGGGTCATTTGCCCAGCGGCGATCGATGGTCGAAGCTCACCAGGTTGTCCGGCGAACCAGCTCAACGCATTGGTGATCAAGATCGGAAACGCCGTCCGAAAGGCAAGGTCACTCCGTTCAAGATTGACGCTCAGAACCAGGCAATCGCCCTGTGGACGGTAGATCGCCGCGTAAATCGACTCACCAGTCACGGTGGTGGCAAGGCTCTTGACCGGCGTCTTGAAGTTCAATTGATGCGCCTCGGGCATCAAGACGTTGTCCAGACGGATGTGAGTCATCAGCGGCGAAGCGTCGTCCTGCTCGGTCACAATCGGGTTCTCAATCCGTTCGCCCACATCCCACGCGTCGCAGTCGGTTTCTGGATCGATCACCAGTAGGTCACCGGAGGGCAACGTTTCAGGAACCATGCGATGGCAAACCACGATGGTTTCCGCAGGCCACTGCTCGGGAAAATCTTGGCGAACGGTCACGCTGACCAATGGATTGGCCTCGAATACTTTCTGCAGGAACAGATTCCCCGGTGACACGATGAGCACGCTTTGAACGACTCTCGGTGGCACCATGGCCCAAGCGGTATCGTCGGTCGACAAACGATTCAGCTCGGATGACACGCTCGCCTCCCTGTTCGGTTCCAGCTCATCGTCGGTCTCGGTGGCGCCATCTCGAAGCTGAACGAGCGAGGCCCGCAGTACTCCTCCTTCGAGCGACGTCTTCTCGATCACGCGCGTCCACGACTCTTCCGGTTCAAGGGTCAACGGGATGACGTCGATGGGAATCTCGTCCAGCTCCATCTCCAGCCGTCCTTTCACGAGCTGGTCGGACGCATTGCGAACCTTCACCAGAATCTCATACCCGATCGGATCAACCAGGCTGCGTCTCGCTTGAAACTGAGTGAGTCCCACGTTGTTCGCAGGTGTGGCGAAGGTCTGATACTGAACGTCGATCGGCTTTGCGACGGAGTCAGAACTCGCCTCGCCTGCGTTGGCTGCGTCGTCGGAGTTCACCGCGGACAAGTTCGACTCCGATCCGTTACCAATCGCTGGCTCGCTTGCCGACGACGTCTGTGGCGTCAGCGAGGTCAGTTTTGCATCGGGATCAGGCCGCTGTGCACAGCCATCACTCAAGACCAGCACCTGGCCGTGAGCATGATCGCCGATCAGTTGCTTCCCCAATTCGATGGCAGTCTCCAACGACGAGGAGGCGTCGGTCACCTCAATCGAGTCGATCGCCCGTCGGAGCGTGGGGACGTGTCCAGCCATTCCCAGCACCACCTCGGGACGATTGCCGGCAGAGACAATGGCGACTTGATCTCGACTTCGCAATCCGTCGAGGACTTGATGGGCTGCGTCGCGAGCCGCCTCGAAGCGTGACGGCGACATCACTGGCCCGCATGCTCGCGGAGGTATCAAGTACGATCACCAATCGGCGTGCCTGCAGGGCCTGCCAAGAAAAATAGGGATCGGCAATCGCGAAAACGAGTAGCAGCAAGAGCAGCAACTGCGCCAGAAGCGAAAGCAGATGCCGCAAGTTTTGCCACAGCGAACGAGGCGGCTTCTCGTCGTAGACCTGCTTCCAAAACAGATTGGTCGAAACGGGAATTCGTCTCAGACGTACCTTCAAGATGTAAAACGCGATGATGGGCAGCGCGAGAGCCGCCAACATCCATGCAGTGGGGAAGGCAAATGACATGACGATTACCTTCCCACCGCAGAGGCACGCATCATGCTCAAAACAAGCTGATCAAAGGGCACGATGGAAGGTGACTGCGTGCAGCCCAATCCATAATTCGTGCAGTAATCTCGAACCGCCTGTTGATGTTGCTGAAACAATCGCTTGTAGGTTTTGACATTCTTCTCGGTGACGGTCACCATTCGTACCGATTCGGTCTCGATGTCGACAAACTCCACATCACCCAGCAAGCTGGGATCAGCCTCCTTCGGATCGTGCAATTGCAGGACGTGTGAATCAAAGCGTCGAGCTCGCAGTTGATCCAGTCCAGATTGGAAGCCGTGCTCATCGAACAAATCGCTGATCACGACCGCCAGCCCTGTGCGGGTCCCGCGATGCAACAGGCCCTGCACGGCTCTACCGAGATTCGTTTCCTGTCCAGTGCTTGGCAGGTTCTCCAGGAATTTCATCAGCGTGAGGATGCGGGCCTTGCCACGCGTCACGGGAAACTCCGAGAGAATCCCGTCGGCAAATGCCACCACCCCAATTCGATCCTGATCGGCCAGAGCGATGTAGGCCAGAGCAGCCGTCAACTGCCGAGCCAAATCAAACTTGGCCGGATCTCCGAATGCCATGCTGCGTGAACAGTCGAGCATCAGATAAACATGCAGATCCTGTTCTTCCTGGAAACGTTTGAGCAGCAGATCACCATGCCGCGCGTAAATGTTCCAGTCGAGGTAGCGAAGATCATCGCCATGCGTGTATTCCCGATGATCCGAAAACTCGATGCCCGATCCCATCTGCATCGTTCGGCGCTGAGCCAACAATGAACCGCGGAAAACCCGTTTCGACATGATCGAAAGGTATTCGAGGCGAGTCAAAAAATCGGGCGGAAACAGCATCGGCGTTAACGAAAGGACTCGGATGAAAGAACCGGGGACGATTCAGCACTCTTGCAAGAGTCGATCAGCCTTCGACTCCAACGCATGCTACGCGATCGCAAGTGCGTCCTCGGGCACACTTGCGATGATCTTGCCAATCACATCGTCGGCGCTGATGCCCTCCGCTTGACCTTCAAAATTCAAGATCAATCGGTGTCGCAGCACGGGTGTGGCCATCACTCGCAGGTCTTCGCGGGCAACATGGTAGCGATTGTCGAGAATGGCCCGAATCTTGGCACCCAGAATCAGTGCCTGCAGCCCGCGTGGGCTTGCACCGAAGCGAACGTATTTCTGAGTGGGCTCCGAGGCAAGTTCATGTTCGGGATGCGTCGCCACCACGATGGCGATGCCGTAGCGACGCACATCGGGTGCGATGGGAATGAGCCGTGACAGCGCCGACATTTCCAGGACCCGTTCCCCCGTCATGACCGGCTCCGCTTTCGTCTTGATCGATTCGGTCGTTCGGTCGAGGATCGTTTCCAGATCATCCACCGTGGGATACCGCACGAGCAACTTGCAGAAGAAACGATCGAGCTGAGCTTCCGGCAAGGGATAGGTCCCCTCCATTTCCAAAGGGTTCTGAGTCGCCATCACAAAGAACGGTTCGGAGAGCTTGTGGGTCACGCCCGCAACGGTGACCGAATGCTCCTGCATCGCCTCGAGCAACGCGGACTGTGTCTTGGGGGTCGCGCGATTGATCTCATCAGCTAGCAATACATTTGCAAAAATCGGTCCCTTCTGAAACTCAAAGATCTTTCGTCCGTCGTCCGCCTCGGCGATCACCTGCGTCCCAATCAGGTCGGCAGGCATCAGGTCGGGTGTGAATTGGATTCGGTGGAAGTCAAGGTGAAGCGCTTCGGCAAGGGTCCGAACCGTTAAGGTCTTGCCAAGGCCAGGCACCCCTTCTAGCAGAACATGCCCCCCTGCAATGAGTGAGATCAACATGTCGTCGAGAATTTCATGTTGACCGACGATCACCTTCGCGATCTCCGATTTCAAACGCTGAAAGTCGCGGCGAAAATCGTCCAGCTGCTGCTTCAAATCTTCATCGATGTTCATTCAACGGCTCCACAGGCTACGACAGGCAAATGATCGCATTGGTTGATCGAAAAGACCGTCGGATTGTTCGATAGGCGGACGGATTGTGTAGTTGGCGCGTTTGCGATTTGGTACGTTGATAATCGAAGTGCAAAGCTCATCGCTCAGCAGTCGCAGCCTCTCATGCCTCGTCCAGGCTGCGCGTTCGATGGTCCTTCCAAGATGATACTTATACCTCGTGGGATCAAACCATGATGAAGGTCAATGGATCAGCCGCTTGTTGGTGCTCACTTATCTTCCTTGCAAGCTCCTGTTCAGGTCGCGTCTTGTGGGCTGCCCCTCAGATCATATCCGAAACGGTCACGGAGGATGAGCTCACCGATGAAGAGATTCAGCAAATCAAGACGGCCGAGCGATTCCTCAGCATCTTGGAAAGGAATCCTCGTCGTGGGACGGCACTCGATCGCGTCTATGGACACCATGTGGAGTTCGGCTCGCTCGACGAGTTCCTGCAAACATTAAGAGACCGTACGGAAGAAGAAGCCGAGAACGGCGCGGTGTGGATGCTGTTGGGTCTGTTTGAATCACAGCGTGGAAACGATGGGGCTGCCGCGGATGCCTTGATGAGGGCAGAACAGTTGCGACCTGAGGATGCGATGGCCAGCTACTACCTTGGGCAATCGCAGTTGCGAATCGGACAATCCGAAGAAGCAGTCGCCTCGTTTGAGCGTGGCATCGATCGCAAACCGCCGCGAGCCGACATCCTGGAGATCTATCAGCAGCTCGGACGAGTTCATCAACGGGCACAGCGTACTGATGCGGCCCTCGATGTTTGGCAGAGACTGGAAGCGCTCTTTCCGGATGATCCCCGAGTTCTGGAACAGATTGCCGTGACCTTGGCCGAAGAGGGGCAACCCGCATTGGCACTACCACGTTACGAAAAGCTGGCCGAACTGGTGCGAGATGACTATCGGCGGGTGATGTTCGAGGTCGCGGCAGCGGAACTGCGCATCAAGGCGGGGCAACGACAGGAGGGGATCGCAAGTCTCGAAGCGGTGCTGGCCGATTTGAATCCCGAGAGCTGGCTTTACCGCGATGTGCGGCGCCGCATCGACGACGTCTTCCTGCGATCCGGTGACCAGGACAACCTGGTGAAGTACTACCAGCGTTGGTTGGACGCTCACCCCGACGATATCGAAGGCATGTCTCGCCTGGCTCGATTTCTCGCATCCTCTGGTCGGGTTCCCGAAGCAACGCAGTGGATGGAGAAAGCGCTCAAGCTGGCCCCCTCACGATCCGATCTGCGCAAGGCGTTCATCGACCAATTGGTCAACGAACAGCGATTTCCCGAAGCGATCAAGCAATATGCGCAACTGGTCGCCGTCGCACCTGGGAACACGGATTTCTTGCGAGACTGGGGAAAACTCGTCCTGCGTGATAAAGAGAAACCCGAAGACGTGCGTCGCGACGAAGCGGTTCGGATCTGGTCCAAGATCATCGAGACACGTCCCGATGACGCCCTGACGGTGTCGCAGGTCGCTGACCTTTATCGACAAAACAACCTCCCCAAACAGGCCGAAGCGCTCTATCGCCAAGCGGTGGAACTGGCGCCCTCGGATCCCCAGTATCGCGAATACCTGGGCGAGTTTCTTCACATCCAAAAGCGGCCGGAGGAAGCCTTGGTCGTGTGGTCAGCGATCGCGGAGGGGGATCGGCGAAACGCGGTCAACATCACACGCCTGGCCGAGGTCTACAACAGCTTTGGCTTCCCCGAGAAAGCAGTGGTCGAGATTGCAGAGGCGGTGTCCAAGGACCCCAAGGACTTCAGTCTGCAGATTCGAGCCGCCGAGTACCACGCTCGCGCGGGTAAATTCGATCAGGCGCTTGCCTATGTGGCGAGTGCCGAGAAGCTGGCGGGCAATGACGACGAACAGGACGCGGTCATCCAACAGCGAATCGAAGTGTTGCAAACGAGCCAGCGACTCGATGCCGAAGCGGATCGCTTGGCTGAAAGAATTCGTGATGACGAGAACGCAACGTCGGCCGACTGGTACCTGCTAGCCCGATACCTGGAATCAAGTCGCCGCTGGCCTGATGCCACCGAGGCGATCGACCATGCGATCCGTCTCGATCCCAAATCAATCATTGCCCTGACGGCCGCGGCGCGAATTGCCGAAACCTCCGGTGATTATGGCCGAGCTGCGGAGACCTGCCGCAAGCTGGCAGACATCGACCGGCGTTCACGAGGCGATCACCTGATGAACCTGTCCCGCTTGGAATCCCAAATGGGGCGCGCCGATGAGGCTCTCGCAGCGGCTCAGGAGTTGATTTTGTCAGCCCCTGGCAACACCGATCACTACGAATTTTATGCCCAGACCTGCTTTCGACTGGGCAAGCCTGAGGAGGGTCTCGAGGCACTCCGGAAAGCTGTCCGCATCAATCCCAATGAGCCACACCTGATCATGGCGATGGGATCGGCACTCGCGGACCAATTACGAACCGACGAGGCGATCGAGGTCTACTGGCGCGCGTTTGAGAAGTCGGACGAAGTCGAAGACAAAGTCGGACTCACCATGAAGCTCGCGCCGCTGTATCAACAGGTCAATCAATTTGACAAGCTGGTCGAACGGTTCGAACGCGACCGCCGCGAGGAAGACAAGCGTCGCGAGATGACCATCTGCCTGGCTCAGGCGTGGCACACGGCCGGCGATTTCGGTGCGGCCCGACAGGAATTGGAAAGCCTATTGAGTGAAGACACGCGCGATACCAACTTGCTCAATCAGCTGGCCAAACTTTGCCAGGATGGCGCGGACCTGGATGCGGCGATCGATTACCAGCGACAACTGGTCTCGATCGCCCCGGGTCACGAGACCGAGTTTCCCCTGGCAGGCATGCTGATGTCGAACGGCCAGATGGATGAGGCTCGAGAGATCTTTGTCAAGCTGACTCAGCTTGAAGAGGATCCCGTGCGACAAATCAAGGCGATTGATTCGTTGCTGACACAAGGCAACTACGAGTCGGTCATCGGTGTCATCGAGCCCTTGTTGGCTCAGCAGCGTGACGATTGGGAATTGCTGTATCGCGAAGCGGTTGCCTGGGCATCCCTGGAGAAGACCGAAGAAGCCAAGAACCGTCTGCAGCGACTCCTGGCACTGACTCTCCCCTACGATTCGCTGGGACGATCGGCAGAAGCGAAACTCAAGCAGGCCCAGTCCAAGGCGAAGTCCGACAATCTGCGCGGCATTGCGTCGACGATGCCGCAGCGGCAGTCACCGCTCGCCATGCGCAGCATGTCAAGTCAGGTTCAACGCTCGACCGGCTTGGTCGCTGACAATCGTTACTATGCGCCTGGATCGACACCGCCCATCTGGACTCCCGAGGCCTACGGCGTTGCCCGCATGGCCGCGTACGGTTGGTTGCTCAAGTTTGAAGACGACGAGAACGGCATGGCGATGGCTTCCGGTGACCAAGCATCCCCAGACGCTGCCTCGAATCCAGACGCTGCCTCGAATCCAGACGCTGCCTCGAATCCAGACGCTACCTCGAAAGACGCTACCTCGAAAGAAGCTCCGTCCATTGCCACGCAAGTGCACGTACGTGCCGAACCCGAAGACGCGACGCGCAATGCGATCTATGACTCGCTCTACATGACGCAACTGCAGAACGACTACCAGGCAGCTTTCGACATTGCTCGGCGACTTGCCAAGTCGGGTGGAACGGAGGAGCAACGGTTCTTCCTTTCGTCCTTGAACACACGTCATCTCGACCCCAATCAGGTGCGCCAGTCCTCCTCTGCCGCTGCAAAAACTGCCAAGACGCCACTTAGCGAAGATGACTTGCAACTCGTTCGCGAGTGCTACGCGTCGCTGAATGCCGAGAACAAGGACGTTGATTTCGAGTCGTTGTACGGTGGCAATGTCGCGTATGGCTCCAATGGACAAGTTTACGTCATGATCGGTGGCAGCTACACGATGTTGCCCGGTGTCTTTCGCGGCGAGGGAGGATTCCTGACAGCGTTGGTCGAAGAACTCCGCCTGGCCGGCAAGGACGAGGAAGCCAGGGCGCTGCTGGACCAACGCTTGAAAGAAGCGGAGTCGGCGACCGAACTTGCCGGAGCGATGTCGCTGCTGTTGCAAGAAGAGAGGCTCGAAGAAATGCCAGAGTACTTTGAGCGTTGGCAACAAGCCGCTTTGCAACAGATCAGCGAAGCTCCCGTCACGGCACCGACACGTGGCAGGTCAAGATCGACCTCCAAGCAAGTGTCGGCCTCGGTACTGCCCTCGGCTCTCAACACCATCCAGAAGTGGATGGCCAAAGTCGGGGCCGAGGAGGAGAACGAGCAAGTGCTGTCGATCTTGGACGGCGCCTTGAACGTGAGCATCGCCGAGGCCCAGCACCGCCGCCTGGTATGGGCAGCGCAAACACGTCGAAGAAGCTCAGCAACCTCCAGTTCAGCGCCGGGCCGAGTCACGGTCTACTACGGTGACGAGACGTCCAACGCGAACATCACGTTCCCTCCCGCCAACACACACATCGATCGGACGACGATCACGCTGCTGTGGCAAGCCAACGAAATCCTAAAACGCAACGACGTGCCAAGTGATTTGGTCGATCATCTCCGCAAGCGACTGGCGACTGCGGAAACCACATCCCAGGGCGGATCGGACGAGACGATTGCCAAGCCCGACAGCGGCTCGGACCGAGTCGCCAAGGCTGACGAACCTCTTTACGACCGGCTTTACCTGGCGGCAGCCTTGTGGTGGGCCGAAGAGCAAGACTTGGCGGTCGAGCGAATGGCCCAGGTCGCCGAACAGCTGCCAGATGATTTGGCCGTTCGCTTCGACATGGCCAACATGTACGAGTCGCGAGGGGATTTTGAAGATGCTTTGCTGCTGATCGATTCGATCAACCCCCGCGACCAACAGGTGCTTCAGCAGCGTGAACTCAGTGCCCTGCAATTGGCCGAGCGTCTCGGGGACATTGATCGCGCAAGAAGCGCAGCGGAACGCCTATTCGGTCTCCGACTCAATTCGCAAATCCAACTGACATTGGTCGATCGCATGCGTCGGCTCGGACTCAGCGAGATGGCGGATGCTGTGCTCGCGCGTGTCGAGCGAACTTCCAGCAACCAGACATCGTCGCTGGCGTCCTTGATGATGCTGTATCAGGGCCAGGGCAAGACGGAGCAGGCTAATCAGCTCGCGCACATGTTGCTGCGACGCACCGCTTCACCGATGTCGATCAGCTCGCGGTCTTCGCGCAATCCGATGCGTTATCGCAGCAGCGACAGCAACCAGCGGACCCAAGCCCTGCAACTCCTGCAACGTTCGGGCGCCCTCAAGACGCTGATCGGCCAATTGGAAGCGCAATTGGAACGCTCACCCGACTCGGTCCGTTTGCTCGAACAGCTGATCGAGTTCTACGGAGTGACCGGCCAGAAGGCGGAAGCGGGTGAGAAGCTCGAGCAGGCGATCGAACGTCGTCCTGATTCAGCGATCTTGCGTTTGCAATTCGCCAAGCATTTGGAACAGACCGGGAAGATGAGCGAAGCTTGCGACCAGTACTTGGAGCTCATGAAAATCGCAGCCGGGCTGGGTCACCTCCGAGCTGTACCAGGTCGAGCGAACCTTCACCCAGGCAAAGCGAAAACTTGAGTTGGTGGAGGCGCTCAGCTCGCTGAATCTGAAATCGGTTTCGGACCCGTACTACATCGCGAGGACCGCGAGCAGTCTGTTGCAGGATGAAGCCAACACCGATGTGGCACTGACGCTGATGGAGCGGGCATTCGACGCATTCCCACAGTATCGTCGCTATCTCGTTCAGAACCTGCGGGACGAAAAGATCTGGAAGAACGATCGCTTCTACCGATTTGCGAAGCGCATCGTTCTGCCAACCGAATTGGACGTCAAGTCGAATCCATGGATAGGCCTCGATGAGATCAATTCGTATTCAGGCAATGGTGAAGTGAATGTGTTCTTCCACCAGATGCTGAAAGGACTGAAATCAGCCGATCGGATCGCAGATCTGGAGCAATCCATTCAAGAGATCGCCTCCGCCCAACCCGATTGGAAGAGCGGTCAGGCAATGCTTGCCCTGATTGAACTCTCCTCCGACCGCAAGGAAGAGGCTCAAGCTCGCTTGCAAGAGCTGATTGACGACGAAGAGACCATGAAAACCATCCCGGCAGAATCATGCTGGATCATCGGACAGGAGCTGGATCGTTTCGACGAGACGCGAGAGACGGCAATGATGCTGTTCGAGAAAGCACTCACGAACCCATCCAACAACTCCATGAACCAGATTCAGTACTCACCCGTGGTGAAGCTGGTCGAGGCGTACACGAAATCGGGCCGCAAGGACGAGGCGAGGGAACTGCTTCTCAAGCAACTGGCCGCTGCAACATTCGATCAATACGACCAAGAGTATGCATCGTACCAGCAAGTCGAAAACACGAACTGGGCTGCTCAAAAGTTGCTCGAAATGGAATGCCCCGTCGATGCAATCCGGCTGTATCGTCAGCTACTGGATGATCCAGCCAAACTCGCGGCCACGACTCGATATAGCGGTCGCGATGTCGAATACTACGAGAGCAATGCTCGGTCCGGAATGAGCAAGGCGTTGTCGTCCATGGACGCCTCCAACGCGAGTGATGCCGTCGCTCAGCTGTTGTCGGTCCCCGAGAAGGTCAAGGCTGGCTCTCCGGCGATCGACTTGATGCTGCTGACACCAGATGCCAAGCAGTTATCGGAGGAGCCCATGAAGAGTTCGTACATCGAACTACTCCTGACTCTTTCCAAAGACTCACTGACCTCCACGGCGATTGCTAGTCGCTTTTCAGAGATGATCGAGCAGTATCCGGAGGATCTCTCCATTGCGATTGCCGATGCCGCATGGAAACTCAAGACCGAAGACGAAGGAGCACAGCAAGCGGTACGTCAACTGGTCGTCCTGGCCTCCGATCAACCGCTGGAGGACATCCCGGAGGGACGCCGGCCCAATTCACGTCAACGCCGGGAGGCAGCCACCGCGATCCCACTCTGGCTCGTGGCTCGCGAATGTCTCCAACAAGAGGAACTCAACGATGCCGGTGACAAGTTGGCCAAGCTCGCTCTGCAAGCCGCACGTCGACAAATCGGAATCAAGGAGCAATCTGCGATTCTGTACGACTGGGGAAAACTACTGCTGGACAATGGCAACAAGAAGGAGGCGGAAGCGCGCTGGAGAGAACTGCTGGACCTCGCCACACAGCGACCGCAACGATCCAAGAAGGGTATGAATCCGAAAACCAGTTTCCGGATCCCACTCAAAGCCACCAACGTGTTTGCTTCGGCCTTCCGATTCCAGGCCTTCCGATTCCACGGCATCGGCATGGCTGCGATCCGCCTGCCGCTGCAGTTCGTCGCCATGCAACTGACAACTCCGAGGGAGGTCGGGACGCAACGGCCCGCCAACCCCGCTCGACCCGCCGCACAAACCCAGCCGCCGAAGCTTGAGTTGATTCCTCCCCTCACCTTGTCGCAATTTCGCACCGCGATCACCGTCGCCAAAGCGGCCGCAGCGGGGGGAATGTCTGACCTTTCTCGCAAGGCGGTGACGGAGTCCTTGAAGGGAGGGTTTCCGGTGGCCGACCCAGTCGTCAGCAACGTCTCTTCCTCAGGAACCATGATCCGCTCACTCTCAAGTTCCAACACACCCAGCGCAGATCCAATCGAGACGGAAGTCGTCGGTTCGCTCAAGGAGATCGTCCAACTCTGGAATGGCAGCGATTTTCCCAGCGAAGACACTTACGAAGTCTTGAAGGCGCTCGTGTTGCCAGTCAATCGTCCCGACGAGATCCGGATGTATGTGACGGCTTCGGACATCATGGAGGCCCAGGTGGACAGCCTGGCTGATCCACTGGTCAAGGCGGCCAAACGCTCGAATCAGCTCGACGCGTTACTGGAAGCAGTCAGTCAGCGCGCGATCGATGGGCCCAATTCCATCGCCAGCAGTGGGATGAAGACACTGATTGCCATCGCACAGGACAACAAGCAGGAAGCAACTCAACTGCTGGATGACATGACAGCGAGGATTCAACAGGGGGCTCCATCGGACAGCATGCAGATCGCTTTGTTGGTCGCGCTCCGAGCTTTCGAAAAAGACGACCTGAAGGGGTCCGCATTCCCCATCCTGCGACAATCTCTACAGCAGGAGGTGCAGGGAGCCGCCTCGAATCGGAATAGCGAGTTGAGCATCGCCGGAGGTTTGCCAGACCTTGTGAACGGCTACCTGGCTTCAACGGGAAACGAAGAGGCGGTCAAAGACTACATCGAAAGCGTGCTACTGGGACGTCAATCGTACTACAGCCGATACAGCGGTGATTACGGACTTTATCAGCAGTGGCGCGACCTCGGCACGATGGCCGAACAGACGGCTGAGCTGAATATCCCCAACGTCGCGCTCGATCTGATCGGGCGTACCTGCGATTTCGAGGTGGCCCGATACATACGTCCAAACGTGTCGATGGCTTTGGCGGTGGTTGCGAAACACCTGCGCTCACTCCCCGCGGAGGAGCGTTATGAAGCATGGCATGCTTGGACGATGCCGACCGAGGGACGGCAAACTGTCCGATTTCTGACCGAGATCATGCGATACACCCCCGTCGCCGATGCCTTTGTCGAACCGGGCGAAGTCGCTCAGAGGCAATCCCTAACCACACACTTGCAAAGCAACTTCACCGAACTGGTATCGGCGGCCGCGGAAGCCGGTAAATTGGACGAACTCCAAGCGGAAGTGGCCCCTTTGGTTGAGGAGAAACTGCCCGATGCCGAGTTCCTGCAGGCATTGATCCTGATCGCGCAAGACGAACAGGAACCGGCAAGGCTTGCGGTGCGTCAGATCCTGGACGCCATGCCGGAACACCTCAAGCGCGAGAACAACCAACCTCGGCCCACGGCATACGGGGAATACCTTGTCTACCAGGCTTGCTTGCAGTCAGCTTCCCTTGCGGAGTTGTTCAACAAGGAACTGCCATCGTTTCGAAAGGCGTTGACGGGAGCATCCCAATCCGCGTTGATGCCTTTCCTCAACATCGATTGGCTACATCGGGTGACGGCCGACGGGCGTGCGAATAAGTTCGCAGACCATCCCTTGGCTCTTTGGTTCCCAGCATCGTCCAGCGAGACCACCGCCATCCAGGATGCGTTGTGGACCAACTACAACAACCAGATCACACACTTGGGTGGCTACCGAGACGATACCCTCTATTTTCGCTATCCACTGACCGGAAACTTCCGCGTTTCGATCGATTGTTTCCAGGGCGATTGGGCTGAATGCGACGCGGGCTACGGTGGCGTCACGGTCCATTCGCAGCAATGGGGATCCCAAACACCCATCAAATCCCTCAGCGGTCACGAAACGATCAATCGGCCAGACGGAATGAAGCGAGGCCGCGGCGCATTCAATCGCGTGACCATCGATGTGGCCAACGGGCAGATGAAGTATCTGTTGAACAACCACTTGGTGTATCAAGAAGCGGCCAGCCCCACGAGCCCCTGGTTGGTGCTGACGACCGATGGAAATCGCTTGACTTCGTTTCGCAACCTAAGCATCGAGGGATCGCCCGTGATTCCTCGAAGCGTCCCACTTTTCAGCGGCGACCGAATGGATGGATGGATCTGTTCGACCTTCGGTGAATCTCAGCCCCGAAAACGATTGATGGCGGAAACACCGACGGGCGAGAATGACGCGTTGGCGTACTACCAACGCAGCGAGCCATCCGTCTTCGATTGGAACAGCAGCGATGGAATTCTCGAAGGGCGGCGAAAAGATGCAGCGAAAGCATCCGATCAAAGCTGGATTCATTATCACCGTCCACTCCAGGACGGAGAGTCGTTCCAGTACGAGTTCTTTTATGATCCGCAACAGACCGTGGCCCATCCCACCATTGGACGCGTCGCCTTGATGCTTGATCCCGATGGCGTGACGAGTCACTGGATCAGTACACCCAAGTGGGACGACAGCTATCACGGGATCTCGCTCGACAATTCGGTGGTCGAAGCGTCGTGTCGCCGGGGCCCGGAAAAGCTTCCGCTGAATACAAACGATTGGAATCACGTTGAGCTGGCATTGAAGGATGGGGTGGCCATTGTCAGCTTGAACGACACCGTGGTCTTCGGACGCCCGATCGAACCATCACAAAGCACCCGATTCGGAATTTTCCGATACAAGCGGCAGGGCACAAAAGTACGCAACGCCATCCTGACCGGTGATTGGCCCGCGGAACTCACCGAGACCAGCGGGGAGAAATTGATCGCCTTGACGAAGCCTCTCCCAGCCGATCTATCGCTGGAAGTCGCCACGATCGTCGATGATGTGATGATCGCCCCGCTGGCCGGCGAAATCGTTCGTACGGCTCGCAGCATGCCACCGCAACAGGCCTATGAGTTTCTGAAGGATTGGGTACTGCCATCGGAAGGTCACCCGAACATGCGTCTGTACTATTCGCTTGCTGCGCCGACCGCTGATTCAACCGCCGAGGCAGAGTCTGCGACGCCCGACGATTCGACCCCATTGGTCCGCTCTTGGGACCACATCCTCTGCCCAGCCGTGGAACTCGTCCGAGTGGCCGGCTCGCTTGATAAGTTGAGCGAATTGGCCGCGATGGTTGACCAGATCGAAGTGGACGATGCGATTGAGACTCGGAACCAGGTAGCCTTCGATGCGTTGATTGCGATGGAAGGGGAGGACACCGAGGCGACGACTCAGGCACTCCTGAAAGCCTGGGAACTTCTCAAGGGTGGTTTACCGCAATCGCTACCCGCCAAGGACCGCGCGGCTGAATTCATCGTTGCCTGGCGCGCGGCTCAGGAGGAATCGTTTCGTTCGGCAGCGACCGATATCGCTTATGAGCTGAAGGAGATCGAGAAAGATGCGAAGCGACGATCGGGCGACGACCCCTTTCGCCGGCAGGTCAATGGATTGCTCGGCGATATTGAGCTCGCCGCTCGAATCACCTCCGCAGACGAGAAGCAACAGTTGATTCAATCGCTTTCGCAGTGGACCGAGGTGCCATATCTCAAGCCGGAGCTCATCTCACGAGGCTACCGACCGTCGACGTGGATTGAGTCGAAAGGATCGCTGCAACACGTTCCCGCGGAAATCTGGACGCAATTGTTCTTCCAATCGCCGCTACGCGGGCAATTCGAGGTCGCCTGGGAGCACTCGACCTATGGCTATCGCGAAGTCAGCGTCGCCTGGGGCATGCACGCCGCACAACCACAGCACGACTTGAAGGCGGTGCAGGTCACCAAGATGATGCATGGTGCAAGAAACATCGAGGGAAATGTCAGCTTGCCATCATGGGATCGAAAGGCTGAGTCCCGCTTCAAGGTGGATGGCAACAAGGTGACGACCTGGACCAATGGCGTACAGATCCACGAAGAAACCTTCGACGGTCCGCTCGATCCTTGGCTGGTGATCCAGGCAGGCCAACCGACGAATGATGCGACGATCGATAACCTGCGGATCCTCGGCTCACCAGAAATCCCAGCTGAGATCGACTTGATCGACATGGCTGGTTGGGCCGCCTGGCGTGCGGATATCTATGCGGAATCCCATTCGACCCAGGCCGATGCCACGACGCCGTGGAAGCGTGTCGGTGATGAACTCACAGGCCAATTGCAAGAGAAAAGCGGGGCGGAATACCTGGAGAGTCTGCTGTTGTACCAGCGTCCGATGCTGGAAGACGGCGTGATCGAGTTTGAGTCCTGGTATGAGCCAGGTACGTTTGAGGTTCATCCGTCATTGGGCATGAATGCCTATTTATTGCGTCCGGATGGGATTCGGCTCCATCGCCTGACAAACGCCCAATATGAAGACTCCGTCACTACTCCCCGACAATGAAGAAGCGATCGACTCATCGGCCAGTGCGGTTCCACTGAAGGAAAAGGAATGGAATCGGATTCGCTTGACACTGAAGGGAGACAACCTGGTGATCTCGGTCAACGGCGCCGAAGTTGCCAGCGTTGAATTGACAAGTGCATCCAACGAGCGCCAGTTCGGACTGTTTCGCTACTCGAACAAGTCGCGATGTCGGGTTCGCAATCTGGTCTATCGCGGCGATTGGCCGAAGGTTCTGCCCATTGTCGACCAGCAGGAACTGGCCTATCCGGCGGAGGGACCGTTCGCATTGAATTCGGCGACGGCAACTTTTGACCAGATCCTCAATCAACCGCTCGAGACTCTGAAGTCAGACGGAATCGCGATACTGGGGACGAAGGACCGATTGGTTGTGGGCGAGGAAGGACTTCGGATCTCAATGCATGACTCGAAAGGCTATGCGACCTTTCCTGGCTTGATACGGCGAAGAAAGATTGAAGGCGACGTGGAGGTGACTGCAGTGTATCGAGACCTGGAGATGTCACCCGTCAAAGAGGGCTGGGGTCTGGGAGTGGGTCTCACCTTTTATCTAGACACCCCAGAAAAGACGCGAGTCGAGTGCCATCTTTCACTCAACAAGGACTCCCAGCTTGTCTACAAGACGCAGCTCAACCGCAGTCTTCCCGATGGGACGAACAGGACGTATGGCCAGATCATCCTGCAGGATGCACCCACCTCTGGTCGCCTCCGAATGGTTCGAAAAGGTGGTCAAGTTCATTGCCTGGCGGGCGGAGAGGAAGGAGAACCGTTTCGGCTGCTAGCAAGTTATGCAATCGGGAACACGCCCATTTCATCGATCTCGTTCGGAAGCAAGTGCTCCGACAGTGTCGGGCAGGCGGCCGTCACGTTGGAAAGGCTAACCATTCGCGAAGGGGAAACCGCAGTCGGATCGGAGTTGCCTGCAAACTAACTGGGGAAGGCCGCGCGATGGCCAATCCCAGCCGAAAAGGCAACCCATGGAGCTCGCTGGGCGGACCCGAACTTCGGAATCGGATCCGACAATCGCTGGAAAAAGCATGGTTGCATGGGGGGCGGCTTGGTATTCTAAAGCAGCGATCAGGGACCATTTCTTGGCTTCCACCAGGGCATTTGTATGACACGTTTGCAGCAGCAGATCCACGCCGTTCGGATTCGCCAACAACGGCAATGGCTATGGAAATGCCTTTCAACGGGAATGCTCCTGGGCGGAGGGCTAGCTTGCATGTTGGGCCTGATTCGCCTGTTCTCGCAGGGCTCCTTTGGATGGGGCTGGATCGCCGGGATCGCCGTCGCTGGTCCGCTGATCGGCATGGCGTACGCATCTGCGAGGGCGCGTTCGCTGCGCAATGCGGCGGCGGCGGTCGACAAAGCCTGCAATCTGAAAGATCGTGTGGAGACCGCGCTCCAGTTTCATCACCTGACGGACGCTGCGAAGGTTTCGCCTCTGCATCGTCTTCAAATCGAGGATGCTGAAGCGCATGCCGACTTGATTCACCCCGATCAAGTCGTACCGATTCGTCGACCGCGATCATGGCCGTTTGCCCTTGCTCTCAGCATCGGGGCAATCGTTCTGGCGCTACTCTCCGGTCCCCCGAACGATCGCGCAACCGCTTCCGAGCTCCGCAGCGACGTGGTGGCCAAGCAAGCATTGCGAATGGAAGATGGTCTTGAAGAACTCAAAGCGATGCAGGATGAACGCCAGGATCCTGAGTTGGAAGAACTGGTCAAAGATCTTCAGCTGATGATTGAACAGTTGAAGGAGCCGGGTGTCGATCCAAAGGAAGCGTTGGCAAAGCTGTCCGAGATGGAAGCTTCGCTGCAAGAGATGCAGAAGCAGCTTGAGGATCCTCAGGTTTCGTCCGACCTTCAAAAAGTGGGAGATGCGTTGGCCTTGTCACAGGCGATGTCGATGGCGGGACAAGCCTTGGCGAAAGGTGAAATGGAAAAGGCCGCCGACGAGCTTGAGAAGCTGGAGATGCCCGAACTGGATCGCAAGACAGAGAAAGCAATTCTGGAACAGCTGGACAAACTGAACCAAGACAACGGCAATGGCAACCAGAAGAAATCAGTTCAGGAGGCGGCGAGCCAAATCAGCCAGGGCCTTGGCCAGGGAAATCGCGGCAAGTTCAACGACGGCATGAAAGGCCTCGCCGGTGAAGCTCGCAAGCAGGGACGGCGAAAGAAGCTGTCCGATTTGCTCAGAAAGCAGTGTCAGTGTCTGAGTGAGTGCAAGTCGGAATGCGAGAGCGAGTGCCGCAACCAATCGATGAGCAATAAAAAGGGTGGCAACAAAGCGGGATCGGCGTCTAGCGGAAATGAACCGGGCGACAAGAGCGCCAAACTCAAGACCAAGCCGCAAATGAATCTCCAGGGACAGGAATCGTCTCAAGGGGATGTCGACGTCGAAACGGAATCAAGCGACGAACAACAACAGGAAGCGGTGCGTGCCTACAATCAAAAGGTCGCGGAGTACGAAGCCCTGAGCGAATCCGTTCTCGAATCGGAATCAATCCCGCTCGGACATCGACAGACGATCCGAAAGTACTTCGAGTTGATTCGACCCGACGGCGGCGAAGTGGATGCGGTCAACCGACAAACGGAAACCGAATAGCAGCCGCCACAACCGTACGATGGGCTTCCAAGCCCGTCGAGCCGTAACGATTCCGCCACCCAGGCCCGTCACAACCGTACGATGGGCTTCCAAGCCCGTCGAGCCGTAACGATTCGGGCACCCAAGCCCGCCACAACCGTACGATGGGCTTCCAAGCCCGTCGCGCCGTAACGATTCGGGCACCCAAGCCCGTCACAACCGTACGATGGGCTTCCAAGCCCGTCGCGCCGTAACGATTCGGGCTTCCAAGCCCGCCACAGCCGTACGATGGGCTTCCAAGCCCGTCGCGCCGTAACGATTCGGGCACCCAAGCCCGCCACAGCCGTACGATGGGCTTCCAAGCCCGTCGCGCCGTAACGATTCGGGCACCCAAGCCCGCCACAGCCGTACGATGGGCTTCCAAGCCCGTCGCGCCGTAACGATTCGGGCTTCCAAGCCCGTCGCTTGGCCCAGTCCAGGATAATGAGGATCGACGGGCTTGGAAGCCCATCGTACGGCGCCGCCCTATCGCACCACTCGTCCCGAAACGCTGCCACCGGCCAGGGCGTCGACCTCGTCGCGTGTGGAGTAATTGAAGTCACCTTCGATCGAATGGGCCAAGCAGGAGGCGGCGGTTGCAAAGGCCAAGGCTTCTTGGCTGGTTGGATAATCAGGACAACGCAACGCAAAGATCAGGCCGGCCGCGAAGGAATCGCCGCCCCCAACTCGATCGACAATGTTGCGGATCTCGTAAGGTTGATATTCGTTGCCCTGCTGCGGGGAAAAGATCGCTTCGTCTTTCCCACTCTCGTACAACATCGCACCCCATTGGTTGTAGGAGGCGGAGATGCTTTGCCGGAGCGTGGTGGCCACCATTTGAATGTTAGGAAAACGACCGACGACCGCCCGTGCAACATCCGGATAACGGAGGACGTCGAGTTGCCCCGAACCAAAATCGGAGTCCTCGGCCCGAATCCCCAGCACGTCGCCACAATCCTCTTCGTTGGCGATCAATACGTCGACACCTTGAAGCAACTCGCTCATCACACGGCCTGCCAATTCGCGTGGCGAGGTACCTTCCTCCCAACGCCACAGCTTGCCGCGAAAGTTCAAATCGCAGGAGACGGTCAAACCGGCTTGCTTTGCCGAGCGTACCGCATCCAAGGCTGCGTCGGCCGCAGCGGAGGAAATGGCGGGCGTGATCCCGGTGACGTGAAACCAATCGGCTTGCTCGAAAGATCGCATCCCAATCGTAAGCCGAGCGATCGGTCAAACTGATGGTCGAATGATCACGATCATAAATCACGCGACTCGGTCTCTGGTTGGCGCCCGTCTCCAAGAAATACAGACCAAGGCGACCATAATCAGCGCGAACAATGTGTGAAGCGACTCCAGTTGCCTGCAGGGTTGCGATGCAAGCGTCGGCGAGTTCGTTGTTGGGTAGCGCCGTGACGAACTTCGCCTCCGTACCGAAGAAGGCCAAGGATGCGGCCACATTCGCTTCGGCACCGGCAAAGGTGACATTCAACGGACCCGGCAACGCCTGACGTAGTCGCATGAATCCCGGCGGTGTGAACCGGCCCATGATCTCGCCGAATGTAACAACCGATTTCATTTCCCAGCCGACTCCTTGACGATACTTCGTGCCTCGGTCGCATTATCAATCACGGCCGACCAATTCTCCGTTTGAATCAACTTTCGCGGAGCGATCCAGGATCCGCCCACGGCCGGCACGGCTTCATCGTACAGGTAACCTGGCATGTTGTCCGCATTGAGTCCGCCGAGCGGAATGAATTTCAATCCGAGATGCTCATAGGGTGCATACATGCTACGCAGGTAGTTGATTCCGCCACTTGGTTCGGCCGGAAAGAACTTGAGCTCGCGGCAACCGAGTTCCACCGCAGCCTCCACGTCGCTGGGAGTCACGACGCCGGGAGCGAAGGGAAGCCCCAGACCTTTGGCTTTGTGGACGACCCGCGGATTGAGCCCTGGTGCTACCGCAAATGCGGCCCCTGCCTCCGCCGCCGCCTCCGCTTGGTCGGTGGTCAAAACCGTGCCCACGCCGGCCAACATATCGGGTACCTCGCGGCGCAGCAAACGAAGCGCATCGATCGCCGCCGGAGTCCGCAACGTCAACTCCATCACATCGATGCCGCAGGCAACCAGCGCCCTGGCGAGCGGAACGACCTGATCGGCTTGATCAACCACGATCACTGCGATCACGCCCGCCCGTTCGATTCGGTTCAGAGTCTCTTTCGGAAACAACGATTCCATCAGGTCAATCCAGGTTTACGAAGACAGTTTCACCTGCTCGTAACAGGCGAGTGATTCTAAATTCAAATTCATCTGCCCATTTCGGGCTCGGATATCGACACTCGTCGAGTTTCTTGACAACGCCCTCCCCGCGGGCGGATGAAGTCGGCTTCTGCTTGTTGAAGACACAGGTCCGTTTACGACACCAGGTCCCCAGCCTGATCAAACTTCAAGGGAGTGGGCTCATCGAGAATTTCCAAATCGGAACGTTCTCGCGCAGCATCATAGAACCCCTTGCTACAAGCGATTTCGTCCACGTTCAGCGTGTCCCGAATCCACATCCACTTTACCTCCTCCGCGCGGTCGCTACTAACCTGGGCGATGGCGGCTTCGAGCACTTCTCGGTCGGAGTCATAAGTCAGCGGGATCGCGCCGGCCGACGGATGGGCGCTGGTCACGCAATTGATCTTGGTCACCTCCACATTCATCGCTTCCACCACACGACGATGACAGTACTCCGCAACGCCGATGCCGCAGGCATTGCCGGCCGTCTTGTCGGTCAACGAACGAACGTAGATCTGGCGAATCTTGGGAAACTCCTCGGGGGCCGCACACTTGTCGTTGGATTTGCGTCCGATCACGTTGGTGTCCATGCCCGTGCCGCTGATCTCCTTGCCAATCTGATCGACGATCAACAGCTCGGCGCGATCGAACGGCAATCGGGGCATCCGAGACTTGGCTAACGCGAGGAACTCAGGCTCGCGGGTCAGGAAGTCACGCGCCTCCACCGCTTCGATATGCGACGTATTCTCGAAGGCGTCTTCGACGATTGCGATGCCGAGCGTGACTGGCATCCGATCGACGATCATCTCAACGATCGATGGCGCCAATCGATTCAAGCTGTAATCAAAATCGGGAAAGACTTGGTGATAGAGCGAAGCCCCGCGGTGCTTTCCCAAACCGATCATCAACATCTTGATCAATCCACTTTCGAACTTGCCGGCCAATCGCGTGTGTGGTTTGACACGATTGACCACGACGACATGATCGGCCTGGCTTGCCACGCTGATCAAAGTGAACGTCGACACCCTCTGCGGTTGTCCCCACCAAGATGGTTTCCATCGAGGCGACGACGGGACAACCCATCGCCTGCTCGGTCACTCCGTAGGTGGCCAGCACCTTGGCTTGCCCTTCCGCCGTGGCACCCCCGTGACTCCCCATCGCGGGCACAATGAATGGCTGGCCGCCGACGGCCTGAATCTCCCGAACGATCGAGCCGACAATCGTGCTAAGATTGTTGATTCCGCGGCTTCCAACCGAAATCGCAACACGTTGGCCAGGGCGGATCTTCTCGGCGATCGCCGCGCTGTGGAGAGCGTCGTGCACCGCTCCGGCAAGGTCGTCGATCCGGTGCGATTCGAATCGCTGACGGACACGAAAAAATTCAGGCAGTGGATTCGGGGTTGTCAGGTTCGGGGTTGTCACGGTGACCGCAGCTCCAGCGGATTGATTTGAAGTTCGGGTCGGGCGGCACGCAAGTCGGTCGATCCCTGCATCGGTCACCTGACTTCGTTGAACATCCACGACTCTCTAGCTTATGCATGCCCCGAAGCAGATCGATCGACAGGTCGGATACCTTCGTGCCAGTCAGCCAAAGGATGGACAGACCCTTTGCCTTGGAAACGGATTGGACCGCTGCGTCGCCCAAGGGTGTCCAACTCAGATCGACCTCACGAAGATTATCGGCGCGGGACAGCCAATCGAGCAAGCCACCGTCGATTCGTGTCACTTCCAGCGTCAACTGTTCCAGCGACTCTGGCTGCGGCGCGATTCGCCTTACCGTGTCATTGCCCACAGGCAGACGGGCCAAATCGAGCCACCGCAACTGGGCGGAGGGCACGATCGCTTGCATCCCTTGCTCCGTGACTTCGCACCCGACAAGACACAATTGCTGCAAACCCTCGCGACTTGGGTTATCGGCAAGAACCTGGTCGTTGACAGTCAAAAAGGAACCGAGCGAACGATCCGCAACGATCGATCACGTCGTCGTCGGAAACGGCAGGCAGGTTCGCGCGAATCTTGTAGAGCTTGGCGAGTTGTTGATAGACCCAGAGCCGATGCTGGCGATTGCCCCCGTCAAGCAGATGATGCGTTTGCGCGATCGCGTGCGCGTACCATCGCGCAATGTCCTGCCGCTGCTGTGCAGCGATTTGTCCCTCCGACGCCAGCTCCGTGAACGGCATCGAGTCGCCACCCGCCAAGACTCGATATCGAGCGAACTGAAGACGAGGCGAGTCCCAGCCACCTACCGTCGCGACGGGCCCATCAAGGTGCAAGCGACTCGAAGTAGCCGGCAATGCCCTCCACCAACCAAAAACCACTGTCTTCACCCGGAGTCGATCGCCCCAAACCTGAACGGGTGGCTTCCCGAAACAAGCTGATGCACCATTTCATGGCGGCGCGTCGCCGCGTCGTCCGACTCGTCGGCATACAAGAACGTGGCTTGCTTCTGATCGTTGTAATATCCGGTCGATCGCTCAATGCCCGGCACCTCACGCCCAAGGGCTTGTCTGGTACTCCTCCGCATTTCGGAACAAGACGACCTGCAACTTGCGTCGAATCGTGATCCGCGAGGTGCCCCCCTTGAGATAGTCGAGCACGGATTGGTCTGCCGGCATCGCGGCAAGTGCGGCGGAGACCTGTGGCGCACCTTCCCAGAGTGGAAAGAACATCTGCGTCCAGACCCAGTAACAACGCTCCAGATCCTCGGCGACGCCGCCGACTGGGTTCCTCGGCCGCGCGGCTGTAGATGACAAAGTGAGGCGTGTCGATCTGCGCGAAGGTTCCCGCCCGCCAGCCCAGCCAACGCGGCGAGCTGCGGCCTCGCTCGAGCATCGAGCTCCAAGTGCCTGATTCAGGGGCAAACCAAGAAACCGGCGAATCGAGGGGTCGGCGGGATGCTCATGATGCGATTTCCAGAGGCGCAGATAAGCCTTCCAACCATCGCCAGTGCCATCACTCGCGCCATCCCCTGTACCAGGCTGTCTGTACCACTGTCTGTGCTACCATCTGTGCTACCGAAGACTGGCATCCGGGTACGTCCCTGCAGGGGCTGGCCGGGCCACTTGGTCGGATCCCAAGGGGAGCAGAAAGCGTGGTCCGATCGAAGGCGATCGCCGTTGCGGCTGCGAGCATCACGCCCGCGGTCGCGATCCAGACGATGCCCGTTCCACCCAAACGAGTCGGCTCAGCTTGCGGGAGGTCTGCATCGTGCCGCCGTTCTCATTAAACTACTCGGTCTCGGATCCGAATGCGGTCTCGGTTCGACGTCTCTCGAGTCGTAGACCTCGGGCCCCACCTCCTTTAGTTTAACACTCCAACCCCGACCTCGCTGATGCGGTTCTTTCAAACCCACGTGTTCGTCCCGGTTCCGATGGTCGCCTCGCTGCTTGCGTCGGCCTCGCCGCAGAGAATCGCCCCTGCCGCCGAACGCAATGTGCTGTTCATCATCACCGACGACGAAAGCCCCACGCTGGGATGTTACGGAGATCCCGTCGCCGTCACGCCCGCGATCGACTCGGTTGCCAAGGATGGGCTGATCTTCCGCAACGCGATGGCGACCACCGCGTCTTGCAGTGCCAGTCGCAGCGTCGTGATGAGCGGTCTGCACAACCACCGCAATGGGCAATTCGGACATCAGCACCACTATCACAAGTTCGCCTCGTTTCACAACGTCGTCAGCTTGTCACTTCCGCGAGTGATGGAGCGAGCCGGTTACCGCACCGGACAGATTGGCAAGTATCACGTCGCGCCGGAAACGGTCTACCACTTTGAAACCTACCTCAAAGGCAATGGCCGCAACGCTGTCGAAATGGCCGAAGCCAGCCGTGAGTTCTTGACCGACAGCCAGGATGATCGGCCCTTCTTCCTTTACTTTGCAACCTCCGATCCTCACCGCGGTGGTGGCAAGGACGAAGACTCGGAGCTCGAACTGAAGCCCGACCTGTTCGGCAACAAGCCACATCGACAAGTCCCATCCCGGAGTGGAGGAAGTCTTCTACGATCCGAGCAAAATGCCGATTCCATCCTTCCTGCCGGATACACCTGAAACGCGTGAGGAGTTAGCGCAGTACTACCAGTCATGTTCTCGTGTCGATCAGGGAGTAGCACGACTGATCAAGATCCTGAAAGAGGCCGATCTCTATGACAAGACGCTGATCGTCTTCACCAGCGATCACGGAATGGCGTTTGCCGGCGGCAAAACGACCGTTTACGAAGGAGGACTTGCGAGTTCCCATGGTCGTCCGCGATCCCTACCAGTCGATGCGTGGCGTCGAGTCCGATGCGTTGGTCAGTCACGTCGACATCACGCCGACACTCCTCGATTTGCCGGAGGTCTCGATCACGAAACCAATGCCCCCAAAGATCTGCTCGATGCTGACAAGTTCTGGAAGGAGCGTGGCGAGGCATTGACCGGAGAACCGGGACGGCAACAAAAAGTTCGATGCTTACCACGGCAAGTCTTGGATGCATTGCCTGGCCAACCCCAGCGAGCCGCATCACGAAACCATCTTTGCTTCGCATACGTTTCACGAAATTCAGATGTACTACCCGATGCGGGTCGTACGAGACGGGCATTACAAGTTGATTTGGAACATTGCCCACCCGCTACCCTATCCCTTCGCTTCGGATCTCTGGTCGGCCAGTAGTTGGCAGGCTCAACTAGCCAAAGGCAAGGACGCGCCATACGGACAAATGACCGTGGGACGATACATCCAACGACCGGAATTCGAGCTCTACGACATCGCCGCCGATCCCTACGAATCGACGAATCTTGCGGATAGCTCTGGTCACCAGGACATCCTCGAACGCTACAAGGCCAAGCTCAAGGCCATGCAAAAGCAGATGGACGACCCTTGGATCATGAAGTGGGATTACGAATGATCCCGGCATCGTCGCCGAGGAAGTACTCGTTCAGGAAGGCTTTGCGATCTCCCGTGACCGATGCGAACTGGACCATCGAATAGAGGCGTTGTTGATCGCGTCGCTTCTTTTCGCCCAAGAACTCGTCGTCCAGAAACTGCTCTGGTAAGGGCTGGAGAACCTCAAAACATTCCGGCTGATAGGGGCCGGCAAGGACGCCGTGTCGGTCCAGCATGGCGATGCTGGTAGCAAGCCGATGGTCGTGGCGACTGACACGTTGCAGGCGCTCGTTCATCCAGTCGAGTCCAAAGGCTCGACACTCCTCGGGATGTTCTGAAAGCAACGTGTAGAGACGCGAATAGAATCCGGCGTCTGGGTTGGACCAATCGATGAACTGCATCTGAATCATCAAGTCGTTCTGGTCATACAACCACTGACACAGACTCGGTTGATGATCCCGACCGGCTCTGCCGATTTCTTGGTAATAGGCTTCGATCGA
Source organism: Pirellulaceae bacterium (assembly GCA_963767665.1). Classification (GTDB taxonomy): domain Bacteria; phylum Planctomycetota; class Planctomycetia; order Pirellulales; family Pirellulaceae; genus Rubripirellula. The sequence continues at coordinate 326,468 of CAVYFC010000010.1, forward strand.
GCCGGGCGTTTCGGCATGGATGACCACGCGAATGTCTTCCTTGTCGACCCCCATTCCAAATGCATTGGTCGCCAGCACGACATCAACGTCGCCGCGACATGAATTGCTCTTGAATTCGACGGCGTCGCTCCCGCGGCAAATCGCCGTGATAGCAGACATGATCGAAACCGCGGCGGAGCAGGGCATCGCTGAACCGTTCCAGCGTCTTGATCAGCGAGAAGTAGACGATCACGCTGCCGCCTTGATACTGCGGAATTTTCCAAGCTTGCTTCGATGGCATCCAGCTTGTCCTCGTCGCCCCACACCGGACAAACATCGAGTGTCAAGTTCGGACGGTCGATGCCCTCATGAAACAGAGTGATCTCCCCGCGATCGATACCAAGCTGGCGATAGATATCCTCTCGGCACTCAGCCGTCGCAGTCGCGGTCAGGCCAATCGTGGTGGGAAAACCAAGCTCCGCCCGGATCTCCGCCAGCCGCGAGTAGTCGGGGCGAAAATCATGCCCCCATTGGCTCACACAGTGTGCCTCGTCCACAGCCAGCAGCGAGACCGTGCGTTGCTGGATCGCCTCGCGAAACTCACTCTTTCGAAAACGTTCCGGCGTCACATAGACCAGTCGAAATCGTCCGGCTGCCAGTTCCTCATATCGAGTCGTCCGAGCCGCCCGATCAAGCGAGGAGTTGATCAGTGCTGCATCGATCCCGCGCCGGGTCAATGATTCGACCTGGTCCTGCATCAAGGCAATCAATGGGGAGAGGACCAGCACCAGTCCTCGGTCTTGCGGCTCGGTCATCAGGGCCGGGATTTGGTAACAGAGCGACTTCCCCATTCCGGTGGGCATGATCACCATCGCGTGCTGCCCCGACATCACATGCCGAATGATCTCCTCTTGGCAGCCACGAAAGTGATCAAAACCAAAATGCTGTTTGAGCAACGCTTCGGGACTATTCATCGCTGAGCGAAGAGGTGCTATGAGAAGATGTTTTGAAACGTTTGATCTTGCGCCACGAGCACCCTCGTTTTGCACGCGCAGCTTGCTGAGTGCCGCAGGAGGACTTTCATATCCCGACGCGTAAGCGAGTCGATAGCGATAGCGATATTTCCTCGCTGACGCGTCGGGTTATGAAAGGAGCGCAACTTCGAAGCACACGCTTGGGGTTACGCTTGGACTCCAAAGTGGCGTTGTCCGCCCGGATCTTTATCAAGTGCGGGGCGCGTGGGACACGCGGTCCGTAACCTCCACGGCCGTGACTGCGTCCGACCCTCCCGCAAGCGGGAGGGTTGATGTGATCTTTGTATCGACCACGAGACAGCCGCAGCTGCTCAGAAGCCGCTACTCGGCCACCTACTCTTGGCCGCCGCCATGCATCGCTTCGTTGCTTTCCGATGCAGAGGGATCTGCATCCTGCTGCTCGGGAGCCGGGGCTACTTCTGGCGCTGCTTCAGGTGCTGCTTCTGGGCTCATCGCCAACGAATCCAACACGTTTGGCATTGCCGCCGGCGGTGCTGCCCCCATGCCGGCTGAGGAATCCTCGGCGTTGAGCAACGGGAAGCTATCTTCCAGACTCTGAACGGGAGCATTGGCCAGTTCTTCCAGAGCTTCGCGTCGGTAGTTGACTTCCGATTCTTGGAAGATTCGGAAGCCGGTACCGGCGGGAATCAAGTGACCCAGGATCACGTTCTCCTTCAAACCGACCAATCGATCGACCTTGCCTGCCAAAGCAGCCTCGGTCAACACCTTGGTGGTTTCTTGGAAGGACGCTGCACTGATGAAACTATTGGATTGAACGGCGGCCTTGGTAATTCCCAACAGCTGCGTGCTGGCGGTTGCACTCTTCGGCCTCTTGCCTTTGGCAGGTGTTCCACCGAGCGTTTCGATCTGAGCATTGGTCTGCTCAAAAGCTTCCTTCGGAATGATGGTTCCTTGGCTGTAATCACTGTCGCCTGGGTTGGTGACCTTGATGCAATTGGAAAGCTCCTCGTTGACACGTCGGAACTGGAATCGGTCCATCACCAGTCCGGGCAACAGACTGGTGTCGCCCGACGTTTCGATCTTCACCTTGCGAAGCATCCGCGCGATGATGATCTCGCAGTGCTTGTCATTGATCTCAACCTTTTGCGACTGATAAACCTGTTGGATCTCGTGCAACAAGTACTGTTGAACGGCTTCCTCGCCGGAGACACGCAGGATGTCGTGAGGCACCAACGGGCCATCGACCAGAGCCTGGCCGGCTTTGACGATGTCACCGCTATGAACCTGGAAGTGTTTGCCGTGGGGAACCAGATGCTCTCGTTCGATCCCTGACTCGCTGCGAACGATGATCGTGCGTTTGCCACGTTTTCGCTCGGCGAGAATTTCAACTTCACCGTCGACTTCGGCGATCACGGCTGGATCCTTCGGCTTGCGAGCCTCAAAGATTTCCGTGACTCGCGGAAGACCCCCGGTGATGTCCGAAACACCACCTGCTTCACGCGGCATTTCCGCGAGGACGGTACCGGGTTTGATTGCGGCCCCTTCCTTGGCCATGATCATGGCTCGTTCCGGCAGGTACTGAACGTCGAGCGCCTTACCCTCGGTATCTTCCACGACGATCTGCGGATGCAGGTCCCCCTTGTGGTCGACAATCATCATGCGAATGTTGCCACTGGCTTCGCGCTCGACCCGCATCGTTTCGCCTTCGACGATGTCCTCGAAGCGAACCTTGCCAGTGACTTCGGAAAGAATCGGAATCGAGTACGGGTTCCATTCGCAAAGAATGGTCCCGTCTTTGACCATCGCCCCTTCCTTGACCTTCAGCGTGGCACCGGTGGGAACAGGATAGGATTCGATTTCACGGCCTCGATCGTCGACGATCGAAACTTCACCATTGCGGGTCAAAACGATCGGCTCACCCGCTTCGTTCTCGACGAATCGAATGCGTGTCAGTCGAATCTCACCGGCCTTCTTGGACTTGATGTCCGACTCAACCGATTGCTTGCTCACGCTACCACCAATGTGGAACGTACGCATGGTGAGCTGGGTGCCCGGTTCGCCGATACTTTGTGCGGCGATGATCCCGACGGCCATCCCTTCCTCGACCAAGGCTCCGGTCGACATGTCCATGCCGTAGCAACATCGGCAGACACCGAGCGGCGCATCGCAGGTCATCGGAGTACGAACCTGGATCTTCTCCAGTCCCATGCCTTCGATCTTGCGAGCGATCTCGGGCGTGATCATCTCGTTCTCTTGAACGATCACTTCGTCGGTGACAGGGTTCACGATCGATTGTCGGCTGACACGACCATTGATCGAATCGACCAAGCTGACTTCAACCTTTTCACCGCGGTACACGACCCCCTTGGTGATCCCTTGCGTCGTACGACAGTCGTTCATCGTGACGACCACGTTCTGGGCGACGTCGGCCAGCTTACGGGTCAAGTAACCACTATCGGCCGTCTTGAGGGCCGTATCGGCCAGACCCTTTCGAGCCCCGTGCGTCGAACTGAAGTACTCGAGTACCGACAAGCCTTCTCGGAAGTTCGCTTTGATCGGCGTCTCGATGATTTCCCCAGTTGGCTTGGCCATCAAGCCACGCATCCCGGCCAACTGACGAATCTGTTCGATACCACCTCGAGCACCCGAGTGCGACATCAAGAACACCGGGTTGACGTACCAGCCGCCCTCGCGGACGTCGTTCTTCATGGCGTCCATCATGTCCTTGGTGATCAACTCACGCGCGTTGGTCCATTCGTCCAGCACGTGGTTGTAACGTTCCTGGCCCGGTCATCAAGCCGCGGTCATACGACTTCTTCAGCTTCATGACTTCTTTTTCGGCATTCTTGATGTAATGCGACTTGGTATCGGGCGTCACCAAGTCATCCGTCGCAAAGGACAAGCCGGAACGAGTCGATTCACGGAAGCCCATCTGCATCATGTCGTCGAGCAAATTGATCGTCGCTTTACGACCCAATCGCTGATAGCAGTCACTGATCACACCGGCCAAGTCGCCACTGCGCATCGCCTGGTTGTAGAAGTCCATGCCATTGGGAAGCATCTCGTTGAAACGGACGCGACCGGGAGTGGTGTCGATCACCGCGCCGTACTTGGCCTTGTTCATCATCGGATCTTGAGCCGCTGAAACTTGGGCAGACGCATCTTGATCTTCGCGTGCAAGGCCACGATCCCTTGTGCAAAGGCCAGGTCGACCTCGTCATATCCAGAGAAGATCATCCCTTCGCCCTTTTGATCGGGCATGTCGACCGTCGTGTAGTAGCAACCCATCACGATGTCCTGGGACGGACTCATGATCGGTTTACCGTTGGACGGCGCAAACACGTTGTTGGTGCTCATCATCAACGTGTGGGCTTCGACTTGGGCCTCGATCGAAAGCGGCAAGTGAACCGCCATCTGGTCACCGTCGAAGTCGGCGTTGAATCCCTTGCAGACCAGCGGGTGCAAGTGGATCGCGTTGCCTTCGACTAGGGTCGGCTCGAACGCCTGGATTCCCATGCGGTGCAAGCGTCGGTGCACGATTGAGCAACACGGGATGATTCGTGATCACCTGCTCGAGAATGTCCCAAACCTCTTCGTCCTTGCGCTCGAGCATCTTCTTGGCCGACTTGATCGTGTCGGCGTGCCCGAGTTCCTTGAGACGACGGATGATGAAAGGCTGATACAGTTCCAGAGCGATCTTCTTGGGCAGGCCACACTGATGAAGCTTCAATCGCGGACCGACCACGATCACACTTCGAGCCGAGTAGTCGACTCGCTTGCCCAACAGGTTTTCACGGAATCGTCCCTGCTTGCCCTTGATCATGTCGGTCAACGACTTCAGAGGACGATTGGACGAACCCAGCACGGGACGTTTGCAACGATTGTTATCGAACAGAGCGTCGACCGACTGCTGCAACATTCGCTTTTCGTTGCGAATGATCACCTCGGGCGCATTCAGGTCGACCAGCTTCCGCAAGCGATTGTTGCGGTTGATGATTCGGCGGTACAAGTCATTCAAATCGCTGGTCGCAAAGTTGCCGCTGTCGAGCAGGACCAACGGACGCAGGTCGGGCGGGATCACCGGAATCACATCCAGCACCATCCACTCGGGACGATTGTCGCTGTCACGAATCGACTCGACGATCTTCAGCCGATTGATCAGGTCCTTCTTCTTCTGCTTCGATCCGGTTTCATCCAGGTCGACGCGAAGCTTCTCGGAGAGCTGGACAAGATCAAGGCGGTTGAGCAGTTTGCGAACCGCCTCGGCCCCCATGTCGGCCTCGAACGAGCCCTCGCCATACTGGGCTCGCGCCGCTCGATACTCTTCTTCGGTCAACAGCTGCTGAGACTCCAGCTCGGTTGTACCCGGATCGATCACGACGTAGTCCTGGAAGTAGATGACCTTTTCCAAGCGAACTGGTCTTCATGTCCAACAGGTTGCCCAACCGCGAGGGCATCGCCTTGAAGAACCAGATGTGAACAACCGGCGCGGCCAACTCGATGTGGCCCATTCGCTTGCGGCGCACGCGACTGTGGGTGACCTTCACACCACAGCGGTCGCAGATCATGCCCTTGTACTTCATCCCGCGGTACTTACCGCAGGCACATTCCCAGTCCTTTTCCGGCCCAAAGATACGCTCGCAAAACAGACCGTCTTTTTCGGGCGGTAGGTTCGATAGTTGATCGTCTCAGGCTTCTTGACCTCTCCAAACGACCAACTCTTGATGTCCTGAGGACGGGCCAATGAAATCCGAACCGACGCGTAATCGTTGATGCGATCGTAGCTGTTGGATTCGCCAATCGACATATTCTTGTGCTCCTGGTTGGCCCTTGGTGGGCCGCGACCGTGATTGAGACTCTTTGGCGTGAATAATAATGACTAACGCAATGTGATCGAGCGGAAACGTTCGCTCGGCGTTATTGACGTTGGTCATGCGATTAACTGAAAACGGATGAACAAAAGGAAACCGTGCCGTCAGGCGATTGGCTGCCGACGGGGCTCCGAGTCCGACAACGACTCGGGACCTCGAACTGGCAGCAAACTTAGATGGGCCGTTTCTCAAGTTGCATGTTCAAAGCGAGACCACGAATCTCGTTGGTCAACACGTCGAAGCTGGCCGGGGTGCCGGCTTCCAGCGTGTTCTCGCCTTTGACCATCGATTCGTAGATCTTGGTGCGGCCTTCGACGTCGTCGCTCTTGACCGTCAGCAATTCCTGCAGGATGTAAGCGGCGCCGTAGGCTTCCAACGCCCAGACTTCCATCTCTCCGAATCGCTGACCGCCGAAGCGAGCTTTTCCGCCCAGAGGCTGCTGGGTGATCAACGAGTAAGGTCCGGTGCTGCGAGCGTGAACCTTGTCATCGACCAGGTGATGCAGTTTGAGCATGTAGATGTAACCGACGGTTGTCTCCTGCTCCATCGGCTCGCCGGTGCGTCCGTCGCGTAAGCCGGATCTTTCCGTGAGCCGGCAGGCCCGCCTCCGTCGAGGCACTTGTTGATGTCACCTTCGGTGGCACCGTCGAAGACCGGAGTGATCGCTTGGAATCCAAGCTTGGCTCCGGCCCAACCGAGGTGCGTCTCGAGAATCTGACCCACGTTCATACGGCTGGGAACACCCAGCGGGTTGAGCATGATCTGGATCGGCGTGCCGTCGGGAAGGAACGGCATGTCTTCGATCGGCAAGATCTTGGCAATCACACCCTTGTTCCCGTGGCGACCGGCCATCTTGTCGCCAACGCTGATCACTCGCTTGGTCGCGATGTAAACCTTGACCATCTGCAACACGCCGCTGCGAAGTTCGTCACCCCGCTTCATGCTGTTGAGTTTGCGGTCACGAACGTCGATCGCGTCTTCCACGTTGGCCCACTGCTGGGTATAGACCCGTTCGACTTCCTTCTTCTTCTCGTCATCCTTGATCTGGTCCAGGACGTGATCGAGTCGGAACGAGGTCGCCCGCTCGGCCACGAACTTCGGATCCTGGCCGTCGGCCAGCGGCGTTCCGGTCGGCGTCCTTGAGCTTGGTACCGGCGACCTCTTCCAGTTCGCGAACCAAGTGCCTCGAACGTGCTGGCGATCTCGGCGTTGCCCGAGCCCTCGACTTCCTTCAGTTCCTTCTCGAACGCCTTTCGCTCATCTTCCGACAGGCTCATGCGGCGAGAGAACTTCTGGGTGTCGATGACGATCCCTTCGATTCCCGAGGGAACCTCCAGCGAGTCGTTCTTCACGTCCTCGCCGGCTCGACCAAAGATCGCGTGCAGCAGCTTTTCTTCCGGCGTCAGTTCGGTCTTGCTCTTGGGGCTAACCTTGCCGACCAGGATGTCGCCCGGCTTGACGTACGTTCCGACCTGGACGATCCCGTTTCATCGAGATTACGCAAGCGCCTTCTCCGAGACGTTCGGAATGTCGCGAGTGAACTCCTCGCGACCCAGCTTGGTCTCGCGAATCTCGACGTCGAAGTCTTCGATGTGGATCGACGTGTAGGTGTCGTTCCGCACCAGTTCTTCGCTGATGATGATCGCGTCTTCGTAGTTGAATCCGTCGAACGACATGAAGCCGACCAGCACGTTTCGACCCAAGCGCCAGTTCGCCGTTGACGCGTCGCCGCACCATCGGCGATGATCTGGTTCTTCTCGACCTTATCTCCGACCGACACGATCGGGCGTTGATTCAAACAGGTTCGTTCGTTGAGCCCCTGGTACTTCTTCATGTCGTAATGGTCGCTGCCAATTTCGATCCGCGTGGAGTCGCAGTAGGTGACCTTGCCGGCGCGACGTGCACGCACCACCATCGCGCTGTTGCGGGCGACTTCGCGTTCCATCCCGGTGCCGACAATCGGCGGCTCGGCGACCAGCAACGGCACCGCTTGCCGCTGCATGTTCGAACCCATCAAAGCACGGTTGGCATCGTCGTGCTCGAGGAACGGAATCAGACCTGCCGACACACCGACCATTTGAGCCGGTGCAACGTCCATGTAGTCGACCTGTTCGGGCTGGACGATCTCGAAGTCGCTGCGGAAGCGGGCGATCATATTCGGACCAGCCACCAGTGCTCCGCTGTTCACCTCGGTGTCGGCCGGTGCCACGTAGGACTCGCTTTCTTCATCGGCTCGCAACCAGACCGTTTCATCGGTGACCTTGCCATCCTTGATGCGGCGATAGGGGGTGACGAGGAAACCGTAATCGTCGACGCCGGCGTAAATCGCCAGCGAACTGATCAAACCGATGTTCGTGCCTTCCGGCGTCTCAATCGGACAGATTCGACCGTAGTGCGAAATGTGAACATCGCGAACCTCGAAACCAGCCCGCTTGCGATTCAAACCGCCCGGGCCGAGTGCCGAGAGCCGACGCTCGTGCGTCAACTGGCTCAGCGGGTTGGTTTGGTCAACGACCTGTGAAAGTTCACCGCGACCGAAGAAGTAATCGATCGCCGCCGACACGCTCTTGGGGTTGATCAGCGAGCGCGGCGTCATGTCGGTCGCATCCTTGATGCTCATTCGCTCCTGGACCGTGCGACGCAGCTTCAAGAAGCCCTTGCGAAGCTCCTCGCTGGCCAGTTCATCGATCGTTCGTAGACGGCGGTTGCCCAAGTGGTCGATGTCATCGATCTCGGCATTGCTGTCGGGATCGAACAGGTCGATCAGGTAGCGGATCGCGGCGATCATGTCGTCCGGACGCAAGCGTCATCTGGCTCTCGCTGACATCCAGCCCAAGCTTTCGGTTGAGTCGGAAGCGACCGACCTTGCCCAAGACGATAGCGATTCTCGTCGTAGAACTTCTCGGTGAACAGCGTCCGCGCCTTTTCCAAGCTGAGGCGGGTTGCCCGGACGGAGACGCTGGTAGATTCGCAGCAACGCCTCTTCGTGGCTGGCGGTGTTGTCGTCGGCCAAGCGTATTGAAGATCAACGGAATCTTGGGGGCTTCCATCGCATCGATGCTCTTCACACCGGCGGTGCAAATCGTCTCGGCAACATCCTTGGTGATCTGGTGACCCGCTTCGACGATGATCTCACCGGCCCGATCGCTCTCACTGGGGTAAACCACGTCGTCGACGGCAATCTTGCCTTCGATCTTCGACGCGCGCTGCGACCACCGCTGATCTTCAGGGTCTCGGTCGGATAGAACGCCTTGAGCAAATCGGCATCGGTCGACAGACTCGGGATCCATCGCCCGCAGCAACGTCGTCGCGGCAAACTTACCGCTCTGGTCGATCCGAACGGTCAACGCATCTTTCTTGGTGACGTTGACTTCGATCCACGAACCCCGCTCGGGAATCACGCGGCAACTGGGCAACTTGCGATCGGTCGTCGTGTCCTGCTCGAGCACAAAGTCGACACCGGGACTGCGGTGCAACTGGCTGACAACAACCCGCTCGGCACCGTTGATGATGAACTCGCCGCCACCCATCATGATCGGCAAGATCGCCCAGATAGACCTCTTCCTCGTGAGGCTCTTCACGGTTCAGCCGCAACCAAATCCGCAACGGGCGACCGTAGGTCAGCCGCAACTGACGACACTCCTGACTGGTATAGCGTGGCTTGCCCAAGACGTAGTAAAGGTATTCCAGCGTCGTGTTCCCGTCATAACTGCTGATCGGAAAGATCTCTCTCAGAACGGATTCCAAGCCATGATCTTTCCGTTTCTTCGGATCGAGCATCCGCTTGCAAGAACGCTGCATAGGAAACGGTCTGCAGGGCAGTCAGATCCGGAAGCTCAAAAGTTCCCAGTCCGGTTCCGAAGTGACGGACACTCGTCGGCTCAAGTCGACGCTTGCTCGTGGTTGCCATCGTATGGATAAGCTCCTTGAAAAGCCGTTTGAATATAACCCAGCGCCGGCCGACGCTTCAGCTTGCAGCGATCAAATGTCAAGACGCTCAGCACAGACCAACAGCCCGAAGGAGCTTCGAGCAGGGAAACAAAGAAACTGCCGTTATCCGTCGCGGCATTCCGATAGCCGTGCGGTGGAAGTGAAGAATGGTCGACGCAGAACGCAACATGGGGCCGGTGATCACCCTCAGAAAATAACAGATCTCGGGCAGAGCGAAAAGGGCAACCGCGACGATCTGGCCCGATTTATGCTGTGCGCCGCGGGCGGAGCGCGAAAGCCCGCGGCATACCCGGATTTTTTGCCGACCCAGAGGCTTGATCGAATCGGAGCCACGGACGGCAGAAAAATGTTTTTCTATATTTTTTTCCGGCAAGGATCCGCAGCAATCCCCAAGCCGCCACGCTAATGGCCGGGGCCGCACCCTTGCGAGAAAGTTTTTTCTTTTTTCTTTTCGGTGTTTCCCCGACATATCTGCCGCCGCTGCGCCAGATCCACCAGCGGTCGCCACTGGCGATCGCCGCGCCGCTGTCAGCGAAGAATTTCTTGTCCACCGCTTGCCAGCATCTCAATCGGCGGTGAAGCTTCTTGCCAAGCTCAGCGCCTCGCGGTTTAGCACTGCCGAGAGCCACCTGCTTCAGGCACGCTGCGTCCATCCCCTCGATGGGCATCGTCCCATCTGCCGAACCCGCGATCACGTTTCCTCTGTTTGGACACGAGCAAGGCCATGAACGTCACCCAATTCCTTGACCACCACTTCCGACACTTCAATGCTCGTGAGCTGCGTCGCGGCAGCGAAGAGCTATCGTGATTTCGTGTCGCAGCCAACAGGGAGGCAAGATGATGGTGACCCTGGCCGGGGCGATGAGCACCGGAGAGCTCGGACTGTCGCTGGCCGAGATGATTCGTGCAGGAAAGGTACACGCGATCACCTGCACGGCCGCCAATCTGGAAGAAGACATCTTCAATCTGGTGGCTCACGACGAGTATCGCATCGTCGAAAACTGGCGGGCTCTGTCGACCGAGGACGAGGTCAGACTGCGGGACGAGGGTTTCAATCGGGTCACCGATACCTGCATTCCCGAGACGGTGATGCGGCACATCGAAGGCCGCTGATGGCCAAGTGGAAGGTCGCCGCCGAAGCAGAACCTCGGGCGGATGCCGGTCGACTTCATGTTCGACCTGCTCGATGACGAGAGCCTGGTGGAGCATTACCAGATTCCCCGAGAGACACTGTTGGCTGGCGGCCGCCAAGGACATGGGGATCCCCGTGTTCACGCCCGGCTTTGAGGATTCAACGCTGGGCAACATCTATGCCGCCCGCGTGATCGACGGATCGGTGCCAGGACATGGCGCGGTCGCCACCGGCACCGCGCAAATGGAACGGTTGGCTCGCTGGTACCAGAAGGAATCTGCCAACAGTCGCCGATCGGTTTCTTCCAGATCGGCGGGCGGAATCGCCGGAGACTTTCCCATCTGCGTCGTCCCGATGCTGATCCAGGACTTGAAGCTCGACATTCCGCTGTGGAGCTACTTCTGCCAGATCAGTGATGCGGTGACGAGCTTCGGCGGATACAGCGGCGCGGTGCCAAACGAGAAAATCACCTGGTGCAAGCTCGAGGCGTCTGCACCGAAATTCATGATTCAAAGCGACGCCTCGATCGTCGCCCCGCTGATCTTCGCCTACGTGATGGGATGGTGACGCAGGGGTGGAAAGCAGAAGAAGGGAAGAAAGAGACAAGAAGTAGAAATGCTGCGCAGGCGGGGAGTCGCAGAGACGCGGGGAAGCGAGCTGTGAATTGGAGCTGCCACTTGGAGCTCGCCAATTGGAGTTGGGGACGTCGCAAGCTCGAGACTCAGCCATTCGGGCTCGCTCCGCGACTCCCCGTCTCTGCGTGAATTTTTCGGAGGGCTTGCTGCGGGCTCTGCGATGGCCAGGGCTCGCGGGCTACTCAGTTTGCGAGCGATGGGGCATAATTCCCGGTTTTTCCCCTCCAGACTCGCTTGGGCCACTTCGCATGTCGGATGAAAAGATCGCAACCCTGGGCGTAACGTTCGATGACGTCTTGCTGGAGCCCCAATACAGTGACGTCGTGCCCAGCGAAGTCGACGTCAGCTCGAACTTGACGGCCCGGATTCGCCTGCAGATCCCTTTGCTATCGGCTCCGATGGATACGGTGACGGAATCGGAGATGGCGATCGCCCTGGCCAAAGAAGGGGGGTCTGGGGATCATCCACAAGAATCTGTCGGCCGTGCGGCAGACCGAACAGGTGCTCAAGGTCAAACGATCGGCCAACGGGATCATCGTTGATCCGGTCACACTGTCCGCCGGAGGAAAAAGTGGGGCGGGCCGCCGAATTGATGGACGAGGCCAACGTTTCGGGCATTCCCATCGTCGACAGGAACAGAACGCTGGTCGGGCATTCTTACCCGCCGAGACCTCCGTTTTCTTGAGGATCCCGCGCTGCCCGTTTCCGAGGTCATGACCCGCGAGAACCTGGTCACGGCGGTAGGAAATGTAACGCTTGAGGAAGCTGAGAGGATTTTAACGGCAAAAAGGGTCGAGAAACTTTTGCTGGTTGACGAAAATAGAAAACTAACGGGACTGATCACGATCCGCGACATCGACATGATGAAGCGATTTCCGCGTGCTTGCAAAGACGCCCAGGGACGTTTGCGGGTCGGGGCTGCGGTCGGAGTCGGTGATTTTGAGCGGGCCGAGGCATTGGTTCGCCAGGGCGTCGACTTGTTGGTCGTCGATTCGGCTCACGGTCACAGCAAGAACGTGATCGATACCGTGCGTGAAATCAAACAACAGAAGAGTTGGGATATCGACGTGGTGGCGGGGAACGTTGCCACGCCGCAAGGTGCCCAAGGCGCTGATCGATGCAGGTGCGGATGCTATCAAAGTTGGCATTGGGCCTGGTTCGATTTGCACCACGCGCGTGATCAGTGGCGTTGGTGTGCCGCAGATAACGGCGATTTTGAAAGCGACCGAGGTAGCGAAGGAAAAGAACATTCCAGTCATCGCCGACGGAGGAATCCGTTTCAGCGGTGACATAACCAAAGCGATCGCGGCCGGAGCCAGCACCGTGATGATCGGCAGCCTGTTCGCAGGCCTGACCGAGAGTCCCGGCAAGGTGATTCTTTATCAAGGCAGGACTTTCAAGTCTTATCGCGGGATGGGATCGATGGGCGCGATGGTTGAGGGAAGTAGCGATCGGTATCGGCAAAAAGGAACCGAGGCAGGGAAACTGGTCCCGAAGGTGTCGAAGGCCGCGTGCCGTTCAAGGGTCCGCTCAGCGATTCGTCTACCAATTGGTCGGCGGCTTGCGGGCGGGCATGGGATACATCGGATCACGGACGATAGAAGAGCTGAGACGCGATGCAAGATTCATTCGCGTCTCGGCTGCGACGGTGAGGGAGAACCATCCGCATGACATTGCGATCACCCAGGAAGCGCCGAATTACAGCCCTGACGTTCAGACAGGGGATTCGGCTTAGCCTGACTGCGTTGTTGGCGAGTACCACAGTCGGTGGTCTCGCCCAGAATCCGTGGCCCGGCCGTGGCCTCTCGACGAGCAGCGGCGCTCGCAGAGGACGCTCGGCAACGCGCAACTCCAGCCGGTACCCCAACATGGCTCGGTCATCGAGACGGCCGCGGTTCCGCATGATCCGCAACATCCAGGCTGGGACTTGCGATGGCGCCGCAGTCCCGACGTCAGCACCTGCGTCGCAGCCCGTTGCCGCTCCTGCAGCGGCATTCTCGACGCCGGCAACCCAGCACGCTCCGGCAACCCAGCACGCTCTCGGCTCCGCACCGATCGAACCAACTGCAGGTCGCCACCGAGGCACCTCAGCTGCATCACGTCGGCGGCAGTGGGTCGGTCGAGCCTGTCGCCTGGCTTGGCGATCCTCGCCGCAGCGACCCCTTTGCGGCCCCAAGCGATTTGCGGTTAAGCCAAACGCGACCGGTCGCTGCTCAGGCCACAGGGGAAGCCAATTACTCAGGGGAAGCCAATTACTTTGACGCCCCGTTCGGCGACAACGGGAGTCGCGCTCGGCAACGGCATCCCCAATGCGACAGGTTTCCCAGCGTTTCGCGACTGCTCAGTCTGGATCGACCTCTCAGCCGAGCGACGATCCGTTTGTGTTGCCGCCACCGGCGGAGCAGCAATTCGTGCCGCCGGCACCGGATCAACTCGATACCAACAATCAATTGCGCGGCCCCATCGAATTCGATCAACGGATGTCGGAGCCGGCACTGGAGGATTCGATCGACGACCTGTTCCGCGACCCGAAGCCAAAACCAGCGCCGAACACCGCGCCGAACACCGCGCCACAAGCCGCGCGAGACCCGCGCCGCGTGCTGCCGAACCTGCCCCTGTCGCTCCCACACCAGCCAAGCCAAAGGCCAGCGATGGGCCCAGCCTCGGCGAGATCCTACGCGACTCCACACCGGACGCTGCTAAAGCAGGCAGTGCACCGTCCAAAGGCCGAGGGTCGGTCGAGGAGTTGCCAGCGCCGGCGCCTCGTGCTCCCGATCTGAGTCCTGCTCCTCAGAAGCCCTTCATCAGTCCCTTTGATAAGCTTCCGCCGAGCGAAGCCGACCGCATGGATCGTGATCGTTTGAACTCCGGTCGCAGTTTGCAAGACGATTATCGACCGGATAGTCCCAGCTACGGCGGCGGCACCGACTTCCTGGATCCGAAAGCCTTCTCATGTGATGACTTCCGCAAACGGATCGCCGCACAGACGATCGACAAGATCTCGCTTGACGTCAGCCCGCCGTTCCGTCCCGATGAATTTGACATGCGGCGATACGAGGAATTGAAAGCCGACTTCGAAGAGAGGCAAGTCCTGCGTGAATGGATCAGCAGGGACGGCCGAGAGTTGGCCAAGGGTCGACTCCGAGACCTCGCCTACGAGAACGCTGTGATTGAAACCGAAGATGGTCGCATCGAGCGACTTCCCATCAGTCGTTTGAGTGAGGGGGACATCGCCTACATCACCGAGAACTGGGGCTTGCCGCGCGAGTGCTTGCTCGAGCAGGTTGCCTACGCACCTCGACTTGGACTCCGACCACGATGACGTGGAAAGCATCCAACCTCTGTCACAATCCGCTGTACTTCGAGGACGTGAACCTGGAACGCTACGGGCACACGCGTGGTCCGCTGCTGGAACCCCTTTCCAGTCGGCCCACTTCTTCGGCAACGTTTTGGTGCTGCCTTACAAGATGGGTGTGCATACACCGTGTGAGTGCCAGTACGCTCTGGGCTACTACCGGCCTGGCAATTGCGCTCCTTGGATCAAGCCACCGGTACCGATCAGTGCTCGCGGGGCGATTGCCCAAGCGGCGACCATGACCGGCCTGTTCTGGCTGATCCCATAACGGCCAAGCCAAGTTGGTGTACGATGAACCGGTACGATGGACTTCCAAGTCCGTCGACCCACAACCTTCCTGATTTAGCGACGGACTTGGAAGTCCATCGTACGGGGGAAGATGCTAAGGATTGGCGTGTCTTGTTTGGCTGATGTCGCTGGCATCCCAATCCTTTGATTCGTTCAGGTTCTGATGACTGGCCCTGCAAATCCAAATCGCTCGGGCAACCCAAACCGTGCGGGGAATCCCGAGGAAGCGGGTGACGGGAAGGAGCCAGTCACGCCCCATCCTCCGGCCGGGCAACCCTTGGAATCGGTTTGGATTCGGTTCGGCGACCAACTTCGCCGCCGCGCACGAACCCGTCTGCGGCAATACGGCTTGTCGGGACAAGCGGAATCGATGGACATTTGTAACGACGTCATGGCGGACATGACGCGGCGTCACGCGAACCAGCCTGTCACGCCGGACGACGCGCTGGCGTACCTGCTACGCGCGATCGACAATCAAGTGCTCGACACGTTTCGCACACTGGCGCAGCCAGTGTCGTGATTTTCGACGCAACGAAGGTGCTCCCGTTGACGACCTTCCGATCGCCAATCGCGAGACCACACCGAGTCAAATCTTGTTGCGGCGAGAGGTTCTCGCACGCATCCGATCTCTGCTTGGCGAACAGGATGCGATCGCCATCGACATGATGCTGGAGAATCGCGACTGGAACGAAATCGGAGAAGCGCTCGGACTGAAACCGGATACCGCTCGGATGCGTGTTCAACGCGCCTTGGAGCGAGCCCGTCATGACATCGGCTTGAGTGACGAGAGTTTGTGATGGAAGACGTCAACCACTCGGATCATGCGTCGCTGGACAGCTTGATCGACTGGTTGCGCACGCAGCGAACCTGCTCGCCGACTGCGTCCTTCTCCAGCCTGCTTGCTGGTCGTGACTTCGACCCGCAGCATCTGATCGACTTGGCGTGCATCGACTTGATCGAGCGACGACGACTGGGCCAACCGATCAAGGTCGAAAGCTACACCGAAGCGTTTCCGCAACTGCTGCGCAACGAACTTCTGCTCGACTTGATTGATGCGGAAATTTGCGTGGCAAGTGAATTGAAGCAGACGATCGATCCGAGTCAGTACGTACGCCGTTTCCCACAGCTCGCGACTCAAATCGAGGAACTGCTCGGACTGGAGACAGCGAGCCCTTCGGACGGACTGCTGATCGGTTCATCGGATGGGCGACCGCCAACTCCCACCACCACGCACGAGGGTGAGTCACACGATCCTTCGAGCAGCTTTTCAGTCGAACTGAACGTGGGGGGGGATCGTCAAGCGGGCGACGCCCTACCGAGGGTCGGGGGAAATCCGCTGCACGCGCCCGAGTGGTTCACAGCCGAGGAATGCTTTGCAAATGGCCCAGGCCGTTGGTTGATCCGCGGTCGCGATACGCAACGCGGGCTTGTCATGGCGATGAAGGTCATGCTGCTCCCACCTGAACTTTGCGCCTCGAGGTCACGTCAGATCTTGGATGCCTGCGAAGCTGCTTCCAAGGTGCGCAATCCCATGTGGGTTGCGCCGAACGTCGCCGCCATCCAACACCGACACTTGGGAGTCATCCGTCCTTGGGTCTTTGCGGTTTCATGGCTGAGCGTGGCTGGAAAACGCGATGTCGCCGCCCAATTGCGTGATCTGGCCTCGATCGCCTACTGCCTGGAAGGGGCACACCAGGTGGGGGCGACACACGGTGCAATCCATCGCGAAAACATCTTGCTCGATCACGACGGAAAGATTCGCTTGGTCGATGCCGTGGCAAACCGCGAGGGCATGCAGCGTTGGCTGGAGGCAGCCGATGACGCGTTGACGGATGAATCCATTCTCTCACTTGCCGATCGAAAACAGATCGATACGGAAGACTTGATTCGCTTGATCGCATCCATTTCACTCGCTTGGCATCAGGCTTGGAGCGAGAAACTGATTGACGACCTCACCACCATTGCGAACCACGAATCGGAGGGAGCCGCCGATGCGGTCGGCGCGAGGTTGTTGCAGTACGCCGATTCCCCTCCCAAGACTTCAAGCCATGCTGCAGGTTGGCGGAACACCTGGAAGCGATGGCGGGACGAAGCCTAGCGTCACTCCGTCCAAGCTACCGTAGCCGCGTCTCTCCGAGACTCGTAAGTTCTTCAACATCCAGCGTCCTACCGTAGCCGCGTCTCTCCGAGACTCGTCATCAACGCAGCCAAGCTGCGAATGTCCGCCTTGGAAATGCGGACCTACGGTACGGCAAGCCAATCAATCACCGTCTCTCCGAGACTCCAGCCATTCCTATCAGCCGCGGAGAGACTGACCGACAGTAGCCTTTGGGTATGATCTGATATCCTTGAAGAAGACGATTGATTACGAACAGTATGGTTGACTTGAGAAGTATCGGATGCGAATCAAATGCCCGGAGTGTGGAGGCGTCCTTTCGTTTGACCAGGCGAAGCCGGGAAGCTATCGCCCGAAGTGCAAACACTGCCAACGCATGTTTCGCCTTCAGATCACCGACGAGGAGCCACCTCGAGTTGGTGTCGGTCGAATCGATGCCGAAACGAACAAGGGGGAGCAAGGGGCAAGGGCAGGGAACGCGAGGGGCAACGATCCGGCAGCCGCTACGATCGATGGGAACGGGGCGGGCGCGACGGTGGATGAATCGTTGGAGCGGTCCGACGCGCGTTCCCAGGAGATGGCTCGCCGTGGCGAGCAACAAGCCGCCACTCCAATTGAGCAAGGGGAGGACTCCGAGTCGCCAGCGGACGATCGCCTTGCGGTCCCCGATCGCTTGGGTGGCTACAAGATCCTTCGCTTGATTGGCAAGGGGGCGATGGGGTCGGTTTATGAAGCCAAACAGGTTTCACTGGATCGGCTTGTCGCCCTGAAGACCATTCGTGGCAAGCTTGCAGAGAATCCGGCATCTTTGGCGAGGTTCGCGAGAGAGGCCTATGCGGCGGCACAACTGACTCATCACAACGTGGTCCAGATCTACGACTTTGGTGAGGATGCCGGTCGCTACTTCTTCAGCATGGAGTGGGTTCGTGGAGGCCCGCTGGATCGATTGATTCGTGAGAAGGGGGCGCTCGATCCCAAGCTTGCGGCCGGCTACACGCTGCAGGCCGCGCGGGGGCTGCAGTTCGCTCATCGCAACGGCATGGTGCATCGCGATGTCAAACCTGCCAACTTGTTGCTCAGCGATGACGGGAGTCATCAAGGTCGCTGATCTCGGGCTCGTCAAAATTCCGGATGTGACCGATGGGGATCTTGATGGACGTGGCGCGGCGGTCAGCGGCATGGCGAGCGGAACCCAGGTCACGATGCTGGGAACGGCTGTGGGGACGCCGGCTTACATGGCACCGGAGCAGGGAATCGATGCTGCGACGGTGGATCATCGAGCCGATATCTACTCACTGGGCTGTTCGTTGTACTGCATGCTGACCGGACATCCTCCCTTTGACGGTACCGATGTTTCGGAGGTGATGCAGCAACATGCGACGCAACCTTTTCCGCTGCTGACGCAGACCAACTCGCGGGTACCCCAATCGCTCCAGCGCGTGGTCGCGAGGGCAACCGCCAAACGTCCGTCGGATCGATATGGGTCCATCTCCGACATGATCCAGGAGCTGGAGGATTTCTTAGGAGTTCGCACCGACGGGGGTTTCTCGCCGACCAAGCAGCAAGCCGACTCCTGGGATTCGATCGCCGCGGCGTACCACCAAGCGAATGCTCCCATGCGCATCGCACGTGTTGCGATCATGGTCTGGGCGACGGCGTGTCTGCTACTAACGATCATGATTCCAATGCTGTATCTGAAGGGTTGGATGTTCGGCCCATCGATGTTTGCCGCGGCGATCGCGACCGCTGCCATCCTTGCTGCGCAGGGAGGTAAGAGTGCAGCCATGTCGAGGTTCCGTGCCTGGTTGGGATCGATGGTCTGGACCGACCGAGGGATCGGTCTGGTGGGCACGCTGCTTGGGCTGGTCGTCGTCGTGATGCTCGGCTGGTGGCCAGCTCTTCTCGCCGGCATGCTCGGCGGCATCGTGACGGCATCGGTGTATCACTTCGCGTGGGTTGTCCCATCACGAAACGCCTCTGCGGCATCACGACAACAGGCCGAGCGTTTTGTCCGCGACTTGAGGATTGAGGGTGCCGACGAACAGGGATTGCGAACGTTCATCGCCCATTACAGTGGTGGCCAGCAAGGTGGCAAAGCGTGGCAGGCGATCTTCGAAGACTTATTTGGGTACGATGCGTTGTGCCAGACAAGAGAGCGTCTAGCGAGCGATCCGACCTTCCCGGATTCGATGACATCACTCAGCCTGCGCGATCGAGTCCTGCAATGGCTCGCTACACGGACGCAAGCTAATTTGGATGCCCGGGATCGTGTCCGATTGGCTGGAATCGAGGAGCGGGGATTGGCAAGCGAGGGGCTCAGCCCAGCGGAAGCTCGTGAGCGTGCCTGGCAGATCGCGGCCGCCATCATGGAGCAGACTCGCAGCAACCAGTTGCCGGTGAAGGTCGCGTCAAGCCGTGGAACCGACACGGCGGCAGAGGCGCAGGCCGCGCACGAGAAACGCATCCGCATGAAAGCGATGTTGGCCGATGCCCGCAGCGGTCGCTATCGGAAACAACGCGACAAGCTCTCGCCGCTGAAGGTCGCTTTCTCGGGTCAGACGCGACTGTTGGTGGGCCTGTTGCTTCTCGCGTGGTTCGCTGTCAAAGGACATCAAGAGGGAATCTTCGAAGCCCTGAAGAACCTCGATACGGTTCCCGCGAATCTGGACCAGATCGGGTCGGTGATTCGAGAGGCGACGACCGGCGATGCCACGCTCACGGAGGATGCGAAGGCAAGTCACGCAAGCACTTGGTCACTGGGATTCGCCGGCTTGTTCATGGCGATGTCGTCATTCGTGTCGGGTTGGCGCATGACCCCGTTCGCCGTGGTGGCCACGATCGTGATCTTGTTGGGACCGCTGCTTGGGATCCCCGCTGCCGGCCCGCTGCCGGCATGGATCGTATCCATCGGTGTGGCGTTGTTGATATACGTGCCCGGAATCGTATTTGGCGAGAGCAGGGACGAGCCATTGAATTGACGCAGCACTCACCCACTCACCCACTCACCCACTCACCCACTCACCCACTCACCCACTCACCCACTCACCCACTCACCCACTCACCCACTCACCCACTCACCCACTCACCCACTCACCCACTCACCCACTCACCCACTCACCCACTCACCCACTCACCCACTCACCTACTCACCTACTCCCTCACGGCTAGGATGATTCGGCGAGGAAACAAGGTAGCCCGACCAGAACAGTGGTTGATCTCCGGTCAAGCCCTCCAAATTGTGTTCGGCCTGGATGAGCAGCGGTTCCCCGGCGGGGTTCAATTCGCTGTGGCGCAGCACCGATCGCGCGCGATGCCACGATGCGTTCATTCCGGTGAAGGGCAACTCTTGGACGAACTCTCGCAGCGCGATTGCCGACGACTCGCCCCCCACCGCCCAACGGCTGACCAACACACTGCGAACACCGGCTGAGTGGAGCGCACAGAGCGTGGTGAAGATTTCGTCGCCAGTACCCATTTGCCCCACGTCGACCGGGGTTCGCATCCCGAACAGCACAACGGTCCGAGGGCACTGGACGGGAAACCGCATCCATGCCGCGAGCGTCCCGTAAGCCGAGCTCTGGTCATAGGGCGCGACACTCATCAGCATCGGGTTCTTGGGATTCGAATTACGTGGTGCCGCAACAACCAGATGCCCCAACTTGTCACCAAGCAAGCTCGTGGGTGTTTCCAAAGCCTGAGGCAAACGGACCGGATCGCCAATCACATCGACAATCGACTGAACAATCGCTTCATTGTGCTCGGGATCTCGGGGCGCGAAGAACAGGTCCGCGCACAATCCGATGGCGCGGCTTACCGGTGGTGCGGCAATCGGGTCGAGCGCAAGTCCGGGTGTGGGTGCGTAGCGAATTGCAATCTGGTCACCAAGTAACGCCGACTCTTTTTCTTGCGTTGGCAAGATTTCAAACGGCAGGTACCACAGCGGACCGTCAGGAACGATGATCAACTCATCGAACTGATCGGCCGAGAGCATGGCATCGTCGGGAATCAGGTGGCGACGAAGATTCACCGCCGCTTCACGCCATTGGTCATCCTCGGGGATTCGGTTGCCTCGAGTCTTCCCCACGCCGATCTCTTTGAGGACGCGTCCGATCTCTCCTGGCAGCCGATTGCTGCCAGCGATGGTCCACATCGAGACCTTGCCATCAACGGCAAGTGTGCCGAACAGTTTGTTGCCGGTCGCCGTGAAGGTCAGCAACGCCGTCGCGGGTCGGCAATCTCGAGACGGGAAACTTTTCGCTGAGCAACGGTGGGACTGTTTGTGGCAGGGCGATTCGCGAAATGGCCAACGAACAGGCTTTGGCTTCCAAGGCATCCGATTGCAGGGCATCCCCACCTTGGGCCGCGATCGAGGCGGCGCGCAGATCGGCCATGTCGCGACCCATTCCATTGCGAAACTCCACCACGCTCTTGTCCAGCACATCATCGTCAAAGCCTGCCAGGGCACGGACCTGAGCGATCCGCCCTCCGAGAGGCAAGCGCTGTTGGAACCTCGAGGCGAGCATCATGTCGGTCGCCAACAAGAGCGGCTCGGCATAACCGCCGGAGGCCGCCAGGTTGACTCGCGCGATGTGGGCGACGGTCCGATCGACCATCACCGAGGCCAGCGCGTCGACGGCATCGCGTCGCCAGACATCGATCGGCGGGTCGACGCAATAGGCTTTGAGCAACAGGTCGCTGGTGTTGCCCCCCAGAGAAGTTCCGATCGCCTGGCGAATCAGCCCCAACTGATAGACTCGCGGCATCGAGACCAACGACTGCGAGCGGACTCGATGATTCAGGGCAAAATTCGACATCTGCTTGATGGCTTCATCAAAGTCGGTCGACTTGAGCGATGCCGACCGATGATCCTTGCGCCGCGGCCAAACGTGCTGCAACGTAAGCGCCGTAGGCGTGAAGGCGGGGCAGGGCGACGTCGCGTCGCGATCCCAGCGAGCGCGCCTGGCCAAGCATCGTGGAAGCCGAGTCGAGGTCGCCAGCTGTGATCGCGGCGTCTGCACCCGCAATCAAACAGTGCAAACTCGCCATGGGGGACCTGCGGTACATGGCGCCGGCCACCATGTTCGCGGCCTGACGAACCAGAGCAGCCTGTTGTGGGTTGGCACATCCAGCGGCCAACTGCATCGCTTCCCCGATCCACTCTGGCTGTTCCAAAGCGGCCGCGATGTGAACCGTTTGCAACGCCAGCGTGGGAACTTGATCCACGCTTGCGGCACCCGTCAGGGCCGAGGTTTGTGACAACAACGCCAAGGCTGACAAGGGATGCGCGGCACCACCAAAGAGCCCATTCTTGGCCCCCACCTCCACCGTCTGCTTGTCGTCATGATTGGCAAAGTATTCCGTGGTTCGCAGCGAACCGATGAGATTCCTTGCCAGCGGAATCTGCAGCCCCGCGGGGTACTTGGTCGCTTCCAACAAATCGCTTGCGAGCCGATCTTGCTCGCTGAGCGGTCCCAGCAGAATGCGTCGGCGATAGGAGGCAACGGCTAACCCGCGAGCGATCTCGACCACATCCATGGGTCTCAGCGACAATTCCTGAATCTCACCACCTTGGCGGAGCAGGCCCTCGGTCAATTGCTGGCCCGATTGAAACATGACCTTGTCGGAGATCGGAACGCAATTGACGGCCATTGCCTCGGGCCACAGGCCGGCGGGCTTGGCTAGCTGGACGCGTGGTTGCATGACCGACTGCCAATCGATCCTGCCGAGCCAGCCTCGATGACTGATGGCAATCTGGAACACCTGATCGCAGTACTCCCTCGCTGCCGGCACATTTCCCAGGTGCCAATTGCACTCGGCCAACATGGCCAAAGCGGGGATCGAATCGATCCATCGTCCTCGAATGTCTCGCCGACCCGCGCTCACTGCCCGCTCGAAGGCATTGATCGCCTCCGGCAGATCCCCACTTCGGTAGATCTCCAGAGCGATGTAGTACTGCGGCGAGGGATATTGCCCAGCGGGCTCGACACCCCCGAGGGTACCGAAGCCGCCCAAGTTTCCCCCTTGAGCGATCACAGACGAGGGTGCCCAGAGGGATGCGATCGCACACAATAGGATGCATCGTACGAGGAGAGCGATCACCTGCCGGCGCAGGCGGGATGAAGCATGCATGCGCGAACCGATTCGGTGCAAAAGGAAAAGAAAACGACGCTGGGAAGCCGCATCGGACTCTCGGCAAACTTCGGGCTCTCAGCAAATTTTGGGGAGACCGCCATCCCTGACAGGCCTTTCCATCCGAGACAGGCCGTTCCACCCGGGACGGGGGCCGTTCCAGCGCAAGCCGGTCCCACCAAGGCGGATTGTCGCCTCACTCTCTCCATCCTAGAGGCTCCCCTGCGATCGGTCGAATAGAATCTAGGCAGCCCGTTGGCATTCCCTGTGCCTTTTGCAGATCAAGACTGGGCCTCTGTTACATCAAACCTGGGCCTATTCCAGATCAAAACTTGGGACCACCCTTGTGCCTGACTCCGAACCGAAGCTGAATCCCTACGCCCCAGGGCGCTCACGGGGCGCTCACCGAGGACGCTGGCGAGGCACGACGGCTGGCCCGAAGCATCAGGGAGCATGAATCCGAGGGGACAGGCAACGATCAGGAGGATTTGGATTCGTCGCCAGCCACCAGTTTGGGGAGAACATGCCTTCGCTGGCTGGTGGTCTGCAGTCTGAGTGCAGTGCCGAGCTTTTTGTTTGGGCTGAATGTGAGCGACGGCGAGATCGCTGCCATGGTGCTGGGGATCCTGATTTTCGTGGCGGGCTACACTTGGCTCGATTACTCAACGGCAAAACTGGCTTGGCGTCGGAATCGACGTCTACGTCGCACACTTCGTATCGCCTACGGAACGCGAATCGCGATCTCAATCCTGTTCCCACTGGGGGGAACGCTCGACGTCATCTGCGGGCTCATTTCGATGCAGCTGACGGCACCCTTTACCGGGCTGGAGGCGGCAGAGGGACCTGGTGGTTTCTTCAGCATCCTATTGATCACGCTCGTCCAGGGCTGTGTTCTCAACCTGGTGCTCGGTAGCTATGCCCTGCTGGTGTACGGGGTCCAGGTTCTGATTGGAGCCGTCCGAAAGAGCAGCCCGGTGAACGTGGATTTGCCGTAACTTCCGGGGT
Source organism: Pirellulaceae bacterium (assembly GCA_963767665.1). Classification (GTDB taxonomy): domain Bacteria; phylum Planctomycetota; class Planctomycetia; order Pirellulales; family Pirellulaceae; genus Rubripirellula. The sequence continues at coordinate 350,924 of CAVYFC010000010.1, forward strand.
CTCGCACGCACTGCGTTTCACCCACACGGCATCACCCACATAGGCACCACCCACTCGGCAACGGGGATCGACCCAAGCCTTGAGAGTACTCCGGAACTGGGTCGACTAGCGCTCGGTTTTGGGGCCCTTCGCGTTCTCTCAGGCGATTGGACAAGGAACTGAGGATCAGTCCACGTTTGGTAGCTTTGTGACTTCACGTCGACTCGGGCTGATCCGGAACCGGAAACAGGCAGGGCTGAGGAAATGGCGACAGTCAGAAAGGGGAGCGATAGCAACGCGAAATGGGGCAAAAAACAATCACAGTTGACCCATTTTCCCTAAACCCGTAACTTTAGCTACTGGAACAAGTTAGGGGCGGTGCGCGAGTAGCCGGCGTAGACCGCAGCGATTCGCGATCAGCATCTGATCTTGCTGCGAATTGTCGGCCGTGGTATTTATCACGTCATCGATCCTTCCCCACCCAGAATCGAGTCAGGACAGCGAACGACGAGAGCTTGCTGAGCCTGACGCTTCCGCGTTTGCGGTGGTGCACCCATTCGCGGTCGCAACGACCATTACCAACCAAAACCATCATGTCATTTCTTGAACAACTGTGGGACATTCTCGGCGTCTCTTTGGCGGCCTTTTTGGTTCGTTCGAACGCGGCGATCACGGCGGTCTTTGGCTCTGCCAACGCCCGCCAGGTCGCCAAGCTACCAGAAGCGCGCCGAAGCGATCACCGAGCTCGAGCCGAAGTACGCGGCGATGAGCGACGAGGAGCTGCGACAGCAGACCGACGTTCTTCGCAAGCGGCTGCGCGACGGCGAGACGCTGGACGACATCCTCGAACGATGCGTTTGCGGTTTGTCGTGAGGGAGGCAAGCGGTTCCTCGGCGATGCGTCACTACGACGTGCAGCTGATCGGTGGGATGGTGCTGCACTTTGGCGGCATCGCCGAAATGGTCACCGGTGAAGGAAAAACGCTGGTCGCCACGTTGCCGGCCTACCTCAATGCGCTCGAGGGCAAAGGCGTGCACGTCGTCACGGTCAACGACTACCTGGCCCGTCGCGACATGGAGTGGATGGCGCCGCTGTACATGAACCTTGGGTCTGACCGTCAACGCGATCCAATCGGGCATGTCGACCGCCGAGAAACAAGCCGCCTACATGTGCGACATCACCTACGGCACGAACAACGAATTCGGCTTTGACTACCTGCGCGACAACATGCGTCCGGCGGCCAAGGGGGATGACCGTTTCCCGAACGATGCCCAGCAGTGCCAGGGCCCGCTGAACTACGCGATCATCGACGAAGTCGACAACATCCTGATCGACGAAGCGCGAACGCCGTTGATCATCAGCGGCCCGGCCGACTTGACCTCGGTCGCTACAAGGAAGCCGACCGCGTGGCGAGCCAATTGACCAAAGAAGTTGCATTTCACGGTCGACGAAAAACAGCACAACGTCACGCTGACCGACGAAGGGGTTCGCGAGGCGGAAAAGCTGGCCGGCGTCGAAAGCTTCTACACGGCCGGCAACATGGAATGGCCGCACCTGATCGACAATGCGCTCAAGGCGCACGTTCCTGTACAAGAAAGACGTCAACTACGTCATCAAGGATCGCCAGATCATCATCGTCGACGAGTTCACCGGCCGTTTGATGGAAGGCCGTCAATGGAGCGACGGCTTGCACCAGGCGGTCGAGGCCAAAGAAGGCGTGCCGATCAAACAGGAAACTCAAACCTTCGCCACCGCATCGCTGCAGAACATCTTCAAGATGTATCAAGAAGCTTTCGGGGATGACCGGAACGGCGATGACCGAAGCGACCGAGTTCATGAAGATCTACGGGCTCGACGTCGTCGCCATCCCGACCAACCGCCGAATGCAGCGGATCGAGCATCCCGACCTGATCTACCTGACCGAAAAGGACAAGTTCAAGGCGTTGGCCGACGAGGTCGAACGGACGCACAAATGGGACGTGCTTGGCACTCAAGGACGACGAACTGTGGGGAACCATCGAGAGCGAGGATGACCAACGAAGTCAGCGATCGTCGCTCAAGGGCGAGAAGTACTGCCGAGAAAGTTCCCAAGTCAAAGATCCAAGTCGATCGAACGCAAAGGGCGGCCCGTGTTGGTCGGTACGGTCAGCATCGAAAAGAGCGAGCGACTATCCGCGCTGCTGGAACGACGCGGCATCCAGCACGACGTCTTGAACGCCAAGCAGCATGGCCGTGAAGCCGAGATCGTCGCCCAAGCCGGTCGACTCGGCGCCGTCACGATCGCAACCAACATGGCCGGCCGCGGTACCGACATCATCCTGGGCGGCAATCCCGAAACGATGGCCTGGGCACAACTGCAGCACACATATCCAACTCGGCTGGAAGTTCCCGACGACGAATGGAACTGCGCTGGTCAAAGAGATCGACGACCGGGAAAAGATGAGCGAAGAGGGCAAGGTCGTTCGGTCGAATCGGCGGTCTGTACGTGATCGGCACCGAACGACACGAATCACGGCGGATCGACCTGCAGCTTCGCGGTCGTTGCGGTCGCCAAGGTGACCCCGGGTCCAGCCGCTTCTTCCTGTCGCTCGAAGATGACCTGATGCGGATCTTTGCCGGCGACTTCGTCAAGAGCATGATGGAACGGCTGGGCATGAAGGAGGGCGAAGCGATCGAATCGAACGCTGGTCACACGGCGAATCGCCGCCGCCCAAAAGAAGGTCGAAGAACGCAACTACGAAATCCGCAAGAGCCTGCTCGATTACGACGAAGTGATGGACGAGCAACGAAAACGCGTTTATCGCTATCGCCAAAATCTGCTCGACGGCCACAGTTCGCGAAACATGATCCTCGATCTGATTCGCGGTCAGATCGACAAGTTCGTCGACACGTTCCTCGATCCCAATTACGGCGTCGAATCGTTCGCGGCCTACGCCGGTGGCCAACTCGATTGCCAGCTCGAAGCCCGTGACTTCCTCAACATGGACTTCGACATGGCCACGTCCTACGCGCACGACCAGGCCGAACGCCAAGCCGAAGTCACCGTCGGCGAGATCGTCGAAGAGAATCTGCCCGAGGGAATGGAGGACGAATGGAACTGGAAGGCCTTGGCCAATTGGGCCAACACCCGGCAGGGCAGCAACTTACCAGGAGCATCAACTCAAGCGGATGGATCGCGACGACATGATCGACGAGCTGATCAGAAAGTCTCACGCTCGAATCGCTGCGATCGACTTGAGCGAAGGGGCCGTGATGCTCGAGGCCGATTTCGGACTGCGCACCTTGAGCGCCTGGATGCGCCACAAGTTCGGGATCGAGACGACTCCCGACGAGTTCCGCGACGTGGAAGACCGACGCGAGGTCGCCGACATCGCTGTACAAGCGAGCCGAAGAGGCCTACTCGCTGAAGGAAGCCGAGTATCCCGTGCTGACCGGACTCTCTCGCTTCACCAGAAACAGGGCGCCCAGGTGTCGCTCGATCGCGAAGGACTGGTCGAGTGGGTTGCCCGCCGCTTTGGTGTCCAGCTTGAGTGTCGACGACGTCCGGCTGAATCGCGACGAACTCAAGAGCCAACTGGTCGAATTCAGTCGCAAGACGGGCAGCGATGCCGAGACAGCAGTACCAGGCGGCCGAAGCCAAAGTGCGACGAACTGTTCGGTTCGGCCGATTCCGGAACCACCGCGGCGGTGGCCAGCGGCGGCAACGGCTCGCTGGACGCATTGGCCCAGTGGCTCGAAGGGGAACTCGACTACCACGCCCCGAAAGAAGACCTCTCGCGGATGAATCGCAAGGAACTTGCCCTCGCCGTCGACGGCGCGGTCGACGATCGATTTCATCCCGAAATGCGACGGATGGAACGCCAAGTCTTGCTGCAGATCGTCGATGATGCCTGGAAGAATCACCTGCTGACCATGGACCATCTGCGCAGCAGCGTCGGGCTCAAGGGCTACGCCCAAATGGATCCCAAGGTCGAGTACAAACGCGAAGGCATGCGGCTGTTCGAATCGATGTGGGAATCGATCGGCGAACGGGTCACCGACTTGATCTTCCGGATGGAATCGTCCCTCAACGAAGACTTCATCCGCAGCACCTGGGTCGAGGGCCAAGCCCGTCACGATGAGGCCAGCACCGCAGCGGCCCAGGCTCCACAATCAGGCGGTCCATCGTCGGACGGGGGAACCTCGACGAGCGATCCCGGCGAGCCAGCCAAGCCTGACCCGATCCGCAATCGCGGACCTCGCGTCGGTCGAAACGACCCGTGCCCCTGCGGCAGCGGCAAGAAGTACAAGTCCTGTCACATGAGAAAGAAAGTTTGAAGTAGAAAGCCAACGACCGTAGCCGAGTCTCTCCGAGACTCGTGAGTTTTTCGACCTTCCGTAGGCGAGTCTCTCCGAGACTCGTACGAAACGCAGCCAAGCTGCGTGCGTCCGCCTTGGAAATGCGGACCTACGGTAGGGCAAGTCGATATTTTCACAGTCTCTCCGAGACTCGTACGAAACGCAGCCAAGCTGCGTGCGTCCGCCTCGGCGATGCGGACCTACCATCAGCCTGTCCGAGACGGAAAGGATTCCGATGTTGGCGAACGTTCTCTATCTGCTAGCACTGACGTTGCTCAGCCCGCTGATTCTCTATCGATCGATTCGCCATGGTCGGTATCGACGCGGAGCGAGTGAAAAACTCTTCGGGCTATCCGCTGCCAAGGCTCGTCCCTGGCAGCAGACCGCGTCGCGGCATCTGGTTCCATGCAGTCAGTGTTGGGGAAGTCAATTTGCTGCCAGGGCTGATTGACGAACTGAAGCGTTCCCTGCCTGATCACGGGCCGATCGTGATCAGCACCTCGACCGATACTGGATACGATCTGGCGATCAAGCACTTTGGTGCCGAGAGCGTCTTCTTTTGCCCCTTGGACTTTAGCTGGGCGGTCGATCGTACGTTTCGTAATCTGCGCCCCAGCCAGTTGGTCCTCGTCGAGTTGGAACTCTGGCCGAACCTGGTACGCAGCGCCCATCGCCATGATTGCGAAGTGATCGTGGTCAACGCGCGACTGAGCCACCGCAGCGCTCGGCGCTACCAGAAGGCGGCCTGGTTGACCAAGCCGATCTTTGCTGCGATTGATTGGGCGGGATGCCAGGACGAGGCCTGTCGAGCTCGGTTCGAAGCCTGCGGCACGCCGCCTGAGCGTTTGACCGTGACCGGCTCGCTCAAATTTGACGACGCACCGAGTTCACGCGAGCAGGTCAAGGTCCAGCAGTGCGTTCAATGGGCCGGGATCGATCCCTGGCAACGTGTTTGGCTGGTGGGCAGCACGCAAGCCGGTGAAGAAGGGATGGCACTATCGATCTATCGATCATTGACGACTGAGTTCCCCGAACTGCGGCTGATCTTGGTTCCACGCCACCGAGAACGCTTCGACGAGGTGGCCGATCTTGTGCAGACCAACGGACTGCAGGTGCGAAGACGATCGCGCGACCTGGCCTTGGGTGATCAACTCTGGGGTCAGGATCAAGTCGTGTTGATTGACACCATCGGCGAACTGAGACATTGGTGGGGGACGGCTCACATCGCCACGGTCGGCGGCAGCTTTGGCAACCGCGGCGGCCAGAACATGTTGGAACCAGCGGGATACGGTTGTGCGGTTTCGTTCGGTCCCAACACACGCAATTTCCAAGAGATCGCCGACGCCTTGATCGCCGCAGACGGGGCGGTCCGAGTGCAAAACGCCGAGGAACTGGAGATCTTCGTGCGTCGCTGCCTGGTCGACATCCCGGCCGCAGATTCCCTCGGCCAGGCTGCCCGCAAAGTCATCCAGCGGCACCGCGGGGCGACCGAACGCACCGTTCAAGCGATTAGCAAACGATCAGCGAATGCCACGCGACGAGCCGCTTGAAGATCGCGATTGATCCGAAAGTTACCGTAGCCGAGTCTCTCCGAGACTCGTGAACAACGCAGCAAAGCTGCCTAGCATGTCCGCCTTGGAAATGCGGACCTACGTAGCACGAAAAGCACGAGCGACCGTCAACGAAAAACGGGGCAGGCCTCTCTTGCGGGAGGACTGCCCCTAACGGTGCGACGGAGCGCTTCGTCGCAATCCGATTCTTTCTAGCCGGTCTGAAGCCGATTACCGGCTGGAGATCACTGAGCTGAAGATCACTGAGCTGAAGATCACTGAGCTGGGGGTCGACCGCCACGGCCACCGCGACCACCGTCTGGACCACCTCGACCACCGCGACCGCCTCCTGGAGGGCCTCCGCCGAAGCCACCGCGGCCGAAGTTCTCAGGCATCTCGAATTTTTCGCCCTTCATCTCTTCGAAGGTTTTCTGTTGGCCGCTGTCCAAGACTGCCAAGACTTCCTTTTCCATATCTTCGCGAAGTTTACCGAAGGCTTCACGGTCAAAGCCACCGGGGCCACCACCGGCTTGGAACATCTCACGCATCCGTTCCCGCATCTTTTCCATCTGGCTCTCACGAACCTCGGCGAGTTTCTTCTTCTGGTCGGGCGTGATGTTGAGTTTGGCAGCGACTTCGCTGTCTTCGAGGGCCTGGACGCCACGCACCTGCAGGACGATCTCGCCAAGACGTTCGACTTGCTCGGGCAACAGGACTTCTTCCTCGAGCTGAGCTTTTATCTCTTCAGCCTGCTTTCGCATCTTCTCGAAAGCGGCAGTACGATCCGCTTCGCTCATCTCGCGAAAGCCGCTGAAGTCAGGTCGCGCCTCACGAGCTCTTTCAGCCAGCTTTTCGAAGGCTTCCTTCTGTTGAGGGGTGACTTCCAGCTCCTTCTGAACTTCTTCGACTCGGATCAGAGCCATGCTCATATCACCGCCGCCGAAGCCACCGGGCCCGCCGGGGCCACCACCGCGTCCCTGGAATCCACCGGGCGCTCCGCCGCGTCCGCCGCCACCGGGACGACGCCCCTGGTCCTGGCCAAGAGCATCCGATACCAGAAATGCCATGAGAGCAACGGCCACAAAGCCATTCACAAAGCGAGAGAGTTTCATTGGATCTTGATTCCGAGAGAGAGCCGACGAGTAGAGCTGTTGGCCCGACGAGCGGGGCAGAGGCGGGTTGACGCCTTGATACAAATACAACCTGGGTCCCGCGGCCGAGTTTCGCCCGCATACGAAATTCCGCACGAATTGTCACGATTTTTCCGCTTGTCGACCTCGTACAGTCTGCCACCGAGATTGATGAGAAGCGGCCCAGTGACGAACCCGTCACCCCTTCTCCACCCGTCCAATCTAGTTCTTTCAGGAGTCTCCCATGAAACGTACCGTCCTCGCACTTGCCGCCCTGTTTGTCCTGCCCGCCTTCGTCAAGGCTGAAGAAGCCGCGATTGCGGAAAAGACCATTGTTGAAACCGCAGTGGTGCAGGCAAGTTCAACACCCTCGTCGCCGCCGTGAAGGCAGCCGGCCTGGTCGACGCCCTCAGTGGCGAAGGCCCGCTGACCGTCTTCGCCCCCACCGACGAAGCTTTCGCCAAGCTCCCCAAGGGCACGGTTGAAAGCCTGCTGAAGCCAGAGAACAAGGACAAGTTGGTCGCCATTCTGACCTACCACGTCGTCAAGGGAAGTATCCAGCAGCGAAGGTCCTGCAAGAATGACTCGCTGAAGACCCTGCAAGGTGGTTCAATCGCCGTGAAGCAGGATGACAAGGGCGCGATGGTCAACGACTCGCGAATCCTCAAGACCGACATCGAGTGCAGCAATGGCGTGATCCACGTCATCGACACCGTCCTGCTGCCCTAAGAAGTAATCGGGAATTGCAAGTCTCAAGCTTCAGACTCGATCAGTCGAAAGAAGCGGTAACTCAAAAAGTCCGGTTAGCACCTATCAAGCTAGCCGGATTTTTTTCATGTGCGACTTGCACCAATCACGACGAACTCCAAGTCCGTCGATCCTCCCAAGTACGATCGACTTCCAAGTCCGTCGCTCCGCCAAGTCCTCGCCACTCGCCACTCGCCACTCGCCCAAGTACGATGGACTTCCAGTCCGCTCGCTCCTCGCAAGTACGATGGACTTCCAAGTCCGTCGATCCTCCAAGTCCGTCGCGACACAGCAGGCAGCAAAACCGACGGACTTGGAAGTCCATCGTACCCATTGGGTTAACTGTCGATACAGGTTTCCAGGAATCGCGCGAGACCGATAGAAGTCGCTTTCCGGTTCGATGAAGCGGACCTTGGTGACCAGCGTTGACTGGATCGACGAGTTCCTCGAAGGGAACGTAGTGCAGATCGAGTTGGCCGGAGACGGAAACCATGACGCCGTTGAGTTTCTCCTCGACCAGCGCCCGATAGGCACCGACTCCCAATTGGGATCCGAGCATCACGTCGTAGGCGTGCGGCGGGGCACACCGCGATTCGTAGCCGAGTTGCAGTCCATTGATCTTGCGGTTCGACCCGGTTCGCTCGGTGTATCGTTCGCCCAGCAGCTGCGGAGATCATCGCGGCTAGGTTGACCGACGAGATGTTGATGTGTCCGTGATCATCGCGACTGATTCCTTCCAGGTACTTCGACGGCAGGTACTCGGCCATCCCTTCGGCGATCACGATCGTACCGTAGTGACGTCCTTCGCGTTCGCGGGCCATCATCATGTCGACCATCCGGTCGATCACCCGCTCCAGCGCCATGACTTTGCGGAACTCACCGGTTTCCTGGTTGACGACTTCTTGTCTCGGCCAGTGCACCACGAATGTCCTCGACACTCATCACCATGCTGGCTTCACCGGCAATCGCGGCACCGTAGGCCAACCATCCGGCACTTCGTCCCATCGCTTCGCAAAGGAAGTACGAACGTCCGGCGGCGGCATCGAAGTTCAGGTTGCGGATTTCTTCGGCCAGCGTTTCCACGGCGGTGAAGAATCCGAAGGTGAAATCGATGCCCGTGTAATCGTTATCGATCGTCTTGGGCAGATGGATGACCGGGAAGCGTCGGGCACCGTCGGGCAGGTTGTCCTGGAACAGCTTCAATTTGTTGGCGGTCTTGAGCGTGTCATCGCCGCCGATGGAAATCAACGCGTCGACTTCGAGCGAACAGAGGCCTTCGTAGACACGGCGGAGCGGGGCGACCAGCTCGGGGTCGTTGAGGTGATCGGGCGAACTGACATGCTTGCCGGGGTTGGTGCGCGCGGTGCCGATCATGATGCCGCGACTGCTGCGGGCGTTGGTGAGCGATCATGGGTGAAGCGGATGTAGTCTTCGCCTTCCTGCAGCGGTCCGGCGGCGGTGTATTCGGCCAGGCGGCTGTAACCATGCTTGATGCCGTAATACCTGGGCCCCTTCTTCGAGGAAGGAAAAAGCCGCCGTCGAGATGACCGCGTTGGCGGCCGGTGCGGGACCGCCGGCAAACAGGATGGCAACGCGTTTGATGTCGAGCGAATGATGATCAGGCATGGCAGGTATCGGAGGTGACGAGGGAGGGGAAGACAGGACCCCTGATTCTAAAGATGGACCGGCCACCGCCAAGACCGGCGCGTCGAGAGAGCCGCCTGAGAGGCCTGCAAGGAGGTTTTGGCCGCCATTAACCCCCAATGCGGTCGATTCAGACTCATGTACGGTCGCCGACCGTCGGCCAGTCTCCTCCGAGCTAACCGTAGGCGGGTCTCTCCGAGACTCGTGAATTTGTTCGATGTGCGGCTTTCTACCGTAGGCGAGTCTCTCCGAGACTCGTAAAGAACGCAGCAAAGCTGCGGATGTCCGCTTTGGAAGCGGACCTACGTATCACAGCCTACGTAGCTCGGTCTCTCCGAGACCGTGATTCCAGCTACGTAGCTCAGTCTCTCCGAGACTGTGTTTCAGAATTTCCAGAGTCTCGGAGAGACTCGGCTACGGTAGAAGAGCCTCGGTAGAAGAGCTCCGAACTCGGCAGCGAGTTACTCTCACAGCTTCAATTGGTAGTAATGCGAGTCGGTGATCGAAATACCGGCCTTCGTCGGATTCTCCGCAATGTAGTTTCGAAGGTATTCGAACTGCTTCGGACTCCGTACCAAGTGGTCGAACTGGTCAACCTGCCAAAGTTCACCGCCTCTGCCAAGTCGATGATTGATCTGGCGAGCCGTGAAGCGTTTCCATTCCGCGCACTGTTTGAGCAGCCCCGTCTCCGTGGAAAAAGAACAGAGGAAGTGCACGTGGTTCGGCATCACGATAGCATCGGTCAAGAGATATCGCTCGCCATCAAATCGGCGGAGACTCTGCAACACAATTTCAGCAAGTTCGTTGGATGAGAAATAGCATGCACCGAATCCTTGGTCGAGGAGTTGGTCGCGTATCTTGAACAGACCGAACTGGATCGCAGACTTTCTCTTCGGCGCGAGCCTTTCCAGTTGTTGATGCAACTGGCAATCGGGATGGAGTCCTTCCTCGGACAGGAGTAACTCGATTTCACGATCGATCCGATGCAAAGCCGATGTCGGAAGCGAATCCGCCAATCTCCAGGTCACGAACGTGACGGTGCCCGCCTGCGACCAGTGGGGTAGAGCTCGTGAGACGACGTCCCAGTCGGCGAGACCGATCAAAGAATTGAATCTCGTTGCGTTCCATAGTTGCCCCCTATAGGTTGACGCAAAGTCGAATCGTCAAGAGCGAACGATTCTACCGAATCAAGTTACCGTAGGCGAGTCTCTCCGAGACTCGTAAGCAACGCAGCAAAGCTGCGAACTTTCCGGCATGGAAATGCGGGGCCCACCGTAGCGCAGTCTCTCCGAGACTGTGATTCCAGCCTGTAGCTCAGTCTCTCCGAGACTGTGATCCCAGCCTACGTAGCTCAGTCTCTCCGAGACTGTGATCCCAGCCTGTAGCTCAGTCTCTCCGAGACTGTGTTTCAGGATTTCCAGAGTCTCGGAGAGACTCGGCTACGGTACTAGCAGGAACGACCAGGCGTCTTGGCCTGTCCCTCCGAAGACGATGGCCCGCTGTGGATAGATGGAATCGGGGCTGGGCGTAGCTGCCGCGGAGACAAAGGCTCCGCGCTGGAGCACGAGGGTCGGCTCATCGGCCGGCGGCCGCGCGCCCTGGGGGACGACGACACAGACATCATCGCTCCGTGTGGCGCCGAGTTCGCTGCGATTATCGGTCATGCCATCGCCGTTATCGTCGACGCCTGCGACCCCTGGCTGTCCGTCCTTCCCAGGTCGCATCAGGACCAGGGCATCGGGATCAAAACGCTCGAATTGAATCCGGTTGACTCCCAACTCGAGCAAGCGTGGTTCGAGCGAGGCAGCAGCAATCGATCCGTCTGCTTCGAGCGGCAATGGCGAGGCTGTTTCCAACCACTGCGAGACGGCCAAACGCACCGAAGACAAATCGGGCGGAGGCAACGGAGCGGTCCAAAGGGACCAACCACGAAGTGCCGCGGCGAACAGGATCAGGATCGCGGCCAGGGGCAGAGCACGAGGCAATCGCGTTTCCGATTCAGACTCGCTGTCGAGATCCACGGCCCCCGCACTCACCACGATCCACCTACTTACCGAACCACTAACGAGGAAACTCATGCACGACCGACTGCTGCCGAATCTCACCAGCCGTGCGATCGTAGACGATGCTGAAGACTTACTGAAGCGAATGAATGATGGTGAACTGGATCATTTCTTCCGTATTCGGGTCTGTTGTGCGAATCGTCACGCTAAGTGCGGGGAGTTGGCCAATAAACGGAGCAGACGTTTCGGGATCGGTCGGAATGAGCCGTCCCGTATCAATCTGAACGGCAGGATTGGGAGCCGCCGTTGGTAGAAGAGGAACGGGAGACAATGCGGTAATTCTATTCAGGACCCAAGTCGTACCAACCAGGTTCCCAGTCATACTTCCATCGTTGGTATGGGACTGGTCAAAGCCGTCGGATTCGTAGCCGTCGGTCCACGTGTCGTACGTCGGTTGCATGAAGTGGATACTGCCGTCGGTACCCGCATGGACCAACTTCCCACTTCGCTTCAGTGAGTTCAAACGGTTGTCCAAGGGCGCGTACGGGAATGGGCCAAAGCGACAAGTCCGACTGCATGAAAAAGTTGTAGTTCTGGGTGACCTGCAAGACGGGGGTAATGGCTCCGTTGGGTGGCGTGGAAATAATCCCAGGTGCAATGACGCCATTCGAAGTCGCAGCGGCGGTACGATCTTGCAAAGGCGAACCGGCAAGGTACGGATACAAAAGATCGACGAAAGTACCAGTCGTTGCCAGCGATTGATTGTTGACCGTGAAGGAAAGTGGATTGGTAGGATCCAGAATCCTCTGCCCGAGAAGTGGGTAGATACCGAGATCACTGACCTCCACCAACACGTCGTCGGAACCTACACTTCCTAGCTCTGTCGAGACTCCGCCTGCAAAAGCAAAGGAAGTGTCCTGCCCTCCCAAGCCATCGTCATCGACCCCGGCCGCTCCGGGCTGGTTATCGGGTCCACTCGTTGAAAAAACGGGTGCTGTGCGATCAAAGCCGCGAACGTCAAAGGCAAGCAGATTGGTTGCGATGACGTCCTCGCCGGTGCGATCCCAACGCGAATCGGCAACGCTCAGATAACCGCGCTGCCAATTCTGATTGCCGGTCGATCCCGGAGGATTCGGATCCCCAAGCTCAAATTGAGGCAACAGCCATCCATTGAATAACCCACTGAAACTCGTCGCTGTACCGGCAGTGTTTCTGGTTCTGGGGCTCGGATGACCAACCGGAAACCAATTTGGAGCGGCTGCAGTGGGTATGGGTGAACGAGGATCACCCGCTCCCTGCCAGGTCAAAATTGAATCGTTCCAGCCAAGAGCCAGTAGGGGCATCGACGTTGCATAGTCTCCCCGCCGCGAAGCTACCCCGTCCAGGACCAAAATACCTTCCAGGGTAACGAACATGCGCGAACCGATTGTGAGGTTGCACGAGGTCCTGAAGGGAATTGGCAGCCACGTACCCAGTTGGCTCACCAGTCAACGGATGGATGACGCGTCGCAACGACAAATCAAAGAACTGGTGCAGTGGGGTCATGCCGACGAGCCAATTGCTCGTCAACATTGCGCGATTATCGTTGTCGCTTGCTGTCTCGGCATAGTTTGGGTAATAGGGTGTGGGCGGAGTGGCCGTGGTGTTATTTACCGATCCAATGGGGTAGAGCGGCTGCAACGCAGCGGGCAACACAAAGGGATCGACATTGCCAAGCTGAGGTCGCAATACGTCTGCATCAAATGCCGCACTGCCGGCAAGCGGAATCGTGCGACGCAGGTTCAAGTCGGGACGAATCAACAAAATCCGCTGGTGCAGCACAATGGAATCGGGCACCAGGTCGACATTGTCATCCTGATAGAGCGGCATCGCACTGGGATGCGGGGCCGTCTGCAAGGTATTGCTTGCTCCGTCGATCTGCCATTTTGGTGACGCCCAAATGATGATTTCCGCATACTTGGACCGAATAATCCGTGGCTCCATGGGATCCACCGCAGAATCGTCGACCAAATAGGCAGGCACCTTGCCGGTGAACCATTCATCGCCGGGCGCTTCTGCAGTGAAAGCAATGTAGTCGTCGAAATCACCGTACTTGGCGTGCTTACGATAGGTCGGCCCTTTTTCGATATCGGGATCATAAAAATCGGGAACCCCATCCGAATCGGTATCGGTCGGGTCTCCCTCTCTCAACACGGTTCCATCGGGAGTGACCCTCGTCGCTTCGGCTCCGAACAAGCCGAACGTATGCTCGGTCAGCGGACCTTCATAGTAAGTGAAGTATCCTTGCCCCGACTGAGAATTGATCGGTGGCTTTGCCTTCACGGTCAGCGAACGCAGATCCGTTCGTACGCGAAAACTAATGGAACGAAGCTTGCTACTCAACGAAACGTTGCTGCGTCCCTTCTTCATCGACTCACCGATCACGGTAAACGACTTTGCGAGAGCGCCCATCAAGAGCAGCGTGATGGTCATCGCGATCAATAGCTCTATCAGCGTAAAGCCACTGCGCTGTCGTCCTAATTGGTCATGACTAATATTCATTTGCATTCACCTCAGTCAATGACGCGATAAAGTTGAACGGTATTCATGGCGTTATTAACTTCGCCGGGTCGATACATCGCCGGGACACTTCGATCAATGATGAAGAACCCTTTTGCTCGACGCACATTTCCAGTGTCGCTACCAAGCTCTTGCCGGACGCCCAAGGTGGTTCCATCGACCTCAAACAAACCTACCGTCACCCAGACAGCAAAGACGTTGGATTGCTCTGACGCCAGGTTGGCAAGCCTCGTTTGACCCAATTGATTGTGAACCACACTTCGCTCTTGGCTGAGTGGTTCCACCCCGGGAGACGGCCGCTGAAACAGCGGTTTGGTAGGGGTAGCTGGATCGGGACGTAAACGCGTCGTAGCGAGGGGCTCGCGTGCGGCCAAGCCACTTATCTGCGGCCGTACATCCGAGGAATTGGAAGGCTTGAACACTCCGTCAAGCTGGGTTGGCGTCGCTTCATTCAGGTTCGGGCGAAGTCGAACAATCGGGCTACCAAGGGGTAGGGCAGGAAGTGGCAAGGCATAGCCGCGGCGACTATCAAGAAACTCTGTTTGAAAAGCCCCAGTTGCCGCGTTCCTCTCCGTATCATTCGAGAACCCATGCATCAGCACCCGGTAAACCTGAAGATTCTTGATCGTGTTCAGGTTGATCAATCCGTTCCTAAACGTCTTGTCCTGGAAACAGAATGGAGGGCGGAACGGATCGACGGAAACATGATTGGTCCAGAAACCATTGGTTCGCCCCGAACCAGGAATGGGTGCTGGTCCCCAAGTCCCCGAATTCACATTGTAGGTTCGACTGGATGCCGGAAGAGGACTCGCAAAGGTCCAGGTGCGAGGATCACCGTCTAGGTAGGCATTGGGGGCAGCCGCATTGAGAAACGTGGGATAGACAAACGCGGGTGGCAAAGCAGAATTTTCCACCGTCGTGAGCACGTCCAATTCTGGTGAGATGAAGTCCACGTCCGCGTCAAAGGGCGGCGGAACTTCGACCCATTCCAACAAACGCCACAAGTTCGGCGACGCATTCGCACCGGTAAAGGAGTTGCTCTTCCCTGAGAAGTAATTGAAGAGATGCGTGAACCGCTGGTTGAAATCGACTCGCCGCTGCTGGTCGGGCGCCGAGGGAAAGGCACCGTTGGTGGTATCGTCATAAGGATCGGGTGGCGCAGCTGGAAAACCAGCCTCCACGCTCGCCGTTGCAAACTCAAAGCCCAAACGTCCCGGTGCACTCGTGGGAACCCACATCAGTTCCTCAGGCGAGACAAAATTCCGGTTCAGCCACGTCACGTTGGACAACCATGGATCGATCGGGAGTCCGACAAATGGAGTCATTAGCGCGGTTGCCCCACCTGTTTGCTGCCAACGTCGCCCGTACGACTGATTGGTCCAACCGAGCGATGTGGAGTGAAACTGTCTTCGAGTCGGATCGACGTTCACATCCACACCCACATTCAGCTCAACGAAGAAGTAATCCAACGCACTGTTCGGTGGAGGAGGCGGCAACACACCTGGAAGTTGTGCTGCTGTATCGTCTGGCGCAAACGTGCTCACCGAGTGAGTTAGGTTCGCGGGAGGGTTTGCTGCCGTGGTCGTCATGATATCCATGTGAATGGGCATCCCAGTCTTGTAGCGGGACCCAAATCGCTCCAAGGGCGGGTTCACATAGGGATCTTCATCAGCCGGATCTGGCCAAATTGCCATGCCCATCGCGTCCGTGCCACTGTCGTTGTTGTCTTGACTGCCATTGAAGACTGTCAGGTCCAGCGTGATGTAATCGACGGAGATGTATGGATTGTCCTGAGGATGAAATGGTCGCGTCGGATCGGCCAATCGCTGTAGGTACGCCGTTTTGTAGTGGAGGTGCGTGCCTGTTTGCTGGCCCAGAATGTTGAGCGTGTCAAAAAGCTCCGAGCCCGGCAACGAATCAAATGGCTCATCTGGTAACTGGCCATTGCCCGAATCAAAATTGTGCCACGTATCCCAGCCGTAGACGAAACCACCGTTGGTTCTATCGCTTAGACGCTCTGTCGGTTCGCGGTAGTAATTGCGTGCGACAAGCGTTGGATCGGCTGCGACCGCAGCCGCCGTCACCTCGTAAGGCTCGGAGATATTCAAACCGATGGTACGATCTCGCGTGTCGGGATCATTCCATACCGTTGGCGGGTTCGATTGCGCGACGACTGAGAGAATCGGTCGCGCCGAAGCGTTGTTAACAGCCCCCCCGTTGCTATCGTAGGTAGGCGATACAGGATTGCCTGTGGTCCGATCGCGAATGATGACCGACTCCGTCGACAGACTGACGAACTGTTGCGCGGCAAACTCGTCAGGATTGACCTGTGGCACTCCATCGTCATCGATTGCGCGAACACCAGCGGTGCTGTAGTACGCGGTTCCAATTGGCGTGTCGGGACGCGGTCCGACGACCATGATCTGACCAGGAGCCAGAAATCGATTAGGTGTTCGGTTGTAGAAAATCCTTCCGGCAACACGCGAATCGGTCGGTACCATCGGATTTGGATTGAGAGGCGACTGGGGCGCTAGGTAGTCTCGATTCGCGTTGCTCGCAAAGTTGACGTACCCATTGTCATCCGGATCTGGATCGCGACCGGTGAACCACACCACTCGATCGATCGGAGAGGTCGGCAATGGATTGTCAAAGAACTGCGGACGCAACGGATCCAGGGTCGTCGTATCGCGATCCAAGGGAAGACCAGCAAAGTTATTGACTGGATCCGCTCCGACTGGTTGCAAGAGAAAATCTGGACTGGTGGTCGGCAAGGTCGCGTTATCGTGGAATCCGGTAATGGCGACGCGCCAAACTGGATTGTTGTCGGGAGCCTCTGCGGCTATATCGAGCACCCAAACCGGATTATCAACGCGTCCAATGTTTCGATAAAGCTCGGCGGGAAACGCCATCGGATTGGCTGTCGTGTCCGTGTCAAGGTTCGTGAGTCGTACAGGCTGCGGTGATCTCGTGTTTCGCAATTCCAAGAACAGGGATCCGACCGGGATCTGGTATTGATCCGCCGTCATGTCCGGTCCCCGATTACCAGCCGGAGTAATACAACGTCCCGTTGAAGGATCTCGATCGGTATCGCGAACGCGTCGATCATGAAAGGCGAGCGACTCCTCCAGCGTGAGCTCGGGATACTCCAATCCCCATACCGTTCGGTAGGTCGGGACAGTATTGGCCCCGACTTGAATGTCATACACGTCCCAACCATCCGATGGATCGGGGTCGTACCGAAACTGAGTCATGATTCCATCGGGATCCCGATAGTCGGCAACATTCACTGCCCATTGGGCGATTTTCCAAGCGCGATATTCCTGCTCGAAGGTGAGGCCGGCATTCGGATTTGGATTGGCTCCCGTGCCCGCCGGAAGATTAACGAATGGAGGCGGATTGGTATTGTCGAAGGGGAATTCAAAATCGGTATTTGTATTGGCATCTTGAGTCAGAAACATTGCCAACACGTAGAGGTGCCTGGCGTACGATTCGCGGCTATTGAAACCAGGCTCTCCGGGCGTCACGTCACCTCTGGAAGAGGTCCAGAGGGAATCGGCGGGGCCATTGTTCGAGTCAAACCGAAGATGACGTTCGCCCAAGCCGCTATTTACGACGCCACCATCTCGCACTTCCTGCGGATCATCGATCACGTCCGCGAAGGGTCTGACGTCGCTCGGTGGATCCGGAATCGCAGTGTTCAGTCGAAACGTTGCACTGACTCCATCTCGATTGTCATCATCATCGTTGACGCCATTGCCAAATGGACGGTTCAGATTGAGCCGATCCCCAGCACGCAATTCGAGTGGCAGCAGTTCCCACAGCCAAGCGTTACGAACTTGATCCCGTTGAGGCGCTGGTATCGCTGCCAACGCGGTTTGATCGAGTGACTCGAGGAACAATTGCTGAGGCGTCGCTGCCGCCGTGCCCGCAATCGTCGTGAATCCTGACCGCAAGTCTGTCAAAGGCGCCGATGCATTTCGCCACTCTGGTGGTAAGATTCCTGTGGCAATTGCGGCGCTGTTGCTATGGGTCGTAATCGAATCTGCCAGAAGCTTTTTCAGCTGCGAAACCTGGTCGAGTTGAGCCCGATTGTTGGGAATCTGGCTGTGATAGTCATTGATCAATTCGATGAGTCGACTCGCAATCAAGTCACGATCGAAACTGTCAAAACGCAGAAGCGTCTCAAGTTCTGAATACGTATAGGGTGCATCCGGATCGGTATTCGCGTCCGCCATGAACTCATACGGATCATCATCCGTGTCGCCCGCCTCCACACCCGCGTTGGCAACAGCTGCCGCTCCCCGTCCGATGGCCAATCCTCCGCCAAGGTCGAGACCGATGGTCATGCGACCGAAGGCATCCATGGGAATGCCCTGGCTCTCTCTAAAATTGTGAAGGTTGGCACGCAGCGGATCTCGGATCGCACCAAACCAGTCGTTTCCACGAACGGTAAGCTGATCTTCCAGCTCTCCTGCAGCGATATAGATGTTGGGGGCCAGCAACGTCGAGGCGGCAACGCGTCCGGCAGCGGTTGACCAAGTGCCAAGTCGTTCACCGAGAAGACGCTGAGGTCCAAAGCGAAGCTGATCCGCAATATTTGTCGGCGCAAAATTCGTTCCGAACAGGGGGCGGAGATCAATCTCGGCGGGTCCATAACCGAAGCCGGTCGGAGCATCGACGACAGAAATCACATTGCCACCCGGAATTGGTGACTTATTCGCCGTATTCGCTGGTGCCAAGACAGGCATCTCGTGTTGAATCGCGCCGCTGATTGTTGTGTTGATCAACCCGCGGGCCGGAGCCAGCGGAGCTACCGCGGGACGGGCCTGAGCGAGGTTGCCGGCACGGTTCGCGTTCACGCGTCCTCCGAGGTCTTCCACCATGTAGCTGACCATCGGCTTGAACAGTCGCCCACTCGGATCTTGACTGAGAGGGAGTCCCGCGTCGATCCACAAACTGTCATTGACACCATCGCCATCATTGTCGACGTCCCAAGAATCAATGATTCCATCGCCATCGGTATCTTCTCCCGCCAGGGCGCGGGCCACGGAGACAACTCGATTGGCCAGATAAACGGGATCCGTGCTCAAAATGTTGATCGGCTGGTTCAACCCATCGCTACCGTTCCCGCCGGTGAAGCCGCTGTATTCCAACTGCAGAACACCAGGGCTCCGATTAGAAATCGAGTTGGGTACTACCGGATCACCAGAGAATGGCAATGGCCTTAGTGTGCTGCGTTGCAGTGCATAGAGAATGCTCCTCAATCGCGGCACCTCTAACGAAGATAGCGTCGTTCCGCCCTGTTGATTGATAATCCAATTCAACAGGGCTGGCCTTACAAATGATGGCGTTGGATCGCCAAGCAACGGATCATTTGGAAAATAGCTGAGCCAGAGGTTGTTGTAATCTGCCGCATCGTATGGCTCGTCCGTGTCGCCCGGTGGCAAGTCGGTTACAAACGCCTGATACTGATTCAGAGGCGTGAAATCTGGCGGCAATCGATGCAACCCGAAATGGCCCTGGTAGGCAACCGGCATATCGACATCGTCAACCGCCGCCATGCTGGCCGCCCCTCCCAATTCGAAAGGAGAGTTGTGGAACGGAAAGTCTTCGGGACCGGGAGTGAATGCGGCCAGCTCATCCTTCAGGTTTGTCACATTGAGGGTCGTGGCGACACGCTCATTCAAATTAAAATTGGGACCCGAGGCTGTATTGATGGCCGTTCTTGGTCGATCCCATCCGAGTCCAGGTCCATTGAGAATACGACCGTTGATGTAGAACGAACTGTAGGCCGTAGGCGTCGCGCCACCCAGACTCGCTTGGGTAACCACACCATCATAAATGAATCGATGGGGCGAAAACCCGGCGGTCGCCAACCAATCCTGAATCGTTTTCGACTCGCCATCGATTTCAACACTTGTTTGGAAATGATCACGCAAGTCCAGAACGACTTGACCCGAAAGGGTCTCACGACCTGGAAGCCCCGGATTACCTGCTACATCCGTCGGATTTCGGTGATCACCGAAAGAACGCACGATACGGAAGGTGAGATTCTTTAGCGGGCCATCGGTAAACGTCAGCAATCTTCCGTTGAGCATGTCATCAACGGGGAAGCGGACGGATTGTGGAACGGCGCCACCGTACCCCGGATAACGCCGCTCGACTTGAGCATCACGTCGCTGGTAGGGAAGTCTTGCCGGCAGAAAAGCTGCAACGTCCTCAACATGCAACTGCGATGGAAATCGAAGGAATTGATTGCCCAGCAATACATCGGGTGCGCAATCAATGTTATTTCCCGAGTACAAATTCACAGGGGTCACATAGCCCTCGACACTGTCTCGCATCCCGTACAAGTCGCCAAGCAAATCATGTCCCCAAAGGGACGAATCGGGACCATCGGAACCCACCAGCAGTTTCTTCAGTGCCTCGTCGACCAACTGCTTGGTGTCGATTCTCGAAGTTTCACTTCGGCTGATGTTGGTGGCAGCGGCTCGATGCCGAGACGTGAACACCAAGTAGGAGACCCCAAGCACACTGAACAGAGTGAGCATTCCCAAAACGACAAGCAGAATGATTCCGCGAGGCTGAGCGGAACGTCGCTTGCGAGAGTCCCATCGGAAAATTGCATTACTCATAACGTTCTCCCTGCTGGAAGCAGGATCTACAAAGAAAAGAGTTGTACTTGTTCGAAAAGCAAGAATCGAAGTCAACCAACCATCTTGAATTACTCAAGCACGATATCCGACTCAATCACCGAGACGGCCCCGGTAACAATCGTGCAAAACGTGTCGTCTAAGTGAGTGGTGTTTACACCAGAGGGTTCATCTTGAAACGCCCAATCGGGACCGGCCAGTGAGACCCAACGCCTCCAGACGTTTTGTGCACCTCCAGGCCAGGGATAAGCGGAAACTTGTTCCGACTGCTCCACGCGCAGGACGCGGTACCAGCGATGCACGGCTGGACCCGTCGGTTCAAAGACAGGTGCCAAAACATGGGGCTGCCGCGAAAGCATGACCCACTGGCCAGGCTCAATCTCATCACTAACAGCCTGGGAACCATACAGCTGAACTTGGCCGCCAGCCCCCCCTACGAATCCGATGTAATCTCCCACCCAGGCGACTCGCTCGGAGGCAGGATTCTCTTTTGGATCGTTGATCGCATAACTGTTTTGCTTCAAAGCAAGTGGATCACCCACGTACTTGGGTACCGGTGATTGCCGCTTGCGTACAACGACCACGGACTGCCGAAAGGTATTGCCGCCCAAGAACGGTGGTGCAATCGTCACGAACCACGTGTAGTCGCTCGACGAATCCCTCGCGGAATCGACACGGTAGCCACCGATCGTCGATTGTGACATCAACAAGGATTGGGGTTGATCTCGGTCAACGTCCGACAACTCCGAGAGACCTCCCGAACCTCGGAAGATGTTCTCCACCGCCGCAGCCGAGATCAGGTGCTGTCGCAAGACGGGATTCACCGATGCGAACATCGGTGACTTCAGCGTCGCTCGCCACATTCGCGGTGACATGGGCCACTGCGGCGTAATCCCAGAAGGGGTCGCCGCTGCACCGATCGGATCATTGGGTTGGGAAAGGACCGCATAGCGTTCTCCGTAATAGGGAAAACGACTGTAGTCGAATGCCGAATCGGTATTCGCAACCGTAACCGCCGGGCTGGAAAGGTTCGGATCCGGCATCCCGAACGGATCGATGCAGATGCCTGCAGACAATCCAGAGTCCAACGGCATGTGGCCATAGCCAGGCGTTTCCAACTTGCCAATCCTGATTCCCGGAAGCGGTCCATTGATAGGAGGATCCACCGTCGATTGAACATCGGTCTTCCAGTGGACCGTTCGCATCGAACTCGAAGGCACAAATCCGTAGTTACCAACGACAAACACGTTTGATCCAGCGGCTGGCTTGTCAAAAATAACCAGCGAATCCGTATCATTGAAAGCGCGTGCCAACCCCGTTGCAGCGGATGAAGTCGACTCGCTGACGCTTCGATCCAGCTCCATGGTCGCCTGTGCATTCTCAGCAGCCAGTGGAATCAAAGCAGCGATACCGACCAGTCCCGTGAGAATCACGCCGATGGCGAAGATCACCTCCATCAGCGTCACGCCAGCGGCTCGGAAGCCTGGCGATCGTCTCGGTGCTGAACCATTCATCATGTCTCGCTTGGTTTGAACCATTGTCTCAAAAACCTAGATGGAACCGAGATCGTCAGATTCCACGGCGGAAGTACGCGTCCTTCCAATCACAGCCTTGATCCGAAGATCGCGCGTCGCGTTTGTTGGACTCGCTTCGGTCGGTATCAAGTTGGTTGCGTCATCGGTCGGATCAACCCAACTAGATGCAACCACGTCCCCGCTCCGTGAACGGATCGTTATCCACACACTCTCGGGATCAAGCAGCGGCGTTGTTCCATCTCTTGCCTCATCTCCAAGCGGATCAGGATCACTATCTTCCAACTGACCTGTCGGATCAGTCTTGATAAGACCAGCCCTTCCCACCAAGAGGTGCACGTCACCCGTGACGGGAAACTCAGCCAACTGAAGCACGCCTGCCACGATCCGCCCCGAGAGAATTCGGCTAATCTCACCTCTTGCGCCGAAGATGATAAAGATCGACTCGTAATCTCGTGGGCCGGTAAGAAAAGGCGCTCCTGTCGTCGTCAAGTAATTCCCCTCGACGGCCATCGGGGAAAACTCGTTTCCGAAACGACCGATTCCCGATGCCGTCAGATCGATCGATGCTCCTCTTGGTATCTCTACCGGAAGGGCGATCGCGGCGCGCGGCGAGCGGGTAATAGAAAATGTCGTGTTTTGACCGATGAAGCGTGTCAAATCCAGATTCTCTTCTGGACGTGTTACCGTCACCCGAATCCAAGAGGTCACGAGTGCATCGGGAATATCCGTTGTAAGCAACCCTGCGCTGTTTCGATCCGCGACGGTTCCAAACCCGATATCCGTGATCGCAAGGGGCAAGCTGGCATCACCGATGTCGACCTTGTCTCCGATATTGATCAACGTCGGAAAGATCCCGTTGGTGATGTCGCTGGCGGAGCGGGTGAGTTGAGCCGAGGTGGGGTTGAACCAGAGCGTGACGACATCATCCGTCACATCTCCAACCACTCCCAGATTCACACCTATCTTTGCCTTGGAATTGGCAATATCACCGGTGTAAGGACGGGGTGTGGTCGCCATCCGTATCTGAATCGATTCACATCGATCCGCTATGTTGTCGACGCCCTTTCGATCAATGATGACTCCGCCGCCACCACCCGCAAGAATCGATCGCGCTCGTCCCTCTTCAATGGCAGACTGCAACAGCGATGCAGCACGTGCAACACGTTGTTCGCGAAGACTGTTCTTAACGGTGGGGAGTGCAATTCCTGCCAATACTGAAATAACAGCCAACACAACGAGTAGTTCAACAAGCGTGAAAGCGATGGTCGCTTGCCTGCGATTCCAAAAGAGGTACTTCAATGACTTATTTCGGCCGTTCATATCACAACCCCAATACCGGATAGATGTTGTCAGCCGAATCATCCACTCGATCTCCGTCCACATCGGTCACGGCGCCGATTCGCTGCAGTAACGGTCGCGGACCATCCAATGTGGCTCCAGTCGCGGGGTTCACGATCGTTAGCGTGAAAAAAGGATCGGGAAAGTAGACCGGCGTCGGATATCCGAGCGGGTGCGGAACGGGCACTCCATTGACGAGAACACGACTTGAGGCGGTCAAGGACGCAATGGCGTCATCCGATACCGTTTCGCGTCCAGCACCTGGGGCACGCTCTACCAGATCGAACTCGCCATCTGCACCAGCAGACACGACCAAGGGACGAACGAAGAACGTCAGCTTGTCGATTTCGATGTTTGCATTGACCGCGTTGGGATCAATGGTATCCGTCGCGGCGTCGGTGTTGTCTGCAATGGCATGCCTCGGGTCGCCCCGCAGAATATCGATGGGATCTTCCCCCAACCTTGCTACCGTCTCTCTTAGCTCGCCAACCGTTGGCCACTGAGATGCCACCGTTTCGTTTTCCACCCATCGATTCTTCAAGTAAAAGCCAACCGGCCACCTCATCCAACGCACCGGCTCACCCCAAGGATCCACGATCTCCGGCATGCCGTCGTCATCGGTGTCTGCGATGTCCCTAGAACGCAACTGATCGATAAGTGGAGTTCCATTGAAAGTCTTGGTTGCAAAGATGAGGTACAGACACTCCGCGCTGGCGTGTTCATCGGTCCAGGTTGCGTACGCCGCGTCCCAAGTGACGCTGGCACCCGTCAACACCTCGTAGGTCCGACGCACGCGTTCGCGATACTGAAGAGAAGCCAAGTTGCGTTGCAACGGGGCCAACGAATTTAGAGTGCCGTCGCCCTCAAGGACAGGAACCGAAAAAACGGAAGGTGACCCCGCACGCCCGGAACCTGCATCAACGTCTGCGCGACAATCGGGAAGCGTTGCACGCAACCAATCCCTGCGCCAAATCAACTGCGATTGATTCGTGGTTTCGGCCGTCCAAACAGAGGAGGGCATGCCAACGTTCTGTAAAGCGGCTTCTTCGTACAGTTGAAGCATGACCAGGTTGAGTCGATCAATGTAGGCCCGTGCCCGCGTCTGTTGAGCCTGTCGCTGGGCTCCCGAGAGAGCGATCGCGACCATGCTTCCGATGATGCCCATGATCACGATCGAAACCAGAATCTCCACAAGCGTAAACGCCCGACGATTGGCAGGGAGGGTCGATGTGCGGATCAGCCAATGACGCATTACGGCAGGTCCGATTGGAGGGTGCGGGTGGTGAAATTCGTGAGGTTATCCAACTGCGGTTGCGAGCCGTAGATACCTGGCGTGGAATACTGAGTCTGCAAGCACAAGTCGTCCTGAAACTTGTTCACTACCGATAGCGTCGGAGCAGATCCAGCGGGAGAGAACGTGGTGAATGGGTTGTAGTACTCCCCGGACGGAGCCACGCATAATCCGCTAGCTGCCGGTCCAACCGCAGGCCCAATGATTCCCCCGAAGTTACTATCAAGCCCAGCCGAAACGATCTGAAACTTTCTATTCTCAGCAAACTGCAATACCGGTCCTACGACGGCAAAGCCGCTCATGGTTGCCGGGGGCGTTGTGTCGGGAACGTTCGAGACATACGGCCTGGCAACGCCCGTATCGGCTGTCGAACCTGCTCCACCAGCCGGAAGGTAAACGTTCAGGAAGTGGTGAATGAGCGTATTACCAGAATTCCAGGCCACGCCAGTCGTTGCAGTAGGAGCCACTCCGAACGCGCGGACGTACCCGGTCGAATTGAAGAAGACGAACGGCATCGTGGTGCCCTTGGGTACATACACCGGAAAGGGGTCGGGATGGTAAATGAACCCAAGATCGTTGGTAGAAGTCGTCGTTAAGCTTGCGGTCTTTTCGTCGGTTGAATAATTGAAGGGTGAGAAGCCTGCTGGCGAGATGGTCGTGACCGTCAACTGTGGCGAATCAAAATCAAAGAAGCCTGGCTCCCGCTCGGAATTGAACTGATAGGCCAAGTAATCATTGTTGTCGCCGTTTGGTTCAGCGGCGAAGGCTGCGCCGCCACGCTTCACCAGCGGACCACCCTGGCCCGTGAACGGACGCTTGGCATCCTTGCTGTATCCTCCCAAACAAAACACCAGTGCTTCAGCCCGATCAATGGCATGTGGATAGTGGGCGTAATTCGTTGCGATTCGAGGATCGCTGGTCGAGCCACTGCCGTTGGGTGCACCCGTGTCTCCCATGCGTAACATGCCGGGCGCATAGTGCGTGAACTGCGCGAGAATACGAAGCTCGTTGTTGTCGATCCCGGGAAACGCGGATCGGAAGTGTCGCTCGACCGCTTCCCAATCAGAAAAGTCGGGTGGGTAGTCGCCGTGCTCGAGCTTGTAGGCTTCCATCGCTTGTGACATGACATCGATCTCCGTTCGGATCGCTGCCTCTTTGGCGGTTCCAAGTGCACGCGTGATCGCCGGGATGGCGAGGCCGGCGAGGATGCCGATGATCACGATCACCGTTAGGATTTCGACTAGCGTGAAGCCGCTCGGCTGACGCCTCGGTGGGGTTCGCATCACGTTCATGTTTCGCTTGGGGACTCGCATGCGGGGATGTCCGGATCGGGGAAGGTTGGGGTTGGTGATTTCGATTCCATTCCAGCTCGTTCGCGTGACCGTTGAGGAACGAGTCGCGAGAAGCGAGCTGCGAGAATCGAACAGCGAGAACCGTGTGACGAAGGAAAGTTCGTCGACGTCCGCGCAGGTTCTTTTTCGAGTTACTTCGACACAGGCCACCGCGGGATTGCCTCGCCGCGGTGCTCTGGCGGTGTGTTTGGACTAGGTCAAACCGGTGATCAACTCGACCAGCGGCATGAATAAACTGATCACGATGAAGCCGACCGCTAAACCGAGGAACACGATCATCAACGGTTCCATCAGGGCCGTCAGACCGTCGGTCATCACTCGCACTTCTTCGTCATAGGTATCGGCGACCTTGTACAACATCGTGTCGAGTTCGCCGGTCTCTTCGCCGACGTCGACCATGTTGACGACCAGGTCGTCGACCACACGTGATTTGATTTTTGTGGCACCCCAGAGTGCGGCCAGCGATCGCGCCGCCGAGAACGCCGTAGGTCCCGATCATCGTCAGCGTTTGCACCATCGTGCCGTCATCCAGCTTCGTTCCCTTGGCGGTCAAGGCGACCGACATCAACAGACAACCGGGAAACGCACCAAAGATGGCCCAGAACACGAGCGCCATCGGATGGAATCCCAGCACGCTGTATTCCTTCAGCGGTTTGCTGATCACTTCCCCTTCGCGAATCGAATCGTTGACGCGTGTGAACATCCGCTCGAACATCGCGTTGCCCGACGTCTCGCGGGTGATGTTGAGTGCCTCCAGAATCGGCACACCGCTGGAGACCAGCGTTCCCAGCGTTCGTGTGGTCCGGGCCAGGATATTCTTTTCGATCAGGCCGACCGAAAATCGGCACCTTGATGATGAACATGTCAAAGCCCATGCGACCGTGACGGAATTTGCGCAGCAGCTTGATCAGGATCAACAAGCAGACCGGCATCGCGATCAACAGGAACCAGTAACCCGGCGATGTAGTTGCTCATCGCGATCAACAGAATCGTCGGCGCGGGCAGCGTCAGACCGAACTCCTCGAACATCGTTTCAAACGTCGGCACGATGAACAACATGATGAAGGTCAGGATCAAAATCGCGACGACGACCACGATGACCGGATAGATCAACGCCCCTTTGACCTTTCGCTTGAGCGACTCGGCCCGCTCCAGGAAGTCGGCCAAACGCTGCAGAATCGTTTCCAGGGCACCACCCGCCTCGCCCGCCTTGATCATGTTCACGTACAGCCGGCTGAACACCTTGGGGCACTTGGACATCGCTTCGCTGAGCGTCGAGCCCCCTTCGATCTCATCGCAAACATCCATCAGCGCGTTCTTCAGCTTGCCAGGCTTCTGGTTGTTTTCCAGAATCTTCAGACTGCGAAGAATCGGCAGACCGGCGTCTTGCAGAATCGAAAGCTGACGCGTGAACGGCACAGATGTGCTTCGTCTTGGCACCGCCGATGGCGAAGCTTCGCTTCTTGCCCGACTTGCCTCCAGCCTTCGCGGCCGCCTGCTTCTTGACGGAGATCTTCGTAACGAAGTACCCCATCTGGCGAATCGTGGTTTGCGCCTCTTCTTCGTTGGCGGCATCGATTTCGTCCCGGATCTCTTGTCCGGTCGCGTCCATCGCTTCGAATTGATAGATAGGCATGAGATTGCAGACGTCAGTAAAGCAGGACTAACAACATTGTCTTGGTAGCTGGAGCCTTCCGCTGGGGAGCTCCTCGACTCGCTGTCAACTCGCAGAACATCAATCTTGAACCGTTTCGCGGATGACTTCATCGAGGGTCGTGATCCCATCGCCGGCCATGGCGATGCCGAATTCACGCAGGGGCACCATCCCGAACTTGCGGGCCTCTTCACGTAGCTCGTCGGTCGAGGCGTTGCCCAACACCATCTCGCGGATCGTGTCGTTCATCACCATCAACTCGAACAGCGCGATGCGGCCCTTGTAACCGGTGTTGTTGCAGTGATCGCAGCCAACTCCCTTGAAGAACTTCTTGCCCTCGATGTCCTCCCGTTTCATCCCCAAGTCGGTCAGCATCGACGCGAAGACCTTGGCCTCTTCGCGGCACTTGGTGCAGACGCGGCGGACCAGTCGCTGTGCCAAAATCGCCTCGACCGTGGCGCAGATCATGAACGGCTGGATCCCCATGTCCTTCAACCGCGTGACCGTTGCCGGGGCGTCGTTGGTGTGCAGCGTGCTGAACACCAGGTGACCGGTCAGCGAGGCTTGGATGGCGATCTCGGCCGTTTCCAAGTCGCGGATTTCACCGACCAGGATCGTGTCGGGGTCTTGCCGCAGGATCGCTCGCAGGCAACTGGCAAAGGTGACACCGACGTCGGTGTCGATCGGAATCTGGATGATGCCATCGATGTCGTATTCGACCGGGTCTTCGGTCGTGATCAACTTGTCCGCGATGTCGTTCAGCTCGGTCAGCGATGAATAGAGCGTCGTCGTCTTGCCGCTTCCGGTCGGACCGGTGACCAGCACGATGCCGTTGGGGCGGTCGATCGCCTTGCGAAAGTCGGACATCATCGACTCGTCCATCCCGACATTCTCGAGGCTCAGGTTGACGACGCTGCGATCGAGCACTCGCATCACGACGCTCTCGCCGAAAATCGTCGGCAACACGCTGACGCGAAGGTCGACCGGGTGACCACCGACCATCAATTCGATGCGGCCGTCCTGCGGCATCCGTCGTTCGGCGATGTCCAAGCTGGCCATCACCTTGATGCGCGTCGTGATCGCGAATGCCAGGTGGCGTGGTGGCGGCACCATTTCGTACAGCACCCCTTCGGCCTTGATGCGAATCCGAAACTCGTCCTCGAACGGCTCAAAGTGAATGTCGCTGGCGTGGTCCTTGATCGCCAACAGCAGCACCATGTTCAACAGCTTTCGCACCGGTGCCGAATCGGCCAAGGCCTCGGCATCGGTGATGTTGAACTTTTCGGTTTCCAGCAGCGAGATCGCCTTCTTCAGTTCTTCGTCGTTGGCCAGCTGCTGGACCAGCTTCTCGACACTCTCCGATTCGCTGTCGTAGTGACGCGAGATCGTCTGCATGACGTCCCGCTCGGTCGCCACCACCATCGCGATGTCGTAGCCGAGGAAGGTGCGCAGCTCGTCTTGAATCGTCAGGTTCTGCGGATCGCAGGTCGCAACGGTCAACAGGTTGTTCTCGAACTTCAGCGGCACGACCCGGTACAGCTGGGCCATCGTTTCGCTGATCTTGCCCAACACGTCGTCGTCGAACTTGGCTTCCTCCAGCGAGACGGTCTGCATCCCCATCTGCTCGGCGAGAGCCTGGATCAGCTGCTCGTCGGTGATCAACTGCATGTCTTCGGCGATCTTGCCGAGCAGCGTGCCGGGCTGCTGCTCTTGCTCCTCGAGCACGATCTCGAGTTGCTCGTCGGTCAAAAAACCGAGGTCGACGAGAATCTGTCCAATACGACGGTTGGCCATGTTCAGTTACCAGTTGACTGCATTGAAAAGGTGAGTGGATGTGTCATGAGTCCCGTGCGTCGCTCTCTGTATCGGACAGGCTCTCAAGCCTGTCGCCCGTGAAAAATCTGGCGTGGTTGGTGGTCGCTCTTCCTAGCTGTCGCCGCTCCTAGTTGTCGCTCTTCCTAGTTGTCGCTCTTCGGCTAGTTGTCGCTCTTACTAGTTGTCGCTCTTGCTAGTTGTCTTCGGACAATGGAATCGCTTCGTCGCCCAGTCCGCGTCGCGACTGCACGATCCGCTTGGCCAAGTCGTCCGGACGATGGGCTTTGGCCAACGCGTCTTCGACCGTGACCATCTCGTTCTTCCAATGAGTGAACAGGGCATCGTCCATCAGTTGCATCCCGAACTTGGCACCGGTCTGCATCGAACTGTTGATTCGGAAGGTCTTGTTCTCGCGAATCAGGTTGGCTACGCCCGGGCGTGACCACCAAGACTTCGTAGGCGGCCACGCGCCCGCCGCCGATTCTGGGCAACAGCGTCTGGGCGACCACGCCAATCAACGTGCTGGCCAACTGGGTCCGGATCTGGTCCTGCAGGTTTCCAGGGAAGGCATCAATGATTCGGTTGACCGTTCCCTGAGCACTGTTGGTATGCAGCGTGCCGAACACGATGTGCCCGGTTTCCGCCGCGCTGATGGCCGCTTCGATCGTTTCCAAGTCACGAAGCTCGCCGACCAGAATCACGTCCGGGTCCTGACGCAACGCGCGACGAATCGCCTCGGAGAAACTGGGGACGTCGACTCCGACTTCGCGCTGGTTGATCGTGCTCTCGATGTGGTCGTGATAGAACTCGATCGGGTCTTCAATCGTGATGATGTGATGGTCGACCGTCTCGTTGAGCAGGTTGATCAAACTGGCCAGCGTCGTACTTTTGCCCGAACCGGTCGGGCCGGTCACCAGGAACAAACCGCGGGGGCGGTGCACCATCTTGACGACCGACTCGGGCAAGCCCCAACTGCTCGGGGGTCAGCTTGTCGTTGGGAATCTGCCGCAGCACCATCGAAATGAAGCCGCGCTGCTTGAAGACCGACACACGAAACCGTGCCGCGTCGCCAAAGGCAAAACCAAAGTCGGTGCTACCCGCCTCCTGCAAGCTCCCGCTGGCAACGCTCGGGCGTGATGCTCTTCATCAACCCGACCGTGTCTTCGGCATCGAGCGTCTTGGTCTCCAGCTTCCGCATCCGACCATGAAGCCGAAACACCGGTGGCTGACCCGACGACGATGTGAATGTCGCTGACGCCTTGCTTGATCGCAGCCTGCAACAGCTTGTCGATGAGAACAGTGGCCAAGATCCCGGCTCCTAATGTCTCAGTGTTAAATGGAAAAGGTCAGCTATTGAGCTTGGCGGCATGAGCCAAGGGACGTGCGACGGGGCGATCTCGTCAGCAGAGCCGATCTGAATGGCTGGAAATTGATGATTGAAAAGTTGGTTGATCGCGATCGATGCATGGGAGAGCCGCAAAAAACGATCGGCAAGTTCTAGCAAGCGGCCTGAGCAAGTGGGCCCCTCAGCAAGTGGCCGGCAGCGTCTTGTCGTCTCCGCTTGGCTGCATCCATTATTACTGCCACCCCGCCGACTACCAAGAAATGACGCGTGGTTTGCACCGAAAAGCGCACCTAGCGACGGAATCGATGCCGCTAGACTGACCACCGAAGCCTGCGAGCAGACCAAGGCCATCAACGAGGCCGACGACAACCACCCAGCGGAGGCAATCCGCGCGAGTCTGGCAGGCCGGCTCCCGCTGCGATCGCGGCCGACGCGAATCGGCCGCGGAAGCCGGATCGACAGGTAGCCCGAGACGGCGACGGCCGGCCTACAGCGAGGCCAAGTCGTTGACAATGTGCTGGAAGGCAAGGTCTTCCTGCTCGGTCCTTTTGGCCACCCGATAGACCTCTTCAAAGGTCGTGATCCCGCGGATCACCTTCAGCATCCCGTCGGCGTAAAGCGTTGACATACCGTTCTTTATCGCTTCCATGCGGATCGTCTTGGTGGTCGTCCCCTTGAACATCAACTCCCGCAGACTTGTTGTTGATCAACATCAGTTCGTAGATGCCGATTCGACCCCGATAGCCGGTACGCCCACAGTAGGGGCAACCCTTGCCGCGAGTGAACTCGGCCTGCTTGACCATCTCGGGTGGAATGCCCGAATCCTGGATCACGCTTTCGGGTGGGTGTGTACCTAACCTTGCAGCGTGGGCAGATCGTCCGAACCAGACGCTGGGCAAGGACCGCGATCACGCTACTCGCCACCATGTAGGATGGTACACCGATGTCCACCATTCGTGATGATAGAACTGGGCGCATCGTTCGTATGCAGAGTACTGAATACCAGGTGTCCAGTTAATGAAGCCTGAATTCCCATCGATGCGGTCTCGTGATCACGCATTTCACCGACCAGGATGATGTTGGGGGCCTGCCGCAACATGGCGCGAATGATCAGGGCGAAGTCGAGCCCGATGTTGTGCCGGACCTCCACCTGATTGATCCCCGGCAGGTAGTACTCGACCGGGTCCTCGGCGGTGATGATCTTACGGTCGGGCCGGTTCAGGGCGTTGAGGGCGGCGTAGAGGGTGGTGGTCTTTCCGGACCCCGTCGGACCGGTCACCAGAATGATCCCATTGGGACGCCGGATCAGGCCGTTGAAGTTTCGGTAGTCCCGTTCGGAGAGGCCGAGCTGCCGGACCCCCACCTTGATGTTGTCCTTGTCCAGCAGCCGCATCACGCAGGACTGGCCGTGATTGGTGGGGATGATGCTGACGCGAAGGTCGAGCTGCTTGTCCCCGACGGTGATCTTGATCCGCCCGTCGGTGGGGCGTCGTTTCTCGGAGATGTCGATCTTGGAGAGGATCTTGATGCGGGCGATGATGGCCGAGAGCATCCGTCGGGGGGCGTTTTCCCGCTCGACGCAGACGCCGTCAATTCGATAACGGATTCGGACGCGGTCCTCGAACGGCTCGACGTGGATATCGCTGGCCCGCAGCTGAACCGCTTCTTGGATCATCAAGTTGACCAGGCGGATCACCGGGGCGCTGCTGTCGTCAACATCCTCCTCGTTGCGATCGCAGTCCGAATCGGTCTCGGTGAAGTCGATCGCCGTGTCGGTGAATTCCTGCAGCATCGAGTCAGCCGATTCCCCTTCGACCTGCCCGTAATACTTGTTGATCGCGGCGGTGATGGCCCCCTTGGGAGCCAGGGCGGTTTCGATCTTGCGGTTGAGGATGAACCGAAGCTTCTCGATCGTTTCCAGATCGAACGGGTCGGCGATCAGGATCCGCAGCGCCCCGTCCTCGTCGCTGTAGGGCAGCACGTTGTTTTCACGGGCCACCGATTCGGGGACCAATTCGATCACCGAATCGGAGATATTGGCCGAGCGGAGATCGACGTAGGGAATCTTGTGGTGCTTTGCCAATGCCTGAGCCACATCCTCGGGCGTGGCATATTCCATCTGGATCAGCACGTCGCCGACGTCGGATTTGGTGGTCTTGGCGACACTTTCGGCCTCGTTCAACTGATCGAGGCTGATGACGCCTTGCTTGAGTAGCAAGTCGGTAAAGTCTTGTGCCACTGCGTGTAGTCCCTGGGGGAGGATATTTTGGGAAGAAAAGAGGGCAGCTGCCGAAATCGCCCGATCCAAGCTTCTGCGCGGGGGGCAGCGAAGAAACTCCCAGTTTTCTGGACGACCAGTTTTCTGGACGACCCACATTCTGGAATAGGGGAGCGGACCGGTGGCAGCAGGAAAATCGGATCAGAGTCCTAGGATAACAGAGAAGCAGGCGAATCGCAGCAGAAATCAGCCTCAGGAAAATGGCGATCTCGCCGCCCTTGCCAAAGCCCGCTCTCGCTGATCGGCAGTCCGCGAGCCTGGACAAGCCTCCCCCGTGCTCGTTAGGCAGAAGATGAAGGGAGAAGCAGGGAGCGAGGGATCGGCTAGCTGGAAAGCGCCGCTCTGGCGACCAATGATCACCCGTAAGCGAGGAAACGAGTGACATGAAAAGCCTCGCTCATGGGCTTTGAAGGTTGCGCTGCCTTCATAACCCGACGCGTAAGCGAGGAAATATCGATACTGACAATATCGATCCTGACATCGGGCTCGCTGACGCGTCGGGTTATGAAAACCCTCGAGCGGCAGCCAAAATCGCAACTTCGAAGCTCACGCGACGGGTGACGATAGAAAGAACGCTTTAAATCCCCGCCCGCACGACTCCGACGGCGATGCCGATGACGTGGGCGTCGTTGAGATAGATGGGCTGCATCGAATCGTTGGCAGGCTGGAGTCGAATGCGATTTCCTTCGGGAAACCAGTACTTCAACGTTGCCTCCCCTTCCGGGGTTTGAGCCACCACCATCTGGCCTGGCAATGCGGTCTCTTGTTTTTGAATCACGACGTAGTCGCCGTCGGCGATGTGGGCGTCGATCATCGAATCGCCGGAAACCCGCAGGATGAAGCGATCGTCGCGGAACAGCATCTCGCTGAAATCAACCAGTTCATTCTGCTCGAAGGCCAGCGAAGTGGGTCCGGCTGAAACCATCCCCGCCATCGGCAGGGAGTGACCGCTGCGATCGGCGGCATGGGTCAATTCGATCGCCCGTGACTTGTTGGGACTGCGCGTGATCAGACCCTTTCGCTCCAGTGCCCGCAGGTGGCACATCACCCCATTGGGACTCTTGATACCAAAGTGCTCGCCAATCTCGCGGACGGTGGGACCGTATCCGCGTTTGACAATCAACGAGCGGATCATGTCATAGACGTCTTGTTGACGATCGGTGAGTTGACTGGACATGGGGCGAGTCCCTTGGCGGTGGGCATGGGGCGGACAAGACCGTTGGGGGTTCAACGGACCCTCGCGAACACGCATCCAGGGCAACGACTTCGCCGCCAACGGGCGGTTCCATATGGGTCGCTCGGGCTACATCGATAGCCAGATTCTATCAGATGCTGCACACGTGTCCATAATAATTATGGGTGGGATGGACAAGCCCCATCCCGAAGTGGGCGATGGCCAACAACCCCACTGGAATGCACCACCAGGCGAACCAGTGGAGACGATCTTGGCGGCTCCAGCCGATCAGCCACAGCAGCGACACGATGCCGACGGCAAACGCGACAGCCGCCCCGATCGCAATTCCGTTGGCGAGTGGGCGATGGGCAAGCCGGCTTGTCGGCTTTCCCAGAGGTCTCGCAGCGTCAGCACCGTTGCCCCAAGGATCGCGGGAATTGCTAGCGAGAAACGAGAAGGTCACCGAGTCATCGTTCTTGAGCCCCATCAACCGCCCGCCCAGGATCGTCGAACCGCTGCGGCTGATGCCTGGCAGGATCGCGAAGGCCTGGAAGCAACCCACCAGGAAGGCTCCCAACCAGCTCAGCGACTGATACTCGCCCTCGCGTGGCGCGGATCCTGCCGAGCACGATCAACATCGCGCCGGTGACCAACAGCATGATCGCCGCCAACAGCGGGCTGCGAAGCACATGGGGAAAGGCCATCTTGATGGTGACCCCGATCAAGGCGGCGGGAATCGTTCCCACGATCAACAAGCGGGATGACGCGTTGGTCACTGCTGAGCAATTTCACGATCCGCCGCCAAAATACGACTAAGATCGAGCCAAGCGTGCCCGCATGAAGAATGATTTCGAGCGTGGGCGATTCGCTCAACTCTCCCATCAGGGCTCCGAGGATCACCAAATGCCCCGAGGAACTGATGGGCAGGAACTCGGCGATCCCTTGGACAACCGCAAGAATGATGATTTGATGCACGGGGCAATGAATCCGACCGTGGGCTCAGCAAGGATGAATGGAGTTGCCGAAGTTCTCGCGCCTTGTCGGAGTGCCAAGGCGTCTTCTCGTTCAGTATCGTCGTGAAACTCGAAGAAGGTAGTTCCTAGATGGATCAGTCTGAGCCACAGTCCCATGTCCAACCATCGGTTGAGCGCGTCAGCGCGAATGCGCGGGTTGTACCAGAGGAGAAGCCATTCGAGGCGAGGGCTGCGGATTGGCCGGGACGCTCGACGTTCCGTGGTGATCTGCTGAACGTCGTCCGCGGATTTTGCATGGGAGCGGCCGACACGGTACCGGGAATCAGCGGCGGCACGATCGCGTTGATCATGGGGCACTATTCGCGGCTGGTCACCGCGATCAGCCATCTCGATGGCACGTTATTGGGACTGCTCTCGAAAAGGGAGTTCAGGCGCGGCGGCCGAGCATGTCGACTTTCGTTTTCTCCGCGCGTTGGGCTTCGGCATCCTGGTCGGGATCGTCACCCTCTCGGGGCTGATGCACTACTTGCTCGATGCCCATCTACCCGAAACACTCGCCGTCTTTCTAGGACTGTTGGTGGCGAGCTTGTGGGTGGTGGTTCAGTACGTCGATCGATGGTCGCCGTCGCGGATCGCCGCCTGCGCTCGCCGGTGTGGTGGTCGCAGCGGTGATCTCACTGCTACCCACGGGCCACGGCAGCATGAGCTTGCCGTTTCTGTTTCTTGCCGCGTCGATCGCGATCTGTGCGATGATCCTGCCTGGAATCAGCGGAGCCTACGTGTTGCTGGTGCTCGGTGTGTATCACCCCATCACCGGACTGGTCAAGAATTTGGCGAAGCTGCAAGTCACGTTGGAAGGGCTGGTGCAGATGACGGTCTTTGCATTGGGTTGCGCTGTTTGGCCTGCTGACGTTCTCGAGGATCCTGCGTCGACTCTTGCAGCAATCACCAGGAGTCACGATGGCAGCCTTGATGGGACTGATGATTGGCAGCGTTGGCAAGCTTTGGCCGCTGCAGACAGCCCACGCCAGAGACGGCCGAGCTTGGAGCCGAAGTTTCGCGTGATGGAGTACGTCTCGCCAGCCGACTGGACCGGCAGCATCCCCATGCTGGTGATGCGTTGCACTCGTCTCGGCGGTCGCCGTGTTAACCATCGAATGGATCGCCACGCAAGAGAAGCCAGGGTCACCCCCTCCCGGTAGCCGAGTCTCTCCGAGACTCGTCGAGCAAAGCAGCAACGCTGCCAATGTCCGCCTTGGAAATGCGGACCTACGATGCCGACGCTCCGAAGCGTTGGATTCGAATCGCCGAGGCCTGGCCTTGTGGTGTGACGTTGACGTTGATGAAGGAGTCGCCTGCGGGCGTTCCGGGTTCGCGACAGGCATGGATCGGACAGGCGGGATCGAGATCGGAGAGGTTGTGAATCGGGAACAGATCACCACCGAGCGCACCGAGACTGGCGATCATCTCGACCATCCCGCCACCGGCACCCAAGTTGCCGATGTGACCTTTGGCGGTGGTGACCGGCGGTTGAGCCTGGGGCTCGCCGAAGACTTCTGCGATTGCCTCGGCTTCCTGTTGGTCGCTCTCTTGCGTCCCCAGACCATGGGCATGAATGTGCCCGAGCGATTTGGGATCCGACTTGCCGAGGGCTCCGCGCAGCACGTTGGCAATCGCACGCTTGAGGAATCCTGGATCGGCTCCAGGCCCAACGGCGGAACTGCCGTAACCAACGACCTCACCCAGGATGTTGGCACCTCGGGCTTGGGCATGTTCGAGCGATCTCGAAGATCATGGCGCCGGCCCCCTCGCCCGACGACACTGCCGTCGCGAGTTCGATCGAAGGGGCGCGACATCGTCGTCGGATCGTCCTGATTGCTGGCCAACTTCTCCTGCATCGATGCATGGAGTGTCCGCAGCGGAGTGGATGCGAGAACCGGTCGAACCGACGACCAGCGCATCGGCATGCCCACGTTGGATCGTGCTGTAGGCTTCCGCTGCGGCCGCACCTGCCGAGGCCTCTCGCACCGTGATCGAATTGTTGGGTCCGCGCAAATCGTTGTAGATCGCGATGTGGCTGGCCGGCATGTTGGGCAGGTACTTGAGCAACCACAAAGGGTTGACTTCCGGCTTGCCCACTTGGCCCCATTGATCGAAGTGAAACACTGCCCTCCTCATCCAAGCACTTGGCGATACCGATGGAGAACTCTTCGGGTAACGACATGATGTAGTCGCAACCATAGACCACGCCACAGCGATCACGATCGCGCGACTCGGCATCGAGCCCGGCATCGGTCAGGGCGAGCTGGGCGACGGCGACTCCCATTTCGATCTCGCGGCACATCACCTTGGTGCCTTTGCGGATCGTTCTCTGCAGCATCTTGTCGAGCGGACCATAATCCTCAATCGCGCCCGTGAACTCGACTTGCCTCCGCACCGTGATCGATGCAGAGCACCCCTTGGGGAACCCGGGTCAACGGGGCCAATCCCACTGACACCCCCACGCAGTGACTGCAACAATCGTCGGATCATTTCCCAACGGCGAAACAACGCCGAGCCCCGTGATGACGACACGGCGTGACGAGCTGGTATCCATGAGGCGTGGCGGGACGGAGCGAGGATGAAGGAATGGCGGCAGGGAATCAGCACGACCGCGAGTCTGGGAAAGCCGGGCATTCTAAACGTGTTGCCGCCAAGCTTTGAGGGGGGTGAAAAAAGAGCAAGCAGGTCGCACCTCAGGCCAGGACAGGCGATGCGGGACTAGCCCTGTTGGTGGCAAAAGGGCATGGCACGGCCAACGCACGATTGCCCAATCCATGCCTTGTTTGAAGTCGCGTCAGTGGCTGCGGCATGAGTCGCGTTTTTGGCTGTGGCACGAGGATTTTCGTAACCCGACGCGTCAGCGAGTCGCGGTCAATATCGAAAATTCCTCGCTGACGCGTCGGGTTACGATTGGCCCGTCATGGTGGCGCCCTCCCGCTAACCGCGGGTTTCGAAACCCGATGTCATTGCATGCGGCTCACGAAAACGGATTGGAGGCGACCCTAGTAGCGACCGCGGGTGGTTCCCGCTGGGTCAACCGCCATCTGCGGAACGGCCTGACTTGGATGGGTCAGGTTTTCTGAGGCTCGTCCTCGAAACTGAATGAACAGCAGCGCGTCAGCGCGACCCGAGGTCGTTCCCGTGAACATGTCCATGTTCAAGAACGGAACCGAGGATTGCTGGCGTTTCCGGGCTCGCAACCACGCCACATGACAACAGCAGCACCATGTCGGAGGGCCAACGGAATCGTTCGCGTAAACGCCAACTGACGACCTGAGGGACATCGATCCGCGCCCGATGCACCTCGTTGTTGGGCAGTGGCAGTTCCAGGTCGACCGGATTGAGTTTGATCGACCTGGTCGATGTCGGCCTCAATCACGCAGTCGATGATCCGCCCGTCGGTCGTCAAGAGCGGACTGATCGACAGTTTGTAACCTTCCTGAATCTCGCCGGTCTCGGGTTCATAGGGAGGCCATCCCGTTTTGGAAGGGCGGACGCTGCGAACGTAGTTCCGCCCTCGAATGTTTACCAATTTCTCGGTTTGACCGTTGTGGATGACCATATTCAAGTCGTGAGTCTGCTGTGCGTCGGTTCGTTGACGCAATTGGTTCAGCACCATCGCGGCGTTTTCTTTGCTCAGCAGCCAAGCCTGGACACCCGGCGAATCGACGGTAACATGCTGCATCAACATGTGGGCGCCGCTTCGCCAGTTCGGATTGCCAACCCGCATCACACGCAGGTTCAAGACCTGCGGGTCCTTCTCACCGGCGACAAATCGATCGACCACACCGGCGATCACCTGGTGCATTTCATTGGTGTGGTAGACCGAAAGCTGATCACGCGTTGGCATTCATGAACCCAAACGGTTCGGTGAACCAAACGTCCGACCCCGTCTCGCGAAGAATCCAGTCGATAACGCCTGCTCGGGCCGATCATCGTTGGTGAGGTATCCGGTGTAGGGACGCAAGTCGTAAACCCGATGCTCCTGGCCGGCTGCCCGAGGAAGTTGCCCGCCACCCGCTGCTGCTGGCCGAGGCATTGCCGGCCGAACGTGGCATGAAGTTCTGGTTCTGCATGCTCGGCGGGGTCTGCATGCTCGGCGGAGCCTGGGCCGTTGAAGGAAATGCTTGTTGGGGTACCGGAATGTTGGTGCCCGAGGGCAGTGGCATCCCTTGTTGTGCCATGACGCCAGCGTCGTCAACCAGCAGGGCGGCCAAGGCAAATGAGAGAAGAGTAAGCAGACGCATCGATTCCGTTCCCTGATCGACTCGGTAGTGACCGACAGTCGGGACTGTCCCTAGAGATCTCCGGCTATACCCCGTTTCGCCTGCCGGCAGCAAGACGGAAACGCCAAGACAGAACGGGCAAGATCGAGCAAGATGAAAACGCGGGCGGCTACCGCTTGAGCTGCTCGTTCATCTGCTTGGTTGCCTCGGCGACGGCATCTTGCCAACGTGCATCGCCGAACCGCTCTCGGATACTCGTCCCTGGCGTGGGCAAAGATCAGGTTGCGGGAGTTATTGACCACCGCGCCGAGCCCCTCGTCGTCCAGCCCCAACAGCACGTCCGCGGCCGAACCACCTTGGGCCCCGAAGCCGGGAACCAGAA
Source organism: Pirellulaceae bacterium (assembly GCA_963767665.1). Classification (GTDB taxonomy): domain Bacteria; phylum Planctomycetota; class Planctomycetia; order Pirellulales; family Pirellulaceae; genus Rubripirellula. The sequence continues at coordinate 390,933 of CAVYFC010000010.1, forward strand.
TCCAACTGGTGGGCATCGCCCTCCGCAGCTCCGCCAACTGCTCCGGGTAGGTCGCCCCGACCACCGCGCCGGCCGGTCCGTAACCCGATCGGCCCGATCCGACCCTGGTTCAACTCCGTCAGCAACTGGGCGACGGCCTGGTAGACGGTCTGCCCGTCGGTTTCGCGGTCTTGGAACAGTCCACCGCCGGGATTCGAAGTCTTGACCAAAACAAAGATGCCTGCCTCGCGTGCCTCGCAGACCTCCACAAACGGCTCCAAGCTGTCGCGACCCAGATAGGGGCTGACGGTCAGGGAATCGCTTCCCCAGGGACTCTCGGTCGCCGAGATAAGCATCGGCGTAGGCGGTCGCCGTGCTGCCGATGTCGTTTCGTTTGCCATCGGTGATCACCAGCAAACCAGCTTGGCGGGCGTGCTGGATCACGTTCCCCAGCGCCACCATCCCGGCGGGCCCAGTGCTTCGAAAAAAGCCGCCTGAGGCTTCACGCAGGGGACCATGCCCGCGACGACATCAATGATCTCGCAGCAAAAACGGCGATAGGCCTCCGCCCACTCGGGGTCCGTGTCGTTTCGGACCGCATCGCGAATCGGGGCGGGCAGCTGGGCCTTGCGGGGATCGAGTCCCACGCAGGTGATCGAGCCCGTTTTTCGTGACTGCTGCCGCCATTCGATCCGCAAATTGCATGGATTCTGATCCGGTTCGGAGTCGTCGGTCTGCCGATCGCACCCGCAGCAGGCGATGCTGCGAAGAATCTCGGCTGATTGGGCATCGCGGTCAAGGACGCCTCGCGAGTTGGACCGGGGGCAAGTTGGATGGGGCGTCAAGTTGGACGGGGGCTCACAGCCAGAGTCACCTAGCAGGCCTGCCGCGTCTTTTGTAGCATCTGTAGAGAGGAGGCCGCTTCCCCACATCCGCGGCTCTGCAGATGAGGCGGGATCGCTTTTCTTGGGCGGGCTGTAGCGCAGCCTGGTTAGCGCGTTTGACTGGGGGTCAAAAGGTCGGAGGTTCGAATCCTCTCAGCCCGACTGAACGAGAACCCGTTTCTTCCGACCACTGGAAGAAATGGGTTTTTTCGTGCGTGCAAGGAATCGCCCGGACCGGTACGATCAGACTTCATCGCATTGCCTCGAGGCAGTTCATCCACTGATCCCGACGAACTTCGCTCCACGCGATCGCTGACAAAGAAGCTCGTCAGCGTTTCTTGTTCCGATCGCGTTGGTCGTTGGGTGCGTGATTGCTGCTTGCCTCGCTCGGGCTTCAAAACTTGGCGGTTTCCAGTCTCTGCAGATCGAGGTCCCCCCGCTGCAGCCGATCGAACTCCCGGAGCAAGCGCCCTGTCGATCGTTTTGCACGTGGCTTGACCATCAAGACGATCTCGTACTCCAACCCGGCCCGCATGGACCCGCAAGCGTTCGATCAATTCAAGAAATTCCTGGAAGAGTCGTTTCCGCTGGTTCACCAGCACCTGTCACGGATGACGGGCATCCGACTTTGGGGACGAGCGCAACCAGAGCCTGTTGTTCAAGTGGCAGGGAACCGAAGGCAGATCAGACAAGACGCGATTCTGCTGATGGGTCACTACGACGTGGTGCCGGTTGAACAGGCGAGCCTCGACGACTGGACCCAGCCACCCTTCGCCGGCGATGGTCGACGATCAATACGTTTGGGGACGCGGGTGCGATCGACAACAAGGCGGCGGCCATCGGCATGATGGAAGCGGTCGAGCATTTGCTTGAACAAGGATTTGAACCGAGCCGCACGATCTACCTTTCGCTCGGTCATGATGAAGAGGTTGGTGGGATCCATGGCAACAAACTGATCGCTGAGTGGATGAAGAATCAGGTCATCCGCCTCGAGTACGTGCTCGATGAAGGTGGCGGTATCTTCAACGACTTCGCGGGACTACAGCAACCGGCCGCCTTCATCGGCATCGCAGAGAAGGGCTTTGCGACCCTTGAGTTGAGGGCCGAAGTGAGCGAGGCGGGACACGCTTCGATGCCACCGCCACTGAGCGACACGGCGATTGGAATCCTGGGCGAAGCTCTGCGTCGACTCGAGCAGTCTCCTCACCCTGCACATCTCGACGGCGGGATTGGCCGGACGCTGGATTACCTCGGCCCCGAAATGCCGTTGATCAATCGCGTCGCCGTTGCCAATCGCTGGTTGTTTTCGCCGCTGCTCGTTCGCTTACTCGGTGGCACGCCACTGGGCAACGCATCGTTGCGAACGACGCTCGCCCCGACCATGGTCGGAGGCCGGGATCAAGGACAACGTGCTGCCAACACGAGCCTCGATGACGGTCAATGTTCGAGTGCTGCCTGGCGAAAGCGTGGAATCGGCGGTCCAGCACATCCGGAAAACGATTGCGGATGAGCGTGTCACGGTCGACCCGCCGATCCTACAACGGGAACCCTCGTCACGATTGTCCGCGACCGACTCGGAGGCCTTCACGCAACTTCACCGCACCATTCGCGAGATCTATCCCAACGTGTTGGTAGCACCCTTCGTCGTGGTCGCAGGAACCGACGCCACGCATTACGACGACCAGTCACTGACCGGGGACATCTATCGGTTCGTGCCATGGCGACTCGGTAAGGACGACCTGAAACGCATCCACGGCGTCAACGAGCGATTGTCGCGCGATGATTTTCTCAACATCGTACGTTTCTACGAACGACTGATCCGCAATACTGCCGCGCACCGTAGGTCGGTTGTTTCCAAGGTGGACATTCGCAGCTTCGCTGCGTTGATCTCGAGTCTCGGAGAGACTCGGCTACGTAGGTCCGGACTCGGCGGCTGCTGCCAGGCGACCGGCGGATCGGCCCTCCCTGTCGACAAAGAAGCAAACGAGCGCACTTGCCCCGCGAAAACCGAGCGATGGAATCATGAGAAAACGGTTCAAAACGCGGTGGGTGATCAAGTGGCAGCGTCTCGGTGACCTTCGATGCAGGTTATAACTTGAACTTCATGATCTATCAAAATGAATGCTGATCAATCCGAGCGAAGGGAGCAAACCTGATGAATCTTTTGCACAGTTATCGATGGTGTTTGAGTATCGCCATCACGGTGGCCTGCAGCCTGTCACTGGCCCCGTCGCGGGCCCAAGCACAGTTGTATGAATTGCGGACGTACACCACCAACGAAGGCAAGCTCGATGATCTGCATGCCAGGTTTCGCGATCACACGGTCAAGTTGTTCGAAAAGCATGGCATCAAATCGATGGGTTACTGGGTTCCCACCGAAGGCCCCAATGCTGACAACACCTTGATCTATGTGATCGAACATCAAGACGCAGATGCAGCAAAGGCCTCCTGGCGAGCGTTCATGAACGACCCTGAGTGGAAGGAAGTTTACAAGAAGAGCGAGGAAGACGGCCCGATACTCGCCAAGGCTCCCGAGTCCGTTTACATGACGTCGACAGACTACACGCCCCTCTTGAAAGAGATCGAACCGAGCGACGAGGCGGTCTACGAACTGAGGATCTACAGAACCAAGGAAGGAAAGCTTCCCAATCTGGACGCACGTTTCCGCGATCACACCATTCGACTGTTCGATCGCCACGGCCTGCAATCGGTCGCCTACTGGCATCCGACACAGGAGCCAGCCTCCAACGACACGCTGATCTATTTGCTGCGTCACGACAGTCCCGAAGCGGCCAAGAAGTCGTGGGCAGCTTTCGGTGGCGACGAAGAATGGAAGAAGGTTGCCGCCGAGTCACAAAAGGACGGTCCCTTCCTACGTGAGCGGCCAGAAGTTGTCTACATGAAGGCGACCGACTACTCGGCATTGAAATGATTCGGGAAGGAGCAGCGAGAAACGACTAGCGAGTCGCCAGGCAGGACGCTCGCACCTCGCACCTCACTTCTCACTTCTCACTTCTCACTTCTCACTTCTCACTTCTCACTTCTCACTTCTCTTTTCTCACTTCTCACCCTTCGCAACTTCCATGAGCTTTGCTGAATCGTATCGCCTGCTATTGGTCGAGGACGATCAAGAATTGGCATCGATGGTTGCGGCGTTCTTGTCGGAGCATGGTTTCGAGGTGTTCGTGGAGGGCAATGGAACCCGGGCGGCTCAGCGAATCGTCAGTGAAACGTATGATGTCGTGGTCTTGGACATTGGCCTTCCCGGGACCGATGGGATCTCGATCTGTCGCATGGTCCGTCCCCAGTTTGACGGTCCAATCTTGATGCTGACCGCGCGAGGCGACGAGATCGACGAGGTGGTTGCGTTGGAGGTGGGAGCGGACGACTACATGTCCAAACCGGTCCGCCCCCGCGCACTGCTGGCCAGATTGCGGGTGCATCTTCGACGCAGCGAGTCCCTCGCAGCACCTTCATCGACGACACCGACGCGCCTTGAAGTCGACGGTTTGATCATTGATTCGTCCAACCGAATCGTGCAAATCGAAGGACAGGTCATCGAGTTGACGACCGCCGAATTTGAGTTGCTGTGGATGTTGGTGCGCAACGCGGGGACCGTGATCGGGCGTGAACAGCTCTATCAGGAACTGCATGGCGTCCGGTACGACGGTCTGGACCGGTCCATTGACCTTCGTGTCTCTCGACTCCGCAAGAAAATCGGGGATGACCCCGTTCAACCTCGCCGGATCAAGTCGATTCGAGGCGTGGGTTACTTGCTGGCGACCGAATCATGACGCGACTGTTCATTCGATTCTATCTCGGCGTGATCGCGATCCTGATCGCGGCCTGGTTGATCCAGTCCTACCTGGTCAGGGAACGGAGCGCGACACAAAACCTTCGAGTCGTCGAGCAGGCACTCTCTGGCGGCGCAAGGCTGGCACGTGACGAACTCGCCTCGGCGTCGCCGCGCAATGCAGACGAGGCAATGCAGCGGATTCAAGCCCGATTCGAATACCCGGTCAACCGCTTCCCTCTCGACGTGGACTGGCTGACCCCAGCATGGAAAGAGAGACTTCTCAAGGATGAGGTGGTTCTGTTCGGCGATCGCATCGCGATCGCACTGCCCAGCCAATCCTCACGGCGCAGCGAATCCTCGCCGCGCAGCCAACCCTCGCCGCGTAGCGAATCCTCGCTTCCCAGCGAACTCTTGCCGAGCGCACTGACGAAGACTCCGCGCACGAGCTCACCGGGTGAGGCGTTGCTGTTGGGGCCACTGCCTCAGTTCGTTGGCCCCAGTCAAACCGAAGTCACCTTCGGATATGGCATCGTTTTTCTCCTGGCGGCGATTGCCATTGCCATCTTGCTTCGCCCGGTGGTGTCACAAATGCGAGCCGTGGAACGAACGGCCGCAGCGATTGCTCAAGGGGATCTCTCGGCCAGAATCGACAGCACCAAAGCACCCAAAGACTTGGCGCTGGTTCGCGCTTTCAACTCGATGGCCGATCGAACCGAGACACTCCTCCGTTCGCAGCGGGAACTACTGCAGGCTGTCTCGCACGAATTGCGCACCCCGCTCGCACGCATTCGATTCGCCGCCGACTTGGTGGAGTCCGCCAAGACCGACCAAGAGAGACGCACTCGATTGGACGCGATCGACAGCGCCACACAGAAACTTGACGACCTGGTCGGTGAATTGCTGACCTACGTACGGATGGACTTCCAAGCGTCCAACGGTCCTGCGGAAACGATCGATCTCCATCATCTCTTCTCCGAATTGATCGACATTCACGCGCCGCTGAATCCATCGATTCGATTCCATGATGCCGGTGCTGGCGACCCCATCCGAATCACAACCGACCGCGATGGACTGGCGCGGGCGATTGAAAACCTCCTCAGCAACGCGGCGAAGCACGCCAAGAGAGAAGTCTGTTTGCAGGCGAGTGTCGCCGGCGACCAGGTGCTGCTTTTCGTGGATGATGACGGGGAGGGAGTCCCGATCGAGAATCGTCAGAAGATTTTCGAGCCATTCGTTCGCTTGAAAGATTCTCAAGAACCTGGCACCGGCCTCGGACTCGCATTGGTCCAGCGAATTGTCAGGCGGCTGAGCGGCGAAGTTGATGTTGGCGACAGTCCTCTCGGTGGCGCACGGTTCACCGTGAGGCTTCCCCGACAGGCCCCGTGACACCCCTCCCGTTCGCATGAGGGGCGAGGGAACACCCGGCAGGAATGGATTCCAACAGCTCTTATCCCGCCGCGAACGCCGTCTGCGAGGCAAAACGATTTTCTATCGATGAAGATCGTGAAAACGGAGCAACCATTCCGTTTTTGAACTGTTCAACAGGGATGGTGTTCCTACCATCTCTTCGAAGTTTTGACACGACGACACAAAGCGGTACGGAATCACCGAGGAACTCCGATAGGGTTCTTCCTATCGTTGAGCCAATTCAATGGCGGCACCCTCGAATGAGGGCACAGAGAAGATCTCGCCGCTTTCTAGTCCAGCTTTTCAGTCCAGGAGTCTGATTCATCCATGAGCTCGCTGACGTCCAAATCACCGCGCCCCCAATGGGACGTCTCAAGCCGCACATTGAGGGGAGTCGCCCTGGTGCTTGGCTTGCTCTTGGGTGCCACGTTGGCAAGCTGGTGGGTTGCTCGCAAGGTGACCGCTGGGCTGCCGGAGGATCCGTTCGTCTATCCAGAACAAGATCTCGACTACGAGCAGATTGACTGGGTTGCCTACCAGGAAAGACACGACGAGCTCGTCAAAGGAGGGGCTCATTACGAACCTCTTCGGGCGGTCGTTGAAATTCCCGGCGATTTCGAATCGGCCGAGAAGTTTTCCAACGCATTGGACGCGCCAGGTACGACGGAGATCATCGGATTTCACGTCGACGGTCAGGCCTACGCGTTTTGCATCGATCACTTGCTTGACATCCCCCATCATGTGATCAATTTCAAACTTGGCGAGCAACCGATTGCCGTCTCCTACTGTGACTTGAGCGGGTGTGCCCGTGTTCTGTCATCCGATCGGACGACCGCGGAACCACTGGGCATCGGTGGGCTCGACGTCAACAACGAGCTCGTCTTCCTGTTTGAGGGGGAGCGTTATAGCCAACGCTCCAGGGACCTGCCGATGCAGGACATTCCCTTTCAAAGAATGACCTTGGAGCGGTGGACCGCCGAGTTTCCGGAGACCTTGATCTTTCAGGGAAACCAAGAGTCGACGTAATGCGAGCAGGGGAGACTCGTCCAGAGCGATTCGTTCGCCGGCGATTGATGCTCGCGATCTGTCCGTTTGGTGAGACCACTTCGACAGGGCAGCCTCGATTCGACCCGTACGATGGACTTCCAAGTCCCTCGCTGAAGAAAAGGTCTCACGTACGATGGACTTCCAAGTCCGTCGCCTTGAGGAAAGGTCTCACGTACGATGGACTTCCAAGTCCGTCGCCGAAGGAAAGGTCTCACGTACGATGGACTTCCAAGTCCGTCGCCGAAGGAAAGGTCTCACGTACGATGGACTTCCAAGTCCGTCGCCCAAGGAAAGGTCTCACGTACGATGGACTTCCAAGTCCGTCGCCCAAGGAAAGGTCTCACGTACGATGGACTTCCAAGTCCGTCGACGAAGGAAAGGTCGCGACGATCGACGGACTTGGAAGTCCATCGTACGGCTTGGCTGAGCGATGACGAGCGATTGATCTGACGGATCGACGGACTTGGAAGTCCATCGTACGGCCTAGCTCCCGTCGCGGATGCATACAAACGGATACAATCCTGTCACTAGAAAGCTACTGACAGTGAGTTGCACTCGTGTCATCATTGCGGGGTGGATGTGTTTCTCCTTCTTTCGGGAGTGTTGTTGATGATGGTGCGGAAATCGTTGCGGTTTGTCCTCATGGGATTGCTGTTGGGTCCATTGGCTTGGGCTCCCTTTGCACGGATTCCAGTTGCACAGGCGAGCGAACCGGCGACAAAGCTCGGCAAACAGGTCGCCGACTTCACGCTGGACAACTGCTATGGAAAACCGGTTTCGCTGTCCGACTTCGCTGACCGAAAAGGGGTGGCCATTGTCTTTCTCGGGACGGAGTGCCCGCTGGCCAAGCTGTACGGGCCAAGGCTCAGTGAGTTGCAATCGAAGTACGAAGCAGACGGTATCGCTGTGCTGGGTATCAATTCCAATACACAGGACAGCCTGACCGAATTGGCTGGCTATGCCCATCGTCATGAGATCAATTTCCCTCTGTTGAAGGATGTTGGCAATCGCGTGGCCGACGCGCTGGGAGCAAAACGAACGCCGGAAGTCTTTCTGATCGATGCAGATCGGCGGGTCCGCTATCACGGCCGCATCGATGATCAGTACGGAGTCGGGTACTCCAAAGAACGAACCGTGCATCCTGACCTGGCGATCGCCATCGACCAAATGCTAGCCGGTCAGCCGATCGAAGCCGCGGAAACCGAAGTGGTCGGCTGCCACATCGGTCGCGTTCAAGACACCGAGCCAACCGGTGAGATTACTTACACCGAACACATCGCTTCGATTTTCAACGCGCAGCTGCGTCAGCTGCCATCGTGAGCAAGAGATTGCGCCGTTTACGCTGCAGAGCTACGACGACATCCTCGGTTGGGAAGATACGATTCTGGAAGTGATTGATGACCAGCGGATGCCGCCATGGTTTGCCAATCCAGACCACGGATCGTTCGCCAACGACGCGAGGATGACGGAAGCGGAAAAGCAGTTGATCGCGACCTGGATCGATAACGGCATGCCCGAGGGCGATCCTGCGCTGCTGCCTGAGCCACCCAAGTTCACCACCGGTTGGCAGATCCCGGAACCTGACCAGGTGATCAAAATGAACGACAAGGCATTTCAAGTGCCCGCAGAAGGAATCGTCGACTACAAGCGTTTCGTGATCGATCCAGGCTGGGACGAAGACAAGTACGTCTACGCCGCGGAGGCACGACCGGACAATCGAGGTGTGGTCCATCACATCTTGGTTTACATCATTCCACCAGGAGAAAAGGGAGTCGATTTGCGTAAGGTGCTGGTCGGGTACGCACCTGGCGGCGTTCCCGTGCAGCTCGAGGATGGCGTGGCCCTTCGTGTCGAGGGGGGAAGCAAACTGCTGTTCGAGATGCACTACACGCCCAACGGCTACGCCACCGAAGACCTCAGCTATGCCGGTGTCTGCTTCATGGACAAGGCGAACGTCAAGAAACTGCTCGACGGTGGCATCGCTGCCAATTCCAAGTTCGAGATCCCACCGCAGGCGTCGAATCATGAAGTCGTCGCTCAGTACAAAACCAAGCGAGACGAAATGCTACTGAGCATGACGCCTCACATGCATCTTCGTGGCAAAGCGTTTCGTTACGAGGCGCACTATCCCGATGGCACGAGCGAAATCCTGCTGGATGTTCCGAAGTACGATTTCAATTGGCAGCTGAAGTATGTGTTGGCGGAACCGAAGCGACTGCCGCGCGGCACGGTGGTCGAGTGCACTGCCGTCTTCGACAACTCCGAGTCCAATGTCTCGAATCCCAATCCAAATCGTGTCGTCACTTGGGGCGATCAAAGTTGGGACGAGATGATGATTGGCTTCATGGACATCTTGCCAGTCAGTGACGGAATCTAAACGCCAATCAAGGCCCACCATTCACGAGGTCACCATGCGCACCGCCATTGCAACTGTTGGGCAAATTGATTCGCTCAGTCACGATCGCTTGCGGGTTCCTCGTTGGGCCAGCAGGCAGCGTTTGCTCAGCGGGCATCATTTTTTGGCAGGCAGGTCTCGGCTGCTCTGCAGGCGCTTGCTGGTCATGCTGGCAATCGTGCTGGGAGTCGCAACGGTCTCAGGCCAGGAAAACTCGCCGCGTTTTCGCGGGGTCCTGGGGCGTGGCCTGGCCGAGGATGACGCACGGCTTCCCACGACTTGGTCCAAAACGGAAAACGTCGTTTGGTCGGCCGACATCCCCGGCATTGCCTGGTCCTGCCCGACGGTCTGGAACGACCGACTGTTCGTGACGTCGGTGACCAGTGACGGAGAACAGGCGCAGCCCCAAGCAGGACTGTACCTCGGTCAGGGCGTGCGTGAACCAGAGCAGGGCGATCACCATTGGCTCGTCTTCTGCTTGGATGTGGCAACCGGCCAAGAGCTTTGGCGACACGAGGCGCACGCGGGTGCCCCAACGGTTCCACGACACCCCAAAGCTTCGTATGCCTCCGAAACCGCCACGACCGACGGCGAGAGACTCTACGTGCTGTTTGGTGATGTGGGACTCTATTGCTACGACTTCGATGGCAACCTGATCTGGTCACACCCGATCGAGGCCAAGAAAACGTTCATGGACTATGGAGCGGCTGCCTCGCCGGTCGTCCATGACGGCCAGGTCTTCGTGGTCTATGACAACCTGGAATCGTCATGGATCGCGGCCTTCGATGCCGCCACCGGCAAGGAGAACTGGCGCGTCCCCCGCGATGAAACGCACTCTTGGGCGACTCCCTTGGTTTGGTCGCACGGCCAACGGACGGAGATCGTGGTGCCGGGCAAGAACCGCAATCGGTCGTACTCGCTTGACGGTGAGCTGCTGTGGGAGTTCGACGGCAAGATGTCCAACCTCGTGATTCCCTCGCCCTTTGTGGCGCATGGCATGTGCTACATCGCGTCTGGCTACGTCGGTGACTCTCATCGACCCACCTTCGCCATCAAACCCGGCGCACTCCGGAGACATCACCCCCGCAGGCGACTATGCCGACAGTGAGTTCATTGCCTGGTACCAGGGAACCTCGTCCCCGTACAACCCGTCGCAGATCGTGGCAGGGGATTACCTGTTCACTCTCTACGACCAGGGATTCCTGACCTGTCATGATGCAAAAACGGGCGAGGAGATCTATGGCAAGCAGCGGTTGAGCCCCGGTGGTTCGTTCACGGCATCACCATGGGCCTACAATGGCAAGGTGTTTTGCTTGAGTGAAGAAGGTTTGACCTACGTGATCAAGCCGGGACCTGAACTTGACATTGTTCGCACCAACGATCTGGATGAGTTGACTTTGGCGACGCCCGCGGTTGCCCAAGGCCGCTTGTTCATTCGCACCGCATCCAAAATTTACTGCCTGCAAACGCAGGATTGACGTACCGTCGCGTAGGCGAGTCTCTCCAGGACTGTGACTTTTTCAATGTGCGGCTTCTTACCGTAGGCGAGTCTCTCCGAGACTCGTAATTACCCGCAGCAAGGCTGCGAATGTCCGCCTTGGAAATGCGGACCGACGGCAAGCCTTTCCATGACGCGTTCGATCGAGAACTGGGTATAACAAGTCTCGTTGATTTGGATCCAAAAGGAGGATTCGGACCGAGATGAGAGCGAAGCCCAGCAAGACGTTGCCATGATTGTGAAGAAGTCGAAGCGATGGATCGGTTTTCTGAAGACAACGGCGATCGGTGGACTGTTGTTTCTGCTGCCATTGATCGTCATTGGCGCACTGATTTCGCAGGTTGCGTCGATCGCCTACCCGCTTGCAATCTGGCTTGGCCAATACCTGCCGGTGAAGACGCCTGCGGGGATCGCCTTCCTGATTTCGCTGGCGTTCGCCATCCTCCTGCTGCTCTGTTTCGCTGCTGGGATGATCGCCAAATGGTCGATCGGAAAGCGGATGTCGGGCCTCTTCGAAAAGAACGTGCTGCTGCTGTTCCCTCGCTACGCGATCATCAAGGAACAGATGGCCGATACGATCGGAGGCAACCACAACCGGCCGCAAATGAAGCCAGTCTTGATCCGCCTTGATGAGCGTCAATTGATTGGATTCGAAACGGAGCGAAGCGAAGATGGCGGCAGGGTTGCCGTTTACATACCTGGATCCCCTGATACGTGGGCCGGCTACGTTGCGATTCTGGAGGCGGACCGCATCGAACCACTGGCCCTGACTTTTGGTGAAACCGTTGCGACCTGCGAGCAACTGGGACGAGGATCGTTTGCCCGAATTGCGAAAGGGTCAGCCGGGAGCAGCGTCGCTGGCCAGTAGGATTTTTTGGGCCCGGGGGTGAGATCCCGGGGGTGAGATCCCAAATGTGAATTCTCGGGGCAAAGCAAGCAAGGCGATAAACGGAGCGGAGACGGGAGTCGAGCGGTTGGCGTCCGTGGAAGAGGCCGACATTCATATTTCTCGAATCGACTCTTTTCTCTAGACTGGCCCCGGTCTCGGATTTTTCAGGGGTCGATCGGTGCACGTTGTCAAGGCAAAGCGTTCGCAAGGCAGGCTCGCCTCGCTCACGCTCTTTGAAGTTGCGCCTCTTTTCATAACCCGACGCGTCAGCGAGTCAACATCGATGTTGTCGTCGACTCGCTGACGCGTCGGGTGATGAAAATCCTCGTGCGGCAGCCAAATGCCAAACTTCAAAACTCACACGTCGGGCACCGAGAACCGATGCAGAATGGTGGTTCGGCGGCCGGGATTGAACGCGATTTTTGGAAAGGATGCTGGGATCGTGAATCGAATCATGTACGCAATGTTGGGACTGACCCTTGCTTGGCAATCGGGATTCGCCCCCAACGCCTCGGCACAACTGTCCGAAGAGCAGACCATCCAAATGGCCTCCGCGGTGCTCACCGAAACGATGTCGACGCCCGGCAGTCAGATTCCGCAGGCAATGCTAGCTGATGCCCATGGTGTTGCCATCATTCCCAATGTGATCAAGGGGAGCTTTGTCGTGGGGGCCCGCCATGGGCGAGGTGTCTTGTTCATCCGCGAGGCGGACGGTGCCTGGCACGCCCCGGTGTTCATCACTTTGACCGGAGGCAACGTGGGTTGGCAGATTGGCCTGCAATCCTCCGACATCATCCTGGTCTTCAAGACACAGCAAAGTGTGCAGGGGATCCTCTCGGGCAAGTTGACCCTCGGTGCGGACGCTGCGGCGGCAGCGGGTCCTGTCGGGCGACAAACCGCCATGGCCACCGATGGACGTCTACAAGCCGAAATCTACACCTATTCCCGCAGCCGCGGCTTGTTTGCCGGTGTCTCCATTGATGGATCTGTGTTGCGAGTCGATCAAGCGGCAACGAGCGTCTATTACCAGAACGCCATTCCGGGCCAACCCATGGTCATTCCGCCGGCAGCCCAACAGTTGACCCAAGCGGTGGCTGCTTATGCGGCGCCCACGAGCATCACCCCCGCACCCTCGCTCGAAGCTGCTCCGATCACCAACACGATTCCGATACCGACGGCGTTCCCCGCGCCGCAGCTGGCTCGCAGCCCTCGGTGCTCGTCCAGCCTCCCCAGGCGGGCGAAGCCGAAATGATTCGTAGCCAGCTGGCCCAACTCGCGCCGAAGCTTTACGAGTTGGTCGAACGCGCAGTGGAAAGGTTTCCTGGCGTTGCCACCCTCGATGATGGTGCCCGGTGGAACTCCCAACGCGACGGAAATTGCTCAGACGCTTCAACACTATGACCGCGTGGCGACCGACCCTGCCTTTGCTCAGTTGGCGGCACGACCCGAGTTCCAATCAATCTACGGCATGCTCAAGCGCTACCAACTCGCATTGGATCCCAATTCGTCTTCGGTACAGTTGCCTCCCCCACCGAATTCCAACGCGCCCCGCATTCGCTGAATTGGCATTCGCAGTTTCTAACTGGACAGCGCCACTTTGCGGCCAAGCGTAACCCGTAGCGTCAGCGAGGAAATGAGTGGCGCGACAAGCCTCGCTCACGCATCGGGTTACGATCGCAGCCATCTCCCAAAGAGGGGTCAGTTACCAATGGCCGCAAGCGGCCCTTCGGGTGCTTCGCACGATTGGTACCTGACCCTTTTTTGGGAGGACACATGATTGTTGAAAATGCTCTGGGGTCGCCTCCGTTTCGACAACTTTGTCGGCTGTTGCAGCGAGTGGTTGCGGTCATCGGCAGGGCTCCCATGCGATCCGCCTGGAATGATGATGCATGATGATTACCACCTCGTTCCGTCGACCCTTTTCGATCATGCTGCGGGATCTCATGCGGCCCATGATCCCGATCCTCGCCTACATTTTGGTGGTCTCCTGGCTAGACATTCAGTTCCATCTGGAGGATTACAATTTTCCGATCACGTTGGTCGCCGTGTTGGGAACCGTGATTGGTTTGGTGTTAGCGTTTCGAACCAATTCCAGTTACGGACGATGGTGGGAAGCGAGAACGATCTGGGGCGCGATCGTCAACGATTCGCGCAGCTGGACAAGACAGCTGCTTGAATTTGTACCTGCCAGTGCTGCAAATGAAGAAGTCGTTCGCCGCCTGACCAACGGGCATGAGTTACAGCGCGGCCGCTTGGCACCGAGGCGGCGTTTGGATAAGTCGGGGGGCACTGCCCAGTTGACTTGCGTGCCAGTTGAAGTGCATGCCGGTTGACGGTGCGTGCATGGCCGCGAGCAGATGGCCGCGAGCATCTCGAAGCTCCTGCGGGGCAGTTCTCCATGACTGGACGATCTGGTTACAATGGGGTTTAGTAGTCTGGCACCGTGTTGCCCCGCGACGCCGCTGAGAAGCTGGCCGAGAAGCTCATTGGAATCGTAGCTGGGCACGGACGTGAGTTGCGTCTTGTCCGCTGGTCAGGGTTCAGGTGTTCACGTGACATCACTGCGACCCATTGCTGCGACGGTACCTCATTCTTTGTCCAGGTTGGGTGTCGATCTTCAATCCTCCGTCCGTTTTCTTCGAGTGCATTCCATGAAATCCAGGTACTCGCCACGTTTTGGACTCGCTTTCGGGCTGCTGCTGGCTGGCATCGGCACGTCACCCGACATGCTGGCACAAGAATCAGCCGTCGCACCGGCTGCCGCGACGGCTTCCGCCGAGACCCCCTCGGCCGATGCGACTGCGGCGATCCCAGCGCATGAGCAGCCATTTTGGGACAGTGCTCAGGCGTTCGTCGACGCTTATGCGAATCGGGATTCGGAGGCGATCGGCGGCATGTTCACCGAAGACGCTGAGTTCCTGGACGAATTCGGTGTGCTCACCCAGGGTCGACAAGCCATTGCCGCGATGTTCGCGGAGGTGTTCGAAACGAACGCAGATGCCATGGTCGATGAAATTCAAATCACGCGAGTCCGCCTGCTAGCGGAAACCGTCGCTTTGGAAGAGGGTGTCGTGATCAGCTCTTCAGCTCCCAACGAACCACGCCACCGCAGTCGTTATGTCGCCCTTCATTCCAAGGAGAGTGACGGGAAGTGGCGAATCAATACGCTCAAGGACTTTCCTCGAGAAACCTTGGGAAGGCAGGAGCAGCTTGCGCAACTCGCTTGGATGGTCGGTGATTGGGTCAATGAAGAGACCGATTCAGTCGTCCATACCACCTGTGATTGGTCGCCCGATGGAAACTACTTGCTTCGGAGCTTCACCATGCAGAAGTTCGATGGTAGCGAACTCAGGGGCGTGCAACGTATTGGTTGGGATCCTGTCTTGAAGAAACTCCGCTCGTGGACGTTTGATTCCGAGGGAGGCTTCTTTCATGGACTTTGGACGCAGGACGGAAGTGAGTGGTTGTTGAATCTGGCGGGCGTGACGAGTGAAGGAGAATCGGTCACGGCAACCTCGGTATACACCGTGATCGATGCGGAAATGGTGACCTGGAACTATCGAAATCTGATTGTCGGTGGAGAGGTTCGTGGGGAATCCGAACCGATCACGATGGTCAGACGTCCCCCTGCTCCCCTGCAGGTATCGAATTAATTTTCTAACGGCAAGACAGCGGGAATCGGCAAATGAATAGGTCAGTATTGCTTTGCATCTTGATTGGATCGCTCGTCGCCGGTCCCGCGGTGGAGCTTCATGCCCGCGGACGAGGTGGCGGCGGCGGTGGGATGCGTGGTGGCGGTGGAGGGATCAGCCGTGGTGGCGGTGGTGGTGGCGGATTCAGTCGCCCCAGTGGTGGGATGAGTCGTCCAGGTGGCGGTGGCATGAGTCGCCCCTCGACGCCAAGTTTCAGTCGCCCCTCGACCCCGAGTTTCAACCGACCCTCGACCCCGAGTTTCAACCGACCCTCGACGCCAAGTTTCAACCGACCGTCGACTCCGAGTTACAACCGCCCCTCGGTTGGGAACCGACCCTCGATGCCGTCGACGCGGCCGTCGATCCCCTCCTCTCGACCATCGACACTTCCGTCGATGCCCTCCAATCGTCCATCGACTCGCCCCGCGCTGCCGTCGACGCGTCCGTCACTCCCCTCGCGTCCCTCGCTACCTTCCAATCCCGGCCTCAATCCGGGGAATCGCCCGTCCATTCGTCCCGGCGGGGGCACGGGATCGCCTGGGCGTCCAAGTCAGCTTCCCTCAACTCGCCCCGGTCTGGAGCGTCCTTCGCAGCTCCCAAGCCTGCCCGGAATGGGCAATCGTCCAGGAATCGGAGATCGGCCAGGTATCGGTGATCGGCCAGGGCGACCTGAAACGCTTCCAGGGCGCCCGGAGATCGACCTGGGATCGGAGATCGACCTGGTATCGGTGATCGACCTGGTATCGGTGATCGACCGGGCCGGCCTGAAACGCTTCCAGGGCGTCCCGGAGATCGACCTGGGATCGGAGATCGACCTGGGATCGGAGATCGACCTGGGATCGGAGATCGACCTGGGATCGGTGATCGACCGGGCCGGCCTGAAACGCTTCCAGGGCGTCCCGGAGATCGTCCAGGGATCGGAGATCGACCTGGGATCGGAGATCGGCCAGGTATCGGTGATCGGCCAGGGCGACCTGGCGGCGGGGACAGGCCGGGTATCGGTGATCGACCCGGTATCGGTGATCGACCCGGTATCGGTGATCGACCGGGGATTGGGGATCGGCCCGGACGACCGGACCGACCGGTCACTTTGCCTGGCCGCCCAGGGGATCGCCCTGGTATTGGCAATCGTCCGGGCGACGGCTGGGTACGTCCCGGATATGGCCAGGGCTGGTACGATCGGCACTACAACCATCATGGCCACTGGCACCATGGTTGGTGTCATCGACCATGGATCCCCCCATACTACGGACGATACTGGTGGGACCGCTATCCCTATCTCGGCGCATTGGGACTGACGACCTGGGCCATCAATCGAACCGGTTGGGCCTTCGGATACAGTGACTATTACAACCCGTACGTTGGCGATTCGGTTTACGTCGACAACAGCGTCTACAACTATTCGCAGCCACTCGTATTGGCACCGGGCGAACAAACGCTCGGTGGTGACCCGGGAGTCGCAGCCGCGGCAGAGGTCCCAGCCGCTGCGTTGACCGCCTTTGATACTGCCCGCCAGGAGTTCTATGACGGGAATTACGAAGCCGCACTGCAGTCCACCAATGAAGCGTTGAAGGACGATCCTTACGACGCGGTGATTCACGAGTTCCGAGCGCTGACGCTGTTCGCGATGGGCAAATACCAGGACGCCGCTGCGACACTTTTCCCAGTGCTCAGCGTTGGCCCGGGTTGGGACTGGACCACGATGGTCGGCCTCTACCCTGACGTCGCAACCTACACCCAACAACTTCGCGCCCTCGAAGCATTTGTGGGCAAGAACCCCGACGATTCGGCGGGGCTCTTTGTACTGGCTTACCATTACCTCACTCAGGGACACGACGAGGCAGCGGCATCGCAGCTCCAACGTCTTCTCAAGCTGACCCCCAATGATCCGGTTGCGATGCAAATGCTATTGGAAGTGGATCCCGATGCGAAGTTGCCAAACCCGCCGAAGGAGATTCAACCTCCCAAGCCATCGGCGCCCGTCGAGCCCTCGCAAGTGGAAGGCAGCTGGAAGGCCGAGCGTGATGGACGTCAATTCGTGATGGACTTGAAAATGGACGGGACCTTTTCCTGGACCTATAGCCAGGACGATCGTGCGGAGAAGGTCACCGGCTTTTGGGATGTCGACGAAGAGGGTGTCCTGACAATGGAAATGAATGACGAGGGTGTGATGGTTGCTCAAGTCTTGCCACAAGGTGATGGCAAGCTCGACTTCTACATGGTGGGAGACACGCAGGGGAATCCACCACTGAGTTTCGTCAAGCAATAACTCGCCGACGAATGATCGGCTAGTGGGGGCAATCGGCCGACGCCGGTTGCCCCTCATTCGGACGTTGGCCAAAGAGACGCGGATCCCTTGATGACGCACTTGTTGAGAGATTCGCTTCGCGACCTACGTCGTCGATGGAAGGCGCTGTTTCTAACCGATCTCCTGTTCAAACTCATTGCCTTCGTCCTGCTGACGCCGCTGGTGGCGCTCGCCTTTCGATGGTTTCTCTCCATCTCGGGGAAGGGGGTTTTGGCCGATGTGGATTTGGCCTACTTTCTGATCACCCCGATTGGGCTGGCTTGCCTGATCACGGTCGGCGCACTCTGGCTTGGTATCGTCGCCCTGGAGATGACCACCTTGATGGGCGTGCTGGCAAGCGAACCCGACAAGTCTTCCCCTGTCTTGAGCTCGCTGCGCTTTGCAATCCAGAGTGTCTGGGTGGTCACGCCGGTAGCAGCGCGGATCATCGCCAGGGCCCTGCTACTTACCCTGCCATTTCTCGTGATCGCTGGCATTGTCTATGTGACATTGCTCTCCGAGTTCGACATCAATTACTACCTGCAAGCGAGGCCACCGGTCTTCCAACTTGCGTTAGGAATCGGTGCGTTGCTCGCCGCTGGCTTGGCTGCTGTCCTGATCTATGCGACTTCGGGTTGGTTGATCGCGCTGCCCCTGGTGTTATTCGAGTACGTGCCTCCTTCCAAGGCGTTGCGGATCAGCCGTGATCGAACGCGAGGCTCACGGTGGTCGCTGTTGTTTGCGATTGCGACGTGGGCGATAGCGATGACCCTGCTATCGGGTCTGTTGACCGGCTTGGTGATCATGATTGGCCGCGAGATCGTCAGTCGCGCCGGACTGTCACTTGGATTGCTGACCGTTGCGATTGGCATCAGTTTGGTGGTCAGTGCGGCGGTCAATCTGCTGGTCAATCTGCTTGCCACCACGACATTTGCCTCGCTTCTGTTCCACAGCTACCGACTGCTAGGGAATCCTCAGGCGGATCGCATCACAAAGATCTGGGAGCTCTCATCGAGTCGATCCAGGAAGGGAATCCTAATCACCAAGGCGCGGATTGCTGCGATGATCGCCGTCGGGATGCTGGTCGCCGCCTTGGTTGGATTCTGGATCGCCAACGACATTCGGCTCGACAATGACGTTGAGATCATCGCCCATCGGGGAGCATCGGCATCGGCCCCCGAGAACACCCTGGCATCGATTCAACGTGCCATCGACGAGGGTACCGATTGGGTCGAGATCGATGTGCAAGAATCAGCCGATGGGGAGGTCGTCGTCTTCCACGACAGCGACTTCATGAAGCTCTCTGGCTTGAACCGAAAACTCTGGGAGGTCACGGTCGATGAGCTTCAAGACATCGACGTGGGAAGCAGCTTCAGCGAGGAGTTCAGCGATCAACGCGTCCCCACACTCGCTCAAGTTCTTGAGATGTGCCGAGGAAAAGCGGGTGTCAACATCGAGTTGAAGTACTACGGGCATGACGAACAGCTCGAACAACGCGTGATCGATCTCGTTGAGTCGCATCAGATGACTGACGAGGTGATCTACATGTCGCTGAAGCTGAATGCCGTCAAGAAGATGAAAGAACTGCGTCCCAATTGGAAAGCGGGATTGTTGCTTTCGATGTCGTTCGGTGACCTCCGTGAATTGAGAGCTGACTTCTTGGCGGTCAATGCCCAGTTCGCTAGCCGCTCGATGGTACGAAAGGCACATGACATCGGAAAGCAAGTCTTCGTATGGACCGTCAACGATCCGGTCACCATGGCGGTCATGATCGGTCGTGGCGTCGACGGACTGATCACCGACGAACCGGCGCTGGCCAAGGAGGTGCTCGCCCAGCGATCCGAGCTGAATGCGGCCGAACGGCTGATGCTAGAGTTTGCCGAACTATTCGGCATCACACGCGAGATTGCCCAGCAATAACGTTTCAATCGGAGCGATGGTCGCGTTCAACATTTGCATTGCATCATGCTTTGATCTCCTCGGCGAGGGGAAGGAAACCTGGTGACGGAAATCACCGCGTTGAATCCAGCTAGAGCGTTTTCATTTTTCATGCAGCGTTGCTGGAAAAGGGGTCAGGCCCCAATAGTGCGAAGCACCCTTCGGGCCGCTTGCGGCTATTGGGGCCTGACCCCTTTTCCAGCCTGACCCCTTTTCCAGCTGGCTACGTTATTGTTGAAAATGCTCTAGAACGGGAAACGTTCATCCAGTTCGGACTGATCAAGCTCAATGAGGAATTCGGCCAGTCGATCGACAATCACCTTCATCACTTGAACGCCCTTTTCAGCGGTTGCCAAGTGCGGGTTGCCAGATCCTGCGTTGGTGGTCAGCAGATCCCAGCGGCGTGTGATCTGCACCCAGCCCTGATTGACCGCTTCAAAGCGAGTCGGCGGGTCGCGCCCTCGATCCGCGGTCAAACTTCCATCCTGCTTTCGTCCGACCAGATGGGGAAAATACGCCAGGGCCAGGGAGGTTTCCATCTCGCCGGCATGGTCCTCCGGATGTTCAAAGATGCTTGCATAGACATCGGCGACCATGCGAAACCAGTCGCATAAGAACAATTGAATGTCACTGCCGGCGAGAGTTCGCAGCAGAGGTTTGAAATCATTGCCGCCGTGGCTGTTGAGCAGCAAGATCTTCTCGATCCCGGAATTTCGTAGCGAGTCGACGATGTCGCTCAGCGAACAGATCGAGGGTCGCTGGATTGACGTTGATCGCTAGCGGCAAACGCCGCATGTTCGTTTGCACGCCGTAGGGAATCGTCGGCAGCAACACGACTTTCGCACCACGACGATAGGCGACCTCGCAGACCTTGTCGCCGATGATGCTCGCCTCCAGCGCGTCGGTTCCATAGGGAAGGTGCAAGTTATGCGGCTCGGTGGCGCCAAGCGGAATCACGGCAACCTGAGGATTACGTTGACCAACCTCTTCGTAAGTTCAGCTCGTCCAGTCGCCAAGGTCGCCGCTCGATCAAGGTTTCGTTGGTTTCCGACATTCCGCCTGGCCTCCCCGCCTAAACACGCCACTTCGAGATTTTCGCTCGGTCCTTCCAGATCGACGCAGACGATCAAATCTTCACCGTCGGCCAGCCATGTCCCCGAATCCAGCAGTTGGCGGATCGCCGCCACTTCACGCAGTCCGGCGCTCGGCTCGTACCGGTCCGCGACAGGCGGGAATTCGGAAGCGTGAAGGATGGTACGTTGACGGGTGTCTGCATGCGTGATGACGTTTCCGTCCCGGTGAATCTCAGTGACCTTCTTCGCTGCCCAGTAGCGTCCAATCTCGCTCAGCTTCATCCACATCGTTTGGTCACGATATCGATCGGCCAGGGACGAGACGATTCGCTGGAACGCATGAAAACCGTCCTTGCTGCCGTTGCTATAGATGCCCGGCCAATGGCAGAGCATGACGGCGGGTTGGCGGCGCTCAATCAACTCGACCATCCGTCCGCTGGTGGCATCGGCGTTGGCATACGAGTCGGGCTGCGACGCGGAATCCCCCTGCCAACCGCCAAACCAGTCGCCCGTTCCCGCCGGAACGTTGACCGTCATGCGCACATCGTCGGTGCCGACACCCCGCAGATTCTCGATCACCGGTTCGGTGCTCTGGTCGCCACCGCGAACGTACTTGAAGTAGTGGGGCAAGTCGACCTGGTAGACATCCCGCACCGCTTGGTCGACCGCCAGCGACAACTCACTCTTGACCAGGTTGCCGAAACCTCCGGGCGTCGTGATTCCCTCACAAGGCAGATCGCAACGTTTTAGAATCCGCAACGCGTAGGCAAGATAGGCCGCCAATTCATCGACGCTCTTCTTTTCCTGCGGGTAGGAGTTCTCCATCGTCCCGGCGTTGATGGCTGCACATCGGACGTCCCGTCTTCAAATCAATCACTCGAGTGTGCGTGATCATCTCGGGATGAATATCCCAATTGGGAACCATCAATTCACGCACCAGCTTCAAGCTCTCCTGCAGTTCGCGTCGCGACCAACCGGGCAGCTCGCGATCCAGCCAGCCGACGCACGCGGGATAGGGCACGATGCTGTACTTGCCTCGCACCCCTTGCTCGGCACACCACTGGCCAAACTCGCGCACAAAGCTATCCGGGAATCTCTCGCGGCCAACTCCGCCACGGTTTCTGATACTCTTCGCGATTCGGCCAAGCTTCGGCGAATTGAGGCGTGCAGAAGTGCCCCATGTTGACCAGGCAGGTCGAGTCATCGATCACGAACGACAGCGGGACGCGATTCCTAGGCAGACAGGACCGGTGCGGCCCAGTATTTCTATGATCCGGCTTTTTTTGATCCGCCGCTTGTTGACCAGGGTCGCGAACCACCTGTGCAGGAACCCGTCGGTGTCTCCTGTGCCTGAGAGAGGGGATCCGATACTTTGGCGGCGATGCCCAACGCGGCGGTCTTGCGCGAGGGTGGAGCGAACGAACGTCCTACGATCGATCCTTTCGCTGTTTGCTCTGTCGCGCGGGTTCGAGTGGGCTGGGACTTCGCGGTTTGTCATCGATCAACATCCGAACCGGTGGTGAATCAAGATCATCAAACTGACCCCCGCGAATGCAACGCACGCAAGCCCAAAGGGCGGTCGCACCCATCGCGATGGCGATCGGCAGGGCAATGTACAGAACGCTCATCTCGTTGGGTTGCTTGAGTTTTGTCGCGCGGGGCGAGGGTCAATCCGAGTACCGTCAGGCTGCTTGCCGGCATCAGGGCGGCTGCGATCAATGGGGTGATCCAGCCGCACATCGCCAGCGCGACGGCTACCACGTTATACCCGATCGAAATCGCAAAGTTGCGGCGGATCGTCCGTCGCGTCTGGCTGCTCAGCCGAAATCAGATCGACACGCCTTGCAGCCGACCATGGCCAATCACGACGGGTGCCGCTGACAAGCTTGCCCGGGCACCGCCTCGAACGGCAACCCCAACGTCGGCGGCGGCCAACGCCGCTGCATCATTGACGCCATCCCCCACCATCAAGACCGGTCCGTCGAACCGCACGCCGACCGGACCGCCGCCAGCTTGTCTTCGGGAAGCAGGTTTCCCTGTGCCTGTTCCGGATCGATTCCCAGCGCGTTGGCCACCCGTGTCGACTGCCGACTGATGATCACCCGAAAGAATCGCGACGCGCCACCGATCCTGTCGCAGCGAATCGACCACCGATCGGAGCATCCTCACGAAGCGGGTCCTGGACTCCCAGCACCGCACAGCACTCGTTCGCCTCGAAGCAACGACCACGACGGACTGGATCCCGCAGTCGATCACCGACTGCAATTGGTCGCGGCGTTCGTCATCGATCGCTCGCCTCGCTCTTCCTCGAGCAACCGTGGGCTGCCGATGGTGTAGACGGCGTCCATCGACTCAGGCCGCGAACACCGCGTCCCAGATCCTGCTCGACGGGTACGCTTCGGCGTATGCGACTGCGTCGAACGTCTCGCCCGATCAGGTGAGCGACAATATTCAACGATCGCTCGGGCGATTGGATGATTGACCGTTGCTTCAATCAGGGCCACGTCGCGCAGCACTTCGTCACTTCCGAACCACTGCGACACCTGCATGCGTCCCTCGGTCAACGTTCCCGTCTTGTCAAAGAAGACCGTCCCGGGGCGCGACAAGCGCTCCAGACAGTCTCCCGAGCGAACGAGCACTTCTCGTTTGGCCAGACGACCGATCGCCACGGCGATCGCCAGCGGCGTCGCTAACGCCAGCGCGCAGGGACAGGCGACAATCAATAGAGCCACGACATGATTGACCGCTTGTGATGGATCGACTCGCCACCAAATCAACGCTGTGATCAGCGCCAAAGCAATCACCACGATCACGAACCAGGCGCCGATTCGATTGGCAAGCTGAACGATCGGCGTGCGTGATTCGGCAGCCTGCGGTGACGGCCTGTTGGATCGCGGCCAACTTCGTATCCGGTCCCAGTGCGGTCGACACGCACCAACACGCTCGATTGAATGTTGTCGGTACCAGCCTCGATGCTGCTGCCGACGGTCACAGCAACCGGACAACTCTCGCCGGTCAGCAGTGACCGATCGACCATCGATGTCTCCTTCCACCACGACGCCGTCCACCGGCACGCTCTCGTTGGGCCGGACCAGGATCGTTTCGCCGATCACCAAATCATCCACCGCAACGCGTCGCCGAGCCCCGATGGATCGACCCGGGTCGCGATCGTCGGTGAAATCCGAATCAATTCGGACACCGCTTCACCCGCCCGCCGCTGCTGACGCATTTGCAGCCAGCGTCCGGTCAACAAGAAAAAGACCAACGCCGCGATTGAATCGAAAGTAGACCTCTCGCTCTGGGATGGAACAGGGCGAACACGCTGGCGAGCAGCCCAGCAGCCAGCCCGAGCGCCACCGGGAAGATCCATGTGAGGTGTGCGTGTTGCCAGCGATGCCAGCGCACTTCGAAAGAAAACACGACCCGGGAAAGACCACCGCGGCAGCACCCAGAATGACTCCTGCCCCGCGAAGCAGCTGGGCGTGCGAGGCGGCCATTCCCGTGAATTGGCCCGCGTAAAGGGCGACCGCGATCCACATCGCGTTGGCCGCGCAAAAGCCTGCAAAGGCGATGTCGATCAGCATGCTCCGCTCGGGACCGTGTACTGGCCTCAGCGTTCTCCTGATCGGCCAAGCGGCCCGACTTCGTAACCGACGCGATGCAGGAACCGAGCGATCTCCGACAGACGAATCTTACTCGGATCGAACACGATGTCCGCCGTTCGCGAACGCATGCTCACGACCGACAGAGTGCCAGCCGTCAATTCGTTCTGGAGCCCGCTCAATCAACCACATGCAGGCCGCGCAGTGGAGCCCCGAGATCGCCAACGTCGATTTGAGCAGCGGCTCTGACCGCGTCAGCATCCATCGCCAGCGGGGCCGAGTGTCCGAGCAACCTAGGATCATCAAGGTCTTCGTAGCTTCGACCGATTCCTCGGAGACTTCTTCACCTGGCACGTCGCGCAGTTCGTAGAACTCCTCCAGCCCCCAACCGCGAATCAACTCGATAGGCCCCCTGACATCCGCGGCAACAAAACGAAGGTTCCCCCTCGCTTCGAGGTGCGGGAGCGGGAAGCCCGCAATGCGCAAGCGACCCTCTGGTGAGTACGGTCGGCGGTGGTTGCAGGAATCGACATGCTTCAAGCGAGTGAATCACCCAGGCGGTGAGGTGACGGGCAGAACAACAACAACAACAACAACAACAAAGGCATGGATCGCCAGACACCTCTTGTCAATCGAAACCCAACGCCTCATTCGGCCCTTCCTCATTCTGCCAGAATTGCTTCCGTCGATGCTTCAACGCGTCGCTACGGCTCGCAGCAGGGCAGGGGCTGATCCTTCAAATGAATCAAGCGCGTCAGGAGATCCATCCGAGCTCGACCTTGGGGCCACCATCGTGGACAGGTCGGCGGCGGCTCGCCCCGTGGCAGTGTAAAGCCCCGTCACGATCAACAGGACCCCGGCAATGATGGGCAAGGAGGACTGGAACCGCGGGAATCAACTGCCTTGCTCCCAAGGCCAAGGCGGTCAACGCTGGCAACGACCCCAACCAAAACGCCGCCATCACCACCAAGGCATGGGCTACCTGGCCGGTACCCGCGGCGATCAAGACAAACAGGTAGAGCCAGCCGCACGGCAACCAGGTGGTCAGCAATCCGGCGAAGTAGGCTCGCGCGAGTGGACCACGGTCACCGATGATCGGCTTGAGCCGTTGCAGCAGACCCCGCCACGGCGGACGGCTTTACCTCCGACGGGTTACCGCGAAACCATGGCAGCAACGTCAATAACTTGGCAATGCCAAAGAAGATCAACAGCCCACCCGCGATCTTCGCCGCCAGCGACTGATAGCCGGCGATCTCTCCGCCCACCTGAACCATGGACCCAGAATCCCTGCCACCAATCCAGCGGAAAGATACGTGGTCAGTCGTCCAAAGTGATAAGCGGTAATCGAAGTCCGGGCTGCCCCTCCATGGGTTGCCCAAATCGCAAACGGACCGCACATGCCGACGCAGTGCAGGCTTCCAAGAAAGCTTGCGAACAGGACGGCGATGGCCAGTGTCAACATCGCAGCAGGCCCCCTGGACATTTCCCTGTGATCAAGGTCGTACCTTGCTCCGCAAAGGCCCGCGCTGACCACGCGATCTCGGCGGAACGAAGGATGACTCGGATCATCGAATGGCTCACTCCTGGGATCACTGCTGGGCTCACTACTGGGATCACTGTTGGAGCCCGGCATTCTGTTCCGACTGAGTCACCGACAGTTCCTGCGAGTGCAGAAATCGCTCGCCGTTCTCACCATTCAAGTCCAACATCACCTGCCAAAGACCGACCTGATCAAAGCAGTCCGCAATCTCCAGCCGCGCAAATTTGCCTGGAGGGATTGGAACTTGCCGGACATCCGAAGCGCGAACGTGGCGATACAGTCGCAATGCTCCCGACTTGACCACCACCGGCAAGCCTTCGCGATCGGTCAGCGTGATTCGCAGACCAGACCGATTCGGAACATCTCGAATCTGACTGACCTCACACTTCCATCCCAGCGCGGCGGAAGCTGCCTGCGCCGCCATCTCGGCGTCCCAGTTCAACGCCTTCTCGTGATAGTTGGGCACCACGGCGACCGATTCATCACCGGTCGCCAGGATGATCGCGACGATTCCACCGGCGACTTGCAATCCCAACAAGCCCACGACGAACGAACCCCATCTCCAGGCCGCTCGGCGATTGGCTCTTCGATATTCGGCAGGGCCCAGTTCGGCAGGGCCCAGTTCGGCAGGGTTCTGTTCGGCAGGGCTCTGTTCGGCAGGGTTCTGTGGTTCGGTTGCGTTCATGATCCATGTCGTCCACTGCCGAGCGTCCATTGGGAGGCCGACGTGAGGGAACTTCGGTTAGCGTTTGGGACCTAAGACGGTCATCGTGACGGTACGTTCATTTCCGATGTCATCGGTAATGCGAAGCTTGCCATCGGTCCGGCCGGTGTAACCGATTTGCGTCGCGGGCACACGCAGCACCACTGGAAACAACTCGGAACCACCCCCGGCCAGCTCGACGGTGCCACCTTCGGTGTCCGCGAGTTGAGCGTTCGTGCGGTTCGGACGACATCAATCTTGTAAGTACGGTCGTCGTCGGTCCGATTGCGAAGTCTCAACAAGAAGTTGTTCGTGATGATTCCGCCGGCAGCCTGCTCAAACGGATTGCCTCGCCCCCGCATCACGCTGGCATCGAAAGCAAACTTCGTCGACAAGCACGGCCAGGAACCCGACCGCGACGGCGGTCAACAACAGCGGATAGGCAACGGTCCGCAACGCGGAGCAGTTTCGGCGGCTTGCCTGCCAGCGCGTCCTGGGAACTGTAGCGAATCAAGCCTCGCGGGCTGCCGACGCGATCCATCACGTTATTGCAGGCGTCGATGCACTGCGTGCAGTTGACACACTCCAGCTGCAGCCCGTTGCGAATGTCGATTCCCGTCGGGCAAACGACCACGCACTGGTTGCAGTCGACACAATCGCCCGCCTGCTCGCCTTCTCCATGACGTCCCTTCTTGCGGGGCTCCCCACGATTCTCGTCGTAGGCCACGATCAAACTTTGACGATCGAGCATGACCGATTGAAAGCGACCGTAGGGGCACGCGATCAAACACAACTGTTCTCGAAAGAACAGGAAATCGAACAGCATCAGTCCGGTCGTCGCCCCCATCACCAAGAAGGCGGTGGGATGTTCCAGTGGCGAGCTTCGCACCCACTGCAGCCAACTTGTCGGTGCCCACAAAGTAGGCCAAGAAGGTGTGGGCCAGCAGCATCGACAGCAGAAAGTAGACGGCGAAACGCGAGCGCCGCCATCAGCCCGGTCGGCTTTGCGTTTGGGCTTGCCCCCCTTGCCCGTCGGTCCCTTCGAACCAACGATCGATCGGCCGAAACAAGAAACTCCATGTAGACCGTTTGTGGACAGGCCCAGCCGCACCACACGCGACCGAAGAAAGCGGTCGCCAACACAATCGTGACGAAACACGCCAAGCATCAACAGTGCCAACAGCAACGTGTCGGTGGGCAAGAAGGTGTGTCCAAAGAAGATGAACCGTCGCGCCGCGATATCGAGCAGATACCAGCGGCTTGCCGCCGAACCGCAGGTGGGGCAGGACCACGAAGAAGACGATCAGAAAATAGGCCAGGATCCGCCGACGTTTCCAGAGGTCACCCTTGGACAAGCTTTGGATACAGCCAACGCCGCGAACCATCATTCTCGAGCGTGCTGAGCACATGCTGCGGCGCGTCCAGTAACGATTCACGGCCGGAGCTGGGAAGGGAATTCGGTTCCGTGTTTTGAGGCGAGTTCATGATCGTTCAGGCTTGTACCACGCACGGCATGATCGCTCGATGCACAATGCGTGATAAATCGACGGCACGAATGCCGTCCATGTTTAAAAACATACCGGGAATCAGGTTTGCGATTCCACGGCTTCGCCAGGGCTGGCTTCGTCGGAAGTCGGCGTGGTGGCTTCCGTCTGATTCTTCGGTTTTCGCTTCTTCCGGTTTCCGCTGGAGCCGCTGGCCAGGGATCGATCCGCGACCCTCCGGCTGCTTTGGCAACCGCCGGATCGGATCCTCGGAGCGAAGCCACGTAGCTGGCCACCAGTACCATTTCGTTGGTGGACAGGCGGTTGTTCCAGGCGGGCATCGCTCCCGCATTGGCACCTTTCTGCAGCACCGTCAGAATGTCGCCGATGTCCTTCACATTCTTGTAGCTGTCGTCGCAAAGATTGGGCCCAACGAGTCCGCCGCCCTCCTTGCCGTGACAGGAAACACAATTCGACCTGAAGACCGCCTTGCCGATCTGCAGCCAGGAATCCTCGTGCAGGAACTTGACAACGTTCTCGCGGTTCGCGGTCAGCTCACCGATTTCAGCGAACTGCAACTGCAAATTGGCGGCCATCGCCCGATCGAAGCGATCCGAAGCGACCGCCCTTCGACACCGTTGTGGTACCAGAAGAAGTAGGGCGGCGCGAACAGAATCGAGGCGACGAACAACCACTTCCACCAGCCGGGAAGCGGGATTGTCGTATTCTTGAATTCCGTCGTAGTCGTGTCCGGTCAGCGGATCGTCGGGCGCCCCTTCGGGCAATTGCTTGGAATCAGTCACTGATTCACTCATCTCGTGGATCCTCCACTTTGTCCGACAATGGAATGGAGGCGAATCTTTCTGATGCTGCCGGTGACAGTCGGAACGTCGCCATCAACATCAAACCAAAAGCAAACACAAACAACAACAGCGCGGCTTCGGCGCAGTCGCTGTAGTCAATCGCTCGGATGACATCCTTCAACATGGTCTCGACACCTATGGGCTCGTTGAATCAGATGAAGAGATTGCGACAGCGGCGACTTGCTCGGCGGTCGGCCTGTGCGGGCTGCTCCCCGTCGGCAGGCGCTTCCTCCGCGGGAGCGGCGACCTCCGGCGGGGCATTCAAATCGGTTCCCAAACGTTGCAGGTAGGCGATCAGGGCAACCGCTTGCGAGTCGAGGGTCATCGACGTCGCCGCGGTTGACCGTTCCCCCTTGCGAAACAATGTCGGCCGCGATCCGCTCCGCTTGCTCCCTCGCCATCTGCGGCGCCTCGGTCAGCTCGCGCTCGTAGGGGCGCCCAGCATGTGTGCGCGCGTCGACACGGTCCTGAATCTTCTCGAAATCAATCGGCGTATCCAGCAGGTGAACGTAGGACGGCATCACCGAACCCTCCACCAAAATCGAGGGATTCTCGAAATGTTGCCAGTGCCAGAGACTGGTTTGCTTGTTCCCACCTTCGCGCGCCAGGTCGGGTCCGATTCGCCGACTGCCCCATTGGAACGGTCGGTCGTAGATGAACTCGCCCGGCTTGCTGTATTCGCCATAACGTTTCGTTTCCGCCACCATCGGACGAATCATTTGGGAGTGGCAGTTGTAGCAGCCTTCCGAGACATAGATATCACGGCCGGCAAGCTCCAGGGGCGTGTACGGCTTGACCGAGGCAATCGTCGGCACGTTGCTGCGAATCAAGAACGTCGGAATGATCTCGAACAGACTGGCGACGACCACCGCCAGCGTGGTCAGGACGGTGAATCGAACGGGCAACCGTTCCCAGCGTCGATGCCAATCCATCTTGCGCCCAGACATCAAGCCACTTGGCCGCATTGAGCACGGGTGCATCGCTCGAGCTTGCTGACGCCTACGCGGCGGATCGGCAGGTGCGACATCGAGACAGCTCGGAGCCTGGTAAACCGGCACATCGTACTTGGCCGGACGCGTCGACCAGGTCATCACATAATTGACGACCATCAAGACGACGCCGCCCACAAACAGGGCTCCCCCAGCGACCCGCAGCCACCACATCGCCTTGACGGCGATCACCGACTCAATGAACTCCGGATTGGCCAGGTTGCCCATGTCGAATCCATTTCTCGCCACATCAAGCCTTGGGTCAGACCGGCGGCATAAATCGGCACGATGTAAAGCAGGATGCCAATCGTGGCAATCCAAAAATGCAGCGAGGCCGCTTTCTCGCTCCACAGCTTGGTTTGGAACAACCTCGGCATCATCCAGTAGATCATGCCAAAGGTCATCATGCCGTTCCAACCCAGGGCGCCGGAGTGGACGTGGGCGATCGTCCAGTCGGTGTAATGGCTCAAGCCGTTGACGCTCTTGATGCTCAGCATCGGCCCTTCGAACGTCGACATGCCGTAGAAGGTCACGCCGACCACGAAGAATTTCAAAACGGGATCCGTCGCGACCTTGTTCCAGGCTCCGCGCAAGCGTCAGCAAGCCGTTGATCATTCCGCCCCAGGACGGCATCCACAGCATCAGGCTGAACAACATGCCCAAGCGACGAAGCCCACTCAGGCAGTGCCGTGTAATGCAAATGGTGCGGACCGGCCCAAATGTAAATGAAGACCAACGACCAGAAGTGAATGATCGATAGCTTGTAACTGAAGACAGGTCGATTGGCCGCCTTCGGCAAGAAAGTAGTACATCAGGCCGAGAAACGGCGTCGTCAAAAAGAAGGCCACCGCGTTGTGACCGTACCACCACTGCATGAACGCGTCCTGGACGCCAGCATAGACCGAGTAACTCTTGAACAAGTTCAGCGGCAGCACGAGGTTGTTGAAGACATGCAGCACCGTCACCGTCACGATCGTCGCGATGTAGAACCACAAAGCGACGTACATGTGTCGCTCGCGACGGTTGCACCAACGTCATCAGAAAATTCGTCACCGAAGAAGCCAAGCCAGACCACGGCAATCGCCAGGTCGATCGGCCACTCAAGCTCGGCGTACTCTTTGCTCTGGGTGATCCCCAACGGCAGCGTCACCGCCGCGGCGACGATGATCAGCTGCCAACCCCAAAAGTGCAGTCGGCTCAAGACATCGCTCCACATCCGAGCTTTGCACAGCCGCTGGGTGCTGTAATAGACCGCCGCGAAAATCGCGTTGCCCGCAAAGGCAAAGATCGCGGCGTTGGTGTGCAGCGGGACGGAGACGGCCGAAAGAGAGCCACTCCAGACCGTCGAACAGCTTCGGCAGCACCAACAACAGCGCCACAATGAGACCGGCAAGGGTGCCGACCAGCCCCCAGAACAGGGTCGCGGTTGCGAACTTGCGTACGATATCGTCGTCGTAGGAAAACGACTCCATCTGCTCAACACTGCCGCTCCCGGACGAGGCCAGACTCGAATCGGGGTCAATGTCTGGAAGTCGTGCCTATTGCCACCCTGCATTCCTTTGGTATCCAAGGTCATTCGATTGTCAGATTCAGCGAGGAAGTCGCTGCAACCTCGTCTGGCGTGAGTATAACAACAAAGTGCCAACGGAAGATGCAAGCGATGCGACAGTGTGTCGCGGAGTCACGATCTGTCGCACTTCCGCACTCAAATTTCGCTCACCAGCCTTCCCGTCGGTATCAAGACGGACACTTCTGAGTGCGGTTGTGTCACACTCATCATCCACATGCGCTCATTGTCGCGCGCCCAAACCGTACGATGGACTTCCAAGTCCGTCGAATCAGCCAGCGCCGCGGGCCGCAGAGCGCGGCAGCGTGGCAACGCGGCAGCGTGGCAACTCGGCAACCGGACGAGGAGTCGACGGACTTGGAAGTCCATCGTACGGGGGAATCGGCTTAGCGTTTGATTGCCATCATTTTCAGCATTTGCGTGCTCGAGCGGAGGGCTTCTCGCATCGTCAGCTTGCTCTTGCCACGTTGCCGGTCGGTGAATGTGATCGGTACCTCGGCCATCTTGGAGCCCTGCCGATCCAATTGGACCAGGACCTCCTCCAGGACGGCGTAGCCATTGACTCGCACGTTCTCCATGCCAACCCGCTTGAAGCGCGGCGACTCGATAACAACGCATCGATCCACTGCAGTCACGGACTGGCAACCGCAGGCACTTGGTTGCAAATCCGTTGACCATGCGGCTCATCACCTTGCGATGAAGCGGCCAGCCCTCGATGGAACCGCCGTTGACGTATCGCGATCCGATCACCACGTCGATGTCGCTGGACCCAATCGCCCGATCGAGCAGCGACGCCAACTGTGCCGGGTTATGACTAAGGTCCCCATCGAGGTTCAAGAAGAAGTCGTAGTCATGCTCGATCGCATATGCCATGGCATGGCGAATCGCACCTCCCAAGCCCTTCTCCCCCTTTCGCACGACGACTTTGACCAGGGGATCACGCTGACCCATTTCGGCAACCAGCCCTGCGGTACCGTCGGGCGAATTGTCGTCAACCACCAGCACATCGGCGGAGGGAATCGAGCGACGGATGCCCGTGACCAGTTCGATGATGTTGTCCGCCTCATTGAGAGTACAGACCGCCACCAGCACACGGGCGCGATCGGCATGCTCGCTTGACCGGATCGTGAAGTTTCTGATGGGCTGGTCAACGAGACGACGCCGAGACAAACAAGTGAAGAATGGAGAGGATTCCAGTGACCCTTGGCCGGGTTCGATCCGAGGACAAGCGCATCCGTCTACAGCGTCCACTACCAACGGTGCTCGGGACGCTCCAAGATTTCTTTCAGCAAGATGGCTTGCTTGATCCCACCTGGCTGACGCAACAGTTTGAGCAAATCCTGAGCGGGGTCTCCTGAGAGGCCAACGCCTTGGTTTGGTTCATAGGCGGTCCCATGGGACGGGCGCTGGCTCTTCTTTCTGGCGGCTTCAAGTTCCGCCTTCGCGGCCGCTTCCTTGGCAGCTTCCACTCTCCGCATGCGGGCCGTGATCGAATCTGCCTCATCCTCGACGACCTCTGCGAGCAACACCTCGTCGGCATCACTGGGGGTGACCAGGCGTTCGGTCTTGCGATTGGTGTATTCGGGACGGGAGCGGGCCCGGGCTTGATCTGCTGGACCGCCCCGATTCTGCGCTGCTTTGGCCTGTCGACGCTGAGCGGCTCGCCGCAAAAAGTCTTCAAGATCTCCCGCCATGGTTTCGCCTCCAAAAAGATCCTGATGTACGAACGACGTGTTTTGAAATAGGAGCCACCCGCAGTGCCGCATCGAGAGTGTTTTGGTGAGCCAAGTGGGCTAGCATGTCGCATGATCCACGATGTCATCCCACCTTCTGAGAAGCGAGCGGAAAATCACCAGGTGGGCTTCCCGGATGTTGGATGCTAACGAGTCTCAATCGACTGGCGCCATCCTTCGCGCTGACGGCGAGTGACTTGCGCATTTCCGTATCTGCATTGACGTTCTGCAGCTTGTAGTAATCGAGGATATTCAGTTTGCCTGTTCGGAAGGCTTCTGCCATCGCGCGGGGCACGGCGGCTTGGGCAAGCACGACCGAAGCCTTGCTCTCTTCGATCTTTGCTTGATTCTCCTGTTCTTCGGCAACGGCGGCTGCTCGCTTTCCCTCCGCTCGGGCCCGTGCCACCTGCGTGTCGGCTTCGGCCTGGTCGGCCTGCAAACGAGCTCCGATGTTGGCGCCCACGTCGATGTCGGCGATATCGATCGAAACGATCTCGAAAGCCGTTTGCGAATCGAGTCGCTTGGCCAACACCGCCTTGCTGATCACGTCGGGGTTTTCCAGGACCGCCTTGTGACTCTGCGGCCGAACCAATCGCGCTGACAATCCCCTCGCCAACGCGTGCGATGATCGTCTCCTCGGTGGCACCGCCGATCAGCTGTTGCAGATTGGCGCGGACGGTCACACGAGCTTTGACTTTCAGCTGAATGCCATCTTTGGCAACGGCATCCAGCGAGGGCTTGGCCGATCCTCGCGGCGGGCAGTCGATCACCTTTGGATAAACGCTCGTCTGAACCGATTCCAGCACATCGCGACCAGCCAGGTCGATCGCGGTGGCCTCGCGAAACGTCAGCGAGATCGTTTTGGCCTTCTTCGCGGCAATCAAAGCGCGAATGACTTGTTGCACGTTGCCACCGGCCAGGTAGTGCGCTTCGAGTGCCTCACTGGTCAATTCCGGATCGACCAGGCCGGCCTGGGTGGCCATGATCTTGCTGCGGACGATGGCTCGCACGTTGACCTTGCGAAAGGTCATGCCGAGCAGATTGAAGAATGAGATGTTGGCGCGGGTCAGTTGCGACTGAATCCACAGCCCGAAGTAGCGGGCGAAGATCAGCAGGAAGACCATCAGCACGCCGAAGACGAGCAGTGCGATGACCAGTCCGACGATGGTCCCGTTGCCGAGCTCGTTGTCGATCCCTTGTGCCAGCAGGCTGAAGTCCAACATCGATTGAGTCTCTTGGAGAAAGCGGCAGATCAGACGGGGTATCGGCGGCACTAGCGCCCAACCCTCAATGTCGGGCCGCGGTGGAGCAATGTCAACCTCCGCGGCGGCCCGATTCACCCGCTGGACTCCGGCGATTGGCTTGATCCTCTGGCGAGGATCAATCCTTTTCCTTCTCTTTCTCAGCCGTTGCCGGGGTATTGTCTTCGTACTTGGCTTCGGGGATCACGTCCTCATCCTTGGACGCCAGCACGCTGTGGTAGACAGCAAACTCGCTGTCCTCGTCACCCGACTTCTTTTCCACCGGCTTCTTCGGTGACCTTCGCGGCTTCGACAATCATCTCGATCACTTTGCGTTCGATGATCTGATTGCGCAGGGCATCCATCTGGCCCTTGTTTTTCCAGACGTGCGCGAACACGACGCTCGGGCATATCGCTCTGTTGTGCGATCAAGGCGATTTCGGCATCGTAATCGGACTCCTCCGCATCGACCTTCTCCTCTTCCGCAATCTTCTCAAGGATGAAGTGTTCGCGAAGTGCAGCTTCGGTCGTGGCCTGTGCATTTTGCTTCGAAGCGTTGACGAAACGACGAATCATGTCTTCATCGAAACCACTTCGCCGCAGCTCCAAGACCTTGCGTTCCAGTTCACGCATGGTCTGTCGTTTGACCAGTGTCGCGGGCAAGCTCAAAGTCTGCATTGCCGGCCAACTCTTGAATCACGGTCTTACGAAGCTCTTGCTGCGTTCGGTAGTCGGCCTGACGAACGAGCGAGTCTTTGACAAAGTCACGCAGCTCTTGCTCTGACTCGAAATCACCCAACTCTTCCAAGAATGCCGGTGTCATCTTGGGAATTTCACGCTTGACCACTTCGACAACATGGAACTCGGCGTCGAGATCTTTGCCGCGGAACTCTTCGTTGGAGGCACCTTCGGCGACGGTCACCTTTCCGTGCGCGTGATTCCCCTTCCTTGACCCCGGCCATCAAGGTCCCGAAATCGCTGCAGACGGCATCACTGAAGCTCAAACTCTTTTCGAGCGTGACACGCTCTTCATCCATTGTCGACAAAGTCTTGCCGTCTTGCTTGAAGGTCGCGGTGATCAGCAGCTTGTCACCGAGCTCCGCAGGTTCGTCGGTCGGTTCCAGCGAAGCGTACTTGGCAAGCACTCGATCGATCGCCACTTGTACGTCGCCATCGGTGATCTCTTCGACCGGCTTGCTGATCTTCAGACCCTTCCATTTGGGCGTCTCAAACTCAGGCCGAACCTCAATCCGGAACTGATACTTGAAGTCGCCGGTGTCGGGGAGTTTGATCGAGTTGTAATCAAAATCGGGTTCACCGATGGCCGAGAAACTCTCCGCGTCGGTCACTTGCGAGAGGCTGTCCATCAACAGCGAACCCTTGACCTGCTCGGTGACGCGATCCTTGAACTGCTTCTCCACCAGTTTTCGCGGGGCGCGGCCGCTGCGGAAACCTGGAACTTGTGCCTCCGGAACGAGTTCGTCGTAGGCGTCCTTGAGGTAACGTTGGACTTCCGTTTGAGGGATCGTCACGACCACCTCACGTAAGCAGGCCTGCGGACTCTCAACCTTGATTTCCAATTGGATCGGTTGTTTTTCGAGGGCTTCGGCCGCTTCGGTCTCAGCAGAGGTGGACATCCTTCAACAGACCTCAGATTCAATGCGTGCGTTGAGTTGAAAAATTCCCTCGCCGTTCCGATGGGCATCCGCCCCGAACACGGTCGGCATCAGCACACCGGCTGAGCATCCGTGCCAGAAAAGGCACGCGATCGCACCTGCAGGTGCTGGGAAGTGAAGCTCGCTAGTCTATCGCCGACGGCGTAAATCGGGCAAGCCGGCAATTCACATTTCCGCTGCCACATTTCCGCTGCCATGCCTTGATTTGATCCCCCACTGGGATCCTCAAATCGTTCCCCGATCAGGCCTTGCCGGGATGGTGCCCCCGTCTATAATCTTCGTTCCGATCGGGCATCTTCGCGGCTGTAGCTCAGTTGGTAGAGCATCACGTTGCCAACGTGATTGTCGTGGGTTCGAATCCCATCAGCCGCTCTCTTTCCGAATGCGATCCGTGGAGGCACGATTCTGTGCCAGCACCCCAGTACTGTTCTCGCCTATCGTACTTGCCTCGTCTGTTGACCGATCGCGTTCCTCTCATTGGCCCCGATAGCGAAGCGAGACCCGACATCGGTAGGCATGACTGCATCAGTGGATGTGTCCTTTTTTCGCACACTCTCGTCGGGTCCCTCCTCGTCGGGTCCCTCGGCACCATCGCGCGTCCCCCAAGGACAATTCGGTACGGTGGCTCACAGGTCATGACCACTGGAATTGGATAGAACGTGCCATACGCCCAGCTTGGTCCGATTGCCGTCCATCTTCCCGAACGTGTCGAAACCAACACGATGCTGGCAGATCAGTATCCGCGTTGGGACTTGCCCCTGATCGAAGAGAAGACCGGGATTCGCCAGCGGCACATCGCGGCTCCGGGCGAAACTTCCAGCGACCTGGCGGTCGCCGCGGCTGAAAAGCTGTTTCGGGATGCTGCCATCGATCGCGGTGAGATCGATTTCGTGCTGCTCTGCACCCAAACGCCCGATTATCCCCTGCCGACGACCAGCTGCTTGATTCAGGACCGACTTGGGCTCAGTACCCGCTGCGGGGCGCTCGATTTCAATCTCGGATGCAGCGGCTTCGTTTATGGACTGGCGCTGGCCGATGGATTGATCCAGAGCCGGGCGGCCCGAAACGTGCTCCTGCTGACCGCGGAGACCTACAGCAAGTACATCGACGAAGATGATCGCAGCCTGCGAACGATTTTCGGTGACGCAGCCGCGGCAACGCTGATCACCGCCGTCGACACCCCGTCCCTCTGGGGATTCCAGTTTGGCAGCGACGGCAGCGGCGGCGACATGCTGCTGGTTGGCGACGGTGGCGGCCGACCAGCCGAAGACGCCATCAAGCCACGGCACCGAAAACGCTGGAATAGCCGTCTCTACATGGACGGCCCCAGCCTGATCAACTTCACCGTCGACGCCGTTCCCCGGTTGGTCGACGAAATTCTCGAGGCAAATCAATTGAGCGACGGCGACATCGGCAAGTACCTGATGCACCAGGCCACCTGGAAGATGCTCGACCAACTCCGTCAGCCGCATGGGTGTGGAGGAGGCTCGCCTTCCCATCGAGCTTGCAGAGGTCGGAAATACGGTCTCCTGCACGATCCCGATTCTGATCGAGGGACTGCGAAAACGTGGTCAACTGGACGGAAAATCGGTTAACATGCTGATTGGGTTCGGCGTGGGCCTTTCCTGGGCGGGATGCTTGTGGCGCGACCAGCACACCGATCGATCGCCTGGCTAAAGCATTTGCGGCGACAACGGGGATCGGGGCAAGGGCTTTCCAAGGCCGGTTGCCGTTGATTGCGTCCAGGTTGGAGGTGCCCCGGCTCCGAACGCCATGCTTGTTCGTTGGATTTGGATATCGTGGCACTGCGGATGGGTGAAGCTGCGGATGGGGGTCATTGGGAACGAATGATACCTCTGCCGCCAAAAAGGTTTCGTGATCACGTGATTTCAAAGGGGATCGACCGATGAGTACCAATTTATCCGGACGACTTCTGATTGCCTCGCCCTATCTGACCGACGGCAGTTTCATGCGTTCGGTCGTGTTCATGATCCGTCACGATGTCGAAGGGGCGTTCGGCATGACGATCAACCGACCGACCTCGCGACGATTCCGCGATCTGGTTGATTCGAGCGGCGCCAGCAACGGCCCGCGCGACGACGACTTCATCTTCCGAGGCGGTCCCGTCGAAGGTCCCCTGTTGGCACTGCATGACTTGGCCGGGGTGGGTGAACCTTGCGGACCCTTTGATCCGACCGGCGAACTGCTGCAACCTGGACAATCGATGAGTCACGGCGTGAAGTACACAGTCCATGACTACCCCGCCGAGCCCTGGGGATCGATGTCGATCGATTTGGGTAATCCACCGGCATGGATCACGGGGGATGACGATCACCTCCGCATTTTGCTCGGGCGGCGTGATGCCAAGGTCCGGTACATCAGCGACTACAGTGGTTGGGGCCCCGGACAACTCGACGAGGAACTTCGCGTCGGGGGCTGGCTGGCCGGTGACGCCAACCCCGAAATCCTGTTCGGAGACCCAGAGAAAGCGTGGGAGAATGCTGTCAAGCAATGCGGTCATGAAATCTTGACCGAGTTGGCTCCCGGCGTTCGCTTTGGCGACCCCAACTTGAATTAGAACCCAAGAGTGACTTAGGTCGGGGGACATGGATTGATGCTTCCCGCATCAAGAGTATCGTATGCGACGTTTCGTAATTGGCGACATTCATGGATGTGGCAAGGCGCTGCGCACGCTGATCGAGGCCATCGAGCCTCGACCGCAAGATGAAATTGTATTCTTAGGCGACTACATTGACCGCGGTCCGGACAGTCGCGACGTGATCCAACAGATTCTTGAATTGCGTGAACGCTGCCATGTTGTCACGCTCCGCGGCAATCACGAGATCATGCTGCTCGGCGTCGCGCTCGGTGGCCTGGACGACACCGTCTGGCTGGAGAATGGTGGCGTCGCAACCGTCACCAGCTACGGCGGAAAGCTATCCAGAATTCCACCCGATCACTTGGAGTTCTTTCAGAAGCTGGAACCCTACTACGAGACGAGTGACTGCATCTTCGTGCATGCGGGCTATCACCACCATTTGGAGATGCACGAACAGGACTCAGCAACGACGTACTGGAATCACCTCCCCTCGCCGCTACCAGCACCGCACAAGAGTGGCAAGCGGGTCATCGTGGGACACACGCCACAGCCCAATGGTTGCGTACTCGACGGAGGGCATGTGATTTGTGTCGACACCTATTGCTTCGGTGGCGGCTACCTGACTGCACTGGAAACGAATACGTGCGATGTCTTTCAGGCAGACCGTCACGGACACCTGCGCCGCGCTCCCTTGCAAGTCATTACAAATCGATTGGGTCGCCTGATCAAAACGGTGTCCCTGCTCTATCGCCGCCGTCTTGCTGTCCGGGCCAGCGAATCGATCGAAGAACGGGCGAGCGATTTGCCCGACGATGATGCGACTGAGATTCAAACGATGGAAACGTAGCCACATTGGCACCCCGTACGATGGACGTCCAAGTCCGTCGCCCACTCCCCTCCTGCCGTACGATGGACTTCCAAGTCCGTCGCCCACTCCCCTCTTGCCGCACGATGGACTTCCAAGTCCGTCGCCCACTCCCCTCTTGCCGCACGATGGACTTCCAAGTCCGTCGCCCACTCCCCTCCTGCCGCACGATGGACTTCCAAGTCCGTCGCCCACTCCCCTCCTGCCGTACGATGGACTTCCAAGTCCGTCGATTCACTCCCCTCTTGCCGTACGATGGACTTCCAAGTCCGTCGCCCACTCCCCTCTTGCCGCACGATGGACTTCCAAGTCCGTCGATTCACTCCCCTCTTGCCGTACGATGGACTTCCAAGTCCGTCGCCCACTACCCTCTTGCCGCACGATGGACTTCCAAGTCCGTCGCACGAGTCTCGGAGAGACTCGCCTACGGTAGTGTTCGAGCTCCCTCGTCGATCGTGACGACTGAATCGGCGCCGCTACCGATTCGTCCGTCCTCGGTGTGCGCATCGATCCGAATTCGAAACGTCGAAATCGAATCGGGCAAATCGAACTCGATCGTCGCTTGCCCCTTCTCATCCGTGATCAGCAAGGGTTGCCAGTAAAGCGTTTCAGCAAAATCGGCTCGACCACTAGCCTCCTGCTTGG
This sequence comes from Pirellulaceae bacterium, assembly GCA_963767665.1. Classification (GTDB taxonomy): domain Bacteria; phylum Planctomycetota; class Planctomycetia; order Pirellulales; family Pirellulaceae; genus Rubripirellula. The sequence goes on from CAVYFC010000010.1 coordinate 431,325, forward strand.
GTCGACGGTGGGCGTATTGTCGGACGGGAAACTGAAGCTCCTTCAACAGTTCATCGGCAAGCCCTTTCGCGTCGAGCCCACGCGACTTCATCAACTCCCGAAGCGATTCCGACGTGATCGGCGCGGGTCGCTCCTCTGTTGTCGCTCCAGCTTGTTGCGAGATACGAAGCAACCAACTGGCCTTGGCATCGTCGAGCCAATCGACGAGCTGAGGTGGCGTCTCCATGGCCTTTTGACTCGCCGGCCCTTGGTCGGATCCGACCGCTGGATTCTCCGCATCCACAGCGGCCGACGATCGTGCCGGCTCGGCTTCGGCGCCCGGCCTCGCCGCAGCGACGGATTCCGAGGGCGCTGCACGGGCGCTGGTGTCGACCACCATCCCTTCCTGACGGGCACCACATCCGAGCACTGATAGTGCCGACGAGACGATCAACAACCAACTGGCAAGGGATGATCTGTTACCACGCCGATACAGCAAGAAAGCTGCGAACCAAATCGATAGGATCAGGACCAAGAGGATGCGGGCCTCGATCAACAGACGTCGCCATGCCAGGTCCTGCGCCTGCTGGTAGGTCAACCACTCGGACGCAAAACGACTTGCATTGTCGAATCGTTGCGAAGTGACTGTCGGATTGCCATCCAACTCGAGGAGCCGAATGAGCTGCTCTCGAAAACCAGCCATTGTTTCGGTCTCAGCCATTGTTTCGGTCTCAACTGGGGCCATGAAGCGGCGCCAGCCTTGCGTCCCGAGCAACAGATCGAGCGCGCGTGCCGCGTCGGGATCGTCACTCAGGTAGAAATCGGCGTCTTCCAATTGCTGAGGATTCTCAATCTCGCTCAACAGGAGGAACTGGGTGCGAAGCGCCGGACGATCATGCTGGTCGAGGCTCCAGACGGCATCATCCACCACCGAGACACCGAGGACTGCCGCAATGGGATCACCATTCTCGTCGCGAACTTGCAGCCCGACTCGAACCGAGTCCCCCGGCGCTCGCACCAGCGGACGCGTCTCTTCCTGTAGCTCGACTTGGAGCCGCCACGAAGGTCGTCGGTAAACGAGTCGCTCGACGAGCGGGCGAGCCGAGATCACCTGCGGATCGAGAATGGTCACTCGCACCACCCCAGCCGCGTCGGAGAGCAGGGGCAAGTCGATCTGGTTGTCGCCAGGCTGCAGGATGACTCGGCGCTCTCCGACCACTTGCCCGCGGCATGCCGCGCGAACCAGCAACGTTCTGGATCGATCGACGCGAACCAACATGCTCACCGGCTCTCCCGCAGCAAAGACGCCACTGCCGGTATTCATCACCGGAAGATCGGTGACCACCTGTGGAAGCGAAGAGACAGTCTCCACATCCTCGGGGCGGGTCACTTCAAGACGATACGTCTGCCCGGCGTCCGGTTGAAATGTGAAGCTTCCCATTCCCGCTTGGATCGTGGTCATGTTGGCAACCCGATCTCCTTGGCTATCAACAATCGCTCCTTCCAGTTCGATCGGTACTCCCAGCGCGTCATGGGCCGTGAAGTAAACACGATTCTCGAGGCCGCCGACCAGTTCGCCACCTTCCGGATAAAAACGCACGTCGACCTGGCCCGTTCGGATTGGTACCTCCACGATTTCGGTTTCTCGCGTGCCATCCTCCTCCACCGTGACAAGCAATTGCACGACTCCTGGGTCCATCGTCGTTGGCAGTGGGACGGAGATGGAACAGGTTCCCGAGTCAGAGCTCTGCAATTTCGCTTGATGGATCGATTGATCGTCGACCATGGCCACCATCTCAATGGAAGCCCCACTCAACGCCTCCCCACTCAAGCGTGATACGGAAAACTCTGCCTCGACGGTTTCTCCCGGGACATAGCTAGGCTGTTGGAATTGGATGTTCTTCTTGAATCGCGGCACACGGTACGCGCGAACTTGAAACTCACACTGTTGTTCCGGAAAGAAACGGTCCAGACTCTTGGCGATCAGGGAATAAGATCCCGCGATCGCATCAGCTGGAATCACGAACGATCCATTCCCCACACCTCGCTGCGTCACCCCCTCCAAGAAAGCATCCGAGACGAGCTCTCCATCGGGGCCGCGTAACTCGAAGCGGATTGGGAACTGGGAACTCGCTTGAAGTGAACGACGGAGCAGTGTCAGCGAACGAAAATAAACGGTCTCGCCCGGCCGATAGATCGGGCGGTCCACGTTCAGGTAGGTCACGCATCGAGTGGGCTCAAGCGGCAGCTCGAGGCTGGAGGACTGTGCCGATCCCTGTGCCGACTTGGCAATCACTTTCAGCTTCGCATCGGGCGGAATCACCAACTCCTGCGGAAGCGTGATGCTGGTCGCCCCCTGTTCGTCCGTTCGCGCCGTCCCGGAGAACAAAACCGCCTCGCGAGCCAGGACCGAGAAAGAAAGGGCGGCGGGTGTGACGGGAAAACCTCTCGCTGTCAACGAACGATCAATCCGTGAAGTGAAGACGCGGAACTCATGGTCGGAATCGGCGAGATGACGCGGTACCTGCCTTGCCTGGAGTCGGATCACCGCAGCGGGTGCCTGCGGCATTCTCGCAAAGTACCAAGAGCCGATTAACAACATTCCCAACATCGCAGCGATCGCCGCAACACTTGCCGATGTCGCCCACGACCAGACCAGAGATCGCTCTCGGCGCTGCGCGGCCGATGGCTCGACCACCGGCGACTCTCTCTCCACGTCTTGGTGGTGATCGCGATCCTGGTGGTGATCGGGGTTGACCGGATCAAGGCGACCCAGCCGCTCGCCTGGGACGGCAGCGCTAGGTTTCCCATTGTCAGAGGGTGGGTTCTCCATCACTTGAAGACGCGCTGCCCTCAGATCGTCTGCGGGAGGTTGCCCCTCGTGCATCGCAGGCGGCCTGAAGACTTGGCTTGGAAGCTCAAACGGACCAAGTCTTGCGGTATCAGCAAGATGACCCGCCAGTTTCTGGATCTTCGCCCACTCGGCGGCGACTTCCGGATCACTCTCGATGGCATCCCGCAATGCCTGCGCCTCGGCCTCCTCCAGAAGGTCGTAATGCAATTCCAACAAGGCTTGGCGCAGTTGCTCTGGATTGTCGTAAATCATGACATGTCTCCCACCGAGACTCGCAACTGGCGGATTGCCGTGCGCATGCGAGTCTTCACCGTACCAAGAGGGATGGAGGTGACCTCCGCGATCTGCTCATAGCTCAGCGATCCGTTCTGGCGAAGCAGAAAGACCTCTTGTTCCTCGGCTCGCAGGTGCAAGACGGCGTGATGCAGTTGCTGTCGCTCCTCATCCAGAATCAGTCGGCATTCCGGCGGGTCAACCGTTGATGACATCACCGACTCCTCAGCGATCGGCTGACGCCGCCGATTCCAAGCGGTCTTGCGACAATCTCGGCCGGTGTTGACCGCGATTCGAAAAACCCAAGCCCTCAAGTTCACAACCTGGTCAATCTGGTCCCGTCGCCGCCAACACTTCAGGAACGTCTCCTGCAGCGCATCACGGGCATCGTCCATGTTGCCCACGACATAGTACAACGTGCCAAGAATCTCTTGCTGCGCAGTGGCGAACAGCGTCTCCAGCCGTTGACTGGAGTCGGCCGATTCCGTCGCATCGGTCGAGCTGGGCGTTGTACTCATGGGACTCAAGGAAAGACGAGGCGGCCGCCTTCCTGGATTTCAAAATCCCCCACGATTTGCAGATTGCGAGCCGCCAAGATCGCCGAGCTCAGTCTACCCCACCGCCCAGTCCGTCGCTCACTCCCCTCTCGCCGTACGATGGACTTCCAAGTCCGTCGCCCACTCCCCTCGCCCCGTACGATGGACTTCCAAGTCCGTCGCCCACTCACCTCTTGCCGTACGATGGACTTCCAAGTCCGTCGCCCACTCCCTCTTGCCGTACGATGGACTTCCAAGTCCGTCGCCCACTCCCTTCTTGCCGTACGATGGACTTCCAAGTCCGTCGCCCACTCCCCTCTCGCCGTACGATGGACTTCCAAGTCCGTCGCCCACTCGCCCCGTACGCCTTCCTCGCTTCACGAATCGACGGACTTGGAAGTCCATCGTACGGGATTTTAGAGGTTCACGAGCAGTTCCAGCATCTCGACCGCTGTGGCAATCACGCGTGAAGAAGCTTGGAAGGCTCGCTGGTAGGTGATCATTCGGATCGACTCTTCATCGATATTCACACCGGTGATGGCCAGGTGCTGGCTCTGGAGTGTGGCGTAGAAGGTGCGTAGTCCTTCGGTCTCGCTTGCTTGCAGACTGGTGCGTTGGCCTAGATTTGCGACCGTGTCCTCGTAGGATTCCCTCACCGATCGACCGCCCAGGTAGTCCACCGGTTGATCGACCAAATCAACCAGTTGGGTCAGCACATCGGTGTCTTCACCAATCCCACCAGCACTGATCGCCAAGAGGTCAGAATTCTGCTTGAGTTGATCGTTGATTGCGATGTCGAAGGCACTCTTACCGACAAAGAAGGTGTTGATACCGGCTGCTGAAAGGAAGCCACTGGTGTCTTCACCGAAAGTGAAGGAGGAAGATGGCGACGTCGACGTGATCTCAAGGAGGCCATCGCTATTGACGAACGCCTCGATGCCATCGATCTGGTTGATCTGTGCCGCGATGGAGTTCACCGTCGAATCGGTGACTTGCCCAATCATACGAACCTCGATTCGATGATTGCTGATCACTTCCCCCGCTCCGTCGACAACTTGCATGTCGAACGATCCGTTGCGGGGCGACCAGTGGAATCCCGCGTTGGCCAGCGGAACGCCTGCATCGACCGGCACACTCGACACCAGCTCTTTGTATCCGCTGCGACCCTGACCTTGAGAATGCACGTCGTTCATGGTGCGAATCAAGGCGCTCGCCATGGCATCGATCTGATCCACGTACTCGCCAAAGATCTGATCGCGAGCCAACACCGTGGATGCCAACGTGCCCTGGTTGGTCTGCAGCGGGGAATCGGTTTCGACGATGCGAACCTCGTTTCCCTTTGTCTTCAGGTTGTACGCCGTGTAGACCTCGCGATGGATTCCGTTGCTGACCAGGTAGTCGCCTCCCACAAACACGGCAACGGCACCGCTCTCCTGTTCCTGCACGTTGATCTTGATGTACTTGGAGAGCTCTTCCAGATCACGAAGCCGTTGGTCGCGCAGACCCGTGGCATCACTATGGATCAGTCCACCCCCTTCAAGCGTTGCGATCTCGAGATTCGCCTCTGCGATTCGCTCCACGAGAAGATTGATCTGATCGGAGATCGCGTCAAGATCTTCGTTCCAAAGCTCTCGTCGTCCCAGCACCTCTTGCCGTGTTCGCCGCAGATTGGTGGCCAGCGTTTCGCCTTGCAAGACCACAAAGTCTCGTAGGGATGAATCGCCGGGCTGACTCGATAGCTCGTGCAGAGCGTTGTTGAACAGCGAGAGCTGCTGGTTCAATCCCGTGTTATCGAGGTCGGTCGTCAGTTCCTCCAGTTGGTTGTACGCCTTCTGGAGCGTTTCGGCACCAGCAAGCGACGACTGGGCCTGCACCATCCGTTCGGCCAACGCCTTGTCAATCGTCTGGACAATCCCTTGCGCACGAACCCCCTGGCCCTTGATCAGATTGCCTTCGCGAGTCGACGCTGCCGAAGCCTGTTCAAGGGTCTGGCGAATGTAGCCGGGGGTGTTAGCGTTGGCGATGTTGTTACCCACCACCTGCAGCCCAATTTGATTGAGCTGAAGCGCGTTGGATGACTGCTGAATCGTGCCGAATAGGCTCATCGCCAATTCCTCTGCGGCCAGAACGTACCCCATCGGAATCTATCGACCGTCGTAACCGGCATGATCCATAGAATTTGCCAGCTTTGACCAATCGGGCAGATCTCGCCCATTCGGCTCGCATCCGCACCAATCGATCAGAACCAAGCCCACTCTCCTGGGCATTGGTGTCCACACAAGTCGAAACACCCTTCCTTGGGAGGGTCGAGCCTAGGCGCGGGGAGGGCGGATGAGGTTGATTCACCCTCCAACTCGCCAGAGAGGAGAAACCCTCCCCGGCGATCGATATCTGATTACAGCAGGTCGGCGAACAGGGCGTCGAGAGCCTCGGTGGAGGCTTCGTCGTCCTCGTTTTCTCGGGCCGCCACGATCAAGTCGACCACATCGTCGCTGACAGAAACCGGCAGCGATGCGTCGACAATCTTGTCCTCGCCCGAAAGATCCTCGGGCGAGACCGTTGGAGCCTGGACGATGCTTTCACCCTCGCTCGAAGTCGTCGCGGTCAACGGCAGCACCAGTTCACGATTGACGTTGCTGCCGTTGTTGGTCGCCGACAGCACGTTGATCACGGCAAGCGCGTCACTCGCACTGATTTGCTGATCGCCGTTGACGTCGTAGTAGTTCGGTCCTCGGTCCGAAGGTACCACTGGAATCGACGCTGCGCCACCGGAACGCGACAAGCGATTGATCACGAGCAGTGCATCGAGAGCAGAAACATTGCCGTCGTCGTCGACATCGGCATTGAGATCGGGATTCTGCAAACGACTGGCGACCACTTCCACGTTGACCGTGGCGATGTTGCTCGGTCGACCGAGGTTATCGGCGATCTGATACGTGAAGGAGTCGCGTCCCAGGAACCCGGCATCGGGCACATACTGGACGGTTCCATCGGACTGTGGAATCGCCTGACCGCGAAGTGGCTCCCTCACGATCGAGATGCTGCTCAAGTCAAGCGTTCCATCTGGATCGCTGTCATTGGCGGCAACGTTGATCACGACGGTCTCGTCGAGGTACGTGCCGCGAGCATCATTGACGGCAATCGGGCTGGCGTTGCTCGAGATCGTGACAAACACCGACCGACTTCGCAGACCAAGGTTGTCTTCCACCGAGTAGGTGAAGACATCTTCTTGGGTGCTTCCCTCGAACGGCGTGTAGGCGATCGTTCCATCGGCCTGCACTTGGGCCGAACCAAAGGCAGGCGGAAGATCAACTCTCAGCGTGCTCGGGCGGATGAAACCGTCGACGTCCGTATCGTTCTCCAGCACCGCAATGATGGTGGGACCATCTGGGTTCAGCTGTGGGTTGTCGGCCTGCACGTCGGGAGCGTCGTTGATGCCGTCGACGGTCAGCGCGACGGTTGTCACATTGCTCTGGACACCCGCGGCATCCCGGACCGAGTAGGCAAACGAATCAACCAGTGACTGACCCGGCGCCAATGCCTGCAGTGCGCTCGACGTGGAGGGGTCATAGGTGATCTCACCGGTGACCGGATCATACGTGACGGACGCTCCGCTCAGCGAGAAGGACTGGTTGGGCATGACGATCGTCAATTGCTCATTCGGATTCGTATTCAAATCCGGATCGATGTCGTTGGCCAGCAGCTGCGAAGACGGAATCGTCAGGAACGTATCCTCATCCGTATCGATCTCGTCAGGCACCGCGACCGGCGCATCATTGACTTCGTTGACCGTGATCTCCAGGGTGACCGGTTGCGAGCGACCACCTGCCGAATCAACCGCCGTGACTTCGACCGCGACCACACCATTGGCGTCCTGCGCGGTGGTGAAGCGGAGCATTCCCTCGGGCGTGATCGACGGTGCTCGGCCTGGCTCAAACAGATCGAGCGACTCGGGCGGCGTGACCACTTCAAACACCAGCGTCTGGGATTCGGGCGGAGCCGACTCGTTGGCTGGTCCCACCGAAATGTTGGAAGCCCAGCTTTCGTTGTAGGAACCGCTGTCTTCGTCGATGTTCACGGGCCCGCCAGCGACAAACGTGGGCGGATCATTGACGGCTGCGACACTGACGGTCATGGTCACAGGAATCGACGAATTGAAGTGTCCCAGCGTCTCATTGTCGGGTCCATCGTCGACCAGAATGACTTCGAACAGGAAATCTCCGAAAGCATCCGGTGCCGGCGTGAACGAAAGGTCTCCGTCGGGCGTGATTGACGGAAGCACATCGAAGAATTGACTTGCCTCCGCTGGCGTGAAGCTCAACGGGTTGACCGTGAAGGCGACCGATTGTCCGGTGGTTGGATTGGTCTCGTCGACAGCACTGATCGGACCTGCCGAGATATTGAATGCGAAGGCATCCAATTCGTTGGCACCGCTATCCTCTTGCGACTGCACGAACAGGCTGGAGGTGTTGAACTGCGGTCTGTCGTTGAGCGGCAAGACCTGAATCTCGACGCGTCCGACCGAAGTCTTATTCGAATTTGGAATCTCGACAGGGTTGCCGTTGCTATCGAGCGTGAAGCTTCGACCGTCATCGGCGAGCCGGTAGTTGAACGAGTCGAGGTTGTTCGCTGGCACGCTCGCGAAGTCCACCGGCGGGGTGTAGAACAATTCCTCGACCTTGCCGGTCGATTGGTTGACCACGAATTCGACGGTACCACCCAGAGTCGTGCTGACTCGCGACAAGCCGCTGACCGGTGAAAGGATCGAGAGACGTTGGTACAGGCTCTCACCCGGATCCTTGACTCCATTGGGGCCGAGATCCTCACCGGGACCGGCGGAATCAAAGTTGTCAGGAATCGCTTCTCCAACGGCCAAGGAATCGACCAACGCGTCGGTCGGAATCAACTGGGAAACCGAAATTGTGAACGGCGTGTCCTCGTTGACCATGTCAAGAATCTGGTGCGTCTTGGCAATCGGCGCATTGTTGGTCGGGTACACCGTCGCCACCGCAGTGGCCATGGACGTTAGCGGATCTTCCTGCGGAGCCGCGGCCAGGTTATTCGACGGCAACGCGTAGCTGATCCCATCGTCTTCAATCGTGTACACGATCTGCAGATCAGGAGCCGCTGCGTTTCCGGAGCCATCGGTCGAGTAGTAGTTCGGCGGTGGAACGATCGTGACCAATTCTCCGTCGGACGACAGTTGAATGAAGCCACCGGCCGGGGTTCCAGGCGCGAAGGCAATCGATGTCACTCGCAATGTCTGCGAGCGATTACCGACAGCGGCGGAAGTTTCAGGCGTCCCACCGACGACCACGTTGTCGACCGCGTCATTGCCCAACAGAACACTGACAGGGATCGTACGCGGCTGACCTTCGATCAGGTTGATTGCGTCATCGGTCGCCAGGGGAGCATCGTTTACCGGTCGGACCGTCATCGTCACGGTCAATTCCGTAGACAAAGGTGTCGTTCCGGTGGTCGGATCGTCCGTCAACGTCAACACAAACGTATCGGTTCCGAAGAAGTCCGCGTTCGGCTGATAGGCCAGGCTGTACAGGCCGGTCTGCGAATCGAAGGTCAACGTCGCGATGCCGTTGCCCGCTTGTTCGCTGAGATCGATCATCACAGGATCCAACTCGCCGCCGGGGCCACCAACGATCTCGAACACACTGATCAGATCGTCATAGGTAACCGTGCTGTCCTCGAGACCTTCGAGTGTCGAAACGGCGAATTCAGGCGGATCATTGATCGGATTGACCGTCACCGCGATCGTGCCGATCGTGGTGCGCGGATCATCGACGAGCGAATAGGTACCGTCTGGGTTTCGACTCCACGACTGTGGCACGCTGCCATCGAGCATCGTGTCGCCCATCGTGTAGTAGATGTAATCGGTGCCGAAGAAGTCGGCGGCCGGTACATAGCTGATCTTGCCACTGGCCGCGTCGTACGTGACCGTGCCACCGAACTCCGAGACGGCGTTCACGTCCACGAACTCGACGGTTTGGGTGGCAAGCTCGTCGACGGCAGCCGTCGGGGCAGGTAGATCGTCGGCTTCGATCTCAGCCACATCAATCATCAGTGTGACGGGCGGATCCAACTCCTGCGGATCCTCATCGACGTTGTAGCCACGAGCGGCATGCAGGTTCGGATCGGTCAGCGGTGCATCGTTGACAGCCAAGAACTCAATCGTCACCGTCGCTGGAGCGAGTGAGGTGTTGAAGTCAACCTGGTCGTCCTGCACGTAGTAGATGAACTTACCAATGCCATTCTCATCAATCTGCGGCGTGACCATCACAACGCGATTGACCGGATCATTGGAAACGGTCACCGACACTTCGCTGGCCGGATCAGAGTTCAGCGACGCGACATTCACAACCGAGAGGACCTGCCCTGTTTCGTTGGCGGGACCAGGAAGATCATTGCCCAGCAGCACGTCCCACGAGATAGGAATCGGACTGGTGGGATCATCTTCGAGGTAGAGAATCGTGCCCACATCGGGATCATCCACGCCGATTGGCTCGTCGTTGATGGGGTTGACCGTGATCGTCACGAAGCCGGTATTGGAGACGCGTCCTTCCTCGTCCACCGCACGGTAGGAGAGGATGTCCTCGCCGAAGAAGTCAGGATCGGGGACGTACAGAATCTGACCGTTGACCACCGTGCCGGTGCCGTTGTTGGCATCGATCACAATCAGGGCGTCCGGATCCAGTGGCGACCCGACATCGATGTCGTTGACCAACACGTCGATCAACACCGAGGAGTCTTCGTCCACGGTCGCAAGGTCGTCGACCGCCTCTGGCGCGACACCCGAGATGACGGTGAAGGCAGTGGTGCCGTCGGGACGATTGTTGTCGAGCAGGTTGCCCGCGAGGTCAAGGATCCCGGTGATCGTGTTGTCAAAGGTGATTTCGTATCGACTTCGACCCTCAGGATTATCGGGGAGGTTCTGGAGCGAGATCGCTCGACCGTTGGAGAAGTAGACGAAGTCGTAGTCGACACCTTCCACCAACAGGGTTCCATCGAAGGTCACCGTGATCGCACTTGGCACGATCGTGGTTTGATCAATACCGACACCGGTGTCGACCACACGAATCCGAATCTCGTCGAGCTGCGGCGTATCGACCAACACCTCGGTCAGATTCGGGTTGAGATCGAAGCCGGCCTGATCATTGTCCTCGGGATTGACCAACTGCACGAACGGACGCACGAAGTCAGCTCGCTCGATGGCTCCACGATCCTTGAAGATATTGGAACCAAGGCCTGGAGGCGGATCCTGGGAAGGATCATCGATACGCAGCTGCTTGAATCGGTCGCGTTCGGCGCGATGATCGGCGACGGCGGAATACCGAGTGGCGAATTGACCGCGACAAAGTTGATGCGATCGGCAAGCGAGTTCAACGAGCTATCGACGGCAAGCGTTCCACCGGCCAGGTAGAAGTTGCCATTGGCCGGATCGACGAACAACGGATCGGTCGGCTGCAGCAGGATCGCGTTCTGACCGACCACGCCGTTGTTGGTATTGCCGGAGAAGAGGTTGGCACCGACGACGCTGGTCAACGATGTGCCGTCGATTGTCAAGCCATCGACCGTGTTGGCGACGATGTTGTTCAAGATCGTCGGACTTGCATTCTCCGTGACCTGGATACCCACTCCCGTCGACGTTGCACTGCCGTAGATCGTGTTGTTCATGATCCGGCCAAAGGGAACCGACGCCAATGGCAGCGTGCCCGTGTTGGGGTCACCACTGAACAGGATGCCGCCGGTGCCGAAGTTGGAGATCACGTTGTTCTCCACCTTCACGCCCGTCACCAATCGCTCATTGTTCAACGTCGGAAGTTCCCGCACGCCGCCGGGACGTTGCAGGCTTCCGCCCGCATCCCGCTGACCGGCGTCGACACGCAAAATGCCAAACTGGAGCGAATCAGACACCGTATTGTTCGCGATCAGAATCTGCCCTTGATCGCGAGGCAGGTTGGCTGTCCCCAAGGCGGAACACGCTTTGACCAGTCGATCATTGGTATCGAAAAGATCGGTAGTGAATGATGTCCGGGTTGAGATCGTCAATGGACTGCGCATACTCGGTTCCCCGCCGTACTTCCAACTGATAGTTACCGACGAGAATCTCAGCCGGATCGATAGGATCGGGATTCTGCGGAATCTGGAAGAATGTCTGATTGGCCTGGTGACGACGTAACCATTTCACCACGTTCGGCAAAGCCAACAATGATGTCGTCAACGTAGAAGCCTTCGAAGCTATTGTTCAGTCCTCGCGCCTGGTCGTACAGATCGCCGTTGATGCTCGGTATCACCAAACTGATCGGGCAACGCTGCCGCCGTGGAGAAATCGAATCGGAACTGCAGAGTCCCTTCGCCCGCGTAGTTAGACAGGTCGACGCGAGCTTGGCGCCAGCCACCGGTGTTGTCAAACAACTCTTGCACCTGCTGGCGAGGGTGCGTCGATGCCCTGACCGAAGGCGAGATGAATCGTGGCAGTTCGCCAAAGTTGGCCTGCGGTCGACAAGATCGAGTTGTTGGTCGCCAACAGATCCCAGGTTGCACCACCGTCGGCGGAGACCAACACGCGAGCACTGTCCCGCATGTCATTGGTGGTGATGTTATTGGCGTTCTCCGTTTCCAGGAAGTAGTTGAAGTAGATCGTCGGCTTGTCGGCCGCTTCATAAAGCCGACAAGTCAATCGCGTTAGTCTGCAGGCTACCAAACGCACCACCTGGCAAATTGTAGTTGTTGCCGAGCAGTGCATTCTGTGAAAGGTCCTGGTGGGTTGCCGTGTCCAGAATCCCGTACTGGGCGTTCGGCCCGTAGGTGAAGTATGCGTCGGCTGCGACCGGATTCTGCTCCCACGGTTCGAGACCGAAGTAGAAGCTAGCACCACCTTCGGAGTCGTTGCTGGCGCGACCGTTGATGGAAAGATTGAACGTGGTGTTGGCAGTTCGGCTTTCGTCAAAGGTGTCGTTGATCCCGTGTCCGGCATCCGCTCGTCGCTGCATCGTCGGATGCCACAGATTGAAGTCGAGCGGCGAGAAGGCGATCCCAACAGACGATGTGGGCATGGACGCCGAGGTGCCGGCTGCAAACTCGGCCTCCAGAGTCCCGGTGGCTGTATCGATTGCGTAGATCTGACCACCGGTCGGTAACGGCAAAGAGGATATTCTGGAACCGGCCACCCTCGAGGTTCTGTGGTCCTTCGGTCAAACCCGAGAAGGATTGACCGAGACTGACCACGTTCGAAGCCTGGCCCGTCGCGGTACTGATTTGATAGAAAAAGCCGCGGTCGCTGACGCCATAAAGCACGCCGCCGGCAAAGGCCATCCCGGTCGTGACACCGAGGTCACCGGGTGTCACAGCAAAGATCTCGCCTCGTCGACCCCAAGGTTGGCCCTGGGCAACAGCAGCTGATCCGTTGGCATCATTGGCTCGGTACAAAGTGGAGCTGGCCGTATCGATACCAGGTCCGCGCCGAGCACCCTCCACCGCATACCAAAGGTTGTAGCGAGGATTGTTGCCGCCAGTCCGTTCCCAAGCAAAGCCCTGAACCGCACTGGAGGTGAGCTGTTGGATGTCGGGAGGATTCGTGCCCGGATTGAAGTCCGGAATCGAATCGTTCCCCACCACCGTTGCCGCACCGGTGTCCGGATTGAGCTCGACCAGACGGCCAGCGGTGTTCTGGCCCGGCATGTCCGAACAACGACTCATACATGTAAAGTCGTCCATCGGACCGCATCACGATGTCAGTCACATGCCGCCCAGGATTGTTCGTCGGCAGGTCGCCCACGTCGGTCCAGAGTTCTCCCGTGTACGGATTGGCGGTTTGCAGACCGTCCGTACCAGGACGTGCGGTGTACATCACCACGTCGTTGAGCGTGAAGGGAACGACATTCGTTGACAACGAGACAGCCGAGCTGATGTCAAAGATCGAGGTTCGTCGGATTCACAAACGTCGAGGCCCCCAGGCTACCGGAGATGTAGCCTTCGAACCCAATGTGATCCTCGGCGATCCGCTCGATCGAGTTCACGGGCTCGAGCCGAACCAGGGTGTTTGACGCGTTCGCCGTGAAATTGCCGTTGAGGGCCTGGGGCAACTGAGAATTCGAGCTAAGACAATGCGTACTGTGTGTTGCCGCGCCCCACCTTCTCTGGTTCGTCAGTCTTTGCTGGAAACTATCAACAAGGCCAGGGGGCTTCGAAGAGCTGTTGAGCTGGCAGAAAAGGGGTTTTAGGCCGTGATTGTCATTATCGACAACTATGATTCGTTTACGTTCAATATTGTCCAGACACTTGCTACTTGTCCACATGATGACGATGCAAACTGGCAGCCTCCTGAAATAAAGGTCTTTCGAAACGATAAAATTGACATCGCTGCCATTGAGGCACTGGGACCGGACCGGCTCCTGATTTCACCGGGACCCTGTACGCCCAAAGAGGCAGGTATTTCAATTGAGGCTATAAGGCATTTCAGTACCAGAATGCCTGTTCTCGGGGTTTGCCTGGGCCACCAGTCAATTGGAGAGGCCTTCGGCGGCAAGGTTGTCAGGGCGGGAAGGGTTATGCATGGCAAGACAAGCCCGGTGAGCCATGACTCAAGGGTGTTTTTACCGGCCTGTCAAATCCATTTGACGGCATGCGGTATCATTCTCTCGTGGTGGAGATGGAATCTTTACCGGACTGCCTTGAAGCCACTGCATTTACGGATCAGGGAGAACTTATGGGTATCAGGCACAAAGAGTTGCCGGTGGAAGGGGTTCAGTTTCATCCGGAGTCGATTATGACCGGTGTCGGCATGGTCCTGCTCCACAACTTCCTCCGGCCGGATTACCCGGATTTACTGCGTTAGGGATGAGTTAACTGCTATTTTTGGGTTGAGAGGTATGTCATGATTAGAGAGGCGATTGGAAAAATAGTCACGGGTATTGATCTTGATGAACAGCAGATGATCGATGTCATGCAGGAGATAATGTCCGGCGAGGCAACAGATGCCCAGATCAGCTGTTTTATTACTGCCCTGCGGATGAAGGGCGAGACCATTAATGAGATAGTGGGTGCGGTCCGGGTCATGCGGGAGAAGGCAACCTTTGTCGATACCGGGGTGGATACCGCCGGCGGTGAAATTCTGATGGATATCGTCGGAACCGGGGGAGACGGATCAGGTACGTTCAATGTTTCGACCACGACCTCCTTTGTTGTTGCCGGTGCCGGTATTCCTGTTGCCAAACACGGGAACAGGGCCATTTCCTCCAAGTGCGGAAGTGCTGATGTTCTCGAAGCCCTTGGTGTTGATCTGTCAATGCCTGCTGAGCGGGTTGGTGAATGTGTCAGGAGCGTTGGCATAGGCTTTCTTTTTGCCCCTATGATGCACGGCGCCATGAAATATGCAATTGGCCCGCGCCGTGAAATCGGGATCAGGACGATTTTCAATATACTGGGACCGATGACCAACCCGGCCGGGGCAAATGTCCAGTTAACAGGTGTGTTCGCCAAAGAGCTGACCAAAACGATCGCAACCGTTCTTGAACGACTCGGCATGAAGAGGACACTTGTCGTCTGGGGAGAAGGCAACATGGACGAGATGACTATTACCGGTACATCCCATATTGCTGATGCCTACAATGGCACTGTTGAGACATACACAATCGAGCCGGAAGACGTGGGCCTCGAGCGGGCAAGCCTGGATGATATTCGAGGTGGTGCCAGCGCGGAAGAGTCTGCAGTCCAGGTCCGGGACGTGCTCAGTGGTGTGGAAGGAGCAAGGCTTGACATGGTTCTGCTCAATGGCGGTGCTGCCCTGATGGCTGCTGGAAAAGCGGCCACTATTGCTGAGGGTGTCGGCCTGGCTCGTGAAATTATTGCATCAGGTGCTGCCCTTGAAAAACTTGACAGCCTGATTGGGTTCTGCAAGCAGTAAGAGAGGGATTTTTTACAATGATACTGGATACCATAGTTGCACGAAAACGCGAGGAAGTTGTTGAGCTCAAACAGAGCGGTATCAGAGGGCCCGGCAAAGAAGTGGATTCACCCCGTGGTTTTTACAGGACGATTACAACCTTTCCGGGCGTAGCCATAATTGCAGAAGCAAAGAAGGCTTCTCCCTCCAAGGGCGTCATTCAGGCGGCTTTTGACCCGGTTGCCATAGCACAAAGCTATAAGGCCGGTGGTGCTCATGCCATGTCTGTTCTCACAGATGTTGACTTTTTTCAGGGATCAATCGACTATCTGCCGCTTGTCCGGGAAACGGTTGATTTGCCTGTTCTGCGCAAAGAGTTTATAATTGATCCTATCCAGATTAAGGAGGCCGGTCTCTATGGGGCCGATGCTATTTTACTTATTGCCGCAATCCTCGACACTTTACAGATGCGTGATTTTCGCCAGATGGCAGAAGAACTTGGCATGGATGTGCTGGTCGAGGTCCATGATGAGAAAGAACTGGAGTCTGCTCTGGCAGCAGATAGCCGTCTCATCGGTATCAACAACCGCAACCTGAATGATTTTTCAGTGGATCTCGATACGACCTTCCGTCTTCAACGGTTAATACCGGAGCATATCCCGGTGGTAAGTGAATCAGGTATATCGACCAGTCATGATATGGGCAGGCTGCGTGCAGCAGGGGTGACTGCCGCATTGATCGGAGAGAGCCTGATGCGAAGTGCGAATATGAGCGGAACATTACAGGAGTTCTTTCAGCATAAAATCTATGTGTACCAAATGAATTGTTCACGAATTCGAATCAAGATGTGCGGAGTGACAAGGCCGCAGGATGCTAGCTGTGCCGTAGAAGCAGGGGTGGATGCCCTGGGATTTATTTTCTATAAGAAAAGTCCCCGCTATATAGATCCGGAAGAAGCACGGCTTATAATTGAGCAGCTGCCGCCTTTTGTGGATGTGGTCGGCGTCTTTGTTGACAAGAAGCGTCCGGACGTTGAAGAAATAATCCAGTATTGCCGCCTTACCTACGCCCAACTCCATGGTGATGAATCCCCCAAATATACTGAACGCCTGAATCGTTTTACCTCCCCCTGCGAAGTCATCAAGGCATTCAGGGTGAGCAGTGAGACGACATCGGAAGTATTTGAGCCCTATACGCCCCATGTAAAGGCGTTTCTGCTTGATACCTACTATAAGGATTTAGTCGGCGGAACCGGCATAAGCTTTGACTGGTCCCTCATAGACGGGCTTGGCCTGAAAAGGCCATATCTCCTTGCCGGTGGGCTCAATGCAGAGAACATTGCCGATGCAATAAAAGTTCTACGTCCAAGTTGTGTGGATGTTAATTCAGGGGTGGAGGCCTCACCGGGAGTCAAGGACCATAACATGATCAGAGAGTTCGTAGCAAAGGTAAGGGAGAAGGAAAACCTGCCTGCTTAAATTCCTCCTGTAAAAAGTTCCTGCAGGATAGTGTCTGTCAGATCTATACGGGAGACAGATTTAATTTCTCTCGCTTACACGAGGAAACTGAATTTTTCTCACGTGAGTATTGCGAAAATTATTCTGTTCCCGGCTTCTTTAACGGGCAATAACGAACGCTCCTTCATACCCCCTGCCTAGAAACAGATTCTCAAGCTGTTTGGCAAAATTAAGGGAATTACCTGCAAAGACCTGAACTCGGTAGTATTTGTCGACATTTGTTTCATATGGCTGGATTATGACTTTCATCCCCGTGGAGGTGAAAATTCTGGCCAGTTTTTCAGCATTGCTCCGGTTGATAAAAGAGCCGATCTGAATATAAAAATCACCTGTCGTGAAATCCTGGTATTTCAGCATACCAGTTCTACCTTCCCTAGTTCCTGAGGATCCTGTAGACTCACCCATGGCGATAATTTCCGTTTTCGCAATGCCGTTTCTGACAACATCAAGTTCGTTTGCTGCCGTATAGCTCAGGTCAATTATCCTGTTTTTCACAAACGGACCGCGGTCATTGACACGAACAACGGTCTCCCGACCGTTTTCAAGGTTCCTGACCAGAAGAACAGTGTTCATCGGAAGGGTTTTGTGGGCAGCGGTTTTGGCGTACATATTATACGTTTCACCGTTCGCTGTTTTTCGGCCGTGAAATTTTTTACCGTACCAGGAGGCAGTTCCCCTTTCCCAGTATCCGTGGGCAGAATCTATGGGATAATATGTTTTGCCGTTTATGGTGTATGGGCGCTGGGTAGCAGTAGTTTTTTTATACGGGGGCCTGTACTCAACCCGTTCTGCACATCCTGCTATCAGGATAACGAGAGAAACGATGATAACTGTCTGTTTAATAAGGTGTAATAAATTCATTTCCCTGTAGTATCTGGAAGAGCTGTCCCCGGGATCTATGATATCTGCAAAACGGTCTGTATAGAACATCCCTGCCGGGCCTGTTGTGTGCGGGGTGTAGGGGAGGATACCATTTCCATCCCCGGTTATATTGTCAAACCGTACACGTTCGTTATTATCCATAAAAGAGATGCGCAGGTCAAGGATTGGCCTGAACACCTTGATAATACCGTCCCTGTCACGCTTGATGATCATGTCCTCCCATCGGCGCTGGGTAAATCCTTTGTGCCATAAGCCCTCGACCGGCTCGCCAGTGATCGAGTTTTCATGGTAGGAGCGAGTTCATCTTCGTCGCTGTACAGGTTGTGGTCCAACAGTTGCTCTACCTCTGAGCTGGACTGGACGGTTAGGCGTTCCCATGGGTCGTAATCATCAGTATCGCTTCGCAGAAGATGGGTCGTCGAGTCATTAAAACTCCACTGGGCGTGACAAACCTGGCAGGAAACCTGTTCTCCATATTGTCTGTGGGCCGGATGGCTGAGTTGCGGATAGGGTGCTCTTTGCCGGTATGTCGCGCCGTTAAAACGGTACGGCCGTCCTCTATGGTGATGTTGTCTGGAAGGGCTTTCACGCCTTTTCTCGTTCCAGTCATGGCAGGAAGAGCATGAATTTATTTCTTTCTGATCATCACCCATAAGCATGTGTCCGCTGTGACAGTCTATACAGGACAAACCCCTCTGCTGGTGGATGTCCGGAACAAGATCATGGTATTCACTGCCGTAAGCCCGGATATACTCTTCCCGGGTGACATATGGTGTCCTGTATTCCCAGTTGAAATCATGCTCATAGCGCCCGTAAAAATCCGCTCCGACGAAGTTGGCATAGTGACAGCTCAGGCACTGCTCGTCTCCGGGGAGACCAATGAACTTGTGATTATCAAGTTTACCATCGATAAAGTGCAGGTGGCAGGCGGCGCACCCTGTACCTCTTCGGGTAAGAGGATATGTATCACCGGACGAATAGACATGGCAGCGCAGACATCGCCGGAGCAGCATATCATCGACAAGCTCCTGGGATGTTGCAGGAGAAGAAGGTTGCTCTAATTGAGTTAAGCGTACAGATTCTTATAAGTTCAACCGAAATGTTTTCTGACCAGGTTGGCTTCGTTTCGCAGGGTAAAATGGAGCGACTCGCGACTGTTTTGAACCTGTTCCAAGTGGCATTTGCCGCAGCCTTCTGCCATGACGTCAGGATGGGCTGGTTGGGCGACCAGGTTGACGTGAGCTTCGTTCTGGTCTGTTGTTCATCATTACCGCCGTGGCAGTCAACGCAGGCAAAATTATGGTGTTCGTCATGAGTGATGTCCGGGTGGCAGGCCCTGCAGCCCTTTTGTTGAAGCTGGACGACCTTCTGTTCAGGGATTGGGCCGGTTCTTCGGGTTGGGGTGGGTCAGGTTCCCGGCAACCGGACAAAAGGACAAGAACAAAGAGAAGGAGTATGATTTTCGCTTTCATAATCTTGACACTGTACCATAAAGTTGATACATCAAGAAAGCTCATTTTGGGCGTCCCGGTGGGGAGATTTCCGAAATAAAGCCGATGTAGACTCAGGTGGTAGAGCAACTGATTCGTAATCAGTAGGTCA
>CAVYFC010000011.1:0-186228 GCA_963767665.1 Pirellulaceae bacterium
CCTCGGTTGGACCAGCCTCGCGGAGGAAGCCGATCCGCCCCGCCGCTTCGGTCTGCGACACCTCTCGCAGTTTTACCAGGTGCAGGGGAACGGGACATGTGTTCAGTGAAGGGGGGCTTGAGTCGATGTGACTTGGGGCCCCGCCGGGTGCGCCCCGGAGGCCGACACCGGCGGCTCCTGCGGATTTCGTGCTCCGGTTTCATCGATCGGAGCGGCTCTTGATGGAGCGAACAAGATCCGGTGGGCGAATCGGCTGATCCACCATAACTAAGACGGCTAAGGCTGAGAGTCCAACGCAGGCTAGGTAGGTCGCACTCGCACGGTCACCTGCAGGAATCCACCTTCATGGGGCCTGTGGCTGGCAAATTGAAGCTTCGTCCTCGATGAGAGATCGTCGAACAATCGCACACCTTTTCCAAGCAGGACCGGAAGCATCGTGACCGTTATTTCGTCCACCAATCCTGCATTCAGCGCCTGGCGAACCAGATCCCCGCCGTCAAGATAAACGTCTTTGTCGCCCGCTCTGTCCTTCGCCCTTTGAATGAGATCTTCGATCGGACCATCGGCGGTTTCGATCTTGGTGGCCACTGGCTCCAGCAGGCGGTGAGTGGCGACGACTACAGGCGTCTCACCGTAATGCCACTGTCCAAGCTTCTCCACGATGTCGTATGTCGAGCGGCCCATGAGTATCGCGCCGACGTCACTCATGAAATCATTGAATGTGAGTACGTCTGGATCTGGCTTGAGGTCGCCTGGGGCGCCGTAGCTGTCGTCCAACCAAGAAGTATCATGGTCGGGGCCAGCGATGAAGCCATCGAACGAGCAGCCCATGTAAACGCGGACACGAGAAGAATGCATCGATCACCCGGAGTTATGGAAAGATTGAGTGTCAACCGGAGACCTCACACACTCCGCGAAATCCACCGGGGCAATCCAGTGGTTGGTAATCAGTATAGAGTCACTTCAATTGAACAGCATCCGGATTCATCGAAGGGAAGCCGTTTGGGAGTCGGCTAGCGGATCGCGAAACAGATTTTGCGACCCAGGCAAAGCATTGCCCTTGTGGAATTAGCTCAATGGCTTCAAGTAGCTCTTGTCGACTTTTTGGGTGATTTCTTACAGTTCGCAGCCTATCGACGGGTCACTCTTCTATCATGCAACGTCGAATGTTGTCCCAACTGTGTTCTCCCAACGAGGTCGCTCAGCATCGTGTTGCTATGACCAGCGGTATTCCCAGTATTGTCAAAGCAGTCTTGAAACGGTCCGATCTTGAGCAGGCCAGCTTGGCTTATCGCTTACTTCAAAGCCCGAAGCCTCCGAAAGTCATCAGCGATGGGGATAGGCTGTCGGCAAAAGGGGCATTGCCATGCGGGATCACATGTAACGACGTGCGTTTGAGTTGGCGGATCAGTGCGGCGGTTCATTAAGTAGCTGCCTTGAAACGTACCGACAACGCAATGGGATCACGCGGCAACGAGCTCCATTGCCGCCGTCAGCAGAAGGAGCTGTACGACAGCCAAAAAGTCCATTGGAGTATTGGGCTTGGTGTATCGGGCTGGGGATCCTTCCCGGAAGCGATCGCTTGTCCTCGTGCCGGCCGCCGGAGCACAAACATGTGGGGTACATTACTGGTTGTGTTCATCGCATCCTCGTGAGTTTGCTCAAGTCCAATGAAACCTACCACGCTTGTCTTGCTTTTGTTTGTCCTCAGGATGGTTAGCCCGGCTCTGGGCGATCAGGCGGATTGGGCAGAGGGTTCCTCGCAGCACAATGATGGCGCCAATCGTGAACACTACAATACGGGTGCGATTTTGCCTTGGAAACACTTCATGGGGGACTGGCGCGACGCAAAGGATGCAGAGCAAGGAGATGCAGCCTTTGTGGCTACCAAAGTCGTGGACAGCGATACTCGCAAACCAGTTCGCTGGGATGTCACGACTCTGGTGAAACAATGGACCAATGGAACGCATCCGAATCAGGGCATGTTCCTGCGAATCACCGATGGCCGTGGCCTGATCATGTTTGGAAGCCGTGAGAGTACGGACGCGACACTCCGTCCCAAGCTAGAGCTGACTGGCGAAACAGGGACGGTTGGTCTTGATCCCGTCGCAGATACGTATCTCACCAAGTCGACTTACCGCAGTCAGGGTCAGGCTGACGAGCTACGCGTCTCCGCCGAGCCGGAGCATCTTTTGATTCGATTCGATCTGAAACAAGCAGCGAGTGTCGGAGCGATCTCGAACGCCGCGTTGGTTCTTCAAACGACGAAGCAATATGGTTCCGCCAGCATTGGCGTTTTTCGCTGCCGACAGGGTCATGACGAGCCGCTGACGTTACCTGTTTTGGGGATTGCGGCAAGGTACGAAAACGATCGCGGAATTGGCGACGACCCCGATGTGATTTTCGCCACTGGTTTCGAGCGAGCGAACTGGCAGAGCGAATGGACGCAGGCCGAGCCAAAGGACAGGATCGACACCGTGGATGTCGACACGCGATTCGAGAAGTTTCTGCCACTGAAAGGCAAGGCATTGCGTGCTCGAATCGCCAAAGGCGAGACGACTGCACTGAACACGCTCTTCAAATTCGATGAGCAAATCGGAGACGAGCCCGAAGAGATTTACTTTCGCTACCATTTGCGTTTGGCGGATGACTGGAATCAAACCGTCCAAGGTGGCAAGCTACCTGGGATCAGTGGGACCTATGGCCGAGCAGGCTGGGGTGGCCGAAAAAGCAACGGCTCGAACGGCTGGTCGGCACGCGGCCTGTTCAAAATGACCGTTCCTGAAGGAAACCCTTTGGCGGGAAGAACGCCCATTGGGTTTTACTGCTATCACACCGACATGAAAAGTTCGTATGGAACGAATTGGGTTTGGAGCAAAGGATATCGCGGATACCTGACAACGAATCGGTGGTACGCCATCGAACAATACTGTCGCTTGAACACCCCCGGCGAAAAGAACGGAGTTCTACGAGCCTGGGTCGATGGTCACTTGGCATTCGAGAAGACAGATGTGCGCTTTCGTCTTACTGACGAGCTCCGAATCGAACAAGTCTGGATGAACGTCTACCACGGTGGGACGATCCCATCGCCCCATGACCAGCACGTGTTTATCGACAACGTGGTGATCGCGAACAAGTACATCGGTCCAATGGCCTCGCAACCGTGACGCGCGGCACGTGGAGCATCAGACCTGTATCGATTGCAGAAAACAGTGGGGTGATGTGATCATGTGTGACGGCGGCAATCGCGAAAGCGGCGAGTTCTTTCTCGGCGAGTCTTCCCTCACGCTGGTGGCCCCTGCGGAAAGTCGCGGGATTGGCCACGGCGACATCAATTTTGGCTCCGGCACTGTCTTTGTCCGATCGCTAACCGATCAAGTCTTTCACGACATGTCCGTGCACGTTGGTCAGTCTTCGTTGGATGCCGTTGTGATAGGTGGTCAATCGCTCGTGATCGATCCCCAACAGATGCAACACGCTGGCGTGTAAGTCATGCCAGTGCAGCCGGTTTTCGGTCGCTTGCCATCCGATCTCGTCGGTCGCGCCGTAGGCTCGTCCGCCAGGCATCCCGGCTCCGGCCATCCAGATTGAAAATCCTTTCTCGTTGTGATCGCGTCCGGTGCCAAGGCTATCGGCAGCGGATTGTGTGAAGGGCGTGCGACCGAATTCGGACGTAAACAGAATCAGCGTTTCCTCCAACATCCCGCGCTGACGCAGATCGCGAATCATACCGGCGATCGGTTTGTCGATTCGCTTCGCCTCGCGCCCATGATTCTTGGCCATCTCTTCGTGGCCGTCCCAGTTGATCCGCGGCGACCCGAACGCACCGCCGGAATAGAGTTGAACGAATCGCACTCCTTTCTCGAGCAATCGGCGCGCCAGCAGGCAGCTGCGTCCAAAGTCATCCGTCGGTTCCTCCCCCATGCCATACATCGTATGCGTTTGCTTTGATTCGCCACTGAGATCCGTGACCTCGGGAACCGCCATCTGCATTTTTGCTGCCAGCGCGTATCCACGAATCCGCGCGTCGAGTTGATCGTCGCCTGGACGTGTTTCCAGATGTCGGCGATTGATCTCGGCCAGCAGTTTGCGACTGGCCAGTTCACGATCGGCCGGAATCTCGCGCGCCGGAAACAGATCGTCCACAGCGACCCCCTTGCTGCGCATGATGACGCCTTGATGACGGGCCGGCAGAAAACCGTTTGTCCAATTGATCGATCCGCCAGCCGGCAAGCCGCGCGGATCGGGAATCACGATGTAAGCGGGTAGGTCGTCCGTTTCGGATCCCATCCCGTATGACATCCAGGACCCGAACGTTGGAAAACCGTTCAAACGAAAGCCGGTGTTCTCTTGAAAGGTCGCTGGCGTGTGATTCGACGTCTCAGCGAACATCGACCGCACGATGGTCAGTTCATCGGCGACACCACCGAGATGCGGAAACAGTTCCGAAACCCAGAGCCCACTTTCCCCCCGCTTTCGAAACGCCCAGTCGCTCTTTCGCATGAGGCCAACCCTGCCAAAGAAGACGTCCGGTTTTTCGGCGCTCGTCAGCGACTTGCCGTGCATCCTTTCCAGCTCCGGCTTGTAGTCGAACGAATCGACCTGGCTAAGTCCGCCGAACAAACAGATATGGATGACTCGCGTTGCCCGCGGCGCGAAATGCGGGGCCGGATCGGACGCCTCGGGTGCGACTCGTGCGCCGACGGCTTTTTGATCCCGCATCAACAGATCGGCTAACGCGACGCTGCCAACACCGCGAGCGGCAAACGAAAGCCATGACCGGCGATCAGAGAACTTATCAATCGACATACAGAAACTCGTTGCTATTGATCAGAACCCGACAGAGTGCGGCCAATCCGTGAGCCTCGGCGAAACTGGTAAACGAATCGCTTTCGCTGACAGTTGCCGCGCGACACCAGGCGACTTGGACCGCTCGCTCGACTTGCGCATCGGGATCGTCGCCAGCCTCATGGACGATTCGCTCGGCAAACAGATCTGCCATGCGAAGTACAAACGAATGGTTCAGTAGCGTCAAAGACTGAATCGGCGTTGTCGTCACCGCTCGCTTGGGGGCGGTTGCCGACGGGTCGGGGCAATCGAACGCATCGAGCATCCGATTGCGGCCCGACCGTATCACCATCCGATAGACAGTTCGGCGATTGAACTCGTCTCCGACCGGATCGATCATGTCGTAGAACTGGCTATTGAAGTTGAACGTCTTGAAATCCTGGTACGAAGGTCCTCCTACCGTGTCATTCAACTGACCGGCGGCAAGCAAAATGGAATCACGCAATGTCTCGGCGTCCAGACGGGTTCGGTTGCCTCGCCATAGCAACCGGTTGCCTGCATCGATCGCCTCGGCCGCATCATTGATCGTCGTCGCTTGCTGCCAAGTCGCCGAAGAAACGATCAACCGATGGATCGATTTCAAGCTCCAATTGGACTCGATCAATCGAGAGGCCAGGTAGTCAAGCAATTCCGGATGCGAAGGCTGACCACCGCTGAAGCCGAAGTCATTCGGTGTCGTGACGAGTCCCCGGCCAAAATGATGATGCCACAATCGATTCACGATCACACGTGCGAATAACGGGTTGTCGCGATTGGCGATCCAATCTGCCAGCTTCCTTCTCCGCTCGGCTTCGGGAGCGTCCGCTGGCAACCCGAAATCCGACGCGATTCCTTGAATACTTGCGATACCGCTGGCCGATACAATCTCTCCTGGCGTGCCCGGATTACCGCGGAGAAGTATGCGGGTCGGCTCTTTTGGCTGTGCTGATTTGGCGGCGTAGGTCAGTTCGCGAGCAACCGACGTGTCGCGCTCACGCAGCCGTTTGATTTTGGATCGCAGCTGGGTCCATTCCTTTCGCTGGTCGTCCGTCATGTGCTCGGACAAGACGTCGTCGTCGATGAAAGCGGCGCCACTTGCCAAACATCGGACTTCGTCTGCGTTGAGCGCCCGATCGTACAAGCTTGCCTGATGAATCCGACCGGCAAGCATGCGGTTGCCGCCGAGCGGAAAATGTCGAACGCCAAACGCGACGACGCAGTCTTTCGCGGGATAGCGAGGCGGCGATTTGGTCTGGTACGGCGATCCATACAGCACTCCGTCCCGATACAGCGTGATCACACCATCGCTGGCATACGTGATTGCGAGGTGTACCGGTCGATCCGTTGCGTCGGTCTCTTCCACACCATGAGCATTTGCCGTTCGCCGAAAATTCTCGCTTCCCGCCATCCAATGCTTCGGTTCCCGTTCACCAAAAACGATGGAATCAAATTGACCGACTTCGGTGCTCAGTAGCGTCATGGCACCGCCGCCGCGCTGCTCCAGACCCCCAAGCGTGACACGCACCGCCAGCGTCTTTGCGACCACATCACGATCAAGCGGTTTGGTGGCCAGATGGGCTTCTTTTCCGTCCAGCAAAACCGCGCCGTCTTCGATCTTCGCCCCGCCCCGAAGATCGGCATCCATGTTGCCAACCTGGTCCTCCAACCCCTTGGAGAAATCCCAGTGAGCCAGCGGTTTCTTGATAAGACATCCTGCCAGGTTGTTGGTCGAATTTGATTCGGTCGACGTTTTCGCAATCAACTCAAAGATCGGTTTTTCCATCGCGGCGAGTTTTGTTTGCGACGCCTGAAGCAGCGAGTTCGTTTCCGCCCGTTTCTGTTGGGCAGCCTGGATGACTTCGGCGGGGGTGATGTCTTGCTCACCGTGATGCACACCGTCCAAGGCCGAGCAGAGGGCGTAGTATTCAGACTGCCGAATCGGATCAAACTTATGATCGTGACAACGAGCGCAATTCGTCGTCAGCGCCAGAAACGTTTGTCCGACCGTTCCTACGTAGTCTTCCATCTCGTCTTGGCGGACGACTTGCTTCATCGCCGCACTCTGCTGGTTCTGTCCGACCTCGTCCCACGCGCCGGCTACCAAGAAACCGGTCGCTACCACACCGTCACGACCGGCATCGGGCAGGCAGTCGCCCGCGATCTGCCACTTTGCAAATTGATCGTAGGGCATGTCGTCATTCAGGCGCCGATGACCCAGTCGCGGTACCGCCATGAGTTCGGCCGGGACTTGTCACGTTCAAACCCTTGGCTTTCGCCAAAACGGGCCAAGTCAAGCCAGTGTCGTGCCCAACGCTCGCCGTAACGGTGCGATTCCAACGCTTCGTCGATCAAGGCACGGAAGTCTTCCGACGTGTTGTTACGCTCCATTCGCTCTACGGTCGCGGCATCGGGATGGATCCCATGCAGCCTGACCATCAGTCGACGCACCAGCGTCCGGGCATCGGCGCGCGGCGACATCCGCAGACCTTCCTGCTGAAGTCGATCGATGACAAACGCGTCGATCGGGTTCTCGACGTGACTTGAAACGACGGGGACTGGAACGACGGGGACTGGCGGGTCGACAATCGGTTGCAGCGACCACCAATCGTAGCCGGCCCTTTTGCTCGTCGAGCGTTCGTACAGATCGAGCGTGCGATCGTTCCGTGGAGCACCCGCCTCGATCCATCGAAGCAGTTGCGACCTTTCGATCGCCGGGAGTTCAGATTCCGGCGGCATCTCACCGTCGGAAACTTTTCGCCATAGCAGACTATCCTTGGGGTCGTCTGCATCGACAGCCAGTCCGCTTTCCCCGCCAACAGCCATGGATTGCCTGGAGGACAAATCAAGGCCGCCGCTGGGCTCGGGCCCGCGATGACATTCCAGGCAATTGCGAACCAGGATCGGCGCCACGTCCCGCTCGAATTCCCCCGCGGAGAATGAAGTGGCATCGTCCGCCAACCCAAACGACGTCAATGCAAAGCTGCCGACGCAGCAAAGGGCGATCGACAGAGGGACCCAGAGGGGCTGACGCGATGAAATCTTCATCGCAACATCTTCGCAGCCAGAGAAGCTGACTGCAACTTCGAATCGACCATTCGCTTGAATGTCAATCCAGTGGCGGCCCCAGCTGAAGTCATCATCCTAGGTTCGCCACGCCGATTCATGCGACGGCAAGTCAAAGTAAGCTGAAAGTGAATTTGTCGTTTCCTGATGGCACAATCATACATGGGCTGACATTCATGAGCCAAGAATGAACGCATTGCCTCCTGAATCATCGGAGGCACCATGAAAAGCTGCGGCGTCGAACAGCGGCGACGAAGTCGAATGCTTAATAATCAAAACGTGTTTCTCCGTTGACCGTAGCGTTCCTGCGTATCCAAATGCGACGCTGAGGAGTTAATATACGGATGCACCTAGATCTCGTGCCCTTCCCCGATTCAATTCCCAGGTTAGCAGCATGTCGGATTTGTCAAACACGAGTGGTCGGCGCCAGTTCCTGGCGATGTCAGGTGCCGCAGCTATGGCAGGCAGTTTGGCATTGCCTGACAAGGCGCACAGCGATGAAGTGAACCTTCCAGCAAATCGCCTTCCTCGCGAGGTTCGAATCGCGACGGTTTGCCAGCAGGACCTCAATGCGAGTTCTCCGAAAGCGATGGTTGCGAAGATCGTCAATCTGATGGGGCAAACGGTGACGTCCAAGCCCGATCTAATCTGCTTGCCTGAAGTGTTTCCCGTTGCCAACCTCTCGATCAAGAGACCGATGCCGAAACGGTTGCCACCGACCCGCTTGCGTCGTTGTGTCGTCCGATAGCCGAGTTTGCCGCACAACATCGTTGCTATGTCGTCTGCCCCACGTATGTCACCGAGGACGGACGTTACTTCAATGCGGCAATTTTGATTGATCGTGACGGCAAGGAAGTTGGAACCTACAAAAAGATTCGTCTTACGGAAGGCGAACTTGCCAAGGGCTTGGCCCCAGGGCCGATCGATCCACCGGTCTTTGAGACCGACTTTGGAAACGTCGGCATACAGATCTGTTTCGATGTCTTTTGGCCCGATGGGTGGAAGCGGTTGGCGGAAAAAAAAGCGGAGATCGTTGTTTGGCCGAGTGCCTTTGGCGGTGGACGGCAGATCAATATAGCAGCTGCGACGAATCGTCTGGTCATAGCGACGAGTACACGAAAAGACACCAGCCAGATTTGTGATGTGACCGGCGAAACAATCGCGACGACGTCACGCTGGAACCCGTGGACAGTTGCCACTGTTAATCTTGAAAAGACTGTCGTACACACTTGGCCTATCATGAAGGTGTTTCCGGAGATCTTTGCCAAGTACGGAGATAAGATTCGGATTCGAACCTTCGCGGAAGAGGAATGGTCTATCGTCGAGAGCCGTTCACCCGAGGTGCGTATCACCGATATCGCAAAGGAATTCGGACTGGTTCAGATCGACGAGATGTTGCGTGAAGTCGAAGCGAAACAAATCCTTGCGAGAAAAGCAGTCTAACTTGACAGCGCCAACTAGCACGCAACACCCACCCGCTGTGGAACCCTCCGATGAAACACTTCCCCCTCTTGCGCATGTTTGTCGTTAGCTGCCTATTCATGGCATGGCTGGCGAGTCCCATCGGTGCCCAGGACTCCGAGAAGCTAGAGAAGAACCTGATCCTTCCTGGCGAATCGTTTCTGATCAATGATCGGCCGGCGTTCATCCTGTGGCCTGAAAAAGCGAAACGAAAAAGACCTCAGCCCTGGGTCATGTATGCTCCGACCTTGCCCGCCTATCCGGATAGCCACGAGAAGTGGATGCATCAACAGTTCGTCGACGCAGGTATCGCCGTCGCGGGAATCGACGTAGGGGAAGCCTATGGGAATCCAGCATCACAAGAAGCCTTTTCCGAACTCCACAACGAGTTGACGCAAAAGCGTGGCTTCGCCCCCAAGCCCTGCCTGTTGGGACGAAGCCGAGGCGGGCTGTGGACCAGTAGTTGGGCCATTCACAATACCGATAAAGTCGCTGGCATCTCCGGCATCTATCCGGTCTTCGATCTGCGAACCTATCCCGGCCTTCAGAAAGCCGCACCTGCGTATGGCCTCTCGCCTGACGAGTTGGAACAATCACTCGGTACGCACAATCCGATCGCCCAGGCCGACAAGCTTGCCAGCGCGAAGATTCCCGTTTACATCATTCATGGCGATGTCGATCACGTCGTTCCGCTCAAAGAGAATTCGGCCACGCTGGCCAATGTCTACCAAGAGGCAGGCGCGGCGGATGTCTTGGAATTGGCCGTTCCGCATGGCCAAGGCCATAACTTTTGGCCAGGCTTCTTTCATTTTCAAAATCTGGTCGACTTCACCATCCAGAGAGCCCTGGAAGGGGCAGGCCATCACAAAGCCGGAAAGAACAACCAACCTTCGCCAGCGTCCGCAGTTGTCTACAAGGACCTGGAATATTCCCGAGCCGGAGAGAAAAGCCTGCTGCTTGACCTGTACTATCCGAAGACGGCCGACGGCCCCGTTCCCGTGGTTGTTTGGGTTCACGGCGGTGGGTGGAAGAATGGAAGCAAGGATCGTTGCCCGGCATCTTGGTTAGTTGAACATGGATACGCGGTCGCAAGCATCAACTATCGACTCATCGATGAAGTGCAATGGCCGGCACAAATCGAGGATTGCCGAGCCGCGATTCGTTGGTTGCGTACGAATGCCGATGGCTTTCAACTCGATGCCGACCACATCGCGGCTTGGGGAGGTTCCGCCGGAGGTCACTTGGTGGCCTTGCTAGGAACACTTGACGCTCCCTCGAACGAGACCACTTCAAGCCGCGTTCAAGCAGTCTGCGATTGGTACGGCCCCACTGATTTGTTAACCATGCCACCGAATGTCTTGGGCAGTGGTCGCACGCTGGAAGATATCGCCAATTCCAATGGCGCCAAACTGCTGGGGAAAACGGTCCGCGATGTTCCAGAGCTCGCCAACAGGCCAGCGCCCTCTATCAGGTCTCAGCCGATGATCCGCCGTTCCTGATCATGCACGGCGAAAACGACCCCGGCGTCCCCATCGACCAAAGCCGCCGATTACAAGCAAAGCTAGAAGCCGCGAAAGTCGCTTCAACCTTTCACATCGTTCCTGACGCCGGGCATGGTGGCAAGGAATTTCAAACGCCTGAAGTCCGCGAGATCATCCTCGAGTTCTTCGACAACGCACTTCGGCCAAAGAAGTAGCCGCAACGCGCGTGGCTGGGATCAAATGTCTCAACAGAGTCTTCCATTGCCATACGTCTTGTTTGGTAATTTCCCCCAGGACACTAGTGCTCCAACTCCTGGGGAGGCATTTGTCGAGCGAGTGGCTTTCTGAGCGGATGCCTTGATTTCGACAACGGCCTCCGGTGTGTGACCCCAAAACGGCTTTCGGTCGATGAAACAGGTGCGGCCTCACGTTTCAAAAGTCGCTCCTTCGTCGGCCGCCGGGGTGACGGCGGGGCCCCAAAAGTCGCATCGGTGTCCAAGGCCGAAGCGGATTCGGGGGTTGGTCCAGCCTCCGCAGCTTAGATGAACTCTGATTCGCAGTCGTAACGGCCGTGATTCGTCCCGTGTGATGCATGCCGTCGCTAGAGAATTGGCGCGGCGGTGATTCCCGATAGAGTGCTCTCCTTTTTGAAGGTCGCTGGTGATTCGCACGACACAGATGAGCTAGGCCTCTTCGACCCGAGCATTCTTGGTAAGAAGCCATCGGACCCAGTGGCATTACTTCTGCCAGGCTCCAGATTAGTTCAGCCTATCCGCGTCCAGGTCGATCTGAAGAAAGGCCGCTATTCAGCTGCAACCGTCATCTACGACAAAATTGGCATCGAGGCGGCCCGGCGCTCCCTAAACAATCGCTACAAGAAATCCGAGTTGAAGGATTACGCGGACAACAAGCAACTGGCCCTGTGGCGCAACACGCAATACAAGTTCGCGATTCGGTTATCGTCCTTTGGCGATGAAGACCTGCTTCAGATCATCTACATCAGTTTTCAAGCCGTACCTGAGTGACCGCAATTTAGACCCCTTGGAGCACATGCCAGAATCCTCGATCGAGACTCTCGGTCACTCCGTGTGTGGCGTTACCAGTAGCCCGCGTTGTGGTAGGCGATCCCGGCTTCTCTGTCGTAGTAGTAAGTCGTGATGGCACCATTTCGCTTGGACGGGCTGTAGTACGCGATTGCGTTTTCGAGAGGCTCCCAGCCGGTCGCCTTGAAGTTTCTGACCATTGATTCCCGACGGGCTGGTTCGCCTTCGCCCGCCATCATGTCGCGTTTATGGGCGGAACTGTCTTTCTTGGCTTCCCACAGTTTGTCCAGGAACTTTATGAGATCCGTTTCCGTTATCTTGTATCGCGCAAAGTGACCACCGCGTTCACTCAGCAAAGTGATTTCCGTCGCTTGCGGTGGCAGGCAGGATTTAATCCGTTGATCTGAAATCTCAGCGACGGTCTTGAAGCGATGCTTACCTGTGAGCGTTGCCGGTAGTGCAGGCGAATCGCCTGTTCGGACAAGCGCCTTACCAGCCAACATTTGGCCCTCCGACGTCTGTTTGCCGTTTCGAATCGAAATCCTTCCGTCGGCGTCGACGGCCATCTCGAACGATTGCTTTGGATCAGAGGAGCCTTCCTTCGCGTCCTGCCCGCGCAATTGCGTGGGCAAGTCTGATTCGGTCCAGTTGATCACTCTGTTTTCCAAATCCCATTTACCCTGAAACATTGATGGCTGGATCTTGGGTTGGACGGTTCCCGCCACAGGTTTCTTCACCGGACCGGCTCGGAACAGCATCAGATCAAAGCCTGTTGGTCGGGGTGATGC
This sequence comes from Pirellulaceae bacterium, assembly GCA_963767665.1. Classification (GTDB taxonomy): domain Bacteria; phylum Planctomycetota; class Planctomycetia; order Pirellulales; family Pirellulaceae; genus Rubripirellula. The sequence goes on from CAVYFC010000011.1 coordinate 12,664, forward strand.
CATGATCGAGTAATGGATTGCGTGTGTTGGCGCATCAACGGGCCAGCCCCAGGTCATTTTCCAGGCGGGAAGCATGCCGCTCTTGGGGTTTCCCATGACCTGCAGACTACCTTTCACGGGTATCGCCGCGTCACCATCAACCGTCTCTCCCTCGAACGTCCAGGTTCCACGCGCCTCGTTCAGTCCTTCAAACAATGGAATCTCGTCAGTGGAGAATCCTTCGGGTAGCTGGCTGAATCCCAAATCCGTCCAGGTAGTCGTTGCCTTGGGAGGAGGCGACTGAGCTACTGCTTGTTCTGAATTGAAAAGGACGCCGGTAGCAAGAATGACCGTGGCAACGATCACTGGAGACAGAAAGGTAAGCGTCGGATTCATGGTAGCTGCAAGAAACTAGGGGCTAGTGGGGACGGGGAAGAAAATGAGATGTTCCAAGCGGCCGAGTCAGCAAGGTCACTGCGTTGGCCAAATCCGGGGCTCTTGGATCGCGGACCAAGGCAAGCAAGAACGAAGCCCACAGCGGGATATCAATTGATTCTAAGGTCGATGGGAACAGAAGACCATTCGCAACTGTGATTGGCCATGACCAAGAAAACTGTTTCAGCGAATTTTTGTGTTTTCATGTCCAATCGAATGATTTCGCTGGAAGTAATTTAGAAGCCATGGAAAACGACGCGGAAATGCCAATGCGGAAGCCTGCTTCGCAGCAGGAATTCTTAAGAGTTTTTCTCGCCAATGAGCGGGAAATCCTGAGGTATGTCGTTGCGCTGGCACCGAATCTCAGCGACGCCCAGGAGATCGTGCAGCAGACGGCGGTCGTGCTGTGGGAGAAGTTTGACCAGTACGACGCCGACCGACCTTTCGCCCCTTGGGCGTGTCGGTTTGCTCTGAACGTCACCCGTCAATGGATGGATCGGCGACAGCGATGGAAATCGCTACTCGATGGCGGGCTGGCGGAAGAATTAGCTATTCGGCGTGAGCAACTCCGGTCCGAATTTAATGATCGATTGCTGCATCTCGACAAGTGCCTGGAGAAGCTGCCGGACAACCAGCGTGAGTTGGTCGAGGGCTACTACTTTCAACGATCTTCGGTTGAGTCGCTTGCCGAGCAAGCTCAGCGAACGGTGGACGCGGTCTATAAATCCCTGCAGCGTATTAGGCACCAGCTGCGCGAATGCATTGAGCATTCTTCGCAAGAGGAGGCGACTACATGAGATATCCGTCGTCTGAATTTGACGAGGCAGTCGCCAAGACTTGCCATGGCACGATCAGCGATTCAGCGTTAGCGGATCTGCACGAATTGCTCCGTACCGACTCCGAAGCACGGGACGAATACCTCTGGCGGGTCGAGGTACACGGGGAACTTGCGTCTGGTCGGCTCGATTTCCACGGCTCTGACGCTACGACGGAGGCGGAGTCAGTTGCGACAACTCCCGTAACGACGCGTCCTCGCTACATGTTTGCCCGGTGGCCCCAATATCTGCCAGCGTTTGCTGCGTCTGCCGTTCTGATCATGTGCGTATTGGGAGCCAGTTCCTGGCTGCTTCAGGATTCGCCTTCGCCTCATGCTCCCTTTAAAGAAGCCGTCGCCAGATTTGCCGAACTCAAGGATAGCCGCTGGATGACTTCGACGACCGATTTCGTTTCCGGCGATGAAGTTCACGAGGGACAGCGGATCGAGTTGTCATCTGGCATCGTTGAGGCGAAGTTCAACTCTGGCACGCTTCTCACGATGTCCGGGCCGGCGATTATCGAGCCGCTATCGGAGAACAGTGCGTTTCTGCTGCTGGGGCAAGTGCGGGTCGTCACCGAGACACCAGGGTCCAAGGGATTCACTTTGGTAACTCAGACTTCAAAGTTCGTGGACATGGGAACTAACTTTACCGCCACGGTAGCTCCCGACGGCCTCAGCTGCTTGGAAGTCACCGAGGGTCAAGTCGATGTGGTGATCGAAGGCCTGGACGAAGTGCCGCGTGTACGTGCAGGAGAATCACTGTTTGTCGAAACTGGCGAGCAGCGAGTGATCACTCGCATCGAATCGGGAGATGGAACGTCGGTATTCAAGTTTCCCACAATCTCGCCGCCTAGCAGCCAAGACGTCGCGGACCAATCACAGGGACGCGCGACCGTTCGCGTTGTCGACGGTCAGCTCCATATGGAAGCCGGTGGGAAATCATCGATCAGCGTATTGCTGGATGGCGCGGGCCAGAAACGTCAGGACGCTCCCCGTGAATCGGCTTTCTTTGAAAGTCAAACGGGCAGTTTTCTTGTTGATCTTGGCGAGGATATCTCGATCACTCGAATCAACACGTACTCGTGGCATCAGCACAGCTCGATCACGCAACACCGCAATCGGGCACGGCAGCGATTTACGCTCTATGGATTTGCGGGAGATGGCCTTCCCGATCTCACGTTGTCCCCGGATGAAACCGGATGGACTCGCATCGCTCGCGTTAATAGTGACCGGTTCTTTGATGTACGGGAGGAGCTTGACCGACCGGCGCAACAGGCGTGTTCGATTTCCCGACCCGAAGGAGAAATTGGACGGTTTCGCTACCTGCTGTGGGAAGTGAGGGGAGGCACGTTTTATGGTGAAGTCGATGTCTTTGGTACACCTGCTTCAGAAGCTGATAGCGTGGAACAGGACCAGTGAAAGTATGAAATTGTGGAAACACCTTACGCTACTGACCATTGGTCTGTTGACTTGCGGCACGATCGCGAACGCTCAGCAAGCCGCTGATGTCGTGAAGGCAGAAGCGGTGCAGTTGAATGCAAACATCCTGGAAGGATTCATTCAGAAACACTGTGTGATCTGCCACGGGGCGAAAGAACCCAAAGGCGATCTTCGGCTGGACATGATCAGTCTTGAATTGTCGACGAGTACCGTGGCCGAGCGCTGGCAGGAAGTGCTCGATGCGCTGAACCTGGGTCAGATGCCGCCGGAAGGCCGGCCGCGTCCGGCCAACAAAGAACTGGAGCCCGTGCTTGAACACCTGACGGATTCGCTGCTGCTGGCGAAGCAACGGTTTTCGGCGACTGGCGGCGAGGTGTTCCTGAGGCGGCTCAATCGGCGGGAGTACCGCAACACGATCGAGGATCTGTTTGGGATTCGTATTCCGGAAGAAATCATTCCGCCAAATGACATCGGCGAAGGCTTTGACACAATTGGACAGAGTCAGCTGTTCTCAGCATTTCAATTCGAAGGGTACTTCGCAGCTGCGGAGAAGATCGTTCAAACCGCAATGCATTGGGCCGAGCAGCCACGGTTGAAGTCCACGACGAAAACCTACGAAGTGGAGACGCAGAACGAGCGCATGCAGCGATACGTCAGGGAATACGACGAGAAGATGAAACGCGTTGCCGCCGGCGAAAGCAACATCGCACTCGGATTCAATGATGACACCGCCAGACAGCTATTCGTCAAACGGTATGATCTCATGGCTGGTGGGCGCAGGAGATATCTTGAGCAGCCTCATATCGAGACGGGGGCATACCTTGACGAGGAATTCTTCCGTGTCGGCCTGACTCCTATTAATGGGTTTCGATTTGATCCGCGCGGAACCTACCGGATCCGAGTGACCGGCGGCGTGAACGGGTCTCAGCCCCCCATTCGCCATTTCGTAGCGCTAAAGGCGAACGGTTCAGCGATTGGGTATCTCAGGATCACCGGCACACCCGAAACTCCGGGCACCGCTGAGTTGGAGTTTCGCCCCAAGTCAGATCAGGACCGGGTTTCGATCAATGTTTCTGAAAATCGGACGGGAGGGGTCGGAGTCCAGAATTTCAAGCGGTATGTGCGGGCGGTGGGTTCCAAAGGGCCGCAGGCCGCCGTCTGGCTTGATCGTGTTGAAGTGCAAGGACCCGTCTACGACGAAGGGTCCTTCTTCGAACAGCTCTACCGGAAACACCTGGCGCAAAGTCCATCCCACGAAGACGCGCGACGATTATTGTCCAGCTTCGCCGAACGCGCCTTCCGTGGCCAGACGCCCTCGCCGGATTTCCTCCACAAGGTTCATGCCGTCTATCAGATGAATCGCGACTACGGCCGTGCGCCACAGGAGGCACTGGTTCCCGCCCTCGCAATGATTCTGAGTTCACCCAAGTTTCTCTACCTGATCGAGGAAAGCTCCGGCGAGGAAACCCTGACGCAGATCGAATTCGCCAATCGTCTCGCGTTTTTCCTCTGGAGTCGGATGCCCGACGAAGAACTGTACTCCGCTGCTAACGAAGGTCGGCTTTACGACGAAGACGTCCTGCGTGCTCAAGTGAATCGCATGCTGGCCCACTCGAATCGCTGGGCGTTGGCGGAAGGTTTCATGAGCCAGTGGGCAATACTGACGCGGTTCGACGAGATTGCCATCGACGACGAGCAGCACCCCACCTTCAACGACGGCCTGCGTCGTTCCGCCAGGCTGGAACCACAGCATTTCTTTGACGCATTGATCGAAGAGAATCTCGGCATTGACGAGCTCATCGATTCGGATCTCGTTGTGATCGACCGCCTGCTCGCAGATCACTACGGGCTCAAGATTCGAGGGGATGGCAACGATTTTCAGAAGGTCTTGGTCAAACAGGATTCGCCGCGTGGTGGGCTGCTCGGACAGATGGCTTTCCTCACCATGGGATCGAATGGCGAGCGCTCGTCGCCGATCATTCGCGGGGTTCTTGTAGCGGAGAGATTTCTCAACCAGCAAATCGCCTCGCCTCCCGCTAACGTCCCCGAACTCGCTTCGGCCAGCGACAAACCGCTTGCCGTCAAAGAGATCGTCGAGATGCACCAGCGCAAGGCGCAGTGTGCCTCCTGCCACCGGAAGACTGACCCCATCGGGTTCGGCCTGGAGAACTTCGATCTGCTCGGCCGATGGCGGAGCCTCGAGGTCGTTGGTGACATCGGTAAGAAAGCTGGCAACGAAGGTGAGAAGATCCCTGTAAGGGCGAGCGGCCAGTTTCCCAACCAGCGAGAATTCCGGAACTTCGAGGAGTTTCGAATCGGGCTTGTGGAACAGAAAGACCTGCTGGCACGATCGATCACCGAAGGTCTGCTTTCCTACGGACTCGGGCGGCACGTCGAGTTTTCCGACGAACAGGCTATCGATGAAATCCTGGCATCCTCGCAACAAGAGCAATACCGACTCGGCGATCTGATACACGCGATTGTCGGCAACCCCTTATTCCGTCGAAGCGATCAACCTCGATAAGCAAAAGGCATCAACCCAGGGACAATATCCATGAGCATTCAAATTCAGAACCGTCGAGCATTTCTTAAGGCCGGTTCGACGGTATTGGCGTTGCCGCTGCTTGAGTCCATCTGCAACGCGAGTGAGACAGCGGCGAGTCCGAAACGCATCCTGATCATCGGCTGTGGGTTTGGATTCACGGCAGACACTTTTTTCCCGACCGAAGCCGGCCGCTTTGCTGATATTGGCCTGACCGAAGGTATGGCACCGCTGGAGCGCCACAAGAACGACATCTCCCTGGTGTCGAACCTGACCAATCTCGGTGCGAGCAATCCGCACGGGGGCAGCACTTCGTACCTGACTGGAGCCAACGTAGCCAACACTCCGGGCAAGAAGTTTCACAATTCCGTCTCTCTGGACCAGGTGGTCGCCCGAGAGATCGGACTGGATACCCGCTTTCCGACCCTGACCTTGAGCGCCGAGGGCGGTCCCAGCCAGGATGGCCACGGGCAAGGGGTGTCGCTCGCGTGGTCGGACCAGGGACATCCGATTCCCGGCATCACTAACCCGATCGACCTCTATGCACAGCTCTTCGGGCAGGCCAAAGAATCGCCGCGAGGAGCGGGAGTTCCGTCTCGCACAGAGGCGTAGCATCCTCGACGGAGTCGTGTCAGACTTCAATTCCACGAAGCAGAAGCTCAGCAAGAACGATCAGGACAAACTCGAAGACTACTTCCAGTCGGTTCGCCAGATCGAGCAGAACATCAGCCGCGAAGCGGAATGGGCCCAGACCCCGAAACCGAAGTCGCCACTAAGAGAACCCGGCAAGGGCATGGACGGTTTGCAGGCGCTGAAAACAATGCACAGCCTCATTGTCGCGGCCTTCCAGACCGATTCGACGCGAGTCATTACCTATCGGCAGCCGGTCAGTTCGGTCCTGCAGGGCCACGGCATCAATCTCAACCCTCACTCGCTGTCACACTACGGCCTCGATCCCAAGCGGTTGGAGGCGTCGAAAGAGAAGGACTTACTTTTCATGACGCTGTTTGCCTCACTGATCGACAAGTTCAAGGCAACAGAGGACCTCAATGGCCAAAGCCTGTTTGACTCGTCGCTGATCAGTTACGGAAGCAATATTCGCTCGGGCCATGGCCTGCGAGGTTGTCCTGCCATCTACACCGGCAGAGCAGCGAAGGGAGTGAAGTACGGCGAGCACATCGTCCTTCCGGAAGAGGACACTCCGCTGGCAAATTATTGGCTAACTCTGATGCAGGAAACCGGAGTGCCGCTGCAGCAATTCAGTCACAGTACAGGAACTCTAAGCGACATGCGGGAGTGAAGAACAGAAATGATCCATCGATACACTTTGCAGCTTTCACTCGTCTTTCTCTGTAGCGTTCTGCTGACCGGTTGCAGTTTTCCCGGCAGGCGACTGCTGAACATGGAGGTTTATCAAGACAATCAGCTGGTCTTGAAGACCACGTTTGATGTTCCTGACAGCGAGCCGCCGTCCGAATTCTGGGAGTACGCTAGCGAGGAACCGTTTTCGGTGGACAGCACGCTCCCGGAACTGCCAACCGGTTCGACAGCGGCTCTGGAATGCACACTCACCGGTCTTATAGAGATCAAAATACTGCACGGCGACCAATTGATGACCTCGGCCAAGTTTGAATCGGTGCGTCTGGTTCGCAAAAGTCCCGATGGTGGCTGGCACCTACCGGCCGAGGCAGCCCAAACCGCTAGGCAATCCGGCCAGCATCGCTGGTAAGTTCTACAAAAACGAAACTCTGAGAGTTCCCGGAATGACGAAACGAATCGTTGTCTTTGCTTTCTGCATTTCGCTAACAGTGCTGGTTTCAACGACGCTGGCCAAGGACACATTTTCTCCACACACGGCCGAGGACGTTCCTCAGAACGTGGCGGAACTGTGGAAAGACTACGATGCTCGGAAGGAACCACTCGAAATCGAGGTCGTGAAAGAATGGAAAGACGATGGTGTTGTTACGCGGTACGTAACATTCAAGGTCGGTGTGTTCAAAGGAGCTGACGCTCGTATTGCTGCTTACTATTCGTTCCCAGACAATGGAAAGCAGAAAAACGCAGCGTTCGTTTGGAGCCACGGTGGTGGACAGAAAGCCGATCGCGGTCGTGGTGTGTATTTCGCGAAACAGGGCTTCGCGACAGTGGACATCAACTGGCTCGGCCGGCCGATGGAGCCTGGGATTGATATCAACACGGACTGGGGCAAAGTCGACCCGACGCAAGGCCCGCGGTTCTATTCCAAAGCACTCAGAAAGGGCTGGAAGAGGAACTTGCAACCGGATGAGTACTCGATCGATCCGGTGCCCAGCCCGCGCAATACCAACTGGTTTCTGCTGACTGTAGCCGCCCGGCGAGCCATCACGTTTCTCGAGCAACAACCGGAGGTTGATCCGAATCGCATTGGATTCGCAGGCTTCTCCATGGGCGGAATGATTACCGCCCTGACAGCCATCGACTCGCGGCTCAAGGCCGTAGCTCCATTCGTCGGCGGTACAGGCTTCAAATACATTGACTTCCCCGGCGGCATTCAGGGCAGCAGCATCCGGCCGCACTTTCAGGATCTGGAGCTCTACAGGAAAACAATGGACGCCAGCGCGTACTGGCCTTTGGTGAAATGCCCTGTGATGTTCATCAGCTCGTCGAATGACTTTCACGCCGCATTCGATCGCGTCTACCAGTCGATGGCTTTGCTGAAGCACAACGACTGGCGAGTCACCACCAACATTCATCAGAACCACGGTCCCGGACCAGAACAGTGGGTTCTGTTGAATCTGTGGTTCAATCAGTACCTGAAGGGCGAACAGCAGAACATCCCTGTCACGCCGCCTTCCAAATTTAGAGTGGATGGTAACGAAGCGACGTTCACGGTTACGCCGGCTGACGATGATCGACTGGAGGCCACTGAGGTCTATTTCAGCTACGACCCGAATTCCAGGACTCGCTTCTGGATCAAAGCGAACGCTGAACGCTCGGGCCAGAGCTGGTCGGTGACGCTGCCTGTCCACAAACAACTACCTCTCTATGTTTTCGCGATGTGCCGGTACCGATTGCCGCGATCCGTGCCACTCGAGCGAGGAGAAACGTCAGCCTTCGTGCTGAATTCCGTTGAACACTCGCATGTTCCGGAATCTGTTGATCTGAAGCGACTGACGATGCTTCCGAAATCACGCAAGGTCTTCGAAGACTTCTCGGGCGGTATCCAGGATTGGTCTACGCGAGACCAGCGAAGCATCAAGACCTACAAATTCCAGAGCCCTGATCTCGATCGCAGCAACGACAAGAAAGCTTATACTGACGATCGACCCGCAGGGCAAAAGACTGGCGTTGCGACTGGGCGTCAAAAGCCGCTTTCTGAGCAGACCGGATAACCTCGGCGATTTTTCTTTCGAGAAGAACCTCCACGGCGACGGCCCACAGGGACTTCTGGTCAGCAGAGAAGACTTCAAGAGTACGGAAAACAAAACATTAGAGTGGTCGAAGATCGCGACGTTCGAAGTCACGATGATCGACCTTGAGAACAAGCAGAAACTGGACCTGACATCACAAGAAGGCCCTGCCATCCTGCAGTCGATTAAGCTGGTGGATTGACAGCGATCACAGTGCATGCCGGATTGAGGTCTATGACTCATTGTGAGAGGCAGGAGCCCGCTCGGATTGAAAAAATGAAACCACTTCGATACCTGTTCCTCGCGATTCTCTGCGGAATGCCTTTCGGGCACCTGTGGTCGAATGAAAAGCCCAACATCGTCATCATCTACGCGGATGACATGGGATACGGCGACTGCACGGTCAACAATCCCGAGTCGAAGATCCCCACGCCCAACATCGACCGACTGGCGAAGGAGGGACTCCGATTCACGGACGCTCATTCGCCGAGCACGACCTGCACCGCTTCACGCTACGGACTGCTTACCGGGATCAATCCGGCTCGACGGGGTGTCGTCAACGGTATCAATGGACTCGGTCCCGTACTGGAACCAGAGGAACAGACCGTCGCGGAAATGCTGAAGACGCAGGGTTATTCGACCAACATGGTCGGCAAATGGCATCTCGGATTCGAGTTGGCTCCGGCAAAGGGACGCAGGCCAGTTCTTGATCTGTCAAAGCCGCTGGTCGGCGGTCCGCTCGATCATGGATTCGACTCGTTTCTCGGCATGAACTCGGCGATCAGTTCCGGGCCGTACTACTTCATTCGCAATCGCGGTCCGGAAGTCTTGCCGACCGAATCCACCAAGGGCACCAAAGCCAAAGACCGGGACAAGCGAGAAACGTATGCGGCGGACGATCTGGCTCCGGGCTTTGTCCATGAAGAAGTCAACTCACGGCTTTGCGATGAAGTGACCAGCATCATCCGGCATCACGCTGCGAAAAACAAATCGGAACCGCTCTTTCTCTACTACGCGATGCTCGAACCGCATACTCCGTGGCTGCCCGAAGAGCAGTTCGCAGGCAAGAGCGGGGCCGGCCCGTATGGAGACTACGTCGCACAACTGGATCACGAGATCGGCCGCGTGCTGAAGGCGCTCAAGGAAAGCGGACTGGAGAACGACACGCTCGTGTTCTTCTCCAGCGACAACGGCGCGCTGTGGCCCCAAGCTGACATCAAAAAGTACGTTCACCGGGCAAACGGTCCGCTCGCCGGAGGAAAGGCCCGCCCTCAGGAAGGCGGGCATCGCGTCCCATTTATCGTTCGATGGCCGGGCCGAGTTTCAGCCGGCACAACGGATGCGCTGATCAATCACACCGACATCTTCGCCACGCTCGCCGAATTGCTAAACGTAGATGACATTGCCGCCGAAGTCCGTATCGACAGCCACAGCTTTCTTTCCGTGTTGCGTACACCGGACATACAGCATGAACGACCGGCCATGGCGGTCACGACGCGGAGTTATCGCGAGGACGACTGGAAGCTGGCATTTAATCGAGGGCTCGGCGGCGCTGGCCCCGACGAGCTGAACATTGATCAGGCTTCGCTCTACAACTTGGCCGAAGATCTGGGAGAGACCCAGGATCTTTCGCAAGCGCAGCCGGCGAAAAAGTCGCAACTCTTCGCAGCCTATCAAGAGTATTTCGCGAAGCGAAACCTAAAGCCTCTCGCTATCCAGGTTGCTGAACAAAGGAAGAATGCGAAGAAGCAACCGGAGAGTAAACCCAAACGAAAAACGGGAACACGGCGGGAATCGTCCGTCGGCCGGCAGAACGCCGCATTGAGCAGTGAGCAGCAAGCTCAAATTGCAGCGCTCAAAAAAGAACTCGGTGAGCGTCGTGCGGAACTGCAGAAGCAACTCGATGATCTGCTGACAGAGGATCAGAAACGGGCCAGCGACGCAGCAAAGAAGAAGGCTCTTGCCGAAGGCAAAGGCGGAGTGAAACTCCGTACCGCAATGGACAAGGCGCTCGACCTGACACCTACTCAACAGAGGCAGTTCAACGAGCTCCGTCAGAAGATGGGGCAACTCACGCGGTCACACCGCGCAGAGCTGGAGAAGGTGCGACGGCGTCTCGAGGACAATAAGAATCGATGAGCAACAAAGCTATTTCACTGATCGTCGTCTTAATTGTTGCTTCGCATTCGACATCGGCTGCCTTCGCCGATAAGGCCCCATTGTCGGCCGAGGCACTGCAAACCGAAGCGAGAGCAGTCGTCGTCGCCACCATTGAGAAGATTCGCATTGAGTCTGAGAAATCAATCTACGAGCCAGGTCTTGGGAATACCGATTGGGGAATCTACCTCACGCTGGACATTGAGTCCGTCGAGAAGGGCGATGTTTTCAGCGTTTCAATCGGGAGTATTTTATGAGTCGTTTCCTTCCAGCGCTATTGGCTTCGCTCGCGATCTTTGGCCAGTCGCAAATAGCCCTATCAAAGCAACCTCTCTCAAAGGGAACTTGGATATACAAGAATGGAAAACCTAGGAGCGTCACATTCGAATACGGCACGGAGTTGACGGCCCAGGATATCGATCACCTATCCCGCTGCACGACTATCACGCGAATCGTTGTGGGATATGCCGGCGTCGACTCCGAATACGTCACAATTGAAGGAGATCTTTCGGAGCTTCGTCGACTAAGAAACCTTGAGGAGCTTCATTTGTGCAAGGACGGAATAAATGATGACGACCTCAAGTTCATCGCCTCTCTACCAAAGATCCACACCCTCGAATTCAACGCCGACAATGGGTATGACGGTGCGCCGATTTGCACGGACCAGTGCGCCGCTCACTTACGCGCTGCGAAGACACTTCGAAAACTGGTGGTCCACGATGGTCAGTTCACGGATAAGTTTGTTGCAACAATCACCGAGGGATTACAGGACTTGGAAGAGCTGTCGCTCAATTCGGCGGAATTGACTGATGAATCACTGCGACTGATCGCAGATCGGTGCAAGAAGCTGAAGTCGCTGTCGATTGCGTCCGACCACTTCACTGCGGAAGGCCTTAAGAAGCTCGACAAATTGACAAACCTGGAGACGCGGTCGGTTAGTTCTCCTTCCCTGCGTAAGAGGAATGATGACACAAAGAAATTCTTGGACACGTGGGAATACGTGTCGGCGACGTACGAGGGCAAGCCCTTGGACGATTGGAAAGAGGCCTCGGTCACTATAGACAAAGACAGCTGGACACTTCGATCGAACGAGAAAACAACGATTTCGACGTGGGAAATCGATTCGACGCGGAGCCCAAAGTGGCTGACGCGATTCACCCGAGGAGGCAAAGTCAATTTCGTTGAGAACGCGATTTACAGATTTGACGGGGAAGAATTGGTTATCTGTGAAACGGCACATCTGGACGGACGTCGACCAACGCGGTTTAACGCAGATGAAGGTGATGGACAGTACGTCTTTGTTATGCGTCGGAAGAACACGAAGGACAGAACCGAATCACACTGATCGAACTGTCAAAACGCAATGCCGACTGAGGCTTCCCCGAGTCGCGACCGTCCGACGCGGTTATTCCGTGGTCTTTGCTGATGGTCGACGTGAACGAGCATCCAAGGGCACAGAACGAGCCCTTAAGAGACACACCACAGCATCACATTGCGCGCGTTCGGTTGCATCGACCGCAGCGTGAAGCTTCCGGCCTTAAATCGCATCGGTGTGAAGACCGAAGTGAGCAACATGTGTGATCCTCAGCGATGTTGTCGCAAATACACATGCCAGTTGGCACGCTTGTTAACCGGTGTTGGCAATCAAATCGAGACTCGGAGAGTTCTCAGCCGAGATCGTCGTTAGGGCGGAGCCAACTCCCGATTCTGGTCTCGGGGAGATGATCTCGATCAGAGAACCGAGAACCGCGGGTGGCAGGACGAGGTGGGCGGTCGGCCAGAGTGCCGGGAAACGCGGTGATAAACGAAAAACGCCCGCAGGAGCCATGCTGGGCCGCGGGCGTTAACTGGTTTGTCGACTAGTTTCCAGAAAATTAAATCAGCTCCCCCGGCAGGACTCGAACCTGCGACAAGGCGGTTAACAGCCGCCTGCTCTACCAACTGAGCTACAGGGGATTGGGGTTCTGAGGCGACTTGTTCACTGTCAGAACCGGGGAATTTACTTGAGGTTTGCAGGGCTCGCAAGGGCGGAAACTCCTCGCCTGTGGACCCTTTTACGCTCTTGGGCCTGTTTCCTGCCGATTGTAGCGATCAAGACTCGATTCGCTCGGCATCGGTTCGCGAGCTTGAACTCGCTTGGCTCTCTGCAATGGCGTCCGTGGCCTGGCGACCAACCGAGCGTCGCCCTCCTTTCGCCAATCGGAGGCTAGCGGATCAGACTCATGTAGAAACTGAAGACCCGCGTTTGGTCGGTGTCGGCTTTGGCCACCGGGTAGGCAAAGTCGAACGCCAGCGGGGCGGGGCCTAACATCGGAATCGCCACTCGTAAGCCCAGACCCGGGGCGACCCGGAAATTGGTCGGAGTTGATCTCGATGTCCTGTTCCACCGTTCCGAAATCGACAAAGGCCACGCCTCGAAACGCGTCATCCGCCGTGATCGGGAACATGTACTCCACCGAGTTGAGCCACTGGAATTCGCCGCCCACTTCCACGCCACCAGTCCCACGGGGCTGGCTCCGCGGAAATCGAATCCGCGAAGGGTCGCATAACCACCCGCAAAGAAGTTCTCGAAAGATCGGTGTGTCGCTGCCAGCTGAATCCGAGACGCGTCGAATAGGAAAGGGTCTGCTTGCCCGATCCGTCGGCCCGCTGCGTCAGCAGCCAGTACTGTCGCCACTCAAGTTCGAAACCGCGCGTAGTCGTAGTCGCCCCAAAACCTCTTCGTAATTTGAACTCCGAAATAGTGTCCGCTTCGACGCTTGAATCGGACTGTCACGCGTGTCGTGTGTGAGCGAGACCTCGCCACTCCATAGTGTCATTGTCGCCCAGTACCGCATTCAATCTGGATTGTCCAGCGTACTTGGGTTCGTGATGTCGACGTTCTGGCCACTGATGCCGGTCGAGATCGAAAGGTCAGGCGTGATCCGGTAACCGAACGCGAATCGTCCGCCCAGATCGTTCTTCGTCCCAGTCGTTGAAGCGACGATCGAACAGGAATCCACTCACCGACATGCTGATCGGCAGGTAGCCGAGGAGGTTGGGATCCGCGAACTGCATCGTGTAACGCTGGAAGTCGCTGCCCGGGGCCGCCTCGAGCCGAAACGTCTGCCCGGCACCTCGGAACGCCGTCCCGCTGAACATGTCTTGGAACGATCGCGGCCAGCGGGTGATGTCGAAGTTGCGTTCGTCAATCGTCAACTGACCCGTCACACCGGCGTCACTATTGACCGCACCGCCCAACATGATGCGGCCCGTCCGGGCGGGAAAACCATTGATGACCAGGTCGGCTTCGCGAACGCGTGGGACCTTGCGTCATGGCATACGATGGAACCGGTGCGTAAGGACTGACCAAACCCGTGTTGCCAAGCGATGACTCGGGAATCGAGGATGGAGGAGCCCCGAAGGCCGTACCCGGTTGATTGGTCGGTCCGCTCGGCACGGCCGTTCCGACTGGCGGTGCGTAGTTCGGAGGCGTCGTGTAGCTGCCAGGTGGTGGCGAGTAATTGCCGCTGGTGGTGTGTAGCTGTTGGGCGGCGGGACGTAGTTGCCTGCCGGGGGCGCGTAGGTGCCCGCTGGCGGCGGTGGCGGCAGTTGGTAGGCGGAAGGGGTTTGCGTCGTGCGAGTGACCGGGAGCGATCGGCTGCCCCGTCGCCGGAAACTGGCGGGCAACATAGGGCTCGGAACCGCTGGTGAGTCGAAACTGTGACTGGATGCTTCCTGGCCGGAAGTCGCGATGCCGGAAGTCCCCGAGGGGGCCTCCATCGCTTGCTGATGAGAAGCATCCGACGCCGTCGGTCGCACCACCATTGAGGCTGGTCGTGAAAGGCTGTGTGACCAAGGGGGGCAGAGGAGGGCGGTGGTGTCGACGGAGCCAAGCGTTGGCTCGACTGCGTGCCCGGTCCCACACAACCCGCTAGACACACCAGCGATGCGGTGGCAATCGCAAGCCGGTTCGTCCAGCGGCCGATCGGTGTGCGAATCGAATCCTTCATGCGGTCAGCTACGTCTGAGGTGGATTTCGAAAGTGAATGCTTGAAATGAACTTTGGACTGGCGGTTGCAGAGCGGCACATCGATCGTCACGGCGAAACGTTTCTGTTTGGCCACTCGTTCGATTGCCTCCACAACGTCAGAGACTGTCGATGTAGTCTTCTCGTGGCACGACTTTGATGTCGGGCGGATCGGCGATCTGTGGATTGGTTTCCAGCAACTGGCTTCGTTCCAGTCGACGTCGATTGAGTTCCAGCGTTCGGCGATCGATCCAGTCACCTTCGCGAAGGTCAACCAGGTTCAGCATCGTGGTTTCACGCATCAGGTGTGGCTCGCCGTCGATGTTGACGCGAATCTCGCCAACCTTCCAGCGATCGCCTTCGGTGATTTCGTAGACCAGGTCGACGACGTTGGCTTCGTCTCGCATCACCGTCTTGGGTTCGACTTCCGCGTAGATGAAGCCAAGTTCGCCGTATCCGTACACCAATTCGCCGACATCGCGACGCATCAGGGTGCCGTCAAACATGTCGCCCGGCTTGAGCTCCGAGCCGCTCGCGGAGTGATTCTTCTTTGACGAATTCGGTTGCCAACAATTTGGACGTCGTTGACTTGGAACCGTGGTCCTTCGTTGATCGACAAAGGTCACCGTGATCCACTTGCCGTCTTCGTCATACTCGATCCGTCGGCCAACCGTCGCGGTCAAAAATCCGAGGTTGTGATAGTAGGCGGCCAACACGTTGACGTCCTGATCGATCTTGGTCAGGTCGGCGGTGTTGTTGAGGTAGGCGATCACGCCCAACATGCGTCCGCGACTGTTGATGATCTTCTTGAGGCGTGCTTCGCTGACGATCGTATTGCCCTCAATGTTGAATGTCCGCAGATTCGTTCTTTGGGTCCTTCGTTGATTCGAAAGACGACGGCACCCGCGATCGTCCTTGAATACCAATCGAGCTGACTGATCGCGACCTGGTTGAAACCTTCTTCGTCGGTAGTAGTCGAGCAAGTCGACGGCGACTCGATTCGATCGAGAACTCGTTGAGCGGATCGTTCTTGTCGATCCCCGCACGCCCTTGAGCTCGCGATCGTTGATGGCACGATTGTCCGTGAAAGATCACCTGCGTGATCGTGGGACGCTCGTGCACGGTATAGGTCACCACGACCCCCTCCGGACGTTCGTCGATATTGAACGTGACATGGTCGAATGACCCCATGTCGTTCAATCGCCGCACGTCGCCGAGAACCGTTTCGTAGTCGTAAAAGCGACTCTTGCGGGTTTGCAGTTGTTGCAGGATGCGGTGCGGCGCCCACCGTCCGGTTGCCCACGATTTTGACGTCCAGGACGACGGCGTCCCCTTTCTCTCGGTGAATGGGCAGCCCATCGCTATTGTGCACGTGGTCGCGAAACTTGGGCTTGGTCTCGGCAGCCGGCATCGCGCCACCGCCTCCGGCCCCCATCCCTCCGCCCATCTGAGCTCGCGCCTCAGTCGCTCCATTGATCAGCAGCAACGCGGCAAAGGCCGCGATCGCGAGCAACCGGTTCGGTTGTGGAAGCCGAAACTCCGCAACGGTGGCTGCGTCTGGATGACCGTCCATGAATCGAAAACGTCGTGGCATACCGTAACAACCAACAGCGCGTGGGTAACGTTCTGGCCGCTTCCTGGCATTCCATCGCCAAAAAACGGTCCTCGCTAACTACCAATGCCGAGAGGATTGCCACAAGCCGGATTTAGCTCGTGAGACTGCATTCATGGCAGGATTCGAGAAAACAATGCCACGGAGATGCCCAGCTTGGACAGCGGGACGATGGGCAGGGGGTGAGTAGGGGAGTTGGGAAGGAAAGCCAAAACTGGGTCGACGAGAAGATCTGGCAGGGCCCGGGGGGGGCAGGAGGATAGGGTGATTTCCATGGCAACCCGTGAGCGAGGCCTTTGACGTCACTCGTTTCCTCGCGGACGCTTCGGGTTGGGATTCTCGGAGAAGTCGACAAGCGTGGCGCTGTCCAGTTAGAACAGCGCCATCAACAGCGAATCCAACGCCGGTTCCTTTACCGATTGGGATCACGTTTCTACTCGCTTCGAAGGAGCAGTTTCGAGACCGAAAGGGGGAAAGAGTCATCCCAAGACGTTTCGAGGTGGCGCCGCCAAGGGAAGAGACCCGCTCTGGCCGAGTTGGATCGTATCGGTCGTTCCGTTTGGTCCTCTTGCAGCGGCGTGTGCAGTGCCGAAGGAAACACCGCTGAGGTCACTTCGGGACAGCCATGCGATTGCAACCGGTCGATGGGACAAGCATGACCTAGAGTTGCCAGGATTGGATTGCAAGCCTCGTAATCCGATCCCTCTCTCCATCCGCTTGGTCATCTTCAGGTCGCATCGCAACGTGTTTGATTCATCTGGAATTCGGCTTCTGCTTGTTCAGGCCGAACCTGTCCTCGCCGAACTCACCTCGTTTCGTTTGGAGTTACTGGGCTACCAGGTCGAGTTGGTTGGCAGTGCTAGCGAGGCGATGCTTTCGATCAAGAAGTCGCTTCCGGATCTGGTGATCGTGGACACGCACTTGCCCGACATGGATGGCATCGAATGGATCACACGCTTACGAGCCGACTATTCGCCGGATCAGATTCCTGTGATCGTTTTCTCATTGGATCCGTCACTGGAAACCGTCGAAAGGGCTCACCTTTCCGGCGCCCAGGATTACTTGATCACACCATTCGATCCGACGGTGATGGAAGACAAGATCGAATCCCAGTTGCGACATCATCACGTACTGCGCCGCCGCTAGTTCGGCCAGTGGGACCACACTCTATCAACAACGGGTTGATTTGATGAGACGCCTTGGAGACATCCTGATCGAACAGGGCACGTTAACGGCAGAGCAGTTAGACACTGCCTTTGCGCAGAAACCAAAGGAGACGATGTTAGGCGACTGGCTCGTCCAACAGCGACTCCTGTCGACCGCTGAGCTCGGCAATGCGTTGGCTGAGCAGTTCGAAGTACCCTACATCGATATCGATCCGGCCAACGTCAACCCTCAGATTGCCCGCTTGATCCCCGAAGAGTTCGCTCGCGCTCATCAAGCTGGAGCCATCGACATCAACGGCAGCCACATGACGCTTGCGATGGTTGCCCCCGATGACATTGAAACGATTTCGGAAGTCGAACTGATGACGGGCTATCAGATCGATCCCGCGGTTGCCATCGTGGAGGATATCGAGACGCTGCTGGGACGTGTTTACGACGATCGAAGTGTGGCACGTCAGACGATCGTCGACATGAAGCTTGCGGAACTGCGCGAGCAAGGAGTGGCCGGCAGCGATGCGACGACAGCGATGATGACCGCCGAGCAAGAGGACGCCCCCGTTGTTCGCCTTGTGCAAGCCATTCTCTCCGGTGCGGTATCAGCCGGTGCCAGCGACGTGCACTTGGAACCATTCAAGCCAGAGATGCGAGTTCGCTACCGTGTTGATGGTGAGCTCCAGCAGGTGATGACGATCCCGAACCACATCGAAGAATCGGTGATCAGTCGAATCAAGGTCATGGCCGAGATGGACACGACCGAAAATCGCCGCCCTCAGGACGGGCATCTGAACGTGTTCGAGAACGGCAAGCGAGTCGGATTTCGTGTGAGCGGTATCCCGACGGTCGACGGTCAAAAATTGGTGTTACGGTTGCTCGACGAAGGGGGCAAGGCGTTTCATCTGGACGGCATCGGCATGACGCCGCGGAATTACGAACTCGTTCGCAACATGATCGACAAGCCGCACGGCATGTTTGTGGTCACCGGACCGACAGGTAGCGGCAAGAGCACCACGCTCTATGCTGTGCTACAGCACCTCAATCGGATCGATCGAAACATCGTGACGGTCGAGGATCCTGTCGAATTCCGCCTTCCCGGCATCAACCAGGTTCAAAGCGACAATGAATTCGGGATGGGGTTTGCCAACGCACTGAAATTCATCATGCGGCAAGACCCTGATGTCATCATGGTTGGCGAAATTCGCGACTCGGAAACAGCAACCACGGCGATTCAAGCGGCGCTTACCGGTCACCTGCTGATCAGCACGCTGCACACCAATGATGCGGTTGGTGCCGTGCAACGACTGAGCGACCTCGGAGTCGACAATTTCAAGATCGCCGGCTCGTTACTGGGCAGCGTCGCACAGCGTTTGCTTCGTTGCATCTGCGACAACTGCCGCATTGCCGTCACGGCAAACGAAAAACTGCTCGACGCATTGGACCCGGACCAGACGGTCGAGCGGACTGCCAAATTCTTTCGTGGACAGGGATGCAAGAAATGTCTGGGTACAGGCTTTTCTGGCCGGATGCCGATCTTTGAGATCATGCCGATCAATTCGGACATCACCACGGCAATTGAGTCGGGCGTGCCACACTCCAAATTGCATCAGATGGCTGTCGATGCAGGCATGGTCGAATTGTCCCAGGCCGGCCTCGCCCAAGCTCTCGCCGGCAAGACCTCGCTTGAAGAAGTCTACTTCAAGACCAGCGGCGATCGTCGCCGCAGCGAGTCCTCGCCCAGATCGGGCGGGCGCCGTGAGGTCGACACAACCACCTCGCCTTGATCCTCGAGCTCAATACACCACGCCATGTTGTCCAACTCGACTCAACCGTTTCCAAAGGCCACTGCCACGAATGCCAAACGCGGCTTCGTCGGCTTCTTGAAAACGCTGCACTCGATTGAGTTTGGCAAACCCAAACATGGCGATCCCACTCGCATCGGTCCAGAAAGGCTTGCCAACTTGCTGCGTCTGTTGCTGATGCTGCTTGAGAATGGGCTCTCCCTGCCCAAAGCACTGGGGACACTGGCTGCCGATCGCTCCTCTCGCAAGTATCGTGACGTGCTCCACCGCTTGCGACTGTCCATCGAAGCCGGTGGTTCTCTGAGCCATGCGATGGAACGATATCCTCGAATCTTCACGCCCATGCAGGTCCAGCAGATAAAAATCGGAGAACGAACCGGCGCTTTGGAGATGGCGTTATCACGGGTCTGCGAACAAACCGAACGCTCGGTGGCCTTGCGCAAGCACATCATCAAGAAGGTCAGTTACCCGCTGTTGGTCACATTGGCCGGAAGTGGCCTGATGATCTTCATGTGTGTGGTGGTGGTCCCTGAGTTTGAAAGCGTCTACGCCAGCAGCAACGTCGACTTGCCACTGGTCACTCGCGTGGTCACCGGGATGAGTCGTGTGGTGCTGAATTGGGGATGGATCTGCGTACCGATTGGAATTCTCGCCGTGATCGCCTGGGTGACGGCACGTTCCCAGGCCCGCATCGCCCGAGTCATGGACTCCGTCATGTTGCGTGTTCCTTTGCTTGGCCCCTGGCTGCGTGATGCTGCCGTGTTGCAATTCGCCGACACGATTTCCTCGATGGTCGAGTGTGGCTACAAGCCGGTGGACTCAATCGAGATCGCCGTGGAATGCGTTCGCAATCGAGAAATCCGTGCCGCGGTGGAACAGGTACGGCTTGGAGTTCGGCGTGGCGAGAAGCTCAGTGTCGAATTGGGTAAGCATGAACGATTCTTCTCAGCGACCTTTTGTCAGCTGATCGGCGTTGGCGAGCAGTCTGGCAACTTCCAGAAAGCGATCCAGGGAACTTGCAATCACCTACGTGAAAGGCTCGAGACTCGCATCGATACGACCGTCGGATTGCTGGAGCCCACTTTGACGATACTCTTGGCCATCGCCATCGGCGGCATTGTGTTGTCGATCTACACGCCGATGTTCCATATGTTCGAGGTACTGGAATGATGCAGGGAAGGTCACAACCACGACATCGCCGTGCATCGGGCATGTCCTTGATCGAACTACTCGCAGCGTTGATGATTGCCGCGGCCGTCAGTGCCCTCGGTGTTCACTACCTGCGACCGACCGGTGAGTCGAGCAAGCAGCGGAGCTGCGATCTGACGCGAGCGTTGTTGCAAAATGACGCGCAGCGTTTCCTGGAAGCGAATGGGCGACTACCGCGCACCGATTTGCAGGAACTTCGCACGACAAAGTATGCCGGAGCCACGCTTCCCGCCTGCCCCGTGACCTCTCAGTCTTATCGACTCAACCGGCAAGGGGTCGTCGCCTGCCCGACACACGAAGCCACACGCTAGTGGTCCATGATCGATGTGGGATCATCCCAGGGCCAGGACTTGTCCTGGAAACATTCTGCTGGGAGAAGTCCTAGCCTGCGATCAATCTTGAACGAGATCGCAATCTTGAGTCGTTTAGCCGACACGGGATGTGGAGATTTCGATCGTAACCCGAAGCGTGAGTTTTGAAGTTGCGATTTTGGCTGCCGCACGAGGATTTTCGTAACCCGACGCGTAAGCGAGTCGATGTCAATATCGATATTTCCTCGCTTACGCGTCGGGTTATGAAAAGAGCGCAACTTCAAAAAGCGTGAGCGAGGCTCGTTGCGCAACTCTTTTCCTCGCTGACGCTTCGGGTTACGTTTGGCTGCAAAGTGGCGCTGTCCAGCTACTCAAACTGAGCGGTTGTTGAGAGTAGCACGACTCTCCGAGTCGTAAATCGCCGAGAGAATCGACTCGGAGAGTCGTGCTACTTTGGTGTCGAATCACCAGGCCCGACGTGAATAGATAACGATGAAAAAACGGGATCGAAAAGGATGGCTGGCCGCTCAACCGCTCAGTTTGAGCAGCTAAGGCTGGTCAGGCCGCAATGAGAGCACGTGACAACTGGAGCCGGTCTCCACCTGCAACTGCCTGGCGTCGGCCGCGCGAATCACGATCGAATCCCCTTCGATTTGTGCCGGTCCAACGACGCTCGTAAAACCTTGCTCAGGCGAGGCGAGCATGAGGCTGTCCCATTGCTCACCAGCCTTGTCGACCACTCGAGCGACACGATGGGGCTGACAACGTTTGACCGCCTTGATCTGCTGAGTCTCACAGTGGATCACCGGACCGGCGTCGAAGATATCAACCAGATCGGTGTCGACAAAACCCTCGCGCTGCAACAGCTTCAAGGCTGGAACCGATTCGTCGTGAACGTCCCCGATGGCTTGGCGAATTCTTTCGGGCAGGAGATCCAAATAGATCGGGTACTGAGGCATCATCTCCTCAATGAACTGCTTGGAAATCGTGGACATCGCATCGGCGGTTGGGAAGGTGGTCGGGATGAACTTCCCTGGCACGGCATCCCAAAACGGCAGGCTGCCATCGGAATCTGCTTTCCCTCGCAACTGGGCGATCACGCGATCGGCAAAGCGATGTGGCAGCATCGCGATCAAGGCAAAGCGTGAGAGGGAGAGCCAGCGTCCGCGGCCTTCACCGCGATAGATTCCTCGCAGGAACAGGCTGCCAATTTCGGTAGGCCCGTCGTGGATTCGTTGCAACTCCAAACGCTCGCGATGATGACTGATGCCCAGCTGATCGCTGTGATGATCAGTCGCGACGATCCGATACGCATACATCGGCTGGTAACCACCCGTCTTCGCATACACAGTGGAAGTCCCAACCAACTCGCCCGTTTCGGTGTTCGTCAGCACCAGCACATAGGGCTCGCCCCTTGGCGACGAACCGACGCGACGAAAGGCAAATACGGATTGTTCGATGCGATCAAGCAACCGAGCCCGATCCAGTTGCAATGACGTCAGCCCTCGAGTCGCCGACTGCACGAGGTGCAGAAGGGCATCCAGATCATCGATATTGACGGCTCGAACGGTCCACATGGATAGACCCGCAATCATTGAGGAAAAAACGGCTAAGCAGCGACTTGCTTTGCAAAGAGATGGAGCGATTCATCCAGTAGACGGAGCGCTGCGTCGATGTGCTCATTGGTAGTCGATCCTGGAGGCGGCAGGAATCGAATGCGAGTCGGATTCGATCCGCAAACGAATCCTAGCAGGCCAAGCTCATACATCGTCATCATCATCGACTTGGCTTGCTCCGGGCTACCGTCGCCTGGCGTGAAGGCGACCATCATGCCCAAACCGAATGGCCCGCGAATCAAACCTGGATGCTTCTCACTGAGCCTTTGCAGGCCTGCGTGGAAATGCTCCTGTCGCTGGACGTTCCGGCCGTGGGGGCCAAAACAGCCTTGAGACTCAAGTTCATCCAGCATTGCCAATCCGGTCGCAATCGATGACGACGAACCGGTAAAGGTCTGACTCAAGATCGGCCCGTTGGGCTTGAAAGCTTCCCCGTAGAGGGTCGCACATACCTGCGTGACCTTACCGATGGTGACAATGTCGGCAAACGTATCAAGGCCGAAGTGCTGGAAGGCAAAGGGACGAGTCGATCGCGAGAAGGTCTGGACTTCGTCAAAGATGATCGGCACACCTGCTTCACGAAGGGGCTGACAAAGTGCTTGAAAGAACTCATGACTTCCCTCGTAGTATCCCCCTTCACCCGCAATCGGCTCAGCCCAAAACGCGGCGTACCGTCCGGGATGTCGATGAAGAAGGCGATGCAATTCATCGACCGCCCAGCGTTGACTCTGCTCCGGGCGATTCGGATCTCGAAACGGCAGGTAATCCACGTCCAAAGTCAAGGGCAGCCCCGTGCGATAGGCAGGCCGATCTGTCAGCGATGCCGTCGCTAAGGTTCGACCGGCAAAGGCATTGTCGAAAGCAATGATCCGATTTGCAGGTGTCATGCGATGAAACGCGATCTTCAACGCATTCTCGTTCGCCATCGCACCGCTGGTCGAGAGCAAGCAGTGATCGAGTTTGGCACCACTCTGATTGGCGAGCGAGATCAATCGCTCACACATGCGGATGCTGGGGGGATGTTGCTGGAGATTCCCTTGCATCACCGTGTCTTCCAGGGCTGCATCGATCGCAGCTTGGACCATCGCCGGATGGCTATGCCCACATCCATGAACGCCGATCCCGGTGATGAAATCGAGTTTGACGCTACCGTCGGCCAGCTGAACATAGGGGCCGTTGCCGAGCCCCGAGGAAAGATAGGGCCAAAAGGGAGGGCCACCCCGAACGTCACTCAGCCTCGCCAGCAATGCTTCGTAGTCTGCCGCCAGTTCGGTGGCAGGCGGCCGAACATCGGTCAGCTTCGACGCATGATCGGTAACGGACTCAGCGATCAGTCGGCGCACTTGGGCAATCCGTGGGTCAGCTCGAAGTGCCTCGGCGGCGAGAGTGTGATGGGCGGCGGATGTCTCCGAAGGCTGATCCACAGTGGGCAACTCCTGTGCAGATTCGATGAGGTGAATTCGTTTCCACTGACATAGTAACGAACCGCCGCCCTCAGGTTCAGGTTGACCGCGAATCGTTCGATCCCTGAGTCACACCTGGAGACCTGAGTCACACCTGGAGACCTGAGTCACACCTGGAGACCTGAGTCACACCTGGAGATTGGTCTCCCCCCCGGCCAAGACGACATTTCTCCAATTCCTGGCCCGCCCCGTCCTGGGGCCTTGATGGCTACCCAAGTCCAAGGCACGATTTCCGCCCTCCCTCGGGAGGGCGAATTCTGCTCAGCGAGATTGAACAGGAGATAGGTCGGCGCCGAGGAAATCGGGGCAACGAGGAAATCGGGGCCGCACCGTCGTATCGGGGGACTTGGCCGGCCTGGCCACCCCCCGACAGCGTCGCCGATCATCAACGTCACGCGAAACATTCCGGCTGGACTTATCGCTGAACTCATCCATCGCGGCGGAATCGGCCACCGCGAAAGCTTTGGAACGGCATCCTTCTCACGGAACCTTGATTCGATATTCTGTTAGGCTTCTTCATCGAACACACCTCAAACGGAGTGGCGAGCGGACGCTAAGACTGGCGGTTGCTCGAAGCTAATGAGCGAGATCCTGCTCTACTACAAGCGTCCCGATCCGACGACATGGGTCTACATGTCGTCGTTCTTGACGATTGGGCTCTTCTTTGTCTTCCATCGATTCTGGAGCATTCGCAACCTCGACATCATTCTGCTGATCCTGCTAGCGCCGGGATTGCTGATGGTTTACGAAGGACGTCGGCGGCAACTGGTTGAATCGGAGGCGGTGGCTCAACGCATGCGTTTCCAGCAGCTAGGCCAAAGCCCGACCCGTTCCAATGCAGAGAGCCAGCTTCGGGGATTTGGTAAGGCGGTCGAGCGGCTTTCCCCCTCTTCGCCTTGATCCAGCCGCCAGGCTCGGACGACGCAGTGAGTGCCCCAGAGGATGCGGATTCCAATGCCGTTGATTCCAATGCCGTTGATTCAAGTACTGGGGATTCAGCCACCAAGCCGACCCAGACGCCATCTCCCCTCGAAACAGCCGAGACAGCGGATCGCAGCGAGTCTCTTGAGCAGGAGACGATCGCGGGGCTCGACAGTGACTCGGACTTCGAGGGCGAGATCGTCAGCGGCCCCTACGCTCCCCGCGACATTCAACGCTGGGGGTTCATTTATCTGTTTGTGGTGGAAGCGTTCATCCTGCTTCGGCTGTTGCTCGATCCATTGATGGTACGACGACCGCTGTTGGATCCCAACCTCACAACAGGAGGATTGAATTTCATTGGGATCTCGTTGTTCATCTTCATGATGGCCAACGTCGTCGCCAGCAATCCGCGGGTCCAAGTGGAGCAGGGCCCCGAACTGGGGCCTGGCTACGCGATGATGAACATGTTGCCCGCGATCCCGACGCGGCCGGTGAGCGATCAGCCTGGCGGTGCGTTCCCACCCACAATTGCTGAGCTATCGCCTCAACAAGCTCAGCTGACAAAGATCGCCAAGGCGTTGGCGATTGCAGCACAATTTGCGATCGTCTGTGGAATTGTCTTGATCAGCAATCGTCACTTTAGCAATCCTCGTGCGGGGTTTGGCTGTGCGACGCTTTACCTGTTGCTTCCCTACACCGCTCAGATGACCGGCCGCGTTGACCATGCACTTCCCGCCGCCTTGCTGCTGTGGGCCGTCCTGTGCTACCGCCAGCCTTTCATCTCGGGAATGTTCATGGGGCTCGCTGGCGGATTGGTCTACTACCCGCTCTTTCTTTTGCCGCTTTGGGTCAGCTTCTATTGGCAGCGGGGGGCGCGGCGTTTTGGAATCGGCGTGGTCGTGATGCTTGCTTTGTTGGTGTTGGCGCTGTCGCTTGACAACTCTGCCTCGCTTGGGGATCACCTTCAGCGGATGTTCGGTTTACTCAACCCGAATCGGGATCCACATGAATTTCGCGGCATCTGGGCATTGGGTTGGTATCCGATCTGGCGACTTCCCGTGATTGTGGCCTTTGTCATCCTCAGCGCGTTCTTCGCGATCTGGCCGGCACAAAAAAACCTGGGAACGCTGATCAGCGGGTCCGCCGCCCTGATGGTGGCTGCCCAGTTCTGGCATGGCTACGGCGGTGGTGTTTACATCGCTTGGTTCTTGCCGCTGTTGCTGCTGGCCATCTTTCGTCCCAATCTGCAGGATCGTGTCGCCAGCAAGGTCGTGACGGGCGGTCCAAAGATCTCTAGCAGCATTGGGGAGCTTGAGACGGTTTGATGGTAAGTCAGTCAGGAACGGATTTCCAAGATTCGGGAGCACAAGGGGCACTGGATCGCTACCGTGATCAATTGGCGTCGATCGATGCCGAGAGGCAGCAGCTACAAGCGAAGGATCGTCGCTTTGGACAGGTTCGGCTCGTTCTGTTCCTACTGTTCTTGCTCTTCTTGGCGTTGGGAATGCTCTGGGAAGGGGATGTCCCGCTGGCGACGTGGATTGGCTGGGGCGCCTTTGCAATGTTTCTCGTTGCCGTCACGGCGAACGAGCCGATTCGCGACAAGCTCAATGAATTGAATGAGCACCGAAGTGTCATTCGACGACTGATCGCAAGGCTTGAACGCAATTGGGACCAGCTCGCCAGCAAGAGTCTGACGCGACAGCTGGCGGCCGTCGAATTGCCTGGACATCGTCGCGACGTGGCCGGAGACCTCGATTTATTGGGCCGGGCATCGTTGTTTCACCTGGTTTCGATGGCGGCAACCGCCCCCGGAATTCGCACCCTCGCGCAGTGGCTCGCTGGGCCGGCGGACCAAACGACTGCCCGCCAACGAGCCGTCGCCGTGGAGACGCTCGCACCGTTGCGCGATCAGCGTTTGCGGTTTTACACATTGGCTCGGCAGATCAGCGAAACATCGGGTGACCCGGATCGCTTCGTGCAATGGGCGACAGGGGAGCCATGGCTTGCCACCCGCCGCTGGCTGGTCGTTTGGTCCACGATCTCGGCCGTCACTGCCGTGGGACTGGTCCTTGCCATGATCGCCGCAGTCATCGGGATCGCGCCGTCGGTTGTCTTTCGGTTCGGCTTGATCGGGATCGGGGTCCTCATCGCCGTGAACATGGGATTGACCGCGCTGATGCTGGGACCTGCCCACGCCATCTTTTCGGTCGCGATGTCGAATCGACGGGCGGTCAGCGACTATCAGGAGATGTTCTCCGCTGCGAGTTGGCTACCGTCGGGGGTCGATGGCGATCAATCCGGTTTCCTACAGTCGATTCGTCACGATTTGTTGGACGCGGACCACGCGGCCAGCCAGGGCATGAGCGATCTACAAAAAGTGGCCCGGGCCGGAAGCCTGAAACAGTCGGCGGGCACCTTCCTTCTTTACTTGCCACTTCAGTCTTTGGCGCTGTGGGACGTACGGGTGCTGCATCGACTGGAGCAATGGCAAGCAGAGTACGGAACGCATGTCGGCAAGTGGTTCGAGGCGCTCGGGGAGCTGGAGTCCTTGATATCGATCGCCGCCCTTCGAGACGAGTACCCGGACTGGTGCCAGCCCCAATGGGTGGACGCTTCCGATCCTCGCAGGTTGCAGGCGACCGCCATCGGGCACCCACTGCTGCCCGATCAAGCTCGCGTTTGCAATGACGTTTCCGTAGGCCCTCCCGGTACGATCTTGCTGGTGACCGGAAGCAACATGTCAGGCAAGAGCACCATGCTTCGCAGCATTGGCTTGAACACGGCGTTGGCAGCGATCGGAGCGCCGGTTTGTGCCAAAGCATTTCATTTGCCTTCGCTTGAATTGGCGACCAGCATTCGTGTCAGCGACGATGTCAGTCAGGGGGTCTCGTTCTACATGGCCGAGCTCAAACGGCTCAAGAGTGTCGTGGACCATGCCCGCGAGATGTCGGCGCTCGAGGATCGTACCTGCCTTTTCTTGTTGGATGAAATTCTGCAAGGAACCAACAGCCGGGAACGACAGATCGCCGTGGTACAGGTACTGCGACACTTGATGGACGATGGCGCGATTGGCGCAATCAGTACGCATGACTTGGAATTGGCCGATGAACCGGAACTTGTCTCGGTTGCCACGGTGGTCCATTTTCGTGAGACCATCCGCCCCGACGCCGAAGGGAACGAACAGATGACGTTCGACTACAAGATGCGCGAAGGCGTTTCTCCCACCACCAACGCACTGCGCCTGTTGCAGATGGTTGGCTTGGGTGAACCACGCGATGCCTGATCGGGGCAACTTCCCCCAGACCCGATGACCCAGACCCGATGACCCAGACCCGATGACCCAGACCCGATGACCCAGACCCGATGACCCAGACCCGATGACCCAGACCCGATGACCCAGACCCGATGACCCAGACCCGATGACCCAGACCCGATGACCCAGACCCGATGACCCAGACCCGATGACCCAGACCCGATGACCCAGACCCGATGACCCAGACCCGATGACCCAGACCCGATGACCCAGACCCGATGACCCAGACCCGATGACCCAGACCCGATGACCCAGACCCGATGACCCAGACCCGATGACCCAGACCCGATGACCCAGACCCGATGACCCAGACCCGATGACCCAGACCCGATGACCCAGACCCGATGACCCAGACCCGATGACCCAGACCCGATGACCCAGACCCGATGACCCAGACCCGATGACCCAGACCCGATGACCCAGACCCGATGACCCAGACCCGATGACCCAGACCCGATGACCCAGACCCGATGACCCAGACCCGATGACCCAGACCCGATGACCCAGACCCGATGACCCGGCAGCACGAAGTACCGGGTTTTCGCAAGCGAGCGAAGACGCGTTCTGGAACGGACCAGACAAAGCGGGTGAAGGGAATCGAACCCTCGTCTAAAGCTTGGGAAGCTTTCATTCTACCATTGAACCACACCCGCCAATCGCAGCCCTGCCGAGTCTATTGATGCCACGGCGAAAGTCAATGGAGCACTTCACGAGACAAGCGTCTCGGTGCCACCTGAAGACACGTACGATGGGCTTCCAAGCCCGTCGACTAGCACAGGTCGACTAGCACAGGTCGACTAGCACAGGTCGACTAGCACAGGGCAAAAAGCAGTCGACGGGCTTGGAAGCCCATCGTACGGCTTGTGATCCGAAGCGTGTGCCAGTGGCCGCAGCCACTGGTCTCGATCGAAAGGCGTCGCATTTTCGCGATCATGGATGAAACACCACGCGATACCAGTCGTTGGGATCGGGGGCGATGGTCGGGCTTGTGGATTGCCCAGCTTTCAATGGCTTGGCGAGCATCATCCAGCTTTCACCTGGTGCAATCGGCAAGTCCACCAGATCACGGCGTAGAATCGCCATTTCAACGGTCACGTGCCGGGCATCACGTCGGACTGCGGGGTACCACGTCGGTTGCCAGGCGGGCTGGCCATCAATGGCGTCGTGAACACGTCCGGCGTCGGAAACCTGTAATTGCATGGCGGACATCAAGTCACGATCAATATCGATCCAACAGGCCAGTCGATCGATCTGTGAAAGATCCTGGTCTCGCAAGCCCTGAGTCTCCTTCCCGGCCAACGTATCAGCCCCAATCTGATCGGAGGGAAATTGAATGGCCACGTACAGGTAGTCATCGTCGTAGGCGATCCGTAGGGACGACGGGGCATTCGCCTGCGGCAAGGATGACTGCCAACACGCATCCTCCATCACACCATCGAGGCGTGGTGGCGAGAGCGTATGGTGTGCGTGCACCGCATGGGCACCGTTGGAACGTAGCAGTTCGGACCAGGGGTGTTCCGTATCGGCCAATCTTGTCAAATTCGACGACTGCTCTCCGGTTGCCTGCAACAGACCTTGGTCGCTTCGTTGCCTGGCGGCTTCGCGCGTAAACAAAACCAAGGGATGAAACTCCCAATAGAGATCAACTTGTGCCTCCTCGACCTTGGCGCGTCGATTCAGGTCGATCGTCTCTGGCTTGGGGACGACCAGCGGAGACACCGCAGACGCCTGCCTCACCGGGTTGGTGGAGACCTGAAAGGGAGATACCGCAACCGACTCGGCGACTGGAATCGGTTCCACCGCAGCAGACGCCTCGGACAGCAACGATCGCAAACGTTTCCACTCGACGCTGTTTCGCATCACGTCATGACGAAGGGCGGCCCAGCGACCCGCAGAAGTCGATCCGAAGCGTGTTGCAAATTGATCCAAGGCCGCTTCGTGAAAGGTGACACCTCGCAGTCCTCGGTTCGAATCTGCCGTCGCCACCACGAGGGACCAAGCCAATCGGAACTGATCCTCTCGGCTGGTCAGGTCGAGCGTGCGACGGAGTGCATCCGAGAACTGCTCAACCGTTCGGCTACGATCAATCAACGCGGCGATTCGGTCCGCCTGATTCAAACGAGCCTGAGCGATCTGCAGCTTTCGTCGTGAGGCAGGTGCACCGGGAGTTGCCAATTGGTAGCCCCGTGGCAAAGCGATCCCGCTGAGCAAGGATTCTCCCCTGCGGACACCGGCCGCCGCCTCGTACAACGATTTCAATTGAATGGAGCTGGAATCGATGTGGAAGGGATCGATCCAATGCATGGCGTCTGCCTGCAGGTCGCTGGCCAAAACACCACTCTTGGCGAACAACGCTTCCTGATGCAACGCGGTATCCCCCTGTCCGCCCAATGAGTAGCGGACGACGCGACTGACCCCCGCGGCGGTCGCCGCCTGAAAGCAGGCATCCGCGACCTCACGAGAAAGGAGTGAATCGATGACCAGAACTGCCGGCCGGTGGATCGCCATCCAATGTCGCGCCGTCGTGATCAGATCGGAGTCCAGGGGCCCAAAGGGATCGACGCCCGAGGCACCAAAGCGACGGCGGCCTGATGGGTCTTGTCCAGGGTTGTGCTTCCGTTGGAGAGACTTCTCTCGGTCTCGTCCGGCACTCCGCGGTCGCCAGGAGACGCTTCCTGCAACAACAGAGCCACACGACTGCGGGATTCGAGTGCCTCGCTTCCAAGCAGGGCCCAGGGAACCGTCATGGGGTCTCTGGCAACCATCAAGACTGCGGTTCGTCGCCCCTCCCCGCGAGCGGCCGCCCATGTTTCACCCTCGTCACGGCTAACCAAGATCACCCCATGGTCACCCACTGCACACAGGGCCTCCTCCGAGATTCGACAGGCATCCCGAATCGCGACCGGCGTCTTGGTCGCAGCGACCCATCGAAGCAAACGGCCAGATTCAGCGGATGGTGGATCGCTTGTGAAGCGCGCATTGCCCGCGTGCCACGATCGTCCACGATCACGTGACTCGAATCGGTTGGTCAGCAGCGAGTCGGACCAATCTCCCGACGCCACCAGAATCTCGTCCTCCCATTGAAGAGACCGCAAACGGGGAAGTTCTTGATCGGCGGCCCGCTTCCAAGTCTGGCCCGTGTCGTCGCTGACCAGCACCACGCCGCGGCTGATCCCCGTCATCCTATCGAGAGCTCCACCCAAGATCACGATTCGATTCGATGCGACCCACTGGGCTTGATAGAGCGTGCAATCGACCCCACTTTCCCGTGACTCCCACGTCTGGCCGGCGTCCCCACTGCGTTCGATCGTCCCTCGGTCGCCACAGACGATGCCGATCCCATCGCTGTTGAAGGCAACCGAGCGGAAGGAGGCGTCTTGACGCAAAGCCTGGGCCTGAGCGTAAGCGGGAATTTGATTCGGCAAGGATGCGGTTTCGGCTCCCGCCGCCCATCCAATCGGCAGTCCGATCAGGCAGATCAAAAACCGAGAAGCGATCCATGACATCGGAATCCTCATGCCATCCAGCCTCGAACCATCGTCGTTGCAAATATCAGTGCCATCCAACCCAAGATCAGATTCGCCAGAACGTAGAACCCCGAAATCCCCCATCGCCCCGATTCCGCCAGCGCCAACCGACTCATAGGCGAAGGTTGAGAAGGTCGTCAGGCCCCCGAGCAAGCCAACCCGCACGGCCAGCTGCGAGGGGGCGGAAAGGTGCTCGACAGCAATCACATACTCGGAGAATGCCCCGATTGCGGCACAACCGATCAGGTTCGAGAGGGTGGTCCCCAGCATCGTGGAACCGCCTGGAAGGGAAGCGGATCCCAATGTGATCAGGTAGCGGGCGAGCGATCCAACCGCTCCGCCAGCAGCCACCATCGTGAAATTGAGCCAAGTTGTCATTGCCAGGGGCCGTTTTGACCATTGCCTAAGTTTCGGCACGAACTTACGTTAGCGAGTAGATTCGGAGTTTCGGCCGGCTGCGTAAACGTCAGTTTTTTGGTACTCCTCATGAACCAATCCCTTGCCAGAGCGTCTGCTGAGGGAAGTTGCCCTCGAGACCGCCGCTAGAACGGGGCGGTTTTGACGGCATTCACCTATCCTTTCCGTCGTTTCTACCTATCTAAGAGCAAATGAGTACTGCGAAAGCTGCCCCCAAGTCCCGATTGATGACCGGCGCCGACATCTTGGTCAAATCGTTGGTTGATCACGGGGTAGACGTCCTTTTCGCGTATCCCGGCGGTTGCAGCATGCCGATGCACCAGGCGCTGACCCGCTTCGGTCAATCGATTCGCACGATCCTCCCCCGCCATGAGCAGGGGGGAGCCTTTGCAGCCCAGGGCTACGCGCGCAGTACGGGGAAGGTCGGTGTGGTGATGGCCACCAGCGGTCCCGGTGCCACCAACCTGGTCACCGCCATCGCCGATGCAAAACTCGACAGCGTTCCGCTTCTCTGCATCACCGGACAGGTTCCCACCAAAGCCATCGGGAGCGACGCCTTCCAAGAGACACCGATGGTCGAAGTCTGCCGCGGCATCACCAAACACCATTATCTGGTCACGAAGGTTTCGGACTTGCCTCGCGTCATGAAGGAAGCGTTTCATGTCGCCCAAAGTGGTCGCCCGGGACCGGTCCTTGTGGACATGCCCAAGGACGTCCAGCTCGATGACCTCAGCGACCTCGAGATGGAACCGCCGATGGATTTGCCTGGCTACGACGCCTCGCTTCCAGCGGTTCCCAGCGAGACGATCCGCCAGATTGCCGCTGCCATCAAGCTGGCTCACCGGCCGATGATCTATGCCGGCGGGGGAATCATTTCCGCGGACGCCAGGCGAGGAACTCTGTGAGTTGGTAGCCAAGACGGGTATCCCTGTGACCACGACGATCATGGGAATCGGTGCCGTCCCGCCGGACCATGAACTATCGATGGATTGGCTGGGGATGCATGGCGCGGCCTACGCGAATTACGCGGTACGCGATTGCGATCTGCTGATCGCGTTGGGCGTCCGCTTTGACGATCGCGTCACGGGTCACGTCGAATCGTTCGCCAAGTACGCCAAGATCGTGCACGTCGACATTGATGCCTCGGAATTGAACAAGAACAAAACGGCCCACATCCCGGTTCGCGGCGACGTCAAGCAAGTCCTGAATGAACTCAACAAGATCGTTCAAAAGCCTGACATCGCAGAATGGCAGACGCACTGCAAGGAACTCAAGGCGAAGTATCCACTGAAGTATGACGATCGGTTTCGACGGCATCCTGCAGCAACACGCCATCAAGACGCTCAGCGATCTGACGGCAGACATGGATACCTACATCACCGTAGGCGTCGGTCAGCATCAGATGTGGGCTGCCCAGTTCTACAAGTTCCGTCGTCCCCGCACCTGGCTCAGCAGCAGCGGACTTGGAACGATGGGTTTTGGCCTACCCGCCGCGATGGGAGTTCAAGCCGCTCACCCCAATGCGTTGGTCGTCGACATCGACGGTGACGGCAGCTTTCAGATGAATATCCAGGAGCTGGCGACCTGCTTCTGCGAGGAATTGCCAGTGAAGGTCCTGCTGTCTGAACAATCAACACCTGGGGATGGTGGTTCAGTGGGAGGATCGGTTCATGGGCCGCAATCGGGCCCACACCTATCTGGGCCCCATTCATCACGAAGAAGCGAGTGGTGCCAGCAGCGCGGACCGTTTCACGTACGCCGAGGAACGCTACCCCGACTTCGTCAAGATCGCACATGGCTACGGCTGCGGGGCGGCAACCGTCCGAAGCAAGTCGGACCTGGAAGGTGCCATCCTGGAAATGATCAAGCACAAAGGCCCCTACGTGCTGGATGTCCAAGTCCCTTACCAAGAACATGTGTTGCCGATGATCCCCGGTGGGATGACGGTCGACGACATGATCCTTGAGTAAGGGTGAGGTCGTCGAGCCAGGTTCAAGTCTGATCATCTCCTTGGATGGTGATCACCAGGTTACGTCCTCCTGCCCTGTTGCGGTGCTCGCATAGATAGATCCCCTGCCAGGTACCGAGCTGCATCCGGCCGTTGCCGAGCGGGATCATCACACTGGCCCCCATCATCGATGCTTTGACATGGGCTGGCATGTCGTCGGGGCCCTCCAGGGTGTGAACATAGGCAAGATGCTCCGGGACTGCATGGTTCATCGCCGTCTCGAAGTCAACGCGTACGTCAGGATCGGCGTTCTCATTGATCGTCAACGAGGCGCTGGTGTGTTGAATGAAGACCTGTATCCAACCGACACGAATCGACTCGATCTCGGGGACCGCTCGGAGGACGTCTTGCGTGATCAAGTGGAAGCCTCGCCGTGCGGAGGGAAGCCTCAAAGTTCGCTGGATCCACATAGTTGATGGCATCTCAATTGAGAAAAATGTCGCGCTGGGAAAAAATTTTTCAAGACTCGCAAGGTTAACCCAAACGCGGGCCCGAGCGCAATGGAAGGGACAGCAGGGGGGAGGAAAGCCGATGTGGGTTCCCTCCACACCCATTTGTCAAGGGCCTGATTCCCCCATGGCTGGTCGTCAATGCGGGCGATTCCCCCCTTGACAAATTCCCGCTCGAGGCGGCCGCCAAGCGACTCCTTTGGCACATCATCGAGGCCCCCTTGCGGGGACGAGCGGATCGAGGTTTTGCCGGTCCAAAACGGTGCTCCGCCAAGGGCAACCTTCTCACAAATTTCTTGACTCAAGCATTTGAAAGTCAATAATCGCAGCTGAGTGACTGATCGTGGCCTAAGGAAAGGACCACACGCGAAAATATTTTGAAGAGTGTGCCGACAGGATCTGGGCATGCCGACAGAGTGAAGTTGGAAGATTAATTTTATGAGCCATTGCAAGAACGTTTTTGAAGCTATCTTGCGGTACGGTCATGACGAGGACTTCGTCCCCCAAAGTGGACGAGCAATTCGTGCCCACGGATGCGCCGGCAGGGAGTGCGGACAAGATCGAAGTGCTCCGCCGACGGGTTGAACTTGGACAACCCCTCTGGCATACGACCGACCGTGTGGATTACAGCGGACTAACGGGCGCGATCCGCCCCCGCGAGTAGTCGCCGATTTCCAATCGAGCGAATGACAAATGACCCAGCCCCGCCGCGAAACGGCGGGGTTTTTGTTTGGCTGAGGATGAAGTGCCCAGGAGTGATCCGATCCCTTCCTTGGGTGCGTCTCGAGATCGCCCCCCGTTGAACCTTTGAAGTTGCGCTCTTTTCATAACCCGACGCCTCAGCGAGGAAATATCGATATTGGCGTCGACTCGCTGACGCGTCGGGTTATGAAAATCCTCCTGCGGAAGCCAAAATCGCAACCTCAAAAGGTTCAACCTGGCCAAACCGTGATCGGAGCGGCGTCCTGGTCCACCAAACCGATCGAGTTGGCCATCCTTGAAAGGTTGTCCAGCGCCGTCCGACCCGTCTCACCGAGGTCACGAGTCCAGCGGTTGACATACAAATCAACGTGCTGCATCAGGACCTGATCGTCAAACTCTTGCGCATACTGACGCATCGAGACCAAGGCCTCGTCGGGATGAGCCAGCCCGTAATCGAGCGACGCGCGAATCACGGATTGAACCCGATCGATCACGTCGGCTGGTAGGCGGCGACTTGCAAGGATTCCGCCAAGGGGCAAGGGGCAGCCGCTGACCGCTTCCCATCGTGTCCCGAGATCCTCGACCAGAGACAAGCCTTCGTTCTGCCAAGTGAATCGCCCTTCGTGAATGCAGACTCCAAAGTCGGCCTTGCCCTGTTTCAACCTCGGCATGATTTCCGAGAACAGGCAATGCTCGACTCGAGCCGTCTTTGGGTGGAACAAAGCAAACAACAGCGCCGCCGTGGTGTGCTTGCCTGGGCAGAGGGCCAGTTGTTGCCGGTCAACGGGAACGACGCCCGACTGTGAAGCAAGCAGAAGTGGCCCGACCCCGAACCCCAAGGCCGAACCACTCGGCAAGACGACGGTCGATTCACTCAGTAGAAGCGCGGCATGGAAACTGGCCTTCGCAACGTCCCATTGGTCAGCGAACAAGCGCTCGTTGAGCTGCTGAATGTCTAGCAGTTCCACCGCGAACTCCAGACCCTGCCAATCGACGCGGCGATGCATCAGTGCATGAAACGCGAACGTATCGTTTGGGCACGTGGAGATGCCCAAGCGGATCTTCGAGGAATCATCGGAGCTTCGACTCTGAGACATGATCAACGAGTCCTCAGGAAGCCGACGGCAACCAGGTGCGCGGCATCAACCTGAGGGCCAAATCGGCTGCGGCGGAAAGAGCCTTTTCGATCTGCCAAAGACTGGAGTCGCGATCGCCCACTCGATTGGAGATGCCTCGCACGATTTGCAAGGGGACCCGAGCCATCGTACAAGCCATGGCCACACCAAACCCTTCCATGTCCTCGGCGACAGCTTTTGGAAACAATCGCAACCGCTGCTCGGCTTCCCGTTGATTGGCAGAAGCTGCGCAAGCGGTCAGTAGCAGACCTGCCGAACGAACGCCGGGAACGTAGGTCGAGTCGAGCGTGATCACATCACCAATCTCCGGTTGAGC
Source organism: Pirellulaceae bacterium (assembly GCA_963767665.1). Lineage (GTDB taxonomy): Bacteria > Planctomycetota > Planctomycetia > Pirellulales > Pirellulaceae > Rubripirellula. The sequence continues at coordinate 49,397 of CAVYFC010000011.1, forward strand.
ATCGCCGCCATGGAACTGTGGCCAACCAAGTTCCGACGCGGCGACGAATTCATCGCCTGAGCCGACACCGATCCCATCGCAGGCTACCTGATCAAATCGCACCGCCGTACCAACTGGAATACGGCCCACGTCATAGCTTCCTGCGATACCGATCAACAACACCCGTTCAGGACGGTAACGGGCAAGCAACGATCCAGTGCGTGCGGCGGCAGCGATGGGCCCGAAGCCACACAGCTGCAGGGCGTAGCGGACTTCTTTGGATGGATGGGCCATCCTCGGTACCAACAGGCTCTGCTCCATGACAGTCGGTACGAGTATCAGGTCGCTCAAGGAGGATCGTCCCGAGAGGTAGGGTCAGCGCAAACGCTCGCGTTGACGGCAAGGATTAGTCTACACACTTTCCTGCTCGTCGACTCCCACACAACACCCCGTACGATGGACTTCCAAGTCCGTCGCCCCAAATAGCTCTCCCGTACGATGGACTTCCAAGTCCGTCGACCCAAATAGCTCTCCCGTACGATGGACTTCCAAGTCCGTCGACCCAAATGGCTCTCCCGTACGATGGACTTCCAAGTCCGTCGACCCAAATAGCTCTCCCGTACGATGGACTTCCAAGTCCGTCGACCCAAATCCTGCCATGACCGACGGACTTGGAAGTCCATCGTACGGGGTGAAGCGGCAGGGGTCCGTCAAAACCCTCGTTGCAGTCCGGGTGTGATGTCGAGATCCAACGACGCAAACTCACCTCGCTTCATCTTCTCAAATGCGATCGCACCCATCACCGCGTTGTCCGTACAGAGGTTCATCGGAGCAATGGTCAGGTCATAGCCATGGGTAGCAGCCGACTTGTTCAGACGCTGCCGGAGGTAACTGTTGGCGGCCACACCACCACCGACGATCAACCGCTGGCAACGATACTGCTTGACAGCCCGTTCACACTTCGAGGCCAAGACATCGACGACGGCGGCTTCGAACGAAGCGCAGAGATCGGCCTTGGTTTGAGTGGCCAGATCCACCTTTGGAAAAATCTTGTTGCCCCGGACCGACGATCGCATAGCGGACCGCAGTCTTGAGCCCACTGAAGCTAAACTCAAAGTTGTCGTCATGGATCATGGAGCGTGGAAAGGCATAGGCATTGCGATCGCCCTGCAGCGCCAGTTTCGAAACAGCCGGCCCTCCTGGGAAACCCGAGTTGTAACATCGTGGCGACCTTATCGAACGCTTCGCCCGCGGCATCATCGATCGTGCCACCAAGGTAAGTCAGATCGAGCGGACCGAGACAGTGGTACATGCTCGTGTGACCACCGCTGACCACGAGTCCGATGCAGGGATAAAGCACCTGGTCTGCTGCCATTTGACAGGCGTAAAGATGCGCATGGAGATGATTGATGGCGACCAGCGGCTTCTTCCAAGCCAAGGCAAGCGTCTTGGCGGCCACCAAACCCACCAACAGCGATCCAGCCAGACCGGGACGATCGGCAACAGCAATCGCGTCGAGTTGCTCCGGCTCGATCCCAGACTGAGCGATCGCCGTGTCGATCACCGGTAAGATCCGCTCCAGGTGTGCCCTTGCCGCCACCTCTGGGACCACCCCGCCGAATCGCTCGTGCAATGTCTCTTGGGTTGCGACACAATCACCCAACACGGCACCGTCATCCGCGATGACCGCGGCAGCCGTCTCGTCACAGGTCGATTCGATTGTCAGGATGGGCATGCCAGATACCGTGGCGAGATGCCTGCGGTTTGACAAGCGGTCGAGATTCATCGAGTTAGCTTGCCATGCCTGATGGCTCCGGGCGGATTTGCCGATCGCATGCAGTTCAAAACCAACCGCCTCCATCTTCTCGCGATCCAGCAGATTGCGGCCGTCAAACATGAAGGCAGGACGGAACATCGAATCGTAAACTCGCTCAAAATCAAGCGACTTGAACTCATCCCACTCGGTCAATACACCGATCGCATGGGCCTCTTCCGCCGCTCGGTAGCGGTCGTTCACGACCGTCACGTTGTTCGCGATCATGTCGCGATCAATCTGGCTGACTTCGCCATTTCGATCCGCACAAGCTCGCGTCAGTTCATCACGAATTTGCCTGTCGCTGAACCCTGGGATCGTAGATGGCCAATCGAGCGCGTTCGCGCAGTAAATCGCGACAAACGTAGATCGCTGCCGACTCTCGGGTGTCGTTCGTATCTTTCTTGAAGGCGAAACCCCAAATCGCAATCTTCTTGTCCGACACGGTATTGAACATCGTCTTGACGATCCGTTCGGAGAATCGTCGTTTCTGGTAATCGTTCATCGCAACGACCTGTTCCCAGTAGGCCGCAACCTCACGCAAACCAAAGTGCTCGCAGAGGTAAACCAGATTCAAGATGTCCTTTTGGAAACAGCTGCCTCCGAATCCGACGGAGGCCTTCAGGAACTTCGACCCAATGCGTGAGTCGGTACCGATCGCACGTGCCACTTCATCGACATCAGCACCCGTCGCCTCGCAGAGCGCCGAAATGGCGTTGATGGAGGAGACCCGTTGAGCAAGAAATGCATTGGCCGTCAGCTTCGAGAGCTCACTGCTCCACAAGTTGGTGGTCAGAATCCGCTCACGAGGAATCCAGGTCGCGTAGATCTCACAGAGTGCTTCAATCGCCTGTGGCGATTCCCCGCCAATCAGCACACGATCTGGATTCAGCAAGTCATCGACGGCTGTCCCTTCCGCAAGAAACTCCGGATTGCTGAGCACGTCGAACGTCACGCCGTTGCCTTCGCTGCTCAAGATCCTCTTGACTGCCTCAGCCGTTCGCACGGGCAGCGTTGATTTCTCCACGACGATCTTGTGGCGTTTGGCGTTTCGGGCGATCTGCCGGGCACACTTTTCAACAAACTCCAAATTCGCGGCGCGACCCGCACCGATCCCGAACGTCTTGGTCGGCGTGTTGACCGAAATGAAGATCATGTCGGCCTCGTCGATCGCATCATCGACGCGAGTCGAGAAGGTCAGATTGCGGCCACGGGCCTCGCGCACCACGCCATCGAGTCCAGGTTCATAGACCGGCAAATTGTCTGAGTTCCAAGCGTCGATCCGTGCTTGGTTCAGGTCGACCACATGGACCGAGATCTCAGGGCACTGTTTCGCGATCATGGCCATCGTGGGACCGCCCACGTAGCCGGCACCGATGCAGCAAATCTTCATATCAAGGCGATACCAGGGTGAAGCGAGTCGCAGTCGTCGACCGAAACGTCGACGACCACGCGGACAATGGTTGTGAGAATGGTTGGGAGACTGTGAGTCTAGTTGGAGCAACAGGCGTGGCCCTATCAGCCTGCGACGCACGGGCGGAATTAGCAAGACCCACCTTGGCAAGATAGGCATGACCCTAATCAGCGGAGCGACCTGGATGACCGGATGCCTGGGGATCGTGGATAGCTGGGGTCCGACGAAAAATCAAAACCTACGCTTCGATATCGAACCATTCATTGCACGGCGCACGCCAACTCGAAAAGCGAACCCATGAAATCGACGCACCTGGCCTGCATCGCCGCTCTGACCGCAGCCGTGATGTCTGTCGGCTGTAACATGGAACCACAAACGCTGGAGTCAATCCGAAGTGTGGCACAGAGCGTCCAGGGCGCGGCCGGGGTAACTCCGGAAAGCCTTCCGATTACCGCGACAACGCAAGTGGCGGTCTCGTTCACGCCTCCTTTCCCTGACCGAGTGGATCCCTTCTCGTTTCCGACCGGGATCGACGGGGAGGCCTCCGAGGTGACCTCCCCCACGATGATGCAGGTGAAGGTCCTGGGCTTCGCCGACGTGGACGAACCTCGCGTCTTTCTGAGAAGCCGCGACACCACCCGATCGATGAAGGTGGGCGACAAAGCGGATGGAATCGAAGTGGTCGCCATCAACGTGCCCGCAGTGGAGCTGCGTATGGGATCGGTTGTGTGGACCGCAACGATGTTCGATCAAGCGGTGCCCCCCAGCCACTAAGAGCCTATCCGAAAAGCGCCGAATCTCTGCTATTCTCTTGCTCGCCGTCGGTTCCGAACTCTGAGCATTTCAGCAAGACATAGTTAATCGAGCGATTTTGATGAGCGAATTGGTTTGTCGTTGGGGATTCATGAGCACCGCGGGAATCGCCCGCAAGAACTGGAAGGGGATCCGCCTCAGTGGCAACGGTCGGGTCTCAGCCGTGGCAAGCCGCTCGGTCGCCAAGGCGCAGGCGTTTATCGACGAATGCTCAGCGGAGGTGCCGCAGACCGGTCCGGTCGCTGCGGTCGGCTCCTACGAAGAATTGCTCGCTCGAGAGGATGTCGACGCGGTCTACATTCCCCTGCCCACAGGACTTCGCAAGGACTGGGTGATCGCGGCAGCCAAAGCGGGCAAGCACGTGCTTTGCGAAAAACCAGCCGCCATCAATGAACAGGAGGTCCAGGAAATGGTCGACGCCTGTGCTCAAGCGGGCGTGCAGTTCATGGATGGAGTGATGTTCGATCACAGCCGGCGTTTGGGGGAAGTTTGCAAGGCCATCCGATCGGAAGGCGATCTGGGGCAGTTGCGGCGGATCTCGACCCATTTTTCTTTCCATGGAGATGACGCCTTTCAGCAGAACAACATCCGCACCGATTCCGTCCTCGAACCGCACGGCTGCCTTGGCGATCTGGGCTGGTACTGCATTCGGTTCACACTTTGGGCCGCCGGGTTGCAAATGCCCACCCATCTGTCGGCAAGGACGCTGACATGGCTGGCGGGTGAAGACTCCGAGGGGGAAGTGCCTGGTGAGTTCTCGGCCGAACTGAAGTTTTCAGACGACTTGTCGGCCTCGTTATTCTGTTCCTTTTTGACGGTGAATCAACAGACGGCGATCCTTTCGGGTGATCGCGGCTACCTCTCCATCGACGACTTTGTCCTGCCGTTTTACGACGCGGAGGCGAGTTGGACCCGCCATCAGCACGTCCTGGAAATCGACAATTGCCGTTGGAATTTCCGACGCCACAGTGAGCGGTCGGCGATCGCCGAATATCCATCGGGCGAGAAGAACGCTGCCGAAGTGAACATGGTCCGACGTCTGGCCGAATGTGCGTTGACTGGCAAGCTGGATCCGCTTTACCCCGAGCTGACCCTGAAAACGCAGCGAATCGTGGATGCGTGCCGACGCAGCGACGCGGCCGGCGGGGCAACCATCGAGCTCTAGCGGGACGGCGCCGGCTGGAAGCCCGTTTGCTGGACCTCACCCTTCGAGGTAGTCACCGTCGAACGCACGGTGGTTGTTTCGCGTGGTGACGCACACTGGCGAGGGGGTGGCGGTGGTGATCGGCAAAGCGGCGCCGGCGAATGCTCCCCTGTTCCGGATCACATGTTCCGGATCACATGTCCCGGATCACATGTCCCGGCTGACAGAGGTGGCTCTCGATCTCGGTGTCACTGGCGACAAGGCGACAGCAAAATCTCCGCCACAGTGGTTCGCGCACGGGGTCCAGAATTCCCACGGGAGGGGAGCTCGTTCCAAATCGAAGAATTCTTTCCATTTGCCTCAAGAATCGACGTGATTCTTCGTATAATCGGTGACTGCCCACCACCAGAGTAAGACCTGGCGGCTCAGCACACGGGCGGCATCGCGAGGAAGGATCCGCAAGGAGTCCGACCGGATTGATTGGAGGACGCGCGGGGGATCCGAAGTGTGCATCGAGAGCTGCATGGTCCGCCCACCAAGATCGCGCGACTCGAGCCAATTGAATGAGCGACGACGCATTCGACATTTTTCACGATCCGAGTAAGGAAACCAATTTCCGTTGGCAACGTGAGAAAGAGACCCTCGGAGGTTCGGCTCTTCATGGTCCTCCACCGTGGAACGAAGGCGACCAGCTTCACGATTTCGTTTTAGAGAAACTGCTCGGCCGCGGAAGCAGCGGTTTTGTCTACCGCGCCATGGACGTGAAGACGAACCGTCACTGCGCTCTGAAGCTGCTGACCGATGGCTCTCCCGACGACCTCCTCCGCAACAAGCTGGGCTTTCGTCGAATGATGTCGATCGAGCATCCGAATTTGTTGCGTGTCGATCGTATCTATCAGTTGGGTACGCACATCGCCCTTTCGATGGACGAGATCGAAGGGGCCACGCTCAAGCAAGCCCTGCAAGACTTCAAAGCTCTTGAAGCGAAGGAGGCCTATCAGCGGCTGCTCGTGCTGCTACGTGACTATGCGTCCGGCTTGGCGATGATGCATGCCAATGGCTACATCCATCGTGACATCAAACCTGACAATCTGATGGTGGATCGGGATGGGCGAGGCCGAGTGATCGACTATGGCCTGGTCGACTCCTTCGAGCTGGATCAAGAGACCTACGGGGCCAGGGGCTTTCTGCTTGGTACACCTCACTATTTCGCGCCGAAGTGATTTGGAGTCAGCGTTATCTTCCTGCGGGAGACATTTTCAGTCTCGGCATCGTCATGCTCGATGCGCTGTGCGAGCTTCATTCCAGCAGTGGCAAGCGCCAAGCCGAACTGGAACGCTCGAATCACAACCAACACGATGACGCGGAGCGAATCGACGAAGCGATCGAAGGGCTAGCAGAATCCGTTCCCACGACGATCCGGGAAGCTTGCCGTGAAATGCTGGAGCGCGCCCCTTCGGAGCGTCCTACCGCGATGGAACTTGCTCGCTTGGGCATTCCCCGGTCGCTGGCCATGCTATGGCCCCACGAAGAACCGCTGGTCGGTCGCGATGAAGAGCGAAGAGAGATCATTGCCTGGGTCGAGGACATCTTCTGTGGCAATGTCGGGCGACTGCATCTATCGGGTCCCTCGGGAATCGGCAAGTCGCGGCTGATCGAACAGGTCATCAAGCACATTGAATCGAAGAACTGGGGGCAGGTTTTCAGTGCCCGTTGTCGCGTCCGCGAGGACCAACCGCTGCAGGCCTTCGATCAGATTTGCGACGCAATCACCCATCGTTACATGAAGGGGGATCGCGAACGGATGGAATTGGATCCGGTCAGCGTGACGGTGCTGCAAGATATCTTCCCGGTGCTTGCGAACGTGTTCACGAGCAACATGCAACTGGCCTCGTCCAACACCAATGTCGAGCCCGTTGATGCACTGGAGGCGGCGGCCAGGATGAGCGATCAGTTGCGATTGGTCGGGCCACTGTTCCTGATCATCGACGATTCCCAGTGGGCCGATCGTGATAGCCTGAACGTATTGGATCGCTTGCAGAGCGCCGTGGGGCGAGAAGGATTGGGCATCATCACGGTTTCCCGTGAGTCCCGAGATCCTCAGCGGCTGAGTGCGAACAGGTATCTGCACTTGGGACCTCTCCAGTTGGCCGATTCGGTAGCGATTCTGGCGCGAGCAGCACAGCGTTGGAGCGTTGAGATCACGACACCGATGCTTCAAGAGTTGGCCGAAGCGACCGGTGGTAGCCCGTTCCGGCTGCGAGAATTGGCGGACGAATTTCGCCCCGGTGGAGTCCTCTCCGAGTTTTCAGAGGGGGATGACGACTCGACATCCCTGATTTTCTCAGGCCAAATCGATCAGCTTTGGAAACGGCGTGCCGAAAGTTTGAGTTCCGAGTCGAAAAAGGTGCTGACCTACGTCGTCACCGCTGGCGGTCGTGTCTCGACCAAACAGCTGGCCGATCTGACTGAACTCGGTGACGCGGTGGATGCAGCTGTTTCCGAACTGGTGCGGCAGCGTTTGATTTCGGACGAGGCAACCGGTGGCGAATGCATCTCCATTTTCCACGACCACTTTGCCGATGAACTCGTCAAGACGTTGAGTCACAAAGCGATTGCCGAAGCCCATCATGCTTGGGCCACCCTGTTGTCACGTCGTGAAAACCCCGAAGCTCTCGCAGCACGAGTCGCCGGTCATTTTTTCGCTGCATCGGAACCGGGACGCGCGGTGGCCCATGCCATCCTCGCTGCTGAAGATGCCGAGCGACGCGCCGCGATCTCGGAGGCGGCTCGGTGGTACGCGAGAGTCGTCGATCACGTCGAGGGGGTCGAGAAAACTCAGGCTCTTCGCAATGCTGCCAGGTGCTACCACAAAGCCGATTTTCCGCTCGAGGCGGCGGAACACTATCGACAGCTCGCGGAACTCGTCGGCGAAGAAGAACGTATTGAATACCAGTTGCTTGGCGTCACTCTGCTGATCCGTAGTGGTCGCTATGAGGGCGCACGCGATCAGCTGCAACGGTTTTCCGCTTCACTCGGCCTGCCGACGCCGAAGCCCGCTTGGCAGAGCAAGGCCGTTTTGGTGACCCAACAAATCCTTGCCAGTCTTCGCGTCAAGAATGCTCTGGTGCGCAGTGTGACCGAATCGAAGCCGGACGAGGCCGGCTTGACCTCCTCCCAACCCGCGCAAGCCGGTTCGCAAGAGAAACCTTCATCGCGACTTTGGAAAAAGCAACGTGCCGTCCGCTACTGTGACTCCTTGATCCGACCCTTGTCGATCTTTGACAACCTCTATGCGGCGGAACTCTGTAACGCGGCCTCTCAGCTGTCGCTCAAGTACGGCAGCCGATTGCAAAGGATTCATTTCGCCATCGGTGAGTCGGTCTTCCAGTGTTACGACCGCGGGCACCAACGAATCTTGGGCGAAACCAACTTGCTCGCACTCAAACCTCATGTCGCTGAGCTTGAGTGTGAATTCACCGCCGGAGAGCACTGGGCCGGGATTGCCTACTCGCACGCCTTGGCCTGTCGTTGGAATCAGGTTTCTCAGCCGGTCCAAACCAGCCTGGATCACTACCATCTGGCGGGCAATTCGAATGGCTTTGAGATCGCCCACACGCAATGGTTGGATTTGTGGGCAAAGTGGAATCTTGGTCGCTGGAAGATGATGCGAGGAATCGCTGAACGCATGTTGGATGACGCGTTGCGGCGCAACGATCTGCTCAAACAGATTCTGACCTGCAGTGGTTTCGGAGCGGCCGCCCTGCTGGCGAGCGATGGGGTTGATCGGCTGCAACGACTTCGCGATGCCAACATGCAGTTTGACAGGGAGCCTCGCAGCACACAGGTGCTTCACGTTTTTGATTGGATTGCCTCGATCCAGCTGCTTCTTTATCAAGGCCAGTTCGCGGAAGCCTGGAAGCAATTTGAGTCGCTGGAGCCGGAATTGCGTCGATTGCCGTTCTCCCGGATGCAACTGTTTCGCGTCAGTCGCGAAATGCTGGGAGCGATCACGGCCATCCATAATCTGTCACAGGATTATTGCGACACCTGGCGACTTCGTGCCCAGGTCCGCATTGACCAACTCCGCCAGGAGCAGCTCGCTTACACGTCCGTGCTGGCCGATTTCTTTGATGGGCTTCTTCTGTCCTGCGTCGCTCGACACGAAGGGAAGAAGACAGCGAATCAGGCAGCTGAAAAATTCTTGATCGCGGCCAGGAGCCAGGCGCTTGCCTACCACCTGCGTCCCTACCAGTTGGCCGCCGAGGATAGGCTGGCAGAGATCCAATCGGGTCGCTCGCTCGGTTGTCTGGAAGCGCGAATGAGCCAACAGGGGATCGCCTGCCCCGAACGATTCCAACGACTCTACACGCTTGATAGCCGCTGAATTGGCAGGCGTGTTTCACGGCTCGTCGGACGCATCGGTTTCTCCCCTTGCTGCCATCGTTTCTCAATCGCTAGCCTGAGCAAGGGCTTCCGGTGGTTCGTGAACGAAGAGCCCCCGACTGAAAACCGCCTCGGTTCCTCCATCTCCAAATCTCCAAATCCGTCCAGCGCTCACTCACTTCTCTAGCGACCCTCGCACGTTGTCCGACTCCCTCCATTCACCGCATGCTCCGCTGAGCCGTTGGTCCGCGCAAATTGCGGAACGCTACCAGTGCCGTCTGTCTGCGGTTCTGGCCGACTGGTTTGACAGTGAAACCTGGAAGCAGATTGGCAGCGGCGAGTATCGCGAACCGGTCACCCCCGAGTCGTTGCTTGCCCCAGCCCCTGACGTGATCTGGCCAGGATTGATGCGTAGCGATCTGCTGCCCTTGGTGAGCAACACAGCGGGCGATTGGTTGTGCGCTCGTGTTGACCACAACAGTTCCATCTCGGAAATCGTGCAGTGGTATCACGGTGGTGGTGATTGGATTCCCTGGGGAAAGGATTTGGCGGAGGCATTCATTTTTGATGCAGCCGTGGATCGGATACCAGGATCCATCAAGAGGCATGCGGTTCCTGCCGAGAGCCCAAGGCCAGCGGCCGAACCTTGCCAGGTGCGCCACCGATCCCTTGTTGCGATGGGCGCTCTCTCACCAACCCGCCGAGTTGGCCTTTCAGATCGATCATCAGCTTCAAAATCCCGAGATCACTCAAACGCTTTTGGATTCGCAGGTTGCTGAAGTTGCCGTGCGTTGCGAACTGGTGATTTCAAATCTCACGCATTGGCCGCGTGACATTCTGAACGCGTTGTTTCAGGCCGACCCCTCACTCGATCGATCATTCCTGGCGAAGTGGTCCTTTGACTTGGATCAGATACCGCTCGAGATTCGCAGCAGACTCCAGGAGCAAACAGGCTTCGCAGCGCGACAAGATTGGGAAACCGCGGCGGTCCATGCGAACCAGGTTTGCCGCATTGCTCCAGAACTGGCTTGGGGCTGGGAGATTGCCGGCTACGCGGCCGAGCGCCGAGGGGACCTGCAGGCGGCGATCGCTGCCTACCACCAGGCGGTCAACTGCTCCGTCTTCACCGATCAGTCGGTCCGGCTTGACACACATTGGGCGTCACACCAAGCAGCAAAATTTTCCGTGGCCCGACTGATACAACTTTGCCCCGAACAAGTCGCCGCATCCACTTATCTGCGGCTGGTCTCGCAAGCCGACGGACGGCAGCGGCGTCGTGAGGCGACGGCGTGGTGGATGGAACAGGCCGAGTCGTGTGCGCGCGACAACAAGCATGGCGAGGCTCACAGCTGCTACGTGGCCGCAGCATGGGACCTGGGCGCCGAGCCAATCTCCTTTTATGCAGAGCTGTTGGACCGGATCACGGACTCGGCTGAGCGTGCTGGACAGGGAGCGCGAGCGGAGGTGGCTCGCACCCACCGTCGCTGCCTACGAGAACGATACGGCGTCTGACGCAGGAAGACGACGGGCATCCAAGCCAATGGCCGTACGATGGGCTTCCAAGCCCGTCGATTTAGGTAGAGCGGATTCAATCGACGGGCTTGGAAGCCCATCGTACATGGCTTGGGAGCCCATCGTACATGACTTGGAAGCCCATCGTGCATGGCTTGGGAGCCCATCGTACGCCTGTATGGCGATTGGGTTGAGACAGCGTCTAGCTCTGCTGGCCGGCGTATCGCAGGCTACGGATGATCGCTGCTTTGGCCTCGCTTGCATCGACGCCCACCGCGACCTCCATGTTCAGAGGCCACTTCCGTCGCAGACGTCGATCGAAGACGGTCATCCCGCGGGTCAATTCGCCACGTGTTTCCACCCGGCCCGCCATGTTATCCCAGGTGAATAAGTCAGGCTCCACCAGGGCCAGCAGCGCCGTCGGATCATACAGCGGAATCAGTTCACGACCGAGTTGCTGATGGGCGGTGCGAAAGGCGAACGGCAAAATCCGGTGCAGCAATGACCCGGCCCGCGACTCACGATCGGGCAGTTGGTCGAGGAGCTCGACACCAAATCGCACCTCCTCGGTGACATCCAGCGGGACAAGGCTCTTGGTGGTTGCCGAAGCAAACACCTCGGCTGCGCTGGTCGGATCGTGGTACATGTTTCGCTCGCTGATTGGCGAGGCATTGCCGCTGTGGAAGACCGAGCCTCCACTGATCACCACTTTGTTGATCAGCGGAATGGCGCTGGGGTCTCGTCTTGTCAGCCTCGCCAGATTCGTCAGCGGTCCCAGGCAGAGAAGGGTGATCTCGTTGGGATGCTGGTGAATCAGTTCGCTGAGGATCTTCTCACAAGGAGTCTGGTGCTGCCGGCCCGAGGGCTCGAAATTGCATCCTCCCAGCCCATCACTTCCATGGAGATGCTGGTCGTCCATCACCGCCGCCCCGTCGACCGGCGCCGCCTTGCCAATTCGCGGGTAGCGGGGTGGGTCGAGCAGACTGACGATGGCCGTTACGTTATTGGTGGCTTGCGATGCGTCCACGGTACCCGCGACGGGCGTGATCGCCAGCACCTCCAACCGCGGGTCGAACAGGGCCATGCAGATCGCAGCCGCGTCGTCGATGCCGGGATCACAATCAATGATTATCTTTCGCGTCATAGCACAAGTTTAGGTTCACGCCGGCGGATGTACGACCCCGATCCGGGCAAGACCACTCGAAACCTTCAACCCGACTTGCCGAGCATGCCATCAGCCTCCCGCTCCGATTCCGAATTTGAAGCCGCGATTCAACAAGCCGCCGCCGGTACCGACCTGGACGAGGATCAGACCAGTGGCCTGATCGACGCCATGCTGTCAGGCCAGGCGGACGATGCTCAGATCGCCCAGCTGTTGCTCGCACTCAAGGAGAAGGGAGAATCGGTCAGCGAGTTGGTCGGGGCCGCCCGCGCAATGCGGCGGCACATGACGGGCATTCCCCACCGCCACACGCTGCTGCTCGATACCTGTGGGACCGGCGGCAGCGGCAGCGGGACCTTCAATATCAGCACCGCGGTGGCAATCGTAGCCGCAGCTTGTGGGGTTCCCGTCGCCAAACATGGAAACCGCAAGGCATCCAGCCTGACAGGCTCGGCCGATGTGCTCGAGGAACTGGGCGTCCCGATTGAATCCGATCCGCAGTCCGTTGCCCAGCGATTGGATGAGATTGGCATCTGCTTCTGTTTCGCGGCCAAGCTCCATCCTGCCATGCGACATGTTGTCGGAGTCCGACGTCAGCTCGGAGTCAAAACGCTCTTCAACTTGCTCGGCCCCCTCTGCAATCCCGCCGGCGCGACGCATCAGCTCTTGGGAACCTCGACCGAAGTGGCGCAGCACAAAGTGGCCGCGGCGATCCAGCAACTTGGCACCACGCGTTCCTACGTCGTCCATGCTTCCGACGGTCAGGACGAGGTCTCCTTGGAAGGAACGAATTCGGTCATCGAAGTGGCGGGCGAGCAGGCATCGCAGTCAACCTGGACCGCCGCCGACTTCGGTCTCCCTCAGGTACGTCACGAGGAGTTGAAAGCGGCTGATCCCTCTGCCAGCGCGGAGATCATCCGACGCATCTTTGCGGGGGATTCGGGCCCCTGTCGCGATACGGTCCTCGCAGGTACCGCTGCCGCTCTCCGTCTGGTCGACGCAGCCGAGTCTCTCAAAGAGGGCGTCTCCAAGGCGGCCCAGGCGATCGATAGCGGTGCCGCCGCCGACAAGCTCAACGCACTCCGAGTCAGCTAACGCATCGAGTTGAGCGTTCTTGCTTTCGCTCGGCTTCATAAGCCAACGCGCAAGCTTTGAAGTTGCGTTTCTTTCATAACCCGACGCGTCAGCGAGGAAATATCGATATTGACATCGACTCGCTGACGCGTCGGGTTATGAAAATCCCCCTGCGGCAGCCAAAATCGCAACTTCAAAACGCGCGAGGGGTCAACTCGGGCCTACCACTGCTGGAACCAATCAGCAAGCGAGAAACGTAGATCCTCTCGCTCCTTTTCAATGGACCGATTCAGCTTGGCCACTAACTCGTCGTTCTGTTTGCGCACCAATCGCTCGAGCAGAAGTTCTTCCATCATGTCGCCCCACTGTTCGGCAACGTCACCGCCGATATGGCTGACCCGCTCGACCTCGAAACGCTCGAGCACCAACTGGGCCTGATCCACTCTCGGATCGATGACCAACGCTGGGGGAACCTCCGAGTAATCTGCAAAGAACCCCATCGTGGCCGAAGAGGAAAGACGTAGCTGCAGCTCGCCTTGCACGGTGACGCTGAAGAGCCGGACGCCCAGATTCCAACGCTGGATCCTGGCCGTGAACTTCGCCGGTACGACGATCGACGAGTCGATTCGCCAACGTTGCTGCTCGGTCTGTGCATCAATCGTCGACTCCACGGCGTGGATCACAACCAACGCGGCGTTACCAGCCTCGGGCGCCGGTAAACTGACCTCGTAGCGTATCCAACGCCCGTGCTCGACCTCTCGATAACGGCGATGCGTCTTCAGCTTCCAACCGTCGCGTTTGACGTCGACCCCTGCCCAAACCTTCTTGGTATCACCCCAGTCTTTGTCGCCATCGAATGTTCGAGGCATCTTACTGAGGGCGACCGAGGCAAGCCACTGAACCGAACTCTGGGCCTGCTTGTCGTTGAGGGACAGGGAGTCGGCCAAGACTTCCTGGATCGGCATCTGCGAATCCTGGGGCGACTGTGCCAAACCATCGCACGAGACCAATCCAACCAAGGCACCGATCGCTGCAGCAATCGAACCGAGAGAAAAGGAGCGGCGATCAACCGGTTTGCTTAGCGGTACACGACGGCGAAGTACACACCATCGCGTCCCGTCGCCATCGCGGCGCCGGCCGACTGCATCCGTGGATCGCTGGTGTAACATGCCGAAACTCCCGACGGCGAATAGGAACTCGACCAACCCACTCCCTCATGCGTGCCAGGGGAAAACGACCCAGGTGGATGTCCCTTCTGACCACTGGCAGCCATCTGTTGAGCTCGGCGCTCAGCGACGGCTTGGAGCTGAGGATCGTATCGCAGGCTCCGCAATCCCTGTCGAGCCCGTTGTCCATTCAGGGCATCCAAGACGTTGGAGATGCCACGTGAAACGGGTCCTGAAACGGCTCCAGACGCTCTGCTGCGAGCGTGCATCTTGCCGCACTTGGGACACAAATAGGTCTCGCTACTGGATTCCACAACGGTCGCCGACTGGGCCGACACCTGAATTCCTGATCCGGAAAGGCAACCGAGCATTATCAGACACAAAAGCCGCATGGTGATGCTCCAACGAGTTCACGAGGGGAATTGGGACGACGAAACGACGCCCAAGGATTGCCCCAGATCATCAGGCCAGCACCAAGCTGGGAAAGGGGGGCAGCTCCGCACCACCAAGAAGACGGCAGAGAAACCAACAAGCTGCGGAAGATAAGAGGCCTAGGAAAGAAAAAACTTCGTCGGCACCACACTGAACACATTCAGACAGTGACATCAGCTGGCGAGGCCAACCCATGGAAGCCGCGTAGCAAGTTCAACCCGTTGGCCTGGCTTTTCTCAGGATGAAACTGAGTCGCGTAGAGGTTCTCCTTCCAAACCATGGCACAGAAATCGATTCCGTAGTTGCACTGCAGCGCCACGATGGAGGGGTCGCTGGGACGGACGTAATAGGAATGCACGAAATAGAAATGGCTCCCCTCCTCGGTGTCGGCAAGGATCGGGGCTTGCTGCCTCTTGGAGACCGTATTCCATCCCATGTGGGGAACCTTGAAAGAATGGGGCAGATCGAACCGCACAACGTCCCCCGCGAGGACTCCCAGACCCTCGTGCTCACCATGTTCGTACCCTCTCTCGAAGAGTAGCTGCAGCCCCAAACAGATTCCGAGAAAGGGGCGGCCCGAGGCGATGAAATCCTGAATTGGATTGGCAAGATCACGGCGACGAATCTCAGCCATCGCGTCCCCGAAGGCACCCACGCCTGGCAGCACCAGCTTCTCGGCCGTCGCGATCTCCGTTGGATCCGAACTGATCCTTGCTTCGCCCCCCACCTTCTCGATCGCCTTCTGCACACTGCGAAGATTTCCCATTTGGTAGTCAACGATGGTGATCATGAGAGTTGAAGTTAGTGGTGGAGGAGGTGGTGGTGGTGGTGGTGAGAAAATCGATCGATTGGACGTCGTCGCTCTCAAAGTACGATGGACTTCCAAGTCGGTCGGCTCAAATAGTCCCGCCGTACGATGGACTTCCAAGTCCGTCGGCTCAAATGGTCCCGCCGTACGATGGACTTCCAAGTCCGTCGGCTCAAATGGTGCCGCCGTACGATGGACTTCCAAGTCCGTCGGCTCAAATGGTGCCGCCGTACGATGGACTTCCAAGTCCGTCGGCTCACGAGGGACGAAGAAAGCCGACGGACTTGGAAGTCCATCGTACGGTGATTGTCTGCCGACGGACTTGGAAGTCCATCGTACGGGTTCTGGGACCAGACCGACTACGATCCCAGGGCGTTGGAACCAAATTGGTCCCGAAGGGCTAAGGTTACTGAATATTTCCGTCTGCAGAACCCGGGCCGAGAATTGGGACCGAATTGGACGACTCCAGCAGAGAGAGGAAGCTGGCGGGCCGGAAGTTCGCGGGCTCTTGCCGGCAAAGTCAATGCATCTCGTTGGCAATTTGTCAGGGCCGGTCTAACATCGTGCAGGAAACCGACCGGGTGCCACACTCAGTGCACCCACTTCCTCGGCACTCGAAGATCTTCAAGTCATGTCTGACCCGCTCGATCCCCTGGCCCGATTGATGCGGACGCTGCAAGAGCGAGCGGCATCGCGTCCCGCGGGTTCCTATACAACCCGGCTGATGGATGGCGGCGCCAAGAAGATTGGCGGCAAGATCCTCGAGGAGGCAGCGGAACTGATCGAGGCTGCCGAGGAGACGGGGGACAGCGGCCGCGAGCACTTCGTCTACGAGGCGGGAGACCTGATCTATCACACGCTGGTGCTGCTGGCCTGGAAGGGGGTCGAGCTTGATGAGGTGGCAGCCGAACTGGCTCGCCGCGAAGGGACCTCAGGGCTGGTGGAAAAGGCCAATCGTCCCAGCCAAACCGACGCGAGCTAGTCGACGTGATCTCGACGAAGCAAGCTCGACGAAGGTGAATCCGACCAGCGGGAATCAGTCCGACACAACTCAGCGCGAACCACGACCTTGACGAGAAACCACATTGGGCACTGAACGAAATCTTCGCATCGGACTTCCAAGCAAAGGACGATTGAGCGAGATCGCGATTGAATTGTTGTCGCAGGCGGGATTGAGCTTTCGTCGGCAGAGCCGGGGTCTATTTCGCGCGGTCAGCGGCCTGCCAATCGATTTGGTATTCCTTCGCACCGACGACATCCCGACGTTGTGCGCCGAAGGGGCCATCGACATGGGGATCACTGGAAGTGACCTGGTCGAGGAAGCAGCGGTTGATGTCCACGTGCGGATGAAGTTGGGAGTCGGTCGCTGCCGACTGGCCATCTGTGTGCCGGACGATGCTTCGCTCAAAACCGCCGCCGATTTGAACAAGACGCGAATCGCCACCAGCTTTCCGCATATCACCGAGCGTTACCTGGCCCAACACAGTGCGACGGCGCACCTCGTCTCGCTCTCGGGGTCGGTGGAGGTGATGATTCAGCTGGGCATTGCCGACGCGATCGTCGACCTGGTGGAAACCGGTAGCACGCTGGCAGCGAATCGATTGCGAATCCTGGACGAGATCGATTCCTATGAGACGGTGTTGATCCAGAACAGTCGCTGTGCTGACCCCCTCACCGCCGACCGCGTCGTCCGTCGCCTTGAAGGTGTCGTGATCGCACGCGACTACTCGTTACTCGAATACAACGTCCCCCGAGAAATGCTTGCGGAAGCCGAGGCGATCACGCCAGGATTCAATTCGCCAACCGTCAATTCGCTCGAGGATGCTGACTGGTGCTCGGTGCGAGTGATGGTCAAGCGTCACGACGTGATCGAGGCGATGGAGCGACTCGAGACGCTAGGTGCCTCGGCAATTATCGAAACCCCCATCTCCAACTGCCGACTGTAAATGGACCCGCTGCCGATGACCAAGCCCGACCTGCCCAGGCAACGCGACCTGCCCATGGAAACGGATGTTGCCAGCGTCGCTGCGATGCTCGAGCGCAACGATGCCTTCCTGCTGCTCGATGTGCGGGAGCAAGTGGAATACGACGCAGCGCAAATCAAGGGGAGCCGATTGATCCCGATGAGCGAACTAGGCCAGCGTGTGACCGAGCTCGATGATCATCGAGATTCATTGATCGTCGTGCATTGCCACCACGGCATTCGCAGCCTTCAGGTCAGCGAAGCACTTCGACAACATGGCTTTGCCAAGGTACAGAGCATGGCGGGTGGAATCGATCAATGGAGCCTCCAGGTCGATCCCAGCGTACCTCGCTACTAGACGATCGCCGTACGATGGACTTCCAGGTCCGTCGACCAGCAACGTACGATGGACTTCCAAGTCCGTCGATCAGCAGCGTACGATGGACTTCCAAGTCCGTCGATCAGCAACGTACGATGGACTTCCAAGTCCGTCGATCAGCAACGTACGATGGACTTCCAAGTCCGTCGATCAGCAGCGTACGATGGACTTCCAAGTCCGTCGATTCAAAAGGGACGAGAAACGCCGACGGACTTGGAAGTCCATCGTACGACTTGAACTGGCTAACGCTGGATGCCAATGATCGGGTTGGCGATACGAAGGTCCGACGGTTGCGACGTGTCGACCGAGAGCAACTTCTGGATCTTCATGTCGGCCGTGGCCTCGCCGGGTGGCTCACTGCCGGGGGGACTTCCCCAAAAAATGCGTGATCCACTCTGTGTGGTCAGTTCCAACAGGGGAACCTCCATCTGCCGGGGGTCGCCGTAGACGCCGATGCTTCTCAACTTGGCGGCCTCTCGATGGGGCGCCAGAACAGCGGCCAGTCGCGCCGCGGCTTCCACGCGTGAGTCGCCGAATGGGGTGCCGTATGGATTGTTGGTGTAGACACCGGGGACTTCGATGTACAAGTAGTTGCGAGTTTCTGCCTGCGCGAACTCACCGGACGGCAGCAGCACTCCCTCGGCATCCACCGGAAAGAAATGGCTTCGCATATCCTTGGTGCCAGGCTTGAAGACATGCACCATGGCAACGGGCACACGGTATTCCAATCGCACGTCGATCGCGCCGCCAGGTAGTTTCCTGACACCGGTCACTTTGCGAACCCAGGGATGCATGGAGAAGGCGGATGCGATCTTGGCCGTCGCCTGTCGATCCAGCAGTGACAAACCCTCCATCGCTGTGTCGCCATAGACCGCTTTGACGACATTGCTGCGGACATGATCCGGCGGTTCGGTGACCTGGATCAGCGCAGGGTCGATTCCACTGTACTGCTTGGCCACGTGCTCGGCGCCCCATTGATGCCAGGCGGCATAACCACCAACGAGCAACAGCACCGGCCAAAGCACCGACAGCGCGGCTGGGGCCTTGATCAGCCGACGTATCATGTCGCGGATCGGCCGAGGCTTATCGATTCGAGGCGAACGCATCGCCACGCTGGAATCCTTTCCTTGAGAAACCGTTTCCTCGCCGGGTCGCACTCAACACGTCAACCTGGCTGAGTCGATCGGGCCCGACGGAAATCCCCGCCTGCTCACCATGACTACCAAATCTGCAGATTCAACTGCAAGTCGATCCCGGTCTGCAACAACACTTGCTCGCGGACTCGCTCAATCAACCGCAAACACTGGTCACTGGTGGCCCCGGAGTGGGCAACGAGAAACTGGGGGGACTGGGCATCGAGCGAAACGGCACCTTCCCGCACGCCGGCGAGGCCAACGGTTTGCAGCAGATCCCTGGCCGACATTTCGTCGGGATCGACAAACAGCATCGCAATTCTCGACTCCTCGCTCGGACGCGAAGCGTTGCGACCAATCCACAGCTTCTGCATTCGCTTGGTCAGGGCCGCCGCATCGCGACTTTCCAGCTCAAAGGTGGCCGCCAAGATCGTCAGCCCGACCAAGGACGTTTTGCGATGCGAGAAACCAGCTTCCTGTTGCGTCAGCGTCCTGATCTGGCCTCCCTTCTCCAGCACGGTGACGGAATGGACGACCGAACCGAGATCCCGGCCGTCGCTCGAAGCATTCCCCATCACGGCGCCTCCCACGGTACCGGGAATGCCCACCAGATGCTCGAGCCCGCCCAGTCCCGCCCCAACCGCCTTGATGACCGCATGCGATAGTTTCGCGCCGCGCCGACGGTCATCCGCGAGCCCTCAATCGACATCTGGCTGGTGGTGCCTCCGGTCAGAGAAATCACCAACCCGTCGACGCCGGCTTCGCGAACCAGAATGTTACTGCCACCGCCGAGGATTCGAACCGGAAGATTGAGGGTGCTGGCGGCTTCTACCAGCTTATGAATGTCCGCCTCGTCGACTGGCTCGGCGAAAAAACGGGCTGGACCCCCAATTCCTAACCAGACCAATGGCCCGAGGGGCTCATCGGGCCGAATCAGGTGCATCAGATCGTCCGGAAAACTCATGCTGAACGGTCTCTCGTTGGGAGGCGAGCGAAAACAGGGGAGGACAGCAGGATAGCCGATCGGGAAAAAAAAAGCGTCGGCAGTGGATCCGAAAATCCGCTGCCAACGCTTGGTTCAATACGATGGTGGCTTGGCAGGCCATTCTGGCTTGCCGAACCCTCCGGGAGCGAGCGGTTAACCGCGTCCCAAGGCATGACGGATCAGGTTGCGAATCGGCTGCTTGGACTGAAATCCCGTCAGCTTCTGCCGCTTCCAGCTTCCCTGTCCCGGGGTGTAAAGGATGATCTGTGGGATCATTTTCTCACCACCAGTCAATTCCTTTGCCAATTCTGGATCCTCGTCCTTGTTGATCATGGCCAGGCTGACACCGTCGAGTTCACCTCGCTCAGCCATGGGAAGGATCGTTGACTCCTTCAACGAATTGCAGGCAGGGCACCACGGTGCCCCAACGACGACCAACAACGGTTTCTGCTGAGAAACCGAGTCGCGATACGCTTCGGCGTAGTTTTGTTGCGTGGATTGTTCGCTGGAAAATCCCAACAACACGACACCTAAGAGCAACGAGACCATTGATAGCTCCCTCAATGAAAGGACGATGCGTTGAGCGTTTTCGACACCATGTCGACCCAAAATGGGACCCGAAACTCACTCACGTGGGGCTCCGAGCAAACTGAAAGTGGAACGCTCAAACGTCAAACAACATTCGTTCCTGCTGACCAGTCGTTTCCCAATCATCTCCTCCCTTCGACCCCGCGGAATCAACTCCAGCGGGAAGGGGAAAAGCGAAGGGGGGATCCTGGACAGTGCGTCCTCAAACCAACGGCCTATCGATCGTGACAAGACGGCGGCTGAGGTCCCACCGACACACCCTTTGGAAAGCTAGCAAGAGTTTTCCGTCTGCGTGGTATCGGCGAATGGGCGGGAGTATAGGGCTGCGATCGAAGTCAGCAAGACCTTCGCCGCAGAACCGTGGGAAATTGATCTTGACGGGGGCGGCGGAAATCCGCTTCGACACCCCAACCAATCACCCAAGACCACGCTAAACTGAGTGCGCACAGTGACTTCCGGCATACCAAATCCGTGCGTCAAATTGCTGCACCCCGATGGCGGAGGGCCCAAGAATTGATCATTTTTTCGGTGGGATCCGGCTGCAAAAGCTTGGGGGAACCGACCCCCAGCGGCTCGATACAACTGACCACCGCCAGGCAATCGCGCGGGCCGCGAGTGTTTGAACTTGGGAGCCAGGGCTGACACGCTCCGAAGGCTTTGGAGAGAATTCCAATGCCTGCTATCTGATTTGACCAATCCTCACCTGAAATTGCCGGCTCATGAAACTGCGGATCGGACTCATTGGACTTGGTGATGCCTGGCAAACCCGCCATCGCCCGGCACTCCGGATGCTCCATGATCGTTTCGATGTCCGTGCGGTCTTCACGGCGGTCGGCAAGTTAGGTGAGAACTGCGCACGCGAGTTTCAAGCCGACATTGTCGACGGTTATCGCGCCTTGGTTTCGCGGTGCGATATTGATGCCGTCATGGTGTTGCAGCGCACCTGGCATGGATGGCTTCCCATGCTGGCCGCGTCCGAGGCGGGCAAGGCGATCTACTGGGCGGGCAACCTGGATCTTGACCCCGTTCAAGATGAACACGTACGGCTTGCCATCGAGCGATCGGGCGTCGCGTTCATGGCGGAGTTCCCCAGAAGGTTGGCGCCGGCAACGCTGCGACTTCGAGAGTTGATCGCGACGCATCTGGGACCACCTCAACTATTGTTCTGTCATCGACGCATTCAAACCGACGTTCATAAGCGACAGAACGCGACGGAACGCTCTCGCAGTGAATTCATCGAGCTGATTGATTGGTGTCGTTACGTCGTCAATCGCGAACCGGTGAGCGTGACATCCAACTCGTACGGCAGTGGTGCTGATACCCGTTATCGATGCCTGAGCTTGACGTTCCCAGAGACGAGCAAGTGCCCTGCGGTCACAGCACAAATCAGTTGTGGCACTTACATTCAATCCAACTGGTCCGAGGCAGTCGGATTTCGCCCACCCTCGGCAATGCAGATCTGTTGCGCTCGCGGAATCGCATTTGTCGATCTGCCTTCGAACCTGGTCTGGTTTGATGATGCAGGGCGGCACATGGAATCGTTGGACACGGAACTGCCGGTGGGCGAACAATTGCTACGTCAATTCCATCGTTCGGTGACCAGTCTGATTCGCAACATGAGTGACTTGAATGATGCCTATCGTGCCGCGACGATCTTTACAGCGGCGATCCAAAGCGAAGTGGAAGGACAACGGATCAGCGTTTGATTCGGTCCCGCCCTCGACATCAGGCAAGCCAATGCTCAATCGCTAGCCGATTGGAGTGAAAGGCCATTTGATCAAGATACGCCGAGCTTGGTCGTACCCATTCATAGTGTTCCAACTCGATGGGATCGAGCTTGATCGGCGCGTCCAAATCGACCTGACACTCGTAGAACAGATCGATCACCGGCACCACGATCCCACGATAGTTGTAGGCGTTGGGATAGGAGATCAAGTAATCGCATCGCCCGACCGTCAAACCGGTCTCCTCCAACACCTCTCTGGCCAAAGCCTGTTCGACCGTTTCATCTCGATCCACAAAACCGCCGGGCAGCCCCCATTTTCCTTTGCCAGGATCACGGGCGCGGCGAACCAACAACAGCTCGTCCTGTCCACGAGTGACCAGGGCGCCGACCGCCGCCACCGGTCCAAAGAAGTTGCAGTAACCACATGCTTCGCAGCGAAAGGGAATGGCACCCGACTCTGGGTTCTCGCTCGCACAGACCGGACAAAACCGAAAAGCAGATTCGACCGATTGCGGGTTCATGCGTCGTTCCAACCTGCTTCCCCAACATGCGTCTTGCTACGTCGAGAATTCGGAGTCTTCGATACCGTAGCCGAGTCTCTCCGAGACTCGTAAAGAACGCAGCAAAGCTGCGGATGTCCGCCTTGGAAATGCGGAGCTACAGTAGGGCGAACGAAAAACTCACAGCCTCTCCGAGACTCGCATGAAGAGGCTCCCGTATTTTCACAACGTTGCCATGATCGCAAGATTCGCTGCCCTCGCTTTCGCGTTGCCCAGGCGTGAATCGGCAACAAGGAGCTGCTGCTTGGTCTCACCATGTTCGCACAACCAGATCATCGAACTCGTTGAGATCATCGAAGGAACCAATACCGATGCGGCCCGTGATCAACCGTTGATCAACCACTTTCATATGGGGCTTGGTCATGTCGTCGAAGAAGACTTCGATCGTCCCCGAGTCGATATCGCGTCGGAGCCGAACCGTGTGCCACGAGTCGTCCCAAGGGGTGAGCCGTTGGTTCGTCGTCATCGCTAATCGCGGCGCCTCGTGGACAATCATGATTTGTCCACTTGCCGGATCGGGCTTGGCGCCGAGGTGCGCGTAATAGAAGTGCTGGTCATCCTGGTAGTTAAAGAAAACGCAACAGTCCCGATGGTTGCCCGTATCTTTGGTGCTTCGCACTTTGAAGGTGATCTCACAATTACCAAGATCCAAATCCTTGATCAGGGCAACATGACCAGGGCTCCGCACCGGCGGCACGTACTGGCTGGCCCGCTCGGTGATCTCCAAAGTGTGATTGCCGTCTCGATCGGCGATCCGCCAGGTTGCCGGATCGAGTAACTGCCAGCGGTCGAGTCCCGACTCAAAGTCTTCCTCAAAAACGACGGCGGCTTCCTGCCCAGCGGCTTCCTGCCCAGCGGCATGCTGCTGGCCGACGCCGGGCAGACCAAGGCAATGCCCGAGCAGCGCGGCGAGGAGTAGGTAGGTGCGTGGCTTGATGTGAAATGGCCGCATGATTTGCAATGACCGCATGATGTGGAGTGAACTCAGGGCGGAGAGTGAATCAACGACCAAAGTTATAATCGGATTCCCGGCTTGGCGTGGGACCGACGTGCCAAGTGATCGATCGCGAAGATTTCGCATCATTCGACGGGACAGCAGGCCCATGATGCAGGTTCCTCGCCGGTCTCTGGTTTACAATGCAAATCCTCATTTTTTGGGGTCTTCAACCTTTCCAAGGAAATCATCCCATGTTCCGACGTCAATTCCTTCAAGCCACCGCGGCATCGATTGCTGCAACGGCCATCCTGCCACGCAATTCGTTTGCTGATGATCTCGCCGGTGGTCCACCATTCAAAATTTCGCTGGCCGAATGGTCGCTGCACCGAACGCTCCGCGACCCCGCGAGCAACTTGACCAATTTGGACTTTGCTCGCGTGTCGAAGCAAGAGTTCGGCATCGATGCTGTCGAGTATGTCAATCAATTCTTCAAGGACAAAGCCAAGGACGAGAGCTACTTGGCCGACATGAAACAACGGGCCGCCGACCAGGGCGTCAAGAGCTTGCTGATCATGGTGGACGGGGAAGGCAACCTGGGCGATCCGGATGATGCCGCTCGAACGAAGGCGATCGAGAATCACCACCAATGGGTTGAAGCAGCGAAGTTCCTCGGCTGTCATTCGATTCGTGTCAACGCGGCAAGCCGAGGCAGCTACGAAGAGCAGCAGAAGCTAGCGGTCGATGGCTTGCGTCGGCTCAGCGAGTTTGCCAAGCCGATGGGCCTCAATGTGATCGTTGAGAATCACGGTGGCTTGAGCAGCAACGGCGCCTGGTTGTCCGGTGTGATCAAGACCGTCGGAATGGACAACTGCGGCACGCTCCCCGACTTCGGGAACTTCTTCATCACCCGGGGCCAGAACCCCGAGGAGTACGATCGCTACCAGGGCGTCGAGGAGCTGATGCCATACGCAAAAGCTGTCAGCGCCAAGACGCATGACTTTGACGAGGAAGGAAATGAAATTCATACCGACTACGAAAAGATGATGCGCATCGTGGTCGACCAGTTTGGTTATTCCGGGTACGTCGGCATCGAGTACGAAGGTGGCAAGCTTGGCGAGATGGAAGGCATTCGCAAGAGCAAGGAACTCCTCGAACGAGTCGCCGCAAAGCTGAAGATGCCCGCCAAGAAAGCCGGCTAAGCGAAGAGCGCAATCATCACGACGGACTCAACCCGAGTCCGTCGAGCCCCCGCACGACGCACGTACGATGGACTTCCAAGTCCGTCGAGCCCCCGCACGACGCACGTACGATGGACTTCCAAGTCCGTCGAGCCCCCGCACGACGCATGTACGATGGACTTCCAAGTCCGTCGAGCCCCCGCACGACGCACGTACGATGGACTTCCAAGTCCGTCGAGCCCCTGCACGACGCACGTACGATGGACTTCCAAGTCCGTCGAGCCCCCGCACGACGCACGTACGATGGACTTCCAAGTCCGTCGAGCCCCCGCACGACGCATGTACGATGGACTTCCAAGTCCGTCGAGCCCCTGCGACGGACTTGCTAGTCGGCCGCAACGGCCGCCCAACCGGACGTCGCCTCTTTTGGGGTTTCCCATCGTCTTACTTTCCCCCTCGTCGATCGCGGCGAGTTTTCGGCGCGGTCCATTCCCTCTAGCCGAGCCTTGCGTGGACCGTGATGAATTGGGTGACCCAACGGTAGGTCCGCATTTCCAAGTCGGACATCCGCAGCTTTGCTGCGTTTTCTGCGAGTCTCGGAGAGACTCGCCTACGGTAAGAACGCCGCATGCGATCGCACACTCTAACGACTCTTCGCCGCGTAGATCTCGGCGTACTCGATCGCCCAGCTATCGATCAGCTGCTCGAACTCTTCGATCTCGACTTCGGCGACAGGAACGTAGAAGCTGCGATTGAACAGTTCGCGATTCATCACCGTTCCCTTTCCTTTCAGATCCAGGACGTTCAGATCGCTGTAGGGGCGAATCATCATCTCCAGCCGACTGTACTGATTGTCACGTCGTCCCGACTCAATGCGCAGGTCGTCACGAAAACAAGCGGATCCCCAGCCGACGTCTCCGTACAACGACTCTTGTCGGAAACCGGGGAAATGATCGGCGACCCTTTGGATGGCCCCTTCGATTCGATCCGAGAGGGTCAACCGAAAGGAAGTATGGAGCCGCCGAAGCTCCTCTTCACTCAGCTCCTTCTGACGTTCTTGCGAGGCCTTAAATTCAGCTCGTTTCTTCCCTCGCGAAATCGCCGATTCGAGCCGAGATTCGAAATCGTCGCTCATGATGAAGGATTGTCCGCAGAGGAAGAAGGTTCGGCTGGGGGTGTCTCTGGCGTCGCCCCGCTCGGAGCAGGAGTGACCGCATTGTCACCGCCATCCTGGGCCGGGGCCTTCTCCGCCGATGACGGACATTCCGATTGGATCCCCCGTTGGCGTCTACGTTCCCGCTGGCCGCGTCGCCCGTTGCCGCGTCGCCCTCGACTGGGTCAGCTTTTTTCTGCTGCGCCATGAGCCTCTGCGTTCGAATCGGAGCTTGCCGGAGGATCCGAGGATGGCGGACCAGTCTCACCGCTGGGCTTCGATTCCGAGACTGGCTTCGATTCCGAGACTGGCTTGCCGGCGGCCGGCTTGCTGGAGGTTGTCTTGCCAAAGAATTGCAGCAGGTCGCCAAAGGAACGCAGCGGTTCCTCCCCTTTTTCCATCGCGTCGGTGATCGGCTTTGCTTCTGGTTTGCTGACGACGCGATAGGACTCCGGCTTCTTCTCGCGACCTCGGCCTCCCGATCGATTGTCGTGCTGGCCCCTGCCGCCTCGGCCACCTCGAGACTGGGAGTCCCCGCGGCCTTGAGAATCTCGGCTCGCTCCACCGCGGCCTTGGCCCCCGCGGCTTTGTCCACCACGGGCCTGTCCACCGCGGGCCTGTCCCCCTGCGGGCTTGACCAGCGGTGGCCTGCCCACCGCTTCCGCGCCGCATGCGCCACTGCGGGCGGGACCTCGATCGCCACGTCCACCCCTTCGCGAGTCAGGACGATGCGAGCGTTGGTCACGGGCTCGGCGTGCCTCTTCGATCTCGGCTTCTCGCTCGGGCGAGATCGCCGTCAAGGCGACACGGCGACGTTTCTCGTCGATGTCCGGTCACCCAGGCGGTGATCACGTCGCCGACTTGAACCGCCTCATGCAAGGTCTTCGACGTAGGAGTCCGAGACTCGGCTGACGTGAATCAAGCCGCTGCAATCAGGGGCTAACTCGACAAAGACTCCAAAGGGCATCACCCCGACGACCACACCGATGACCATGTCGCCCTCGTTGGAGGCTCTTGGTCGAGGGGATGGTCGTGAGCACGGCCGGCGCAGTGCCACTGGAGTCGCTGTCGCCAAATGGATCGCACAACCACTGGACCAATTGATGGGAGCGGCGGGCACCGATCTGCCATTCCTTGACGCACTTTTCGATCTTGGATCGTTCCGGCCTGGGACGACGAACCGGTTCCGGAATGATCCTCTGCGTGCGATCGGCGGTCGCCGTCAGCGCGGTGGCTCGATTCGCCGGCTGCTCGCTCGGCAGTCGGGCTCGGCCGGATTGGCTCTCACCATCCTCTGCCGACAGCCTCGACCGAGTCTTGCTTCGGATGCCGCCGCCGGTTCTGATTCGGCAGGTTCGCGACTCGCTCGGCTGCTTCGGCCGCATCGCCAGAACCCGATGTCGCAGCGTCACCCTCCGCGGTCGCTTCGGTGTTCGCGGGATCGTGTCGGACCCACCTCGCCAGCACTCGGAGCGGCATCAGCCGTCGGCTCCGATTCGCTCGATTCCGACTCAGCCTTGGCGGCGACCTCATCGATCGAAAATTCCTTCGCTCGGTCCCCGGCGTTACTGAAGTCCTCGACAACGATTGGCTTGGATTGCGAGGGAGCCTCCGCGATCTTGGCCCTGCTGGTTGGATCCTGCTGGCTCGGAAAAATCGGGCGGCACGTAGCCGGGCGGCGCTGCGGGAGGCAATTCGATTTCCAGGGCCGCGGCGAGCTTCTTCGCCAAGGCGTAGTCATCGGGATGAATCAGCGTGCCGTCGAGCACTTCCTCGCTACCGAAAACGCGCAGGAACGGCAAGGCTTGGCGGCTTCCTGAGACGCTCGACCACTGCGGCCAAGTCGCTGACGGCCTGGCGCGAGTCGAACAAGGCCTTGCGTCGCGCTTCATCGATCGCCTCGGCGACCTCCGCGTGACCCCGGGCAATCGGACGAGCCACGAGACGGGTGCGGAGTTGACATCGACGCCACCGCGCGAAGCCCCGCTGACCATCACGTCCTCCAAGCGCCTGGCCATGGCGTCGTCGGACAGCTCACGTTGGAACGAACTCAATCGCAGCTTCAACGGATCGATCTTGGCGAGCGCCTGAGCGGGCTGCAGGACCGAAAACGCCAGCCATGCGGCGGCTCGGAACCGACGAGGCGTCGAACGCATCTCTTCGTCCGCCACGCTGCTGCCGGCGTAGACATCGGCACCGCTGCGATCGGCACAACGTCCAGCGGACCGATTGTCCGGCGACTGTGCAATCAGATCACCCAGTGCGATCATCGTGGCCCGCCGGGCCGGTCCGTTGCTGATCACGATCAAGTCGACATGGTAGCTGTGGATCAGCTCGCCCATGCGGGCAACCGCCTGCGATCGGAGGGCCGAGGAGAGCTGGCAAGGCAGATCCTCGTTGTGCAGAATCCTGTCCGTCGGCACAAACGATCGAGGTCGCCGCGGTGCGCGGACCGACCGCGTCGATCGCCATCACCACCTTGGCTTCGACGGCACCGCGATTGACATGCCGGCGCAAATGATCGGCCGTGATCGTCACCAACCGCGCCGATGCCTTCTCATGCAGATCATCCCACCAGGCGGCCTCGGCCGCCTCGCGAATGTCGGCTTCGTGGTCCAGCACGATCTGACGCAGCTGTGGCTCGAAATTGCGGTTGATCGAACCGGCGGTCCGTTGCAACTCCGCCGACCAACTTGGTCGCGTCGTACTCAAACGAACACTGGGCTACTTGGCTGCGAAGCGCGCGGCCGAGCATCACGATCTGGAACGCGCTGAGTTTGTCGCTGGCAAACGCTTGCCCTCGAGCGGCTTGAGCACGCCCACGAGCCATCGACGACGACGTTGCCGGGGCGAAATCTTCTTTTGCTTCTTCGCTGGCCTGCTTGCGCAGCGACTGACTTCGATTTCTTCTTTCCTTTGCCGGGAGCTGGCTCGGTTGCCTCCGCCGCGCCACCTGCGTCGTGATCGGCTGCCGCTCGTCGTCGGCTTGCTCCGTCGTCGAAGCCGCATCGGCCACAGCTACCTCGCCGCTCGCTGGTTCCGATGGCTCGGCAGGAGTCTCCACCGCTGTCGGGGCGGCTCGGCGCGTCAGCCGCTGGCTCGGTTTGTCGTTGACTGCAGCGGGCTCCGCAACGTTCTCCGCAGCGGAGCTCCGCGGACGTTCTCTGCAGCGGGCTCCGCAGCGTTCTCTGCAGCGGGCTCCGGTTGCAGCGGCTGCGCATCGGCGCGACTCGGAGCTTCTGCCGATCTCAGCGGGCACCGCAGAGGTGGTCGACCTGAGTCGAGATCGGCGGTGGGCTCCGCCTGCGGCCGTCGGCTCCGCCGGTTGCCGCCTCCGGAGCGCGGCTGGCTTCAACCGCTGGCTGGCTCGCCGCTGCACCATCGCCGGGAGTCGTATCAGCAGCGCGCGGAGTCGGATTCTTGAGGCCTGGGCGTCTGCCGCTTTTGATCCGCCGTTTCTGGATCTGCTTGTCGCGTGCTCGCGCATCGTCCGCGCCTGCCTCGGCGTGCAGATGCGGATCGTGGATGCTGGCGATCTGAATCTTGGCGTTCTTGGCCAGCCATCGGACGGCGGCGGCAACCATCCGCGGATCACCCGCCAGTCGCTTGGCAAGGGCCACATCGACTCCGGCGACGGCGGCGTCGGGTCGCGAGATCCCCTCGACCTTGGCCGCGAGTGCGGAGAGATCGCTGCCGTCTCCTTTCTGCGGATTCAGAACACGAACGGCCAGGCGAGTGGCGTCGTCGGCCGCGTCCCCCGCTTCGTGCTTGAGTCGGCGACCAAGCCGATTCAACATGCGCAGCGAATTGGACTTCTTGATCGCGTTGCCAATCGCCGGATCGCGGAGCGACGTCCGCTGCCAAGCCTCCACCAGCTCCTCGCGGCGCTGCTGGACCTGTTGCTCGGTTTGCATCGCCGTCGCAGAGCGCCCAAAGACTCGACTCATCGAGCCCGCCCAGCTCATCCCGGCGATATCTCGCAAGAAAAGGAGGCGAGTATCCTTGTTCCAGAAGGGGAATGGCGAGTCGCAAACTGGATACATCGCAACGCCCGCGTTGGGCAATTGCCTCTAAATCGACGCTCATGACGAGTCAGTCTCTACGTGGATCGTCCCATGACTTGGGGGCCAACCCCAGTCAATCGGTTCGTTGCCAGCGGAATGCATCAGGCTGAGGCACTCCCTGCCGACACGAGTGCAAAACAGGCGTGTCGAAGGCGCGGCAAACAGGCCAAGTGGAAGCCCGCGAACATAGCGCGGCCAGGAAAGATGTCAAGCGTCGCATCAATGACCAGGCCGACTCCAGCACATCCACGACCAAAAAGAAGGAGGCAAGCGTTCCACCCCAAGGCCCGCGACTTCGAATTGGAGAGTTTTTCCAACTTCGCTGCCTACCGTAGGCGAGCTCTCCAGACTCGCAAGCAAAGCAGCAACGCTGCAAAGCTGCTGATGCCCGCCCTGGAAATGCGGCTACCGAAAAGCCTACCGACAATCAGCCCACTGCCCGCTTACCTTGCGGTTTCGATGAAGCGGCTCTCGCGAACGACGGTCACTTTGATTTCGCCGGGATAGGTCAGTTCTGACTCGAATGCTTTGGCGATGTTCTCGGCAGATCGTGGCGGCCTGTTCGTCGGTCGTCTTGTCGCTGTTGACGATCACCCGCAGCTCCCGCCCGGCGCTGATCGCAAACGCTTGGCGAACCCCATCAAAGCGTCCGGCGATCGACTCGAGCTCTTCCATCCGCTTGACGTACCGCTCCAGCGACTCCCGCCTGGCCCCGGGACGGCTGGCGCTGCAGGCATCCCCGATCGCAACCAGCATCGTGTAGGGATACTCGGTGACGATCTCGTCATGGTGCCCAGCGCCGCATGCACGACTTCGGGCGGCTCGTTGTGTCGCCGCAGCAGGTCGGCACCGATTTTCGGATGCCCCCCCTCCAGTTCGTGGTCGGCCGCCTTGCCGATGTCATGCAGCAGCCCGCAGCGTCGGGCCAGATCGGCGTCCATCCCCAGCATCTCGGCGACCAGTCCCGGAGACGAAGGCGACTTCGACGCTATGACGCAGCACGTTTTGGCTGTAGGAGGTACGAAAATGCAGGCGGCCGAGCATCCGCAGGATCTTCTCGTGGCAAGCCCGGCACATTGACTTCGTCGGCCGCCTCGCGACCTTTCTGCAGGATCACGTCGTTGATCTTCTTGGTCGTTTCCTCGACGATTTCCTCGATCTTGGAGGGATGGATGCGTCCGTCGGCGATCAGGCTGATTGAGCGATTGCCGGGCGATTTCGCGGCGAACCGGATCAAACCCGCTGACGATCACGACGCCGGGGGTGTCATCGATGATCACGTCGACGCCGGTGGCCTTCTCGAACGCGCGGATGTTGCGTCCTTCGCGACCGATGATCCGCCCCTTCATGTCATCGGTGGGAACGTCCACCGTGCTGGTCGTCGATTCGGCGGTGTGGGCCGAGGCGTAGCGTTGGATCGCCGTCAGCAGCATCTCGCGGCCCTGGGCCTGGACCACTTCGTCGAGTCGCTTCTTGTGGCGCAGCAGCGCCGTGCCGCGTTCGTTCTCGAGTTCCTTCTCGAGCGCCTCCATCAGTTTCTGGGCCGCCTGCTCGCGCGTCATCCCACTGGCCTGCTCCAGCACCTCCGTCTGTTCCTTGAGCGTCTTGTCCAACTGTGCCCGCTGCTCGGTGAGCCCTCGCATCTGTGTCGCCAAGCGGGTCTGACTCATCTCCAGGCCGCGCTGCTGCTTTCGCAAGTGCATCCTCCTGCTGCTGCAATTGCTCTTCGCGACGGTCCAGCTTCTGTTCGCGCAGCAGTTGGCTCTTGCGCTCCGCGGCGGCTTCCTCTTCGGCCGTCGGTCTTGATGGCCAAGGCAGCTTCTTTGGCTTGCAAGCATCAATTGGCTTCGTTCGGTCTCAGCCTGTTGGCGGGTCGAAGCGAGCAGCCGCTCGGATTCTTCCTTCAGCTTCGCTTGGCGTTTGGTCTCGTTGAGTTTGAAGAGACCGAAGGTGAACGCCGATCCCGCCAGCAGCGAGAGCAGGCAATAAAGAATGATGGTGGGAGTCATGAAGATGTCCTCGAAATCGAGGACTCGAAAACCACCTGCGATCATCGCCCAAGAGGCTGCCTACGTTGCCGGGCCGAGCGAACTCGATCCCTGGTAGTGCGATTCCAGGGCGGCGAGGGTCGATGCGAGCACGAACGAACCGCGTCCCCAGGGTTCCGCCGTCAGCCAATGCCGGCGCCGCGACCCGGTCGGTCGCCAACGCGGCACGTCAAGGTTGCATCGCTTCACCACTGGGGTGAAGGCGAACAACCATTCGACGAAGTGATCGCAGCCGAATGCGAACATCCAACCCAAACTTGATCGCGAACCAAGGCGAATCAGGCGGAGCAGGATCGAAACGAGCAAGGGCCACATCATGATTGGAGACGGAAATGGACGAGCCAGCACTTCGGCGGCGGAAAGAAAAAGGAACACCCGCCAACGCAATGCCGCTGGTGATTCTGTTGTCCGGAGGAGTTGTTAATCTGGAGGGAACTGGACGGCGAAACCGCGAACGGTACGCCGACCCGCTCCAAGATTAACAGCTTGATTGGTCCCCATTGAAACAACGGAGATCAACATTTGGCGGTCGCCGACAGCTTCTCGCCGCCCGAGCGGCCGAATTTGTCTCCCAAGGTTGCGTTCATTGCTCCCCCAAAACTGAATCGCGTACCCAAATCGCCTGCCCAAATCGCCTGCACGAAACGGCGCTGTCTCAGTCGACGCACCAACACCAGGGCGAACACCTTTCATCGGCGCTGCTCCTCACTCAGGTTTCCCTTCCTTCTGGTCATGACGACTTCGCCGAATTCCCGAGAGACCGATCGACGAGACCTGTGGGGCGAGTTGCTGGCAGGCGTGGCCGGGCAGTGGCCCGTCGACCGCTGGCGAGATCTCGGGGTCGTCGTGGGATGCAGCGGAGGGGCCGACAGTGTCGCGCTGGTATCCGCGTTGGCCTCCCTTCGTAGCCAAGCGACGGCCTCTCCTCCTAGCCAAGCGGCGGCCTCTCTTCCTAGCCAAGCGGCGGCCTCTCTTCCTAGCCAAGCGGCGGACAGGGGTATCGATCCGCCGCGCGGTTTCCTGGTGGTGGCACACTTCAACCATCAACTGCGGGGGGCGGAATCTGACGTAGACCAAGCCCTGGCGTGGCAATTGTCTCAGCAACTGGGCCTTCGCTGGGCGGTCGATCGAGCCAAGACCCTGCAGCGGGACGAAGCCTCGATGCGGGAGGAGCGAATCAGGTTCCTCGTCGAGACCGCCCACGCCGTCGGAGCTCGCTACATCGCCCTGGCACATTCGGCAGACGACAACGTGGAAACGCTCTTGCACCACCTGATGCGGGGGACCGGCCCATCGGGGCTGGCCGGAATCGGCAGCCCACGGGCGATCGCCGAAGACCTGGTGCTGGTGCGTCCCCTGCTTCAGACTCGACGAGAGCTGATTCGTGCCTCCTTGGCGGAGCGGGGCATTCCCTGGCGCGAGGACACTTCCAATGGCGACCTTGCCTACCGGAGAAACTGGATCCGACACCAGCTGATCCCATTCATGGAAATGCAATACCCACAGGCCAGCGAAGCGATCGGCCGCGCCATCGACGGCCAACGTCAATGGCGATCCCTCATCGACCGTCAGGCAAGCAGCTGGCTGGAGGAACACCAGATCGATGGAAATCCGAGAAGCCTCCGTCGGGACAGCGAGCTCGATCCGGCGATCGCCGTCGCCGCAGCCCAGCTGATCTGGACCCGTTTGAACTGGCCCCGCGGGGAAATGTCCCAAACGCATTGGCTGCGGCTAGCCGAAACGCTGCGAGGCAACGACCCACAACGCTACACGTTGCCCGCCGGAGTCGACGTGTCGGTGGTCGGTGACCTGGTCGAGCTCCGAGGAGCCTTCGACGAAGAAGGTCAGCCGTAATCTGGAAAGCCATCGTGTTCGCGCCGGCGACTTCATCCACAGGAATTCGCCGCGTCCCTAAGTTGTTCACGCGGAGCGAGTTGCATCACGTTTGCGAGGACACGGGCAGCGACGCCGGGAGCCAGACGAAGCTTGCGTTGGATAGCCTTGGTGAGGCCCGAACCGCATTCTCTCCCTGCTCCGACTGCGAAGCCACCAAGCCAAAGGACTCTCAGTGGCAGAGTTTCCGCACACATGGTTCGATGTTTGCTGTTGGATACAGGCCCGTCCGGGCATGCCAGCCTGGCAGGTTACCGAAATCCGGTCGATCCGGCTACAAAACCAGCGGATTGAAACGACCAAACTCGACCAAACAAAAAACCGATTGATTGCTCTGTGGCAGAAGATCTTTATCAAACACTGGGTGTGAATCGCGATGCGTCGAAGGACGAGATCAAGAAGCGCACCGAAAACTGGCTCTCAAATACCATCCGGACAAGAACCCGGATGACAAGGTCGCGCGCGAAAAGTTCAAGCGTATCCAAGAAGCCTATGACGTCCTGAGCGACGAAGAGAAGCGGGCGGCTTACGATCGCTACGGATCGGACTTTGAAAAAATTCGTGGCACTGGCTATCAACCCGGTGCGAGCGGTTTTGATGGGCTTGACTTGGAGCAGATTTTCGGCGGCGGTGGCGGGCAAACGCAGTTCGATGGGTTTTCCGATTTCTTCGAGCAGCTGATGGGTGGTCGCGGGGGCAGACGGGCTCCCGGTGGCGGTCGGGCCCCGGTGGCGGTCGAGCTGCCGTGGCGGCGCGCCGGCAGCGCCACCGCAACCCGGCGCCAATGTCCGACACGAGCTGGAGATCCCGCTGGAAACGGCCGTCAAGGGGGGCAAGACGGAGTTCTATTTGAACAATGAAAAGATCGCGGTCACGATTCCCCCTGGGGTCGATATCGGCTCCAAGATTCGCCTCCGCGAGCGTGGCCAAGCCTCGCCAAACGGTGGGCCGCCCGGTGATCTGATCTTGATCATCAAGGTTTCGGACCATCCTCACTTCCAACGAAACGGCCGGAACCTCGAACTGACCTTGCCCGTCTCGCTTGCCGAGGCCGTGCTCGGAGCGAAGGTGGATGTGCCGACCCCTGCCGGCACGGTCACGATGACGATTCCTGCCGGCAGCAGCGGAGGAAGACGACTGCGTCTCAAAGGGCAAGGGGTCAAACAGCGAGATGGTTCGGCCGGTGACTTGTTGATCTCACTGCAGATCCAAGTTCCGCATGTGATTGGACGAAGAATCGAAGGAACTGATCGAGAAGTTTGACTCGCGCAATCCGGTGTCGCCAAGGCAAGACCTGGTGTTTTGATTTCCTGCTCAGCGTTTTCAT
This sequence comes from Pirellulaceae bacterium, assembly GCA_963767665.1. GTDB lineage: Bacteria > Planctomycetota > Planctomycetia > Pirellulales > Pirellulaceae > Rubripirellula. Next base: position 85,034 of record CAVYFC010000011.1, read on the forward strand.
CTTTGCCCAGCGTTACTGCTTGGCGTGATTGCCCGGCGTTTTCATCTTTGGCACCCCATGACCAAGTCCAGCGCGACGTTTTGCAAGTCCCAACGAATTCTCAATAGTCGCCAGTTTGGTCAGATCTTGCGCCGCGGAACGTGCGTGGCCGATGGCATTCTGGTGCTTGCGGCATCGGCAACCCAGCGGGACCAGCCACCTCGACTTGGCGTGACCATTCCCAAGAAGACAGGATCGGCGGTCGTCCGGAATCACTGGAAGCGTCTGATCCGCGAGTCATTTCGCACGCAGCAACATGCGTTGCCACAAGGGTTCGACTTCATCGTCCGTCCCAAGAAAGGGGCCCAGCCAAACTGGAGGGAGATCCAGCGGTCGATCCCAAGGCTAGCCCAACGAGCCGTCAGGCGTAGCCGGGGCTGAAGCGTTTTCAGGTTGAGCGATAAGCCTGGAGTCGCCGTCGGCCAGGACGAATCCTGGCTTGCGAAGGAGGATCACACGCTCACGAAGGAAATACGATGACTGCTGAGTTGACGATGGCACCGCGATTTTCCAGCGCCGCCAATGTCATCTTGGCGGCGTCGCATCGAGGATCCGCGAGCGAACGGGGAGGTGCCCGCTTCCTACGCCGCGGCCTTTGCTCGCTGCTGATAGTAATCGGCAAGGGTGTCGACCACCCGGCTCTGCTCGGCCTCGGTCAGGCTGGGGAAGATCGGGAGATTCAGGATCTCGAGGCTGGCTCGCTCGGTTTCCACCAGGCGATCGCGATCCACCTTCAGGTCGACAAAACACTCTTGCTGGTGCATCGGCACGGGATAATAGATCTCACTTCCAACACCTCGCTCGGACAGGTATTCCTGCACGGTGTCGCGGCGATTGCCGGCAATCCGAATCGAGTACTGATTCCAGACATGGAAGGCGTTGGGATCGACGTAGGGCAAGGGCTGATCTGGTCGTCGCCAACCAGATTCTTCTCGGTCGAACAAGCGGTTGTAGCGAGCGGCGATTCTTGCTCGCGATTCCACCGCCTGATCGAGATGGCGGAACTTGACTCGCAGGACCGCGGCCTGGAAAGTGTCGAGCCGGCTGTTGATGCCAACCACGCTGATGATAGTAGCGGGGTCGCATCCCGTGACCGGCGAACAGGCGCAGCCGATCGGCCATCGCCTGCGTCCTCGGTGGTCATCATGCCGCCGTCTCCCATCCCGCCCAGGTTCTTGGTTGGATAGAAACTGAAGCAACCGACCAGTCCCCAACTGCCGGCGGGACGTGAATGGTAGGCCGCGCCAATCGCTTGTGCCGCGTCCTCGATGACGGGAATGTCGCGGTCGCCGGCGATCTGGCAAATCCGATCGATCTCGGCACATTGGCCGAACAGGTGAACGGGGATGATCGCCTTGGTTCGCGGCGTGATCGCCTCGGCGATCAGATCCGGATCGATGTTGAAGGTGTCGGGACGAATGTCGGCGAAGACAGGTGTCGCACCGAGTCGCGTGATGCAGCTGACCGACGCGAAGAAGGTGAAACTCGGCACGATCACCTCGTCGCCCGGGCCGATGTCCAACGCCATCAGGGCCAGCAGCAGCGAGTCGCTGCCCGAGGCACAACCGACGGCATTTTCGACCTGGCTGTAGGCAGCCACCTCGCGTTCCAGGTCCGGCCACATCCGGCCCGAACAAGAAACGCCCACTATCGAGAACTTCCGTCAACGCCTCGATGAACTCCTCACGGATGAGGCCGATTGTCTCGATTGATATCCAGAAGCGGGACTTTTTGTGGGTCATGAACCATCGTGCAACCTTCCGTGGCTGAGCTCTTTGGTCTTGGAAAGAAGGAAATCACAGACGCTTTGCTGTGGAGGTAGAAGTAACTAGCGGCCGCACGAAGGGTCAAGATCAGTCGGCTCTCCTTGGGCCATCCGGAGCAGGGGCGATTTGACGCACGGGGGACCGCTTGCGTCACTCCATCTCGCAGTCTGGAAGGGCCAGCGGAGAAGAATAGAAGGAGAAAAACAGAGTCAAAGCCTTTTCGAGGGCATGCTTCGCCAGTCGATATGCCTAGAATCACCCCAAGTTTCACGCTCGAGTGTGCCGTTTCACAACTCGAGGGTGCTGGGCTCTGTTGCTGGCTTTTGGGGAATCAATGACGAACGTTCTGTTAGTGACCGGAGAGGTGGCCAACGAGCTTGGGAACACTCCATCGGGATCCGAATCGCTGTCGACCGTGCTGTACCTGGTCGGCGCCCTGATCCTGATCGTCCTCAATGGATTCTTCGTGGCGGCCGAGTTCGCATTGGTCAAGGTTCGGATCTCGCGCATCGAGCAGCTTGTTCGTGAACGGCGAACCTTCGCCTCCACCGCCCGTTGGCTGGCACGCCGATTGGACGAATCCCTTTCGGCTTGCCAGCTGGGCATCACGATGGCTTCGCTTGGACTCGGTTGGGTCGGCGAACCGGCGTTCGCCAGGTTGGTCGAACCGCTGTTGCATCGGATCGGAATTGATGACCGAAGATCGTCCACATCTTCGGCTTTGCGATCGCCTTTTCGGTCAATCACCGGCCTTCACCTGGTGGTCGGCGAGCAGTTTCCAAAGATCTTCGCGATCCGCCGACCCGAAACGATGTTGCTCTGGTGCGCGGCGCCGCTGAAATTCTTCTACGTCATCCTCTATCCGTTTCTGGCCATGCTCAATGGCACGACCTCGTTTCTGTTGAGGCTGGTCGGGATCTCCGGAGCCGCTGAAGACGGCCCCTCGACCGAAGAGGAGATTCGCGCGCTGCTCCGCGAAGCCCATGTGCACGGCAACGTCAGTCGCAGTGAGCATTCGCTGATCAACAACGTTTTTGAGTTTGACGACTTGATCGTTCGGCGCGTGATGGTGCCGCGCCGTGAAGTCGCCTTTTTTGACGTCGATCAACCACTTGCCGAGATCATCGACCAGGTCCGTCGCAGCAAGCACACTCGCTATCCGATCTGCGAGGGCTCGCTCGACAACGTCCTCGGCGTCGCGCACATCAAGGATTTGCTGGGCATCCCGGTCGAATCCGAGGAATTCGACATTCGTTCGGTCATGCGACCACCCAAGAAAGTGCCGGAAACGATGCCGATCAGCCGCGTGCTGCGACATTTTCAGGCCACCCATCAACTCCTGGCATTCGTGATCGACGAGTATGGAACGGTGACGGGCATCGTGACGCTGGAGAACGTGCTGGAGCGAATCGTCGGCCCGGTCGAAGATGAGTTCGATAGCGAGCAACCCGATGTCGTGCCGACGGGCCCTGGCGAGTTCATCGTCAACGGATCCACGGGACTGGATGAAGCGCGACGCGTCCTGGGCATCCCGCTCGAGGAGTCCGTCGAAGCCGACACGATCAGCGGCTTGCTGATGGATCACCATCAAAAGATCCTGTCGCAAGGAGACGTGATTGAGCTGGACGGTGCCGTCGCCGAAGTGCTCGAAGTCAAGAGCGATCGAGCAACCAAAATTCGCTTTCGACTCTCACCCAGCGGTGAGGCCAAAGGGAGTTCTTAGGCGAGTGGATCAACTTGAGGTGTTGCGATCGATTCTTGCAATCGCTTCGGCTCTGGTTCGAGTCTTTCCATCGAGCTGATCCTGGCGTGCCGCTTGCAAGATCTTTGAGTATTCGGGACCCGATGGAATGCCCAGCTCGCGCAAATCGTCACCGCTCAGCAGCGGCGGTGGGTTCAATTCCTCTTGCGGCCATGCCAGAGCCTCTTGAGCCGCTGCCACATCATCCACGCCAAACGGCTCGCCTTCCCTTTGGTCGACGCGCGCAATCGCCGCAGCAAGTGAGACAATCGTGTTCGCGTCTCGATCGATCAGCAGCGGCTGCACCTGGGACCAGGCCAACGTTCGCGTGCGAAGGATGGCGGGCCAGTGCCGCAATGCCGCACCGGTTCGACGTGTCTCTTCGTTTGACAAACGCCAACGACGTGAGATGCCCTTGAGCGACGCCAGGGGATCGTCGACAAGTGTCAACAGCGACGCAAGACGCAAAGAGAAAACGTCCTCGGATAGCTGCTGGAACCGCGACGCTTGTTGAAGCAGCTGCTCGCCCCGATCGAGATCCATCTGGTCGATCTCCGGAAACACGCTTCGATCCAGCCCGCAAGCGATCAAGTGGCGCAGTCCCGTCACGGCTGGACCCGCCGAGAGCACACGCCTCATTTCCGCGCCGATCCGCTCGGCACTGACGATTTGAATATCATCAGCATGCTCGACAATCGCAAGCAGAGTCTCCTCTTGCAGCGCGAAGCCGAGGGTGGTCGCAAACCGAACCGCGCGAGCATCCTCAACTTGTCTTCACCGAACCGCGCCAGGGGGTCACCAATCGTTCGCAGGACGCCCGCTTCCAAGTCATCCTGACCACCGACGAAATCGATCAATCGATCTTCCCACGGATCAAAGAAGAGCCCATTGATGGTGAAATCGCGGCGCAGCGCGTCGTGCTTGGCATCTCCAAAGTGAACCGAGTCGGGACGCCGGCCATCGCTGTAGAACCCATCGCTGCGAAAGGTCGCCACTTCCGTCGGCTGAACCAAGGAAGGTTGTTGCCCCGCTTCGCTCTCGGACAACGGCGTGCTTCTTGCTGATCCCTGGTGACGTCGTGGCGGCAGGACGCCGATCACACCAAACGACGCACCAAACGCCAGGGTCCGCGATCTTCCAAACACATGACGCACCGCATCAGGAGTCGCATCGGTCGCCACGTCATAGTCTTTGGGCTGCTTCCCCAACAAGGCATCGCGCACACACCCCCCGCCATGTAGGCGACGAATCCAGCTTGGCGGAGTGTGTCGATGATCCGGAGCGCTTCACTAGCCGCCGGACCGCGAAGGAATCGATGTACGAGTTCTTGTTGAGTCACCGAAAGTCAATCCATGATGGTTCCCCAGAGGCTCTGCAATCATGAAGGAGCCTCGGCAGGCCGGGGCCGACAGCGACGGTCGAAGGCTTGCCGCTGGGTTGTCGCCGCAGTAGATGGACATTAACACATTCAGTAGCAAGCAAGTTGTCCTGGTCGTCCTTCGCGATACGAATTCGGGTGGGTCACCGGTATCCAACGCTCTGGTGCCTTCTCGAGACTGTGCCTTCTCGAAGCCGTGCCTTCTCGAAGCCGTGCCTTCTCGAGGCCGTGCCTGCAATTGAGCCGACCCCACGCGTCGTGCTTTGCCAAATCAGGGACCAGCGCATGCTGAGGTTCGCAAGAACAAACTGGAAAAGCCACCAGACGGCTTGGCACTGCGCCAGTTGCGAGGCAAACCGTTGCTTGCCTGTTGTTTCATTTTTCGTACTCTACTTCGCCAGTGAAAATCCCGTGCGTGATTTTCAGCGGAACGAAACACAACGCGCACCCTCTTGTGAATGCTGAACCATGAACGACTCGAAGCCAACCACACGCCGTAAGCGAGGTGTCGTCGGAGTGATCTTTCGCAGCGAGAGACTGTTGATCATTCGCCGCTCGTTGACCGTTGCCGCGCCTGGCAAACTTTGTCTTCCAGGAGGAGGCATCGAAATGGGAGAGTCCGAATCGGAGGCGCTGGTTCGCGAAATGCAAGAAGAGCTCGCCATCGACGTGAAGCCGATTCGACTCTGTTGGCGCAGTGTCACGCCTTGGGGAACCAACCTCGCATGGTGGCTGGCACATCTCGATCCTCAGGTCACGCCTATCGCCAATCCTGACGAAGTTGCAGAGGTCCATTGGATGTCACGAGACGAGATTCGAACCGCTCGCGACATGCTGCCCAGTTTGCCAACTTTCGTCGATGCATGGGAACGTGGCGAAGTCGATTTGAACGCCTGAGACCCACCCCTCGATGGGCTCAAGTCTGGGTGCGACGGGCTCAAGTCTGGGCGTGACCGAGGGCCAATTCGAGGCCGTGCAAGAGAGTCTCGCGAGCGTTCGCGACCGGGCACTCCATGTACCCGGCCCGTGAGGATTCGAAGACGGTGCTGAACCAAGTTCAACGCCCGTCAAACGATGTCAGCCCGTGGCCGCAAGCTGACCGCGTTAACCCCACGCAAGGCGAACTCGCGGAAGATCGCAGGTGGATCGTGATGATGCTATCAAACGGACCGGTCCAAGCCTTCGTAAGTTGAATGCTTTCAAAGACTTGCAGACAATCCAAGGAGTTTGATTCTGCGTGTCGAAAAAGGGCACAACCCGAAGATCGTGCCCGCTCCATCGACAGCGTTAGATTAAGCCTTGCAGCCGCTCGGTCAACTGCAGATTTTTGATTTCGCCCCCTCCCGATTGGCCTTACCGCGGTAAAGCGTTGACAAAGCGCGAGTTAAAAATTTCGGCCCTTTTTTCGATCGCCCGCCCCGCCTTCCTCCCGTGGACATCGGTCACCGTTGCTGCATGCATCCAACGGGGGGTCACCGGACGACAAAAGCCTCTCCCGGAACACCTCAACCGCCCCAAAACAGCCATCCGAGCGAACTGCCTAAACTTCCCATATTGAAGCACGCTTTTGCCGCTGAAACGATCGCGATAGTCTAGTCGTCTCGAGAATCCGTAGCGGTCTCCATTGGGGCCACCCACCAGAGATCGGTCCACACCAGAGATGGGTCCAGGCACAAACCAGCCAACGGACGGGACCGAAGAGGGGTGAAAAGGGACAGAGGGGCGAAAAGGGAGGGGCGAAAAGGGACATGCACGAACTGCCGGTTGACAGCAAATGGGGACAGGCTCGAATTGCCCGTCCGGAAGTTCTTGCCTGGCCCCATCTGGCTTGGGCCCCATTTAGCTAGCTTGGGCTGGGTACACGTTTTTTGACGGACTTCGCGAGCAATCCTGCTGTTTCCACACTCTCTCCGTTTCGGTCGCCATCATGGACTCCGATCCCCCCGTTCATCTTGCCATCGATCTCGGGGCCTCCAGTGGTCGCGTGATTGCAGGCATTCTTGAGGGAGGCAGCCTCCGGCTCGAGCCGATTCACCGGTTCGAGAACGAGGTCGTGCGGGTGCAGGATTCTCTGCAGTGGGACCTCCTTGGCCTGTGGCGAGAGATCCAGAGGGGGCTGCGCGAGGCAACCGGCCGCATACCCGCATCGCCTCGGTGGGGGTCGATACCTGGGGCGTCGACTACGTGTTGCTCGATGAGCAGGACCAGGTTGCCGGGCCGGCTGCGTTGCTATCGCGACCACCGCAATCGCGGGATGGTCGAGCGAGCCTTTGAGATCGTGCCGCAGGGACGAGATCTTCGCTGCCACCGGGCTGCAATTCATGGACATCAATTCCCTCTACCAACTGCTAGCTGCCCGCCTGTCGGATGATCCGTCGCTGCGGATCGCCGACGGGTTCTTGATGATCGGCGATTTTTTTCACTGGCTGCTGACCGGCAAACGAAGCATCGAGCTGACCAACGCGTCGACGACGCAGTTGCTGGATCCGCGTGACAAACGATGGCGGACCGACTTGATGGAGCGTTTTGGCTTGCCCGTCGGTTTGTTCTCCGAGCCGGTCGAGCCGGGGACCACGCTCGGTCCGGTGCAACCGTCGGTCGCCTCGACGACCGGTCTCAGCGGGGTTCCGGTGGTGGTACCGGCCACACACGACACCGCCTCGGCCGTCCTCTCGGTACCCTGCTGACGACTTTGCACCCGCCCAACCCAGTTGGTGCTACATCAGCAGCGGAACATGGTCGCTTGATGGGATGCGAATTGCCCGAGCCGAAAATCAATGCCCGTTGTGCGGAGCTGAATTTCACCAACGAGGGTGGTGTCGGCGGCAGCACACGCCTGCTCAAGAACATCGGCGGCCTCTGGATTTTTCAACAGATCCGCAAATCGATGGAGCGGCGATCGACCGCCCATTCCTGGGAACAGATGGTGGAGATGGCCAAGGCGGCCACGCCGTTTGAGCTCCTGGTCAATCCTGATGATCCCGTCTCTGGTGGCGCCGGATGACATGGTCGACGCACTGCATCGCTACGCCGCAGCAAACCGGTCAGCCCAAGCCGGGTAGTCAGGCGGTCTTGTATCGCGCGGCGCTGGAGGGATTGGCGCTGCGTTATCGAGTCTGCCTGGGGATGCTGGAGTCATTGGTCGAGCATCGCATCGAGACGATTCACATCGTCGGCGGAGGATCGCTCAACGCCTTCCTCTGCCAGATGACCGCGGACGCCTGCGATCGGACGGTGATCGCTGGCCCCGTGGAGGCGACCGCGACCGGCAACCTGCTGATGCAGATGCTGGGAACGGGCAAACTCAATTCGGTCCAAGAAGCCCGATCACTGGTGCGAGCGAGTTTCGAAACGACTCGCTACGAGCCGCAAGACACCGAAAGCTGGACCGCACCGGCGGAACGTTTTGCCCGCTTGTAGGCCCCCGAGTCGCCTACGCAGAAACGATCCGTTGGGCGGCTACATTCGCAATCTCACTTCCTGACACCGACCTCAACTACTCCAATCAGATCGATGTCTGCAGACCAGTTGGCTCAACACAAAACGGAAATCCGCAAGGCGGCCCATGCTGCTCGCAAGGCACAGCAAGACAAAGATGGCGTCAGCCAACAGATCACCGACCGAGTCATGCAATTGCCCGAGTACGAGTCGGCAAACTGTGTGATGTGGTACGTCGACGTGCGGGACGAAGTGAGGACACGCCATGCCCTGCCCGACGCGTTGAAAAGTGGCAAGCGAATTGTCATTCCCTACTGCGTGCTGGGGGAACTGGAATTGTTTCATCTCGAGTCGATGAACGAGCTGGAAACGGGAATGTACTCCATCCTCGAACCGCTGAGCAGAACTGCGAGAGGTGGCTCCCAAACGAGTCGACGTGTCGGACTTGGACCTGATTCTTGTACCGGGCGTGGCCTTTGACGCGCGCGGCGGACGCACCGGGCATGGCAAGGGTTACTACGACAAGTTGCTCGAGAACGCGAGGCCGGAAACGCCGCTGGTCGTCGCTGGCCTTCGAGTGCCAGATGTTTGATGAAATCCCGATGCAGGACACACGACATCTTCATGGACAAAGTGGTCACCGAGTCTCGCGTTTACGACGGCATCGGACGCAAAGGTTGATTGGCCAGCGACATGCCGGACTTGAAACAACTGGTCGAAGACACCTATGCCGAGGGATTTCGCAGCATCTATGGCGAGGTGCTTGATCACCGCTCGTGATGACCGCTGGCTTGGCCACTGCGTCGACGCTGTGACGGGCCATGCGTCGAGCACGATCATGTGTGATTGTGAGGCAGGTGTGGCGCAGTGGATTGATGCCGACCGAAGCCGGCCGAGGAGCCACGCCCGATGGACGCGTCGGCGCGGTCGTGCAGTTCCACGTCCCCCGTTTCGTGAAGAACCGTGAGAAACATCTGGAAAGGGTGATGCTGGCGAGACTCAGCCAGAACGTATTGACCTGTCCGACGGCGCGATGCTTCAACCGCTTGCCATCCGATTCGTATTTCAAGCTCGGTCGCAAGATGGCGTTGTTCGGCGATCGGCATCAATTTCGTGAGGAACGATTTGGCGAGCAAGGATGGGTGATCCCAACGCTTGGCGGCGAGTTTTTTCTTTCTCGACGCTTTGGGTTTCGCGATGGTGTGATGGGAGGCAACCTGTGGTTCTTCGGCCCCGATGAGGACGATCGCGATCGAGGCAGCCGAGCGCGCCTCGGAGGCAGTCGAGCGCACGCCCGATGTGATCACCACGTTTCCAGGCGGCGTGGCCTCCAGCGGTTCCAAAGCGGGCAGCAGTTACGATTTTCTGATCGCGGCAACCTACGCCGAATACTGCCCGACGCTGCGGGAAGAACTGGGTGAGCGATCGCGGGTCCCCGAGGGGGTCCACAGCATCATGGAAATCATCATGAATGGGCGAGACCTCGAAGCTCTTGCAGGCCGCCACGCGAAACGCGATTCTAGCAGCCGCCGCAACCGAGGGACTGGTCCGCATCAGTGCCGGCAACTACGGCGGACGACTCGGCAAGACCTTCATCCACCTTCACGAAGTCATCGCTTGAGCCGTGGAGAGCTTGGGGAAGAATAATTCAGGGCAGAACGAAGAAAAGAGCGTCGTGAGAGGAGCCGGCCGCACCCCGAGTTGTTTTGTGTCAGACGGTCATGCGACAATCATAGGATCCCTGTCGACACGACTGATCCTAACTTGCACTGATCCTCACTTGCACTGGGTACTACGACATGACGCGTTCAGACTTTCGTTACGCGAGTCTTGTTCTTTCGATGGTCGCGATGACTTGCTCGAGCCTATCGGCTCAGAGCAAATTTGTCGCCAACTACGACGAGGCCAAGATCCCGCCTTACACCTTGCCTGATCCGCTGGTCACCGAAGTCGGGCCAGCAGGTGACCGACGCGGCCACGTGGAACAAGGTGCGCCGTCCAGAGTTGCTGGAACTGTTCACCACGCAGGTCTATGGTCGAGCCCCGGCGCCGTGCGAAATTTCTTACGAAGCTGGTCAGCCGCGAGGACGAGGCATTGGGAGGGCAAAGCGATTCGCCGCGAGATCGATGTCTTCTTTGGCCGGACGACAGCGCCTCAATCGATGCGATTGTTGGTCTACACCCGAAAGGCTCCGAGCAAAGCACCTGCGTTTCTGGGTTTGAATTTCCAAGGCAACCACACGCGTCGATCCCGATCCGACCATCAGCCTGAATGAGAACTGGATGCGCGATCGCGAGGGGACACAAGAACAATCGGGCGACCGAGGCTGCTCGCGGAATCGCGGCGAGCCGCTGGCCGATCGAGATGATCATCGATCGCGGTTATCGGACTGGTCACGATTTACTACGGCGACATCGACCCAGACTTCGACGATGGATTCGAAAATGGAGTCCATGGCCAACTGAAGAGTCAGACCGATGCGAATCCCAGCGGGCGAGAAGTGGGGGAGCATCGCCGGTTGGGCTTACGGGTTGAGCCGGGCTCTGGACTACCTGGAACAAGACGAGATGATTGACGGTGATCGCGGTTGCCGTGATCGGTCACTCACGTCTGGGCAAGACATCGCTGTGGGCAGGCGCGACCGATCCTCGGTTCAAGCTGGTGATCAGCAACGACTCGGGTTGCGGTGGGGCTGCGCTCAGCCGCCGCGCGATTGGCGAAACGATTGGCCGCATCAACACATCGTTCCCCCATTGGTTCTGTGACAACTATCTGCAGTACAACGAGAACGAAGACGCTTGCCCCGTGGACCAGCATGAGTTGATCGCGCTGATCGCTCCGCGAGCGGTTTACGTTGCCAGTGCGACCGAGGACCAGTGGGCCGACCCGAAGGGTGAGTTCCTTGCCTGCGTCCTTGCCGATCCGGTCTATCGATTGCTGGGGACCGATGGGATGGGTGGATCGGTGCCATCGGTCGAGATCGGTGGCCCCAGATTCGCCAATCAAGTCGGGCACGATCGGCTATCACCTGCGAACTGGTCACATGACGTGACTTCCTATGACTGGGCACAGTACCTGGATTTTGCTGACCGACACGTCAAGTGAGCCGCAATGCCGCAGGATTGAGAATGCGGCCCGCATTCTGTGAACCAACAGGCTTGAGAGTGCGGGTCCTCGAGCACGGTCGTCTGAGTGCGGGTCGTGCGAGCGCGGTCGTCAGAGTTTGGAAGCTTGAATGGAAACAGGCGACGGCCTGCCGATCACCGAATGTTTGGATGAGCTGGTTGCCGCCGTGCAGGCATCGATGCCCGTGGTCCTCAAGGCGCCCCCGGGCGCGGGCAAGACGACCGGTGTGCCGCCGGCACTGCTCAATGCGGGGATCGCCGACGAGGGACAGATCCTGTTGGTGCAACCGAGGAGGATGGCGGCCCGTGGCGCCGCCTCTCGGCTTTCGGCCGTCCGCGGCACGAAGCTCGGATCGGAGATCGGTTACCACGTTCGCTTTGACAAGTGCGTTCAGCGGCAGACCAAACTCGATTGCCATGACGACCGGTGTGCTGCTGCGGCGTCTCGCCGGTGATCCGTTGCTCGAAACGGTGTCCTGCGTGCTCCTGGATGAGTTCCATGAACGCAGCGTCGAAATGGATCTCGTCTTGGGAATGTTGCATCGCATCCGGACCACACTGCGACCCGAGCTCAAGCTGGTGGTCATGTCGGCCACACTCGACCCGCAACCGATCGTCGAGTTTCTTGGTGAAGCGATGTCGTTGGAGAGCAAAGGGAGAAGCTATCCCGTTGCCATCGAGCATACCGATGTCATGTCGCGTGATCCGATCGACCAGCAAGTGGCCGCGGTGCTGCCGAGTGTCGTTGCAGCGATGTTCCGGTCACGTCCTGATGTTCCTGCCGGGCGTGGGAGAGATTCGGCGAGTGCGTCGCACGCTGGAGCATCGCGGATTCGGCGAGGAGGCTACTTTGATGGAGCTCTACGGTGACTTGTCACCTGCGGACCAGGATGCCGTGTTGCGTGAGGTGGTCGATCGCAAAATCATTCTGTCCACCAACGTCGCCGAGACCTCCGTGACGATTCCGGGCGTCGGCGCCGTGATCGATACAGGAACCGCTCGCGTGATGCAGTATGACGCCAGCGTCGGTTTGCCCAAGTTGCAACTCGAAGCGATCTCACAGGCCTCGGCCGATCAGCGTGCCGGTCGCGCCGGACGGACGCAGCACGGCTTCTGCTTTCGGCTCTGGCCGCAGGCAATGCATCGTTCGCGTCGAGCCGTCGATGTGCCAGAGATTTGCCGATGCGATTTGAGTCAAGCGATGCTGACGTTGGCCGGTTGGGGTGAGCGGGACGTGCTGGCTTTTCCTTGGTTGACACCCCCTCCGGCCGAAGCGGTGGACGCGGCAAGTACCTTGCTGCAGCGGCTCGATGCGATCGACAAGGAGGGAATCGTGACACCGCTCGGATCACAGATGATGCGTCTGCCCCTGCCGCCGCGGTTAGCGCGATTCATGATCGAGGCGAGCCAACTGGGCATCGAAGAGGAAGCATCGATCGTGGCGGCCATGCTCAGTGAACGGGATCCGTTCCGCGGTGAATTGTCCGCCAAAGCAGCGTCGGCCGCTGGCTGCGACCTGTCCGATCGACTGGAACGATTTCAGGAGTTTTCCCATGGGAACCGATCGGCGGTGGCCAACCGAGAAGCGGCCAAGCAGATCACTCGGGCTGCGAAACAGATCCTTCGCGAGACCGGCATCTCGAAGATCGATTCGCAGGGAGTTCGAATGGCAGAATCCGTCCACGCCATGACGATCTCCGATCGACTCAAGCGGTCGTTGCTTGCGGCGTTTCCCGATCGGCTGGCTCGACGTCGCGAGCCAGGTGGTGATCGAGGCGTGATGGTGGGTGGGCGCGGCGTCCGATTGGATGGGCGTTCGTTGGCCCGCACAGGCGAACTGTTTCTGTGCATCGATGTCGATTCCAAGGGAGTCGAAGCCAATGTGCGACTGGCATCACCGATCGAACCGGAGTGGCTGGACCCTCGCCACATCCGCGAAGTCGACGAGCCCTTCTTTGACCCCTCGTTAGCCAGTGTGATCGCTCGACGACGACGTTACTTTCACGATCTGATGCTCAGCGAGTCGCCGATCCGCTGCCAGCCCGGGCCACAGGTGGCGAGGCAATTGGCGACCGAGGCCCGCAAAGACATCTCACGCGTCTTTCCACGCAGTGAAGGCCCCCTGCCCGAGTTCATCAACCAGGTGCGGTTTCTGCAGCAACACATGCCGCAGCTTGACCTGCCTCCACTTGATGATCAGGCGATCGATGAAGTACTCGTTTCACTTTGCCAGAGCCGGACCTCCTTTGCGGAGTTGTCATCAGCGCCCTGGCTGGATCACATTCGCGGTCGCTACGATTACCAGCAGTTGAAGCGGATCGAGCAGCACGCACCGTCGCGGATGACGGTCCCCAGCGGCAATTCGATCGCGATTCGATACGCCGAGGGCAAGCCGCCGCAAATGGAAGTTCGCATCCAAGAGGTTTTCGGTTGGCGAGAGACACCGAGGGTTGCCGGAGGCCGCGTCGCAATCCAGATGCATCTACTCGGCCCCAACCATCGCCCGCAACAAATCACCGAAGATCTCGCTAGTTTTTGGAGGGAGACGTATTCGCAGGTTCGCAAAGAACTACGACGACGTTATCCCAGGCATCATTGGCCCGAGGACCCGATGACCGCCGGGGCAACTCGTAACGGCTTGAAACCAAGGTCCTAGGAACCGATCGCTTGCCTGACTCGCCCCTGCTTCGCTCAGATCTCTCGCGGCGTGATCGCACCAGTGGCCGAGCCATTCTCGATCGCATCAACATGACGATTGACCAGGGCGAACGAATCGGCTTGGTTGGCGCCAGCGGCAGCGGCAAATCGAGCCTGCTGCGGGCGATCGCTCGACTGGATCTCTGCGACGAGGGCTCGATCGTATTTCGCAGCGAGGTCGTCGCCCGCGACTCGATTCCCACGTTTCGTCGCCAGGTCATCTACCTGCCACAGCGTCCGTCTCTGTTTGCCACCACCGTTCGCGAGAACCTGCAGATGCCATTTCGGCTAGCCGTTTCCCGGGCCCGGTCCGATGGGGTGCAATCCGAACAGCAGGACTACGATGAAAGCATCGTCACCGGGATCCTCCGCGGTCTCGGAAAGCCGATCACGATCCTCGATCAATCGGCCGAGTCGCTCAGTGGTGGCGAACAGCAAATCGTCGCATTGATTCGCGCCCTGATTCTCCGCCCTGTCATCTTGCTGCTCGATGAGCCTTCCGCTTCACTTGATCCAGAGACGACCCAGCAATTGGAAAAGCTGGTCTTGGATTGGCACGAACCGTCGACAAGTGACGCGTCATCCTCACCCACAGCTTTCGATGCCAGCGTCAGGGATGCCAGCGTCAGGGATGCCAGCGTGAGGGATGCCAGCGTCAGGGATTCCAGCGTCAGGGATGCCAGCGTTAGGGATGCCAGAGCTCTGGTTTGGACGAGCCACAATCCGGAGCAGATTAGCCGCATGACCACTCGGGTGGTGCGAATTGATCATGGCAAACTGCAGACGGGAACCGACTCATGACAGGGGGAGCGATCAGCGGTGTGATATTTGGAGTTTTGGCGCAGTTGCCAGCCAGAACGGCTGACGATTTGTCCTTAACCTGGATCGAGGTCGGGATCGCGGCATGCTTGTTGGCGATCAATGCGGTCGTTTCGCTGATCTTGCGACTTGGACTCGCGAAGCAGATCGCGTTGAGTTCGATCCGCATGACGATTCAGCTGGCATCTTGGGTCTCGTGCTCAAACAGATCTTCGAGCTTTCGATTGCGGCGCCCGTGCTTGCGCTGGCCGCCCTGATGACGATCGTCGCCGGGGTTTCTGCCGTTCGCCGCATCGACATTCGATTCGCTTCGATCTATCCGACCGCGATCTTCGCGGTCTGGGCTAGCAGCTGGATCGTCACGGCGGTGACCGTGTTGATGATCGTTCGACCACAGCCATGGCACAGCCCGCAAGTGGTGATTCCACTGCTGGGGATGGTGCTTGGGAAATTCGCTGACCGGCATTTCGCTGGGTTTGGAACGATTTCTCAAAGAGCTCCGCAACCGTCGCGGAGAGGTGGAGGCGTTGCTCTCACTTGGTGCCACGCGCTGGGAGAGCTGTCGCGAGGTATTCGCCGGGGCGACTCGGACCGCCATGATTCCGATCCTGAACACGATGTCGGTCGCGGGAATCGTTAGCATCCCCGGGATGATGACCGGACAACTGCTGGCCGGGGCGCCACCGATCCAAGCCGTGCAGTATCAGGTGATGATCATGTTTGTGATCGCAGCGGCGATTGCATTGGGTGTCGTGATCGCGTTGGCGATCGCCTATCACAAGGTGACGACGCCCGACCATCAGATCAATTGGGACCAGATCCGAATCCACCAAGTAGCCGTTTAGAACTGGAAGTAGACGAAGGGACGAAATCCACGCGGGGCATACAGCAGGAGGACCCAGAGTAAGATCGTCGTGGCGATTGGCGAGTACCACGCGTCGTAGGGAAGTCGCATGGCGCGGCGAAGTCTCGTTCTCCAGGCTCCATGCTCCAATACCATGCACACCAGTGCGCCGACGGCCAGTGGTGGGTACCATTCGATCCCACCGGCCAGCGTCACGATCCGTCGCAGCACCAGTGCTGCCTGATCGAGATCGGCGCTGCGGAACAGAATCCAACCGACCAACACGACCGCCATCGTGACGGTCCAGCCCAACAGCGGCGGCGGACGCGTCGTGAACCTGTCGCGGGCCCAGCGTTGTGCGGACAAGGCGAGCCCATGCCACACACCCCACAACACGAACGTCCAGGCCGCTCCATGCCAAAGACCGCCTAGGACCATCGTGATCATCAAGTTGCGATAGGTCGCCAAGGCGCTGACTCGACTGCCGCCAAGCGAAATGTAGAGGTAGTCACGCAGCCAACGAGAAAGGGTCATGTGCCAGCGGTGCCAGAACTCGGCCATCGAAGTTGCCAGGTAGGGATGGCGGAAGTTGATTGGAAAGCGATAACCAAGCATCTTCGCCGCACCGATCGCGATGTCGCTGTAGCCCGCAAAGTCGTAGTAGATCTGTCCGGCATAAGCCAACACAGCCATCGCGATCGTCCCGCCGCTGTACAGATCAGGACCGGCAAACACGACATCGACCGCCTCGCCAAGTCGGTCTGCGAGGATCACCTTCTTCACCGCGCCCCGCAATATCTGCTGCGCACCGCCGTAGAACCGACGTGACGACCATCGCGGGCACCTCGGCTAACTGAGGCAGCAATTCACGGGCCCGCACAATCGGTCCGGCCACGAGCTGTGGAAAGAAGGCGACGTAGAGTGAAAAGTCCAAGAAACGCTTCGTCGGACGAATCACCCCACGATAGACATCGATCGTGTAGCTCAAGGTTTGGAAGGTGTAGAACGAAATCCCAACCGGCAAGATGATCTCCAGCGTTCCCGCATGGAGCCCAAGCGATCTCCAGCAGCGGCTGAGCGGACTCGATGAAGAAGTTGAAATACTTGAAGAGGCCCAGGACACCAAGATTGACACAGAGGCTGACGACCAACAATGCTCGTCGTACCCGATCGCTGCGCGACTGGTCCATCCAAAGAGCGACCCAGTAATCGACCACCGTCGACAACAACAACAGACCGCAGAAGCGATAGTCCCAATAGGCGTAGAAGTAGTAGCTGGCGACCAGCAGCCACAGGCGTTTCGAGTTCTCGGCGTCGGCACGCCCATGCTGCGGCCAGCACCACGAGCAAAGAAGATGGGAAACTCGAGCTGAGTGAAGAGCATCGGCGGCTAGTTCCCTCTCCTGCGCTCGTCGATCGTCGCCCGATGGCATTGACCTCCACCGGTTAACTGGATGCAGCACTTCGCGAACCAGGATGGAAGCCACCGACGCATTGCCGTTGCGATTGAGGTGCCCGCTGCCGATGTAGCCATTTTGAAAGCCATGGGGCCAACGTCCGTCGCCACGCCGACTGCCTCAATGGCATCCTCGGCGCTCGTCAACCAAGATCCCCGCCTCGCTCGCCGCCGATGCCATCAGCTTCGCATCTTGTCGCGGATCTCGAGTCCATCAGACATCGTCCGTCGACGATCTGCGGGCTCACCGGGAGCATCGAGGATCAAATTGGAAGCGAAGAGGCGGCCCGGATCGCTTGCATCTCTCGCCGCCACAAAGCCTGACGTTCCTCACGGGCTTCGGCGTCAGTCGCGGTAAGAGCGTCAACGTAATTCATCGATTGAATCCCGCTGGCAGCTTCGCGTCGGGACCCTCACTCGCGGTGCTCTCCGCCGTCCCCGTGTCACCATTGACTGGGCCCACCGGGCCCAAGGAGAACCGCAAGCGGCGCGGCGTCGTTTCATCCGGCTCGGTGAGCAGGTAGCGAGCCGCCTGGATGACGAACGCCGGGGACGTCGCGGCGATCGACGCATTCGGCAGCCGCGACGTCCGATTGGCTCGGCGGTGGCAGGGGAGCCTGAGTCGCCGTGAGCAATCCTGCAGGTCGACGACAAGGATGACATGAAAATCAAGATCCAGTGCCTGCTCGACTGCGGGCATCTGCGTCAGCCAATCGGCCGCATCCTCGCCGCTGCGGGCCAAGGGAAAAACCTGCAGCCGACCACTCGGCAAGGGCCTCGGCTTGCGCGAACAGCTTCTCTCGGTCGGCAACGCAGACCCCTTCGGCCTGGGAATCTCCCCAGAGGGCCACACGAAACACACCACGGCCGGGTCGGCGCAATCGCTGGCTTGCCCGGCATCCCCAGCGGGACCAATCGAGTGTCTGGCATAGCCTTCGCTGCGCCAGCGATACCATTGGTCGGGTGGCAACGTCCAGACGCCACGCGACGGATCGGCGTGGAGTGGCACGTAGCTGCGGACGAACAAGGCGACGTGCGGCGATCGAGCCCGGTGCCGACCAGCACGCCGGTCAGCCAAGATCCGAATCAGCCGTCGCGTTGTCGCAGTCATGGCGCCCGACGAAGGAGAAGCGTACGGCTATTCTTCGGTGACACGAACGGTCACCATCTTGTCGCCCTTTTCGATCGAATCGACCACGTCCTGCCCTTCGATCACCTTGCCGAAAACGCTGTGCCGACCATCGAGATGGGGGCAGGCGACGTGCGTGATGAAGAACTGCGATCCGTTCGTATTGGGTCCGGCATTGGCCATCGACAGAACGCCGGGGCCATCGTGCTTCAAGTCGGGATCAAACTCATCCTCGAACTTGTAGCCCGGCCCGCCGGTGCCGGTGCCTTGCGGGCAGCCCCCTTGAATCATGAAGTTGTCGATGACTCGATGGAACGAAAGGCCGTCGTAAAACTTCTTTCCGCAAAGGGTTTCAAAGTTCTCAACTGTCTTGGGTGTCTTGTCGTCAAACAGCTCAACTCGAATGGTGCCTTTGTCGGTTTCGAACGTCGCAACTTTCATGAATTCAATAGCTCTTAGAGGGGAAATGGCTTTAGAAGGGGAAGCGGAAACAGAAAAGGTCAGTCATCCGTTGAACGAGTACGACGGACGTCCAAGTCCGTCGCCGTACGATGGACTTCCAAGTCCGCGCCGTACGATGGACTTCCAAGTCCGTCGCCGTAGGATGGACTTCCGAGTCGGGAGGGTCGGACGCGGTACGCCTGGGAGGGCTTCTTCACAGCACCGCATCGCCGTAGGATGGACTTCCAAGTCCGTCGCCGTACGATGGACTTCCAAGTCCGTCGATCTTTATGAGCCTGCACAAGCCGACGGACTTGGAAGTCCATCGTACGGCGTTTGTTAGTGCGCGAGCTCGGGTTTACTGATCCGCAGGATTGAGCTCGATCGGACCAATCTCAAGCGGCCCGTCGGTCATTCCGCCTGGCCGTCATCGATCACGTCGTCGAGGTTGATTTGCAGATTGCCGGGTGGCCCTGCTTTGATGGCCCCGACATCCAGTGGATACTCGGTGCCATCGTCCATGATCAGCGTGCCCGATTTGATACCGGCACCACCTGGTCCCGAAGCATCCTGTATGAATCAGTACGACGCCGGAACCATTGGTACCTTGGATGCGGAAGGCAATCTTGGGATCTTGGCCCGCTTCACCCGCCTTCTGCGCATTCTCCATGGTCTGAGTGAGATCGAACTCAAGCGATTGGATCTCGCCGATTTGATCCTGAACGCTGGGCTCATTGGTGAGTTGCCCGTCAACGGTCCCACCATCGCCTCGTTCATCACGCCGGTCAACATGGCCGGCCCTTTGATCCCAAGGTAAGCGGCCCCGCCACAACAGATCAGCAATCCCAGCAGACCGACGAGTCCACATCCGATCATCCAACCTTTCTTGCTGGACTTTTGCGGTGGTCCATCAAAGGTAACCGAATCGCTGGGCGTTCTTTTGAAAGGATTGTCTTCGGGCATGGACATGGGTTCGTCCTTGGGTTGGCAAGTCGGCAAATGGTTCGATTAGCGAGCAGGATGGCCCAAAACCAGACTCCCGACCAGTGGGTTCATGGCTCGACAGCATCCTCATGGGCGAGACCAGCACGGGCTCCGCGGCCACCATTAGAACGCCCCAATTCCAACTCTCCTAGCAGTGACAATGCTCTCGTCGGATGATCCCAGGCCAAAACCGGCGGAGGAAATGGTTAGAATCGAGGAATCGAGCCTCGCTTCGTCCCTGTCGGCGATGGCATGACGGCTCGATCCGCTCCCCAGACCGCGCGATCGGTGGGCGGACTCGGCGGACACCCCTCAGCCCCTCTATCACCCCTGAGATCAATGCATCGAGCGATTTTTTTTCCTGCGATTTTGATCATGCTCTTGGGCCCGATCTCTCCCTTGCCAGCGGTCGCGGACGAAGCGACGCTGGTGGCGGGGCGAACCTTGGCCGAGTACACCGAGCAGCTGCAATCGGAAGATCGCGTTGTCCGTTTGCGGGCGGCCCGCTCGCTTGCTCCCTTTGGCGAAGATGCGGGGGACGTACTCCGCGAGGCGCTCGACCACGAGGATGCGGCCGTTCGATTCGTTGCCGCCGAGCAACTCGGGCGACTTGGCGGGGACGCCTTGGAAGCGTCGGTAGGACGATTGTGCGAGCTGGCCGAGGACGAATCTTCCCACGCCGTCCGGATCGCCGCTTCGTTCGCCCTTTGTCGTCATGGCCTGTTCGACATGCACCTGCCGTTGCTGGTTGAAACGCTTGATTATCCCGAACGTGGCATGGCCTGCACGGCCGCATTCTTGATCGGGGAAATCGGTCCCGATGCGAAAGGGGCCGAGGCATCACTCGCGCAGGCCGCCGAGAAGAACCAGCCTGGAATCAAGGGTGGCGACTACCATCTTGGCGGTGCGGCGAAGAATGCCCTGCGTAAGATTCGAGCCCAATAGTCGTGCCCTCACGACGTCAACCCCAGCTTGCGTTCGCACCTCGATTGATGCCCTCTCTCCAGCAAACAGGAATCGCGATGTCACATGAAGTTCATCCCTCGTCCGCTTCATCGACACCATTGACCACCGTGAGGCTGATCGCTGCTGGAGGCAGAGTTGGCGGGCTGAGCACCGGCACGATTCCCCACTCTTTGACATCAGGCTCTTTGGCATCAGGCCGTGATCGCTGGAACTCGGCTCGGCTGGCCGCGATCGCGATCCTGTTGATGGCAGTGGGCGCACTCGATTGCCCGCGGGGATGACCGACCCAACATCCTTTGGATCAGCTGCGAGGACATTTCACCGAACCTGGGTTGTTACGGCGACCCGCACGCCATCACCCCGAATCTCGACCGGCTGGCGCGCCGAAGGGGTACGATTCGATCGGGCCTTCACGCCGGCCGGCGTGTGCGCGGTGGTTCGCAGCGGCGTGATCACTGGGATGTATCCGCCTTCGATCGGCTCGCAACACATGCGCAGCCGGATCATCCCGCCGCCAACGTCAAAGCGTTCGCGGAATTGCTGCGCGCGGCCGGCTACTTCACCACCAATCGCAGCAAGACCGACTATCAATTCGAACCGACCGAGAGCATTTGGGATCGCCAGGGGAACGACTCACCAGGATTGGCGCGAGCGAACGGACCCGGATCAGCCTTTCTTCTCGCGTGGTGAACCTTACCGTCAGCCACGAGAGCCAGATCCGCCACGGCGAGAAGCGACACGACGCAAGTGATCGCGGAGATCGGCGAGGAGAATCGGCGTGATCCGTTGAAGGTGGCCGACACGATCCCCGACTACTTGCCCAACACGGCGGCGACGCGTGAGAACTGGGCCTGGTACCACGACAACATCACGCTGATGGACAAGATGGCCGGCGAAGTACTCGATCGACTGGAAGAAGATGGCTTGGCCGACAACACACTGGTCGTTTTTTGGAGCGACCACGGGATGGGCATGCCACGTGGCAAGCGATGGATCTACGACAGCGGGACGCGGGTCCCGATGATCATGCGTTGGCCCGACAAGCTCAAAGCAGACAGCGTTCGGGAAGATCTCGTCAGCATGTTGGACCTGCCGCCAACCATGCTGAGCGTTGCCGGGGTGGCCGTTCCCAGCTACATGCATGGTCGAATCCTGATCGGTGAAGCGACTGGCGAAGAACCTTCCTATCTGTTCTTTCACCGGGACCGGATGGACGAAGCGTTCGAATTACAGCGTGGGGTCCGAGACCGTCGCTGGCAATACATCCGCAATTACCAACTCGACATTCCTTATGCACAGCACATCGACTACATGGACGAGATGCCAGCGATGCAGGACTGGCGGCGGCTGGCGGCGGCGGATCGACTCGCAGGGGGACAAAACAATTGGTTCGCCACGCCCAAGCCGGTGGAGGAGCTGTACGACACCGCGAAAGACCCTTGGGAACTGGAGAACCTTGCCAGCCGCCCGCAGTACGCCCAGCGTCTGCAGCGGATGCGTGCAGCAACCGAATCGTGGCAGGAGGCGCATCGGCGATACCGGGATGGTTCCCGAAGCGGTGCTGATGGAGGAGATGAAACCGCAAGGTTCGACACCGGAGACAGAGTCGCCGAGGATCACCGTGGTTGGCGGCATGATTTCGCTTGATTGCGCAGACCGATGGGGCCTCGATCGTCTACCAGATCCAGCAGGGGGACTCCTGGAGCGACTGGACTGCTCTACACCAAGTCATTTCGAGCGCCGCAGTCGGTCGACCGGATTCGGGCGCCAAGCATGCCGGCTGGGGTTTCGAGACAGCCAACCGGTGGAGCAATCGGTGCGTTGAGGTCGGCCCACCTGCGGGCGGTTGGCGAGACCTTTGCCGTTGCTCTTTCGCTTGGCTGAATTTCGGTTATTTTGAAGGAGGTCCTGATGACAGCCGAGCAGGGAACGTGAGGCCGTCCATTCCATGAGAGTCCGAGGTCGCAGAGGTCGATCGGCCGGATGAATGGATCTGGGTGTAGGTAGGTAGGTTTGCGTAGGAAGTTGTTTGAGTTCACGGCATCAAAGACCCGACCCAACTTTGGGCGGGAGCGCCGAGGTTACACGTAATTGATTCACAAGGGGGAATCGCTTTTATGACCAAATGCAAGTTGGAGTACATCTGGCTCGACGGCTATCAGCCCACCCAGAGCCTTCGAAGCAAGACGAAGATCGTCAAAGATTTCAGCGGCAAAGTTGAAGACGCACCGCATGTGGGGATTTGACGGCTCGTCGACCGAACAGGCACCGGGCGGATCGTCGGACTGTCTCCTCAAACCCGTTTTCGTTTGCGAAGATCCAGGCCGTCTCGGCACCGGCTTCTTGGTGATGTGCGAAGTGCTCAACCATGATGGCACGCCGCATCGCAGCAACGGCCGCGCCACGATCACCGACGACGACAACGACTTCTGGTTCGGCTTCGAGCAGGAGTACACGATTTGGGATCCCGAAACCAACAAGCCCGTTGGTTTCCCCGCCGAAGGTTATCCTGGCCCACAAGGCCCTTACTACTGCAGCGTCGGGGCCGGCAAGGCAGTCGGTCGCGAAATCGTCGAAGAGCACCTGGAGCTTTGCTTGGAAGCTGGCCTGAACGTCGAAGGCATCAATGCCGAAGTGATGATGGGCCAGTGGGAATTCCAGATCTTCGCCAAGGGTGCCGCGGAAGCGGGCGACCAAATCTGGGTTGCCCGCTACCTGCTGGAGCGAGCCGCAGAGAAGTACGGGATGAAGATCAACTGGCACTGCAAGCCGGTTCCAGGCGACTGGAACGGCAGCGGCATGCATGCCAACTTCTCCAACACGTTGCTGCGAACCTGCGGCAGCAAGGAAGTCTTCGAAGCCGTTTGCCAGGCGTTCGAGCCTCGCATCAAGCATCACATCGATGTCTACGGCGCCGACAACCATCAACGCTTGACCGGTCTGCATGAAACGCAGTCGATCGACAAGTTCAGCTACGGTGTTTCGGACCGCGGTGCTTCGATCCGCATTCCTGTCTTCACCGTCGAGCATGGCTGGAGCGGTTACCTGGAAGATCGTCGTCCGGCCTCCAACGCGGATCCCTACATGGTTGCCAGCGCGATCATCACCACGGTGAAGACCGCCAAGGTTCCTCAGATGCCTAATGGCGGCGATCGTTTTGCAATCTCCAAGACCCGGTCAGCGACCTGTCGCTGCCGGGTTTTTCGTTGCCTCGTTGCCAACGGGGATGTTTTATACTGTCGCTCCCATGAACAGCGAACCGACGATCATTCTTTCTGGGACTGATCCCGATCTTCCTCGCGAGCTGGCACCAGGCACTCGGACGCTACACCGGCTTTCGGGAAATGGCTCGAGGAGGCAGTGCCTATCTGAGATCCTGCTTTGATCCGGTCACCGGCCGGACCGTCGCAATCAAGTCGCTGCTTCCCGAGACACGACACGATCACCGCGAGCGGCGCCGATTGCTGCGCGA
This sequence comes from Pirellulaceae bacterium, assembly GCA_963767665.1. Lineage (GTDB taxonomy): Bacteria > Planctomycetota > Planctomycetia > Pirellulales > Pirellulaceae > Rubripirellula. The sequence continues at coordinate 109,330 of CAVYFC010000011.1, forward strand.
GGCCCGCGTCACGGCTCAGCTCCAACATCCCAACACGGTACCGGTCTACGACATTGGGGATGACATCACCGAAGGAATCTACTTCGTGATGAAGCGGATCTCAGGCGAAAACCTATTTGAGATTCTCAAGCGGGTCGCCCGCGAGGACCCCGACGACGATCGAAGCCTATCCCGACCGCGAGACGCCTGGAAATCGTGCTGGGCGCCTGCCAGGCGCTCTCCTACGCTCACGCGCGGGGAGTGATCCACCGAGATCTCAAGCCCGAAAACATCTGGGTGGGTAACTTCGGCGAGGTGATCTTGCTCGACTGGGGCGTCGCCAAGGTTTGGGGACATGCCGACGACAACGAATCGATGTCCCACAGCGTGCTGAGAACATCGGCATGGGCGAGGAGAGGCCAACTGCAGACGCTGACAGGGGGCGGCCAGCGGCCCGGCACACCTCTCTACATGTCGCCCGAGCAGGTCAATGGCAGCCGTGGGATCGACGAACGCAGCGACATCTTCTCGGTCGGCGTGTGTCTCTATGAAATCTTGGCGATTCGCGAGCCCTTCCGAGGTCAGACGATCGACGAGACATTCGACAACATCCGGCATCTCGACGTCGACCCGCCAAGTCGCGCGTCGCCCGAGCGGGGAATCACGCCGGCGGCCGACGCGGTGGTGATGAAGGCCCTGCAAAAACGCCCCGGGGATCGCTACCAATCGATGCGCGAGCTGATCAACGACATTCACGACCTGGAAGTTGAGTCATCGAAATAGGACTCCAGACTCGGGCCTCCAGACTCCAGAATCGTGACTTCAGACTCGTGACCTAGAACCGGGGGTGCGGCTGACTTCCCGAGAAAACGATGAACCAGCATGCCCCCTCGTGGTGTCCTGATAGCTGGCCCGATCGGCCCTCGGGCGGGGAGCGTGGGATCGGTCTGCGGCCGAGAGTGATTGCCCTGCGAGACGACTCGGCTGGCAAAAACCAGCGGGAATGGGGCCAAACATGCAAGATCCATCTTGCCCGATCGTCTCGGATCGCTACACTCTGCCCTTCCGAGGGCGACCAAGAGTAGCACGCCAATGGCGGGCTCGATTGATCGAAATAACCAATGATCGCGATTGGGTCTCTCGGTGACCCGGTCGCGGAAATGGCCAGCGTAGCTCAGTTGGTAGAGCTGCTGATTTGTAATCAGCAGGTCGTGGGTTCGAGTCCCTCCGCTGGCTCTTTGGAGCAAGACATGTAAGAATCCGTTTTTCTCCAACTTGGGAAAAGCGTCGGCTCGAAGCGAGACTCACCAGGCGAATCATCGGCGAATCATCACCGGGGAATCAGGGGAATCAAACGACGAGACGCACAAGCGAATGAATTTGGGGGTTTGCCCGAGTGGTTAAAGGGGGCGGACTGTAAATCCGTTGGCTACGCCTACACAGGTTCGAATCCTGTAGCCCCCACTGACCGGCAAGACGAGATTCAAGAGTGAAGAATGAAGAGACGACGAAGAGAGTGGTCGATTCACGCCAGGTTTCTTCCGATCAAGGGAAAATCTGGTGGAATCAGCGGTGTTGAAGTGGCTTCTTCGGCACCTTGCTCTGATCGCGGGTGTAGCTCAATGGTAGAGCCCCAGCCTTCCAAGCTGGTTGTGAGGGTTCGATTCCCTTCACCCGCTTTTGATCTGAATGCTGCTGTAGCTCAGTGGTAGAGCACTTCCTTGGTAAGGAAGAGGTCATGGGTTCAAGTCCCATCAGCAGCTCTGTGTCGGTGGGGCCTCAACGAATCTCAAGGCAATTGAGGAACCCCGAAAGGAATCGTGACTTGAGTCCGTGACACCAACTTCCATCGGGATCTGGTGATCGCGGGTCAGATGGACACGGGGGCAGATGGACACGGCGGCACTTGACCCGGGGGCAGTTCGCGGCTCCGCTGAGCCAAAGTGGGAGCTGACTGCGGAATATCCCCAGAATTCTTGCCGAACAGTGATTGCAAGAATCGCAAGATTTCGCAACAACTTAGGCCTCGCGAGCTGGAGCCGATCGATCCGGTAGCGTGGATGGACAACTTGATGTGTATTTCATCGCGTCCCACTGTGGGGCGCGAGTTCTCAAATTCGTTTCGATACCGTTGAACGAGCTAGGCCTGTGCGGCTGAACGGACGGCGAACCAACCGTGGGTGTGAACGCGGTCGCTTTCCCTTTGGGCTGATTCGGAGCGTATCTCCTGTCAGTAGTGGCACGGTCAGGTGCAGGTGAATTAGAAATGGCTAAGGAAACTTTTAATCGTACCAAGCCCCACGTGAACGTCGGGACCATTGGCCACATTGACCACGGCAAAACAACCACCACCGGTGCGATCCTGGCGGTTCAAGCCGCCAAGGGATTGGCAAAGGCCAAGGGTTATTCGGATATCGCCAAGGGTGGTACCGTTCGTGACTCGACCAAGACGGTGACCATCGCGGTGGCTCACGTCGAGTATGAGACCGAAAATCGTCACTACGCTCACATCGACTGCCCCGGCCACGCCGACTTCATCAAGAACATGATCACCGGTGCCGCCCAAATGGACGGTGCGATCCTGGTCGTGTCGGCTGCCGACGGCCCGATGCCGCAAACCAAGGAACACGTGCTGCTTGGCTCGCCAGGTCGGCGTGCCTTACATCGTGGTCTTCTTGAACAAGTGCGACCTGGTCGACGACGAAGAGTTGCTCGAGTTGGTCGAACTGGAATGTCGTGAATTGCTCAGCAAGTACGACTTCCCCGGCGACGATGTTCCGGTGGTTCGCGGTTCGGCACTGCCCGCTTACAACAACCCGGCCGATCCGGAAGCCAGCAAGTGCATCAGCGAATTGATGGACGCGTTGGACAAGTACATTCCCGAGCCGGTTCGCGAAGACGACAAGCCATTCTTGATGGCGATCGAAGACGTCTTCTCGATCGAAGGTCGCGGTACCGTTGCCACCGGTCGTGTCGAGCGAGGCGTGGTCAAGGTCGGCGAAGAAGTCGAAATCGTCGGCCTCGGCGCCGACCCCGACCAAGACGACCTGCACCGGTGTCGAAATGTTCCGCAAGGAAATGACCGAAGGTCGTGCCGGTGACAACGTCGGTTGCCTGCTTCGTGGTGTGAAGCGTGAAGACATCCAGCGTGGCCAGGTGTTGGCCAAGCCAGGGCAGCATCACCCCGCACACGAAGTTCGAAGCCGAAGTCTACTGCTTGAGCAAGGACGAAGGGGGACGTCACACCCCGTTCTTCAGCGGTTATCGCCCTCAGTTCTACTTCCGCACCACCGACGTGACCGGAACCGCCAACCTGGTGGGTGCCGAAATGTGCATGCCCGGCGACAACGTCAAGGTCACCGTGGAACTCCACAAGCCGATCGCGATGGACGACGGCGTCCGCTTCGCCATCCGCGAAGGTGGCCGCACCGTCGGTAGCGGTGTGGTCACCAAGATTGTCGAATAGGAAGCGAATTCGATGCAGACTCATCCAATGACCAGCGAAGCATTTGTCTTCGTTGGTCATTGGTGATTTTGGGCGATTGCTGTACCATCACAGGTGCGAAGCGCCTAGCGTCAGCCCATTTGAGGGGTGTAGCTCAATTGGCAGAGCACTGGTTTCCAAAACCAGCGGTTGCGGGTTCAAGTCCCTCCGCCCCTGCTTTCCAATCCATTGAAATCCATTTCCTGATCGCAATCGTAGGTTGCGACCGAATCATTTCTCTGGCACCGGCGACGATGGACGTGTGGCCGGTATGCATTCAACTCAAGTAGGAGCGGACGGGTGTCTCGAGACATTGCTGGAACCAACAGCGCCCCACTGACGAGCGAGCTGTTTCACGCAGCCGTTTACAAGCCCAATCAAGGGCGGATTGTCCGCCAATTGACCTGCCTCGCGATCTGGGTCGTGGTCGCGCCTGGGTTGCTGGGCACTCTATTCGACCCTCCGCGGCTGCGCTGGAATCGGGTTCGTACCTGGTGCCAGGGATTCCAGCGTTGGCGTTGATCGCCGGCGCCTGGTTCGGATTTCGGGTGGTCAATTGGCCACGCTTCGCCGACTTTCTGATCGCCGTGGAAGCGGAGATGAACAAGGTCACTTGGCCGAGCAAGGATGAGCTGATCCGCGCTGCGATCGTGGTGATTTTCACGATCTTCTTCCTGGCCATCGCCCTGTTTCTTGTTCGACATCGTCTGGCAACGACTCTTCAGTTTCCTCGGTGTTACCGCATAACAGCGACTGTCCCGTCGCGGTTATCATGCCCTCGTTTCCTGTCATCCTCCCGTCAATGCCCCCATCCGGTCTGAGCACGTGAACCAAGCCGACACTTCCGAAGACACCCAACAACCGGACGAATCTGCTGCGGCTCCCGAAGCGCACAGCGACGATGCGACCGATGTGCGGGCGTGACGACGCGGCCGACAGTTGACCAGTGGTGATCAGGATGCAGTGGTCGCTTCGACCGAAGCTAGTCGGCAGAGGAGAAGAACGTCGGCCCCTTCGCTGCCGCCCCGCCCCGCGACAAACAAAACCGGCAGCCAAGCCGGTCGGTCGACGTGGAGGAGGAGCCAAAGATGGATTGGTACATCCTCAAGGTGGCCTTCAACCGCGAGGATTCCATCGCCGACGCCCTGCGCAAGCGTGTCAAGATGGAAGGCATGAGCGAATTCTTTGGTGACATCGTCGTTCCCACCGAAGACGTCGCCAACTTCACCCGCGACGGCAAACGCCGCATCACCAAGCGAAAACTGTTGCCGGGTTACATCATGGTCAACATGATCATCAATGATGACACCTGGTTCCTGGTCCGCGAGACCAACGGAATCAGCGACTTCACCGGGGCCGCTGGCAAACCAATGCCGATGGAACCCTCCGACATCGAACGCTTCATCACCAGACCGCAAGAAGACGAAGAAGAAGAAGCTCCGATCAAAATTGGCATCCCCTTCAAAGTTGGCGACCGCGTTCGCGTCAAGGAAGGGAACTTCGAGAACCAGGAAGGGGACGTCGACACCGTGGACGAGGCCAATGGCCGCATCACGGTCATCATCAACATCTTCGGCCGCAGTGTTCCAATGGAACTGGATCACTGGCAGGTCGAGCCGCTCTAGCAGTCGGGCGGGACAAGGTGATCATGCTCCTCCGCATGGCCCGCATTCCGACCGTCCGCGTGCGAAACCGTCAACATCTGACAATCTCGACAAACTGTTTACAGACAACTGAATCATGGCAAAGCAAGTAACTGGTCAAGCGAAGTTCCAGGTTCCCGGCGGACAAGCGACCCCGGCCCCTCCGGTGGGCACCTCACTCGGTAAGTTCGGCGTGAACCTCGGGCAATTCGTACAAGCGTTCAACGATCGCACCAAGGAGTACAACGGAACTCCGATTCCGGTGATCGTCACCGTTTACAACGACCGCAGCTTCGACTTCATCACCAAGAGCCCACCCGCCGCCTCGCTGCTCAAACAGGCCGCCGGAATCGCCAAGGGAAGCGGCGTTCCCAACAAGACCAAGGTTGCCACGGTCACCCGCGATCAGTGCAAGGAAATCGCCGAGAAGAAGATGGCCGATTTGAATGCTCGCAGCATGGATCAGGCAATCCGAATGATCGAAGGAACTGCCCGCAGCATGGGCATCATCGTCGACGGCTAATCGCTGCCTCACGACTCTGCACCGTACGATGGGCTTCCAAGCCCGTCGCCGCGAATCCCCCTCGCGTCACGCACCGTACGATGGACTTCCAAGTCCGTCGCCGTACGATGGACTTCCAAGTCCTTCGCCGTACGATGGCTTCAAGCCCTTCGCCGCCATGCGACGACCAAGATCGGCGGGTTTGGAAGCCCATCGTCCAGGTTTTCAAGCAGTGGTTTCCGCACTGGCTTGACGGCTTTCGTCGGTTTCCGCTATGGAGAAGCCGGGGGATTTGGGGACTCGAGCGATCGGGTCTCGCTGACGGACTTCTCTGAGGGAACGGATTTCCACCGATGCGACTGAAGTTATTGCTGCGCTATCCAGTCGACATTCGTCGGGCTCGCCGACTGCTGGAGGCGAAGGAACACTTGCTGCGGCCATCCAGCGACCGTCCGCTTGTGTTGGATCTGCAGACGCCCCAATTGATGTTTGATTGTGGCCGGCACTTTCAGTCGATCGCCTACTACGCCTGGCAAGCCGGCTCCCCGACGATTGTCCGCTGCAGCAATCTCCTGCTCGGTGGAATCGCCCGCAAAGTCTTCGGGCGCGAGATGCTGGCTCAGCCCTACGTCAGCCGAATCTCCTCGAGTCAAGCCATCCCAGAGGGAGCGTTCGTGCTCGGCGACTACGAGCCGGATGCGAGGGAGCTCGAAGCACATGTCCAGCCGCGGCATCAGTTTCGTGCAGGATGATGATCGGGCGAGACATCGATCGATCGTCCCCGTGATGCCCTATCCGATGCATCCGGCCACCCTCCGTTATCTGGCTGACACCGATCTGCTCAGCCTGCGAGGACGTGCCTCCCATCGGCAGGCCATTCTTTTTGCAGGAAGCCAAAAGACACGCTACGGCGACCAATGGATGCAGCGGGAATTCGATGTGCTCAGTCGCCTCGAAGCCCTCGACACCCTTCGTGAGTTTCTATCCAAGCCGGATCCAAGAGTCGCTTCAGCAGAACGGCGAGTCGCCGACCGATCGTCCTATTGGATAGCGGATCGCATGCGATTCCCGCCGCACAATGGCTCCCCACCCTTGCCGCCGCCCGCTTCTTCCTCTGTTGCCCCGGCGGCCGCCAGCCCCTTTGCCACAACTTGATCGAAGCGATGAGCGTCGGGACGATCCCCCTGATCGAGTATGGAAGCCGGATCACACCCCAACTGCGCGACGGCGAAACCGCGATTTGTTTCCAAGGCCGCGGGGGCTTGGTGGAGGCGATTGAGCGAATCGATCGCATGTCGTCGGAGGAGCTCTCTGCCCTGAGCCAGCGCAGTGGCGGGATTCTACGATCAGCATCTGTGCGGGACCCGTTTCATGAGCGATTTGCGAGACGGCAAGCTCGACACGTCGGCTCGTCGACTCTGCCTGCCGTTCAACGAGCGAAACCTGTACCCGCCTGCCCAATTGCAGGCAGCGTGAGGGAAGTGGCTGGTGGCTAGAACAGCGCCAAAAGAGAAGGAAGTTCCCTACAATTCAAGCAGTTTCTCGGGTCCTCGAGCTTTGCTGCCCAGCTCACCAGAGCCTGATTGCCCTCAAAAAACGACGCTTTTTGGCTCACTATCGCCACCTTCGCCCGCGGGCTCATTGAGTCCTTGCCGGCTTCGCCTAGAATCGGGGTTCAGGGAAAGCATCATTTCCTGTTGGATCGCGGATCCCACCTTCTCTTCCGATGCAACCGACGCTCCTTTCAAGCTTTGAATATGTCGCCAAAAAACGGTAATCCAGCTGCCCCCGGCACCGGCCTACGCCACGGAGACCGCACAAGCAGTCGCCGCCCGTCTGCGAGAGAGCCTGCTGCATGACAAGCAGGCGTTGGAGGTCGACAAGATCTTCAAGGCCCTGGTGAAGCTGGAAGGTTCCGACTTGCACCTCAAGGTGGGGCAACCGCCAATGGTTCGCGTGGCCGGAACGCTCAAGGCCTTGAATCGACCACCGATCGAGATGGAGGAGATGGTCGACCTGCTGATCCCCATGATGGATGAGCGGAATCTGTTGATTTTTGAAGAGGAAGGTGGTGCCGACTTTTCACACACGATTCACGTCGACGGCGTGCGTTGGCGATTCCGCGTCAACATGCTCAAGGCGCTCGGCAACATCGGATTGGTTGCCCGACGAATCAATAACTTCATTCCCGATTTCCGCGGTCTTTACCTGCCCGAATCGATCGAACAGCTGTGCCACTACGACCAGGGAATGGTTTTGTTGGCGGGGGTGACGGGGTCAGGAAAAAGTACCACGATCGGTTCGATGCTGAACTACATCAACAGCATCTACCGCAAGCACATCCTGACTTTGGAAGACCCGATCGAGTTCATCTTCACCGAAGACAAGTCGCTGATCAATCAACGCGAGATCGGTCAGGACGTGAAGGACTTTGAGATCGGGATGAAGCATGCGGTGCGGGAAGACCCCGACATCATCCTGGTCGGCGAGTTGCGTGATGAGGAAACCTTCATGACGGCGATTCATGCTGCGGAAACGGGTCACTTGGTGTTTGGAACGATTCACGCCTCGAGTGCATCGACCACGATCGGACGTATTCTGGACTTGTTCCCCGAAGAGATGCACAACGCCATTCGTTCGGCGATCGCGTTCAACATGAAGGGCATCGTCGCCCAGAAACTGCTCAAGAGCATCCGGCCAGGCGTGCCACGTGTGCCGACCTGCGAAGTGATGACGTTCTCGCCCATGATCCGCAAACTGGTTCTGGAAGGTGACGACCACAAGCTTCCCGACGCGATCCGTATCGGCCAGGAAGATGGCATGCAGGACTTCACAATGAGTCTCAAGGCGCTGATCGACGACGAGTTGATTGATCGTCCCACGGCGTTTGCGGTCGCGCCCAACAAGGATGCGTTGAAGATGGCGTTGAAGGGCATCGATGTGAAGGCTCCCGGTATTCTTTAGACTTCGAACGGGGATCCAGGCGAAAATAGTCAGATTCAGCCTCTCCTCGAATCGACCGAAACATACGGAGCCAGACTTGGCACGGAGCGATTCTGTTTTTTACGGCCTGTCCCCTGTTCCCCTCCGCTGTTCCCTTCCCCTGTTACCTTCGTACTCCTGCTCAGGCGACCGCTGGGCATTCCAACCTCGTTCCTCAAAGGCATCTCCGCCCCAATGGCTGAGCAACAAGAGATCCAACTTTGGCAGACCGTCGCACCGGTTGAGTTCGTTCCGCGTGTGGAGGGTCGCACGGAGGCTCAATCACTGCTGATTACCACGCGTCAGGGCCCGGGGTATCAGGTTGCCGGCGGACAATTGGCTCACGCCATCCAGTCACGTGCGACCCACATGCTGATCGATTTCTCGCAGAATGCCTGTGCGATTCGATACCAGATCGATGGCAACTGGGAGCAGTTGCCGCCGCTCGATCGCGAGACCGGCGATGCGATGCTGTACGCCCTCAAGCAACTCTGTCTGATGAACCCGACCGATCGCCGAACCGCCCAAACCGGTTCGCTGGGCCTCAAGGTCGCGAAGCAAAAATTCAACCTGACGCTTCAGTCGCAAGGGGTTCAAACCGGCGAGCGAGTGCTAGTGCGGATTGAATCGGAGAAGATTCCCTTTGAACGCATGTCGGACCTCGGCATGCGGGACAAGATGTACGAAGCATTCAAGGAAAAGCTCGATGATAGCGGAAACATCGTGCTGATCAGCGCTCCCAAAGGTGAAGGGCTGACGTCAACCTGGGTCACGGCACTGAATGCGTCCGATCGCTTTCTCCGCGATTTTCAATCCTTCGAGGATGAGACCAAGCCCGAACCAGAAACGATCAATATCAGCGCCAACTTTTACGGCGGCAACACCGGGCTGACTCAACTGGAGAGGTTGCAGAAGTCGATTCTCAAGGAACCCGATGTCTTGGTCTTTCCGGAGTTGCCCGAACCGGCCTCGCTGGCACTTGCCATCACACAGGTTGAGAAACTGGAGAAACAGATCTATTGCCGTACCGTTGCTGACAGTGCGATTCAGGCGTTGACCAGTTTCCTGGCTCGATACAAAGATTCGGCCCCATCGATTGTCGGCAATTGTCGGTGCGAGTGCTCTGTCAGAAGCTGGTCCGTCGGCTTTGCGACAACTGCAAGCTTGGCTACGAACCACCGCCACAATTGTTGAAGCAACTGGGGATTCCACCGGGGCGTGTCGCGTTGCTCTATCAGCCATTCATTCCGCCGCCGATCGAACAACAGGTCGACGAGAACGGTCGGCCGGCCCCGATCACTCCTTGCCATGTTTGTGGCGGTCGTGGCTACTTCGGGCGGATCGCCATTTTCGAGTTCCTGGTACCGGGTGACAAACTGCGTGGTGCGTTGCTCAAGACTCAGGACCTCGCGCAGTTGAGCCAGATTGCGAAGTCGGAGGGGCACCGCGGCGTTCAAGCCGAAGCCGTGCTCACCGTCGCGAGAGGACTTACCAGTCTCGACGAATTGAAACGGGTCTTCGCCAAGCGCTAAGCCCTACGTAGGCGAGTCTCTCCGAGACTCGCAAAATCCGCAGCAACGCTGCGAATGTCCGCCTTGGAAATACCGACCTACGGGTCATGCCTACGCGGCTTCGTCGTAATAGCCCGGATCATCTTTGCCGTCGCCATCAAAGTCGCCGACGACAGGTTGACTCTCTTCGCTTGGACGGGGAACTTGGATCTGCAAGTCGTTACCGGTTAGCCGGCGATCCCCATCGATATCGATGATCCAGAGGTCACCACGCACCACGCCGATTTCGTCAATCTTGTCGCCGTTGAAATCGCCGACGATCGGGATGTCACCCGGCTGACCAAACTGAACTCGCTGGTCCCCTTCGCTCCATCGTCCGTCGCCATCGGCATCAAGCATCCAGTGCCCGCCACGATGGACGCCGACCTGATCAATGCCGTCGCCGTTCCAGTCCCCGGCGATCGGCGTATCGACTTGCTCACCATACTGAAACACGTGATCGACGCATCGGCACGCAGCGAGCCTTCGTTGCCGCGCCGCAGCAGTCGAGGCGGATCTTCGCCACGCTCTTCACGACTGGTCGGCGCTTCACGAGGATCGATGGTCCGCCGGCGGAGATTGGCGGGATCGGGAATCCTGCATCACTGAAGGATGCTGACGAAGTCCCGCTGCCACTGCCTCCCAAAGATCGCGATGTCATCCTTTCCGTCGCCGTCCCAATCGCCGACGATCGGGTCGGTCCAGCTCGGTTCCCAATTGAATCCATAGATCGCCGGCATCCCAGCAACCATTGCCGTTCAGGTCGACATACCATTGACCGGCAACAAAGATCACCGCTTCATCCGCACCGTCACCATCGAAGTCACCTGCTAGCGCGGTGGCATCGACCTCACCGAGGGTGATTGCGTTCAAAGCCTGGCGGCCATGACGGGGAGTGGTGAGCGTCCAATGCCCCTTGGTATGGGCTCCCTCGCTCCAACTTGGTTGAACCGTCTCAACGCTGACACTATGAACGTTGCCGCTATCAACGATCACGCCGCGTGGGTAACCCCCATTGATCACACTCAAGTGCCAAGAGACCGCCCATTCGTTGGCGGGATCCCAGAGCAATCGGTAGGGATCGAGTGGTGAGAGGATGCCGCCGGGTGCCGCGTAAGCCACCAGCCGAACTGGGCGACCAAAGGTCTCAATGTGAGCGGGCGTTTCCGTCATCCCCGGCACGATCAATCGTTCCAGCGGAGCACGGTACGGAGTGGCGGGAGGAATCACCAAGATTTCGCTGAAGTTGTTATCGGTACTTTGAACGCCACCTTCTACTGTGATGTTCAAGATCGCATCATCACCCGGATGGGTCAGAGGGCTCGCCGCCAATGCCTCGAATAGCTCCCGGACCTCATCGTTCAATGGATCGGCTTGATTGACGGCGGTCCCGCCCGTGGATCCGGGTGTGTCCAAGCCATCGACGTAGTCGTCGGGATGCAACTGGTAGACATGATACGTCCCCGGTCGCAGCCCAGCGAATTCGTAGAATCCATCGTTGTTTGTCGTGACACGAATGGGACCAGGCGAGTAAATCCCCGGCAGCCCCGCGCTGGCATCGACCGGTCGGCCGAGCCGATCGCGGAGCTCCAACATCACGCCTCGCAGACGTGGATCCTCTTCGGTTAGCAAGCCGTCTTGGTGGTCGCGAAGCTCCGATGGCTTGGGCACCTCCTGCAGTGTCAACTGCTCGCCATCTTGAAAGACAAAGCCGGAAATCGATGCCGGTGGCAGCTCGGGAAAGTTGTAGTCTCTGAGCCGCGGATGCCGCCTCCCAATTCGATGCCCACGATCAGGTTCTCGCCGCCGATTGCCCCCCTGCCGAACCGACGACCTGACCGCCATGAACAGACCTTCGGGCTGCGTTTGCCGAACCGAATAAACTCCCGGCGTCAGGAAGTCAAATCGATACTCGCCCGACTCGCTGGTTCGTGTTTGCTTCACCGTGTTGCCCCCGGCATCGATGAGTTCAACGATCACACCTGGCAGCGGCGTGTCGCCTGGATCAAACCGTTGATTGAGCACTCGGACTCCTTCCAGACGTTGCCACTGATCGAAGAAGGCAGGATCTCACAGAAATTGAAATCGACGACATGTTGTCCAGATCCAAGCGTGACGCCGAGCAGGTCGGCGCCCAATACCTGCTCCCGCTCCGGCGCCAGCATGTTGGCCCCCCTGGAAATAGCCATCCGGCTGACGCTCAAAAACCTGGTACGAGCCTGGCTCAAGCCGATCGAAGCGATACCGCCCTGCAGATCCGTTTGTGCGGTTGCGATCAGCTGCCCAGTCGCGCTGCGCAACTCGATGGTCACACCCGCCAGTCCGGTTTCCCCCGGACCAACCAAGCAGTCACCGTTCTGGTCCACATAAACGAGGCCTGCGATGCTGGACGCCTCCAGTTCCCCGAAGTGATACTCGACACCGACGTCTCCCTGTTTCAATTGGATCGCCGTGAACGATCGAGTCCATCGCTCCGACCGACCGTCTCGCCCGCGGACTTTTCCTGGCGAGTCGATTCCATCGAGATAGCCCGCCGGCTGTTGCTCGCGAAGCGTGTATTGTCCCGGCTGCAACGTCTAAGAACTCATAACGACCATCGGTGTCCCGTCACGGTCGTCGCAACGACCGTCCCTGTGGGATTGACCAGCGAGATCGTGACGCCTGCGATCGGTGCTCTCCCGGGATCGATTCGACCGTCATTCGAGACATCGTGATAGACGTGACCACTGATCGATGCGGGGGCTCCTTCACAGAAGTTGTAGTCCTCGCCCACGCCGCCCGGCGTCATGATGATGTCTGCGAATCAACCCACCATCAATGCTCGTGCCGACCTCACACCGCCGATCGTCCCAACATGCGAGAAGCCGTCGATCAAACCCGCCGGTGTCGTTTCCGACGATGGCGTAGGTGCCGACGGCAACCTGCTCAAAGTGGTACGCCCCATCTGAACCGGTAACTGTTTGCGCAACGGTTTCGCCCAAATGCATTCTGCAGAGCAATCTGAACGCCCGACAAGGCCTGGTTTCCGGGCGAGTCATGGTCCCCATCGCAGTCGCTTCCGGGTGCTGCGAGGAACACAAATCCCGAGAGCGAACCAAAGGGAAGTTCCGCAAAGTTGTATTCGAGTCCCTGACGTCGGCTCCATTCAGTGCGATCGAGTCGATCCGGTCTCCTGGATTCTCGGCGATGCCGACGACACGACCGGCGACCGGCCTGGCCGAATCGATGCCGTCGACCAAGTCGGCAGGTTGGCTGACTTCGATCACTTCGTAAACGCGCCGGGCGCCAAACCTTCAAATCGGTAGGAACCATCCGCCGCCGTCGTCGTGGTCAGGGTCGACTGCGGTGCGATTGTGTCGATGGGAACCAATCGAATGCGTACTCCAGCGATACCTGTCTCGCCTGCGTCGCGGCGGCCGTCGTTATCCAGATCGCGATAGACGAATCCGCTCAGCGAGGCTGGGTGCGGCTTCCGCAAAGTCTTGATTGATCGAAGATGGTGTCACCAAGCGGTAAATGAATGTCGGTGATCGCGTCGGCCGATTCGACGACTCCGTTGGGTGACCCGTCGGTCGTCCCGGACCACCGCGCCGACACTCAACAGATGGTCGGGTTGTTGCTGGACCACGCGATAAGTACCGGGCATCAATCCGAGCGACTTGGCGAAACCGGTAACGACCGGCTGGCATCGGTGGTCTCTCGATGACCCGTGTCCTGATAGCTTCCCGACGCTGTCTGCTTCCAAAGTGAAAGCTCGACACGCCAGCCAGTCCGGGCTCGCCCGATTCGCGGCACTTGTCCAGATCGTTGTCGACCCAAACGTGGCCGGAGATCTCGACCGGCTTGGGCGTTTGCGTTGACCTGGCAAGGGCGCCGGCCGAGCGATTCGGACGCGACTGTCAATGTCGGTCCCTTCATCGGGCGGCAGGGCGAGACCATGGGACGGCGAGCCGGATCACCAAAGTCATTGGCAAAGACAGCGTCGGCGTGCGTGATCTCGTAGTGGGGTGCTTCGAACGTTGCCTCCAGAATGGAGTCTTGGAATTCCTGGCCCGAGGTGATCACATCGAGCCGATCGTTGAAGATCTCCAGGTCGATGGAATTGCGCAGGATCTCGTCGACATCGATCGTGAACTCCAAGCGATCACCCGCACGAAAGTTGGAAAGCCGCAGCAGCAGTTCCTGCCCGCCGTCTTGCACTTGCGCCGTCGCATGCACCGTGTGTCCATCCGAGGTTCGAATCCGGACGACTTGGAATCCATGGGCACCACCCTTGCCTCGCCCACCGATCGCGGTATCAAACATCGGGTCACCGACGCTGATTCCATCGCCATCTTTGTCGGTTCGAATGCGCAGCTCGCTCAGTTCGGTGCCGGGAGCTCCGCCGCTGAACGACAAGATGAAGCGGTCACCGCGCGAATCGCTGCCGACGTCTTGATCGGACTCAAGGTAATCGGTTTCCAGATAGACGACGCCGACATGAATGGCATCTGCCGAAAGCAACCGTCGAGCCTCGAGTCGCTCGGGACGTCGCGTGCGCCGCTTGACGGCGTCCGACTCCGCCGCGCAGTCCGATTCTGTTTTCTTGACTTCCAAATCACGCGTTGGCACCCCCATGTGCCTCAGTTTCTTTCGGTGTTGTCCGAATCAATTCGCTTGTCGGTTCTTGCTTGCGGTCAGCTCGCCTTTGCGAAGTGTCCGAGGAAAATGCTTAGCGGTCGATTCTTGGATCTCCCTCGGCGATGCGTTGGCCTCCCGCCGTGATTTCGTTGATCGGCCAGCGCCGCAGCGTGGTGTCGTAGCTTCCCGAAAACAGCAAGCCGCCGCCGGCTCCCAGAGCAGAGACACTTCCGGAGTGTCCCTCGAGCCGTCGCATCAACGTCCCATCGTCTGTGTTCACGATCCGAACGATGTTGTCCGAACCGGCGACCGCGACGAGTTGGCTGTTGACGACCGTGACGGCAAACAACTTACCCGTGGTGACCGCAACACGATGGAGCAACACTCCGTTCTGCGTATCGAAGACCGAGACATGGCCGTCGTCGGCCACGCAGACAGCGCGTGGCGAGTTGTAATGAAAAGCGATGCCATGAACCCGTCCTTCATGGATCGGATGGCGGCGTGCCGATTCCAGTGGCAATGTCGAACAGATTCAGTTCACCGGAGCGTCCAGCGACCGCAAGCAGGCGGCCGTCGTCTCGATAGGCGACCGCTCGAAGATCCGTTCCCTCACAGCGAAACGTCTTTTGCTCGGCTTCTGCTCGCCCGATCCGGAAGACCTCCGAGCCGAAACCGACGGCCGCGATCTCGTCCCCTTCGGCGAGAATCTGTACGCAGACGTCAGCGACGGCGTTCCGGTCATGTCGCTGCAACAAGCGAAACGACTGGTCTCGATCCCAAAGGATCAATTGCCCGTCATTGCCTGCCGATGCCAATCGGCCACCGCTCGGATCAAAGGTGATCGTTCGAATCAGATCGCGATGCCCGGCGAGCGAACGGACTGGAGTCAGCGTGGATGTGGCCAGAATGCGAATCAGATGATCGTCCCCGGCGACGGCGACCAACTCGCCCCGCGGATCGACTGCAATCGCTGTGATCACCGGAGCCTTGGTGGGCTGGTCAGTCAGTTGGATCGATCTCGATGTCGGTGGCAGCCACTCGCCCTTGGCTTGCATTGGCCAGGCGATCGCCCGGCTCAGTCGGACCAGCAGTGACTGATGCGGACGCGGCGCCGAGCATGGTTGATAGCAACCATCGCCGCCGCGAAACATGAATCGGCATGACGTTCCCCCCTGAAAAGATCTTTGGCGCTCCAACGGTTTCGCTTGCCGAGCGACGTCGGCCGTGTCCTGGCTTGTCGCCCGATCGTGGCTCACGGTTTCGTGACGGTCCCCAGGCGGGCTAATCGACGAACCGGAGCGAGGTGCGCAGGAATCCCATCGAAGAGAATCGGCAGACAACGGATCATCCGCATGACCTGAACAACCGGAAAAATCGTTCCGCGGATAATGCCGCCAGACGTTTCGGCGATTCCTCTTCCCTCCATGGACGGGGCATTGCTAGGATCCCGGCAACTCGAGGCAAGTGGATGCATCGAGAACGAGTTTCACACAATGAAGACAGGCGTCACGGATGATGCGACTGACTTGTGCCACCTTCGTGGCAATCCTGATCTCCGCTTCCGGTTTCCCTGCAAACCAGTCGGGTCTCCGCCCAGCAAACGGCTCCGGTCCCCAGTTACGCGCAGAACGGCGCTCCAGCAGCGGGCCAGCCATCCCAGAACGCTGCGACAGCCGGCACGCCCGTCGCTCGCATTGCCGCCCAGGGCAACCCCGCCGCGTCGCCCCCGCCCACGGGTCAACCATTTCCACCCTTGTCACCCGCAGCTCAGTCCCAGTTGCAGAAACTGTTGACCAATTGGGAAACGCAGAGCAAGGGAACCAAAACACTGGAATGCACGTTTTCGCGTTGGCACTACGACATGTTTGCTGCCCCGCCCGGAGTGCATGCGACGCGAGCCGACGGCGTGATCAAGTACGCCGCACCGGACAGAGGATTGTTTCGCGTCGATCGACTCGTCTTTTACTCCGGCATGGATGCAAGAGAACAAGCCGCAGTTCAAGCCACAGCAAGGACAGTTTGGCGAGCACTGGGTATGCAACGGAGAGCAGTTGATCGAGTTTGATCGCGGTCAAAGAAGAATGTCGGATCCAGGATCTTCCCCCGGAGATGCAGGGCAAGCAGATCTTCAACAGCCCGCTGCCATTCGTGTTCAATCTTGATGCCGCCCAGATCCAAGAGCGTTACTGGGTCCGCCAAGTGGAATCACCCAAGCCAGATCTTGTCTTGGTAGAAGCCTGGCCAAAACGGCAAGAGGATCGAGCCCAATACAAATTGGTTCAAATTGCTCTCGACGCCAAGACCTTTCTTCCGCAGGCGTTGTTGATGTACGCCCCGAACTTCGATGCCAAGACAGCACCGAAATGGGATCACTACGAATTCAACGATGTGAAACGCAACGCGATCGGCGCCGGGTTCCAGAAGTTCATGGGGAATTTCATCGCCGAGAAACCACCATCCAACTGGAAGATTTTCCGGGACAAATTTGCGATGCCGGGCAACGGAGCTCCGAACCAGGCTGCCGTCCCCGCCCAGAACGCACAGAAGCGTTAAGCCGAAGGCCCACCGTAGCCGAGTCTTTCCAAGACTCGATTCCCGCCGTCTCGGAGAGACGGGTGCCTACTGTCATCGGAGAACCACCCATCGCAGGCGTGAGAGTCGATTGCCCACACAACGATCGGCAACGACCGCTTGACTTGGATTGGGCGGCAGGAAACAGTAAGGACTCGGAAGCCTTCGCTGGAGGGGACTTTTTCCCGAAGTTGAGCGGGCTGCCGAGTTGTTCCGGTTTCATTCTTCCCATTGCCACGGGCATCCTTGCGACACCACCTGCCTTGATGGATGGGTAGCGTCCAGTCGGTTGCCGTTTCGTGATCGAATCATGCCAACTTACGACTACGAGTGCGATGCCTGCGGGCATACCCTGGAGATCTTCCAGGGCATCAATGATCCGGCCATCAAGAAGTGTCCCGAGTGCGGAAAGAACAAGCTCAAGCGTTTGTTCGGAACCGGTGCCGCCATCGTGTTCAAGGGAAGCGGTTTCTATCAAACCGATTACCGCAGCGAAGGCTACAAGAAGGCGGCTGCTGCGGACTCCAAATCGCAGTCAAGTGACAAGGGCGATGCCAAGGCGGGCGACTCAAAGAAAACCGATTCGAAGAAGGCAGACGGCGGCAAAGCGGCGAAGAAAAAGAGCTCCGGCGGCGATTGATCATGCCGCACGTTCGTTCTCCCCAGCGATTGGACACTCGACGCAGCGCGCTGTGGGTGATCGATCTCCAGGAAAAGCTTTGTCCCGCGATCCGCTCGGCCGACAATGTAATCCGGCAAACGCTTCGGCTCTTGGAGGCAGCGAGCCTGCTTGGTGTGCCAGCCGCTGCGACCGTCCAGTATCCCGCAGGTCTGGGACCGCTCGTGCCATCGCTTCGCGAGCATTTTCCGTCCCCAGAAGAAAAGCGAGCCTTCTCTGCATCGGTATGCCGCCAATCTCTCGATCGCTGGCTCGGTGAGGGTCGCGATCAGATCGTGATCGTGGGGATGGAAACACACGTCTGCGTTCTGCAAACCGTTCTTGACCTGATCGCCGAAGGGCTTCGACCCTTTGTCGTTGCCGAGGCGGTCGCCGCCCGAAACGGACGGGACCACGAGATCGCGATGGAACGAATGCGAGACGGCGGCGCGACGATCCTCACTGCCGAAAGCGTGCTGTTCGAATGGCTAGAAACCTCCGATCGCCCCGAATTCAAGGCCATTAGCCGACTGGTCAAGTCGTAGCCCTTCCCAACTCGCTTCACGCAACTCGCAACTTGTCTCTCGCCTCTATCCCCAAGAGTTCCGGCGATGAATGACCCCGAGTACGACATCCATCCACTTGACCGGGATTACTCGACGCCGGCGCCCGAGAGCAAGCCACGCGAACTTGCCCCCGATGAGCGATTACGTCGATTCGGAGTGATCGTGTTCGGCGTCGCCTTCGCTTTGGTGTTTCTTTCTGCAATCACGCTCGGTTCGGTCAGTGGTCCAGGTTGGCTCGAGTCATTCGGGAGTACGATGTATCGATTTGCGACGATCGGTATCTTGGTGGGCGGGATCATGATCCTCGTTTCCTATCGGTTGAGCATGATCAAGAAAGGCACGAATCTGATCAGTCGCAAAGGGGCCCGTCGAGCGGCGATGGGGACGTTTGGATTGCTAGTCGTCTGCAACGTGGTCTTCTTTGTCTTGCTGCTCGCTCTATCGGGACTTTCGAGTGCGAGCCGCTCCTCCGATGGATTGCTTCTCACTTACAACGCGGTGCTGACGATCGGCTGTGGGCTGATGGTCACGATGATCGTCTGGCATCGGGGAATCGTGCGTGCTTACGCGATTGGTGTCCTCGTCGGAATGCTGTTCAACGGTCTCGGCTTGATGTTTATCTTCAACACCGGCTTCCGCTCCGGAGGCAGCGGAATGATGGTCCCTGGTCGCCTGGCGACGATACAGATTTGCGGGCTCATTTGCGCTGGCTATGTCGGCTTGGTTTTCCCCAGCCCGACCTCAGACGCATCCAACCAAAGGGGCGAACTACCGTAGGCGAGTCTCTCCGAGACTCGCACAAAACGCAGCGAAGCTGCGGATGTCCACCTTGGAAATGCGGACCCACAGCAAGTCCAGGCGATTTTTTTCACAGCCTCGCCGTGAAGTTTCGACCTTTCCATTGAGTGGATCCCCTCGCGACATCAAACGCAGCCGCTACGCGTCAGCAGCGAGTACATCACAGCGGATTCGCTTTGAAATCGCACAGAAGCAGACACCAGAGCCTGTTCAATCCAGTTGGAAGGCAGTTCGCAGCTCGTCGATGACGCTATCTGGCATCGTGGAAATCCGACCAACCGACCGCGCGTTGATGACCGCCTCCGCGGTCGACTCCAAGACTTCCAGTCGATCGAAGGTGTCCAGGACGCTTCGGCCAGTGACGATCACTCCGTCATTCTCAAGCATGGCGGCTGGAGACGACTCGGAGACATATTCGGCGATCTTACCGTCGTCGCGGTACTGCACTCCGTAGGGAACCCGTTTCACATCACGCAAGAACACATAGCTTTCGGGAATCGTGCGGACATCGAAGGTCGAATCCGTCACGCTGAACGCCGTCGCGTGAACTGGATGGGCAAACACGATCGCCTGAACACCTGGATGCTTTGCGTAGATGATTCGATGAGCATTCGCAGCTCGGCTGGCGAGCTTTCCCACTTCACGGCGGCCACCTTTGACCAACACCAAGTCGTCAACGCTGAGCAGCTCACGATCCTGCTTCGTCGGAGTGATCAAGAACGAATCTCGATCGACCGCGCCGAAAAGCTGCCTTCGGTACTGATCAGCAGCCGCTGTCGACAACCGCGGCGGACGAACTCGCAGAGTTGCCGCCTGAGTTCGCGTTCCTGAGACGTGGCAATGGGCGGATCAAAGGACTCCAAATCAATGCTTCGATCAGCCGCAAGTTGAAGTTGGCGATCGTCCAGGAATCGAACACTGCCAAGCTGATTCGCATTGATCAATGTCTGTCCAGCAAACTCGAACGCTTCAAACCGCTCAAAGGCGTGAGCCAGAGATTCGCCTCCCACGACCACACCATGATTCTCCAGGATGACACTATCGCACGGCTGGCTAAATGTGGCAGCAATGCTTCGACCTAATTGCTCACTACCAGGACAGGCATAGGGCGCGAAACCAATCCTGCCGCAGACGGAATTCGCTTGATGGAACAGACGCGTGTTGGGCATCTCACGACAGATACTGAATGCGACCAAAGCGACCGGGTGCGCGTGAACAATGGCCTTGATATCTGGGCGGGCGGCGTAGATCGCTTTGTGAAATGGAAACTCCGAGGAGGGTGGATGCAAGCCATCGATACCCCCGTCGGCACGGACGCACACGATATCGCCTCGCGTCAAGTTCCCCTTATCAACACGGGCTGGCGAAATCCAAACGTCGCCGGCCTCATCACGAATCGAAAGGTTTCCACCCGACGTGGTGGTCATGCGATATCGATAGATGCGATCCATTGTCTGCATGATGGCATCGCGAGGGTGCAGCAAACTTCGGGACGCATTCATGATTTCATGCTTGGGGAATGATGGCGTGGATTGGCAAATGGGGTCAGGTACCAAGGGTAAATGGGGTCAGGCACCAAGTACGGGAAGCACCCGCTGGGCCGTTCCGATGTTGGGTGCCGATGTTGGGTGCTGGGTGCCGGTGTCGGGTGCCTGCCCCCTTTTCGCTCGTGACCCTCATCCTAATGGTTGATGAAACACTCGGCTTGCTGGCGAGGCAATTGAACGACGTTCACACCGTGGGAATCATGTGGCTCGACCGCAGAGCCGTTGGTAGGCATGTTGAGTTCGATCTGCGAGGGTTTCCGTCCAGGAATCAAACGGCAAGGGCAAAGAAAAACCCCAGCAATCACTGAAAATTGCTGGGGTTTGTGGAGTGGGCGGTATTGGACTTGAACCAACGACCCCTACGATGTCAACGTAGTGCTCTAGCCAACTGAGCTAACCGCCCGGATTTGATTCCGCCGTGTTTGGATCGGCCGAACCGGAGCCGACAGTTGAGACAAAAGGCTCGTCTGACCGGTTCGGTAGTTTGTGCCGGAGGTTACGAATCGTCAAGTGTGGCCAGCGCATCGCCCGAAGTCGGCCGATTCCCCCCTGGCACATGCACCAGGTGGCCCGTTTTCGCCGAGGGGACAAATTCTGGCCGCTTATCGCGGTCAGGCTTGCCAACAATCCCGTAAATCTCGCCTTTTCCGCAAATTCGCTGTTGACGGTAACCCTTCGCGCGTCGGATACTTTGGCGTTTGGTAATGGGACAGCATTTCCTACGGTCGCATCGTGCGCCGTTGAAATCCTCGGGCCATGGCACACCAGTCCAAGGTTCCGATTCTCATCTCCGATAACATGGGATCACGTCGCAACGGCGGCGTTGTTCATTCCTTTTCCTATATGCGCCGGAACGCCCTCCGGCCGGAGACGACAACCATTAGTGGCATTGGCACGCAATAAAAGCATTCAACGAGAAGAGAATCGCGATTCAGTACGCATCAATAACAACATTCGCATCACGCCCATTCGGGTCGTGAGCGAAGAGGGAGAGCAGCTGGGAATCATTCCCACCGAACAGGCTCTCGAACGAGCCCGCGATGCGGGCCTGGATCTTGTCGAGGTCGCACCCAACGAACGGCCGCCCGTTTGCCGAATCATGGATTACGGCAAATACAAGTACGACAAGAACAAGAAGAAGAATACAGGACAATCTCACACGAAGACCAAGGAAATCCGTCTCCGCCCCAAGACTGGCGAGGAGGATATCCGCACCAAGATTCGCCAGGCTGAAAAGTTTCTGGAGCACAAGGACAAGGTGCAGGTCAGCGTGCTGTTCCGCGGACGTGAAATGGCCCACATCGAAGAAGGGCACAAGGTCATGGAGATGGTGATCGAGACCCTCAGCGAGCGTTGGCAAGGTCGAAACCCAACCGCAGCAGCATGGCCGTCGCATCATCTGCATGATCGCTCCGAAGTAGATGATCGCCCCCGAGATTTCGACGTGCCGATGACTTCTCTCGATGCTGTCTGCGGCGTACTCGCGCGGCTCGCGCCGCTGCGACTTGCCGAGAATTGGGACAATGTGGGACTGTTGGTTGGGGACCGACGACAGTCGCTCAACCGGATCATGACGTGCCTGACGATCTCACCGAACGTCGTTCGCGAAGCGGTCAGGGAGCAGGCCCAGTTGATCGTCGCCCATCATCCCCTTCCGTTCAAACCGCTGACAAAGATCACGGCCGATACGATCACCGGTTCGATGCTCTTGGAGCTGATCCGAAACCAAGTTGCGGTATACAGTGCCCACACGGCCTTCGATTCCGCGGCCGAGGGGATCAACCAAATGTGGGTTGAGCAACTCGGACTGACCAGCGTCCAACCTCTGATTGAACTGGAGGAAACCAGTTGCAACCCAGAGTTGGCTGCTTCCTCCGCTGAGACACCTGACTCTGCGCAGCGGCCGACCTGCATCGGCTCCGGTCGCTATGGACGACTCGCCCAGCCTGAAACGCTCGGGCAACTGGTCGCTCGAGCGGCCGTGTCGGTTGGGGCATCGGCTCCGCGGTTGGTGGGAGATACCGATCGGGAAATCAGGAAGGTCGCTTTGGCGTGTGGGAGCGGCGGCAGCTTCTTGTCGGCGGCAGCCCGACACGGATGCGACGCCATGATCACCGGAGAAGCGACTTTCCACACCTGCTTGGAAGCAGAATCTCGCGAGATCGCCCTGGGACTGCTGGGACATTACTTCAGCGAGCGATTCGCGATGGAACGACTAGCAAATCGCTTGGCGCAAGAGTTTCCGGATTTGTCGGTTTGGGCGAGCAAGGACGAACGGGATCCACTCTCCTCGGTCTAGTGGCGGATTCGAAACATTGACCGTCATCTAAACAGTCCTAGAATGAGTGGTCGAAAGGCGGCCCCGAGAAGTTCGGGGTCGGCGCTGTTGATTTCAGGGTCGGTCATGGGAACTTCATGGTCCGGTGCGGGTTCTCGCGGTGAGAATTGGCTCGGTGCTGCCAACGGGGCTCGCGAAGCGGCTCAATCAGGGGCTTGCCCTGCCCCCATGCTTTCTTGGTCCCCATGCTTTTTTGGGTGCTGGCACAAACAACAGCCGGGGCTTGAACCGCTTGGTCTCTCTTTTTTCCGTCCGACCCAATCCACCTCACAGCGCGCTGCCTAGAGTGAGATCATGACCAATAAGAAAAAATGGCTAGCGGCATTGCCGGTTTTCAACGAAGTGGGCTACGTCGACGGCGTGCTGGACGAGGTGGTCAAGTATTGTGACCACGTACTGGTCGTCGACGATGGCTCCACCGACGGAACCTCGGAAGTGCTCGAACGTCGGAGCGACATTTCGGTGATCCGACATCCCGTCAATCGAGGCTACGGCGCGGCATTGATCACGGCCTTTGAAACGGTGGTGGATGAGGGATTTGAGGGGCTCGTGACTCTCGATTGCGATGGGCAACACCAGCCGAAGCGGATTCCCGATTTCATTGAGCTGGCTAGCGAGGCGGACATTGTCTCGGGCAGCCGATACCTGAAAGTCTTTGATGGAGATGACGCGCCACCGGTTGAGCGTTACGCCATCAATCGCAAAATCACCGACGAGATCAATCAGCGACTCGGGTTTCATTTGACCGATGCCTTCTGTGGGTTCAAGGCCTATCGCACGTCGGGACTTCTGCAAATGCGGATTACCGACCCAGGTTACGCGATGCCCTTGCAGTTGTGGGTCGAGGCGGCGGCAGCCGAGCTACGCGTGATCGAAACTCCCGTGCCACTGATTTATCTCGACCTGGAACGCTCATTCGGTGGCTCGCTCGATCAGGCGGAAACTCGATTGAAGTATTATCGTCAAGTTCTCGACGATGCGATCGAAGTGGCCAGTCGAGCCGGTATCGTTTTTCCGCCACGAGAGGAATGCCTGACCGATTCCTCCGTCCAGCTCTAACCGGAGCGTTTATCTTTGAACGCAAGAAATTCAGAATCGACTGCCGTCGAGGAGTCGGAGACCGATCCCGGATCCCCTCATCGCAGATCCCCTCATCGCAGCAAGCGGATCCAAAGTTTCGAGAATACCGGGCACCCAAGGGACATGGCGATTCGCTGATATCGCCGGCGTTTCCTCAAGTACCCCAGTGGTTGCACGACAACATGGAACTGCTGGGCTCACAGCAGCTATTCGAATCGATGCGGCGCACCGCTCGCAGCCAGTTGATGGAGGATGCCCTTCGCTACACCTCTTCTTATCGCGATGTGAGCTGGTTCGACAAGACGGCCGCGGAGAACAGCCCAATCCTGATGGCCGGGCATCAGCCGGCGATCTTTCATGCGGGTGTTTGGTTCAAGAACTTCGCACTTTCGCATCTTGCCCAGCAAACGTCTTCGGTCGCAGTCAACCTGGTAATCGATAACGATGTCGCTTCGGGAAGTTCCGTACGCATCCCAACCATCGATCCGGTGTCCGGGCGGGCGGCTTACCGCGCGGTTCCCTATGACCGGGCCGGAGGGGGCGTGCCTTATGAGCAAACCACGATCGAGGATCGTGAGCTGTTCGACTCGTTTGATCGCCGAGTGAGTGAGGTGGTCGCTCCATTGGTGAAGGATCCTTGCGTGACCCAACTGTGGAACCATGCGAGGAATGCGATCGAGCGCTGCGGCATTGCCGGTTGTGCCCTGGCACAGGCGCGTCACGGACTCGAGGGCGAACTCGGGCTGCAAACGTTGGAGTTGCCACTGGGCGTGATTTGTCGGACCTCGTCGTTCTGCGAATTCGCGTTGATGATTTTGAGCGAACTTCCAAGATTCCGACAGTGCTACAACGACGCGGCCCACACCTATCGCAAGGCGCATCACATACGCAGTTCGGCCCATCCCGTCCCCGACCTGGCCGAGCAAGGGGAATGGTTTGAGGCACCGCTGTGGATTTACGGAAACGATTCGCCACAGCGCAAAGCAGCCTGGGCACGACTATCCAATGACGAACTGGTAATCAGCGATCGCGCTGGACGAGAGATCCGAGTCGACATTCGCTATCCCAAGCTTGCGGCGGAGAAGCTGAGCAGCCAGATGGGACCCAACCTGAAGCTTCGTCCTCGAGCATTGCTCACCACCATGTACGCCAGACTGGTACTCAGCGACCTCTTCTTGCACGGCATTGGCGGCGGCAAGTACGACCAGCTTGGCGACATGATCATGCGATCGTTTTTCATGATCACACCTCCCAAATTCATGGTGATTTCGGCCACGGTGCTGCTTCCCGGTTTATCACAGGACCAATCGGCTGACCGAATTCGACAATTGCAACGGACGATTCGAGACACGAAGTACCAGCCCGAACGATTTGCCAATCAGTTCAATCTTGACCCCGAATTGATCAAGAAGAAGGCAGAGCTGATTGGGGCCGTCCCCGAAAGAGGGAATCGGCAGGCATGGCATCGCGAACTTGAACAAGTCAATGAGGAGCTATCGCGATGCCTCCGTGAGTTTCGCATTCAATTGCGAGCAGACTTGGCCGCCGAGCGGCGTCAAGCAACATCCAACGCATTGCTGTCCAGTCGAGAACATCCATTCTGCATCTTTCCGCTGGATCATCTCGTGTCGACCTATGCGGGGCTGCTCGCCCAGTGATTCAAGCATGCCGCGAGGGCGGGTGAGCCGACCGCGTTGGCCGCGGTTTTCGAACCCCGGCACCAGCGAATGTGGTTCTCAAAAACAGACGGACCGTGTCACGCGACAAATCCTGTCTATTTTCGATTGGCTGGCTAACGATTGCCGACGAGAATCTGTCCGACAAAAAGCCAAACGGCGGTAAAGGCCACCCCAAGAGCGGCATGCAAAGTGTCGGCGTTCATTTTTTGAGCCCAGTAGAAGGGGAACGGCAATTTGGCCCGTTCCATGGCCCAAAAATCGTTGCCTCTGTTCGGCGGCAACGTTCGGTAGAATGCGCCGATCCCGGCGCCCATCTAGTCATCGGCAGCCAGTCCGACAGATTCGCAACAATATTTCGACAATTGCATAACTTTCCCATTCGGAAAAGTCCAACACGTCCGAGAGCAGGAGCCCATGGCAGTTCAGTACTGGTTGATGAAGACCGAACCGACAACCTATTCCATCGATGACCTTGCGAGCGAAAAGAAGCAGACGACATGCTGGGAAGGGGTTCGCAACTATCAGGCAAGAAACAT
Organism: Pirellulaceae bacterium; assembly: GCA_963767665.1. Classification (GTDB taxonomy): domain Bacteria; phylum Planctomycetota; class Planctomycetia; order Pirellulales; family Pirellulaceae; genus Rubripirellula. The sequence goes on from CAVYFC010000011.1 coordinate 135,863, forward strand.
GCTGCGCGATGAGATCAAAAAGGGGGATCGCGTCCTGTTCTATCACTCGGCCTGTAAGGAGCCGGCAATCGTAGGCACCGCCGTTGTTGCCAAAAGCGGCTATCCCGATCCCTACGCATTCGATCCGAGCAGCAACTATTTCGACAAGAAAAGCGACCCAGCGAATCCCACCTGGTACCTGGTTGACATCAAACTCGATCAACGTTTCGAGAATCCCTTGACGCTTACCGAACTACGAAAGCAGGCTGCACTCAAGGACATGGTGCTGCTGCAAAAAGGAAGTCGACTGAGCGTGCAGCCCGTCAAGAAGAAAGAGTTTGAGACGGTGCTCAAGATGTCGGGCCTCAAGTAAGACGCGAAGAGCTTTCCGGATTTGCGTCACAAAGCGGGTGAGAAGTCATCGTCGTGACTCCAAAGCCACATCACCCTCCCGTTTCGGGAGGGTCGGACGGGGACGTCCGGGGAGGGCTCTTCGACACCTGGATCTCCAGCCTGTTGTACGCGGCATCGCACCCTCTCCGCTTGAGCATCGATGCGGACCGCTCTGGCCATGAATTGTCCGGAAATTTGCGGTCGATCGGATTCGTCGGCTACGATGTGTTGGCGCGTCGGTGGGACCAGCCTCACTTCGATTGCCCTTCACCCGTCATTGGAAATGAGGAATCAAGATGCCGAGCATGTTGCGGAGCCAGTTCGTTTTAGCCCTAAGCCTCGGCGTTGCCCTTTGCGTTGGCATGGGGACGCAGGCAAGAGCCGACGAACTACAACTGGTGCATGGGGTTCCCCGACAACCACTTGTCGCGGCCACCGAAAGGCTGATCGAGGCACTCGAGTTCTCAGGTTCACCCCTCGATTCGACAATCGTTACGGGATTGCGCGAGGCGGGAAAACTCCCAACACCTGCCGAGACATCCAAGGCGATTCAAGCGATCCTCGATCCGCTTTGCCTTGTTGAAGTGCACATCAATGCAGAGAGCCGGGTCAAGGTAAAGGAGGGACCAGTCGCCAAAGATCTGATGCAACAGGGATGGCGATCCTTCCTTGTGAAGGTTCACAACGAGGCCGGTGTGAATCCAGAGCTGGTCGTGCAAAGCCCCAATGCTCTGCCTGTTTATCAGCAGGGAAAAGGAATGCGACAAAAACCGATGACCGACGATCCATTGGTCGCTCCCAGTGATGTGGAAGATCGCTGGCTTGACGTCACCATGCTGCAACGCGAGCCGATGACTCGGCGTCTTTCCGGTTTGCCGTTGGAATATCGCGTTGTCATGCTCTTTAGCCGCGACGAAGGCAAACGTGAAGCCTCGCTGGCGTTCAACATCGGTCAAGGAACTCAGGACATTGGCTTTCGAAATGCGGTCCCGATACTGTTTGACTGCCAGCGCGCCGTGGATGTCAGACTTTCGGTCAAAGATAGCGATGGCAAGCCCACCACAGCAGCCTTCATATTTCGGGATCAACAGGGGCGTGTCTATCCCAATCCGGCTCGACGACTGGCACCCGACTTCTTCTTCCACCACCAGGTTTATCGAGCCGATGGTGAGTCGATCCTGTTGCCCCCAGGCAACTACTCCATCACGGTCACGCGCGGGCCAGAATACCTGCCCGTGCGAATGCAAGCGAACATTCCGGACGCTGCCGACTACGAAATCGATGTCCAGCTGAAGCGTTGGATTCACGTCGCCAAGGAGAACTGGTTCTCGGGGGATCATCATGTCCATGCTGCTGGCTGTGCCCACTACGACAGTCCCACCGAAGGTGTCGGCCCCGAAGACATGATGCGGCACATCCTGGGCGAAGACCTGAACGTCGGTTGCGTGTTGAGCTGGGGACCTTGCTGGTACACGCAAAAGCAATTCTTTGAGGGACAAGCTTCGGCGCTTTCCACCTCAGACAACCTGATGCGTTACGACGTGGAGGTGAGTGGCTTTCCATCTTCTCATGCGGGTCACCTCTGCTTGCTCAAACTGGTGGAGGATGACTACCCGGGCACCGAACTTCTGGAACAATGGCCAAGCTGGACACTCCCGGTGCTCAAGTGGGGTCAAGAACAGGGAGGTGTCGTCGGGTACAGCCACAGTGGCTGGGGACTTGCCTTGCCTGACATCATGCCCGATGGAAGCCGCCGTTTCGTCAATGCTCCTTGGGGAGGCGCCCCTCCCGGATGGAATGGAAACGCAGCCGAGCAGGTTGCCGGACTACGAGATGCCACCCTTTGACGGGATCGGTGCCAATGAATTCGTGGTCACGACGGCGCATGGAGCCTGCGACTTCATCTCGACGGTCGACACACCCGCGATCTGGGAACTGAATGTCTGGTACCACACGCTCAACTGTGGCATGACAACCCGCATCAGCGGCGAGACAGACTTCCCGTGCATTTACGGCGAGCGAGTCGGACTGGGGCGTGTCTACGTCAAGCTGGACGAGGGGCAGACGCTGAACTACGACCAATGGGTCGCCGGACTCAAAGAGGGGCGAAGTTATTGTGGCGACGGCTTGAGTCACGTCCTTGATTTCGCAGTGGACGGTTTCGCGATTGGACAGCGTGCGAGTGATGATGCCGAACCGAGTCGCCTGGATCTCGATGAAGCGAAAGAGGTCACCGTTTCCTTTCGAGCCGCGGCGCTCTTGGAGGAAGAACCCAACGAGGAGACCGAGCGAATCCGAGCGATGCGACTCGATCAAAAACCCTACTGGCACATCGAACGATGTCGCATCGGATCAACACGAAAGGTTCCCGTCGAAGTCATCGTCAATGGTGAGGTTCAATCGACACACCAACTGACGGCCGACGGCGAGCTGCGCGATTTCCAAATTCCAGTTTCGATTTCGAAGTCTTCGTGGATTGCGATTCGCATCCTGCCTTCGGTTCATACCAACCCGATTTTTGTGCATGTGGGTGGCAAACCAATTCGCGCGAACGCTCGCAGCGCCCAGTGGTGCATTGACGCGGTGAAAACCTGCTGGGATTCCAAGGTGGGAATGATCCGTGACGAGGAACGGAAAGATGCCAAGCAGGCTTACGACGAGGCAGAGGCGATCTACCAAACGATCCTTGAGGAGAGCCACTAGCGCGTTTTCATTTTTCATGTGCGTTGCTGGAAAAGGGGTCAGGCCCCAATAGTGCGAAGCACCCTTCGGGCCGCTTGCGGCTATTGGGGCCTGACCCCTTTTCCAGCTGGCTCACCCCTAGTTTTCCTGACAACGGCAAGTGCAATCGGCTATCATGAATCGTGGGAAACTCGGAGAGGCTGTGACTTTTTTCGACGGGCCGCGTCCTACCGTAGGCGAGTCTCTCCGAGACTCGCACGAATCGCAGCAGTGCTGCTTCTGTCCGCCTTGGAAATGCGGACCGACGGAAGGCCTGTCGATTTTTTCACGCCCTCGCAGAGACTCGCCTACGGTGCGTTAGCTTTTCCACTCCTTCGACTTCTTCTTCTATCTCTTCGGGCGATCCATGGGGATTCGGTTCGCATGTCACGAATGTGGCAAGCGTTTGAACATCAAGAGCCGAACTGGCCGGTCGGCGCGGGGTCTGCCCTGGCTGTGCGTCCAAGTTTCGCATCCCACTTCGTGACTCGGAAACGTCGAGTCCCGTCGATGTCAAACCAGAACCCTCCCCCCCTACTACTCGGGCCCTGCAGCAGCCTCGCCGGAAGTTGCCCTGGAAGAACTGGATGCATCTTCGTTTCGCCAGCATGAGCCCGACGCGACTTGGTACGTCCGACCGCCCAGCGGGGGGCAATACGGCCCCGCGCCGACAGATTTGCTAAGGCAGTGGATCGAGGAGGGGCGAGTCGCCGCCTCCTCGCTACTTTGGCGCGATGGCTGGCCACAGTGGCGCACCGCCTCCGAATCGTTTCCCGAATTGGCCGCGAGATTGCCTGGCGCTGGATCGCCTGGTGACGGCCTGCCGCACAAGGGTCCGTCGCCGGCCAGCGACCGGGCACCAGGAGATCAGCCCGGCCCAACCGCAATGGCTTCCATTGCCGCAGCAGCGAACAGCACGGGAACGATTGCCACCGAGCCGACGGTTGCCGGTCAATCCACCATTGGTGCCCAACGCCGTGTCCGATCCATGCGGCGTGTGCTTTGGATTGGCTTGCTTTCGGCGTTTGCCATCATGCTGGTCGGCGTGCTGGTGGTGGTCGCCAATCGCGGCTAGCTGCGGCGTCGACCCAGCCCCGCTTTCCCGTCCTTTCAAGCCCATGGGTCGATCCACTACAGTGTGATCTTCTAGTCCTCTCATTCGGGAGGTCGATTCTCTCCCACGGAGTTGATGACATGAGCATGAGAATTCTGTCGGTTGGTTTGGTGTTGATTTCCGCAGTCCTGTTGAGCTCGCTGGTTCAAGCTCAGGACAAACCGGAAGCCGCCAGCGGCCCAGAAACGGTCAGCGTCTTTGGAGACGGTAATTTGAAGGTCCCCGCGGACTTCAAACGAGTCGAACCACAGAGCTCGATCATCGCTCACGAGTTTCAGGCCTCGACTGGCGAAGGCAAGGAGGGCGAGACGGCGCGCGTCACGATGATGGCGGCTGGCGGTGACGTGGCGGCGAACATCGATCGCTGGAAGGGACAGTTTGCCGGTGGCGACGAGAAGGCCAGGAAGACCGAAGAGATGAAGATCGGCAACTGGCAGGTCTACCTGGTCGACGTCAACGGCAACTATGCCGAGCGAATGGGTGGCGGGCCGTTTGCCGGCGGCAAGGTCGTCAACCGAGAAAACTATGCGATGACCGGTGCGATCCTGGTCCATCCCGAAGGGCAGAAGTACTTCGTCAAGATGATCGGCCCGGCCGACGTGGTGAAGGCCAATCGCGACGCCTTCGTCAGCATGATCAAGAGCATCGGACAGTAACCGATCCATCCCTCGCGCAGGACGCGTCATGAATATTCAGAGTTTCTTGGAACATCACGGCATCATCCGCAATCCGTTTGCGGAGGAAGATGCGCAAACCGACCAGGTCTTCAAAGAGCACTGCATCAGCAGCGCGTACCATCCGATCTGGGACAAGGTCTACGGCGACCCCAAGGAACCATCGACGTCGATCATTTTCGGACCGAAAGGCTCCGGAAAGACGGCGATGCGGTTGCAGATCGATCAGCATCTGACGCGCTACAACGACGAACACCCCAACGAACGGGTGTTCGTGATTCGCTACGACGACTTCAATCCGTTCCTCGATCATTTCTGTGAACGGATGAGCCGTCGCACCAACCGCAAGCCGGAAAAGGTGCTCGATGCCTGGCGGTTGTGGGACCACATGGATGCGATTCTTTGCCTGGGCGTGACCGATCTGGTCGACCGAATCCTGGGAACGCGAGCCCGGCAAGCCGAACGAAGCGATCTCGTCGACAGTCAATCGATGCGCTCGATCGGACGTCCGCTCGCGACATGCTGTTGCTTGCCGCCTGCTACGACCAATCGACGGCGTCCACCTTCACCGATCGCTGGAACGATCTTCGCAAGCGACTGCACTACAGCAACCTGCACAGCGCACTGGAGCATGGTGCTGGCGATCGCGTCGGCGTTGTTCTCGGTCATCCTGGTCGCTTGGCTGATGCTGCGAGACTGGGCGCCGAACGAAGCAGGGGAGGCCGTCCGCGTCAGCCCGCACGTGCTGTGGTTGATCCCGATGCTCACGCTCGCCGGCTCCCTGCCATTGCTTGATCAAGACGGTCAAGTGCCAGCTCGCCGCGATCGGGCATTCACCGGCACATGCGAGTTGGAAAGCGCGAGACGTCGTCGCTGCGCAAGGTCCTGCAGCAGTTTCCCACCAAGGAACTGGCCAGCCAGCCGTTGCCGCGATTTGACCGGACCGACGATCGCTACGAGTTGCTCAATAAGTTTCAATTGATCCTGGAGCGACTCGGATTTCGACGGGGTGATGGTGTTGATGGATCGGGTCGACGAGCCGCACATGACGGGCGGCAAGCCGGAGTTGATGCGGCGATTTGTCTGGCCGATGCTCGACAACAAACTGCTCAAGCATCCCGGGAATCGGCTTCAAAATCATGCTGCCCTCAGGAGCTGCATCGCGACATCGAGCGTGAGACGCGTGAGTTTCACGAGCGAGCCACGGCTCGACAAGCAGAACGTGATTCCGGCATTTCAGTGGACCGGCGAGTCGCTGTACGACCTGGCCCGGGCCCGCATGTTGGCCTGTGCCGCGGAGGGGCGGAGCCCCGAGCCCAAGGACTTGTTTGCCGACGATGTCAGCTACGAGCGTTTGCTCTCGGCGTTTCAATCGCTGCGGGTGCCCCGGCATCTGTTTCGGCTTGCTTTACCGCGTCCTGGTGGATCACTGCAATCGGCACACCGACGCCCAGCCGGTCTACAAGATCAAGGCCGAGACCTTCGAGTCGGCCCTGGCGGTGTACACCCGCGAGGCCGAGTCGACGATGAACTGAGTCGGCGTGAGGAGACGTGCCCAGCCAGCAGAGCCCAGCCAAAGGTAGTTGGGTCGAGCAGATTGGGGCCGGCCGAATCAGAATGGGGACAAGGCCTGTCCCCGATGCAGTGTCCCCGATCCTGCGAATCAGCCCTTGTCCTCGGCCGCTCCTGTTCTGGTAACGCAGTACTTGCCCTCGCAGACTTCTCGATACGCAGTGCGCTCGGTCGTAGGTGCCGCTTGTCACCCATGAGTGATGGCATTGCTGAAAGATCACGAGACCTGGCTTGCTGCAGGCCAACTCGGAGAATGTGAAAGGTCTCATTCCTCGATGTCGAGCGGCGTTCCGCATCGGCCCCAACACAGCGGAGAATGAACTAGGTGGGTACAAAAAGAACGGGAAAAGGTCGAAGAAAAGTAGGGCGGAAGAAGCGTCGAATGCGAGCAAAGATCCGCCATCGCAAGAAATAGCATGAAGCGGCCGCGGGATCGCTGGGTGTGATCGATAACCTGGCAGGCGGCCTTCGTCGCGAGGGTCGCATCACCCCTTGTCCGACGACCAACATGACTCATGAGCACTCAGGGCTCGTCCCGAATGGGCCGCCTTCCCGAAAGCGGCAACGTGATCGATGCGGCCCCATTGGTTTCCTCGGCGGATGAGCTTTTGAGGGGGCAGAGATCCCAGAAAGTGGCTAAATTAGAGTCCTTGCGGCTTGCACCGGGATGGCGTGCCCGGTCGTTCGCTTTGCGTTCCCCAATCTGTCACATCGATTCTCCGCTACGGCGGTGACAAGCCAACGACCTGCGAATGTCCACTGTCGATTCCGATTCGCACTCCGATCCGAAGGTTGGCGACAATCCAAGCGGTGCCTCCCAAGAAAGCGGGGTGTTCCGGAGGGCTTGTGGCTGAAATGCCCCGGATGCGGCGCCTCGGTCTACAAGAAAGAGGTCGAGCAGCGGCTCAACGTTTGTCCCAAGTGCGAGCACCATTTTTACGTCTCGGCGTTGGAGCGGATCGCTCAGGTCCTGGACGACGGAACGTTCGAGCCGATGAACGAGCATCTGCGGCCAACCGATCCGCTCGAGTTCGCCGATCGCCGTCGCTACGCCGATCGTCTGGTCGGCGAGCAGAAGCGGACGGGCTTGACCGATGCGGTGGTCACCGGGGTCGGGATGATTCGGGCTCGTCGTGTCGCCTTTGCCGTCACCGACAGTGCCTTCATCATGGGCAGCATGGGTTCGGTGGTTGGGTGAGCGGTTGACCCGATTGATCGAATGGGCGACCGAGCAGAATCTGCCGCTGATCATCATCAGCGGCAGCGGTGGCGGGGCCCGGATGCACGAGGGGATTCTGTCGCTTGATGCAGATGGCCAAGGTTTCGGCCGCCTTGGCCCGCTACGACGAAGCGGGCGGACTGTTCATCAGCGTGCTGACCAATCCAACGATGGGAGGCGTGGCGGCCAGTTTTGCGTCGCTGGGCGATTTGGTGTTTGCCGAGCCCAAGGCATTGATTGGGTTCGCCGGGCCGCGAACAATAAAGGCGACGATTGGGATCGAGCTGCCTGAAGGGTTTCAAACGAGCGAATTTCTGCTCGAGCACGGCTTCATTGACCGAATCGTGCCGCGAAAGAACCTGAAATCCGAGATCGCTCGCGCCATCGACTATTGTGGAAAGTAGAAACAAGGAAGACGCTCTTTCAGCGTCACTGCTTCTCCACCTCCGCTCGTCCTGAATCCGCTCCATGAGTCTGCTTGATTCCCTCCGATCCGCGTTCAAGTCGTCCGGGGGCGGCCGAATCGATGTCGAGGCCCGGTTTGACGGCAGCGGACCGCGGTGACCGGAACGATGGCCAATTTCTTTGTCGCCAAGGATCATGCCCACAACGATCGCCTGGTCGGCGTGAAGATCCTCGACATCGAAAAGATGGAACTGTTCGAGAGCCGCTTCAAAGGGCTCAAGAAGCCGAGCGAGGGTGAGATCGCTCTGAGCATGAAGCACCCCAACGTCGTCGAGACCTACGAGGTCGGCGTCTCGCTGAAAGGGGCAACCGGTCATCGTGATGGAATACATCGCTGGCCCCAGCTTGCAGAACATCGTCGTTCAGAAGCAGGAAGAGCACGTCGCCGGCAAACGGATCAACCTGATCCGCGACATGGCCGAGGCGCTGAAATACGTCCATCAGCAGGGCTACATTCACCGCGACATTTGCCCCCGAAACTTCATCTGCCTCCCCGATAGCACCGGGATCAAGCTGATTGATTTCGGCCTGACCGTCCCTGCGACGCCCCGTTCATGGCCCCCGGAAACCGCACGGGGACCCCGCTCTACATGTCGCCGGAGATCATTCGACGTCGACCCACCGATCAACGTGTCGACATCTTTTCCTTTGGGGTCACCTGCTACTGCCTCTGCTCCTTCCAGCATCCCTGGCAGGGCGAGATTCTCAATGGCCGGGCTGCCCTGCATCACGACACCTCGGCCCCCACCGACCTGATGCGAGCGATGCCCGAATATCGATCCCCGTTTGTCGCGGGCAATCATGCATGCCTTGAACCCGAAGGTCGAAGAGCGAACCAAGGACATGGATCAATTCCTGCAGGCAATCCGTTCGGTCGAGAAGGCGTTTGTCGACTGAAACTAGAGAAGGCGACGGTCCCTGAGCCTGGCTCTGCGGGGGGCGAGCCGCTAGGTGCTTGCTTCCCGTGCCCGGAAAAGCTGGACAAAAATCACAGGGCTCCTGCAGGATCCGCCTTTCCAAGGCGGACATCGCAGCTTTGCTGCGTTGATTACGAGTCTCGGAGAGACTCGCCTACGGTATGACGCCGTACAAATATTGGAGTGGTATGGATCGATCCCGCACAACCGGACTGCTAAAATGGGGGCAGTTTGGGATTGCCCATTTTCGCATCGAATTCGTTGACACTCTTTTTTCGGCGTAACTATACTTCGGAGGACGTGGTGATGTTGGCAAGGTTCTTGTCGCGACGCTGTCGCATGCCACGGCCGTCCCTCGGGTAGAAATCGGTTGCGAGGGCTGACCCCCCGCGTCACCTCTCGTCGGTCTCTTCGTTCACGGAAACAGCAATGACACTACTTGGGAAGTCCTTCTCGGTCGTCATCTTGATCCTCAGCGCTGTCTTCATGGTGCTGGCACTTGCCGTCAATGCGTCGCACCGCAATTGGCGCGATGTGGTGTTGACAGGGGTCAATGGACAACCGGGCTTGAAGGCACAGATTGAAACCACCTCTCGCACCAACGAGCAGCTTCGCGATTCCAGCAGCGGACGCTCAGCCGCCCTGGACCGCGAACAGGCGCTCGCGTCGAACCGCGCTGGCCGCACTGCAGACCCAACTTGATCAACTCAAGACCGACCTGCAGCAGAGCGAAGCGAGCGGTTCAGCAATGACCGCGCAATTGACCGTGCTGAGCCAGACCGATCTGAGTCGGGCACAGGAACTGGAGCGATTGACGGCCGAAAACGCGAACCTGCGAACCCAGGTGCGAACCGAGCAACAAGACCGCGACAAACTGTTCACGCAAACACTCGAGTTGACCGACCAGATGAACAAGCTGCGAGGATTCAAGCAGCAGCTGGAAGAACGCAATCGAGCAGTTGATGGCTCAGGCGACTCGATTCAAGGAAGTCGCTCGCCGCCAAGGGAATCGACGTCAACGAACCACTCGATGGTGCTCCGCCGGAGCGTAACGGCAACATTCTCCAGATCGATCGCCCAAGCCAATTGGTGCTCGTTTCGATCGGCTACGACGAGGGACTTGCGAAAGGGACACTTCCTCGAAGTCACCCGCGGCGGCCGATACGTGGGCAAGTTGAAGGTCCGCAACACCGAACCTGATCGCGCCGTCGCCGAGATCCTGGAAGACTACAGCGAAGGCATTTTGCAGGAGGGCGACCGTGTCGACACTACCATCGAGTGAGAAGACCGAAAGCAGCCGCCAAGCGTCTACACCGTGATGCTTGCTGCTGAGCATGCTTTTCATGCTGATCGCGGTCATCGCCATGTGGATCGAACTGCGTCGTTGGGCACCCGATTACTATCGAACCAACAGCGCCAGACCCGAGTGTGATGGTGATGCCGCGGCCGACCATCTCCGCCTCGGCTAGTACGATGGACTTCCAAGTCCGTCGCCGCACGTACGATGGACTTCCAAGTCCGTCGACCTACCGTACGATGGACTTCCAAGTCCGTCGACCTACCGTACGATGGACTTCCAAGTCCGTCGCCACACGTACGATGGACTTCCAAGTCCGTCGCCACACCGTACGATGGACTTCCAAGTCCGTCGCCGCAAAACACCACCGAAGTCGAACTCCATCACCACCGAGCCACTTCATCGACGGACTTGGAAGTCCATCGTACTAGGCTGCTCGGCGTCCCGGCGGGTTGCTGCTTCGCTTGGGCATGCGAAACGATCATTCCCTGATCGTCACAGCCAAGCACTTCCTCGGCATGCATTAGGCTCGCGATTTGGTTGGCCGCTAGCGGTGCGAGGCTTTGCCCCGCCGCTTCCATCATCGACTTGGGACTCAACAGCGAAGCAAGCATCGCAACGCCGCCTGAGATGATCGACTTGAGACCATCCGCCACCGACGAAATGATTTCTGATCGCTCGCAGTCGAAGTCCTCGATTGAGCGAGGACCTCTCCCAGGGAAGTTGGCTTCCATCACACAGCACCGTCGAATCGGGAGCGAGCTCGGTTCGCCATCCCGCCTTTCGAGCCAGATGATGATAGGCGACGGAGGCTTCGACCATGTCTCGGCCCTGGAAGGCTCGGTGCATGCTGCGCAAGCACGTCTCGGCGCCAGAATGAGGCTTGCAAGTAGGCGCCGATGCGATTCGATGCGTCGGCCGACTCGCTTCCGTACCCTTCGCCCCGACAGAGTCGCGTCGATCCGTCACTCCAACCGGCAGCCACGATTCGCTGACTGGCGATGCCGAGCGAATCACGGGGGCCACCAGGGCCGGTATCAAAGTGATCGAAGCAATCCAATGCTTCGTCGGTCCAACCACATGTCGCCCGGATTCCCTCAGCTAGCACATGGACGAAACGGCCGCGGGCCTGAGTGGCAGCCGCACCGACCAGATCCACGACATTGCGTGAGTCTGCCACCACAAAGCGGACCTCCTCACAGAGCTCAAAGGGGTCATCGTAGCTTCCGTCATGGGGCACGAGTACTTCGCTCCCCGCCGGCTGGTTCTCCAACACACTGATCAGCGTGGATTCGAATCCAGCGAGGTCGCGACCAATCGGAACCACGATCGACAGTTGCGGAATCGGATGAGTTTTCGGCACCGACACCATTCCAACATGAGAGGTCAAAGTCGGCCTCGACAGTCCGAGACCTTCCGTTTACGGGGACGTCACTGTCCCTGACACAGGTATTCGGACAGGCAATTGGCCGCGAGTTGAGTCGTTCGCACAGGGACAATCGGAATCAGTGGAACTTTGGATAGACCCCCACGAACCCATTTGCTAATCCTCACATTTTGACATCCTTACCAAGAACCTGCTGTCCCCGACAATGCGACACGCACGTTCGATACCCCGATCTGACTTGACGCTAGCAATTGGTTGCCTGATGCAAACGCGATCCCTTTCCGCTTGCTGGTCCGCAAGTTTCCGAGATTGGTTTCGGTGCATGGGCGATTGGCGGTGGTTGGGGGGACCAGGAGGATGCCGAGTCGGTGAGGGCCCTGCATACGGCGATCGACCAGGGGTCAACTTCATCGACACGGCCGCGGGATATGGAGACGGCCGTAGCGAGCGGATCATCGCGGAGGTTTTGCGGGATCGAAAAGAGGAGGTCTTGGTCGCGACCAAGACACCGCCCGATGCTGGGCCCTGGCCGCCCAGCCCGTACTGCCGCTGGCAGGACCGATACTCGGCAGCCTATCTCCGCGACAACGTCCATCAGCGGCTGAAGAATCTTGGCACCGAGAGAATCGACCTGTTGCAACTGCACACCTGGACGGCCGCCTGGAACGATGACCCGCAGCCGCTGCTGGTTCTTGCGTCAGCTTCGCGACGAAGGGAAGATTGGCATGATCGGCGTGAGCACGCCCGAGCAGGATCAATCGTGCGTGATCCAGCTGATGCGCGACGGATTGGTCGACACGGTGCAGATCATCTTCAATCTGTTTCGATCAGGAACCGGCAGCCCAACTGCTGCCCGTTGCGGCCGAAACAGGTACCGGCGTGATCGTTCGCGTTGCTCTGGACGAAGGCTCGCTGACGGGCAAGTACTCGGCCGAACATCAATTCCCGACGACGACTTTCGCAGTCGTTACTTTGCCGGCGATCGGATGGAGCGAACAGCCGCTCGTGTCGAGGAGATCCGACGCGACATCGAGCAGTTTGGCCTTGCCGACCAATACTCCCTCGCCGACGTCGCGATCAAGTTTGCGTTGGCACGAACCGAAGTCAGCTCGGTGATCGTCGGCATGCGAAGTGTGGCTCAGGTCGAAGATGAACACGAGAGTGAGCCAACTACGCGACCTGCCTCCCGAGTTGATACAACACCTTCACCGACACAACTGGTTGCGAGGCGTCTGGTACAGCGGGAAGTGAACCGCCCCCACACGTACGATGGACCTCCAAGTCCGTCGCCACACGTACGATGGACTTCCAAGTCCGTCGCCACACGTACGATGGACTTCCAAGTCCGTCGCCAAGCGACGTACGATGGACTTCCAAGTCCGTCGCCAAGCGTACGATGGACTTCCAAGTCCGTCGATTCCAACCATCCTGCTCAGCCCATCCCTTCCCGCGCGACGGACTTGGAAGTCCATCGTACGCCGCGGGGCTGGCGTTCTCTTATCAACGTCCAGTCACTTCCTCTGGATGATGTCGACGCGTGATCTCAATCACCTTCTCATGCAGCATTCCATTGGAGGCCGCGATGCTGGACTGTTCCAGCGGTAGCGGATTGCCCCGCCCGTCGGTCACCTTGCCACCAGCTTCCTCCACAAACAAAATGCCGGCCGCGAAATCCCACGGAGACAACTGGTACTCGAAGTAGCCACCAAAGTTTCCGCAGCCAACCTGGCACAAGTCCAGCGCGGCAGTTCCGAACCGACGGATGCCGTGAATTTCATGCCCGAAGAACTCTTCGATCGCTGCGAGCGTGCATCGCATCATCGTTCCCCGGTCATAGTAAAAACCACATCCAATCAAAGTCTTGGAAAGCGATCGCGAATCGCAGACATGCATGCGTTGCCCATTGCGGTACGCTCCGCCACCACGGATGGCCGTGTACATTTCCTCACGGGCTGGATTCCAGATCGCTCCCACCATCGCTTCTCCGCGGTGATAGTAGGCAATCGAAACTGCGAAATGTGGGATCTGATGTGCGAAATTGTTCGTGCCATCTAGTGGGTCAATGATCCACAGGTGCTCGGCATCGACATTGCCTTCCAAGTCTTCCTCGCCCAGCAACTCATGCTGCGGGTATTCGCGGCGCAGCAAGTCCGCGATCACACGTTCGCTCTCCAGGTCGGCATCACTGACCAAGTCATACGATTTGCCTCCCATCGATGTCTTGTCGCGAATCGAGACACCGTCACGGAGGTGACGCATCAGGACATCACCACCGGCTCGTCGCCACCCGAGTCGCAGTGGCAAGGAGAGATTCAGTATCAACCACGTGGATTCATTCATAAAAGGTGTTGGGATCATCGCCTCGATCGCGATGACTCTATCTTGAATCTGACGATCTGTTAAGCGGCGGAGACGTGGTGCGAAAGTTCTCGGGGGTACCGACGGTGAGCGACGAAGACTCCGATTCGGCACCACCTGTGGTGATCTCGTGGGATACAATCAGCTTCCTCGGTTTCTGTTTTACTCTGTCAACTCCCCGCTGAAACAAATCAGGGATCAACTCCGATGCTACGATTCTCACTCGCTGCCTCGCTGTGCCTAGCAGCATGGCTTCCCGCCTCCGCAGCCGATCTCGGTTGGGTGGATCTCTTCAATGGCAAGGACCTCGATGGTTGGACGCAGCGCAACGGCACCGCCACCTTTCGAGTGGATGGCGACACGATTGTCGGCAAGACCTCCGAAGGTAGTCCCAATTCGTTTTTGTGCACCGATCAACCCTACGGGGACTTTGAACTGACCTTCGATGTCAAGGTGGACAGCCCGTTGAACTCAGGAGTCCAGATCCGATCTCAGAGCAAGGGCGATACGCCAGACGGCCGCGTCAACGGTCCGCAAGTTGAGATCGCGGTCAACGGAACGGCTGGCTACATCTATGGTGAAGCTGCGGGCGGGTGGATGACACAAGACACTGCGCGTGTGCCCCATCAGCATTTCGTGGAAGACGAATGGAACTCCTTTCACGTGATGGCCATGGGACCGCGCATTCAAGTCTGGATCAATGGCAAGCTGATCTCGGACCTAACCGATGAAGCCAAGTTTGAATCGCATCCGGAAGGGTTCATCGGATTGCAGGTTCACGGGATCGGCGCCGATCCAAGGCCCCTACGAAGTGCGCTGGCGCAATTTGAAACTTCGCGATCTGTCAAAGTTCCAGCCGCTGTTCAATGGCAAGAACCTCGATGGCTGGAAAACGACTGGCAATTGGCTCGATCCAACCCGATGGCTCGGTGATGATCAAGCCGCGGGAAGGTGAGAAGGGATGGCAGCGATACGATGCCTACCTGTGGACCGACCGCAAGTACAAAGATTTCGTGCTCGACCTGGAGTACTCCTATCCGCCCGATGGAAACAGCGGCGTCTTCTTCCGCGTTGCCGACACGGCCGATCCCGTTGATCAAGGGATCGAGGTGCAAGTTCTGGACACCTATGGCCAGGATGAAGCGCTGAACGCCCCACGATCATGGCGGTGTCATCCGTGCGGCTGGTCCGAGCGTCAACATGTCCCGCCCGCCGCATCAATGGAATCGCATGGTGATCGAATGCGTTGGCTCCCATCTGCAAGTAGAGCTGAATGGTCGCCAGATCATCGATACACAACTGGACGAGGGCCCGCTGAAGGATCGTCCACTGGAAGGCTACATCGGCCTACAGGATCACGGCCAACCCAACGATGTAAGGTTCCGCAACATTCGGATCCAGGAACTGTAGTCCCGGCGACGGACTTGTAGCGAGTTGACTCGTTTGCCGGTTTGGCTGCGAGCGTGGATCGACGCCCAAACCAGTCTGGAGGTTTGGGTCGGCCTCGCTTACTCGAAACAGAAAAGCGTGTTCACGCCACGGACGATCAGCCGACCATTGGCGATCGCGGGGGAGGCGAGCACGCCTTCGCCCAAGTCAACCTCGCTGACCGTTTCGGCCGACTCGCCGCGATCCTCGATCACCTGGCCAATGCCAGCCTGATCGAAAACGTAGATCCGATCTCCGGCGATCACCGGCGTCGCCCAGGTGCCGCCTAAACCGGAGAGTCTCTCCTGCCAGAAGACTTCGCCATCCTCGATGCTTGCGGCGATCAAAACCGACCCCTTGAGCGAATAGAAGCGGTCACCACTGACAACAGCACTCGCATTGCTTGGGGTCACACGGTTCTTTCGCCAGGCAACCTCGGGAGCGGTTGCACTTTGACCGACGTCCAGGGCCATGCATGTCGTCGCCGGGAAGCAGCAGCAGATCACCGGCGGGCGTGGCACTGGAAATCGTGTCACGACCTTCCTCGATCATCCACTTTTCTGACCGCTACGCGGATCGACCGCCAGGATGCTCTGTCCACATTGCATCACCACTTCGGTTGACCCGTCCGGACGCATCACGGCAACCGGCGAGCTCCAATTGGCGTTTCGAGGACGATCCATTCGCCACAGGTTCTTGTCCTGTCTCGGCATCGATGCCGATCGCAAACGAATCTCCTTGAGCTTCGATTTGCGCGATCACCGCGCCATTGGCGACCACTGGAGAGGATGCCATGCCAATGTCGTTGCCAGCTTTGGGGTAGTCGTAGCCCCAGGCCTCGATACCAAATCAGCTCACCGTCGACGGACAAGCAAATCAAATCGTTGCTGCTGAAGAAGGCGAACACCCTTTCCCCGTCACTCACGGGCGACGGGGCCGCGTTGGCGCTGGTCGGATGACAGAAGGGTCGCCCGGTTGCTCGGAACGATTGCTCCCACAGGGGTGCTCCGTCACTCAAGCGAACCGCCGTCACGTACAACTGCTCTCCCTCTTGCCCCGCCGAGCTGGTGGAGATGATGCGGTCGCCGACAACGATTGGCCCCGCAACACTCTTGCCCGGCATCGGCTCGCTTCCAAGCGAGGTTACCACCGTCGCCGATTTGAAGTTCGGCCGGTCCACTCGATGAAGCGCTTGTGCCATCGCCGCGAAACCCGAACCAACCAGTCGGCTCTGCTGCTCGGGCCCGTGAGCCAAACAGAGCACACGTCAAGAATGCCAAGCTCAAAACTGACGAGCGAAGCAAGTGATAGGAAAGTAGATGAATCATGGAGATCGATGGGGGCCGGAGTGTGCTGGATTGAAATTCTGTCTGCCTTCGCCGGCTGACTTTGACTTTGATCTGTGCAGGCTCGTCAGCCTGACGCGTCTCGCTGAAAGGCTCGGAGCCTTGCTGCCTATTGACTGGTGCTACTGTTTAGACCTTTGCCGGTTGGATCGGTAAGGCGAAACTGAAATTCCCATTCCTGAGCCCAGGATTGTTCCTGTTCATTTTGGCAGATCTTCAGCAGGATCCGATTTGTCCCGCGACGAAGCTCAACGGGGGCGATGTATTGATCGATCATGCTTCCCGAATGGTAAACCTCGTTGGCCATGACTTCCTGGCCATTGATCCAAACCTTGTTGGCATTGATACAACCGAGTCGCACCTCGGCAGGCTGATCCATGGGGGACTCAAATTCGGCGTAGAGGTAAGCGACGGCACCTTTCTCTTTGTTGAAGGCGGCAGCCAAATCGACGACCCCTTCGTCGCCGGAACCTTCGACGCTCCGCCAGTTGACCTGGCCGTTCTTGCCGTCAAGCTCGGCTTGCAAGTCAATCTTCCCCGAAGCCTCAAAACTTGTCTCGGGTGGATAGGCCGTGTCAAATCCCACGCCCCCCACGTTGTCAAAAGGAGCAATGGCATTCCACTGAGTGATCAGGGAAAAAGCTTCGGCCGTCGTCACCGGATCCCCCAGCTTGTCCAAGGCCTCAACGATTCGGGAGAGCTGTTTGGGGTGGCGTGCGGCGTCGAGAGTCGCCCGGTAGCGTGCAATCGCCGAATCAGGATCACTCTTCGCGCTCAGCTCCGCAGCTTCGATCGCTTGCTCAACCGCCATTTCTCGAAGAGCCAAGCTGGGATCGTTCAGATACTCATCGATCATCGACTTCGCCAACTCGGGGCTCTGCTGACGAATCAATTCCATTGCCAATCCACGGCCGATTGGATTCCTGGAAGGATCTCTCACATAACGCTGCAGCAGTTCGCTGGAAGGGGGCCCAGAATTTTTGGCGATCCCAAACACGACACCACGTATCCAATTTTCAGAAATCGGATTCGCTCCCTCCGCAGCGTCCAGCACGCGAGCAATCTCTGTCGATGGCAACTGTTGAAGTTGTTGGGCCGCTGGGATCGCATTTTGAAAGCCGGAACCCTCCGTGCCGACCGACTGGAGGGCCTTCACAGCTTCTGCAACGGCGTCCGCAGCTGTGGCAACACAAGGCGCGGTCGTGGAAAGAGCTACCGTTACTAGCGCGATAGTGATCGATCCTCGGACCTTCGCTCCCAAAGTCTTGAGTCGGGCTGTTGACAACGGCATGTTGGATTCTTTGCGGGTTAGAAGAAGTTTCATTTGGGTTCTCGTGATTGGGAACTCCTGGCACTGCCTATCAGCAAGCGTGCCGTCTCTGGCTCCAACCAAACCGAACTCATTTGAATTCGGGTAAGCCTGCGAAGATATCCTATCGAATCGGCAATGGTGATACCACCGAATGCGTTGCGGCGGTCCACGCGGGCAACGCGTCGAGGCTTGACGATGTGCCCCTTAGTCGCTAGCCTCGCGAGGCGCAAATCATCGCAAGGAATCGAAGCAAGCAATGTACGAATTGGAAAAGCGACGACGCAAGAAACTTCAATCAAGAATTGATAAAGAGTATGGCTACCGTGAGTATTCAGATCGCGATGTTGAAGTAAGAACGACGAGCTGTGGCAAGGGAGTGTTTGCGGCACGTCGGTTCCTTCCGGGCGTGCTTGTCATGGAAATCACTGGCCAACTCCACTCCAAGCGGGCGTATGAGGGATCGGACTATGTGATGGAGATCAGCGGTGACTGGCTGCTCGAACCGACGATCCCTGCTGCGTATCTGAATCACTCTTGCAATCCGAATTGCGAACTGCTGCAGCTCACCAAGTATTCCCTTGGCTTGCTGGCACTGTGCAACATCGAGCCCGGCACGGAATTGACATTCGACTATCAGTGGGAAGCTCTTGATTGGATCCCACGTTGCCAGTGTGGAGCTCCGAATTGCCGAGGCTGGGTGGTTGCAAAGGACGCCGTCAAGAAGATGGAAAAGCTCGCCAAGAAGAGCGAGGGCAAGAAGCCTCGTTGAGAACAGCGACGGTTTCGATCTTTCGCCCCACCATCAATCACGGCGAATTCTCAGATCCAACGCCTAACCGTAGGCGAGTCTCTCCGAGACTCGTAAGAAACGCGTAAGAAACGCAGCAAAGCTGCGGATGTCCGCCTTGGAAATGCGTACCTACCACGCAAGCGAATCAATGACGGTCTCGGAGAGACCGCCCTACAGCAAATTATCGCTGTCCAGCTACTCAAACTGAGCGATTGCTTAGAGTAGCACGACTCTCCGAGTCGTAAATCGTCGAGAGAATCGACTCGGAGAGTCGTGCTACTTTCGTGTCGAATCACGAGGCCCGACGCAAATAAAAACAATCTGAAAACGCGATCGAAAAGCATGGCTGATCGCAAAACCGCTCGGTTTGAGCAGCTAAAGCGATGGCTTCGCCGTTGTGCCCAAGTTGACCAGCGAAGAGAGCGTCTCCCTCGCTGCGTCGTAACCCATCGAGATCAATCGCTCGCGCGATTCAAAGTCGAACCACGCCCGACCACCCACAGAAGGCTTGATGATCACGTCGGCATGTCCAAGACTGTGGTGCCGCAGTTCATACTCGGCGAGGCTCTGCATTCGATTGAACACCTCCAGGATGTTCTTACAGCCTTCGATGGGGGCGATTCCATTGGAAACATCCACAGCAACCGCCAGGTCCTTCGCATGATGACGGGCCGTGATCGCTGGAACGGCTTCGAACACGCCGATGTCACAGAGCAGCATGTCACCCCAGGGCACAGGCGGAAACACACCGGGAATCGACGACGATGCGCGGACCGCCTCACGCAGACTTCCCTCGCGGAGCTCCACGCGCTGGCCACTTAGCAGATCAACCGCAACGATGCTGAGGGGTAGTTCTGTTTCCTCGATGCCGATGTCGGGAAGCAGAGTTTCCACAACTTGCCGGAGCACATTCTCTGGTAGGATCGAAACGCCGCGGATAGCGCGGGTGACCTTTTGATGAGCGGAGATCAATCGCTTGACTCGGCGGAGCCATCCCGAGGAACTGCTGTCGTATCCCTTGGCCGGCGTCGTTGCGAACATCTGTGACCGATGCCGCTTGAATTCGGGTGAGTCGACGAACTCGAGCGCCTTGGCCTGGACGCGTTTGATATCGGCATCGACCGCACAGAGGGCGCCGGCCACCGCTCCGATGCTGATCCCGCAAAGATGATCGAGCTTGAAGCCCAATTCCTGGACCGCTTGAATCACGCCTAGATGCGAGATCCCGCGAGCCCCCCCGGCCCCCAGCGCCACGCTCACGCTTCGCACTCCACCACTCCCGGCAGCTTTCCTTCCATTCCGCTGATCGCTCGCAGCTGCCTGATTCGAAGCATTGCCAATCGCTGCGCTGGAGGCTGGCGAACCGTAAGGCGTGGTGGAATCAGTGCTCATGGATGCGGCCTTTGCCCCTCATGCATTGGATAAGGTCGCATGCAGCGACACAGACTGACAGACGTCCGGAAGAACCTTAGGTCGTAAGAGGCGCGCAGCCGCCGAGAACCAACATCACATTGCAACCTCAATCACGCGACGAGCCACGTAGGCTTCGGGATGGGCCGGTCGCCCTAGTTAAGAGGACTGCGATCGCCTGAGCCGTCGCTATTTGAGCCGTCGCGGTTCTGGCCCCCGAACTCACGACGCAACAAAGCCTTCCCGTAGGCGAGTCTCTCCGAGACTCGCACGAGACGCAGCAAAGCTGCGAATGTCCGCCCTGGAAATGCGGACCTAAATTAGGCAACCGAGTGACACTGTCCCGTTCGCCGCGAATTCGCTTAGAATCTCGGCTCTTTGAACGATCTACTCTCGAGATGAGAACGCCCGGTGGCCGATCCCCTCTTCTTGCTGCTTCTCTTCGGCATTCCAATCATTAGCCAGATGGTGTCGTCACAAATGCGGAAGCGTTTCGTCGAGTTCTCGCGCGACCCGATGCCACTATCGGGACGTGAGGCAGCCGAACAAATGCTTTGGCAGAACGGGATCACGGACGTACAGATCGTCTCGACGCCGGGTCAATTGACCGATCACTACGACCCTCGCACGAAGACGGTGAACCTTAGTGAGGTCGTCTACAACGAGCGAAACGTCGCGGCGGTATCCGTCGCCACCCATGAGTGTGGCCACGCAGTCCAGGACGCAACGGGATATGCGATGCTGTCCTTGCGTTCAAAGATGGTACCGCTGTTGAAGCTCAGCAACTTGGCGATTCCCGTGCTGGCCTTCGGTGGCGCGGGCATTTCGCAGTGGGCGGGCTATCAGGGCACGGCAATCTTGTGCCTGTTGGCGCTCGGGGCTCCCGCCTTGTTCAGCCTCGTCACGCTGCCAGTGGAGTTCAATGCCAGTCGCCGAGCGTTGAACTGGCTCGAGCATGTTGGCATCGCCCAGGGCGATCAATACGCGAGCGCTCGCAAGGCACTCTTCTGGGCCGCAATGACCTACGTCGTCGGAGCGCTCGGCGCCATCCTGCAAGCCGTCTACTTCGCGAAGGTGCTGCTCGGCCGACGGCGCCCCGCTTAGCGATACGTCCCGGATCATGATCTCGCCTACCGCCAATGGGATATGGACCCAGGATTGCGACATCGAACCAGGATCCAGTATCCAGGATATCGGGGAGCGATCCGCCGTTTTTCAGCATCTCGGTCACTGCTAGCGCAGTGGCATCAGCTATGATGCACCCCTGGATGGTTCCCTCTGGTGTCAAACCATTCCAGTTCCCGACAGTCGGTTTCCAGGAGGTTTTGCGATTGCAGAAGCGCCAAAGCCTTGGGGATCCAAAGCATTGCGGATCCAGTGCCTTTGGGACCGCGGCTTACTTCATGCGCGCGTGGGACGTTGGTCCCGGCGTAAGGCCAAGCGTTCCTGCGGAGTGGATCAGCGAGGACGGCCTGACGATTCATCTTGAGTTTTACGGCGATGGTTACTGCTCCGTGCGTCGCGGCAAAATCGCGTGAAACCGCCGACGTTGAAAACAAAGACATCCCCCGCACGCAGAACTCGATAACGCGTTTCGCCCCATGATGCCCAAACGTTTGCTGATCGCTCTGACACTGCTCGTCATTGGCTTATGGAGTGCGACGCCCGTCTCGGCGGAAGGCCGTGTCAGCAATGGCCTGCAGGCGCTCTATGACTTCAGTGAGGGGGAGGGAAAGACCGTTCATGATCGATCCGGTGTTGGCAAACCGCTCGATCTGACCATCGACGATGCGAAGGGCGTTCAGTGGTCATCGGGATCGCTCGCCTTGAAGTCGTCCTCGCTGATCGCATCCCCAGCACCGGCCAAGAAGATCATCGACGCGGTACAAAAATCGGGTGCGATCACAATCGAGGCGTGGCTTCGGCCCGCCAACGCGAACCAAAACGGTCCGGCCCGGGTGATCTCGCTTTCGGCTGACAACTCGAATCGCAATATCACTCTCGGACAAGAGCGTGACACCATCGATGTCCGTCTCCGGACGACGCAGCGCGACCAGAACGGCCTCCCCTCCACGAGCACCTCAAAGAACTCGTTCGTACCCCGTCTGACGCATGTCGTGTTCACACGCGACCGCAGTGGCAACGCAGCGATTTACATCGATGGAAAACGTGTCATCAAGCAGAGAGTCGGCGGTCAGTTTGGCAACTGGGATCGCAACCATCGCTTGGCCCTTGGAAATGAGTTCAGCAGGCAGCGCCCATGGCGGGGTCAATTTCATCTCGTCGCGATTTATTCACGAGCGTTCAACGCTTCGGATGTCCAGGCAAACTTCGCGGCGGGTTCGAAGTGGCAACACGACCCCACAGCGCCGCCGCCTGGCGATCGCGACCAGAAGCTCGCCTCGTCTTTGGGCCCGTTCGAAACGGTGATTGCCCCGTTGTTCGCCAAGCACTGTCTCGAGTGTCACGATTCGGCAATCAAACAGGGCGGACTGGATTTATCGCGAAAGGTGGAGGCCTTGGCCGGTGGTGAGAGTGGCAAGGTCATCTCTCCAGGGAAATCGGCAGACAGCCTGCTCTGGGAATCGGTCGCTGCGGATGACATGCCCAAAGACCGACCACCTCTTTCAGCTCAGGATAAAGCGGCACTCAAGCATTGGCTCGACGGGGGCGCCGATTGGTCGATCGATGTGATCGATCCGGCAACCTATCGGCATGCTGGAAAAGATGGTGACGTCTGGGTACAGCGTTTGACCGTTCCGGAATACATCGCAACGGTGAAGAGCGCCGTGGGAGTCGACATCGCCAAAGAGGCACGCGAGATTCTGCCCGCGGACCTGCGCGGACGGATTCAGCAATACGGCGTACAACCTGAACATAGATCTCAAGCATGTCGAGGCCTACGGGCGACTGGCCGAGATCATCGTCAGCCGAATGGACATTGCCAAGTTTGCGGCTCGATTCTCCAAGAACCGCAAACTCTCGACCGATGACAAGATGCGTGACCATGTGAAGGCCATCGGCAAGTGGTTGCTGCGTGGCCCTCTCTCCGCTGATGAGGAAATCGCTTACAGCGGGATTCCCACCACGGTCGCGAGTGCCGGGGGTGACTTCGACGACGCCATGACCTACCTCGTCGAGGCGATGCTGCAATCTCCGCGATTCATTTACCGCATGGAGGACCAGCGCGGCGATGGCGAACTGCGACCCGTCAGCCAATACGAACTCGCTTCGCGCATGAGTTACATCCTCTGGGGTGCACCGCCCGATGAAGCGTTGATGCGTGCCGCCGATGAGGGCGACCTTGGCGACCCAGAAATCGTGGACGCTCAAGTCGGCGCATGCTCCAGGATCGGCGGGCAATCGACCAGTCGAGACAGTTTGTCTCCGAGTGGCTCAATCTCGGGCGACTCGCCAACCTGATGCCCAATCCCGATCGATTTCCGATGTGGAATGAGGAGCTTGCATCCGACATGCGTGAAGAAACGCTGGCGTTCTTCGAGGAACTGGTCTGGAATCAAAAGCGTCCGCTAGCCGAACTCCTCAATGCACAATTCACCTTCGCCACACCGCGGCTTGCCGAATTCTATGGGCTCGAGCCAAGCGGCCCCGAACTGGCGAAGTACAAGCTCTCGTCGATGCCTCAGCGCGGAGGGCTGTTGACTCAAGGAAGCGTGCTGACGATGGGTGGCGATGACGCGTCGATGGTATCGCGAGGGCTATTCGTGCTGCACGATTTGCTGCGAGGTACGGTCAACGCGCCGCCGCCTTGTGTCAACACGACACCGCCACCAACAAAAGAGGGACTGACGATGCGCGGCATCGCGGAGACCCGTATCGCCGACCAAAAATGTGGCGTCTGCCATGTTCGGTTTGAACCACTCGCATTTGGGCTTGAGAAGTTTGACGGCATCGGTGCCTATCACGATGAGGATGAGCACGGCAATCCTCTACGCGATGATGGCGAAGTGCTGTTCCCTGGTGAAGCCAAGCCAGTGCCGTACAACAATTCCGCCGAGTTGATGAATCTACTTGCCGAGAGTGAACGAGTCCGCACGAGTCTGACGTGGAAGCTGACCCAGTTCTGTCTGGGTCGGCCGATCACGGCGGCCGATGCAAGGGTTGTCGACTCGATTCACAAGACGGCCGCAAAGAATGGCGGTACGTACTCTGCCTTGATCACCGCGATCGTGATGAGCGATCTTGTCCAGAACACGAGAACGAAGGAATAGTTGATGAGTCACGCGATCAATCGCCGCACCATGCTCAAGGGAGCCGGGGCCATCACAATCGGACTGCCGTTTTTGGAGGAGATGTGTTCGGCCACCGCGTTGGCCGCCGAGCAAGCAGCGGTTCCGGTACGGGCCTTCAATGTTTTCTTTGGCCTTGGCATTCCAGCGCCGTTGCAGAAGGAAGGCTTCGAGGGAGTCATGCAACCGCTTGAACCGCTGCGTGACAAGCTCTTGATCATGCGCGGTGTCGACCACGTCAGGGCCGACGAGAAAGGATCCAACGCTCACTACGACGGTGCCACCGCGGCCTTCACGGCGGAACCGCCCGATGGCGAGGCCAAAGCCGGCGGACCTTCCATTGATCAAGTCATTCGACGGGCTCATTATCCCAACGGCATGCCGGCGGAGATGGTCCCGACTCTGATTGGAGGCACGTTCTTCCGCCGAAGCCGCGTGGGACGCTACGTTCACAGCTACAACCCCGATGGGACCGTGGCCGCCACCATGCAAGAGAAACCTCGAGACTTATTCGAGCGAGTTTTTGGCAGCGTTGGCAATGCAAACGACGATGCCGATCCGAGAGCTCAGCGGCTCAAAAGGAGTGTGTTGGACACCGTCGTCGGCCAGTACAAGTATTACACCGGTGCGAACTCACCCTTGGGGGCCAGTTCCAGGGCCCGCATTGCGGAACACCTTGATCGCATCCGCGAGTACGAGCAGCGTGCCTTTGCGATGGAGGGCCGAGTAACGGGTGCCCCCGAGATGCCGGCCGAGTCGCCTCTGCTGCATGGCGGTTCCGCCGATCCTGGAGGCGAAGGCATCGACATCACGCTCGAGGAGCTGACGTCAGAATGGCGACTGATGGCTGATCTTTATGCGTTGGCGATTCAAACCGATCGAACACGTTTCGGTGCTCTCACATTTCTGGCAGCTGGCGAACGGATTCGTCTTACGGGCACCTACGAGTACGAGGGCAAGCAGGTCTTCGAGTTCAATGACGCGGCGCAACGAAATGCATCGGGATCAAAGGCCTGCAGTCATGAGTGGTGGCACGACTTCAACGAGAAGAAAGAGAACCAGCAGCTTCGAGCCCATGCGCATCTGAAGATGCGGGAGATCGCGTACTTCCTGAGCAGACTCGACGGTCAGGAATCAATCGAAGCCAATGGTCGGACGATTCTGGACAACTCGCTGATCACGATCTCGACCGAATCTGGAGACGGTCGCCACAACGATGTCAAGCGAGAGCTAAGTGGAGTCTTCCACGCCATCAGCGGAGCCGGCGGTCGATTCCAAACGGGCCAGATCCTCGACGTCAACGCCGAGGGACTCGATGTCTACAACACGATGCTCGAAGCCATGGGAGCAGCCAATCAACTCGGCCCCCAGAAGCGAGAGCGAAACTCCGTCGACGCGATCCGAGCCTAACTCAAGACCGGACGATGGACCTGCAAGTCCATCCCCTAACTCTGTCCCAGTACGATGGACTTCCAAGTCCGTCGCGGTCGAACCTCCCCAGTCGCGGCCTGCAAACGCGTTTCCCGCCCGACTTTGCCACTGAGTCCAGGAGCCGAAGAACCCAAACTCCACGGACTTGGAAGTCCATCCTACAAGAATCCCCGTACGATGGACTTCCAAGTCCGTCGCGTACCTCAACCCCCGTACGATGGACTTCCAAGTCCGTCGCGCTACCTCAACCCCAGTACGATGGACTTCCTAGTCCGTCGCGGTCGAACCTCCCCAGTCGCGGCCTGCAAACGCGAATCCCGCCCGACACTGCCACTGAGTCCAGGCTCCGAAAAACCCAAACTCGACGGACTTGGAAGTCCATCGTACAAAAATCCCGTACGATGGACTTCCAAGTCCGTCGCGCTGCCTCAACCCCGGTACGATGGACTTCCTAGTCCGTCGACTCAAAAATGGGGCAACATCTATGAGGTCAACGTTCAATCTCTGCGCACCTGCAGGATTTCGCGGTCTACATCCCGACCTACCGGTCCGTGTCTATCACCGGCACTTACCACATTGGCGTCAAGACGGCGCTACTTACTTTGTCACTTTTCGGTTGCACGATTCCATCCCACAACACCAACTCCAAGCACTCAAGCGTTGGCGAACTCTTTGGGAAGAGAATCACCCGGAACCACGCAGCGAAGAAACCTGGAGTCGATTCGCCAGCGAGATCACGGCCCGCACCGACCGCTATCTCGACCAAGGATACGGAGAATGTGTCTTCCAAGAGCGCGAACTAGCCGATGTGATGGCCGAATCGATGCTCAAGTTTCAGAATCAACGTTATCTGTTATCCTGTTTCACCGTGATGCCCAATCACATTCATCTTGCAATCTGTCCTCAGCCAGGCTTCAAGTTGGAAGAACTCATGCAGGCAATGAAGGGTTATGTTGCACGCAAGGTCAACCGAATCTTAGGCAGGTGCGGTCGTCTGTGGGAGCAGGAGAGCTATGATCGAATCATCCGCGACGAGGAGCACCTGTGGCGAGTCGTCCAATACATCGGAAACAACGCCTGCGCGGCAGGCTTGGCACGTCAAACCTGGAAGCACTGGATTCACGAGCAATGGCAACAAAGCGGCTGGAAGTTCATCGACCAAGTTGACGAACAGCCCAAGAACCGAAGCGTCACCGACCCCCAACCACTAATCCCCGTACGATGGACTTCCAAGTCCGTCGCGCTGCCTCAACTCCCGTACGATGGACTTCCAAGTCCGTCGCCCGACCAACTCCCGTACTGCGGCTACTGCGGCTACTGCGGCTTTGACAGATCGACGGACTTGGAAGTCCATCGTACTTTAGGCAGAAAGCCGTACTTTAGGCAGAAAGCCGCACTTTAGGCACAAAGCGCCGCTCTTCCATCCAATTCAACCTAACTCTCGGCGAGAGCTTGCATGACCACACAACTCATCCGCGGAATCTGCTTGACTTTGCTGCTAACAGGCTGTGGCAAGAAGAATCCTGTCAACGTTATCTCGCCGCAGCAAAGCGGCGTCAGCGTGACCGAGTCCTCCTCCACTCTTGCGGATACAGATTGGGCGAGTTGGCGGGGCCCAAGCGGTGATGGCGTTGCACCGGCGCAAGACCTGGTCACCACATGGGACGATGCCGCGAACGTCCTTTGGCGGACGGACGTCCCAGGACGTGGGCACAGTTCTCCGATCGTGGTCGGTGACAAGGTCTTTCTCGCGACGGCAGTGGAATCGCAAGAGGAGCAGATCGTGCTCGCTTACCGTCGCACCGATGGCGAGGAAATGTGGCGAACCGTGATCCACCAAGGTGGCTTTCCTTCGACTCGCGAGGTGCATCAGAAAGCGACCAATGCGAATGGAACGATTGCCAGCGATGGCCAGCGACTCTACATCGCGATGTTCAACTCGGATGCGATCTTCGCAACGTCGCTCGATCTTGACGGCAACATCCTGTGGCAAAAGGAGATCGGTAAATTCGTTTCAAAATTTGGTTACGCGCCCTCACCGGTAATCTACAAGTCGCTGGTGATCTTCACGGCTGACAACAAGGGGGGTGGTTACATCGCGGCGCTGGATGGGGCGACCGGACAGATCGCGTGGCGAGTCCCCAGGGGTCAAGTCGATAGCTATTCGAGCCCTGCGATCGCAACGGTTGGCGACCGAGACCAGCTACTGATCAGCGGATGTGACGCTGTAACGAGCTATGATCCGGCGACGGGTGAGCAACTGTGGTCGACGCCCTGTATCGCCGAAGCAACCTGCGGAACGGTCGTGACGACCGGCGACAAGATTTGCGCCAGCGGTGGTTTTCCTGACAACGAAACCGTTTGTCTATCAGCAGAGGGCACACGACTGTGGTCGTCCAACGACCGGATCTATGAACCCTCCATGGTGATTGCTGCGGGACGTCTGATCGGCGTGAGCGACGACGGCATCGCATCGTGCTGGGACATGGATACCGGCGACCGGCTTTGGAGAGAACGCTTGGGCGGCAATTTCAGTGCTTCGCCCGTTGCGGTGGGGGATACGATTTATGTTCCCAACCTGGAAGGCAGGACCTTCGTATTCCGAGCGGGAGATGAGCTCGAGATGATTGCTGAAAACCGACTAGGCGACGACGCCTACGCGAGCCCAGCGATCGCCTCAGGACAACTCTTCCTTCGAATCGGTGTGGGCGAGGGCCCCCAACGCAGAGAACAACTCGTCTGCATCGGCAGCACGCCCGAGTGAACACCCAAATCCCCGTAAGATGGACTTCCAAGTCCGTCACCCAGAAAACCCCACTTCCCTCTCCCCGTACGATGGACTTCCAAGTCCGTCGAGAGTCCTCCGCAACTGTACGATGGACTTCCAAGTCCGTCGAGAGTCATCAGCAACTGTACGATGGACTTCCAAGTCCGTCGATCAAATCCACGCAACATTTCACATCGAAACGACCCGAATTAGCGACCCGGCCTCTGCCTACAACGGAAACGACTCCAACGACGGCCGTGAACATCCATCCTAAGGCTACCTGCAACGACCAAATTTCGGCTAAACGCCGCTTCCTATCTGCTTGAGGTATACTCATGGCAGTGGCCTGATTGCATTCTCGAGAGTCGTATACGAAGCCCATCGTCATGAGCCCAAAGAAGAGTTCCAAGCGTCCAGCCAAGACAACCCGCAAGATTGACGCCAAGCTTCGCGAGACCCCGCCGGACCCCAGCGGTACTTTGCAGGGGGCGGAGTCCAACGGCAAGCCGCGGAGGGCTTCCAGCGGTGATGTCAGTCCGTCCAAGACACCAACAGGCATACAGCGGTTTTCTGTTTCCGAATCAGTCGTTGCCGCTCAGGAAGCGAAGATCAATGCGGTTCGCGACATCGTCTCGGGTGTCCCACCGCACGACGTTGATACGCTGGCAAGGGTACTGGCAGCGATCATGGATGGAAGCTCCAGCGACGACGCGGAGGTCCTTCGCAACGCATTGCTGCTGCAACCGACGATGAAGGAGCCCAGCGCAGCAGGCCCGAAGCCCGATGACTTGTTGTCGGAAGACTGGCGCAAGGGGGGCTACCCGTACAAGAATCTGATGTCACGGAAGAACTATGAAAAACAGAAGTACCGCTTGCAGGTCGAACTGCTGAAGCTGCAGGCCTGGGTTCGCAAGTCCGGCCAGAAGGTCGTGGTTTTGTTTGAGGGTCGCGATGCAGCAGGAAAAGGGGGCGCGATCAAGCGATTCATGGAGCACCTCAATCCCCGCGGTGCTCGCGTCGTCGCCCTGGAGAAGCCCACCGATACCGAACGAGGCCAGTGGTACTTTCAGCGTTACGTGGAACATCTGCCCACCGCCGGCGAAATCGTGATGTTCGATCGCTCATGGTACAACCGGGCCGGCGTTGAACGGGTCATGGGCTTCTGTAACCCCGATGAATACAACGAGTTCATGCGGCAGGCTCCCGAATTTGAGCGAAACCTGGTCCGCAGCGGCACGCACTTGGTCAAGTTTTGGTTTTCGGTGAGCCGCAAAGAACAGCATCGCCGTTTCAAGGAACGCGAAGCTCACCCCCTGAAGCAATGGAAGCTCTCCCCGATCGACATGGCGTCGCTCGACAAGTGGGACGAGTACACCGAGGCGAAGGAAGCGATGTTCTATTACACCGACACGACCGATTCCCCATGGACGGTGGTCAAATCGGACTGCAAGAAGCGGGCCCGTCTCAATTCGATGCGCTACATCCTGCACAAACTCGCCTACGATGGGAAAGACCAGGAGTCGATCGGCGAAATCGACCCACTCCTAGTAGGCAGGGCCAATGTCGTCTTCGAACGAGGCGAACGCTCCGTGCCGATCCTGTAGCGTGCGATTGGTAGGTCCGCATTTCCAAGGCGGACATCCGCAGCATTGCTGCGTTCTTTACGAGTCTCGGAGAGGTCGTGAGTTTTCGGTTGGCCCTACTGTAGGTCCGCATTTCCAAGGCGGACTTCCACAGCTTTGCTGCGTTCTTTACGAGTCTCGGAGAGACTCGCCTACGTTCAAAGCCGTCGTTTGGGCAGACGGCGGAGTCGCTATCGCGGCAAATTCACGTGGCCGCGACTGGGAGTTGCCTGGCGAGCATGCGGTGAGAAGACGGTACTGTTTTGGCTGGCAATCTGGCGGCTTTGACCAGGCTTTCTCGCTCGATCGTTCAACGACCCCAACTTCTCTGGCCCTGAAGCTTGACGATGAGCAGCTGGAAAAGGGGTCGGGCAAAGCCAATCGCCTCGGGCGGAAAATCCGACTCTTGGACCGGAGGTCCACCAAGTCACGGCATCACTAAGACGCAAAGAAGTCGGGTCGTAACATTCCGCGCTTCTTCGCGATGCTTGGTCGGTGAGGGTCATGGGGACAGATCTAGATTTAGATGCCACGCCTGAATGACCACCGGAAAGCGTCGAACCATCGGATGACAAAGCAGGGCGTCCTTGGCTGTCGAGTCGACCTCTTCGCACAAATGACAACTGGACGCCCCGTTTTCAGCACGAGGAATGTCGTGCCAAGTATGCTAAATCGGTTTGAAGAAGCTCTCGTTATCAGATGGAGTCCCAAAGATGGACAAAAACGGGAATCGCTCCCGATCTATGCTATTCGCCGTGATTGCACTTCCGCTCTTCGCTGGCTGCAGCCCCGCAACATCCATTCCCAGCGGGGATCCTGATTCGCAGGCCAACAAGCTTCCAGATGCAAGGTTCATCCGCCGGATTCCTTGGATCGGCAGCGGACAGTGGCTCAAGGTGGACACGCACGTCCACACTAAATTCTCAGATGGCTCCTACCCATTGCTTGCGGTGGTTGAGGCTGGACGCAGACACGGTTGTGATGCGATAGCCATTACGGATCATACTGATCGTAACCTGGGTGCTGCCACGGCCGAGTACTTCGAGGAGATCCGACGAGCTCGTCAGGAAATCCCAGAGACGCTGGTGATTGCCGGCGTTGAATGGAATGTTCCTCCCTACCACGGCGACGAACATGTAACCTTGCTGATGCACCCGGAGGATGAAAACCAACTCGCAGAATTCCGCGAACGCTTCGACGACTACAAGCGCGCCGATGGCGAGGTGATTGATGTGCAAGCGGCCTTCGATTGGCTTAAGGAGAATACATCCCATTCGCCGCTGATGTTTCTGAATCATCCATCACGTAAAAGGGAATCTACCGAGTCGGTCCTTAGCGATCTCAAGAGCTGGAGACAACATTGCGAATTCGTTTGCGGTTTCTCAGGAGCTCCGGGCCACCAGGCTGCGGACCCGATCGGTGCATACAGTAGGTCAATCAAGACCACGGATCGTTGGGATCCCGCGGCCCACGAGATCGGCGGCGTATGGGATCAGCTAACCGCACAGGGCCTGGATCTTTGGGCAGCACTCGCTCCAAGCGATTTCCATTCGCAAGAATTGGGAGACTTTTGGCCGGGAGCTTTTTCCGAAACGTGGGCCTATGCTGCCGATCGGTCGATCCCCGCCGTCCTTGACGCCCTGCGGACCGGCTGCTTCTTCGCGAATCACGGTGGGATTGCAAGGAATGTCGAACTGCTGGTCCATCATGAGGACCTCGACCGGCCAGCTCGACCTGGAGAGTGGGTAGAAGTACGCGATGGTCAGATCAACGTCACCATCCGATTCACGACACCTGAAAGGGATTTACTTCAATATCCGAATCGAATTGATCAGATTGAGCTTATCGCGGTAACACCATCCGAAACGAGAATTCTTGCGACGGTGCAGCCGACAGCCGACGGGTCAGAAGTCAACCTGTTGTCAGCCTTCACGGTTCCAATTGAAGGCATCGTCTTCCGCGCTCGCGGTAAACGCATCAATGATTCGGATCTGCCGTTGCATTTCGTCACAAATCCGATTCGGCTGAGCGCCGTGGATCCAGGGGGAAGACCGGATCTCAAAAAAGATCCTTAGCCCCGGTTCAAGTCCTGTGGAAAATGTGGCCGAATTACCTGGCAATCTGAAACCAATGCACCTTCGGCCTGCGAGCCTCAGCGGGGTAAATTCACGTGGCCGCGACTGGGAGTTGCCTGGCGAGCATGCGGTGAGAAGACGGTACTGTTTTGGCTGGCAATCTGGCGGCTTTGACCAGGCTTTCTCGCTCGATCGTTCAACGACCCCAACTTCTCGGGTCCCGAAGCTTGACGATGGCTGGCCACATCATCAAAATCTTCGATGATTGGAGCGCGCATCACCAACACGACCATGAGAAGCGTGGTAGCACCGAAAAAAAGAACGATGGCGGACAAAGCCACGATACCGGACATAATTGAACCCTGAGATAAGGTGGCCTCATGCCAAAGGCTGGGAGTGCTCCCGTGGGCGCTAACTTGCGGCGTGCCTCACTCCTTAGTATATGCTACGAGTTCGACAAGCGACCATAGGAATATCGTCTCGATCCGTCGAATATTGACAGCATTTTCCACCGACAATGGCGAATTTGAAAATCGACTGTCAACAGCGCGTCGCGTTCTACTCAATCTTGGACACAGCCAGCTCGCAATCTATCTCGCGGCGCCCTCAAATTTCCTGGAAATTTATCTTGGTTTCTGCGAAGGCGTAGTGGCGGAGATTGATCCATCAATCTCGGTGCACGGGAAAGGGAGCACCACAAAGCGGCTTCAATACCCCCGCTACTCTTTTTGCTTTTGCACCATCAGAGGGACGTCGACTGCTCCCCAGGGTACGTCACCGCGATCAGAGCGTTTCGACCACAGAGGGATCTCCACGTGTCTTCTGCACGTGTTAGCGTTGCCCGGATTCTAGCTGGGCAGCAGGTTATTTGGTTTCTAACGAACGGCGAATGATCTTTACGCGATCTATATCGGCCCAGAGTTGACTCCCTCCTGGGGCGGTATTAGCGTGAGATCAAATCAGAACCGTCGAGAAGAAACCTCGACCGTTTTGACCAAAGACGGGGGCTACCTAAGATGACCAGGTGGTCACCCAAACAGGCGAAGCCTGCTTGGATTTGATACAAATGTTCACCTCATCTCGGCTATCACGCAGCCCCGGGGACAAAGTTGGCTAAATCTTCAAAAAACCGTAAGCGGCGGAGCCATTTGCCTGCCGCCACGCTCGGCGGCCAATCGATAACGACCAATCATCAAGATCAGCTGTTGGATCTTGAGACTTCGCATTTCTGGTCCAAGTACAAGTTCGGAATCATTGGCATTCTGCTTGTCTTGCTTTATTCGTACTGGCCGACGCTGGTGTGGGCCGAGGACGCTTGGCGAAACGAGCCCGATTACTCGCACGGCTATCTGGTTCCCCTGCTAGCTGCCCTACTTTGTTGGCACCGTCGCGATTCGTTCCCCGGAGTTCGGGAATCAGCGAGCTGGTCGGGGCTGTGGCTGATTGGGTTGGCCGTGGTGATGCGATTCCTCAGCCGACTCGTCTACGCCGACTTTCTCGATGGCTGGTCGATTGTGCCGATGGTGGCCGGGATCGTCTGGGTGCTACTTGGATTTCAGGCGATGAAATGGGCCTCGCCGGCGATCGCTTTTCTGATCCTGATGATCCCCATGCCTTATCAGGCGGAGACCATGTTGAGCTACAAGCTCCAGGGATTCGCCACCGAGCTGAGCACCATATTCCTGCGGATTCTTGGTCAGCCCGCCGTTTCGGAAGGGCACGTGATCTGGCTGAATGATCAGAGGCTAACGGTTGAGGAGGCCTGCTCGGGCCTGCGGATCTTCATCGGCGTGGCGGCCTTGGCATTTTTCTGGGCGACGATGGCGACTCGCAGCTGGATCGACCGCGTAGTATCCTGATCGCCTTGACGATCCCGTTGGCGGTTTTTGTCAACGCCGTGCGCATCACAGTGGTGGGCCTGTTGTACCAAAGGTTTGACGCCCCATCCCAGCAGCATACAATCCACGATGTGTCGGGCTACCTGATGATCCCCCTGGCGTTTGGACTATTGTGGTTGATCAAGACTTACTGGGAACACCTGTACCGACCGGTTGAACAATTGACGGCGAAAGACTTCGTGCGTGCGTCTGCGTAATTTTCCGCGACTGACTGGTGCCGAGATGCATTTCGCATCTCGAGGAAGCGTACCAGCTCGCAACCACTTGTTTCTTGACTTGAATTCATGAATAGCAATCACCCCGACAAGTTGCGTACGTCGATGCCTCTGGAACAGACTCCAGCGTCAACTGGAAAACCATTTGATCCCTGGATCATCTGGGTCACTTTCCGGCGCTGCTGGCCGTGGGCTGTCCCAGTTGGAACCTTGCTCGCCTGCGTCGTCGCGATCGTCGTGAAGGAGACGTTTGTCCCTCGCTATCGCGCCTCGCACTGGCTGGAAGCACAGCAGGACTACTTGGTCTACAGGGGCGTGTTACCAACCGCAAACGATCTTGCGAGGACGGAACGCACCTTCTTTTACAGCCCAATCATCTTGGAACCTGTGCTTGCCGATCCGAATTTGCGAAAGGCGCCTAGCCTTTCAGATCCGAACAGCGCGGACGTGAACATCCGCAAGAACCTATCACTCGAGAGTGGCGGGACGTCATCGAGACTGATCGTTCATTACACGGATACCGATCCGGTCTCTGCTGCCATGGTTGCTGATGCAATTGCGGAATCTTATGTCCGTTCCCGTGATTCTTTCGACAACCAACGCGTCGATGTGCTGTTGAAATGGTTGAAGCCTGAATTGGACAGGCAGGAAAACAAGGTCGATGAGAAACGTTTATTGGTCCGGAAGCTTAGCGAGGAAGCGTTAGGTTTCGCCCCCGGGCAACGGCTCTCCATGATGGAAGATCGGCATAATCTTGCCACGATCAGTGACCTGCAGGCAAGAATCACTAACTTGCGGGTCCAGCTAAACGTGTTGGATGCAAAACAAAAACAGGATCGCGAGAAACGAGGCCTTGCGACGGAGGATGTGAGCTTCACCCCCCCTCCAATTGACTTGAAGCGTCATGTACCGTCCGAGAGCGACATTGAGGCCGCCATTGACAGGGATGAGGAGGTCATCGA
The DNA here is from genome assembly GCA_963767665.1 of Pirellulaceae bacterium. Lineage (GTDB taxonomy): Bacteria > Planctomycetota > Planctomycetia > Pirellulales > Pirellulaceae > Rubripirellula. The sequence goes on from CAVYFC010000011.1 coordinate 171,465, forward strand.
CGCGAACAGGCTTGTCCAGAACTACAAAGCGACGATTGAGAATCTCGAGTTCAACGACTTGGTTCGGTTCGATCGTGCCCGCCATCGAGAACTAGAAGCCAAACGCGATCAGGCGATCGCAGAACTCGAAAAGAAACGCGAAGCCGTTCGCCCAGCGGTACTCGAACAGCTGGACAAACTAGCCGACCAAGACTTGGCTCGGAGAAAGCATGAGGCGGAACAACGAGTTGCCTTGCTCGAGCGAAAGTATCGTGAGGGGATTGCGTTTGAAAAATTGGAACAGGAGGAGGCAATTCGTCTTGAGCGTGAAGCGATTGCAGCACAGCTGCAGGTGTATGAAGCTGAATACGAGGCAGAACGCGAGCGACTGATGCGGTTTGGGGGTGAAGACTTCCGATCTGGCATTCGCGCAGCAGGAGCTGGAACTTGAAAACGAAACGTTGCAGCGGTTGCGGGTTCGAATTGCCGAAATCGAAACGGAGCGTAAATCCGAGGGTTCGGTGCGAACGCTTTCCAACGCGCAGGTTCCCAAGAGCGCCGATCGAAGTGATTCCGCTGAAGAAGATGCTGGCTGCATCGGGAGCTGCCTTCGTCGTCCCGTTTCTCTTCGGCCTTTTGTGGGAGTTCAAGGTCCAGCGTGTGACCGACAGTCGCGCTGTCGAGAATGCCAACCTCGCTCCGGTCATGGGAGAAGTTGCCAGACTTCCTGCGGGAGACCGCTCAGCGAGAGGGAGGCGTTTGTTCGAGGAAAGCATCGATACGTTGAGAGCAAACCTTTTCCTGTCAATCGACACGAAAAGTACGCGATCAATTGCCGTCGTTAGTAGCATGTCGGGTGAAGGCAAGAGCAGCGTGGCCTCGCAATTGGCCTTATCGATCGCGAAAGCGACCGGCGAAACCGTGCTGTTGGTCGATACAGACCTGCGTTGTCCGGACCAGCATGAAATCTTCGGGATCGATGCAGGCCCAGGACTGACCGCGGTGCTGTCTGGGACCGCGACGATGGAGGAGGCGGTCGACAACTCCCTGGGAGACTTGATCCATATCCTGCCGGCAGGGCGGCTCGATCGCAGCCCTCATCGTTTGATGAGCCCCGAAGCGATGCGTCGCTTCGTCGATGCTTCGCTACAGAAGTATGGGTATGTCGTCTTCGATACGGCCCCCGTGTTATCGGCTGGTGAAACGCTTGCCGTCGCTTCGGTGGTCGACTCAACGCTCGTCTGCGTGATGCGCGACGTCAGCCGGATCGATAACGTGACGCGGACCACGAGGCGACTGGAAGCATCCGGGGCGCGGATTGCAGGCACCGTGTTCAGCGGTGTGTCGGCCCGTCAATATTCTTATCGGTACGGGGACTATCACTACGCGGTCGGTAGCGAATTTACGTCGTGATCCTCTTCTTCTACAAACCCGCCACGTCCTGATTTCCTGGGGATGAGTCGCTTGATTGAAATCTCTTCCGAATCGAAGCAAGGGGCAGACGATGCCGCGACGTCGGTCGCGCATTCTCCTGTGAAGGCCAACGATTCAAGTCGTGCCGCCAAGTTGATGCAGAGGCGATACACTTGGAAGGTCAATCGAAGGCTTGCCTTATGGTCGATCGCCTTCGTAACTCTGATTCTTGTACTCGCCACCGCGTCCTATTGGCATCACTCGCGAACAGCGGGATCGTCGTTTCTTACGCTGGCTGACATGGCAGCCGACGAGGGAGACTTTGCGGGACAGGTCAAGTGGCTCAACCGATACTCACTACTTCATCCTGACGATCCAGACGCGATCGCTGCGGCGGCGGTTGCAGCCGATGTCGCCGTTGACACGGCAAAGACCCAGCAGCAATGGTTCAGAGCGGTCGAAAGTGCCAGGAAGCAATTGAGTGACTCGATTGCGAGGCTCGGCGAAGAGGACGCAGATAAGGCAGCCGATTTAAGACGACGCTTGATCGAGCGACTTCTTGATCGTACAAGGTATCTGGTTCGTGGAAGCCGAACGCCAGACGATTGCACTCGATGCTGAACCTGAAGACCCCGCAGCGACGCGATGGCTCGCCTTGGCATTGATGGGGCAGGTAGAGGCAGCGGTCTATCGAACAAGGGACGACAGCGCTGGCGATCAAGACGTCGACTACTGGCAGTCACTTGCCAACCAGAAACCTGGTCGTGCCCTGATGGTTGCCATGCGTCAGAATCCCAACGATCTGGATCTGATCGCATATTTTCTGAACTCAGTGAACAGTCGACCGGAGATTTTCGAGCCAGCTGAAGACGAATACGATGCAGAAGGTTGGAAACAGCAGGTTGAGTCGATGCTGAAGAGCTCACTAGCCAAGCTTGAATCGAACACCGATGGCCGCTCTAAGTTGGTTCTCTCTCGTTACCTTTTCGGAGAAGGAAAGGAGGCCGAAGCCAGGCGAGTCGCCAGTGCCGAAGCTGAGGCAGCAGCCCGGCGACTTTCAGAGGTTGACCTGACAGACTCAGACTCGGAGTTTTCGATCGACTCCCCAGATTACCTTTGGGACTACTTGTTGGTCATGGAAGCGGCCCGCTTGAATCAATCCTCTGACATTTCCAAGTCAATGGATTGGTACACGCGGCTAATGCTGCTCGACATGAAGGGCATACCTGACAGTCTCTATGAGCAAGTCTTCGAAGCCGCCGGCAAGATGTATCTGCAGGCTGGCGATGTGAGTCAAGCGATCGCTACATGGGAGCAGGGATTGCAGCGGAATCCCAACAGTCTCGCTCTCCGAATTTCGGTCTTAACGAACCTGATCGACAATGAGACCGAGGGGACTCGTGCGCGAGACGCCGCGGACCAACTGAGCATAGCGATCAAGAACGCCGAAGATCAGCTCCGACAGGCTGGCGAGAATGCGTCGCGCAACTCCAGGGCACAGGAGGGGCGAAGAATCGAGGCTGCCCAATGGATTCTCAATGTCGCCAGAGCCCTAATTGACAGCCAAGAGGGTACCAACACCAGGGCGATTGCCAAGCTAACTTCGGCATTGAACTCGGATGCCGATGTTGACGCGGAAAATCGAGCATTGGTGGCTAGACAAACTAGCCGCGATTCACGTGAACAGGGGAGAGTGGGATCAAGCCGCCAACATGCTTGAACGTGCAATCGCGCTGACTCCAAACAATGCGGAACTGAGAGTTCAAGCAGCCGAGGCTTGGGATCGAGCGGGAGACCGCTCAAGAGCGATCGAGCAGTGGCAATTGGCTGGTTCATCGACTGGGCTTGAGGTACAGGTCACCAAGCTGGAGGCACTCTTCAACGATCAACTACGGCTGCCTCCGAAGCAACGTGATTTCAGCGGTCTTACCGCGTCCATCAAACGAATGAGAGGGGAGTTGTCGGGCCATGCCGCCGCGTCAGACCAGTCAGCGGATGCTTCCACGGAAAAGCTGCTTGCAATCCTGGATATGGTTGAAGCCTCCATCCCTGACCGCGGCGTTGTCGCGGAGGAACATCTTGCGTCGCCTGCATTCGCCGACAAGATTGTATCGCTGAGTGAAAAATATCCAAAGGACTCCTCTATCCAAGCATTTGCCGCCGAAAGGCTCGCTTCGCAAGGTCGCGTGAAAGATGCAGAACAGGCGTTGGTTCGATTGCAGACGATCGTCGGCTCCCAAACGACACCACTGGTTATCGCCAAGGCCAGGACGGAAGCTGCGCAAGGCCAATTGCAAAGTGCCATCGAATATTTGGTTGAGCAGGCCGATCGCGATCCAGTAAGGAGAGTCGAGCTCCTGCGCACAGCGGCTCTCTATGCTGCCAACGCGAACGACCTCGAAAGGGCCTATGAACTCCTATCGAGTATCCCGTCAGAACAGCGATCTATCGAGCTGCTCTTTTTGATTAGCAAGATTGCAGCTGAATTGTCGCCTGACTCAAAAGTCTTCCTCGAGACAGATGAGAAAACGCCTCAGGAATTGGTTTCGAGCTGGGAAAATAAACTGAAAGAACGAGAGGGGGAATCGGGGACGCACTGGAAGCTACTGAGGGCAAATCGATTGATTGCCGAGCTGCGAGTCGGTCCTAATCAGGAAAAGCTGACGGATCTTCGCCAACTCACGGAGGAAATCCTATCTGTTCGTCCAAATTGGGGTGAAGCGATTTCACTTCAGGGCTGGATTCTCGCATTGGAAGCTGACGCGAGATTGCGGGACCCCAAGTCGCTGCTTTCCTCGCGCGCTCAGGCCGAATCTTTGCGTCATAAGGCGGTTGATCAACTGCGTCGCGGGATTTCGGCCGGAGATCGGCAAATTAGGACTCGCATGCTGTTGTTTCAGCTGCTTGTGTCGCTGGGTGAGACGCCAGAAGCGGAACGTGAGTTGGAGCTCGCCATTTCATCAACCAATGCGGAACTGGATCCTGGTTCGACCACAAGGATCAGTTTGGCCAATCGCCAAGGCCAGTTCGACCGCAGCCTCGAAATGGCCAGGAAAGAGATCGAGCAGCGACCCGATGATTTCCGTAGCCACTTGATGCTGGCTTCGACGGCAATTTTTGCGGCCAAAAATACTGGTGAGGAATCCAATCGCGAAAGCCTCTTTGCAACAGCCGCCGACTCCATTGAGAAGGCCTCTGAGTTAACGTCGAAGGATGAGCAGTCCGTCTTTGCAACCGAGATTGAACTGGCCCTTGCCAAAGGCGACCGAGATCGGCTTGAGGAATTGGTTGCTGAGGTTGCGGAGTCAGAGCTCAGCCCGTTCGAGAGCGCCATGCTTCGTTATCGAATCTACTGGGAAACACGGCAGATGGAGCTTAGCCTGGAGATGCTGAGGGAGGCTTTCAAGTATCAGAAGTCGGCGGAGAATCTTGTCAGCCAGGCTGCGATCAGCCGGGCCTTGGACCGTCCAGAAGATGCAATATCGGCACTCCGCGAGGCGAACAAGCTCGACCCAAAGAGCGAACAGCTTCGATACCTTTTGGCCCGTTCGTTGTTGGCCTCCGATGGGCGCAAGACAATTGGGATGAAATCTCCCAACTGCTTTCTGGTAGTGAGGGTGCGACTTGGGTCGATCGCTTCAGGACCGCCGGATTGCTTTACCGCGAAGGGGGCGTCGCTGGGCGAAATCAGGCGAAGGAAATCGTGCGATCTCTCTACGAAGACCAATCGGAAATCAGCAACGACGCAGGACGGCTTCTTGCTTTGATCTTGAGAGAAGATCTGGAGTCGCTCCCATCTAGTCAAACGGAGCAAAGGGCGGCGATTGAAAAGGAAGTACGCTCGATCTTGGGCTCGCTTCGACAAGTCGAAAACCCTCGCGCAGGAGATGTTTACCAGTTAGCTACATTTCTGATTGACCAGGAAAGCGAGAAAGACCTGGCGTTTGCCGGGCGTCTCCAAGAACAGCTGATTTCGATGGACTCCGGGGCCATTTTGGGACTGGACGTTGCTGTCCGTCTCACCGAGAAGACAAAGGGAGCGGAGTTCATTCCCGGCGTTGTCGAAGAATGGACCGAGCAGGTCCAGCAATTCAGAAGCATGAAGGATCGCGACATCAAGGTCGCGGCCGGGCTTGCTCTATCGAAGAAAGGGTACGTTGATCAAGCGGTGGGTTATCTGGAGGACGCTTACCGTGAGAGTCCAGATGTCCTGCCGGAATATACAGCTGTCCTAGCTCTCGGTGATCGTCTCGACGATGCTTTGGATTTATGCATGGAGCACTACAATCAACACACCGATTCGGAGTCTGCGAGTCGCTTGGTGGAATTGCTGATCCAACGTGGCGATACCGGGTTATCGGAGAAGCACAAGAATGTGATCAGTGCCGCCAGTAAGAAGTACGCAAACGATATTGGGCTATTGGAGAACATTGCAACCTTAAGACTCCAACAGCAGGGCTTTGAAGACGCCATCAGGCTCTACGAGCGTGTCTTGACGATGGATCCAGTTCGAGTTCGCACGCTAAATAACTTGGCGATGGCGCTCTGCGAAGTTCCTGGTGCGCGTCCGAGGGGATTCCGCTCATTGATCGAGCGATTAACGTCGCAGGCGACAACCCAGAGTTGCTGGACACCAAAGGGGTCGTTCTCATGAAGGCCGGAAGCTTGGAAAAAGCCGCCGAAGCCTTTCAACAAGCCTTTGATCAGTCTGATGAGCCCCGATTTCTGTTTCACTTGATTGTCACCCGACTCGCTCAAAATAAACTCGACGAAGCAAAGAGTCTCTGGCAAGAGCTTGACCTCGATCGTCTTGACCCCGCAGGACTAACCTTGAGTGAACGGAAACAACTTGATTCATTGACCAAGGATTTTGGGCCGTGATGGCCTTCAAAAAGCCCATCATTGCCGTTTTGAACGCAAAGACGAAGACCTTCCCAAGCGGAAAACTCCGAACTTCTTGGAGTTCAATTGGGACGAATGAGCGTTGATTAACATACCCTCTTTTTTACACAGAGTGTGACTTGACCGAGAACACCACTGCATCGCTTACCAGCCGCCGCCTGCCAATCGCGATTCTGATTGGGCTGGCCTTGCTTTCTGGCGTCGTCCATGGGGCCCTGGATGGACGTTGGTCTCAAGCCACGGACTTGAAGGAGCAGGGAAGTCAGTTGGAACTGCTGCCCGACACCTTTGGTGACTGGGAACTCGTCGAGTCACCCGGGCTCGAGAAGGGGGCTGCGGAGATTCTGAGATGTTACGGCTCGACCAACCGTGTGTACCGGCGTCGCGACAACCCAGACGTAAGGGTGAGCGTTGCGGTCATGTTTGGGCCTCGAGGTCCGATCGCTGTCCATACACCCGAGGTCTGCTACGATTCCGTGGGAACCGACCAGGTTTCCGAACGGCAAGTGGAAGCGATCTCCACCGTGCAGACCCGTCATGAATTCTGGTCGGTGCCATTCTCTCGGCGGGCTAGCGAAGCCGACTTCGAGGTGTGGTATGCATGGAGTGACGGCGGCAGCTGGCAGGCGGCGAACCATCCACGCTTTTGGATGGCCGAAACTCTCTATAAACTTCAATTAGCGGGGCCCGCCTCGAACGGTGAAAATAAGCCTTGTCGTGATTTCCTGGAAGCTTTTCTGCCACACGTTGAAAAGGTCATTCAGTAGTCGGCGTTCGGGGTCGGCCCGGACACGTCCATTTTTTAAGGCACGCACACATCGCGTGCTTACCAATTTGTCGATAGATCTCGCTCCAGGAAGGTGCGAATGATCGTCAGGAATCATCCTAGTTTCGCTGCCTGTTTTTTGATCCGTCATCATTCTCGATTCTTATCCTTCATAGCCGTATCTATCATGTCTCCACTCAATTCGACGAAAGCTTGCCGGAGCCCGCAATCGGCGCCCCGTCGCGAGTTTGCTGATGCTTGCGAAACCACTGGGAAAATCGGAGATCACGGCAAGCGAACTGCATTCGTCTCTTATCTGGATCCGAATAGGGCCAAGTACTTTCGTCGTAAGTACGTCATTGACCGATGTGTCGGCGGAGCACTCTTGGTGCTCAGCTCGCCATTGACCATCACGTTATTTGGATTGGTCAAGCTCACTTCGCACGGTCCCGGTTTCTACCGTCAGGAGCGAGTCGGATTGAATGGAAAAACATTTCAGATCATCAAGCTCCGTTCGATGGTCAAGAACGCCGAGAAGCCAGGCCAAGCTGTCTGGTGTGTCAAGAATGATGCCCGCGTCACACCGCTCGGTCGCGTTCTGCGCAAGTTGCATCTTGATGAATTGCCCCAGTTGTGGAACGTCACCAAGGGAGACATGTCGCTCGTCGGGCCCCGTCCCGAACGACCGGAAATTTGCAAGGAACTGGCTGAGGAAATCCAAGCTTACTATCACCGCAACTCGGTCAAACCTGGTGTGACCGGCCTCGCTCAGATCAACCTGCCACCAGATGAATCCATCGAGGACGTCCGTCGAAAGCAGATCCTAGACCTTCGCTATATCGAAGAAGCCAATTCTTGGCTCGATGCAAGAATGATCATGGCGACCGCGTTGCGAATGATGGGGGTCCAAGGTGAAACGGTCATCAAGGCGATGCGTCTGTGTCGTCGCGAGTACCTGCGTCAAGAGCACCCTTGTCTTTCCGAAGATCTCCAGGATGAGTTTCGCATCGAATCTCAAGAACCAGCTTTGGTAGGCGCGATGGCGTCCGTGAGCGATGGCTTCCACAGTGAAGTGGCTCCGAGGCATCCAAGGTAGAAAGGGCGTTGGGTATCAGGGGGCAGGGCAGTGGGCACGAGACGGCGACTTCGTCAGCTTGGTAGCGACGGCCTGAAGTGAAGCCCCAGAGTTTTGCTTTCTCTACTGCGTGACGTGGTGTGCCCCCATCTTCTTATCTCTTTCTTTTCCCTACTCTTCATCCCGGCGTTCTCTCGCCAATATGAATCGCCCACCTCAAGTCACCAACGCTCTAACCGTTGACGTCGAAGACTACTTCCAGGTCTCCGCATTCAAAGATCGCATCACGCGGTCCATGTGGGACAGGCTCGAGTGTCGCGTCGAGGCCAATACCGATTTGCTGCTGTCGATCTTTGACGAGCATTCGGTGCGGGGTACATTCTTCATTTTAGGATGGGTCGCTGAGCGTTATCCGGCACTCGTGCGTCGGATTGCGAGGGCCGGGCATGAACTTGCCAGCCACGGCTACTGGCATCAACTTGTTTACGACCTGACCCCCGAGGCATTCGCGAAAGACATCGTTGATAGCCGAGACGCGATCGCCAGCGCAACCGGCATCGAAGTCACCGCGTACCGAGCTCCTAGTTTTTCTATCACCGAGCAGTCGCTCTGGGCGCTCGACACGCTTGCCGAACACGACTATCGAATCGACTCCAGTATCTTCCCGATCAGCGGTCACGATGTGTACGGTGTTGCCGATGCCAACAAGGAAATCCACGACATCGAAACCAACTTCGGCATCATTCGAGAATTTCCACCCTCGGCTTGGAGTCACGGTAGAGTCCATGTACCAATCGGAGGTGGCTACTTCCGACTGTTCCCAACCAAGCTAACTTTCAAGGCAATCGACGCGGTACATGCAGCTGGTCGCCCCGTGATGTTCTACACGCACCCCTGGGAGTTCGACCCTGGGCAACCCAAAGTTCGAGGGGTCCGCTGGAAGAGTCGTTCCCGCCACTACGTCGGCCTCCGGCGCACCGAGTCACGCCTGATCGCGATGCTGAAAAAGTATCGATTTGACACGATGTCGGCGGTGATGGCGGAGCAGAGGGAAGCCCCGAACGGGGAAAAGCGAGATACGAGAAGCGAGACGACAGCCGCCAAGCTGTAATTACTCGCCCCGCAATACTTCCAATGTCTTCCTCTCACTCCTCGCCACTCGTGCCCCGCCACTCCCCCACGCCCGCACGCCCTGACTCCCCCACGCCCTCACGCCCTGACGCACCCACGCCCTCACGCCCTGACTCACCCATTCCCCCACGCCCTGACTCACCCACTCACCCACGCCCTGACTCACCCATTCCCGTACTCCCTGACTCACCCACTCACCCACTCACCCACTCACCCACTCACCCACGCCCTGACTCACCCATTCCCGCACTCCCTGACTCACCCACTCACCCACTCACCCACTCACCCACTCACCGCCCCCGCCCCCGCCTTCTCTTCCTCACCCACCGCTTCCCGTATCCGCCGAACCGCGGCGACCGCATCCGGTCATACAATCTTCTGCGAGTGCTGGCGGCAGACTATTCGGTCACGCTCGGCTGCACGACCGACGAACCGATCGCCGAGATCGGACCAGCAACATGTCCTCGACATCTGTGAGGATCTGTTCGTGGCCCCGCTTGGAACCTTCTCGCGATTCGCTCGCGGCGCCGGCGGACTTCTAACGGGCAAGAGCCTGACCGAGGGAATGTTTGCTGCTCCCTCGCTTGCCAGTCGTGTCACGGCCTGGCAACAAGCCAACCCCTTCGACGCAGTGGTCGTGTTCTGTTCCAGCATGTTTCCCTACGTCGATCACCCTGACTTCGCATCGACGCCGAAAATCGTCGACCTCGTGGATGTCGATAGCGAAAAATGGCGACAGATGGGGGAGGAATCGGCCGTTCCCAAGTCTTGGATCTACCGGCGCGAGGCGACGTGTGTGCGGGTACTGGAACAGCGAATCGGCGAACAAGCGGATGCCGTGACGTTGGTCAGCGACGCCGAAGCCGATCTCTATCGACGAACAATCACGGCAACCTGCCCGGTGATCGGAGTCAGCAACGGCGTCGACACTCACTATTTCTGTCCGCCCACGGAACCTCCGCCACCCCGCAGCGAAACGTCCCCCGTACGACTCGTCTTCACCGGGGTGCTCGATTACAGCCCCAACGTGGAAGGAATCATTTGGTTCTGCCACGAGGTGTTGCCACAGCTTCGCAGCGAGCTCGACGTCCAGCTTCAAGTCGTCGGTCGCAGGCCCTGCAAGCGTGTCCTCGATTTGAACACTCTATCCGGAGTCGAGGTGGTGGGAGAGGTCCCCGATGTCCGCCCTTACCTGCATGCCGCAGACATCGCGATCTCGCCACTCAAGCTGGCCCGCGGCATCCAGAACAAAGTTCTCGAGGCGATGGCCTCCGGATCTGCCAGTGGTGTTGACCACGCAATCCGCTGAGGGGATTTGTGCAGATTCAGAAGTATCGTTTCAAATCGCCGATACGTCGAACGAGTGGAAAACGCAGATCGTCCGATTGGCCACCAGTCCCTCGGATCGAGACAAGATGGGACGTGCAGCCCGAGAACTGGTCATCAGCGAGTATTCGTGGCCGGCTAGACTCTCTGCGTTCCATCGGGAACTGGCGGCCCGGATCGGCAGACACGCATGATCGGCAATGTTTGCATGATCCGGCATCAACCAGGATTCGATGTTTGAATGAACGGACATCCCGTCTCAGTGAACGCTTGGCATTGCGCCGCCATGAATGAGATCGGCCAGAAGAGCAAGACGCATTCGATGCGATTCGTGGGACTGGAGTACCTACGAGTGATCGCAATCGGCTTCGTCTTTTGGCAACATGCCATGTCCACCACTGGTCACTCCAGCCTGGAGAATGTCGGTCCGCTCAACATCGGTCAGCTTGGCGTCGCGATTTTCCTAGCAATCAGTGGAGGGCTAGCAGGACTCTCAAAGACGCCGGAGAACACATGGCTGTGGCGAAGACTGACCCGTATTTATCCGCCGTACCTGATTGTAATTGTCATCAGTCTTTCTGCAGCCTGGTTGACATCGTACAAGCCGGTTACCTGGGACTTGGTGGTGATGCAGCTGGTTGGGCTAGCCGGCCTTACGCATGGCGGAGCGATCATCAATGTTCCCACCTGGTTCATCTCCTTGTTGCTCGTCTGCTATTTCACCACTTGGCTGATTCGTAAAGCATCTCCGAAGTTTGCAATTCTTGTAGCAATCCTGCTCGCGATCATGGCGTGTTCACTCAAGGGCTTCGACGCACTTGCCGTCTCGCACGCGTCCACCTACTTCTTCGCGTTTTGGCTCGCTGGGCAACGGCCAGAGCTGAGAAAGGTCGAGCTCGGCCTGATCGTGATCTGCCAGCTATTGCTTGGCATCCTATCTACGGACGTGATGCTGAATGGCGCGGTCGCATTGGCATCTTTGGCGGTGTTTTCCGGACTGACATTGCCAAAGTCGAAAGTGGTCGACTGGTTGGCTCAGAAATCCTATTTCTTTTACCTGATTCATGGTCCGATCATCGTCGTGCTTGCATCCTTGTTCCCATCAGAGATCATCCTGGTGGTGACGCTGGCAAGTCTGCTCGGTTGGAGCGGTGCTCTTGTTCTAGAATGGATCAGCGATCGCGTCCTGCAACGCATCTTGTCCCTGAATCTCCTGGTGCGTCATCGCGTCTCGTAAATGCCGAGAAGGGGGACTGCAGAGGGCGGCGATGCAATGAGGACCATCAGACCATTGTTGGATCATTGATGCGGGATCATCCGTAGGCCAGGACTTGTCCTGGGACGTTCTGCCAGGACAAGTCCTGGCCTACGACAAATCTGAAAACCCTCTCGCCGGTCCGAGCAAAGAAACCACCAGATGGGCAATTCAAGGTACCCACGGACAGGCTGAGTGTTGCGTTGGGCCTTGTGCGATGCGGCGATCCGTGTCAGCTTCAAGTTGGCGGTGAGAATTCAAAGGGTTTTCTCCGCTTGACCGGTGCGTGGATGGAAGCAGATCCTACGCTTGAGTATTCACGACGCCTCATTCCTGGTCGGCTTCCTTTGGATCCATGGCATAACCGCCAAATCCCGAGAATCAAGATCTGAACCGCGGGAATGTAGGGCGTATCATGGACGATGATCTTCCGTTTGGGGGATGGCCAATCAGAGTCGGGGGGACATCGAGTCGGGTCGCCGAACTGACGGTGCCACCCAAGTGGACGAAGTCCGCGCAGAATGCTGGTGCGGACTCCCTAATTCGTAATTGAGCACCTCGTGGACCCGGTTTTCCAAGGCGTTCCAAGCACCATCTTAGTATCGTTTGCGAGCTCTAAAGCGACATGCTTGCCTAAGAATTCGGCAACGAGCGGGCTCCAGGGCATGCCGCTTTATCGATCGCAAATGATGAGAACTTTCGGAAGATCACGATGCGAATCTTGCTGCTAGGATCCACCGGTTACGTGGGCTCGGTTTTTGCAGAGCACATTCGTAAGCGTGGTCATGAGTTGACGACAATTGGGCGACAAGACTGCGACTTTTTTGCACAGGAAGCTCTACAGGTCAGATCAGGGATCGATCGCCCGACATATTGATCAACTGCGCCGGCTACACCGGCAAACCAAACGTGGATGCTTGCGAAACAGATAAGGCGGCGTGCCTGGCTGGTAACGCAGTGCTTCCCGGAATCGTTGCCGAGGCATGTGATCAGCTTCAAATTCCCTGGGGACACGTCTCATCCGGTTGCATCTACACCGGCCGTCGCACTGACGATAAGGGCTTCACCGAGACGGATCCTCCCAATTTCTCGTTCCGACAAGACAACTGCAGCTTTTATTCAGGTACCAAGGCACTCGGCGAAGAAGTTCTTGCGGATGCGTCTTCCTGTTACATCTGGCGATTGCGGATCCCGTTTTCCAACGTCGATTCGCCTCGCAATTACCTCTCCAAAGTGATGAACTATGACACGCTGTTGGAAGCGGAAAACAGCTTGTCAGAGCTCCATGAATTTGTCGACGCATCACTCGATTGCTTTGAGAAGAACGTTGAGTTTGGAATCTACAACCTGACCAATCCGGGAAGCGTCAAGACGTCCGATGTCGTGTCGTTGATCCAGAACTCTGGTTTGACGGACAAGACCTTTCGCTTCTTTGATTCGGAAGACACCTTCATGAAACTAGCGGCAAAGACACCAAGATCAAACTGCGTGCTCGATAGTAGTAAAGCACTGGCCGCAGGATTGAAGCTCTCACCGGTCACCGATGCGTTACAAGCAGCAATTGGCAACTGGGTGCGGCAGCCAGAATCGGCCAGTCATCAATAATGGGTCCGTACATGGCGCAAACCGCTATGCTGACAGGATCAACAGAATGGACAGGATAGATTGCCGTGACTTGTCCATTCGTCTGTTGACGTACGCGCTTCCTCATCCTGCTGATCCCATTCATCTTGTCCAAGGTTTTACCCGTTTACTAATCGTAACGCTCGGGCTGAACAGCGAGGCACGAAGTTCTTCATGCAAACACTCTTGATCACTGGCGGCGCCGGATTCATCGGCGGTTGTCTCGTCCGGCGGGCTGTCTCCTCGGGCCAATACCGCATCATCAATCTGGACGCATTGACCTATGCAGGCAACCTCGACTCGATTCCAGAGGAAGGGCCCAACATGTCTTTGTTCAGGGCGATATCGGAGATCAAGAACTCGTATCGCAGTTGCTGAAGGATTACGAGCCATCGGCCGTTTTGAACTTTGCCGCCGAGTCTCATGTGGATCGTTCCATCGACGGCCCGGGACAGTTCATTCAGACGAACGTCACGGGCACGTTTGGGCTACTCAACGCGACGCTCGAATACTGGCGGTCACTTGATGAGCAACGCCAATCGCAGTTTCGCTTCCTGCATGTCTCGACCGACGAGGTCTACGGCTCACTCGGGGCGACCGGCTACTTCACCGAGTCAACGCCCTACTCGCCAAATTCGCCTTACTCCGCCTCGAAAGCTTCCTCCGATCACCTCGTTCGCGCCTGGCATCACACTTACGGCTTGCCAACGTTGGTGACGAATTGCTCCAACAACTACGGCCCTTATCAATTTCCTGAGAAGTTGATTCCGCTGATGACCCTCAACGCCATGGAAGGGAAGCCGCTGCCGATTTACGGAGATGGGTTGAATGTTCGAGACTGGTTATTTGTCGAGGATCATTGCAGTGCGCTCGAGACGGTCTTGAAGTCGGGGAGAGTGGGTGAAACCTACAACGTCGGCGGCGACTGCGAGCAAACGAACATTGACATCGTGCGAACGATCTGTCGAACCGTCAGCGAACTGCTGCCCGACTTGCCCCATCGCTGCGAAGACTTGATCACTTACGTCCAGGATCGCCCCGGCCACGATCGACGCTATGCGATCGACGCATCGAAGATCAAGTCCGAACTAGGTTGGAAGCCACAAACCGACTTCGAAACCGGCATCCGGCAGACAGTCAAGTGGTACGTTGAGAATCCGACGTGGGTTGAACGTGTAACCAGTGGAAAGTACCAACGAGAGAGATTGGGAGTAGGTGAGTAGGTGAGTAGGTGGTGAGTAGGGGAGTGGGTAAGAACGGGAGTGGGGGAGTAGGTGAGTGGGTGGTAAGATGG
>CAVYFC010000012.1:0-13046 GCA_963767665.1 Pirellulaceae bacterium
GTCCTGCACACAGCGGCGGAGGTCGCCATCAATAACAAGGCATCTTTGAAGATTGTAGACGTCGTTCCCGACCTTTCATGGGCGGCCCGCTTGTCTTTGCAGGACCATGAGCATGTGCAAGACCTGTTGCGGCAAGAAAAGACTCAGCAACTTGAGTCGCTCGCCGCGCCGATTCGCGAACAGGGAATTGAGGTTGAGACAAAGCTGCTGGAGGGCAAAACGTCGGTTGAGATCGTTCGGGAAGTAATTCGTGGCGAACACGATCTGGTCGTGGCGGTTGCAAAGGGTAGCAATAGCCGGCACAGCGGCTTTTTCGGGAACACCGCACGACGGTTGCTGCGGCACTGTCCCTCTGCTGTTTGGTTGGTCGCGCCGGAGACAGGACCGCAGGTCAAGCACATTGTGGCTTGCGTGGATACATCCACTGACGACCCGTTGGATGCCGAGTTGAACGACAAGGTTTATGAATTGGCGTCGTCAATCAGCACATTCCAGAACTCCAAGTTCTCAGTTCTCCATGCGTGGCTGATGCAAGATGAATCACTGTTAAGTACGCGATTGAAGCCGAAGGTACTTGCGCAATACGAAACGAAGGACCGCGAGTATCGAGAAAGACTCTTGGACAAATTCTTGCGACAGCACGACTCGAGTCGTTCAGCTGAAAACGTCCACGTAGTCAAGGGCAAGACTCCGGAAGTGGTGTCTAACTTCGTACGCGACAACTCCGTCGATTTGGTTGTCATGGGAACTGTCGCTCGATCAGGTCTCACGGGGCTGCTGATGGGTAACACATCAGAAGAAGTGCTCGATCAGATCAACTGTTCGGTCCTGGCGGTTAAGCCCTACAGCTTCAAAACTCCAATACACGCATGATTTCGGTCAACACGATTCCACGATTGCTGCGAACGAGAAAACGCTATGAACGTACTACTTGCCTCGGATGGTTCAGCAGCGGCCACGAACGCTGCTCGCTTCTTGAGTCAACTCAAGTTCGACGGGGAATTCAAGCTCACCCTCCTCACCGTTTCGATGCATCCCGAGCTGACCGTGCATGGCAACATCCAGAATCCGGAATGGGAGGCACAGGAAAAGGCATTCGTTGACGAGCATCAATCGGAATTGCAGGAATTGTTGGCCGGCCATTGCGACGGCAACCTGCCAAGACTGCACCAGTTCGGTGATGCGGCTCAGGTGATTCTCGACGCTTCTAAGGCGAATCGCTGCTGACTTGATCGTGCTGGGGGCCGATGGGGCATTCGATGGTCAGCAGAATGCTGCTGGGGAGTGTTTCAGATCGTGTCGCGACTCACGCGAAATGCTCGGTGCTTGTCGTGAGGCCTCCGGGAGACGATCGGCCAAGCAACTCTCCGCCAAAGAAGATCATTGTCGCTTTCGATGATTCGGAACCTTCGCGTGAATCTGTGAACGAACTGATGGGCATCTCCTGGGGTCGGGACACCCAGGTCACGATTCTTAGCGTGGCGATCACGGAGAGTTATCTGTTCGGCGATGAACTTCCTGTCGCGTCCCCGAACAGCCTGAGAAACAAACGGTCGAATTGGGGAAGGCGGCCGAGCGCGTCGCCAAATCACTCGCCGAGCACAATCCCTCTATCGAGCTGCGAAGGTCCTGACCGGTCGTCACGCCGGGGAATCCATCGTCAGCTTTGCGGAGGAAAACGAAAGTGACCTAATCATCATTGGAGACTCCGGTCACGGTCGAGTTCACGACTTTTTTCTCGGTAGCACGACAAAATACGTGTTGCGTCACGCGCCTTGTTCCGTCTGGATTTCTCGCCATCATCAAATTGTCAGCAAGGTTTAACGCGAACCGCTCGCCTTCACGCAATTGGCATTCTAGGTTTGTCGTTCTTTGAGTTGACGATAGCGATAGTTCAGCAGATACAGGATCGCGGCAACCACTGTGATGCCGCCGACCATCAGCAGCGGATTGTCACGTCCGACGTATCGCGTAATCAGCTCGCTGCCGAAGTACATCAATCCACCGCCCAGGATGCTCCCAACGACGATTCCGATCAGTGTTGCAAGTCTACCGAGTCCAAGAAGTCGACCGAAGATGGAACCGCCAACGCTCCCGGTTGCCGCCAACGGGAACATGACGAAGGCAACGAGTCCCAGGAACGTCGCTCGCTTCATCCATCGATTCGACCTTAAAATGAAGTTCCCATCCTGGACGAGTTCATTGAGCTTCTCACCGACCATTGGCAGCCTGAATAGAAAGCCCAAATGAAACACCAGCAAGCAGCCCGTCATCGCATCCATGTACAGCACGATAAGCATGAGTTGCTCGGCAGTGAAGAATGCGGCCGCGTCCAACAGATCGCCGTCGGAACCTCCCAGGATGACAAACTTGCCGAAAAGGAAGAAAGTCGCGACCGCAGTCGAGACCAATCGCCACGCCACACGCGGCCCGGCAAACTCCCAGACGAAAAACACCACGGAAGCGGTTAAGACAAATGGCCCCAGCAGCGTTAGCCACCAGATGATGGGATACTCGCGACGAAAGGCGGTCTCGTCGATTCCTGCCGTGACGTCAATGGCCTCGTCGGTGGTTGTCTCGAAGTCCCGTTCTTCCGTGCCGCGAGTCATTCGCTGTTCTCCGAGCGCTCTTCAAGCCGTATTCGATCGTCGCTACGCGAACATTCTAATCAATTGAGTGCGCGGATTCCTTGGCTGCGATGGACGTCGGTTGCGCGGCGTTGATTTCCCGTTCGGCCTCCAACCAGAACTCGACTCCGTCACCTTCTGGACACTCGGACGACTCCCATTTGTAGTAAGCGAGCATACGAATCTCCTCTTCGATGCTGCCCGAGGGCGGTTGGTCGGAACCAGGACCGTGCTCGTTACTTAACTTCACCGTTGAAGGGTCATGCATCGAGAAGGTGGACAGCGTCATTGTTTCAGTCGCTTTTGCTTTCTTAGTGGCCATGCGAATTCTTCCCTTGGTTGATGTAAAGAGCTCGGTTAAGTGAATCTCTGGTGTACTTCAGGACGGTTCTTCAAGCGTCACCGGCGACTGGAAGCCGATCGGCTTCACCGCCAATATCGAACATGGAACGAGCGGCAAAAGTCGCTCTGCCGTGTTGCCCGTGACGAATCCGCGAATTCCCGATCGCCCGATGGTTCCCATGACGAGCAGTTCGATGTCGTGGTCTTCAATGCAGTGCCAAATCG
Organism: Pirellulaceae bacterium; assembly: GCA_963767665.1. GTDB lineage: Bacteria > Planctomycetota > Planctomycetia > Pirellulales > Pirellulaceae > Rubripirellula. Next base: position 3,195 of record CAVYFC010000012.1, read on the forward strand.
CGAAATCAGGCGCTCTGGTCGTGAAGTGAACACGGGCGGGTTTCGGAAGTTCAAACTTTTTCAGTTGAGCCGCAATGTGTTGCTCTGCGTTTCGCCGGTACTTGGCCGCCGATTCAGCGGAAACACGCGCTGCTGGCAAGCATCGAATCGAATTCTGGGTATTCCGCCGCATGCAGCACATGAAGTTCCGCGTTGTGCAGTTGGGCCATCGAGCAACCCAGTTCCATCGCCAAGTCGCCAACGGGTCGAAGGTCGTGGGCCACTAAGATCGAAGCGATCCTGCGATCAGGCTGTCGGCTTGGCAACCCAGACCGCACAGGGGCACTTTCGCAGCAGCTTGATCGCTGTGCTTCCCGCCATAAACGGCATCCCCGGTTTCGTATCTCTGGCCCCTACGATCACAAGGTCGTGATCTTCTCGCAACTCTTGCCGAATCGTCTCCACCCAACTCTTGCCAAAGACCACGCGACTGTCGGCTTGGACGCCTTCCTTTCGTGCGTTTTCAACCATGCTGGCCAGGACTTCCTGGGCATGATCGCAGACCGTGCGCTTGCCGTGACCTTCCTGAAGCAGCATCTGGGTTTCCGCGTCAAGATTGGATGCCCACGACGGAAGAACGTGAAAGAAGGTCAAATGGGCCGAATTGTTTTTCGCTAACCAGACGGCTCTCGCCACGGCTTCTCGCGAAGGTGCCGCAATCGTTTCGGAAACGAGCCGGTCACCATCCCTCAGGTCAACTCCAACCAAGATAGATTTGAATCGTTTCATACCAGCACTTTCACTTGAATTTGCGTTATTGGTTAAAGAACTCGCAAATGGCGTACCGCATCAGCCTTCCTCACCTTCGACCGTGTCTTGGTTGATCGACCGCGGAACTCAGTGCCCATGCTGAACCGGCAAGAATCACCGCGTTCGACGACATCCCGAACCCACGGCCTATTGTGCGAAATCGCCCACAGGCGAAGGGAATCCCTGCCCACCGCACAGTCTGCATTCGCCAGAATCAGGTTCATTCATGCTTCATGGTGGAACAAATTACTTTGAACGGCATGATCGTTGCTCAATGGGGATGCCAATCATTGAGCAATCACGGACCAAGCCTCCAATAGCGACGACATGACGAATTCGTTATCAACCGAAGAACTTCATCGCATCGACGCGTATTGGCGAGCAGCCAACTACCTTTCGGTCGGCCAGATTTATCTGTTCGACAATCCGCTTTTGAAGGAACCGTTGCTGAAAGAGCACGTCAAGCCACGATTGCTTGGGCATTGGGGAACCACACCAGGGCTAAACTTCATCTACGCACACTTGAATCGCGTCATCGACAAACACGATTTGAGCATGATCTTTATCACCGGACCCGGTCACGGTGGCCCCGGTCTTGTCGCGAATACCTATTTGGAAGGAACCTACACGGAATACTACCCAAACATCGAGCAAGATGAAGCGGGAATGAAGCGGCTGTTCAAACAGTTCAGTTTTCCTGGCGGAATCCCAAGCCATGTCGCGCCGGAAACGCCCGGTAGCATCCACGAGGGCGGCGAACTCGGTTACGCGCTTTCGCACGCATTTGGTGCTGCCTTCGACAACCCCGACTTGATTGTCGCTTGCGTCATCGGTGATGGCGAAGCGGAGACGGGACCGTTGGCCACGAGTTGGCACTCCAACAAGTTCCTGAATCCAATTCAATCCGCGACAAATTGATCGAACATAAGCACTCTATCGCTCGGCACGGACAAGACATGCCGGAGATACGTGAGTGGACGTGGCCGGGTGGCCAGACTTGAGCGTTACGCCATGAGTATTCTCGTTCTGAACGCCGGTTCGAGCACGCTGAAGTTTTCGCTCTACGACGACTCCGCTGGCGACCAACTTGCCAGCGGCATCATGACGTTGAAAGGCGGCGGCCAAGCGGCAGCGATGCGATGGAATTGCGGTGGAATTGAACAAACGTATTCAGAGGCAGACATCGCCGACTATGGCGACGCCGTCGGCTGGATTCTGCGGCTGCTGAAGTCCAGTGGGCACGACGAACCGATCCAGGCGGTGGGGCATCGTGTCGTTCATGGTGGCACCGAGTTCAGGCAGGCGACTTTGATTGATGAACACGTCCGCGAGTCCTTGCAGCGATTATCGAGGCTTGCACCGCTGCATAACCCGTTGGCACTAACAACGATCGAAGCTGCTCAGGCGATGATCCCGAGAGCAGCTCAAGTCGCCGTCTTTGACACGTCATTTTTCGCCGACCTTCCGATGCGAGCGTTCTTGTATCCGCTGCCGTACGAGTGGTACGAACAATACGGCATCCGACGATTCGGCTTTCACGGGATCAGCCATGCATGCTGCGCGGTTCGTGCCGCTGAACTACTCCAGCGGCAAGACGACTCGTCACTCCGACTGGTCATTTGCCATTTGGGCAACGGTTGTTCGGCAACGGCGGTCCACGGCGGACGCCCGGTGGCAACGACGATGGGATTCACTCCCTTGGACGGTTTGATGATGGGGACGCGCAGCGGTTCGGTGGACCCCGGAATTCTCATGCACCTGATTGAACATGAAGGATTCACCGCCGCACAGCTTGACGACGATTTGAATCGTCAATCCGGGTTGCTCGGCGTGTCGGGTATCTCATCCGACTTCCGTCAGGTCGAGCAAGCCGCTGTTGCAGGCAACGAACGTGCGAACTTGGCGATTGAGATGTTCGCGGATCGGATACGATCCACGGTTGGTTCACTGGCCGTCACGCTTGGCGGTATCGACGGCCTCGTGTTCACCGCTGGAATCGGCGCGGGTTCCGCAACTTTACGAAGTCGAGTCTGCCGCGGACTGGAGTGTCTCGGATTGCAACTAGACGAAGGGAAAAACGAGGCCAATCAAAGCGATAGCGAAATTGCAACCGAGCAATCTTCAGGCAAGATACTCGTTCTTCAGACTCGGGAGGAAACTGCGATCGCTCGTGTAGCGATTCCCTTCCTCTCGCGTTCGATCGGAGATGCTGACACCTAGCACACCGCAAAACAAATGTATGCGCTGGCGACTCGGGTTGGCACGCAAGTTGCGTTTGTGGTGCAGAGACTGAAATTCACCCCTCTTAGGAGAAACTCTGCAATGAAAATTGTTACTGCGATCATCAATCCCTCGAAACTGGAGGCCGTGCGAGATGAACTCGCCGCTGCCGGAGCGCAAGGCGTTACGGTAACAGAAGTGAGAGGTTTTGGCCGCCAAAAGGGACATACGGAAACGTATCGAGGAGCCACAATGGAGATCAAATTCAACCCGAAGGTCAAACTAGAGACCGCTGTTGAAGATTCCTTGGTCGATCAGGTAGTCGAGACGATCCGCAATGTCGCACACACCGGACAGGTCGGTGATGGAAAAATCTTCGTCACACCACTGGAAAGGGCAGTGCGAATTCGCACAAATGAAACGGCAGAGGCCGCACTCTAAAGCTTGTCTAACTCGACAGGCCATCATGCAACGCAGTTAGGCGGGCTGCGATTGCCATGAAACCACTTCAACATTCGTCAAAACGAAGCGTCCTTTTGAAATCTGCTGTAACCGAAAATGTCAGAAGAACGAGTCGATGTCGCCGCAGTGCAACAACGGTGCGGCCGGATGACCGCCCGCAGTGAATCTGTCAAACTGAGCCGCCAGTGACGACATCGCGGCAGTTGAGTTGAAGCTGCAGTCCTTTTGTTGGCCTGGGAAAACACACTTGCATACTTCTATCTGTATATCGGGTTTCGGAGTTAGCTTGTGACCAAGATAGAGTCGAACTTCGGTGAAGAAGATTCCGAAACGCTTGCCGACCGCGAAGCACGTTTGCGAGCGATCCTGGAAACGTCGGTCGAAGGAATCATTACGATCGACGAGCGAGGAAACATCGAGTCGATGAATCCGAGCGCCGAGCGGCTGTTTGGTTACTCAGAAGCCGAGACGGTTGGGCACAACGTGAAAATGCTGATGCCAACGCCCTACCGCGATGAGCATGATGGCTATCTGTCGAAGTACCGAGACACCGGCAAGAAAAAAATCATCGGTATCGGACGCGATGTGATTGGGCAACGAAAAGATGGCACGACGTTTCCCATGCACTTGTCCGTCAGTGAGGTGCCACTCTCAACCGGTCGAATCTTCACCGGTTTTGTTCACGACTTGAGCGAACGTGTGGCTACTGAGCAAGACTCGCGTCGGCTTGCCACAATCGTAAGAGACTCCAACGATGCGATCACACTACAGCAGTTTGACGGCACCATTCTAGAATGGAATCACGCCGCCGAACGAATGTACGGCTACTCGGCGGACGAAGCCGTTGGAATGAATATTCTGAGCATCGTCCCGGAAGCATGCCAGCATCAGTCCAAGGTATTTCGTGAAAAACTTTCTCGCGGCGAGCGGATCGTGTCACTCGAGACTCAAAAGGTCACCAAGGACGGCAAGACAATCGACGTTTGGCTAACGGCAACGGTTCTTCACGATCCAGAAGGACGTCCCATCGCAATTGCGACGACTGAACGTGACATGACGGAAAAAAAACGCATTCAAGATGAGTTGGAGAAACGCGTAGAGGAACGAACTCGAGAACTCCGCGAGGCTCACGACGAACTGATCCGCAAAGAAAGACTGGCAACACTTGGCAAATTGGCGGGCGGCGTCGCCCACGAAATACGAAACCCGTTGGGTGTTATTCGCAACGCCACGTACTTCCTTAAGCAAGCCTCTCACGAGCACGACCCCGATGTCCTTGAATCCTTCGAGGAAATCCAGCGTGCATTGGCGACCTCCAATCACATTGTTGGTGAACTGCTGGACTATGCCCGCGATCCGCAGCCCAATCACACGCCGTTTTCTGCCGATGAGGCGGTCGACAACGCGCTTCGCTCGCGGAACATTGATCCCAAAGTAAGTGTCGAAAGATCGCCGCTAAGCAACTTGTATTGCATTGGTGACCAGGAACAAATTGAACGCATCCTGATTAACCTCATCAACAATGCGGTCCATGCGATGCCCAGCGGCGGAACGCTCTCGTTGGCTTGCCACGGTGACCAGGAAACCGTTTCATTTGAAGTCTCGGATACTGGCGTGGGAATCCCGGCGGAGTTTCTGGGCAAAGTCTTTGATCCGCTGTTTACCCGGAAGGCGAAGGGAATTGGCTTAGGACTTGCGATCTCCGAGCGATATGCTGAACTGAATCAAGGTGAGATCGACGTCGAGAGTGAGCCGGACAACGGTTCAACCTTTCGACTCACGTTACCTCGTTCGATTTCATCTTCAGCGGGTAAATTGCGTGGTGCAGGACCAGGCAAGGGCGATTCTGCATGAGAAATCAGGAACTCGCCATCCTCATTGTTGATGACCAGCCGGACCTCGTGCAAAGTGCCCGCCGAATCCTGCGCTTAGATGGATACCGCGTTGATACGGCCACGTCGATTGCTGAATTGATGGATCGAGAAAACTGGTCCGACTACTTCGCGATTCTTCTCGATCGCCGATTGCCTGACGGAACGATTGACAGGTTTCTTCCACAGCTAGCCGAACTAGCTCCCAATGCCGCGCTCATCATTGCGACAGCATACGTCGATTTGGATGGGGCAATGGCGGCGATCCACAACGGGGCAGAGGACTTCCTGCTCAAACCGATTGATCCCGAACACTTACGTACTCGGTTAAGACGTTTGGCAAACCAGCGTCGTTCCGAAGCGGAACTCGTCCGCGAACGAGCATTCGGCCAGTTGATTCTCGATACGACTCGGGCGTTGATCCTGGTCCTCGATGGGAATGGCTGTGTGCTAAGAATCAACCGGTACTTCGAGGAACTGTGCGGCTATCAAGAGGAAGAATTGATAGGGAAGTCGGTGATCGAGACTCTCATTCCCGAGCAATCCGCAGAGAGAGCTGAACAGGACCTCGTCTTATCATATTCGGAGAACCACAAGCAGGGATCACTCCATCCGATTCGGACCAAAACCGGATCCGTTTGCGAGATCGCCTGGTGGACGGCACCGCTGAAAGATGACGAAGGCGAAATCCTGCAACTGGTGTGCGCAGGCCGGGACATGACGGCGTACAACGAACTTCAACGAAAGCTGGTCCAGTCGGAACGACTAATGGCCATCGGAGAAGCGATGGCAGGCTTGGCGCACGAGAGTCGCAACGCACTCCAGCGCAGCCAAGCTTGCCTGGACTTGTTGACGGACCAACTGCAAGGCCAACCGGAGTCGTTGGAGCTACTCGAGTCGATCCAACGTTCGCAGGACGATCTACATCGCTTGTACGAGGAGGTTCGTGCCTTCGCTGCGCCGATCCAGATCAGACCACAGCTTTGCAATGTTGGCGAAGTCTTGCATCGAGCCTGGGAGGACGTGAAGACAGTACACGGACACCGCAATGTGCGTTTCAGTGAGTGCGTGGAGTGCGACGACCTGCATTGCGAAGTCGATGCGTTTGCGATCGGGCAAGTCTTCCGCAACATTCTGGAAAACGCCCTGCAAGCCTGTGTCGATCCCGTCGAAGTGCACATTGGGTATGGCGAAGTCGATGGCTTTGGTTCCCCGGCGATTTCGATCTCCCTTAGAGATAATGGTCCGGGAATTCTGCCGGAAAACGCACAGCAGGTTTTCGGTTCCTTTTTCACCACCAAACCCAATGGCACCGGTTTGGGCATGGCAATTGCTCAACGCATTACTGAGGCACACCGCGGAAAGATTGCCGTGAACCCTGAATGTAACCAGGGCGCGGAATTTGTAGTGACGCTGCCGAGGAAACAGTCATGACCCAGCCATTGCGAATCGCTGTGGCGGACGATGAACCTTTGATGCGCCGTTGGTATGAAAATACGCTCACCAAACTCGGCCATCAGGTCGTTGTGTCTGCCAGCGACGGTGAAGAAGTTGTTCAGCAGTGCCGTCGCGAAAGGCCAGACCTGCTGATTTCGGACATTGAAATGCCGAACATGGACGGCTTGGCCGCCGCTGAGAAGATTCGAGAGGATGTGCCGATTCCGATCATCCTGGTCTCCGCTCACCACGATCCGGAGTTCGTCGATCGGGCATTGCAGAGCCATGTGCTCGCCTACTTAGTCAAGCCGATCAAACAGCCCGATTTAGAGACTGCCATCACGCTGGTGATGCGGCGGTTCCAGGAGTTTCGCGTCTTAGAACAACAGGCCGATAGCCTCACCAAGACACTGGAAGATCGCAAACTGATCGAGCGAGCTAAGGGCATCCTCATGCAACGAGTTGGCCTGGACGAACCCGCTGCTTTCAAACGCTTGCAAAAGATTTCGCAGGACAAGAATCAAAAATTGGTCGACGCCGCCCGCACAATCATTGACGCGGAACAGGCTTTCGCGACGGATTAGCGGCCTGGCGAGTTGAGCGGCCGACGATTCATTGCCGCACCAATTGTCGATAATTTTTCTTGACCCATCGGCGGCAACCGTTACATTTAGAGAACCTGTTGATGAGTGACAGGAACTCCGGGTTACGAATCAGCCCCACGACAAGCCGTCGCGTTTGTCGTTGGGGCTTTTTTCGTAGCTTGGTGGAACACGAGCGATTGATGCAATGCCCGTGTGATTCGTTGCGGTGATGGCTGCCATTGGATTCAGTTGAAAACCTAATCAGAGACTACTCATGATCCAAACAACGGCCGGCCCTACGCTCGAAGTTGCCCCCACTCGTGCAACAACTATCGAGGCCACTCGCGCAACGACGCCCGATGTGGCCGCCAAAGCGATGAAACTCTTACGCGGCTGTTCGCACGCGCCCGTTCGGCACGTGCAGTGCCGATTCCAGGAAGGCGTCCTCATTCTCAGCGGCCAAGTGCCCACGTTCTACATGAAGCAAGTCGCGCAGGAGTTGCTCCGAAACATGAAGCACGTCGAAAAGATTGACAACCGACTGAGCGTGCCAGAGTGAACCGTTAGGATTACCATCATTGGAGAGAAAGGATGCTTGTACTCAGCCGTAAAGAATCACAGAGCATTATGATCGGCGACCAGATTGAAGTGAAGATCGTCGCGATTCAAGGTGGTCGTGTACAATTGGGCTTCTCGGCTCCGCAAGACGTTCGGATTCGCCGAGCGGAACTTGGTGCTACGATTGAGACCAGGGCAACGATCGGTAATCCAACTGTCATGATCGACCCTCCGGTTGCTCCAGCCTAAGCTTGGACGACTGGCAGCATGCGCAAAACTACCCTACATACTCTTCATCTTTGATGGCGTACTTTTCCAGCAGACGATAAAGGCTACGGCGGCTCACACCGAGCGATTTCGCCGCATGAATCTTCTTGCCTTTCTCTCGCTTCATCGCTTCCACCACGAGAATTCGATTCACCGTATTGAGGTCCACTTCGGCTTCAGAGGGCGGTGATTCTTCAATGAAATCGCAGTTCACTTCTTGTGGAAGATTCCTCAACTCAATGACGTCGTCATCGGCCAACATCTTTGCCCGCTCAATTGCATTGATGAGCTGTCGGACGTTGCCCGGCCAGGGATAGGCTTTGACGGCAGCACGAGCGTCTGATTGCCATTCCCATCCGGGGCCAGTGAGCTTTTCTGCCAACAGCAATACGTCGTTGCCGCGTTCTCGAAGCGGAGGCATCGCGATCGTCAACACGTTGATGCGGTAGTACAGGTCTTCACGAAACCGTTTCTCCTTTACTTCCTCGGCCAAGTCTCGGTTGGTCGCTGCCACAATTCGTACCTTCACACGACGATCTTTGGTCGAACCAACGCGCCGCATCCAACCGTCTTCTAAGACACGCAGTAGTTTTGGTTGCAGGGTCGGTGACAACTCGCCGATTTCGTCGATGAACAACGTTCCGCCGTCAGCCACCTCAAACAAGCCCGGCTTGGACGCCACCGCACCAGTGAAGGCTCCTTTCTCGTGTCCAAACATTTCACTTTCAAGTAACGCCTCGGGCAGTGCGGCACAATTGATTACGACCAATGGCTTGTCGGCCAGAGGGCTAGCCTGATGCAATGCCTTGGCCACCAACTCCTTCCCGGTCCCGCTCTCGCCCTGAATTAAGATCGGCTTGTCGGACGGGCCAACGCGGTCAATCAATCGGAATACCTCACGCATCGCCGGTGACTCACCGATCATGCCGCCCGTCACCTGCGTTCGTGCGATCAGTGCTCGCAGTTGGCGGTTCTCTTTCTTGATGCGCCCCGCTTCAGCCGCTTTTTCCACGACGGCCGCCAAATGCGGAAACCGAACTGGCTTGGAAAGAAAATCGTGCGCCCCAAGCTTCATTGCTTGAACCGCCGTCTCAATCGTTCCTTGGCCCGTCAACATGACCACTTCCGTTTCAGCATTGCATTGTCGGAGTTTCTCCAAGAGCTCGATGCCCGACATCCCGGGCATCGACATGTCGAGAATCGCAACGTGAAATACACGCTGCTTCGCCAACTCCAGAGCATCGTTGCCATTTGCAGCGCTGCTAGTGTCGTAACCCTTCGACTCAAAGTACTGTACGGACCGTTTCCGAATTTCGTCATCGTCATCGACGACCAGCAGGTCAAGCGGGCGCAGGTTGCTCATTGGATATCTCTCCGAAACCGAATGCACTGTCCAGTGTTCATGGGGCAACAGTGTGCGAAATCGCCCAACGCCTGGCATGGCCTTCGTCAATTCGTCTGAAAAGACCGTTCTTTCCCGTTCGATGCGGGCAGCGATCAAGGAATTCTAACTGAATCGTTCGGGACCAGGCACCAGTCCAGCATGTCTGGCACTCAACTTGCGTAAGAGTGCATGCAGACACCGCAAATCAAATTCTCAAAGTCGATGGGCAGCTGGTGAAGTGGTCAATGAAACTTGCACGTATCGCCGGAATCGACGTGTT
>CAVYFC010000013.1:0-735298 GCA_963767665.1 Pirellulaceae bacterium
TGTCGGCCGCCGGATGACGCAAAGGAGTGGCCGAATTCGCTTAGGTGTCACGCACCTCCTACAGTTCACGGATTCCGTAGGACACCGAAGTTGTTCCAACCGCCGCAGGAAAGCGAAACTCGAAGTGCGTTCGGTGTTCAATGGAGTGCGGATTGACGATCTCCATTCCGAGGCCATCCTATTCTACACTGGCTCCCTTCTCCCCCAGCAGTGAAGGCGAGTGGTGCTCGCCTCTTCCTGGGAAGAGGGGAGCCAGAATGAAATGCGGGCGGTTACCGAATGCACGAACAGCGATTTCTTCGTGATGGCGGGTGCATCGACTTCAGCGTCGAAGCCCACGGCCGAACTCGCATCGGTGTCTTCATGACCAAGACACCAACGCGCCGAAACGCCCATCGTCGGTGGTACTCCGGTTTCATCGACCGACGCAGTTTTTCGAAACTTTGACATGGGGCGACGATGTGTTGCCCCACCAAATTTGGCGGCCTTCGATGTGATCAGTGGAAGCCGAGTGATTCCGCCGAAAGAGCGCCGTCATTGTTCGGCGCTGCCGTGTTTCAGCCCTCTGCAATCTCGCTCGGCGGTGCCAAATCTCCCCGTTGGCCGAGAGATGATAGCCCTGGCACTGCTTACAGTAGTACACGCGACGCGGTTGTTTCTGGGTTCGTTTGCCCCAGTAGACTTGCGATACTGCAAGGTGGGCGGCGCGAGCGGTCGCATAGCGACGCTTGCCCGTTTCAGGACACTCTCCATTCATCGCTGCTAACTCCGTTTGTTCCGCGATTTGGACGATCGAGACAGTTCCCATCTGCCGATTCCAAATCAAAACACGGTGTCGGATGATGATTCAGACGGCATGTAGATTTGAACCAGATCACCGCACTGGTCTACCAGGTTGGTGCATCGGGCAGCGTGGGGGCGTCGACCGATCGGCCGGTTTGATAGCGTCCTTGCTCGCAGGCGATCACCGAATCCCGTCGATCTGTTGATTCCACTTGGTGCCTCGCCAATTGCGAATGACACCGTTGTAACCGCAGTCGGGACAGAACCATCCGATCTCATCGTCTGTTGACTCGAGCGAAGCACGGATCGATCCCGTGCAATCGGATTTTCGACAGCGGATGCCGATGTCTTGATTTCACTCGGAACGTTCCGGCTGGCAGCGTCGATCACCAACACGAGAGAACTCGCCAGTTGACGAGCCTCCTTGGCATGTCGGCCGACACTTCGCCTTGATCGTCAAGAAAGTGCGTGATGTCAGTGACATAGGTTCCTTCTTCGGTGCTCACGGAGAAGGCTCTCAATGCAGTATCAGGGTCAGTAATCGCTACGTGTTCTCGCACTGGGCATTCTAGACCTAAATCATCTCGCTCTCGCTTGATGCGAATGAACGAACGAACGTGGCAGAGCTTGAGTAGCGAACAGGCATTCTATTGTGTTTTCGTCGGAAGCGTGTTACGGGGTGCAGTAGTTCCTTCCTTCGCTGTACTGGGAAATTTAGGGCTGCCGCGTTTTCTGCCGGGCGACTGGCGCCAGCAGAGAACCGGTGGCGTGCACTGGTTTTCGTTTTGGTTTTGCTTCGTTACACGAAACGAAAGAGGTGCTGTATGTACGCCGTTTCTTCTGACCGGGGACCGCCTGCTCCATCGCGGTCGTTTCTTGCTACGCTTGCTCAGGAACGAAAGTCAAACGTCTCGGATGATCTGTCCCCTACGTTACGTCCGTGGTGGACGGGACCCGCTAATCAGGCTGAGCACGGCCACAAAGAGGAATGTGCCGAGGATGGACCATAGGATGGGGAAACGGTTGATCACCAAACCGCAGCGACAGGAATTCGGGCAAACCTAGCAAGGGGCAAGCCACATCCCAAACAGCGCACCGATGAATCCCAGTGCAATCGACACTAGGCAGCCGCCGCGGGAGTAACCTACCAAGGATTGCGCGATACTGCCGCAGATCCCGGCAACCAGTAGCAGCAGGAGGAAATCTATCGGTGACATTGCACGCTCGTGAATCTAAAGGAGGTATCTAGTTTATCCCGTGTGCCGCCTGTTGCTTTGGGATATGCTTTTCGCCCGACGTTGCATCACCGCCCCTGTGGTCCGGGTCCTGCGCGACCAGATTTGCAATTTCAAAACACGTTCTCACACCGCCGGAAACGGTGCTGATCAGGAACAGGACGATGAACATGAAGAACAAGATCTTGGCAATTCCGACAAAACTTACCTGCCATCCCCGTGAAACCGAGGGCAGCCTCGGTGTTCTTCAACTATTGGTGAAATTCCTCGCCGACTCCATCGACGAAGAATTCTACCCTGCCGCACCTTGGGCAGCAGTAAACGTCGAACTTCTCTTTGTTGACTAGGGAGTGACCTAAGTCGCCAAGAACTCCCCATCGCGTTCCTTCGTGAAATCTTTTCGTTCCTGACATAGTCCAGATCACGATCACACCTCGGACATGTGAGAGGCGTCTTCTGTCTTTTCCACTGCGACTGGCTTGTCGGTATCAACCAATTCGCTCTCGGTCCCGCTTCCAAATGACGGATCTTCAACTCCATCCCTTGAAGTGCCACAATTCCAGCAAAGGTCGAACGAATCCTCAAGATTTTCTTGACACTTAACGCACTGCCACATGTAAGACTGCTCACTTTCGACGAACTTATCCCAAGAGCGATGATGTAAATTCACTCTGGGACTTGCCTGGTTGATTCGGGCGACGAATGATCACCGCTCGATGACGTCACAGTCGCTCGCATTATTCACTTGCTATTCTAAACACCCGCCGGGTTGAATGCGCGAGCGACCAACTGGCAGCGTCGTCCGGGCAACCCCAAGTTGAAAAGAGACGGCCTGCTCGGCCGAGAACACTGCCGCCGTCACGTCCAAGAAAGAGGCCGTTGTGAGTTGACTCTAATGGCGAACAGCCTAGGGGGCGTAAGGGGCTGGAGCAATCCGTTAACAGCTCACCCGTCGGCTGTTCTTCATGCGGGCGGTTAATCGATTGCGCCAAGCAAGCTTGAGAGAGGGAAGGAAAGGCAAATTGCGAATTTGAAACCATTCATCGGAAGCTTGCGGGTGGAAAGCCCGTCCAGTAGAGTCTGAAGAGCAACTGGAAGCGAGTCTTGCGTGGCGTTGGGGTAACCCGCACCGCGAAGCGTAGACAGCGAGTCCGAAAGCCATGCTGTTGAGCGTCGAAAGACCTTTCGTGGGAGCCTTTGCCATTCGATGGCGCTGTAGGCGTGGATGGAGTGACCGCGGAAGAATATGAACAGGACGTCGTGGACTGTTCCTAGCAACTCGGAAGTGAAGAAGTGAGACACCGTCCTGCCGCGACGGTCGTTCGCGTTTTGCTGAAACGAAATTCAGTTGCGGCGATCTTCCTTCCCGGTTCAAAATCATCAAACAGACGCGGTCGCGGCCGATGGGGACTGCGCAAGCCATCCGTGGCACGATTGCGAGCTCAGGCGGAAAGTCGGAGCGGATCACCCCTAGTGGGTAGTGGCCGATTAGAATCAGAATGCTGTCAGTGCGGCTTTCCGAGAGAAGTGAACGATTTTCGAGTGATCAAGAATGACGACGACAAGAGAACCGTGCAAGAAGCGACCGCTTCACGTTGTGATCTCTCTTTTCTTCGTGATAGGAATCACTGGCGCTGATGTCCAAGCCGATACGAACAACAAGCCGACGAACAACAATCCAACGAACTGGGCCGGCCCAACGTTGTCGTCTTTCTTGTCGACGACCTCGGCTCCGGTGAACTCGTTTGCTACGCCAGCAGGTTCCACGAAACGCCCAACATTGACGCGTTGGCTGCGCGAGGAACGCGATTCACTCAGGCATATTCGGTCGCCACGCTTTGCTCACCCAGCCGAGCGGCACTGCTGACTGGACGTTCGCCGGCGCGGCTGCACCTGACCGATTGGATTCCAGGTCAGCCGCAGATCAATCGCAAGACCGTCACTCCGGATTGGCAAACGCACATTGACCGAGAGCGTGTCTTGTTGCCCGAAGCGATGAAGGATCAGGGTTACGCCACTTGCTTCATTGGCAAGTGGCATCTGGTGCCCCGACTCAAGCCGACGGAGCGAGGCAACTCGCAGCGCGAGGACGAACTTGCCGCTATTTATCAGGATCACATGCCGCAGAACAATGGCTTTGACGAGAATTTTGGTGGCGACCATTCACCCAATCAGGGCAATCGGTTCTTTTATCCGGCCTACCACCGATTCCCTGGTCTCGAAGGCAAAGGAAATGAACAGGACTGCCTCACGGACGTGCTGACCGATTGCGCGGTTGACTTCATGCAGCGAAAAAAGGACGAGCCGTTCTTTCTGTACCTTTCCTACTACACCGTGCACGCTCCGATCACCGGCAAGCCTGGATACGTCGAGAAATACAAGCACAAGTTGGCTGACCATCCCAGCGCTGACTACTACATGAAAGACCCTGGGAAAGCGGCGATGATCCAGAGCCTGGACGAGAGTGTCGGACGGGTGATGGCCAAGCTGAGCGAGATCGGTCAACTGGACAACACTCTGGTTATCTTCACCGGAGACAACGGCAGCCAGGGGGATGAGTTCGTGCCGAACTTTCGGGGCAACAAGGGCACGGCTTACGAGGGAGGCACGCGCGTGCCGCTGATTGTCGCTGGCCCGCGCATTCAGACTGGTATCTCAAACGTGACCACGATCGGGATGGATTTGTACCCCACGATTCTCTCCTATATCGGGGCTCCGCTAAATCCGGATGAACATCTTGACGGCGTTGACATTCTGCCGGCGCTGACGGGAAACGGTACGATTCCGGATCGTCCGTTCTACTGGCACTACCCACACTACGATGAAACAACGCCCTATAGCTCGGCGATCGTCGATGGTTGGAAGTTGATTCGCTACGCGGATGATGGGAAAGTCGAGTTGTACGACTTGAACAATGACCTCATGGAGGGGCAAGACGTCGCGGCGGTCTATCCAGAAAAGACCAAGTCGCTGATCAAGAATTTGGACCGCTACCTCACCGAGGTCGGCGCACAGCTCGCCTTGCCCAATCCTGATTACGACCCAGACCCCAACCAATTTTCAGGGGGAATTCGCGAGTACAAGGCGTGGCAGTTGAGCCATCCCAAGAACTGAGCAGTTCATGATGGGTTTGCCGCAACAAACGCGGCGCGAATCCAGTCACCGCGTGTGACGTTGCCATCCGCTGTGGGCAGAACCTCGGATGGCAACTTGAGTTTGCGAGCCAAGCGGTTCCAACGTTCAGCCACCGCAGTATCAAGTGGCTTTTCGAGACCAGCTTGATGGCCGGGAAAAGCTTCAAAATACTGACTGATGATGTTTGTCCCGCGGGTTCCGGCTTTTTCTGCTGCGGGCTCGAGCCCGTGCAGACCGCCGACTCCGCCCCACCACTGTACGGCGACGAAATCCGGATGACTCGGGGGCACATCGCTGACGTGGATCGTCGCTCCACCTCGCGACCAGATGAGTCTCTGTAGACGATCGACGTCGACCTGTTGCACGGGGACGTTGTCATCGGTGGCCAAGCGGGCGGCATGCCCGGCAGCTCCGCCGAGCGACATCCAGATCGGTTCCAGTCGGATCGCGCAGAAACCGACGTGGCTTGCGCTGCAGGCCGTCGGGACGATTAGGTTCTTCATCTTCCGCGGCACGAGAACGCCGTAGGGAATCTGATACGGTGCGACAGCCTTGTAGAACTCGCCTGTGTGCCGTCCACCGATCCGAGGTCCTTCGTGCCCGCTGCCGTGGCAATTGTGACTGTACTCGCCAACCGCGACGGAATCGCGATGCAGCCGCGCCCGAGAATCGTTGGGCGCGTATTCGGTATCGCTCTCGGTGTAAACATGCAGGCCCACCATGCGGCGGGCTTCCCGGACATAGATCTGCGACGGAATGTGACGAGTCTCCTCAAACTCATCGCTGCACAGACCCCAGGTTGCAGCCTCTTTACGGAACGCGTCAGGCAATTCGGAATCCGTTTGGGCAAAGTGGATCAGTCCTAACTGCCAGTCGAGATGCTCACGCTCGATACGACGTCGAGTGGCGAGGCTGCCTTCGGGGTACTCTTGGTTGTGTCCGGGCAAGGATAGACGGACAAGACCCTTAGAGACATCGTTGATGTCGTGCTTGCCGTTGGGCATGATCGGAAGGTGGGCCTTCAAAAGAAAACCACCACTTGGATATCCGAAAGCGGCCGTGATCTTACCGGATGCAACGAGAGGAACGATCGCCGCATAGTTGTTCCGGTTGTAATTTTCGGGAATCGGAACAGGCACTCGATTCGATTCCCTCTGCGTCATGCAAAGCCGGAAGTTGTAACCTTGCAACTGATCGTCCCCTGCTTCGGGTGCCAGGGATTCGTTGTACTCCGACCGAGCCTCACGTCCAACGCGGTAAGGAACATTCGCCGCAGCCAGCAGGTCACCTTCGTAGCTGGCATCGATCACAACACGCGGCTTCACCGCATGCGTTTCAACCGCTTCGCTGTTAAACTTCAACGAGGTGATCATTTGTTTTTCCACCGTGATGCGTGCCAACCGGTGATAGGTCAAGATCTTGATCAACGGCTGCTCAGCCAGCATCTCCTGCAGCACGAGCAAATTGACCGATGGTTCCCCATGCGTTCCTCGCCAACAATCCTTGACCTGTGGCGAATCCTCGCCATAGGTCGACTGGTAATGCTGTAACACCCTCTGGCTGAACCGGAGAAACGGGCCGTTGAGCGCCTCGAAACTGTGGAAGTCCGAATGCGACAGGCCATGCGTCAGCATGCCGCCAATGCGACCGGTCGGCTCGACCAGCCAAACACTCCGATTCCCCTCCGCAGCCGCCAAGGCCGCCGCAATCCCCGCGGGAGTCGCGCCGTAGACGACAACATGAGGAGGCTCGGCCACGCGATCCGCAGCGTGAACCATACCCGCGAGCGTTAGCAGCAAGACGGTCGAGAGTGCTAAGATGGGTTTTATGAAGTAGGTCACGAAGTCAGCTCGTCTGGTTCAAAAACGGTCGTTGGCATCGAGTTAATCACGTCACCGCTATGTTATAGCAATCTCAAAGTGAAACGAGCTGCCATCACAATGATGCAATGCCAGTAACCAACTCCTTTGTTTTGTGAACCATGGTGTAAAAGGCGACACCGCGTCGCTGCAGTTGGATGGGGAATCGTGGCTCGACCTTCCAGCGTTTCGAGCGCCGAAAGTGACTGGAGGCCGCTCACTCCAGATCAAGGGCACCCTTCGCTCTCATTCTCCCTCCGGAGTCATACTGGCTTACGGCGGCAATCAAGCCGGCTACAGCGTCTACCTCGATGAAGGCCATCTGTGTTTTGCCGCATGTGCCAACAAAAAGAGCACGGTGGTCCGTTCCTCTGCCGCGATCACTGGTTCCACCCACTTCGAAGCGAACTGGAATCCCAATGGCGAGATGTTTCTTAAAGTGAACAACAAGCTCGTCGGGAAGGAACAAGCAGGCATCCTTCACCACGAACCTGGCGACTCCATTCAGATCGGCGCTGACCTGATCCAACCCGTCGGGGATTACGACACGCCGAACCACTTCTCCGGCACGATTGAAAATCTCACCTTCAAGTATCCAAACGGGACCTAACCAGTCTGCATGTGTGCAGTCAGCACAACTCCCGTCCTGCATGGCTCCGAATCGAAGCAGGTCCCCGGAATTGCACCAATGAGTTGCAAGGGAGCCAAAGCGAAGCTACTCCGGAGTCGGCCACCGGATGACGCAAGCTCGTTGCCGAAACTCGCGTCGGTCTCCGGCACCGAACGCATTTGGCGACGGGCGCAACTGCGTTCGGTTGGTCCAACGAATGTCGCAAGCTTAAGAGTTTTTCCAGGCGACTTCGTGTCATCACTTTACTAGATCGCTCATCTTTACGCCCAGCGCTTCGGCTACGGCGAGCACTGTCGATACACGTGGGTCCGACGTGCGATGCAACAGGATCCACGCGCGCTTCCTGGCCGTGGGGCCGTGATATCCCAGGCTTTCGCCAAGTTCATTCAGCGTCATTCCCGAACGCTCAAACGCGTCTCGGATATTGTCCATCACGCTGTCTGCGTCCATGATTTTCAGGGTTTGCGAGCTGTGTGACCAAACGTGTCAGGTGTCTACGTAAAGATAGACAGTATCGGTTGGCCATGATGACCAGCCAGGCAAGTCCCTGCGAAGCAACACTTCGACCGGGCACGGAATCACACTCAGTCGCTTCCGCCTAAGAATGGGGTCCGTCTGCATCGCATTCTACCCAGGCGGCCGGAATCGCTGTCAAGCTGAAGGCGGTTCAATGACAAGCCTGGATGCGGTACGCGCCCGCTTTGCGCAACGAGGGGCTCCCATTCGCGGACATTCTGACGGAGGAAAGTATCCAAGATATTCTCAACGAGCATGGCGTCACGTACCGGGACCGAGTGTTCAATCCGGTCACAACCATCTGGGGCTTTCTCAGTCAGGTGCTTAGCGAAGACCACAGCTGCCGCGATGCGGTTTCACGAATCATCGCACATCGCGCCGCCAATGGCGATACCATCTGCTCGCCAAATACTGCCAGCTATTGCAACGCGCGAAGTCGGATTCTCACCAATGTTCTGTCCACGTTGGCGAGGCGAACTGCCCATGAGTTACAAGCGAGCATTGCCGATCAATGGAAGTGGAACGGCCGGTCCGTGTTTGTCTTCGATGGCTCCACGGTTTCGATGCCGGACACGCCACTGAATCAATCGATGTACCCACAGCCACCAAAACAAAAGCCAGGGCTGGGCTTTCCACTAGCGCGGATCGGTGTGCTGCTATCGCTTGCAACCGGCGCTTGTCACAACTTAGCCGTCGCCTCATACAGTGGCAAAGGCACTGGCGAAACAACTCTCTTCCGACAAATGTACGATATGCTCAAACCCGGTGATGTGGTTGTTGCCGACGCCTTATTCGACAATTACTTCATCGCTTGCGAACTGCGCCAGCTCGGGATCGATATCGTTGCTCGCGTTCAGCACGAGCGCCAGATAGTTGGACAAAGGAAATCACGCCCGAAGGCGATATCCTCGTTTGGCAGCGTTCCCGCAAGCCGCTCGGAATGACCAAGGCGAAGTATCGGAGCTACCCAAAACAGTTAACGATGCGGCGCGTGGCCGTTGATGTGCGCGACAAGAACAATCGCGCGAAGCAGTTCAATGTTGTTACCACGATTCTCGATGTGTCGATCGATGGCGAGCAGATTGGCGATTTGTATGAGCGGCGGTGGAGTGGAGAAACCGATATACGTTCGATCAAGTCTGTCATGCAAATGGACATCCTCCGTTGCAAGACGCCGGAGATGGTTCACAAAGAAATATGGACTCACCTGCTGGCTTACAACTTACTTCGCACGGTGATGGCCGTTGCTGCCCACGAGAACGACATTGAGCCGCGCAAGATAAGTTTCAAAGGAGCCAAGCAAGCTTTGACTGCCTTCGCTCCGAAGATTGAAGCTGCCCGACCAGAGAATCGCGCGAGGTTGATTGATGCGATGCTCAGGACCATTGCTTATCACCGCGTCGGCGATCGTCCTGGACGCTGGGAGCCGCGGGCGCGCAAACGACGGCCAAAGTGGTCCACGCCGCTCAAGCAACCTCGACACATTGCCAAGCTGCCACACAACCGTTCAAAGTGGTTCTAGGTCGCAAGTCGAAAAGTCATCAACATCATCGGCGGCTTTCCCTGTTTCTGCAAAGTGGGCTGCGTTGCAATAGCCAACCTCATGATTTACCCTCGGCTTTGCGGTCGAAACGAGAGGCTTTATAGCTTGCCGCGCGATCGGAACCGCAATGAGATACCGTGCCAGCACCGTCGTCGCACAGTGACCAGTGGCGATACGGATCGTAGAGTTCCTTAAGCTTGCGACATTCGTTGGTCCAACCGAAGCGCCGAAACATGGCGGGAACAGGCTTGGAGAATGGCTCCGATTCCGGCATTAAGATCGGCGAGAAGGAACCTCTAGACTTCGATCATCTTTGCGGGAACCCATATAACAACGGAAACGTCGTCAGGGTTACCGAGTTGGACCATGCCTACTCTCCTCCCGACGCGTCCGACCATTGCTACCCGTTGCGTTCGAAGGGTCGTTCAGAACTCATACGCATTGGTCAGACCACTGTTCTATTCTGTTCGACGACGCGCCCGAGACGAATCAGCGGCAATGGTGAGGCACACCGGGAATCTGCAAGTTGTAAGTTGGAAACCCTTGTAGCGGCTCTCTTTCGGCCTATGGGTTGTGTGAGGAAAACGCATAGAGGTGGCGATCGGTTCGGACGTACAGCGTGTTATCCGTGACGGCGGGAGTCGCCATGATTTTTTCGGACAGATCATTCTCCGCAACGATGTCTAACGTGTCACCGCCCCGCAACACGGTGACCACGCCTTGGCGGGATGCCAGGTATATATTCTCACCGACAGCAATCGGAGACGCGTAATACGAGCCTGATGCGGAGATCCGCTTTTGATACAGCTTCTCTTTCGACGCCGAGTCCAAGCAGGTGAGGATGCCGCCATTCTTGATCATGTAGATGCGTCCTTGATGAACGAGCGGTGACGGGACTTCCGGTAGATTCCTTTTCTCCAGAATGCTGACGTGGGTATCTGTCACGTTCCCCTCTCCGCCGAGTTCAATCGATAACAATCCGTGATCTTTGACATACGCGGAAAACCCTTGACCGAACGCTTCCCATTCTTGCGGCGTCACTTCACGATCCTTGTCAGTGTCCACCATGCCCAACACCATCTTGAGCCGCACGTTCACTCCCTTCTCATCACTCGCCTCCGGTCGGTCGAAGAGCAAGTACTTGTCAGGGAACTCTGCAAACGCAATCGTTCCATCGTCATCGGCATCGTGTTCCTTCAGTTGTTCAAACGTCGGCAGCTCCTTGCGAAGCGATGGTTCACCAAGCGTTTGAAACGTGGCGACAAGCAATCTGTTGCCGTCAATAACGGGGGTCGAAACACCTGCCGTAGACGCGTTGACTTGCCAAATCAACTGGCCGTCTGACAAAGTGATCGCGCGAATTCCATCATGCGTGTGCAGAATCACCTGATCTTTCCAGATGATGGGCGTCGCGTAGCCTTCATTGAGGATGCCCGGCGCAAACAAGTGCGAGTGTTTCCAGACGACGTCGCCGCTGACCTTGTTGACTGCTAGTAAATGGGAATCCTTAGGTACTTCCCGATTGAGCAACACGAGATCGCCGGCGATGATCGGCGAGGTGCCCGATCCGTTCCGCGTCTGCGGAACCGGCATGTCAATCGACCAAACCAGGTCCCCAGCGAAGTCGTAGCAGAGCAATCCACGAGATCCAAAATAGACGTACACTCGCTCCCCATCGGTCGTCGGAGTCGCGCTAGCAGGAGTGCTTGCCGCGTGGATCTTCTCGATGGTTTTAGCCTCCACATCGCGCCGCCAATGAATCTTGCCATCGCTTCGATCGATGCAGATGACTTCCAGTTTCTTCGCCTGATTGTCGTAGGTGGTCAAGAAGATGCGGTCCTCCCAAATGCAAGGCGACGATCCTCCCGGAGGGATTTCCGTCTTCCAGCTGACGTTCTTGTCAGGACCAAACTCAATCGGCATTTCGGCTTTCGCTGTTGCAATGCCCGATGCGTTGGGGCCCCGAAATTGCGTCCATCGCACCGAGGCGAGCGTCGATGAGTCCTGGCCCTCGGCGCCAAGTCCATCAGCTGTCAACAGGCATGCAAGTGCCACATGAACATGGAAGTACGTTAAGCATTTCATCGGGTAGCTCCCACTTGTTGTCTGGAGAAGATCATTTTGACGTGAAAGGGGTCTCTGTTTGATGTGTGCGTCATTCCAGCGTGATGGCGACCACGAACGGAGCGACATCGGTGACTTCCGACACGAGGTCGATGTGTGAGATCGTCAGTTCAGGATTCGGATTCTTCCAGACCACTTCGGAAATGGCACAGGCAAGGACTCCAGGTCCCCAGGGGTTAGCTGTGTTACCGTTCCAGCCCCTTTGCTCATCCGTTAGCCGAAAGTTGTCAAGCCATTGAAGCCAGTCCGCGATATGGTCCTTGTGCTTGATCGTCATCGTCGACGAGTCGCCGTTGTCGAAGTGCACGATGATTCTCGCGACCTCGATCCGCCCGAGCTTGTTACCACCCTGCGCGCCCATGAGAAAATGGATGGCTTTGGATTTTTGTCCCACAGGGATGCCTTCTATCCTTTCGGGCTCTTCCGTCCATGTGGAGGCAAGCCGCATCACGCCCCGAAGATCAAACCCCACACCGTGCCGTGGCGTGAACGTTTCCGCAAGACGCGCCAAGTCGAGTTTGCCGAAGAGATTGGTTGTGTAGTAATCGCTCAGATCGATCATCTTTGGATCGAGTCCCGACGGACGCTCCGGGATGCTGTTCAATCGCTCGACGACAGCGTCGATTTCCTCGGCCGGCGCTTCGGCCTTCTCAAGCATTTCCCTCATCCACTGCAACCAGCTCTTGGACTCACGGATGGCGGCCGGCGAGTTGCTATTCGCCAAGGCCTCGAGCCGTGATCGAGCAGTCGCTAAAGCTTGCTCGTACAACTGGAGATGCTCGAAGATGCGAGCCCGCAGTCGCCAGAGTCGAGGCGAATCCAGCTGGTCATGTTGGAGGCCCTCGTCAAAGGCCTCCAGCCAAGAAAAGGCGGCGTCTCCCAGATCGGCCGATTCCAGCATCTCCAAGACATCGTTGAGCAACGTCTCCGTCTTCCATCCCTCTGGCGCAATGCGATCGAGCAACGTGACGGCGGGCGGCGGATTCACTTCCGCGGAGAACCCGCGAACTGCATCTTTGGCCATTTCATCGTCCAAGGCCCTCGAAAGGTCGCTCAAGGTGGACGCGAATAACAATTCCCTGGGCGGTGCTTCGGAATCGCTCTCATCATTCGGCTCAGCACTGTCCACCAACCGAGCGATCTGAGCATCCAACGCAGCAAAAAAATTCCGAACGTGTCGCTTTCGCTCTTCAACGGATACGTTTTTCAAGTCTTCCGTCAGAAGTTCGTCCGCTTGGCTCCATTGCTGCAATTGGGTGCAGCGTGCCAATCGGACGGCGAATAGATCCGGATAGGCTTCAAAAAGACGGCTCGCCAACTCAAGATTACAGTCGAGGTCTTTTCTTGCAGTTTCGAGAGTGATCAGGTGCTCCGCGAGTCTCGTTGTCAGTCTCTCGCGCAAACCGGTCGCGACCGCTGGGTCCATCGACAACATCAGGCCCTCAGCAGCCACAAACTGATCTTTACTCAAGTAGTCATCGAACAGGCGGACCATTGATTCAGCAGCATCGGTCTCCACGTTCAACTCGGAAAGATAGTGATCCTGTATCGGTGAGAACGATATGGTTGCGGTCGGTGGCGACAACTTTGAGTTCTGGTCATTCCAAACCAAGTCGCCGGTTGCCTCTTCTAAATCAAACAGTCGCAGGTACTCGACGGACGGAACCTTGGATTTCGCGCCCGAGAGTTTCCAAGGAGTGATGGTCCCATCCGTCTTGCTAACAAAAAGGGTTCGGCCATCAGCATCGAATTCGAGATCCGTCACCACATTCCATAATCCACCACCTTTATCGGAAACGATCACTTCTCGTGGGGCATCGCTGCTGACAACCCGCAAGTGACCATAAAAGCCGCCTGTGGCCAGTAAACGATCGTCCGGCCCGAAGGCAAAGCAAAAAAGCCCACCGTCGTTGATGACTTCCGAGGGAGAGTTGCTGGACTTGGAGAGATCCCAAATCCAGCCTCCGCCGCCAGAAAACGCGACGGCCAGATGTGTGCCCGCCTGATTGAGCGTGAGCTTCATGGCCCGGTGAGGCGGCGCCGGAAGCTCCTTTGCAAGGCTCAGCGCCCTTGTTTCCGGATCGATGTCCCAGAACTGAACCGGATGTCCGTCGGTTGCCACCGCGGAGATCAACTGGGTTCCGTCGGCGGTGAAGGTGATGCCGATCGCGGGCCCAGGTAGCAACGGAGTCTCTGCAATCGGATCACCACCAGCGGCAACGTTCCATAAAGAAATTTTGCTCGGCGAGTCCGGACCCGACAAGCCTGCTCCCGCAATGGTCTTTCCGTCCGGACTGAATACCAATGTCGAAGATGGCAGCATTCGGGCCAATTGTCGGGATTCGCCTGTTTCCAAATCCCATAGCATCAGCTCTCCCTCGCCCACATTCGGACCAGAGGCGAGATAGCGTCCATCGGGACTAATCGCGAGCGCGCCGGGTTGAGTTTCGCGGCCAACCAACGTGTAGGCACGAGTGAGCGCCGCATTGTCGATCTTCCAGGCGATGACGTCATTGGGATGTGGGTTTACCCCCGTGCTGAACAACAGCCGCCGCGAGGGGGAAAAGACCATGTCGTGTGCTCCCCTACGGATGGGATGGGGGGCACTTTGTGTTCCCACGACAATCGGCTCCGGTTCCTTCTCCTGGGTCACCGAGATCTCCCAAGCATGGATCATGCCAGTGACGTTTCCGGACAACAGCAATTCGCCGTTTGGACTCATGACCAGCGAGGTGATAGGCATGTTCCCAGGCAACACTTCGAGCAACTGCTCGGACGCCCAATCCCAAATCTTCGTTTGACCGCCGTAGGTTCCCGTGATGAGGTGGCGACCCAGAGGATCAAACTGAAGCTGCGTGATGTCCTTGTCCCGGAAGGGGATCAGTGTCTGGGGTGACTCCTTCCAGGTGCGATCGAGTTGTCGCTGGAAGGTCTTCACGGACCCGTCGCGAAACACGACGGCCATCATCTTGCCGTTGGGATGAATCTCGACGTCCACCCAAAAGGAATCGTGTAGGGGATCCCACTGATTCACGAGGTGCTAACGATTCATCCTCCTGCCACTGGTACAGATTCATCGAACAGGATTTCGTATTGTTCAACGCGACGATCTGTTTGCCGTCCGGCAAGATAAATGGAGCGCTCCCGCGACCGATTTTGATCTCATTCTTCAGAACAAGTGTCTCTGGATCATAGGCAAAGAACTTGTTGTACCACCCCCCTGCCAACAGCGTTTTCCCGTCGGGGGTCAGATCGAAACCAGAAATGGTTTTCTCGAAATCGAGCGACTCGATCAATTGGCCGGTGGAAACATCCCACGCGGTGATCATTCGATCCCTGCAGCCGGTGGCGAATAATCTTGAGCTATCGGCGCTGAACTGCAAGCTTTCGATGCTGCCCCAATGTTTCTGGAGCGTGTGCCGCAACGCGCCTGTTCGAGCATCCCAGATTCGAATGAAGCCATAGAAATCTCCCGACGCAAAAAGCAATCCGTCGCGACTGAAGGCCAGCGACTGGATTCGTGCCGAATGTGCGGCGGGTTCGCCTCGCGTCGGGCGCCCACGTTGCAGATCCCACGACTCAAGACGACCGGCTCGCGCGAGAAACAAAACGTCGTCCTGGTGATCAAAAAGAACATGCCGGAAAGGCCCATCATCTGATGGAATGTCAGTCAGTCGAGCCGGATTCTCGGCGTTTTGGCCGAGGTCAAAAACCGTGACACTGTTGGGGTAGTAGAGGAATTCATTTCCAGCCGCTTCGTGGTACCAGCTGACCGCTAGCCGCGAACCGTCGGGAGAAAACGCAACGCTGGGACTGACAATCCGAAGTGATTTGGAGCCGTCTTTGGCGAAGTCCTTCACGACCTTCCATTCTTCGTCCAGCAACGTCGTCACCGGCTTCCGCTCCGAGACATTCCACACGGTGATCGGAATGGATTCCCCCCCACCGCAAGCAGCTGCCCGTCAGGGCTGAATGCCAACGAGTGGACTCGGTTGTTTTGATTGCCTTGTCTTTCAACCGGTTTGAGTCGTTCAATGTCATGGGTTACCGTGTCGATCAATGAGACGATGCCTTCTCGATTGCCACCCAGCGCCAGCAGGCGATTATCCGAGGGGTGGAACGCGAGACTATTAATAGCAGCAGCGTCGTGTACCGCGAGCATCGTCGATTCCGGTCGAAAAGCACCGTAGCTTTTCCATTCTTCCCATACATGAAGATTCCCTCCGCTATCACCGAGCGCAAGCAGTTTTCCATCCGAGCTGAACGACATACTCGTGATGCTTCGCCGCAGTTGCGGCAGGTCGCCTTCGATCGAAATGAAACGGCCGTCGTCGTCAACGGTGAAGACTTCGATCTGGTCGGATGCCGCGACGAAATATTTTCCATCCGGCGAAAACCCGATCGCACTCACCGCCGTCGAGGCAAGGGGACTTGATTGGATCCTCGTCTCCAACGTCGTCAGTTTTTCGCCCGACTTGGTGTCCCAGAGCTGAATTCCCATATCACTCTTGGAAACACTGGCGATGATTGATTGACTTGGATGTTGGGCGACACCAACGATTTGGCTGCTGTGTTGAGGCCGAAGCCCGCTAATCCAAAGCAACTGGCTGGCAGCATCGGCAGTGATGAATTCTTCAGCTTCCAACCACGGAGGCGTCTCCTCTTTCAGGAGCACGGGGAACTTGTCCTGCATCTCCTTGCCGAGCGAATTGCGGCCGTGTCCCTCGAATCCTATTGCTCGGGCAGCTTTCAGGTGCGCGGTAAACCGATCTTTGTTGTCGGCAATCGCGTTGGCGGTGGCGAGCCAGGTTTTGCCGAGTGCCTGTTTCGCCACGCTTGCCGCTTCGATCGCTTGTGCTTGCAATTGCTTGGCTTCATCGGCCAATTCGTTCGCTTCTTGGGCGGATTCCCTGGCCTTTCCTTCTTCGGCGTTGGCCCGCGCGGTTTCCCGCTTGGCGACGAGGGCATTCCTTTGAGCAACCTGCGACTGCTGCATTGCCCAGACCGCCAACATGATCGCAACCAGGCAAGCCGTGCCGACCGCAACCGCGAAACGTTTCAATAACGCCGCTGAGCGAGCACGCGATGCTGCCAGATCCTTCGCTTGCTGGAGCTCCCGCTGACGTGCTTGTTCGGCTTGTTGCTCCAGGCGGCAGGCCTGTTGCTCGCTCTCGTCAAGAAATCCAATGGCTTGTGCGAATCCGCCACCGTATTGAGCCGCCCAGTTCTCGTTCGGATCCTCGTTCTCACGCCAGGCGAGCGCGATTTCCAAATCAGGATTGTGATACAGCCCCGCCTTTCCTTCGCCGTGCAAGTCAGCGGTGTCGACAAGCCGTTGGTAAATGCGAGCTGACTGAGCTTCCGTATCCACCCAACGACGAAGACGCTGCCAGACGCGCATCAGACTCTCGTGAGACAGATCGATGACCGTGTCGTCTTTCAGGACGACCTCCTCGCCCGGCATCAGAAACGTGACGCCATGTTTCCGATAGGCATCGATGACCGTTTTGACGAGATCCAAATCTTCTCGAGCGATCGAGGCCAGATGATCCAGTCGTGTCGGCCGGCGTACCCCTCGGTTGTCATCTCCTTTGACCGTCAGTGTGCGGAATAATCGTTCGGCGACGGTGCGATGTTCTTCGCTGGGAAGCCGTTCAAAGATCTCGTCGGCGTGATTGGAGATTGCCAGATTCATTCCGCCGCTAGTTTCGTAATGTCGCAGGTCGATTTCCTCGCCTTCGGCATGATCGTCATGCCAGAACGACCATGTCCGCATCAGCGCGTGCTGCAAGACGGGCAATTGGTCCTCTTCGTCACCCAACTCATTGAGCAGGTGTTGCAGCAATCGATAAGAAACCGATCCGGCGCCAACCTTTGCCGGGCCTTCAATGGCGACACGGAGCTGGTTACGCTCCAATCTTGGAATCAGGTACTCGCCGCGATTGACCGCTTCGGCAAGTCCCGGCACCTGAGCACAATCGCCGAGATAGTCGCTGCGCATCGTCAACACGATGTAAATTGGTACTTCAGGTGCCCGACTGGCCTCCAGCAAGAGTTCGACAAAGGCGTGTGCTTCATCTTTCGCCTTGAGATCATGGCGCTCGAAACGAAACAACTCTTCAAATTGATCCACAACGATCAACAAATTGGCATCGCCTTCGATCTCCGACTGGTGATAGGCCTGCACCATCCCCAGTGCACTGTGGTTGAGGGTGGCGAGCAGCCTGGGTAGCGTCTCTTCGTCCTCGCGGTCATAAAGATCCGCTTCGATCAGGCATTCCGCCAGGTTGCGGATGGGATGACCTCCGGGGCGGAGCACAGCGATCTCCCAGGCGGAGCTCGCATGCTGCATCATGCCGCCTTGAATCGCGGGCAGCAGTCCGGCGCGGACCAGCGACGACTTCCCGCTCCCCGATCGGCCGACCACTGCAAGAAAGCGATGTTCACGTAGCAGTTTGACCAGTTCCGCGGTTTGCTCTTCGCGTCCGAAAAACAGGTAGTCTTCATCCATCCGAAATGGACGCAGACCGGGATAAGGAGACGAGGTGAGATCCGACATGATGGTTCAGGCTTGGTGGAGACGCTCGGTCAACGGCTTGAGCAGTGATGGGTCGAATTCTGCCGACTGCCGAATGATCTCGGCACTGTGCGTGCGGTAACGTTCTTTGCGGCGATCGAATGGCGGTGCGACGTAAACGGCATTGAAGACAAGGTTGGCTTCCCGTCCGTAACCGCTGACTTTCAGAACGCTGCGAAGCTTCACATCGACCCAGGCACTTCGTGCCGCACCATAGAAGATGATCACGCCATCGCAGTCCTGCAGATTATCGCGATGCGACTGTGCTGCTTGCGCCTCATCCGCCTCAAAGTCTGGCAAGATCAAATCGAATCCCTGCTCATAGAAATAGTCTTCCAAAGGTTCAATTGCGTCCTCGTCTTGAGGATCACAGATCAGATAGATCCGACGCGGCGTTGATGAATCCAGGGTCGGACCGGCGAGCAGTGGCTTTTCGGTGGGAGTGAGCCTTTCCAGAACGATGGGCTTGAGCATCTGGAACGTGTTGATGACGATCTCCGCATTCCGGTGTTGTTCCGGGTCCGTTCTCAGCGCCTCAAGCAGTTTTGTTTGTCGTGCGTCGGTCGATGTCACATCGCTGGGAATCCAAATGACACGTCGCAAATCGGTCTGTTTTGAATGCTCCGCCGCAAGCTCATTCTGCAAGGCGGCCAGCGACTTTGACGATTCTTCCGGGATGACACCGTAGTTGCTTCCGAATGGATGGATCGAAAGATCGCTTTCGGCCAGGCACGCCTTGACTGCCGATTCCGCTTCACTAGCCAACAACGGCAGCGCTCGTTCGGGCAACACACGATGGCCTCGACCGATCAATTCTCGCCGAATACGGTCGCGCAGCGGAGCGATATCGGAAGACGTTGTCGCCAGGTAGACGGTCTTGCCATGAACATTCACCGAGGAGGTCGTGTTCATGGCTTTGAAAAGAGCGTTGATCTCTTGTGCCACGTCGTAAACGCGTTCGTGAAATCGCTGTTCCGCATCGCTTCCGAACCATTCGGCATATTCTCGCAAACGTCCTGTTTGCGAGTCGTACTCAAAGAAGTCAAAGCCGAGCAGATTGTGGAGTTTGTCGCCAAGTTCGGCTGGTATCGTTTCGTCGTCCACCGGCGTCTTGACGACCTTCAACACGCGTGTGTGTCCGTCGACGTAAAGTCTCCCATCACGCTGGTTTGTGTCCCAAAAGGTGTTCACTTCACTGACACATCCCGTCGAATTCACGAAGGGCGGAGAAACCACCGATACCATTGCTTTGACGGTCGGGAGTTCGCTCAGCAGCTGCGTATCGGGCTCCAAATCACTCTTTGCCCGCGGCGCTCGAAAGACCCTCGTCTGTTTTCCCGAAAGCTGTTCAACACGAATCTGCAGGTTGCGCTGAAACTGGGTGATCCAGCCCGACCGATTTTCCGAAGGGGCTTGGTCATCAACCTGTGCAAAGCAGAGATACACGTCGCTGTCCTCGATCGACGAGTCCAAATCGATGTCGCCGGCCGGCTGAGAAGCACCACGTTGTGCGGACGCCATCTCCCGAAGTCGCTCGTGGATCGCAGCCATGGAAGCCGGTCGCTGATCGACGCTGCGATTGAGGCAAGCAAGAATGAGAGTTTCCAACGAGGCAGAAATGTCGGGTACATGCTCGCTGGGAGGAGTAATCGGTTTCGACTCCGTAAAAAACGCCCTCGTCTCCCAAAGTCCACGTGCAGTAATCGCCTTGTGCCCCGACGTCATCTCGTACAGGATCAGGCCAAACGCGAAAATGTCGGCTGCTGTGGTGAGCGGTTCTCCAAGGGCTTGCTCGGGCGCCATGTAACCCGGCGTCCCCGCGATCAAGCCGGAGTCTTCGGTCGTCGAATTGATCCGGGCAAGACCGAAGTCGGCGATTTTGAGATTCCCATTTCGATCGATCATCAAGTTGGCGGGCTTGAGATCCAAGTGCAGGACCTGCTCCGAGTGGGCCGCTTCCAATCCAGCGGCCAGTTGGGTGGCAAGCTGATTCGACTTGTCCACCGGCAGCCGTCCAATTCGGTGCAGCAGCGAAGCCAGGTTCTCGCCTTCGATAAACTCCATCGAGAGAAAGGTTCTTCCGTCAATTTCACCGATATCGTGAACACGACAAACGTGACGATGAGATACTTGCCGAGCCTGCTTGACCTCATTTCGCAAGGCTTCGAGAAGTTCCTTCTGACCCCTGAGGTCGCGAGGAAGGATTTTGAGGGCGATCGGCTCTTTGAGAATCAGATCATCCGCTCGATAAACCTCCCCCATGCCGCCTTTGCCCAGCAACGATACGATACGGTAGCGATCCGCAAGTATCGTCCCCGGCAAGAACTGCCCGTGGGACTCCGCAAAGGAATCGTCTGATGGCTCAGCCGCATGACTCGGGCCTGGGACCGATGTCGTCTTTTCGGGCATCTTGGGAAGCGATGCCAAGCCGCGGCCAGGCAATTCGTCATACCGCAACAGTTTTTCGACTTCGTTGCGGATTCCCGAATCATGGCAATGCGCATCCAAGTAGGCTGCGCGATCCACCGGTGGCAAAGATGCCGCCTCGTGGAAAAGTCTCTCGACATCGCGATGCTCTGGATTGGCCATGGGTAGCCTATGGATTCACGGGACTGGCTTTAACGGCCAGAGCGTCATTGACCTCGGCCCGCCTGCCCCGCAGTTTCGGATTGTATTCCGATTGCCGAACCAGGCCCAAGAACGCGATGCACATTTCGTCGGTGGTCTTCTCACCCCAGACAATCTCTTGTGGCGGAGAATTCGGGTTGTTGGGATTGTCAGCCGAGTTATCAAATGTCGCCACCAACTTAACGATCGTGCCGGCAGGCAGCAGGTGCAAGTCGCAATAGCGGTACGTCGTCTGCCAGTTAAAATCCCAATCGTCGATTCGAATCAGTGGCAGCTGCTCGCCATCCGGAAGATGCGCCGTGACCGACATTGTTTCGCCAACCAAGTGCATGTGCGGCGTGATCGCGTACAGATACGAGGCTTCCTCAAGCCTGCACTCCGCTCGGACTTCATGATGCTTCACGTCCTTGGGGATACTGAAGTCACGATTGATGGCCACGGCCAAGCGGGTCGGTACTGGCCGAGGTGACTTTGAGAAGTAGACCCCAACCTTGGTGCGGTCGCGTTCCTCAAAACCAGTTCGGTAATAATGAACCTGCAAGATAATGTCACATTTCTTGGGCAACCATCGCCCGCTGCCCAAAGGTGTTTTGTAAGGGCGTGTGCCCGGAGCCCAGCCGCCCAGAACGGACGCTGGTTTGAATCCGACATCGCCGAAGCGTGTGTAGCCCGGCCCGGGGTCGGCTGCGTCCAACTCGCGTGCCTTGCCGGTGGTGTCCACGTAAGCGATTACGTGATGGACCACGCCCGGGTTTCCGGGCTTGACATCGACCGACTCGATGAAACGATGCTCGGATGCTTCGTAGGGGATGATGAAGTGCCGATAGTCATCCTCTCCCTCGGGAGCAACCGTATATTCCTCCGGCATTTCAATGACCAGATCGGGCTGCCCCACTGTCCAATCGTCGTCGAACTTCGGCGTTGGCGGCATGTCCGCAAAGTTCCCCTTGGGAGTGCCCTGCTGGGCCCAGGTCTCAATCAGTTTGATCTCTTCGTCAGAAAGACTCAGGTCATTGCTGAAGTGACCGACAGCTGGTGACGCTTTCCACGGTGGCATCAGTCTGGACTTTGTGTAGGCAACGATTTCTGTTTGCCAGCGAACGGCGTCGTCGTAATTCTCGATCGCAAAAGGAGCTACTTGGCCGTCGCGATGACAATTCTGGCAGTTGTCTTGCAAAATCCGTGCGATGTGACTCGAGTAAGTGACTTCGCCTTCGCCTGCCGAGGAAGGCAAGTGAATGCTGCATCCCATTGACTTGGTGGTGGGGGTCTCAATCGGCTTATCGGACAACAACGCCAGCAGTGCGTCACGAAGATAGCGATTCTTGACACGGTTTTCGTAGCGGTGATCGTCAATCGCGCCGCGGTAACGGATCACTGAGTTGCCATCAACGACAAACGCCTGTGGTGTCATCGTGGCACCGAAGCGACGCACCAGGTAACCGTTGATGTCGCGAATGCAGGGGAAGGGAAAATCAGCTTTGGTGCCGTATTGCTTGATGCCGGCATCGCTTTCGTCGCTGTTGGGAAAAACCGCAAACAGTTGGACGCCATCGTCGGAGAATTCTTCGTGTAAGCGCCCGAGCCGCATCGTGTACCGTTTTGCCAGCGGGCACTTCGTTGACAAAAAGACGAACACGGCTGGTCCGTGCTGGACGACCTCGTCCAAGTAAATCGGCTGACCGTCGACACTGACAAAGGCAAGTCCATCGACAGGCACACCGGCATCGATCAAGCTTCGGTCTTCTAGCAGATTGTGTCCGCTACGGACTTGTTTCACTGGATCGTCGGCATGACTGAACTGAGATGCCAACAAGATGCCGAAGGTGACGCAGAGGATTCTGTTCTTCATTGGATAACGGTGATTGGTGTTTCTAGGTACGATTGGGAATTGGAGGACCCGGCCGCATCGCCGTGATCTGTGGTCTGGTTCAAGCGGAGCATTTCCTGATCGCCGCACGCGACTAGGCACCTGCCAAGGCATGCAATAGCTGCATTGTACTGAGCGACTCCAACTGAGCTTGCAGCGACGCCAGCAATTCGAAGCACAACCAGCCGGCGCACGCCAGAAAGGCACCGCTGACCACTAGCACCGACAAAGTGTAGAGGAATTGCAGGCCCGCCGCTGTCGTGCGATCCGATGCTCGCGAATCAACGGTGGTGCGCGAGCCAGCGAGATTGCTCTGGGTCGCGGTCGCCAGATCGGCATGTCCAGAATTGACTGGTTGGTAGCCATTGACGATGGGGTCGAGTGCGATGCTCACCATGGACTCCAGGGTTGATGGTGGGGCAGATTCTGATCCACCCTTCCATCCGAATTCCACGATCGGTGTCCGTCACAATCCGGCATAATTTTTCGCGATTCCTTTCGGGAGCACATCTTTTGCAGTGTAATAGGCGTGCCTGATCTGGACTGATTCGCAGCCGAGCCCGATGACAGACTCCGAAAAGCTAACCGAAACAATCGCAGCGGCCCGCTTGGGCGACCGCAAAGCTGCCGCCGACCTGATGCCGCTGCTGTACGGAGAGTTGCGCAGCCTGGGCAAAGCACTGATCAGACGTCAACCTCCGGGCCAAACTCTGCAAGCCACGGCGTTGGTCCACGAGGCTTACGCCAAGTTGGTCGGCAGTACCGATCCGGGCTGGGATGGACGGGGACACTTCTTTGCCGCCGCGGCACAGGCGATGCGAGAGATTCTTGTCGATCAGGCTCGACGTCGAGCCGCCATCAAGCGTGGAGGGAATCTCAAACGAGAGGAATTCCATGACCATCACCTACCCATTGAGTCGCCCGTCGAAAACATCCTTGCGCTCGACGACGCGCTCAAGAAACTGGAAGCAAGCGATCCTGCGAAAGGCCGAATCGTCATGCTACGTTTCTTT
Organism: Pirellulaceae bacterium; assembly: GCA_963767665.1. GTDB lineage: Bacteria > Planctomycetota > Planctomycetia > Pirellulales > Pirellulaceae > Rubripirellula. The sequence goes on from CAVYFC010000013.1 coordinate 23,915, forward strand.
GCCGGACTAACGATGGATGAGATCGCCAGCGAGCTGGAGACTTCGAAATCATCGATCGAGCGACAATGGAGATACATCCGGGCCTGGCTCTACAAAGAGTTGGACGAATCGGGCAGCGGTAAGGATTGATCCAGTCCCGCGGCCCGGTGAGCCTGGCCATCACGGGTTACCATTCGTTCGTGATTCAGATGCTCAGCCCCCTTCTCGCGGCAAAAGCAAGGTAGCGAAAGGTGCTGTCCCATTTCGATGTCCCACTGGGCCTGTAAGTTCGGCTTTTCAGTTCATGCGATGGGCCGCGCCGACGTCTCGCACGCAACGATCCAGTCGCTCGGCGGCATCCGCAGAATTCAAGTCGGAAAATGCGCAAGGGTGAAGAACCTGCCGTCACGGGTACCGCTACTTGCTCACGAATCTAACCGCGGTTGCATCGTCCGCTAGCTCGAGAATCTTCAGCCAAGTCGCATCGGTGTCCGGACGCCGGAGACACCGATGCAGCGAAGCCAGCTGGTGAACATGCGTTCGACTGGTCCAGCCGCTGTCAGTTAAGCCTGATCGACCAAGACTATTTTGTGGCGATTGAAACGCTGTTCGTCTGCGACGGTCGACGATCCGTCCGGCAGTTCGGCTAGCGACTTCCGTCGCAGGGCCCAGCGTTCAGGCACCTTGTGATTTTCCTTCTTCCACACGGTCCTGCTCTTCCTCAAGCATCTTCAGGTAATCCTCGTTTTGTTGCAGCGGCTCAAAATCGATGTCGGTTGACCGCAGCGATTCAAAATCGCGGTATTGGTGCTTTCGGATCAGCTTCCGGGTCAATTCGATTGATTTGCTAATCAGAGCCGCTCGTTGCGGATCCTCTTCTGGCAAGTGCTCCGCCATGAGCGCATATCCGCAAGCAGCGTAACCGCAGTTCCAAACGGACTCGTTGCTTTCACCCGCCAGTTGGTCCGCCAACTCCATTGCTTCGTCGACGCGTCCTGCACGGGCGACGATCTTCATCAGTTCTCCACGTGCAATGCGGTTATCCGACTTCTCGAGCAATCGACGCTGGACACCTTCGGCGCGTTCAAAACTCTTCGTCGCGTTTTCTCCCAAGCGATCCAAGACGATTCCCTGCAAGTAATAGGTGTTCCTGGCGAGGCTTTGGATTCTCGCATCGTCGGTATTTCTACGGAGATCGTCGAGCGTCTCCGCAGCTTCTTCCAGAAGCTCCTTCGATTTGTGTTCTTGATTGACCAACAGATATTGCTGTGCCAGATTCTTTTGATCTCTGGCAAGATTATGCTGCCTTGCTGTATTGAGGGCGGTAGCGGGCAACTCCATCTTCAGCCGGATTGCCTCATTGGTGGATTCCAGCATCCGTTTCGTGTCACCTGCCCTTTCGTACATCTGCCCCAATTCTGCGAGGGCCTCGGAGAGATTCTCAATCGCAACGATACTCTTCGGATATTTTTCGTACGCCTCGCGACGCAATCGTTCAGCCTTGACGAGGTACCGTCGAGATTCTTCGGGGTCACCCAAATTACGATAGACTTTCCCAAGCCGTTGGTAGACGGTCGACAACGGTACCATATTGAAGGGTTCTTCCCCCGGCTTGACGGCCTGGCACTGCTTTTCCAGGTCGAGATATTGGGCTTCCGCCTTCCTGATTTCTCCAAGCCCATAATAGGCGTCAGCGAGACCAAGCGTGATGTGCATTTGACTACTTGCCGCGTTAGCAACTTTTCCCGCGGCGGCAAGTGCGCGAAGTTGTTCCTGGCTCTCCTTTAGCTTCGTGACGGCCTTTCGGAAAGTCCCGACCGCCACGTAAATCTCACCGAGTTGCCGATCGGTTGAGGCGGCAAAGATGGCGCTTGGATTGTCTTCCGTATGCTGCACGTAGTGCTGTTCCAAACGCTCTGTGATTCGAGTCATCAAGCTCTCTCGTAGCGGTTGCAATTCAGGATTGGCTTCAAAAAAGGATGTCGTGTCATAGAGGACGAGCCTCGTTGTGTCATGCGAAAGTTTGGCGTTGTCTTCGGCCAGTTTCGCATTGGCGACTGCCTCCTCTTTCGCAACACTTTCTGCCTCCCGAGCTGCAACTGCCTCTTCGCGTTCTGATAGCGCCCAGAACATCCCACCGGTTGTTCCGGCTACTCCCAGCAGCAGAGCCACAGCAATCGCGCTTGCGGCAATCACACCCGCCCGGTTACGACGGATGAACTTCCGCATCCGGTAACTGGTGGACGGAGGACTAGCGTTGACTGGTTCGTCGCAGAGGTGCCGACGAATGTCCTCGGCCAGACCGTTCGCGGTCTCGTAACGACGACTGCGTTCCTTCTCTAATGCTTTCATCACCACCCAGTCCAGATCACCGGTGATTTTGCGGGTCAGTTGCGCCGCTTCGATGTTCCGCTGGGCCGCGATACTCGGGAGAGCATCGCTACCACTGAGTCGTGTGCTTGGTTTGGGTGGTTCGACTTCTTTGATCAACCGCAGGACTTCGTTGTAGGCGGCTTTCTTCATCTGCGCCCTTTCCAGCGGCGTCGTGCCGGTCAACAATTCGTACAGGATCACGCCCAGCGCGTAGACGTCGGTCCGCGTGTCGATGTCCAGGTTGTTCTGTTCAGCCTGTTCGGGGCTCATGTACAGCGGCGTACCGATCATCATCCCGTGCGCGGTGTACAGCGACTGTTCGGTCAGCGAATGATGCATCGCCTTAGCAAGACCGAAGTCGATCACCTTGGGAACCGGCTTACCGTCATAAAGGCAGACCAAAATGTTGGACGGTTTCAGATCGCGGTGAATGATCCCTTTCTGATGAGCATGCTGCACCGCGTGACAAATCGGGATGAACAGTTCCAACCGTTCCTTTAGGGATAACCTCACGTTATCACAGTATTCGGTCAATGGCACGCCCTTGACGTATTCCATGGCAAAGTAGGGCCGTCTCTGCTCGGTCATACCGCCGTCCAGTACTCGCGCGATGTTGGGATGATCCATCATCGCCAGCGCCTGACGTTCAGCTTCGAACCGTGCCAGCACCTGCCGCGAATCCATTCCCGCCTTCACTAGCTTGATGGCAACCTTGCGTTTGATCGGCTTGGATTGACTCGCCACCCAGACCGAGCCCATGCCGCCTTCCCCAATCTGCTCCAGTAGTTTGTAGGGGCCAATCCGACAGAAAGGCTTGGCTTCGACAGCGCGTAGAAGATTGAGTCACTTCCGCCGAAGCCGGACTTCCCGACTCGATGGTTTCGTCAGAACGCGAAGGGGTCAGAAAGTCGCCCGCCTCATGATGGGCAGCGAGCAGGGCCTGCACTCGCTCGCGAAGTTCGGCATCTTCACCACACGCCTCAGCGAGGAATTCTTCTAAATCGCCTGATTGCTCGAGTGCATCTAGAAAAATGTCTTTGGCTTTTCTTCCCAGGTCCGACATGATGGTATTCCTGCGACTACACAAAAAAATGCGGCTAATGGCCAATGCCCCGTCTGAGTCCGGTTTGCACGGAGTTTTCGGGAATTTTTCAAGATACCTTCCGCAGGTGATCATACAGCCAGACTCGCGCGTAGGCCCAAAGTCGATCTCCCTGCCGGCGGGTCAGGTTCATGCTAGTGGCCGCGTCTTTCAGGCTCAGGCCAGCGTAGAACTTCAGGTTGACCAGCTTGGCGGCCGCGGGATCCTCTTCCGCGAGCAACTGCAACGCCTCGTCGAGTTCGACCAGGACTTCATCCGGCGTATTGATGGCCAAGGTGACGCTTGAAAGATCGAGCCGGGCACGATCGCCACCGCGTTTCAAGCGTTTGCGATCGTGCGCCCGATTGATCAGAATTCGCCGCATCGCTTCGGCGGCCGAGGCGAAGAAGTGACCCTTGCCGTCCCAGTCTTGGTGGTTGGCACCTACCAAACGCAAGTAAGCTTCGTGAACCAACGCGGTGGCGTCCAGTGAATGCTCAGACTGCTCGCGACGTAGCCGATCGCCCGCCAACTTTCGCAGTTCGTCGTAGACCAAAAGCAACAACTCATCCGCCGCAGCAGGGTCTCCCGCTTCGATCGCGGCTAGGATTTTGGTGACTTCGCTCATAGCACCATCGTACCGTACGGAGACATCGTCGCTCTGTGCCGCTGTTGTTTACCAAATATTGCGATACGAGCCACACGCCAATGCAAGGGCACAGTAAAGCCCCCCAAATTCATCCGAAGTCTTTCAAGCTCCGTGAAGGAGGTTGCATCGCCTTCGGCAGATAGCGGGCGGTGCAAACTCGCAGCGGTGAAACAGACCTCTGGCGTTTTGAGCCACTCGCACGCTGTTAGAAAGGCACACCGAAGCCGGTTGTTTGAGCGTGAACCGAGTGCCTCGCCACAAGCAATGTCTCTCAAAAGAGGCGACTGGATTTGAACTCGCTAAACGGTTGGGAAGAAAGAACTTACAGAATCTCCTGGTGGAGTGCGACATGACTCCCGCCTCCGTTTGAACCGGCACGCCACTGCGAAGAAACAAAGCAAATCGTTGCTACGCAATGAGAAACAGCTCGCCGCAAATGAATGCGGCGAGCTGTTTTGATTTCAAGTCGGGGTGGGAAGATTTGAACTCGGTTTGAGGCGGGACGATCATGGGGGGGAAGCCCTGGTGACGCAAGGGTATCATGTCGCCCTTGGCTCTCAATCTTGAACGGCATGCTCGATTAGCTTGCCGACGTACTTGCCGACTCGGGCTGGTGGTCGTTTGAGTTCGCGTGGCAGCGGCCTTGATCTTGGACTTGTCTTCGCTCGCTCAGTTTGGCATTCATGTCGAGCACGTTCATCGCGGCGATCGCAGCAAAATGCCCACTGTTCTCGACGTTTGCCAGCTCGATCAATCGTACCACCGCATCCTCACGCGAGGCGGTGTCGGTCGATCGCAGCAAGCCATCACAGGCGGCGATGGCGACGCTCGGCGACTGGTCATCGGCTGCGAGTTTGCAGTGCCGCCTGCACGCTCGCGTCGACGGGTCGAATCGCCAGTCCTCGCACTGCCCAGAATCGAACTGCCGCTCTGCGGGATCGCTCGACAGCTTGATCAGTTCATCGGTCGACAGCCCACTGTTCGGATCGAGGGCTTCAAACGAGAGTTTGGCCATTCTGGCGAACAGTTCAGGATGCTCCAAGGCGAACTGGCGTGGCGGCATGTCGCCGGCCAGTCGATGCATTTCCGCCTCCGGTAGCAATCCAAGGTCAAGCGTCTCGGCCATCCATTGCTGCACCGCGTTGCGCATCGTCGGCAATCGTTCGGCGTGTGCGGCTGCCCTGCAAGATTGATGACTTCGCTGGGGTCACTCTGCAGGTCGAACAGTTCCTCGACCGGTTTGGGCTGCCAAAACTTCGCCTGGGCTTCGTTCAGTTTTCCAGCATCGAACAACTCCTTCCAGACTCGCGTGGTTGGCGTCTGGAACATGTAGTCGACATGCTTGAGGTAGGGACGATCCGGATAGAAATGCCGCATGTAGACGTAGCGTCCATCGGTGCACGATCGCACCATGTCGATCCGTTCGTCCATCCGGCCACGAAAACCGAACAGGTAGGGCTTGGGTTCGCCCGCGAACTTGCCGGCGAAGGGAACGCCCTGCATGTTCTTCGGCGGCGCGACTCCGGCCAGACTGATCGCCGTGGGTGCCATGTCGACAAACGAGACCAATCGAGTTGATTCTCCACCGGTGACATAATCAGTCGGTGCCAAGTCTTCGAAGCGATCCGGGACGTGCAGTAGCAGCGGCACTCTCAGGCCCGAGTCGAACGGCCACCGCTTGCTGCGAGGCATTCCGCTGCCGTGGTCGCCGTAGTAGAAGATGATCGTTGAATCAGCGAGTCCGTCCTTTGTCCAGTTCGCTGCAGGATGCGGCCAACCTCGCCGTCCATCTCGGTGATCTTGTCATAGTACTGGGCCCAGTCATGTCGGACTTCGGGTGTGTCGGGATGGTAAGCCGGAAGCGGGGCCTTGTGCTGGATCGTGTTTCAGTTCATGAGGGCGAACACGGATTTTGCTCTCGTGGCTGACCGTGAAATTGAAGACCGCAAAGAAGGGGACGTCGTCGCTCGGACGATCTCGCCAATGAGCCTTGTTGCTGCTTTCATTCCAACCGCCACTCTCCTTGGCAAAGTTGTAATCGGTCTTCGAGTTGTTGGTGCAAAAGTATCCCGCTTCTCGCAAGACTTCAGGATAGAGCTGAATGTCGTCGGGGAGCGTGATCGCCGCTACGCATGTGCTGGCCGCCGAGGCTGGTCGCGTACATGCCGGAGATGAGGGTCGTTCGAGCCGGTGCGCAAACCGGTGCATTCGACCAGCAGCGACGAAATCGCAGTGACTTCTTCGCCAGCTCGTCGATGTTTGGCGTTTCGGCGTACGTGTCGCCGTAGCATCCCAGTTGCGGTCCATTGTCCTCGCTGGTGATCCAGAGAATGTTCGGACGATCGTCGGCGAGGACGGCTTGAGCAGAGAAGTAGCGAGGCAAGGACAGACAACGCGCTTGCGCGGCATTGAAGCATGGTGATCCTTCGAGAGGTGCGAGATCAGGTGAAGAGGTCATTGACGACCCGGCCATGAACATCGGTGAGCCGATAGTCACGTCCGGAGTAGCGAAAGGTCAATCGTTTGTGATCGATCCCCATCAAATGCAACACGGTCGCGTGCAGGTCGTGCACGTGCACGCGATTCTCGATCGCGTGCATGCCAAAATCATCGGTTGCCCCGTAGGTCAAGCCACCGCGAATGCCCCCGCCGGCCAGACCACATCGAGAAGCCGGTGTGGTGATGATCGCGACCCGCCTTCTTGACGGTCTTTGGACTTATCGACTTGTGCGTAGGGCGTCCGGCCAAACTCGCCGCCCCAGATCACCAGCGTGTCTTCCAGCATGCCGCGACTCTTCAAATCGGCCAACAGCGCGGCGGTGGCCCGGTCGGAGTCCGCGCAGAGCTTGCGATGCCCGTCGTTGTTGTTGGTGTGCGTATCCCAAGGCTGTTTGCTGCCGTTCTTGACGTAGAAGACTTGGACAACGCGAACGCCCCGCTCGAGAAGTCGTCGACCGAGCAGACAGCTACGGCCAAACTCGGTATCGCCGTAGGCTTCGCCGAGTGGTGACGGTTTCATCGCCGAGATCGAAGGCTTCCGCTGCCTCGCTTTGCATCTGGTACGCCAATTCCATCGCCCGGATGTGCGTGTCGAGTGCCGCTTCGCCCCGGCCGCGACTCTCGGTGCACCGCGTTGAGTTGCCGCAGCAAATCCAGTTGCCGTCGCTGTCTCTGGGCCGACAAGCCGGGGATGCCGCACGTTGGCGATCAGCTTTTCCACCTCGGTGTGGTTCGTATCGACTTCGACGCCTTGATGCTGTCCCGGCAGGAAAGCACTGGACCACAGTTGCGGCCCCACCACGGGAAGACCCGGGCTGAGAGCGATGAACGAGGGAAGGTTCTCGTTTTCAGTTCCCAGTCCGTAGGAAAGCCATGAGCCCATGCTCGGACGCGTCGGCTGCTGGTGCCCCGATTGCATCAGCAGCAAACCCGGTTCGTGATTGGGGACGTCGGTGTGCATCGAACGGACGACGCACAAGTCATCCGCGTGCCGAGCAAGGTTGCGGAAACAGTTCGCTCATCACAACGACCACTCTCGCCATGCGGAGCGAAGCGAAATGGCGAAGGCATGTAGCCGGCCGCTCGGTTCTTGCCCGCGATGTCGTCGCTCGGTTCTTCCCCTTCATGCTTGGCAAGCATCGGCTTGGGGTCGAACGTGTCGACGTGCGAGGGGGCCCCGTTCATGAACAGGAAGATGACCCGCTTGGCTCGCGTGTGGCATGATGCAAGCCGCCTGGGCCCCGCCGGAGTCCGACCTGGCAAGCATGTTCGATGCCGCCGCTGGCGCTGCCACTGCAGCGCCGAAGCAAGACCAACGGCGCCGAATCCGGCACCGCTACGACGGAGTAGTTCGCGACGATTGAACAACATCTGCATCCTCAATCCACCATGAACATTTCGTTGCTGATCAAAAGGGCCTGCGCGTACTGCGACCAGACGTCGGCGAGCCTCTTGGCTGACAAACGCTTCGCCCAATTCCGACTCTCCTGCGCCGTCGGATGTCGGGACCACAGCAGTTGGTAGGCGTATCAATTTTGGACTGGTAGGACCCACCGTACTGCTTCGAGTCGCTGGGCCAACGCATCGGCCTGATCCACCAGGAAGGAGCTATTGAGCAGGAACAGTTTTTGAAGCGGCGTCGTGGTTTCGAACCGCTTTGCGCTGTGAGCATTGGGATCGGGAAAATCGAATCGCGCCAGCAGCGGATTGAGGTCCATGCGGCTGACCTCGCTGTAGAGCGTCCGACGTCGAGATCGGGCTCATCTGGCTGAATCGACTGGTCCACCGACTCGGTCGCTCCAGTCGTCCCGAGACAAATAGCAGCGAGTCGCGATAGGCTTCGATACCCAACCGCCGCCGCGGAACCCGCCAGATCCAACGGTTCTCCGGATCGATCGACGCTTTCTGCTGCGTCCACGTCGCTGCTTTGGCCGTAGGCCTGCGAAAGGGCGATCTCCCGCTGCAGCCACTTCAGCGACCAGCCCTCGTTCCATGAACCGTACGGCCAGGTCATCCAGCAATTCCGGGTGGCTGGGTGGTGCCCCGAGCGCCCCAAAGTTACTCGGCGTCGCCACCAGCGGGCGACCGAAGAACTGATGCCAAACTCGATTGACGATCACCCGTGCGGTCAAGGGATTGTTCCGGTCGACAATCGCTCTCGGCAAGATTCGCCCGACCACTTCCCTGATTGAGCGGAATCATTGGATCACCGAAGACCTGCAAGAAACGTCGTTCGACGATCGGTCCTTGGTTGTTGACATCCCCGCGAATCATCAAGTGAACGTCTTGCGGCTTGCCATCACGAACAATGTGCACGGCGTCCTTGGGATCCTTGGCCTCGCCGTTCTTGGCCTCGACCGAATCATTGAGCGGACGGTTGAACATTTCGGTGCTTGCGAACACGCCGGCCAGACGCGTAGTAATCGGACGTCGAAATCGGATCGTACTTGTGATCGTGACAACGGGCGCAGGCCACCGTCAAACCGAGCAGACCGCGGGTGACCGTGTCGATGCGATCCTCCCATTCATCGGCCATCACCTCGGGACTAGTTGCGCCGATAGTACTTCGGACCAAGACCGAGAAATCCAAGTGCAAGATGGGAATCGGCATCGGACGGGATCGATCAGGTCGGCCGCAAGTTGCAGGCGAACGAAATCGTCATAAGGCATGTCGCTAGCGAAGGCAGTCGATGACCCAGTCGCGATAAAGATAGGCATTGGGGTAGGTCAGCGAGTCATTGTTGCCGACCTTGTGCGCCTGGTCTTCGGCATAGCGAGCGACGTCCAGCCAGAGTCGCGTCCATCGTTGGGCGTGATCGGCGGAGGCGAGGAGTCGTCAACCAAACGTCGCTTGGCACCAGGGCGCGTGTCCTGCACATAGTCGTCGACCGCCTGGCGGAGTCGGCGGCAAACCGGTCAAGTCGAAAGTGACTCGCCGAATGAAGTCTGCCCTCTCTGCGGGTCGGTTCGGTGCCAGTCCGTGCTCCTCGAGTCCTGCCAGCACAAACTGGTCGATCGCTCCCCTGCCCCATCGGCGATTCGATCGTCTTCGGCGGGATGACGCTTCGAGGAGACTGGAAAGCCCAGAGCTTCCGCGCCGCTTCCCAGTCAATGCCTTGGACTGCCTTGAAGTCTCGACACCGCTAGCCTTGGAGATCAGCTTCGCGCGGGTCGACGGCGCCCAACTTGATCCAGGTTTCAAAGTCTTGAACAACGCGATCACCCAGCGGCCCCTCTGGCGGCATTTCCAATCCGTCGTAGCGGATGGCGGCCAACAGCAGACTCTTGTCGGGTTCCCCCGGCATCACCGCGGCTCCCGAGTCGCCACCACGAAGCATCGAATCGGGGTCATCCAGGCGAAGGCCACCCTGGATCAGTTCTGCGTCGCCGGCGTGGCACTCATAACAATGCTCCACCAACACAGGTCGGATCTTTCGTTCAAAGAAGTCCTCTTGCTCCGAGCCGATAGCCGACCGAATGGAACCAAGTCCAAACGCCAATGCAGCAGCGATTCCGCAAACAAGGGGCACAGAAGATCGAAGCACGGTAGCGATCCGAGGTGGGATGGAGGGAATGCTACGAGGGGTGGGCAGCCACTCATTGTACTGCATCTGCCAGCCCAAGCCCAACACATTGCGGGGCGTGACGCAATGGAGGTGGCAACGCCTCCATCCTCAAGCCGTACGATGGGCTTCCAAGCCCGTCGACCAGTGGTGTCTCTAACCGGATCCATGGTGGGTTGGCCGGCATTCGTGGGGAAAAGCAGACCGTCTTGCCCGCAGAATCAAGATGGCTCCGGTATCAGGATGACTCTGGTACCCGTACGGCTCTGATACCGGTACGGCTCTGGTACCGGTACGGCTCTGGTACCCCTGCAGGACGACGAAGGCGACGGGCTTGGAAGCCCATCGTACGGCTTTTCCGGCAGATTTTCGCGCAGAACCTAATTCCATTCGGTCGTCACGGCGCCAGCCCTGCTCGTTAGGAACGATGAAAGTGGACGTGACGCCAGTTGCCCGCGACTCGCTGCCAGACTCTCGTTTCCCGACTGGTTGATGTCTGGCTGGTGCCCTCCGTCGTGGCACGTTGCGTCAAGCGGACGTAGGCGATGACGGCGACATCACCGATGATACGGACGTGCGGACAACTGAGCGTGGTGGTGACGCCGGCGTAAGGGGACTTTCCCTTCATGTCGAAGTAGTGCTTGTGGAATGGCATTCCCTCAATCAAGTAGCCTTCGGCTTCCGGTTCAAAGGCCGTGAGATCGTCCGCGCAGAGCGTGGTGTACGTTTGCCAGTCACTGTTGACGACCGATTCGATCAATTTTTGCGTCAGGTCAATGATTTCTTGTTCGTTCATGGCTCGCTGGAAGTCTGTTTGGAAGTTTGGTCCGAAGGACTCGGTTGGCTCGATGTATGCAGATAACCTTGCGGCGACAATCGTTGTAGCTTCCCCTGCGTCTTTTTCCATAGGCCTGTCCGTCCGACGAACTTGCCGATTTGAATCAGCGCGAAGCCATCCCATTCGGACGTGAAGCGATCCGCGTCGGCTTGGCTCATCGCTAGAATTAACTCGAAGTCCTCTCCATCGGACCAGGCATGTTGAAAGGGGGTGCGCCCGGAGGTCTTAGCCAGTTCGACGGCATCGGGATGGATCGGGATACTTTCGACATCAAGTTCCGCGCCGACTCCGCTGGCGGCGCACAAACGATCGAGGTCAAGTGAGAGTCCATCGCTGATATCGATGGCTGCATTCACGGTGACGGTCTCACGCAATCTCTTGACGAGGTCGAGGCGGGGTTGCGGACGCAGATGACGTCCCTTCAAACTTCCGCCAACAGGGCCGGAAACGAGGATCGCGTCACCCTCGTGCGCGCCACTGCGCAGCCATGCACCTTGCTGGGGAACGTTTCCCAGGAGTGCGATGTTGATGGCGAGCGGACCGTCATAGGTCGAGAGGTCACCACCGGCGATGGCGACGTTGAAACTGGCAGCCGCCTCCAGGATGCCTTCGTAGACTTCGCCGGCGATACGGGTCGCGTTGGTGCGAGGCAACGTCAAGGTGACCAGTGCCGAAGAGGGTGATCCACCCATTGCGGCAACGTCGCTGAGGTTGATCGCCATGGCCTTGTAGCCGATGTCGGACAACGCATGCACCGCCGAATCAAAATCGACACCGTCTATGATCTGGTCGGTGCAGGCGATTTGTTGGTGCGGACTTGGGGCGATGACCGCAGCGTCATCGCCGATCCCGACGAGCACCTGGGGGAGCGATCGACAGCGACCGCGAAGATAAGCGAGGAAGGACTGTTCCACTGGAATGGCTTGCGGTGATGGTTTGGCTTGTGGGTCGTTGTAGCGTGTTCGAATGAAGCCTTGACTTCACAGCAACGATGGAGTGTCAGCGAGGATTCTGACCACTTCGGCCAACCTCCACAACCTCGAGCCAATCCCGCGTGGAGGCTGCTTCGGGTACAATTCACGGTGTACCGATCGTTCCCGGAGTTTGCATCCGCATCCCTTCGAATTTTTCTGAGGTTGATCATGTCTGCCACCCTATCTGCGGCACCGGACACAAAGATTCGCGAGACCGAATGCTTCATCGATGGCAAGTGGGTACCAGCCAGAAGCGGCAAGACGTTTGCCACCATCAATCCGGCGACCGAGGAAGAGATCACGCAGGTTGCCGAGGGGGACACCGACGATGTCGATGCCGCGGCCAAGGCAGCCAGGAAAGCGTTCGAGTCGGGGCCGTGGTCGCGAATGGATGCCCGAGATCGCGGTCGGTTGATGTACCTGCTGGCCGATCGCATGGAAGAAGAGATCGATGAATCTGGCTCGGCTGGAAACGTTGGACAATGGCAAACCGTTCAACGACAGCCGCAACGTCGACTTGCCGTTGGCGATCGATTGCATTCGCTACTACGCCGGATACGCCGACAAAATTCACGGCAGCACGATCCCGATTCGTGGCAATCATCTTTGCTACACCCGCCGCGAACCGATTGGCGTGGCGGGCCAGATCATCCCATGGAACTTTCCGATTCTGATGACGGCTTGGAAGTGGGGGCCGGCGCTAGCGGCAGGCTGCACGATCGTGATGAAGCCGGCCGAGCAAACACCGCTGACCTGTTTGCGGATGGCACAATTGGCCAAGGAGGTTGGCATTCCCGATGGCGTGATCAACGTCGATTCCCGGCTTTGGCCCGACCGCCGGTGCCGCGGTGGTCAAGCATCCGTTGATCGACAAGATCGCTTTCACGGGCGAGCATCGCACGGCTCAGATCATCACCCGCGATTCGGCCGACACGCTCAAGCGATTGACGTTTGAACTTGGGCGGCAAGAGTCCGAATGTGATCTTTGCCGACGCCGACTTGGACGCGGCCGCCCAGGGCGCCTACATCGGTCTGTTCTTGAACCAGGGCCAGTGCTGTTGTGCGGGGAGCCGCGTGTTCGTGCAGAGCAGTCAGCACGATGCGTTTCTGGAAAAGCTGCAGAAGCTGACGGAGAATCGGAAAGTTGGCGATCCCTTTGCCTCCGATACCGAACAGGGCCCGCAGGTGGATCAGGCCCAGTTCGACAAGATCATGTCCTACATCGACAAAGGAAAGAGCGAGGGTGCCGAACTGTGTGACGGGAGGGCAACGTGTCGGCGACAAGGGATACTTTGTGGCACCGACGATTTTCGACGACGTTCGCGACGACATGTCGATCGCGACCGATGAGATTTTTGGGCCGGTGCTCAGCGTGTTGACCTTCGACGACAAGGAAGACATGCTGCGACGAGCCAACAACACTTTCTACGGCTTGGCGGCAGCGGTCTGGACTCGCGATGTGTCGGTCGCGCACGAGTTTGCGGCACGCGTTCGTGCCGGTACGGTTTGGGTCAACTGCTACGACGTCTTTGACGCTGCCGCCCCGTTTGGCGGATTCAAGATGAGCGGCTACGGTCGAGAATTGGGTGAAGAAGGACTCAAGGCCTACACCGAAAGCAAGACGGTCACGATCGCGCTTTAACCGGCCCGCATGATTGGTCTTAGGAAGCTTCTTCCCCTGTTTTCCTCCAGTGATTTGCCCGTGCGCTTGCATCACGAAACGCAGCCATCATGAACGAGATCCTTCGAAGCGTGGTGCAAGACCGGGCGCAGTGGCATACCAGCTTGCCATGGTTGACGCTCGTTCTGTTGGCGGTGCCCCTTCGTCCTCGCGGCTTGGAAACTGAAGATCTTTCCGTCGCTTTACTGGACATGGATCATCGCCGTGTCGTTGGTGGCTAGCGTACTGAGCATCTTCGTGCCTGAGTTTTGTTCTGGTCGCGATCATTGTCGATCTGTGCCTGCTGGTGGTGGCAGCGATCGATTTCGTTTGGCTCTACCTCAACAGCAATCGTGGCATCGAGGTCTCGCGTACGATTCCCCGAACATGCTCGCTGGGCGTGCCGGTGACCAGCGAGATCACGGTCGAGAATCGAACGGGTCTGTTTCTTCGTGGCAGCCTGCGAGATGACTTGCCCGAGCACTTCGAGTCAATGCCGGTCGAGCATGCGCTGCGACTGCCGCCGATGGGGCGGATGACGGTGCAGCGAAAACTCAAGCCGGGGCGACGCGGGATGTTTTCCCTCGATCATGTCTATCTCAAGTTCGCCAGTCCCTTACGGCTCTGGACCCGCTACCTGACTTTGGATGTTCGCAATCCCCTGAACGTCTATCCGGACATGAAGCAGCTGGCGGACTATGCACTTCTTGCCCGGACCAATCGGCTCAGTCTGATCGGCGTTCGTAAGACAAGGCGTATTGGCCAGGACAGCGAATTCGAACGGCTTCGTGATTACATCGCGAGACGATAATTACCGCCACATCGATTGGCGAAGCACGGCTCGCCGTCGCAAGTTGACCGTTCGGCAGTTTCAGAACGACCAAAGCCAGCGTGTGATCTTTCTGCTTGATTGCGGGCGGATGATGGTCAATCAGCGCGCCGGATACTCCTTGCTGGATCACGCCTTCAATGCGACGCTGATGATGGCCTACGTCGCGCTCTCGCAAGGGGATGCGGTCGGCATGCTCTGCTTTTCCGACACGATTCACTCCTACATTCCACCTCGTGGCGGGCAAGAGCCAAATGAATCGGTTGATCCAGGCCGGATTCGATCAGTTTCCGAGGTTGGTGGAATCTCGCTACGACCAGGCATTCCTTTACTTGTCGACGCACTGCAAACGTCGTTCACTGGTGGTGTTGGCGACGAACGTGATCGACGAAGTCAACGCAGGGGCCGTCGTTGACTATTTGGCCAACATCAATGGCCAGCATCTGCCGCTCGGTGTCTTGCTTCGGGATCGAGAGATGTTTGAGGCCGCGGATTCGCCCGACGGCGGAGCATTTGAAATGTATCGCGCCGCGGCGGCTGCCGACATTCTGTTGTGGCGCGATCAATCCTGAAGGACCTGGAGCATCGAGGCGTGTTGGTGGTCGATGCGTTCCCCGAGGAGCTGACTGCACCGCTGGTCAATCAATACTTGGAAGTCAAAGCGAAACATCTGTTATAGAGATCGTTCGCACTGGTTCGATTCCGTCGGCATTTGCAGTCTTCGTGGCTCAACCACTCGGCATAGTCTTTGTCAGTTACCTGAGTTAACAAGTTGGCTCTCGCAATTGACGATTCGTCCAGAACCTTGCGACACTCTTGTTTTGAGCAGTGATAGGAAGAGAGATTCGCTGCATGAATCGCCAATCCGTGTGAATGAAGATGGAGTTAAGATCATGATGCATGTGTTTCGACATGCTCGGGGTATCGCCGGCCTGTTGTGCCTGTTCAGTTTGCTTGTCTTGACTTCGAGCCAGTCTGTCTCTGCTCAGCAATCGGATCACGCCGGCGCTTTTGGTCCTGTTGGCAGCGTGCCTGCTGACGCCGCGGGCGTGCCGAGGACCGATGATCGCCCCAATGTGGTCTGCGTGATCGCCGATGATCTTGGCTATGGCGAGACCGGGATGATGGGAAACCTTGAGATTCCTACCCCAAATATCGATCATCTCGCCGCCGATGGCGTGCGATGCACTTCGGGATACGTGACCTCGTCGTACTGCAGCCCATCTCGCGCGGGAATCTTCACTGGTCGCTACCAGTCGCGATTTGGTTACGACATGAATCCGACCGGTAAACGCAATCTGCTTCCTCAGGCAGGGCTACCGCGAGTCGGAGACGACCTTTATCCGACAACTTAGCCGACGCCGGCTATCGGACGGGCTTGGTTGGAAAGTGGCACCTTGGTGGCATTCCATCCAAGCATCCGACCCGTCGCGGCTTTCAGGACTTCTATGGGTTTCTTCATGAAGGTCACTTTTACGTTCCAGGTCCACCTTATCGTGACGTCTTGACGATGATTCGTGACAAGAGCGTTCCCGCGGGGCAACGTGTTCGCGAGGGTGACCTGATTCGTGGCAACTACGCTCCGATGAACGAGCCCGACTACGACGGTGACAATCCGATCATGAGGGGTGATGAGGAGGTTGTCGAACCCGATTACCTGACCGATGCGATCACGGACGAAGCGGTGGAATTCATTGAGCGACATATTGCCGAGCCGTTTTGTCTTGTTGTTTCTTACAACGCCGTTCACAGTCCGATGCAGGCAAGACAAGATGACCTCGAGGCGATTCGGCGGATCAAGGATGAGCAGCGTCGGATCTTTGCCGGCATGTTGATTGCCTTGGACCGAGGTGTTGGCAGGATCCGAGGGAAGCTCGCGGACGCCGGTCTGACCCGTAAGACGATGGTGATTTTCGTCAGTGATAACGGAGGGCCGACACAGGAGTTGACCAGTAGCAATGCGCCGCTTCGTGGTGGCAAGGGGAGTCTCTACGAGGGAGGTGTTCGCATACCGATGGTTTGGTCGTATCCCGATGCCCTACCGCGGGGAATGGTCGAGGATCAAACGGTGCTGAGTCTCGATATCGCCGCGACCGCCCTCGATCTCGCCGGGTTGCCTGCGGATGCGACTGCCGATGGGCGTAGCGTGATACCGTGGCTGGGCGATCCGCTGGGCAAGTCCCCGCACGAGACCGTTTATTGGCGGATGCCCGGGGGCAAGTTGGCGCTACGCAGCGGCAACTGGAAAATCGTCAGACCCTCGGGCGATGCGGCAATCGAGCTGTATCACCTCGCGGGCGACCTGAGCGAGTCTCGCAATCTGGTTTCACAGCAACCAGAGAAAATGAAGGAGCTGATCAACCAGTGGAATGCGATCGATGGGCAGATGGCCGCGCCGATTGAGCTGCCTCGTTGAGAATTCGATGGGGACTCAACGAGCAATCGTGCCAGTGGGTTTACCACTGAATCAGCGCGGTTCCCCAGGCCAAGCCAGAACCGAATCCACAGAGCAGGACGAGATCGCCGGGCTTGATCATTCCCGCACTCACGGCTTCGTCCAGCGCCAGCGGAATGCTCGCACCCGAAGTGTTGCCATAGCGATCAAGGTTCACGAAAACCTTCTCGGGTGGCACATGCAGATCGGAGACGGCCGAGTCGATGATCCGCTGGTTGGCTTGGTGCAAGATCACGAGTCCAAGTTCGCTGGCGTCGACTCCTGCACGAGCAAGGACTTGTTTGGCACTCTCGTCAAAGACGCGTACGGCCCATTTGAATACATTGCGACCGTCCATCACGAGATATTGTTGGCCAGCCGCATGAACTTCTGGCGTCAGGGCCATGCGAGTTCCGCCTGCGGGAATGCTTAGCATTTCACCGCCACAACCTTCACTACCGATCTGGTAGGAGAGGATCCCCGCGTTTGCCTTATCAGGTTTCAGAATCACGGCGCCGGCCGCATCCCCGAACAGAGGATAGGTCTTCTTGTCATCCGGGTTGATGGTCCGGCTCATCAAGTCGGCACCCACCACCAGTGCACACTTGCTGTTGCCCGCGGCTACGAACTGAGCTGCGGTTACCAATCCATACATGAAGCCCGCACAGGCTGCATTGATGTCCATCGCCGGCGCCAACGCACCGAGCCGACGTTGCAAGTGACAAGCGGTCGAGGGTGTGGGATGGTCGGGGGTGATGGTCGCGACAATGATCAGATCGATCTGATCGGCGTTCGCGTTCGCCTTCTGCATACAACGAATCGCGGCTTCGTAGCACAAGTCGCTGGTGGCTTGATGGCTCGCCGCACGTCGCCGTTGACGAATTCCGGTGCGGCGAACAATCCATTCACTGTCGCAACCGAGCGCGGCAAGATCTTCGTTCGTGACGATCTCGTCTGGCACGTAGGAACCGGTTGCCGCAATTCTCACTCCTGAGACTCGGCCCATCCGGCCGCGGCTATCCTCCGGCATAAGGGCGGTATCCTGATCAGCTCGCATGCTGGTATGACAGCGGTCCGCGCGAATGCCGACGCTCGCGGGCGGTGGAAGTCGATTCGGTCATGCAGTGCTAAAACGGTAAAATCAGTCGGGAATCTCGGCGGTTGCCGGTCAAAACATCGGTCGCCAGTATAGCGAGAACGGTTGGGCGTTGTTAGATCAAGGAAATCGCGTAGAAATCGGGAAGGTGTCGCCGTGAACGCGATGGCCGACCACCCATGCAATTGGAAACCGTCGAAAATGTCACTCCCCCGAATGAGCCATCGATGAGTCGAGGAGTGATCTTGACGGTCTTGGGCGGTTGCCTGGCGACGGTCGCCCTCGCATGCGTTTGGTCACTTGGCGATCGGATGCCCGTGGCCGATCCCTTTCACCAATCGTTTCGCGTCCAGGGAAGCTCGATGGTCCCGACCTTGGTGGGTTCCTTTCGCACAGCTCAGTGCGAATCGTGCAGCCTGATCTGGTTGATCGATGTGCCACACCGTCAGGCCAGCGGCGACGACTTGACCTGCTCACACTGCGGCCGAGAGATGGTGTTGCTGAGTGGTGCACCTCAAGCGGCAAGTCCGAGCGGGTCCGACTTTGACACCGTGACGATCGAGACATTGGAGGCCTTGGCCAATTCCGGAGGTGAGCTCGTGCGTGGTGACCTGGTGGCGGTCCGCGTGCGGGGACAAACCCACGTCAAACGGATCGCGGCCTTACCTGGTGACACGGTCAGTCTCGCTCAATCAAGGTTGCTGGTGAACGGAGTTCGCATCGAGGAACAGATCGATCGTGGCTCTTGTCAGTTTCCTGTACCGTGGATCTTGGTCGATGACGACAGTCGTCGAGAGCCATCACGCTGGGCGACTGATTGGCCGACGCAGGGCAAAGCACAAGGATGGACGCGCATCGGTCGAAGCAGGTGGTCAGTCTCGCCTTCAAATCTCGGGATCTGGCTCGTCTACGGGCATCGCAGCGCCCGTCGAGGCAACTTGCCGGCGCCTGTTTGGGATGGCTATCCCTTCAACGTGCAGATTGACCGCAAGTTGTTTCAAGTGGATCGCATCAGGCTGCGCGGCCGGATCGCAGCACAAGGCGCGTGCGATTGCGAATTTGCTTTTTGGTCTGAAGAGCAGGTGCTCTTGGCGAAACGTTCGTTCGAGAGTGGTCAGGATTTCGTGATCGGAGTTCCCGATGCGTTCCCTGCCGAGGATCAGGCTGTTGAGCATCATTTGATCCAGGCCATGCCGGTGGATGCACAGCACCCACTCGCGATCAGACTCGTACGTGGGGCGGCGACGCTGAGTCAACTCGTGATCGAACGGCAGGTCGAGTACCGACTGCGTCCCGAGGACGATCCAAGCCTCTATCCCATCCATTTAGGCCAGGACGAGTGGTTTGTCGTTGGTGACAACGTTCCTGTGTCCAGCGACAGTCGGCTGTGGGGGCCTTTGCAGGGAGCCCAGATTCTTGGCCGAGTGCAACGCCGTGACCCGCCGTCTCGTCTCACCGTGATCCCCATCCCTTTCAGATCGTAGCAGCGTCAAAGACCTACTTCTTTGTTAGGGTCATCATGTATTCGACAACGTCGACGAGACCCTTTTGATCGATCGTGTGGTGCAGGTTCTCCGGCATGATCGACTTCTCACTCTTCTTGATGTCGTCGATTTCGTCTTGCGGGATCTTTCGGTCGATGGCTTCGGCCGTTCTGATGATCACTTCATCAGGCGTTTCGGAAATTTTCAGACCGCTGATCACCTGCCCGGAAGTGGTCAGCACAATGTAGTTCTCGAAGTTGTGACTGATCCCGGCACTGGGATCGAGAATCGACGTGTACATCGCTTCGCGGGATAACTTGCTGCCGATCTCCGAGAGGTCGGGCCCCACTTCTTTGCCAAACTTGTCAATCACATGGCAATTGGAGCAGGTTGCCACCCCACGAAAGAGAACCAGGCCATTGGCAACGTCCCCCTTCATGCCGGCAAGTTTATCGATCGGCGCTACCGGCTTCTGATCCTTCTGCTGCGGTTGCGGCAGCAGCTTGGCCGCCGTTTGGCGAACCTTGTCATCCTCGGATCGGGCCAACAATCCTCCCGCAAGCAGGCGTGTGTCAGGTGCGAGGCGGCCCGATTTAGCCAGAGCCAGAATTGAATTCTGTCCAGGCACACTCTTGCTCAATCCGGTCACGGCATTCTTGCGAACCTCGAACGGTTGCCGCTCGTCGCCGACGATTTCAATGAGTTGTTGGCGGGCGGTTCCATTACCGAGGCTGCCGAGAATGGTTGCGACCTGGGCTGCCTGCTGGACCGATTCACTTCTCAATGATTGCGCCAGACGCTCCGGTCCTCCTTTCAAACCGATCAACAGGTTCGCCGCTTCGACTTTGATCGAGTCACGGAGATCACTCGTCAGCATTTGCTGGAGATTTTCCGCCATGTCGTCAGGCCGAAACTGCTTCGCCAACTCCAAGTACTCCTCGGTGCCAACGGAGCGTGCAAGATGTCTGGCAATCGCTGCCTGGACATGCTGGTCCTTCGAATGGTCGTAATTCGGCATTCGCTGGATCGCACGAACGATGATGGCGTCGTTTCGTACTCGCAGTGCATCATCGGCATCTGCCCTCATGCAGCAGAGAAAACAGGCTAGCAGCGAGGAGGTCAATCGAAGTTTCATGATGATCAATGTGTGGTGAATCAGTCGGACTTTGTGACGCCAGTGGATTGGTGATACCAGTGGAAAGCAACAAGGAGTCCAAGGAAGGGAAAACCAAGCTTGACGGAGTTCGCAATCAAAGCGTCAGCAGTTTCTTCATCGCCTCGGTGCGCACTTCGGGCGTGTGATATTCCAGGCTTCGAAAGTAGCGATTCGTTTCTTCCAGCGTGAGCGCTGGATCGCTGATGATTTCGACCAATGCTTCGGCGGCTTTTGGGGCACGGACTCGCCAGGCAATGTCTCGCCCAGCGGGAGTGTTCCAGTTTCCACCCGTTGCCGCCAGCCAGGCGTCGTAGCATTCGGCCGCCCGCAAGTCGCTGGCAAGTCCGAGGGCTTCGAGATACCAGCGATCTTTGCCATCGTATTGCTTGGCAAGTGTCGCCCAAACGGTTGGCATGGTCGCTGATTCGTCAAATCGCAAGGCCACGGCCAATTCGCGACGAACGGCCGGCGATGGGTCCTGGGCTGCTTTCGCACAGGTGACCGAGGGAGTCATCCCCAGTTGCCTCGCCAGTCGAATGCCGGTGCAGCGGATGTCAACGTTTTCGTCAGCGAGTGCCCGGCTGACGTAATGCAATCCATGCCCCTCGATTTGTCCCAGCAACCACAGGCGCGAGCACGGAGGCGAGGATTCTCGCCGTCGTTGAAGAGCGCAAGCAACGCTTCCTCGGCCTCTTCACCCATCGACTGCAGGGCGATCCAGGCTTTGTATCGCGCGGCGAGGTTCGGATTGCAAAGCGCTGCGACGGCCCCCGGCACGGTCGAGTAATCAAACTCGGGCACCTTGTATGGCGTTCCCGGAGGTGCGATGCGAAAGAGGCGACCGCGATCGGTATCACCCTGGCGATGACCGCCGACGCCCGGGTCGTACCAGTCGGTCACGAAGAGAGATCCGTCGGGAGCCACGCAGACGTCGGCTGGGCGAAACCACTTATCGAGCGTCCCAGTTACCAGAGGCTCGATCGTGGCGGTGTAACCGGCGCCTTGCCGCTTTGTCGGATACGCACGGACGACATTGGGGCCCGGGTCACAATGAATCAACTGGTCCCAGAACCGCTCGGGCAACAAACGCCCTTCGTAGACACAGATGCCACAGGGAGACCCGGCACCGGTCTGCAACAGATTCGGAATCACGCCAGGATCGTTCAAATGCCAATGGCGAAGGGGCATCTCCTCTTCCATCGTGATCCGCTCGTCACGCCAGCCGGCCCCGGTCAGCTCGTCGCGATAGCCGTAGTTGCCCTGCTCCATCACGAAGTTGATTCGAGTCCCCCGGTTTCCGTCGTCGTCATTGTCGCTCTGCCAGAGGGCGCCGAACGAATCGACGGTGGTCTCGTAGTTGTTGCGGAAGTTGTGCGCCAAGACTTCGAAATTCGACCCGTCCAGATCGCAGCGGAAAGGCATTCCGCCGTACAAGGGCTGGCCATTGTCCACAACGGCGCGGCCATGGATGTCAACAACCGTGTTGCCCTCGGCGTCCTTGACTTGTTGCCCCGTGTTGCCGAAGTTCCAGTAGAGCTTGCCATCGGGGCCAAACAGAAAGGAATGGGCCGAATGGTCGTGTTGAGGTTGGCCCGTCTCGGTGAACATGGCCTCCTTGCGGTCTGGAATGTCATCTCCATCTTCATCGACGAATCGCCAAATCGTGGGGGTTGCCGAGACGATCACCTCATTGCCCAGCACGCAAATGCCCATGGCCGAATCAATGTCGCGGCCCTGGTAGTAGGTCTTGACCGAATCCATCACGCCGTCGCCGGTCGTGTCTTCCAAAATCAGGATGCGATCCCCCTCGGGTCGTGACCCATTGTTGTGTCGATAGTTCATGACATCACAAACCCAGACACGACCTCGGTCATCGACATCCAGGTTGGTCAAGCTACGAAGGGTCGGTTCACTCGCGGAAAGCGTGAGCTCCAAACCTTCAGCGACCTCCAGGCCATCGATTGCGTTGGATGCCTCACGCTGTTCCAGTTCGCTCTTGTTACCGAGGGTATCGAAGTTTAAGGGAGGCGCGTTGGCATAGACCGCGAATTGAACACTGGTTGCGGTACCATCTGATTGTGAGGTACCACCGGTATCCAAGGCACCGGTCGCGGTGAAACGGTTGTAGCCGCGCGGTATTCGAAAATGGATGACGCTGTTGGCGTGAGTGCCAATGCAGGTCTGTCCGAGCGATTGTCCACCGACCGACCAGGGCTGACCAATGCAGTTGGCGTTCTTGGTTGGTTTGCCAAAACCACTGGTGGCGGCGACCCAATCCATCTCGACGAGCGATTTCTTTCCGGCGCGCCCATGAATGGTCGGATCAATCCAGTCCGCCCAGTCGCAGGAGTATCCGTTGCCTCCGTCGGTCACGACGAGAAAGAGATCACGCACGCCCCGGATCGCCGTGTCAATCTGCACGCGGCTTCCACTCTTGGTGGTAACGACCGGGCTGGCAAAGAGCTCGCGTCCGGACTCTTGGGCGTTGCGGTCGGACGACTCATTGGAGGTGGTGGAGCCTTGAAGCTTGAATTCCGATCGGATCTTTTCCTGATCGAAATCCTTTGGTGGATCGTAATCCTGGTTCTCCAGGAGCGCGTCCAAGTCAACGCCGCCCGTCATCTTGGCGCCCGATTCGGCGACCGTTTCTCCGGCCGTCCAGAGAATCGCGTTGGTGACGAGGCGACGCACATCGTCGTCTCCCCAGTTCCAGTGGTAGTGGCCACCGGTGAATCCGAACGAGCGTCCGCCATCAGGACGTTCGAATGCCCAGGCCACCGTTTGCCGGTCTCCGCGGGCAACACTCTTTCGAACATCGGGGTTACCGCTGTGTGGCCCATCCTGCCTCCGCATCGTATCGGCGGGAGCGACAGCGCTCAGAATGGGGACCACTTTGTCCGAGGGGTTGAACCGCATGTGGAAGTACCACTCGTCGTTGGCTGCGAACGGTTTGACTCCATGGGTGATCGGATGCGCGGGTAACGATTCAAAGTTGGCAACCCAATGTGGGTTGACGCTCCAGTTGATCTCGAAGTGGCCGCCCAGCAATTCCACCCAGGCGTCTCCGGGTTCACCAGGGACCATCTCCACTGCGTAATGCAGGCAGACCAAACCACATCCCTCGGCGAGCTTGGATCGCAGTCGATCGAGATGGGGGATTGCCAAATGTCTGCCGCCACCATCACTGTAGATCACGATCGTGTCGGCTTTCGCAACCAACGCATCGTCTTCGGGCCAGCCGCGGACGACTTGAACCTCCACGTTGGGGTCACTCGCTTTGATTGACTCTTCCAAAATTTTCAAGCCAGCGTAGTGCTCATGGGCAGCCGTAGCCATGCGAGGGTGCGCCGGCAATCATCAGCACATTCCGCTTGGCCGCCTCTGCTGCAAACGCATCGCAGGCCGAGAATACTAACGAGACCGTCAGCAGGAACCGAAACAACATGGGTCATACTTTCCTTCACGCGGAAGATGGTTGACGGCACGCATTGGGACAAGCCAATGTCGGACGACAAGCGATCGCAGACAGGGGATCGGATCGACTCATGGATACGAGCGATCGCGGGAGCATCCAGTGTAGCCAAAATGGACTGCCGCGTGCCGTCGCCGAGTCTCTCCATGGCCATGAGTTTTTCAACCAGCGGTTCTCTACCGTAGCCGAGTCTCTCCGAGACTCGTGAGAAACGCAGCCAAGCTGCGAATGTCCGCCTCGGAGAGGCGGGCCTACGTCGACTCGTAAGAAACGCAGCAAAGCTGCGAATGTCCGCCTCGGAGAGGCGGACCTACGTCGACTCGTAAGAAACGCAGCCAAGCTGTGAATGTCCGCCTCGGAAAGGCGGATCTACGGGAGTCGACGATGTGAGCTGAAGGGAGCGGCAAAGAGGTCGACGGGGCCAACACTGTGGCGGGGACGACTTGGCATGGCTACCGGCTGAGGACTTTGCGGTAAACCGCCGCAGTCTGTTCGGCCATGGCCAAATCGGAGAAGCATCGACGGTGTCGGTCGACAGCGGCTTCCGCCATCTCACACCAGTCGTATTGACCCTCGATGAGCGATCCGATGGCATTGGCAAGACTCCCCGCATCCCGCGGTTCAGCAAGAAGCCCTTCGATGCCTGGCGTGATGGCTTCGGGAGTCCCCTCCACAGCGGTTGCCACCACGGGCAGTCCGGCGGCCATCGCCTCGAGCACCACCATTGGCAATCCCTCGCCGTAGAGACTGGGAAGCACCATCGCATCAAGCTTTCCCAATGCGGCCGGAACGTCGTTCGTGAATCCCTGGCGTTCGATCGCCGATTCAACGCCCAGCTGGCGAACGCGATCTTCGATCTCCAATTGGTAGGTCGACGTTTCAAACGGACCGATGCAGCGTAGCGAGACATCGTGTCCCCTGCCCTTCAGGATCGCGATCGCATCGATCGCGACTTCGAGGCCTTTGCGCGGTCGCATCAAGGCCACCATGCCGATGGTCCAGTGGCCGCCCGGAGTCGGGATGCGATTGCGAACCGGGCGAACGGCGGGAACGCCGTTGTGAACGACCGAGACCAACGGTGGATGGGCACCATCCAGAATACACTGGCGGCGAAGGCTCTCTGAAACGGTGATTCGATGGGCGCAGCCTCGCACGGAAAATCGCTCGATCCAATTGTTGAGCTGATTGGCCAGGCGTCGCTCGGAGTCCCGCGAGGCCGGGCTGTGGACGTGATAGACCCAAGGAAGGCCGCACAACTTGGCTGCGATGGCGGTGACCATCGCGGTGCGGGGAGTGTGGGCATGAAGCAGATCGTATTGATGGGCGCGAACCAGATCACGGACCCCGATCACAGCCCGCATGTCAACGCGATGTTTCATCGGAACGTCGAAGCCTTGTCCCCAATGACCAGCCTGCTCACTCAGCAGCTGGAAAAAACGGCCAGGTTTGACGCAGGCGAAATCGGCAGCAACGCCAAACTTCGGCAAACAACGCCCAAGGTGCGACTGCACGCGCTCCGCACCCGAAAAATGCTCGCCGTTGATCACGTGCAAGACCTTGAGATCGGTCGTTGGCGGCGAAGAGGTTGTCGTGAGAGGGGCCGAGGACGCCGGGCCAAGCTCGCCCTGGCCTGGAACAAATACTGGAAAGCTGCCCGGTGCGGAATCGATTGGTGCGGAATCGATTGGTGCGGAATCGATTGGTGCTGAAGCAAATCCAGCGGAGTGGGGTGACGGTAGCATCTGGACGACTGAAAGGGGGGGGAGGCGATGGCTTCGAGGGTGCCCAAGAACCATCGGTGCCAAGATCCGTCTTTCGCAGCAAGCCGATGGTGTTTGAAACTTGGGCTTCATTCCCCTCTCAGGCATCGACGATCGCACGCGAGGCAGATCAGCCGTTGCAGCGAATCGAAGATTGGATCGATTCTGCCGGTTCTGAGAGGACGATCCCACGCTGCGACCGATGGATTGGGCAAACCGAGACGTTCAGCTACATTGACGCTCTCCTCTCCCGCCCGTGTTACCAATCATTCCACGCGATCAGTCCTTTGAAAGCCAACATCGTCTTACTTCCCGGCGACGGAATCGGTCCCGAAATCACCGCCCAGGCGGCTCGTGTTCTTGAAGTGGTGGCCGAGCGGTTCGGTCATCAATTCCAATTCAGCTCTCACCTGATCGGTGGGATCAGCATCGACACCTGCGGCGATCCCCTGCCGCAGGCGACGATTGACGCCTGCCGTGCGAGCGATGCGATTTTGCTGGGTGCTGTGGGGGGACCCAAGTGGGATGATCCCTCGGCCAAGACACGGCCCGAGGTGGGCCTGTTGAAGATTCGCAAGGAGCTTGGGCTGTTCGCGAACCTGCGCCCGATTCGGCTGTTTGACGAATTGGTTGATGCCTCGCCCTTGAAGCGAGAGATCATCGAGGGAACGGACATTCTGTTTCTTCGCGAGTTGACCGGCGGCATTTACTTCGGCGAGTCGGGACGAACGGGAAGTGGTGATCAGGAGTCGGCGTTTCAGTCGATGGTGTACAGCGTTCCCGAGGTGGAACGTATCGTGCGACTAGCAGCCAAGGCCGCTCGTGATCGCCGCAATCAGTTGACCAGTGTGGACAAGGCCAATGTCCTGGAGCCGAGTCGATTGTGGCGAAGTGTGGCGGCGCGGGTCATGGCCGAAGAATTTCCAGACGTCCAGTACGACGTTGTGTTGGTCGACTCGATGGCCATGCACTTGATCAATCGACCCCGCGACTTTGACGTCGTCGTCACTGGCAATATGTTTGGAGACATCTTGACCGATGAGGCCTCGATGTTGCCCGGATCCTTGGGGATGTTGCCCAGTGCGTCGCTCGGCGATGGGGGTCCCGGTTTGTATGAACCGATTCATGGTTCGGCTCCCGATATCGCCGGAAAGGGCATCGCCAATCCGTTGGCGACGATTCTTGCCGCTGCGATGTTGCTGAGGCACTCGCTGTCGCTATCGAGTGAAGCCGACGCGGTAGAAGCAGCCGTGTCGCGTGTCTTGGCTGATGGATTGCGCACGGCCGACATCGCTCGTGGTGCACCATCGATCGGGACCGAGGCGATGGGGGCGGCGGTGATTGAGCGACTGAGCGCGTGAACATGCTTTTGGGATTGCCCCGCAACGAATTGGGTTGGCTCGGCCAAAGGGATTGGCATGACCAACGAACCTACATCTTGTTGGCGGTCATTCTGGCGACGCTGAGCATTGCCACGGTGGTGGGATGGATCCTTTCGCGACGCGAGAAGGTTGGGATCGAGTCGGCGATCATTCGTCGGTACAACCACAAGATCCGAGTATGGTGGATGATGGCCGTCATCTTCGCCTTCGGTTTTGTGCTGAATCGAATTGGTGTGGTCGTGCTCTTCGGATTCGTTTCGTTCTGGGCGTTGCGAGAGTTCATCACGATGACGCCGACAAGACGAGGTGATCATCGAACACTGTTTTGGGTGTTCTTTATCTTCACGCCGCTGCAGTACATCTTGATCGGTTTGGGGAATCAACCGCCGGGGATTCTCGGAGGCGACAAAGGGATCGACTACTACGATTTCTACAGCATCATGATTCCGGTGTATGCGAGTCTGTTCATTCCAGCTCGGGCTGCGATTGCCGGCGATTACAAACGGTTCTTGGAACGCAGTGCGCAAGATTCAATCGGGCCTGCTGATTTGTGTTTACTCACTCAGCTATGCGCCGGCGATTCTTGACCTCAAGTTGGTTCAGACGGACGGTACGTCCTGGGATGGAAGCACCGTCAGCGTGCTGATTTTTCTGGTGCTGATTGCTCAGCTCGCGTCGGTCTTTGAGCGGGCTTGGGGTAAGTTGGCCGGACGTCATGTGATCGCTGAAAAGATCAACGCATCCCGAACATGGGAGGGCTTCTTGGGTTCCATGGTCACCACTGGGATCGTCGCGGCTGCACTCTCGTGGGCCACGCCGTTTCATTGGTGGGAAGCGGGCATGTTGGGTGCTGTCGTAACGGTGATGGCTTGCGCTGGAACGATGACGATGAGCGCCATCAAACGGGACCGAGGGGTCTCGGACACGGGGACCTTGGTACAAGGCCACGCGGGCGTTTTGGACCAAATCGATAACATTTGTTTCGCGGCGCCAGTCTTCTATCACTTCACTCGGTTCTTTTGGGTATGACGCTGGAACTGTTCGACACGCATGCCCACCTGAATGTGGAGGCCTTTGACGACAACGTTGATGAGGTTGTCGAGCGAGCCAAGACGGCGGGTGTCGCTGGCATCCTGGTCATTGGTATCGATGTCGCGACCAGTCGTCGGGCTTGCGACCTGGCTGCCGCCTACCCGGGGTATCTCTACGCTGCGGTCGGGATCCAGCCGAATTCGGCCGCCGAGGCGAGTGACGGCGATTTCGCCATCGTCCAGGAATTGGCGGGATATCCCGGAGTCCGGGCGATCGGGGAGACCGGACTCGATTGCTACTGGGACGACACCCCGATCGAATTGCAGCATCGTTACTTTGACCAGCACATGCAGCTGTGCCGCGACTCGGGGTTGCCCATGGTGATCCATATGCGTGATAGCGGTGACTTGATCGTCGAGCAGCTGTGCCGTCAGCCATCGGTTCCGCCTGGTGTCATGCACTCCTTTACCGGCGACCAACGACTGGCCGAAGAGTGCTTGGCGTTGGGTCTGTACATCAGCTTCGCCGGCATGGTGACGTTCAAGAAGAGTGAAGAGCTGCGGCAGGTTGCCAGTTGGGTGCCAGAGAATCGCCTGCTTGTCGAAACCGACTCTCCGTACCTTAGTCCGGAACCCCTGCGCGGGCGGCGGCCGAACGAACCGTCACGCGTGGAGCACACACTTCGTTGCCTGGCCAAGGTGCGTGCAATGAGGGCTGAGGACCTTGCACAGGTGACGACCGAGAACGCCAAACGGCTACTCCAATTGCCCTGATGGAGCACTGCTCTTTGATTCGCAGCCACGCGGCAAAGGAAGGCCCACCAGGCGTACGATGGGCTTCCTAGCCCGTCGATCTTCGTGATCACGCAGTTGCCGCGGGCTGGACGATCTTCTTCCTGGATGTCGGATCCCACGCAGTCCTGTCCTGTGACCCATGCCGAAAATGCGCCACGACCGAGTCGAATTCGAGCGAAGCCACCACTGTTGAGCCCACTGTTTGGCGACACATCGCCTGAGTAGCACGTATCTGCGACAATGGAAGGCACTGCGGCGGTCCGTAGTCGCGGTCTCTGCCAGGTCTGTCACTCAGCAAGTTGTAGCGATGTCTGATACGAATTCCGACAAGTCCTCTTCAGCGGACGGCAAGATCGATCAACAGCGGTTGTCAGAACTGCTCACTTGGCTGTCGGAGTTGCGTGACCAAGGTCATCACGACTGCCTGGAGAAGGTCCTCTCAACACTCGATCAGTCGGAGAGGACGATTTACTCCAAGCCGCTGACCGAGCGTGTCGCGGAAACCCTTCAGGCGACGTTGCTGAGTGACGGGCCCATGGGAACGGACATGGATTTGGGGACAGATCCCGGTCACGTGATCGCAGAACTTCCAACGATTGATTTGCCGACCGTCGCTCTACCTCACGTTGACGGGGTGTCAGACGCTCAGGTGGATTCGGCTTCGCCATCGTCCTCTTCCGGATCATCCTCAACCCGATCCTCCGCAGGTGAGGATGACTTCGACCTGGCGGTTCCGGAGCGGATCGGCAAATTTCTGATCAAGAAGGAGCTTGGTCGTGGGGCGTTCGGCGTGGTCTATCTGGGATTCGATGAAGAGTTGCAGCGGAACGTCGCGGTCAAGGTCTCGTTGGTGTCCGATCCGAGGCTACAAGAGCGGTTGAGGGTCGAAGCATCGAAGCTGGCGCAAGCGGAGAGTCCCGGGATCGTTCCGGTCTATCACATCGGACGGACGAACGACGGCAAGGTGTACATCGTTCAAAAATACATCGAGGGATCGACACTTCGCGATGTACTGCGAGACCATCCGCTCTCTCCGTTGGTCGCGGTTGCGATCATGCGCGAGATCGCACTTGGACTTGGTCCGGCCCATGCGATCGATATCCTGCATCGCGATCTGAAACCCGACAACATTTTGATCGACGGCAGCGGCAAGTCCTGGATCGCTGACTTTGGTCTGGCGATCTCCGAAGATGAACAGATCGATCACAAACGAGAGTTGGCCGGTACGCCACCCTACATGTCGCCGGAGCAGATCAAGGGACGGATTGATTTTCTCGATCCCCGTTCTGACATCTGGGCGCTCGGCGTGATGTTCTATGAATTGTTGACTGGTAAGTTGCCATTCAATGGCAAGGACCGAAAGACGATCACTGTACAGATCTGCGAGATGGACCCGCGACCGCTGCACCAGCGTGCGCCGGGTCTCTTGTCCGAATCGATGAACGAGGTGTTCCTGCGGTGCTGTGCCAAGAAGCCTTCGGACCGCTACGCAACGGTCGGCGAGTTCGTCGAGGCCCTCGATCAACTCGCCATGGAGGGTTTGAGTGACCACAACATCCACGGCCAGCGGACCCTTGCGATTGGTGACCTTCCGACCGACCTCGGAATCCGATCCCTTGCGGGATCATTCGAATCGACACGCCGCATGAGCACGAGTGGGCTGGGAGGGAGTCAAACCAGCAGGGCCACTGCGACCTCGTCCCTCTCAAAGCCCGACGCGAGCTCGAACCGAATTCCGGTTTGGGGCCTGGCGGCGATGGGACTCGGTTTGGCCCTGATGGGGATCGTTGGATACAAGCATTTTGCCGCTCCGAGCCAGGATCCGTCGAACTCAACCGAGTTGGCGGTTTCGGCATTGATGCCAGGCCCGGGTGCCGCTCTCGGCGCGAACGCTGCAAGTCCGGCTTCGATTCCCCCTCAGACGCCCGCCCCTCAGGCGCCCGAAGCACCGTTGCCCCCGGCGGGCCAGGCGACCGTTTCGGCGTTGAACAATGCGAGTCGGTTGGGTGATGGGTCCAAGGAAAAGCCGTGGATCGTCGGACCGGGACCTTTGGGCACCCACGCCACGATCGAAGCCGCCGTCACCGAGGCCTCGTCGGGTGACCACATCCGCTTGCTACCAGGTTTGTACCGCGAGTCGGTGCTCGTCGCGAAGCCGCTGACGATCGAAGGACCACCTCCCAAGTCAGGAGTCTATCCGGCCGTGATTGAAAACGATCAGCAGTCTCCGCTGACGATTGATTGTACCGAGGGCGAAGTCAAAATTCGCAGTTTGATGATCTCAGGAAAGGGGCATCGTTTGACCAACGAGTTCAATCCGATCGAAGTGCTGGGAGGAACGCTCAGGCTGGAATCATCTGCTTTGGAAACAAGGAGTCAGAATTGCATCAAGGTTCGTGGTGAGGCCAAGCTCTTGGTACTAGCATGCACTTTCCTTGATTCAAGTGAGTTTGCGATCTCGGCGAAGGACT
Source organism: Pirellulaceae bacterium (assembly GCA_963767665.1). Lineage (GTDB taxonomy): Bacteria > Planctomycetota > Planctomycetia > Pirellulales > Pirellulaceae > Rubripirellula. The sequence continues at coordinate 55,441 of CAVYFC010000013.1, forward strand.
TCAGCTCGATTTCGATTCGTGGTAGCGACTTTCTCACTGATGGAATCGAGGTCACCGGAGGATCGGGGACAGTCGAAGCCTGCAAGTTCCTTGGGGACGCTGGGATTTACGTCGCCAATAACTTGGAAGCGGTGGAAGCTTTGAATTGTCTTTTCGAAGGAAACTCAGCCCATTCCTTGCTGGCAACCGATGGCGGTAATTTGAAAGTCGTCAATGCCACCATTCGAGACAGTGAAACTGGGGTGGGCGTGACTGACAAGCCGATGACCGACGATTCACCTGTCGCCGGCCGACCGGGGGTGGTGTCACTGACTCAAACCAAGCTTGAGTCATGTGAAGTTGGGTTTCAGATTGACGGCGGTACGCTTCGAGCCTCGGATGAGTGCTTCATTGATGGCGGGTTGATCGCAGTTGGAGTCAGCACGGGGATCGCGGAGTTGACGGGCGTCTCCATTTCCCGAGTCAAGGACAAAGCGGTACTCGTTTACCAGGGAGGAGAGGCCACACTGCGAAAGTGCGACATCTCAGGTTGCGACCAGACGGCGGTCCGGATCACGCATGGTTCGTTGACCTTCTCAGGAGGCTCCATCGAGGACTTCATGCTATACGGGGTCATGATGGGTGAGCAGAACATGACCGAGCCGAAGGAGATGCGAGTCGTACTCGAGGATCTGACCGTGCGGTCTGGCAAGAGCAAGGTGGCGGGCGTGATCGCATTTTCAGGCGCACTGGAACTGCGATCGGTCATGATCGATGGCGCGGGATACGGTCTCTACCTCGATGGGCAGGCGTTCGACGGGCTTCCCGCCGATCAGCCCTCGTTGGTCGTGACTGCCACTTCCACGCGATTCAAAAACCAGTCCGGATTTGGGATCGTCGCTCTGGGAAGGTCGCGTCTGCTGATGGATGGGGCGACGAATGTCTCGCTGGAAGCCTCCAACGGGCTCAAGTCCTCGCCCCCAGCTGAGGTAGTGGTGGACGAAAGAGCGAAGTAAAGCTTGATTTCAGGTTGACACTGAATACACTCCGACCAGCTATTTTACCGACAAAGCATTGCTCGAAGCGGCGATGCACGTGACCAAGCGGGGAGCTCTCGCAGTGAAAAAACACGCTATTTTTGCCTTGATCTCAGGGCTCGTCTGGGCTTCTTCGAACGGGGCTGTTACGACCTCGGCTCAGGAACCCGTTTCGCGTCCGATTGCTTCTCAGGAAGCCATCTCCGCGGCGCACCAGGCATTGGTCAGCCAAACGATGACGGGTCGAATGATCCAGAATGAAATTCGCGATCTACCGGCCGACCACAGCGCATTGTTTTCGGCATCGCGCGAGGTTTCCATCGAGTTGGCAGTCCCAAGTACCGGTGACCTCTCCGCCTTGGAGAATGCCCTGGTGACGGTCATCCGCCCCAATGGTGAGACCGAGAGTCTGCGACCCGACGTGAATGGTTTGGTAACGGTAGAGCGGGTTGAGGCGGGGCCACACGCCTTGGTGTTGTCGTCACAAAGGGCCCATGGCGCGAAGCTCTTCTACTTTGAAGAGGCCCCCGAGGCTGAAGTCGCGGCCGGAGCCGCTTCGCAGATGTCATTGGTGAACATCGGCGGCGAGCAGCTGCGACCGTTCCTCGAGGAACTGGATGATATCAACGGTCCTCTCTCCGATCTGGTCCCCTCGCTCGACCTCGGCCCTGAGTTCGGATACCGCGTTTCTCTTGAAGAAGACGGTTCGATGCGGGGTAAGGTCTTGCCGATCGCAGACCGCTCCGGAGGCCTACGCCTCAAAGGGACTCGCGTTGCGATTTTCTTTCGCGGTATCCAGGTTGCGGAAACCAAGTGCGATGAGGAGGGTGAATTTGTTGTACGTGGCATGCGGCCAGGTGTGCATGGGGTGGTGGTTGCTGGGCGTGAGGGCTATTCCGTCTTCGCCGTGGAAGCTGTTGCGGCAGACGCTGAAGTTGCCATGGGGCAGAATGAAGGGCGATTTGTAGCTCGCATGCTGCCTCCGGCGAACACGATTCCTGTCGTCTTGATTCCCCCTCCAATGATTCCCAAGGTGGTCACCGCAATGGAAACATTCTATGGCGATGGCGCGGAGGCCGCACTCACTGGAGATCCGCTGGCCATGCCGGTGGGAGGCTCGATGGTCTCACCCTATTCCCCCAGTGGCCTCGGCGGAGGTGGGGGCGGAGGTGGCGGCGGAGGCGGTATTGGAGGGCTCGCTGCGATCGCGGGCCTTGCGGCAATCGCGGCCAGTTCCAATAACGACAACTCCGTCATCGTTCCTCCACCGGTGGCCTCGCCGGCGACTTCCCTAGCACGTCGCCAGGACAAGTCCGGGTCTACGACGATCCCAGATCAAGGACGAACATGGTCTGGGAAACAGTCATTTCACCCTCTTGCAGGTTCCGCTCGGCAACTTGCATCACGTTCGCAACGAAGATCCGTTGCGGCGGGTGAGCACTCAACTGTTCTAGCTCAGCAGCCTTGTGATGGCGGCTGATTTGACCAGTTCTCGCGGCTGGTTGAGATGGTTGTAGACGATCGTTTCGGGGTGGATTCCGAAGCTGTGATAGATCGTCGCCAACAGCTCAGCGGGATGGACGGGATCTTCAAGCGGCGCCGAGGCGGTCTTGTCACTCTTGCCGTGCACGTAACCGCGTCGCACCCCAGCCCCCGCCATCACGGCCGTGTAGCAATAGGGCCAGTGGTCACGACCATCATCGGAGTTGTTGTTGCCGCTGGTGCTGACACCACGCTGGGGACTGCGTCCAAATTCGCCGACCGCGACGACCAGCGTTTCATCCAGCATGCCACGCTCGTCGAGATCGGTAATCAGAGCGGAGAGGCCTGCGTCGAGCATCGGGGCGGATTGATCCTTCATCCGCTTGCTCAGTCCGCTGTGATGGTCCCAGGAATGATTGTCGCTGTTGGCAACCTTGGGCCAAATGACCTCCACCACACGAGTACCCGCATCGACCAAACGCCGCGCCAACAAACAGCTTTGACCAAAGGTATTGCGACCATACATGTCGCGTGTCTCCGACGATTCGCTCGACAGATCGAAGGCCTCTCTGGCCTGCCCGGAAACGATCAGCGATAAGGCGCGATCGTAGTATTCATCCAGTTCGTAGGACTCGACCGCACGATTGATGTCGGGCATTTGCTGATTCAGCAGATCACGTAGCTTGGCACGTCGCCGAAGCCGAACGCTGAAGACCTCGGGACGAAGTTTCAAATCGTCGATCTTGATCCGGTCCATCTTGTTCATGTCCAGATCGTCACCGGCTGGATAGAGCGTGTAGGGATCGAAAGACTTGCCCAGAAAACCGGCGCGATCCTCCCTTGCCCACCACGTTTGATTCTTGCAATGGTCGCGGCAGCATCACGAACGGCAGCATCGGCTCGTCCACCGGACGCATCTTGATCAGATTGCTCCCGAAGTTGGGGAAGTCCTTGGGCGATGGGGGTTCCAATTGACCGGAGGGACTGACCTTGTCGGTCGTGTACCCCGTCATCATCTGATAGATCGCAGCGGTGTGGTTGAACAGCCCATTCGGCGTGTAGGACATCGATCGAATCATCGTGAATCGATCATTGATCTGGCTCAGCTTGGGAAGATTCTCCGTGAATTGAATGCCAGGAATCTTGGTGCTGATGTTACCGAACACGCTCTTGACGTTGTCCGGCACATTCTCCTTGGGGTCCCAAAGATCGAGATGACTCGGTCCGCCTTGCAAGTAGACCATGATGATGCTCTTTGCCTTGCCCCATCCAGGACCGCCACCTTTGAGGGTAGCAGCCGGGTCCGATGACAGACTCTCGGCTCCCCGAGCCTGCAATGCGAGCAGCGAGGGCAAGGACAACCCAAGCATGCCGCATCCCCCCACTCTCAAGAAGGTCCGTCGGGTCGGGGCAAGGCCAGGGTCGCAGAGGTCTTTTGCCTTGAAGCCTTTGAAGGAAAGCATGACAAGGTCTCCGATGGGGGCTGGTGATGACGGTGCAGGGATATCAATGCAGGGACAACGCTGCAGGAATGTCGGTATCTAAAACTGGTGATTGATCAATGGTTGAACAGGAAGGCCGGGCTATTGATCAAGGCCCAGGCCAAATCCTCCGCTGCGGTCAGCCGGGTGTTCTCCAACTGTTTGGTGCTTTGCTCCACATCGTCGCGGAGTTGCACCAGGTGCGGATCGTCGGGTGTCGGCTCGGACAACTCCTTCTTGCGCTGCTCCAAGGAGACGAGGATCTCGTCCGGAGGGACAGGCTTTCGCGCATTGGCCAGACCCTCGTTGGCCTTTTGAACCTCCGCATCGATGGCCGTTAGGTAGTCGCTCAGCTTCTTTTGATCTTGCTCGCTACGATTTGCTTTCGGAGTGTTCAGGATCGACGCGAGTGTCTCGGGTTGCCCCAAGGGAATCTCCCCGGCATCGGTCGTGGCACTAATTCGAAATCGACCCAGTGTGTGTTCGGCAGCATTGTGGAACTGGTGCATCTTGAAGGTCAGGATCACCCCACCCTCATTCTTAATCGGATTCTCCAGCTTGTAGGTGGCCCAGTGATCGACACCCGTTGCGCCGGCGACGGCCCAGCCCTGTTGGGATCGGGTTTGTCCATTGAAAGTCTGGCCGATTTCGAATCCGCCCTGCAGGAAGTCGGCAATCCCGCTAGCGATTTTGACCTTGGTGGTTGCTTTTGGCTTCTCTGGCGACGCGACAAATACCTCGAACTCAGTCAGTACGAAATTGCCGTTGCCCGCTAGACCTGGGCCGTTGGAGGGAAGCGTTGGGTCACTGAGCGCTTCCAGCCGGAATCCGGTGATATCGGTCAGATTCGTTTTGACGGTGATGTTGTAGATCCCTTTGTCCTTCTTTCCACTTGCGAGAATCGAGCGGTCAGCTTGTGGTGTCAGCACCGCCTTGTTCGTCGCGGATAGGCTACTGGCTACCAGCGGGAACCACTCGACTTGATCCTTCTGCTCACGGGTCCACTTGTCGACTTTGGTGTCGATCTTGGACTTTGCTTCTGCCACGACTGCTTCGGCGTCGGTGATGCGTTGCTTGCGTTCATTCTCGAGTCGATCCCTTTCCGGCTGGATCTCTTTGGTGCGGGATTCGATCTGATGGACCAAATCGGCAAGTCGCTGTTCGCGGGTTGCCTCGAGTTCTACGCGCCGACCTTTCCATTCCGCTTCCGCTCGTTCCAGTTCGGCAACCAAGTCGCCGTGATTCTCGCGGATCGAATCCTTCATGCTCGCAAACGCTTCCAGCTCGGCTTCCGTCGGGCTCCGCCCCAAGGCCCTCAGGAAGATCTCTTCTGCGAGCTGATTGTCATCGGAGAACCGTTGAGCAATTTTTTCCAACTCATTCTTGGGGTCCGAGATGGCGGTGCCGATCGTCGGACCGCTGATCAGGGCCATCACCGGTCCGAGTTGCAGACTCGAGGTGCGTTCACATTCACAGGCGCTCTCGCGGTCGGGACGACCCAGGTTTTGTAGGAATCCGTCAGGCAATCGCACTCCAGAATCGGTCAGGGCGGCGGCTCGCGTTCCGGCTGGAACCCCGGGAATGGAGCTGACCGAACCAGTGACTGCGTGCACCGCGTCGTAGATGACCTCCGCGGGAAGTCGTCGGGGAAGCGCGTGTGAATAGTTCAGCGTATCGTCTTCGTTCAATGGATTGGTCTTGACGCTGAGCTGGTAGGTGCGGCTGTTGCAAATCATGCGATGCATCTGCGCCACATCGAATCCGGAATCGACAAACGAGCGAGTCAGGTAATCCAACAGTTCCGGGTTGGTCGCAGGGTTCCCGGCTCGAATGTCATCAATCGGTTCAATCAGTCCCACGCCAAAGAGATAGCCCCACAGCCGATTGACGTAGCTGCGTGCAAAGTAAGGATTGTTGGCGTCGGTGAGCCAGTCGGCAAGCTGCTCTCGTCGTGTCGGGCTGCCCGCATCCTCTGCATGATCGCCCTGAGTCCCGCTCGGAGTCGCGACGTCAAACGGAAACTCTGGTTTGACCACTTCGTTGGTACGTGGATGCATGACCTCACCTGCGGTCTTGTCCACCACCTTCTCGAACAACGGTTTCGGATTCTCGACCGCGGTCCCACCGACCTTGCGATCGCCTGATGCGGGATCGGTTTCCAAGCCGGTTTGCGCGAAGAACGATGAAAGCTGGTAGTACTGGTCTTGAGTCCAGCGTTCAAAGGGATGATCGTGGCATTTGTTGCAGTTGAAGCGGATGCCCAGAAACAGATGCGTGGTGTTCTCCATCGTGTCTTCCGGCGTCCGAAGTATCTTGAAGTACGACGATGGTGGGTTGTCATTGTTGGACCCGGTCGCCGTCAGAATCTCCTTGGCGAACTGATCATAAGGCCGATTTTCAGCGATCGCCTGGCGAATCCAATCGCGAAATTTCACGCTGCCTTCGACGCCCAAGAACTTGCGATTGACCTGCAGCAAGTCGGCCCATTTGTTTGTCCAGAAATCGACGTATTCCTCGCTGCCGATCAGTTCATCAACGACCTTCGCACGCTTGGGTCGCGTGGGCGTTGAATCGGCGAGAAACTGACGAACTCGCTCACTCGACGGTGGAAGTCCGATCAAATCGAGGTACACGCGGCGAAGAAAAGTCGCGTCGTCACAAAGCTCGCTTGGAACGACTTTGACACGTTGCCACTTCTCGGCCACCAGATCGTCGATCCTGCTCCAGGCTTCGTGAGGCTGCAGCTCGTAGCGATCTCGCTTGCCCATCACGGTCAACGTCGTGGCTGCATAGGCCCCTTCGAACCTCGCCAGAATCGGAGCCTCACCCCGTCGGACTGCCGACAGGAGACCCGTCGCGTTCGTCGTGGCCACCTCCGTGTTTCCGCTCTCGATGAAGGCTTCACGGGTGACGTCCCGGCTGCTCCCGTCGCGATAGAAGGCGACCACACGGACTTGCTGGCGTGCCGATGTGCTTTCCACGATTGGATTCATCGGCTGGACTTCGATTCGGCTGACGCGAGGCGATTGCATCTCCAGCTGACTGCCGTCGGCGATCCAGCGACGGAGAATGCTGTGGTTGGGGTCGCCCGGGGTCATCAAGGCGCCTCCTTGGTGAGGTGTGATGCCGAGCGGTTTTCGCAGCATCAAGGAATCTTCCGGCGCCGATGCGTTGATGCGTCTGGCGCCGAGGTCGTCCGTCAAAGCGCGAAGGTCGAAGACCGGGTCGTAGCCTCGAAGTGAAAGTTTGAAGCCGTTCTTGCCTTTCTGGGCCCCGTGGCAGGTTCCCTGATTGCAGCCAAGTCGGCTGAGAATTGGACTGACGTCGCGGATGTAGTCCACCGCGCCGTGCTCCGCTGTGTCACCGCTGATCCCATTCGCCGAGACCTGGAGGGCGTGATCGTGCCCGCCGTATCGAATCGAGATCAGTCCATCGCCATCATCGATGGGACGCAGCAGCCCGCCGGCATCAAGTGCGATCCAATCAGGTGTTTCGATCTCGCAAAGCCGTGTGACGTCTGCTGACGACCCATCTTTCATGACCGCGGTCACAATCAGCTGCGCGTACTCGTAAGGTGTATGAAGTTCGACCTGGGTTGGCTCGACCAACAACCGCTCAACCGATTGATCGATCGGGGATTCGGCGGAGAGTGGTGCTTCGCGGGCGGCCGCCTCCAAACGCTGGGTGGCCACTTCGTTCCAAGCCTTGGCATCGAATACGAGCGATCCAGCGGCTTGTTGGTCGCTAATCTCGACCGCTTCGAATTCCGCTTCCAACTCGCCGTCGGGGCTGATCCGACGAATCTTGCCGTCGTTGGCCGCTGCGATGACCGCATCATCCTCGGTAAATGCGATGGCAAAAACCGCGGCTTGAGCAATCGGAAGGCGAACCAGTTCGGTGACTTCATTTTCTCGATACTGCTCCACCTTCTCTTTCTCTTCCACGCTTCGGTCCGCGACGCGTTTGGCAAGAATCGTCTTGAGCTCCTTGTCGAGTTCGCCAGAGAAGTCGTACTTCCAAACACGAACCTCGCTTTTTCCATCCAAGGTGGCTGCGGCGGCAAGCCGAGACGCATCGCGGTTGATCGCCACGCTGAAGATTCTGCCGGGCATCTTCGGAAGATTTCGAATCAAGTTCGCATCGTCACCAATCTTGCGTTCGGTCTCACGGAAAACGCGATAGACCTTGGCCACCCCGTCGGAGCCGCCGACGAGAATCTCGTTGCGTGATGGATGGGCCACGACACTGCTTAGCCCTCCCGAAAGTGCACCTGGAGTGATCGAGGTGATGTTGTCGATGAATCTTTCGGTTTCGACTTCCGTCAACTTGCAGGACATGTCGCGAGCCACCGAAATCACATGTTTGCCGTCCGGGGTGAACGCGGTGTCACGCACCCAATCGTCGTGTGCTCCCTGATAAAGGATCTGTTCACCGCTCTCCGTATCGATCGCGCGGACCACATTGTCCGAGGCTCCGAAAGCAAGCTTGCTGCCATCCGGCGACCAGCTGGCGCCGCAGAGCGCGTCATAGGTCATGGTTCGCGACAGGAAAAGCTCCTCGGATTCCACGTCCCAAATCTGCAACTCTCCTCGCACCGCTGGGGTGCCACCGACCGCGGCGATCCGTTTGCCATCGGGTGAGAACCGAACCGTGTTGATTCGTGGGCTGATCCCCACCAATCGTGCTTTGGACTCGCCTGTCTTTGCGTCCATCAACAAGACTTCGTAATAGCCGGCTACGGCCAGCAGGCTTCCATCGGGCGAGACATCGATCGATGGGATTGGGGGTGCTCCAGCGTAAAGGGGCGGATGCTCCTTGTCGTAGCGAGTCCCCGCGGCCGGCGCATCATTCGCGGCTCCGGACGCAATCCAGCGCTCGATCAGTTCGATCTCCGCTTGACTCAGCGTCGGGAAGGGTTCGTCAGGCATTTCTGCATGACCGTCGACCGGCTTGATCAGCTCGACCAGGTAGCTCTCCTCCGGTTTGCCGGGGACGATTGCGGGCTGTTCTGATTCGCCGCCGGCGACCAGCTGATCGAATTCAGTCATCATGTAAGAGCCGAGCTGTTTGGCGCCCTGGTGGCATCCATAACAGTGCCGGCTGAAGATCGGCTCGATCTCAGCTTGGAAACTGATTTCGCGAGGGGTCGCTTCGTCGGCCGCAGGATCCGCCGTCTGATCGCCTAGAACATTCAAGGGCGTCGCCAGCAGTGCGGCACAAACAATTGACAGTCGCCAGGTGTTGTGAATCAGCACGATCAAGTCTCGTCGGAGAGGATCAACGCCTCTTTGAGAAGCCCGGTGTTCGAGAACATCCAATCTGGTCGCGGCTCGGCGCAGTCCCAAGCCTGATGAAGGTTCCCTCGCTCAGTGGATCGGACATCCACCCTGCCTGGCTCCAAGAGGAATCATGGTTGGTGACAACGCCAATCCAGCACCGGGTTTGCAACCGAAGCGGGTAGCCCAAGAAAGGGGCAGGCGGGGAGGCTCACTTGGCCAAATTGGCTAAGCACGACCTTAGCCCAAGGATAATGCGGCCGAAATGATCCGTCAATCAATTGTCCGCGACCCGAGGGACTCAACAGCGAGCGGACTCAACACCGAGGGGGCGCAACACCAAGGGGACTGGGGGAGTCAATTCCGAGGGCCGATTCCGGGGGCCAATTCCGAGGGGCCGAATTCCGAGGGGCCGAATTCCGAGGGGCAGGGCCGACTTGTCAGGCGGGCTATAGGGAATCGTGCTATCGAGTTACGATTCTGCTTCCTCGTCGGACGGAGAAACCGTGGTCGCATTTTGGATTGAACTTCCGATTGCCCTTCGCCTGTGGCTGTTGGTCCTGCTGGGACTGGTGGGCGGCTCGCTGGCCAATCTGGTGATCTATCGCTTCGCCTATTTCAATCCGCGTCTGATTTCGCCTTGGGGACCTGCTCCGGAGGGTGTTCCGCCGCGCCCTTTCAGTGATCGGATCCCTATCTTGGGGTGGCTTGGGCTTCGTCGCGAGGCCTCGCTGCATGGAAACGGGTTCTGGATTCGACCCATGCTGATCGAGTTGGCCATGCCGGCGGCGCTAATCTGGCTCCATTGGTTTGAGACACAGTCAGGTGGCCTGCTCCCCGAGCAACTTCGATTTCCGCAGTTCTTGCATGGTTACGAGCCGACGGCCACGCCCATTTTCTTCACTCATGCCGTGCTCCTGATTCTGATGGTCGCGGCGACCTTCATCGATTTCGACGAGCGAACGATTCCGGACGTCATCACGATTCCTGGAACGCTGGTGGCGCTGCTTTTTGCATCCATCACGACGGAAATCTTCATGCCAACGTCGTTGCTCATGGGGGGCGTGCTTCAGGTCATCCCGACCACCTTCGATTCGCCTTGGTTCGCGCCGCAGCAATGGATGTTAACGCGAGGTCTATTCACCGGACTGGCGATTTGGAGCGTGTGGTGTTTTGCTTTGGCCGATTGGCGTTGGAGCGGAGCGCTGGTGCGTCGCAGAGGCCTCTCTCGGGCGTTGCGGCACTTTGTCGACGGCCTTTTTCACTATGGATTCTGGAAAGTCCTGGCGGTGATCTGGTGCGTGGGCACCGTAGGTATCCTGTGGGTTTGGAATCTGAATGGCTCGGCTTGGCTCGGCCTATTCTCCAGCCTCGTCGGGCTGGCGGTGGGCGGTGGCGTGATCTGGGCGATTCGGATTGTGGCGACTTGGGCCTTGAACATGGAGGCGATGGGCTTCGGCGACGTGACGCTGATGGCAATGATTGGAGCGATGGTCGGCTGGCAAGCCTCCTTGATCGCCTTCTTTTTGTCGCCCTTCGCTGCCATCGTGATCGTGCTGGTTCGCTATCTCATCACCCGAGATACGTACACACCATTTGGTCCTTATCTGTGTGCCGGAACCATGATGACGATCATTTGGTGGGATCGACTCTACAGTGGTTGGCTAGCCAACAACCTGCTGCTGATGGGGGCGTTCTTGTTGTGGCTTGCCGTTGCAATGCTCGGCCTGATGGCGTTCATGTTGTTCGTGTGGCGCCACCTCAAGATGTGGTTGCTGCGCGAGCGATAGTCGGCGAATAGGATCTGTCGATGCGGTGAGGTGATCGAAAAACTTCACTCGCGAGCGAAACTCGAAGCGATTCTTGGCATGGCGACTCGGGTAAACTGCCCGTTGGCGGCTGCCCCTTCCCTTCGTCCATTTCGCTTGCTGTTGCGTGCCATCATGACGTTTCGTGCCACATTGCTTGTTGTTGCGGTCACTGCACTGCTCTGCCCTGCCCTCCACGGGCAATCGCCCGAACGTCCTCGGTTGATTCTGGACGCTGACACCGCCAACGAGATCGATGATCTGTTTGCAATTGTGCGGATGTTGCATCAGCAACGATTCAACGTGATTGGTCTGTCATCGGCGCAATGGTTTCACTACCTGGGTGATCCGGACTCAGTCGCAGCAAGCCAACGCGACAACGAGACCATGCTCAAGTTGATGGGTCGACAGGATCTTCCAGCACCAAAGGGATCCAACGAGCCCATGGGCAAGCCCTGGGGAGGCGACGAAGCGAAAGATTCTGCGGCAGCGCGATTCATCATCGAGCACGCCAAGGCAACGGCCCACGACGAATACCTGACCGTCGTCTGCACGGGTGCTTCAACCAATCTTGCGTCCGCGATCAAGTTGGATCCAGAGATCGCACCTCGAATCAAGGCCTACCTCTTGGGTTTTCAATTCGACACGGAGTCGAGCGTATGGAATAAGTCGGAGTTCAACATTCGACGCGACTTGAATGCAGCCGACTTTCTCTTGAATTGCTCGGAGCTCGAACTGCACATCATGCCGACCTCGGTGTCGGGTCAGTTCAAGTTCAATCGTGAGGACACCTTTGAACGACTCGCTGCGATGGGGGATCTGGGCGTCCTCATGACCGATCGGTGGAAGACCAAGTTCGGAGACAGCCAGGTCTGGACGATGTGGGATGCAGCCCTCGTGGAAGCAATGATCCGTCCCGAGTTGGCGACCGAGGCAGAGGTGATGACGCCGCCAGAGAACGTTCAGCGGAAGATCTGGATGTATGATTCGATTCGTGTGGATGACATGTTCCAGGATTACTGGAATGCCGTCTCCAAGGTTGGCTCGACAGCCCAGAAATCGACTCCTCCAAGATCCCCAAAACAGGCATCGCCAGAACAACTCGCGGCTCAAGAGGAGTTGCCCCTTTGTGAGTTTGAGACGCGTCCCTTGAGCGACGTCTACTATTCCGAGGGAGCCAGTGCTGGCGATCTGGACGGTGATGGGAAGATGGATGTCGTTTGCGGTCCCTATTGGTATCGGGGGCCCGAGTTCATCGACAAGTTCGAGCTCTACCAACCCGTGGCTCAAAACCGAGACCGCTACGCAGACAATTTCTTTTCCTGGGTGCACGACTTCGATCAAGACGGTCACGCGGATGTCTTGGTCGTTGGTTTCCCGGGGACACCAGCCTATGTGTACCGCAATCCAGGGCCGGAATCGATCGATGCGGCAACCCGACTTGGTGCCTCGGGCTCTTCTTGGACAAAACACCAGGTACTTGACTGGGTTTCCAACGAGTCGCCGCAGTTCACCAATATCGTGGGGGATGCATCGCCAGAATTGGTCTGCACCCGTGATGGTTTTTTTGGCTTCGCAACCTGGGATCCGAACGATCCACTCGGTAGTTGGAGCTTTCACGCCATCTCGGAGCAGATCGCGCCCCCAAAATTTGGCCACGGTTTGGGGGTGGGAGACGTCAATGGCGACGGTCGGCAGGATCTGTTGTTTTCCGGCGGCTGGTTTGAGCAACCAGCTGAGAAACCGGATGGCCGTCGCTGGAAGCTACACGAAGCTTCGTTCTCCAATGCTTACGGTGGCGCGGACATGTACGCGTATGATGTCGATGGCGACGGCGATAACGATGTATTGACCAGCCATGCGGCTCATGACTTTGGACTCGCCTGGTATGAGCAGAGCATCCAGGACGGCCAGCCTGTGTTTCAACATCATTTGATCATGGGGGACCGCCCCGAGAGCAATCCCTACGGCGTCGTCTTCAGTGAGCTCCATTCTGTAGCGCTGGTCGACGTCGATGGTGATGGGTTGAAAGACCTTGTCACCGGAAAGACTTACTGGTCCCATCATCGACAGAGTCCCATGTGGGATGCGGATCCCGTTGTCTACTGGTTTCGCCTCGTTCGCACCGACAACGGCGTCGACTGGGTGCCCCATCGGGCTGGCGTGTCGTCCGGCATCGGACGGCAGTTGACGGTGCAGGATCTGAATCAGGACGGTCTACCCGACTTCGTTGTCGGCGGGATGAAGGGGACCCATGTGCTGATCCAGTCACGAAAGTATGTAGGCCAGCAAGAGTGGCAGTCGCGACAGCCGAAGCGATTCGCGCCGACCACAACTCGAGAAGATCGTGGGGTAGCACCCGATTTCAACGATCAGGGAACGATCGATGGCGCGATCGAAGGAGAGGCGATGAAGGTCGTGGAAGCGACGACGGGTACGACGTCGATCCAGTCGATGAGCGGTTTCTCAGACACCGATCGTTGGAGTGGTGACGCTCAGCTTTTCTGGCGACTCGCGACGCCGCGCGCTCGATTGACGCTGGAGTTTGAGATCGAAGAATCCGGCAGATACGAACTCGCGGCCGTCATGACCACCGCTCGCGATTACGCCATGGTCAATTTGCAACTCGATGGCGTCGCACTGGGTTCCACTCTCGATCTCTATCACTACCCAAAGGTCGGCACGACGGGTTTGGTCCCGTTTGGAACGCGGCAGATCGGGAAAGGGTCACACCGTCTCCGCTTGGAGACCATCGGCACCAACCCATCGGCAATTCCCGCCTACATGGTTGGCTTGGATTGCCTGGTGCTGAAGCGGAAGGAGTAGTCCGTCAAAGGGCATGATGGACTTCTAAGTCCGTCGCGTGTTTATTCACAACCCGTACGAGATGGATCTCCTAGCCTCACACAGATGCTGGAGGAGGAGACTGCCTGAGGAGAATCGACGGGCTTGGAAGCCCATCGTACGGCGCCAGTCCCCTTAGATGCGGTGGGGTGCGTACACCGGATTCCAGCGAATCCGCCAGCCAGCTTCCGTCGCTTTGACGGAGTCATCGTCAGCATCAGCGTCGCCCTTGTCGCTTGACGCGTCCGAGTCGTTCTCGGACTGTTGAGCCGGCGCTAGCAGCTCTTCTTCGCTCTCGGGTTCTGCGCCGGTGTCATCCAGGTTGCTCGCGCTCTCAGGTTCGCCGATCTCGACCTTTTGCAGTCGCGTCTGAGGTGCGTCGTCATCCAAGGTCGGCTGCTCCATGACAGAATCGCCGAGATCCTCGGGGGCTGGAACCGATTCAACCGCGCCCGATGTCTCGGAAGGCGTTGTCTCGGAAGGCGACACGGGCGTCCCGAACGAAGAGTAACCGGACACGATCGCAGAACTGAATGGGTCGATGTAGGACAGCGGGGTTCGCTGCACCACTTGTCGAGGCACCATGACCGTTTCGTTGTACGGTACGCAGACTTCTCGCGTCACCGGACGCATCACGGTCTGCTTGACCTCTTCCTGCTCGTAGTACTGCACCTGAATTGGTTCGCGGCGCAGTCTCGTAAACGGTGCGAGTGGTTTGCACGGGAACCTTGCGAACCTGTTCCTCACTCACCCAACGCTGTTGTTGAACAGGAACTTTGCGGGTCATCGTCTTGGTCACGGGACGCTGGACCGTGTAAGGAATCTTGCGAACTTGCGTTGTCGCGACCATGCGGGTCGTTTGCACCGGGATCTTCTGCGTCACCACTTCCGATTGCATCCGCTGGACCTGAACGGGAACCCGTTGAGACACGACTTCGGTTTGCATCCGCTGAACTTGAACAGGCACTTGGACCTGTTGAACTTCGGGAACGAAACTAGTTCTGGCGACCTGTTGAGTGACGAGGTTAGGACGATACATGAACTGAGTCTGAACCGTCTGAGTCTGCTGTGGCGTCCAGAACAGACCACAAGCACCAGGATTGCGTTGGAGAGAGTATTGAACTGGCCCCGGCTTGACGACTTGCTGGGCAACGTAGCTGCCAGCGTCAACGGTCTGGTTCTCCATCGTGGTCACGGGCCGCATCGCCGTGAACTGCTGAGTCTGCATCTGGGTCTCGACGACAGGACGCTGGACGGTGAACCGTTGATCGACGAATTGTGTTTCGACGACGGGACGTTGCACGGTGTACTGTTGCTCGCGGAACGACGTTTCGACGACCGGGCGGTAGGTGGTGACCTGCTCTTCCCGCTCCGCGGTTTCCGTCACGAAATTGGTTTCTGTGAACGTCTCATCTCGATAGGAAGTCTCAACAACGGGCTTCCAAACAGTGAAACGCTCTTCGCGGTAGCTCGTTTCGACGATGGGCTTGGCCACCTTGTACTCACGCATCTCCGACCGCGTTTTCAGGACGGGGCGGTAGCTGGTGACCACTTCTGGAACGTATTCCGTCTGGGTGGACATACGAAAGCGCTGGACCGTTTGCGGTTGCATGACGGTTTCGCACTGCAATCGATACGCGGGTTCGAAGCAGCAGCTTTCCTGAGCGGATGCGCCGGCTACCGGAAGGCAAACCGATGAAGCAAGCAGCAGACTGGTCTTGAGAGATGGTCGGCGAAGCATTGGAGTCAGCGATGTCAAATGGTGAAACTCGAAAATGGCCTAGGAGTGGAGGCCCCGTGACAGGCCAGCGCGAGGGGCCGCCGAGCCAAACGAAGATGGTCACAAGCCACCATAACAAGGGTACGCAAGACTTGAGGAAATTGTAGATAAAACCCAATAAAAACGCCTCATTTGAGTTGGAAGTGCCTCACAAAACTCTCCAGTTTTCCTGGTCCGTGCATTTGTCGCTACAAGCGTTGCCTTTTCGCAACACTGGACAGTTTGGTTGATCGGAAGAGTCGACCGCGATGATAGCTAGTGTTGCCAGCGGGGGCCGATTCAATCCTCTGCCGGTTCTACACTCTGGGGCCCGATACCCACCCTCCTGGCACCCAACATCTTTCGAGCGTGAAACAATGCAGAATGTGACGCCGGCCGTGACGCTGGTTTCGTGGCTCTCGAGAAGGAACCAGGCAATATCGACCATCCATTTCCGTCGTTCTCGCCGGTCAGCTCGGTTGTCCCCGAGGCGAGCACGGGCACCACACCTGGATGGTGGCGTTTTGGCCGAGAGACGGCGTCGCCAAGGCAGCAGGTTTTTCCTTGGTCCGTGACTACCCTCCTTCTGTGACTTCCTGGAGAAGATGAATGGAAATCGATCCGTCACTGAGGTGGCTGCTTGGCGGGGTCATGCTCTTGTACCTGGTGATGATGTACTGGATCGGCTGGGTGGCCCAACGCAAGGTGCACGATCAAGAGGACTTTCTGGTAGCCGGACGCAAGCTACCCCTTTCACTGGCGTGGATGACGTTGCTGGCCACCTGGTTCGGCGCCGGGACGTTGCTGACCGCGGCCGATGAAGTTCGCGAGGGAGGACTGCAACGCGCCGCACTGGATCCGTTTGGAGCGGGTGCCTGTCTTCTCATTGCCGGCCTGCTGGTTGCTGGACCGATGTGGCGCATGAAGTTGTTGACGGTGCCTGACTTCTTCTCCCGTCGCTATGGAGCCAGCGCCGAGTTGGTTTCCGCTCTGATTCTGGTGCCGAGCTATTTCGGTTGGATTGCAGCACAGTTCACCGCCCTGGCCGAGGTTCTGCAGCTTTTCTTCGATCTGCCGTTGGGGTGGGGCATCGTGTTGGTGGCGATGGTGGGGACGGGATACACGTTGATGGGAGGCATGTGGTCGGTGACGCTGACCGATGCGGTTCAGATCACGCTCGTCCTTGGCGGCTTGATCGTCTTGTTGGTCGTGGTGTTGGCGGAGCTTGGTCAGGGAAACGCGGTCGCCGGATGGGCTCGAATCGGTGCGGAGACGGAGCCTGGCAAGTTGAGCTTGTTTCCGCAGGAAGGGTCCGTAGCGGTCTTAGGATGGATCGGTGTGTTCGCGATCGGTGCGCTCGGCAACCTGCCGGGACAGGATCTGATGCAACGCGTCTTCGCAGCCAATTCAGAGCGAACCGCGAAGTTGGCTTGTTTGGTCGCCGGTGGAGCCTATCTGATCTTCGGCACGATCCCGCTTGTTCTAGCCCTTGGATCCAACCTGCTATTTCCCAATGACATGGCGACCAAGATCCTTCCCGCTCTGGCGCATGCGTTTCTGCACCCGCTGGTGGCCGTGATCTTCGTGGTCGCGCTGTTGTCTGCGATTCTCTCCACCATCGACAGCGCGATTCTATCGCCTGCCAGCGTGCTGGCTCAGAACGTCTTTCCACGCTTCGGGAAAGCGGACACGCTACGAAGCAATCGTGTGGCGGTCCTTCTGGTCGCTGCATGCAGCATGGGGTTCGCCTTTGCGGGCCAAAGCGCTTACGAACTCTTAGAGGAGGCCTACCTGCTGACGATGGTGGGCCTGTTCGTACCGCTGATGCTTGGGCTGTACACGCTGCCTAGAAACCGACTCGCCGGCTGTTCCAGCATGCTAGTCGGAACCGGGGTTTGGGCGATTCACTTCCTCTTTGGCTGGGAGGACTTTCTGCAGCCCGCCCAGTCGCTTGGGTGGACGCCATTCCCGCTGTCCCTCGGTGCAACCGGCAGCAGCTTACTAGCATATTTTGTGATTGAACCACCTTGGCGGATCAGGTGGACGAGGGGGACCTAGCCTCCTCTCTTTCACGTCGCCGAGTCTCTCCGAGACTCGTGAAGAACGCAGCAAAGCTGCGAATGACCGCCTTGGAAATGCGGACCTACATCAGGGCGACCCAACTCATGACAGGCTCTCCGAGACTCGAATGTCCGCCTTGGAAATGAGGACCTACGGCAGCAAGACTTCTTCATCGCCGCGATGGATGACGCTCTGGGGGGAGGCCGTCTCGCGCTCATGCGGCAATGTCCAACTAGGCAACTTGCAGAATGGGACTGGCGGCTTCCAGTTGACCATCCTGCATGCGATGGCACCGATCGGCGTCTGCAGCGATGGCGTCATCATGGGTGATCATGAGGATGGTCAATCCATCGTCTTGATTGATCTCGGTTAGCAACTTGAGGATGTCCAGCCCCGTGTCGGTATCGAGGTTGCCGGTTGGTTCGTCCGCCAGCAGCAAAGATGGATCGGTCATCAAGGCACGGGCGATTGCAGCCCGCTGCATTTCGCCGCCGCTCATCTCTCCCGGTTTGTGAGTCGCCCGGTGAAGCAATCCCACGCGATCCAGCATTGCTTCGGCGCGTTGCTTGGCCTCTTTCCGATGGCGAAAGAAATTCCATGCGCTGCGACCGATCATCGTCGGCGCCAAGACATTCTCCATTGCCGATAGTTCTGGAAGCAGATGGTAGAACTGAAAAATGATTCCAATGTCGTGGTTCCGATAACTGTCGCGCCGCGACCGGGAGGCGTTGTCGATGCGCTCGCCTCGAAACAGAACTTCACCCGAGTCGGGCTGGTCCAAGGTTGCCAGGAGGTGCATCAGCGTGCTCTTTCCGCTGCCGCTGCGGCCGACCACGCGGTCACCAGTCCTGTGGGAACATCCAAGTCCACGCCTCGCAGCACAGGCACTTCGATTCGATCTTTGTGATAGCTCTTGAAGAGACCGCGGGCCTGCAAAACGGTTTCTGACTTCATGTGCTTGCGTCGACAGGAAAGAGGGGTGGGGAGGTGAGCGGAATGCGTCGGGGAAGCGGTCGGTTGCCTCGATTACTCGAATCGCAAGGCTTTGACCGGATGCATACGAGCCGCGCGAATGGCCGGCAAGACGCTGGCGATGATGGCGATTCCGACGGCGCCCGCCATCACCCACACGAGCGTGAATGGATGAATGATGGTTGGGATTTCCGTGAAGTAGTAGACGGTGGGATCAAACACCTCCTGCCCCGTAAGTCTCTCGATGAGCGAGGCGACTTCGTTGATATGCCGGACGAACAGCAGCCCACCGATCAAACCGGCACCGCTTCCGACAAAGCCGAGCAAGAGCCCGTAGCTGAGGAAGATGCTCATGACGCCCTGGCCCGATGCGCCGAGGGCCTTGAGCGTTCCGATGTCGCGTGTCTTTTCGACGACGATCATGAAGAAGGTGGCAAGGATACCAAAACCGGCAACCGCAATGATCAGGAACAACAGGATGTTCAGAATCGTGGTTTCCAATCGGACGGCCGCCAGCAGCGGGCCTTGCATGTCACGCCATGTCTGAATGTTGTAGGCATAAAGCTCTGCAGGAAATCGTTTGCGAAGTGCATCACGCACCGCGTTCAGGTCGGCGCCTTCCACGAGTTTCAATTGGATCGTGGTGACGCTTCGTACGCCCGTCTCTGGATCGATCATGCCTCGAAAATCTTGTAACTGATCGAGCCGACAGAAGGCAAACGTGCTGTCGTATTCGCTCATCCCCGACTCGTACATGTCGACGACCGTGAATTTCTGGTTGACGACCTTGGCGTTATCCGAAGCGTTCGGAAACATCATCCGAACATCGTCTCCGGGCGGCAATAGTAATGGTCCCGTACGTTGTTCTCAGCATCACGAAAACGGCTCGTGCAGGTCGAGATGCCCAGAACGATACCGGGGAACTGTTCCTGGCTGGGATCAAACTCAACGGCTGTCTCCCCTTCCCCACTATCCAACAGTTCCGATGGAGGGCTGAAGCCAATCGAAGGACTTTTTGCGTCATCGCTGGACATGCTCGGGCCATCGAGACCCTCCATCATGGCACGCTCTTGCTCAAGTGCGGCCTCGTAGGCGACGCGGGCCCGACGATATTCCCATCCCGATGGTGGGAATTGGTCGCGGTCCGTTGCGTACCCGTCATCGCGTAGGTCAAAGCTGACTTGCTTTCGGTTCTCGGGATGCAGCAGGTAACGCCCAAAATGGCTAACCCGATCGTACGTCGCCGCATCGAGCCCCACAAAGTTGACATGCCGCGTGATCAACTGCCCGTTGAACTCGATGCCAAGCATTGCCGGGACATGGACGCTAGCGGAATATCCCTCCACCTGGTCACCGCAGACCTTCATGATCTCCTTGACATGTCCCTCTGGGTTAGGCATTCCCTGGGCAAGGTGACACTCCATCAGAATGTCCGATGCCAAGCCATGCAGTCGCTCATGCATCTCTGCAGAGAATCCAGCCATCACGCTGTTGACCACGATCAGCGTGGCCACTCCCAGCGTCACGCTAATGATCGACGCGAGCGCGATGTAGCGAGTGCGCAGGTAACGAAAACAGAGCAACCAGCGATACATGTACCGTTCCCTCGGGCGAGACCGAACTCATCATCCTTGCGACCCATCGATGGGTGTGTTCGACGCGAGTCTAGGAAAGTCCCCGCCTGCCCGTAAATGTCGATGTGATCGCGAAGAACGGGGATAGGCAGAGGGTTGGCAGAATGATGGTTGGCAGAATTTCTGAATCCTCCATGGCCGATTTCTTATCGTTTTGCCCTGCATCATTCTGCCAACACGTTTTCCCTCACGCCTCAGGTCGCAAGAGGGGAAACAAGATCACGTCACGAATCGACTTTCTCCCTGTCAGCAGCATCACCAGTCGATCAATCCCGACCCCCAGTCCTCCAGCTGGTGGCATTGCGTGGCGCAGGGCCCGCACAAAGTCATGATCCATCTTGGCCATCGAATCCTCTTCGTCCTGGCCCTGCAACTGAGTCTCGAAGAGCTCTTGCTGCAGATCGGGATCGTTCAATTCCGTGTAGGCATTGGCGAGCTCCATCCCCAGCACGAAGAGTTCGAAACGTTCGGCAATGGCAGGATTGTTGCGTTTTCGTTTGGTCAGCGGACAAATGCTAGCGGGATAGTCGATCACGAAGATCGGCCCTGACAGGGAATCTTCGACCTTTTCTTCGAAGATCTCGTTCCGGATCACATCGGGATGCTTGTTCTTCGTCTCCAGCCGGAGTTGTTGGGCCAGGGCCATCACGGCGGTCTCATCGGTGGGATCGACGCCGGTGGCCTGCTGGAACAGTTCGGCATAGGTTGCCCGGCGAAATGGCGGGGTGAAGTCGATCGTCTTGCCGTCGAACTCGCGGACCAAGCCACCTCCGATTGCTTCGATGGCGTCGGTGATCAGCCGCTCGGTCAGGTCCATCATGGAGTAGTAGTCGCCATAGGCCTGGTAGCACTCAAGCATGGTGAACTCGGGATTGTGCTTGGGGCTGATTCCCTCGTTGCGATAGACACGCCCGAGTTCATAGACCCGCTCCATCCCTCCAACCATCAAGCGTTTGAGATGCAATTCCAACGCGATTCTTAACGTCAACGGCATGTCGAGGGCGTTGTGGTGGGTCTCGAACGGGCGGGCCGCGGCGCCACCGGCAATCACGTGTAACGTCGGACCTTCGACTTCACAAAAGCCGGAATCGTCCAGTGTGCGTCGGATCGACTTGACGATCTTGGTGCGATCTAAGAATGTCTGCATCACGCCGTCATTGAAAGCCAAGTCAGCGTACCGCATCCGCTGTTTCAAATCAGGATTGGTCAGTCCGGCATGCTTCTCCGGTGGCGGTTCCAACATCTTGGTTTGAAAAAACAGTTTGTCTGCAAAGACGGTGAGCTCACCCGTGTTGGTCCGCCCCAAGCGGCCTTGAGTTGCCACCAGGTCACCCAGATCGAACAGTTTGGCCAGCTCAAAGTCCTCCTCGCCGACCTGATTCTTGCCAATGAAAATTTGAATGTCGCCGGTCCAGTCACGAAGGGTCAGGAAGATCAATTTCCCCTGGCCGCGTGAAAGCATGATTCGACCGGCTACCCGCACCGTGGGGCCCGTCTCGGTTCCCGGTCCGTGGTCCGCTTTCCACTGACGGTAGTCCAGATCGGGGGAGTCGAAATCGGGGAGGGGGACCAACGTCCCATCTTCTTTCGTCCAGCGAACCTCCGAGCCCAGTTGGCGGCACTCAGCAATCATCGTGCGATCGTCAAAGCGGCTACCAAAGGGATCGATTCCGCGGGCCTCAATCTGGCGAAGCTTTTCACGGCGGGCGACGCGGGGATCCTTGCTGTTTTCATCCATGGTCGCATCGTTCTTGGACGGTGTCTTCTGGTTCATCGCTGTCATTCACTTGGGCTGGCTCGGGGCAGGGGGCCACGCCGGGTCCGGTTGCCGAGGTAGGGAAAGGTCGGCGAATTGTCGGCTTGGCTCGCCAAGTCTGCAACCACGAGCGACCCGCTTCCCAGTGCCCCCGTCGGCCCCGGCCCCCATCCGGCCCATTGGGACTCGTCGGCCCATTGAGACTCGGGGCAAAGCGAATCTTGACGTCAGGGATGGCGTTTCGGTACGACCCAAGCTGAATCTCTCCACTCCCGAGGCAAACCATGTTCAAACGACTCCTTCTCGGTCTGTCGCTGCTGTTGCTTCCAGCTATCGGCACGGCGGATGAAATTGTTCGCTACCAATTGACGACCTGGAAAGCGAAGCACATTCACGATGAAAAGAAGGCCGAAACGATTCTGACCACGCTGAAGAAGTTAGGCTGCGAAGTCAAGAAACACGAGCACAACGGGCACATCGATGTGAGCTATCGCTGTCCCAAGTGGCGACAGTTGGATCTTGATACCCACGAGAGTGCTCACAAGTGGGAATCCTGGTTGAAGGAATTTGAGTTCAAAACCGAGCACAAGCATTGAGTTTTTCACTTGCCAACGTCGCCTTGATTCGAAGTGCCGCCCAGCTCGCCACCGGCGTGGCTGGTCGGGTCGGCGAAGCGATCGGATTTGACGAGATTCTGCAGGCCCCCTCGCATGGCCCCCCTTCGCAGGCCAGTGCCGAACCTTCGACCCGCCAAGCCGCCTCCCCCAGCGAGTTGAAGCGGCAATTGACCGATTCGGTTCGACAGCAGCTGACGAACCACTCGATCGATCTGAACCATGGATTGAAACTTCGTGTCCAAGAAGATGGATCGGTCCGAGTCGATGACAACCATCCCCAGGGAGCCAAAATCGAAGCTTTGCTCAATTCCGACGCTCAATCAGCCCGTTTGGCTCGTGAGTTGGCCAAGGCGACGGGATCTCCCACGATTTCACTCGACTTGACGAGCTCGGGCGAGCTAGGGAATATGGTCGGGCCCGGAGGGTATCCGAATTGGTGAGGAGGTTGATTCGAAATCAATTGCCCCGTAAGGGGTTGCGGGTTCGAGTCCCGTGCCCTCCGCTTCCTCAAGGAAACGGCTCGCAATCTTGATTGGTTGCGAGCCGTTTTTTGTTTTGAAAGGCAGATGCGAGGAAAGGCAGTTGGCTCACGCCCTTTGAAGTTGCGCTCTTTTCATAACCCGACGCGTGAGCGAGGAAATATCGATATTGACATCGACTCGCTTACGCGTCGGGTTACGAAAATCCTCGTGCGGCAGCCAAAATCGCAACTTCAAAACTCACGCTTTCGGGCTACGATGAAAACCACCCTATCCTTATTCAGCGACAAGACTTGGAAATGCTAACGCGTTCAAGATTGGCGCTGTCCAGTTAGGGACCCTCTTCTCGTTGGATCAGGGACTCTCGCAGTTGCATCGCCTGGACACGATTGAACCCGGGGGGCGTGCGTTCGATGAGCCAGTCGAGGTCTTCTACGGCAGCCGCCGTCCGCCGCGTCATGGCGCGTGCTTGTGATCGCATGATTCGTGATTCGGCCGAGTCGGGTTGAATCGCCACCAGCGCCTCGCAGTATCGGTGAATCGCGTCCAAGTCCTTCGATCGATTGGCGACAGAAAACAGATTGTTCACCACGCGTGACAAAATTTCGATCACCGTTTGTGGGCGAAGATCCTCATCGGTGATGGAACGGCCGGTGTAATTCAATACCATTTTGGCCGCGACCGGGTCCGAGAGGGCTGCTCCTCGCTCGAACACATCAATGAGTGGTTGTGTCTCGTCGTTCACGACGTGTCGCACGACGAAATGTCCGGGAAGCCCGACGCCTTCGACCTCGATTCCGATTCGCCGGCCCAATTCCATGTACAAAATCGCAAGCGTGATCGGCAGCCCTTCGCGATCGTCAATGACTCGATCGAGATGGCTATTGGCCGGATGGTAATACTCCGCTCGTCCTCCATGAAAACCGTATTCTTCGAACAGGTAATGGTGAAGCGCTTCGCGGCTGCGCGACCGCATCGGTGTCCGAGTTCAGCTTTTGCGAGATGTCTTCGGCCATCGACTCGACACGCTCCACGTAGGCATCCACATCAATGTCGGGATTGTCAATCTTGGCAACCAGCAAGGCGCCGCGCAACAGCCGGTGGTCGCATTCAGAGCTGTCGCTGGCGACCTCCCTCAGTTGCGCCAGCAGGGGGGCCAAACTGACGTCGATCGCGAGACGGCGAATCTGCTTTGCCTTCTCCTCCAGTTCGATCGCCCGGGATTCGAGTTCCAAAGCCACGGCATCGCTTGCTTGCCCCAATCGACTCAAGACCTGCGTGTTTGCATCTTCGAATGGTTGTGAGCTGTTGAGGACCTGTTGCAGCAATTGACTTGTTTCGTCGGAGAGTTGCGGGGATGCCAAGTCGGCGCCGAGTTGAAAACGCTTGAACTCAGGGCGGGTGTCGCGGAACTTCACCAGTCCTACCTGACCTCTCGTCAATTGACGATCGTTGGATTCGATGACCAGATGCTCATTGACAAAGCAGGAGATTCGGTCCGATTCAATGCGGACACGTAACCGATTCCAACGTCCCGGCAGATAGTGCTCGGTTGGGATCTCGGCGAGGACTTCCCACGAATAGACCGAGGGGCCTTTGAAACAGGTCAGCCGCATGCGTCCATTGCTCGGATAGAACCCGTAGTGCCGATCCTTGCCATCGGAGTGAAACGCCAGACCAGCCGCTCCGGAATCGTCGTCGAATCGGACGTCCACGGCAACTTCGATCGGCAACGGCGAGGCGGAGGCTTGCGAGAGACAAAGGGAACGGCCACCGAATCCAGAGCCAAGGCCTCGCGCGCTGATGATCCCGCCTCGCTGTTGCCAGGTTGCGTCAAACAGCGGTGTCCAGGACTGTGGATCGATCGTTCCGAGCCGGACCCAGCGATCGTAGGCCACACGATTGGGATGCTCACGCAGTGGTGAAAGCCGCGAGATCGGGATCGCAAAGCCAAGGTTGTCATCGATCGCGGACTTCATGTTGATGATGCCCCGAACCTTGCCACTCATGTCGATCAAAGGGCCGCCACTGTTCCCAGGCTGAATCGGCATCGCAAGCTGAATCATCTCTCGCCCTTCGATGTCACGAACCGCCGAGACAATCCCCGAGACAACACTGTCCCGAAGTCCGAGCGGATTGCCAAAGGCAAGTACCTGGTCGCCTTGCGAGACGCCCTCAACGGCAAGCGGCAACGCCGCCAGCGGCTTCGATTCGACATCGACGCGAATGATTGCCAGGTCACCCGCACGATCGGTGGACTCAACCGACAAGACAGGCAACACACGTCCGTCTGGAAGTTCCAGCTTGAATGGTCGCCCCTCGCTGATCACATGCAGATTGGTGGCGACCAACCCGCTGGCATCGATCACAAAGCCGGTGCCCATGGCCAGTTCGTCACCGTCACGTCCGTTGACACGAATCGTGACGACCGAAGGACCGATCTTCTCGACCAGTTGAGCGATCGTCAGCTCAGCGAGGGGTTGCTTCGTCACCGCCGGTTCCACGACCGACCGGTTCCACCACCGACGGTTCCACCACCGACGGGGACTGCGGTTGGTCATTCGGCTCCTCTGCTCGAACCGAGGAAGTCCAGAAGGCAAGAATCAATAGCAGGGCTAGCGGTGGTCGCATGCTCAAATACTCAGGGTAGGCGGGAGTGTCCATCTTAGCCTCTGAGAGGTCGCGAACGTCGAAAATGACGACGGCGCGGCGTGAAAGACAACGGCCATCGTTTTAACCGCTCGGCGTGTGCGAGATCAGGACTCAGGCAAGGTTGCTGATCGCTTCCACCGCAACCATTCCGTTTCCCGGTGCCACGTTGTCCCGGTTCCACGTTCGCACGTTCCACGTTTCTACGTTCGCATGTTCCACGTTTCTACGTTCCACGCGGTGGACGCTGTTGGACGCTTCCCGTCGTGGCGGCAAACGGGCAATCAAAGGGTTGGAGGAGCTTTGCGGGCTGTAGCGTTTGCTCGGAATCTGCTTTGGTGGGTCGAGTGATGCGGTGTGAATGGCCGATAGGGGTCGTATCGCTGCTTCTGCATGGTGCGATCGTCTGGGATGGCCGGACAAACGGAAGCAAGCGCGTCGCCCTCAACTGCCACCAAGCGTCATGCGACCAAACAAGCCAGAACACAACGATTTGCAGTGTCAGAGAGGGCTGGTTCGCCGTCGCAGGGCGGATCGTCGCCGCCGCCGCGTCCAGCGGATGTGGGTCGCGCACTGATCGCAACCACGGGGATCGCACCCCTCTCTGGTTGCGGTCTACTGAGCAAAGTGGTTCCGCCGGGCAAGCATGATACCGAAGGCCTCGTATCACGACAACTACGGATTGCGGATTGAGTATCCCGAGGTGGCGGAGTGTGAAACTCCCACTTCACTCAAGGCGGAGCAGACGATTCAACCCCTGTCGTTCGAGGATCCTTCCCAGCTGCCGGCGGTGGACATGGCACTGCAGGAGGCGGTGAATCTGGCGCTGTCGAACAGTCCCGTGCTACGCACGATCGGCGAGACAGTGGGTACACAACTCGCCTCGCCAGGCACTGCGACCATCTATGATCCGGCAATCGTTGCCGCATCGAACGGTGGTACCGAGGCCGCGCTGGCAGCGTTCGATGCCCAGTACCAACAGCAGCTGTACTGGTTGAGCAGCGATGTGCCGGCCAACCAGGTCGGAGACTTCTTCGGACAGCCGGCGGCTTTCCGCGGAAAATCGGCGGTCTTCAATGCGGGGGTCAGCAAGGTCACTGCGACGGGCGGTAGCTTCGCCTTGCGGCAAGTGGTGAATTACGATCGCAACAATCGGGCGGTCAATTTTCGCGCTTTCAGCAGCGTCTTCACCGGATTTCTCGAAGGGGAATGGCGACAACCTTTGCTGCAGGGCGCGGGGACGACTTACAACCGAATTGCCGGACCCAACTCGGTACCCGGCCAGTACAACGGCGTGCTCATCGCACGCATCAACGAAGACGTTTCGTTGGCTGACTTTGAAGACTCCGTGATTCAGCTGGTCTCGGATGTCGAGCAGGCCTACTGGGACCTGGTCACCGCCTATCGAGTTCTGGACACAGGGGTCAAGGCTCGCGAGGCAGCGTTGCAGACCTGGCAGATTCAAAAGGCCCGACTAGAAGTGGGAACGGGTCGCGCCGACGATGAGGCCCAGGCTCGCTCGCAGTACTACCAGTTTGACGCACAGGTCAAGGAGGCGCTCGCGGGCCTCAATGGGCTCTACGATGCCGAGCAAACACTGCGATATCTGATTGGGTATGTTGCGACCGATGGTCGGCTGATACGTCCGACGACCAACCCCACCGATGTCCGTGTGGTCTTTGATTGGGAAAGTGCCCTGGGGCAGGCGCTGGAGCGTCGCGTCGAGATCCGCCGGCAGAAGCTGGAGGTTCGTCGACGTGAACTGGAGCTGATTGCCGCCAAGTTGAACTATCGTCCGCGCTTGGACTTTCTCAGCCTGTACCGCTTCCGTGGACTTGGCAATCACTTGATCGGCGGTAGCGATGGTGACTTCGACAATCTCGTTGCCGAGATCACCAACGGCAATTACCAGGAATGGCAGGCGGGGATTGAATTGAGCTATCCGATCGGCTTTCGCGCCGCCGGCATAGCGATCGCCCAAGCGAAATTGAATGTGCGCCGCGAGCGGGCCGTCTTGGCGAACGCCGAGTACCTTGCCAGCTACAATCTGTCGACCGCCGCCCGCGAGATCGAGAAGACGCACGAATTGATGGAGACCAACTACAACCGCCTGATCTCGGACTTGAACCAGGTCGATGTGTTGGGCATTCGTTACGAACAGGGAAGCGATCCGATCAACTTTCTCCTGCAGGCTCGGCGTCAATTGGTCGTGAGTGCGACCGACTTTTATCGCTCCGTGTCGAATTACAATCTTGCGATTCGCAACTTCCATCGTGAGAAGGGATCGCTTCTGGCGTACAACCAAGTCCAGCTAGCGGAAGGGCCGTGGGCGGCCGGCGCCAACTACGACGCCTATCAAGTCGGCCGCTACCTGCACCCTCGACCGCATCCCGAGAAGGTTTGTGCGCCTCGTCCGATCAGCTCGGGACCGTTTGATCCATCCGCGATCCAGAATACCTCCGGCTACCCCGGGGGGCCGACGGTGACAGAATCGGATCCGATCATGGTTCCACTCGAAGATGGGGCCGATCAAGTTCCGACGATGGATAGCGGGATCCCCGAGCCGCAAGCCCTGAACCTGCCGCTGGAGCCGACACCCGCGCCACCAGCTGCTTCGCCACCGGAGCTCTAGACCGCTCGATTTGCGCGGCGGTGCATGCCCAGCGGTTGCTTGATACCAGCGGTTGCTTGATAACAGCCGTTAAGCGATCAGCTGTTCAGGGTTTCGGCACTCTGGCTTTCCTCTTCAGGTTCCGCCTCACGCCGCTTCTCATAGCGAACACGGTAGACGGGGATCTGATTCTTGCGGCTTCGTCGTTCGAAGTGTGTGCGATAGTCCAAATCGTGCGTCGCTTCGATCTCCTCTTCCGGGATCGGCACGCCAAGCTCGGGAGCGACCTCGGCGATCAATTCGATGGTGTTCTCGAAGTAGTCCAGCACATCGGTCCAGAAGTGAAAACGGCCGCCGACGCGAAGGGCTCGCGACAGGTTGCCAACGCTGGTCTCATTGACCACTCGTCGCTTGCGATGCCGCTTCTTCCACCACGGGTCGGGAAAGTAGACATGGACCGCCTCCAAGCTCGCCGGACGGATTCGCTCGGCGAACAGTGGTTCGGCATTGCCGCTGATCATCAAGGCGTTGCCTAGCTCCCCGCGCCAACCTTGCCGCGGCATGCTCCGCGTACTTGGCAATGATCTCGACACCGACAAAGTTGTGCCCCGGGGTGAGCTGGGCCGTGTTGGAAAGAAACAGACCCTTGCCCGATCCAATTTCGATCTCCAGGGGCTGGTCGTTGCCGAACAACGTGGGACTGGAGAGTTGACTCGGCAGTTCGCTCACCTCACGAAGGTAGCGGCCCAAGTCGAGGTGGCTTGGGGGGCGTCGAAGGGAGCTGCGCGGCATGGTCCGAAGGGCTTCAAGCAGGAGGATTGCAGGGCGAAGCTGCGGCAGTGGTAGAGGGCTGCAGCGAGCACCGGAGACGAACGAACCAGCTCGAATGCAAGCCGCTGATTCGATTCACGCCAGCACATCGTAACTTCCTGGGAATTCCCTACAATGAGCGGCGAAATCCCTCCACTCACTCCAAGACGTTCGCTGCACCGATGCCGATGGCCGATTCTGACTTCCATGGATTCTCGATCGCCTCTCTCGAGAGTCGTCGGGCAGAGGACATGCACCGATTGATCGCTCGCATGGGAGGCGTTCCCCACGTCAGCCCGTCGATGCGCGAGGTGCCCATCGAGCCCAATCGCAACGCAATCGATTTCGCCTACCGCTTGATGACGGGGCAAGTCAGCATTGTGATCCTGATGACGGGGGTGGGGTTTCGCTACCTGATCCAGGCGATTGAACGGCATCTGGACAAGCAGCGATTTCTCGACTCGCTTTCGGATGTGATCACGATCTGTCGTGGTCCCAAGCCGGCGGCCGCGATGCGTGAGTTCGGACTCACGCCGACGCACCGAGTCCCTGAGCCGAATACTTGGCGAGAACTGTTGCAGACGATTGACGCCGAGGTGTCGATTTCCAACCAAGTCGTTGGGCTGCAGGAGTATGGCATCACCAACGCCTCACTGATCGCTGGACTCGAAGCCCGCGGCGCCAGTGTCGAACCGATTCGCGTGTACGGTTGGGAGTTCCCCGAGGACGTCGCCCCCCTGGAGGAAAATGTCCGAGCACTGGCTGACGGACAGCGAGACATGTTGCTGCTGACCAGCGCTCATCAGGTCGTCAACATGCTGCGGATGGCGGAGCAGATGAATATCGTCGACCGGCTTCGCGAGGGCTTGCATCGTACGGTGATCGCGTCCATCGGTCCGACCACTTCCCAGATGCTTGAAGAATGTGAAATCCACGTCGATCTGGAACCGAGCCATCCCAAAATGGGGCACTTGGTCACCGAGGCGGCCCAGCGCGGCGTCCCGCTGGTCGAATCCAAGAAACGCTGGCAGGTCGCCAATCCACCGGTTCAGCCCCTGCCCCATCCTTCAAACAACAGTCTCTTCATGCGGGCTTGCCGCGGAGAATCAACCGAACGCACACCGGTTTGGATGATGCGACAGGCCGGTCGCTACATGGCCGAGTACCGGGAGGTGCGGGCCAAGCAGTCCTTTCTTGAACTCTGTCGCAACCCATCCCTGTGCAGCGAGGTGATGTGTACCGCTGTCGATCGACTCGGTGTCGATGCCGCAATCATCTTCTCGGATCTGCTACCGATCTTGGTCCCGCTCGGATTTGACCTGGAATTCGCCCAAGGGGATGGTCCGGTCATCCACAATCCGGTCAGAGATTTGGAGGGAGTGCGTAAGGTTCGCGAACTGGACGATCCCCAAGAATTGGACTTTGTCTACGAGACCGTCCGTCTGACACGAGCCGATCTGCCCGAGTCGATTCCGCTGATCGGATTTGCTGGCTCCCCCTTTACGCTGGCCAGCTATGCGATCGAGGGAGGTGGCAGTCGTCAGTATCTCCACACCAAGAAGTTGATGCGAAGCGACGATGGTGGATGGGAAATGCTGATGGAGAAATTGTCGTTCGCGATCACCGTTTATTTGAACCGGCAAATCGCAGCCGGTGCTCAGTGCGTTCAATTGTTCGATAGTTGGGCCGGTTGCCTCTCTCCGAAGGATTATTCCAAGTATGTGCTTCCCTGGATCAAGCGGATCATCGCCGGGATAACGCCAGGGGTGCCCGTGATCAATTTTGCTACCGGCAATCCGGAACTGCTGCCACTTCTCCGCTGCGATCGACGAACCGTGGTGGGGGTTGATTGGCGGATCCCACTGGATGTCGCCTGGCAGCGGATCGGTCATGACTGCTCCGTGCAGGGCAATCTCGATCCCGCGGTGCTGCTCTCCGATCCCGACGTGATTCGCGAGGAAGTTGGCCAGTTACTCGCTTCCGTTTCGGGTCGGCCGGGACACATCTTCAATTTGGGACATGGCATTCACAAAGAGACCCCCGTCGAGCACGCGATCGCCTTGGTCGAGGCGGTGAAGGATTTGTCGCAGCGATAAGAACAAGCCGCGGACCGGTTTGAAGCATTCGACCTAACGTGTGCCCCCCCTTCCAGGTCCAACCCCTGCGGCGTCTGCAGGTCAGGAAGGCATTGGTAGGGAACGAATTGGTCGCATACATCTTTGGTTCGATCTCAGCAGTTCTTTGGTTCGATCTCAGCAGTCACCCTCCTTGGGCATTGGTGTCGACACAAGTCGACACACCCTCCCTCGGGAGGGTCGAGCCTAAGCGAGGGGAGGGAAAGTGCTACAGATTGTTTCCCTCACCGTCGTTACTTCCGAGGCCTTTGAAGCATCCCCTCCCCGGCCGCTACCGCGTCCGACCCTCCCAAGGGAGGGTTTGCAGAGGACGACTGCGACGCCGCGCGACTTGTGTAGGCAAATGCCCTTGGGAAGGTGGCATTGGGACCGAGCGGTTGGTGTCGCTGCCCATGCTCGCTTCGGCTCGGCTCCCTGAACCGTGCGTCGCCCCACAGCGGTCGCTCCACCGGGTTGTGATGGCTGTGATGAAATTTTGCTAGCAAGACAGAAGTCTGTGCCGACCGATTATGGTTTGCCGATGAACCGAGAAGAGTCTCCGTACCTCTCAGTCCGTGGGGAATTCAACTATGTGGCGATCCCTCTTCATCGCCTCGGTATCATGGCGATCATTGTTGGCTTTGAATGCCTCGTCATCGAGAGTGCCAGCATCCATTCCGCGTCAGATACCAACGCGCGAAGTTTCATGAATCCGATCGGGACCCCCTCGGGGCACCTCACCGAGTGGAAGCCAAAGGAGTGGTTCCCCTGGGCGTTTCTCGAGCGCCGGTGGGATCACGATTCTTTATGCCTTCACCCTTCCCAAGCGTTGGTACGGCTCCGCTGCGGGCTAAAGCTGCGATCGCGGGTTGACGAGCGAATCGACGATGCCTAACTTGCATTAGTCGGATTCCACTAGGGATTCCGCACTATAAGTTTTTCTAATGGGTCGCCGTCTTTGCATTTTCGGACTTTGGAGCTGTTCTGTACGATCGCCGAGCAACGCAGCTTTTCCAAGGCTGCGTCGGTCCATCATTTGACTCAGAGTGCGGTCTCGCAAGCGATGCAGCATCTGGAGGAGTCGGTCGGTGCCCAGCTGATCGATCGTTCCAAGCGGCCCCTCGTTTTGACGGCGGCAGGAAAAACCTACCTGAGTGGCTTGCGCGGCATTTTGCGGAGTTACGAGCGGCTCGAGCGCGAGGTCCGCACCACTAGCGAGCAGCTCAGTGGCCAGATCACGGTGGGGACGATTGTCTCGGTTGGCTTGAGCTACATGCCGGAGGCCTCGGAGGCGTTTGCTCGCTTTCACCCCGAAGTCGACGTGAAGACCGAATTTGGGACCAACGATCGAGTCTTCGAGATGACAAGCGAGGGGGAGGTCGATTTTGGCCTCGTCAGTTTCCCTCGTAGCACCAAGCATCTTCAGTGTGTGCCCTGGCAACAGGAGCCGATGCGGATCGTTTGTTCGGCTGAGCATCCCTTGGCCGCGCACAACGAGGTCACGCTGTTGCAGCTCCGCCGTGTCGAGATGATCGGTTTCGATCGCAGCCTGCAGTTGCGTCAAGAGATTGATCAGTGTTTGACCCGTGCCGGCATCGAGGTCAACGTGCGGATGGAGTTCGACAACGCGGACTCGATCGTACGCGCCATCCAAGCCAACCGGGGCATTGGGATCTTGCCGGAAGCGGCCGTTCGCCGCGAAACCGCCAACGGCTCGTTTCGAGTTGTGGCATGTCGAGAATTTCGCATGACGCGACCCCTCGGCATTATCTTCCGTCGCTCGGGGCGCCTGAGCAGAGCCGCAAGTGAGTTCGGCTCTCTTCTCTTAGGACGGCCCCTGGAATCGGGAAAACGAAGTAAGTCCGGCGGCGGGAAGCTGTCCGTGGAAAGCGACACGATCGACGCCGGGACCGGCACGTCGATTGTCGCCTGAGGCGGGTGACCGAGGGTTGAGTGAGTTCGCGAGCGGGAATCCTGGCTCGACGTCACTCGTGCCTCGCACTTGGTTCAGGCGAAGGGAATTCAGCAACTCATGGCAAGACAGGCCGAATCGATGAAAGACGACATGAACCACCTCTTCCACCTTCCGCCCGCCCAAGGCCTGTACGATCCCGAGCAAGAAAGGGATGCGTGCGGCGTGGGTTTCATCGCTCACATCAAGGGCATTCCCAGTCACCAGAATGTGTTGGATGCCGACACGATTCTGAAGAACATGGATCACCGTGGCGCTTGCGGGTGTGAGCCCAACACCGGAGATGGTTCGGGCATTCTTTGCGGGTTGCCCCACAAATTCTTGAGGAAGGTTGCCAAGCGAGATCTGAATGTCGAATTGCCCGAGCCGGGCCGTTTTGCTGCCGGTCTGGTCTTCCTGCCGCAGGATGTCGAGGAGCGTGAGGAGTGCAAGAAAACGATGGAGGCCTTGATCGCCGAGTCCGGTCAAACGCTGATCGGTTGGCGAGACGTGCCGCAGATGACCGAGCTTGCCGACGTGGGACCGACCGCGCAACGTAGCGAGCCGGTGATCGAACAGATCTTTGTCGGCGCCGCCGATGGCGTTGCGGGGGACGCCTTCGACCGCCAGCTGTACTTGATTCACAAGCAGGCCAGTCATCGCCTGCGCGGCAGCGGAAAGCTCAAGCAGGGGCTGATGTTCTACATCTGTTCGCTCAGTACCAAAGTGATCATCTACAAGGGGATGCTAACGCCGGCTCAGGTGCTTCCCTACTATCCCGATCTCCGTGACGAGGATTTTGAGACGCATCTGGCGATGGTGCACAGCCGCTTCTCTACCAATACGTTCCCCAGTTGGGATCGAGCGCAGCCGCTTCGTTTCATGAGCCACAATGGCGAGATCAACACGCTGCGCGGCAACAAGAACTGGATGCGGGCTCGCGAGGGATCGGCACAGAGTGAGCTGTTCGGCGATCAATTGCAGAAGTTGTTCCCCGTGGTCGAGCCCCACTGCAGCGATTCTGGATCGTTCGACAACGTGCTGGAATTCCTGTTGATGTCGGGCCGCACGCTGCAGGAGGCCATCATGATGATGGTACCCGAGGCCTGGCAAAAGCATGAAACGATGCCAGAAGAAAAGCGAGCCTTTTACGAGTACTTCTCGTGCTTGATGGAGCCCTGGGATGGGCCGGCGTCGATTGCCTTTACCGACGGCAAGTACATCGGCGCGACACTCGACCGAAATGGTCTGCGCCCGAGTCGCTACTACATCACGCACGACGATCGCGTGATCATGGCCAGCGAAGTGGGTGTGTTGCCGGTCGAGCCGGAATTGGTCAAGGAGAAAGGGCGACTTCAGCCTGGCAAGATGTTCCTCGTCGACTTCGGACAGGGAAGATTGATTCCCGATGAAGAGTTGAAGGCCGAATTTGCACGCAAAAAGCCCTACAGCCAGTGGCTCAAAGAACAACGGATCCGCTTGGCCGATTTGCACCCCGAAAGCGAGCCGCACGGTTTCGATAGCGAGACGCTGCTGGCTCGCATGCAGTCGTTCGGTTACACAAGCGAGACCATGAACTTCATGCTGCGTCCGCTGGTGGAACAGTTGCGTGATCCGGTTGGTTCAATGGGCAACGACAGCGCGCTGGCTTGTTTGAGTGACAAGCCTCGTATGATCTACGACTACTTCAAGCAACTCTTCGCACA
This sequence comes from Pirellulaceae bacterium, assembly GCA_963767665.1. GTDB lineage: Bacteria > Planctomycetota > Planctomycetia > Pirellulales > Pirellulaceae > Rubripirellula. Next base: position 90,467 of record CAVYFC010000013.1, read on the forward strand.
GGTGACCAATCCCGCGATCGACTCGATTCGCGAAGAGGTCATCATGTCGCTGGAGTGCTACATTGGGCCGGAGCAGAACCTGCTGGACGCGACGCCCGAGCATTGTCACCGCTTGTTGGTGGATCACCCGATCCTGACCAACGAAGAGATGGCCGCTTTGAAGCACATGAATTTCGAAGGGTGGCACAGTCGGGTCATCGACATCACCTTCGATCGAAGCGAGGGGAAGGCAGGTCTGAAGAAGACGTTGGATCGGATCTCCGCGGAGGCCGAGGCGGCCGCCGATGAAGGCATTCAGATCGTCGTTCTCACTGACCGGGCGGTCAGCCAAGAGCGGGTTCCAATCAGTGCTCTGATGGCAATTGGCGCGGTCCACCACCACCTGGTCAGCCAGGCCAAGCGGACTCGCATCGGACTGTTGATCGAGACGGGTGAAGCTCGTGAGGTGCATCATCATTGCCTGCTGATCGGTTACGGGGCCGACGCGATCAATCCTTACTTGGCCTTTGAATCACTCTGGCAGGCCCGTCGGGATGGGTTGATGGACCCAAGCCTGGACGATGACAAAGTCGTCGCGGGATACCGCAAGGGCGTTGCCAAGGGCATGCTCAAGGTCATGGCCAAGATGGGGATCAGTACCTTGCAGAGTTACAAGGGAGCTCAGATCTTCGAGGCTCTCGGCCTGAAGGATGAGGTGATCGATAAGTGCTTCGTCGGCACCGCCAGTCGCGTTCAAGGTGTTTCCTTTGATGTGATCGCCGAGGAAACCCTTCGCCGGCACGAGCTCGGATTCCCCGAAAGTCCTGACGATCGCCTGCGCCAGCTTCCCAATCTTGGCGAGTTCCATTGGCGAGCTGAAGGGGAGAAACACGCCTGGTCCCCTCAGTCGATTTCGAGCCTGCAGCTGGCGGCACGCAACAACGATGAAGATGCCTACTGGAAATACGCCTACACGATCAACGAAGACAGTCGTTCCAAGTGCACACTGCGCGGCCTGCTGGAGTTCAACCAGAGTGCGGTCACGCCGATCCCACTCGAGGAGGTCGAGTCGGCCAAAGAGATTGTCAAACGATTCTGCACAGGGGCGATGAGCTTCGGCAGCATCAGCGCCGAATCACATGAGACGCTTGCGATTGCCATGAATCGTTTGGGCGGCAAAAGCAACACGGGTGAAGGAGGTGAAGATCCCATTCGCTTTCAAACGTTGGAAAACGGTGACTCCAAACGGTCGGCGATCAAGCAGGTGGCCTCGGGTCGGTTTGGCGTGACGATCGAGTACCTGACCAACGCCGATGAGATTCAGATCAAGATCTCGCAGGGCGCCAAGCCGGGCGAAGGAGGCGAACTTCCTGGTAAGAAGGTCGATAAGAACATCGCCCGCATTCGCTATAGCACACCGGGCGTGGGTTTGATCAGCCCGCCACCCCATCACGACATTTATTCGATCGAGGATCTCGCGCAGCTGATTCATGACCTCAAGAATGCGAATCGGGCGGCCCGCATCAGCGTCAAGTTGGTCAGTGAGGTGGGTGTGGGAGTGATTGCATCGGGAGTCGCCAAAGCGCATGCCGACCACATCCTGATCTCGGGTGACACAGGCGGCACGGGCGCATCGCCACTGACCAGTATCAAGCATGCGGGATTGCCCTGGGAACTGGGGATTGCCGAGACGCATCAGGTCTTGGTGCTGAACGATTTGCGAAGTCGTGTCGTGTTGCAAACCGACGGTGGCTTGAAGACAGGTCGCGACGTGGTGATCGCAGCTCTGCTGGGGGCGGAAGAGTTTGGGTTCTCGACCGCTCCGCTGATCACCTTGGGGTGCATCATGATGCGGAAGTGCCACCTCAATACATGTCCGGTTGGCATCGCGACCCAGGATCCCGAGTTGCGCAAGAAGTTCACCGGCAAACCGGAGCATGTCGTCAATTACTTGTTCATGGTGGCCGAGGAAGCGCGTCGGATCATGGCCAAGCTCGGCTTCCGTAAGATTGATGAGATGGTGGGCCGCTCCGATGTGTTGAAGACCGACAAGGCGATTCAACACTGGAAGGCGGATGGTTTGGATTTGACCTCGGTCCTCATGCCCGCCAGAAAACCGCGCGAGGGCGTTGGTGTGATCTGTTCGCAGGCTCAGGATCACGGCCTTGATAAATCCCTCGACATGACCGTGCTACTGGAGGCGGCCAAACCGGCGATCGAGTCAGGAGAGCCCGTTCGAATTCAAACGCCGATTGTCAATATCAATCGAACCGTTGGCACGATCCTCAGCAATGAGGTCGCCAAACGATATGGTCAGGTGGGACTGCCCGACGACACGATCCGCATCGAGCTGACCGGTTCGGCCGGCCAAAGTCTCGGTGCCTTTCTCTCGCGTGGTATCACCATCGAGTTGGAGGGAGATGCCAATGATTACGTCGGCAAGGGTCTCAGCGGTGGGCGGTTGGTGATCTATCCGCCGAAGCAGAGCACGTTCGTTGCAGAGGACAACATTCTCGTCGGGAACGTCTGCCTCTATGGGGCAACCAGTGGCGAGGCATATTTACGAGGTCGGGCAGCCGAACGATTCTGCGTTCGCAACAGTGGAGCGATCGCGGTCATTGAAGGGGTTGGCGATCACGGATGTGAATACATGACCGGTGGGCGAGTCTTTGTGTTGGGAAGTACCGGTCGAAATTTCGCCGCGGGGATGTCCGGCGGAATCGCTTACATCTGGGATCGCAAGGGGGACTTCAACCTCAATTGCAATCTCGCCACCGTGGCGCTCGAGGCGATCGACTCGCCCGAGGAAGAAGCTGAGGTCAAGGGAGTGATTGAGAAGCATCGCCAATTCACAGGCAGCATGGTCGCCAATGCTGCCCTGGAAAATTGGGATCAGTTCTTGTCGCAATGCGTCAAGGTGATGCCAACGGACTACAAACGCGTTCTGAATGAATTGAAGAAACAGCAAGAGCCGGCAACGGCTTGATACCTGTTTTCGCCCCCCTGCGGGCAGATGCCAGCCAGCAGACTCGCTCAGTGAGCGAGTCTTGAATCACAACCAATCAAATCATCTACTTTTAACCAACGCAGCGATTGAGATGGGAAAGCCAACTGGATTCAAAGAGTTCGACCGCAAAAAAGTTCCATGGCGGTTGCCGGTCGTTCGCATCAACGATTACGACGAGATCTATACCGAGCCGCGTGTCGATCACTTGCGCGAACAGGGCGCTCGATGCATGGATTGTGGAGTTCCCTTTTGTCAATCCTCAACGGGCTGTCCGATCGATAATCTGATCCCTGAGTGGAATGACCTGGTCTACAACGATCGCTGGAAGGAAGCGAGCGAGCGACTACACAAGACCAACAATTTTCCTGAGTTCACCGGGCGGACCTGCCCGGCGCCCTGCGAAGGTTCCTGTGTGTTGGGCATCACCAACCCACCGGTCACGATCAAGAACATCGAAAATGCCATCGTCGACCGTGCTTGGGCAGAGGGTTGGATCCAACCGCATCCGCCCGCCTCACGCACCGGCAAGAAAGTCGTGATCGTGGGTAGTGGTCCAGCCGGCCTGTCCGCTGCTGACCAGTTGAACCAGGTAGGCCATCACGTCACCGTGTTGGAACGTTCCGATCGCATCGGTGGATTGCTGCAATATGGCATCCCCAATATGAAGCTCTCCAAAGAGTCCGTGCAGCGTCGTATCGACAAGATGACGGCCGAAGGGATCAAGTTTGAAACGGGAGTGAATGTTGGCAAGGATGTGGATCCCAGCGAATTGCGTCGTGACTTTGATGCGATCCTACTGGCTTGCGGCGCCACCAAGCCACGCGACTTGCCGATCGCGAATCGAGATGCGAAGGGAGTTCATTTTGCAATGGAGTTCCTGACCGCGAACACCAAGCAGATGGTGCACGGCGATTCGATCGATGATCAGTTCATCAGTGCCGAGGGGAAAGACGTGATTGTCATCGGTGGTGGTGACACGGGAACCGACTGCATCGCGACGAGCATTCGTCACGGTTGTCGTAGCCTGGTGAACTTCGAATTGCTTCCCCAACCGCCAGAGGAACGAGCCGCCGATAATCCCTGGCCCGAATGGCCGCGCGTCTTCCGCGTCGATTACGGCCACGAAGAATCCTCTGCCAAATTTGGTCGTGATCCGCGTGAGTTCCAGATTCTCAGCAAGGAATTCCTTGTCGACGAGCTTGGCAACCTCCGTGGAATCAAGACCGTGATGGTCCAGTGGCATAAGAACGAACAGGGCGGCTGGTCGATGACCGAGGTCAAGGGGAGCGAGAAAGAGTGGCCCGCCCAATTGATTCTACTGTCGATGGGTTTTCTAGGACCGGAGCAGTACGTGGCCGAGGCGCTCGGCTTGGAAGTCGATGCACGGAGCAACTTCCAGGCAACTCATGGCCGCTTTGCTACCAGTGTGGATGGCGTCTTCGCTGCCGGAGATTGCCGTCGTGGCCAGAGTCTCGTCGTCTGGGCGATCAATGAGGGCCGCGGGGCTGCCCGCGCCATCGATTTCTATCTCGAAGGTGAGAGCAACCTGCCTGCACCAGGACTGACGATGGGGACCTCGATGCAGGTCGGTGCGGTTTGATCTCGCTAGCAAAGACACCGAGAGGGGTTGCCGTAGGCGAGTCTCTCCGAGACTCGAAGGAAAGGCAGCAAAGCTGCGGATGTCCGCCTTGGAAATGCGGACCTACAAGGGCGAACCCATTGATGACAGCCTCTCCGCGGCTGATCGGCTAAGCGACTCGGCTACCGGAGGGGGTTGCTATCGCATCCGCATCAGGAATTTCCCGTCTCGCGCGGTTTCTCAACCAAGCTGACATTGACTTTCCTTGTTCGGACTTTTTACCGTCCAACCCACGAGCGGTATTGAACTGGATGGTTTGCGAAGACTTTGCCGGTTTTTTTGGATTGGACATGTGCTGACTCCCGATGAACTGCCTGGGGGTTCATTTTGGAATCGAAGTGTCAAAGGTTGGCAGGATGCTAAACAGAAACACGAAACAGACATTTATCTTGGCGGCTTCGTTGGCTGCCTCGGCCCTGATTCTGAGCGGTTGCCGCAGCATGCCGGGGGCTGGCATGTTCGGGATGCGCAGCGAACCCTCGGTGGAAGCGTTGGCCGGCAGCGGCCCTACGGTGACCTACCCTGCTCCACCGAGCGCCACCGCCAAACCGGAAGCGATTGCTTCGGTGGCTGGTGGAACCGCGAGCCCGTCACCCAAAATCACTTCAACACCCACCGCGCCGACGACGACACAGGTCGCCGGCTTTGATGTCTCGCCTGGCTATGCGACTCAGGCGACCAACATGGCGGCCGCCCAAGCCAACGGCATCCACTCCGGTGGCAGTCCTAACCAGCCAGCCAACTTTGACGCACCAGCCGCGGCAGCAGCCGCGACATCGAGCTACGCGTTCGGTTCCAAAGCGATCACACCTAAGTCCGATTCGGTGGCCTCCTCGTCAACGACGTCCTACCCGCTTCCCGGAAGCACTGGCATCGCGTCTCCGTCTTCTCCATTGACGACGCCATCGACGACCAGTTCCTTTACACCGCCGCCGATGGCTAGCACCGCCTCGACGACCATGCCGCCGACTGCGACGCCTCCAACTGCGACGTCCCCGACTGCGAATCAGGGCTTCAGCTTGCCGACCGACTCACCGTCGTTCTCGGCGATCACACCTCCGGCCGTCCCCACATCCAATTCGGTTCGTCCGACCAGCGAATCGACCACGGTCGCAAGTATCCTGCCACCGGAAGCGGCTTCGAGTCCAGAGGCTGGGCCCGCCGCGGCCGAGGCTCCCTCGTTCTCAACAGCAAGCGCCGCGACTGGTTACACCGCTCCGTCTACCACGCCGTCTGTGTTGCCGGCTTCGCTCGACGCCGACAGCCTAACGCCCAGCGGTTACATGCCTGGTAGCACGGGGGCTTCTTCAGGATATCCCACCACCGGCGGTACGACACCGACGACCAATGGATCGTACTATCGCTAGGGCATTTTCAACAAGAACGTAGCCAGCTGGAAAAGGGGTCAGGCCCCAGCTGGAAAAGGGGTCAGGCCCCAATAGCCGCAAGCGGCCCGGAGGGTGCTTCGCACGATTGGGGCCTGACCCCTTTTCCAGCACGCACATCAAAAATGAAAACGCTCTAGGGTGATGGTTCGCCGCGTCGATCGATCGTGGCGTTTACCAGCAGATCCGATCGGCATCGAAAATGGGGCCTTCCACGCAGGTTCGCTTGTAATCCCATTCCTCCGGTCCGTCTTGGCGGACCTGTGCGACGCAGGAAAAGCAGATGCCGATCCCGCAAGCCATCGGGGTTTCCATCGAGACCTGACAGTCAATCGACCTCTGGAGGCAGATGGTTGCGACTTTCTCCATCATGATTTCGGGACCGCAGGTTGCCACGCGCACTTGAGTGCCACTCGGCATGGTCGCCAAACAATCGGCCAAGACATCTGGGACAAGTCGCTGTTGGCCTTCCGATCCGTCGTCGGTGCACAGCGTGACCTCGAATCCGGCGCGGCGAAAGTCATCGACTCCGGCCAGGAACCCTTTGCGTCTGGCTCCGTAAATCAGATGCACTCGCTTCGCCCATGCGCCAGCTCTTGGCGGGTTCCCAAAGCTCTGTTGACCCGCCGCCTCGCGACCTAGCAGCAGCATCGGTGTCTGACCGATGCCACCGGCAACCATGATCAACTGATCGCACGATCGGTTTGCAAAGCCGTTCCCAAGCGGCCCCCAGACCGTCACGCTCGTTCCCGTCGGCGCGTTGGCCAGGGCGGTCGTCATCGTACCCTTGCGCAAGTAGACCAGGTCGATCCAGGTCGGTTCGCCCTGCTCGTTGGCAATCACATCGTAGACCGCCAAGGCTCGCCCGATCAGTGGCGCGTCGGTCCCGCTGAGTCGCACCATCACGAACTGCCCAGGCAGGACTTGCCTGGCAATCTCGCTGACCGCGACTCGCATCAAGTAGGTCTGATCAGCGATCGGCTCGTTGCGCACCAGCGGAGCGTCCAACTGGACCATGGAGTCAGCGTAGTAATCAGCGTGCAGTTTGGACATCAGTGCTTCCGTCTCTTCTTCTTCGCGCCAGGGCGAGACTTGCTACTTCCCCCTTTCGACGGGAACTTCTTGCCCGCACCTTTGCCGCCGCGTTTGCCGGGACTCTTGCTATCACGATCACCTCCAGCCCGAGCGCCCGACTTGGGCCGGCTTGTGCGTGTGGATCGCTTCTTGTTGGTGCGGCGCGGCTGGGGTTTCTCGTCACTGTCCGGAGAGGGTTCTGCCCCGATGATGGCACCCGACTTTCTAGATTCGCCCAGGCTGAAGGGAAACTCGCGGCTTGCCGACGTTTGCTTGGCTTGTGATTTCTTCATCGGGCGACGTCCCGAACCGCTGCCGGCCACGACACCACCACGGGCCGCATTGCCACCACGCTTCTTCTTGGCGCTCCGCTTCTTGGCACCGCCGCGCGATTCACTCTTTGTGTCTTGCGAGTCGGCCGCTGCAGCTGCCGCCTCGGTCGCCGCCCAGAGCTTGTCCACTTCCTGGGGCGTGACGGCGCGGTAGGCTCCTGCGGGAACGTCTCCCAGTTTCAAGGGTCCCACAGCGATCCGCCGCAGTTGCTGAACCTTGTGTCCCAAACGGGCGAGGATTCGTCGGATCTCGCGGTTCTTGCCCTCTCGAAGCACAATCTCCATTTCCGTGGCACGGCCTCGCGACTTGAGCACCTTGGCCCCTTCGACTTTGACAAAACCCTCGGCGATGTAGATGCCTTGACGCATCTTCTTCATCGTCTCACCGTCGACTTTGCCTGCGACGGTGACCCGGTAGACCTTGCGGATTCCAAACTTGGGATGGGTTAACTTTTGAGCCAATTCCCCATCATTGGTCAGCAGGATCAGACCTTCGCTGGAGCGGTCGAGTCGCCCGACTGGGAACACCCGCTCGTCGGGTGGAACCAAATCGATCACCCGTGGCCTGCCGTGGGGGTCACGATTGGTGGTGACGAATCCGACCGGCTTGTTGACGGCGAAGTAAACCAGCTTTTGCTTCCTGAGCACGACACCATCCACTTTGACCTTTTGCGTCGATGGGTCGACCGTGGTCCCAAGTTGGGTGATGATCTGGCCGTCGATTTCAACACGGCCCGCTTCGATCAGCTCCTCGCATTGTCGGCGACTGCCAAAGCCTGCGGAGGCCAGCAGCCGTTGTACTCGCATCGGTTCCGTGGATGCTGGGCCGGCGCGGTGGGCAGACTGCTTGCGTTTGGAGCCGGACGGGCGGGGGGACTTGCGTGGCATGCTGGTATCGGCGAGAGAGATCCCGGAATTCGGGTCAACCTACCAGAAGCATGCAGGCGTTCCTACCGGCTAAGCCAGGGCATGTGATCGGGAACGATTCGATTTCGCACCGGCTCGGGCAACGGTTCCTGGTAGCTCGGCGGTCGAGAAGCCGCCTCGTAAGGACCGATATCGTTCTGACAGAACGGATCATGTACCACGGCGCTGGCCTGTTGTTGCTTCATCGGTCCGGCGGGCTGACAGAACCGGCTACCACGACAACCACTGATGGCGGTCAGGGTGAGCACCATCGCGACGCCCCGCAAAATGGTTCGATATTGGCGCGGCATGGTCACGAGTCCTTTCAAAACTGGTTGGGAGGATGTCGAGCGTACGAAGTGGGAGGCGGTAGGGCCAAGAGGAATCGCCCGCCCGGTTACCGTGATTCCATGCGCTCAGTGTCCTTCATCGTGTTTTGGCCTGGCCCCGGATGATGCTTGTCGGCAACTGGACTCGGGTTTGTTTCACGCTGGTTCAGGTCGAGACAAAGATCCGCTTCAAGCCGGTAAATGGATGCCAAGCAGGACGCTTTCTGCGGCAACGTGGACCTCGCCGCCAGCAAGGCTTGCCGGCAGCATCAAAGTTTCACCGGTCCGCAGTGGCACCGTGTCTGATTCGACCTGCAAAGTCGCCGACCCTTGTGGAACGGTGAGGATGTGAAACCGGCCGTCACCCCCGACGCGATCGCCCCCCTGGTCAATGGCCCGCAACACGAACTTGTCGCAGTGGACCAGCGATTGCCAGCCAGGCACCCCGCGATCGGCCCGCTTCGCATCGACGGGCCCGGCGACATAGTCGGTCACTTCCAAGCTCTGACGCACATGCAGGGGACGCGATTTTCCGTCCTTGTCCAGTCGGTTCCAGTCATAGAGACGGAACGTGGTGTCGCTCGACTGTTGGATTTCAGCGACCAGGAGCCCCTCTCCCAACGCATGGACCGTTCCAGCTGGAATGAAGACCACATCTCCCGGCTCAGGATGAAAGGAGTGCAGGACCTGCTCCGTTTGGCCCGCTTCGACAGCCGCCGCCAAACGCGACCGGTCGACACCCCGCTGCAGCCCCGCATAAATCAGGCTCTCCGGTTTTGACGCGACGATGTACCACGCTTCGGTCTTTCCCAGGTCGGGCTTCTCCATCGCCATCGCGTAGGAATCGTCCGGATGCACTTGGACTGACAGCACACGATTGCAGTCGAGATACTTCAACAACAGTGGAAACGAACGGTCCGCCACATCGCGGCCCAGCAACCACGGACCATGCTGGGCAATCAGATCCGCGAGCGACTTGCCCGCCAACTCACCGTTTTCGACGATGCTTTGGTCCCTGCCGTGGTCGACCACTTCCCAGCTCTCGGCATAGTCCGTTTCTGGGCCAATGGGTTTTCCCAGCTGCTCGCCGAGGCGGCGGCCCCCCCAAATCGTGCGTTTGAAGACCGGGCGAAAACGGAGTGGATAAGGCTTCATGACGTCGGATTTCCCGGCCGTGACAAGTTGCGGGCGATGATGGACAAGACCACGACAAAAACGTTATCAAAAAGGGGCGGTGGGGGCGAAAACCGCGTCGCTTGTTACACTAGGACTCCAGGTGGTGCCGCGATCACGAGTTTTCGGGCACCGGACAGCCTCCCCGTCCAAACCGCGGGATTGCATTCCTCCTCGTGATAGCTCCCCCGTTTATCCCACCTCGCCGCGACGGCTCCTGGCGCTGGACCTTATTCTTACCCTCGATCCTTTTTCATACCAGCTGAGGTTTCCCTCGTGGACCGATTGGCCCGCCCAAAAGACGACCTTTTCGATAATTCGACCATGACCTTCGGGGAGCACCTCGAGGAGCTTCGTCATTCCCTGGTTCGCGCAATCATGTGGCTCGCCGCTGGGCTGGTGATTGGGTTGTTCTTTGCCGACCGAGTCATCCTGTTTGTGCAGGCTCCACTGCAGGATGCGATCAAGAAATTCAACGCCGATCGGGACCTCTATCAACTCGGGTACGATCCCAAGGACGAAGCGAATCTTCCGCTCCATGATTTTCTCGCGACCAATGGGCTCGTCTGGGAGGTTGTTTATGACATCCCTGAGGAGTACCAGTCGCTGACCATGGACGCCATCGTACCAGCAGAAACCCCGGTGGCCGCCGCGGCAAGTGACGGGGAAGCCGCTGAGAAGAAGTCGCCGCTGGATGAGCTTGCAACTGCCACCATCAAGCCGGTCGAGATGGCCAAACTTCTCGAGTCTTTACCCGATCCCGGGACACTCAAACCGAAGGTCCAACTCCGTCAGAACAAGACTGGCCTGAGTTCGCTCAAGATGGAAGAGCCCTTCATGATTTGGGTCAAGGCTGGTTTGATCGTCGGTGCCGTGATCGCCTCTCCGATGATTTTTTATCACCTCTGGACCTTCGTCGCCGCGGGCCTGCATTCGCATGAGCGGCGATACGTCTACATCTACCTGCCATTCAGCGTGGTCCTATTTGCTTCGGGCGTGATCCTGGCCTTCTTCCTGGTGCTGAACTACGTGCTTTCGTTCTTGCTCGCGTTCAATGGCAGCATGGATGTTGCGATCGAGCCACGGCTGACCTACTACGTCAACTTTGTGCTGCTGTTGCCGCTGGGATTTGGAATCGCGTTTCAGTTGCCGCTGGTGATGTTGTTCCTGCAGCGGATCGGGTTGTTCGAGACCGAGGCCTACGTCGCAAGTTGGCGGATTGCCGTGCTGGTGATTTTCATGATCTCCATGATCCTGACCCCCGCGGATGTGACCAGCATGTTTGCGATGGCGGTTCCCTTGGTCTTCCTCTATGGCCTGGGAATCTTGATGTGCAAGTTCATCCCCAGGGGCCGCGGAATGGGAAGCGAAGCTTACGATCCCGCTTGATCGGAGAATCGTGTTTCAACAATGCGATGGCGGCGAATCGTCCCTTTGTGCGTGAGCTCACCTTGGCTTTCGCAAAGCGGGGGCTCGAAGGCTTCAAGGGTGCATGCACCAAGTTCATCCCATTCGCTCAGGACGGAGCGAATTTCCTGAGTGATGTCGGTTGCCTTGCTATGCTCTTCGGCATCGAACCAAAGCTCCAATCCTTGTCGTTCGATCAGCATCGCGCGGCGCACGCCGTCCACCCGCTCGACCGCTCGTTCGACGCTTGCCGGATGAATCTTGCGGGCCGACGCGAGTACGATGACATCGTCGACGCGGCCGAGGATGCGTAACTGACCGCTCTGGGCATCCACCTGGACGTGGTCGCCGGTTGTTAGCCACCCGTCGCGGTCGATTCGACTTGCCGTGGCAACCGGGTCATCCCAGTAACCAAGCATCACATGCGGTCCCCGCACCAGGAGCTGTTGATCTTGAATCTTCGTTTCCCAACCTTCCACAAAGCGACCGACGAGACCTGGCTTTGCATTGGTCGGCGTCGCACTGCAGATGACGGGAGAGGATTCCGTTAACCCGTAACCTTGAATGACGGCAACGCCCAGTCGCTGCCAGTGTTCAAATGCCGATTCAGAGATTGCCGCCCCACCGCAGCCGAGGAGACGCAAGCGGTCGAGGCCCTTCAATTCCCCTTCATCAAGCATCCGATATGCAAGCGACGGGACCACATTGATCAGCGTGGGACGAACGGCTGGCGCGAGACGCCGCAGCCCAGCGTACCCCATCGTGAGTGCCAGGACGCAACCGCTTAGCAGCCAGGTGCCGAGGTCGCATGTTCTCGCGTAAGCATGCGAAAGGGGCAACACACAGAGTCGCACGTCGTCGGCGGTTTGGGGCACTGCACTGAGTTTGGCCGCTGCATTGCCACTCAGGTTGCGTGTGGAAAGGGTGACGCCACGCGGCGTTCCCGTCGTTCCACTCGTCCACAGTACCAGCGAGGGTGCATCGGGATCCACGCATTCGGTCTCGATTGGTGGTGGCGAAATCAAATTTGCCGCACGCAGGTCGGCCAGTTGCTCTCGCAGCTGTTGATCGATCCAAAGTCCACCAATCCGACTCCAACGCCGCTCGATCTCGCCAGCAGGAAGACGGCGATCAAATGGAAATTCAATGGCACCCAGCGACATCGAAGCGAGCGCGATCACCAGGTCGCTCAGCGTGTTGTCGCTCGCGTGACCAAGGTGGCGGGGAAGCGCGGGATCTTGCGCAAATTGAGCTGCCAGTTGATGCGTGGAGGCATCGACCAGGATCGCCAGGTCTCGCCACGAGACTTCCATCGTTGAATCACCGGTCGACTCGACGATGGCGGCGACGCGATCGCCGCGGGTGCCAACCTGAAACCGGAACGCCTCCATCAAGGAGGACGCGATCAACGAAGAGTGGGGCACTGGGGAATGGAAGAGAAGACTTCCGCTAACGAAGGGCAATGGCTAACAAAAAACATTCGCTCACTCCCGGCGTGTCTACACAAATCGGGAGACCAAATCACCGCCCCTCTGCAAGGCAGCGAACTACCGTAGGCGAGTCTCTCCGAGACTCGTACAAACTCTCACCGAGACCTGTGCAAAACGCGACAAAGCCGCGGACGTCCGCCTTGGAAATGCGGAGCTACGTAGGGCCAGTCGATCTTTTCACCGCCTCTGCGAGGCTCGACCCTCTCGAGGGAGTGTGGTGCAGCCGCGCTTGGCAAACCAAGCGATCGCGTTGCGACCTCTCGTCGCGAAAGGGTGAAACCAATTGCCTCAAAGGAGGCGACGTATCACTTCGCAAACTATGCAGTCGCGCTCATTTGGCTTCGCAGCTTGGCACCGTTTCCAGCTTGACCGAAGGCCGTCATGCGGGCGACGCAGACCTGCTTCATCGCTTCGCGGGCCGGCTTGAGATAAGCACGCGGATCGAAGGCCGACGGATCGTCATGGAAGACCTTACGAATCGCACCGGTAATCGCCATGCGGCAATCGGTGTCGACGTTGATCTTACGAACGCCACTCTTGATACCGCGTTGGATTTCTTCAACCGGCACGCCATAGGTTTGCTTCATCTGGCCACCATACTTGTTGATGATGTCCTGGAGTTCCTGTGGAACGCTGCTGCTGCCGTGCATGACCAGATGGGTGTTGGGCAACTTGGCATGAATCTCTTCGATGCGAGACATGGCCAGAACTTCGCCGGTCGGTTTCTTGGTGAACTTGTAAGCGCCATGGCTGGTACCGATCGCCACGGCCAACGCGTCGACTCCGGTTTCTTCTACAAATCGAGCTGCCTCGTCAGGATCCGTCAACAGTTGGTCTCGTGAGAGTTCGCCAACGGCACCATGACCATCCTCTTGCTCACCCTCGCCCGACTCAAGCGAACCAAGGCATCCCAATTCACCCTCGACGCTCACACCTTGGGCGTGAGCTGCCTTGACGACTTCCGCAGTCACGCGAACGTTGTAGTCGTAATCGGCTGGTGTCTTGCCATCTTCGAGCAAGGAGCCGTCCATCATCACGCTGGTAAAACCGTTGTCGATCGCCGACTGGCAGGTTTCAGGGCTGTTGCCGTGGTCCTGGTGCATGACGATTGGGATGTGCGGGTAAAGCTCGGTAGCCGCCAACATCAGGTGACGCAGGTAGGCGTCTTGCGAGTACGATCTTGCACCGCGCGATGCCTGAATGATCACAGGCGAATCGGTCTGCTCAGCGGCCTCCATGATCGATTGAATTTGTTCCATGTTGTTGACGTTGAACGCAGCGACGCCGTAATCGTTTTCGGCGGCATGATCGAGGACGACTCGAAGTGGAACCAATGGCATGACTGAACCTGACGCGGGAAGGGTGAGATGGGCGAATGAGTGAGAGGCCCGTGGACGCTCGAGCTGGCGATTATCCCCGTCGCAGCCACGATCGCAAGGGTGCGGCCTAGGCTGGACGAATCGGCTCCCCTAGGCAGCCGTGTTGGCGTGAGCCGGTCCGTTATCGGGCTCTTGAAGGGAGCACGATTTGACTTGCTATTTGGGATCCTTCAAGCCGAGCCGCTCGATGATCGCGTCGACATCGTAAACGCAGCCACCCCAGGTACCTCCGCCCGCCTGCTGCAAGGCGGCCCACAGCCGGGTGTCCTCCGGCATGTCGGGATCGACACGCAGGTCGGGGTGGGGTTCTCGCGAGACGAGCAGCGCCTCGGCAGACTGGCCGTCAGGTGCGACAAGGTTCACATGCCCAGTGAGCTCGTTTCGGTCGATTTCGATCTCGATCAGGTCTCCGTCACGGACTTTGGCGACCGGACCACCGGCCAGCGCCTCCGGTCCGACGTGTCCAATGCAGGCACCGGTGCTGACGCCCGGAGAATCTTGCATCGGTCACCAGTGCCACCTCCTTGCCGAAAGACAAGTACTTCAGGGCCGATGTGATCTGGTAGGTCTCCTCCATGCCGCATCCCAATGGCCCACGACCAATCAGCACGATCACGTCTCCTGCTTGGATCGATTCACTTCCCTGCCCTTTGATGGCGGCGATGGCATCACGCTCGGACGTGAAGACACGCGCCGGACCTCGTTTGCGATAGACGCCATCTTCATCGATGACCGACGGATCGATGGAGGTTGCTTTGATGACCGATCCTTCGGGACAGAGATTGCCTTGTGGGAAACAGACCGTGCTGGTCAGCCCTCGCCGGCGCGCCTCGGCCGGTGGCATGATGACTTCATCTGGATCGACGCCATCGGCTGCGGCGAGGTGCTCTCGACAAACACGTCGCCGCTCCGAGCCTTGCCAATGATCGAGGATTTCGTTCCACGACATGCCGCTGACCGTGCGGGCCTCCGCTTTGAGCAAACCCAGTTGACGAAGGTGCCAGGCCACTTCAGGGACGCCGCCCGCCAGAAACAGTCGGACCGTGGGATGGCCCACCGGACCATTCGGAAGACAATCCACAAACCGAGGCACCAGTCGATTGATCTCGCGAAACGCCGCCGCATCAGGACGCTTCAGATCTGCTGCCGCGGCAATGGCGGGAATGTGCAACAGCAGATTGGTACTGCCGCCGACCGCCGCGTGGATCAGCATCGCGTTGTAGAAGGCATCCTCGGTCAGCACCTCGCGCAGCGTTTGGCCGCGCTCGATGCATTTCGCGTGAGGCATCGGCTGAGTCGCGCGCAAGCTTGGTCCAAATCGGCTGGCCACTTGGTGCCAGCGCAGCGTGAGGGACGGTCATCCCCAAGGCTTCGGCGACGACTTGGCTCGTTGCCGCAGTCCCGAGAAATTGACATCCGCCTCCGGGGGTTCCACAGGCACGACAGCCTTCCAGGGATGCTTCTTCCAGTGACATTTCACCACGGCTGTAGCGGGCACCGATCGTTTGCACCTTGCCAGCGTCTTCACCAGTGGTCGGCGGCAGCGTCACGCCGCCGGGAACCAGGACGTTGGCCAGATCGCCGCAGCCCGCAATCGCCATCATCATCGCCGGCAGACCCTTGTCGCAGGTGGCGATCCCAATCACCCCTTTGCGTCGCGGCAACGAACGGATCAATCGGCGCATGACCATCGCGGCGTCGTTGCGATAAGGCAACGAGTCGAACATGCCACGTGTCCCCTGGCTCCGCCCATCGCAAGGGTCGCTCACAAACGCGGCAAATGGGACACCCTCGTGCTGCGAAATCTGTTCGGCGGCAGCCCGCACCAGCAAGCCGACCTCCCAATGGCCGGTGTGGTAGCCCAGAGCGACAGGCGATCCATCGGGATTGCGGACCCCTCCTTGGGTGCTGAGGATCAGATATTGATCGCCGAGCACACGTCGCGGATCGAGGCCCATGCCCACGTTCTGCGTCAATCCAAACAGATCACCGCTGCTCCAGGTCCGAAGGATCTCGTCGCTGAGCGGAAGTTGACCGCTTGGTCCTGGGGCATGCGTTCGTAGCGTTTCGGTCGTCGGTGGTTCAAAGTATTTTTCCATGCCGACCATCGTATCGGAAACGGTTTGCAGCGGGCAGAACCTGAGGCCAAGGCAATTTGCCCCCTTGATGAAACCCTCCACACCGAATTCCTGGCGGCCAGCGGCTACAATGCACAATTGCCTATGATCGGAACTCCCACGCGTTCGCATCGCTTCGAGATCATGATGATTCTGTGGTCAACCTGCCGAGACCCTATCGCCAACATTCGAGCCCTGCTCCCTTTACGGTTCACACCTCAACAGCTGGTTCTCGGGTTGTGGGTGCTATACCAGTTCGTTTCGTTATCGACGGTCGCGTGTGCCGGGGATCCGGCTGCTTCAACCATCGACTTCAATCAACAGATCCGGCCGATCTTCACACAGTACTGCTCATCGTGTCACGGTGGTGTCAAACAGGCGGGCGACGTTTCCTTCGTTTACCCGGACCAGGTGTTGCCCCCAGATGGTTGGATCGTCGAGCCTGGTGATCCCGAGGCATCGCTATTGATCGAACGGGTCACCTCGATCGATCCTGACCTCCGCATGCCGCCGCTCGAAGATCATCCCGATCCCCTTCCGGCCGAAGCGATCGAGTTGCTTCAGCGATGGATCACCGAGGGTGCGAAGTGGGGGGATCATTGGTCTGCAGCGCCCCTGGTGGATCCGATTCCTGCGCTGTCCGAGCAAACGGATTCGTGGTCACGGCAGCCACTGGATGTGATCGTGGCGGCCCGCATTGGCCAAGCCGGCTTGGTCCCATCGCCGCAGGCGGCACCGCAGGAGTGGTTGCGTCGGGTCACATTCGACCTCACCGGCTTGCCTCCCACCGAGGAACAGACTCGCCATTTCATGGCAAGCTACGCCGATGCGGCCGACTCGAAACAGCGCGAACGAATTCACGCACGCTATGCCGACCAGTTGCTAGCGAGTCCCGCTTTTGGCGAACGCTGGGCATCGGTTTGGATGGACTTGGCCCGCTATGCCGATTCAAAAGGATTCGAAAAGGATCCGCACCGCGACATGTGGCCTTACCGAGATTGGTTGATTCGTGCCTTCAATGACGACATGCCGTACGATCAATTCACGATCAAACAGATTGCGGGTGATCTCTTGGCCGATCCGTCCACGGACGATTGGATCGCGACCGCCTTTCATCGCAACACCCAAACCAACACCGAAGGTGGGACGGACGACGAAGAGTTTCGCGTCGCCGCGGTCATCGATCGGATCAATACGACTTGGACGGTATGGCAGGCAACGACGATGGGTTGCGTGCAGTGTCACTCCCATCCCTATGATCCAATTCGCCACGAAGAATACTACGCCTTCATGGCCCTGTTCAATGATTCCTTGGACGCCGATCTGGATTCCGATTTTCCCACGTTGACGGTGCCGGGCGATCATCAGCAAGCCCGGTCGGCAGTTGAAAGTCAACGGCACTACGCGTCGACTCGCATCGCCCGTAATGAGTTGGGTTACAGCCTTTCTCTGCAGACGCAGTGGCAACCGTTGACACCGCTATCGGTCGAATCCACCGATGGGCGACTGGTCATCGAGGACGATCAAGTGCGGCGCACGGGGGGAACCTTTCCGGTCGGCGTTCGGTACACCGTCGATACCGAGGCTGCTCCGTTGACGGCATTGCGGATCGAAATCCTTCCCGAGTCGAGCGATCCTTCGAAGTGGCCGGAACAGGGATCGGTGCTTAGCGGTGTGGAGGTGCAGTTCATCGACGCCGCAGGTCAGGCACAGCCGATCGAGCTTGCTGATGTTTTCGTCGATGGCTTGACCGGACCGGATGATCCGCGATCAATCTTGACCACGAAGGATGGGAAACCGTCAGACTCGAAAGCGATCGGTGGCTATCCCAAGCTGCACGGTCCACGTTGGGCGGTCTTGGTCCTGAAGGAACGTTTCGCACCTCCATCACCTGGAAGGCTGCGATTCAAGATGTCGCAGGCGGCAAGCGTTACTGGCAACCTCGCCACACCACTTCGCAGGTTTGGTTGGTCGGTCTCGAATGATTCACGTTGGACTGAACTGACACACGGTCCGGAACTGCAGAAGCGAAGCGAGACACTCGCGCAGGCCAAGCGAGAGGTCGACGAGGTTCATGGTGCTGACCTGCCGATCGTCATGCCACGGCCAAGTCAACTGGCACGCAGCACACGCGTCTTCCTGCGCGGTAACTGGACCGATCGAGGCGACGAGGTTGCGCCAGGCATCCCCGCTGTCTTTGCCAAGTCCTCGTCGCGACCTGCTCCGATCGAGATCACCAATCGACTCGAACTGGCGCACTGGTTGGTGTCAAAAGAGAACCCCTTGGCCGCAAGGGTCTGGGCAAATCGTGTCTGGTCGCAACTGTTTGGCATCGGGCTCGTGGAAACGCTCGAAGACTTTGGGTCCAGTGGGCTGCTACCCTCCGATCCGGCGCTGCTGGATCACTTGGCCCTCGCCATGCGTGACCGGCATGCATGGCGTTTGAAGCCTTTCCTAAGAGAGATCGTGCTCTCCTCCACCTACCGGCAAACGAATCACGTTGACGAATCCTTGATCGATCGCGACCCGACGAATCGTCTTTTGGCTCGCGGTCCTCGCACTCGCTTGTCGGCGGAGATGGTTCGGGATCAGGCCTTGGTCGCCTCTGGCTTGTTGGTGGATCGCCTGGGTGGAGCCTCGGTCATGCCGCCGCAACCAGAAGGGGTTTGGCAGACGGTCTACAGCGGTGCCGAATGGAAAACGGCAGAGGGCCAAGATCGATACCGTCGTGCGCTGTATACCTACTGGCGACGCACGAGTCCCTATCCAAGTTTGTTGATGTTCGATGCGCCGACCCGCGATCTCTGTTCGGCACGCCGTATCGCGACCAACACGCCGCTTCAAGCCTTGGTCACGCTGAACGATCCAGTCTATGTCGAGTGTTCCCAGTCGCTCGCCCGACTTGGGGCGATCGCATTTCCCGACGATCCGGCGGAACAAGTCGCCTGGATGTACCGGGCGGTCACGCAGTGCGAACCCAACGCACGAGAGCAAGCCGCGCTGGTCTCGCTATTGGACGATCTGAACTCCGACGACTTGAAGACGGACGATTCCTCGGCACTGGGAATCGTGGCCAACACCATCTTGAATCTTGACAGGGCGCTGACAAAGTGAATTCCATGCAACCATCGTCATGGCTCGAAGGGGCCCAGTCGAAAACGCGACGGCATTTCTTGCGTGACTGTTCGCTTGGCCTGGGAGGCATGTGGCTGGCCGGTCAGGGGCAAGCGGCCGCAGCGGGTCAACCGACCGTGATTCATCATCCTCCCCGAGCTCGCCGGGTGATCTTTCTGCACATGGCCGGGGCGCCGAGCCAGTTGGAGACGTTCGATTACAAGCCCGATCTGAAGAAGCTCGACGGAGAGGATTGCCCTGCCAGTTTCCTGGAGGGCAAGCGGTTCGCCTTCATCCAGGGCGTCCCCAAGATGCTTGGCCCGCAATTCGAATTCCAGCAATACGGCGAGAGTGGTGCCTGGGTTTCCGATCGCTTGCCACATTTTCAATCGGTGGTCGACAAAGTCTGTTTCATCAAATCGATGCGAACGAGCCAGTTCAATCATGGTCCCGCGCAGCTCCTGCTTCATACGGGAAACCAAAATCTCGGTGCGGCCTCGTTCGGTGCTTGGACGATGTATGGGCTAGGAAGCGAGAACGAGAACCTACCGGGCTTCATTGTCTTGGTGTCGGGTGGCAAAACACCTTCGGCTGGCAAGAGTGTTTGGGGTTCCGGCTTTTTGCCTTCGGTCTATCAGGGCGTTCAATGCCGCTCGCAGGGCGATCCGGTACTGTACCTGTCCAACCCTCCTTCGGTGACGCGTCCGCAGCGGCGGCGCGCACTCGACACACTCCAGGAATTGAACCAGCAGGCATTCGAGGAGACAGGCGACCCCGAGGTACTGACTCGCATCTCGCAATACGAAATGGCCTTTCGAATGCAGACCTATGCGTCGGAGGCATTCGACCTGGCCCAGGAGACTCAGGGGGTTCATGATCAGTACGGGATCGAACCGGGGAAGGAATCGTTTGCCAACAATTGTTTGCTGGCTCGAAGGTTGGCTGAGCGCGGCGTGCGCTTCATCCAGCTTTTTCATTGGGGCTGGGATTCCCATGGAGCTGCTGCCAGCGAGGCGCTGAACATGGGATTCAAGGATCGCTGCCATGAGGTTGATCGGCCGATGACCGCACTCTTGAACGACCTGGATCAACGCGGTTTGTTGGATGAAACGCTGGTGATTTGGGGCGGCGAGTTCGGCCGTACGCCGATGCGTGAGAATCGTGGGGGACGCGAGATGAAATTTGTCGGCCGCGACCACAATCCCGGCGCCTTCACGATGTGGATTGCCGGTGGGGGCGTGCGACCGGGATTCTCCTTTGGGGAAACCGACGAACTCGGATACCAGGCAGTCCAAGATGTGGTCTCACCGCATGACCTGCATGCCACCTTGTTGCAACTGTTGGGGATCGATCACAAACGCCTGACGTACTATCACCAAGGATTGCCACAGCGTCTCTCCAACGTCACGCAACCGTCACGCGTGATCAAAGAAATCATGCTGTAGGCGAGTCTCTCCGAGACTCGTCATCAACGCAGCGAAGCTGCGGATGTCCGCCTTGGAAAGGCGGACCTACGGCAAACCAGCCGTTACCTTCGACGTCGCACTTTCTTGTGCATGGGGTTGAGGCGTTTTCTGCCTGGTGTCGCCTCTTCCACTGCTTCCTTGGGGGCTGGTGGAGGTTCGACCGCCTCGAAGCCCTCGATGGAATCACGTTTGAGTTCTTTGTTGATGCGTCGCTCGATGTTGGTCAGAAACTCACCCTCGCCGGGAACGATGAAGGTGAAGGCAATGCCGTCGCGTCCCATTCGGCCCGTACGACCAACGCGGTGCACGTAGTCATCGCAGTCTTGCGGAACATCGTAGTTGATGATGTGCGAGATCGTGCTGATGTCGATTCCGCGACCGACCACATCGGTTGCCACCATGATCTTCAGCTTCCGATCACGGAGGCTTTGCAGAACGCGATCGCGTTCGCGTTGTTGCATGTCGCCGTGCATGCTGCCGCACTGGTCAAACGTGTGGCTGAGTTGCCGATACAGTCGATCGGTGCCCCGCTTGGTCCGACAGAAAATGATCGCCTGTTCCGGCTTCTCGCGTTTGAGCAAGCGGTCGAGTAAGTCCGATTTGCGATCCTGGGCGACCGTGAAGTAACGTTGTTCGATCGTCTCGACGGCCATCTCGTTCTTGCTGCAATCGATCACCATGGGATCGACCATGTACGATTCGGCCAGCCGCCGAACCGTGGGGGGCAGCGTTGCAGAGAGAAGCAAGGTT
Organism: Pirellulaceae bacterium; assembly: GCA_963767665.1. Classification (GTDB taxonomy): domain Bacteria; phylum Planctomycetota; class Planctomycetia; order Pirellulales; family Pirellulaceae; genus Rubripirellula. The sequence goes on from CAVYFC010000013.1 coordinate 112,014, forward strand.
TGACGATCGCGGGGGCACTTGCGCAAGATCCGTTCGATCTGTGGCCGGAAGCCGATGTCGAGCATCCGGTCGGCCTCGTCGAGCACGACGCACCAAACGCGACCGGTACGCAGCGACTTGCGTTGAAGATGGTCGTGCAAGCGGCCCGGCGTTCCCACAACAATCTGAACACCATTTTCGAGCTGACGAAGTTGTCTGGTGATGTTTTTGCCGCCCGCCAACACAGCGATCTCGGTGGGCACACCATGTGCCAATCGCTCGATCTCACGGCCGACTTGATCAGCCAGTTCACGAGTGGGGACGACCACCAGCGCCTGTGGATCTCGGCACTCCTCGAGCGAGTCGAGTTGCTCCAGAATGGGAATCCCAAAGGCCGCGGTCTTGCCGGTTCCCGTCCGCGCCTGGCCAATCACATCCAAACCGTCCAACGCCAGCGGAATCAATTGTGACTGAATCGGGGACGGCTTGGTGAAGCCCGCGTGAGCGAGCGACTTTCGCATGATTGGCGAGAGGTCCAATGCGTCGAACGACTCGACGTCCTCCGCCTCCCGCTCGAGTACTTCTTGATTTTGGTTCATGCGAATAGTCTACCGCGAGCCGCGGCGTTGGACTACGCGGTGTCAGACGAGGAGGCCTTCGACGGATCCCCACTTGCACGGGCGGTCGATTCTGGTCGCCCGAGCCCCGAGTTCGCTGGCCCTGTTTTCGCTGGCCCTGTTTTCGCGCCGGCCCCCGATTCTGCGGCCCCCGATTCTGCGGTCCCCGATTCTGCGGGCCCCGATTCTGCGGCGATTGGGGCGGTCATGGCAGGTAGGGCCGATCATGACGAATGGGCAAAGATTCGGTGGCCGGGATCACGGCTCAGCGGAGGCTCCAGACAATGGGCCCTAGCGATCGAGTTTGGCCTGTTGGGCCGCCCGTCTCCGCGACGCGTAACGCTTGACCAGTTCGTCGGTCACGACTCCACCCAGAATGACCGCCCCGATCACGGCGTATTCGATGTTGGTGGGGATCGCGTCAACGAGGGTGATCGTGTTTTTGAGGACCTGCATCACGGCGGCTCCGATCACCACGCCGATGATGGTCCCCTCCCCTCCGCGCAGGCTACAGCCTCCCAGAACCGCGCCCGCGATCGCGTAGAGTTCGTAGAAGTTGCCGAAGTCGACCGGCTGTGCACTCCCCACGTCGAGAACGAACAGCATGCCCCCGAGCCCGCTGAGCAGGCCACAGATCACGTAGGCCAGGATGGTCATCCGATCGGTATTGATGCCGCTGTAGCGAGTTGCCGTCTCGTTCCGCCCCAGGGCGAGCATGTAGCGTCCGTAAACGGTGAAGTTCAGAAAGATGATGGACAGGAAAGCCACGATCAGCAGGATCACGCAGGGATTGGGGATGCCAAAATCGGTGCCCGGCAAGGGGATGTGCCCCTGCGACAGCTCACGCAGCGTCTTGAAGCCACCCCGAAAGCCCTGCGTCTGGTCTTGCACAATGCCTCGCGTCAGGCCGCGATAGAACAGCAGCCCACAGAGCGTCACGACAAACGGCTGGAGTTTCATCTTGGTAATCAGCAGGCCATGTGTCAGCCCGATCGTCAACGAGATCAGTCCCACGATCAGAAGGGCCGCGGGGACCGAGAATTGATGTTCCACCAGCATCCATGGCAACAGACAGCCCACCAGACAGACGACCGACCCGATCGATAGGTCGATTCCCGCTGTGATGATCACAAAGGCGGCACCGATCGAAAGAATCGCAAACAGCGCACTGCGCCGAATCAGGTTCTCAATGTTGAACTCGGTGAGGAACCGGTCGCTCATCATCGCCGTGACGATACAAATGAAGAGCAGCAAGCCGAATATGCCAAGAACTTTTTTCATCGCTGTTTCAGACTTCGCTGGTGATGCGACGGGGAGCCGTCGCTAATTGCATGATGGCTTCTTCTGAGAGTTGCGAGCGGCCCAGTTCCCCGGTGACTTGTCCTTCATGCATCACGATCACACGATCGGACATGCTGAGAACCTCTTCCATTTCACTGGAAACGAACAGGATCGCCACGCCACGCTCCGCTAGCTCTTCCATCAGTCGGTAGATCTCTTGTTTGGCCCCGATGTCCACGCCGCGCGTCGGTTCGTCCAAAAGCAGCACCCGCGGATTCATCGACAGCCACTTGCCGATCACGACCTTCTGTTGGTTTCCACCCGAGAGGTATTGAACCGGCTGCACATCACTCGGCGACTTGATTCGCATTTCCCCGATCATGCGGTCGGAGTCACTTCGCTCCTGAGCCCGATTCAAAAACATTCCGGCGATCCGGTTTCGATCGAGACCTGGCAGACCAATGTTCGAGCGAATGCCCATTTCCAGGATCAGGCCTTGCTGCTTGCGGTCCTCCGGCACCATGGCCAGTCCCGCATCGATCGCCCGGCGACAGTTGTGCTCTGCAACGTGTTGACCGTCCACGTACACGCTTCCCGACAAGACGGGATCGATTCCAAAAATCGCGTTGAGCAACTCACTGCGACCGGCGCCGACGAGGCCGGCGATACCCACCATCTCGCCGGCGCCCACATGAAAATCGACGGTGTGATCGGGCCAGGCTTGTGTCCGCAATTGCTCGACTCTCAAGATTGGATCACCGATGGTGTGATCCGTGCGGGCGTAGAACTGCGAGATGTCACGTCCCACCATCAACTCGACCATGGCATCGTGCGAAATCTGATCGCGAGTCAAGTGTCCGGCATTCTCGCCATCGCGAAGGACGGTGACGCGGTCAGCAATCTGTTTGATTTCCCCAAGTCGATGGGAGATGTAAAGGATGGTGACCCCCTGGGCTCGGAGACTTTCGATCACCTTGAACAGGGCATCTGTCTCATGCTGGGAGAGGCTGCTGGTCGGTTCGTCCATGATCAGGATTCGGGCATTGACCGAAAGGGCTTTGGCGATTTCCACCATCTGTTGCAAGCCGACGGTCAGCGAGCTGACGAGAATCGATGGTTCGACGTCGAGTCCCACCAGTCGCAGGTATTGCCTCGCGTCACGGTCAATCGCTTTGAAATCGATCAGTCCCCATTTCTTTGGCTCGCGACCAAGAAAGATATTCGCACCCACATCGAGATTGTCGGCCAGATTCAATTCTTGATGGATCAACGCGATGCCATGTTCCAGTGCTTGATCGACCGATCCGAGTGAGATGACTTGGCCATCGAGCAGGATCTCTCCGGAGTCCTGGGCTTGAACGCCGGCCAGGATCTTCATCAGCGTGCTCTTGCCAGCCCCGTTCTCGCCGATCACGGCGTGGACTTCGCCTTTGGCCACGGAGATAGAAACGTCTTTGAGCGCGCTCACGCCGGCGAAACGCTTCGTCAGGTTGCGAACTTCGAGCAGCGGTGCCTCGTCATCAGCCGTCACCGCGGTCATTCCTCGCCCATGTTCTTTTTCAGTTCTGCCCAGAACTCGGCCACGTTGTCCTGGCGAATCTGACGAGCTTCGATGTTCAGAAATCCGCTCTCTGGAACCTCCAGATCGGCGAGCGATTGTCCTCGAGCCAGACCGGAAAGAATCCGGACCGATTGACGACCGTACTCGAACGGATTTTGCACGACCGTCCCGTAAACGTTTCCGTCGACAATGCCTTGCAACGTCTCATCGGCTTCATCAAAAGCGATGACTTGGACTTCACCCAACTTGCCGGCCTGATTGAGGGCTTCGAGCAGCAACGGTGGATTGTACGCGAACAGACCGACCATCCCTTTCAAATCAGGGTGCCGCGAAAGTGCGTCCTCTGCATTGGCTTTGCCTTGAGCGCGATCAAATTGGTCGGTAAAGGTGCCAACGATGTGCCACTTCCCTTCTTGGATTTCCGCATCCGGCGGATCGAATCGGGTGGGGTCCTCTTTCCGATCAAGGATCGCGTCGATCAATCCCTGGCGGCGTCGCCGAGCATTGTCCTGCTCCAACCGACCGATGAAAAACGCCAGTTTGCCCCCATCGGGCATCGCTTCCTTGACCAGTTCGCCACACATTCGACCGGCAAGGTAGTTGTCCATCCCGATGTAGCAAACACGATCTGATTCCGGTGCGTCGCTATCGTGTGTGATCAGGTGGCTGTACTTGGCAGCCTGATTGAGGATGTCGGTTTGATTTGCTGGATCGATCGGACTGACCGCAATGCCGTCGATTCCCTTCGTGATCAAGTCTTCAATCATCCGCTTCTGGTCGCTGATGCCCTCGGCAGGCATCAAGACTTGCGCCTCGGCATCGAACTCGCTGGCACCTTGTTTGACTCCAGACTCGGCGATCACCCAAAACGAGGCAACGCCATTGGTGACGTAGGCGACCGTCGGACGATCGCCACTGGAACCGTCCGTTGATTCTGAGCGGGGTGAAGTTGATTTGTTGCATCCCAGGGAAAGGATCGCGATCAGAAAAAGCAGCGAGGCGTGTTTCATGGGAGAGGCGATCGAGTGCGATGGTTTTGGGACGAGGCGGGAGAGCGACGAGGAGACGGGAGAAGGCGACTGCGAAAAATTCTAAGTGCCACGACGGGTGGTCGCAAGGATTCACGCTGCCGGTGAGCAAAGAAGGAACGATCAGGAAAAGACTGCTGGTTGTGGCGGTCAAGGAAGCGAGCCTCCACGGGTCTCCTACGATCGGCACAGGAGTCAGGATGAAACGGTCGACGTCACCAGCTCGGGCTGTCCCAGCACATCTGCTGTTGTGGTCCGAGGACCAAGCCGACTGAGGAAGAAGGTGCCATCGTCGGCGCATCGATCAACGCTCGACTCGCTATTCCTGTGGAGACCCTTGGCCTGTGGCTGCTTCATCAACACGTTCCGCCATGTCGGTTTCACCTTCGTCGCAGGCCCGACGCGCCGACAACCTGGCGACCGAAGCGGCTGTTCGCCTGATTAGCGAAACGGCTCATGACCTGAGATCGCCCCTGACCGCGGTGCGCGAATCGATTCGATTGGTCCGTGACGGCGACTTGGGCCCGATCAATGATGACCAGCAGTTCTGTCTTGAGTCGGCTGTGAATCAGTGTGGCTGCATCGAGCAGATGGTGGGGGAAATGGTCCAGCTGGAAAGATTGCGGACCGGTACGCCACGTGTCTGTCGACAAACTGTGTCGGTCACCGACGTTCGCGCCGCCGTCGACAACACCCTGAGCCCTTGGGCGGTGCCGCGCGATATCAGCATTTTGTGGGACGGGGCAGACGATCCCAACATGAAGGTCTTCGCCGATCCGGCCATGCTGCGGCGTTTGGTCGTGAATCTGGCCACCAACGCGATCCGGGCAAGCGGCGAAGGAGGCTTCGTTTTGATGCGTGTCGCCCGCATTCGACACGGTGAGACGATTCGCTGGTCCGTGGTCGACCGCGGTCGTGGAATCAGCGAGAAGGAGATGCTTCGCATCACCGATCGTGACGTCTCCTATGCTGGAGGAGAGGGCTTGGGATTGGCGATCAGTCGCCAGCTTGCCGCCCTGCACTTCTCGCCCTTGAAAATTCGTTCGCGGCTCGGGCGCGGGACAGAGGTCAGCTTCGAAACGCCGGTTGCGGGTCCACGAAGTGTGGCCAGCGTTTGGACCGCATGGCGTGTCGGCTTCATGACGCCGGCCCGCGCGACACGGTCGCAAGAGGATGGTTCCCTCGAATGGACCAGCCAGTCGGGCGATCGCCAGATGCGTCTGGATAGCTCAGCGGTTTCTGCTTCGCTGTCCCATGAGGCTTCGCGACCCCGATGTAGCGACGCGCTCAGCGCAGGGAGCGTTGCCTTGGGGAGCACCGTTTCACGGAGTGCTGCGGATCAATTCGATATCGATTTCCAATCGCAGATGCAAATGTTCGAATTGGCCTATCGAGTCGACACGCGGCGCTGGGTTTGGTGTTTGGATGCCGATCTCGAGTCGGCCAAGAATCGCATCGAATCGATTGCCGAAGGATTGAGCTCAAGAATCCCTGGCATCCGCATGAACTGGTCTGATCCCAAGTCGATCCCCTTGGACGAGCATCGAACCGTTTGGCAAGTCAGTGATCTGCTGGTCCGCCAGTCGCTCTGTGTCTCAACGATCGCACCTGGGTTTGGATCCGATGAAGTTCGACCTGGCACTGGTCCGATCGCCCCCTCGGTGATCGCGGCCGCCCGATTGGAGGCGGAGCTGCAGCGTTTGACCTCCGACTTTCGATCGCAATCAGACAAGCTTCAGCAACAAGCGAAGAAGCTCCGCCCGAGCCTTTAGCAGGCGGGATGAAGCCCTAACCGCTCAGCTTGAGCAGCTAGCGCTGCCCGCTTAAGGAGGCAGCACCTTGTTGCCCTTTTGCATGCCTGGCTCGGCGTCGTAGTAGCCGGTCTTGTCGTTGGGCAAACGGGCAGGTCCGATCATTGTCTCGGGTGGGAAGTCCTCGCCGCGAACGGCTGAACCCAGCGGTGTGGTGAGCGAGTCGTCGATGGTCTTCAAGTAGGCCTGCAGTTTCCAGACGGGAATGATCGTGAGACCCAATTCGCCTGCGCGAGCTTTGACATTCCCCATGGTCGCAACGATCTGAGCGTTGCGATTGGTTTCCTCTTCGTCGCCCGTGACTTCTGGATCTTCGCCGACTACCAGAAATCGAATGCTGGGGTCGAGTTTACCGGTGATCGTGCCGTTCGATGAAATCTCGGCGGCGACGACTGCCCCGGCTGCCCTGATCTGACCCTTGATCGCTTCATTGTCTGGCCGATTGTCACCATCGATGTCGATATCGCCGGCCAAAGCAATTTTGACTTCACGACCGGGAGCCCAGAACGGCGAGAAGACCTTGTCCCCGGGAATGATGGGGTTACGAATCTCAGGCCGAGCAACCACGCGTGCCGACGCGATGTGTGGTCCTTGGATCTGCGTGACCTGAACCGTTGCTTTGACCTTGGCGTCTTGCAGGCGAGTTTCATCACCGTCGATCACGCCAAACGTCACGCCAGGTCGAAGTGCGTCGGCGGACCCCAGATTGATGGTCACGATGTTTCCACCGGCCACCACGTAACGCACTTCGCCCTGAGTCGATTCAAATTTATCCGATAGGAGATCGTTGAGCCGAACCTTTTGGGTGTCAATCGTTCCCTGGAGCTGACGAGTCTTCTGCGCCAATTTGTTGGTCTCATCCCGAGCTGTTCGGCGGAACTTGTCAAAGTCTTGAACGGTGGAGGTCAACTTGTCTCGCGTGTCCTCTTTTTCCTTGTTCATCCGAGCCCGATCTTCATCGAACTGAGTGCCGAGGGTGACGACCTTCTTGTTGGCGTCATCACGCTGTTGTTCGGCCAGTTGCTGTTGGGTGCGAGCGTTTTGGATGTCGGCGTCCGCATCGACACGGATTTTGGTCGCTTCGTCTCGTGCCATGCCGTACTGCTCGTTTCGTGAGCGAATGGCATTGACCAGATATTCGGGCAAGCGGGGATAATTCCGGTCGAGCGCCTCGACATCCGACCCGAAGTAAGACATGTCTCGCGCGAACTGCTCCTCGATCGCTTGCATTTGCGGGTCATCGGCCGCATTCTGCTTCATCTCATCGATTTCTGCCTGTGTGAAGCCTCCCTGGCCCAGCATCGCTTTCATCCGCAAGGCCTGGTTCTCCATCTGGGCGACTTCTCCCTGTACCGTTCGTAATCGGTCCGAGGCAGCGGTCGCTTCGTCAGCGGCGATGTCACCCCAGCGCCAAAGTAAGAAATTCAGCGCGATCGAGAGCACCAAGAAGATCATGCAGGCAATCAAGCTGCCGCGGATGACGGAATCGTCGCGAGCCACCATAGTTGTTCTGTGCGATCGAGGAGGCGGAAAGAAAAGGAAGGGCAGACCGGGAAAAGAGGGCATTTAAGAGCTTCCGTCCGATCTGGGACGCCCGTCCAGCCTATTCAGATACAACGATCATTCTACATTGGAGTGAACAGAATTCTCGCGTGAGTTGGCAGTTTCTTGTACTTTTGCCGGTTGTCCAAGTCATGCCGGATCGTCTCCGGGGAAGCGCCAGCCACCCCCGTGGTGAGCTTTGAAGTTGCGCTTTTTTCATAACCCGACGCGTGAGCGAGGAAATAGCGTTATTGACATCGACTCGCTTACGCGTCGGGTTATGAAAATCCTCGTGCGGCAGCCAAAATCGCAACTTCAAAGGTGGTGAGCCGGGTCGGGCTCCGGTGCGGCCCTGTTCGACCACCTCGCGGGCCCCCCCGTTCGCCCCCGCGTTGGCCTCACCCTCGTCGCCCCCCAATTTTCTTTGGATTGCTTTTCAGTCCATTCGAATCGAAACCTTCCCTGAACCACTTGGTTATTATGATTGGTCGAGGACGTTTCGCGTTGAACGAAAACGTCGGCTCGAAACTCGTACGATGGACTTCCAAGTCCGTCGACGGGAACCGGTTTTTTTCGGATCGACGGACTTGGAAGTCCATCGTACAGAAAGAACCGGAAAGAATCGGACGGACTTGGAAGTCCATCGTACAGAAAGAACCGGAAAGAATCGGACGGACTTGGAAGTCCATCGTACTTAAGAAAATCGTACGGATAGAATCGGTCAGTGTTGCTGGTCTCCCTGAAGCCGCTTCACTCCCGCCTCCCTGATAGTCACTCCTTTACGAATACTCCTGCATTCAGAATCAAAATGCGAAAACGCTCCTGCTCCCCTCCACGTCGTCCCTCCCGGGCCCCTCGCCATGGCTTCACGTTGCTCGAGCTGTTGCTGGTGCTGGCAATTCTGGTCGTCATTGGGGGGATTGCGCTGCCCAACTTCCTGGGGGCCGGTCAGGAAGCGAAGGTCAACGCGACCAAGGTCCAGTTGGACGCGTTGAAGCAAAGCATCAACCTGTATCAGGTTCGCATGAACAAATTGCCCGAAAGTCTCGATGCGCTACGCGACGGGCCAAGTGATGCCGCTGGCAAGGCCAAGTGGGTGGCACCGATCATCAACGAAATCCCAACCGATGCTTGGGAGAATTCGCTGACATTCTCGGTCAATGGAAATACATACGAGATTCGTAGCGCCGGTCTCGATGGACAGGTCAACACGGACGATGACATCGTGCTGGAAGGATCCTGAGCGTTTGAGCCAGCGTTTTTCCAGGCCAAGCCTTCTGCATGTCCGCATTTCGAAGGGGGACAGCCGGAGGCTTGCTGCGGTTTGTGCGAGTCTCGGCGAGACTCGCTTTCGGTGGGGTCAGCGACGCTTTCGGTAGGGTTGGCGACGCTTTCGGTAGGGTTGGCCAGGGGGTAGCAGTTCGCGGACCAATTGAACGCGGGTGGGAAGATTCACGGTGATCACAACGTCGCTCCCGCTAGCGAGGTTGGACCGATTGGCCAGTGTTTCGTTTGAGTCTTCTTCAGTCCTCGTGTTTGGGTCGGAATTTCCGTGACTCGTCGAACTGCATTCACGCTGCTCGAATTGCTGCTCACCCTGGCGGTGCTGGCGGCGATCGCGGCGGTCTCGATCCCTCAGGTCGGATTGCTGATGGGTGACCGACGTTTGGTTCGGGCCGGCGATCAGTTGCGAGTCGAGATGACGCGGCTTCGTGTCGACTCCATGCGTCAAGGCCGAGTGATGATGCTCGAGGCCATGATCGAAGGGACCTCCATTCGCATCAAGCCTTTCTATTCCACCACCGATGCAACCGAGGCCTTTGACCAGACCGGATCTCAGTCAGGCTTGTTGAGTGGCGCGACACAGGGCGTCGTCACGGCCGTGACCGCCGACCCCAACGTGGAAGAAACGGTGGAACTTCCGGAAGACGTCGTGGTCTCAGCCGTTGGTGTGGTCTCCGCCGCGAGGGCAATGGAAATCGAGCAGTTGACCTTGGCGAATCAATCGGAAGGCTGGAGTCGTCCCATCCTGTTCTATCCCGATGGATCGACCAGCACGGCCGCTGTCACACTTTCGAATCCCACGCTTGGAAAGGTGATTGTCAAGATTCGTGGGATCACTGGGGATGTGACCGTCAGCGGGGTGTTGCCATTATGAGCCGTCGCCATCGATATCCGACGCATGCTGGATTCTCACTGCTCGAAATCCTTCTCGCGCTGGCAATCCTGGGTGGATCGTTAGCAGTGCTCAGTCAGATCGCCGACACCGGGATGTCGGCGGCAAGGGAGTCGCGCGATCTCGTGGCCGCCAGAATCCTCTGTCAAACCAAGCTATCGGAAGTGTTACTTGACGGCATCTCTGGTATCACGCCGCAAAGCATCACTGGGGCGTCGTTCGACTCACCGTTCGATTCCCAATCCAGCTCTGTGTTTCAGTACAGCGTTCAGGTACAGCCCGCACCGCTGGACGGGTTGCTGGCGATCCAGGTCTTGGTCGAATCGATCGACCAGAACAGTGGATCGACTCGAACACGCTACGCGTTGACACGCTGGATGATTGATCCAACGTTGGGGTTGGAGGAAGCCGAAGCGGAAGAAGAGGCGATGCTTGAGGAAAAGGCGGCGGCAGCGGCAGGAGGTGGAACATGATCGCTCGGCAATCAACTCGATTCGCGTGTCTCGATCGACGAGCTTTCACCTTGCTGGAGGTCGTGTTGACACTTGCCATGTCGGTGGTGTTGATGGTGTTGGTCGGCGCGGCGATTCAGTTCTACGCCCGTGATATGAACGTGCGTGACATGGACATTCGGCAAACACAGCTGGCGGCTGCCGTGATGCAAATGATTGAGGATGATTTGCGGGCGACGTTGCATTCGGTGCCGATGGACACCGCACCTTTGGAAGAATTATTTGCCGCTTCGACCGGCGGACAGGGGGGAGGTGGCCAAACGGAGGATCTGTCGGCTGCCGGTATCGAATCCGACGAGACCGCGGTCCCAATCGAGGACTCGACGGAGGTTGATTTACAGAGTGGTGTCGCAGTCCTGCAGACGCCTGGATTGATTGGCAATCAATATCAGATTCAACTCGATCTCAGCCGACTTCCACGCTTGGAAGAGTATGTGGCGATGCTGGACGAGACCACGGCCGATATTGACGACGTCCCGAGCGACATCAAGACGGTGGCTTATTTCGTTCAAGGAGCGGGCGTCATTGGTGGCGTTCAGGATCAGCTCAACACGCTCGATCCGGATCCCAGCCTGACAAGCCAAGGCGGGCTGGTTCGTCGCTCTCTCGATCGCGCGGTGACCGTGCAAGCAGCCTCGACAGGCAGTCTGAGTTTGCTCAATCAAACCGGTGAGTTGTTGGCTCCCGAGATTGTCGGAATCGAGTTCTCCTACTGGGATGGGGTGACTTGGCAGTTGCAATGGAGCAGCGACGAGTTCGGGGAGTTGCCGCTGGCAGTCCAAGTGCGATTGTCGATGCGGGACGAGCGTCTGTTCGCCGAGGAATCGGCTTTGCTCACGTCATCGACCGTTTCTGCGACCATGGCCGCCCCGAGCGAGGTTCGGACCTTCAATCACATCGTGAGATTGCCGCTGGCCAAGCCGATCGAGGAAACAACTGAGGAAGACTTAACGGGAGCCGGAATATGAAACGAAGCAAGCATTCCCGGCGTCACGGTTTCTTCCTTGTCTTGGTATTGATCGTGATTGCCGTGGCAACCATGGCGGTCTATTCGTTTACCGAGTTGATGGTTGCTTACGACGACGCCGCCTACCTGTCGGGTGATCTGGTGCAGGCTCGCGTGAACGTGGAATCGGCGGCTGAAGCGGTGCGACTGACCCTTGCTCAGCCTCCGGATGCGCACGAGGACCTGGGTGGCGTCTTCAATAACCCACAGCTATTCCAAGCCGTGACCATTTCTGCAGGCATCGACGGAGAGAGCCCAGCGAACTACAGCATCCTCGCGCCGATTCCAAGTTCAACCGTTGGATTCGAAGGCATCCGTTTTGGTTTGCAGGACGAATCGGCACGTTTGAACATCAACACCCTGACGATCCTCGAAAAGAACTCCGATATGTTCTCGGCGGGGTTGGCGCTCGCGGGAGCCGATGATTCGAGCATGGATTCATCGAGCGAGGTTGTCAGTACGAACATCGCGGTCACGCTGTTGATGGCATTGCCGGGAATGACTGAAGATATTGCCGATGCCATTCTCGATTGGCTTGATGAGGACGAAGAATCACGGCCCTACGGTGCCGAGGCTGATTACTACAACGGTTTGGTCACATCGTATTCACCCGCAAACGGACCACTGCAAAGTGTCGAGGAGTTATTGCTTGTCCGAGGCGTGACACCAACGCTCATGTTCGGCGCGGACGTCAATCGCAACGGCGTGATCGATGCGGACGAACAGCAGCGTTTCGGGATCAGCGCCGATTCGCCGGGTGCGTTCGGCTGGGCAGCCTACCTGACGGTTCACGGTGCAGAAGCCAATCGAAGACGCGATGGAAATCTGCGGGTCAATGCGAATCAGGACGACATGGAGTTGTTGTACGACGAGCTGACCGATGCATTGGGAAATGATTTGTACGCCAGCTACATCGTTGCCTACCGAATTGCGGGGCAGTCCACGTCGGTTGCCTCTGCCTTGACCGGTCAAGGCGGCGGCGATTCAACTTCGTCCGGTTCCGATTCCGGTGGCCAGTCTTCCGGCCGAAGTGGCTCAGGAGGTGGCGGCGATAGTGGCGGCGGTAACACGGGTGGCGGCAACACGGGTGGCCAAGCTCAGAGCGGTGGGCCATGGGCCCCGGACTTGATCAGTGAGTTTGATTTGACCGGCGGCGGTGGCACTTCGCTGACGCAGATTCTGGATCTCGTCGATTCCACCGTGACGCTCGGGCAAGGAGATCAGGCGCGGACCTACACCTCACCTTTTCCAGGTGATCCCATTTCCATGTCGATCTACATGCCGGTCCTGATGGACGCCCTGACCACACAAACTGCTCCCGTCATGCCGGGGCGATTGAACCTGAACGAGTGCCCTCCCGAACTGCTGTATGGCATCCCGATGCTGGATGAAGAGACGGTCCAGGCGATTTTGGAGAATCGTGGCTCTGGCACAGACGATCTCAATCGGCATTTCGAAACCTGGCCGTTGGTGGAAGGGATCGTGACGCTCGATCAGATGCGATTGCTGACGCCCTTGCTGACCGGTGGCGGGGATGTCTACCGCGCCCAGATCGTCGGATACTTTGAGAAGACGGGAGTGGCACATCGGGCGGAAGTGGTCATCGATGCGACGACAGTGAATCCCAAAATGGTGGCATGGCGAGATCTGAGTCACCTGGGTCGGGGCTTCGATCTCTCCGTCCTGGGACTTCGTTCGGCGACCGCACTGGCCCAGTGATTATGATCGAGGATTATGATCGAGATGCGGTGATCACGTTCGCGATTGCAATCGGCTCGACAGCCGACGAAGAACCTATCGGAAAAGGGGGCTGACCCTCTTCGGGGAGGACAGAAACACAATGAAAATCGACTCACCTGCAACGGGTCAGACCCCTTTTTGGACAGTTTCGAAGGCAGTCTTTCGACTCCATTTGAGAGATTCATGGTTAATAAACTAGCAATTGATTGGGATTCCAACGAACTGCGGATCGTGGCAGCGCAGTGCAGTGGGCGCAGCGTCAAGGTCACCGATGCAAGTGTGATCCCGGTTGAGAACGGCGACGTCAACGCGACCCTGCGAAAAGTCATCGCGGATCGTGGTTTGGGGGACATCGACACACTGGTCGCCATTGGTCGCGGCAAGGCGGAGTTGCGTGAACTGCAGTTGCCGCCGGTCCCCGATGACGAACTTCCCGACATGGTTCGGTTCCAGGCAATTCGCAGCTTTGCGACCGCCGGGGAGAGCGCGACGGTCGATTTTCTCGTCACCAAGCGGGGCGAAAATGGAATCGAGATCATCGCTGCGGCGGTGGGACCGAAGAGCCTTGCATCGATCCAAGAAACCGGTGAGGCGGTTGGGCTGCCGATCAAACGCATCGCCCTTCGTCCGCTCGCCGCCTCCGCCTTGTACCTGATCCGTCATCCCAATGCGGAAGAGGGCGACACCGTCCTGATCGACCTGTTGGCCGACGACGCAGAAATCGTGGTCGCTCGCGATGGCAAAGTGATCTTCGTGCGGACGGTTCGAATGCCGGGCGTTGAGGCGGTACGAGGACGAGCACTCGCAGGAGAGCTGAAACGCAGTTTGATGGCCTGTGGTTCCAGCGGATCGATCGGGCGGGTGATCTTGTGGGGCCGGGAGTCGATTCACTCCGATGAGAAACAGATGCTTGCGGAGGCCTCCGAAAGCCATGTCGAGGTGATCAATCCGTTTGATTTGGTTGACGTCGATCGCAATGCCAACCTACCGGATCATGTGGGTCGCTTGGCTCCTCTGGTCGGTCTGCTAGTCGCCGATGACTCCGATAGCGATCGCTTGATCGACTTTCTCAATCCAAGGGAAAGGCATGTTGAGACACCCAGCCCCTATCGGCGAGCACTGTTGATCGGTGTGCCGGTCGCTGCCGCCCTGTTGCTTGCCTTTGGTGCCTATCGAAGGATCAAGGGGCTCGATCGACAGATCGCTGAGCTAAAGACAGCCAACGCCGCAATGAAACCGGACGTCGACCGGGCTGCCGAGAGCATCGCTCGCACCGAAACGATCGACGGATTTCTGGACGGGGATGTCAACTGGCTCAACGAGCTTCGCAGGTTGGCTGTTCAAATGCCGCCCTCTGACGAAATGATCGTGCGCAGCGTTTCGGCGACCGCCGACGCCCGTGCCGGAGGCGGGACCCTGAAGGTAGAAGGTGGCGCCGTCAACCCTTCCATCATCGATACCTTTGAACAAGCCCTGCGAGACGAAGTTCACCAGGTCAAGGGAGACGGCGCTAGCGAACAGAAAGTGGAAGACATTTATCGCTGGGGCTTCACGGAATCGATCAAGGTTGCAGCCGATGCGGTCAGAAATGAACGATACGCTGCCATTTTGAATCTTGCCGCGGCCACCCCCGAATCTAGCGAAGAGGCTGAACCGAGTCGTGATGCCGATCCAACCGAGAAAGCCGAGCCGCCGAGCGAAGAAAGCCCGCCGCCAGATCAAGAGGTGTCAGATCAAGAGATGATTGAAACGGCGAATGAGTTGAACGAACAAGCAGCGGCCGTGGTCGCAGAATCATCGTCGGAGGTGTCGCCATGAACCAGCGAGAACGAATCCTTTCGATCCTGGTGGGCGGACTCTTGGCAGCGAGTGTCGTTTGGTGGGGCGTGGGCAAGTACAACACCGCGGTCACGACGCGGACCAATCAGATTGCCCAGCTGCAACAGGACCAACAGAAGCTTAACGAACAGCGTCTACAGGGCGAGTACGCCAATCGCCAGATGGGCGAGTACATGGTTCGATCGCTGCCAGGCAGTCCCGAGCAGGCGCAGAGCCAATACCAGCAGTGGTTGCTAGGCATGGTCCAGGAGAACAATCTCTCCAAAGCACTGGTCGACGCCAGCAGCTCGCGTTCGATCGGCGGACTCTATCAGTTGCTTGATTTTCGGGTCCGTGGGAATTCCGATGTGCCCAACTTGATTCGAATGTTGCATGCATTTTATGCCAAGGACTACCTGCATCGAATTCGCGATATGTCGATTCGACGAACACGGGAAGGCGATTTTCAAGTGGAAATGTCGATCGACGCGATCGCGCTTCTGAACGCACCCCTCGACTTGCCCGCTCGAGACGATCCCTCCTGGCGCGTCGACGGTGATGCGCTCGCGTACCTGGATCCGATCATGAATCGCAACCTTTATGAACCACCCAATCAGGCGCCCAAGTATGGCGGACGCCCCGAACTCGAGGCGATCGTCGGTCGCGATACACCTGCGCCGCTGTCGTTCAACGATCCTGAGGGACATTCGATTCGTTACGAGATCGTCGACGCACCCGAAGACTTTGTCAGCCTCGACGAAGGAAGCGGGACCCTGCGAGTGCGAAGTGACGAGAAACGGGAATTCGATATCACGGTGCGCGCGATTGATAGTGGTTATCCGAGGCAAACTTCCGAGCAGCGTTTGACGGTCAAGGTCGTTGACCCACCCGAACCCGAACCGGAACCAGCGCCAAAGTTGGCATTCGATGACGCAACTCAAACGGTGCTCACTGCCTTGGTTCAAGGTCGTGATGAGTGGACGGCATGGATGCATGTGCGAACGCGCGACCAAACGCTCAGGCTTCGTGTCGGCGATGCATTTGAAATCGGCAGCCTGAAGGGAACCGTCGTCGAGGTCACTCCCAGGTATGTGATGCTGGAAATCGACGGACGAAAGTTCGAACTACGGCCGTCAGGGAATTTGAGTGAGGCCGCCACCAAGAACGAGGCCGCCAACAAGAACACGGCACCAAACTGAACGAGCTTCGAATTGAACGCTGTTGCCCAACACGCGTCGTCGATTCGATGCGAGTCCGTTTCGATTCAGTATCCCAGCGGACCTCTGGCCGTCGCGTCTGTCAATCTGGAGGTCGCGGCTGGTGAGATCGTCTCTCTGATCGGGCCAAGCGGTTGTGGAAAGACGACCTTGCTGAGGTTGATGGCTGGTTTGGAATCCCCAACGTCGGGGACCGTTCAAATGGATCCCCCGATCCGACAGCATCCCGGCGGCATCGCATTCGTCTTCCAACAGCCGACCCTGCTGCCGTGGCGGACGGCGCTGGAGAACGTGATGCTTCCCTTGGAGTTGATCGCCCGCAGTCCTGGTGCCCATCGGCAACGAGTCCCACTTGATCGGGCAATGGCAACGCAATCGCTGGAACGACTGGGGCTGGCCGATGCCTTGCATCGCTATCCCAGGCAACTCTCTGGCGGGATGAAGATGCGAGTGTCCATTGCCAGGGCATTGGTCACGGAGCCGAGCATCCTGCTCCTCGACGAGCCCTTCGCTGCCCTCGATGACATGCTTCGCAACCAACTTGGCGAGATCGTCTTGGGGTTATGGGAACAGCGTCGCTTCACGGCGGTGATGGTCACGCACAACATTGCCGAATCGATCCTCTTGTCGCATCGGATCGCCGTCATGCAGCAGGGCCGATTGCTCCATCAGATCGACAATCCCCTGCCCTGGCCGCGTGACGAATCGTTACGAGCCTCGCCCGAGTTCGGTCAGTTCTACGGACGAGTCAGTGCGGCATTGCGAGGGAAAGCATGATCGAGACACGACAGCGGATGGTGCACGACACGCTTCTCAGCGCCACCCTTGTGGGGCTGGTGGCCGCCTGCGGGTTGTCGGTTTGGGAGCTGATTGTTTGGCATTTCGAGCTTCCCAAAGCGCTGTTGCCAACGCCGCGGCAGTGTCTGGCTGCTGCCATCGAGCAACGTGGTGCTTTGTGGCGGGGGACGTTGTCGACCGGAGCGGCAGCGATTGTCGGACTGTTGACCGCATTGGTGCTGGGATCCCTGCTGGCGATGGTGTTTAGTCAATCGCGGAAAATCCGCATGGCATTCTTTCCTTACGTGATCCTGCTGCAAACGGTGCCAATCGTGGCAATCGCCCCATTGCTGATCATTTGGAGCGGGTACACCTTCCGCACCGTCGTCATCGTGACAGTGATCGTCTGTCTGTTTCCGATCGTCAACGGTGTCACAACGGGACTCTTGGCGATTGATCGCGAGACCGCCGATTTGTTCCGGCTTTACGGCGCTGGTCGATGGAGGACCTTGAAGTCTCTGCAGATTCCCTCAGCGGTGGGTCACGTGGTGCTGGGAGCCAAGACCAGCGCTGCCCTGGCTGTCATTGGGGCGATCGTCGCGGAGTTCTTTGTCGGCAACGGGACGAAATACGACGGGCTGGGAACACTGATGACAGGTTGGCAGGCGCTGACGAAGACAGACGCCCTAATTGCCGCCTTGTTCGCCTCCGCTTTGTTAGGACTCGGGCTGTTTGGACTCGTACAGTTGATCTCGGTCACGTTGTTACGCCGCTGGGTCCAAGCCTAAGCATCTGCCCTGCTCTGCTGGTTGTGTTGCCAGCCGGGAATCGACGATGATGTGGGCCTGCCCAAGTTTTCTGTCTCCAACGCTGAAGATTTCCATGCGATCTCGGTATTCCCCAGAGCAGTGCGTGCCCTTTTCCTGCGAGCTCCCGATTCGCCGTGTGATGCGGAACGCTGGTTTCCTGCTGGTACTCTGCGGTTTGGTCGCATGTGGCTGCAACCGCTCGAGCGACACTTCATCCAGGACGATTAACGACGGGGATCAACCATCAACAAGCACCATTGCGGTGCAGCTGAACTGGTATCCGGAAGCGGAGCATGGCGGCGTCTATCAGGCGTCTGCCGACGGCACCTATCAAGAGGCAGGCCTGCAGGTGGAGATTCGGCCGGGAGGAAGAGCGACCCCCGTGGCTCCGGAGCTCGAATTGGGACGGGTCCAATTCGCCATCGCCAATGCCGACGACGTGGTGATTTATCGACGTCAAGGGATGGACATCGTGGCCGTCATGGCGGCAATGCAGGACAGTCCTCGCTGCATTCTGGTCCGTCAAGACAGTGGGGTGGAGACATTCGAAGGTCTTGCGGGGATGACACTCCAACGCCAGGCCGGACGTCCCTTTTTGGAGTTCATGCGGTCACGCAATATTCTGGATCAGGTTCAGGAGGTTCCCTACCACGGCAGTGTCTCCTCCTTGGTCGCCGACAAATCGATCGCCATCCAGGCCTATTCCTTCGCCGAGCCACTGCTGGCCGAACAGCAGGGAGTCGAGGTCCGTCGTTTGATGGTCAGCGATCTGGGTTGGAACCCCTACGCAAGTGTCTTGATCACCACCGGGAAGCTGATCGAGGAACAACCCGAAATGGTTCGCCAGTTCGTTGCAGGCAACCCGTCGTGGATGGCAGAACTACATGAGCGATCCCACCTTGGGCAATGAAGCGATCCTTGCGGTCAATGAACATGGCATGACGGCCGAGGCGTTGACCTTTGGCAGCACCGAATTGAAGGCCTTGGTGATGCCGACAGACGTTTCGAGCGAGAATGTGGGCCAGATGTCGCTCGATCGCTGGACGAAGCTCGTTGAGCAGATGGACGCGATCGACCCCAGCTCGGCCGGCATGGTCAAACCGGAAGACTGCTTCACAACCCAGTTCCTACCGTAGCCGAGTCTCTCCGAGGCTCGTAAGAAACGCAGCCAAGCTGCGAATGTCCGCCTTGGAAATGCGGACCTACTAGAACGCAGCCAAGCTGCGAATGTCCGCCTTGGAAATGCGGACGCTACGGTAGAAACACAGCGAAGCTGCGAGTGTCTGTCTTGGCACTGTCTGTCTTGGATTACTGCGGACCGTAGGCCGACCATCCACTCACCGCCTCGATTTGTCTTGTGGACGGCGTTTGCCTTGCTCTATGCAGCCCGATAGGACTGGGACGGTCCGATATGGCGTCCCAGCGTCTCGATTTCAAGTCTTAGCAATTGCTTGACGACGGTGGCGGCGGCCGGTCGCTCGCTCGGATCGTTGGCAACCATGGATTTGACCAGGTCGGCTACTGGCTCGAGAAGTTTTGGACTGACCTGATGGGTTTGCGTGATCCAATGCCAAAGCATGCGACCGAGTGAGAAGATGTCCATCGCTGGAATCGCGGCCATTTCTCCATTGAGTGCTTCGGGCGCTGAGAAGGCGGGGGTGCCGCGGTATTGATGGCCAGGGACGGTGTGGATCTTGGCTGCAAATCCAAGATCCACCAACGTGACATGGCCGCGCGTGCCAACAACCACGTTGGCCGGTTTGACGTCTCCATGAATCCAGCCAGCCGCGTGCAGGGCAACCAGGGCTTGCGCGGTTTGACGAATCAGCCAGAGAGCCACCGGCAACGGTTTGCCAGGATCATGTTCCAGATGGTGCTGCATCGTTTCACCCTCCAAGCGTGGCATCACCAGATAGGGTGTCGCGGCGGTCGTCGAGGCATCCAGCACTGGAACCAAGTTCGGATGACAGACTCCCGAGGCAGCCGAGATGAATTGCACGATCTGGCGACGGCTTTCCACCTCGTCGGAGCCCACTCGAGCACGCTTGATCACGTAGTCCCAGCGAGGACTTCCGGCTGCATCGGCCGGCTGCGCGACGGACAACGTTGCCTTGGGTCCCTCGTGAAGCGTTTCACCGATTCGCCAAATCCCGAGAATCGAGGGCATTGAGCAAGCGGAGCCCAAATGAGTGGCGGCGAAATGGCCGGAGGAAACCTGTCCGGAGGAGGCATCGGGCACAGTGGCAATCCTTAGCAAGCGACATCATGAAAGAGCCCATCCAGGTGGGGCACTCTTTCTTCTGAATCGACTTTAACGGTCGACTCTATCGACTCGATTGATGGGTGCTCGGAATATTCTTCCTCAATTACCCAGTCTGTCGACGTCTTCTCAGCAGAGGCGAGTTTCACTCGTCGGGTTTCACTGATTCGGAAAGCTGACTGTCAAGAGGTTGTCGGACAAGCCTGCGAAGTCGCAATTTGGCTGGCCAGCTCGGCTGTGAAAATGCTCTAGCGGTGCGCGGTCAAAAAAGGGGACCCTAAGGCGGTGGTCGACCCGTGAATCATGGACTGTGAAACAGGCACGTCATAACAAGTATGCCGGCAGAAACTGCAACCGACACCGCTTTGTACATCCGTGGGCTGGAGAAGGCCTACGGAAGCAATCGTGCGCTGGCGGGCATCTCCTTGGAGATGGCGCGCGGTGAGCGATTGGGATTCCTGGGGCCCAACGGTGCCGGAAAGACCACCCTGATTCGTTGCCTCTCGGGTCGGACCAAACCGGACCAAGGAGAGATCTGGCTGATGGGACAACCGATCGGTCATCGCGACGCGCGGGACATGATTGGTTTGGTGCCGCAGGAGATTGCGCTCTATCACGATCTGACTACCCGAGAGAACCTCAGTGCCTTTGGGCGATTTCACGGCCTGTCACGCCGTCGCCTCCGCGATCGCGTCGATTGGGCACTGAATTGGACTGGACTCGAGGAGCGCGCGAACGACTATGTCGGTGACTTCTCTGGAGGCATGAAGCGACGAGTGAACCTCGCATGCGGCGTGATGCATTCGCCTCAGGTCTTGCTGCTCGACGAGCCGACGGTGGGCGTCGACCCTCAGAGTCGCGAGCGAATCTTTTCGATGTTGGACGATCTCAGCCGATCTGGATGCTCCGTCCTGTTGACGACCCATCATCTCGATGAAGCCGAACAGCAATGCGATCGAGTGGTCATTGTCGATCGCGGCAAGGTGGTCGCCAATGGAACCGTCGATGAGTTGATCGAGCGATCGGTCGGCGCTTCACGATGGGTGCGTTTGCGAGTCGATCCGCCCTTGAAAGCTTCGTTGACCATCGATGACGGTGATACCGTGACCTCCGTAGGTCAGGTCGGAGATCAGGTCGTGACCACACGAATTGACGACGTATCGACTCACCTACCGGGATTGATCGGCTGGGTGCGCGAACAAGGCTACACGATCGCAGATGTCGAGGTTCATGCCCCCTCGCTGCATCACGTGTTCCTTCATCTCACTGGGCACCAGCTTCGTGATGGGTAACGAGTTACTCCGTCGATCCCATGATTCTTGGAGCCGTATCGGATGATTTGGACGGTCTTTCAAATCAGCTTGCGCCGTCTCGTGCACAGTCGCTCAGAGATTCTGCTGACGTTTGGTGTTCCAATCGCCTTCTTCAGCATCTTTGCTTTGATCTTTGGCAGCGGCGGAAGTGGCAGGACCCCCAAGATTGATGTGGTCGTCGTCGATGAAGTCGGTAGCGCCGCAAGTCGGGCCCTGGTCGAGTCCTTGCGGCAACAGGGAGGCCTTCACTTCTTGCTGGGCGGAGCGGAAGACTTGGACCGCGTCTCCGCACAAGAACTGGTCCGCCAGGGAACCTCATCCATGGCGATCGTTGTTACGCAGGGAGAGAGCGAGCAAGTCGCTGTGGATCTGCTGGCCGACTCATCGGATCAAGTCGCTTCGCAAGTCGTATCATCGTTTGTGACGCGATCGTTGATGTTGGTCGAAGCACATCGCCAGGTCGCAGGTTTTGATACGGCAGAGGCCGCCACTCCCTCCTATGGCGCGACCATCAAACAGTATGCCGCCAAGCCTGCTGCGCCGACCATCGATCCGGCCGTTTCCGATGTCGCTTCCGCGGTCACCAAGTCCATCGCCGTGATCGATGTGATGGGCGAGGGTAAGTCCAACCCGGTGATCAGTATGTACGCAGCGGGGATTGCGGTGATGTTCCTGTTGTTTGGCGCCACGGGCGGAGGCGGCGCCCTGCTGGAGGAACGTGAAAACCAGACGCTGGAGCGACTGCTGGCAACCCGCATGTCGATGGATCAATTGCTGCTGGGAAAATGGTTCTACATGACGGCGCTGGGCGTCCTGCAGATCACTGTGATGTTTCTGTGGGCTCACTACGTGTTTGGCGTCGATCTGTGGGGCCATCTTGATGGATTCCTGATGATGACCCTGGTGACCGCCATGGCGGCTTCCGCTCTTGGTCTGTTGCTGGCAACACTTTGCAAGACGCGAGGTCAACTCAATGGCTTGTCGGTGATTCTTATCCTGACGATGAGCGCCTTGGGTGGATCGATGGTTCCACGCTACCTGATGAGCGAGGACTTACAGCGATGTGGACTGCTGACATTCAATGCTTGGGCCCTGGATGGCTACAACAAGGTCTTCTGGCGCGAGCTGCCGGTCTCGGCGTTGGCACCGCAGTTGTTCGTGCTGATGTTTAGCGGGTTGGTCTTTCTGCTCGTGGCACGCATGCTGGCGCTCCGATGGGAGACGGATTGAGGACCGTGAGTGGGGCGATTTCAAACGCAAGCGTCTGATTGATCCGCCATCGCGGCATGCGTTAGGCTAGTGGGGATTGGATAACTTGAAGAGCATCCTCCCCCACTCGGCAGCAGAGACTTTCGCATGGATACTTGGCCCATTGGAGTTTTCGCATCGGTAGATGCAGGATTAGGCGTTGCCTGGGATGTGATCGCCGAGCTTCGCGTACCGACGATTCAGCTGCACGCACCCCACCCGGGTAAGCGAGATCAGGCTTCCGCGGAAACCTTCCGCGTTCAGTTGGGCCAGATGGGCGTTCGCTGCACCGCTGTGTTCGGTGGATTCGAGGGCGAAAGCTATGCCGACATTCCAACGGTTGTGCGGACCGTGGGGCTCGTGCCGCAAGCGACCCGGCAAAGTCGATTGGAGGAGATGTTCGAGATTGCGGATTTCGCAAACTGGCTCGGATGCGACGCCGTTGCGCTCCACCTTGGCTTCATCCCTCACGATCCCTCCATCGACGGCTACCAAGAGATCGTTGAGGTGACCAGGCAGTTGTGTGATCACTGCAGCGGTCACGACCAGTTCTTGCACCTGGAGACCGGTCAGGAAACGGCCGAGGGATTGCTCGAGTTCATCGACCAGGTCGATCGGAAGAATCTGAAGATCAACTTCGATCCAGCCAACATGATTCTTTACGGCACGGGCGAGCCGATTGAGGCGCTTCGCCAACTTGGCCCTCATGTCCGCAGCGTTCACTGCAAGGATGGAACGTGGAGCGATAAGCCGGGAGAGACCTGGGGCGCCGAGGTCGCGTTGGGACAAGGAGATGTCGGGATGGAGCGTTACTTGAGAACGCTCAAGGAGATCGGATACAAGGGTCCGTTGACGATCGAACGCGAGATCCCGCAAGATCCCCAGAGGCAGAAGGTGGAAATCAGCCAAGCGATCGATTTGCTGACGCGCTTGCGTGGTGAGATTCTTAGCTAGGCGGCACGAGGCAGCGGTAGTGTTCGCACGATCTGAATGGAGTCGTCGGTTTGAAGATTGACGATCGTCGGTTTGGAATCCAAATCGTTTGCTGGCCACATCTCGATCGTTGGCTTGTCGAACAGCGCTCCGCCGGTTCGGATCACGCGGCCTACCTGATCGTTCGTCAATTCGACGTAGCTACCGATTGGAAAGAGTCCCGTGGTTTGCAGCAAAGCCCGAACCGCCCGCGGGTCGAACTTGCCCTGCTTGGTTTCGTCCAGGATGTGCTTGATTGCATAGTAGCCTTGCACGCCCAGCCGATGAGGCCGCGGTGCTACCAATGCAACAAACTCATCGGCCACCGCCGCGATCTTGGCAAGCAGATGGATTTGGCTCGTCGTGTAGCCGCGGGGGTACCCGCTGCCGTCAAGACGCTCATGAATTTGATAGGCGACCATCTTGGCTGCGTCGGAGATCGAGTCGTCAAAGCTCGCCGCGACTTCCAACGCATGGACAGGATGATCGGCTAGCTTCTCCACCGTTCTGGCTGAGATCTGTGTCTTGGAGTGGAACCATTCCAGTCCCACTTGCTGCATGCCCACGTCATGGATCAAGCATCCAATTCCCAGCTCGATCAGGTTGGGGTAGTCGAGCCCAATCTCCACCCCGATCGCCATGGCCATGCTCGCCAAATGGACGGCGTGCCGAGAGGGATACTCCGACGAGTAGGGTGAACCCGCCAAGCACACCAATGCATCTGGGTCCTGCTCCAATCGTGAGAGTATTTCCTCGCACTGCTGCCTCAGGCGTTTCACCGAGCCCGGCTTGCCGTTGCAAGACTCATCAAACACTTCACGAAGCGAGTCGACCTGCAGGTCGTGATCTCCAGCCCACTGCTGTTGCAGGCCCTCTTCGTAGGAACAATTCTGCGGTCGATGAATCGAAAGAGAGACCGGCTCGGAAATCCGGCTCAGATCCAGGTCTGGACCTTCTTGGATCCGTCGATCCATCGCACACGTAAGGTCGTTGATGCGGAGTGAGCAAACGTATTTCGGCGCGGCTGGCACATTCTTGATGCGACCTTGCGGCTTGAACGATTCGATCATGGCCAGGTCACGGCGTGCCAATCACGACTTCGGTGATGCCCCGCGCGCGTAGCCTATCCAGAAAAGCGGCGGTGACCTCGATGCCCTCACTCAGCAGCTTGATCTGTGCATGATCGGGATCGGTGATCGGTGCTTTGAGAATCGCACCAACCGGCACTGTGTCGATCGAGACGCGACGAAAGCTTGCCATGAAAGTACCTGAATCGTTTCCTGCATCAATTCGCGTGACGGAGCTGCTGACCCAATCGTCACCGAAACGCTTTACAGTAGGCGAGTCTCTCCGAGACTCGTGCCAAACGCAGCAAAGCTGCATATCTCTGCCTTGGAAATGCGGACCCGCAGCGGGCCGTCGGTGCTCTTCTCCGCCTGCAAGTTTCCAACCTTCTGATCACACCGCACACAACGATCTCAGATCTCACAACGACTCGATCGTGGCACGCTCGAGTGGCAACTGCTCCAAGGTCTCTTCCAGGCCGCTCTCCATCGAGTCTTCTGGAAGTGATTCCATCGGCATCGACTGTGCAGGCATCGGTGCGACCCTGACCTCCTCCATTTCCATCATCATTTCGTCGCTAAGAATCGAGTCGCCCTCGATGTAATTGCCATCGAACATTGGATTGAGGAACACGGGCTCTTCGGGCAGTGGGTTGTAAGGCAGCCCACAGTCGTTGCATTCACACTCGATCATGCCGCCAGCGGTCGTGCCGGGAAGTGACAGCAGCATTTCCGGAGAGATCTTGCCGGGATCGATCCACAGGCCTTCCGGTGTCAGCTCCATCGTTCCCAGGTCGAGATCAAGTCCACGGCGAACGACTTCGTAATTCACGAAGATGTCGAGCAGACCATTTTGTGCGTCAAGCAAGTCAGCCAACGCACTGATCGCGTCACGGGCGGCCGTCGGACCGGCGCTTCGGCCTCGGGCATCGTTGAGCGCCCGAATGTCGGCGTTCAACTCGATTTGCTCGGCTGCGATGCGCGACCGCTTGCCGACCCAAGTTCGAAGCTCAATCGGTTGGCTTGCAGTTGACGGATCTCGGCCCGGAGTAGCTGCCAGACGCTATCCTCGAAGTTGTAGTACCGGCGTTTGGCTTGTTCGTAAAGAATCAACTCTCGTCGGTAGGCATTGCGTTCCAAGAGTCGCGTGATCGGAGCATCCCACTGCAGTCCGACGTTCAAGTCGCCCGACTTGTTCAGGAATCCGTTCTGAACTTTGGACTGGCCGACGGCACCGGTGACGACGACGTCGAGTGTGCTTTCCAAGTCGTCGGCGATGAACTCGATCTGCCGCCAGGAGTCGACGAGCGATGCGCGGGCATTGGCCCAGTCGCGTCGGTTGCGTCGAGCGATTTCAAAGGCGACTTCCGGCGATGATGTCCACTTCGGGCAGCAGCACACTTTCGGTTCGTGCCCGGGCCTGGATCAGTTGCAGCAGCAAGACGTCATCACCCAGTTCGGCGACGAGGTCCTGGGATGCCAGAATGATTTCGTCGCGCAGGCGTCGTGCTAACTCAATGGAGCTGCTGGTTTGGCCCTCGGACTGCAGCTTTTCAAAGGCGGCCTGCAAGCCCTTGGATTCGCGACAGGTAGCCCTTGAGTCGCGTCTTCAAGCTTGGCGTACTGTCCTTGTCAAATCGTGCTCGCCAGGGTGTCCAGTTCCTGAATATCGAAGATCGACTCATCGATTTCTGAGAATTCAACAGTCCGCAAATGCTCTCCTGCTCTGTGTCGGTAGAGCTCCATCAGGTTCGAGTTCTGACGGCGGCGTTCTGGAAGCGATTCGTCGAAGTCCTCGATGTCGTTTGGCGATGATCGGCAAGTCGTTTTCAATCAGGTCGTCGGTGAACGCCTCAAGCGGTTGCAAGCTCGACTGCGAAGCGACTTCCAGCGACTCGGCGAGCTGTGGCGTCCATTCGATATTGGAAACGGGAAGACCCGGTGTCGGGATCGAGCTTGAACTCGGCGCTCTCCAGGATCGAGACATTGATTCGACCGACGTTGGCCCGCAGCGACTGAGTTCCTCTCGACGCGTCAGCAGCGTGCGATCGATCAACTCGAAACGGTCGAGAATCGGATCGTCAAGCTTGACGCAAATGTAGGGAGGTAGCCCCAGTGAGCGCAGGAACTCGTCGACCGATCTCTGGAAGTTGGCCTGTTGGCTGATCAGGTTGCCTTGTGCTCGCAGCAGCGAGCGCACGGGTTTGTGCGACCTGCAGACGTTGTCGCACGATCGACTCGGCGTCGTCCGGAATCGTGGTCAGCAGCTCGATCAGCGTGTCCTCGAGAATCAGCAGGTTCTCGGTCTGACGCGCGATGTTCTCTTCGGAGTTGCGAATCTGCAGCTGATTCTGCAGCAGCCCGATGTAGCCGCCAGAACCACCTCCAGCGAAGCCGTTGCGGTTGATGCTGATGTTGCCGACCGCGGTCTGGGCAATCACGCTGGCTTGAGCACCGACGGTGATGTTCAGGTAGAAGCTGCGGCGGTAATCGTTCGAAGGCACGGATGCTCGCCAGGAGTTCCCGTTCAGACTGGGTCAGGAACTCCAGGACCTTGTCGCGTCCTGCGTTACGTAGCAGGGGCTGCACCAGCGAGAAGTCGAGGAACGAAGAGGTCGTATCGAGACCTGGAGTCGCCACTTCAGGTTCCAGACGATGTCGTTGGCCATGCCGACGACCAGCGTCGCTCCCGGTCGCGAATCGACGCCGCATTTCCATGCCACGGTCGCCGATTCCAACACCCGAAGGGCCACCTCGAAAGGTTTCGAAGAACGTGTCGGCACCCCCGTAGAACTGGGTTTCAAACTCGAAATCGCTCTGCAGTGACATCGAGTGCGGCAAAGTACAGTGATTCGATTTGTTCCTGATACTCGGTCGAATGCAGCAGCGCGATCCGGACCGCGTTCTCCTGATTGAGCACCAAGACGCCGTCGTCGTCCAGCGGCAAGAATTGCCACCAGTCGGGACTCTCGGCGGTGTTGGTGATGCCAGCGGCCTCCCACATCGGATAGCCGCGTCGGCCATCGACGCACTGCATGTATTCGATAGGACGCGGGATCATCCAGCGGCATCGGCTGGAAGTCCAAGTCGAAGGGGTTGAACATTCGACTGCGACGGTCCACATCGACCCGAATGGGGATGTTGGGCGGCCGTGCGACCCGCGATGCGTTGTCGCATCCAGCAGTGAATTGACCTCACAGTCAGCTTGCTTCCGGTAGAACTGGCGATGGCAGCCCATCAGCACTGTCGAGGCAATCAGGACGAGCGAGTGACGAGGGCCAGATGACTTGGCGAGTATACTTTGGATGATCGCTTCATAAGCCAATTTGCCGCAGAAACAGGGGATTCGTTGTTGCGGAAAGAATCGGCACAGAGCGCAGCACCGATTCCACCCTTCTCCCGTTCGGTGTTTTCGTCGGATCACAACAGTCGTACTGCTCCTATCGCCCCTGGATTGGCGACAGGAGGGGATCCGGTGGTTCCGATTGTGGCGACTCTGACGGGGATGGGGGCGAGTCCACCCGCTTGCTGGGCGAGCTCCCTGGAACGCGGCTGAGACGGCTGCGAGGAATCGCGAATTCGCGGTCCTCTTTGGCCCCGAAACCCTAGAAATCCTTGACGTTACAAACCACCCAACTTAGTATTCATTCAGGCAATTTTTGCCCCTCCTCTCATGGCCGGTGCCGATTGGTATGCCAGTTCACGGCGCTCCGGTGGGAGTCAACCTTCTCCGAAATCTCACCACCTATGGTGTTTGAAGAACGACCATGAAGTTTGCAGTCCTCGGTTTGTTGGTCGTCCTTCTGATCGGCTTCTTCGTCGTCGTCTGGAAGGCGGCCCGAGAGTGGCGTTGGTACAACATCGTTGCCGTTTGCGTCACGATGTTGCTCGCCGTCCTGTTTCTGTTTCCCACCGCCGGCGTCCTCAAGAGTCGCGCGGCCTGGCACCAGATCAAGGAGCAGCTCGAGAAGCAGGCGGACGAGGTGGAAGCCGAGCATCAATTGATCAAGTACGGCGATCCCGACAATCCTGAATTCGGCAAAGGGGTCGTGGAACTCGGACAGGAACTTTCCAAGCTGGGGATCGAAGCGGGTCGCCGTTGGCGAAACCTTCAGTTCCAGGGGGTCGCCAACAACCAGATCACCTTGGTCGCAGCCACAGGGCCGCCGCGGCCGGGGTCGAAGGGATTCCCGATGCGATTGATGGCAACGCCGCGGCAGCAGCCCCTGCCGATCCGACGCCCTTGGTTCCCGAAGGTCTCGTCGTGTACGGGTTTGCGGAAACGCCCGAATCAGCAACAGGTCTTGGTGCCCACGTTCTACCTCGGTGAGTTTCGCGTCACCGCCAGCCGCCCGAATTCTGTCACGCTGACGCCGACTGGGCCACTTGAGCAGAGCCAGACGCAAGCGATCGGCAATCAACAGGCCCGCAGTTGGTCCTGTATGAGCTGTTCCGCTGGATGGCCATCAAACTTGGTTGCCGAAGGGAGCGAGCCGACCGACGATAATTATTTTGGCCGCATGAACGAAGAGCTGATCACTCAGTTGCTTGGAAATCGCGTTTCGCCAGAAACGCTCAAGGCCTACTCCGAGGATGGACGCCGCGCCACCGATGATGATCCGCCACTGAGCCGATGGTGGAAGATCGAGTTCACCAAGAGCCACGCGATCGACGTCGATAGTCCAGAGCAGCGAGGCGCATTGGATGGTGGCTTCTTCGACGGCAACGGGCGTGCCGTGGACGGGCGGTTGCAGCGTGGCGAAGACGGATTCGTCACATTCAAAAAAGGTGACCAGATTCTGGTCAAGGAAGAGGCTGCCAACAAGTTGATCGATGAAGGTGTGGCGGAGCTGCGGGATCGTTTCTACCTTCGCCCCCTCAATGACTATCGATACATCCTGCGGCGAATTCGCCTCCGGTTGACGGAACTGGCGAACCGAAAGTCAGAGTTGGAATTTGAAACGAAGGTGCTGGAAGAAGCGATCGCGAAAACCGAAAGCATGCTCGTTGCCAATCAGGCAATCAAGCTGAAGCTCGAACAAGACCTGGCGCAGTTCCGCGTCGAGAAGAACGCGATCTACTTCACATACCGAACAGCTCCGCCAGCAAGTCGAGACGATGCGGGCTGAAATGGCTCGACTGCATCAACAAAATCTTGCTCCTCGAGCAGCAAATCGAGGAAAAACACCTGGCCATTGAGCAGAGTCTCGACACGCTGACCTCCGTTCAATAGATCTCCTGCTCGCGTCGCGATCGCGACCGATTCTCGTTACACTGAGCATCACAGCCGACGCAGCTCGCTCTGTAGTTCCGCATTTCCAAGGCGGACGCACGCAGCTTTGCTGCGTTTTGTACGAGTCTCGGAGAGACTCGCCTACGGTAAGTGTCTGAAAGTTACGTGAGGATCGACATGACCGGACAATGGGTGGAAATCGAGTTTGATTGCCTGCCGCTTCGTAGCGTCACTCGGCTTGACGTTCCCGTGGATGCGTCACCGGCGTACGAGCAATTTGTGTTGCGGGTCAAGCAGGCCATGACCAAGCATGGAAGTCACAATGCATACTATCTCCATCGTGGCATCTGCACTTACCACCTGACCAACGATCCAGAGATAGGGACCGTCACGTTCCGTTTTGAAGGAACACTCTTGACCGGTGAAAAGGATCGGCTGACCAAAGCCGTCGACATCAGTGTCAAGCTCGAGGGCGAGACATGTAGTTGGCTCAGCGAGCCAGTGGTCGGATTCCTAGCTGAAAGTGTTCAGCATGCACTGATGGTGGAGTTTGACCGCTACATCGAGGCAGGTGATCTCGAGAAGACCGAGCAACGGATCAAAGCGGTACAGGATGAAAGTGATGCTGCCGACGGTTTTGTTGGCATGTATCTCTGAGATTCTGACCGGATTCTTTACGGCGAGTTCCGCTGTGAGGCGTGAAGCACCGCCCCATAGCCAAGGATGTCCTGGTGCTTTTGGCAATAGGTCAGGATTGGGCCGTATGCCTCTTCGTCACCGGCTAGCTGCGCTCGCTCTGCGATTTCCAGCAACAGCGGTACGATTCGCTGTGGGGGAACGCCATCGGGGACGAGATCGATGGAGGCCTCGATCGCTTCACGATGACGGCCCACGCGGTCGAGCAGATTGACGTAGGTCTCGATCGCCCCAGTGCCATGTTGGGCAACGTCGGCGGCTCGAGCCTTACGCTGAAACACCTTCAACCCAGCATCCACGTTTTCGCCGAGTAGAATCGAATAGAAAGTGGAGTAGGCAGGGTAGAAGTCGACAAATGGTTCTTCGCCTGGATACTGAAATTGATGATTCAGACGTCGCCCGTACTGCGTCAATTCCCAGGCCTTGCGAAGCTGCTGAGGATCCTCCAGTACCGATGCGATTCGAACCGTTGACGCGAGATGGGTCGTATCGAGATGGTATCCCCCATCGGCAAGAATCCAACGACGTTTCTCGATCATGTCGTACAGGGACTCCTCCTCACCGGCCGGAGCCTCACGTCGAGCGATGTCGCCTCGGACCAATGAGGCAAGTTCTTCGTAGAGATGTTCCAGAAGACATCCAGCCGCTTGCATCCGATCTTGCTTGCCCCGGCCTGAGAGCGATTGCTCGTACAGAGTGATGCTGTTGCAGGTCCCCTGATTGTCGAGCACAGCCTGGTAGCCACGTGCGATGTCGATCCCTTCGTTCAGCAGGACCTGGATCATCTCGTCGTAGTTATCGTCCGTGATCTCGATCTGCGCGATCAACTTCTTAGCCAGTTCTGTGTCGCCAGTGGGTCGAAGGTACATCCAGCCCTCACCGACGCGACCGTCCTCGATCAACATGGTGCCCGCTTCCCGGCAAGCATCGAGCAGTCCGAGCTCCAGTTGTCGTTCAACCTCTTCGGGACGTGATGGTTCGCTCTCATGGGTGACCAAGGGAAGACCGAGTCGATGCCGAACCCGCATCTTCAGCGCTTCAAATAGCTCCATCGGCTGTCGCGACTGGCGAAAGTGACGAATCATTTCCTCCAGCATCTCTGACGGCTCATCGCGAAACTGAGAAAGTCGTTCAAAGATGTCGGTCTCGGTATCAGTCAAAGCCATGATCGAGTTTTGGATAGAGTTGTCGGAGTGTTTCTTGGCGAGCCGAATATTGGAACGCTTCGCTGCCGCACAAAAAGCCGTTTATCTAGCTTGGCCCCGATCGGGGTGATCGTGCAAGTGGGGCCGCAGCCCGCGAAATCACTGGAAGGGAGGTCCCCGGCAGCGGTTCGTTCGAGCTGAAGTGAGAAGTTAGGGTCGATTTTGATTCTGTTCCGCGTAGAGTCGCAACTGATCGATCAACGTGCGGAGCTCCCTTGCCGCGGCGGGAAGCAGTACTTCGCAGTGCTCCATGACATCGGCAAGTGGTCCCAGCAGCGAGTCGCATTGCTGGGAAATCTCCAGGGACCAGGCACGGCAATCACGGTGTTTCTGTTGACACTCCCGCAGACGTTGCTCCGCGGATTGGACGCGGCGAGTCGCCTCGGTGGCGGCGGGCCGGTCTCCGGGGCGAAACGCGGCTCGCTTCTGCGCCAGGTTGTCTCGGGCTTCATTGAGCTCGCGTTCGGCCAGCTGAAGCTGTTGCCGCCAGTAGGCAGGCCGATCCGTCGCGAAGTACTCTTCGGCTCGTTGGACCAGCATGCGAACTTCTTCGAGCGATTTCTGCCAATCCGAAGAAAGCCGCATAGTCCTGCCTGAAATGCTTCGAGCGAATCGATATTTCGAACGTTGCTGGTCGACATCAGCGTCCCAAGTAGGCATCAATCTGTTCGGCCTTGCGAAGCAGATAAGGAACATGTTGCTCAGTTGACTGGATCAGTCTCGACAATTGCCGCAACTGAGCCGTGAACTCTTCCGAGAACTTGCGTTGCTGTTCGTCACGCCACGTCTGTTCGAGTTGATTCATCTGCGAGGCCAGCCCACTGGACCGCTGCTTCATTTCCTCGGCAAAGCGATGGAGATGTGCCGCGAATTGCCGCAGTTGCTCTGGATCAACGACCGCTTGACTCATGGATGGTGTCCTCCCACGGTCAAAGAAATGAACCTGCCCCACGATCGGTACGTTGTTGGCACAAAGGGCAACGAATTGGTTTGGCTTCGGCCGTCGCGTCAGATGCTTGAACCCTCTGCGGCCGCCCCCTGTGGCGGAGGCCCCTGTGGCGCAGGCCGCCTGGTCACGATTGGTGAGGTCACGATTGGTGAGGTCGCGATTGCGCGAGCGTCGGCAAGCTCTTGCTCAGCTTTGTGTAAGTGTTGGCGATATTGGGCAAGGGTCAAGTGACCCCGAGCCTGTCTGCCGTCTCGCAGAGCAATCTCAAGGCAGCCACGCGAACTCGCACTGGCGATACCACCGAGCGACGCAACGAGGCAGCTCGCAGCGATGCCATCGCCTCCACTTCCTTGCCCATTTCTAGCAGACAGCGGCCCCGAATCAGGTGGGCGGTCGGAGACAACTCGTCGTGATCGAGTACCGCCTGCAACTCCTCGATCGCTCCCTCATACAGGCCTGCATCGTACATCGCCTCGGCGAGTACCACACGAAGGTGATTCAAGGAGGGATCGCGAGCGAGTCTGGCACGGCAAACGTCCATTCGACGGCACGCCCAATCGTTCTGGCATCGCTTGAGTTCCCGATCGCTTTCCGCCGTGTCGAGCCGCTTGGCCACATCGGTGACTTCACGCAGCTGCTGCAGTCGATCGGGCGAGAACTGCTTCCTCGTACTCCCAAAGCAACTGCTGATCGTCTGGAAAGACTTGCAGCGCCTGCTGAAAAACGCGTCGAGCGTCGGCAGGACGTTGTTCCGCCCGATAGATGCGACCGAGCTCCATGAACGCATCCAGGTCGGTGGGGCTTCCTTTGAGTCGATGCTCCAGCTCTTGGCGGCGTTCCAGGCGAACCACTTTCGGTGGCCCGGCGGATGGACCGGATCGATCTCCCGATTCCTGCGATCCGGTGACAGCATGACCCTCCGACTCGATTTTCTCGCTCTCGGCAGGTCCCGAAAGAACGGGTGCCGAAAGAATCTGTGCGTCGTCCCGGCGTTTCAGCTCTTCCGGCTTGACCTCCTTCCAATGACCACCGCGCATCGAGCCCAGCTCTGATCCCACGGGATGTAGCTCTGATCCCACGGGATGTGGGTGCTGCGAGCCGTTCGGATCCGCCGAGGAAGACATCGTGATTGGAGGGGGTGGTCGGAAGGTGGTGGGTGAAAGCGTGAGTCAAACCTGGGTCGGCTCGACAATGCGAACCACTTCATTGTGAACCAGACAGGCTCATGCTGCAAACTCGATCCCCAGCCCTCTTTGTTGGTTCAATGACCGTCAAGCAACGGACCGATACAAGTTGCGAGTCCGGTCCGCATCGAGGGGGATCGGATTGAAGGTTCCAGTCCACTGCTTCAATGCATCCTCCACAAGGCGTCGAATCCCGGATGTCGGGATCGACAGTTCGTCGAAGAGTCGTCGCGAGTCCCGCCTCTCGAAGCCACTGCGTGACCATCCCCGCCAGCCGTTCCGGTGCGTCCGCGGTCGCGACGGTCGGATCGACTTCTCGAAGCAGCTCCGCGTACCAATCCGCGTGAATCGAGCCATTCATTCGAATCACCGCCGGAAGCATCAAGCCGACCGCCTGGCCGTGCGTGATGTCATAGCGGGCGGTGAGAGGATTGGCGGTCGCATGGGCGGCACCCAGCATCGAGGTCTCAATCGCCATGCCGGCAAAGCAGGCACCGAGTTGCATCAGGCTTCGCAGCTTCCAAATCCAGCGGATCATGGAGGACGCGCGAAAACCCCTGTGCGAGCATCCCGAACGCCCGCCGACTGTAGGTGGTCGAAATCGCGTTGCGACGCTTCGTGACATAGGTCTCGATCGCGTGCGAGATCGCATCGATCGCCGGTCAGCGCGGTGACCCTTGCGGCTGCGTGACGGTCAATTCGGGATCGAGAATCGCAATCCGAAAGGCCGCACGAGGATCGCCGCACGGCATCTTGGTATGGGTCTCTGCATCGCTGATCAGGGCGAACGATTGGGCTTCGCTGCCGGTTCCCGCCGTGGTGGGAACGCGATCATGGGCAGCATGTCGCTGGTCGCTTTGCCGACGCCTTGGTAATCATGAATCGTGCCGCCGCAGGAATAGACGAAGTTGATGCCTTTGCAGCAGTCCATGCTGCTGCCGCCGCCGAGTCCAACCAGCAGATCGGGCTGAACTTCCGCTGCCCGGCGCACACCCGCATCCACCATGGCCGAGCTTGGATTTTCGGCAAAGTCATGAAACGAGGCGACCTTCAGACCTGCTTCGCGCAGCGAAGTTCAATGCTGCCGCATCATGGCCCGCGTCCATGATGCCGCGATCGCTGATGACCAGCACGCAACGCGGTCGAAACGCGGCGGCCAGCTCACCCAGTCGTGAGATCGCGCCTTCACCAAAGATGAATCGCGTCCGATTATGAATGTCAAATGGCTGCATAAATTGGAGATGGCGAAAGGAAATCCATGGGTTCGTTACAAGCACCGTTCTCGCGGCGTGACTCCATGGCAGGTTCCAGTTAGTCGAATCTCCTAAACCTTAGAGATCGCCGAGAGGATTGGCTAGCTCGGTACCGCAGGGGCTGGACTGCAGGGCTGGATTGCAGGGGGCATGGATTGCAGGGCCACTTGGTGCCTTTTGGAAGGGCTTCGGAGGAGTGCCTCCACGCTGAACTCCGCCCTCCTCCGCGACGTTCAGTCCCCCCCGCAGGTCTGCCCCCGCCGAGGCCACCATCCTGGTTCGCACCAAGCTCAAGCTCGCACCACGGCTCAAGTAGGCACGGCTCAGAGGCACGGCTCAAGTAGGCACGGTTCAGGGGGTCAACTTGCTGAGATCCAGATCGTCCTTCATCTCTCGCTGCAAGTCCAAGAGATTCGCGAACAATTCACGAACCACGGGAATCTTGTTCCGGGTCGTTTGCCAGGTCATTCATTTCCTGCGGGTCGGCCTGAATGTCGTAAAGGCGAATCGCGGGTGCTTCGGGATAGACAATCAACTTGTAGCGATCGGTGCGAATGCTTCGCTGCTTCTCAAGATAGCACCCGTAGATCGTCTCGTAGGGACTCTTCCCCTTCGAGCAACGGCAGGACGCTATGGAATTCAACATGCTCCGGCTTTTCGAATGTTCGCCAGTTCCAGCGTGGTTGGCATCACGTCCTGCAGGTAGATCGGTTCATCGATGCGTCGGTCGCCGCTACGTTCGGGCCCACCACGATGAAGGGAACCCGTACGCTGTGATCGTACATGTTCTGCTTTCCAAGCAGTCCATGTTGCCCAACAGCCAGGCCATGATCGGCTGAAAAGAAGATCCAAGTGTTGTCCGCTTTGCCGGTCGCCTTGAGCGATTCCAGAATCCGGCCGATCTGCGCATCCATGTGCGTGATCAATGCATAGTACTCTTGCCGATGGACCTGAACCGCATGAGGCGTTCGTGGGAAAGGGTGCAAGCCGTTCGTCACGAAGTGATTCTTGCCACAGCCGATGGCGTCGGCAAAGGGATAGAGCGGCTGAAAGTTCTCCGGGACGGAAACCTGATCAACCGGATAGCGATCGACGATAGGATTGCGGCGATTGCCGAGGATCGTGCGGAGCATTGAAGGCCAGGTACATGAAGAAAGGCTCGTCACGCTGCGCAGGCCTCGACCATGAAGTCCTCCGCATGATTGGCGACGACCTCACTCCAGTGCGTACCACCCTCCCAGAAACCGCCAAACTTAGGGTCCGAGGGAGACCATGGATCAATGCCATCCGCGGGAGGGCGGTTGTAACCCAGCTTCGACGGCCTTGGGCATTCCGGGACGAATGTCTTGCGCGACGTCAAATGCCTTTGCGGCGTTTGCTTTGCAATGCCACTTGCCCGTCATGTAGGTTCGGTAGCCAGCCGCCTTGAAGTACTCACTCCACCAGCGACCTTGCTCCCGTTCCCTTTCGCTGTCGTTGTAAATCGCGTTGGCGTTCCAAACGAATCGACCCGTGTTCAGCATGGTGCGACTGGCAACACAGACCGCTCCACTCCAGGAGCCCATGTTGAAGGCGTGCGTGAAAGTCGTGCCGCGTCGAGCCAACGCATCCAGGTTCGGAGTTTCGACCTCTTTGGCCCCCAGAGCATTGATCGTGCTGAAACACTGGTCGTCGGCGAAGATGAAGACGATGTTCGGGGGCGCCGACTCCTGGGCTCCAAGTCGAACACAGAGGCTAACGACGAAGCAAACTGCTAATGGGATGGACCGGGAACGGAGCAAACTGACTTGCATGGGTTTCTCGCTGAGCGGGATCCTTGATTCTGATCCCAAGAGTTTAACTGAGTCGCTCAGTCAGCGTGTCGGGGGAGGTACAAATCGACCTGAGATTCTCCGAAGATCCGATACTTCACGCCATGACCCCAGAGCTCGAAGTACGCCATCAACGGGTCCCTCAATCCAGTTGCTTTCGAGTAGAGGGGCCACATCAAGTAGTCTCGTAGCATCGGGTCGCAGGCAGTGAAGTAATAGGCCGGACGAAGTGCGTGAGGGTACGGCCCCGCCTCGATCCGCTCCGTGAAGTTGGAGGTGCTCTGAATGGACTTCAGCAGTTTCGACTTTTCCGAGTCGACTTT
This sequence comes from Pirellulaceae bacterium, assembly GCA_963767665.1. Lineage (GTDB taxonomy): Bacteria > Planctomycetota > Planctomycetia > Pirellulales > Pirellulaceae > Rubripirellula. The sequence goes on from CAVYFC010000013.1 coordinate 149,399, forward strand.
CGGATGCTTCGGAGGGATCCCCTCCAACACTCGTACTCGCGGCAGTGGAGCCAGTGCATCGCAAAACGATCGGTCATTGAGATGCTCTGCGATGGCAACCAATCCTTCGAGCCAACGGATCGTCAGTTGTTCCGCATGTTGAGGATCAATCGGTTTGGGTTGCCGTACGAGGAAGTAAGCATCTCGCCCTCCACTTGGTCGACGGTCGTCGCCTGCGATGGCATAGAGTTGCCAAAGGCGCGATTGCAGTTCTTCCCCTACCTCCAAATCGTTGAACAGATCTGACAAGCCGCTCCCATCGGGACGAAAGGTCTGAAAGAATCCTACGAGTGAATCGGGGTCGAGAGCGGTCTCGGGCCCCATCCCGGCCAGTTCATGGCATTTGCGTAACAGGTTGTCGGTGGTCATCGGGCAATGCGGTAAGTGGACATTCAATCGTCTCGTACATCGGAGCCAAGCCGATTACGTGAAGTGTACAGCCCGGGCAACTCGCAAGGTCTGCGCGGCGGAACGATTCCCTGCTGTCTTGAAGGCCCCACACCGAGAAGTCCACACCGAAAAGACATTGCAAAGTCGAAGTAACGACGATCCCGCCAAAAACCTTCCAACCCAGGCAAAGCCATTGGATCTTCCGCTCACTCTGCGTAGATAGCAGGTCGATTCGCTCGTTCTACTTTGCTTTCGGATTGACGCTTTCCAAATACGCCAAGAGTTCAAAGATCTCATCCTTGGTGTATTGATCGAGCAAGGCTTTTGGCATCATCGATACCGAGGAGGGAACCATGGCTTCGATGTCGTCCTGCGCCAAAACGAGCGGTTCCTTCGCCTCGGGGCTGGACATCAAGCTGACCTGATCATCGTCCTCCGCAATCAGGATCCCGGTGACCGTTTGCCCATCGACCGTCAGAATCTTCTGCATCACGTATTTTTCGTCGACTTTGTGAGATGGATCCAGGATTTCGCGAAGCACGCCGAGGCGGTCTCCCTTCCAACGCGCCAGCACGTCGGTCAATTCCGGGCCGATCACGCCACCCTCTCCGTTGACCTTGTGACATCCCGCACAGGAAGCTTCCGCGAAGAGCCGCTTGCCAATATCAGCAGTCCGTCCACGTAGCCCTGCCTCTAGCTCATCACGAAAGTCATCCAAGTTCCAGGATTGTACAAACGAGCGGTTGCTACCCAGAGGATTGGCGGGCTCGAGAGGGTCCTTCATCCAAGCATCCAGGTCCTCCACAACAACCATCACACCATACATGCGATACCAGTGTTGGGGGAACGTGCAGACGTAGGGATATTCACCTGGCTCAAGGGGCGCGTCAAAGGTGAGCCGAGTTTGTTGGTCGGCGGGAACCAATTCGGTCGCATGGAGCACCTTGTCAGTCTCTGGCACATAGGGCAGTCCGTTCCATCCACCGTTGGGACCGGCCTCGAGTCCAAGTTGGGCCACCTCCTTCAATGCGCCGGGGACCGTGATCACCAGGTTATGTGGCATCAAGTCGTGATTTTCTAACACGACCTGCACTGACTTTCCGGCTTGAACCACAAAGTAGGGCAAGTCATAACGCATCTCCTCTTCCACTGTCCTGATGCGAATCAATCTTACCGTGACGGCATCAAGTCGTTCGCGATACGCCTTGGCGTCACTCGAAGGGATCGTCGCCAGCAGTTGATCCGCCAATTGCATGGCGTCGACAAAGGCTCGACTTGTACGATCCTCTGCTGGTGTGTTCTCTGCATAATCGACGAGCTCGCTAACAAGTTCGGCACCGACGCCGGCATCACGCTGGTCCGGCGGGATCTTCAGTAGAGTCCGAACCGTAACATCTCGCAGTTCGGCTATCTGTTGAAGAGTGGTGCCAAGAGTTCAAAGCTGTCGGATTGATCTTCGTTGATGAAGCCAATCGCTCGGATGGCGGCGCGGCGAACCGAGTGGTCGCTCGAACCATTCAAGGCAACTCGACGACTTGATCACGAAGGGCTGTGCGTTTCTCCAGCGTCGGGGACAGTTCGATCGCCACCAAGAAAAGAGAGCTTGGCTTCGTCGGAGCGAGTCGAGTTGTGAGATCGCCTGGTCCTTCTCATTCCGCCATCACCAAAGCAGCGAAGGCAACCGCGCGAAGCAATGCGGCTGGTCGGCCTCTGTCGATTCAAGGATTGCATCGATCCGAGCTTGCAGGTCGACGACCCGTTGACTCAGCAGCATGCGGGCGAGTTGCTCGCCAGTGCGGATCTCGTCCCGGTTCTTCGCATCGAGCTTGCCGATTGCTTCGAGAAGAATCGAAACCGCGTCGCTCTGGCGAAGTTTGATCAGAGCCTCCAATGCCTCTTCGCGGTACTGAGGAGACATCCCGACGCGAGACAGAATTGCGGCATGGACCGGAATGTACTTGGCATCGTTCGTCTTTCGTTCGACCTGTAGCAAACGTTGGTTGTCCAATCGCTTCAGCTGATACTCAACGATCCTGGGGCTCTTGTCCAAAAAGACGGTTGGTGGCGCCGCTTTGGTCGAGGTGGGTGCGGCTGAGGCGCCGTGTTCCCCGTGGCCGTGCTCCTGCGCGTACGTCTGCCGCATGGTTGAGTGCCAGGCGATTGAAGCAACGAAACATAGGAAGAGAGCGGAATTACGCATCGATAAAACTCGGAGAATCTCTGGAAACGTTTGCATGCGATCAGGCGGCCACAGAACAGCCGCCGCTCGTCAAACATCGTTGACGAGCTTGTTCAAAAGAGGTGATTGAATCCGAGGTCGTTCGGTTTACTGTTCAAGCCGACGCATCGTTTCGTCCAGTGTGTACTGGGTGTAGTCATCGACGTCGTGGTCCAACACCCCCAAAGCGAGCTCGATGGCTTCGTCCCCTTGAAGGAAACTCACCGCGCGAACGCCCTCCAGACGGACTCGAGGATGGCTATCGCTGATGCATCGCTCAAGAAGCTCTCGATGATTGGGGATCGCCGGGAGCCAGAACGAGAGCACGCGAGTTGCTGCTGCCCGGGCCCGATGGTCCTTGGCGGTCAGTAGCTTTTCGAGAAGTTCTGGGTTGACGACGTTGTGGGTTTGGTACATCCACAGCGACTCAAGCAATTGATGTTCGTAGTCTTCGTCGGCGGGATCGAGATTTGCCGTCCAATCTTCGAGCGCCGCGAGGACTTCACCGGTATCGCGCGCCGCGAGCTCTCGCTTGGCTCGATAACGCGTTCGGTCTTCCGGCACTTTCAGCAATTCAACAGCGCCGGCAATCGGCTCGCCATCGATCTTCGCTGGTTCCAGCAGCGGGCGAGTCTTGTGCGTCACTCGCCAGATACGACCATGGCTGTGATCGCGATTGGGCTCACGGAGGTTGTGCTGCAGGTGTCCGATCAAAGCGTTGTGCCAGTCAACGATATAAAGGGATCCATCCGGCGCGATCTGCAAATCGACCGGACGGTAATTGCCATCGTCGCACATCATGATCGGTTCAACTTCTTTGCCGACGAAACCGGATCCCTCCTCACGGACTTCGTGGTTCAACACGCCGCGGTCCCCAATCACGTTGGTGACGAGGAAGTTGCCCTGCATCTCAGGCGGGAAGTGCCGACTGGAAATCATCGCACAACCACCCAAGGGTCGCGTTCGCTTGGGATAAAGTGTTGGAAACTTGTAGTCAGGATCGCCGCCGGTGATATCGGCGATGCGGCGGTGTTGGCTGCCGCCGGGGTGTTTCAGCGGGTAGTCGATTCGGCCCGTCAGTGGCGCGGCCCAGTAACTCTCTGCCGGTGAAGCGTCGCCAATGAAGTCCTGACCCCAGCGGTCAAAGACGTGGCCCCATGGATTCGCATAGGCAAAGTTGCTGAACGCACCAAATTGTTCGCTTTTGGGATGATAGACCCAGATGCCGGCTTCGGCCATGCGGGTCAACCCATAGGGGCTTTCCACTTGTGAGAACTTGAACGTCCCTTCTTGGAAGTAAAGATTGCCGCCTGGTCCCCATTCAAACGCCGCGATCCCATGGTGGGAGTCGGCGGTATCGAATCCGAATAGTTTGCGGACACGCACGTCAGCCACGTCGTCGCCATCGGTGTCCTGGGCGAAAATGATATCGGGTTGTTCGGCGATGTAGACGCCGTTGTTGCCGATCTCGAATCCCGTTGGCTGATGAAGTCCGTCGGCAAAGACCTTGCACTCGTCCGATCGCCCGTCGCCATCGTGATCTTCCAAGATCAGAATCTTATCATCGAGCTTGGTCTTTGGTTTCCAGTGTGGATACGAGGGCATCGTGGCCACCCAAAGACGACCCTTGTTGTCAAAGTTCAAGGCGACGGGATTGGCCAACTCCGGAAACTGTTCCTCGGAGGCAACCAGCTGGATCTCCAAGTCTGGATGCATCTTGAATAGCTTGGCTTGTTCTTCGGCCGGCAGGTAATCAAGTGAACCGAGCTTGCCACGTTTTGCATTCGGATCATCGTCGCCGCCGACGTTCGTTTTGGGATTGATGAAGGCGAGCGTGTTGGAGTCGTCGATCTCCGCCGGGACCGACTCACCGCGGGCGAGGGCCCAAATCCGGGCATCGCGATTCGCAGTCATCTGATCCAGAATCTCTCGCTCACGTTCCATCACATCGGTGTTGTTGTAGGTCCCATCCGATCCTGCCTTGCCACGAGTTCCGTAAATCGAGTAGCCATTGACCGCTCGGTAACGATGCCACCAATGAAAGTTTTTGTCATCGACGGCGGCTCGGATCTCCGGGTTGACTTCTTGAGGGCCGCCGTCACCAAACAACGCCTCGTCAAGAATGGAAGCGAAGGCCAAATAGCCCGCTTCATTGAGGTGGCAACCGTTGAGTGTTAGCCGGTCCGGCCGCTGTTCGAACAGCGCCAGGGTCGGCGTGAAAACATCAACAAAGACAACGCCCGTCTGCTCGGCAACTTTCGCGAGCGCGGCGGTGTACATCGCCAATCGCGCGTTGTGCTCCTTGCCATCAGGAAGATTTGGGTCGCCCGTATTCTCGAAGGCAATCGGTGAGACCAGCACGATGTCGGGCGCGCCGGTCCCGTAATCCTTTGATTTCGTCTCCTCGACCAGGCGAGTCATGTCGGCCGTAAACTTCTGGAGTCCCTTCTCTCCCGCAAACGACTCGTTGAAGCCGAAAAAGTACATCACGACCGACGCTTCGCTGTGGGCCAGGTGCTTATCGGGATCACCGAAGTTCTCCGATCGAATGCGTTCGAAGGGCTCGTCTCCCGGAAAACCGAGGTTGCGAACCACCAAATCGAGGTCCGGGTAGCGTTGGTAAAGGAGGGACTCCCAGTCGTTGTGGTGCTGCATGCGCTCGCACAACGCATTACCGACCAGGCAGATGTGGTCCCCTTTGTCGAGTTTCAGATCGGCCGCTGTCGCGAACGGATTCGATAGGATCGCGGCGACGGTCAACAGGAAGCAAAACGAAAGGATTTTCATGGTTGGGTTTCGTCTCGGATGAGGCAATGAGGTGGGCTCCCTGTATCTTATCAAGGCGATACGCTTCTTGGAGGTCTGGGCCGAAATCGAGGTCGGAAAGCCGATTCGGGCTTCGATGTCGCCTCGGGAATTCTCGACGTCAACTTGGGGAAATTCAGGTCAGCCGAGCACCAGCATAGCTGAAGGCCAGGCTGATCCGGTGGGCGATCGGTCACGTACCGGTCCGCTTGCGGACGCAGTAGAGGGCTGCATCGGAGCGGAGCAAGAGCTGGTCCCCGACAATGGCGGGAGTGGCGTTAAAACGTTCCTCTTCGGAACCGAGCCGATTGGTCGCCAATTCCAAGTACTGCGGCTGGGCCGCCAGCACCAACACCCCGGCATCACGCGTTGTCAGGAACAACTTTTCTCCGTCGGTGACGATTGAGGCGTAGACTCGGCTTCGCGTTGGCATCCGCTCGCGAAACATCTCCTCTCCGTCACTAGCTCGCAGGCACAGGGCGATGGCTTTGTCATGCGACCAGTACAAGTATCCGTCATCCAACAGCGGACTCGTGACGTTGGCCCCGCGCGGTACTTCCCAAAGGAGATGAGTCTCGCTGACGTCGCCACGGCCGCCCGCTTTGACGGCGAAGGTCATGTTCGAGCGACCACCGCTGCAGTAGAGCAGCTCGCCGTCGGCGACCACGCAGGGTACCACGTAATCCTGGATCGCCTCGCATCGCCAAAGTCGCTCGCCCGTTTTGGGATCAAGACCGAGGATGGCTCCTTTCTGATTCAGAATCAACTCGTCGGAACCGTTTGCCAACGAGACGACTGTGGGAGTGGTCCAGGCCCGCTCTATCCCGTCGGTCTTCCAGCGGATCTCTCCGGTCGCCTTTTCGATGCCGTAAACCGCGTCACTTTCGATCGACGCGTTCATGATCAACAGGTCGTCATGAAGGATGGGACTCGCCGCAGCGCCGAATCCGGCTGTTCCCGTTCCGACGTTGGTTCGCCATAAGAAGTCACCCTCTTGTGTGAAGGCCACAACTCCCGAGGGACCAAAGGAAGCGTAAACGTTGGCGTCATCCAAACAGGGCGTGGGCGAGGCATACCCATGGTCGGCCACACGTATCGTCACCTCCTGCTCCTGCGATGCAGGTTCGACAACTTGGTCCCACAAGATTTGACCGTCCTCGAGGGCAAGACAGGTTACATGCAAGCGGAGCGCATCACGGTCGCCCGGTTGCTCTGGGTCCAGTCCATAGCCTGAATAACAGGTCAGGAAGATTCGACCATCATGCACAACGGGACTGCTGGAGCCTTTTCCAGGCAGTTCGGTTCGCCAGGCGAGATTCTCCGTTGCACTCCAAGTCGTCGGAATGCCCTGGCCAGCGACTCCTGAGCCAGCGCGACCACGAAACCGATTCCAGTCTTCCGCGTTGACGGTCCAGGAGAGCAGCGCGAAACAACAAGCCAAAGTAAGTCGCATTGAAGTCTCTTTCAATCTCATGCGGGCAGCGTGCAGTTGGCCAGATTATAGCTTCTCCGAACTTCAGCCACCGACCAGAAAGAGTCATTAGAATGGCACGCTTTCTCTCCCCAAGATGATTCGGTTCCGTCCAGCATGACCTTTTCAGTCAAGCAAGTCGACTATCAAGACTCAAGTGATGCGGCCGATTTGCTGCGGATGCTGCGAGAGTACGCCCGCTTCGAAGCCTGTGATCGCCCTGAATTGTCCGAGATCCCAGCGAAGCTGGCGGAGTTTCCCACGGCGTTCAGTGTGCTGGCGTATAGCGAGCCGAGTCATCGTGAAGTGATCGGTCTGATCAATTGCTTCTTTGGCTTCTCCACCTTCCAGATACGACCGCTAGTCAACATCCACGATGTGATCGTATCCGATCGATTTCGCGGCCAAGGAGTTGCCTCGGCAATGCTGAAGGAAGTGGAACGAATCGCCCGTGAGCGTGATTGCTGCCGCTTGACGCTAGAGGTCTACGCAGACAACGATTCGGCACGCCGCGCCTATGAAAAGTACGGATTCACCCGTGACCCGTCTCGTCCCAATATCGATGTGCACTTTCTTCGCAAAGGTCTTTGATCACTTGGAAGACTTCGCCAAGCCGTTCGTGAGTCGCGATCAAGTGTTGAGTCGAATCGAAGAGCGATCGACAATCACGCGAAGAATATTGTGGTGCCCTGGGTTGGGCCACGCTATAGTCCTTGCCAATGCTCCGTTGGGGTGCTTCGAGACACCATCTTCGTAGGCGCATCCTTCATGTACTGTCCGAATTGTGGAACTCCCATGCCCGATGGGATCGTCGTCTGCTCCGGTTGCGGTTGGACTGAGCAAGTCCAGTCGATGGAGGACGACTTGGCGATGCGCATCCTATTGCCCCTGGGTCGATCATGGTATGCGATCGCTGCTGGCTACCTCGGGTTGATCAGTCCGCTGCTGATTTTTGCTCCGCTGGCTCTTGTCTTTGGGGTTCTTGGCGTCCGCGACATCAAGCGGAATCCGAAAAAGGGTGGCATGGGGCGGGCGGTTTTCGGGGCAGCGATGGGTGGATTCTTCTCGCTGGTGTTGATCGCACTGTTGGATGTTACGGTGGCGAATCAACAGGCTGCCGGAGGCGGGTTCTAGAGCGTGAGCGACGTGAGTCCCAAGCCCCGTTTGATCGTCGTCCTTTGCGTTGCGACGGGAATCTTTGTGGTCGCGATGCTCGTCTTTCGGAGTCTCGGCTCCGTTGATTCCCCTTGGGTTCCCAAATGCGCGCTGCATCACTTGACGGGTCTTCACTGTCCCGGATGCGGCACGACACGAGCGATTCACGCCCTGGCCAATGGGCGCTTTGGAGACGCGATTCGCTTCAATCCGTTGCTCATCCTCGGTCTGCCCGCGATTCTCGGAGCGATCTCATTCCAGCGGCGTCGCGAGCGGCGAGGTCAGCCCGCCTGGCCCGGCCTGGCTTGGACCTGTGTGGCAGTCCTCTTGGTTTACAGCGTGGCCAGAAACGTCCCTTCGCCCGAGCGAGCCTGGCTGGCGCCACCAGCGGTCGCCGCTGAGGCTTACGGTGACGTGGCAATTGCAGGCGCCGCCGGCGATTGAGACGTGCGGCGCTACGCCGTCTAGATCCGCCTTTTCAAGACGGACATTGGCAGCATTGCTGCGGTTGGGTACGAGTCTCGGAGAGACTCGCCTACGGTAGCAATCGTAGTCAGGATGCGACCACGCAAGATGCGCGTGTCGCTGTCAAACTAGAGTGCGAGCAGCAATCGACTCGGCGCTTCGAGGTAACCGATCACATCGTTCAGGAATCGTGCGGCCGTGGCTCCGTCGACCAATCGATGATCGTAGGAGAGGCTCAGCGGCATCATCAGTCGCGGCTTGATCGAATCGTCCGGCATGACCACCGGTAGCTTGCGACTGCGACCGACCAGGAGGATCGCAACCTCTGGGACATTGACGATCGGTGTCGAATACTGGCCGCCAATGGCTCCCAGATTGCTGATGGTGAAGGTTCCACCTCGCAAGTCGCTGAGGCCGAAGTTGCCACCGCGAACCTTGCCCGCCATCTCGGCGAGCGCCCGAGTGATCTCGGGAATTCCCATCGCATCGGCATTCTTCATGACCGGAACGACCAGTCCCCGATCGGTGTCAACGGCAATGCCAACGTTGACGTAGTCCTTGTAAACGATCTGCTCATTCTGCTGGTCAATGATGGCGTTGACAGTAGGATGATGTCGCAGCGAGGTCGCAACCGCTTTGATCAGAAACGGCATCGTGGTCAACTTCAGCCCCTGTGCCGCGTAGTCTTCCTTGCTCGATTTTCGCAGATGTTCCAGGTCGGTGATGTCGGCATCATCAAAGTTGGTGACGCGAGGGACGCTGCGACCAGCTGACATGCATCTGGTTGGCGATGGTCTTGCGGATTTTGCTCATCCGCTCGACACGAATCGGGACCGAAATCATCGGCACCGGACGCGTCGGCAGCGGCTGGTGTGGCTGGTTGAGAACCGCTCGACGCAGGCGGTGTGGAGGCTGCCGCGGGTGTCGAGGCAGGAGGAGCGACGCGAGCCGACTGACTGGAGGAACGAACCACCGACAGCACATCTTCTCGCGTGATGCGTCCGCTCTCGCCCGAGCCGACAACGCGACTCAGGTCGACACCCACCTCTCGTGCGAATCGTCGAATGGCCGGGCCCGCAGGGATGACTACCGACGGGTCAGCTGCTGACTTGGCGCTGGGGAGGGCGCGGCCGCCGGCGCGACAGGTGATGGTGGAGCAACAGGTGCCGGCGGCGCGGCTGGTGGTGGATCGGCAGCGACCGGTGGTGCGTTTGGAGGCGGCGTCGGCTGTGCTGGCTCCGGTGCCGGCGTTGCGGGAGCCTGAGCGGCCGGAGGCGGGGCTGCTGGCTCGGACGCCTGTGGAGCAGGAGCGGCTGGCGGAGGCGAGCTCTCAGCACCGTCGGCTGCCTCCACCTCCAACAACGTTCCGTCGATCGGAACCGTGTCTCCCTCGCTGACCAATACCTTGACGACCTTGCCGCCGATCGAAGCGGGAACCGTGACGGTTGCTTTGTCGGTTTCCATCTCGATGATGTCCTGTCCCTTCTGGATGACATCGCCGACATCCACAAAGACTTCCAGCACGTCACCAGATTCGATGCCGTCACCAAGATCGGGTAGTTTTACTTCGGTAGTCATGCGATGAATTGATCGTCGGTAAGCGTTGAAATCGGGGAAGGCAGGTCGCGTCGACAGGAGCCGCGCGGACCACAACGTTGTTCGTACTCGTTAGGCGAAATAGGGATCGGGCTTTTCGGAGTCATATCCCAGTTCGCTGATGGCGTCTTGGACATCCTTGGCCTGTAAAACGCCCGACTTTGCCAAGCGGCTGAGAGTCGCAATGGTGATCGATTCGGCATCCACTTCGAAGTGACGCCGAAGCGCTTCGCGGGTTTCGCTACGTCCCAGTCCATCGGTTCCCAGCACGTAGTAGTCGCCAGGAATCCATGGGGTCAATTGCTCGGCCAAGGCTTCGACGTAATCGCTTGCCGCGATGAACGGACCCTCCGACACCTTCGAGCGACCTGCTCCAGGTAGCTCTTGCGCGGCTGTTCCGTTGGATGCAGCATGTTCCATCGATCACAAGCCCCTGCTTCGCGTCGCAGTTGCGTGTAACTGGTCACGCTCCAAACATCGCTGGCGATGCTGTACTTTTCGGCCAGCAGCTCCTGGGCGGCCAAGGCACAATTGAGAATCGCCCCGCTGCCGAACAGTTGGACTCGAGCACGAGCGTCTTCAACATCGCGGCTGCGGAATCGATACATCCCCTTGATGATGCCTTCCTCACAGCCTTCCGGCATCTCCGGATGGTCGTAGGCCTCGTTTTCGCTCATCAGGTAGTAGATGCACTCTTCGCCATCCTGGTACATCCGCTTGAGGCCTTCCATGATGATCACGACCACCTCGTAGGCGAAAGCGGGGTCGTAGGATCGCACGGTTGGAAAAGCGATGGCATTGAGCAGGCTGTGTCCGTCCTGGTGCTGCAGCCCTTCGCCATTGAGCGTGGTTCGGCCGGCGGTCGCACCGATCAAGAAGCCTTTGGCTCGCATATCGGCGGCGGCCCAGATCAGGTCGCCGATCCGCTGGAAGCCGAACATGCTGTAGTAGATGAAGAACGGAATCATGTTGATCCCATGCAGGCTGTAGGCGGTGCCCGCCGCGTTGAAACTGCTCATCGAGCCGGCTTCGGTGATCCCCTCTTCAAGGATCTGTCCGTCCTGGGCTTCCTTGTAATACGTGATCTGCTCGGAATCGACCGGTTCGTAAAGCTGGCCCGCGTGCGCGTAGATTCCGAACTGGCGAAACATCCCTTCCATCCCAAAGGTTCGGGATTCATCGGGAACAATCGGCACCACGTGCTTGCCGATCTTTTTGTCCCGACACAGCGCGATCAGAGTTTGCACGACGGCAAACGTCGTGCTGATGTTCTTGTTCTCAAGCTTCGTGATCACCTTGCGATAATCTTCGAGCGTCGGGACTTCCATCGTGGGATGTTGCGGTCGGCCGACTTGGAACCGGCCCTCCCAGTGCTTCGCGTCGTTCCCGCAGGTACTTGATCTCCTGGCTATTGGCCGGCGGCTTGTAGAACGGTGCCTTGCCGACTTCTTCGTCGCTGATCGGGATTCCGAATCGAGTTCGGAACTCGAGCAGTTCCTCCTCGTTCATCTTCTTCTGATTGTGGGCGACGTTGCGTCCTTCGCCCGCTTCGCCCAGGCCATAGCCCTTGACCGTCTTGGCCAGGATCACGGTCGGTTTGCCGTTCTTGAGCTCGGTCGCCATGCTTGTAAGCAGCGTAGACCTTTTCCGGGTCGTGTCCGCCGCGACGCATCTTCTCGAGCTTTTCGTCGCTGTAGTTCTCGACCAGCTTGAGCAGCTCGGGGTACTTGCCAAAGAAGTGTTCGCGGATGTAGCTGCCCGGCATGCCGGTGTACTTCTGGTACTGGCCGTCGACCACTTCGTTCATTCGCTTGGCCAGCAAGCCGGTGGTGTCCTTGGCCAGCAGATGATCCCAGTCGTCACCCCAGATCACCTTGATCACGTTCCAGCCCGCACCGCGGAAAATCGACTCGAGTTCCTGAATGATCTTGCCGTTGCCACGGACCGGTCCGTCGAGTCGCTGCAGATTGCAATTGATCACGAAGATCAGGTTGTCCAGCTTTTCACGCGCCGCCAATCCAATCGCGCCGAGCGTCTCTGGTTCGTCGCATTCGCCGTCGCCAAGAAATGCCCAGACACGAGTGCCGGAGGTATCTTTGAGTCCGCGATCGTGGAGGTACTCGTTGAACCGCGCCTGATAGATCGCCATGATCGGACCGAGACCCATCGAAACGGTGGGGTACTCCCAGAAGCTCGGGCATCAAGTAAGGATGCGGGTAGCTCGACAATCCTGCGAACCGGCTGCAACTCGCGGCGGAAATTCTCAAGGTTGTCCTCGGTCAGTCGACCTTCCAGGAAGGCGCGGCTGTACATCCCCGGCGATGCATGGCCCTGGAAGTAGATCGCGTCGCCCGAGTAACCATCTTCGCCGCGACCCTTGAAGAAGTGGTTGTATCCGATCTCGTACAGCGTCGCGCTGGAAGCGAATGTACTGATGTGGCCACCGACGCCACCGCCACGTTTGTTGGCGCGAACCACCATCGCCATCGCATTCCAACGAACAATCGACTTGATCCGCCGCTCGAGTTCGCGGTTGCCTGGAAACGGTGGTTGGTCCTTGAGCGGGATCGTGTTGACGTAAGGCGTGCTGGTGTCTTCGGCCGACTGGATCCCCTCTTCGGCCGCGCGATCGCGCAGCTGATCGATCAGGAAGCGGACACGATCGGGGCCCTTGCTCTTGAGCACGTAGTCAAGCGAAGCGAGCCACTCCTCGGTCTCGGCGACATCGACGTCGACATCGGCGATTCGCTGTTCCAGTTCACCAAGCTGCTGCTCGACTTCAGCCTTCGCAACGGTTTTTGATTCTGACATGCTTCTCTCGTTCCGCTAAGGAATCACTCAGTTGCCATCTCACAAGGATGGGGACGCCCTGATCGGCATCGACTCATCGCAAGGCCGTCATCTGCCGTGCGGATGCCAACTTCGCGCAATCCGACCATACTACTGCCACCCGAATTCTACTCAGCCCAACGCCGGACGGACGACGGGAGGGGGGGTGAACACGGGTTTCAACCGGCTTTGTCACGCCTCTTTGTGACATGCAGAGTAGTCATAGTCGGGCGAAACCGGCAAGGGCGACGCTCCGAGGCGAGTCTGGCTGCGGTCCGATCCCTGCCGCGAAGCGTTCACTGGGGTTGCTACCGTGACCTCCCGATGCGGTGGTTGGGATTCCCAATTCCCCCCGATCGGATTGCCCGCCGGGGTCTGTTCGCCCTCCAGAGAGCTCGGTAACGTGAAATGCCCGAGATTTGGGCGCGCGCACCTTCACTTCCAGGGCTGAGGCATCGAGCATGAACGACAAAGAGAAAACACGAGAGATCATTGAGGCACTGATTCAGTCCTATTGGATGGAGCTGGAAACGGTGGTCAATTATTTGGCCAACAGCGTCAACCTTGACGGGGTTCGTGCCGAGGAGATCAAGAAGTCGCTGGCCGCGGATGTGCAGGCCGAGCTCCAGCACGCCTCGCAGATTGCCAGTCGGATCAAGACCATTGACGGCCGGGTTCCCGGCAGCGACCACTTCAAGGCGAGCCAAAAGACGCTGCAACCCCCCGCCGACCCCACCGACGTGGTCACGGTGATCAAAGGGGTCATTGATGCTGAGGAAGGGGCGATCGCACAGTACGAAAAGATCATCCGACTCTGTGACGGGTACGATTTCGTCACCCAAGACATGTGCGTGACCCTCCTGGCGGACGAGCAGCAGCACCGACGAGAATTCGTCGGCTTCCTCAAAGAGTACGAGAAACAGTAACCCCTTTTGCGAGCTCGATTCAAACGTGACACGTTGGCCCAATCAGCAAACGGCGGTCGTGACGGGTGCCTCCAGCGGCATCGGTCGTGCCATCGCTATCGCCCTCGCAGAGGCGGGCGTCGATTCCCTGTTGGTTCACTACCACCGCAACCAAGCGGGAGCCGAGGAAACGGCTGAACTGGTCCGAGAGCGAGACTGTGAAGCGACGATTCTCGCGGCAGATCTTCGCCAGGCCGAAGATCGCAGCAGTTGGTCGAAACGGCTTTCGAACGCTTGAACGAAATCACCGTCTGGGTCAACAACGCCGGTGCGGACGTGTTGACCGGCGAGGCGAAGTCGATGAGTTTCGAGGAAAAGCTGCGTCTGTTGATGGAAGTGGACGTGATGGGAACGATCGCACTTCTCACGGCTGGCTGGTGCCGCGACTGCTGGAGCAGGAAGCGTACCCCCCCTCTTCGATTATCTTCCTCGGATGGGACCAGGCGCCCGAAGGGATGGAGGGGGATGCGGGACAGATGTTTGGTCCCGTCAAAGCGGCGATGATGGCTTATTCGGCGAGTTTGGCCCAATGTGTGGCCCCGCTGCTGCGTGTCAACACGGTCGCCCCAGGCTGGATTCGTACCGCTTGGGGAAGCGATGCGGGCGATCAGTGGAACGAGCGAGCCAAGTCGCAATCTCTGATGAATCGCTGGGGGAATCCCGAAGATGTCGCCAAGGCGGTGGTCTACCTTGCCGATCCCAACAACACGTTCATCACGGGACAGACGATCATCGTCAACGGTGGCTGGAACCGAACGACGCCAACGAATCGCAGCGTGGTCTCGCCGCGAACGTGATCCAAAAAGCGAAGTCCCAGTCGGTCCGCATTTCCAAGGCGGACGGTCGCAGCTTTGCAGCGTTTCTCACGAGTCTCGGAGAGACTCGCCTACGTAGGTCCGCATTTCCAAGGCGGACACTCGCAGCTTTGCTGCGTTTCTTACGAGTCTCGGAGAGACTCGCCTACGTAGGCGCCCGGCGAATCAGGTGGCTGCGTCGCTGACTCGTTGCACCGTCAATTCAATGGCCGAGATCAAGGCACGCGCTTTGTTCAGCGTTTCCTCATATTCGGCGCTCGGGTCGCTGTCGGCAACCACGCCGCAGCCAGCTTGCACGTGCACGATGCCATCCTTGACGACCATCGTGCGCAGGGCGATGCAGGTGTCCATGTTGCCTCGGTAGTCGATGTAGCCGACCGCGCCGCCGTAGGGACCACGGCGATGCGGTTCGATCGAATCGATGATTTCCATCGCTCGCACTTTCGGCGCACCCGAGACGGTGCCGGCTGGCAAGACAAGCTTTGAGTGCATCAAAGGCATCCAGCCCGTCTCGCAGCTTGCCCTGCACTTCACTGCTGATGTGCATCACGTGGCTGTAGCGTTCGACGACCATGACTTCGGTCAATTCGATCGAGCCGAACTCTGCGACCCGGCCGACGTCGTTTCGTCCCAAATCGACCAGCATCACATGTTCGGCGCGCTCTTTGGGATCGGCCAGTAGTTCTTGCTCTAGTGCCTTGTCTTCTTTTGCCGTCTGCGCCGCGTCGCCGAGTGCCCGCCAGCGGTCGAACGGTGACACTGTGCGGTCGGCGACTCGGCACATGATCTCGGGCGAGCAGCCGACCAATTCGCAATCGGGGGTGCGCACGTAAAACATGAAGGGGCTGGGATTGACGACGCGCAGCGAGCGGTAGATCTCGAACGGGTCGACGTCGGTTTTGACCGACAAGCCGCTGGCTGGGAACGACCTGGAAGATGTCCCCGGCCCGGATGTACTCGACACACTGCCGCACCGCCTCCTCAAAAGATTCCGCGTGAAATTGGAGGTCACAGTCAAGTGGATGACTGGCGATCTGATCTTTCCAGACATCCGGATTCCATCTCCGCAGGATTTCGGGACGACGCCGCACTGAGTTTCTTGACGGTCGCATCGATCGCTCGACGTCGCCTGCGCGATAGGCGGCAGCAGCCTCGTCCGGGCTGGCGACACTCGCGGCAGTCGGCAAGCGAGACGATCGTGATGGTTTTGTCGACGTGGTCGAAGACGCAAAGCGTGTGGTAGAAGGCAAAGTCAAGGTCGGGCAGATCCGCGATCGTCCTGCGGGGCGTTGGGAAGATCCTCGACGTAGCGAACCACGTCGTAGCCCGCGTATCCGATCGCACCGCCGACAAACGGGTGGTAGACCGTCAACGGCCGCGACCCGAAAATGAAAGTGAGATCGAAAAGTGTCCAGAGGATCGGGCGACTCGCGACTGCGTGCGTCGTCCCCTCAGGCAATTCCGTGATTTCGATGCGTTCTCGCGTCGCCGCGAATCGTCGTACCGGCGAGGCTGCAAGAAAACTGTATCGCCCGACTTTCTCGCCTCCGATCACGCTCTCGAACAGGCAGGCCGGCCCGCCGTCATCGAGCAATTGAAAAGCTGTCACTGGCGTCAGTGCGTCACTGAGCAGCCGGCGATAGACTGGAACGAAATCGTGTTCGATAGCGAGCGCTGCGAAGTGTTGCGGATCAGGGATGTGCATCGAGAGTTGATTCGATAGCGGGAGAGGAACGACCGCGGCAGTTCGACCGGGCTGCGACGATGTAGCGACCACCATAGTTTCGACTGCGAACATCGGCACGTGTAGGGGACAACCCCACCGGTAGGCCTTGCGTTGACAGTCCATGGGCCAGCGATAGAATCCCTTCGCAGGGCCGCTTACTCCTTGAAATGACTGGATTTACGGTGATTGCGGCCACTGGAACCGAACATGAAATGCCAATATTGCGAAAAGCCGGCTACCTTTCACATCACCGAGCTGACCGAGCCCACCGGTTCGCAGGTGATGCATTTGTGTGAAGAGCATGCTCGAGGATTTTTGCAAAAGGGGGGGCCGAGTCCGGCTGCCTCGATCGCCGGTGCCCTGGCGAAACAGTTGAATCTCGGTCAAACCAAGAAGGAGTTGGCGGAGTTGGACCAGAAGGAGTGTCCCGTCTGCGGAATCAGCTTTTTCGAGTTCCGCAACACCGGCCGTCTCGGTTGCCCGTACGACTACACCCATTTCGCAATCTGATTTGATCCCGCTGTCTGACCAACATTCACGATGCGGTCGAACACTGTGGAAAGCGACCCCGACGTGCGGCCGCTGCCGATTCGCAAGCCCAGATGATCCAGTTGCGACGAGAGATGGAAGAGGCCGTGGAGCGGGAGGACTACGAGCGGGCCTCGGAAATTCGTGACGAGCTTCGCCGCATTGAAGAGTCGGGGAGTACGGCGGATGAGGCCGACCAGGGAGCAGGCGAAAAGTGAAACGGGTCTCTGACTTCAATGAGTTTGCCAAATGCAGCGGCGAGTGGATGCGGGGTACCGGTCCTGAATCGGACATCGTGATCAGCAGTCGCATTCGCCTGGCGCGGAACCTCGCCGACTTTCCCTTCATTCGCCGTTGCAGCGACGAGGATCGGGTCAGTATCGAGCGGACGGTTCGGGCCAAGATGGACGCGATCACCGGCTGGAACGACGTCCGTTATATCGACATCGAACAACTGCCCGAGATTGATCGGCAATTCCTGGTCGAACGCCAACTGATCAGCCGTGAGATTGCCGATGCCGATGGGGCCCGAGCGGTCGCCATCGATCCCAGTGAGCAGTACAGCGTGATGATCAACGAGGAGGATCACCTTCGGATCCAGGTCATGCATAGCGGATTGGACTTGCAATCGGCCTGGGCTCAGATCAACTCGCTCGACGACCAGCTGGAGGAGTCGATTCTGTATGCGTTCCATCATCAGCTTTGGCTACCTGACCGCGTGTCCCACCAATGTGGGGACCGGGCTTCGCGTCAGCGTCATGCTGCATCTGCCCGCCCTGGTGATCACCCGACAGATCGAAAAGGTGTTTCGAAGCATGCAGCGGATCAATGTCACCGTTCGCGGCCTCTACGGTGAGGGCTCGCAGTACACCGGCGATTTCTATCAGGTCAGCAACCAGATCACGCTCGGACACCGCGAGGAAGACCTGGTTGCATTGGTGGGAGACAACGTGGTCCCACGGATCATCGAGTACGAACGAAAGGCTCGTGACTTTCTGGTCACACAAGGGCAGAAGGACCTGCACGATGACGTCAGCCGCGCACTGGGAATCCTCAGCACCGCCAAGAAGATCAGCAGCGAAGAGACGATGCATTACCTTTCCAAGGTTCGCATGGGTGTCAATCTCGGTTTGATCGAGGACGTCCAGGTCGGAACGATCAATAAACTGTTCATCCATACTCAACCCGCCCACCTGCAAAAACTGCAGGGCCGGCTTCTCGGCTCCTCGGACCGAAACGTTGAAACGGGCGACCTACCTGCAACGCCACCTCAGTGGCAAAGCGGCTGGCGGCGAGTTGAATTGAGCGCAGTCGCCCGTTTGGGACCTCTCCCACGCGACGTCGGCAAAAAAGGGGCGGCAAAAAATGGGGCATCGGCTCCTTTCCCTTGCCTCGCCGCGGTTGCTCCTTTGCAATGGAGGATCGGGTACGAACCGCTCTCGCCGGTGTTAGACTATTGGTTTGCGAAACGCCCGGCAATTTATCCGGCAGCCCTCCACTGATCCTGTCTCGCGCTCATCCGATCACGCCCAGGGCGTGCCGAATCATCGCCGATCGCCGCGTCTCGGTGCCTCCCCCTGCCCACCGATAAGTTTGTATTCGAAAGCCCCCGACGTGAGTGACGAGACTCAGCTGATCGATCGAGCCTTGCGAGGGGATCGCGCTGCCTTCACGCATTTGGTCGAAGCGAATCAGGATCGTCTGTTTGCTTCCATGCTGCAGGTCACCGGTTCCCCGGACGAGGCGGAGGAGGTGGTGCAGGAGGCGTTCATTCGGGCCTTTCTGAAACTGGATACGTTTCAACGCAACAGCCAATTTTTTACTTGGCTCTACCGGATTGCCTTCAACAGTGCGTTGACCCGCAGGCGTCGAAAACGGGCACGCGTGTCCCTGGACCAGTGGCGGGAAACCAACGGTTTGGAAGTCACCTACCAAGGGGACGCCGTCGATGAGCCCATGCTCCAGCGAGAACGCGTGGCGATGGTACGAGAAGCCTTGCAATCCTTATCGGATGACCATCGCTCGATTCTTGTGCTGCGAGAGATGGAGGAAAATTCCTACGAAGACATCGCAGAGATTCTTGAAATCTCGATCGGGACCGTTCGCAGTCGCCTGAGTCGCGCTCGCAACCAGCTCAAGATTGTGTTGGAGGCCATGCAACGCGCAGAAGAATCGACCGGGTAGCATCCGATTTCGCGTCGGCTCTCATCTGGAGGTCCGATGCAGTAGCGGCGTGAGGGCTTCTTGCCAGGGGACTTCGAGAGTTTTCAGACGGTCCTACCGCAAAGTGACGCGGCCCAGTTGGTTGCCACGTCAGTCAACCCGATTGGGACTCTCCGATTCCACCGCATGGCCGACAAACGCCAAGAGATCTCGGATCTCTCGGTCGGTCATCATTTCAAACAGCTTCTCGGGCATCATCGATGTATTTAGCTCCTTCCGCTGGACGATTTCATCGGTCTTGAATCGCTGCTCCCGGCCCAGGTTATCACGATAGTATTCGCTGCCGCCGCCTCCGTCGCGAAGCAAGATCCCTGTGAAGACCCGGCCATCTTCGGTGACGAGCATTCTTGGATGATATTGGGGATCGACGTCACGGCTGGGCTGCAGCAGAGCACGCAACAGTCGGTTCGGGTCGTCAACGCTCGAACTTGCCGATAGATCGGGTCCCAAATCACTCCCGCGTCCGGAGTGCCGATGACACTTGATGCAAGTCCCGACGACCGAATGATGGAACAAGCGACGACCAGCGTCCAGGTTGACCGGCGTTGTCAGCTCCGCCAGTCGCGACTGCCAAGCTTCCAGATCGCTGGCTGCAGGTCGTGAATCGGTCAGTGAGCTTGGATCAATGGTCGCTTGGACCAGATCGTCGGATTCAGGATGTCTGGATCCAATGCTGCGAAGCTGTTCCACGTTCGACTCGCTCAATGGCGCGAAACGAAGGCTTCGCAGAGCTTCGTCACGGATCTCTGGCGTTTCCGATTCCGCGAGTTTGATCAACGCCTGGACGGACGCTTCGCTCGTTGCAGAGAGCCCCGAGAGTGCGTCGGCACGATTTGAGATCGGAAAATCCTCCCTGGAAGCAATCTCAAATAGGAACTCATTTGCCGCTTGCGACCCAAGCAACGCGACGGAGCGAATCAACTCGGTCGAAATGTTCGGGTCACCCGTTTGCATTAGCTCTCGCCATAACTTCACTGAGAATCTCGGCTGCGTTCGGGTCCAGCAGCCGCAAGGCAAAGGCTCGAATTCGCGGTGACGTCTCCGGGTCTTGCACCAGCGAGATCAGCATCTTGGGATCGGAAACGCCAAGCTCGGGTGTCCCATGGAGAGCGTTCAGAGTGGCCAAGGCGGCTTCAAAAAGCTGGAAATCGCCGTCGGACTCCACAAGCAGCTGCTGAATCCTCGGCAGGAAATTCGTCATCTCGGAGTCGGCGATCCAGCGCATCGCCTCGAGCCGCACTTCCGTACTGGGTAGGTTGAAGAAGAAATCGGCTGCCAGCTCGTTCTTCGGATCCGCTTTTCGCTCCGCGAGCAGCAGCGAAACGAGGTCCCCGTTGCTTAGATTCAACTTGCGGTCGGTGCTGATGCTTTCGACTCGTGTTGACAGGGCCTGGATGGCAGCCGAACGCAGAAAGGGGTCCTCGTCTCGGCAGCGCTTCAAAAAGTTGCTCCGTGGACAGGGCTGGCCCGCCGCGTCGCAGCGACTCAGCCAGTTTCGCCTCATCGTTCGCAGGTTCCAACGCCATCTCACCGAGCCAATCGGCGGCCGACCGGTCAACGGTCAACTTCCAGACCCTGCCCTTGCCATGCAGTTCGTAGGAGCCGACGACCCAATCGGCCAGATAAAAGGTTGTCGCGGATTGGGCCGTGATGCAGGTGGGTCGAAAGAAATCACCACCACGAACCAACGTGACTCGCTCCGTGGTGAACGATGCTCCCTGACGGCGAAGCGGATAGAAATCGATTCGGTGCTCGGTCCAAGATGGAACGATCAATCCATTTCCCAGAGGAGCGATTCCGCATGGTGCCTCTCCCACGGCATGCATCATTGGCAGCGTGCCAGGCAATTCGCCATTCCAGCACACAAAGGGGTGATAAGCATGGTTGCCATATTTGCGCTGATAGCCATAGTCACCACCCGGTACGATGTGAAGCAATCGACAGGGTGGACGCGATCCCGGATCGTTTTCCGCGGCGAAGATCGAGCCGTCCTGCTGGAAGCAGAGTCCAAACGGATTCCAGAATCCCTTGGCAATGCGACGCAACGATTGGCCTTGAGCATCGCACTGGAAGATCCCGCCCTCTCCGGAGCCTTCCACCTCTGATCCGTCGGCGCCGGTTAGCGTCCAAGGCTTTGCGTAGTTCTCGCCCAGTGCAAAGGTCAGTTCGCCTTCAGGAGACCAGCAGAGCCCGCTCAATCCGTTATGTGGATAGTTCGCCTCGGTCTCGAGCCTGGCAATCGTTTCTTCAATGTCACCGACGCCATCACCGTCCGAGTCGCGTATCCGCAGAATCCGGTCGCGCTGCGCCACGTAAACCCAGCCGTCCGGACCCGAGCTCCAGGTCCATGGAAGCATCCGTTTTGTCATAAAAAACAGAACGTTGGCCGCTGGCGTCAAAGACGAGAATTTGATCGTGCTCGGGACCCCGGTAATCATCCGGTCGAAAGTGGGTATGACTGGCGATGACCCAAACGGACCCTCGCTCGTCGACATCGATACCAGTCGGCGTCACAACGTCCGGGTGCTCAGCGACCAGAGATAGCTCGACTCCGGGCTGCTCGATGAGTAGGGAAGGATCAAAGGGATCGTTCGATAAGTCCGATCCCGGTGGTTCGATCGCCAGAACCGGATGGACCAGGCACCCGAGAAAAAAGGCTGCCAGCTTGATCCAAAGCTGGCCTCGAACATGCCTCAGGCAATCAATCGAACATTTCATTGCGGGGAACGCTGGTGATTCGGGAAGAGAGAAATCGACGATTGTAATCGTTTCGTAACCTGTACGATGGACTTCCAAGTCCGTCGAAATCACCTGGCTCTGGAAATCGACGGACTTGGAAGTCCATCGTACGGGTTATCGCTCGGGGTCATCGCTCGGGGTTAGGAACAGAAGCTAGTACGAGCGTTCGGCGGCGGTGTAGAATCAGGTCCCTCGCAGGTTGAGGGCGTGATTGTCCAAGCCTGCTTTTTTGCCTTCGTCCTGGTGGAAAATTGATGACCCGTCGGTACCTGATCCCATTGTGTTGCGTTTCTCTTTTCATGGTTTGCCCGGTCAAAGCGCAGGAGATCGCCAAGGACCAGGTATCTGCACAGGCATCTTCCCAAGCGTCTGCCCAGGAGTCTGCCGGAGCGGGGGAGTCTGCCGATGGAGAGTGGATCCAGCTTTTCAACGGTGAGAATCTGGATGGCTGGACACCCAAGATTCGATATCACGATCTAGGCGATAACTTTGGCAACACCTTCCGAGTGGAAGATGGCATTCTGAAGGTTGGGTACGAAGCCTACGACGAATTCAACGAAACCTTTGGCCATCTGTTCTACAAAGATTCCTTTTCCAATTACCGCCTTCGCGTCGAGTACCGGTTTGTCGGTGATCAGTGCAAAGGAGGTCCGGGATGGGCGATTCGAAACAGCGGCTTGATGCTCCATGGAGAAAAGCCAGAAACGATGGCAAAGGACCAGGACTTTCCTGTCTCTATCGAAGTGCAGTTACTCGGAGGCGATGGCAAGAGCAAGCGAACGACATCGAACCTCTGCACTCCCGGCACCAATGTCGTCATGGATGACAAATTGATTACCGCGCACTGCACCAGTTCGAACTCGAAGACTTATCACGGTCCTCAATGGGTGACCGCAGAGGTCGAGGTGCGTGGTAACGACGTCATACGGCATATCATTGATGGTGAGGTCGTTCTGGAATACAACCAACCACAGCTTGATCCGCGTGATGAGCATGCAAAGTCACTCAGCGAAAAGAGTGGAACACTGATGCTCAGCGAAGGGACGATCTCGCTGCAATCAGAAAGCCATCCTGTCGAATTTCGAAAGGTTGAGCTGATGGAAACACTACCGTAGGCGAGTCTCTCCGAGACTCGTAAGAAATGCAGCAAAGCTGCGAATGTCGGCCGATGAAACGCGGACTTGCAGTCCAACACGCCAAAGATTTGCGTCTGGCGAATCACGGCTGGCCAGGAAGTTTTCCCAGATCGTTGTGGTTAATGACAAGAACTCTCGCTGGAATGGAGGCTCCTGGATAGAGAAAGACCTGGATCTGCGCGGACGTTGCGGAGACTTGACTCAGTTCACATCGTGCCCCACCAAGGGGAGCCATGGGGTCGGTCAGCGTGCCCGTGAGTGTTGGGTTGGCGCGAAGTGAGGCGATGGATCGCTGTACCAACCCGTCGCTGACGCATCTGCCGATCGAGGCGGTGCGCAAGGCGTCAACGCGGGCGATGTGTCGACGACTGCTTCGCAAGATCGCTATCGAGGCGATCGAAAGAGCGAAGGCGGCGAGGGTACAAACCAGGAGTGCCGAGCCTTTTCGAATGGGCGATCTTCGTGATGTCATGATGAGTGGGTAGCCTCGCTTCAGCCCTGCGGTGGAATGGCAAGGGTGGAGTCAAGGACGATCGTGGCGCCCGAGTCGGGATCCCGTGCACGGAGCGACATCAAGAGGCCAATGCGTTTCTTGGGTGGCGTGGCTTGACGCAATTCCGTGAACCGAGCCTCCAAGACTTGGTTCGCAATCGGTAGATTGTCCTTTCCGTTTTGAAACTCAAGGGTTTTCCCTCGGACTCTGACGTTGCCAACTTCACCGCTGCGCATTCTTAGTTGGATGCGGTTGGTGCGAACGGATATCAGGTCTCCATCGCGAATGGTATCGCCGAGCCAGCGAAGGCCGCGACGCAGTTCTGCCTCGGTCGATGTACTTGCCTCCGCTTCGGCGATGGACTGGCCCGAGGCGCGGATGACCGCGGCGAGGGGCACCAGCAACACCGCAACCAGCATGGTGCACGTGATCACTTCGATCAGACTGACGCCGCGGCGTGAGATCGTTTTGGACCCTGGAAGATTCATGGCGATGCCCACTGGGTTCGGAGGGTTTGGCTCACCTCGGTGCTTCCCATCTGAGAGTCGCCATCGGCGTCATGCCAAACATCCACCACGATACTGAGCAGCGGTGAGGTCGGGAGGCTCTTGTCGGCCTCAATGCGGACTCGTCCAAGCAGATCGGGGCCATCAGGAATCACGATGATTTGTCGACGATCCAGAGGAGTCGAGTACACAGTTTGAAAGGCTGTCGGATCGGAATGGGCAATACGAACCGATTCGATCAGATTGGTGGCTTCGAATAGTGCCGCGTCCTGCAGGTCCAGTCGGTGGCCAACCGATCGAGCTTCACTGATTAGATGAATCGATGGAATGAGAAGGACGGCCAGCAGCATCGACCCGGTCGCCACATCAATCAGAGTCGCGCCGTCTCGAGCGTGTCTACGTCGGATTGCAATGGGATGGTTGAGGCGTTTCATGGTAGTCGTCGGTTGATCTGGCCACTGGTGGGCACGACGCTGATTTCACCCTTGCTTCCTGCTTCGCTCACGATCCAACTGAGCGAACGATCTGCAGTCCCGGAGGGAGCGAACTGAATCTGCGATGGCTTGCCTGCTAAACGAATCTCGGTACCCAGTTCGAACACCCAAGCTTTACCGGAGCGAAATGGACCTGCGTCCTCGCTGATCAGCAGCAGTTCCATTCCCTTACGACGAGCCCGTTGGACACGAACGGTCGCTTGATTTGTGATCGCGGTATTTCGTGCAATGGAGAGTGTTTCTGCAATGTGATTCGTGGCGGCTGCGACTCGTCGGCGGGAGACCAAATCACCATCGAACAAGACCGAACTAGCGACGGCTGCGGCAGCCAGCAACGCAATCACCATGATCGCTTCGATCAAGGTAGCGCCTTTTCGAAGTTCGCGTTGGCGCGATCCACACTTCATCGATTTGCTTCCGCCATTCACGAAAAGTGGTCCGTGCCGCGAGTGCAGCACGCGCGCCGCGTTTCTCTCGGACGGACCGTCGGAGTCCAGTGATGCAAGAGACTATTTCTTGGCAAACACGCCGGTCGCTCGCGAGTAGCTATAATTTCGACGGATTTTTTGGAGGCGAGTTTTCTCGTCTGGCGTCGTATTGGCGATGTAGCCAGCATTGGCGAGTGCAACCACGCTCGACGGAAAAGTACCCTCTTCCAAGTAGTAGGTTTGTGCCATCGCGTTGAGGGTTGCGACTTCCTGGTCGGCGAGTTTGTCTTCGCTCTTGGCTCGCATGGGAGCCACGGTGGCGACGGTGGCTGCGGCAACCACTGCCAAAATGACCACGGCGGCAATCACTTCAAGTAGCGAAAAGCCACTTTTCTTGTTTCGTTTCATCTCTGTAGACTCCGACAGATAGGATGGAGAAGGGTTTGGACCGGGGGCGTGCACCCTCTGCAGAAACGGTAGGTCAAGAAAATTCGCGTGGTCTTTTGGAAGATAGGAAAATGTCGACGAAACTCGAGAGCACCAGCCCAGTCAGCGGTGAAGTCGTCTGGACCGGGTTCGCAACGACCGCCGACGAGGTCGCCAACTCCATGTGCATCGCTTCTGCTGCCCAAGTCTCTTGGTCGCGAGAGCCGATCGAGCGTCGCATCGAGATCATTCGACGTTATGGTCAGTATCTCCAGGAGAACCGTCATGCGTTGGCTCAATTGCTGACTGATGAAGTTGGGAAGCTCCCTTGGGACGCTCAGGGCGAAGTCAATGCCGCAATCGCCAAGGTTGAACTTTCGATCGAGGCCTTCCAACAGCGGCGGGCACCCCACGTGGTCGGTGAATCGATGGACAGCGTCTTGCCTGACCAGCCTGAGATCCAGGTGGTTCGCCGTGTTCGTCAACAGCCGTTGGGTGTGGTGCTTGTGCTGGGACCGTTTAATTTTCCCCTTCATTTGCCAGGCGGGCAGATCATTCCGGCATCCTTGCGGGCAACACCGTGGTCTTCAAGCCAAGCGACCAGGCCACCGCAATCGCGATGTGGATGGGGGAGGCATGGCGTGCGGCAGGACTACCCGAGGGGGCGATGCAGATAATCCCGGGTGGTGTGTCGACAGCGGTCGCGGCGATTGATTCACCGTTGATATCGGGTGTCTTCCTGACTGGCTCACGCGATGCGGGGCGAGCGATTCATCAGCAATTGGCCGGGCGATTTCAGGTCGTGTCTGGCGCTGGAGCTTGGCGGCAACAATCCGATCGTGATTGCCGAGGATGCGTCGGAGGAGGATGTCGCGTCGATCGTTTCTTTCGCCGCGTTCGTCTCGTCGGGTCAGCGATGTACCTGCGCCCGCCGCGTGATCTTGATCAATGGTCCGGCCACCGATCAGCAGATCCAAGCGATTCAGAGCCGAACTCGGGAGCTTCGCGTGGCCATGCCCGGTGCTTTGCCCGCCCCGCATCTCGGTCCGTTGATCTCAGCAGCGGCGGCGCAGCATCTTCGACAGACCTACGACCAATTGATTGAATATGGTTGCGAACCGCTCATCCAACTTCAGGTTGATCCCGAATTTCCAAACCTCGTCCGACCCTCCATTCTCGACGCTTCATCGCTCGATCAGAATGCGATCGAGGCGATTGGTCAGCTTGAGTGGTTTGGCCCACTGCTGGTCGTACAACGCGTCGGTTCGTTTGAAGAGGCTCGACAGGTCGCGGCACAAACATCATATGGACTTGCCGCCTCCTTGCTGGGAGGCTCTCGAGAGATGTTTGACTTGTTTGTGCGTGATGTGAAGGCTGGGGTCGTCAACTGGAACACATCCACCACCGGCGCCGCCGGGACGATGCCGTTTGGCGGCTTGGGCGATAGCGGCAATCATCGTCCCGCTGGATTCTATGCCATCGATTTCTGTTGTGACCCGGTAGCGTCCATCGAACGAGAATCCCTGGTTCAGAATGATCCGTGGAAGGTTACGCAATGAGTCAATCGACATGCACGACGGGGGCGAGGCGGTGAATTGGGTCGAATCGCAAATCGATCGCATTGTCGGGCCAACTCACCATTTCGGTGGCCTTGGCGTGGGCAACGTTGCGTCGCAAAGTCATCTGGGTCAGCCTTCGAATCCGGCTGCAGCTGCCCTGCAGGGCTTGGACAAGATGCGACGTGTTGCAACGCTGGGCGTGCCACAGTTGATTCTGCCGCCACAGAAGCGACCGAACCTTGCCTTCTTACGTTCACTCGGGTTTCAAGGCAGCGATGGGGAAGTACTGAGACGAGCGCGATACGAAGTCTCCGGAACTTCTCTCGGCAGCGATGAGTTGTTCGGCGATGTGGACCGCCAACGCCGCGACAGTCACCCCCGCGTGCGATAGTGCGTTCGGATCCGCTTGTCTGACGATCGCCAACCTGAACGCCAGCGTCCATCGCGCGATCGAACCGGACGAGACATTGAAGGAGCTGCGGCGGACATTGCCGAGTTCGTACCGCTGCTTCGCACCCTTGCCGGGCGGCGCCGCAATGCGAGATGAGGGAGCAGCAAATCACATGCGACTTGCTTCCGATCATGGTCCCGGTATTCACTTGTTCGTCTACGGAGATGGTGACCCAGCGCCGGCTCGATATTGGCCCAGGCAATCGCTTGCCGCCGTGCAAGCCGTTGCCCGACTGCATGGGCTGGACGCAGGGATCGTTTTCTATTTGAAGCAAAGCCCCGAAGCGATTGATGCCGGTGCGTTTCATAACGATGTGGTGGCGATGAGCGATGGCGACCTGTTGATCCACCATCAACTGGCATTTTGGGAGGCAGAGGAAACGTTCGTTCTATTGGAGAAGCGTTATTGCGAGCGAACCGGACAGAAACTTCGCAGAATCGTGGTCGATGAGGCCTCGCTACCGATTGAAGAAGCGGTCAGCACCTATCTCTTCAACAGTCAAATTCTGTCCTTGCCACGCCAATCGGGTTGCGACCGAATCATCTTGTGCCCCATCCAAGTTGAACAGAATCCGCGTGCACTTTCCTTGGTTCGAGCTTGGCAAGCACAAGACTGGTTCACGGAAGTGCACTTCGTTGATTTGGGACAGAGCATGGATGGCGGTGGCGGCCCAGCATGCCTGCGACTTCGGGTTCCGATGCGCGACGACGAACTCGGGTTGCTAGACTCGAATCGTCTCTGGTCGCAGCGAATTGATGAACAGCTTCGCGAGGCGATCTTCCGGAATTATCCAACGCAAGTGACGATGGAGGATCTTGGTCGAGTCGACTTCATGGAGCATGCGAGCCATGCAAGAGATCGGATCGCTGCAATCTTGAAAGCCGTCGGGTAGGCATGCGGAGCAGCGTTTATCTTTCCCAGTCGCACGGGCCGAACTCGAAATCACTCTACTGTCTCTACTCGCCCGGCTCAGTTGGTGGC
Source organism: Pirellulaceae bacterium (assembly GCA_963767665.1). Classification (GTDB taxonomy): domain Bacteria; phylum Planctomycetota; class Planctomycetia; order Pirellulales; family Pirellulaceae; genus Rubripirellula. The sequence continues at coordinate 177,837 of CAVYFC010000013.1, forward strand.
CAAGACGCCGCAATCTCGCCATAGAATTCTGGACGACGATCATTGAAGCGATGGATCACATGCTTTCCGGGCACTCGTTCGATTCGCTTGTTGCGTGCCTGACCTGGATCGATCTCTGCCAACAGCATGATCGCTTCATCACCATCGGTGGAGGCAAGCACCACACCGTCGGGACCACAAATCGAACTGCAACCACAAAACGCAAATCCATTCTCCTCGCCAATTCGATTCGCCGCGGCGAAGAAGAGGTGATTCTCCATGCTACGGGCGGGAGGCACGACCGTGGCGGTGCGAGCCGCGCCGCATGGCCAGTTTGTTCCGAGGGCAATCACATCAGCGCCATGCAAAGCCAAGAGACGCATCGGCTCCGGAAAGGAACTGTCGTAGCAAATCGCCAACCCGACCCGCAGCTTCTCCAGCCTGATGGACTTGATACGGAATGTCGCCGCGATCGACAAACCGATCGATTCCCAACTGGGGTAGATGGATTTTTCGGTAGTGCCCGATGATTCCGTCGGGACCGATCAAGGCCGATGCGTTGTACAATCGGCCGGCCGATCGCTCCAGGAAACCGAGCGTCAGATACAATCGGTGCTTGGCAGCAGCATTCGCAAGTTCACCAAATCTTGGATCGTTTCGTGCCATTGCGTGGGCCAGCGCCTCGTCTCGGCTGTCATAGGCATAGCCACACAGCATACACTCGGGAAACACAACGAGATCCGCCTCTGCGTCGCCTGCCTGTTCGAGCCATTTCAAGACTCGGTGAAGATTGGCGTCCACATCAGCGAACGTGACATCGGTCTGGACGCAGGCTAGTAACATTGCAACAAACCGTCTCTTGGCGCGGGAACAGCGGGGGAACGAGAAAGCATTATGAGCAATTCAAAGTTTGATTACGACCTGTTTGTCATCGGAACCGGCCCCGGGGGTGAGGGAGCCGCCATGCAGGCTGCGAAAGGGGGGATGCGCGTCGCTGTGGCCGAACGTTATCGTCAAATTGGCGGCGGATGCACCCACTGGGGGACGATTCCGAGCAAGGCGCTTCGTTATGCGATCACCAGCACCATGAACGTGCTGAAGAACCCCACTTTCCGGGAATTGGGAGTGCACGCGACCCCGACACTCGAGCAACTCAAACGTGGGACTCAAGCGATCATCGGCCGTCAGGTGACGATGCGACAGTCGTTCTACGATCGAAACAACGTTCCGATTTATCGCGGCCAGGCTCGTTTCCTTGACGAGCACTCCGTTTCGATCGACGGGGACGATCCGATTCGAGCCAAGTACTTCGTGATCGCCACGGGCTCTCGCCCCTACCGACCTGCAAACGTTGATTTCTCTCATCCCAGGATATTCGACAGCGATACGGTGCTGGATATGAATCATCGGCCCTCTTCGATGAGCATCTACGGCGCCGGCGTTATCGGAGTCGAGTACGCATCGATGTTTCGTAATCTGGGGATCAAGATCAACCTGATCAATACCCGATCGAAGCTGTTGGAGTTTCTCGACGACGAGATCATCGACGCCCTTTCTTATCACCTCCGCGACCAGGGCGTGATCATACGCCACAACGAGTCCATGGAAAGAATCGAGGGGGATGACGACGGCGTGATCATCCACCTGATGAGTGGCAAGCAAGTCAAGACGGACGTGTTGCTTTGGGCCAATGGTCGCAGCGGCAACACGGAGGACCTTGGCCTCGAGAATCTCAACCTGACCCCCAATGGGCGTGGGCAGATTGAAGTGGACGAGCATTTTCAAACGCCCAATGCCAAATGTCTATGCCGTGGGCGATGTGATTGGTCCCCCTGCGCTCGCTAGTGCGGCCTATACGCAAGGCCGTGCCGCAGCGATGCATTTGATGGGGCAAGCAGACGGCAACTTACGCGTTCACGACATCCCAACAGGAATTTACACGAGTCCCGAAATCAGCTCTGTCGGCAAGACGGAGCGAGATCTAACCGCCGCCTGTGTCCCTTACGAAGTGGGACAGGCACAATTCAAGAGTCTCGCTCGCGCTCAGATCACCGACCAGACCGTCGGCATGCTGAAGCTGCTTTTTCATCGTGAAACGCTGGAAATTCTCGGCGTGCACTGTTTCGGAGCGAACGCCTCGGAGATCGTGCACATCGGGCAAGCGATCATGAGTCAGCCCGGCGAGCACAACACGCTGAATTACTTCATTGAGACGACCTTCAATTACCCAACGATGGCCGAGGCCTACCGAGTCGCCGCCCTCAACGGATTGAATCGACTGTTCTGATCGACTCCGTACGATGGACTTCCAAGTCCGTCGATTATCAAGAAGTTGCGAAGGATCGACGGACTTGGAAGTCCATCGTACAAGACGGTCCTAGCTAGGCACCTCAACGATTCCCATCACCGGTACGTGGTTCTGCATCAGGTCCATGACAGTGCGGCGTGCCGACGCCGGCATCTGACCGCGGTCGGGGGCGACAAACATCGTTCCGTCGCAACGTGCCGACAAAACCTGCAGGTCCGCGAGGTACTTCGCCGGTGGACCACTGAGCAACACCAGCGAGTACTGGTTGCGGTAGCGATCCAGCAGTCGTGTCATCATGGGTGATGCAAAGGCCTCGACTGGAAGCTCGCCAGATCCGAGCTGCAATCGATCGATTCCGCTCTCGTCGTGATGAATCAAAACGTCGTCAACCTCTTTCGTCGCACCAGCCAACGCCATGGCCAGTTCAACCTTGCGATGGGTTAGCCCTGACTCCTGGGGAAGATCGTCGGTGATCTCCTCGCCCTTTCCAGACGGCAACCTTCCCTGCTGCTTCCCATTTCGATTCTGGTCGATCGTCTCAAGATCGATTACCAGCACTCTCTCCTCTCGCGCCGCAAGGCAGCCGGCAATTGTTCTTGTCAACTCGTCGGTGGAAACTCTGTCCGACAAACTGCTGAACAAAACAACGGAGCCGCGGGCCTCGCGAGCCGATTGCTGGATCCGATTGGCAAGCAGACGCAGTTCGGGATCGTGTGACTGCAAGCCAGCCTTTTTGAACGACCGGCCCTGGATCTCTTGTGCCGACATCATGGGGAGACCGAACTCTTGTCCCAGGCGACCCGACGGCGTTACGTCTGAGTGGAAGGTGTCACGGATCAGCACCGGCATGCCGAGCAGCAGCCCTACCAAACCAAACGTGGCGACGCCCAGCTTTAAATGGTTGCCATCCGGCATCGCCGTCTCCTTGCTGGCGATGGTCAGCGGCTCGAAAGCCGGTTGGTCGAGGGCGAGCATTCCCTTGACCCAATCGATCGCTGACGCCAGTTGATCGACTTTGTGGTCGGCCCGCTCAATCTGTGCGGTCAACTCGATGAGTTCCGGACTGCTTTCGAAGTCGAGCAGCTTCGTGATTTCCATGCTCGCTCGCTCATCGAGTGAATTTGACAGCGACTGCTTGGCATCCTCAATCGCTTGTGGCAGCATCCGGCGTCGGTTTGACAGCTCGAGTAGTTGGTCACGAATGCGATTGACACGGCTCGCGTAGTCGTCCGGGACAGCGATGTCCCTATCCAGGACCTTCGCCATGTCTCGCATTGCTGCTTTCAGCTCATCCGCATTCCCAACGTCGCGGACTGAAATTTCGTCGAGCTGCTTGATACGATTGGCGAAGCCAATCGCCTGCGGTGAGGTGGGGGTAAAGGGGCTGGCTGCGGTCTTGAGATCTTCCTTATATTCCTCGGGAAGATCCTTCATGATCTGGCTGATCAGCAGCCTTTCATCCGCCTTCAAGAACATCTCGAGACGGTCAGCGTCCTTGAGTTCCAGCTGAAGCTCGGCCAGCCTTTCTCGTTGACCGCCGATCACCTGACTGATCTCTTCAAACTCCATTTCGTCATCAGGATCGATGGAGAACTGAGCTCGCATTGCTTCAATGCGATCGACCTTGGCTTGTCGTTTCGAAGCCGCATCCGCCTCGGCTTCACTGATCAAGCGGTTGTAGAAGGTAAGCGAACGATTCAGATAGTCGACCCGTTCTTCGGTCGATTTGGCGATGGCTGTCGCAATCAAGTTATTGACAAGGTCAGCCGCTTCCTCCGGCGCTTCGCGGGTAGCCGAGATCATCAATACTTGGGTCTCGCGGTCAAAACCAGTTTTGACAAGTGGTGGATCGTTGGGCGAAGGCAACTCTACTCCGAATTCGTCACGCAGTTGCGAAAGCACTTCTGGGTGCGCAAGGTAGAGATTGAAGCCGCCGATCCCAGGCGGCTGAAGATACTTATCCCCTGGCGGATAGGGCAGATCGGTCACTCGAACGGTCGCTGCCGCTTCGTATTTGTAGCTGCCGAACTCCGTGGCCACGTAGTAGCCGGCAGCTGCGGCCAGCGCGGTGATCAACAGGTAGTACCACCAGCGCGTTCGCAGCGAGCCTAATAGGTTCTCCACGCGTTGCGCCGCTAACTCGTCGGCACCACTGGCCGCAAAATCAGATGGCTCGCTTAGCGAAGGGTCATAGGAGTTTATCGGTACCAGATGATTCATCCAATCACTCCAATGCTGCTTGCCAATCTCACGAGACCGCCGAATCCAAGCATGGCAAATCTCAGTGTCTTTAAGTTAACCATCTTCTCTAATCATTTTTCTGGATGCCGGTCCCCTCATAGTACCTATTTGAAAGCAAATTGGTATGGATAACCCGAAGATTCGGCTCCGCCGGCGAGCATCCCCAAGTCACCGGACCAGCCAAGCTGTGGGCCCGTCCGCCGCAGCGTGGCATTTGCCGGCAGCTAGGTCGCCCGTGTGCGTCTGAGGACAGGCGAACCAACAGCCAAAAATTGCGACCAGGCCGTGCCTAAACTCCGATCGCCCGCAACTGTTCGCCCAGAAACCAGAAGTACTCGTTGATCACTGCTCTCGCCCGAGCGTCAGACGGCTTTGCGTCTTCGACCAGGATCTGGACTTTGAGAAGAAACGGCTCCATACCGAGCTGGTTCCGGATCGAAGATCTAGGCGGAGCGGTCCATTGGGGTGAAACCCAGTAGGCGAAAACGGCGGTTCGCGGAGTTTCATCGGCGAATTCGTTGAACACAACCTCCACCGCACGTACTTCTCCATCTCCCTCCAGTACCATCGGAGTCTCGTCTCCGCGGACGTCGCAGCCGTGCGCCTCGTAGCAGATTGACGGCGTATGAAACAACTGCTCTCCCGTTTGGCTGAGCATCACCAAGACGGTCAGTCGGACACCTTCCGGGGTGGTCAGCACGACGGTGCGATGGGAGTGGAGTCCAAGTTTCTTGCGCCAGTAGTCATTGAATTCGAACGTACCTTCACGCAACTGCCAATTCTCGGGGCAGAGGTGAATCTCGTCGAGCTGCGCGACCAGCAGCCCAAAGTCCGCCGGGTCGCGCCGGATCAATCTCTCAAATCCCGTTGGAATGAGAGTCAGCACAATCATGCCAACGGTAGCGGCCAAAAGTCGAGTCATCTCTCAACAAACTTGTCTGGGAACACTTGGTACGTAAAATCCAAAACGACAACTTCTCAATCAAAAAGCCTTCAACGCTTCACGCGTGCTTGGCTTACTGCCGTTGCTGTACAGCTCTGACTTCCTTCTCACCCGGGTTGGATGGCAAGCATCACTAGCCTTCGAATGCTGGGAGAGGAGAGCCAAGATCTAAACGTTGCTTCATCGCTCCTGGTTTCGGAAAGAACTTCTCCATCAGCGCACGATGCATGCGTTTGTCGACCGGAGCGATAAGAATCGATTCGATGAAGCCCTCTCTGCTTCGTGCCAGCAGCTCTTCAGCTTCGTTGAGTCGTCCCCGCTCAAGTGCAAGGAAGGATCGGTGCAACAGAACCGTAGGCAAATACTCTTCACTCAGGCTTGCCGCAATGGATTCAGCATGCTCCCAATCTTCTCGCAGTAGGGCGACGACGAGTTGGGTGTCGCGTCGGTCGGGATTCTCCGGCTCAAGCTTGACCGCCTGTTCGGCAAGTGAGCTTGCTTTGTCATCCGTCTCGTCAAGATCCGCAAGGACGATTGCCAGGTTGTTGATCGCATCCACGTGCCTAGGTGAACGCTGAATCGCCTTTCGGTAATGAGGCAGTGCAAGCTCTGACGCCCCGCCCACGTACAACGCATCGCCGACAAGGGTGAACGTCTCGACCGAAACCTCATCATCCGGCGGATCCATTCCCTCAATTGCCGTGATCAGGTCGTCAGTCACGCCAGATTCGAGATTGTCCGAAAGACGAATCAGGACCAAGGCCAGCGAATTGACGATCGTGTCCGGCTTGGCTCCTGAACGCGACAAAATAGCGATCGCGGCGTCGACCAAGTCCGTGCGACCGCTGTCGGCGAGACCTGTGAACATTTGAGTCGCTGCCTTCTTTGCCATGCCCTGGTCGGCTTTGATCGGGAAGACGGCGATGAATCGATCCAAGACCTCTGCCGGGCTGCTGTCTGTGGAGTCTTCGCCTGTTGCTGACACATCCGTTGCAGTGACCTCACTTGCGACCCGCTGCAGGCTCAATCGAAGCCACTCCGAGGCGGCATCCGGGTAGTTCGCAAGCTCACTTAGGTACTGATCAGCGATTGGCCGGTACGTGCCCTCGGCTGCGTACGACTTGTTCCAGAAATCGAGGAATCTGACAAGTCGCTCAGGCGGAGCCACCTCGAGTCGCAGGCTCTCACGATAGAAGTTGAAAGCCCGAATCGTTTGATCCCGCTTGTCGTAAAGTTCCGCAAGCATCTCGGCATCCTCGGCGGTCCTAGGAACGAGGCCTTCCAGCAGTCGGATCGCTTCCAATTGATCACGCTGGTTCGAAGTCGAAATGGGCCTGTCGTCCGATGTCACTCGGTGCTTGCTCGACCCAGCGATTTGGCTACGGGCCGATGGTGTGGTTTCTTGATTCAATTCTTCGAGGTTAGCTCGAGCCGCCAGTAGTCTTGCAAGCAAGCGTGTCTGTTCCCGGTCGCTTGGACCGAGACTCGCAACCAACCGGCGCTGCAACCCCACCGCCTCACTGAGCGAATCTCCGGTGCCCTGTATCGCCAGCAGGTGAATCAGATAACGGTTGGCGACCAGCGAATCAGGCATCTCACTCACAAGATCGCGGCACAGCTCCAGTGCGCGTTCGAGACGTCGAGTCGACAAGAAATCGACAGCCGTAAGTGATACGGTGGATCGCTGTGCGGGTGTCGCTCGCTTGGCAAGTTCGATCGTCCGCTCATACAACTCGCCAGCTCGCGCATGCTCGCCGATTGCCGCATTGAGTTGGGCCAGGACGAACGACTTCTGCAACGGATCGATTGACAATTGATCCGAAAGACGGTTCATTGCCTTGAAAGCTTGCTCGCGATCCTCGCGAATCTCGGCATGGATTTGGAAAAGGGCGATCCAAGCATTGAGGTTGGTCGAATCTTCCCTGATCGCCTTCGACAACGCTTCCTCGGCCTCGGCGATTGCCTGCTCTCGAGTCTTGTCCGAACGAGTCCGATCGCGATCAAGCGTGCTGCCCGTGATCGCCATCAGGGTCTGCCCGAGTCGAACCAGGTTTTCGGGATTCGGATCCTCCTCGGCCCAACGCCGCGCAAGCTGCAGTACAAAATCGCCGCGGTTGACCTGCACGTAGGAAGGCATCGCCGAGTCGAAGAGGGATGTGGATCGGGGAATCAGGTCCTCAAGCTGCGCAATGAACTCGGGGACCCTCGCGCTCTGCCCGGCTTGATTCATGGCATTGAGGATTCGAGCAGCCAGCCCAGCATCTCTCGAACCCGCCGACCAAGCGAGCTGATACGACGCGAGTGCCTCCGGCCAACGCCCTGATCTCTCGGCCACTTGTCCGCGGAGGCGATAGGTCTCGGGCCAATTGGGGATCAGTTGCTGCAAGCGTTCGATCAACTGCGTCGCTTCCTGAGCCAGTTTCCGTGCAATCGACGCTGTCCTCGGCTCGCTCGGCGGCGCGAAGTAGTCTTTCGGCGCGGGCAGCACGCCACGACGTTCCCTGGTCGCCTTCAATTTGCTTCAAATTCTCCTCGGCGTTCTCAATGGCGTCGTCCATCTGCAAGTCGCTGAAAACTTGAGCTGCCATTCGTTGAGTGGAAAGATCGTTTGGATAGGTGGCCGCAAGCGTCGTGAGCTTCGAAGTGCCTTCCTCCAGTCGTCCCGATTGCAGCAGTCCGATCACCAACTGCGTTCGCACATCTTTCAAATCGCCGTCTTCCAGACTCAGCGAAGCCTGGCGGATTTCATCAGCCGCTTCATCAAGTCGGCCCGCGCGCAGGTAAATCAAGACGCGGAGCAGCAGCGAATCGGCAGGTGTCGCTCCGGCCGCCGTGTATTGCTTGACGTCTGCGAAGGCCGATTCGATGTCTCCCGACAACTGATGGATCATCGCCCTGCTGAACAGAAGACGCAATGCTCCAGGAGTTTTATCGAGCTGTCGATCGATCACTCGTATCGCCCCTTCGAGGTCCTCCTGGACCACGAAGGACTCCGCCAGCATGGTGGTCGTCAGGTCAATGTCGGCGCCATTTTCGGCGGCAAGGCTAATCATATGACGTGCTCGACCGAGATCGCGTCGAGTGACCGATCTCTGCTGCGCCAGTAGTACCCTTGCGATGGCGAGGTAGACCAGCGGTTGCTGTCGGCCGACGACCGCGGCCGCCCGCTCGTAGTGCTCCAGGGCGGCGGTCAGGTTGCCACTTGCCTCCTGGGACTGCCCCGCGTCGATGTGCCAAACCGGAGACTCCGGATCCAACCGCCCACCTTCTTGAAAGGCCATCGCGGCAGCTGCATCTTGGCCAAGATCGCGATAGAGCCCGCCGAGTTGGAATTGCGCCCGCGAATAAAGCTGAGCGAAATTCAATCGCTGGGAAATTACCGTGGGTTTGTGAAGCGCGGCGGCTAAGCGTTTCGGCCGCTTCGCGTTGCCGCTGCTGCTTCGCCAGTCCGCTCGCGCGAGTGACCGCAAGAAGCAACTCCACTCGACCACGATCGACGCGGTTCATTTGTGGCAAGCCTCGCTCGAAAGCTGCCAAAATCGCTTCCGCCTCATCCTGGCGACCGACTGCCAGATAGGCTTCCACCAGCGGTAGCGCCAGTGTTAACTCGTTCGATCCGCACGCGGCGGTTGCCTCTTCAAAGAGCTCGATAACGTCATCCGCCTCTCCTGGATCGAGGGTCCGGTAGAGCGACAGGTAGACACGGTGATCCTTCGGGTTGACCGCCTTGGCACGGGAGAGAAACTCTTTCGCGGCCTCGACGTCATCTCGAGCCAATGCGCGGTCGCCCGCCATCCGATAGGCGAGTGATGCCGTCAGGGCGGCTTGGCTGACCGACGCGGCTTCGCTCACTGCTTGCTGGTTTTCTATTTCCTTCGTGACGAGTTCGAGAGCTTTCTCGAGAGACCTTGTGATTTCATCGTCAAGCCTTTCGACTTGAGCTTGCGTCAGGCCTTTTTGTTCAGCTGCGTCAAGAAGGGATGCAAGGTAGAGCCAAGGTTGTGCTGCCTCGGGGTGGTCGGCGACGCATCGACTCATGACTCGAATCGCGGCGGTATCCGCATCATTGAGAGATTCAATCAGTTCTACACCTTCCTCGGTGCGATCATCAACAAGACTCGTCGAGTTGGTCGCAATCCAATCGGACTCTCTCGCTAGTTCCGGATGCGAACGAATCAGCAACGCCAGACACAGCATGTGATCGAAGTATTGGGGGTCGGATTCGATTGCCTCGCGGCAGGCGCGTACCATTGACTCCGCCTGGAAATTGATGGCTGGGTCGCGCATCATTTGCGTGATCGCATCGGTTCGCAGGCGAATGGCGGTGACGCGAGCTTCTCCATCAAGTTTCGGCACCACTTCCTCAGATCGAATCCACAACAGCTGCCACTTGGCAAGGTTCTTAAGCAGAGATAGCGACTCGATCGCGTCCGCTTCGCGAGTTTCGTCCTGACGCCAAGCTAGCAGGTGCAAGCGTGCGGCACGCTCGGCGCGGTCGATTCCCAGGCTCGCCTGGAGCTGGGCAAGTTCGGAAATGACTTCTGCGTCGGTCTCACGTGCCGATAGGTATCTTTGGTAGAAGTCGACCGCACGCATCTGATCCTCCTCCAGCTCACTCAGACCTAGCGATCTCGCTTGCTTGAGAACCACGTCGAGCGAACGATGCTGTTGATGCTGGTGCAGGACGTAGGCTCCGAAGCCGAGGGCCGCGACCACTGCGAGTCCGACGGTCGCCGCCGTCAGCGCCCGCTCCGGCCGTTCCCTATTCCAACGAACGAAGCGGTCGATCAAGCCGTCAAGCAGGAAGAACAAGATGGCTCCTGTGGGAATCATCAGAATGCCTGCCCAGTCATGGGAAAGGGTCTGTGCGGTTTCAGAACCTACTCTCTGAACCAACAGTCCCGTCGCCACGATCCGAATCACATTGACGAAGATAGCGATCAGCGGCGCGACCGCCATCGTGAAGACAAAACGTCGCCAGCTGTATCGGCAGAACAGTGACCAAGCGAAGGCGACCGCCAGCATCCCGTGAAACATTCTCAGCCCAGCGCACGCCCACTCCACATCCAGCGTTTGATCGCCCAGCAGAATCGTGGTTCCAGCGACGAAGGCGGGTTGCCCCAGGATCTGCAATCCCCATCCCGAGGCGCTGGCCGCAAGGAGTTGAAGCGGATAGCCGGCAGCGGTTTGAACTTGTCCAGGCAAAGGCGCCATCAGGAACAGGAATGCGATCACCGGCGCGGCCCAGCGAAAAATCTTCAACCCGCCAAACAGCCAGACCGCACCGCCAATCCAAAGTGGAAGCGACCAAATCTCCATCCAGGGCCGAATGTAGCGCTCGCCGTACATTCTCACTCCCGCCGCCAGCGCAAGCAGCAATAGCCCACGAAGATCCAGACGGGCCGAGCCTGATGGGAAACTCTCGCGTCTCAGGTAGAGCAGCACCAGCGAGACTGGAATGACGAGAAAACCATGTTGCTCATCGGGAGAACGAAGCCATACCTCGATGGCGCGACCCAAAACGCCAGCGTAAGCGATCAAGCCACAAAGAATCGTGGCAGCGAACGCAAATATGATCCTGGCTCTGGAACTCGAAGTCGACATCTCATACACCGTAGGTTCGCCTGACACTGGCAAACTTTAGCAACTACTCTGGTTAAACCAACTGTCTTTTGGAAGTACAGACTTCGTCACACCCACATGGGTTCTTTGTCGGTTTCGACGTGTTACGGGTTCTCTAAGTCTGCATTGCCGCTGCTTGTTGTTTCCCTCCTCTCCGCAAGCTGCGTCACCACCGCTTACACAACGCGTTGGGGGAAACGCATCCCAAGAGGCAAACCATTTCGAATCTCGTCCTTGGCATTTCTATTCGAAGCGATTCAGAGAGGTTTTGAAGCGATTGTGCGTCCCTGCGGTAGGTCCGCATTTCCAAGTGGGACATTTGCAGCTCCAAGGCGGACATTTGCAGCGTTGCTGCATTGTTTACGAGTCTCGGAGAGACTCGCCTACGGTAGTGCACCTCGGCTGGAAAGAATCACAGCCTCAGAGCGTCATGCGAATCTCCTAAGAAAAATCCCCGCCCGGTGACCCAGGCGGGGATGAATCGTGAATTAGCTCGTGAGCCGGTTACGCCCGCGAGATCACTTGATACCGTCGTTCTTACGCGGATTTCCGTCGTAATCGGCGATAACCGGCGCCGGTCGAGACGAGTCCAAGGAGGCCCCAGACCGCCAGAGTCGCGGGCTCCGGTACCGCGGCGACACCGCCGCCACCACCAGGACCGCCACCGCCGGGACCACCACTGGTCGGACCGTCTATTGGATCACCGCCCAACGTCGGGCCATCTGGATTCAAGCCGCCAATTTTGTCCAGCAACGTGTCAAGCAGCGAGCCGAGACCCTCTTTGGTGGTGATGATCACCAGCAACGGGAGTCCTGGGATCTCGAAACCGATTGTGCATGTGGACGCCGACGAACCCAAAAAGAACGCGCGGAAGTCTCCAAACGAAGAACTTGTGGAAGCAGTACGGATTGACCCTAGACTCTGCAGCCCGCTGCCTCCAAAACCACCACCCGCTCCGTCGATGATCTGCTTCCAACTCGGAGTATCATCCGAATTGTCTGCAAACCCTGCGTAACTGGGCGTGGAACAAAACAGCGCGACAAAGAATGTCAGCGCTGCGATAAGTTGTTTCATAGGCAATCCCCTCTCGTTGAAGTCAGAAGTCGTCGACCAGCCCCGTCGAACACGATCGACAGCGGCGACACCAGTCGAGACTGTGTGCGAAAACTTTGGGGCGGTCGAGCGATGTCGAGCGGCGTCCCTTTCAGATGGACCTCTCCCTACGCGTCCCCAGCAGTGATGAGCTTCCAAGCTACAACTTCTCCGTGCACCAGCGATCATTGCGCACCCACACCTGTGAACATGGCCGGAATGGTTTGCAAGATGAGCTTAAGGTCGACCACTGTCGAAGCCTCGTGAATGTATTTGCGATCCAACTCCACCTGGCCTTTGAATGCGATGGTGCCGCGTCCTCGAACCTGCCAGTAGCAAGTTAGACCTGGTTTAACAGCCAAACGTACGTAATCGTGGGGATCGTAAAGCTGTACCTCTCGCGGGATCGGCGGGCGAGGTCCGACCAGACTCATCTGTCCCTGAACCACATTGAGCAATTGAGGGAACTCGTCGATGCTGTACTTTCGCAGAAAACGACCCACCCTCAAGATGCGTGGATCGTTGTCGGCCTTGAAAGTACGCAGATCGCCGTGACGATTGAGGTCAGCCACCTCCGCAAGACGGGCCTCGGCGTCGTTAACCATGGTCCGAATCTTATAAATCGGAAATCGCCTGCCATGTAGGCCCACGCGGGTCTGGCGAAAGACGACGGGCCCACCATCCTCCAGCCAAACGAGGAGCATCGCCAGCAAAATGAATGGGCTCAACACGACCAGCCCGATCGAGGCACCGGCGACATCCATGCAGCGTTTGAGCGCCAAGTAACGGGTTGAATCAATCGACCGGCTGGTCTCCTCCCAGTCCACCAAAGGGACCCAATTTAGCCGACCGTCCGGAGTCGCTACGGAGACGAACGTTTGTCGCCGCATCGGCCGAATCTCAGGTGATATCTCTATCTCTCGCGGGGCCAGCTGGCTCGATCTGTCTTCTGGAGAAGATATGCAGGCATCGTCAATTGAGCATGCCTCCAAGGCTTCGCAGCCGTTTTCCTTCGCACTTTGAGACGATGCAAGAGCGCCCATCGTGACTACCTCGTCTGGCTGGTTGCCTGATCCCCGTTGCTAGAAACTTGATGTTCGATCAACTTTACCAGAATACCCAGCCCGTTCAAGCTGCAAACCTGTCAAAGTCCCTACCCCGCGGAGCTGGCAGCCGGCTCACAGGTCGTGGGGGGGCCAGAGAGGGCAAGTAAGGGCGAGCGAACGGCCCCAGAAAAAGTGCAAAAATGGAAGTGCTGCAAAGGGCAGCCGGTCAATGGGTGAAGATAGTAAGACGCCACCACCAAGCTGCTTCAAAAATGCAGTCTGCTGCGTAAGGGCTCCCCCGTGGAAAGCCTTCCTCTGGCTCGAACTCCAATCTGGACGAGAGGTTTGCGGTCCTGAAGAATTTATCCGTACTCTAACGGGACAGCGCCACTCTGCGGCCAAACGTAACCCGACGCGTAAGCGAGGAAATGAGTTGCGCAACAAGCCTCGCTCACGCTTTCGGGTTACGATCGAAATCTCCACATCCTGTGTCGGCGAAACGACTTAAGATTGCTATCACGTTCAAGAATGGCACTGTCCAGCTAATCTCCGGTGAGAATCGTTCGGCGACCAACTGCCTTACTGTCGTCTTCTCACCGTCGTCCGCGGCCCTGCTGCCGGGTAGTAGTGCAGATAATCCATGAATCCGGCGGATTTTCCGGTCCGAGAGATCGGCTGAGTCCCCGTCTCCTGCTCCGAAATTGCTTGGATTCTCAGCGACTGTGCCCGTTCGTTCGCCTCGACCTGACGGTTGAAAGAATCCTGGGCCAAACGTGGTCGGACCAGTGAGTAGTAGTTGGGAACGGGACCAAAATTCGTCTGAAGTAGATTCAGGTAGGGCGATAACGCTTGCTTCGAAGGCTGGTACTGCCAATTGGCTCGTCGCTGCGCCGCGGCATTCGGAGCACAGACAAAACCGAGACAGGTGACGCAAACCAATGCACCGAGGACTCTGATCGGGCTAATCGAAATCGAACCACTTCTCATCACGCCATGCTCCTTCTGTTGCTCGGATCGCTCGATTTGGATCAGCGATCGCTATTGTCCATCCTACCCAATCAATTTGCCTAGCGGGAAGCGTCGGGCATTGAATCGCGGATGCGCCGCAAAGTCGTGATCGGTAAGCTTGACCGGAACGCTTGGGGGAATCCTGCAAATGCTCTGACTCATCTGGAAAGCACGCCCATAGAACCGGCCATCATGATCGCTTCTTCGTTCTGTTCGTTACCACCGGAGAAAACCGCACGTCGGCAAGACTGTTCGAGAAGCCATGAATCACAAGCCGATGCAAACGGTGAAAGCAACCGGGCTCGGCGAAGGCATGCCAAGCCTTTTCAAATAACCAACGTGATGGATGGATCCGACGTCGTCAGACGCCAGCTGGCTCCTTCGCATCGCGAAGCGAAACAATAGGTAGCGTCTTCGATGCGTGCTCGACTCAAACTAAGTGGATTGCTGATCGTCATCCTGTGCTGCACAGGTTGTCATGCCCTCCACAAGCAGCAGCAACCAGTGCCATTGGTCTCTCAGCCGGCCGATGTACCGCGTGAGTTGTGCAAAGCGACGGTGCCAGAATACATCGTCGAGCCGCCAGACATCTTGACGATCGATGCACTGAGGTTGCTGCCCAAAGCAGCCCTATGCTCTGCAACCACTCGACACGCTAGCGGTCCAGATTGTCGGCAACAGCGGCGAACCGATCTACCAGGTTTCAGCTGCGATTGACCCTTCTGGAAACCTTCCGCTCGGTCCCATGTTCGGCAGTGTGCCGGTGCAGGGCAAGACGGTCGAAGAAGCTCAGCAGAGGGTCCTCGAGCGTGTCTCGGAGACCTACGCCGATCCAATGGTCTCACTAGACATCGTCCAGTTGGAGTTGCTTCAGCAGATCGCGGGGGAACATCTGGTGCGGCCCGACGGTACGGTTAGCCTCGGCGTTTACGGCCAAGTCCGTGTCGCGGGGCTGAGTATCGAGCAAGCAAACGGTGCGATCGAAGCCCACCTGAAGCAATACCTCGACGATCCGAAAGTTGCCGTCGACGTGTTCGCCTACAACAGCAAATTCTACTACGTCATTTCCGAAGGTGGCGGACTGGGTGATCAGGTGAGTCGCTTCCCCTGCACTGGCAATGAGACCGTATTGGATGCGATCAGCAACGTCGAAGGATTGAGTGCCGTTTCTTCGAAGACAATGTGGGTCGCCAGACCCGGACGCAACCTTCAGGGAGGGGACCAGGTCATGCCGGTCGATTGGCAGGCCGTCTCCAAGCGGGGCGATGTAAGAACCAACTACCAACTCCTGCCGGGCGACCGCGTCTTTGTGGCCGAGGATCACATGGTTGCCTACGACAATCACCTCGCCAAGAAGATCGCTCCCGTCGAGAGGGTTACCGGCCTCGTCATCCTGATGACCAATGCGGTGCAGCGGCTGGTTTACTTCGATCAATTCAATGGAAACGGTGGTGGCGGATTCGGGTTCTGATCGAGTCTCGGTTCCAACACCTAAAAGATGGGATTCCAAGCCCTGCGGTGCGCGTTACCCGATACGACATCACGATCTTGGAAGACCATCGTGCGTGTATCAGATGCGAAAGGCATAAGTCGGTGGATCGCTTCACCTGCAAGAACAACTTACCTATTCACCATCAACGTCGACTCAATTCCAGACCATTCCGTCCAGTTAAAAAGAATTGGACGTTACAAATATTAATACAAGGTGGTTTTCCATGCCTTCCACATCCACTTTCTCAAGAGTCAATCGCGGCGGCGCAACTCGCCGAGTCCTCTTGCTTCCGTTGCTCGCCTCTGTAGCGATCGTGGTTTCCGGATGCTGTACCAAGCCAGAAGGACGTTGTGGCATCGCGGATATGTGCGATCCTGTTGTGATGGCTGATCCGTTTCCAAACGACCAATGCGTGCCGCCAAAGGGTGTTGATTGCGGCCACTACGGGTATGTGCGAACAACATGGCGAGTCCTCAATCCGAGAGAGCCCAACTGCTGCACGATGGAGCCTCCATGCTGTGAGCCGATCCCCGTCGGTGCCGAGAGTATCGACTTTCAGGCAATCCTGAACGCGCCGGAGCAAACTGATTCGCTTGCCATCGCGCCGGTTGAAACCGATTCCAGTGCGTCTGACGCTAGTTACATTCGCGAGTCATTCGACGTCGTTCGAGAAGCCCTCGCTATCGAGCCGACGGACAAAAGCAAGCTTCGCTGAAACCAGTCGCACTGGAATTGAATCGTTCGCAATGGGGCTTTGGATTGTTTTGCGCACGCGATTGGCATTCCCTGTCTTCCTCAAGCATTCAATCCGTTTCTCGTGACCAAGCCGTCCAACGAGACTCCTGGCCAACACGAGTCGAAGACGACGAAAGATTGGCAAGTCGATTCAAGAAGGCTAATCGATGGTCACTGCTAGCAAGTCCGTTTCGGAAGTCTTCCAGGAGTCGAAGATTCGTTAGGCGACTTCCATGATGTGAAGTTCGAGAAGAGCGGGCTCGAGAAGATGCAAGCCGCGGCGTGGCTCAAGGAGCGGACCCTGACGGAAGCGATCTGCTTCGCTCGAGAACGCGTGAACAGACGCGCAAGTCTTGGGATGCGGACGAAATGTCAAAGACTAGGCTTGACCCTCCCAATGGATAGTGGCTCCATTGTGAGTATTGTTGTGTCTTCGTGGTTTCAGCTTTGCGCATTGGTTGTCGGCGGGAGGCTGCTGATTCGTTTCCTGGGGAAGCGGGCAGTGTGATCTCAATGATTTCGAGGCGTTGGCATAGTGATTGCCTGCCTGGGAACGTGGTGCCTCCGAGGGTGATCGCCAGGGAAGACTGCCATGGGGGTTGGATGACTTGGATGTGTGGCAGCGAGTATGGTGTGTGTCGGCTGCTGTCTATCGTGAATCGAAGTACCTGCGGGGTTTCCGCTTTCGCAACCAGTTGGCTCGATACTGGGACTCGCGATTCGCTGCTCGATGCCTGCAACTTTGTTGCGGCGATCGAGAAACGCCAGGGATTGAAGATTGGTTGTCCGGAAGAGGTGGCCTTCCGGATGGGATTTATCGATGCGCAAGAATTGCTCGGGCTCGCGGATGCAATGAAGAATGAGTACGGCGCGTACCTGAAGAGTGTCGGTCGCCAGCCTGGGACGATCGCGGCCCACTAAGATCGGTGTGAGGTGGGTACGATGGACTTCCAAGTCCGTCGATTGGCGAGCTTGGGGCGGGCGACGGACTTGGAAGTCCATCGTACGGCGGGATGCAGATTCGACGGACTTGGAAGTCCATCGTACGGTGGGATGCAGGCTCGACGGACTTGGAAGTCCATCGTACGGTGGGATGCAGGCTCGACGGACTTGGAAGTCCATCGTACGGTGGGATGCAGGTTCGACGGACTTGGAAGTCCATCGTACAGGGAAGAGTCCATCTTACGGGGAGGATTGTGCGGGGACTCGCGGGTGGTTGCTTACTCTTCTTCGTCCGTTGCCATCACGTAGGCGGTGGCATGGGTTCGGCAGGCTCCCATCGAGACGTGCAACTTCTCAACTCCAATCTGGTCCGCCCAGATTGCGGCAGCTCCACTGATCGCCATGCTGGGGCCTTCGCCGAAGCTCATCATGATTTCGATGTCGGTCCAGCGCACGCCTTGGTTGCGACACTTCATCGCCTTCATCGCGGCCTCTTTGGCGGCCCAGCGTCTGGCGAAATGCTGATTCGCGTTTGCCGTTCTGAGGCAGTACTCGATCTCATTGGGGGTGTAGACGCGTTCCAGAAATTGTTCGCCGTGCGTTTCGATCATCTTTGCGATGCGAACACACTCCACAATTTCTGTACCGATACCAAGGATCGCCATCGCTGTGTGCATCTGGTTGATTGGAAAATGGTGACGCAGTGCTTCGTGATGAGGGCATCCTTCGAAAACTGGATTTCGACTTTTCGAAAATCCGGATTGCCCCTCTCCTCGCTTAGGCTCGACTCTCCCAAGGGAGAGTGATTCATGCTGGCGAAAATCGATCCACTGCACGCTCTATCGTAACCCACAGGCTCGCTGGGCGCGTGAGAGTACCGCTCCGGCAACTTCCCTCGCCCGCTCGGCACCCTTTCGAAGGGTCTGATGGACGTAGTCGAGATTTGCCGCCAAGTCGGCTCGGCGCGCCCGAGCCTCGGCAAAGTACGCTTCACTGGCATCGGCCACGGCCGTCTTGACCTGACCATAGCCAAATCCGCCGCGGCGATACATCGCAGCCATCTCTTCGACCTCCGCCGGTGATGCAAAGAGCCGGTAGAGTTGGTACAGGTGGTCCTCTTCCGGCTCCTTCGGATCTTCCATCGGACGGCTATCGGTCGTGATCCGCATGATCTGTTTGCGGATCGGTTTGACCTCACCGAACAAGGGCAGCGTGTTGTTGTAGCTCTTGCTCATCTTCTGGCCGTCGGTGCCCGGCACCTTCGCTCCATGGTCGAGTGTCTTTGCTTTGGGCATCACGAAGGTTTCGCCGAAGGCATGGTTGAAACTTCCGGCTAGATCGCGGCAAACCTCGATGTGCTGAACCTGGTCTTCGCCGACGGGAACGATCTCGGAGTCATAGGCCAGAATGTCAGCGGCCATTAGAACGGGATAGGTGAACAGCCCCGCATCGGCGGTGATTCCCTTTGCCTTCTTTTCTTTGTAGGCATGGCATCGTTCCAACAAGCCCATCGAAGTGCCCGTCATCAAGAGCCACGTCAGCTCACTCACCTCAGGAATATCGGACTGCAGAAAGAGGGTCGCCTTGTCTGGATTCAGTCCCAACGCCAACAGATCCAATGCTGCATCGAGTGTATTGCGGCGGAGTTCGTCCGGGGTGCGGATCGTCGTTAACGCATGCAGGTCGGCGATGAAGTAGAACCCCTCATTGTCTTCCTGCAGATCGATGTATTGACGGATGGCGCCGAAGAAGTTTCCCCAATGAGGCCGACCGGTGGGTTGGATCCCTGAAAGTACACGCATGAATTCGTCAAGATGGAAGTGGAGAAGAATGAAGTGGTAGCGGAGTAATCAGAGTTAGATTGTGAGTGATGAATGGCCCAAGACGTAGGCCCTATTGTAGGAGAGTCTCTACGAGACTCGAACGCTCTGCCTCGCAGAGGCTGGCCCACCGTAGGCGAGTCTTCGAGACTCGTAAACACGCAGCAAAGCTGCCGGGTGTGTCCGCCTCGGAGAATGCGGACCGACGGTAGCTAAGTTAAATGCCCTCGACGCTGGGGCTGCTTTCCTCGGTGTGGGTCGGCGCTTTCGCCACGGATTCGATCACGCCACGCACTTTGGGCCAGAGAATCATCGCTTCGATCAGCATCCAGCCTTCCAGGATGAGCGTCGAAACGCCCACCACGATCACGACCCAGTTCGGATCCTCCGCCGCCATCCAATCGGGAAGGTCGGACAGCATCGCCCATGCTGGTACGACAAGCATGAATATCATGGGGATCACGATGAACCAGACCGGGATGCTTCGCCGCCAAAGGAAGAATGAGATCACGAGAAAGGCAAGCCCGGCCAACAACTGATTGGTTGCCCCGAAGAGCGGCCAAAGAATGAGTCCCCCTTTGCCACCAAACGTCGTCAGCCACCATCCGGCTCCCGACAGCCCGCCAGTCGTCGCTGCGGCGGCCAATGCAGGTGTTGCATCGACGTAGCTCTGCGGCAGTTCCCCCGAGACGGCTTCGAAAAAAGTGACCGGTGTGTTCGGTGCGGGAAGGGCCGCGATGATGAATGCCAACGCCACGGCGAAAATGGTTGCGCCATGCTTGTTGGTCAGCCAGGTCATGGGATTGGCCGTCAGCTTCACCGAATCGACGCCGCCTGGTGCGTGGACAAACGTCGCCGCGAGTTCCTGGATCACGTAACGCTGCAATCGGCAAGCCGTATCGAGCGTGGTGCCGGCAAAGGAGGCCACCAACACACCCATGATCGCCACCGCGATCGGCAACGGGATGGCCATTGCTTGTAGGAAGTTCGCCGAGCCATCGACAAACGCCGCTACCTTTGCCGCGAGACCATCGGCGGTATTCCAAGTCTCATATCGGGCGTAATAGGCGGCCTCCCCTGTTACCATTTCGCCGCCGCTCGTCATGGCACCCAGGCCAAGACCCGCGACGCAGGCCAAGACGACCAGCGTCGCCAAAAACCCTTCGGTCAACATGGATCCATAGCCAACGAACTGTGCGTCGGTTTCGCAGCGGATTTGTTTGCTGGAGGTGCCGGAGGAAACGAGACAGTGGAACCCGCTGCAAGCTCCGCATGCGATTGTGATGAATAGAAATGGAATCACCGCCGGCGCACCCTCCGGATTGTACCGGATCATCGGAGCGACGATCTCCAGCGGAACTCGCTGGGCACCTTCGGTCAACGGTGCACCTCCGATCAAACCGGCAACGACCAAGCCCAGCACGACGAGTCCCAAGGCGGTGATCAGTTGCAACGAATTGATGTAGTCGCGAGGTTGCAGGAGGGTCCAAACAGGCAGCACCGAGGCGACATAGGAATAGACCAACAAGATGACAACCCAGGTGATGATCGACCAGCTTGCCATCATGTCATTGAGCGCTCCCAACGGACCCGAGTTGCCAAAGACGAGGGTCAGGTACATCAATGCAAGGGCGATCAAAGACGGCACCAGCAGGTTCACATGCTTGCGGTGGAGCCAGACGCCAATCCCCAGAGCAATCGGGATCTGAACCAGGCAAGGAAAAATGGAAGCGGGATATTGCTTGAACACGGCGGCAATCACGAGCCCAAAAATTGCCAGTACGATCGTCAACGCCATGAACAGGATCAGCAGAAACAACAGGCGGACTCGCCGGTTGAGCACGCGACCTGCCACATCCCCGACCGTCTGACCGCGGCTTCGCATCGAAACAACCAGCGATCCAAAGTCATGCACCGCGCCCACCAAGATCGATCCGAGCAAGATCCAAACCAAAGCGGGAAGCCAGCCCCACATCACAGCGATTGCAGGGCCGACAATCGGTCCGGTCCCAGCAATCGAGGTGAAGTGATGTCCGAAGAGGACCGATTTGTCGGTGGGCACAAAATCGCGATCGTCATTGAGCTCGATGCTGGGGACTTGGGCGGTCGGGTCGAGCTGAAAAATCTTCCTTGCCAGCCAACGTCCGTAGGTGTGGTAGGCCACCAGGTACCCGATCATCGTACCGACGGCGATCAACAATGTGGTCATGCACAGATTTCCTCAGTCGCGTCCCGAAGCCAGGACACCTAAACGATTGATTTCATGGATTTCACCGAGGTGGTGAAGTGGCCGAACACCCCTATACTAACGCGATTCCGTTGGTCAGAGCAGTTCACTCGCCACGAACGTAGCGCTGTCCCTGGAAGACTCGAGAAACGCTCACCGCCTGGGAGAGACCGCCCTACCGTAGCCGGGCCTCTCCGAGGCTCGGATTTCGAAACGCAATAGCGGGCAATGACGGTCTCGGATAGGCTGTGAGCAAATCCCGCAGCCTGCCGTCGGTCCGTTTTTCCAAGGCGGACATTCGCAGCCTTGCTGCGTTTCTTACGAGTCTCGGAGAGACTCGCCTACGGTAGGGCCCGGCAGCTCGAAAAACTCACGGTCTCGGAGAGACCGCCCTGCCGTCGCTCGGAAAAACAGTCACTCGGAAAAACATAGCCAAAGCC
Organism: Pirellulaceae bacterium; assembly: GCA_963767665.1. Taxonomy (GTDB): domain Bacteria; phylum Planctomycetota; class Planctomycetia; order Pirellulales; family Pirellulaceae; genus Rubripirellula. The sequence goes on from CAVYFC010000013.1 coordinate 199,732, forward strand.
CAGACCCATCGGAGAAGCCTGTGTCGGAGAGCATTGAAAAGACCATCATCATTGGAAGTGGGCCGGCTGGCTGGTCTGCCGCCATTTACGCCGCGCGAGCCAATCTCCAACCGGTCGTCTACGAAGGGACCGTGAAGCCGGAGATGATTCCATTGGGGCAGCTCGCCTTCACCACCGAGGTTGAAAATTACCCAGGTTTCCCGGCCGGCAACATCCGGGCCTTCATCGCCAGCGCCGTGAGCCGAGATCGGCATTACAACCTGCCGCCGGTACCGGTCGGTCACCAGCACGAAAAAGATGCCCTTCCCCACTACGCCGTCCAGGGGATGGAGCTGATGGAGTTGATGAAACAGCAAGCGATGAACTTCGGGACCCGGGTGATCGGTGACGACATTGAGAGTGTCGATTTCAGTGGTCCCGTGCACTCGCTTAAGCCGGCCTCGGGCGAGGCAGTCAAGGCGCACACCGTGATCATCGCAACGGGCGCCCGTGCGAACTATTTGGGTCTGCCCTCGGAGGATGAGTACAAGAACAAAGGGGTCAGCGCTTGTGCGGTTTGTGATGGTGCCTTGCCCATTTATCGAGCGAAGCCGTTGGCGGTGGTCGGCGGTGGTGATTCGGCGGTCGAGGAAGCGACTTACCTGGCCAATCTCGACCGGGCCGACAAAATTTACATGATCGTTCGCCGCGACGAGTTGCGAGCTTCCAAAGTGATGCAGGAACGAGCCTTGAAGCATCGCAAAATCGAGATCATCTGGAACAGCGTCGTCGATGAGGTGCTGGGCGATGGCAAGCTCGTAACCGGTTTGAAGCTGAAGAGCACGGCAGACGATTCCACACGGGAGTTGAAGGTCGGCGGGATGTTCGTTGCCATCGGCCATACACCCAACACCACGTTTCTCAATAACGCCGTCGAGACCAGCGACAAGGGCTACATTCGTTGGACCAAGCCTTTCCGTACCAACACGACCGTCGCGGGCGTTTTTGCAGCCGGGGATGTCGCCGATGACTATTATCGTCAAGCGATCACCTCGGCTGGAACGGGCTGCATGGCGGCGTTGGATGCCGAACGTTATCTCGCCGAGATCGAGCACTAACCGATCGGCCGTACACCGGGCCAGCATCGCGGTGCGCCCTTCTCTAGATTCTGTCACACACTTCGCCTCTTCCCTTGTCCACTGCCCTGCTCACCCTCCGCCGCACTCCCCCTCTGCCCCTCTCTTCCCAACATGAATGATCAAACCTCGATGTCCCGCGAAGACATGCTGCTTGAAAAGGCCGCTCAGGAAGGGCCACTTGGCAAGGCTGCGATTTACACGCGGCTCTCCGGTCCCGGGTGGTTGCAGGGGGCGATCACGCTGGGTGGCGGTTCGCTAGCCGGTGCGCTTTATCTCGGCGTGATCATGGGCTTCAGGATGATGTGGCTTCAGCCCGTGGCGATGATCCTTGGTGTGATCATGCTCGCGGCCATCAGCTACGTGACCTTGTCGACCGGCGAGCGTCCCTTCCATACCCTCAAGACACATATCAGTCCGGTTCTGGCCTGGGGATGGTTGATCGCCACGATGATGGCCAACATTGTTTGGAGTCTGCCTCAGTTTGCACTCGGTACAGCGGCCGTCCAGCAGAACCTGATCCCTTCGCTGAACACCGACTTCGGCAAACTTGTCATCGCGGTCTCACTGCTCGTGGTCGCATCGATCGTGGTGTGGTTCTACAACTCCGGTAGCAGTGGTATCCGAGTCTTTGAGTTCATCTTGAAAGGGATGGTCGGAGTCGTGGTGTTGTGTTTTTTCGGCGTTGTGCTGGCACTCACCGCGAAGGGAGCGTTGAACTGGGGTGAGATTTTCAGCGGCATGGTGCCGAATTTGAAGTATCTCTTTGAGCCTGTTCCCGCGCTGGCAGATCAAGTTGCTCAGACCGGCGCTTACAGTGAATGGTGGACCAGCACGATTGCGGCGATTCAGAAGGACCGCATCATCACCGCCTTTGCCACCGCTGTCGGGATCAACATGACGTTCTTGCTTCCCTATTCGATGTTGCGCAAAGGTTGGGGCGTTCGTCATCGCGGCCTGGCAATCTTTGATCTCTCGCTGGGGTTGATCATCCCTTTCGTGTTGGCGACGGGCTGCGTCGTGATTGCTGCGGCCAGCCAGTTCCACGGAAAGACGACCGATGTGATGGCAATGGTGGAGGCGGGTAAGGACAGCAACAAGGAAGTGAAGGAGTATTACGGCTACGTTGACAAGCGAATCAGGGAGGCGACTCCGGATATTTCGGAGGCCGAGTTGATGTCTGCCCGTCAGTCGCTCCCGGAGGCCGACAAGCAGGTTGCCGCGATGCTGGCTGGGCGTGACAACTTTGCGCTCGCCGCGACGCTCGAGCCTCTGGTTGGCACGACCGTCGCACAAACGATCTTCGGGGTTGGGGTCCTGGGCATGGCGATCTCGACGATCATCATCTTGATGTTGATCAATGGGTTTGCGTTCTGCGAGATGATCAATGTGCCTGCCGAAGGAAAGATGCATCGAATCGGCAGCTTCATTCCCGCCATCGGGGTCCTGGGGCCCTTTCGTCTGGGGCAAGGCAGCGCCGGCTCTGGCCACGCCGACGTCAGTGATTGGCGGGGCGATGTTGCCGATCGCCTATTTCTCGTTCCTGTTGTTGATGAATTCACGTCGAGCACTCGGCAGTTCGTTTCCCACCGGCGGCAAGCGGCTTCTTTGGAACGCCTTGATGTTGTTTGCCACGGCAGTCGCCGGTTTTGGCTCCGCTTGGGGATTGCTTGGAAAAGAGATGTACGGGTTTCCGATCGGTAACGTGGCGTTGGCCGGATTGGTGGTGCTGCTCGTCATCGGGCTGGTAGGCTTCTTTCAAAAGCAATCGGAGCATGCTTCCAACGACGCCCCGCAGTAGACCTGGTGTCTCCCGCTTTAACCGTGAGCCGAGAAGGTGTCTGAAACCTTGTCGGCAATCATGAAATGGAGTGAGATCGTTATGGGCAAGTGGATCAGCATTGCAGACGCGCGACAGGAATCGGCGGTGGGCCCCGATCGCGAGGTGCGTGGCTGGGTGCGAACACGACGCGACAGCAAGGGAGGGTTCAGCTTCGTCGAAGTCAACGACGGAAGTTGTTTTGGCAACCTGCAAGTCGTGGCACCAGCCGATCTGGCGAACTATGTGGAGGAGGTTCAGAAGTTAACCGCCGGATGTAGTGTGGTAATCAGCGGTCAGCTCCAGCCCTCGCCTGCGAAGGGCCAGGAAACGGAGCTTCATGCCAGTGAGATCCGCGTCCTTGGTTGGGCGGATCCCGAAACCTATCCCCTGCAAAAGAAGCGGCACACGTTTGAAAAGCTCCGCGAATGGGCCCATCTTCGCCCGCGGACCAACACCTTCGGCGCGGTCACACGCGTCCGCAACCAGATCAGCCAATCGATCCATCAATTCTTTCATGAACACGGATTCTATGCCTGCCACACGCCGATCATCACGGCCAGCGACTGCGAGGGTGCCGGCGAAATGTTTCGCGTCACCTCGCTCGATCTGGAGCGGTTGGCGGCCAGTGGTGGGCCGGTCAACTATTCCTATGACTTCTTCGACAAGCCTGCCTTCCTGACGGTAAGTGGCCAGTTGGAGGCCGAGACCTACGCCACGGCGCTCGGTCGCGTGTACACGTTCGGCCCCACATTTCGCGCGGAGAATAGCAACACGAGTCGACATCTCGCCGAGTTCTGGATGGTGGAACCAGAGGCCGCGTTTTTTGATCTTCGCGACAACATGCAGCTTGCCGAGGATTTTCTGAAGCGGCTCTTCGGTGATTGCTTGAACCACTGTCCGGAAGACATGCAGTTCTTCGATGAGCGAATCGAGAAGGGCAAGATCGAGCAGCTTCGTTTGCTCATCGAAAAACCCTTTGCCCACATGACGTACACCGAGGCAGTCGACGTGCTCACCTCTTGTGGCGAGACATTCGAGTTTCCGATTGAGTGGGGCACCGACTTGCAGGCCGAACACGAGCGATACCTCACCGAAAAGCATGTCAAGGGTGCGCTGATCCTCACCGATTACCCATCGATCATCAAACCGTTCTACATGCGCGTCAGCGATGATGGGAAAACCGTCGCCGCCATGGACGTGCTCGTGCCAGGTGTGGGCGAGATCATCGGTGGCAGCCAGCGCGAAGAACGTCTCGATGTGTTGCAGGGCCGCATGGCGGAAGCAGGGCTGAACGAGGCCGACTACTGGTGGTACACCGATCTGCGACGATACGGCACGGTGCCTCACGCAGGATTTGGTTTGGGATTGGAGCGCGCCGTACAGTACGCAACTGGAATGGCCAACATTCGTGACGTGATTCCGTTTCCGCGAACTCCTGGTAACGCTGATTTCTAAGGACGCCGTCCATTCGATGAATGCCGGACGCCTCGCCCCTTCCCCCACCGGGCGCAGCACCTCGGCAACGCGCGAACGTACCTGCTGGCTTTCTGGTCTGCACGAAGGGCTGGCGCGAAGTTGGTGCTTCGTATCGAGGACGTTGATTCGCCAAGAGTCAAGCCATGGGCCACTCAACAGGCGATGGACGACTTGCGGTGGATTGGAATCGACTGGGACGAAGGGCCCGACATCGGCGGGCTCGTCGGCCCCTATGTGCAAACCATGCGAAGAACGCAGTACCAGGCGGCTCTCCAGCGTTTGATCGAGATGGACCAGGTCTATCCCTGTACCTGCACCCGGAAAGACATCGAAGCGGCGGGATCCGCACCCCACTTCGATCATGAGCCGGCGATCTATCCAGGCACCTGTGCGACATGGCAGCTCGGCGACGTCTTGCCAGAGGAAGGCACCTACTGCTGGCGTTTTCGCAGCGGATCGGGCGAGGTGTCATTTCAGGACAAAGTCTTGGGGATGACAGAGCTGCGTCCCCTCCAAGTCGCTCGGCGACTTTCCGATCACACAAAAGAGCGGGGAGCCCTCGTATCAGCTCGCCGTCGTCGTGGATGACGGGGCGATGGGAATCACGCAGGTCGTAAGAGGGGACGACCTGGTTGCGAGCACCTTTCGCCAGATCGAACTGTTTCAAGCGTTAAACTTGGAGGTGCCGGAGTTTGCCCATGTCCCGTTGGTGTGCGGTCCCGATGGACGGCGACTAGCCAAGCGTCATGGTGACACACGCCTGGCCACCCTTCGCGAACAGGGGGTCCCCGCGATCGAGGTGGTGACCTGGGCAGCCCGCAGCGCTGGGATGTTGTCGGATCAGGAAACGGCGAAATCGGCTAGCGATTTGATCGAGCGATTCAGCTGGGAGCGATTGCCGAGAAAGGAAGTGATCGTAGAGCAGTTTCCCGAGCAGTGACGCACCCCGTACGATGGACTTCCAAGTCCGTCGAAGAAATATGCGACGGACTTGGAAGTCCATCGTACGAGGTGTGGTGACGGACTTGGAAGTCCATCGTACGGGGAGTGGCGACGGACTTGGAAGTCCATCGTACGGGGTGTGGCGACGGACTTGGAAGTCCATCGTACGGGGTGTGGCGACGGACTTGGAAGTCCATCGTACGGAGGGTGTGGCGACGGACTTGGAAGTCCATCGTACGGATTACCGTGTGTTGGGCTTTAGCCAATCGCTTCTTGGGTCCACTTGCCGTCGACTAAACGCCAGGCTCCGCTTTCATTCTTGTTCTGAAGCAAGCTAGGCAATCGACTCGCGCGAACATTGTCGTAGCTGGTTAGCTTTCCGAATCGCAACAACGATGCGGGAACTCCAACCGCGGTGAAGCCAGGGTGACCGGTTGCCGGGTAGGGGCCGCCGTGGTTCATTGCGGCACTGACCGCGACCCCCGTGGGCATCTTGTCGTTGAGCAATCGCCCGACTTTCGGGGTGAGTTCCCTCGCGATCAACTCACATGCTTCTTCCTCACTTCCAGCAGGTGTCGCTGTAGAGGCAACCGGTAAGGTTTCCTTCCAGATGTTGGATGACTTCGCAAAGCTGCTCGATGCTATCCGCCACCACGAACAACGAGGCGTTACCAAACGCTTCGGTCTGAAACCCTTCCGGGTTCCCAAGAAAGTCGCTACCGCTGGCGGTCAGCAGAGTATTGGCATAGGCGCATCGGTCACTTTGCGGCTCGCCACCGCCGGTCAGCAGTTCGGCACCGAACTCGCAGAGCTTCTTGACACTTGCCGAGAGGCTCTTGGCGACCGCAGGTGACAAGAGTGTTCCGGCGGCCGCAGACGAGAACTTTTCCTTGACGGCGTTGATGAACGTGTTGCTCGGTTCACCTTTGACGAAGCAGCACAAGGCCGGGATTGGTGCAGAACTGTCCGGTCCCCATCAATGCACTGGTTGTGAACTCGCCGACAATCGCTTCGCCACGTTCGGTTAAAGCGCCGGGCGTGATCACCACGGGATTGACGCTGGAAAGTTCGAGATAGATCGGTTTGCCCGCTTTGTCGGCCGCCGCTTTGAGCGCAAGACCCGCTGAGCGGCTGCCTGTGTACCCGGTTGCTCCGACACGTGGGTCGGAGACCAGTCGTTCGCCATCGGCGTGAGCCGTGCGATAGATCAGCTGCACCGTTGCAGCGGGTAGCCCCGTTTCCTTGAGTCGCTTCGGCCGCCTGTTCGGCAAACAATCGCGTCGTTTCAGGATGGGAGCTGTTGGCCTTGCCGATCACCGGGTTGCCGGCTGCAATGGCCGCCGCGAAGTCGCCACCGGAGACGCTGCCGAAGGCGAATGGGAAATTGTTGGGTCCGAAGACGCAAATGGGGCCGAGCGATTCATAGCAGGAACGGATTCCGGCCGCGGTGTCGATCGTTGGCAACGCCCAGCTCCCGCTTCGGCAAGCAGCAGCTGCGGCGCGCAATTGGTTACTGGTGCGTGGCAGTTCGACATCGGCCAAGCGAGGGCTCTTGGCAAGTCCGGTTTCGCTAAAGGCTGACGCGACCAGGGCGTCCTTGGCAGCGTCGATTCGGTCGGCATAACGCTCGAGGAATTCCGCGATTTGACTCGAAGGCAAACGGCGAAGTTCATGAGCGGCATCAACTGCTGCGTCGAGCGCCGCATCGCAATCTTCCCAACTGCTGACCGGAAACTCGATCGCGATTTCCTCGTTGCTATTCGGATCGGTCGCTCGAAAAGTCTTCTGGTGGTCCGCGTCACGCCACGTCCCGGCAACAAGTACTGGGCGAACGGTCGAAGTGGCTGTCGACATGGTTGGATTCCTTGGATTCGGGTGGTGTCGCGTATCTTCAATACTTATTTCATTTGAATTGCCTCACCCTCCCGCTTGTGGGAGGGTCGGACGGGGACGTCCGGGGAGGGCTTTTCCATGCTGCTTCCGACTCATTTCCCCATTGCTCACCGTGGTGGCCCTGGCCTCTGATCGCATGGCTCTGACGCACCCGCAATCAACTCCTCAGCCCTGCACGATCGGATTGGACAGGGTGCCGATCCCGGAAATCGAGATGTTGACGACATCTTCTTTGTGCAATGTGAAGTCAGATGTCGGAACAATGCCGGTGCCCGTCATCAAGAAAGGCGCCGTCGGGGAACGTGTTGTCGCGTCCAAGCCATTGCACCAAGTCCTCGAAGGAGCGAGCCATTTGACTGGCGGAAGTCTGCTGGTCAAACACGATCTCGTCCACCCCGCGTGATTTTCAGATCGATTTCGATCTCGGAGCACAGGTGGAAGTGCCTTGTAAAGGGTGATCCAGGGGCCCAGCCCGGCGCACTGGTCGTAGCACTTCGCCTGGGGAAGGTAGAGCGGATTCTCCCCTCGATATCGCGCGAGCTCATGTCGTTGCCCACCGTCAATCCGACGATTCGCAACTTGGGTGACAGCACCAGCGTGACTTCCGGTTCGGGCACATTCCAGGTCGCATCCTTCCGAATTCTCAGCGGTTGCAGATGGCCGCTGACCCGATGGGCGTTCGCCTTGAAGAAGAGTTCCGGGCGGTCGGCGTTGTAGACGCGATCGTAGCACGATGCGGCGGCCTCGGATTCTTCCATGCGAGCTGTCTGGCTTCGCTTGTAGGTGACCCCGGCCGCCCAGACCTCCTGTTGGTCGATTGGGGGGAGCCAGCGAATCGATTCGTCGATCAAGATCGGACTCTCTGCCGTAAGAGAGCCGACGGCCGAAATTGGATCATCGGCGGCCAGCAAATCGGCAAGCGATTGGAAGGACGAACCCAGATTCAGCGGAATCAGTTGGTTGCCGTCGACCCGCCCAACGCGGACCGAGTCGGTGTGGTCAATGAATTTTGTTACGTTCATGCGTCCAAGGATATCGAAATCTGGCTTACTCGGGGAGCATCATGAGCGGTTCTGACTCATCACGCGATCAACAATCCGAAAATCATGGGAAATCGGGCAGCCATGGCCTGCCGAAACTGATCGCGTTGGGAATCGTGGCGGCCCTGCTCGTTGGGATTTTTCTGCTCTTCCGAGGCGATTGGGGCGGCGATCAGGGCCAGGGGGTTGGAGGGGAACTCGAGAGGCGGCTTGAATCTGACCCGAACTGCACTCGCCGCCACCGAGAATCTCGAGGCGGCTGATGCGGATGGCGCCTGGAGCCAGCTCTATAGCGAAACGCCAGATGATCCGTCGGTGGCTTTGAACCGCGCCATCAATCGGTTGTTGCGAGTCGATGACCTTTCGGCGCGTGCGACAAACGCCTCGTTAGAAGAGGCCGAACGAAAAGGTGCACGTGCTCAACTGCCTGATGCGATTGCTGATGCACGCCAATCGGTGGGCGACTATGCGACGACGGCCGACAACCCCGTCATTGCGATGTGGCTCACTTCGGAATCGATTCCCACGAAGCCTCGCTGCTGCCCGGCTCCATGACGAAGTCACTGCGTCGGGAGGTGTACCAGCGATTGGCCGATGCGATCAATGGTCCCCAAGACAAGGATTCAAATGACGGATTCAAATGACAAGGATTCAAATGACAACGATCTAGCGGGCAAGCATCCCAGAGGAATCATTCTCGGTGGTTCTTTGATCCAAGTGGTCGAGCAGCTGGAGGATCCGATCGAGGGCTTACCGAGTGATCTCTTGACCGACGCCGCCAGGACAGTCGCGTGCGCTCTCGGATCAATATCCTGACAATCTTGTACTTCGCTCTTGCGGGCGGCAAGATTTGCGATCTAAACGAAGAATCCAAAGGGCAGTCGAGTACGTTCGCCGAGCGAATGCATTGACCAAAGCGATTGAGCCATCGATCCGCCGCGAGACCGAGCCGATCGGGGTCACGCCGGACCAACTGGTTGATTCAAATCACCGATGCGATCGAAGCGGGAAAGTGGTCGGAGGCTGAGAATCGCATGTTGCTGTGGTTCAATGTTCTCAACAGCACCGAGATCGTCAAAACGGACCGACGTCGGGCGACTCCCCATCCTTTGGATCTATTGAGTTTTGAATCCTTGCGACGATTGTCGGCGGAAGCGGTCGCAGCCAACCCTCTCGAAGCGGTGCAGTCGGAGATCACGTTTGAATCGAAGCGGATCCACTTGAAAGCGGTGAAGTCAGTTCGGTGTTGACGATCGACTTTGATCTCGACCTCGATCCCGATTTGATCACGCTGCATCCTGACAATCGAGATTCAGCTTTGGAGCAACGACGGGACCGGGCAATTCACATCCGATCAGTGAGATGCAACTTCAATCGAGCTGCAGCGGGATGATCGCCGCCGATCTGTTTCTCGTTGACAGCAGCAATCCGGCACGACTGCGTGCCGAATCGGCTGCCATCGATGCGGAGAACCCCGATTTCGGCGCGGCCGTTCGCCATGACACCTTTCTCAGTCTGTTGGCGTTCGGGCCAGGCGGAATGCAATTCGTCCAGATCGATGGTCGAGCCTCGGCCGAGGATGCGTCACGATTGAAATCGGTGACGTCGGAAACAGGCTTGGAGGATGTCGGTGAGGTGATCTCGGCGATCGTGGTGACCTGGAAGCCGACGGTGACTTGGACCTCGTGGTTTCGACCAAGGACAATGGCATTCGTCTGTTTGTCAATCGAGGAAACCAGAACTTTTTCGAAGTCCCCGGTGCCTTGCGGAGGTTTGCTGAGGAGGATCCGGTCTCGGCCATGGCGATCGCCGACCTCGACCGCGATTTGGATTTGGATGTCGTGACCGTGCATCGCGGCAGCGGGCGAGTTGGATTGCTTGAGAATCTGCTCCACCTTCAATTTCGAGGTCGCTACCTGGATGACATTCCGCCCGATCGCCGAAGCCGATTCGATCCATGTGGAAGACATCGACGGGAATGTCTCCTGGGACTTGATCGTTGGCGGAAGCGAGGGCCGCGATCGTTTTCTCGCAAACGGCGGACGCTGGTGCCTGGACGGTCGAGCGAACGAGGTCAGCGATCATGACGCTTCGGGATTGGTCGTCGCCGATTTTGACAACGATTCCTGGTTGGACTTGCTGGTGGCGGTTGGCGATCAAGCCGCAGTTGAGTCGGATGGGGCCTTGGGGTTTTGCCCCTTGGAACGACATCGAAGCGATTCCAGGTATGTCCCAGATTTGTGTCTGGCGATTTTGATCGAGACGGCGCTGTCGATCTGGCTGGCGTCGATGGAGGACGTCACTGGCCGTGCGGATCTGAACCGGACAAGCAATCTCGGGCATTACGTCGACGTTCGCTTCAAGGGGATCGACGATAACGCCAGCGGTCGTGTCAATCACTATGCGATCGGAAGCGTGCTGGAACTGCGATTTCGGTCCGCATTACCGGGCCAGAATCGTTCGAGTTCGCCATCGACCCACTTTGGTTTGGACGGGTACGATTCGGCCAGCAGTGTTCGGGCGATCCTTCCGAATGGTCTGACGCAAACGATCCGCGACCCCAAGATCGATTCGTTGGTGGAGGAAGAACAAACGCTGAAGGGATCCTGCCCCTACCTCTACGCATGGGACGGCGAGAAGTTTGTCTTCAAGACCGATTGCCTTTGGGCGGCCCCACTCGGATTGCAGGTTGCCCATGGAGTCGTTGCCAAAGACCGCCCGTGGGAGTACTTGAAGATCGATGGAGCGGACATTCGCCCGGCAGGTGACCTTTATGAATTTCGCATCACCGAAGAGCTTTGGGAGGTTGCCTACTTCGACAAAGTCGCGATGTCCGTGGTGGATCATCCAGCCGATGTCGAGGTTTGGACCAACGAAAAAGTGGGGCCAGGTGAAATCGCGACCCCCACGATTTTCGCCTTCGCTTCCGACGACTTGCGACCGGTCAAAGCCGCAAGCGATTCTCGGGGACGCGACGTTACCGAGCGACTGGCCCGCGCCGATCGCAACTTTGTCCAGGCCTTCGATCAGCGGCTCCGTCAGGGACTTTGCCCACCCCATTGGATCGATTTGGACTTCGGTGAGCTCTCTGGCCAAGAAGACGCTAGCGAGAACGCGAAGATCTATCTCGTGCTGACCGGGTGGATCCTGCCGACGGACACCTCCCTGAACATTCAGATCGACCAGAATCCGGAACTGGGACCAATTGAGTTTCCTTCGGTCTGGGTTCCCGATGCTTCCGCAGCCCGATGGTTGGCGGAAAGCGATTCCCTACATGGGATTTCCGGGAGGCAAGACCAAAACGATCGTGGTGGATGTGACCGAAGCGATCAACCGAGAGGATCCCCGTTTTCGAGTGCGTACTTCGGCACAGATCTATTGGGATCGTGCGCAGATCGCCGTCCAATCTCGACCCGCGGCGTTCCAAGAGCAGCCCCTTTCGCTTGTGGAAGCGGAGGTCGCCGAGCATGGATTCTCGAGCCGAATTCGCGACGACGTGACCCATCCAGAGACGTATGACTACCAGAAGGCCTCCCAGCACACCACGTTGGCCACCGTTGCGAGGCGGGCTGACTCGCTTTGGCGATTGCACCGAACTCGTTCGCGAGTGGGATGACGCGATGGTGGTGATGGGAGCGGGAGACGAGATTCGACTGAAGTTTTCCATCGCGCCCGGCGCCATTGCCAAAGGGTTGGAAACGCGACTTCGTGATTCACAGCATCGGCTGGGACAAGGACGCCGATCTCAATACGTTGGCTGGTCAATCGACCGGTCCGTTGCCGTTCCGCAACATGACTGCGTATCCGCCGGCGGCAGATGCAATCCCCAAATCGGAACTTGTGGATCAGATCAATCAGCCACATCTCAAACGCTCACAGGATTTTCGATCGTTCTGGTATCGCAGCGAACGTGAGACGTTCTAGGCAGTATCGCGAAACGTGCACGATGGGCTTCCAAGCCCGTCGCCATCCAAGTTGTACGATGGACTTCCTAGTCCGTCGACATGCAAGCTGTACGATGGACTTCCTAGTCCGTCGCCCAGTGACGCACTCGCGAATCGACGGACTTGGAAGTCCATCGTACGGTGGGATGCAGACTCGACGGACTTGGAAGTCCATCGTACGGTGGGATGCAGACTCGACGGACTTGGAAGTCCATCGTACGTGCCTGATGTGACAGCGTTTTGCATCTTGCTGGCCTGTTGGCAATCCGATCAGGCGACCGGCTGACACGCCTCTTGGAATCGAATCGAACCACCAACGATCGTATGAGTGACCGTCCCTGCAGGTTCAGACCGTCCAGAGGGCTGCTGTTGCAACGAGATCGAAAGTGGTTGCCGTCGACGGTCCAGGTGACTAGGGATCAATCACGATGATATCGGCCGGCGAGCCCGGTGCGATCGAGCCCCCTGCGAACTCCAGCGATTCGTAGCCGGCGCTGTCGAAAGTCGATCGATTGCAGTGAGCCAATCAATCACTCCTTCGATGATCATGTAGGTGATCACCGTGGCAAGCGTCGTTTCCAAGGAGGCGGCGCCGAACGGAGCGAGGTCCAGGTCGTTCATCTTCTTTTCGCGGCTCCGCGGCATGTGGCCACTTTGAATCGCGTCAATCGTGCCGTCAGCAACGGCGCGACGCAGGGTCTCGACGTGCTGGCCGCTGCGAAGAGGCGGATGGACTTTGAATCGTGAATCAAAGCTTCGCAGTTCCACATCGGACAAGCAGAGATTGTGGGGACATACCGAGGCGGTGACTTTGATTCCCCGCGACTTGACGCGGCGGATCATGTCGACCGCACCCATCGTGCTGACCGGGCCCACATGAAGTCGTCCCTCGGTGGCTTCGGCCAAGCCGAACATCACGGGCAACCGCCAAGTCCTCGGACTCGGTCGGCAGACCCTTGAGCCCGAGCACCGAGCGACACCTGTCCGTCATGCATCACGCCCTTCGTCGGCCATGTCCGGAACGTCCGGTCGATCGAAGATCGGCAGGTTGAACATGCGACAGTATTCGAGTGCACGCTTGAGCAAGGTGTCGTTTGGCATCGATCGCGGCGCATCACTGAAGGCGACCGCGCCGGCATCCGCCAAGCAGGCCAAGCTCGGCCATCTGCTCGCCCTTGCGTCCTTTGCTAAGGCAACCGATCACGTGAACGCGAACGCCAGCCGCCTTGGCTGCCTTTTGCCGCACGAATTCGACCGCACCAGGGGAATCGATGCAGGGCGACGTGCTGGAGCAACACAACACCGTCGTGAAGCCACCTGCGAGGGCAGCGTCACTTGCCGATTCGATCGTTTCATCTTCCTCGTTTCCCGGTTCTCGCAGTTCGGCGCCGAGATCGACCAGGCCTGGCGCGACGATTCGCTGCGATGCGTCGATCCGAACACAGCCCTCAGGCAGATCGCCGTCGCTAGGGATCGATCGCTGCGATCGATCCACCGACCACTAGCAAGCGGGCCGACGCGATCAATGCTTTGACTTGGGTCAACAAGCCGTCCATTCTCGATCAGCAGATTGGCTGGACTCAAGTGCGTCTCATCATGAAGATCGGACGTTTACCTTACCAGGGACTCGGATCGCTCGCTCGTTGGCACCCGCCAACAGCCAAAGGGCTGCCATGCGAACGGCAATCCCGTTGTTGACTTGTTCCAGAATCACGCGAGTGCGGGCCATCGGCGACTTCGGGTGTGATTTCCACACCGCGATTGATCGGCCCCGGTGCCATGATCAGGATGTCGTCCTTGGCCTTCCGCATGCTGGCTCCGTTCATCGCGTACAAAGCCGCGTACTCGTGGACGCTTGGAAAGGGTCGGGCCCGTTGGCGTTCGAATTGGATGCGAAGCAGATTCAGCACGTCGCATCGCGGCAGAATGTCGTCCAGGTGGTGCGCCACTTCGAATCCCAGTTCCTTCCAGCGTGGACTGACCAGGGTCGGCGGTCCGCAGATGATGACGTGGGCCCCAGTTTGCTGAGCCCCCAAATGTTGCTTCGAGCGGTGCGGCTGTGGGCGATGTCACCGACCAAGGCGACCGTCAGTCCTGCGATACTGCCGCGATGCTGCCGGATGGTCAGCATGTCAAGCAGGCCTTGCGTTGGATGGTCGTGCGGACCGTCGCCCGCGTTGAGACCGAGCAATTCAACTCGCGCGAGCAGAGGTGAGGCGTTCCGGGCGTGCTGTGTCGAGTGACGACCCAATCGACTCCCATCGCCTCGATCGTCTTCGCCGTATCGACAAAGGTTTCCCCTTTGGCGACGCTGCTTCCGCCGCTGCTGAACTCGACCGTGTCGGCCCCCAAGTCGTTTGGCGGCCAGGGAAAAACTGTTTCGCGTCCGGGTGCTGTTTTCGAAGAACAGGTTGGCGCAGGTCTTGCCGGACAGGAGCGAGAACCTTGCGACGACATCCGTCCGTCATCTCCTTCATCTGCTGGGCCACATCGAGAATCGGTCGTGATCTCTTCTGCGGAGAGGCTTTCCAAATCAAGTAAATGACGCCGATGCCAGTGAGGAGGGAAGGTCAGCTGGTCGGGGACCGCGTTGGGCATGGTCACGGACGGCATGGTGGTCAGCGATCAAGGGCTGCAGGATCGTCATTGCATCATGAGTGCAATTCGGCATTACGGCGAATCGCCGCCCGACACGGTGAGCGATTGCGTCCACGTCGGGGAGGTCCTAAGTGATATTTTCTCGCAAACTCGAGGCAGACTTGGTGCTTCGCCTGACGAACCCGGATTCGACGCTGCAGAGCGACCTCACGCCGATCATTCGCCGCCGTGGATCGTGCCATCCAGGCCAGCAGCAACCAAGCCGACGATCCAAGCAAAGGCCGCCCACTGGCGTGATCGCTCCAAGGACCGGCGTGTTGGTCAGAACCAAGGCGTACAGGCTGCCGCTGAACAGCAACAGGCCAACACAAACAACCGTGACACCCAGCGTCGGCAAGTGGCGCGTGCCGACCGTCAGCGACGCCAGTGCCAGCAGGGCGACGGTGTGAATCAGGTGATAACGAACAGCCACATCGAATTGGTCCAGCCGTTTCAGCACCGATTCCTGCTCGAGTCCACCGGAGACAACAAGAAATCGTTGAGGAAATCCTCGAGCCCATGTGCCCCAAATGAACCCATCAGCACCCCCAACGCACCGCTGATCCCAGCACAAAGATGATCCGGCGCGTGATCGCTTCATGAGTCATGATCGCAGCAAGTTGTCCACCGCTTCCATCAGGCGATCCATCGCAAACGGTTTGCGAATGTAGTCGCTGACACCGAGAGTTCTGCATACGCCTTGTGACGACTCCCCTCATTGCCGGTGATCATGATGACCGGCAGCGGCTCGTCACGCAGTCGTCGGAGCTTCTCCAGCACGAGAAAGCCGCTTCGTTTGGGCATCATCATGTCCAGAATCATCAGGTCTGGGTTCTCTCGCTCGGCCAGTGCCAGCCCTTGATTGCCATCCCGGGCGACGACCACTTCATGCCCGGCTCCTTCGAGCGCATAACGTACTGCTTCGATGATCTCGAAATCATCATCCACAATCAAAACCCGCTTGCCGGATGACGATCCCTTTTTGACGGCCGACTCCGATTCGACTTTCGAATCACTGGTCACCGAGGCATCATCCATAGCGCTGTGGTCTCATCTGATCTGGTCATGGTGTTTTCGCAGGAAAGGCTCCAAGGCGCGCGATTGGCAAGGCTGCGGTCCCCAAACGTAGCGATGGACTTCCAAGTCCGTCGATCGTTGACCCTTCACACGCGGCGCCGGACTTGGAAGTCCATCGTACTGGTTTCGCGTGAGTCGATCGGGACTTGGAAAGTCCATCGTACTCTTGGCGACGGGCTGGAAGTCCATCGTACTGGTGCTGAGAGAGGCCAGTGTAATCGATTGTCGAGTGCGAATGGCGCAGAAGTACGCCGTGAAATCAGTTGCTTGAGTAAGTGACGGGGCTGGTCGCCCACTGCTGCGAATCGAGCCACGAGGAACCGGCGACGATTCGCCGCATGATCCAGTCGTCAATGTCACCCAGAACCGCAGTGTTCATCTCGTCGTCGTCGGGGTACTGGCGAATTTCAACGTCGGCACCGATCGCCATCTCATGCGGCAATCCGATTTGAGGTTTTCCTGAGTGTACTGAGCGTTGTCTTGTCCCCATTGCCAGAGCATCGGCATCCGGCGATGTCGTAGTTTGGCAAAGGTTGCTCATCCCCCCTTGGGGAATTCGCCCGCCCAGAGAGATCACGCCGGCAAATCGCTCAGGATCGCGCAGGGCAATCCGCAGTGCCATCGTGCCTCCCTCGCGATAACCAGCCAGCACAATCCGCGAAGGATGGATCGAAAAGCGCTCGCATCGCCTCCTCGACCGCCTCGCAAGTGGCATCGTGAGTCGGCGACGATCGCTGCCGGACTGTCGTGCCAATCAAAGCGATGTCCCATCGTATCGGCCGCCCGCGTGCCGCGAATCCCAATGCCGACGTAGTTGCGCACGCTGATGTGCGGCATCACACGAGTCGATTTGGTTCTCGTTGAATCCGTTGCTATGAAACCAAACGATCAACGGATACTGGTAGGACGCGGTGTAATGCAGCGGCAGAAAGAAACTGCGGCCTGCCGCAAGCTTCGACCACAGACCCGAATCAGCCAACTGGTCGCCGCCAGAGTTCTCGTCGCGATGCTCGCTTTGCCACCAGGAGTGCATGACGAGTTGTATGACGGTGGCGTTTTGTTGCCACTCTCGGTAGCTCTAGTCTCTCCCGATTCCGTGGGGAAACTCCATGACATCGACTGATGAAAACGACCCATGGCGTTGCGGAAAATGAGGACGGAAGTTGAATCGATCCGAAGTCGAGACAGCCGGACTGCTCGCAGTCAGCCCGCGAGCACTGAGAAAGTAAGGCGGCGCTCCGATTGGTGTCAACGCTGATGCGATCGACCGCCGCCGAAAAAACGACATTTCGATACGAATCCAAGCCGATTGCGATCAGCCGCTGCTCGCATCACGCCGATAGCAATTGGTCCATCGTTGCGACCAACTGCTTGACAGCATCGACGCTGTTTTGGAAGTCGGCCGTTTCCTTTCGGTGAGGACGAGTTCAATCACTTTTTCCACGCCGCCGCTGCCCATGACGACGGGAACACCGACATAATATCCACCGACCCCATATTCTTTTTCGCACAGCGCTGCGACCGGAATCACGCGTTTCTTGTCGCGGACCACCGCCTCGACCATTTGGGCACAGGCCGCTGCCGGCGCGTAGTAGGCGCTTCCGGTTT
Source organism: Pirellulaceae bacterium (assembly GCA_963767665.1). GTDB lineage: Bacteria > Planctomycetota > Planctomycetia > Pirellulales > Pirellulaceae > Rubripirellula. The sequence continues at coordinate 217,286 of CAVYFC010000013.1, forward strand.
TCAGCAGCGAAACGATTTCTGCGCCGCCTTTTCGCGTGCGATCGACGATCTCTTCCAGCCGGTCCGGATCGATCAGCTGTGTGACCGGGATGCCGCCGACCGAGGTGCAGCTTGGAATCGGAACCATCGTGTCGCCGTGGCCACCCATCAACAAGCGCACTGATGTCTTCCACGCTGACGCCCAGTTCCATCGCCAGAAACGTGCGATAGCGGGCGGTGTCCAAGCACGCCGGCCTGGCCGCAAACCTTGGAGGGTCAAATCCGGTGACCTTCCACATCTGCTGGACCATCGCGTCAAGCGGATTGCTGACGACGATCACGACCGCGTTGGGGCTGGTTCGTTTGATCTGCTCGGCGACGCTGGTCACGATCTTCGCGTTGGTGCTCAGCAGGTCATCGCGGCTCATGCCCGGTTTGCGCGGGATGCCGGCGGTCACGACGATCACGTCGCTGTCGGCCGTGTCGTCGTAGCTGGTGGTGCCGACGATGTTGGAGTCGAAGCCGAAGATCGGCGAGGCCTGCATCAGGTCGAGCGCTTTGCCCCGCGGCATGTCCTCGGTTTGGGGAATATCGAGCAGGACGATGTCGCCGAGTTCGGCGGCCGCACACCAATGGGCACAGGTGGCTCCGACGTTTCCGGCTCCGATGACGGTGATTTTTGCTCGGCGCATGGCTTGCCCTTCTCTTTTTACGGGTGGGATGGGGAATCATGAGTGGTCTTGGGAACGATATCGTGCCCACTGGCGCCGGACGGTCAAGTAGCCAACCGGTCGCACGTTCCCGAAGTCGCGTGATACCGTAGGCGAGTCTCTCCGAGACTCGTTAAGAACGCAGCAAAGCTGCGGTCTTGCGGTCGGCTCGCCGATTTCTTCACGGCCTGGTTGTGAGCCGCGTCAAACTGCTGTCGGGGGGCTGTTTCCTGGGTAGGTCTTGTGTGCAGCAGCCTTCACTGGGGCATCTGCAACTGGTCCGACTGATAATCTTGTCGCCGGCGTCGGGCTGCGTCATCAGCCGCCCAGGCACGGCGCTGCCACCACCAGATCATCGCCATGGCGGTCAGGACGACCACTGCAGCGCCGGTTCCGATCACCCCCACACCAATTGGATCTTCCGATTGCGGTTCCAGGTTTCTGAATCGCGTTGCCATCACAAGTGGGCCAAATTGCTGCCCACTGCCTTGCTGCGACATGAAATCGGATTCGTACCCCCAGAGTCGAAAAAAGAATCCATCGATTTCAAACTTCATACGAATGGAGGCGACAATGGCCTCGCCGTCTTGTTGGTTGCGGATTCGTTGTTGCAGAAAGTCGGGAAGTGCTGCAGTGACCAGCGAAACGGGATAGCGACCTTGAAACGTCGCTGCGGGGAGATTTTTATCAACGTTCTCGATTTTGATGACGACGTTGCCCAAATCGCCGATTGCATCGATCTGGAAATAGTGATCGCTGCCGAGCAGGGCCTGTTGCTGGCTGCCTGTCACCGCGATCCGAGTGATCTGCACCGATTCCAATTCCATCTGCACCCATTGTCCGATCAAGTCTTGAGGGCTTCGCAGGAATGTGACTGGGTCTGCTTCGATCGGTTCAGGCAGATCTGCTTGCTCGCTCACAGCGTTCGCGGCAGCCAGCATCGAATAAAAGGCATCGCTGTCTTCGGCCAGCAAAGGACGTCGATTTCGCGAGGCCAGATCAGAGAGCAAGCCGAGATCAAAGCCATTCTCACCAAGCAGTTGTCGCCCACGGCTGAGATGCGTGCTGGGGAACCATCGAACATCGTTGCAGGCGACCGCTAGCGAGATTGAATCTCCGTCGTTCGAATTCGATTGCGATTCAACCACGACGCCGACTGCTGAAACGCGATCGCCCACCTGTAGTCCATCCGGTGGGTTCGCGGTAATGAGTCGCGTCGTCCGCTGTGCTTCCTGAACATCGATCAAAGTCAGACGCGCTAAACTCGAGGAACTCCACAAGCTTGCTTGGTACCGGCAACGTGATGATCGCTTCAACGCTACCGTCCGTGTTGATTGCGTCACCAAGGGTCGATCCGCTCTCGTCGTCGGCGAGTCCCTTCAGCGTGCTGGGATCGAGTGATCGAAGTCGATACACCAGTTTCGCCAGCTCACCTAGTGACGCCTCGTCCGTCGGCGGATAGGCATTGTCGATCCGCTCACGATCGAAACCGCTAAGCAACGGGATGGCGGTGTCGGCTGGGGTCACCCGTGGTGTCGCCAGGGCTACAAGGATGGCCAGGCCAATGAACGCCCGCCTCGTGAATGTCCTCCGCTGACTCATGACCGATCCTCGTTGGAAGGGAGGCGATGTTGATCGAGATGACTCAAGTCTTGCAAGAATGCATCGGGCGGCTCTCGGTTTGATGCTCGAAGTTCTCTGGCTCGATTCGCGGCAGCTGCACTGCGCCACATCACGAGAACCGCCGAGGCAACCCCTAGCAGACAAGCGAGGAGGATTGGCAACCAAATCGAGTGGGACTGGTCTGGTGCTTCGGCATTCGATCGCCTTGCCAATTCGTCCTCGCTGATCGGTGCTTTGGTGATTTGACCGACCACGACCGGCGCAAGATCTGCGCCGACTCCCGATTGGTAGGCTAGCCGTTTGAGATACTTGCCGACCACCACGATTTCAGGACCCTCCAACTTCGTGCTCGTTGCTCCGATCGATCCGACCGATTCCGGAACATTGGGGACGATCGCGACCATCGGTCGGTCCGCGCCGTCGATCGGACGAAGCCAGAGTTGCCAATAATGGGTGCTACCCCAAGGGTTTTCCTGAGCCTCCATGCGCTCGGTGCGAGCAACGGTGCCTGCGATTCTGACCCACTGATTCCGAAATACATCCGGTTGTTGCAAGAGGGGGATGACGCCGGTTGCCGCGACGGGGCCCTGAGGCAAGCGTTTCGCCTGATCCAGAAAGCGATACAGACTATCGAAATCGCCCGCGCGCCAAACGCTCCCGTCCTCAACGCGAGAGCTAGCGGCGTTGTCCAGTGCTGCCAGCATGGCCATCACTTGTGGTCGCTCGTTCGCGCTGGGTTGGTGCGTGCTGGGTTCATCACCACTGGGGTTGGCTGGGCTGAGGGAGCCTTCTGGAGCTCCTTGTTCACCCGGGCTGTTGGCGACGTCATTTCCATCGGATCGACCACTTGCGGCCGAGACAGACTGTAGCATCCGCTGCCAGTTGGTTCGTTGTTGCTCGCTGATCGAATCCATTGAGGCTAGCGTTGACGAAAGGGACTCGATCGAGGATGGGACCAACTGCACCGGTCGGCCTTCCTGCCATTGCGAGAGTGCGACCATCCACAGTCGCTGGTCGCTCGGCAACAACTCCGCGACGATCTGATTGGCGATCGTTCGATCAACGGCAGTGATCCCGATCTCACCCTTGGTTTCGCTGGCTGGGCTGCCGGCAAACTGGATTCTGCGGCCGACCGCCCCCTGCGGTGGGTCAGGCCTGTCCCCACTGCCTGGGTCGCCCGTGCCTGGGTCGCCGATGCCTGGGTCGCCGATGCCTGGGTCGCCGTTTCCAAGGCCGCCGGTTTCTGCGGTCGACGAGGGATCAAAAAAAGTCTGGTACATTGCCGGACGTGACGCCTGTCGCATCACAACCACAACAATTGCCAGACCGAGGGCCAGGCGAATCAAACGTCGATATTCCCGTGCGGAATCTCGCTGACGATTATCCCGACGATACAGGCTATCTTGATTGAATTGAGAGGGGATTCGCATTGGGACGCTGGTCGAATCGGATATGCTTGAAGGTAAGAGGACCGCTTCCTAATCTAGTGCTTATGGGAAGATTTGCGGACAACGTTCACTCGATTATCCCCCCGAAGTGGTTGTGGGGCCGCATCTCTGAATCGCCTTTTCTTCCTCAACCACCACCGAGTCTTATGGCTAAGTTCCCTGCGCCGAAGGAGGCTCCTGCATGTCTCGACGCTTTTGGCCGTGGTGCTGGGTGTTTCCCTCGCTGCGCCAGCGGTCAGTGCGGGTGAACCTGCCGAGGAATTTCTAAAGCGACTTCGCGCTGCCAGGTACTTTGATACCGCGATCCTTTATCTGGATCGACTCAACCAGTATCCCGGCATTGATCCCGAATTGACCAAAGCAATCGCCCTGGAGAAAGCCCAAACGTACATCGATGCGGCAGGATCGTCGCGAAGCGGGGATGCTCGCGACAACTTTCTGAAGCAGGCCGAGGAGCAGCTCTCTGAATTTCTCAAACAGAGCTCCCACCCACGGATTTCCGAGGCTCGATTGCAGCTCGGTAAGTTGCAGATGGTCCGCGCGATGCAGTTGTTGACGGGCGATGTCGACGATGCCAAACGCGAGAAGGCACGAGAGTCGTTCCTGGCTGCGGCGGCTACCTTCGATTCCATCGTGGAACAGTTGCGAACAACCTTGAAGGACATGCAAGGCGCTCGAATCGATCCGGAAAAGGATCCGGAGCAGGCTGCGCTGCGAGATCAGTACCGCGGTGAATTCCTGCAAGCGATGAGCAGCACCGGAGAAGCCCGACACCGCGCTGCGCGGACCTTCCAAGATCCGGCCACGGAGGGGAAAGCGTTGCTCGAGCAGGCGCTGGCAACCTTCACCGACCTCAGTGAGATGTACGACACGTACGTTCAGGGCGCCGTCGCGATGGTGCATCGCGCTGAAATCCAGAGTGACCTGGGCATGACCCAGCAGGCGATGGACAGTTACATGCGGATGATGGAGCAGCCTGACGCCGATCCGCTGAGAATTCCCAAGTTTCAAGCGACCACCGGCATGATGCGGCTGATGATGGCCGAAACACCGCCACGCATTCAGGCGGCGATCGACCGTGGTCAGCCACTGCTGGACGCCGCCCGCCCCAATGAGAAAAACGATCCCATCCTGCAGGAACTGCGGCTCGGTTTGGCGGAGGCTTACTTGGCCAAAGCCAAGGACAAAGAGAATCAAAAGTCGGCGGATCGCAAACGAGCGGAGTCCGAGGGGAGGCAGCTCCTAATCAAAGCGAGCAAGATCCCCGGTGAGTGGGCAGAGGTTGCCAATCAAAGGCTCGCCGAATTGGGAATCGACCTGAATGAAGTGGCGGAATTGCCGACAACCGAGGACCCCACGAGCCTGGACGATGCACTCGCCCGAGCTCGTGATCTGCTGGCGGTTACCGAGCAGTTGAATCAGTCGGTACAGGTTCTCGAGAGTCAAGAAAACCCGAGCGATGAGATCCAGGCACAAATCGAAAGCAATCGCAAGCAATTGGTTGAATCGCGAGCCATTGCCGTTCAATTACTCCGTCGCGGTTTGGCGCTGATCAACATCGACAGTGACAACGAGTTGGTCAATCAAACACGACAGTACCTTGCTTACCTGCTCTATCAACAAGAGCAATATCGCGATGCTTCTGTGGTCGGCACCTTTCTCGCTCGCAACGCGCCAGGATCCGACATGGGGCTGAGAGGGGGCCTCCTTGCCCTGAATTCGCTGCAGCTCTTGTTGGTGGAAGACTCCGACAACCCTGTAGCCATTGCCGAGCTCGAACTACTTGGCGAGTACCTCACCAAGACGTGGCCGGACGACCCGGAGGCAGCGACGGCGCAAGGGGTCATGATCAAGTTAGCGCTTCGAGGTGATCGCTGGGACGAATCACGAAAGCTAATCGAGAGCATGCCCGCGGGTTCCGAACGAGCCACCTTTCAACGTCTGATGGGTCAGCTGCTTTGGAACAAGTCCATTCAGACCCGGCAAGCGGGTGACGCCGCAGAGGCCGATCGGTTGCTCGTCGATGCCGCCAAGGAACTGACGACCGGATTGAACGACATTCCTACAGAGTTGGTCGGACCGGAGGCGATGCAGGCCGCATTGGTGCTCGCGAAAGTGCAGCTCAGACAGGGAGAGATCGAGGCGGCTTTTGAGACGTTGAAGAATGAAAAGTACGGACCGTTGCTCCTGATCGACCGTCAGGGAGCCCCCGATGAGTCCTTTGCCAGCGACCTCTACAGCACCCAGCTCCAGGTGTTGGTGCAGCGAATGACCACCGAAAGCGGAGACACGCAGGCGCTCTTGGATCAATCAACCGAGGTGATGGAAAAGCTGCGTGAGAGTATCACGGGGCCCGACGCCCAAAAGGAGCTGACCAGGATTTACATCCTGATGGCGCGCGACATTCGGGAACAGTTGGATGACGCGAGCCCAGCCCAGAGGACGAAACTGATCGAGGCCTTTCGCGTCTTCCTCGGTCGGATCGCGACTTCGACCAGTGATGTCGCAACTCTTCAGTGGGTCGGTCAAACTTTGATGGACCTGGCGGAGGCATCGATGCCGCCAGGGGCCACGCAAGCGACGGGGCTGCCAGTGGGGTTGTTGAAAACCGCGGTGCAAACATTTGAACGCTTGGGTCAGCAGCAAGGTGGGGCTACCACCGTGGTTCAGTACCAGCTTGGACGTGCCAATCGGATGTTGGGTGATTACAGTTCTGCCCTGCAAGTCTTTGAAGCCTTGCTGAAAGAAAAGCCGACGATGCTCGACGCCCAGACCGAAGCCGCGCTGACGTATGAGCAGTGGCGCGGGCACCGAAGGTACCTCCCAACATTGTCGCGAAGATCTATCAAGCAGCGTTGTCCGGAGCGCGACCCGACGCCAACGGAAAGAACGTGGTCTGGGGTTGGGGCAAGATTTCGCAAGAGACCAGCCGCAATCCGAAGTTCCAGGATCGCTTCTTCAACGCGCGCTATCACGTTGCACTTTGCCGCTTTCTAGCCGGAAAGGCGGAAGCCGATGCCGGACTCAAGCAGCAGATGATTCAAAAGTCGGTCACCGACATTACGCGAGTGTCCGCTCTTTACCCCGAGATGGGTGGGCCTGAGCAGCGCGCGAAGTTCGATGCACTCTTGAAGCTGATTCAGAAAGAACTGCGGCAGCCCGAAGTTGGATTGCCAGCTTTGAAGCCAGGTCAATCTTGAGCCAACCTTTCAACGACGAAACTCCATGAATCTGATTTCCAAGACGATCTACTGTTTGCTGATTCCGTGCTTGAGCGTGGTCTGGTCGGCCAACGCCGCGGCGCAGCTCGATCGTGTCTATGACAAGGGCGGCGAGAATGTCAGTGGAACGGTCAGCAAAGCAAGCAAGCAAGGCGTTGTGCTCAAGCGAGGCGGCGGCACCCAGGAGTTTCTTGCCGGTGACATCCTGAAGATTCTTTACGAAGGGGATCCACCTGCGTTGACCAAAGGACGCGAGTTTGCGCTTGATGGCCAATACGATCAGGCACTCGCTGAACTCAAGACGATTCCCTTCGATTCGCTGCCTCGAGAGCTCATCAAGGCGGACGCTGCTTATTATCTCGTTTTCAGCGAGGCCAACCTTGCTCTCGGTGGGAAGGGCGCGAAGGACGAAGCAGCCAAGAAGCTACTCGCCTTTGCCGCCAAGTATCGTGACTCCTGGCACTTTTTCGATGCAGCCAAATTGCTCGGAGATTTGTCACTCTCGCTGAACGATACCGACAAGGCGATGACTTATTACAAGTCGCTGATGATGTCGCCATCAGCCGACACAAAAGTCGAATCGGTTTATCTGCAAGGTTTGGTAAATCTTAAGAAAAATGAGAACGACGCTGCTTTGGCTGAGTTTGAGAAGGTAATCGGGATCAAGCCGCAATCGACTCAGGCAGCCAGGCTGCAGACCCTTTCCAAGGCGGGCAAAGCGGTCGCACTGGCCCAGAGTGGCAAGGCCGACGAAGGGCTGACCATGGTCAAGAACCTGATTGCGGAATTGAACCCAACGGACGTGGAAATGGCGGCCCGGATCTACAACGCTCAGGGGGCCAGCTACGAGGCCAGCGGCGATACCGAGGGTGCCGTCCTCGCTTATCTCCACACGCATTTGATGTTTTCCTTGCAACCCGATGCACATGCTGAAGCACTCAAACGATTGGTCGAGTTATGGCCTCAGGTTGGCAAACCCGATCGTGCTGCCGAAGCACGTCAGGAGTTGCAGCAGCGTTATCCAGGATTCTGAATGGCAAGTGGGACAAGCGGAAAATCGGTGTCGGTCATCAATCGTGCGCGGCACCGATGGCGCAGCACCGATGGGGCCGCACCCATGGGGCCATCGGCTGCGATTGGTATCTCACCCCTGTTGCTAGTCACTCGGATGCAATCTTGCCTAGCTTTCCCTATTTGTTCGCTATGACCGATGCAGCCGGAACGCCGGTGCTGTTCACCCGATTTTGCTAGACTATTCTCAGTTCACCAAGGATGTCGCGTCGACGAGAATCGCGCGATTGATTCGCCTCCCTCCCATTCTTATCTTCCAGAGAGCTTCGTTGATGTTCGACGCTTGCGGTTCGCTATCGCTTCCCTCCCAATGTTTGCCGGTGCTGGCGCGTGGCGATCGGAGAGCTTGGATTTGCATCCCTTTTCTCGCCTTGAGCATGCTGCTCGGCCTCGGCTGGGGCTCTCCAAGCTACGGGCAGGACGAAGTGGTTGGCGAGTTCGCTGAGTTCGCCGAGGATCCAGAACCGGTAGCGGTGGACCAACCGGCCGTCGGTGGAGGCGCGATGGAGCCAGCGGCTCCCGCCGCGCCGGGGACCAGCCCAGCGAAAAAGAAGACCTTGCTCAGCTGGGTTTATCAATCCTTGGGGATCGGCTATCTGTTTGTCTTTCTGGCTCTCTCTGTCAGCCTTGTCTCCCTGTTCGTGATGAACGTGCTGGCGGCTCGAAGAGACACGTTGTGTCCCCAAGAGCTCGTCGATGGCTTTGAAGAAAAACTCAACGAGAAAGATTTTCAGGGCGCCTATGACATGGCACGCACCGACGAGTCGGTGTTGGGCCAGGTTCTCTCGGCCGGCTTGGCCAAGCTTTCGCGCGGTTACAACAAGGCCATTGAAGGGATGCAGGAGGTTGGCGAGGAAGAGAGCATGAAGCTTGAGCATCGGCTTAGCTACATGGCGCTGATCGGCAACCTGAGCCCGATGATCGGACTGTTCGGGACCGTGCATGGGATGATCTCGTCCTTCCAGGTGATCGCGGTCAGCGAGGCGACTCCCAAGCCAGCCGAATTGGCCGAGGGGATCTCGACAGCGCTGTTCACGACACTGATTGGATTGGCGGTCGCGATTCCCAGCGATCGCCGCCTACAACTTGCTCCGCAATCGGGTTGCCCGTTTGTTGCTTGAAGTGGGTGTAACCAGTGAAAACCTGATGAGCCGTTTCGAAGATGTGCAACCTCAAGGGACAAAGAAATAGATGAAGGTTAAGTCGAAGAAAGTCGATTTGGCCGAAGGTGACCTGACGCCAATGATCGACATGGCGTTTCAGTTGATTGCCTTTTTCATGGTGCTGATCAATTTTGCTCAGACCGAATCCAATGATCGGGTGAAATTGCCCAGCAGCCAGCTGGTCAAGCCGCCGGATGCCCCTTTGGAGTTTCCGATCATTCTGCATGTGGCCCAGGACGGCGAAATCATTCTAGGTGGCGATGATTACACCCCGGAAACACTGCGAGTCGGCCTGCAAAAGGAGATCGCGGTGATTCGAGCCGAAGGCAAGTCGGTCAAGGATGCCAACGTTGTCATCCGAGCGCACAAAGACACGGCCGCCGGTGACGTCCAAGAAGTGATCCGCGTCGCCCAGGAGCAGCAGTTGGAGAATTTCGCGTTGCGGGTCAAGGAGGATCGATCATGAAGATCCGCAATCGCGAAGAAGCGGTGGGCACTCAGCTGAACATGACCAGCATGATCGACATCGTCTTTCTGCTGCTGATCTTCTTCGTGATGACCTTCAAGATCGTGGAACTGGAGGGGGACTTCAGTGTTCGGATGCCCTTGGCCGGCAGCGATTCGGTGACCATGGATCCCACCGATCTGCCGCTGAAGCTGCGGATGCGGGCTGACGAGCAGGGGCGTTTGACGTCCATCTCCCTGAACGAAATCGACTTGGGTCAGGATTTTGACCAGCTGCGGGCAAATGTTGTCTCGTTGATCGGACCGACGACGCCGATGGAGGGGGATGATGGCCCGGAAATCGAGATCGATACAGATTACAACCTTCGCTACGAGTACGTCATCGCCGCAATTACGGCGGTTAGCGGGTACAAAGACGGCAATGAAGTTGTCAAACTGATTGAAAAGATCAAGTTTGCCAAACCTCGCCGTTAACCGTGATTCTACTTCTCGATAACTACGATTCGTTCGTCCACAACTTGGCCCGCTACCTTCGACGGCTGGGCTGCCTGACGAGAGTGATTCGCAGCGACCAAGATCGATGCGGCGGCTTGCTTGGGTCTTGCCCCCGACGGGGTGGTCATCTCGCCCGGTCCCAGGGGCCCGCAAGAAACGGGATGCTCGATTGAACTGTTGCATCAATTGCCTCCGCACGACGCCAGTCTTGGGAGTCTGTCTGGGACATCAAGCGATCGCGGTCGGCTTCGGAGGATCGGTGGTTCGTTGTGGACCACGGCATGGGATGTCGAGTTTGATCGAACATGATGGCCACAGATCTGTTTGCGGGACTTCCCACGCCGATGAAAGTCGGTCGTTATCATTCCCTGGCGGTCGACGCCGAACGCCTGCCCGCGGAGCTGCAGGTCACCGCGATGAGTGATGATGGGGTGGTGATGGGGCTTCGCCATCGACTCGCGGCCCGTTTTTGGTGTTCAGTTTCATCCCGAGTCGGTCCTGACCGGACGATGGAGCTTTGCTGCTGAACAATTTCGTTCATCTAACTCGACAACCAGCTGTCGCGATCGATCGCTGGTGGGAAAGTCGCCTGGTGATCCTGGAATCGATTGTCACTTCGGTCGACTCCGAGGGCCGTGTCAACATTGCGCCGATGGGGCCGAGCGTCGCGCGGGATCGCTCGAGTCGGGTGACAGGCTCCGTCGGGTTTTTGCTGCGGCCGTTTCTCTCGTCCGCGCACCTATCGCAATCTAGTGGAGACTGGCAAGGCGGTGATTCACGTCACGGATGATTCGCAGTTGTTTGCAAGCGCGGCCGTCGATCTTCTCGTTGATGAGGAGGTCATGAGCAGGGTGCATCGGCTTCGAGAAACCGAGTGGTGGCGCTGAAGGATTGTCACCGCTGGTTTGCCGTCGAGGTCGAGTCGATGACGGACGACGGGCCGCGGGCGGAAATGCCCTGTCGCGTCGTGGAATCACGAAGTCGTCAGGCCGTTCTTCGGATTCAATCGAGCGCGGCATGCCGTGATCGAAGCAGCGATTCTCGCCACGCGAACGCACTTGATTCCGGCCGAGCCAGATTCAAGACGAACTGTTGCGGCTGCAACCTCTGGTCGACAAGACTGGCGGAGCCGCGGAACATGCTGCTTTTGATCTTCTTGAAAGCGACCATCGATGAGCGACTTGCCGCCAATTCGTGAAGCGTCGCCGTCATCGTCTGCACGAGGCCGCGTGAGGTGCGGATCGCGACAGGATCACGATTGCACTTTGGGCTGCTCGATACGGTCGATCCATTCGGCGGGGTTGGCGTGATGATCGATCGCCCGGTGACCGAGGTCATCGTCGGTCACCGCAGCGAGATTCGAATACTGCGGGCCCCGGGCGTCTCGGCCGCGGATCGCAATCGCCAGACGGATCGCGGAGTTTGCAGGGCTCGACAGCATCGTTGCCTCCCTGCCGGATCGAAGTGCTCGCGTCGCGCCGGCCGCACCGTGGTTTGGGAAGCGGAACACAATTGTCGTTGGCCGTTGCCGAGGGGATCTGTCGTTGTCTGGGCATGTACCGTCGATCCGGTCGTCACTGGCGACGCAGTTGCCTCGCGTGGCAAACGTTCGGCGGTGGGAATCCACGGATACTTTCAAGGTGGATTGATCTATCGAGTCACTCTCGCGCGCTCGGCAGCTCAATGAGATTCAGCGACGGTGTGAATTGCCCGGCGATTGGTGCGTGGCGATCCTCTGTCCGTGTGACGGCAGGATGAATCGGTGCATGGTGTCGAGCGAGGCAGAAAAGTTTGCGCGGCTTGCTCCGGCAGACCCGACGCAGAAACGCGAGCTCCACGCATCGCCTGGCGAGGATTTGATGCCGTCGGCTGCGAGCAGGTGACTTTCGCAGCGTTTGTTCGGCGGTCCGAAGTTACAACCGATCAAGCGGAATGCTGTTCGCGTCGATTCAGGGCGGACCCTACAACGGGGTGAATGTCCAAGCCATCATTCAATGGTTGATCGAACAAGGTGTGACGGGCGTCGGTCAAAGTAGCTGGGGTCCAAGTGTCTTTGCCTGGTTCGAGTCGCGAGAGCGGAGCCAACCTCTCTTGCCGTCGTCTGCCCCGGAGTATCGAATTGATCGCCCTCGCGAAGGTCGATCAACGATCGAGGACGCGAAAGCTTGCTGAGAGCATCGGCAAGTCTGAGCGACGCGTCGCTGTGAGACCACGAAACGGGTTGAGTCAGAATGATCCACGATCGCCATCAGTGAACCACTCATTTCATGCTCGTGTTCAGTCCATGATTGGCGGACCGATTCCGAGGAGCAACGGGACCACCAGACAGCAAGCAGGGCCGAGGAGAAGTAGCCGGCAGCGAACTCGAGCACATGCCAACGATGCTCCGAGCCAAGCACCGATCTCTCCCCAGCTTGCGGACCGATCGGCACAAACAGCTGGTTTCCCGGCAGGGGTGAATGGATCACGCCAAACAGTGTCATGACGCCAGCCAGCAGCATCACTTTGGCCGCGACGGTCAACCGGCGATCGATGATCATCGCCAAGCGACCATGCCCAGACAAGACTCGTCAGAATGAATCCGCTGCTCAGCATCCCTAGCGTTTTCATGTTGTCTTGAAGAACTGGATCCAGAGTTCGTGGCCCCAGATGCGTTGCCAAGGCCGGATCCGAGAGATTCTTCCCGGAAGATTCATGGCCAAGAAAGCCAAGCGCGGGAAGACAGGCGAAGGCGACGGCTGCGTAGTGCCGCCGCGGGGTCGCCAGGAAACTCTGAGCCGTGATTTCCAGTCCGATGAAGACCAGGATCGGGTAGACAGCCGGCGCTGGGAATATAGGCGTTGAGCCAGGCAAAGTAGCCAATCAATCCCGCCGAACCGATCAGCAAGCGCCGTGGCCAAGCGTGTAAGCGGCACGACCACCCATCGCTTTGTAAGCGGGATGCCCGATGTAGGGTGTCGTCTGGATCACGCCGCCGGAAAGTCCGGCCAGCAGGTCGCGAAGGCCTCGACCGCGATCACCGTCCGCGTGTCGTACTCGTCTCCCGCCGCCGCCGCACTTTCGGTGCAGTCGATGCCGCCGACCACGGTGGCGATCGCGAATGGCAACGCGATCGGCACGTACGCCAACGCGTCGCTCGAGGAAGTTGACCCAATCGAACTGCCAAGCCTGCAGCCACTGGTCGGGAAACCACTGGCTGATCGCGGGGCGCGCTGGGAAACGTCGTAGCCGGTGCCTGGAATACAGGCACAGCAGATAGAAGACGATGCCCGACACGAGCAACGCTCCCAGCGTTCCAGGAGTTCGCCCGGGAAGCGGGATGCGTCCGACCAGAGCGTGTCAGAACGACCACGATCGCCAGCATCCCCGGCAGCGGATGACCCAGGATTTCCATCAGCGGCAGGAAGCTGATCAGCACCAAAGCGATCGCAGCCAGCGATCCGAGCAGGCCGGCTCGTGGTACCGCCTGTCGAACCCACTCCGCGAACGGGGACAAGGCGAGCTTCAGAACGCCGCTGATCACGATGCACCAAATCCCGATGTGCCAGGTCCGGTAGGCCGCATCCATCTCGCTCAGCCCCATCTCCTGGCCCTGCAGGAACGATGGTCCCAAGAATGAACAGCACGATCCCAAACGTTGACGGAGTGTCCAACCCAAGCGGCATCGCCGTGACGTCGTCGCGTCCCGTCCGCTTCGCCAGACGAAGGGCGATGAAGAAGAAGGCCAGGTCGCCGACCATCACGCCCAACGCCGTCCCGGGGACCATCGCCGAGACCGCGAAATCGGTGGGGAATCCAAACCCGCTCAGCAGGCCGACCATCAGCATCAAGCCGGCGACGTTGTCGAGCATCAGCCCAAAGAACGCGTTGATGTCGCCGACCCGAGCCCAGCGGTATCGCGTTCCCTGCGCTGGGTCTCGGCTGCTCGCGAACGTTGACCTCGGAGGGTCAAGAATTGGATCGTCCAAGTGCTTCGGCCCATCGTGAGCCGAGGAGTTTGTCTCGATCGCTGGTTGTAGTTTCGCGGCGATCGCTTCACCAGACTCCCTCGCGAGGGGGTGTACAGGGTGTCTCGGACGGCTCGAAGATGGGCACGTCTTTTGACAACTTGCCCAAATTCGGGGATACTGATGGGTTGACCGACTTCCTTCCCGGCGTTTTATTTTTTTCCTTCGCGCGGGCTGTGGCGGGTTGCGCGCGTTTAGTTACAGGCACTTGAATTCATTGCGTTTTATTCTCGGTTCTCCCTCGTCTTGGTCTCCCCCCATGAATACCTCCACCAATGTCGCTCCGCATCGCGCTCCAAAGCGATGATTCGGATGAGAGCTTTGATCGCCCGATACCGCGAACGGGTGATCGAGGCGTTGTTCGAGACGTTGATTCGCCGTTACGAGCGCGAAATATACAGTTATCTGCGTCGCTACATCGGCAACGCCGAAATGGCGGAGGATGCTTTTCAGGGCACCTTTCTGCAGGTCCACCTGAAGTGCCACCAGTTTGATTCCGATCGACGTTTTCGACCCTGGCTCTACGCGATTGCGACCAACCAGGCGATCGATGTTCAGCGGCGAAACAAGCGTCATCGGATGGTCAGCCTCGATCGGTCCTCTAGCGGCGAGAAGGACGACCGTGGGAACAGTTGGTCCGAGAAGCTGGTGGGTGATTCCCCCGACCCGCTGCTGGCCGCCGCCGATGGAGAAAATAGCCAGTGGGTCAATGAATCGGTCGAGTCGCTCGGGCGAGTCGATGCAGCAGGTGATTCAGCTGGTCTACTACCAAGGGCTGAAGTACCGAGAGGCTGCCGAGGCATTGGGTATTCCCGTGGGAACCGTCAAGAGCCGCCTTCATGCCGCAGTCCAAAGACTTGGGCTGCTGTGGGAAGAGTCGCGGCCAAGAATCGGACGACTGAGTTACGGAAATGGAGCGTCCGGTGGCGAAATGGTTGAGTGAACCAGATCCGGATTGACGCGCGTAAGAGATAAGTTGAGAAAGGAAATCATTCCTAGAATTCGTGGGCAGTGGACGTCCCTTCCACACGCTTGAACCGTTCGGTAATGCACGAAGACCTGCTTGGTTATCTGCTCGGCGCCCTGGAGCCCGACGAAATGCAACGCGTTTCGCAGTGGCTCCGGGAGGATCCCGAAGCTCGCGAGCAACTGGCTGAACTCGAGCGATTGTTCCGGCCATTGGAAGAGGGTTACGTGCCGGTTGAGCCGCCACCGTCCGATCTCGTCGTCTCGAACGCTCGCCAATGTTGCCGCCAAGTTCCCAGTTGCCGGCCAGATCCAGCAGTTCGACGATGCCACCCTTCCTCCGCCAGCAGCGGCAGGCTCGTGGCGGGCCGTCGGCGGTAACGTCGCCAGGTTCGATTGGCGTCGATGCATGCGGCCGTTCGATTCCGGTCGAAGTGCATCATTCAGCTGGATGGACTGGGTCGGTGGGCGACGGCCGCGGCGGTGGTGCTCTGGCTTGGTTGTTGCCGGCCATGGCGAAAGGACGATTCGAGTCGCGAAAGGTCGCCTGCCAAGATCAGCTGCGTCAGTTCGGTACGGCTTTGACCCAGTACGTGATCCGGAGCCCGCAGGAACGATTGCCGGCCGTTTCCGAGTCGGGTCCCGAAGCGTTTGCCGGGATGTATGCGGTTCGCTTGAAGAGCTTGGACTGATGGACGATCCATCGCTGCGTTGGTGTCCCTCGCTCGATGTGCCCGACCCAAAACGAGGCGACATTGACGAACTTGGGTGAGATCGCTTCGGTGGAGGATCTGCACGCCGCTTCGGTCGACCGATTGCAACAAATTCAGCGGTATGTCGGTGGTCACTACGCTTACAACCTTAGGAGTCGTCGAGGACGATCGGTTTGCACCGCCTCGTTTCGAAGCCCGGTCTGCCTTTGCGGTCATGTCCGATGCGCCGATCGACGGCATCGCCAGCGGCGACGGAGTTGCTGGCCGAATCGGGCACAGCGGACAGGGAATCAATGTTCTCTTCGAGGATGGTCGAGTCCGCTTCATTCCCTGGCATGGCCTTGATCGAATGCTCGATCATCCACTGCTGAATCATCGTGGCGACGTCGAAGCAGGCGTCAACATCGACGATGCGTCGCTGGCACCCAGCTCGCGGCCCCCCTTCATTGGCGTGCAGCAGCGCTAGGGATCCACTCGAATTGGACGGCGCCACGTTACCGTAGGGCGGTCTCTCCGAGGCCGTCATTCAATCTTTCCAAGGCGGACGTTCGCAGCTTTGCTGCGCTCTACGAGTCTCGGAGAGACTCGCCTACGGTAGTTCGCCGAACATCGAAAAAATCACAGCCTCGGCGAGGCGCGGCTGCTTACTTACTGCCCACCGCCTCAAAGGCTCTCGCGCTCGATTTGTTGGCGGTTGGGAAATCACTTGGGACCTCCGTCAACGTCACCTCGCCGGTGGCGGCCCATTCGGTGCCGCGAAGGAACGTGGTGATGAATCCGACGCACTCCATCGAATAGCCGGCGTGACCCATGGGGGTGTGATAGACGCGGCCTTTGCCGTAGTCGATCGTCATCATCATCGGCTCATGGCGGCCGGTCCCTTTGAAGTCCTTGTCCGCATAGGCGGTGGCCAGAATCGTCATGTGATCGGCCGGACCGCGAAGTTGCTGGTACAGTTCGTCCTTGGTGTGCATCCAGGCTCGGGGAAGTCCCTTGGTGATCGGATGATCGGGATCGCGAATCACGATTTGGAACTCATGCTGCGGGCCATGGGATCCGCCGCTCCAGGTGTATTGTCGCGAACCGTTTCGCCCGACTTCATTGATGTACACGTAGGGCCCGGTCTTCTCATTGCGGTCGCCCCAGCCGCCGAGCCCGATCATGCGGTTGTATTGATCCCAGTCGCCGAACGAATTGTCGGCGGCGTGAATGATGACAAGCCCGCCACCGCCGCGTAACGAATTCATGCAAGCGCAAGCTGAGTTTCTTCGGGCCAATCGGCGGCGTTCCAGCCAAAGTTGTTGATGACCACGTCATAGTCGGAGAACTTCGGCTTGAAGTCAGGATCGGACTTGGGTTGGTCCAGATCTTGGTACTCCTTGCCATCGTTGCAGCGGATACTGCTCCAGCAAATCGCCACCTTTCCACGTGTACTTGGTTCTGGCGACGTCGACGGTGAAGCGACCCGAATCCTCGAGATAACTTCTTCATCATCATCGTCGTCTCAGGCCACGCCGTATGGTTGTTTTGGCCGTCGATGATCAGCGCTTTCAGTTTGTCCTGCGGCGACCGCATCGGAGACGCAACAACAGCGTAGCTGCAAGAGAAGCGAGAGCGAGCAACGGGACATGAGCAATCGGGACATGGGTGGAAGCCTCGAGAGGGGAAGAACACAAAGCAGCGTGATCGGAGGAGCACGTAATGCGATCGAATCGATCCACCATGTATGGCTCATGGCCAGACGCAGGTGTCGCTTCGACCTGTTCGACGGATCAGCGGATCATGCAATCAACGTGCTGCACTGGATCTGCGCAAGTGCATGCATCGAATCCTTGAGTTGACCGTAGAGATCTTGGTAGATCGGGAAGATGCGGTTGTAGTTCTTGACGGCGGCTCGGTCCGGCGGCGTTTCATCGGCGACCTTGATCGTTGCTCTTGCAGGCCGCTTCGATCGATCCGAAATGCTCCATCGCCGACCGCCGCCAGCAAGGCGACCCCGTAGGCCGGGCCCTGTTCGACTTCCAGCGTTGTGATCTTCTTGCCGAAGACATCGGCTTGCATCTGTCGCCAAAACGGATTCTTGCTGCCGCCGCCCGAGGCGCGGATCTGGCGCACCGGAACGTCGAGCGACTGAATGATCTCCAGGCTGTCGCGAAGCGCGAAGGTGATGCCCTCCATCACGCTGCGGGTGAGGTGCCCGCGGGTGTGCGTCAGGTTCATGCCGACGAAGCTGCCTCGCGCGTTGGGGTCGGCATGAGGCGTCCGCTCGCCGTTGAGGTAGGGCAGGAAGACGAGCCCGTCGCTTCCGGCGGCGACCTCGGTCGCCTCGGCGGTGGCGGCCTCGTATCGATTCTTCGCCGAGACTCCTCGACAGACCCTGCAGGACCGAGTCGACCCACCATTGCAGCGAACCGCCGCTGGTCAGGTTCACGCCCATCATGTGCCACTTGCCTTTGACCGCGTGGCAAAACGTGTGCAACCGGCCTGCCGCGTCGTATTGCGGTTGGTCGCTATGAACGAACATCACACCACTGGTGCCGATCGATGTGCTGAGGATGCCCTGCTTGACGACGCCATTGCCGACCGCGCCGGCGGCACAGTCCCCTGCACCGCCAACGACTTTGCATTCGGTGGTCAGGCCGAGTAGCTTCGCCGCCTGCGGCGTCAGCGTTCCGGTGACCTCTTCGCTCTCGACAACGCGCGGCAGCAAATCGGAATCGAGATCAAGTTTGCTCAGCAGTGACTTGGACCAATCGCGGCGCACCACATCAAGCAACAGCGTGCCGCTGGCATCACTGACCTCGCGTGACATAGTCGCCGGTCAGTCGCCGTCGAATTTCATCTTTGGGCAGCAACACCTTGGCGAGTTTGTCGAAGTTCCGTTTCTCGTGGTTTCGCAGCCAGAGGATCTTGGGGGCTTGAAAGCCGGTCAGCGCAGGGTTGGCAACCATCTTGATCAGGTTCTTGCGGCCGCCGGCCGCCTGTGGTGATTTCTTCGCACTCCGCCGCCGTTCGCTGGTCGTTCCAAAGCAGCGCATTGCGAATCACTTTGTCGTTCTTGTCCAGGAAGACCGAGCCATGCATCTGGCCGCTCAGTCCGATCGCGCGAACCGCTTCGGGTTTCAAGCCTGACTTTCTTCATCACGGCGCGAACGGTTTTGACGGTCGCTTTCCACCAGTCCTCCGGATCCTGTTCGGTCCAGCCCGGTTTGGGTTGATGCAGCGGATATTCCGCGTTGGCCTCCGCCAGGACCTTGCCGGCTGAGTCGATCAGCAAGGTCTTGGTGCCGCTGGTGCCGATGTCGATGCCGAGGTAGTGGTTCATGGTCAGAGGCTCAGGCTTTCTGTGCAGGCGATGCAGGAAAATCAACGCGGGTGGATCGGTCTCGCAATGGAATCAGCTTCAATCGCGGGCAACCTTTCATCTTTCATGAACGCTTTCCCTAGCCAGACAAGACCCCTGTTCGAGACCATGGCTGTCGCGATTGAACTGGCGGACACTATAGTGCGTAACAGCTTGCGGCTGTACCTATGGCTGCCGCTTCACAATGGCAAATCCATGCCGTCGTCGCACATGCGCCAGTGCGGCGTGAGCAGCAGCTGCTAACGATTGGCCCAGTCGGTCTCCTCTGTCTCGCTACCAGATTCTGGATTCCATTCGTGACGACGCAACCGCCCGATGTCCTGAACCGACGTCAACTCCTCTGTTCGTCGGCGGCCTTGGCTGCCTGGGTGGCCGCTGGCTGCGATCGGCCAGAAGCCGGAGAGTCCAGCGTCGGCGTCGACCTCCGCGCGTCCGACTGTGCCGCTTCGATTGACGCTGGTGGGCGAGTCGGCGGGATGCTGAAACGATCACGCGGGGTTGGGAGGCGGTCACCGACCAGCCACTGGGTATCGACGCTGATTCCGCTCGATCGGTCATAGCCCCAGGCATTGCCGAGGCGATCATGGCGGCTGCCGAGCAAACCGATGTCCTGATTTTGCCGCTGGTGCTGATTGCCGAAGTGCATTGCAGCGGGAGCTCGTCGTCCCTTTCCATGCGGCCGATTTGAGACAGCCGATCAAGCGATCTGGAGCAATCGTTGCGGCGGCAGGCAACGGCGCGGCTCGGTACGCCGGCGAGACTATGCGATTCCGCTGGGGGCCTCGCAGCCCTTCTTGCTGTCGACCGAAGAGCTCGAGCCGGTCGATTCTTGGCAGGCCTACGATCGCCTCGTCGAGCAGCTGGGACGGCGGGCGGCGAGCCGACCGCCGCCGGCTGGGCCGGTGCGATGTTCCTGTGGCGATCGGCGGCGCGAACGCAATTGGCTGTTCGGTCGTGAAGACTCGAGCCGTTGGTGAGATCCGAGCCGTACGTTCCGTCGCTTGAGCAGATGGTCGAGACCTGTTCACGCTATCAGACCAAGGAGCCAAACACCCCAGGCAGGTTTGGGACGGGGTTTCGTCGTCGAACTACGGGGCGGGATCGGCTTTCCCGAGCTCCGGTCCGAGCTCGATGGTGACTCTGATGCTCAGTGAACTTCCCGGCGCACAGCGATTCATCGCGAGTGTTGCTCGATCCCTTTTCGCCGGTCGTCGCTTTGGCCTCGAGTTGCCGCCAAAGTGCCGTGGCGAAACGATTCATGATCTGGATCAGCGGCGGTGAGGGGAGTCAGGCGGTGCGTCGACAAGTGCGGGGGATGACCGACACCAGAGCGGCTCGGAGGTTCACTGGCAAGAGCTGGGGCCAGCCGATCGGATTACGATCTGCAGTTGTCGCGAGACGCTGTCCAGTCGCCAGTGACGATGCCGACGCTGCAGCTCTTGAGTGGTGGCGAATACTACGCCGTGCTCGATCGAGCAAGTGATTCGAGCTCTCAAGGGGAGGTCATCGCCGAGGAAGCCTTGGCGGAAGTTGCCGAGCAGTGGCAAGCGATCACCGAGCGCGTCGGCCGAGAGCAACAGCTCGTGTGTGGCGGCGCGCACAGGGCATGCGAGGTTGACGACCATCGCTGGTCGACCGCAGGATCGGCTCTACGCAGGAACCGTAGCCTCGCTGCTTGGTTGTCCGTGGCGAGTCGAGCGCTGAGGCCTCATTCGTCGCTGACGCGTAACGGCTGGTTGCCGTTGCCGCTGCTACTCGTCGCTTGCTTCGGCGGGGCTGGCTTCGGCGGGGCTCGCTTCGTCATCGAAGGAGGGTCGCTCTGCTTTTCGCTTGACACGGTCGTTCTTGCCGACCAATTCCAGAATCGCCCGTTCGCCCGCATCACCCAAGCCGCGGCGTGGCCAGTCGCAGGATCCGGGTGTAGCCGCCTGGTCGATCGACGTACCGCTCGGCGATCGTATCGAACAGGATCTGCGCTGCTTCCTTGTCGCCGATCAGTTGCACGACGCGGCGGCGAGCTGCCACGACCGGGGCGCGAGCGTTGGCCCACTTCTGCCAATCCTCACTCTGCCGCCACTTCTTCCAAGCATCGCTGCCACGCTCGGCCGACGACTCGAACTTGCGAGCTGCTTCGGCGGCGGGCAACGACTTCTTGGCAATGGTGATGCACTTCTCGACCAAAGGGCGAACCTCTTTGGCTTTGTGCAGCGTGGTGGTGATTCGGCCGGCAACCTTCGGAGCATTGTCGTCATAGGTTGCGTCTCGCTCGGTCAAGAACAGAGCGCTGGCGAGATTCTTCAGCATCGCTTTGCGATGGCTCGGGCTTCGTCCGAGCGTTCGGCCTCGTCGTCGGTGACGCATGGCATCAAGTCCGTCAAAGTTATAGTCAGGTGAAATGGGAATCGGCTGAGCGGTTTCGACCGCTCTAAAAGAGCGGTTGATTCGGAACTCGCATGCCGAGGTGTAAACCGTACTGGGAGAGCTTTTCGCGAACTTCGTTCAGCGTGGTGTCACCGAAGTTGCGAACTTCCAGCAGTTGATCCTCGGTTCGTTGAACCAAGTCACGAACCGTCTTGATGTTTTCGCTTTCCAAGCAGTTGTTGGCTCGAACCGACAGCCGCAAGTCGGCCAAGGTCATGTTCAGCTTGGCTTCGAGTTGAGCTTCGGGCGAGCCCGCACCGCCTCGTGCGGCCGAGAAAATGCTCGGGCCCAATTCGCGGTATTGCACGAACGGGTTGAGGTGCTTTGCGAAGAATCTTGGCCGATTCAACCAAAGCCAATTCTGGATTGACCGAACCATCGGTCCAGATCTCGAGGATCAGCTTGATCGTAGTTGGTCTTCTGTCCGACGCGCGTCTCTTCGACTTCGTAGCGAACACGGGTGATGGGGCTGAAGACCGCGTCGATCGGGATGATTCCGATTTCGTGATCGACGCTGCTGTGCTCGGTGCTGGGAACATAGCCACGACCGTTCTCCACGACCATTTCCATCATGAACGGAACGTCGTCGGTCAGCGTGGCGATCACGTGATCCTTGTTGATGACTTCGACATCCGAATCGGTGTGAACATCGCCACCGGTGATCACGCCCGCTTTGTCGCTTTCGACCGTGATCACGCGAGTGGCCTCGCTGTGATTGCGAACCACCAGGCTCTTGACGTTCAAGACGATCTCGGTGACATCTTCCAGGACGCCGGGAATCGTCGTGAATTCGTGCTGAGCACCGCGGATTTTGATCTGCGTCACGGCGCTGCCCATCAGGCTGCTCAGCAGCACCCGACGGAGGCTGTTTCCGACGCTGGCGCCGAAGCCACGCTCAAAAGGTTCGGCGACAAACTTGCCGTAGGTTGCGGTCAGAGTCTCGCGGTCGACTTCCAACGCGTTCGGCAGTTCCATGCCACGCCAACGAATATGCATCGTGTGATTACCTCAGTTCCGGGATACAGAGATTGGAGAGGTGGTACGGTGATTGAAACGGCTCGCGATCTTCGAATCGGGAATCGCGAGCCACCGATGGGGTTACCCGGAACCAACTGCAGAAACTCGCTGGATTGCCCAATCGCAAGTGCAGCAAACGACCGAGTCTGCATGCTGGGGTGCCGCCCAACCTAGACGCGACGCTTCTTTCGAGGGCGACAACCGTTGTGCGGGATCGGCGTGACATCCTCGATCAATTTCACGTTCAGGCCAGCTGATTGCAGCGAAGTGATCGCGCTTTCGCGACCCGAGCCGGGGCCCTTGACGCGGACTTCGACGTCACGCATGCCAAACTTGGTCGCCTTCTCCGCCGCCTGTTGGGCAGCACATTGACCGGCGAACGGCGTGCTCTTGCGGCTTCCCTTGAAACCGCTGGTTCCCGCACTGGCCCAGCACAACGTATCCCCCTTGGGATCGGTGATGGTCACGGTGGTGTTGTTGAAGGTGGCGTGAATGTGGGCAATGCCGCTGCTCACGTTGCGGCGAATTCGTTTCTTCTTGTTGGTCTTTGCCACAGCAAAGGTCTCGTCGTGATTTGGATTGGAAGAATGTTCGTAAGGAAACGGCGATGCCGCTTAGCGAAGGTCCTTGACGCCTTTCTTGCCGGCAACTGTTTTGCGCGGACCCTTTCGGGTTCGCGCGTTGGTCTTGGTTCGTTGTCCGCGGACCGGCAGACTGGCTCGGTGCCGCATGCCGCGGTAGCACTTGATCTCGCGGAGCCGGCCGATGTTCTGGGCGACTTGACGACGCAGCGGGCCTTCGACCGTGTAGTCGCGTTCCAGCAACGCAGCGATCCGCCCGAGTTCGTCCTCGTGGATGTCGCTCGCTGGACGAGTCGGATCAATTCCCAACTTCTCACACACCTCTCGGGCCGAATGAAGGCCAACGCCATAGAGATAGGTGAGGGAATATTGGATTTGTTTGTCGTTGGGGATATCGACGCCCATCAAACGGGGCATAACCAAACTCCGGTGAAAGGTCCATGGCAAAGTGGGCAGAGTCGTAGCGACGCGTCGACGAGAATCTGCACAGACGCTCCGACCGAGAATCCCGAAATATACCCAGCGGTCCCCTTTTTGCTCAATGGGGACGGGGCCGCATTTTTTTTAAGATTTTCTTCCGGGCCAGTCTGAGGAACTCGGTGGCACTTCATCCCTGCTCGGAGGCCGGAAGAGAAGTTTGTTCGATGATCTCGAACTGCGAAAGGTCAATCTCACAGTTTTGTGTCTCCCGAAACGTCCGAAAGACTCGGGTCAGCAACAGATCGGTGCATTTGGGCAGCAGTTGGCGGTAGATTTCCGCCCCCCCGACCACGAACGCTTCGCCGTTCCCCGACTTAGCGTAGCGCCTCCTCCGGGCTCTCCGCCCGCTCGACCCCCTCGGCCGACCAGTTCGGGTTACGCGTGATCACGATCGTCGTCCGCCCGGCAGCGGGCGGCCGATCGAGTCGTAGGTGCGACGTCCCATGATCAGCACCCCTCCCATCGTCAGCTTCTTGAAGCGTCGCAGATCGCTGCTCAATCGCCATGGCAGGTCTCCGTCGCGGCCAATCACGCCACTGGGGGTCATCGCCACGATCGCCGTCAAGTCGGCGGCAGGTTACTGCAGGTCGCTCAGATTCTTCCATCGGTCGGGCAAGCTGCCGTCGGTCTGGTTCAAGCTTGCTGCCCGCTCACACCGCCACGGGGCTTTGATCGCCGGATGCGGATCGTAGTCCACCAGGACGAAATCCTCGAACTCGAAGCCATCGATCGACTTCGGATTGGAGCGGATCCGCATTGAGGCAGCGGACGCGGGTGGCGGCTGAGCTGTTCGCGGGCCTGGTCAAAATGGTTGCGATAGAGGTGCAGGTCGCCAAGCGTGTGGACGAATTCGCCCGGCCGCAGCCCGGTGACCTTGGCCATCATCATGGTCAACAGCGCGTAGCTGGCGATGTTGAAGGGAACGCCCAGAAACATGTCGGCGCTCCGCTGGTAGAGTTGGCAGGAGAGCCGATCGCCGGCGACATAGAACTGGAACAGCAGGTGACACGGGGGCAGGGCCATCTGATCGAGCTCGGCACACATTCCAAGCCGAAACGATCAGCCGGCGTGATTTGTGGATTGGTGCGGATCTCGTTCTCGACCCAGGCAATCTGGTCGATTGTGCCGCCGTCCGGGTTCGGCCAAGAACGCCACTGGTGTCCATAAACGGGCCCCAGGTTCCCCTCTTCATCGGCCCATTCGTTCCAGATTCGTGACGCCACGATCTCGCAGCCAGGCGACGTTGGTGTCACCCCGCAGAAACCACAGCAATTCGTAGATCACCGAGTTGAGGTGGATCTGCTTGGTGGTCAGAAGCGGGAATCCCTGTGCCAGATCGAATCGCATCTGGCGACCAAATAGACCGCGCGTCCCGACGCCGGTGCGATCCTCGCGATCCAGCCCGTGGTGAAGCACTTCGTCAAGCAGTTGAAGGTAGGTGCGCATGGAGGACCGCATCCTGGAGGGAACACTTGCGATTTATGGATGGCTGGACCAGTCGATCGTCCAGTGCCGATCACTGGTCATTTGAACGTCCTCGGTCGCGAATTCCAAGTCCCCTAGCCATGTCACGAATCTCTTCCAGCGTCAGAGCCGCATGCAGCGATTGGCGCAGCAACTGCTTGGCGTTGTCCGATTCGCCGTCGGCGTAAAGGGCGACCAGCGATTCGACGTCCCCTGCGGACGCCGGGCGGGCCAGGTCTCGTACGAATAGTCGGCCTCCCGGCTTGATCAGCCGCACCGCCGTCGCCAGCCCCAGTCCGGGCTGATCGAGATGATGCATCAGGCTGTTGCTGATCACCGTATCGGCCATGCCGTCCTCGTAGGCCTGCATCTGGCAAGCGTCGGCATGATGAGGGTGATGCGATCGAGGAATCCAGCCGAGTCGATTTCACGCTTGGCGATTTCCAGCATCTCGACTTCCCCGTCGATGGCGATCATCTGAATGGTCGAAATGCGGCGGCACAGCTCGATGGGGATGCCCGCAGGACCACAACCCAGATCGATCACACGCTCGCCAACGGGGCCTCGGAGCAGATCATCGACGAAATTTCGATTGACCTCGCCGTGGTCCATTTCATGGTATTCGCGAGCTTCTTGAGTTGGAGCCAGGAAGGTCGGTTCGGGCGTCCGAGGCAGGTACATGAGTTCTGTTTTCCCTTCGAGGTTTCTAAGGCCGGTTCCCACGCCTTCGTCAGGGAGCAGTCACCTCTCCCGAGCGCATTTCCAACGCCCTGTCCCTCGGATCAGTCGGATAAAAAGAGGTTTTGAGGGTTCAGGGTTAGATGCGGTGAGTTCGTAAAATAGATGAAATGAGCTGGATGAATAATATGCGACAACTAAGATAGCCCCCCGGGCAGGTATGTCGCCAAAACGCATCCTGCATCGATCTAGGTAAACAATTGCCCCTCCGAAGCGGTGAACTCAACGTGGCCACTCCTCCTGTCGCCTCCTTTCAGCATCACCTCGATGCATTTCGTCGTCACCGCACCAAGGCGATTGCCTTCTTCCTGTTCGTGGTCACGGTGGCGATTCTAGCCTTAATGTTTTGGCCGGGCACCTACGAGTCTGAGTCGGTCCTGTATGTACGGTTGGGACGCGAGAGCGTGACCCTCGATCCGATCGCGACCACTGGCCAGACGGTGGCGATCAGCGACTCTCGGGAGTACGAGATCAACACGGTCGCCGAAGTACTACGCAATCAGGGCATCGGCGACGGGGTGGTGCGGGCGATTGGAACCGATCGCTTGCTCTATGACGAGCAGGGACTGCAAGACACCTACGGTGGCAAGGGCTGGCGAGGCAACGTCAAGTTCAATGTGGCCCGCTGGCTGAAATGGCTGCGTCGTACGAGTCCTGGAACGGAGGCGGAGCGGGCGCAAAGGATGGTGATGTCTGGTGTAGATGTTCACGCCATCCCCAAGAGCAGTGTCGTTACCGTTGCCTGCTCGGCGGAGACCCCTGAGCTTGCTCGAGACCTGAACGAGGCGTTGATCAATCAGTACCTGGAACAGCACCTGGCGATGCATCGTAATCGAGGCTCGGAGGAGTTCTTCAGTGAGCAGTCGGACGTACTTCGCTCGCGGTTGTCGGAAACCGAACGGGAGCTGCGCGAGCTGAAGGATGCTTCGGGCATCATCACGATCGAAGGCAAGCGAGGCCAGCTGCAGCAACAGCTCGATCAAGTCGAGCAAGAGAGGCTTCGAGTCTCGGCTGAGTTGGCAGCGGCTCAGGCCCACGCGAGTTCTTTGGCCGATCTCCTGAAGCAGGTCCCCTCACGCGTTTCGACTTTGGAGACAACGGGTCTTCCCAACATGGCGCGCGACAACATGCGTCAAGAGTTGTTTCGGCTCGAGATTGAATTGCAAGACCTTCTTGCTCGCAAGACGGAGGTGCACCCGGAGGTCGTTAGCACGAAGAAGCAAATCAAAGACGCGAGATCCATTTTGGAGGAAGCGCCCGACAACCGTTCACAAACCGCCACGGACGTGAACTCCACCCATCAAACGCTCTCCTATGACTGGATGCGTCAGCAGGCGCTGCAGGCCAGCTACCAGCGAGAGTTGGATGAGCTGAATCAGCAACGCGACGCGATAGTCAGTCAGATCAGCGGCGTCAACATGCAGCAGATGCAGGTGAACGATCTCGAGCGGAAGGCCGCGCTCTTGGATGCCAGCTACAAGACTTATGTCGAAAAGTTGGAGCAAGCTCGAATCGCTTCGGAACTTCACAACGATCGAATCAGCAACGTGCACGTGGTGCAGCAGCCGAGCATGTCGTCTCGGCCCGCATCCCCCAACAAGCCGCTGCTGATGATCGCCGCCATTCTGTTGGGAGCGATTGGCGCCTACTTGATCGTCGCGATCAGCGAAGCGCTCGATCAGCACCTGCACAGCCCCGAAGATGTCGAAGAGGAACTGGGCATTCCCGTCTTTGCCACGCTGCCAAGAACCTCTCGCCGCCTCGCTTCCCTGAATTAGCCGAGTTTGCATCGAGCCAAGACAAATCGATCTCACCGCCAGCCAACTTTCCAGAAAAACGTAACGATGTTGCAATCCACAGCCAAGCCGGAATCAAAGCCTTCGCCTGAGTTGAGTCGCGTTGCCCGTCATCCACTCGCAGAGCATTACGGCAGTCTGCTTCGCAGCGCTCGCGGTCGAGATGAGCGGGATACGCCGCGGACGATGATCGGATTGACTTCGGTTCGTAGCGGGGCTGGTGTGACGACTGTCACGCTGAACCTTGCTTGGCGCGCGGTCAGTGAGTCACTCAATGTGCTCGTCGTTGACCTGAACCGATCGCGACAGGATCTGATCGTTCAATTGGGCGGTCGTCGCAAGGCACCCGGCTTCCTCGACTACGTCCATGCCGAAACGGATCTGGCTGACTGCTTGCAGGAAACGCACAGCGACCGGCTCCAGATGATGGCCTGCGGCCGCACCTCCGGCTCGGTGTCGCCTGACATGGCTCGACATGTGCTCAACGAGCTATCCGAACGATTCGACTTGATCTTGTTTGACCTTCCGCCTGCGAGTGAAGCGGGGCCCTGGCAGGCCTTCGCGCCCAGCTTGGAGGCGGTGTTGTTGGTTCTTGAAGCTGACCGTGAAGATCGACGAGAACTGAGCGAAACGAGGCGGCGATTGGCGGAAGCTGGCATCGAGATTACCGGAGCGGTTTGGAACAAACACCGCGCAAGATAACAGCCCCGAGTGCTGTCACGTCGCTGGCAGGTCATCAAGGATGTTGATCGACGGCAAATGGAACGCAAAGCGTTTGGATACCCACCTTCAATGACTAGCCTACAAAACTTAAGCATTCGCTCATTGCTGCGAAAACTGAGGCCTCGCACCTCCCGCTACTGTGTCCCCATGCACTCTGTGGAGGGCATGCGGTATCTGGTGCAGCGTGAGCGATATCGTGCCGACCGGGGTGGCCCCTCGTTTTCCCTGCTCGCCATCCGCATCCTCAACAACGACCCGGAGGATCGCGAGGTCGAGGCCATGATTCGTTGGCTGCAGTTGCACGTGCGCATCACGGACGACGTAGGTGAGTTGCTTGATGGTCGCGTGGGTCTGCTGCTTCCCGATACTTCTGGGGCTGGCGCGGCGGCGGTAGCGGATCGTGTTCGACTCGAATGTGACTGTCGCGATCTGTCATGTGATATTGAGATTCTGGATTATCCCAGGACTCCGTCGCCGGAATCGGCGGAGGCGGATGCAAATGGCGGCGGGGTCCGATCGCAGCAGCCCGTTGAGCAAACAACCTTGATGCGATCGCTATTTGTGCGCCCCATGCCTGTTTGGAAGCGGTCGATCGATATTCTTGGAGCTGGTTCGTTGTTGGCGCTGACGTCACCGATTCAGCTCGGTATCGCTGCGGTGATCAAGCTGACCTCACCCGGGCCCGCTTTCTTCGCGCAGCACCGCAGCGGTTTGGGGGGGCGACCCTTTCGGATCGTCAAGTTTCGAACCATGCGAGTCGGTGCCGAGCAGGAACAGGTCCTCCTGCGCTCGCAGAACGAACAGGACGGTCCCGCTTTCAAGATGAAGGCGGATCCTCGCGTCACGACGATCGGTCGCTTCCTGCGGAAGACAAGCTTGGATGAACTGCCTCAGCTTTGGAACGTCTTGCGAGGCGACATGTCACTGGTCGGCCCACGTCCCCTGCCCTGTCACGAGACCGAAGCATGTGAGACCTGGCAGCGTTATCGGTTGGATGTGACCCCGGGAATCACCTGCGTCTGGCAGGTCTATGGCCGCGGGCGTGTAAGCTTCGACGATTGGGCTCGCATGGACGTCGAGTACCTCCGCAACCAATCGCTGCTTCATGACGCGCGCTTGCTGTTCATGACGCTCCCCGCTGTTCTGTCCGGGCGTGGCGCCGCCTAGTTTTCATTCCAGGATTCCAACATACAGATGGCATTCACTTGTCACCCGTTGACGCTGATCGACTCGACCGACCTGATGCAGGGTGCGGAGAGGGTCGCTGATCGGCCATCCATGGCGACAGCGTTTGTCAACTCGGGTGATCGCTTTGATCGCCTCTGTCAGGAGGGGACGGAGTGAACGTCACTTCCTCCACGCCAGGATCATCGCTCAGCATGAACGACCGGCTCCTAGGGCTGCGTGATCTCGGCATCCGCTTCGCTACCGCGACCAGCACCTTGACCCTGTGTGATCAAGCGACCGTCAGCGCTGCGAACTTTCTCACGACCGTTTTGGTCGGCCGGATTGCTGGAGCAGATGCCCTGGGGATCTACACGCTCGTCTTCAGCATCGCAGTCATGTTGTTGTCGGTTCAAGAATCGCTGATGTGTCTGCCATATGCAATTCAGTTCCGTCGGATCCCACTGGCGCGGCGCCGGAGTTATGCGGGAAGCACGATGGTTCAAGCGAGTTTGCTGTCGATCGTTGTGATCGTTTTGCTGCTGTTCAGTGGCATGGTGTCCTCCGCGTCGGGCCTGGGAAGCCATTCGATGACCGCAGCGTTGGTGGTGATGGCGGCGGCCATGCCGATGGTGATGCTTCGAGATTTCGGTCGACGATTCAGCTTAGCGCATCTGCGACCCCATCTCGCACTGGCGATTGATGTGGTGGCGGCGCTGACCCAGCTCTTGCTACTGGTGTCGCTTGCGCTGACTGGTTGGCTCAATGCATGGACCGCTCTACTGACCATGGGGTTGGGGTGTGGCCTCGCGGGGCTGGGATGGTTTCTGGCTTCACGGCAGAGCTTTGGTATTCGGCGGCGTCAGTTGCGTGGCGACTCACTTCGGAATTGGCGAATTGGTAAGTGGGTTTTTGCCAGCCAGCTCTGTTCGATCATCAATTGTTACGGCGTGCACTGGCTGATTGCCTGGTTTTCAGGCGCGGCGGCTGCCGGGCTATTTGTCGGGAGCACGGCGATCGTGCAAATGGCTAGCCCGTTCATTCTGGGCATGCACAATTTGATCAGTCCTCGCATGGCTGCCGCGGAAGCCGAGAGTGGTAATGCGGGACTGCGACAAGTTTTGATACCCGCGACGATGGTGATGGCGATTGCCATGTTGCTGTTCACGGTGGGGATCATCCTTTTCGGTGAATGGTTGACAACGGGGATTTACGGAGCCGAGTTTTCTGGCCACCACATGACGACGGTCTTGTTTGCGATTGCCGTATCGGTTGCCACGATCGCGATGCCCGCCGACCGAGTGTTATGGATTGGGAAGCATCCCGAAGCAAGCTTTCGAACTGCGGCTTTGGGATTGCTTGTCACGTTGGTGACCACCCTGGCATTGATTTCGACTCGAGGGATTGAGGCGGGAGCGATTGGAATTCTGGCGGGCTATCTGGCCACCGCATTGGCACGTTGGTTTGCCGTTTGGCAGCTAGGAATCGTAGGGGAGAAGCAGTCATGATTGACGCTGCCATCAAAACTGACTTACGAGACGTTGCTGCGGTCAAGACTCGGCTTCCCTGGCCTGTCTGGTTGTTGTGCGGGTTGCTGCTAGGCAATCTGATGATGAAACGCTCGTTCGCACACTTGGGTTTCGCGCCGCTCTACGTTGCGGAAATCGTGCTGTTCTCGCTGGTGTTGTTTCGGCCTGATGTGATCGTACAGCCTTGGTTGAAGCGGCTCTTCAGCAGCGGACCGCTGACCGCGGTGGCATATAGCGCCGTGATTTTCTTGGTTTACGGCGCGCTTCAATGCCTGCGAGGTCTTGATGGCATCCACAAGATGGCCGCGATACAGAATTTCGTGTTCTTTGCCTATGTCGTGTTCCTGTTTGCAGGAGTCTGGGTCGGACAAAACTATCCAGACTTGATGCGAAAGCTGATGTATGTGCTCAGCTGGGCCGTGGGTGTCTATGGGGTGCTCTATCTGGTCTTGCTTGCCGATCGCGCTCCGGTTGATGATCTGTCGACAGCGCCAGTGGCTACTTTTGGTCAACCTGGCGGAGCAGCGATTGCCATACTCGCACTCCTGGCTTTTGAGACGAGCTGGAAGCGTATCTCGATTCCTTTGATGCTCAATGCATTCACGCTGTTGGGTAATCAGGTCCGCGCTGAGTGGTTGGCATTCACGGTCGCAGTGATCGCGTTTGCATTCTTGACACGAAGTTTCGGGAAATTGATGCCTCCCGCGCTCGCCGTCTTTGGTTTGTTGCTGTTTGGGCTGGTCACCGATTTTCGAGTGACTGCACCCAATGCTCGAGGTGGTGAGATATCAACGCGTGATATCGTCGGGCGTGCGGTTGCGGCCGTGGACGAGAAGGCAGCTTCCTACATCACTCCTCGAGCGGATACGTACGCGGCGACGGTTAGCTGGCGAACGAGCTGGTGGCAGAATATCTATCGCAGCGTTCACCGAGATACCTTCACCATGCTCTTTGGGCATGGCCTGTCGTTCGCAATCTGGGAGTTGCACCCAGAGGGGATCACGATCGTTCGAACCCCTCACAATATCGCCGTCTTCTGTCTTGCCTACGGCGGTTGGATTGGCGTTTTCGTTTACTACTTCTTTCACATTCAACTGGGGATTGCCTTGTGGCGGGCATTCCGATTGACGGGCAACGCCTTCGGAATTTGCCTCTGGATCGCGTTCACCGTCTGGGCCCCGTTTGACAATCTGATGGAGGCTCCCTATGGAGCGATCCCCTTCTATCTGATGTGCGGCATGCAGCTCGCACCATTGTTACGTGACGACTGCGAAGCGAGTACCGATCGTAAACACAAGGAGGTCCTCGGATGCGGGTGATCGTCTGTCACAACCACTATCAGCAACGAGGCGGTGAAGATCAGGTCTTTGCCGACGAATGTGAGCTATTGCGATCGCATGGTCATCAAGTCGCGACCTTCACCCGTCACAACGATGACGTCAAGGTCACGTCGGCGCCTCGCGTTGCTGCTGATGCGATCTGGAATCGTGAGGTTGCCAAGGAATTGACGGCAGAGATACGGAGCTTTCGCGCCGATGTGGTTCATTTCCACAATACGTTACCGCTGATATCGCCTGCTGCTTTTCGAGCTGCCGCGAAGGCCGGTGCTGCGGTCGTGCTCACGTTGCACAACTATCGATTGATGTGCCCCAAGGCCACCTTCTTTCGCGACGGCGAGAACTGCGAGCTGTGCCTCGGACGGACGCCACTGCCGGCCATCCGATTCGGCTGCTACCGCGATAGCCGGGCGGCAACGGCGACGGTTTCTTCGATGATGGTCACCCATCGTCTGATGGGAACCTACAGACGGTGCATTCATGCCTACATCGCACTCTGCGAGTTTGCCCGTCAGAAGCATTTCGACGCGGGAATTCCCCACGATCGATTGGAGCTGAAACCAAACTTCCTGATCAACGACCCAGGGCGTGGCTCCGGCGACGGGGGCTACATGATGTACCTCGGACGGTTGTCCCCGGAGAAGGGCTTGAGCGTGATGTTGGATGCATGGGTCAACCATGGGATCGATCACCCGCTTCGTGTCGTGGGCCAGGGGCCATTGGTCAACGACGTTCGTGAGGCCGCCGCGAAGAATCCGCGGATCACTCTCCATGAATCCGAGTCGCGCGAGCAGATCATGCGTGGTCTCCAAGGTGCTCAGGCGTTGATCCTGCCGTCCATCTACTACGAGGGCTTCCCCAAAACCATCGTGGAGTCACTCGCGTGTGGGACGCCGGTGATCTCGTCGCATACGGGTGCGATGGGCGAACTGATCAGACCGGGCGTTTCGGGGATGCATTTCACAACTGGCGATCCTGAAGCCTTGACAAATTGTGTGAAGAGGGCAGTCGCTGATCCTTCGCTACTGTCATCGATGCGTCGAACCGCTCGGAAGCAGTTTGAGGACAATTTTACCCCCGACGTTAACTACAGCATGTTGATGGAGATTTATCAGCGGCGCGATCGCACGCCGAGACGGTGGCGATGTTTCGCTACCGATTGATGTGAGGGAATCGACTGATGAGGCGTCGATGCCGCTGGTGCAACTTGGACCCGCAAAATGTTGAAGGTAAGTAGTGATGACACGATCAATTGGGAGCCGCTGCGAGATGTTCTGTAGTTTGCCTTGTTTTTATCCACGCACGGCTTGAGGGAGAAACGTTCATGAAACTCCAGGAAGCGCCAAGACCTGTTCGTCGTGACGTTCAGTGGCCAGCGAAGTACGACGTCTTTGGTCTGAAGGTCAGTCGTGTTGACTATGATCAAGCGGTGCGTTGCATCATTGAGGCGGCGAAGCATCGACAAGCTGCGATCGTCTCCTGTCATGCGGTGCATGCCGTCATGAGCATGATTGAAGATCCTGTATTGCTGGAGCAGGCCAATCGTTTTGCGATGATCACACCCGACGGTCAGCCAGTTCGTTGGGCACTGAATCTTCTGCACAAGGCTGGCCTGGAAAAGCGAGTTTACGGCCCGGAACTGATGAAACGCACGTTGCAGGCCGCGGCTGAGAACGAGATCCCCGTGTTTCTCTACGGTGGAACACCAGAAAGCTTGCAGTTGCTGACCGAGCAGCTCAGTGAAGAGATTCCCGATTTGGAGATTGCGGGAGGTTACTCACCACCATTTCGAGAGTTGTCTGATCAAGAGCTCTGTGAGATCGCGGATCAAATCAACGCAAGTGGCGCTGGAATTGTGTTCATTGGGCTCGGATGTCCCAAGCAGGATCGCTTTGCTGCGCTCCAGGCGAGTCGGATTCAAGGCGTTCAGATCTGTGTGGGAGCCGCCTTCGACTTTCATGCGAAGACCAAACCCGTTGCACCGGCTTGGATGCAAGACCGAGGCCTGGAGTGGGTTTTTCGACTCAGTTGTGAGCCAAAACGTTTGTGGAAGCGTTATCTATTTACGAACTCCAAGTTCGTCATGTTGTTGGCCAAATATCGATTGTTGGGGTCTTCCGGTTGAAAGGCTTCGTGATCAACAAATCGCGGCGATTTGAGATCAATTTGTAGATTATCGGTAGTGGCTATGTAATATCGAATTCGTTCGACATCCTTGCGTTGGTCAGCCTTCACGGTGCGCTGCCCAGCCGCATATTTGACTAATAAGGTTTCAATCGCTTCATTGGGTTTTGCTTCAATCATGACACGTTCAAATATTGATTTATCACAGCCAGTATTGGTTGCCGGAGGTGGGGGATTCATTGGTGGGCACCTGGTAAATGACTTGCTCCAGCGTGGTCATCGTCACATCCGTTGTGTCGACATCAAACCAATGTCCAACTGGTATCAAGTCTCTGACGGTGTCGAGAACGTCGTTGCTGACTTGCGAGAAATCGAGAACTGCCGTGGCGCTTGCGAGGACGTAGGCATGGTTTACAACCTGGCATGCGACATGGGAGGCATGGGGTTCATTGAGAACAACAAGGCCGCATGCATGATCTCGGTTCTGATCAATACGCATTTGCTGATGGCTGCCAAGGATGCTGGCGTTAAGAACTACTTCTATGCGAGTTCTGCCTGTGTCTACAACGGTGAGAAGCAAGTGGATGCCAATGTGATTCCGTTGAAAGAATCCGATGCTTACCCCGCCTTGCCAGAGGATGGCTACGGTTGGGAGAAACTGTTCTCAGAACGGATGTGCCGACATTTCTATGAAGATTTCGGTCTTGAAACACGCATTGCCCGTTTCCACAACGTCTACGGCCCGTTGGGTACCTGGCAGGGCGGTCGCGAGAAGGCACCAGCGGCTATTTGTCGGAAAGTGATTCATGCGAAGGCCACCGGTGATCTTCAAATCGAGATTTGGGGTGATGGTAACCAGACACGCAGCTTCACGTACATCGATGACTGCCTTCATGGTATCGATTTGATTGCTTATGGCGACGTTCGTGATCCGCTCAACTTGGGTTCTAGCGAATTGGTCACCATCAATGGGCTTGTCGACATCGTTGAGGAGATCGCGGGCGTGAAGCTAGAGCGATCGTATGACCTCAGTGCCCCCAAGGGCGTCAATGGACGAAACAGCGATAACAGCAAAATACAAGCTGAATTGGGCTGGGCTCCATCCATTCGACTGCTAGACGGCATGCGTAAGACATATGCCTGGATCGAATCCGAGTACAAGTCGTCTGACTTGGCCAAAGCTGTGGCCTAAGAATTGATGTCTTGAGGAATGGTTTCGTTGGATCAACCTGCCGAGCGATTCTGGAGGATGTCGATGCAAGCATCTCGACAGGACGCCAGAGGTCTTCGAGGAACAGGTTGCCATCTGGTGAAGAGTTGGTCATGGCTGCTTTTGGAAAGGATCGACACACTTGACCGAAACGATTTGCCATTTGTTGGCGCTCACGCATCTCTGTTCCGCTGCATCTAGCAGATGGATCTGGGGTGGGCGGTCGCGAGTGGTGAATCGGTATTGGCGTGAGTCAGAGGAAATCGTCCGATGCGAGTGATCGTATGCCACAACCATTACCAACAACCCGGCGGCGAAGATCAAGTTTTTGCCGACGAGTGTGAGTTGCTGCGATCGCGCGGACACGAGGTGCAAGTCTTCCTGAAGCACAATGATGCGGTAGAAGGCATGTCTCGCATTCGACTTGCGGCCGGTACGATCTGGAATCGTTCTGCCGCGACCGAGTTGGCGTCGGCGGTGCGACGGTTTCGTGCGGACGTGGTCCACTTTCACAATACACTTCCCTTGATTTCTCCTGCCGCGTTTCGCGCGGCGTCGGATGCGGGTGCGGCGACAGTGCTGTCGCTGCACAACTATCGGCTAATGTGTCCGAAGGCAACCTTTTTTCGGAACGGTTCGATCTGTGAAGACTGTCTGGGTCGAGCACCTTGGCCTGCGGTTCGGAACGCTTGCTATCGCGAAAGCCAATTGGCAACGCTGACCGTCGCTTCCATGTTGATGGTGCATCGCTCCATGGGCACCTACTCAAAGAGCATCGATGCGTACATCGCTCTCTGTGAGTTCGCCAGGAAGAAGCACCTGGCAGCCGGGATTCCGGCTGACCGTTTGGAACTGAAGCCCAACTTCATGTGGAGCGACATGGGGCCCGGGCAAGGGGACGGCGGTTACATGATGTATCTCGGGAGACTGTCGCCAGAGAAAGGGCTTAGCGTGTTGCTCGATGCCTGGGTCAAGCATTCGATCCCGATGAAGTTATGGGTGGTCGGTCGAGGGCCGATGGCCGACGACGTGCGAGCGGCCGCTCAGAAAAATCCCAATCTTTGTTTCGGCGAAGGGCTCGACGATTCACAGGTCATGGATTTGCTTGGCAATGCGATGGCCCTGATTCTTCCCTCGACGAATTACGAGGGATTCCCGAAGACGATCGTGGAGTCCTTTTCGCGAGGGACGCCAGTGATCGCGTCCCGATTGGGAGCGATGGAAGAATTGATCGAGCCAGGCAAGTCGGGAATGCACTTTACCGCGGGGAGTGCAGATGACTTGGCCGAGTGTGTGACGAGGGCCTGCGGGGAACCCTCGCTGTGGGCGTCGATGCGGCACCAGGCGAGACAACAGTTTGAAGAACGTTACACCGCGGAGGTCAACTACGAGATTTTGATGGGGATCTATCGTCGGGCGATTGCACGTCGACGAGGCGAGATCATCGCAGAGCCCATCAGTAGTCAGAAGCCAGCTCGCGAGTTGGTTGCGTGCAAAGCCTCAGGTGAGCATACGAGAATCTGATCATCCCATGAGCATTGCTCGAGGTCTGTCAAAAGAAGAGCGAGGCCATCCAAGAAAACAGCGATAGGGCAACATGACATTTTTACAAGGCGGATCGATACCATGCGAGCAGTAATCATGGCCGGCGGGCAAGGGCGTCGCCTGGTGCCGTACACGCTGACATTCCCCAAGCCAATGATGCCAGTTGGGGACTATCCCATCCTGGAAATCGTGGTGCGGCAGCTTGCACAGGCGGGCTTCTCCCACATCACGTTGGCTGTCGGCCATCTTTCCGAATTGTTGGAAGCCTACTTTGGCAATGGATCGAGGTGGAATGTCAGAATTGACTATTCCCATGAGATGCGTCCCCTTGGCACAGCGGGACCGTTGGGGCTGATCGAGGATTTGCCAGACGATTTCCTGGTCATGAACGGCGATATCCTGACGACACTGGATTACAGCAGAATCTTTCGCTACCACTGCCGAGGCGACGCAGAGTTGACCATCGCCGGATATGCGCGAGTACGAAGGTAGACTTTGGTGTCTTGGAATTTGATGGGCGGCACGAATTGATCGGCTATCGAGAGAAGCCGGTCATTCCCTACGACGTTTCCATGGGAATCTATCTTTTCCGGCGCTCGGTGCTGGATCTGTTTGATCCGGGTGATTCGATCGACTTTCCCACGCTCGTCAACGCCATGCTTGCGACGCAGCGAAAGATCAAGGTTTATCCAGCGGAGTGCCGCTCGCTTGATATTGGCCGGCCCGACGATTACGAGGTGGCCACCGCGAACTTTGAAAAGTATCGCGACGAGTTCTTGGTTCCCACATTGTTAGAAAAAAGCTCAAGCGAAGATGTCGTGGCGCAGTCAGCCAGCACCTTGGATACACCAGCTTGGCAGCCAGATGAGAAGGATATGGTGAGATGAAGACTTTAGTGATTGGAGGCGCGGCTATATCGGTTCGGTGCTCACGCGTCAGTTATTGGAGGAGGGTGGTGAAGTGACGGTGTTGGACAATCTTCGCTTCGGCGAAGAGAGTCTGAGAGAACTGTCGGGTGATCCGAAGTTCCGCCTGTGCGTTGCAGATCTCTGCGACGAAGCGGTGCTCGATGAGTTGATGCCAGGACATGATGCCGTGGTGCTCTTGGCGGCAATCGTTGGTGAACCCGCATGCAACCGCGAGCCGGAATTGGCACTGGAGGTCAACTTCAAAGGAGCGCAAGGTGTGCTCCAAGCCGCCAAGCGAAATGGAGTTGCCCGCTTTGTCTTCGCCAGCACTTGCAGCAACTACGGCGTTCAAAGTGAAGATGAGCTGGTCGACGAGAAGCGCGCCGCTGCAGCCAATTTCGACTTACGCGGAATCGAAGGTTTTGGCTGAGAAGGCCATCTTGGAGGCAAGTGACGAGACCTTTTGTGGGACTGTATTGCGGTTGAGCACGGCGTTTGGCGTGTCGCCCCGGATGCGATTTGATTTGATGGTTAGCGACTTTGCGTTGGCGGCGATTCGCGATGGAGAAGTGGTGGTCTTTGGCGAACAGTTCTGGCGTCCCTTTGTGCATGTTGCCGACATTTCAGGGGCGATTCGCTTGGTCTTGAGCGAGGCTCGCGAGAAGGTTTGTGGTCAGGTCTTCAACGTCGGTCGAAACGACAACAACCTACGAAAGCAGGACCTGGCGGAATTGGTCGTCCGGCATGTGCCTGGTTCCAAACTTGAGTACGTGGAGCGAAATCAGGATCCACGTAGCTATCGTGTCCGCTTTGATCGGATCGAGGAACAACTGGGCTTTCGAGCCAACTGGACGGTGGAACAAGGGGTCAAGGAAGTGGTGGAGCAGTTGCAATCCGGTCGGTGGCCTGATCCGGCAGCAAAGTGCTTCTACAACTGAGTGGGGTTGGGGACCGCGACTGTGAGGAACGCGGTTTCCTCTTTTGGTTTTGTTCACAAAGACTTCTTCTCCTGGAATGACTTCGCATGAGTGCCCCGCGCTACCTGCTTTCGGACGTGAGTTTTGATCACGCGGAAGAACAAGCGGTATTGGATGTGATTCGAAGCAAGTGGTTGTCGCTGGGACCACAAACGGCGGCCTTCGAGCAGCAATTGGGTGAGTTCGTTGGGGCTCAGCATGCTGTGGCTCTGACCAACGGAACGGCGGCCCTGCACCTCGCACTGGCTTCCCTGGGGATCGGAGCGGGTGACGAGGTCATCGTCCCCAGCTACACGTTTGTGGCCACCGCGAATGCTGTGCGGCATGCCGGTGCGACACCTGTGTTCGTCGATATCAACGGACCACATGACATGAATGTGGATCCGGCGGCGATCGAAGCTGCGGTGACACCGTCGACAAGGGCGATCATCGTCGTCCATCTGGCTGGCTTCCTTGTCGACATGGATCGCGTGATGGAGATCGCTCGCCGACATGACTTGTACGTGGTTGAGGACGCTTGCCATGCCATTGGTGCGACCTATGAGTCCTCAATCGCCGAGAGTGCATTGCAGGGAAAGTCGGCTGGCGTCTTGGGCGATGTTGGTTGCTTCAGCTTCTTTGCCAACAAGAACGTCGCCACCGGTGAAGGGGGAATGTTGGTCACCAATCATGAACAGGTGGCTCAACGCGCCCGACTTGGGCGATCGCATCGGGATGACCAAAAGCAGCTGGGACAAAGCGAAAGGTCGTGCGACGGGATATGACGTCGTCCAGGCGGGATACAACTATCGACCGACGGAGCTCGTTTCAGCGCTTGGCCAGATCCAGCTGGCCAAACTCCCTGCAAATCAGAAGCGGCGTGGTGAATTGGTGCAGGCGTACCGAGATCACCTTCGCGACCTGCCGCTGGAAATTCCGTTCTTGGATCGCAAGGGGGCCTATCACATCATGCCGGTGCTCGTCAGGTCGGCCGAGGATCGTGAGCCGCTCAGAGACGAGCTGCAGCGTTTGGGCGTTCAGACCAGCGTGCACTATCCGCCGGTCCATGAGTTCACCCACTTCCAAGGGTTCGTCCGCGATGCTTCCAGCTTGCAACGAACCTGTGACGTGTCCGCGAGGGAGTTCACTCTGCCCCTCCACCCTGCCCTCAAGGATGAGGATGTGGCGGAAATCGGCCGACTCTGCGCGGTGGCACTCGAATCCGTTTGCGGCCATGCTGCATTGGAGTAACTGGACAAACTGAGCAGCTGACGCCGGTCTGAAACTGTGCAGGTTGATGGTTTCCCTAGGAATGGTTTCCCTAGGAACCGGGGGCAGGGAACGTTTCTCTCACTCTGCGCCGAGAGCGTTGCGAATGGTTCGTGCACCATCGAAATCATTATCACCACGTTGATGTCTCAGCCGCATGCTCTGGATCTCCGCCCCATTCTTCGGGTGGCCCAAGTCGGTTGGTAACCTCCCGCCGGTGCCATTCACGAGAGCGAATGGATCGGAGGACTTACGAGTGTCACCGGGGGGCGAGTGGGAATCGCTGCATGCTTGCCACCAGGTGAGTCCACGAGCCACTGCTGGTCGTTTACAATGTGCGACGTCAGGTGCCCTCCCCTCTGTCCCGTCCGTTTCAATGGATCCCGCCATGCGACTCGTCCAATACTTGATCCCCGCTCTCTCCCTCCTCGGTTTGCTTGTCTTCGTTGGAATGAAGGTAGCGGACCCGCCGGCGGCCCAGATGCAATCATTTGCAGATGCGTTCCTGGCGACTCTCGATGACGACCAAAAGGGGGTTGCGGTCGTTCCCTTTGATTCTGCGAAACGAGTCGAGTGGCACTTCATCCCGATGAAGACCCGAAAGGGGTTGGTCATGCGTGAGATGAATACCGCGCAAAAGACGGCTGCCCTTCGTTTGGTACGCGGCGCTCAGCGAAGCGGGCTACGACAAGGCCAACAAGATCATGATGCTTGAAAGTGTCTTGCGGCAAATGGAAGGCGAAGGACGGACATGGGAACGTGATTCGAATAAGTACTTCCTGACAATTTTCGGCACCCCCAGCGAAACGGATCCTTGGGGGCTCAGCTTCGAAGGTCATCACCTCTCTCTGAATTTCACTTGTCGCGATGGTCGCATCGTCGATAGCACGCCACAATTCTTCGCTTCCAATCCAGCTATCGTGATGGCGGATGTCGAAGGGCCGCTTGGCAAGGGGACGCGCGTGCTGCGTCTGGAAGAAGAGCTTGCTTTCAAGCTGGTCAACTCGCTGACGGATGACCAACGTGCGAAGGCGATTATCGCAGAAGAGGCTCCAAAGGAAATTCGCTTTGCCGGCGAACCTCAGCCCAAGGTGGGTGAACCGGAGGGAATTCCGCAAGCTGACTTGAATGCCGATCAACAGGCCGCCCTCAAGGAGTTGGTGGAGGTTTATGTGGGGGCTGTCGCAGATCAGGTCGCCGAGCAGCGACGCGAATTGATTGAACAACAGGGCTGGGAAGATGTCCATTTCGCTTGGGCCGGTGCGACCAAGCCTGGGATCGGACATTACTATCGAATTCGCGGCGACGGGTTTCTGATTGAATTCGTCAATACCCAGGCGGACCCAGCCGGAAATCCCGCTAATCACATCCACAGCGTATGGCGGGACGTCACCGGCGACTTTGATCTGCCGAACTAGCCATCAATCGTCCGACGTTGAGCGCTCTTTGCGCTAGGCGTTCCCGACGAAAGGCTTCCGGTTGGCGAGAAAGCTTGGACCTTCGCGTCCCATGCTGCACGGATGACGGATGTGACTCGGGGAGGTCGCCTGGACAGGCTTCTAGAATTAAGCACTGGGTCTCGGTTCCCTGTTCGCCTGTCAACCTTTCGCAGGTTGATGGGTCTGTCTAGGAGATAAGTCAATGTTGGTGTGGATCAAACACCTTCGTCAGCGGTGGAACGATTGGTGCGGGGATCGTGATATGGAGCTTGCGATTCGTCGACATCTGGCTGATCGCGGATTCTTTGGTCCCTCCGCCAAGCTGAAGAATGTGCGGATGGTTGCCGTTCAGCGTCCCGGCTGGCTGCAGGTCTATCGCTTTGAGGCAACCGCTCGCGTTCGACCTGCAGAGGTAGGCGACGACGTTCCTGACGCCCAAGCGGAATACCGCGAGTTGCTTGGATTGGTAAAAGATGACATTCGCTACAACGTTCACACCGTGCGAACGTTTCGAACCGAGAGCGAGCGACGAGAAGTGTTCGCTGACTGGAGCGAGGACTTGATCTGTTTACGCGGCGCCCAGGGACTGATCTCGGCCAGCAGGATTTCTTAGCGACGGGTCATCGCTTCTTGACGGGTTGGCGGCAAATCGTGGTACCCGTTTTGTTCCGGTGCGTTAGAATCCGGTTGGAAATGTGCTGAAAAATGGGTCAGGTACCGCTAGCCGCCAGCGGCCCGAGGTTTGCCGAGGTTTGATTCGAACGTTGGGTACCTGCCCCCTTTTTTCAGCCGGCCAATTCATTGTTGAGAACGCGTTCGTTTGCCTGTTTGGGAGTCACTATGCTTCGTTTTGGTTTTGCCGTCCGCGCGTGGATGATCGTCGCCGCCTTCGGTTCGGTGACGGTTCTTGCCCAGCAGCCGGAGTCCACGGTCGAAGGAGAGGCGGATGCGGCTGCGGCAGAGAGTGAACTGCTACAGGGGACGCGTCAGATTACCTTTCAGGGACAACGTGCCGGCGAGGGCTATTTCAGCGGCGATGGAACCGCATGGTTTTTCAGAGCGAGCGAGATCCGCCGAATCCCTTTTATCAAATCTACTTGACCGATTTGGAAACGGGTGACATGGAACGAGTCTCGCCCGGTCACGGCAAAACAACCTGTGCGTGGATCCATCCCGACGGCGAATCGAGTCTTGTTCGCCAGCACGCAGGATGATCGAGGCTCGCGCGAAGACAAGCAGAAGGAAATCGAACTGCGCAACAGTGGCAAGCAACGTCGTTATGCTTGGGATTACGACGACAAATTC
This sequence comes from Pirellulaceae bacterium, assembly GCA_963767665.1. Taxonomy (GTDB): domain Bacteria; phylum Planctomycetota; class Planctomycetia; order Pirellulales; family Pirellulaceae; genus Rubripirellula. The sequence goes on from CAVYFC010000013.1 coordinate 260,517, forward strand.
GAGATCTATTCGAGACGGTACCGGCGATCGGGCGAGTTCACGCGGTTGACCGACGCGCGTGGTTACGATGCCGAGGGCGAGCTATAGCCCCGACGGAAGCCAGATCGTTTTTGCGTCCAACCGCCAGGCTTACTCGAGTCGGAACTGACCGGCGAGAGCCAAGGAGAAATTTGACATCGATCCCGCTTTCATGAACGACATCTACATCATGAATGCCGACGGAACCAACGTGCGTCAGCTCACCGATGTGCCCGGATACGACGGCGGTCCGTTCTTTTCTGCCCGACGGACACGCGGATTTGTTGGAGACGATTCTCCGAGGACGGCGCGACCGCCGAGGTTTTCACGATGAAGACCGATGGCACCGATGTGAAGCGACTGACCAACATCGGGGCGATGAGCTGGGCGCCTTACTTCCATCCCAGCGGCGACTACCTGATCTTCACGACCAACAAACATGGCTTTGCGAAATTTGAACTCTACCTGGTCCGAGCCGATGGCGAAGGTGAGCCGGTGCGGGTGACCTACACCGATGGCTTCGACGGCCTGCCTGTCTTCCTGCCCGATGGCAAGCGATTGTCTTGGACGTCCAATCGCGGACCCCGCCAAACAGTCGCAGATCTTCATGGCCGACTGGAACGATGCAGCGGGCCCGCGAATTGCTTGGCTTGGGGGAGAAGCAGGAGTCAGGGGAATCGAACCGCGACGATCGCGCCGCTGCCTTGGCCGCAGCCGAATCGTCGACCCCGGAATTCTCGCCGACCGATGTGATGCGGCACGTCGATTACTTGACCCGTCCAGAACTGGGCGGTCGCCTGACCGGCACCGAGGGCGAGCGACGGGCCACAGCTTACGTCGCCGCCTATCTGGAGAGTCTGGGATTTGAGCCGGCTGGCCGAGAAGGGAGCTTCTTTCACATCGTTCGATTTCCCCGCCGGCTCTCAGCTTGACGGACGACAACAAGATGAGCGTCCGGTGGAAAGAAGCTGGGCTCGATGATGGATTGGCGGCCTCTTGCCTTTTCCAAAGATGGCGAGATGCCCGAGACCGGGGTGGTGTTCGCCGGTTACGGAATGCAGATTCCTGCTGGGAGAGTCAGGGGAAGAATACGACAGCTATGTCCATTTGAACGTCGCCGGCCAATGGGTGATGGTGCTTCGCGATCTGCCCCAAGAGATCTCGCCGGAGCGTCGCCAGCAGATGGCCCGTTACAGCACGCCGCGCCGCAAAGCGACGGTCGCTCGTGACATGGGTGCAAGGGGATCATCTTCGTGTCAGGTCCGACCAGCAAAGTCCGCAATCAGCTGATTCGGTTCGACGAGGAGGGTCCCAAGCGAGCGTCAGCATCACGGCGGCCTCGATCAGCAACGAAGTGGCTTTGAAGTGGTTCAGCGACGCGGCGAAAGGATCTCGCCAAGATTCAAGCCGAGCTGGACGATGGTTCGCTGCAAATGGGATTCCCGGTTGAGGGCACCAAGGTGTCTGCCAACGTTGACATCGAGCGGAAGACGTGGCACGGGGCGAAACGTGCTGGCCCGTTTGCCGGCAGGGAGCGAGGCGAACGACGAAGCACCCGTCGTGATTCTGGGAGCCCACATCGACCACCTTGGCCGTGGCGGCAGCAGCAATTCACTCGCCAGAGAAGATGAACAGGACCAAGTTCATGTCGGGGCTGACGACAACGCCAGCGGTGTGGCGGCGATGCTCGAGATTGCACAATATCTTGCCGCAGAGAAGCGATCGGGACGGCTCAAGGCCAAACGTGATTTCGTGGTCGCTGCTTGGAGCGGTGAGGAACTGGGGTTATTCGGCTCCCAAGCGTTTGTGGACGATTACTACGAGCTGTTTCCCCACGCAGCCAAGAATGCGAACGCTTCCTCGGCAGCCCATGCAACCAGTGACGGCGGCGTCGCGAACGCCCAGGCCCACGGTGACAGTAGCCGATTCGGTGGCGTTGACGCCCGCGATCGCCGCCTATCTGAATCTGGACATGGTCGGCCGTTTGCGAGAAAAATTGGTGGTCCAAGGGATCGGTTCCTCGCCGTCACTTGGTGATCTGGTCCAAGAGCGAAATGTACCCGTTGGTTTAACGCTGCAGCTGGACAAAGCGAGCTCCCGGTTGCCGACCGATGCGTCGGCGTTCGTTGCTCGCGAGGTCCCGATTCTTTCCGCCTTCACCGGAGCGCACGAGGACTATCACACGCCGCGAGACACTCCCGAAAAATTGAACTACGACGGCGCCGCCAAGACCTCGCGACTGTTTGCCCTGATCGCCAAGAGTCTGATGACCTCCAGTGAGCCACCGCAGCTTCGAGCTCGAAGAAGGCGAAGCAGGCAAGGAGATCCCGCGTGCCCAGCTGAGAGCCTACCTCGGTACGATTCCCGATTATGTGGCAGGCGACATCAAGGGACTGAAGTTGAGTGGCGTGGCCAAAGAGGGGCCGGCCGCCAAGGGAGGGATCCAAGGTGGAGACATCATCGTGGAATTGGCCGGGCGAAAGATTGAAGACATTTACGACTACACCTACGCGATCGAGGCGCTGAAAATTGGCGAGGAGGTGGATGTCGTCGTCAAGCGGGGTGACGAAACGATCACCCGCAAAGTGACCCCTGCCTCACGCGACTGACTCCGCGCCCTTGCCGTTTCGGGTCGGCCCCCGCCCTTAGCAAGTCTGTGAGTTTTACCGTAGGCGAGTCTCTCCGAGACTCGTAACAAACGCAGCCAAGCTGCGGATGTCCGCCTTGGAAATGCGGACCTGCGGCAGGGCAAGCCAATGAATGACGGTCGCCCGCCCCGTGCTCACTTACTTTTTAACGGCGAAAACCACTGCGCGGCAGCTGACCTCTGATTCGGCGCTGCCACTCTTCTTGGTTGGCATTGATGGTTGCCTGCCTCTTCAGTTCGTCGTTCGCGGCGTTTCGGGTTCGCGCAAGTGCGACAAAAGAGCCCTCTGGAGGATGGTGTCGAAGGCTACTTCCGCGGAATGAAAGCTGTCAAAATAGGGCGCATGGGAGATATGTGAGTATTATCAGTTCTGGGGTGTTTTTTGCATTGCTCGCAGTCTCGTCGGGCAAGCGCTCCACCGCCACAAGCGGGGGCGAGCTGACATCAGATATCGCAGCGGAATTAATAGGAAAGGCTTGGGAAAAAAGGGCAAATGAGCAGTCAGTACAGGAAGTTTCATCACAGTCATTCGGTCCGAAAGAGTCGCCGCCTCCGTATTGGAAATGAGTTGGGCACTTCCCAGGCACGTCGAGGGCTGCGGTTCGAGTCGCTGGAGAGGCGATGTATGTTGGCCGCTGATTTCGTCAGCGACCTGGTTGGCCATTGGCAGCTGGACGAGACCACGATCGGTCAATCGGTGATCGATTCAAGCTCTTCCGCCAACAGCGGGACACACACCAACATTGCCTCTCCGAACGGTCCGAGCCTGGATGCGGTGATTGGGGGCCGGAGCCTGAGTCTGGATGGGGCCGATGACTACGTGGCGATTGGGCCAGCACCGGTCTCTCTTTGGACGGCGGCCAGTTCACGCAGTCGGTCTGGATCAATCCCAACCAGGCGGACAGCGGGTACCACGGCATTCTCGGGTACCAACCGACGTCGACGACTCGCCGCTATCCAAGTCTCTATGTGGTGGGACAGAATCGGGTTCACGGAGGCTTTGGTGATGGGACCGCATGGAGCAGTTTCACCACCGAAAGTGTTTTGACACAGGGTGAGTGGAACCATCTTGTGGCGACGTTTGATGGGACAAGTTATACGCTCTATGTGAACGGTCAGAGCGTCTTCAATACCAATTCCTTTGCGGGCAAGGTTCCGTATCCGACCGATAGGCTCGACATCGGTCGCGTCGACAACCACTACCGTGGATCGATTGATGACGTACGGATTTATTCTCGTGCGTTGACCGCCGAAGATGTGCTCGGTCTCTATGGTCTTGCCGGCATTGATACGGTCGCACCAACGGCAGCGACCACTGGTATTGCCAAGGGCGCGACGATTGACTTCACGGTCGTGTACAGCGACAACCTGGCGATCGATGTCTCCACCATCGACGGCAATGATTTGCGAGTGACAAGTCCCGGCGGATTCGATCAGTTGGCAAGTCTTGTCAGCGTGAGTGATATCGCCAATGGAACACCGCGAACGGCCGTCTATCAAATCACCGCTCCCACAGCGCCTGGCACCTACCAGTTTTCGATTGATTCGAACCAAGTTGCTGACGCCAATGGAAACACCGTTGCAACTGGCGTGTTGGGTTACTTTGAGATTTCGGATGGTTCGCTGGAACCCGATCCAACCGGGCTCGTGGGACATTGGAAGTTGGATGAGGCATCGATCGGACAAGTGGTGCTTGATGTATCGGGGCTAGGCAACAACGGCACGCACAACAACATTGTCTTACCCAACGGGCCGAGCAGCAGCGACCCGATTCGGGGTGACTACAGTTTGAACCTGGATGGCGTCAATGATCATGTGAAGATCGGTCCGTCTGTGAGTCTTGATCTGAGTGGTGGCACATTCACTCAGTCGGTTTGGATCAAGCCTCAGCACACCGATACTGGCTTCCACGGAATCCTGGGATACCGGAGTACCGTAACAAGCCAGCGATATCCCAGCCTCTACGTTGTCGGACAGGACCGTCTCCACGGTGGATTCGGGGATGGTACCAACTGGAATAGTTTCTATACAGGAAGCGTGCTGACTCCGGGCGAGTGGAACCATTTGGCTGCGACGTTCGACGGTACCGACTACCGCCTCTACGTCGATGGGCAGGAGGTGTTTGTCACCTCGGCATTTGCTGGCAAGTCACCCTACCCGACACAGCAACTCGATATTGGCAGGGTCGATAATTACTTTCAGGGATCCATTGATGACGTTCGCATTTACTCGCGAACGTTGAGTCCCTCTGAAGTCGCGCTGCTCCATTCCGCGGCCCCTTCTCCTGGCGAATTCTCGCTTCAGAGCACCAACTTCAACGTGAACGAATCGGACGGGAGCATTTCGATTCCGGTTGTCCGCAGTGGCGGGAGTGCTGGCTCGGTGACGGTGGACTACGCCACGGCCTCAGGAACTGCTGGCTCCCCGGATGACTTCTCATCGGTAAGCGGCACACTGACATTCCTGGATGGAGAAACGTTGAAGAGCATCGTGGTTCCGATCACCAACGATACCGATCCGGAGAGCACGGAGTCGTTCAATGTCGCGATCAGCAATCCAACGGGTGGCGCGACGTTGTCGACGCCACTAACTGGCGTGATCAGTATTGCTGACGACGATTCAAGGTCACTCACGCTTTCCATTGCCGAGAGTTCTGTGCTTGAGTCAGCCGGTGCGGGGGCCAGTCAGGTGACGGTGACGCGGAATGATACCGACCTGAGCGCTGCGCTGACGGTCCTGTTGTCGACGGGTGACCCGACCGAGATCGCCGTTCCCCCATCGGTAATCATTCCTGCCGATCAGCCCTCGGTGAGCTTCGTTCTCGATGCGATTGACGATGACCTGGTCGATGGCACTCAGACGGTGACGATTACGGCGTCGGCCAGCGGTTACACCAACGCGACGGATACGATTGCGGTGACCGACGACGACACGGTTTCGGTTGATCCCGCCTTGGTAGGCCACTGGCAATTGGAGGAGAGTGTTATCGGTCAGTCCGTGCTGGATTCAAGTGGATCGGGCAACAACGGGGTCCACGTGAACATCGCGGTTCCAAGCGGTCCCAGTAGCGATGCGGCCGTTGGAGTTAGCAGCCTGCTTCTGGATGGAGTTGACGATCACGTCAGCATTGGGCCATCGGCGAGTCTGGACTTGAGCGGCGGTCAATTCACGCAATCGATTTGGATCAACACGAATCAACCTGACAACGGCTATCACGGATTTCTCGGTTTTGAGAGTAGCGGTCCGAGTCAAAGGTATCCCAGTTTGTACGTGGTCGGACAGACCCAGATCCACGGTGGGTTCGGTGATGGTGTGGACTGGAACAGCTACACGACCGACAGCGTGTTGACGCAAGGTCAGTGGAATCATCTCGTCGCGACCTTTGATGGGACACAGTACATTCTGTATGTCAATGCGCAGGAAGTCTTCACGACGACTGCTTTTGCCGGCAAGACTCCCTATCCAACCCAGCAGTTGGACATTGGCCGAGTGGACGGGCACTTCGCTGGGTCGGTTGATGACGTGCGAATTTACACCAAAGCGCTCACATCTCAGGAAGTCACCAACCTGTATGCCGGCACGGGGGTCGATTCAGTAGAGCCAACTGCCTCGGTGTCGGGTCTGCTCAATGGTGCCACGATCGACCTGACAATATCCTATGTCGATAACTTGGGGATCGACGTTTCGACGCTCGACGACAGCGATATCCGAATGACAGGCCCTGGTGGTTTCAATCAGTTGGCCAACTTAGTCAGCGTCAGCGATGACGCTGATGGAACGCCTCGGGTGGCATTGTATCGAATCGCCGCTCCGACTCTGCCTGGCACGTATCAGTTGCAGATGGAGGCGAACCAGGTGGGTGACGTTGGCGGCAACTTTGTAGCGGCGGGCATCCTGGGCAATCTCGAAGTTGCGAATGGATCGATTGAGCCAGATGCACTCGGATTGATCGGACGATGGAAATTCGATGAGACGTCGATAGGTCAGAGCGTCATCGATGTTTCCGGGTTGGCCAACGATGGGGCCCACGTCAATATCGAACTGCCCAACGGTCCTACGAGCGACGAGCTGATTCAAGGCGCGTCGAGTTTGAGGATCGACGGCGTCGACGATTATGTCAGCATTGGACCCGATCCAAGCCTTGACTTGAGTGGTGGCCAATTCACGCAATCGGTTTGGCTTTATCCGGATCACCTCGATACGGGTTATCACGGCATTTTGGGTTACGAAGTTGGCGAATCGTCACAGCGCTACCCCAGTTTGTATGTGCTCGACCGGACGAAGATACATGCTGGTTTTGGCGATGGCACCGAATGGCTCAATGTCACAACCGACGGCTTTCTCCAGTTAGGCCAGTGGAATCATCTGGTGGCTACGTTTGATGGCGTTGACTACACGATCTACGTCAACGATAAGGTCGTGCTGCAATCTTCAGAGTTCGCTGGCAAGAAGCCCTATCCGTCCGATCGGGTCAACATCGGCCGCGTTGACAATCACTTCCGTGGTTGGATCGACGACGTTCGTCTCTACTCGCGGGCGTTGGATTCGAGGGAGGTTGGCTTGCTTTACCTCCAGAATTCGCCCGAACCGGGAACGCTTCAGATGGCGGACAAGGAGTACACCGTCGCTGAGTCCGAAGGGGTGGTGCGAGTCGAGGTCATTCGTACTGGAGGCTTGCGAGGCGAGGTCACGGTGAACTACACGACGGTCGGTGGTTCGGCAACGACTCCCGCCGACTATATCGGTGGATCTGGTGTGGTCACATTCGCTGACGGTGAAAATTCGCAATGGATCGAAGTGCCAATCGTCAACGATGCGATCGCGGAACCGAACGAAACATTTAGTGTTTCGTTAGCGGGCCCGGGCGGAGGAGCCAGTCTTCTTTTTCCAAGGACCCGGCTCGTGACGGTCGTCGACGACGATGCTCCCGCTATCTCGGGAACGGGGCTTCGAGGCGAGTACCACAACAACACCACGTTGAGCGATCTGGCACTGGTTCGTACCGATCCGGCAATCAACTTCAATTGGGGCAGTGGTTCACCAAGTGGTTCCATCGCTCCCGATACGTTTAGCATTCGCTGGACTGGTTTCGTCGAGGCGAAGTACAGCGAGGAATATACCTTCCATGCGACGACCGATGATGGGGTGCGAGTCTGGGTCAACGGCCAGCAGATCATCGATCGTTGGGTGGTCCAGTCATCGACAACAACGACTGGCAAGATCAACCTGGTCGCAGGTGTGAAGAATGAAATCGTGGTTGACTACTTCGACAACACCGGCGGCGCGCTGGCGATCCTGCAGTGGTCCAGCCCCAGCCAAGGCTTGCAGGTCATTCCCCAAAGCCAGCTGTTCGATGGTTCTGCCAGCGGACCGGTGATCAATGTTGCCGACAGCATTGCCGAAGTGGAGGAGAGTGGCGGCACCGCAGAGATCACCGTGTATCGGCTTGGAGATACCGCCGGTGCTTCGAGTGTGAACTACTTCACGAGCTCCGGGACTGCTACTGCAGGCGAGGATTTTACGACGGTCAGCGGGACGCTGGAATTTGCGATTGGCGAATCGAGCCAGACAATCTCCATTCCAATTCTTGACGACATCGAAGCGGAATCCTTTGAGACCATCCTGTTGACGCTAGAGAGTCCACAGGGAGCTGTTCTTGGGCTGCAATCGACGGCGGAGATCACCATTCACGACGACGACCCTGGCAGTTTCACTCGAGAGACCGTGGTGGACAACTTGTTCTTGCCGGTGACCTTCGAGTGGGGGCCCGATGGAAGAATGTACGTGGCCCAAAAACAGGGCGAGGTTCTCGTGTTCGGCGCCGACGGCACCCCCCTCAGCACCTTCATCGACATTTCTGCGGAGGTCAACGGTGTCGGCGATCGAGGATTGATCGGATTCACATTGCATCCACAGTTCCCCGCCGAACCCTACGCGTACCTGCTGTATGTCTACGATCCTCCGGAAACGCAGGGGCTGACGGGCAACGCCGGACCGGACGGAGCTGGCAATCGCGTGAATCGTTTGATTCGTGTCACGGCGGATGCAGCAACCGACTTCACGACCGCCATTGCCGGTAGCGAGTTGGTTGTGCTGGGAAAAAACAGCACTTGGGAAAACATCAGTCAGCCCGATCAGAACAGTACAGACGATATCACCATCCCGCCGTCATGCGGTCCGGGTGGCACGCTCGACGATTGCATTCCTGTGGATAGTCTTTCGCATGCCGCGGGAACGTTGCGGTTCTCGCAAGATGGGACGTCACTCTTCGTCTCGGTAGGCGATGGCACGTCGTACGGATTGATGGATCCACGAACGGTACGCGTGCAGGATCTGGACAGCCTTTCGGGCAAGATTCTCCGCATCGATCCGCTGACCGGAAATGGCTTGGCCGACAATCCCTTCAATCCGGTTTCGGGAGCGGACCTCACAACAAATCGTTCCCGTGTCTATAGCTATGGTCTGAGGAATCCATTTCGATTCACATTGCATCCCGTCACCGGAGAGCCGTTCATTGGGGACGTCGGCTGGGCGGCATGGGAAGAAGTCAACACGGGACGCGGCGCGAACTTTGGTTGGCCGTTCTATGAGGGGGGCAACGGGGTCAACTTCAAGACTGGCTTGTACCAAGACTTGCAGGAAGCCCAGGACTTCTATGCCAGTGGGGCCCCGGTGCAGGCGTCGATCTATGCTCGCTCCCATGACGATGGCGCGGTTGCGCAGATCATGGGTGACTTCTATACTGGCGATACATTCCCGGTGTCCTATCACGGAGCATTGTTCTTCTCGGACGTGACCGAAGGATCGATCAATTACTTAACCTTCGATGCGAACGGGAATCCGGAGCCAGTGCGAAACTTTGCAACCGATGTTCCAAACATTGTGCACATGGTTAGCGGACCTGATGGCAATCTGTACTTCACCAACATCGCAGGAAAGATTGAACGATTTGTACCCGATGTACCTCCGGTGGCGGCCCCGGCTCTTGCAGAGTTTGCGGAACCAGTGGCGGCTCAATCCGAATCCACGCAGCTCGATGTCAACAGCGATGGTGATGTGACCGCGTTGGATGCGCTGATCATCGTGAACCTCATCGCTCGCGGCGAGAGCCCCGATGGCGAGTTCCCTGCAGCGGCTGGCATCGACCATCGCGGTGACGTCAATGGGGACCAGAGGGTTTCGGCGCTCGACGCGATTCGTGTGATCAATTACTTGGGACGGGTTCGTGACGAAGTTGCAGTCGATTGGAATTCGATTGCACCCGAGATAGCGATCGCGGCGAACGATAGCGTCGAGGGAGAGGACGTGGCGGTCACCGACGAGCTTCTGCTCAAGTTGTTGGCCGACGACGTTGCCTTGCAGCGAGATCGCGGCGGATCCAAGTAGGACCGAAAACCTAATCCACCTGCTTGATCGCAACGGCGACCGCCCCACTGAAGGCCTGGGCTGGGACGAGGGCCTGGTGGTTGCTGGGACGAGGGCCTGTGCTGGGACGAGGGCCTGTGCTGGGACGAGGGCCTGTGCGGTATCTCGATGAGTTCTGGTATGGCCCGATTCCCAAGCTCGCGCATTTCGATGCGAATGGCGCGGCAGTTGCTTCCTGTCTAATCTCATCTGTACGTCTGTCGTTTTGACGTGCGGTTGGGTTCTGTCCAAATGGGGTCATGCCGTGGGCTTTTATTTCGATCCGATGTATTTCCTCTTCGTACTTCCCCCCATGTTGCTGGGTCTCTACGCCCAGTGGAAGGTGAAGTCCTCGTTCTCCGAGATGAGCCAAGTCCCCTCGCGGATTAGTGGGGCTCAGGCGGCTCGTCAGATGCTCGATCACGCAGGGCTGCAGTCCGTGTCGATCGAGCAGGTGGGAGGCCATTTGAGCGACCACTATGACCCCCGCGCAAAGGTCTTGCGGCTCAGCAGCGATGTTTACAACGGTCGGTCGATGGCGGCGGTCGGTGTTGCCTGTCATGAGGCAGGGCACGCGTTCCAGGATGCGAAGGGGTACGCACCCCTGGCGTTGCGGAATCTTGCCGTACCGATCGCGGGCTTTGGCTCGAACTTCGGTGTTGGCATGCTGTTTCTGGGTGCGATTCTCGGCTTCAAGCCGTTGATGCTAATTGGCGTCCTGCTTTTTGCATGTGTGGTGCTGTTCCAGATCATCAACCTGCCCGTTGAATTTGATGCCAGCAGGCGAGCTCGAGAGGAGCTCGTTGCACAAGGGATGATCGCCGGCAATGAGGAACAATATGTCGCCAAAGTCTTGAACGCCGCTGCGCTGACGTATGTCGCCGCGACGCTTCAAGCGGTGATGACCCTGCTCTATTACCTGTACGTGCTCTTTGGCGACCGCCGCTAGTCTCGATCTTAGCGCAATCGCTCCGAGCCGAGACTGTGATCCATTCGCTGGCCTAACGTAGGTCTGCATTTCCAAGGCGGATATTCGCAGCTTTGCTGCGTTTCCTACGAGTCTCGGAGAGGCTCGCCTACGGTATCGTGGTTTCCTACGAGTCTCGGAGAGACTCGTCTACGGTATGGTTCGTCGCACGTCTCTCCTTGGCTTGCAGAAAGCGCGGCATGGCTAAAGATGACCGGCTTGGAAATGCGGAACGACGGTGGGCCTCGCGTTCTTTCACCGCCTCTCCAAGGTTTGGGCTCCCCAGAGTTACAGCGTGTTGCGAAGATCCTTGGCGTGAAGATCCTTGGCGTGACGATCCTTGGCGTGACGATCCTTGGCGTGACTCGTGCAATCTTACGAATGCCGAATCAATAGGCTTCGTCGCGCTTGAGCACCACGACGATCGTTTTGAACAGAATCCTCAGGTCGAGCCAGATCGACCAGTTGCGGATGTAGCGATGGTCCCATTCAATTCGCCGCTGCATCTTATCGATCGTTTCCGTTTCGCCTCGGCAGCCGTTGACCTGAGCCAGGCCGGTGATTCCCGGCTTCACTTTATGGCGAAGCATGTAACCGCGGATCAGACTGCGGTACTGCTCGTTATGCGCAGTGGCATGTGGCCGAGGTCCCACCAGTGACATGGATCCCGTGATCACATTGAATAGCTGGGGAAGTTCGTCGAGGCTTGTCCTGCGAAGGATGCCACCAACCCAGGTCACCCGCGGATCGTTCTTGGTCGCCTGCCGGATGACATTGCCATTGTCGCAGGTACGCATCGAGCGGAACTTCCATACCTGGATCTCGCGGCCATCCAGGCCATAGCGCCGTTGTCGGAAAAAGATCGGGCCCGGCGATGAGAGCTTGACGGCAATGGCGATCAATACCATGGGGATTGCCCCGACGAGAATCGCGACCGATGCGATCGTCAAATCAGCTGCTCGCTTGGCGACACCGTCCACTCCAAACAGCGGGTTCTCGAAGACGCTGACCGCAGGCAGGCCGCCCATGCTGGTCCACCGAGAATGAAGCAGCTCGAACACAAAGAAGTCCGGGACAATGTAAACCGAGGCGGTCGAGTCGCTGAGTTGCTCGAGCAGCGACCCGAATCCGTTCCTCGGCCCGCATCGGCAACGTAATCAGGACAGAGTCGATCTCGCTTCGGCGGGCAGCCGCCACGAGTTCCTCGAGGCTTCTGGTTTGTTGGAGCCCGCGCACTCTCGGTCGACTTGCGTCGCTTCCTCGAAAATACGAACATCGCTTCGATCGTCGAAGAAGCCGACGAACCGAAGTCCCAATCCGGGCTGCTCCAAAATGTTCTGGCAGGTTTGCCGTCCCAATTCGTTGTGACCGGCAATGGCGACACGGCGCGTGCCGATCCCTCGGCGGAGCAACCCCTGTTGGACAATTCGGAGGCACATCCGGCCGAGTCCGACGAGGGCTGGCGCCAAGAACATCCAAGTGATCAATACCGAGCGAGCGAAATGGCCGCCGCTCCCCGTCACAAACTCGAGCGTCGCCAGCACCAGTGCGGTTAGCAGCCAGGTTGCAGCGACCGTGGAGACTTCCTGGTCGGCGGAATGGACGTCGCTTCGCCGGTGAAGTCCCGTCAGCTGCGAAATGAGCAGGAAGGTCACGACCGTGACCAGGCCAACCGCCATCGTGACATCATCGACGGGGCGACCATTGATCCAACGGACCAGCGCCAGCGACGTCATGATGTTCGCTGCGTCAAGCGAGGGTGAGAGTAAGTCCCACCATCGGCGCTGGGCAGTGATTGGGGAACGAGCGTGCATGAAAGCGAGCGATCTTGACGGTTGGATGCGATCTCGGGCGGACGTAGCAAGAAGATCGCGGCACCGAGCTGGCGGTCCTGAATTCGTCCTTCTGCCGAAACCTAGCTCGCCCCTGTGTCAAACCAATCGAGGCCAAGGTCCAACGAAGTCGCTTGGTGAGTTAACGCTCCACTGCTGATTCGGTCGACGCCGGTCGCGGCGATTTGTGCGATGGTATCGATTCTGACATTCCCTGATGCTTCCAGTTGAACCTCCGTCGCGATCTCGTCGCGAAGGACGACCGCCGCGCGCAGCTGATCCAGTGAGAAATTGTCCAGCAAAACGATGTCAGGGCCTTGCGGCAGGACATCACGAAGTTGGTCCATGGAATCGACCTCCACTTCGACAATTCGAGGTGCCGTCATTCTTTCCACCTGCGAGCCCCGCCAGCGGATCGCTTTGGCAGCCGCCTCTCCAGCCGCCATCGGCGCGTTGCCGTCGCCGGCGAGCGCCAGATGGTTGTCTTTGATCAAGAAGCCGTCGTAAAGACCGCTGCGATGGTTGCATCCGCCGCCGCAGCGAACCGCATACTTTTCCATCAAACGCCATCCCGGAGTTGTCTTCCGCGTGTCGTAGAGCCGGGCGGAACTACCGGATATCTGCTGGACGTACTGCTGGGTCAGTGTGGCGATACCGCAGAGTCTGGAGACGACGTTCAGGATCGTTCGCTCGCTCGTCAACAGGTCGCGCACGTTGCCTTCAATCCGCGCGATTGGCTCACCCGGCTGAAAACTCGCGCCATCCTCGCACAACGTTTGGCAGTCCAGGTCGGCGTCGAACTCATCAAGAATCCAGTCGATGATTGCCAGACCGGAGCAGATTCCCGATTCACGCGGCACGACCTGGCATCCGCCTCGGCGCCGGGGCTCGATCAGGCAGACGGTGGTCCAATCGACCGAGTCATTCAGGTCTTCATCGATCGCAAGCCGGACCAGCGAGCGGACAGCGTGTTCGAGCCGCTTGTTGGGGATCACCGGATCGTAGTCGACAAAGCCATCACCTTCGCTGGGTGACGGACCAAAGCTCGAGGTATCGCTCATGGGGAGAAACTGCGGATGGGGACAGTCACTTGATGAAGGTTCGCCGGCACGCCGTGCGGGGTTGTCGCCATGCTAGTCGATGGTTGACAATTCCATTGCGCGGGCGTCGACCGTCTCGACGTGACGCGATTTTGGGGCACAGCTGGGGCATTAGCAGCATGACGGAGTCTTCAGGCGGGGTCGACCCACCTTTTTGCAAACGCTCGGTTCAGCTTACGATCGCGGCGTTTGCACTTGCCGCCAGTCTTTGGCAACTCGTGACGTGGTCGCGTCTGGTGCGCCACGATCAGGATCATGGTGCCGCCAATGACGAGGTTCGTCGATGGGGAGAATTGTCGGGGAGCGGCCACCCCCTGATCCAAATTGATCTCAATCGCGCAGAACCTCGCGAGCTGTGTCTCCTTCCCGGCGTCGGGCCGGTTCTCGCCAGACGGATCGTAGAGAATCGGCAGCGCGTTGGGCCATTCCAATCGCTCGAAGCCTTGGAACGCGTCCATGGGATCGGAGAGAAGACGATCGAACAGATCCAGACGCTCGCCTACGTTGAAGAGGCTCCCTCAGGCAGTCAACACCCGGTGGTAGCTGTTGGCGGCAGCCACCACGTCGAGTACCACAACGTCGAGCACCAGGCGTCTTCGATTGGGGTGGAAGCTCCGCTAGGATGCAGATGAGACATCATGGACCGCCGCGTCACCGACAGGACTCTCTCCTGTTTCGAACCGAATCACCCCGAGCCGTTTGCAAGCCATGTCGCGTACCCCAAGCGTCGATCAAGGGTCACTGATGAATGAATTGCCCCCGGCACCGTTTCATCTACAGCAGCCCTTTCCACCAGCCGGTGATCAGCCGCAGGCGATTGAGGCATTGATCAAGGGGTTTCGTTCGGGACGGTCGGCCCAGGTCTTGCTCGGAGCGACGGGGACCGGCAAGACCTTCACGATGGCCAACGTGATTGCCAATCTCGGCCGGCCCGCATTGGTGCTGAGTCACAACAAGACGTTGGCCGCGCAGCTCTACGGCGAGTTTCGTGAGTTCTTTCCGGAGAACGCGGTCCACTACTTTGTTAGCTATTACGACTACTATCAACCCGAAGCCTATATCCCCCAGCGAGACGTTTATATCGAGAAGGATGCGTCGATCAATGAAGAAATCGATCGTCTTCGGCTGGCGACCACGAGTTCACTCGTGAGTCGTCGTGACGTCGTGATTGTGGCCTCGGTCAGTAGTATCTACGGTCTCGGTTCACCCAGAGACTACAAGGAGTTGATCGTGGCATTGCACAAGGGTGAGCGAACGCGTCGCGACCACTTGTTACTGAAGTTCGTGGATGTCTTGTACGAGCGAAATGACGTGGCCTTCGAACGGGGCAAGTTTCGGGTCCGCGGCGATTCCATCGAGCTCTGGCCGAGTTATGAAGAGTTTGCCTATCGGATCGAGATGTGGGGAGACGAGATTGAGCAGATCTCAATCATCAAGCCAATCTCCGGCGAGACCATCAAGACGCTCGACCACCTTTACATCTACCCGGCGCGACATTTCGTCATGCCGGAAGATCGGATCCAGCAAGCGTTGCAAGTGATTCGGCAAGAACTGGCTGAGCAGTTGGAGCTGTTTCAATCCCAGGGCAAGCTCTTGGAAGCGCAGCGTTTGGCGGCGAGAACCCGCTTCGATTTGGAGATGCTGGCCGAGGTTGGCCATTGTCCGGGAATCGAAAACTACAGCCGTCCCCTTTCCGGAAAACCACCTGGCGCCACGCCCGATACGTTGTACGACTTTTTTCCCGATGACTTCATCACGTTTGTCGATGAATCTCACGTCACCGTCCCTCAAGTGCGGGCGATGTATGCCGGGGACCGAAGTCGCAAGGAAACACTCGTCGGACACGGCTTTCGATTGCCCAGCGCCATGGACAATCGTCCCCTCAAGTTTGAGGAGTGGGAAGCGCGGGCGAAGCAGATCTGTTTTGTCAGTGCCACGCCTAGCGACTACGAACTGCAACGAACGCAGGGGGAAGTTGTCGAGCAGATCATCCGACCCACGGGGCTACTCGATCCCGTCGTGGATGTGGTTTCGGCCCGAGGACAAGTCAAACACCTGTTGGACGAGATTCGCGCACGTGCCGAGGTGGATGAACGTGTGTTGGTCACCGCCTTGACGAAGCGACTGGCGGAAGACCTCGCGACCTTCTTTCAAGAACAGGGGGTCCGTTGCCGCTGGTTGCATAGCGAACTGGATGCGTTTGAAAGGGTGGAACTGCTGCAGGAGCTCCGCGCCGGTCGGTTCGATTGCCTGGTCGGCGTCAATTTGCTTCGCGAGGGTCTGGACCTACCCGAGGTCTCGCTGGTTGCAATTTTGGATGCCGACAAAGAAGGGTTTTTGAGAAGTGAAACCAGTTTGATTCAGACGATTGGCCGTGCAGCCCGTAACGCGAACTCGAAGGTCATTTTGTACGCCGACAAGGTGACCGAGGCCATGAAGCACGCGATCGACGAAACCGAGCGTCGTCGGGCTTTGCAGCAACAATACAACGAGGAACACGGAATCACACCGGAGACGATTCGCAAGACGATTCGTTCTGGCATCGAAGCAGATGCCGCCAAACGGCGTCAGACTGCTGCGGCTGCCAAGGATGAATCGGACAGCCAGCATATCACCATTGAATACATCGATTCGGTCGAGCAGGAAATGCTGGCGGCAGCAGAGGCCTTGGAATTTGAGCGTGCTGCCTCGCTGCGCGATCGCGTGATGCAGCTCAAAGAGCACATTGGCAAGCCGCTTGCTGAGATCGAGGACACCTCAGCAAGAGGTGGTGGGATCGGGCGACAGAAGAAACGCCGCAAGGGAACGCAATCACGCGGAGCCGGGAAGGTGCCTCGCCCGAAACGTTCCTGACCCGCTGCCTCTCCATCGGTTCAGGCCGCACGATTCTGGCGTTTGAGCTGTTTGCGAAGCCTTCGGCGATCTGCCTTGCTGAGCGAATCCCAGTCAATGTTTTCGCCCTCGATGTCGCCTTCATCGGACGAGCCGCCGTTGGCCTGGGAGGCGTTCTTGGCTGACGAGGCATTGGAGCGGGAGGAAGGCTTCTCGCTCTCGTCGGATCTTGATTTTCCACGTCGAAACCAACCGGTCAGCCCCGCTGATTTTTTCTTGCTTGCATCCCCGCCGCTTTCCGTTTCGTTCGGAGTATTGCCATCGGCAGCCCTGGCGACTGGAGCCTTGGCGACTGGGGACTTCGATTCTGCGGCCCTGGCAGCGGCGGCTTGGGTAGCGGGAAGTTCGTCCTCGCGGGTGTCTGTTTTTGCAGCTGTTGGCTTGAGTCGCATTGAGAATCGACTTCTCTTCTCGGCAGCCGGGGCGGCACTCGCCTCCCGCTTGGAGGATTTCGATTCGCGGTCTTGATCCGAACCGTCGTTGTCGGGTTTCGCGCGACGTAATCCGAACCATCGTCGCTTGGATTTAGCCTTCGGTTTGCTGGCATCGGCTTGCGTGGAACTTCTGTCTCGATGACTCCCGTCCTTCTGCATCGATGGCGTGTCCGGTTGGTCACGGCTAGGCGCGGCGGTCTGTTTGATTTCCTCTCCGGAAGCACTCTCACGGGCGACCGATGCTCTGGCGGAGCGCTGTTGTTTTCGTTGCCACCAGCGTCGCGTTTCTTTCGCGGATTCTCCGCTGGTCGTAGCGGCACCGGTGCGGCCGCGCACCCTTGGGCTGTCGACTTGTTCGTCCTCCTCGGCTTGAGAACGATGAAACCAGCGGACTTGGAATTGACGAACACGTTCCATCAGGGGCTCGCCGTCGCTGATCTGGCGAACCTCCCGATACAACATCCGCAGGTAGGTTCCCAGCGAGAGGAATCGCGCTGTGCACGCGAGCAGGGGTGTGGAGGTCACCAGGATCCAGCGGCTGAGTGAATCCACGGCCAACACGTTCCACTTGGCCGCTTCGGGAATGCTCAGCATCAGCCATGCCACGAGCATCAGCGCAAGCGCCGGGCGGCAGCGCCGTACTTCCGCGACCAGACGAATCGCGAGTACCGCCCCGCCGAGTGAAACGACAAGTCGAATCCAATCGCTCCCAGTCAAAGCCACTCGCTTGCCGAATAGCGAATCGAGAATGGCGCCACCCCAATCGATCATTCCTACCATCGCGTTGATACTGGCCAGCATCATCACGATCATCACCAAGCGCCAGAGTCGGTAGTGCCCCTTGAAATCGTCGTTGCGATAGCGCCGAAGCTGATAGATCAGCAGGGACAGCCCGGTCGAAGTTGCTAGAAACAAGACGGTGAGAGATGTCCGAAGCTATCGGGCCGGTCCAGTCGAAGAGGCCGCGCGATCTCGGGTCGGTAGGCGATCGATGGCCAAGAGACCGCCGCATGGTGGGCAAAGCACAAGGTGATCACGACGGCGATCACGACACCGCAGAGGGCCGCCATGGATCGTCGGCGGACAGGGACTAGCGAAAACCAGCGGCCGCGCAGCCGGCGATGGACTCGCGACCCGTAGGCTTCTTGCGGACGCCTCGCCTCGCGCAGGCGTCGCGCCTCGTTCCGGCTCGCGGCCGTCATCGAGTTCTGCTCGGCCTGATTCGTCGAGTACAGGACCCGTCGCCGCCGATCGTTGACTCGTCGCCCAGTGGACATTCGCGACTTGCACCCTCCATGGCCTGATTTCAAATCCATCGCCCAGCAAGTTGCACGACAACTTCTTGGGTGTCTCCGAGATGGGTCTCGCGACAGTAGGAAAACGGGGGCTGGGCCGTCAACGGAATTCAGCTTGCTATCAAACCAAAACCGATACGATCGCGATCAGCAGGATTCCAAACCCGGCGGTGATCTTTCCCAAGGTGCCAAAGGTGCGGCCCCAAAAGGCAGCATGTCCGATGCTCCAGTTCTCTCGCCAGGGCCTCCCATCGGACCACTCGCCATACATTGCCCCGGCGGTGGCACCCAAGCCTGCGAACAGAATGGCGGCCAAAATCGGCCCGATGAGGGGAACCGGAATCCCGATCACGGCTCCCAGAATCGCGCCACCCACCGATCCAACCACTGCGAAGATGGTGGAACGTCGACTGGCGCCCGCCCGCTGAGCCCCGAAAGCACTGGCCGCAAATTCAAGAATTTCTCCCGTCAGGGCACAGAGGCCGGCGGCCACCACCGCCACCATCCCGATGTTTGCCCTGCTATCCTGAGGCCCCAGCCAGGCGTAGCCGGCCAACAACGCCACGGCGATCCAATTTCCCGGAAGAGCGATCAGGTTGGAGCCCCAGGCAAGAAAACAGAGCATCACCAGGACGATCGCCGCCAAAACGGTTCCAGTCGGTTCCAGCCACGCGGTCCATTTCGTTGCTTCGCCTGCCGCCTCATTGGCAGCAAGCAGCGAGAGGGCTCCGGTGAACTGGAATTGCTTCCAGCAGACAGCGAGAATCATGGAGATTTGAAGGAGAGCGAGTTAATTCAAGGCAATCTTTGTCGGTGATCCAAGGTAACCCCATGGTCGTAGCGGATTGCCGAGTTCACATTTCAGAACGTCCGGAAGGTCGGTGCGGCGCGATCCGGCAAGTCTGGACCTCGTGATTTGGGATCGGCGAGTCTGCAATCTCAGGCACGGCGATTTTCGGCATGGCGATTTTCGGCATGGCGATTTTCGGCATGGCGATCACTCGAAACGGGATCCGATGAGTTTCCGGGAAAAGTGGCAAGGGAACGAACAACGCTCGCTCCTTTCGCGAACCCTGCGGGAGAACACAAGTGTCCAGGAAGGCGTTGGAGCTGGAGAGCCATGGCAAAACGTGTCAAACATCATTCCCCAGGGCACCGGTCTGATCTCGTTTTCCAGGCACCGATCTTGGCATCGTTGACCAATCGATTGGGCCAGTTAGTAGAATAAATTCAACCTCCTCCTGACACCTGCTGTCTTCCTCCAAAATCACCAGCCAAGGACTGATTCGTCCGGCAAGACGTTTGAGGGATTCAAACCATCATGTCACAGAGCGTGCTCGATACGAATGTTCTCGTTCTCAATCGCTTTTTCATGGCGATTCGTGTGATCAATGTCCGCCGTAGCTTCACGCTCCTGTACCGTGATTGCGCCGAGGTGATTGATTCGGAGAACGGGCAATACCTCAGCTATGATTTCGAGAGTTGGTGTGAGCTCAGTCAGCTCACTTCGCTGGAGAAGCAGCCGGGCGAGGATTACATCCAGGCGGTTAGCTTTGAGCTGCGGGTGCCCCGGATTGTCCGCTTGATTCGATTCGACAAGATGCCGATGCAGACGGTTCGATTCAATCGAAAGAATTTGTTTGCGCGAGATGAGCACACGTGCCAGTACTGTGGTCGCAGCGAGCCATCCCACAAACTGAGTCTGGACCATGTCGTCCCTCGGTCGCATGGTGGGCCAACGACCTGGGAAAACATTGTCTGCTGCTGCCTGCGTTGTAACAGCCGCAAGGGCGGTCGCACGCCGAAGGAGGCCCGCATGACGCTGTTGACACGTCCGGCCAAGCCGCGCGTCAATCCGCTGCTGGTGCAGTCGATGGAGGATCCACGTTACGAGTGTTGGAAAACGTTCCTACCCGCGGCAGGCTAAGAAAAAAGCCCGGCATGACTTGAGCCATGCCGGGCTTTGATTGTTATCAGCAGCATCCAGCGGAAAATCGTGGCTGATTATTGGTCGGCCAGCGGCTCTTTCTTTTCGGTGATCACTTCGCAATCGCCCGATTCGGACTTGGTCGCGTTGAGCTCGATGTAGCTCTTCCATTCCTCCGGAACATTGTCCTCATGGAAGATGGCTTCGACCGGACATTCGGGGACGCATGCTTCGCAATCGATGCACTCTTCTGGGTGGATATAAAGCATCTGATCGCCCTCGTAGAAGCACTCAACTGGGCATACGACGACGCAATCGGTGTATTTGCATCCCGAGCAGGGCTCGGCAACAACGTGAGTCATGTTCTCGACCTTTCTAATCAGTTCCAATCCGGCAAAACGGGCCGGCCATCGCCAATCGGCCCTCCCTTGTAACGATCAATATATCGTCCCGGTCGCCGATCGACTGTACCTCAATGAGGTCGATTGTGACGACTTGCGTCCTTTCTGACGATTGGGCAAGCTGGCACTTCGAGCGGTCAGGGCCGATGGATTGGGTGTCGTGACTCCAGCGCTCGCATACCGGGCGTTCTCCCCTGCCAAATTTGAAGGAATCTGAATTGCCAACACTCTCCGATCAACCGGTCCCACTGCGTCTACGGCCCTCGCGGCAGTTTCCCTTTCTGGCCCGCCATCCCTGGGTTCACGCCCACGCCATGGCGGAGGAAGGGGCCGATTTGGCCTGCGGACAGGTCGTCGAATTGCTCGATCATGACGGCAATTGGATTGGGCGAGGGGTGATCAATCCAGCCAGCCGCCTCCGTGTCCGGCTACATGCTTTCGACCGAGAGCTGCAAATCGATGATCAGTTGTGGCGAGACCGGATCGAGGGGGCGATTCAGCGTCGCAGGCTGACCGGACCGCCTGAGCCTGACGGGGCGGAACGACTGATTTTCAGCGAGTCCGATTTGATCAGCGGTTTGATCGTCGATCGTTACGCAGATTGCCTGGGGGTTCAGTTCACGTCGGCTGGTCTGATGCGATGGAAAGAGGGGATTCTTGACCACCTGAAGGCTGCCACCGGCGCCCGTTCGATCATGGTGCGAATGGACGAGAAAACGGCCAAGCATGAGGGTGTCGAGCCTCTCGAGTCTTGGTACGACGGCAGCGAGCTGACCGCACCGGTGATGTACCGTCAGAATGGCTTGGAATTGGCGGTCGATCTGCGAGCTGGCCAAAAAACCGGGTCGTATCTCGATCAGCGCCTGAATCATCTCACGGCCGCCCAATACTTGATTGGCCGGCGTGTGTTGGACGTCTGCTGCTACACCGGCGGTTTCGGGCTGGTGGCGGCCAAAGCGGGAGCAAAATCGGTGGTCTCGATCGATTCAAGTCGAGTTGCCTTGGAGGAGGGTCGAAACGCTGCGAATCGCAATCAGATCGAGCAGATTGAATTTCGAGAGGGCGACTGTTTTGACATGCTCAAGGAACTGGGCGAACAGGGGGAGCGATTCGATGGCGTCGTGCTCGATCCACCACGATTTGCTGGTTCTCGGCATCAAATTGACCGGGCCCTGAGAGCCTATGGTCGACTCAATTCACTCGCTGTCGACTTGCTTTCCCCGGGTGGTGTCCTGGTCACGTGCAGTTGCTCGGGACGCGTCTCACGAGCAGATTTTCTGAACATGTTGGTCGAGGTGGGTAAGCGGCGACATCGAGATTTGATCGTCATGGAGCAACGCGGGCCAACCCCCGATCATCCTGTGGCGATCTCCTGCCCCGAAAGCGACTATCTGAAGTGTGTGATCGCCCAAGTCTGCTGAAGTAGGTCTGCTGAAGAGAATTCGTGCGAATCGAGGCCTGCAACGTGAACCACCTCGAGCCCTCGGAGAGTTATTGACGCCCCCGTCCTAACCAAGGCGTCCCAACCAAGGACTGGCTGATCTCGGGGCCACCGCACTCCGCGGAGGGCTGGTCGAGACGATGAATGCTGGTCGATGGGAAGGGAAAGAGTGACTGGCGATCCACCGGCGGCTATATTAAGTTAGCGACTCGAGACGCTCATCCTGATATCACCTCCTCTGGAGTGCCCCATGACGGGCGTGACCCTCAAGATTCTTCATGGCGCCGATCGCGGTAAGGTTTACGAAAACCTAGAACCTCCGTTGACGGTCGGTCGCGAGGAAGGCAACGACATCCAGCTCAATGACGAACGCGTCAGTCGCTGCCATTTCAAGGTCCAGAGGGACAACGATCGTCTGGTGCTTACCGACCTGGACAGCACCAATGGCACGAAAGTCAATGGCGTCGAGTGCCAGCTCAAAATTCTCCGACACGGCGATCTGATCTCCGTGGGTCGAAGTTTGATGTTGGTGGGATCGGAGTCCCAGATTGCCGCGCGTCTGGCTGCGATGGGAGCCGAAAATCCAACGCTCAGCCGTGACGTGGCTTCGTCGGAAAGCTCCATCGCCGTCGATCTCAATCATGAACCGAAGTCGCCCTATCCGGCGGAAGTCATTCAGATTCAGGAAGTCCCCTCGATTCCTGATGACTTGTCGCCCGGGCAAAAGGCTCAGGTCTGTGAGATTCTTGATTATCTGCAATCCCGCTTGCATCGACTGATCGAGACCGCTCGTACCGACGAGAACAATCAGGAAGTGTTGCTGAAGCTATCGGCTTGGCAACGACTCCTGGATACTCAGTCGAGGCTCGCCACCATGACGCGTCAGATTGCCGACCCCGATTGGCCGGCGCACTAGAGAAATTCCAAGAGCCTGGTCGCAATGGATGTCGATCAAGCGCGCGGGTGGAATTGCTGGTGAACTCGCTTGAGTCTCGATCGCTCGACGTGGGTGTAGATCTGTGTGGTTTGGATGCTGGCGTGACCGAGCATCTCTTGAACCAGTCGCAGGTCCGCCCCTCCGGCCAACAAGTGCGTTGCAAAACTGTGTCGCAAACTATGAGGACTGATGTTGGAGTCGATTCCCGCGCGCTTCGCATACATTTTCACGAGTCTCCAAAGTTGAATGCGATCGAGGGGACGTCCGTTTCGCGATAGAAACAATTCCTCGGGAGGATGCGGGCTCCTGGCAGCCAGTTTGCCGCGGAGCTCGTCGCAATAGGCTTTGATTGCCTGGATGGCCCGTTGACCGATCGGTACCATCCGCTGCTTTCCCCCTTTCCTTCGCAGCGCACATGTCGCTCCGAGAGCGCGAGGTCTCGAACGCGTAGCGTGCAGACTTCCGAGGCGCGACATCCGGTGGCATACAAGACTTCCAACATCGCCACGTCACGTTGCCAGAAACTATCGGTCTTGCGCGGCGCGAGAGGAACGAGTCGATTTGGCGTATCGACAGCACTCCGGGGATTCGCTGCCACATTTTTTGGGTTGCGATCAGCTCGGCCGGATTGTCCTTGACGACCCCTTCGAGCTGCAAATACTTGAAGAAGGTCCTGGTGGCGACGACGTTTCTCGCGATCGACGCGGGCGCCAGCCCCTCCTCGTGCAGCGTGCCGACGTAATCTGAGAGCTGATTGATCGTCACGCTGGAAAGACGTTGATCGCCAAGCCAGGCAACGAGTCGTCGCATGTCGCGGCCGTAGGCTGCGATCGTGTTGGCGGCCAGATGGCACTCGCCTCGCAGATAGTTCAGGAAGTCTTCGCAGAGCGTGACCGTCGCACGCCCCGTCTTGGCGGGCGGCCCGGCGCTTTGCAACTGCTGAAGCTTGGTGATTCGTTTCGCCACAGGCAACCCGGTCGGGAGCACGAAGAGGAAGAGATCCAGACCTTGCCACGCTCGCGTGGGCAACATCTTGGCTTCTGCGAGCAAGGAGATCCCGATTCGGCTGGTCGAGTCTGGACGGGCCCACTATCCTGATCGGCAACTGAGAGAATCGCCTCGATTTTGCGAGGATTCTTACCGCTTATTCCTGTTGCTGAAGAAACGATGGTCGCTATGAATGTTTTGGTTGTGGGAGGCGCTGGCTACATCGGTTCGCACGCTGTCCGGCTGCTGCGAGATGCCGGACACACCGTTTGGGTCTACGACAACCTCTCGCGAGGCCATCGAAAGGCGGTTCCGGAGGGGTTGTTGATCGAGGGAGAATTGACCCATCGGAAGAAGTTGGTCGAGGCCCTGCGGAGCAAGAAGATTGATGCGGTCATGCACTTTGCAGCATTCGCATTGGTCAATGAGTCCGTCAACGATCCATCTCTTTACTACCAAAACAATGTCATCGCCGCGCTCGAGTTGTTGGAGGCGATGCGCGAGGCTGGCGTCACGCAAATCGTCTTCAGCAGTACGACGGCGACATACGGCGAACCCGAAGTCGTGCCGATTCGAGAGTCGACTCCGCAGCAACCGATCAATCCATACGGTTTTACCAAGCTGGTCATTGAGCACGCTCTGGCTGACTACGCCACAGCTTATGGATTTGCCTACGCGGCCCTTCGATACTTCAATGCCGCCGGGGCGCATCCTGACGGAACCATCGGCGAGGATCATGATCCCGAGACCCATCTGATTCCGATCGTCTTGCAGGTCGCTCTTGGACAACGTGACAAGATCACCGTCTTCGGTGAGGACTACGATACTCCCGACGGGTCTTGTGTTCGCGACTACGTGCACATCGACGATCTGGGGGATGCCCACTTGCGCGCCCTCGAACGGTTGCAGCCGGGCAAGGGACTCTGCTTGAATCTAGGGACCGGACGAGGCACGAGCGTCCGAGAGATCATCGAGGCCTGTCGTGAAGTGACGGGCCATCCGATTCCGGAGGTCGCAGGACCAAGACGTGAGGGCGATCCTTCGGAGTTGGTTGCCGACGCCACGCTTGCACGAGAGATACTCGGCTGGACGCCGAAGTACACCGACGTCAAGTCGATTGTTGAAACGGCGTGGCGATGGCATCAGTCGCATCCCCGCGGTTATGCCTCGTAGCGGTTCAGTAGGGACCGCTCTACCGTCAGTTTTGAAGTCGTGCGGCGAATAGCGTGTTGTGCAGCAGCATCGCGATCGTCAGGGGGCCGACACCTCCGGGAACCGGCGTGATCGCCGACGCGACTTCGACTGCCTCCTCGAAATGCACGTCACCCACCAGCTTGTCGCCGACGCGGTTGATGCCAACGTCGATCACGACCGCGCCGGGGCGAATCATCTCACCTCGAATCATCTCGGGGACGCCGACGGCAGCAATCAGACAATCTGCCGTGCGGCAAACTTCGCCCAGGTTCTTGGTGCGGCTATGGGCTAGGGTGACGGTGGCGTTGGCGAAGTCGGGGCCGCAGCTGCCACTGCGTTGAGCCAACATCATCGCCATCGGTTTGCCCACGATGTCGCTGCGACCGACGACGACCACGTGCTTGCCGGCGACGGGCAAATGGCAGCGGTCCAGCAGTTGGACGATCCCGTGCGGCGTGCAGGGGAGAAAACGGGGGCGGCCCTGCATCAGGAGGCCCACGTTCACCGGCGAGAAAGCGTCGACATCCTTCAAGGGGGCGACCGTGTCGAGGACCGCTCTTTCGTCGAAGCCCAGGCCGCCGTTGCCATCCGATGGCAGGGGGAGCTGGACCAAGATCCCATGAACGCCGGAGTCCTCATTGAGCTGCATGACGACATCCAGCAATTGCTCCTGGGTCGCAGCGGCGGGCAGGCGGAGGGTGCGACCCTCGATTCCGGCCGCCTCACAGGCTCGCCCTTTGTTGCGAACATAGACCTGGCTGGCGGGGTCTTCACCTACGAGGACTGCGGCCAAGCAGGGCCTGGGTCCGCCCTCGGCTAGGAATTGCTCGACTTCCGCTGCGACCTGCTCGCGGATTTCTCCAGCGATTCGTTTTCCGTCCAATCGTTGAGCTGTCATCGGTTCACTTCCCTCGTGCCTGGTTGATCGCCATAGTGGCATTCGCTTCCGACCGCTATAGTTGCCTAAAACACCGTGTTTGCGGAGTCCCCGTTGATACGCGCCCGGCGCGTGGGGACCACGCGGGGAATGGTCGCGGAGCGTCGGAAACCCGTTATTTTCGGGATTCAACGAAGTCCGTCCCCCAAATCGTCACCGACAGCCAGCGGCTGTTGGTGCGGCAAGTCGCGGTGCCTCCGCCCAAAAAACAGTTAGTGAAACGAAAATCACACAGGATTTGTGCCTCGATGTCTACTGATACGCCCAAATTGAGCGCCGTCGAATCGATCAAAGAAGAAAGCCGTTTTCTCAAAGGAACGATTTCAGAAGAGATCGCCCAACCGATCGATCGTTTCAACGATGCCAACATTCAATTGTTGAAATTCCACGGCACCTACCAGCAAGATGATCGGGACGTTCGCACCGAACGCAAGAAGGCAGGGCTGGACAAAGCTTTCTCGATGATGGTTCGTCTGCGGATTCCAGGCGGCAGAATCTCCTCGGACCAATTCTTGTCGATGCTCGACCTGTGCGAGACGCTTGGCAACTCGACGATGAAGATCACGACGCGGCAAACGATCCAGTTGCATGGCGTGGTCAAGGATAAGCTGCGACCGACCATACAACGAATCAACGAAATCGCACTGTCCACACTGGCGGCCTGTGGTGACGTGAACCGCAACATCATGTGTTGCCCCGCCAAGCGTTCCGGAAGTGTCCATGCGGAGTTGGAGCGGTTGACCGATGAGTTGACCCAAGCCTTGGCGCCGGCAACGCCCGCCTACCACGAGATATGGGTTTCGGATCCGGAATCGGGCGAGAAGAGATTGGAAGGGGGAGGCGAGGTCGTCGAGCCCCTGTATGGTCCAACCTACTTGCCTCGTAAGTTCAAGATGGGGATCGCGCTGCCAGAGGACAACTGCATCGACATCTACACACAGGACATCGGTCTGCTCGCGGTGGTGCGTGACGACAAGATCATCGGCTACAACGTGCTCGTCGGGGGCGGCATGGGGACCACTCCGGCCAAGAAAGTCACCTACCCTGCCCTGGGCAAGCGAATGGCATTCGCAGCACCGGACCAAGTCGTCGGCGTCTGCCAAGCCGTCTTGAAGGTGCAGCGAGACAACGGCAATCGCGAGGATCGCAAAATCGCTCGCATGAAGTACCTCGTCGATAAGTGGGGAATCGACAAGTTTCGCGCGGAGGTGGAATCCTACTTTGGGCAGTCGCTCCAGGACTGCACGGAGGACGACGTCACCGGTGTGGACGATCACATGGGCTGGCAGGAACAGGGGGACGGAAAATGGTCCTATGGTCTGAACATCGAGAATGGTCGCCTTTACGACAATGACCAGATCCAGCTCAAGGGAGTCCTGCGATCGGTTTGTCGTGAGTTCAAGACCGAAGTTCGCATGACGGGTCATCAGAGCGTGATCTTCACCGACATCGACGAGGGTGACCAAGACAAGTTGATCGGCCTGATCAAGCAGCACAACGTCCCCACGACAGAGGAGACCAGTACGGTAAGACGCTGGTCGATGTCGTGCGTCGCCCTGCCAACTTGTGGTCTGGCGATCACCGAAAGCGAACGGCGTTTGCCAGGCATCATCGATGCTCTGGAGCAGCCGCTGGCGAAACTGGGTCTGGACCGGGAACGCTTCACGATTCGGATGACAGGTTGCCCCAATGGCTGCGCCGTCCCTACAATGCGGACATGGCACTGGTGGGCAAGGCCAAGGATCGCTACACGCTCTATGTGGGCGGCGGCTGGCTTGGCAATCGATTGGCCTACATCTACAAAGACCTGGTTCCTGACGACGTGATCGTTGACGAAATGATGGGAGTCTTTGCCGCCTACAAAGCGAACCGATTGGATGGTGAATCGGTCGGTGAGTTTTGCACGCGAGTTGGCAAGGATGACCTGGCCGTGATGGCCGACGCCGCGCCACGTCCGTAACCCCCGATCCATTTAACCACCAAGCCCTCCCGTAGGCGAGTCTCTCCGAGACTCCTGAGAAACGCAGAAAAGCTGCGGATGCCCCTCGTGGAAAGGCGGACCGACAGTAGGCCACACGATTTTTTTTCACAGCCCATCCGAGACTCGTGGAATCCAGCAAAGCTGCGAGATCCAAGCTTCGGAGAGGTTTGGCTACCTTGTAGAGGTGTCTCCCATGAAAGCGTCGATTTCACGCCGAAGTTTACTGGCTTCCGGATTGGTCACCGCGGCGGTTGCTTCGGTGAAACCGCTTCCGATGCTTGCGGATGAAACCACCAAGAAGTCGCCCCCAAACCGAATCGGTGTCTCGACCTATTCCTACTGGCGGTTTCGTGACGACAGCAAGCTGAGCATCGAAGAGTGCATCGATCTTGCTGCGGACGCGGGATTCGATGGCGTTGAAATCTTGCACATCCAAATGCAGGACGAATCGAATGGAGCCTTGCAGCGAATCAAGCAGCGCGCCTTTCGTTTGGGAATGGACCTGTGTGGCTTCTCAACTCACCAAACCTTCGTTTCGCCCGATCCTGAGGTTCGAAAGAAGAACGTTGACCACACGATCAAGTGCATCGAGATCGCCTATGCGTTGGGCATTCCCACGATTCGTGTCAACACGGGACGCTGGGGCACAACGGAGACCTTCGACGCTCTGATGGCGAACAAAGGAATCGAGCCTCGGCTGGAAGGGTATAGCGACGACGACGGATTCGGTTGGGTCAACGAGAGTCTGGAGCAGTGCCTGCCGACGGCCGAACGTTGCGGCGTGGTGCTCGGTTTAGAAAACCACTGGGGCCTCGGACGAACGGCTGACGGCGTGTTGCGCGTGATCAATGATCTCCAGTCGCCATGGCTCCGCGCGACGCTCGACACCGGTAATTTTCTCGAAAATCAATACGCTCAATATGCCCAGCTCGCGCCTGAGGCGGAGCTGGTCCAGGCCAAGACGTACTTTGGCGGCGGAACCTGGTACACCCTCGATATCGACTACGATCGAGTCGCTGAAATTCTTCGCCAGGCGAACTATCGCGGCTATGTTTCACTCGAGTTTGAAGGCAAAGAGGATCACCGAACGGCAATCCCCAAGAGCCTCGAGCTCCTGCGCAAGGCGTTTAGCTGACCCAATCAGGGAGAGCGACGTCCGGGATCCGGCGATCCAGGTCGATGGATACCGAGTGACGATGCCACCAATGGACAACCTCAGCGATCCCGCAGCTGCGGTTCAGACACGGTAGCTCGAAGCTCGCGCGTGCTCGCCCACCGCTCATGCTGACGCCGCCGCTCATGCTGACGCCGTTGAACAATGAGCAAGGCCGGCGAATCAGTCGGCGCGCTCGGTCACTTCCAGCAGGTGATAGCCGAAATCGGTTTTCACCGGACCTTGGACGACTCCGACATCCCCATTGAAGACCGCCGTGTCGAATTCTGGAACCATTTGGCCCGGACCAAATTTTCCCAAGGCTCCGCCTCGCTGGCCGGAGGGGCACGACGAATGAGCCGCGGCCAAGGCGGCAAAGTCCTCTCCCTCGTCAATTCGCTTTTTCAGATCAAGGCACTCTTCTTCGGTCGCGACGAGAATATGGCGGGCGGCTGCTGTCGGCATGTTGTTCCTTTCTGGGAAAACGTCGAGGACAAATGGAGGATCTGATGAGCAAGTCTGTTTGACTCACTTCGACAGATTGCGAAGGACCGTTGGCAAGATACCACCGTTACGAAAGTACTGCATTTCCACCGGTGTATCGATACGGACCACGCAAGGAAAGCTCTTTCGATTTCCTTCCGCATCGGTCGCATGAACCATGATCGTGGATCGTGGCTGCAGTTCGTTCGACAGATCAGGAACGTCGATCGTTTCTTCACCGGTGAGGCCGAGTGATTGCCAGGTTGCCCCATCTGCGAACTCAAGGGGGAGCACTCCCATGCCAACGAGATTGCTGCGATGGATCCGCTCGTAACTTGCCGTGATCACCGCTTTGACACCGAGCAACATGGTTCCCTTGGCAGCCCAGTCACGACTGCTGCCCGTGCCGTACTCCGAACCAGCCAGAACCACCAGCGGCACTCCGTCTTCCTGGTACTTCATTGACGCATCGTAAATGCTCAGCACTTCACCATCGGGAAGATGGCGTGTGACACCCCCTTCGGTTCCAGGTGCCAGTTGGTTGCGAATGCGGATGTTCGCGAAGGTACCCCGCACCATCACGCGGTCGTTTCCACGTCGCGAACCAAAGCTATTGAAGTCACGAACCGCGACTCCCTGCTCCTGCAGGTACTTGCCAGCCGGGCCGTCGGTCGCGATCGCGCCAGCGGGGGAAATGTGGTCGGTGGTTACCGAATCACCGAGAAGCGCAAGAACCCGAGCGCCTTGAATTGGCTTGATATCAGGGATGACGTCCCCTTGGACGGCGTCCAAGAACGGCGGGTGTTGGATGTAGGTGCTGGAA
Organism: Pirellulaceae bacterium; assembly: GCA_963767665.1. GTDB lineage: Bacteria > Planctomycetota > Planctomycetia > Pirellulales > Pirellulaceae > Rubripirellula. The sequence goes on from CAVYFC010000013.1 coordinate 291,370, forward strand.
TCGTTCCATGGATAGATGGCACCTCCTGCCGTTTCGATCGCATTCCACAATTCGTTCCCGTTCACTGCGGATTCGTATTCCTCGGTGAACATCTCGGGTTGGATGGACTTGGCGATCGTTTCACGAATCTCTTCCGCCGAAGGCCAGATCTCCTTGAGAAAAACAGGTTTGCCCTCCTGGTCGGTTCCAATGGGTTCATTGACCAGATCGATGTTCGTGGTGCCTGCCAGAGCGTAAGCCACGACCAGAGGTGGGCTCGCCAGATAGTTGGCTTTGGTGAGCGGGTTGACCCGTCCTTCAAAGTTGCGATTGCCGCTCAGGACGGCCGAGGCGACCAGGTCGCCCGCCTTGATCGCGGCGGCAACAGATTCGGGAAGTGGACCGCTATTGCCGATGCAAGTTGTGCACCCGTAGCCAACGGTTTGGAAACCCAGCTTGTCCAAGTCGTCCGACAGGCCGGCTTTGTCAAGGTAATCGGTGACCACGCGCAAACCGGGAGCCAGACTCGTCTTGACGTGGGGGGCCACGCTCAAGCCTCGCTCCACCGCCTTCTTGGCCAGCAAGCCGGCACCAATCATCACCGATGGGTTGCTCGTGTTCGTGCACGAGGTGATCGCAGCAATCACGACCGCCCCATGTCCTATCTCGCTGGAATGGCCGTTGTCCTTGACGACCGCTACACGGGCCAGCACATCTTGCGACAATCCGAATCCGGTCTTACCGACCGGCGCGGTCAACGAGTCATTGAACGATTGCTTCATGTCCTTGAGCGCAATGCGATCCTGCGGGCGTTTTGGCCCGGCGAGGCTCGGTTCGATGGTGCTCAGGTCAAGCGAGATTCGCTTGGTGTAGATCAACTCGGGGCCATCGTCGGTGCGGAACAAGCCCTGTTCCTTGCAATAGCGTTCGACCAGTTCAATCTGTTCGGCGCTGCGACCGGTTTGACGCAGGTATTGAAGCGTCACATCGTCCACCGGGAAGAAGCCCATGGTCGCACCGTACTCGGGAGCCATGTTGGCGATGGTGGCGCGGTCGGCCACGCTCATCTTATTCATCCCCACCCCGAAGAACTCGACGAACTTCCCAACGACCCCTTCTTGGCGAAGAATCTCCACGACACGCAAAACCATGTCGGTGGCGGTGGCACCCGATGGGAGTGATCCCGTCAGCTCAAAGCCAATGACCTCTGGCATCAGCATGTAGAGCGGCTGACCCAACATGTTGGCTTCGGCTTCGATCCCTCCGACACCCCAACCGAGCACGCCCAAGCCGTTGATCATGGTCGTATGACTGTCCGTGCCGACCAGCGTATCGGGTAGCGCGACCGGACCATCGGCCGTCTCTTGAATCGCGACGACGCGGGCAAGGTACTCGAGGTTGACCTGGTGAACGATGCCCACGTTGGGAGGAACCACCTTGAAGTTAGCGAGCGCCTGTTGTCCCCATCGCAAGAACTCATAACGCTCCATGTTGCGTTGGAATTCCATCTCCACATTCTTGGACAATGCTTGGTCCGAACCAAAGAAGTCGACTTGCACGCTATGGTCGATGACAAGATCAACAGGAATCAGCGGATTGATCTTCTCGGGATCGCCCCCGATTCGCTGCATGGCCGAACGCATCGCCGCCAAGTCGACGACCGCGGGGACGCCTGTGAAGTCCTGCAGGACGACACGATAGGGCTTGAATGGGATTTCCTGTTTGGCGGGCTCTGCTGCGTTCCAGCCTGCTAGATTCCGGACATCGTTCTCGGTGACGGAGAAACCGTCACAGTTTCGCAGGACGGCCTCGAGTAGCACCCGGATGGAAAAGGGGAGACTGCTGATCGCTCCCAGGCCAGCCTCCTCCAGCTTGCTGAGGCGGTACATCGTGGCGGTACCGTGTCCGGTATTGAATTGGGAGCGAACTCCAAACGGATCGAAACTCACGGCAGTGTTCTCTGTGCAGATAGACGCGAAAGACCGAGAAAAACGGCCCGCTCAGTTTAGCGATCGAGCAAATGTCTGTCTGCCGGGGCCGCGCAGGGGGCATGTCAAGCTAGGAGATCTATACGGGTGCTCCCGGTTCTCGTGGTCGTTCCGATTGTTCTGCGTCGATACCGACAGCATCCCAATGGTTTTTTGAGTCAACGCCCTGAATTTGAGTGTTTCCATGTTGATGCGTTCTTCTACGAAACTTCGACTGCTGGCCTGGATCGCCGGTGGTGCGATGAGTCTGTTTGTCGCAGGCAATGCTCCGGCGGCTGATTGCGGATGTGAAGTCGCCTGTGACAGCCTTCCCGTCGAGCTAGGCGGTTGCGACTGTGGCTGCTTGGACTGTGATCAGAGCGGAGGTATGTCCTCTGGCCTTCACAAGTTCCAAGACCGACTGAGGAAGCTCTGTGACATCAAGTGGCCCAACTGGAAATGGTGCGGCGATGGTGACGCAGCGTGCGACGACGCTTGCGATGCAGCGATGATGGAAGACCTGATGATGTCCGAACCGCCGGCCATTCATCATCAACATGTCCATCCGCATGCCTACCCAGAGATGCTTCCGCAGGTTTACTCGCCGCCGAGTGAGACCGAGACGATTTCGCCTCCGGTTCACGTCCGCGAAGAAGTCAAGGATTCCGAGCTGTTCAATGCGCTTCCCGACCCGTTCCGTGACGATGACGCCCAGTTGCAGACCCAGCAACGCGTTCAACGCAGTAGCCATGACGAGGTCGTTCTTCTCCCGGTACCTCGCCGACCCCTTTCGCGAGCTCAAGGCACCTCAAGCCGCCGCGTCAAGAGCGTTCGGTAGTGAGCTCGATACGCTTCGATCATGCCCGCGAGTGAAAAATGCTGCTTCACGCGGGCTTGGTTGTCACGACCGACCTCTTGGCAAAGAGCCTCATCCGATGCAAAGCGTTCGATGAGACTTGCCATTTGCGAACTCTCGCCCGGTGAAAAGCCCTGCCACTTCGGCGTGGGAGAGAAGTTCTTCGCTTCCCTCGACGAGACTGCAGACCACCGGTTTGGACGCCGCCATCGCCTCAAGCACGACGTTCGGCATCCCCTCGTAACGGCTGGGCAGCACCAGCAACTGGCAGGCTCGAAGGATCGGTGCGACATCCGGCTGCCAAGGCATCAAGCGGACTCGTTGCGGTCCAATCTCGTCACACCAAGCCTCCAAGCTGGTCCTCAGCGGACCCTCACCCACGAGTAGCAGTTTTCGATTTGATTCTGACGGCGCGATCCGATCAATCTGCTGCTGCAACAATTCGATTCCTTTCTGTTGGTCGAGGCGACCCAGAAACAAACAGACCCGGGCATCGTTGGGCCAACCCATCTGTGACCAGCGAATCGGGGCGGCTGTGGAATAACGGGTCACGTCGATACCGTTGGGAATCACGACCGTGGCCTCGGTGGGACAGCCAAGTTGTGACGTCGCAAAACGCTCCACAGCACGGCTGACGCAGACCGTACTGTCTGCCTGCCGCAGCGCGACTCGTTCCACCTGACTGCGAATGCGGTGCGGCTGGGCGACCCGAACTCCTGCTACCCGAATGCCCACCCCCGCTGAGGTTGCCGCGTGCATGCCAAGTACGTTGGCATGATGAAGAAAGGACTGAAACACCTCCGGCGGACTCTCCCACAAACGACTCCGCAGACTTCGGAAGGCGCAGATACTTCCAGACCGATTGGGCTTCCAGCGATTCCACGGCGATCTCAGCCTGCCGAAGTCGTTCCACCAGGGTCCCATGTTCGCCCTCGGGCAAGGTGCCGATCGAGAAGACGCGAACTTGATCACCCCCAGAGGCCATCGCAAGGGCCAATTCGGTCAGGCACTTCTCGGCCCCTCCCACGAAGAGTTCGGTGATCAGAAAGTCGATGCGCATGGCTGGATAAACAGGTCGCGGCAATGGGCCCGGCGGATTCCCGCTCAATGGGGCGGTGATTTGGGACAGTGATTTGGGACAGTGATTTGGGACAGTGATTTGGGGCGGGGGATTCGTGCAGTCAATCGGGGCGAAAAATATTTGCTGGTCAGCGACGAGATTGGTGCATAACGATTACATCCCCTACCGATCTATGAATTGGGAAAAATTTCCTAACACGACAACTTGAAACAGGAAGCCGCTCAGATCGCCAGTGTAAGCAAATAGTGGTAGTTGAATTCACTTACGCTCGTCGACTCCGTGAGCGATGTCTGTGGCGACGGGCTTGAGCAAGATCGATCCAGTCGGTGCAACCGGACGGGTCGAGCAAGGGTTCCGCTCAGGACGTCGAATTGTAGTCGCACTCGAACCAATCATTGCCGATCGTTTTGATGTGATCTTTACACGTCAGATCGGCCTCTGATATGAGCATTCCTATGAATACGACGACCTTCACGATCGAGTCTGTTCACGGCATCAAACAGACATTTGTGCTCGGTGTTTCGGAGCGGTCTGGCAGTGGCCAACCGTGCGAGGAACTACCTGGCGAAATGCAGTCCAAGCCGGAGAACGGGGTGACTCAGCGGGCACCTCGAGCGACTCGATAAAGCTCCTGCCGATTCCGCCACGCTTGAACGGGCGATCGATGCCTCGATCCGGGTCGCTTTGATGCCGGATCGCTTCGATGCCGGATCGCTTCGATGCCTGATCGCTTCGGTCATGGGTTGCTCCGGTCATGGTGTCATGACCCCGGCATCTTGTGACCCTGGCATCTCGAGATCGAAACGGTATCGTTTCGTTTTCAAAAGCCGGAGCCGATTCGTGCTGATTGGGATCAGCGTGTCTTTCGCCAACGGGCAGTGACTCGGATGCGTCGCGGCCTGCTAGCCGGCCCGCCAGGCACATCCGCGGTCCCATTTTCTTCAGCCGGTGGTCTGGGGGGTGTCGGATGGTTCTGCTCTGTGGTTGCCAGTTGCCCCTTCCTGCGGCAATTCCTGGTCGTTGATGGGGGTCAAGCTGCCCCAAAGTCTTGAATACGGCTTTTCATCGGATCATAATCCTTCCTTCATCTTGTCTTTGCTTGTCCCCCCGGGCATTCGCTCGTCTCATCCTCATCGCGGGTGTGCGTTTGCTTCCGGACGAGACACGGGCTTGAAGCTCGTCCACATTGCATCAAACGGAAGTCGCTGTTAACGATGCCAAGTCAGGTCCAGCCAACTCGAAGAGAGCTGAAGTTCGAGGTCACCGAGCATTTGGCCTTGGAGATCAAACGCTATCTCGGGGCGACCCTGCGGAAGGACACTCACAGTCTCCGATTTGGCGACTCGGGCTATCCCGTGTGCAGTGTCTACCTCGACAGCCCGGATTCTCTCCTGCTCAAGCAAACCTTGGACGGGAAGCGGAACCGGTACAAACTTCGTGTCCGCATCTATGACGACGAGCGATCGCAGCCCGCATTCGCCGAGATCAAACGGCGTGACGGCCAAGTGATCAAGAAGCAGCGAGCCAGCGTGAGTCGTGAGACGGCCGTGGCGCTGCTCTCGGGCGAGTCCGTCGCCTACTTGCCCGCGGCCGATGCCTCCCGAGCGAATTCTGCAGGTCTTTCCAAGGAGTGGTCGGCGCTCCATGAGTTCTGTCGGTTGCGGGACGTCATCGGCGGAGTCGGCAGGACTTACGTCAGTTATCTTCGCGATGCCTACGTCTCACCGGACGGGGTCCAGTGGCGGGCAACCTTCGATCGTCACTTGAGTGCTCATCCGTATCGACCTGGTGAGCGGATCGCCATTCCAACTGACGGCATTGACGTCGTGGACGATTCGCTGGTCGTTTTCGAACTCAAGTTCACCAACCGATTTCCCAGCTGGATGCAGGAACTGGTTCGGGTCTTTGATCTCGGTGCCGTTTCGTTTCCGAAATACGTCAACTGCGAGCGGTCGCTTGGCAACGAGGTGAGCCTGGTGACCTCACGCGGTTTGCATCCGTTTGCCTCTTCAGCACAACGAGCGGGGTGAAAGGGCGATGCCTTGGCTCCAATCGTTAACTTCCAGCGGACATCCGTTTCCCGGTGAATCGCTGCAGTCCGCGCTGGCCGCCTTGCTGCTGGCGTTTGTGGCCGGTCAGGTGATTGGTTGGATTTATCAGAAGACGCATCGCGGTCTGTCCTACTCTCAGTCATTCACGGCTAGCCTGGTGGTGTTGCCCGTGTTGGTGGCGATGATGATGCTGCTGATGACATCCAGCATTACCGTCGCGTTTGGGCTGTTGGCGGTATTCGCCGTCGTCCGGTTTCGCAATGTGTTGAAGGACACTCGCGACACGATGTTCGTGTTGTGGGCGATCGTGGAAGGCATGGCAGCGGGGACCGGTCGCGACTCCCTAGCCCTGGTCGGGATGGTCGTGATCGGAGCGATCGTGGCGTATCTATCGTTGACAGATTACGGTGCCAGGCGTCGTTACGACACGATCGTCAGTCTGTTCTGCGTGGGTGGATCGGGTGCTGTGTCGCAGCTTGTGGAGTCCGTTCTCGGCCGTCACTGCTTGACGACTCAGTTGGCGTCGATCCAAGAGTTGGGGCAAGACAATTTCGATTTGTCGTACCGATTGACACTGCGAGATCCAAGCCGACGGGCGGAGTTAGAAGCGGAGCTACGTGGCTTGGACAGTGTTCAACGTGTGTCCATGTTTGCTCACAACGACGAATCGGAGGTTTAGGGAAATGCCCGATTCGAATGGTCCGATCGCCATTCCTTGGAAAGTGAGGTTGAAATACCTGGGCGTTCACTGGTTGCAGGCGCCTCTGTTTGTCGCCTGCTTGCTGGCTCTGCTCTGGTTGTGGTCAGGGCGGATGTCCCAGATCACTCTGGTGGGTCAGGTGGAAGCGGTTCAGGTCAACGTCACGTCACCCGATGCGGGTGTGCTGATGAGTCTGGAAGATCCTCTTTCGCCATTTGATCGTGTCGACAAAGACGTGACGCTCATCGCCCGAATCGACGTGTCCGATGCCCTCAGCGAAATGCAGACACTGACGGCCGAGCGACTTCGATTGCAGGCTTTGATCACATCCGAATCGGAGCGATTGCGATTGGAGCAGCGCAAGCTGGATCAGGATGATTTGCAACAGCGGCGTGACGGCATCCAACATGAACTTGACCGTCAGCGGAATCAGATTGGGCATCGTGACCAGGTCGATGAGCTTCGCAGGGAGCTCAATGACCTGCAGCAGCGGCGGCGCGAACTTGAACTCCGGCTCGCGGAATCTTCTGCCCAACGACTCGCCGGTCAACTAGAAGTCTCTGGTTTGCAGCGGCAACGCCTCCAGGTCGAAGACTTGGTGCGACGCAACGCGACGCCCTCGCTACGTCTTGACGAATTGGATTCTCAGATCGCGGTCAAACAGCTTGTCATCCGTCAGGGCGAGCGATTTGCCGAGACCGTTCAAGGACAGATCGCGGACTTGGAACGGGAGGTCGCTCAGGCCCAAACGCGTTGGGAGCAGGCCTCGCTCGCTTGGAAAGAGTTCCTTGCCCAATCTACGGATCCGGTCTCCACGGTAGAAGGTGACCGCGAGACCACGCTTGATACCGAAACGCTACTTGAACCGCTTGCCCGAGCTCTGGCCGTCCAGGATGCCAAGGTTCGCGCCCTGGCTCAGCGGATCGCTTCCAACGAGATCCGAGCGCCCGTGTCGGGCATGATTGCCGAGGTTCATCAACCGCCCGGTACCTTCGTACGCAGCGGTGAACCGATCGTGACCATCGCAGCCGATCAAAGCCGCTGGATTGTTGCCTATCTGGACCAGCGAAATCGAAGTTTGCTGCGCCCCGCCGACAAGATTGAGATCCGAATTCGGGGTGTCGATTCACGTAGTGACCGAGTCGGTCACGGCACCGTGGTCGGTTTGGGAGTCCAATACGAATTGGTGCCAGGACACTTGCGTCGCAATCCTGAAATGACCCAGTGGGGACTTCCGGTACGCATTGAGGTGCCGGATGGAATGATGGTCATGCCCGGCGAAATGGTTGACTTGGTGTTCACGTTCGCGCAATCGACGCGCATGTCCATGTAGCCCCGGGTAGCCAGGGAATGCCGTTCGCGTTCGTCCATCGCGTGCGGAGCCTGCTGTTGGCTACTCAATACCCGTTTCTAATCTGATCTGCGAACGCAAAACAGCGATCGCATACTGTCTCTCGAGCTGATCCAGCTCGCGGCGCACGACCGACCGTTCGATTTCAATGCGTTGCGCGGCGGTGAGGAAACGGGCGGCAGTTTCGTCGCTCAACAGCTCGCGTTGTTCGGCAAGAAATTGGTCATTGCGATAGTGGGCGAGCTCTGCGGTGAGTGATTCTAGCTCTCGATGGATCCTGGTGACTTCGCCGAGCCATTGGTGCCGCGCTAGGGCAACACGGTCCTGTTGCTGATGCATCGCTTGAACGCTCTGGGCGATGGGGCCCTGCTGGACGCGATGGACATCCAGGTCAAGGTCGAGGCGAACGCCAAGCGTGTCATCGTCACGGCCGAGGCGATCTTGATACCGTGGTCCGAACTGCTTGTCGGTACCGATGTTGTGTTGCAAACAGTGAAAGGCTCGGCTTTCGTTCAAATTGGCCAAGGCGACAATGATCTGTTCAGATTCTTGTTCGGAGTTGGTGATGACCTCATCGAGCGAGGGGAGTTCCAAGGGGACCTCCTCCAAGGTCCCCACCACCTTCATCACGCGATACCGATTCATTCCCATTCGATTGGCGAGAATCGAGGATGTGGTGGCCAATTCTCGCTCGGTCGCGAACCGTATCTGCGTCGCTTGATCGACGTCGATTCGTGCTTCCATTTGATCGAGTAGATTCTTGGCAGGATTGTCACTCGGCAGCCCTTCGGTCAGCGCCTGCCGACGCTCGATCGCAAGTTGTTCCACGCGAGTGTCCAGCGCGAGTCGCTGCTGCAGGTAAATCGATCGGATGGCTGCCGCCGTCGCCGCATCGGAGACTTGTCTCACGGTCGCTTGGAAATTCGCTTCGGCCTTGATGACCTGTGCCATGGCGACTCGCCGTCGCCACTGGCGTTCTTTGGAGCCGCCAAATGGAAAGGTGACTCTCGTGGTCAGTTCCGTCGCGTCGTCGCGGTCGTGCAACGGGGTGTCCAGGTCAAGAACGAGGTTTGGATTTGGTTTGGTGTTTGCTGTCGTGATTCCAGCACGGGCGATGTCGATTTCGCGAGAGGCCGCATGAATGGAGGGATGATTGGTCTTCGCATGCGCCAACACTTGATGGAGCGTGTAAGGCGTCGCTTGGCTTTGGTGTTCGACGATGACTTCGGTATGCCACTGGTTTGGCGTCGGAAGCTCGATCGGATGCGAATCGGCAAGCGATGACGGAGGATCTCCCATCGCCACGGTATCGGCGACCCGGACGATTGGCTTCAGACCTTCCTCGTCACTGGAGGCACTGCTTGCGATGATTTTGTCTGGCGCCTCGGCTTCGCAACCTGAGGATCCCGGAGATTGATCTGAATCAACTCAAAGGGAGCGCACGCGGTCGTCAGGACCAAAAGGCATGCGGTCGCGCCGCGCACGACCCAGCCGCTGCCAGCGCAGCGGGCGAACGTTGGTCGAGACAGGGGTGGCGACATGTGAACGGTGCAGCATGATGAAATGGCGCTTCTTCAAGCTCCCAAATAGGAAATCATCGCTAAGCCCGTCAACAGGATGATGTTTCACGCGTTGGGGTCGCTCCTGTCAGCTCTGGTCAAGACCGCCACACGCCTCAAAGAGTCGAAGCGCGTCGACCGTTTGGCGGACGTCATGGACTCGCAGAATATCGACACCGGAGGCAGCCAAGGCCATGGAGACTCCCAGTGTGGCGGCACTGCGGTCGGCCTGCTTGTCTCCGAGAACGTGTCCGATGAATCCTTTTCGCGAATGGCCGACAAGGATGGGGCATCCAATCCTTCGAAATCGCCCAACGGCGCGGACGAGCTCCAGGTTGTGCTCGTGCGTCTTGCCAAATCCGATACCTGGATCGAGGCAGATCCTAGATTGGGGAATTCCGAGCCCAAGGCAAAACTCAAGTCGCCCAACCAGATACTGATGGATCTCCTCAACGACGTCTTCATAGCTCGGATCGTCTTGCATCGTCTGAGGCGTGCCCCGCATGTGCATGACACAAACACCGACGGGACTTGACCCGGCGATCTCCGCCATCTTGGGGTCGCCCTCAAGCCCGGTCACATCGTTGATGATTTCCGCTCCGGCGTCGATCGCGGCGGCGGCGACACGAGACTTGCTTGTGTCGATGCTGATCGGAATTTTTAGCCGCCCGACGAGACGATCAATGACGGGCATCACGCGCCGGAGTTCTTCCTCCGCAGAGACGATTTCGCTGTAGGGTCGAGTGCTTTCACCACCAATGTCAAGGATGTCGGCACCGTCCGCTTCCAGGTTGAATGCTGCCTGGACCGCGGCATCTGGATCGAAGTGAGCGCCTCCGTCGGAGAAACTGTCGGGCGTGACGTTCAAGATGCCCATGATCAGCGGCGCCGAGACAGTGTCAGCCTGCGAAGGCCCAGGTCCCAGGAACGATTCTCGTCGTCGACCGAATTGTGAGGCTCACGCACTGGATACTCGCTTACCAACGAATTTCCATCTGCGATACGATTCTCTCGGCAAGGTTCTCGATGGCAACCTGCGTAGCAGAATCAATCGTTTGGCCAGCCTCGGGCACGAATCGCGAGTCCTGTCCGAAGGCGATTGTCGACCGGGCATCGGGTGTGAGATTGTCTTGCATCAACAATTCGCCGTTGCGCGAGGTCCAAGTAGCGTTCACGGTGATCCCCGTCTCGAGAGCGCGGGGGTCATCGTTGACGTTTTCGGTCAACACACGCTTGGTCGCATTGAAGATGCGACAGTTGAGCGTGGTGTCGGCGTTGGGGTCGCCCGTCACCTTGTAGGGAGTGCGACGATCGATCTCCTTGACCAAGGCTTCACTCAGCCGAATGCCCAGGTCAAGTCGAAACGTATCGTTCCGCACGACAGGGACGTGAACCGTTCGAATCCCAGGACGAAACAACGTTGCCGAGCCAAAGCGATAGCCGGCGCAGCCGGAGATCCCACAAATGGCAATCGCACCTAGCAGGGCCGCACGACGCGACCATTGTTCTGGCGTCGCGCTGATCATCGAAACATCGTTTCGGGTTCGTCGGATTGCGAAGGCTCGTTCAGCTTCAGGGGCTCACCCGACGAAGTCGAGTCAGGGAAAATCGTCGTTAGCCAGGAAAGTCTTTGAGGCGGTAGATCGGGATAGGTGTCAATCACCGCCAATCGTTCACGAGCGGTGTCGGCATGCGGCGTGTCGGGAAACTTCTGCAACAACAGCTGGTAGTAGAAGCGTGCGGAGCCAAACTCTTTTCGCTTTTCACGATATTCCGCCCGATACCTCAAACGCTCCGCCTGCAGGAACGCAATCTCGGCGGCCGCTCGCTCCACACGTTGGCCGTAATCCTTTTCCAGCAGCTTCTCTGGAAACCGCTCTCTGGTCTGTCGTGTTAGAGTTTCCGCTTCCTCCAGAACGAGCCCGCTGTATTTCGGTCCCCGGTAATTCTGAAGCTTCACATTGATTCCCATCAGATGAGCCAAGAACAGGTGCTCGCTGTCGGAGAATGTCTCCCGCAGGTCCGTCAGGAACTCATCCGCATCCTCGAACTTCTTCTGGCGGATGTACTCGGCGGCAGCGGCCATGGTGGCATCATCGGCGAGTCGACCGGTGGGGTCGTCGTAGCGAATTTGATCCAGCACGCGAACCGCATGTCCATCGACGTCCAGGCGAGGCTTCTTGGGGTCGGTTAGGTTGAGGTTCACCCATTTGTCTTTGTCGGCCTCGGCCGTTTCAATCCAGTAGCGGCTGATGGCGAACAATCGCGCGGCGACGTTATCAATGTGGCGATTTCTTGGAAACTCCTTCTGAAGTTTCTCATAGACCTCCGAGGCATCCACCAGGCGATCGGCAAAGAATAAGCTCTCGCCCTGCATGTACATCGCGTCTTGCTGCAAGGCGGTGCCTGGTGCGGCTTCGCCAGCTCGACCGAACAGCTTTGCAGCTTTGGCGAACGACGCTTTTCCTTCCTCTTTGGATTGGCTGGATGCCTGCTTGAAGAGAGCATCCCCTTCCTGATAGAGCTCCTTGGCCCGATTCAGATCTTCCTGTTCTCGGCCCGAAATGAAGTTCATCACTTGGTTGCTGGTCTTCTTCGTCTTTTCAGCGAGAGTCGGTTCCTGCGCCGCGACTTGCGTGATCGAGTTCTCAGCCGATTCGGAATCACCTCCCGCTTGCCGAACCAGGCTCGGCGCGCTGAGGTCTTGTGGGGCTGCCAGGGATCGGCAACCGGTGACACACATGAAGCTCACACCTATCACCCAGACACCCGCGGTACGACGCGAGGCGTAGGTTGGCAGCCTGAACATAACAATCCCTTTTGTCATTCGCGTCATGCGTTCGATTCCGTCTTGGTCATCATTGGCAGGTAGGACTGCATGCGGGGCACACTTCCCACCACAGTTTGTATGTATCGGTTCAAGATTGCGCGAAGCTCTCCATAAAGATCGCTAGGGATCTCGCCCGCCATGGAGAGCTTGGCCGATTGAAGATGCCTGATCTGATCAAGGATCCCTTGCCGGACAGAGATCGTGGCTCGTTGGCGAGGTCGACAGTCCGCGCAGACCACGCCTCCGGCCTCAAGCGAAAATGGGACCCGGGCCGTGTCGGCTACCGCGGCGCCACAGTCCGTGCAGCGGTCGGTACCCGGTGCATGACCGAGCATTCGAAGAACCTGAAGGTCGAAAAATGCTAGCGTCTCGGCCACGTTTCCATTGCCGTCGATTTGTTGAAGGGCTCGGATCGTCAAGTCGTAAACGTCAGGATGGGGGTCATGATCGTCCAGTAACAAACGCAGCATCTCCGCGACGTAGTAACCGCCGTAGAGTCGTTCCAGCGATCGGTCGGCTCCCCGAAATCGGCGGTGCAGCTTCGCTTCGGTCAGCAGATCGAGCGCATCGGAACTCTTATGTAGGACGACTACACGACAGACGGCCAACAGGTCAAGCGCGCCTTCGAAGGGCCCCTTTGGACGCCGGGCTCCTTTCGCAATCGCCGAGATACGGCCCAGGTCTCGCGTCAATAGCGTGACGATCAAACTTGTCTCGCTGAATTCGATCGTTCTCAGCACAATCGCGGTGGTTTGTTCAGCTGCCAAGGTCAATCTCGGTAAGAGAGAGAAGGAAGATGAAAAGCGGGGCAGTGAAAAACAAGCAGTGAAAAACAGGGCGTCAAAAAATGAGACAGCCGGCCGCGAGTTTCACAGTTCTCCATAATCGCCCAGCGACGATAGCAGCTCGCTCATCTCTGCCGCAGCATGCGCATCGCCCTGGCTCCTCGCCTGTTCGATGCCCTCACGCAAGTAATCGCGGGCATCTTCGATCCGATCAAGATCGACCAACTGCTGCGCCGCCATAAAAAAAGCGGGGATACAGGGAGGGGTCTCGCGAATCAATTCGTCGAGCAGTGCAAGGCTCTCTGGGTGTTCACCCTCACCACGCAACTCCATGGCAAGGCTGTAGCGCAGGAACACGTCTTGCGGGTCCTCGGCCAACATGGCTTCGATTTTCTGACGGCGGTTCACGTGTGAAAACTCTCCTGTTTGGCCTCTCGTTGCTGCCACGGCAACGGGCCGGGTCACAGCAGGACCTAGTTTCCCAACATTGTTTCATCGGGAGAACCCGGGGCCCCAGCTCTCTCGAGATCGGTGCAATCGTCAAATTTCGTTCAATCGGAGCAACCGGAATCGCCGAAGAAGGGGATGAATAGAACATCTTTGCCCTCATTGCGAGAAACCCGCATGGATCGCGCGAACCGCTCCTTGCTCATTGCTTCCACCTTCTTGGCCGTTCCGGCAGCCCTACTGATGGCATCGCTTTCCCATGGAAAGTCGCCGGAAGTTCAATTGGCGGTTGGACAGGGAGGACAGCAATCCCATCCCATTCAACAGGTTGCGGGCCAGCAAACTCGCCCCGGACTCTTGCAGGTGCTTGCCGGTACCAGCAGCAAGGGGAACGAGAACCATCAGCATCAAAACATGAGCAAGACTCCATCCAAGGGTCTGCTCGACACGCTGTTTTCGCGTTCCAACGCCAATAGGAGCCAGCCGTCAGCTCATGGCTCGGGCTCCCAGCAAGGTTCTGCCAATCCACATGCTCGACCCACTCCGACTGCGCAGCCAGATTGGAGTGGCATTCCCTACCATGAGGCCGACGCAACCGGGAAGGTGACCCAATCGGTTCCACTTCGTGATCCGGGAGATCCCAGTCTTGCCGCGGGTGTGCCAACGACTCGAATCATTCGTGGCGGCTCGAGTCGCACGGTTCAAGCCTTGCCCGCTTCGGCTCGCCGATCGGAGCCGATGGTTGCACGTTCGCCATCGAGTGTGATGGCGCTGCCGACTCCGCCACGGGAAGAGACTCCTACGCCGGCCACCACCGAAGACCTCTCCAGTAACAGCAGCAGTCGTCGAGTGAATCGCCGAAGCGTTGAGACTTTGAGCGCACCCGACTCGGTAGGTGGGACTGGTCGTCAGTCCAATGTTAGCCAAGGTGAGGTTGCCGATCTCGTGCCTCGAGTTTCTCGCACCCCAATCCAAAGTGCCGTTGCCAAGAAGGGTTCCGAAAACAAGACACCCGAAAAGACGCAGCCTGTCCCCGAATCCCGCATCCCCGAATCCGCGCCATCGGCATCCGCCAAGGCTCAACCCCCAAGCACGCCCAACCCCCAGCGCCCAACCCCCGAGCGCCAAGCCAGCGGCGAAGACGAACGTTGCCGCGAGTTTGCCAAAACCGATTCAGGACAGCGGGAAAGAGCCAGCCTCCTCCGCGGACCTTCAGAGACTCCCTTCGAGTCCTGCGGCCAAGGCGATCAGCCAATCACCTTCCGCATCGGCACAACCAGGTTACACCACCCCGCAGGAACCGGCCGCGGTACCGGCAGCCGAGATCCCGTCGCATCCTTACGCCGCTTCGACGCCACCAAGCGCAGCTTCGTTGGGAACTCCCGCGACGATCGCTTCCCATCGTTCCGGACCGCCAAGCCAAGCTTTTGGACCGGATCAAATTGCCGGCTTGCCAACCGGAAGTGATTCGGCTGAGGTCGCGGGTTTGCCAGCGGCGACAAGCAATTCCAACGCGACACCCGCCAACGCGGCATCCAGTCCGATTGGATCGGGGGTCGCTTCGAACGGAGGTGTGGCCTCTTATCGCCGCCCATCGCAACCGGCCTACGAGATCGCTGAGAACAGCGCTGCCCATTCGGACCCCTACGGCCAAGCTGGCAACTCGAATGGTCGCAGGATGTCGACCAATGGTCAGACAATTCCATCGCTGCCTAGCGAAAACGTGACGCGCAGCCCCTCAGCGGTGCCGATGCAACCGATTCAGGGCTACGCAAGCCAGCCTGGCAATGCATTGCCGGCCCACGCATTTCCGGGCGACAACTTCTCGCCTTCGGTTCCCGAGGCTCGGAACCAGATGCGGGAAACGCCTGCCGGTGGTGGGTTCAAGGATTCTGCGTCGACGTCGGAGTTGCCGGGTATTCGGGTGACGACCGTTGGTCCCGGTGCCATCATGATTCGTCAAACTAGCCAGTACGAGATCCGCGTCGAGAACCGTGGTGCTATCAATGCCTCGGGCGTGATGGTCCGAGCGTTGGTTCCAGATTGGGCCGAAGTTCGTGGGCAGAATGCCACGCGTGGAGATGTCGATAATCAAACCCAAGGATCCTCCGAGCGACTTGTCTGGACCATCGATGAGCTGCCCGCAGGTGCCTCGGAAACGATGACGGTACGACTTACCGCTGCACGCAGTGGCACCTATGACCTGGATGTCGATTGGACCATGCTCCCGCAAAAGAGCACGGCGAAGGTGCAGGTCCGCGAACCTCGCTTGGATCTCACCATCGAAGGTCCCGATGAAGTCGTCTACGGCCAATCGCAAACGTACAAGGTTCGCGTTCTGAATCCAGGGGATGGAACCGCACCGAACGTGGTCTTCACGCTGTCGCCGAATTCAGCGACCCCGCAGACGCAACGGATTGGTGACATTCCGCCCGGCAAAGAAGCTCAGTTCGATGTTGAGTTGACCGCCCAGGATCTCGGTGATCTGAAGATCCACGGGCTGGCCGCTGGAGAGTTGGAGTTGCGGGCCGAAGCGGAGAAGACCATTCGTGTGGCCGCAGCCAAACTCGAAGCGGTGCTGAGTGGGCCCGAGGTCAAGTACCAGAACACCGAAGCGATGTACAGCTTGCAGATCCAGAACAATGGATCGGCGACAAGCGACCGCGTGGTTGCCACCTTGCGATTGCCCAGTGGCGCGAAGTACCTCGGTGGGCTTGAAGATGCCGTCCAAGAGGGTTCCGGCCTGCGATGGGAAATCAATTCATTGTCCCCAGGAGCCAATCGTAACTACCAGTTCCGTTGCAACATGGGGTCGACCGGCGAGCACCTGTTCGTGTTCGATTGCAAGGGAACGGCTGCTGGTAATGCAAGTGTTTCGATCGCCACTCGCGTCGAGTCGATTGCTGACCTGGTCCTGACCGTTAGCGACCCGGTTGCGCCGGCACCGATCGGAACCGATGTGACCTACGAAATCGTGATTCGCAACCGCGGCAGCAAGGAAGCCACCGACGTGCGTGCCATCGCCCAGTTCAGTCATGGCATCGAACCCCTACGGATCGAGGGCCAGAGTGGCGAAGTGATGACCGGCCAGGTGTTGTTCGACGCCATCCCTCGGATCGCTGCCGGACAGGAAGTGCGACTGAAGGTGACGGCACAGGCTGATAGTGCTGGCCATCATCGCTTCCGCACCGAAGTTCGATCGGGGGACACCGTCCTGGTTGCCGAAGAGGCGACTCACTACATGAGCCCCAAGGGGGATCGTGTTAGCCGCCGAAGTTCGGAAGCCTCAGCTCGATAGCTGATCTACCACCAACGACCACTGAGCCACGGCTGATCACAACAGTCCGGTGCGCCGCAAGCCCTGCGGTGACCCGGACTGTTGTTCGTTGAGGAGCATCCTCGGCTGGGACGTTTCCTCCACAGCAGAACCACGCCGCCCGTCGGCGCAACTCGCATCAAGGCTCGATGAATTCCAGTGGTTGGGTTTCGGTGACGTCCGCGATGCGAATCGCCAAGTCGCCCTGCAGCAACCGACGAAATGTCTTGCCCACGATCTCCCCTCGCCAACCCTTCAAGAGAGCGGGAACCGGGTCGTGTTTACGTCGATCCAATTCGTACCCCAACAGTTCACGCACATCGTCCGCATTGCCAACGATGGGTGGCGCCAACTTGTGCTGTCGACTGATGCAGGCGATGGCCGTGGAAAGGAACTGACTGAGCATGGGTGAGACGACGCGGCGTGTACCCCTCGGTCGCTTGGGCAACTCCTCTTCGGGCGTCGCCAAGGAGACTCGAATCGCTTCAGCGATCTCACCGTACTGCTCAATCAGTCCACGACGTTCCATGCCGCGGACGTTACGAATCTTCTGTTGATCGGTGGTACCGCGACGAGCCAGTTCGACCAGCAGATCATCACGCAGTACACGCCGCGGCAGTCGGTCCAGTTCTCGTGCTCTCGCCTCACGCCACAACCACAATTGTCGCACGGCTTCTAGCTGGCGAGGATTCAAGCCGGAGGAGCCGCTGACGCGTCGCCAGTTCTCTCTGGTCTCGGCATCGATCACCTTCTGTTGGAAGTTCGATGTCTCTTCCTCCAGCCAAGATTGACGATCCAACTTGTCAACCATCGATGAAAGCTGGCTGTACATTTCCACCAGATCGCTGACATCACTCAATGCATAAAGGATCTGGTCCCTGGAAAGGGGACGTCGGGACCAGTCAGTACGGGTCTCACCCTTGGGAAGTGTCTTGTTGACCAAACGCTGCGTGAGCGTGGCCAGCGATGCGGGGTACTCCATCCCCACGAAGCCGGCGGCCAGCTGCGTATCGAACAAACCCGCGATTGGCTTTCCCGTGAACCGATAGCAGAACCGTGATTCCTCTCGGGCGGCATGCGCGATCACGGTGCGACCGGGCTCGGTCAAGAGGTCCCAAAAAGGCTCGGTTTCCGAAAACTCGACGGGATCAATGATCGCCAAGCGATCCCCAGCGGCGACTTGGATCAGGCACAATTTGGGCCGGAACGTGTCCTCGGAGACAAATTCCGTGTCGAATGCGATCACGGATTCCTGGGCGATCTCCTCGCAGAATCGCTTCAGGTGGTCGACCGTGTTTATAGAGTCGTGATGCAACGTTACGCTTGATAGGAAGACGTCAAGAAAAGGGTCCAGATTGCCAAGACTTTAGCGGGGCGAGTCGCTGCCGCCTATCCGCGTCGATTCAAGAATGCCCCTGATTTGTCCCGTTCTGCCATGACCGACCGCCCCGATTCGACGTCGTTTTCCGCTCCACTGGATGCTTCGCTCGATCGAGCGGCTCTTGATTTGGACCGCCCCCGACTGCTTGTTAGCGTCCGAAGTTCCGAGGAGGTGGAAATGGCGATCGGGTCGGGAGCCGATATCGTTGATCTGAAGGAGCCTCGCGCGGGAGCCCTCTCGCCGACCGATCCTCAGCTCTGGCGTCAGGTGGCCCGGCGATGGGAACAGGTCGACGCCAACGCCCAACTGCCGAGGTTCTCGGCCGCACTCGGCGAGCGTGCCGAAGCACGCGATTGCGCGGCGTCACTACCTGCGAGATTCGACTTTGCCAAGGCCGGGCCGAGCGGCTGCTCCGACGAGACCCAGCTTCGCCGGCTTTGGTCCGACGTCCGACAACAGCTCGACCCAAGCATTGAACTGGTTGCAGTGGCCTATGCCGATTGGGAATCAGCTGGCTGTCCCACACCTCAGTCGGTCTTTCAACTCGCCCACCAATCCGGGATTCGTCGGTGCTTGCTGGATACGTTCGACAAAGCGGGCAAGTCATCGCTCCAGCTCATGGGGCTGGGGTCGCTTCGAGAGCTGGCCGGCATCGCGAGAAGCCTCGATCTGTGGTGGGCGCTGGCAGGATCTGTTCGCTGCCAAGACGTTGCCCCACTGCGGGCCGTGGCTCTGGCTCCTGATTGTTTCGGCGTCCGCGGCGACGTCTGCCGGGGCGCGAAGCGTGAGGAGACCTTGCAAGCGGATCGCATCGAGGACTGGCTCCGCGAGCTTGGCCATCGTCCCCAGGTCGCAGGTCTCAGGTCGCAGGTCTAAGGCCGCAGGCCACAGGTCGCAGGCACAGGTTGCAGGCACAGGTTGCAGGCACAGGTTGCAGGCACAGGTTGCAGGCAACTGGGGATCGACAATTAAGTTGAGACAACCCGGAGTGCGTTCGAATCTGATCGCCCTGGCGACGCAAAGGCGGGTGCGGCCGTTGCTCACTCCGACCAGTCCAAGCCGGTGAGATTCATCAGACGCTCTTCGAAGTTTCCGATCAAACCTCCCACCAAGACCCAATGCGACTTGCCTCGCAATTCGATCTCACCGTGACGATTGATACGTAAAATCGAGTCGCCGCGAACGCCGGCGTCATGCAGTTGCTTGAAGTCGATTTCACCTTCATTGACGACATCAAGCAGTGTCTTGCCGGTCAATTCGATGAACTGCGTTTTCATTTCCGAGCCCTTGTCGTCTACTCAATTGCTACGCGGCATTCGAGCGAGTCTGTTCTGCAAAAAGGTAATGCACTCGTTTCCCAAAGCGACCGCAAGCGGCTCCAGCACAAGAGCATCCTGTATCCAAATGAGTGCGAAGTGCATTGTAGTTCGATTACCCGCCAGCGCCAACAATCCGGGTGGGCAATCGACTGGACACTCAAGAAAAGAGAGGCTCGCCAAATGGAAGTTCACCCCTTCGTTGGCGATGGAATCCCCAACCAGGGGATTTCGAACGGGTTTCAATGCTTCCGGACTTCGTCGACCCTTTCCTGGATGTCCCGACCGGTAAAGTTGACCGTGGCTACCCGACCTTCGCGATCCACGATGGCGAGAAATGGCATGGAGGCAATTCCAAACTGCGCGGCGACCGGATTTGCGACTTCCGCTTCAGCGGAAGACTTGGATCGGAAACTAGGAAACCCCAAGTCGTTCTGATCGACAAAGGCTTGCAAGAGCTCATCGTCCCCATCGAGATTGACGCCCACGATGGCGATGTCTTCTGGATGAGCTGACTGGATCTGCTTCAGCAATGAGATCGACTGCAGCGATTCCGGGAAGGCGGCGGCCCAAAACGGAACAAGCACCACACGGCCCTCGTACGAGTCCATTTCAAGAGGTGATCCGTCGATGCTCTGTAGCAAAGGGTTGAAGCGGACCCCCACAATCTCTTGACGGGCGTCGCGTGCCGCCACGGCGATGCCGACCTCACGGCCCACATCGGAGTTCGGGTCATTGAACCGGTTGGTCATCGCATCGAACGTGGTCTGCACCAACTCATCCTGACCGATTGCTTCCAGCTGTAGCGCGGCTCCGGCCAGATACTCCACCGTGCGAATGTTTGCATCGGTGCTGAGCACTTCATCGACCGCTGCACGCCAAGCCTCGCTTGAAACAGTCTGACCGCCGTTCAAAGTCTGCCCGAGTAGTCGATCGATCTCATCAAAACGGATGCTGCCGGCAAGTTCGGCGGCGGCCATCGCGAGATCGGGATTCGGCGAGTCGGCGTAGAGTTCAATGATTGTGTCTCGAACACGATTGGCGTGATCCTCGTGTCCATATCCGATCAGCGCGTCTCGAGCCTGGCCCATGACCATCAAGGTGGGAACGTCGTTGGCCCGACCTGACGCGGCAATCTGGTCGACGTATCCGATGATTCGGTCTGCCGCGCCAGCCTCGCCATTCTGTAGCGACTCCAACGCGAAACCAATCAAAACGAGTCGGCTGTCTGCGACCAGATCAGGATCGCTCGACTGAAGGTTCGCGGTAGCCAAATCCTCCAGCTCCTGAGCTGACTTCAAATCACTGAAAGCGGCCAGGTGTGAAAGCGCTTGCAGTTCGCCACGAGCACCGGCAGACTTGGATCGCGCATCGGCTTCGGCATGGTTCTTCAATCGTCTCGCCGCATCGAGCTTCATTTTCGCAATCCGGATCAACTCTTCGCGACCACCTTGAATCTGGGACAAGCGGCTCCAGATGTCCTGCATATCGCGGTCGGTCAAACCAAGCAATTGAACGAGCTGTTCTGGTGAAAGCTCGCTGACTCTTGGAGCGGCTACTTGAGATGCGTTCGCAGCTGGCTGCGAGATCGCCTGGTTTTCAATAGCAGCGGTGTTGTTCTGGTCGAACCCCTTGGCTTCGTCATCGGCTGCTGCCGCAGCCCTCGCATCGCCAAGAGGGGCGTCGGTTGATTCCGAGGCATTGGCAAGCCGCTGAAGGGCTCGATTGGAGGTGATCGCGTTTCCCGCCTCGGGCACTCCCCCCGACGCCATGTACGGAGCGTCTGCAGGCTTGGGCTCAGGCGTCGAGTTCCAACAACCGCAAAGTGAAATCGTCGAAGCCACCAGGAGAAGCAAGCGACGATAGCCCACTTGCACCGGATGGGAGGCAACTGCGACGAGACGTGATGGGGACGCCATCTCTTCTTCTCCTGCGATGGATGGTGTTTCAGCTACAGCCAATTGCCGAGCGGATCAGGTGGTTTGCGGAGGACCAGACCAAATGGAACGCTCACTCGCGAGAGAAATCTTGTTCCGCGATCACGTACTCCCTGACCACTTCGCCTTCGATCAAGTGTCGCTGAATGATACGTTCGAGGACTTCCGGTGTGCATTGCCCGTACCAAGTTCCCTCTGGCATGACGGCCGCAATGGGGCCTCCCTTGCAGATATCACAGCATTCGATCCCCAATCGCAAAACCCCTCCTTTGCCGGAAAGCCCCAGTTCCTTCAATCGCCGCTTGAGAAACTTCCAGGACTCGGACATCTGTTTGGAGGAGGCGCAGCCGCTTTCACCATGGTCGGTGCACAGCAGAATGGTGCGTGACTTATTGTCGAGCTTCAGTTTCTTTGCTCGCTGTTGGGCGTCTTGAAGGGAGTGCTTGCTCATCCCCTTAGTATAGTGTGCCTGAAGGATGTTTCACGTTCACTCCGAATCGGATTGAGGCAGCGGTCTTGCCACGACCACGCTGAATTGCCGATATTCCCAAATACAGGGAGGCCGCATCCTTTGTTTGGTGTTGCCCCACGGCACCAACCAACTGTTGCGAATCGCCCTGAACGCTGGATCGATCAGCCCAGTCGATCAGCCCCTGCTCTGGAAACGGTGGCGGGAACGACTGCGGCGTGCCCTGAGCATCGAACATCCGACTTGATCAACCTGCGACGCAAAGACTCACGTGACCAAGATTGACCGCTATATCCTGGTGCTTTTTCTGCGAACGGTGCTGATCTGTTTTTGCTCGCTCGCCGGTATCTTTATCGTGTTTCACGCATTCACGAGCATGGATGATCTGGTGAAACAGGGACAGGCCGAAGACGGTCTGATTCGTGTCATGATGCGTTATTACGGTCCCTACATGCTGTTGCTATTCGATTGGACCGGCGCGATCATCGCATTGATGGCGTTTCTGTTCTCGATCGGCTGGTTGCGGCGGACGGGTGAACTGACCGCAGTCTTGTCAGCCGGCATCTCACATGGACGGATCTTTCGACCCATTCTGATCGCGTCACTGGCCATCGTCCTGATTCAGTTCGTCAATCGTGAACTGGTGCTGCCCCGTTACAGCGACGTGCTGACGATGAAGTCCAAAGATATCGCTGGCGAGAACGAGCAACCGATCTTGGCGCAGTACGACAAGACGAATCGAGTCCTGATTGACGGCAGTTCATTGGTGACCCTCTCGCAGGTGATTCGCGAACCGAGTTTTCGCTTGGACGGAGATTACCCCGGATTCGGCGATCTGCTGCTGGCTGATTCGGCGGCATGGATGGATGCTACCGACGAACATCCAGCGGGCTATTTACTCGATGGCGTCCAGCGTCCTGATCAAGTCGATCGCCTCCCGTCGGTCGGAGTCCAGGATCGCTTGATTTTGATGACCAGTCGGGATCAGGCTTGGCTAGGGACGCACCAGTGTTTCTTCGCGACGTCGATCCATACTGATTTTTTGCAAACCAATCAGTCTGCGACACGAATGGCATCGGTGCTTGAGCTCGCAGAGCGAGTTCGCAACCCGGCGGTTCACAGCAGCATGGGTTTGAAGGTGTTGTTGCATGAGCGAGTCATTCGGCTGCCGCTCGACTACGCCCTGATCCTGCTCGGTTTGCCGATGGTGGTCAATCGTCACGGTCGAAACCTGTTCGTGATGATTGGCGCCGCGATGCTGACCGTTCTGGCCTTCTTCGCCGTCAAGACTCTATGTGGAGCGATGGGGGGCAGCGGCTACCTGTTGTCGCCTGCGATGGCTGCTTGGGTGCCGCTGTTGATTCTCGGTCCCCTGGCCTATGTTCGACTCCGCGATGCACAGCTCGTATGACACCTGCCAAGGTCTCGGTGGTGATACCTGCGATCAACGAAGAGGCGGGGATCGATGCTGCAGTCCGTTCGGCGCAGGTTGCCGGTGCGGGCGAGATCATTGTGGTGGATGGGGGCAGCGAGGACCGGACAATCGAGATCGCCAGGGAGGCAGGGGCGAGCAAGATCGTACGCTCGTTGCCGGGAAGAGGCGTCCAGTTGAATTCAGGAGCGGTGCTGGTTGATTCTCACCAAGAGATAATCTTGTTTCTTCACGCTGATAACCTGCTCGGCGCGCATTGTTTGCAACAGATTTGCGATCACCCGGGAGTCAGATGGGGTGCCTTTCAGCAAAGGATCGAATCGACAGCTTGGATCTTCCGATGGATCCAATGGGGTAACGCAATGCGAGTCCGATGGCGGGGCGTCCCGTTTGGGGACCAAGCCATCTTCGTTCGCAAACATCTCTTCGATCAGGAAGGTGGATTCGAGGAGATCCCGCTCATGGAGGACGTTGCCTTGTCCAAGAAGTTACGCCGGATCGCCAAACCGGTGCTACTCGATGGACCCGTTCTCGTCAGCGCACGACGCTGGAAGAAACGCGGGCCGATTCGGCAAACGCTGCGCAACTGGTTGATTCAAATTGCCTACGCATTGGGAATATCACCGCAGAGACTGAAGAGTTGGTACAGCTAGAGCGGTTTCATCATGGAGGTGGGATCATCCCTAGGCCAGGCTTTGTGCTGGCGACATTCTGCCGGGACAAGTTCGAACCCACGTTCAGCTTCGCCCGCCAGCCCGCGGATGTGCTTGCTCGTAGACGTTGCGTAGATTCGCGGCGCTGACGTGTGTATAGATTTGAGTGGTAGCCAGGCTCTTGTGACCGAGTAGTTCCTGAACACTTCGAATGTCCGCGCCACGGTCAAGTAAATGAGTCGCGAAACTATGCCGGAGCGTGTGAGGACTGGTCCGTGTATCGAGGCCCGTCTCCGCGATGTACTTCTCCAGCATTCGTCCAACACTTCGTGTGGTCAAGATACGACCAAAGCGATTGACGAAGACGGGAGCCTCTCGCCCCATGGCCTCTGTCTTCGCTTCACGCACACGCTTTTGCGAGTAACGTTTGATCGCTTTGATCGCGTACGAGCCAAGTGGACTGACCCGTTCCTTGCGTCCTTTTCCTCGCACTCGAATCAGTTGTTCCTCGAAGTCGAGATCACCATCGCGGAGCGAGACCAATTCGCTCACACGCAATCCAGCCGAATACATGGTCTCAAGAATGGCTCGGTCCCGCAGTCCCGCGGTTGTCTTCGCTGGGGGTGCGAGAAGCAGTTTTCCGACCTCTTCGTTGGTCAACACGTGTGGCAATTTACGTTGTCGCCGCGGGTTTCGCAGTGGCTTGGCCGGATTGTCGCTGGCGATCCCCTGTCGCATCGCGAAACGATAGAAGCTTCGCAACGATGCCAGCTTTCGCGAGATCGTCGCCCGCGCATAGCCGGCTTGCTGCAACGCAGCCTGAAAGGCTCGCAATTCCTGTGGCGACAACGCGCCGGGACGGGGCGTCTCACCTCGCGACTCCTCCAGCCATTCCACGAGCCCGAACAGGTCTTCGCGATAGGCTTTGATCGTCAGTGCCGAGGCATTTCGCTCGGTCGCCAGGTAACGCAGGAATTGACCGATCGCACTTCGCATGACGTTTAGTGAAAGTCGTCAATGGAAAGGCTGTCAAATTCTTGGCTAGCCAGAGAATCGTCGTCACCAGGCACCGCGTCGCGAATCTTTCGACTTAGCATGGCAGCGTCATACCACGAAAAATCAAGCTCGGGATCGGCCGCAAACCGCGCCAGTTGTCGCAGTGTTTGATCTCGGTTCTGATCATCAAAAAGAAAGATGAACCGTTCGTTCCCTTTGACCAACGCGAGGACGTTGATTTCTTGATCCATGGGTCAGGTAGTCCGATAGCAATGAAGCGGGCTGCAAGGCAGACCAGCTCTGGATTGCGGCCTACCAGGGCTCAGTATCGGCTCAGTGGCCAGCGGAGGATGAGATCGCTTTGGTCCCTTCCACCACGAGATTCCAGCATCTCCATGATGTGCAAGTGACAACAGAAATGAATGAAATCATCGCTACGTTTTAGGTAACCCTGCCAGCTTCCCGGACGCGCATCATCGCCCGTTTCAACGTACTGAGCGAGCCGAATCGTGAAATCGGGATCATCTCCGCGATACAGGCGAGTCTGAGAAAGAACCGGCTCGTGGTTCACCATCGCCACCGGCCGAATTGGTGAGGGAGGATCCGGAATCAGGTCGGTTGGATTGGGCCAATCGGCAGGCATCGGAGCCTCCCAGCCCTCCGTCAGTAGCGAATCCTCTGGGAACTCGATCTCGACGTCCATGCTTTCGTTCCACGCCCCATCGCCTGGATCTTCGTTTTCCCATCGCCCGGTCGCTGCATGCAGGTTCGCCGACCCGGCGGCCTGAGCCAGTCCAGCCTCGTCACCCGCTCGCGTGGAGGATGGATTGACAGGAGTCTGTGTTGCCAGCTGGC
Organism: Pirellulaceae bacterium; assembly: GCA_963767665.1. Taxonomy (GTDB): domain Bacteria; phylum Planctomycetota; class Planctomycetia; order Pirellulales; family Pirellulaceae; genus Rubripirellula. The sequence continues at coordinate 317,331 of CAVYFC010000013.1, forward strand.
TTCGTGCGAGGGCGAACTCCGCTTCTCGGGCGATTCGCTCGGGGATTTGTTTCTCGTTCTCCGTTCCCCATGGCAATCCGTATCCAGCGGGGATCGGGAAGAAGCCTTCATTCGCGGCATACCAGTGCACGGTCATCGCCATGCGGGGAGGATAGTAGGCGTCGAAATCGGTGACCGATCCGACCACCAAGGCTTCGACACCCATGTATTGGGCCAGTTCCTGGAATTGCGCCCCGGTCGCGGGCTCGCCGTGGTCCCGAGAATACTGTTGCCATTGGACCTTCGTCACTCCCACTGGCAGGACTTCAAAGCCGGGGATTGCCTGGAGAGCCTCGTAGTACTTCTCAGCGACCAACTCCGTGTCGAGGGTCGGTTCCCCGCTCTGGTTGAAGAAGGGAAGCACAGCGACTCGCTGCAATTGCGGAAACGGATTGTGCACCCGTTCACGCTCCCACTTCGTCGGGCAAAGGTTGCATCCGAGGCAGGCAACGAGCATCAATAAAAATGCAGGGAGATAGGTGGAAGCAGTGTGTTTCACGATTCGTGCCAACGCGCATAGCGGCTGCGCGACGCCTCCACCCCCAAGTCGAACTATCGACCGGTCGCGGCAACCGTCTTGACGCGAATGCTCAAGTTTCTCCCACGATCTGAACCCGTCTCACCTTGATTGGGATCAGCCACTGCTTGATAGCATTCGATTCTTTCGTCTCTCGCTTCTCGGCGAAGGTAGATAATCGCTCGATCGGCGCGTGACAATCCGCGGAGGGGCAGTTCCGAGCTCAGCCCAGGGACCAGCCTTGGCGCGGGACGCGGCGAAGAAACGGCTCAGCCTCGGGGCAGCCTACACAGGTCATCGTGGTGGTGTCCCAAGCGATCTTGCCCCCCACGCGGAAGGCGACATTTCCCAAATGGTTGGCTTCGGTCAGCGGTCCTGCATATTCGAATGGGCTGCCTGTCTTGCCCTCACCGCGGCATGCCGATAGCCACTCCTCGTGATGACCGATCGGGATCGGCATCGACAGTGGCGGCGGCGTGAAGTCGGCGAACTTCTTTTCGGGCAAGAGCACGTACTTGGAATAGTCCGACAGAAGCATCCCCTTGCTGCCAACAAACAGCACACCATTGGCCCACGGAGGAATCTCACCCCGTTCCCAGAGTTCGGGTTTGTGGGTGCCCTGGTACCAAGTGAGCTTGACCGCCGGCTGATCACCGCGAGGTCCGTATTCGTAAGCCGCCGTCATCGATGCGGGTGCGATCTCAGGGTCGGGAGCTGGTCCAAATGCCTCGACCGTGCGCGGTGAATCGAGTCGCAACGCCCAGAACGGCAAGTCGTTCCAGTGGCTTCCTAGATCCGACATCGTGCCATTGCCGAAATCCCACCAGCGATACCAGTTGGGGCCAGGGAAATAGACCTCATGAAACGGTCGATGCGGAGCCGGGCCAAGCCAGAGGTCCCAATCGAGATAGTCGGGTGGAGTCATCGATTCCTGAGGTCGGCGGGCAACGAACAATCGGTCCTTGTTCTTGATGGCATCGGCTTCACTTTGCAGACCCCACGCTCTTGAGACCCAGACGTGTGCTTCGTTGACCGGGCCAATCACGCCGGAGCGAATCAACTCAACCACCCGGCGATAGTTCTCACTGGCGTGGATCTGGGTCCCCATCTGTGTCACCACGCCGGCACGGGTCGCGGCTTCGGTGATCTTTCTCGTTTCCTCGACGTTGTAGGCCAGCGGTTTTTCGCAGTAAACATGTTTCCCAAGTTGCAGTGCGGGCATCGTCGCGTACGCGTGCGTGTGCTCGGTCGTGCTGACCACGACCGCGTCAATCGATGTTCCAATGTCGTCGTAGAGTTTGCGGAAGTCTCGAAAGCGGCGAGCGCCGTGGAACCTCTCTCCGGCCGCATCGAGAAATCGCGAATCAACGTCGCACAATCCAACGACCTCGATCGCGTTGGTCGAGGCGAGGGTGCTGAGATTCCTGCCACCCCGGCCTCCGACACCGATGAAGGCGACCTTCAATCGATCGTTGGCAGAGAATCCGAAAGCGTGTCGCTTGCCTTGAGTGCAAGCGGTCGCTGAAAGCGCGGTCGCGACAGAGAGAAATTGCCGGCGATTGGCAAGAGATGGTCGGGGTTTCATCCGGTCTGCCTTCGTGTGATGGATCGAAGCTGGCTCGTTTCGAAAACTCATCTTAACGCGATTGACACAGATCAATGGGTTCTAGACCGCGCAAAAAAAAGCGATTCGCATCTGGGATGCGAATCGCCTTTGGTCGTGGTTTCTGTCTTTCAAATTGTATGGAGGGCTTCCTAGCCCGTCACCTAACTTGGAATGACGGAAATCGACGGGCTTGGAAGCCCATCGTACGGTTTCTGGTCCGCGAGTTGGGCCAGCGGCGCCATTGAGCTTGGCAACCCGATCGTGCGCCCCCTTGAGTAAACTCAAACGGCTGCGTATCGGGCCGCGACGGCGTCCCAATCGACGACGTCCCAGAAAGCTGAAATGTAATCGGGGCGTCGGTTCTGATAGTTCAAATAGTAGGCATGCTCCCATACGTCCAGTCCCAGAATCGGCGTGCCACCGATCCCGGCAATGGCCTCGCCCATCAAGGGGCTATCCTGGTTGGCGGTACTGCCGATCTTGAGAACGCCACCGTCGACGTACAGCCACGCCCATCCGCTACCAAATCGGGTGGCGGCTGCATTCGCGAACTTCTCCTTCATCGAATCCAGAGATCCGAACGCCTTGTCGATCGCCGCCGCCAGGTCCCCCGAGGGACTGCCTCCTTTGCCAGGTCCCATCACCGTCCAAAACAGCGAATGATTCGCATGTCCGCCGCCATTGTTTCGAACGGCACCGCGAATGGTGTCGGGAACCGAAGCCAAGTCAGCGACAAGGTCCTCGACTGATTTGCTCTCCAGAGCCGATCCAGCAATCGCATCATTGACTTTGGTGATGTAGGCCTGGTGATGCTTCGTGTGATGGATTTCCATCGTTCGAGCGTCGATACTCGGCTCAAGTGCATCATAAGCGTAGGGCAGCGAAGGCAATGTGTAAGCCATGTCCTGGGGCGTCTCCATGTACGGGAATCGGTTGAAACTCTCTTCCAGCACGATAGCGAGCCATCCAGGTCTCGCAAGTGCCTATTCGAGGGCCAGTTCCTGGATCTCGCCCATCAAGTAGCTGCGGAGGCTGGAGATGACCCTGGTAAAACAGGCGGTGAGCTCCTGATTTCGGCGATCCCGATTGCGAATGGGCTGAAGGTGAATGTGCACATTCGTCTTGATGGGGCGACGGGCCAGCGGCTCCTTGGTCCTGACCTCGCTGAGGGTCAATTGCACCCGCATCGCGATCTGGCGGTCCACGCGGCGGCGTCCGCCGCCGTAAAGTGCGTTGAGCTTGATCGATACATGATTCTCGCGAACGCTGATGATTTCTGCGTCGTGGTCGGCAATGAAACCTCGGAGTTTTTCGATCGCCAGGTCCAGTGGCACGGGCGTTACGACATCGATTTCGCGTTGATGGTCGCTGTGATTGGTCTCAAACCAGCCCAGCCATCCTCTCCGCTGCTGCTCGCTCGATAAATCGACTTGGTTGCCCGAGCCGAGCTGGATCACCCGATTGCGCCCGTTGTCCTTCGCCTTCAAGAGGGCACGATCAGCTCGCGACAGCACGGTTTCCGCTGTGTCACCCGCCTGGAACTCGGTGACTCCGAAGCTTGCGGTCACCGATTCGCCGCCCAGGCTCGGTAACGATGTGTGTTCCAAGGCGACTCGAATCGCCTCGGCCCGTCGAGCCGCGGTTGCATTGTCGCATTTGGGAGCCAAGAGGAGGAATTCTTCGCCACCGTATCGGGCAACGACATCCTCCTCACGGCTGTGGGCGCCAAGATTCCTGCAAAGCCAATGAGCGCCTCGTCTCCCGCTGGATGGCCGTGCAGGTCGTTCACCCGCTTGAAATGATCAATGTCACAAATGATCAGGCTGAAGCTCGCCCCACCATCGCTGGCCCGCTTGACCAGCTTCTCGATCGCCACGTCGAAATGGGCACGGTTGGAAAGACCCGTCAGGGTGTCTCGTGTGGTTTGCCGATGGAGTGACTCAAGTTGCTCCTCCAGGTTTTCCTGATCCGACAAATCGCGGACAACAATGACGGTGCCGTGAATCCCTGGAATCGGGCCGCTCACTGGCGATACCTGCACGTGGACAGGCGTCGGATCCTTGCCCGGTTGTTCGATTATCATCGGGCGAGCCACCAAGGAGCCAGTGCTCAAGCAGTCACGCACGAGACAAGATTGCTCTTCGCCTGACTCTTGACGCTCGCGTAATCGAACGCACTGGTTACTCCAAGACCGTCCCAGGATCGCTTCGCTTGTGATCGCGGTGAGCGAGCGCATCCCAGGGTTCCATTGCGTAATCGTTCCTTCCGCATCAGTGAAGGCGACACCGTCTTTGAGGCTGCCGATCAACTGTCCGTAAAAGAGGTTGTCACGGTGGGTCCAATCGGTTTGCGGTCGATCGGTGCCCGGCAGCACACCCCAGACACCTTGTCCGCCATCAAGCTGCAGTTTCTGTAGCCAGCGATCGACGATCATCCCTTGAAGCATCTCTGGTCGTTGTTCGACCATGCGGTTGAAGTCAATCGCAAGCTCCGGGTCGAACTGGCTGCAACTGCCATCAATCAATTCTTGGATGGCCCGTTCTCGGCTCAACGCACGTCGATAAACCGAATCGGTGGTCATCGCGTCAAAGGCGTCAGTGATCGCGAGCATTCTCGCTCCTAGTGGCAGCGCGTCGCCACGAGGACCGTCACTTCTTCGTCGACTATCGAACCAAGTGTTTGCGTAAAGGACAATGTCCAGCATCTCTTGATCGCTTGTGCAGCCACGCAGGATCTCGCATCCCATTTGGGGACAACTGTCCATCACCAACTGCTCCTCGACCGTCAGCTTGCCCGGTTTACGCAAGATTCGATCCGGGATACCGATCTTACCCAGGTCGTGAAGCAATGCCGCCACCTCGATTCGGTCACGCGTGGCTTCGTCCAGCCCTAGTCTTTCGGACCACACAGAACAGCTCAAAGCAACTCGAAGGCAGTGTGCGGCTGTGGGTGCGTGCTTGGACCGCAATGCATAGTAGAGCGAGGTCGCCATTCCCAGACGGACCAAGGCGAGTTGGTTCTCAAAGCTGGTCTCCACACGCTCAGCCTCGGCTGCACTCGGCGCCGCGGCCTTCAATCCCGCGAGCAGTCGACCGACTCGAGCATGACCGTCCTCAACGGCCTGGACGGAACTGGTCGAAGCGGGGTCATTGGTGGCCGTCGTATCCGTCATTCGGTCATCACTGCGAAACAAGCACGGTGGTCGTAGAAAACAACAAAAACGTACGTCACGTTTTTCGATCGAGCAAAGATTGGGCACCGTCCCAGGAGACTGGACCGGCCTCGCCGCTGACCATTGGGAGCCCTGACCCGATTGGGAGCCGCTGAACCGATTGGGAGCCGCTGAACCGATTGACGGAGGCATTGGCTGGTTCCAGTCCGGACGCTCCAAATTGAATGCAGTCCTCGGCAAATCTGCATGGCAGACCGTTTGCCGGCGATGGGATTCTGCCCAGCAGGCTCCATATCGAGATGGCTCCCTTCGGAAATCCGTATTGGATTGGTAAAGGCCATACCACTTGGGGGTGTGGGTTTGTCGAATCGTCGGCGATTTTTGGGGGCCCTCGATGAGCTCGCGATCTTGATCTGAGCATGCATCGCCAGAATCACTCGCCATTTCTGGCCCATTCAGAAACGAATTGCCAGGAATGCTTGCTAGAGGCCTTCGCCGTACCTACTATGCAATGATCGCTACGATCTGTTTCTTCCCACCTCGCGGCCGAGCGTCAATGGCAAAGTATGCCGGGTTTGACGCAACTGCTCTTGGAGAGGAAGTGGACACGGGCTTGGCCCCGACGGCTGAGCTCAGCCTTCTCGTCACCATCGGTACCTAATCGTGAGTCTTTCGGGGTTCGATCGCCAGTTACTTCAGCGGTGCTTGGATTCCACTCCACGCGCCTGGCAGGACTTCGTTGATCGATTTCTGGGTTTGGTCATTCACGTCACCAATCATACCGCCGAGTCGCGGGGATTGAGTCTTGACGAAGCAACGCGAGATGATTTGGTTGCGGATGTCTTCTTGGCTTTGATCGCGAACGATTTCGCAGTCTTGCGACGCTTTCGTCGCAACTGTTCGCTCGCCACCTATCTAACGGTCATTTCTCGTCGAGTCGTGGTGCGGAAACTGATGCGCCTGTCACGTTCGGTTACCCCGGTGGGGGTGCCCGAACTGGTCCAGGATCCAGCGCCGGCCCGTATGGAAGACCGCGAGGAAGTCCAACGCCTGCTGATGCGACTTGACCCCAAGGAAGCCAATGTCGTTCGCATGTATCATTTGGAAGGCAAGTCTTACGAGGAGATCAGTCGAGTCGTGGGTATGTCCGCCAACAGCATTGGCCCGGTGTTGAGCCGAGCTCGTGATAAGATGCGAAACGGATCTGATCGAAGTTAAGACCGAGGTCTGCAGACAGGCCACTTTTCATGATTCCAAAAAGGCGTGGGGATTGCCGCCGACCTCTGCACGCGGTTGTCTGATTCTTGGCCAGTCTGCTTCCGCTGCGATTCACTTTTCTACTCGAAGTCCAGTCCATTTGGGATCGAACGCTCCCAAAACGAATGATGGATTGGGTCAACCTTTCAGTTGGTGACAGCGATGAAAAGGCGTCCATTCCTTTTTCAGCGGTTGGAATGTCGGGCTCTGCTTGCCGGCGACACCGTGGCGCTCGATCGATCCGCGGACTTGAACCGAGATGACGCGATCGATCAGGCCGATGTCCGTCTGATTGTTGATCGCCTGGTATCCGAACAAGCCGGTGCAGCGGTCGTCGCTACGGATCTGCTCGACCTCAACGGCGACGGGCAAGTCACCGCCGCCGATGCCTTGCGTGTCATCAACCAGATCGAATTCAATTCAAGGCCTACGTTCGAATCGGCCGCTTCTGGGGACGTGGCGGTGGCAGAGGCGGGAGGACCAGGAATTTCGATTCTCGATGCTGAGGTGGTCGAGGGGCATGCGGGAGTCACCACCATTGAGTTTACCGTGACGCTATCGTCGCCAGCGGTCGATCTCGTTTCCGTTGATGTTGCTGTTGAAAATGATTCCGCCTCTGCACTGCGTGTCGAGCGGGTCGCCTCGGGTTTGAACAAACCCATCTTTGTTACCACAGCCCCTGGAGATCCTGAGTCGCTGTTGATCGTGGAGCAGACCGGACAGATCAAGGTGCTGGATTTGACCAGTCAAGCAATCCGCTCCAATCCCTTCTTGACGGTCACCGACTTGAGTTCGGGAGGCGAACGTGGCCTTCTGGGGCTAGCGTTTCATCCTAACTACGCGTCCAATCGTCTGCTCTACGTCTACATGACCGAGTCGTCTGGCGCGTCGCTGGTGCGTGAGTACCAAGCGTCGGCGGATGGTACGTTCGTCGATCCTCAAAGTGCGCGGCGTGTCCTCGGTTTCGCGCAGCCCTACAGCAATCACAACGGTGGCTGGATGGCGTTTGGCCCCGATGGCTTTCTCTACATCGCCTCTGGGGACGGTGGCTCACGAGATGATCCGTTTTCCAACGGTCAGGACACCACCAACAATTGGCTTGGCAAGATGCTACGCCTTGACGTCGACGGCGATGACTTTCCGTCCGACACGAATCGCAACTATGCCATTCCACCGACCAATCCGTTTGTCGGCGAGAGTGGCGATGACGAGATCTGGGCATATGGGCTGCGCAATCCATGGCGCAGTAGTTTCGATCGTGAAACGGGTGACCTCTACATCGCCGACGTCGGACAGGACGTTTGGGAGGAGATCAATGTTCAGCCCGGAAGCAGCCCTGGAGGTGAAAACTATGGCTGGCGACTTCGCGAGGGCCTGGTTCCCACACTGGGAGTCGGAGGTGCCAGGCCCGATGGGGCGATCGATCCGATCCATGTCTATCAGCACGGCCTCGGGCCGGACCAGGGCTATTCCATCACCGGTGGTTATGTTTACCGAGGTCCGATCCAAGAGTTGCAAGGAAACTACTTCTTTGCTGACTATGTTCGGTCCCGGGTCTGGTCATTGCGCTACAACGGCGACGCACCAGTGGACTTTGATGGAACGAACTACACCGACCACCGACAATGGACGACGCTGCTTCGACCGGACGCCGGCCAGATCTCGAGCATCTCTTCGTTTGGCGAGGACGCGGACGGGAATCTCTACATCCTCGACTATGGCGGCGAGGTCTTTCGCCTTGCCGGTGGTGGTGATTACCTGCCCTCGGTCATGACCCTTGAATTCGGAGCGACCGAAACGACCAAGACCTTTCGCGTCGATGTGCTCGGTGACCGATTGCCCGAAGCCGATGAGACCGTTTTGGTCTCACTCTCCAACCCGATCAATGGAATGATCGCCCGAGCCCAGGCAACCGGTCGCATTCTCAACGACGATCCGCCAAGTGTGGAAGGTGTGGTTGTCAACGGAGGTGAGCTTCAGCGATCCATCGTGGATCAGGTTGCTGTCACCTTCGATTCGATTGTTGAGTTCAATGAGAGTGATGGGAACGCCTTCGTCTTTCGCAATCTCGATACGCTCGCGACGGTGGATTACACCAAGAGCGTCGGCGACGTGAACGGGAGGACGGTCGTGACTTTCCAGTTCCTGCCCGGTTCGTCAGTCTTGGACCTTGGGTCGGCGCCTGCGACCCTCGCCAACGGGAACTACGAGATGCAAGTCGTTGGTTCGCGAGTCCACGTCGCCGGCGTTGCTCTGGACGGCAACGCTGACGGACTTGCCGGCGGTGACTATCAATTCGTCGACCAGTTCTTCCGTAAGTTCGGTGATGAGAACGGCAACGGGGTAGTCGAACTACTTGATTTCGCCCGTTTTCGTTCCAGCTTTGGCAAGCAAATCGGCGAAGCAGGATTCCTCCGGGGATTTGATGCGGACGGCAACGGGAGCATCGGCCTGATTGACTTCGCAGAATTCCGCAGCAATTTCGGGAACTGATAACCGAAGCTGCGAGTCTCCTGCAAGAGACATGGACTTACCAGGGATCTTTCTCGCTGCGCACGACTTCGATGCAAGGGAGCAGCGGCAACCTAGAGCAGAGGTTTTGAAGTTGCGCTTTTGGCTGCGGCACGAGGATTTTCATAACCCGACGCGTCAGCGAGTCGATATCAATATCGATATTTCCTTGCTGACGCGTCGGGTTATGAAAAGATCGCAACTTCAAAGAGCAGCGGCGACCTATTCGCTGACAGGCTCGATGGTCGCCGACATGCTTCCTTTGCAGCGAGCGATCAACTCATCCTTGCCATAGGCATGAATCTGGTCCCGCTTGAGCTCCGCGTGTTCCATCGTGGTCGTCAGACAAATGGCCCGCCCAGCTGAGTCGACCTCTTTAGCAATTTGAAAACCCGTTTCAATGGGATGACGAAATAACTGCTTCATCATCAAGACCACGTAGTCATAACTGTGGTCCGTGTCGTCCCAGAGGATCACATGGTAACGAGGTTGCTTTTTTGGTTTCTTCTCACGCTGCTTTTCGGTCTCAACTTCAGGATGGGCAACCATCGTGTGCTGATTGGCCATGGCGGGTCATGCTCCTTGCATCTCGTACGGGATGGGTCGCGGTTCCGACCAAGCGTGATTCTCGTGGCCGGCAAAGCGCGTATATTGTAGCGCCAAAGAGGGGCTCCCGGCAGTCCCGAATTCCGCAATTGGTCGATCTGGATCGTTAGAAAAGCCAGCGAAACTGGGGAAGAAATTCGCCCAATCCTTGGTTTTTTTGCCGTTTGCAGCCACCTTCCGATGCCGCTACCTCGCTCCTCGACCCGAGCCATTTCACGATGTCGTCGATCTCTGATTTGCTGGACACACTGCATGACGCCGCCCCACAACACCTGGAAGAACTGATCGAGTGGCTGCGAATCCCGAGTATCAGCAGCGATAGTCGCCGCAAAGAGGACGTCCAAAAGGCGGCCCAATGGGTTGCCACGAAGCTGGAGGACGCAGGGCTTGATGTCGAGCTGATCACGACCGATCGCCACCCCATGGTTTTTGCCGAAACGCCGCCGGTTCCGGGGGCGCCAGTGGTCGTCGTCTACGGACACTACGACGTCCAGCCGGTCGAACCGCTTGAGCAGTGGGTCTCCGGGCCATTTGAGCCCACCGTGCGTGACGGCAACCTGTATGCCCGAGGGGCGACCGATGACAAGGGGCAAGTCCTCACGCATGTTCAGAGTGTTTGCCAATGGCTAGCTTCGGGCCGAACGCTCCCACTTCAGATCAAGTTCCTGATCGAGGGCGAGGAGGAGGTTGGGAGCGAGAGCTTGGAAAGCATGCTGCCCGAGTTACGCGACCGACTTGCCTGTGATTGCGTGGTCATCAGCGACAGCGGCCAATACGCAGATGGTCAGCCCGCGATTACTTATGGACTACGGGGCATCGCAACCTATGAACTGCAAGTTGATGGACCAGGCCAAGATCTGCACAGCGGTTCCTTTGGTGGGGCAGTGATGAACCCCGCGATCGCCCTCTGCCATCTTCTCGCTTCTTTGGTCGATCGACGGGGAAGGATCCAGATCGATGGCTTCTATGACAACGTCAGGCCTCTTGAGAAGGAGGAACGTGATCAGTGGAACGCGTTGCCGCAAGATGATCAACAGTTCGCCGAGGCCATCGGCGTCGATCATCTGTTTGGCGAGGAAGGCTACACAACCGATGAACGGCGTTGGGCGCGACCGACTTTCGACATCAATGGCTTGACCGCGGGACATCAAGGGGAAGGAGTCAAAACGATCATACCTGCCTGTGCATCGGCAAAGATCAGTTTCCGATTGGTGCCTGACCAAGATCCAAAGCAACTGACCTCAGCGTTGAATCAGCATTTGCAAGATCATGCACCGGTCGGCGTGCGATGGACGCTGACGGCTGACCACGGGGCCCCGGGTATGTTGGCCAATACGGACAGCCCCTTCATGCGAGCAGCAACCTGTGCGATTGAGAATGCCTTTGGCGTGAAACCAGTCTTGATTCGCGAAGGGGGCTCGATCCCGATTGTGACCCGTTTCCAGGAAGTGCTTGGTTGCGATTGCTTGTTGCTTGGATGGGGCCTTTCCGATGACAACGCACATAGCCCCAACGAAAAGTTTCGAGTCCAAGACTATGGTCGCGGAATCGTCGCATCTGCTGTCTTGTGGAATGAGATCGGCAAATTGAACCAATCACCAACGACTTGATACCATGCTTGATCGAAAATACATCATCCAACACGCCGATGAAGTGCGGTTGAACTGTCAACGTCGCGGGGTCACCTGCAATGTCGACCGAATCGTTGCGTTCGAGAGTGAAAGGCTTGCCGCGCTGCAATTGGCGGAAGACCTCAACCGGCAAGCCAACGAGACCAGCAAGCAGATTCCCAAAGCGAAGGATAATCAGGAACGTGCGGACCTGATCGAAAAGGGACGGGAACTGCGTCTTCAAAAGGAGGCAGCACACAAGCAGCATGATCAATTGGACGAAGAAATCAGTGTGCTGCAGGCCGCGATTCCAAACATGACGCACCCCGACGTGCCGATCGGTGGCGAAGAAGATGCGCAGGAGCTGTTCTTTGGGAAAACACCCGTCAGTCCTTTCGATTTCAAACCGCTCGATCATGTGGAACTGGGAGAGCGTCACGATCTGTTTGATTTTGAAGCTGGAGCACGTGTCAGTGGTGCCGGGTTCTATTTTCTCAAGAACGCTGCCGTTCGCCTTGACCTGGCTCTCCAGCAATACGCGATCAGCTTTCTTGCCGATCGCGGATTCACTCCGGTCATCACGCCCGACCTTGCGCTCACCTCGATCCTGCAGGGCATTGGCTTCACACCTCGTGGTCCCGAAACTCAAATCTATAGCATCGAGAATTCAGAACTCAATCTTGTCGGGACCGCAGAGATCACGCTCGGTGGAATGCTGGCCGGGCAAACGGTCAACGCAGAGGAACTGCCAATCCTCCTCTGTGGGCTAAGCCACTGTTTTCGCACCGAGGCGGGTGCTGCAGGACGGGCTTCCAAAGGCTTGTATCGAGTCCACCAGTTCACCAAGGTCGAGATGTTTGCATTCACCTTTCCGGAGGATAGCGATCGAGTGCATCAACAATTGCGCGATATCGAGTGTGAAATATTCGATGCCTTAGAAATCCCCTATCGGGTGATCGACACGGCGAGCGGAGACCTCGGTGGCCCCGCCTATCGCAAATTTGATCTGGAAGCCTGGATGCCCGGGCGTGGCGATGCAGGGGAATGGGGTGAGGTGACCAGCACCAGCAATTGCACCGACTATCAGGCAAGGCGTCTGAACACACGATTCAAGCGGACGGGGCAAAAGGGAACGGAGTTCGTCCATACCCTCAATGGCACAGCTGTCGCAACGGGTCGCGCGATGATTGCCATTCTTGAAAACCACCAGAAGTCCGATGGAAGCATCGCTGTCCCCAAGGTCCTGCAACCTTGGGTGGGACGAGAATTGCTGGTCCCCAATGCTTGACAGATAGGTCCTCCAACAAGGGCCAACCGACGTCCTTTGTCAGGTCCTTTGAATCGGGCACCCTTGAAATCGCGCATGTCTTGATCTTCAAGGGTCAACGATCCCCGATTGGATTGCTCTCACTGCCGCGTCGGTCCGGTCGTTCGCGTCGACTTTGCGCAGAATATTCTGAACGTGCTCTTTGACTGTTTCCACGCTGATCGTTAGCGAACGCGCAATTTCCTTGTTGCTCAAACCCAAAGCCACGTGCCGCAGCACTTGCACTTCGCGGCCAGTGAGTGGAAATCCATCAGGAAGTGCGGCGATGTCCACCTCCTCACGCATCATTCTGAGCACCTTTGCCATGGGACTGACCGTCAGCGGCTGCTCGTTTCGGCTGGCGCGAAGCAGGCAGGCTTGGACGTTGCCATCGGCTTGACTCTTGATCACGTAGTCGCTTGCCCCCAACGCGGCTGCCCTGGCGATGTAGGTCAGGTTGTCATAGGAGCTCAGCATGACCACAGGGAGCGATTCGTTGATCGCTCGAATCGATTCCAGCGTCGCCAACCCGTCCAAATCTGGCATCCGGACATCGAGCAGCACCACGTCGCAGCCGACTTTCGTCAGCATCGGCAGCAGGTCGCCACCACCCATGACGTCGGTCACCTCGAACCCCGCATCTCGAAGTAGCTGCGAGATCCCGAGTCGAGCCACCTCGTGGTCGTCGACAATCAATACCTTCAAGCTCATTGGATTTAGTCCAGGGGGATAACCCCATGCGAATTGCGGTGTTCCGCAATGGAGTGTCGCAGAGATTGTTCACGCTGGCAGCCAAGTTGGCTAGGTGAAATGTGCCGCAAGCCTTGATAAGTGAATGAGTTGCAGCCGTTTGGGGGCTGGTAAATAGGCCTGTGGGGGTGCTTTTTCGCACACCTCAAGGGCCGAAGTATTGGCGTGTTTTTGACGGACGAGCGAACGTGACCTAAATATTCGAGGCCAATGAGCAGTTTTTACCTTGAGGCGGCACCAACCAGGGAGCGGAGCGTTCGCCGGCGGTTTTTCTGGCCAGAAAGAGCAACTTGCACCACCATCCTTTCGTGCCCTCGGGATCTCGATGTCTTCCGCCGCTACCATCTTGTTGGTCGATGATGATCGCCACCTCGCCGAATCCATGGCACAGTGGCTGCGAGAGATGTCGCACGAGGTGGAAACGGCTGAAACCCTTGCCGAAGCCAAGAAGTGGCTTTCCCGGCGGGCCTTCGATTTGGTCATCACCGACTTGCGACTAGGCCAAGAGGATGGGTTTGAATTGATCGGTTTTGTACGATCCAAGCACCCAGATTCCTCGGTTTTGGTCGTGACGGGATACGCCACACCCGATACGGCCGTTCAAGCAGTTCGGGCCGGGGCGTTCGATCTTCTGACCAAGCCGCTGATCGACGAAGAACTGAGTGTCGCGATTGAGCGAGCCACCATGCAGCGCGAGATTTCGAAAGAAAACGAAATGCTGCGTCTGCAGCTAGATCGCCGCAGCGGCATGGAGAATGTACTGAGTCATGACTATCGGATGATGAAGATCTTCGATGTTGTGGATAGCATCGCCGATGCGAAGGCTTCGGTGTTGGTTACCGGAGAGAACGGAACCGGCAAGAGCATGATTGCTCGCGCGATCCATGCACGAAGTTCCCGTCGCAGCGGCCCCTTTATCGAAGTCGCTTGCGGAGCCCTTCCCGATACGCTGCTCGAAAGTGAGCTCTTTGGGCACGTGTCTGGCGCCTTCACCGGCGCGAATCACGATCGTGCCGGTAAGTTTCAATTGGCAGACGGGGGCACGATTTTTCTTGATGAGATTGCCACTGCTAGCCCCGCGATGCAAGTCAAACTGCTTCGCGTCTTGCAAGAGTTGCAGTTCGAGCCTTTAGGAGGCACCGTCACCCATTCCGTCGATACACGCGTGATCCTGGCCACGAACGAAGATCTCTCGAAGGCAGTCGAAGCTGGTCGATTTCGTCAGGACCTCTATTATCGCGTCAATGTCATCAACATCGTGCTTCCCGCGCTGCGGGAACGAGTTGGTGACATTCCATTGCTGGTCGAGCATTTTCTTCGTGAGGTGGCGGAGACCTGCAGTCGCGACGTCATGGGCTTTGATCAGGCTGCCATGGAAGTGCTGCAGAGCTACGCTTGGCCTGGCAATGTGAGACAACTCGAGAACGTGGTGGAGCGAGCCGTGTTACTGGCACGTGACTCTGTGCTGACGATTGAGGACTTGCCCCCTGAGTTGACGGGGCGAGCCGCTGCTACCTGGTCGAGTTCGTCGAGCCCTTCTCCCAGTTCGGTTCCGCTCAGCATTGGGGATGTCAACGGAAAGACTTTGCGCGAGGCACTCGAGGGACCCGAGCGACAGATCATTCTGGAGGCACTTCGGTCCAACAGCTGGAATCGAGCTGCCACGGCAGACACGCTGGACATCAACAGAACGACGCTTTACAAGAAGATGAAGCGTCTGGGGCTCGACGATCCGCGGCTTCAGTTTGCCTAGGCGAACTCTCGAAGACGTCCTGCTAGAAAGTGATGGGACGCCCTGCTGGAAAGTTAACGAACCCGTCAGCCGAGGCCGATGAGCCGTTGCACTGTACTCGTTGTTCGGTCTTCGCTGCCATAGCATGGAGGGACGTCTCGACATCGCCACGTTGCCGTGGGCGGTCGCTCCAAGACTGCAAAAATAGTCGACTGGACTTGCTTGGATCCGCCTTTCCAAGGCGGACATTCACAGCTTTGGTGCGTTGATCACGAGTCTCGGAGAGACTCGGCTACGGTAGCAAAGCCGCACGTCAAAAATTCACAGCCTCTCCATGACCGGCGTTTCGAGCGTCCTCATCATGCGTGTGGGATCATTCGTGGACCAGCATCGGGTCCACAGGACAATCTGTGAGGAAACGTCCTCGCCTACGATTTACGATCGATTTGAAGACGTTCGAGCTGATTCTGCCACGGGCGTGAAACTGCGGATTGGGGGCCTGAGGCGGCAAGGCGTCAGTCTTTCTCTAATCCGACCACTCCCTCTGACCGATATAGATTGACAGCGTTGTTTGTCTGTTTGTGCGCTGGAGAGGATCGAGGGAGTTGTCCGAATCGCCTGCATCGATATCGAGTCTGCCGACGGCCCGCGAATCCGCATTGGTTCGCTGGATCAATGATTGGGGATCTGCGGTCGTCGATGGGATCATCACGATTGGTGACATGACGCTGTTTACCTTGCAGATGCTGCGTTGGTTATTCAGCCGCATGCCCTGCCGAGGGACGGTCCTGATCAACTTTTATCAGGTTGGCGCCTTGAGTTTGCCTGTGGTGGCGTTGACCGGAACCTTCATCGGCATGGTCTTGGCGGTTCAAAGCTATGCACAGTTTCATGCGATCGGTTTGGACAGCCGGCTTGGGGCGGTAATCAATACAACATTGGTCAAGGAATTAGGTCCGGTGCTTGCTGCTACGATGCTAGCCGGACGCGTGGGAAGCGCGATGGCAGCGGTGCTAGGCACCATGCGAGTGACGGAGCAAATCGATGCATTGACGGCCATGGGGGCCGATCCAATTCATTATTTGGTCGTGCCCCGATTTCTTGCCTGCATCCTTTTGATCCCATCGCTAACCATCATGGCTGACTTCATGGGGATCGTGGGTGGTTACTTTTACAGTGTGATCATCTTGGGAATCGACCATGCCGCCTACCTGAATCATTCGAGGGAGGGGGTGACTGGATTCGACTTGTTCAGTGGGATCTTCAAGAGCATCTTCTTTGGGGCGATCATCGCGGTGGTCAGCTGCTATCGCGGCTTCCACTGTGAAGCTGGGGCTGAGGGCGTTGGCAAGGCCGCCACGACCGCATTCGTTTACTCCTTCGTTTTGATTTTGGCCGTGGATCTGTTTCTGACCATCGTTTTGAACTCGGTCTATTCCACGATCTATCCCAACGGGGCCTCCTTCCTATGAACGCGGCGTCGGCAGCCCAAGACGAAACGCAGCAGGATTCGAGTGCCCGCGGTCCCCTGATCGAGGCTCGCGATCTGTCGGTTGCATTCCAGAACTATATGGTGCTTCAAGATATCAACGTGTCGATTGAACGGGGGCAAACCGTTGCCATCATTGGTGAGAGCGGTTGCGGTAAGACGGTCTTCATGAAAACGTTGGTAGGACTGGTAGAACCGACCAAGGGGATGGTTGTCTTCGATGGTCGGGCACTCCATGAGATGGGACTCGATGAATTGACCAAGACCCGACGGCGTTTCGGATTCGTGTTTCAAAACGCTGCCCTGTTCGACAGCATGTCGATCTTCGACAACGTTGCCTTTCCGTTACGCCAAAGCGAGGTGGTGTCGGATGCCGAGGTGCGAGAACGGGTTTTCCAGCATCTTGCCGAGGTGGGCCTGCCGGCTGACGTGACGCGGAAGCGGCCTGCCGAGTTGTCCGGAGGAATGCGAAAGCGAGTCGGGCTTGCGCGGGCGTTGATCTTGCGGCCCGAAGTGGTTGTCTATGACGAGCCAACCACGGGCCTCGATCCGATCATGAGCGACGTGATCAATGAGTTGATTCTCGACACGCGACGCCGATACCCGGTGACCAGTATCGTGGTCACACATGACATGCGCACGGCGCGCAAGGTGGCCGAGCGAGTGCTGATGTTCTACCCCCGCAACCGACTTGACGAGGACGCCTCTCAAATCTTGTACGACGGACCGCCGAGCGACCTGGAACATGCCGAGGATCGTCGCGTGCGGCAATTCGTGCACGGCGAGGCTGGTGAAAGAATCAACGAGATGAACCAAGGATTTGGTCTGTAAGGCAACGCGATCAACTCGCGATAAAGTGAAATCATGGATGAAAACAGACTTCGTTTCGGCGTTGGCGTGCTGGTGATCTCGGCAATCGGGATCGGCATCATCCTCACGTTCTTGTTTGGTGCCTTTCCCAGCGTGCTGCAGCGAGAGTACACGCTAAGTGTGGTCTTTCCCTCGGCCGAAGGGATTGGTGCCAACACGGCGGTCGTGCGCGATGGCGTGCGGATCGGACGCGTCTCAAGCATCGACTTGCGAGATGAAGGGGGCGTGCTGGTAACGCTCTCGATGGATTCGTCCAAGACATTGCCCCACACCTACCTGCCTCAAATCAGCTCTGGAAATTTCGTGACTGGCGACGCGCAGTTGGAGTTCGTCCGTTCGAACCCCGCAACCTTGACACGAGTCTTTGGGAACGATCTGGAGATCATTGACAAGCCATACACCGACGGCGAGTTTCTTGATTACGGGACCAAGTCGGAGAGCCTGTTTGAGATGCAGAACGATCTCGAACAGACGTTTGAAGCGATCCGCAATGCGGGTGTCACGATTGCTGCGGCAGCCCAGAGCGTGAATCAGCTTGCGATGGGGGTCAACGAAATCGTTGGCGGAAGCGAGTCGAAGTTTGATGAGGTTTCCGAGGAAGCCATCAAAGCGATGCGGGAATTCCAGGGCGCGATGGAAGACATTCGCTCGATCGTGGGCAACCCTCAGCTTCAAGCGAATCTTGAAACCACGTTTGCTCAACTACCGGTTGTGCTCGAGGACGTGCAGCAAGCCCTGGGGTCGGCGCAGAAGACGTTCGACCGCTTCGAGAAGGTCGGTGTGCAGTTTGAAAGGGTGGGCGAAGCGGCGGTCGAGACGGTAGATGGGGTTCGTACCACGGTGGAAAGCGCACAAAAGGCGGTTCAGAACATTGAGAGATTCACTGATCCCTTGGCAACCAACAGCGACGCGATTGTGCAGCAGGTCATGCGGACGCTCGATCAACTCGATTCCACTCTGACCCAGGTCAGTGGATTCACGGCTGCCCTGAACAATGACAACGGGACCGTCAAGCGTCTTCTCACTGACGAGGACTTGTATTGGCAGATTCGACGGACAGTTGAGAATGTAGAGCAGGCTACGGCAAAGGTTCGACCGATTCTCGACGATGTCCGAATCTTCACCGACAAGATCGCTCGCGACCCGCGACAGCTGGGGGTCAAAGGAGCGTTGTCGAGCCGACCCAACGGTCTTGGGCTCAAGTAGTGTCAACTTGCTAACTGCGTAGGCGAGTCTCTCCGAGACTCGTATCAAACACAGCAAAGCTGCTGGAGTTCCTCTTGAGCAAGCGGACCTGCTGCTGCGATACGGGCCGACTTATCGGGAGGCCCGTAACTGGCCTCTCGCTCGACGAACCGCCATGGCCTTGATCTGAGATTCTTCGGGCGTGACGGAGGGCATCTCCAGAGCAGCGGCCAGGGCATCGCGAGCCGCATCACTATCGAGAAGATCGACAGGGATCGCTTTGCTCGTCAAGATGTTGACGACATCACCTTCGACATGGGCAAATCCACCATCGACGTAATAACGTTCTGGGCCGGCCGCGGTTTGCAGTCGGAGGGTTCCATGGCCGAGCCGCCCGATCATGGGGGCGCGGCCCTGCAAAATCCCAAGCTCACCGTCAAACATCGGTAACGCCACGTACTCGGCCTCGCGGTCAAGCTGCGTGCGTTCCGGGGTGACTACTACACATCGAAGTGGCATGACTATTTCTTCTCTTCCATCTTCTTGGCTTGTGCTTCAGCCTGCTCGACGACGCCCACGTACATGAAAGCCTGTTCTGGTAGGTGATCCCACTTGCCGTCACAGATCTCTTCAAAGCTGCGGATGGTCTCGGCGAGCGGAGTGATCTCACCCGGTTTGCCAGTGAACACCTGGGCGACCAAGAACGGTTGGCTCATGAAACGCTCGATACGACGAGCGCGATGCACGACCATCTTGTCCTCTTCGCTCAGTTCATCGACACCGAGAATGGCGATGATGTCCTGCAATTCGCGGTAGCGTTGCAGAATCGTTTGCACACGTCGCGCGATCGCGTAGTGTCGTTCACCGACATACTGTGGGTCGAGAATACGCGAGTTCGAGGCGAGAGGATCAATCGCTGGATAGATCCCCTTTTCCGAAATCGATCGTTCGAGATAGATGAAAGCGTCAAGCTGGCTGAACGCGGTGGCCGGTGCCGGGTCAGTCGGGTCATCGGCGGGGACGTAAACGGCTTGCACCGAGGTGATGGCCCCCTTCTTGGTCGACGTGATTCGTTCCTGCAAGGCACCCATCTCGGTTGCCAGGGTTGGCTGGTAACCCACGGCTGAGGGCATACGACCGAGCAACGCGGATACTTCCGATCCGGCTTGAGAGAAACGGAAGATGTTGTCGACAAACAGCAGCGTGTCGGCACCTGTTGAGTCGCGGAAGTACTCGGCCATGGTCAAGGCGGATAAGGCCACGCGAAGTCGTGAACCTGGTGGCTCATTCATCTGGCCGAACACCATGCAGGTTTGCTCGATCACCTTGCGGCCGGTGTCGCCGATTTCGGTTTCTTGCATTTCCAGCCAAAGGTCCGTCCCTTCTCGAGTTCGCTCTCCGACACCTGCGAACACAGAGTAGCCGCCGTGGCTGCTCGCGATACGAGCGATCAATTCCGTGAGGATGACCGTCTTGCCCAGACCGGCACCACCGAACAGGCCGGCCTTTCCACCGCGAACGAAGGGGGTCAACAAATCAACGACCTTGATCCCCGTTTCGAAGACCTCCGTGTTGGTCGAAAGCTCATTGATCGGGGGAGCCTGCCGATGGATCGGCATATAGGTGTCTGCATCGACGGGACCACGCTCGTCAATCTCTTTGCCCAATACGTTGAAGACGCGTCCGAGCGTCGCGGTTCCCACGGGCACGGTTACTGGTTTGCCAGTGTCCACCACGCTCATGCCACGCATCATGCCCTCGGTACTTCCCAAGGCAATCGCCCGCACTCGCCCGCCACCAAGGTGTTGCTGAACCTCGCCGACCAGGTCGATCGTGACACCTTTGTGTTCCGACTTGATTTCCACCGCGTTATAAATTGCCGGCAGGTGGCCTTCGGGGAACTCAATGTCAAAAGTCGATCCAATCACCTGCGTGACGCGGCCAAGGGTATTTTCAGTTGCAGTAGACATGTTCGTGATTGAGGGAGAGAGTTAGCGGTTGCGTTGAGTGGTGTTCAGTGTGTTGTTGGGGCTCAGTTCCGTCGCGTCTTTGGGACGCCGAGCGTGATCAGCCCTTGAGGGCTTCCACGCCACCAATGATCTCCATGATCTCGCCGGTGATCTGGCTTTGACGGGCGCGGTTGTAGGTCATGGAAAGCTGTTTGATCATGTCGCCTGCGCTCTCGGTGGCACCCTTCATCGCGATCATCCGGGCGACCTGTTCACTCACCGCCGAGTCGAGGAAACACTTGAACAGTTTGGCCTTGAAACTCGTCGGCACGACTTCTTCAAGAATGCTCTCGGCCGATGGCAGGAATTCGAACTGTGTTCGGTTACCAGCACCGCTCGTACCGGGCGAATCCTCGCCGTCGGCGGTATCACTCTCAGCAAGCGATCCCAAAGGTAGGAGGGTTTCGATCGTGGCGATCTGACGGCTGGTGCTGATGAACTTCGTGTAAACCACATCCAGGCGATCAATTTGACCGGTGATGTATTGCTCCAAGTAGCGAGAAGCGATCTGGTCGACTTCGTCGTAGCCCGGCTGATCTTCGAACTGCGTGTACTTGTTGTCGGTGGGCACACCCCGGAACTTCAGGCCGTTGATGCCCCGTTTTCCACTGACATCCACCATGACTTTGCCGATGGAGGACTCGAGTTCCTTGATGCGTGGCATCGTGGCCCGCAGGACGCTGGCGTTGTAACCACCGCACAGGCCCCGATTGCTGCTGAGCAACAAAAGGCGGGCCGCCTTGGGGTTATCACGAGGCTGGAGCAAGGGATGTTCGACCTCGGTCCCCGCCGCTGCCAAGCTGCTCACGATTTGCGACAGTCGATCCGTGTAGGCAGTCACCGCGTGTGCGCGATCCATCGCCTTCTTGTAGCGCGCGGTCGCAATCAGTTCCATCGTCCGCGTGATCTTGCGGATGTTGCGAATCGACTTGCGTCGTTTGTCGAGGGCGCGGGCATTGGCCATGAATCAGTTTGCCGTTGGCGTGGTTAGCGGCGGAGTGACGGTACGGGGTCGGCGGTTGTCCGAAACTAAATTTCCTTGACGATCGGCTTGTAACCGCTCTTGAAATCCTTGATGCAGGCTTCAATCTTTTGAACCACCTCATCGGTCAGATCCTGCTTCTCCTCGAGCAAGGTGATCAGGTCTGCATGCTTGTCCCTGGCGAACTGCAGGAAGTCAATCTCCCACTGTTGAACCGCCTTGACCGGTACGTCATCGACGAACCCTTTCGTTCCCGCGTACAGACTGAGCACCTGGTCGGTGACATTGCGTGGTTGGTACTGCGGTTGCTTCAGGAGTTCCACCATGCGGTAACCACGATCCAGTTGCGACTGGGTGGCTGCATCGAGGTCGGTTCCGAGTTGGGCAAAGGCTTCCAACGCTCGGAAGGCAGCCAAGTCAAGTCGCAGACCGCCGGCAACCTTCTTCATCGCCTTGATCTGAGCATTGCCACCGACGCGAGAAACCGAGATCCCGGCGTTCATCGCTGGACGAATGCCGGCGAAGAACAAGTCGGGTTGAAGATAGATCTGGCCATCGGTGATGGAAATCACGTTGGTGGGAATGTACGCGGAAACTTCCCCTTCCAGCGTTTCGATGATCGGCAAACTGGTGATCGAACCGCCGCCCAGGGCATCCGAGAGTTTGGCAGATCTTTCCAACAGGCGGCTGTGACAATAGAACACGTCACCGGGATAGGCCTCACGTCCCGGGGGGCGTCGCATCAAGAGGCTCATCTGGCGATAGGCTACGGCCTGCTTGGAAAGGTCATCGTAGACCACCAAGGCATGGCCACCGTTGAACATGAAATGCTCCGCCATCGCTGTACCAGCATAGGGAGCCATGTATTGCAGAGGTGCTGGGGCCGAAGCACCGGCGACGACCACCGTGGTGTAATCCATCGCTCCATGGCGTTCCAACGCATCCACGACACCGGCGACCGCGGAGTCCTTTTGACCGATTGCGATGTAGAAACATTTAACGCCTGTCCCCTTTTGGTTCAGGATCGCGTCAATGGCAATGGCCGTCTTGCCCGTCTTGCGGTCGCCAATGATCAATTCCCGCTGGCCACGACCGACGGGGGTCATCGCGTCAATGGCTTTGATGCCCGTTTGCATCGGCTCCTTGACCGGTTGCCGCTCGGCAACCCCGGTGGCGATGATCTCCACGGGGCGGGTCACATCGGTCTGGACGGGTCCCTTTCCGTCAAGTGGATTGCCCAGAGGATCCAGCACCCGACCCATGACCGCATCACCTGCTGGCACCGAAAGCAGGGTACCAAGTGCTTTGACCTCGTCTCCCTCTTCAATCGTCAGGTAGTCACCAAGAATGATGACCCCGACAGAGTTCTCTTCCAGGTTGAAGGCCAAACCGATCGCCCCGTTGGGGAATTCAACCATTTCCCCGGCCATCACTCCGGACAGTCCGTAGACACGGGCAATCCCGTCGCCAACTTCCAACACGGTACCGACTTCGCGAACGTCGATCTTGCTGTCGAACTGTTCGATCTCTTGCTGTAAGACCGAGGCGATTTCGTCACTACTGAATTTCATGGATCTGTTAGATGGATGTGTGAATGCCGATCCAAGGAGGTCGGCGATGGGTCAGGTGATATCGTTAGCAGTGGTTGGGAAGTCGTGAGGGAGGCTGGCCGAGTTTAAGCGCGAGCCTCCGGTGTTCATTGAAACGGTTCATTGGGACGTGAACTGGCCGAACCGCTCCAACAGTTGGCTCGAAAAACCTTCTCGAGTTCGGCGAGCCATTTTGTTGAGTTGATTGGCGACAGAGCTATCGAAGACTTGGTCTCCGACTCGAATGATCATTCCACCTATCAAGTCCGGGTCGACCGATTCCCTCAGACGCACTTCCTTGTTCATCATCGAGCCCAGCTGATTGGCGATCTCGCTTCGCAGCGTCTCGTCAAGCGGGACCGCCGATCGGACCGAGGCAACCACGCGTCCCATCATCTCGTCATGAATCGTCTCAGCTGCTGAGCGGACTGCGGCAACGTAACCAAGCCGGTCACGGGCCGCCATGACTTTGAGAAACTTGACGAGAACCGGATCGAATTCTTCCGCGAAGATTTGATCGATCACGCGGACCTTGTCGGCCTCGTCGATTCGCGGTGAAGCGAACGCGGCTCGTAGTTGGGGACTCTTGGCCAGGTAATCATCGACGAGCCGACCGAGTTGCTCGATCACCTGATCGGCAACACCGGCGGTCTTGGCCGCGCCGATCAGCGCCCGGGCGTAGGTCTTGCCCAGCTGTTCGGCTCCGGTGTCGAGCACCGTATCGTGTTTGACGGCTTCAGTCATCGATGGTCTTGCTCGCCTCAGGTCTACTGACGGGATTAGTTATTGCTGGGAAGGCGTTCGAGGGCCTTCCGAATCAAGTCGGCGTGGTCATCTGCTTTCAGTTCGCGGCCAACGACCTGCTTGGCAACGTTGATCGCCATGTCGGAGGTTTGGCCGGCTAGTTCCGAAAGAGCCACTTTCTTGGCGGTCTCGATTTCACCCAGGGCTCGTTCCCGCTGACGGTCGGCTTCCTGCTTGGCTGCATCAACAATTCGTTGGCTACTCGCCTCAGCATCCTTGCGAGCCGACGCCAGCATCGATTGAACCTGGGAAGAGGCATCGTCCAGCTTGGCCTGATAATCGGCCAGCAATGATCTGGCATCTAGATTGGCCTTCTCAGCCGCTTCGAGATCCCCATGAATCTTGTCTTCGCGAGCTTGCAGACCGCCAAGGATTGTCGGCCACACGAACTTTGACAGGATTGCCAGCACGCCTAGAAAAATGGCCAGGTTACAGATCGCCGAGCCGATGTCGATTTGCAGCAGAGGCGGTGTGCCTGCCGGGTCAGCGTGACCACCTGCCGCGTGCGAGCTTTCCGTATCTGCCTGCTCATGATCCGCCTCGCTATGAACGGCAGCGTCATCGTGCTGCGCGGCGGCTGCATGATCCTCCTGGCCAATGACTTGACTGGTGGGAGCGAGCACGAACGTCAAAAGGGCGGCCAAGAGACTGACGCGTCCTGATTGGAGCAACATGGATTCGCCTTTGCGGATCATCACGAGGTGAAAGTTCAAACCGACACAATCCTGATTACGAAGGTCAGCAATCAGGTTGCCGGACAAGCCCGTCAACATTTCGGGAAGCCAAACAGCGGATCCCGCAACGTCTTGGACCTGACCAGCGACATGGGCTTACAGGATCAACATCAAGATCAGCGCGATGACCGAAACCCCTTCCACCAAAGCGGCGGCGATCAGCATGTTCGTCGCGATCGTACCGCTCGCTTCTGGTTGGCGAGCGATCGCATCTACCGCCGAGCTGCCGATGCGACCGATGCCGATGCCGGCTCCAATGATCACCAAGCCCATGCCGATACCGACACCGAGGGTTCCGTAACCGGAGGTCTCAGCTGCCCTCAACGCAACTTCTTCGGCGGTCTGTGCCAAAATCAACGCAAATTCAAACATCTTCGATTCGCTCCTGAGGAAGTTCTCATGTATCGGTCTGAACCCGTTTGATGGCGAAGACCGAGGAGGGGGAAAGGGTCAAAAATAAAGGAAATGGGTCAAGTAACTAAGCGGGTGATGACATCGGAGTGATCCGCGAGGGATCAATCAGTTTGTCAAGATCCATGTTGTCTTCGTCACTGTATGGGTCGTGCTCTTCCTCATGTCCATGATCGTGATGAGTCGCCACCATGGAGATAAACAGAACAGTCAAAAAGGTGAAAATGAACGCCTGCAGACAGCAGATGAACAGTTCCAAGAGAGTCAACAAGATGCCACCAATGATCACCGAGAACTGCACGCCATAGGCCATCGTGTAGGAAGCCTCTCGCGCCAGAAATACCAGACCGATGAAGGCGGCAATCACAAGGTGGCCCGACATCATCGTTCCAAAAAGACGCATGGCCAACACCACACATTTGATCATCAGTCCCATCCACTCCAAGAAGTAAAGTGGGATGCCGATCAACAGCATCTTGGGATCATCCCAGCCAAGTGGATTGAAGTGAGCCAGGAACGTCTTGAGTCCCGTCTCGCGAATGCCAATGAACAAGACCGCGAGGAAGCTGCACAACGCTAGCATCGCATTGAGCGATAGATTGCCCGTCGCCGATCCACCCCAATGCGAATAATGAGTGTTGCCCGTAATCGTCTGCATGATGTAGCCGATCGGGATCAGACCCAGGATGTTCGCGAAAAGTATGAAGAAGAAGACGGTCCAAATGTAGAAGATGTACTTGTCGGTCAATTCATGCAGATTTGGTCGTACGACTTCGTCGCGAATGAACGTGCACATCGTCTCAAAAAGCTGTGCGACACGACCTTTGGTCTTGTATGCCTGAAGTCCTTGACCACTCGGTTTGACTCGACGGGCGACGTACCAAAAGACCAGGACGACCAAGATCGCGGTCAACACCGTCATCGAGAGATGATTGGTGATGTAGAAACCGTATTTCCCGCCAAACACGTTGAGCGCAGGAATGTCACCCCCGCCCACGGGAACCTCGATCAACGGGTGCTCGTGCAGCCGATGGGGAACGGCATGACTGAGTGGGTTGGTGGCGGCGAGCAGGAGGTTCATCCGAGGTCTATGACGTTACTGGGGCTTGACTGGTCGGTGACTTAGTCGATGACTTTACTTGAGTGGTAGCCTGGTTGGGCCGATTCAGTATCAGGGCGAATTCTGCGTAACAGGTGCTTCAATCGCGG
Organism: Pirellulaceae bacterium; assembly: GCA_963767665.1. GTDB lineage: Bacteria > Planctomycetota > Planctomycetia > Pirellulales > Pirellulaceae > Rubripirellula. The sequence goes on from CAVYFC010000013.1 coordinate 343,719, forward strand.
GCAAAACCTTGACCCTCCACAGGAAATTCAGTCTCGTTCGGCGAAGCGAAGCCCTTCGGCGAAGCGAAGCCCTTCGGCGAAGCGAAGTCTGCCGGCCTGGGCAATTGGCGAGCCAGCACCAGCACGTCGACGAAGGTCAGCAGCACGTACCAGCCAATCGTCATCGCGGCAATCGCTCCCGTCTCGGTCGCCATTTGATAACGGCATGTCAGAAACAGTGCAACGGTCCCTAGCACCCGAATCATGACTCCAGCGACCAGAAGTTCTGTCGCAGGTGATTCCGCCTTGATCGGCTCCCCTGTTGTTCCGCTCGGTCCCGCCGCAGAATTCGACTGATTCCCTCTCGCACTGCCAAGCAAGCAAGGCATCGACGAAGCATAGGAAATCATCAGGCTGGCAATCGCAATGATCAGGGCGTCGCGACTGTTGAAGTCAGGCTGGGAATGGCTGATGAACCAAGCCAGGCAAAGGAGGACCGGCAATGCCAACATCCAGACCACGGTGGTCCACCACATCGCTCGTCGAAAGGGCCGGCGAGCACCTTGCGTCGGGAGGCTGACGTGTCGTTGGGGTCTCGCACCATGGGTTGCTTCGTTCAGGTCTCGTCGCTTTTTTTCACTTGCTGGATGAATCGCACCATGCCCAGCGTGAATCCGATCAAGGCGCCCAGTGCGGTCCCATACGGCTTGGGGAATTGGACCACTGAGTCAACAAGGTATCCGAGTCCCGCGGCAACTAGCGTAAAACCTGCTAGCTCCGTACCGAGACCAACAAACCGAAACACAACGGTCTGATTCCTTAGCAAAGGCGACTCCGCTCGCCGTCTTGCCGGTTGTTCACCGCTGGAATCATCTTCCTGTGAACCACTGTCTGCCGGATCCCTCCGTGTTGACGAGGAATCGTTGTTCCGAGTGTTCGAATTCCGCTTGGTCAACGCACTTTCTCCCGCTTCGGAGGGGCCGGAATCGACAATCCCGAGGAGAGAAAAGGCTTCCGTGAATGCATCAGCCGAACGTAGTTTGACTGACAGCGACGGTACGGCTAGAGGCAGCGACGGATCGCCGCACCCGGCTATCCCCTACTCGAGTTCTGTCGTTTTCTGTCGTCGGCATCCTACACACCTGCGTGTCTCCTCGGGTGGCCCGTGTGTCTCTTGACCTGCGTGTCTCTTGGGGCCGTGTGTCCCTCTTGAGGCGTTTCGGGGCCGATGTCTGATGTCCATGCTTGATGTCGCGTGAATCGATGGGAATCATCCGGCGAGAGCGGCAGGTTGAATCGCAAGAACCACCCGGTGGGGTGGTTGAAAAAACGTTTTGCGGGTGAATGGGTAAACGAGAAAACCTATGGCTTTTCTAAGGGTTTTCGCGTTTCGAGCCCTCACTTTTTCCCTGAATGTCGTGAATCCCTGGAACCGCATCTGGAACTTTCCTGAACCCTTGGCATAATGATTCCGGTGACGATTGTGCCGTTAGTACAGGTTCAAAGGGCCGCGCAACCCCGCTCTGTTCCCCTCTGTGGAGGGTGCGTGGGTCGCGATCCAACCGTTCTCGGTGCCCCCGCCCGGTCACAGCCTGCCTATAGCTGAACCAAGCGGCTTCATCACAAGCTGGGACGCTCAACATGATTACGGGGTGACGGCGAGAACTCGGGATGATTCGCAGCCGGCAAGAGTTAACAACAGTTGACTGGGCTTTCCGCCGTTTCGGTGGGGGTCAGGTCTGGATCCTGGGAGGTGCAGGTTGATTACTACCGCAGATTTGAAAGCTCAGACGCGACGTGAACTGGCGGACTTAGCCCGCAATTACGGCGTCGCCGGTTGGCACGGATTGAGGAAAGATGAGCTGGTCGAGGAGATTCGAAAAGTTCAGAGACGCCTGAGAAGAAAGGCATCGGCCGAATCGAGAACGGTCAAAGCGGGATCAAAATCAAGTCGCCCGTCAGCTTCACAGAACAAGTCGTCCGCAAGCAGCAAGTCGGCACCGAGTTCATCCAGTAAGAAGTTGTCCGCCAAGTCGAAATCATCGGCTCCAGCTGCGGCGTCCACGACCGCCAAGCTCGCTTCCGCCCCTCGAAAGTCGGTCAACAATTCCAACAACAAACCATTGCCGAAGTTGCCTGAGCCAAAAGTGTCGGCGAAAACGGCTCGCATCCGTGCTCAGATTCGCAAGCGTCAGCAGACGTTGCAACGCAACAAGGACTTGTCAACAGGAACACTCGTCGGCGGGGCTGCGGTCAGCCGAGGGTCGAAACGAACTCGCGGTGCCGAGCCGCATCAGGACCGGATCGTCTTGCTGGTGCGAGATTCATTCTGGTTGCAGGCGAGTTGGGAGATCACCCGTGCCTCGGTGGAGCGAGCTCAGTCGGCGCTCTCGGAAAGGTGGCACACAGCGGTCCCCATGCTGCGTTTGATGACCGTGAGTGACGTCAACAGCAATTGTGCCGAGAGCGTTGAGCGGGACATCCCAATTCATGGTGGCGTCGACACGTGGTACATCGATGTCGATGATCCGCCATCTCGATACCGTGTCATCGTCGGATATCTCTCGGACAACGGCGAGTTCTATACCGTCTGTCGCAGCAATGTCGTCGAAACGCCTCGACCCGGTGAATGCGAACGGTTGGACGAGCATTGGCGAGACATCGCCGAGGACTACGAGCGGATCTATTCTCTCAGCGGCGGTTACGACACCGATGGGGGCGATTTGCGCGAGATCTTTGAAGAGCGGTTGCATCGCCCGATGCCGCTGCGAGGCGAGCAAGGCCAGACGGTCACAGACCCCACCCTGCTTCGACAGACCAAGCTCCCGTTTGATGTCGACGCGGAACTGATCATTTTTGGTAAGACCGAAGCGTCCGCGTCGGTGATGGTGGCGGGGCGACCGGTCAAGCTCCAGTCCGACGGTTCCTTCACGGTTCGCATGGAGTTGCCAGACAAGCGACAGGTGCTTCCGGTGACAGCTGAGAGTCGTGACGGCCTGCGTCAGCGAACCACCGTCGTGGCGGTCGAAAGAAACACAAAGGTGATGGAACCCGTTGAGTTGGAAGATCGGCTTTAGTGTTGGATCGGTCTTGCATGGGGACGCGTCAGATTTCTCCAGGCTTCCGCCCAGAAGTCCGACGCACCCTGGAGCTCTTGAGCCCTTGGCTCTTGAATGACAATCGGTCTCTCCAGCACACACCTGGGTACGTCAATCACGCACTGGCGAAACCTTGATTGGTGCTTGCACCGATCCACTTTGACTCATGATAAGATGCGTTCGGTCCGATCTGGATCGAACGCTTTTTTTTGCTCGCTTCTTGCTCATTCTGCCGGCTCGGTTCGCTCTGGGAGAGGTCCATGATCATCCGTCTTGTTGGTTTCTTGTTACTTCCGTTTGCTTTTTGCGCCCTTCCCCTTTCAGTGCAGGGCCAGGGCGGTCAGGGCAATCCAGAAGCCCAGGACCATCGTGCCAAGGAGACGTCGGCGAACGCGTCGGAGCCCTTGAAGATTTTGTTGGTCACCAGTGGATGTTGCCACGATTACGACTTCCAAACCAAGTCGATGCAATTGGCATTGAAGAAACGCGGGGTCAAGGCCCAGTGGGATGTGGTCAATGAGGGTGGCACTGGGAACGAAGCTCAGATTGAGTTGTACAAGAATCCAAAGTGGTCGGAGGGATATGACGTTGTGATCCACAACGAGTGCTTTGCGAAGACCACGGATCCAGATTACATCCGCAGCATCACGGGGCCTCACCATGAAGGTGTCGGCGCCGTGGTGATTCACTGTGCCATGCATACCTATCGCGATGCGACGATTGATGATTGGCGTGAGTTTCTTGGAGTGACCAGTCGTCGGCACGAGCACAAGAGCCACTACAAGGTTGACGTCGTGGCGAAGGATCATCCAATCATGGCGGGCTTCCCGGATGGTCACGTCACGGCGATCGACGAGTTGTATGTCATTGAGAAGGTGTGGCCCAACACCAGGGTGCTGGCGACATCGACCAGCGAGAAAACGGGCGAAGCTCATCCGGTGTTTTGGACGAGTCGCTACGGCAAGGCCCGCGTTTTTGGGACAACTTATGGGCATTCCAGCGAAACGTTTGAAGACGAAGTGTTCTTGGAAGCCTTGACCCAGGGGACGCTTTGGGCCGCTGCAAAGCATGAGTCCCCCTGACTGGACAACGCGCGAACTGGGAATCGAAACTTTGCTTTGAGCCTTGGATCGTAAGAGGTTCTTCCTGAAAACATGTACGATGGGCTTCCAAGCCCGTCGCTTAGCGCAGGGTCACAGAATCGACGGGTCACAGAATCGCAGGGTCACAGAATCGACGGGCTTGGAAGCCCATCGTACGGCTCGTGATTGAAAGTTTCCGACGGGTCACCAATCTCGCTGGCTCATGAGCACATTGACTTTTCAGCAAATTGACTTTTGATCTGTGCGAAAGGATCGAAGTCTCCGCTCGCGACAAACCAATCAACACAGCTGCTTCACGGCGGCGCACCGGATCATCGACGAGGAGCTCATTGAATCATGCCGATCGAGGTCAAATGCCCGGGATGCCAGTCCCTGTTGCGGATCGCCGATGAGAATGTGGGTCGGAAGTCCCGATGTCCGACCTGTTCACAAGTCTTCACCCCGGAGGCGCCAGCGAGCGTTTCTCCATTTGTGGCCCCCCTGCCGGAAAGCGGCCCCGGCGGTCGCGGTCCTGCGGACTCGCCTTGGCAGGGAGTCGATCCCCAGGCCAATCCTTACGCGCCGACGTTCAATGAGCCGCAAGCACCGGAGGATGCTGGACCCCTGGCCCCACGACGGATCACGGTCGACGAGGTGATTTCGAAATCATGGTTGATCTTCAAGAAGCACTGGCTGATGACCTGTGCGGTGGTCCTGATCATCGGTGGAATCAATGTAGCGGGGAACATGGTCCAGAACCTCTTGGTCCAGGTCACAAATCTGGCGATCAACGAACCGGTGGTGACGATGGGGCTGCAGTTTCTCATCATGATTGTTATGTATGCGCTACAGATTTGGCTGCAGCTCGGCCAAACCATGGTCATGTTGGATGTGGTGAGAGGTCGCCCGATCAACATCAGCAAGGTGTTTTCCGGAGGCCCCTATCTACTCAATGGCTTGATCGCAATGATCCTCACGTCACTTTGCGTGGGAGCGATCGCAGCGGTCTTGGTGGGGATTCCCGCTGGGATTGGTTTCGCTGCCATGCAAACTCCCGAAGGCGCGATCATCGGCGCTGTGATCGGCGGCCTGATTGCCTTCGCACCAATCGTCATCGTGGGGCTAGCGTTCTCGCAGCAAGTGCCATTGATCGTGGATCGAAAGCTCTCGGCGATCGACGCGCTGCGTCAATCCTACGAAATCACCAACGGCAACAAATTCACCCTGTTTCTGATCGGTGTCGTCTTGATGGGGATCAGCGCCGTCGCACTATTCGTCGGCTTGCTGATGCTTTGCGTCGGCGTGATCCCGGCAATGATCGGCGTGGGCGGGTTTAGTGCTTTGATCTTTGCCGTTGCCTATCTTTCGATGACGGGACAGAGGGTCGTCGTACCAGGAACGGCACATGATCCAACATCGGCCCAATTCACCAACGTGATTCCCTGAGCGCTCAGTGCGTCCTGCGAACCGCGGTGGCGTCGATGGTGTCGACAGCGTCGCGTCTCTCACGATGCAGGGGTTCGGGGTGGAGATTGCCCGACGTGGTGACCTGGATGTCAAAGCGGGACAGGTATCGATTGATCACGCGCGTTCGAACCCATTCTCGGCCTGCAGGAATCAACAGCGCGAATCCGAGTGCGTCCGTTAACAAACCTGGCGTCAGCAGCAACGCACCGGCAAACACAATCATCAGACCGTCTTGAATCTCGCGGCTGGGCATTCGGCCTTCGGCCACGGCCGAATGAAAGCGAAACCAAGCCATGGCCCCTTCCCGCCGAGCCAACATCGAACCGATCACCCCGGTCAAAATCACAATGAAGAACGTCGTGCCAACACTGGTGACGTGAGCCACCTGCAGGAGCAAATAGAGCTCCACGAGCGGAATCACAATGAAAGCGGTGAGAAGTTTGAGAAACATGAGATCCGACAGCAAGCGTTGCGGAGCTGAGAAAACGAGCTGGGCACTGATTCCCAGTAACCAGGGATTCCCAGTAACCAGGGATTCCCAGTAAGCAGGGACCACTTCGCGTGTGGGGTCGCCACCTTGGCAGGATACAAACCGAGCATTTCATTCAGGAAGCAGGTTCCATGCCGAAGCCAGCGAAGTTTTGCCGATTCCCCTCTTGAAGGATTCTCAGGGGCTCGCCAGGCCTCTATTTTGGTGGCTTCTCGAAACTGACAGGGAAGCCACCTCATTTTGCCCGAATTGACTCGGCTCGCCCCGCTACGCCCCGACTCAGCCCGCCACGTCCCGACCCTTTGGAGAATTCGTCCCATGCTCCGTCGACTACCGAACCGACTGCCACTGTTGCTCTTCGCTGTTGTCGTTGTGCAGGCAGCCGTGCTGAGCCATGCTGACGAGCCCGCCGCCGAAGCTGCAACCGGCGCCCCCGTCCGAGCCCTGATGGTGACCGGAGGATGTTGTCACGACTACCAGAATCAGAAGAAGCTGATCAGCGAGGGATTGTCCAAGCGAATCGGAAACATCGAATGGACCATCCTCGAGTACGGAAGCGAGCGCGACGTCAAAGCAGACATTTACTCGCAAGGCGATTGGATCGAGGGCTTTGATCTGGTTGTGCACAATGAGTGTTTCGGTGCTGTGGAGGACCCGAGTTTTGTTCAGGGGATTGTGGACGCCCATGTCAAACATGGCATACCAGCGATCGTCATCCACTGCTCGATGCACTCCTACCGAAATTCGTCGGCCGCAGATTCCTGGCGAGCATTGCTCGGAGTCACAAGTCGACGTCATGAGAAGACCAAGCACAGCTTGCGCGTGGTGCCAACAGAGGCAGGGAAATCGCATCCGATTCTGGCCTCGATGGGAGACTCCTGGGACACGCCCAACGGTGAGCTTTACATCATCGAACAGGTTTGGCCGGCCACCACGGTCTTGGCGAAGGTGCATAGTGACGAGACAGGCAAGGAAGAGCCAGTGATCTGGACCAACGAGTACCAAGGGGCACGGGTATTCGGGATCTCGCTCGGCCATCACAACGAAACGATCGAAACGGAAACCTGGCAAGCCATCGTGGCGGCGGGCTGGAAATGGGCGATGGCCAAGGACTAGGACTTAGGGATAGGGATTTCGAGAATCAGAGAGGATTCGTGCAAGAACTCAAGCTGCTAACCGGACGTGGCGGCCACTTGCCTGGAAGGCTTTGGATCGGTGATCGAGACCCCGTGGGCGTTGTGGTAGTCGTCCATGGGTTGGGTGATCACTCTGCCAGGTACGAGTCGCTGGCGCGCGATTTGACTCGCCGTGACTGGGCGGTTTTCGCGTTTGATTTGCCCGGTCATGGGCGCTCGCCGGGGCGCCGTGGCGGTGTCGATTCGTTCGATGGGTTGCTCGCCGACATCGGTCATGCACTCGATGACGTAACGGATCAACTTGGGGATCTGCCCCAGGTGTTGCTCGGACATAGCATGGGAGGCAACCTTGCGTTCAATTACGCGCTGCGACAACGTCATGTCTCTGAGGCGGGACGCGACTTGCACGGGTTGGTTCTCGCCGCGCCGATGTTGTTGCCACCGGCTCCACCGCCACGTCCGCACATCTTTGCTGCTTGGTTGACGGGCTTTCTGTTGTCTCGGTTGCGTGTGCATCGACCGGTGGAAGTCGATCGATTGACCAATGACCCCAAGCAGGCTGCCGCGATCGCCAGTGACAAGCAGATGCATGCCTCGATCACCGTTTACCTGGCGACACAACTGCTCTCGCAAGGCCGCTGGGCGATCGACCATGCAAGGGAACTGAAGATCCCGATGCTGCTGATGTTTGGCGAGTCCGACGATCTGATCGATCGGGCTGCCTGCGAGCATCTGCCGATACGAGTCGGAGACTCGGCGACGATGATTCGTTGGCCGGGCAAACGACACGCCATTTTTCATGATCAACCTGACGGGGAGGTGACGGCCAGCCTGGCCGATTGGCTGAGTCGTTTTGACGCATCTGAAGGGTAGGCTTCGGACGTCGCGGTCGGAGTAGCTCCCTTTTTTGCTTCTGTTTTCTCCGCCGGACCTGAGATGCTTGGTACTTACGATGCTTGGTACTCGCGATGCTTGGTACTCGCGAATCTTTGGGCTCGCGAATCTTTGGTACTCGCGAAGCTTTGGGCTCGCGAAGCTTTGGGCTCGCGAAGCTTTGGGCTCGCGAAGCTTTGGGCTCGGCCGGGCGGCCCCACCCAAGGCCTACCCGGCAGATCGACCAGGGATGGGTAAGCCAAAAGCGTGAGCGAAGCTTTGTGGTAACTCATTTCCTCGCCTACGCGCTTCGAAGTTGCGATTTTTTCATAACCCGACGCGTCAGCGAGGAAATATCGATACTGACATCGACTCGCTGACGCGTCGGGTTATGAAAATCCTCGTGCGGCAGCCAAAATCGCGACTTCAAAACTTACGCGTCGGGTTACTTTTGGCCGCCAAAATGGGCGCTGTGCAGTTCGTGTTGGTGAGTCGAGTTAGAATACGGTTCCCAACGCAGCTACTCGCACTTCCCTCCCCCAAAGCATTCAAGTCAGGTCCTGTTTTGACTCAGCAACGAATTCTCTGTCTGTGCGTCACGATCGTCAGCTTTTTTGGATTGGCCATTGATGTTTCTGCTGACGGATTTCCCATTCAGGAGAGCCAGCGGATCGCCTTGGTCGGCAATTCAACTGCCGAACGGATGAACCTTTACGGTCATTTGGAAACGCTCTTGCAGTTACGTTTTCACGACAAGCGTCCAGTCTTTCGTAATTTTGGTTGGCCGGCGGACGAGGTGGCCAACCAACAGCGACCTGGGAACTACACCCTGATCGATGACCCGTTCAAGATATACGGGCCTGATCTGCTGATTTGCTTCTTCGGTTTCAATGAGTCTTATGCTTTCACAGGGGAGGAATCCCTCGCGAAGTTTGTTAGCGACTATCGCTCCTACTTGGCTCGGCAAACGGAGCAGTTTGCACTCGACGGCCGCAAGCCAAGGTTTGTGTTGGTCACGCCGATCGCCTTTGAATCGACAGGTGATCCGCTTCAGCCGAGTGGCGCACTGGAGAACGAGCGGCTTTCTCGGTATGCCGAAGCGATTCGCCAGCTCGCGAAAGAGGACGGTCATCGTGTCGTTGATCTGTTTGAAGTGACGCAGGATGCTTTCTCTAGCGAACCCGTGGTGCAGTACACGATCAACGGTGTGCATCTCAATGAAGCAGGTGACCGGCTGATCAGTCGCGAGATCGATCGCCAGCTCTTTGGGGAGATGCCCGTTTTTGACGCGGACCAATATGAACGCCTCCGTGCGGCGATCAACGACAAGAGCTGGTTTCACCTCCAGGATTACCGCATGCTCAATGGGTGGTACGTCTATGGTGGTCGACGAACCTGGGACACCGAGACCTTTCCAGGTGAGTTTCGCAAGATCCGCGATATGGTCGCGGTTCGTGACCGTTACGTCTGGGATCTGGCAGCTGGCCGCAGCGTGCCGGATCAACCCGATGATTCAGCGACAGGCGAGGTGTTCATTCCCGAGACCATGTTCGGATCTCGTGACGACAACTTTCGCAAAATGCGTGAGCCGACGAGCTTGGAGTACCCCACTCCCGAAGAGTCGATTGGCCAGATGAGCATGCCCGAGGACTTCGAGGTGCAATTGTTCGCTTCCGAGCGAGAGTTTCCGGAATTAGCAAACCCGACACAAATCGAGTTCGACAATCGGGGAAGACTATGGGTTTCCTGCATGGCCAACTATCCGCAGTGGTTGCCCAATTCGTCGAAACCAAATGATCGATTGTTGATCTTCGAAGACAGCGATGGTGATGGCGGCGCCGACGAATGCAAGGTCTTTTACGACAAGCTGATCTGTCCCACAGGCTTCGAGTTCTATGACGGCGGTGTGTTGGTCGTCGACGAGCCTCGCATTCTGTTCTTGAAGGATACAGATGGCGACGACGTGGCGGATGAAGTCGTGCAGTTGCTTGACGGCATCGCGACCGACGACACGCATCACGCGATGGGCGCCTGGGAATGGTCGCATGGAGGCTTGCTGCACATGCAGGAAGGGGTCTCGATGTCGACCACGCTGGAGACACCGTGGGGACCGTTTCGTAATCATGGCCCGTCGGGATCGTACGTCTGGGATTTGCCGTCGCTGAAGATTCGTCACTTCCGTACGCCCTCCTACGGAAATCCGTGGTGCCTCGTGTTCGACCCTTGGGGCAACGGTGTCGATTGGCGATGGGACCAACGCCCAGCAACACTGGGCCAGTCTGTTATCGGGGGCGGCAGTTCAGTCTCGCCGCAGTGTCCAGCCGATCTTCGACAACGAAGGGATGCGACCGGCGGTGGGGAGCGACTTCCTCTACTCCCGTCACTTTCCTGATAACGTCCAGGGCAAATTTATCTATGCCTGCGTCATCAACATGCACGGCATGCCGATGTTCGAGGTTTGGGATGAAGAGGGAACGGCAGGCTTGACCGGACAACGCGTCAACGATTTGTTGTCCTCAACCGACATGTTCTTTCGTCCGGTGGATCCCAAAATTGGCCCCGATGGCGCATTGTGGTTTGGGGATTGGTGCAACGCTTTGATCGGACACATGCAGTATTCGCAGCGAGATCCCAATCGCGATCACGTCCATGGCCGCATCTATCGCATGGTTTGCAAGGACAAGCCCTTGAACGAGCCGGAGGTTCAGTTCGATAAGAGCATCGATGAGCTGCTGCAGCAACTATCTGCCTATGAGACGCGAACGCGCTATCGAGCCAGGCGAGAGCTTCGAGATCGAAACGCAGACGAGGTGCTCGCAGCAGTCGACGCGTGGATAGCCAATACGAGCGATCCGCAACAGTTGTGCGAGGCTCTTTGGATTCAAGAGTGGTTTCATCGAGTGGATCCGAATCTTGTCTCGCGGATCTTGGCCTGCGATGACTTTCACGCTCGTGCCGCAGCAATTCACGTGGTGGGAAACCAATGGGAATGGATCGATGATCCCAAGCAATTTCTGCAACTTGGGATCGCCGACGATCACCCCAGGGTCCGTTTGGAAACCCTTCGCGCCCTCAGTTTCCAGGACGATATCGAAGCGGTGGCCTTGGCCTTGAGCGTCCATGATCGTCCGATGGATCCCTGGATCGATTACGTGCTGGAGCACACGCTGCAGGCGTTGCAACCGGTTTGGACGAAGGCACTCAATGACGAAACTTTCCTCGCAAACGCGTCACCGAGTGCCAGGCAAGCATTGATCGACTACCAGCATGCGACGGGTCCCGGAGCCAAGATTTTCAAGCCGCTGAAGGTGATCTTGAATACAGACAAGAGCGAACGTGAACATCGTCGGGCGCTGGCAGAGCTGGTCGCCGCCGGCGGCGGGGGAAAGGAAAACGGTTCGAAGGTCTTTGAGCGAACCTGCGCAGCATGTCATCTCCATGGGACACTCGGAAAGGAGTTCGGGCCCAAGTTGACGGACGTCGGCGAGCGAATGACTCGGGAGCAGATCATCCGCTCGATCGTGTGGCCTAATGAAGAGATCAGCAAAGGATTCGAGACCGTGATGGTGCTCACTTACGACGGCCAACCGTTCAACGGTTTCGTACTTCACGAAGATGATCAGTTCCTAACGCTCGGTGTCGCCAACGGCAAAACCGAAAAGATTGAGAAGGAAGAGATCGAAATTCGCAAGCCGATGAAAGCCAGTAGCATGCCCGAGGGATTGTTGCTGACGATTGCGCCAAGCGAATTCTTGGATTTGATTCAATTCCTTTCGGGGGACTGGATCACGACCGACGGCAATGAGAAGCTCCCACTGCGAAAGCATGGAGACTGGGTCGAGGTGTCGCGGGAGTCTCAAGTCCAACTTGGAAAGGGGTTTCCCGCAAACTACAGCACGGAAACCAATCTCTTGCTCAGCGGCAAACAGCCAAAGGCATTCGATTTCGCGTTTCACTCGCCAAATTCCCCATCCGATTCCACCGACGTGGTCATCCGTTTGCGGCATCCGGCCGAGATTCGACACGTCGAGTTGGAGAACCGCCGCAGCGCACAATTCCATGATCGAGCCGACGGTCTGGCGATGTGGATCAGTGAGGATGGGGAGAGTTGGACGCAGGTTTGGGCCAGCGAGAAGCCTGCCGCCAGGTGGTCGTTTGATCTACCCGCGGGGACCAACGCCAAGTTTGTTAAACTGGCGCTCACCAAACCTGGCATCTTCCACTTGAACCAAGCGGTGTTCTATGGGCGACCTCTCGATACAGCCAAGACATCCGTCCAATCGGGGAATGCCGTGTCGAGGCAGTAGGTTGCTTGATTGCCGCATGGACTTTCATGGGGCCGTTGCTTTGATCGTCTGGGTCACGATGACCCATGCGGTCGTGGGATTGGCTTTTGCCCAGCAGGAATCGTCCTTGCGACTCAGCACCGGCGTGCGGTTTCTTGCCCCCGACCGAGCCGAGTTGCGTTGGGAATCCAATCTCGAAGGTCCAGCCTCCGTTGCCTTTGGGCCAACTCGCAAACTGGGGACGATCAAAGAGTCGCCTGAGTTGGGGACGAGCCACACCGTTGTGCTCGATCGGTTAACGCCTGGAGAGCCGCTCTACTATCGGATCGGTGTTCGGCATGCGGGCAAGCGATTACTCAGTCCGTTTTATTCGATCGAATCTGGCATGAACTACTCGGTGCCAGAGATCCCGAGGACGTCTGAATCGCCAACGGGAATCGAACGCGTGATCGAGCAGTTCGATCAGCTGGGTGGGGTCGCGATCGTGGTCGATCCGTTCGCCGAGGCATGGGCGAGTCCCATCGCCCAGCGTTCGCAGATGACCGTGATCGCGTCATGCCTTGATCGCCAGTCGCTCCACTCCCTCCGCACCAAGTGGTATGACGATGGCGTTTATGGCATTCGATTGTCGGCGCAGCTCGCTGTCGATCTGCCGGATGGGATTGCCAACCTGGTTGTGACCGACGCCGCGCAGTTACCACGGGTCATGCCCTGGTTGTCGCCAGCGGGCATTTTGGTTTGCCTGTCGGATTCCGAGCCGTCGAAAGACTTGGCTGCGTCGAAATCCATCCATTGGTCTTCGGTGGACACGGGCGTTTGGATCGGTCGTCAGAGCGGTCTCGAATCTCTGGCCGGATGGGGGCATCAGTACGGATCAACGGCAAACGGTTCCTACGCAGGCGAAACGCTGGGCGGCGCCGACGAAGCGGGGGAATTGACGGTCCGTTGGCTGGGCCGACCTGGCGCTGATTTCGGGATCGATCGCAATCCCCGCATGCCAGCACCATTGGCCATCGGTGGTCGTCTGTTCCACCAAGGGATGAACAGAATGATGGCGCTTGACGCGTTCAATGGTGCCATTCTCTGGACGCTGGAGATGCCCGATCTTCGCCGCGTCAACATCCCGCGTGACAGTGCGAACTGGTGCGCTGACGCGAGCCATTTGTATGCGGTCGCTCGTGACGCTCTCTGGGTGATCGATGCAGCGACCGGAGAAATGTTGGCACGATTCGCCATCCTGAGCCATATGAAGAGGGATTCGACTGGGGATACGTTGCCGTTACCGACGATGCCGTCGTTGGGACGGCGGTCAAAGCGGGTAGTACCTACGAAGAGTATTGGGACAAACCGGCCTGGTACGACGGAATCAATGATGCGGAGACCGCGAAGATCTGTGGAAGTGCCATCGTTGTTTTCGACAAGAAATACGGTGACATGCGCTGGACCCGCGAGGTCGACGCCGTCGTGCAGTCAACCATTACCATCCATCAAGGCCACCTCTATTTTGTGGAGGTAGATGACCCGACATTGCGAGACCTCAATACTGGCAAGCTGAGCGACGATCAAATTTGGCCCGATGCGTCCGTGGTATGCGTGGATTTGAAATCAGGAAAACAGATTTGGAAAAGCAAGGTACCTCCCCAGTCGTCTCCTCAGATCGTTGCGTTCGGGATGGCAGATGATTCGGGCTTCGTCCTGGAGACGTCAAGTGACGATGCCTTTCATCTGGCCTCGTTCGACACGACATCGGGGGTAAGCCAATGGACGCGATCCGTGCCCTGGCCCTCCGACAACCATGGAGCCCATATGCAACATGCCGTGTCAATGAATGGTCAGTTGTTTCTGCAGCCTCACATTCTTGATGCCTCCGATGGCAGCGTGATCAAGACTGACACTTTGGGAAAACGTCGAGGTTGTGCAACGCCAATCGGTGCCGGTGGGTCGATCATTTACCGAGGCGGCACCGGACCCGTTTCGTTGTGGTCGTTGGAACAAGAGCGACCGACGGAATTCAGCAGGTTGCGTCCGAGCTGCTGGCTCAGCACGATTCCAGCACAGGGCATGCTGTTTTCGCCAGAGGCGGGAGGGGGCTGTTCCTGTGGCGGGTGGATGGAATGTTCCATCGGTTTCGCTCCACTCGTACCAGTGGAGGAACCGCTGCCATGAAGAATCCAGTCACCTCCTTTCTTAGCCTGAGTGTTTTGTTGCTCGTTCCGGCCGCGCGGGCGGATGCCCAGGGCTGGTCGACCTTTCGGCATGACAACCGCCGAAGTGGTGTGACGAAGGAGCAATTGGCGTATCCGCTCGAGTTGGACTGGGTGTGGACGTCACCACAGCCACCGCAGACCGCTTGGAGTGGACCGGCCAAGTGGGACGCTTACTCAGGCAATCGTGGCTTGCAGTCGATGCGCAATTTCGATCCCTGTTTTTACGTCACCGCGGATTCGACGGGTGTCTTTTTCGGATCGAGCGCTGATGACGCGGTGCATGCGCTTGATGCGAAGAGCGGCGATGAGTCATGGATTTTCTTTACAGGTGCACCTGTCCGTTTGCCGCCAACAATCGATGGGAATCGACTATTGTTCGGTTCGGATGACGGTTACGCCTATTGCTGCGAAAAGTCGTCCGGGGAGGAACTTTGGAAAGTCCAAGCCCGCAAGTCCTCGCAACGCATCATGAACGATCGCAAGATCATTTCGTTGTGGCCCGTGCGAACAGGTGTTCTGGTCGATCGTGGATTGGCGACCTTTGGCGGATCGTTGGTTCCATGGGAATCATCCTATCTTCTGACGGTCGATGCCAAGAGCGGAAGCGGCAGCGGCCCTGGTTGCTTCCGACGCGAACTGACGGACGTGACCCTGCAAGGGGCGCTGCTCGCTTCGTCGGAACTGTTCTATGTACCACAAGGAAGGGCCGCGCCACTGGCTTTTCGGCGAGCCGATGGAGAACCTCGCGGTGCGGTTGGCGAGGCGGGAGGAGTCTTCTGCATTCTGACCGAGGATGAAATGCTGCTGGCGGGCCCGCCCGATCAGAAATCAGACGAGGAAGAGATTCGGATCGCCGATTTACAATCCAACCGAGCGATTGCCTCGTTCGCTGGCACCAATCGTATTCTGGTTGATAAGAGCAATGCGTGGTTGTCGATCGGCGGGGAGTTGAAATCGCTCAATCGGCAGCAATACATCGACGCTCAGCGATCGCTCGAAGCCGCAGCTGATGACCTCAAGCATGAGCGGGAAAAGGTGGAAGTGGTCGATGAGGTGCTAGCTCGGGCGAAGTCGCAGCAGTCGTCCGCTTGGAAGTGGACGATCCCCTGCCCTCCACCGTTGGAGTTGATCAAAGCGGGGGATGTGATCCTGGTCGGACTCGATGGACTGGTGGTTGCTTTTGCGGAATCAGACGGCCGTGAGGTTTGGCGAGCCCAAATCGAAGGGGCTGCCCATGGTTTGGCAGTTGCCTCGGGACGACTCTACGTCAGTACCGATCGCGGCTCGATCTATGCGTTTGGAGCGGCCAGGTGATGCTGAAGCGAAACCTGTGTCTGGTCGCGGCGTTGACGATGGCCTTGGCGGTACCTGCTGTGGCGTGCAAGCTGCCGGTTTTTCGGTACGCCCTGGAACGCTGGGCAGTGGATCGATACCGAATGATCGCGATTGTCCAGCAGGCTGATGATCCGCTGGCTCAGGAGGCAATCACAAAACTCCAGTCGCTCGATTTGGATGACCTGAACTTGGATCTCGAAATTGTCGAGGTCGCCAAGTTGTCAGAGGCGGAGCTTTGGCAGGTGGAAGGAATCGAAGATGGCGTCACTTCGAATCGCCTGCTTGTTTACTATCCGAGTCGAAATGGAAGCTCTCGTGAGTGTTGGGACGGAAATCTCACCACCGAGAACATTGACGCTTGGTTGGATTCGCCTGTCCGACGCGAGTTGGCTGATGACATCGTGTCCGGCGCCTCGGCTGTCTGGATCCAGGTTGATGGCTCGGATACGAAGCTGAACGAACGGGTCGCCCGCGAGCTCGAGGCGGCTCTCCGTCAAGCTGAGAGTGAGATCATGATTCCCGACGGCGTGATTCCACGTGCTGGCGCGAGCGAGTACCTGCGTCAGCATCCCGAAGCCTCCATGGACGATGTATTGAGGTGTGACATTCCGCTGAAAGTGGAATTTGGATTCCGTCGGCTTTCGCGCGACGACATCGACGAACGGGCTACGTTGGCGATGATCAACGGCCTGAACGATGAGCGACAGCGTCCCGTCTTGGTACCCGTGTTTGGAAGGGGGCGAATGTTGGATGCCATTCCCACTGAGAACGTGAGTCCCGATTCGATCCTTGGTATCTGCAGCTACATGGTCAGTGAATGCAGCTGTACTGTGAAATCGCTGAATCCAGGTACCGACTTGCTATTGAATGTCGATTGGCAACAGGAGCTCGGCGCGAACATAGTGATGGTCGACTCAGCCAGCGTCGAAGCTCCAGAGTTGCTCGGGATTCCCGCCGGTCTCTCGTCGAAAGGGGTTCCCGAATCGTCGAGCGAGCCACTTCAAGAGGGCTCGTCCAGATCACCCGCATACATCATCGGGATCCTTGCCATGCTTGGCATCGTGTTGACGCTCGCCTTGCGGCCATGGCGCGGCGCGACCTCGCCCTGAGGGATTCGCTGAGTCGCTTGTCATTGACTCGCCTCATCGCGGCGCGATCAGCGAACCGTTGATGCGGGTTCCTTTGAGTTCTTGCTCTGCCTTCTCTCGTCGGCTCGGTCCAGAATTCGTTGCAGGCCGTCCTCAATGATCTGGGTGCTTTCCAGCAGTTTCTTGCCATCTAGCAGCAGCGTTTTTGTATCCTCGTACAGAACCTTATCGTGTTCGAGCTGCTGTCGTATCAACTCCTCTCCAACATCGAACGCCGTTCGATCGGTCAAGAGGGTTGCCACATTGGCGAGACCGGTTGGATTGACGAGAGGATAATTGGTGGTTCCCGAGATCGGCAGCGAGATGAACTTGCCCGATGCATCCTGTGAACTCAAGTGACGCTCCAAGTAGCTCGCAGGGACCTTCGCGATCATTGCTAGTCGACCGTCCAACGTGACATAGCCGCTGAAAATGATCGGCGTCTTGTCGATCACAATTTCAATCCGTTTGTGATCAACAAGTCCGAGATTCAGATCAAAGTCGATATTCTGTGCTGGCATCGTGATCAGATTATCCGTCCTGACTCGATGTACTCCAGCCGGGCCGTCCACGATGTCACGCAGTCTCTCAAGGGTGTCCATCACCTGTTGCATGAAGGGCGTGTACGACATTTCGACCTTCTGAATCTTGACTCGTCCGGCCACATGGGTTTGGTCTGGAGCACCGATGACGATGATCGATTCGTCGAGTTCAGCCCCCACGGTACCATGTATTTTTTCGACCCTCATCATTGGAGGGGCGATGAACTTCAGCCAACGATCGGTCATTTCTTCTGTCAGGAGAATCGATTCGGCAACAACACCGGGCTGCAGCCGAATGGTGATCGGGCCAGACCGATACTGGACCTCACCGGCAAGACGTATTTTTCCGTCCCCCGCCGGTATGACACTGGAAGCAACCTGGAGGCGCGTTTCACTCAGCCGGACCGGTATCGATGCGGGGCCGAACTTCACCCCGACCACTTCGCCCGATTCCCAACCGAGCGTTCCATCGACTGCCAAGGCCGTGGAACCATCTTCCTGGCGATGCAATTGAATCTTCAACGGCGCAACGTGCGTTCCCCTCACATCGACCTCGGTTCCGGCGAGCTCCGTCAAATGCTTGCCAAGTTCCGGCAGCTTGACGGTCAGCGGGCCATCGAGCGACAGGTCGCCCCGTTGGGAATTCCAAATCGCCTCTCCCGAGAGTGCCGTGGCAAACCAGTCGCCGGCTACCTTCACAGAGTCGATTACCGCGAGCTGCGTTGAAGGGTCATAGCTCAAGGAGCCGGTAAGTTTCACTTCGGGCTCTTTCCAAATGAGGCGGTGAGGGTTTTCTGCGGTCACGGGGTTGGACGTCGACTCCTCGTCAAGAGCGGTCACGGATCGCATCATCGAAATTGCCAAGAGTTCGTTTGACCCGTCCGCCGCGGTGGGCAAGCGTTCGCGCAGCACCAGTTCCGTGCCAGAGACACTGCCTCGGACTTCAATGATTTCGGCATCGCCCCGGACATCGAGCCTGCCGCTGCAACCGCCTTGTAACTGCCAGTCTTTGGAAGCCCTGGTCAAACGTGATCGAGAAGTGGCGGGCCAAATGATCGATTCCCGCAATCCCGAAGCGGGTTGACCGGCGACCGGCTCATGGAAGCTGTTCGTGATCTGATCCAGTTTCGCTCGCCATGCGACTGCACAGTCGATCGATTTTGGTCCAATGCGACCTCTCAGTTCAGCCACGATCGCATCACAACGTGCCTTCAAGGACTTGGCCTCAAAATCACCCGATGGCCATGCCCACTCGCCATCGAAATCGACATTGAGTTTGCTTTGGCCGAGCCAGTGATTCTCGTAGGCGACTCGCGGTTGTGACACTTCGAGCGTTGCCTTGTCCAGTCGCCCTGACACCGCGGAGAGTTCGCCCTCAAGGTTTAGATCGAATTGACCCTCCGCCTCCCTCACTTGCATCTGCGTCCAAGACTGCAAAAGGCCAGCGAGGTTTTCAATGCGACCGGTAGCCTTCACGCGTAGAGGTAACGGACTCTCGCGAGAGAGGTCTTGCACAGGCCGTGCTAACTCAGCTTGCAAATCAAGCTCGTCGCCCTTCAAACTTAGCCTTGCCAGGGACAACGCCTCCAAGCATTGACTTCCCCAATGGCCCAGGAAATCAATTTTGCCATCGAGTCGATTCTGATGGATCGTCTTGATGCCGTTCCGGGTTAGACTCACATTGGAGGCGGATCCCGACCCGACCAATCGCCATTCGTGGCCCGGCTCCAAGTCCCCGGCTCCAGGTCCCCCGGCTCCAGGTCCTCCCGGCTCCAAGTCCCATCGCAGCCTGCTTTCGACGGAACCATCAAACTCAAGGCCCGTCATGTCCGTGATCGCAATCAGCTTCTCACTGAACAGTCCCAGCTCCGCGTTGACTTCTACCTCGCCATGTCTCAGATCTCCGCTGCCGATTACATTCGCAAACTCGCTCTCGCAGTGAAATTTTTCCACCCCGAGCACGCCGTCGTGGTTGGAAAGGATGGCGAAGAGCTCAATTGGCTGGATGGCAAGAACGACGTCATCCTTCGATAGTGCTCGTATCTCGTCGGTGTTCAGCTCGAATCGGCGGCGTTTCGATGGACCGGACGGTAGCGAGTCGGTGCGGAGCGTGATCTTGCCTGAGAGAATCTCGGTATCCGTTCGTACCGGCAGGACGCCCGGTAACGATTTCTGAAGTGACGCGACGTCGATCTCGGCCGTCATGGTTCCATCAATCTGATCCAGTGACCTCCAGGGAGCGTCGCAGAAGTCGCTCCAGCTCAACGATCCCGAGCCGGATGCATCGATCTCGGCGGAAGCAAAGTCCGTGGAGGCCCGCAGGTCTCCGGCGATGAATTGATCACCGGTGACCGCCAGTCGACCGTTCAGCGTGGCGTGTCGATTCGAGAAGACCGCGCGGGATGGACTGGATCGGTCGCTCGCAAATTCCAAAACTCGAAATGATCGACATCTGCGTTGATCGTTCCGTCGCCTCGCCCAGCAAGACGGAGGGTGCCTGTAGCATCGCCAATCAGCACCCATGGAACCGTGGTTGCGGCGAGCGATTGGGGCCCGACCGCCAACGTGAAGAGCGAAAGAGGAAGCGTCTTGGATTCGATTTCGCATTGCCACGATGGGTTGTCCGATGCAATTATCGCGGAGCTTTTGACCTGGGGCAAACTTTTGATCCGTGCCACGCCGTTGGGCGATGGGAGAACGGCCGAGGTGCTTCCTTGAAACGAACCAGAACGACCGCCTGGTTCTGTGATGTCGCCGGAGAACTCGGTGTCCCATGTTTCATGGTGCAGATTGATTTCCGCGTGAGACTTTGTGAGCTGCCACTGTTCTTTTGTTGCGGCATCCGTCACGCTCATGGAAAGGTCTCGGATTTGAATGCGACCCTCAGGCAACGCACCTCCCGAATCACCGATTGAAAGTTGATCAAGATAATCCCTCACTGAGCTGCGACGATCGGCGTCGATGTTGAAGTGGAGGCCGACGCCCGTGATGACCCAGTGGCCTGCCGAGTCGCCCGATCCAAAGAGCAAATCCGAGAAGGTAAAGTCACTGGAGATCTGATCCACGTGAAGCTTGCACCACATCGACTCGCCATGAACCCGCACGCCCGTCACTCGAAGCGGCGCGAACCAGCCGACTCGTGTCGAACCGATGTCAATCGACCAGCCGTGCGATTCCGCCATCTTCCCCAGTCGTCCATTGACCAAAAGTGAATGACCAAAAATTCTGGGGGCGGCGAGGACCAGACAGGCGATCAACACCAACGAAGCAAGAACGACATGGCGAAGGCGATGGGATCGCCCAGATGGACGCCTCGACGGGGTCCGTTGTGTGTCTCTGGTTTCGGCGCAGGCCTTCCTCGGTCGCGAATGAATCGCTGGTCACATTAACATCCCTGAGCATGGCCAAGCGGAAGAGTCTCCAGCGGGAGACTACTGGCTTTCACTGCCTCCCTTCAAGATTCATTGCGAGGACGGATTGCTATCAAATGCGGGTGGCATTCGATTTCATTGGGATAGTCAGGTTGACGGGAGGGATAGGATGCGGAAGCCTCCTTTTGGCAGCAGGCTTGGGATGTCACCCAGCTGGGTCGGCCCAGGATGCCTGCTAGGAGTGTGCACATCCCCGCCTCGGAGACTCCAGGGATTCACGCGTGAGCCGTCATCGTTTCCATCATGCGAAGGGACGGGTACAGCTGGGAATTTCTTGGCAGGGTGACCGCGATGAGCCGCAACGGAAAGCCGATGCATGCTGCAGTCTTGATCGATGGGTACAGCCTGTCGCCGGAGATCGCTTACGTAGAAAGGACGCAGGTCTTGCTAGATAGAGACTTCGTTTGGCGCTGAGCTTTCGTTCACCGTGTGCACAAAAAAGACTGGCGCCTTGGTACTCGTGTGTGACACGAAGCAGCACAGTTTGTTCAGATGAGAAGGCATCTTCGTGCAAGTGATCGGAATTCGCTGCAACGAGAGAGGCAAGGCTCATGGGCGCGGAAGTATCGACATGCGGTGCTCCGCGATCCCATCCTGAAACGAAGCAAGGGGGCGATGTGCGTTGCTAGACAGATTTAAAGGCGGCGATCGCGTTCTCTTTGCGGTTCTCAACGCGTTGACGCCAGCAGTCAGTCGGCTGTCGTGGTCGCATCTGCTCGGGCAACTCTGACCGCATGAGTTGCGAGCGTCAAAGGTTGTGAAACCCATTGGCACGTCATTTCCTATTGAAAGCGCAAGACATTCCGGTTCCATGAGGTTGCGCTTTTCCGCTCGTGCGAGTGCGATTTTGCGGAGCAATCCATAAGTCGTTCGAAAGGAGCAAGTCATGTCCACAACCTGCAAGCATCGTCGTGAGCGCGTACGAAGATCCCACCGATCGCGACCCTATTCGTGGCATGCCATGAAGCTGGAAGCGTTGGAAAGGCGAGAACTCTTGGCAAGTGACATTACCTTCGTTTCCGAGACCATTGACTTTTCCATTTTCGATCCAAACAAAACGGAGGAAGGGGTTGGCGGTAACGAGTTCGTGGAGGTGTCGGGCTCGTACGATGGACTGACCAACAAGACAAGCGACGAAATCATCGACTTCACCGCACTACCTCCCGGCGTTTATGCCCCCGAGATACATGGGGATGAGATCCCTGCCATTGAGGATAAAGATGGCAACATCTTTATCCCGTCGATATTACCTCGGTTTCTATGTCCAAGACTTCGTCGGCGCAGAGGACAAGACGCTCGATGGAATTCATCGCGAAGGTTGGGTCGGCAACAAGTACGACGAAAATGGAGAAATCGTTGGATTGTTGCTGTCCGACGTGGAGACCGATTCGTTCAAGTCGACGCTCCCTCTTGGCACCTGGGCGGCCGGCCTGGGAGGCAATTCGGTCAAGGCCTCCACCGAGCATTACGTGGTAATGTCGCACTTGCTCGGGCTGGATGGAGACCCGACTGACGACCTTTACAAACGCATTGTTGAAGGCGAGTTCGAGAAGGGTGAGGATGGCATCACCGACAAGCTTTATACCTATGAACAAGTGGGCATGCTTTTCGCCGAGGGTGATCTCAAAGCCAATGAAAGCACAGTTCTAAACGACATTTTGCTCGGCTATCAAGTGGTCGACGATGCGGTCGCGGACGTGCCCTCCTACTCGATTTCTTTCAAGGACGACGGCAAGCTGCTCTATCGCTGGGGCACCATGGTCAAGCGTCCGAACGACTTGCGTCTGGATGTTCACGTCCCACTGCCCGATGAGTGGCTGATTCGGGACGCAGCGAATAACCTTCCTAGCTTCGTGGTCACGCGAGCTGAATTGAAGATCCGGCATAGCATCACCAACAATCCCAACGACCAAATTCGACCCGAAGATTTGGAGAATGAACTAGCCACTGGGCGGAAGCCGTCGTATCGCGTCACCGTCGCGGACCCCGTAAGTCCGGCTGTCAACTTCTACTGGGTCTCCGATGTCAACGATTTCGCTGGGGACGGAGCTGAGCTGCCGAGCTATCTGTGGCTCGATGAAGGGGGTGAAGTTGTGCTGGTCCCGTTCGAGAACAATGTACGGGCACCTGCGGGATACCCAGGTTACAACAGCAACAACAATTCGAAGTTGAACGAAGAGGACTTTGTCTACATCGTCGAGGCCGACAATGCAGGCAACCCAATTCTGGATGCTGACGGTATTCCACAACTGATCACCCTCGATGGCGTGGAAATGGTCGGGCTGCGCAACAAGGAGATCGTCGAGGATGAGGACGGTAACCAAGTAGTCGTTGTGATCGGCACGACGTTTCGTGATACTTCGCTCGTGGATACGGAGGTCAAGGAAAACGGGCTTTCGTCAGACATCACCGGTGGTTTCACCTGGGAATGGTACACCACGATGGACCGTGATCCGTTCGAGTACTACTACGGCGACGACGGGGAGTTGATTTCCGGTCCACGTTGGCGTTTGAAATCGAACAAGTTTGGTCAGGACGTGCCGGGAATGGAGATTCCGCTGGTTCCCGGCAGTGAACCACCATTTCAAAGCGACAACATCAAGTACGAAGTCGGCGAAGAAACCGTCACAACGATCAATCTGCTTGATGGTGCCGGGTCACTCGATAATGGAGTCGACCTCACAAACAGCATCTATTGGACGGGGCTGGTTGAGGACGCCGATGGAAAGATCGTCGATGAACGCTTGGCGAAAGTGGTAGATCCGGAAACGGGAGAAGAGGACTTCATCACACGGGAAGAGCCGGACGGTTCACTTGCTTACCTAACCATCAATGGTGCATGGCTGACCGAAGGTTTCGATTTTTGCAATCTAAGTCAAGGCGATCGCAAGCCGCTTGATCTTTATGACGCGCAGCTCGTCCTGACTTATGAACTCGCAGATGGTGCGGTGGCGTATGACCATGGTGATGCGCCGCAAGCTACGAAGAGGGAGATCCAGCCCGTGCGGCGATGTTGGTGGATAGCACCGGTACGCCGGTCTATTACCTGGGTCCAGTCGACACGATCGGCATCGATGCAGAATACGGTCCGATCTCCTCGGCCGATGCACTTGGTGACGACACGATCAATCTTGACGATGAGAATGGGATCACGTTCCGGACGGCTGTCATCCCAGGTGCGGATGCTATCTTGGACATCGATGCATCGCTACGCGACGCCAACGGAGACGTCTATGAAGAGAATAGCTATCTCTATGCTTGGCTCGATGGCAACCAGAATGGCGTCTTTGATTCGGAAGACGAGCGTGTGCAGTTCCGAGATCCAGCCGATCCGAACGTGACTCGCGATCACCTGGTCGTCCCGGACGGGGGCATCAGCGGTGTGTCCATGGTCGTCGACCCCGACGCCGTTCCCGGAGAGAGCTTCTTGCGTTTCCGGCTGACTCCGGTTGCTCCTGATGCCGGCGTGGAGATTCTTCCCACTGGATTGATCATTCACGAAGAAGTCAGCTTTGGCGAAGTGGAAGATTATCAGGTGCTGGTCACCGATCGAATTGACGATGTCATTGGACGTGCCAAAGACGGTTCCTGGTGGGTTGGCATCTCCAATGGTGACACCTTTGACGAAGTCCGTTACGGCAATTGGTCGAAGAAGATCGACTGGGCGAACGTCATGGTGGCCGAACTCAATGGCGTCGGCGCTGATGACATTGTGGGATGGAATCCACAGGATCGAGAATGGCAGACTTCCACGATAACAACCTCTGAAGACGGGTCATGGGTATTCGACGATAAAGTGCTCAACGTGAATGAGAGTCCTCCCGCGACCTGGGCCGACGCACTGGTCGTGGACTTTGATGGCGATGGCATCGATGAAATAGTCGGCCGTGATGCTTCAGGCAATTGGTTTCTGAGTTCATACCAAGGCGTATTCGAAGAAGCCATGAGCGGGCTGCCAAGCTTTGCTGTCTACGAACACCTCATGGTCGGAGACTACAATGGGGATGGTCGAGAAGACATCGCGGGTCTACGACCGAACTCGGATGCCACGAAGGTTCTTTGGGAAGTAATCACGTTCACAGCGGATGGCGGTTTTGTGAGTTCACCTTGGGAGTCGTTGCTCAACAACGATCAGGCGGACTACAGCGACGTATTGACGGCGGATGTTACGGGCGATGGGCGCGACGACATCGTTGCCCGGATCGCGGGGAGTGGCACCTGGGTGTTGGCAGAATCCATTGCGTCGGACGCGGAGGCTGACCGCTTCAAGACCAAGGGCTGGGGCGGTAGCATCCCCGATGAGCCGCTGCTGGACGTCATGATTGGTGACGTCGATGCCGATGGCGACGAGGATGTCATTGCTCGAACGTCGAGCGATCGATGGTGGGTCAAAGTCTCCGATGGGGACTCGCCGTCGAATCAACTATTTGGATCGTGGAACACGACCAGCAGCTTTGTCGATGTGAATACCGGTGACTTCAATGGCGACGGCTTGGCTGACGTGGTTGGACGCGATGAAAGAACGAGTACCTGGACTGTGGGGCTCTCCAACGGTGACCGGTTCGACTTTCAACCGTTTGGTGGCTGGGCCGCGAACAAGAAGTGGGCCGACGTCATGGTCGGGGACTTCAATTGGTACGGTACGGTCGAACCGCCGACCGGAGGTGGTGACGACGACGGTGGCGATACTGGAAACGGTGACGGAACAGGAGATGGTACTGGCGGCAATGGAGGCGACGATGGCGAGACGACACCGGGCGCGAACCTACAACGATTGACCCCGGGGACGGGTGACTTTGATGGCGATGGAGCAATGGACTTCATCTCCAATCTGCACCTATTCTCGATCAACGACATCGTCGGCGACTTTGCTGGCACCAGCTACCTCATGGATTCATCGATCATCGATACCTTGGGAATCGGTGATATCGAACCGATCGTGTCGAAGGAAGGCACCACGCTCTATCCGATCGACAGCGCTTTCGGCTTCTACCTCACTGATTTTGTGGGCAGTGAGCAGAAGATTCGCGACGGTGAATACGCCGAGGGCTGGGTCGGTAATCTGACCGATGTCGAGGGGAACCCGATCGGTCTCGAAGTGTCCGACGCAGAGACAGGAGTTTTTAAATCTGGTCTGCCACTGGGGACTTGGCTCACCGGTCTGGGTGGCGTAACAGTCAAGGCCTCGACTGAGCATTACAACGTGATGGCCGAAATCCTCGGCTTCGATGATACTCCTGCGAACCACACCTTCACACAGATCGATCTGATATACAACGAGGATGGAACCTTCACGCCGGGCCCTCACAACAATGTGCAGTATGACGCCAGCCAACTGCTCAGCGCTTGGGATGACCCCGATGATGAGCGATATGGATGGTTCAAGGCCAACGAGAGTTCCGTCATTCAGGACATCTTCTTGGCCACCGACAGCGATGGTACACCGATCTATTCTGTGACCTTCAAGGATGATGGAAAACTGCTCTTCCGTTGGGGTACGGCAGTCAAACGGCCGAACGACATTCGCATGAATGTTTCGCTGCCGTTGCCGGAAGCATGGGGGTCGACTGGTCTGACCTACAGCGTGACGAACGCCAACCTGCGCGTGAACCACAAGATCACGAATAACCCCAACGACCAAATTCGTCCGGAAGATTTGGAAAACGAATTGGCGAAGGGTCGCGGGCCAGCCTACGAAGTGGTAGGCAATCCCAATGACGAGAATGGTTTTCTCTGGAAGTCACTCGATGACGACTATGCGGGCGACGGTACCTGGTATCCCGCAGGTACAATCCTTCGGGACTCGACACTGGCTGACCCTGAGGGAATCTCATCGGACTTGACCGGCGGTTTCACCAACGCGTGGTACACCACCATGGATCGGGATCCCTTCGAGCCCAACCCGCAGTACAATTTGGATGATCTGGGGGTTTTTGAAACCTACACAGACCCGGTCGGAAAAGAGTTTCCTTTGCTGATCCAAGAAGGGCCGCGTTGGCGACTGCAGTCCGGGAAGTTCGGCCAGGATTTGCCTGGTGTGGACATCCCTAGGATTGCCCATAGTCGACCTCCGTTTACCAAGGACAACATCAAGTACGAGGTCGGACAGGATACAACCACCATCATCAACCTCCTGGATGGTGCCGGCGAGCTTGCCAATGGAGTCGATCTTAGCCGCAGTGATCATTGGACAGGTGTTGTCAGGAATGAAGCTGGTGAGATCGACGACGAACGCTTGGTAACAACCGTCGATGAAGACGGCAACCTGCATTACGAGGAGCGTGAAGAGTTGGATGGTTCGATTTCTTACTTGACCATCAATGGCGTTTGGCTGTCCGATGAGTTTGACTTCTCGGTCTACATCAAAGGGGACCGCAAGCCGACTTCGCTTTACGACGCCCAACTGGTGGTTGAATACGAAATCCTTGTGGGGATCAATTCTCTGGGTGACGGCCGCCTCGAGGCGGATATCGGCGACGTAGAGGATGTCACGTATGCCTGGACGGTCAACGGGGATGAAGTCGACGTGGATGGTTATACATTGAACCTAGCCGACTATCCTGACGCTTCCGTGGTTGGACTGTTGGTGACGGACCGGTACGAGACTACCGGCTCGACGTCGATCCAGCTAACGCAGATCGCCGAAGTCCCGGCGGTTGCCAGTGCATCCACGCTTCTGAGTGACTCGAGTCTTGACATCGATGCTGCGTCGTTGGCGTTCGATACGAACCTCGATGCCGTGTCTCTGCGCTCGACGCGCTGCAGATCATCAACCAGTTGAATCGTGAAGAGTCGGTGCTTGAAGAGGAGAATGTGTTCAGCGTCCTGGATGTCAACCTCGACAACACGATTTCCTCGATCGATGCATTGATGGTAATCAATCGGCTGCGCCAAGGTGATACAAGTGAGAGCACGCAGTCGACAGATACGGCATTTGCTGAATTGGGTAGCTACATCGACGAGGAGTCCAGAAGGAAACGCCGCAGTCGTTACCTGGAGGACGTTCTGATCAGTTAGAACGGCGCGTTTCTCAGAAATCGATCAACCCTAGTCGAACTCGCTGTGTTGCCAAGATTCGGGGGCCATCCTGAATCAAGGAGGGACAGCGAGTTCTTGCTTGGTCAACCCAATGCCAGTTGGGCGATCGTGTCAGTCGCGGCTCGTAGCATCCAGTGCTCTCTTACCGGAGCGATTTTGGCTTTTCCTTAGAAGATGCCAATCAGACGCAGGGCTGCGATCGCAGTGAACGCCAGCAAGATGCCGTTGAACCATCGCTGTGAGACTCGGGAAACCATCCAGCGACCGACGAAGATGCCAAATGGAATCGCGATCGACATCGAGGCTCCTATCAGCAAGGTCGATGGCGTGATCAAGCCCAAGTTGTAGCTGAGGGGAAGTTTCAACACGTTCAAGACGAGAAACAGCCAAGCGGTCGTGCCGATCAGTTCCCATTTCGGAAGGCCGACGGCAAGCAGATAGAGGGCGACGACCGGTCCAGCGGCGTTGGCAAGCATGGTGGTCAGGCCCGCCAGCAGGCCGAGTGTCGCGGCAAACCAATGCGTATGAGGGACTCGTTCGAACCAGCTCGGCTTCCAGATCCTGGCCACTTGAACGGAGGTCAGGCTCAAGATGATCGCCCCCACCAATCGCTTGAAGACGGTTTCGTCGAGCTGGCCCATCAGCAACCAGCCGATGACGATGCCCACCAGCGTCGGTGGCAACAGCCGCCGCACCTGCTTCCAAACGGCTTTACGACCGAAGACGCGAATTGCAAAGCAGTCGCCGACCACCAGCATTGGCAGCAGGACACCCGTCGATTCTTTGGCGCCGAACACAAACGCGTAGATCACCACGTGCAGCATGCTCAGCCCTGGGAACCCCGATTTGGAAACGCCGATGCCCAACGCGCCGAGGATCAACAGGCATAACTCCGACGGCGAAAGGCTGCTTAGCATGTTGGTGCGGTGTCCGTCAGATCACGTGAGCAAAATGTCGTCGGGCCGAGGCAACTCGGTTCCAGGCGTTCATCATCGACGACCACCCAGCTCTTTCTGAGTCCCCGCCGCCTCCACCAGAGACTGGACCAGAGAATAGGGAAACGGCTTCTTGTGTAAAGGCGTGATCATGGATCCTCGCAAAAGTGAATTGCTATCCACCGTTAACAAGGTGATCGAAAGGCCCGTCGTTGGAGAAGATCCGAAATGCTTCTCGGGTTCACATGCGGGGGACCAAATCCTGCACAATGCTCGATGCCCTCATCCGACAAGACCGATCCATTGTCGGCAGTTTTGTCAGACGCAAATCAGGAAGCGAGATGACTGTGTCAAACGACTCGGGACCGAACCGGCAAGCTGTCAATGATTCCGACTCCTCGACGACGGTACCTGCCGACCAAGTGGGAAGCGGCCCGATCCTGGCCTCCAAACCGAGGGTGTGGCCACTGTTTGCATTGAGCCTGGTCGAGCTGGGATTTGCATCACTTCTGCAAGGTCTGGGAGCCATCGTGCTTCTTCTGGCGACGCGCGGCGAATATCCGTCTCTACAGGATGCGGCCAAGGCGTTGCCGACACGGCTGATGGAACCGCCGGTTTTTGTTTTGATGCTAGTGCTTTCCAGCTCCTCGATCGCCGCGGCCGCATTGCTTTTCGGATGGGTCAGTGCGAATCACTGTGGTCGTTCCGTTACCGATCGACTGGGACTGCGATTGCCGAAGCTCTCGGCGCTGTCAATGTTCAGTTTGTTGCTTGGTTCGATTCCTGTCCTCCTGGTCTCGGTGGGCGTGGTCCTGTTGATCGAACGCGTCCTGCCCGGCGACGAGTCGGTGCTTCAGCTCTACAAGAACATCACGCTCGGCTGGGCGATTGTCTTCATCATCTTGATCGGTGTTTTGCCAGGATTCGGGGAAGAGCTGTTCTTTCGCGGCTTCTTCCAACGCCGCATGCTACAGCGATTTCGTCCCTCCGTTGCGATCGGCGTGACTTCGCTGGTCTTCGGGCTCTTTCACGTGACGCCACATGGCATTGCGCTCGCTACCATCATTGGTATCTGGCTGGGCGTGATCGCCTGGCGGACCAACTCGATCTGGCCGAGCGCTTGTTGCCACGCATTCATCAACAGTGGGTGGAATGTCTACCAAGTCGGTCGTTTTCGGTGGGGCTTTCCTGATGTGCCGCCCCTCTGGTTCTGCCTTGCCGGTGGGGTCGTGGTCCTTGCCGCCTTCGTCTGGTCCATTCGAATTCTGGTCCGATGTAATGAAGCCGCGTCAAGTTGGAACCCGTCGGTGCCGCCTGTCATCGAACCGCTTCAATCAATCTGACGCCGGCAGATACGTCACTGGGAACAAGGGATCGGCGAGATCCGCCATGTAAGTTGAGGATGCGATTGGTCACTTCAATCCTTGAAACTGGTTCCGGATCCAATCAACAGCGGGCGACTGTGATTGGCTTCGCGTCTCAAGCGGGGAACTGAAATGAAGTATTCGTTGGCCGGTGCTTTGGGCGGGCTCACGTTTCTTACCGCCAGTTTTGCTGCCCTGCGATTTCTGGCGGGTAGCCCAGATGCAATGGTTGGCGTGATCATTCTTGGTGTCGCTGTTCATGCGGTCATCTTCGACTGGGTTGATCAAAGGGGCCGAGTGGTAAATCGCGGGCGTCGAGTCGTTTAGATGGACAGCGCCTCTACGTAGGTCCGCATTTCCAAGGCGGACATTCGCAGCTTGGCTGCGTTTGTTACGAGTCTCGGAGAGACTCGCCTACGTTAGAGGCGTTAGGGGAGCCAAAGCGAGGCTCCGGCAAGGGTCTGTTGACCTCCACCCTCTGCTCTGCGGCGGGCTTTGATGCGAACGTAGGGTGCGACGTGCCGGGCGCGATCGGCGAAGGAGCCGCGAGTTGCATCGCCGCGGGCATGCATCGGCTCGCTCAGGTCTTCGATCACGAATCCTGCGCGGCAGAGCCCGCCGATGAGTTGTTCCCAGCGATGCAGGAACTCGATCGCGCCCGGTTCACGCAGACGCTGCGCGTTTCGACTCGCCGATTGGGTCGGCGGGATTGGTGCGTCTCGATAGTACGTGTGCTGCAACTCATAGTGCCCCGATGCATTGGGATCGAGTGAAGCTTGCAGGCTGGTGGGCTGCTTGTGCTGACTGATGTACAGTCCGCCGACACGCGTCACGCGGGCAACTTCCGCAAAGACGGGTTGGACAGAGGGGACGTAGCAGGTGCTGACGGGATGGATCACGATGTCAAACTCACCTTCACGCAGCATCGAGAGATCCTCCATTGAAGTTTCCAGCAGGCGAAGTGGAAATCCGCGTTCAGCAGCAACGCGCCGGTCCAATTCGAGCATGGAACCACTCAGGTCCACGACGGTGACCTGAGCACCGGCAGCCGCATAGAGCGAGCTCTGACGTCCACCGCCGGCGGCCAGGCAGAGCACGTGCTTTCCTGAGATCGAAGGGCCCAGCCATCCCGAGCCGTCCACGGTGGCGAGTGGATTGGCCAATTCCTCATCGGTGGCGGGTCGGCACAGAGGATTCTTGGCCGCCGCCATGGCATCGTAGACGCGTCGGTTGGCCCGGAGAATCTCAGATCGGTCCATCTTTGGTCCAGATTCGCCGCATCACAGAGCGGCGGTAGGCGTAAAAAGGTGCCCGGTGGATCGGGCGGAGTACCCAGAAAAGGTTGGAATTCTAGGTATTTCTGCGGGTAATCCCACTTTCAAGCGGGCTTTTGGGAACTTTCGAATGGGCTCGAGCATCCCACCCCTGTCGACACACCTCGGTGAGGTCGATTGCATTATGATGCCCCCAGTGTGATCGGGATTGAAGGGAAACTTCGGTCGCCCAGGGAGCAAGACCACAGTAGTCCGCGAAAGGCGGCGAAACGGTGTACCAGAGCGATGTCACTCCCCAAAGAACTACTGGACCAGCTGTTGAGTGGGTATCTGGATGATGCCCTCACGGTGGACGAACGTGTCCGCGTTGAACAGCTCCTGCAGTCGAATGCTGAAGTCGCCGCCGAATTGGAGCAGCTTCGGGATTTAAGACGTTCGTTGCAAGTGCTCTCGAGGGCCGATTCCGATATCCGGCTCGATCGAGGGTTCGCCGATCGCGTGCTTGGTGCGGCGGTTGCACGAGCTCGCGAAGAAGGTCTCGCCGACGACCATCCCTTGATCCGCTTGGCCGAACAGCCCAGTACCTCACCTTCGGTTTCGGCGCCCGGCAACCACTCCTGGCGAAATGCGGCGATTTTGGTTGGCTTGGCCGCGTCGATTGCTCTCGCGGTGTTCCTGTTGCGTCCGCAATCTGAAATCGATCCAAGCATGATCGCGAAGGTGGATCCGGTTCAGAACAACCCACAAGACGGGCAAGTGGCTCCCGAATCGGTCGAGCCGAGTCCGGGTGTTGAGCCTGGACCGATGCTTGTTGAGAATTCCCAACCAGCCGCCGAGGAGGTCGCGACGATCGCGCCTCTCACGCCGGCTGACCCCTTGAATCCGACACCCGTCGTCGACGAGCCTCGTCTTGGTTCGGCACCGCGTGAAGCGGTGGCCGCAGTCGAGGTCCCGGCTCCAGCGATGACGCCCGATTCAGGTTCTGCAGTCAGGAAGTCTGCCGATCCAATGATGCAGCTCGGTGCGATCTTGGTCGTTGACGTGCGTCGTACCGATGCCGGCCGAGTTTCCGATGCGGTTGCCAAGGCGATGGAGGCCGCGGACATCACACCGTCCAGCCGCAAAGAAGTCACTGAGCAGATTACTGGTTTCGTCGCCGGGAACGTTGACAAGGTTTCCGAAGACACCTCGGTGTTGTACCTACAGTTGCCCGGCCGCAAGTTCGATCGATTTCACCAGCAGTTGTGGGCCGACCAGGAAGGCATCGAGTCGGTGCGTATGACGATTGCCGTGGACGCACCTTTCTTGGAAGTGGTTGATTCGGTTCGACCCGATCCGACCACCGTCCAGCATGAAGGAGCCACATTCGAGCTGTTCAGCCAAGGCGATGTAGTCGATCAGCTGGCGCACGAGTTGAGCGAATTGCCCTTTCCCGTAGTTGATCGAAGCAAGCCTGCGGCGGCGGCTGCTGCTCTTGGAACGGGTCCCGACATCCAAGCCCAAGTCTTGGTTCTGGTTCATTAAGCATTCGGTTGGTCGTAGGCCAGAACTTGTCCTGGCCTACGGTTGATCCCAGATCAATGTTGAAAATGCTCTAGCCGATTCGCTGCAGCACGACGTCCAAGGTCTTTTTCAGTGCGGCTCCACTGGCTCGCATGCCTTGCATCTCTTTCGGCCAAAGGTCGATTTCCATCCGATCCACCACGCCGGAACGTCCGACGATTGTCGGTACCGAAAGGGCGACGTCGCGGATGCCATAGCAACCCGATTGCACGCTGCTGACAGGCAAGACACAGCGACGGTCGAGAATGATCGCTTCGATCACATCCCGGATCGCGATTCCAACCGCAAAGCCTGCCCCACCCTTGCGCTTGATCACCTCGGCGCCGCTACCTCGGGTCCGAGTGAAGAGCTGGTTGGCGAGCGAAGCATTCCATCCCGGATACTTGTCCAGCGGCAATCCTCCGATCGCGCGCTGCTCCAAATGGGAACCATCGAATCGCCGTGCTCACCGAGGATCAGTGCCTTCGTTTGCGTCGGCGGCGCCCCAAGTTGTTCCGCGATCAAGGAACAGAAACGGATCGTATCGAGCTGCGTTCCCAGTCCGATGACCTGGTCTACACGGCAGCCCCAGTTTCTTGGCAGCCACGTACGTCAGGATGTCGACGGGGTTGCTAACGACCACGATGATGGCCGATTGCTTGGGGCCCGCCGCCTTGACGTCGTTGAGAATCTGCATGAAGAGATCGGTGTTGCGATTGATCAGGTCCAATCGCGACTCATCGGGTTTGCGACGCAGTCCCGCGGTGATGCAGATCACGTCGCTATCGGAGATGTGCTCGTAGCCACCACCGCGAATCACTTGGTCCGCGATGCTGGGCCCGCCATGCTGCAGATCCAAGGCCTGACCCACTGCCAACTCTTGGTTCACGTCGAGCAACGCGATTTCTTTGGCGATGCCGCCACACTGCAACGCGAAGGCGGCACAGGAGCCAACCAATCCGCCACCGCCAATGATCGAAACTTTCATGAATGGAACTCGGAATACTTTGAGGGGTGGGAGGAGGAAACCATTGACCTGAAACGGCTCTAGGCCCGTTGCAGCTGGCGAATGACTTCGTCGGTGATCAGCTTCACCAAGGCTTCTTCGTCACTGGCGCTGGGGGAGGCGGATGGATTCGCGGACTCAGCCGATTTCTTTAGCGGTGGTGGCGCCGGGAAGGCACGCCGGGCCACTCCCGATTCGGCCCAGGAATCTCGGAAGATGTCATTGGCGCAAATGTCGCAGTTCTCGAACTCGGAAGTGTTTCGCGGATCCTTGTAGCCCCATTGGTCCTTCAGGTCGAGCAGTTCCTTGGAGTGTTGTCCACTTAGGAAGGAAACGTGGCCGAGCTGTTTGGCCAACATCAGCATGCGGCAATACGAATCCAAGATCTCCGTCCACCAGTAGGCCTGTTCCACACTCTCGCCATAGCTGACCGTCCCATGGTTGGCCAGAATCATCACGTTGGTACGACTGACGAACGGGATGATGGTATCCGCAAACGCTTGACCACCAGGGGTTTCGTACTTGGTGATCGGAACATCACCCAGGAAGACTTCCACTTCCGGAAGAATGCACTGGGGAATCGGCTCACGAGCGATCGCGAAGGCGGTGGCATGCGGTGGATGGCAGTGAACGACACTCTTGATGTCTTCACGCTGGCGATAGATTTCCAGGTGGAGCAGGGCTTCGCTGGATCGCTTCTTGCGACCCGAGAGCTGCTTGCCCGTCATGTCGATCAAGGAGATATCGTCGGGCTTCAGAAAGCCTTTGCAATGCAGTGTTGGCGTGCACAGCACTTCGTTCTCGCTAATGCGAACGGTGATGTTTCCATCGTTCGCGGCTGCGAACTGGCGATTGTAAATGCGACGGCCGATGTCGCACATGTCTTGTTTGATACTGTGTAGATTCTGCATGTTACTTCCTCACTGGGTGGATCGTTGCTGGGTGGATCGTGCATGACCGACTTCCATGCGGTCTGTGGGTTTCGTTCTTGATGAATGATGGTTGATGTTTGAATCGACTAGTCAAGCGATACCTCGTCCAACAGGGCGACGATGGAGGCGTCCAATGGTTTGACGTCGGGGTAAAAAGGCTGCGCGGATTCTGGTCCCTCGGCCAGGGCGACCAGGTCTCCGAGGCCGCTGCCGCATAGATCCCAGGCGACAATCGTGTCTCCGCCGAGAGGCTGTTGTATCGATCCGCTCGACGGAATCGACGATTTCAACACACCGCAATTGGGATGCCTTGATCGCTGGATGAAAGCGTGAGAGCGTCACCTTTCCGATCGTACGTGCAAGCTTCATCGGTGAGACTTTCCTATTCGCGAATGCGTGCGGCGACGTTCACGGCCGCCGTCAGATTCAGGCGTTTCATGTCCGAGCACCCAGGTGGTGGGCATCGAGTTCACTGGCAAACCTCTGGACATCATCGAGGGATCCCACCATCACCGCCACTTCGGCATGACGCGTGCATTGGTGGTAGAGCTCACGGGCCGGAGTGTCGCTGAGGATGATCTTCGATCCGCATGTCGTGATGCCGCGGCGGTAGAGTTGCTGGGCAACCGCGTCGGCGCGATCCGGATGATCGAAGTCGATGATGTCAGGTAGGGATGTTCGAGTGGCTTGGCTTGCCGCGACGGTGTGGGCGACGTTGTTGGCGAAGGGGTGCCCGAGTTGATCGCGATCCCTCGAGCACGGGCCTCATCCCGAGCGGAAGGGGTGATCACGGCGGCTTCTGGGACGAACAACTCCCCGGTCCCCGGCGGAAGCCGAGAGATCGTGTCCGATGTGACCACGCGATCGGGCATCGATGCGGCGGTCCGGTTCGTTTTCGATGGAATGTCTTGGCCCGAGTCGGCGAACGAGGGGGTGCCGCGGGAGGTTTGCAAAAGACGCGCGATCACCTCGCGAGTCACCTTTGCAAGTGTCTCGGGATCGATCGACGGTTGTTTGCTTTTCTCGAGAGCTGACATTCCGCTTAGTCCACGATTCCTAGCACGGTCCACCGCGCTGGTGTGTTTCGATGCCCTGTGATTTCTCTTGCGTACGATCCGTCACTTGTCACCATCACCCTGTCACCGCATCGTGATCCGAGCTGGTCCAGTGCGATCAACGGCGGACCGTCGGCCGAATCGTCGGCGGTCAGCAAGCGAATGACGACAAGCCGCTGACCGTCTAAGCTTTTGTGCTTCACGGTGGCGCGAGTCGAACCGAGGACCAGTGCAGGTTGCATCGTGTTGAGCTTGCTCCGCCTAAACCACTCGTAGTTCGTCGATCATGCTGCATCGACGTTCGCGGGTGAACGTGTTGGCGGTGGTCACACCTTCGCCGGTGGGTCCGGCGATGGAGAATGACAGGTAGCCCTCGCCCCCCAGTCCAAGGGCGGCCATGCTCGGACCGTTCTTGACATAAAGAGTCGTATCCAGCTCACGCCCCATCTTCGTCATGCTGCGGACGTTGCGGGAGTGAATGATTGCCGTATGCCGGAATCCATGTTCATATTCCTTGGCCATCGCGATGGCATGGTCAATGTTGCGAGCGCGAACGAACGGAACGAATGGCATCATCTGTTCGACACTGACGAAGGGATGATGTTCATCGGTTTCGCCAAACACAAGTTCGACGGAGTCGGGAACCTCCACACCGGCTGCTTGTGCCAGAAACGACGCATCCTTTCCGATGAAGTCCTTGCAGGCGGCGTCATGCTTGTCGTCACCAACTTGGACGATCGCTTGGCTGGTCAGTTTGGCGATCTGTTCGGCATTGAGTTCGAAAGCGCCGGCGCGCCGCATCGCAGCCATCATGTCGTCGAAGACCTGTTCGACAACGAAGACTTCCTTTTCCGCGATGCAGAGTAGGTTGTTGTCGTAGGCAGCTCCTTGGATGATGCAGCGGGCGGCATTATCGAGATCGGCGGTCTCGTCGACGACGACAGGCGGGTTGCCAGGACCGGCAACGATCGCTCGCTTACCACTGCGAAGTGCGGCGCGGCCGACCGCCGGTCCGCCGGTCACGCAAATCAACGCGATGCTACGATGCTTGAAGAGGGCCTCGGCCGATTCCAAGGTTGGTTCAGCGATCACGCAAATCAAATTGTCGATACCGATCTCACTCGCGATGGCCTCGTTGAAGCGGCGCACGCCCTCGGTCGCTACCTGCTTTCCCGATGGATGTGGGTTGACCACGACGGTGTTGCCCCCGGCCAGCATGCTGACCGCATTTCCAGTGATCGTTGGCAAGCTGTGGGTCACCGGAGTGATCGCTCCGATCACACCAAAGGGGGCTCGTTCGATCACCGCCAGACCATGGTCACCGCTGAAGCATTTGGTTTCCAGCATCTCGACACCTGGCGTGCGCTCGCCAAGGGTGCGCAACTTTTCAATCTTGTGTTCGAGCCGACCAATTTTTGTTTCATCCATCTCCATCCGTCCGAGTTCCTCGCACTGATCGATCGAGATTTCACGGATGATATCGATCACTCGTTTACGATCGGCCAGGGAGCGCTCGCGATACGATTCGAACGCAGCTCGAGCGGCGGTGACGGCCGAATCGGCATCGTAGAAGACCCCATGCCGGCCACCACGGGAGCCCGCTTTCGCCGACCCGTTGCGAACGCTCGGCATCGGGCCTACTTCGGCCAGGACCTGAGCGACGACGTTGCGAATGATGTTTTCGTCGAATTGCATGGTTCAGTTTCTCGTGGGGATGTGCCGCGGTCTGCTGGGGAGGGACCGCCGAGATTCAGGATTCGTTTCGGGAATAGACGGCGGCTTTTTCGATATGCACCGTGTCGACGATGCCGATGATGACCGCATCGATCGGCAACTCTTTGGTTTCAGGAGTCAAGCGAGCACTGCTGCCTTGCGTGATCAGCACAAAATCGCCCTCGCCGGCACCCAACGTGTCGCAGGCGATGAACGTCCGTCCGGTGGTGACAAGCGACTCGCGCTTTTCTCCTCCAACCGATAGGGTTCGACGACCAGCAGCTTGTGACCGGTCATCGACGCAACTTTCTGCGTGCTGACTACCGAACCTGTGACTCGAGCTAGGAACATGGACGGAACGCCTTTTTTTCGCTTACCGCTTCAATAGATCGACGCACTGTCGCGCGACGATGATTTCTTCATTGGTGGGAATGACCCACAACGCTGTACGGCTGGCCGCCGCATGAAACGACATCTCACCTGAGACTCCCTCGTTGGCGTTCGGGTCAATGACGATACCAAGCTCTTCCAAGCCGTCGCAGACCGCAGCGCGGATCCGGTTTCCCTTCTCGCCGATGCCGCCCGTAAAGATGATCGCGTCGGCCCCTCCGAGCGCTACCAGCATGCCGCCCAAGTGCCGTCGGATCTCTTGGACAAATACGTCCAAGGCAAGACGCGAGCCTTCATCGCCGGCGTCCGCAGCCTGCTCCAGATCACGAATGTCACCGCTCGATCCACTCAAGCCAAGAAGACCACCTTGGCTGGCCAACTGCGCAAGGACCTCATTCAGGCTCAAGCCGGTTCGCTCGATGATCAAAGGCAGCGCGAAGGGATCAAAGTCGCCAACGCGATTGTTCTGCGGCAACCCCGTCTGGGGAGTCATGCCCATCGTCGTCATCACACTCTTGCCGGTCGTCAATCGCCGTCAAACTGCTGCTACCACCGAGGTGACAGGAGATGAGTCTGGCATCGTCGCGGCCAAGCAACTCGGCCGCCCGGGTCGCGATGTACCGATGGCTGGCACCATGGAACCCATACTTGCGGATGTGGAAGGTGTCGGCCCATTCGCGTGGGATCGCGTATTCACGCCTGCTGGCAGGAATCGTGCGATGGAAGTCCGTTTCGAAGGCGGCGACCAATGGCATGCCGGGCAACCGCTGACGAAGCGACTTCATGGCCGCGATGTAGGGCGGATTGTGCGCCGGGGCGGCAGCGTTCATCTCGGCCATCGCATCGAGCACATCGTCGTTGACTTCGAAGACGCCTGAGAGTCGACCACCATGCACCGCTTTGAAGCCGATTGCGGACACCTGCGAAGCATCCTGCAATACGCCATGCTGCGAATCGGTCAGCTGTTCCAAGCAGGCGGCCACCGCCACACCATGATCGGGCACCTCCATCGTGCGCTCGTCCGTCCAATCACCGATTTCGACGGTGCACTTGCTCTCGCTCTGCCCCAATTCGATCGACCGCACCGTGCGCGAAACATCTTTCATCGGTCATGTCATACAACCGATATTTGAAGCTGGTCGATCCTAGATTGGCAACGAGGACGAGCACGGGCAAATCACGATGGTTGATCGTCGGTTCAAGCGACGAAGGGTCGGAATGTACCAAGCCGGACGGCTTGGCGAACTGTTGGCTCAGTCCATGCTCGAGAGACTCAGGAGCTGGGAGCTGGCAGTTCGCCTCTAGGACAAAAAAGCCTGGGAGAGCCCTTCGGCCGGTCGCGGGATGATGTGACTGCTGACCAACTCGCCAACTTGAGCGGCCGCGGCGGCGCCCGCTTCGACGGCGGCACGGACACTTCCGACATCGCCGCTGACCACGGTGGTCACATACGCACCGCCGATGTCAACACGCTTCACAATTTCGACATTGGCCGCCTTGGCCATGGCGTCGGTCGCTTCGATCAAAGCGAGCAGACCTTTGGTTTCGATCAAGCCGATTGCATCATTCATGGGAGTAATCTTCTATCTGGTTCTGGATTGATTTGCAGGGAGACAACAGGGGTGTCGGTCAGGTCGCGTTACTTCTTGACGGGTGGCGCGGTCTTGAGGATCTTGTTGAGGTCGTCGTGGGGCCGAGGAATGACCTGAACGCTGACCACTTCACCGATGCGACCGGCTGCGGCCGCGCCGGCATCGGTGGCTGCTTTGACCGCGGCTACGTCGCCTGTGACGAAGGCGCTGACCAAGCCGCTGCCAACTTTGTCCCAGCCTAAGAACTGAACGTTCGCTGCTTTCATCATTGCGTCGGATGCTTCAACCAGGGCGACAAACCCTTTGGTCTCGATCATCCCGAGCGCTTCGCTAATCTTTGCCATTTGAGAAACTGCCTTGGGAAAGGAAGGGATTGGCTGGGCGTGGAAGGCCCCGCCATGGGGAAACAGGTTTTGGAATTACTTGCGACAGGCGCAAGATGATTGCTGCAGGATCACTTCGGTCGCCGCATCGAGGTTGCAGGCGTTGCCTTCGTCGGTATCGATGTGGACCTCGAGCTTGGCTGCCTTGTCGGCTCGCACCAGCACATCTTCAAACGTGATGCTGCAGCCTTGGCTGAGGATCCTCAACTGCATCATGTCGCCGTTGGAGACGCCAAAGTGCTCGGCATCCGAGAAATTCATGTGCACGTGCCTGCGGCGCGGATCACGCCTCGAGTCAACTGCACCGTTCCGGCCGGCCCGACCAACACGCAGCCTGGTGTGTCTTCAATTTTTCCACTGTTGCGGACCGGCGCATCGATGCCGAGCGAGATCGAGTCGGTCAACGCGAGTTCCACCTGGCTCTCCGGGCGGGTCGGTCCCAAGACTCGCACGCTGGGCAGCATGCGGCGTCGCGGTCCCACAATCATCACCGTCTGTTTCGCCGCGAAGAAGCCATCCTGGTAAAGATCCTTGTCGGGTTCCAGCACCGAGCCTCGTCCGAACAGGATTTCCACATGCTCGTCAGTGAGATGGCAATGACGAGCCGAGATGCTGACGCGCAGGTTCGGCTTGCCGTCGATCCATCCTGGGGGCGAATCGATGGAAGGGGCTGCCATGGCGGGTGAGTGTCCCGCCGAGTGGGCCAGTGAAGCATGGACGGCGGAGCGAACCAGTTGTTCAATTTGACTACGGTCGATCGTCGCATTCATCGTTACGAACTCGTGCTTTCTTCGTTGCTCTGGACCGGTACGTCTTCGGACGGTGGCGCGCACCGCGACGTCGTTGCTAACAGTAATTCGACACCTGCCAATTCAAGATGCTCTTTCCATCTTGATTCCAGGTTGGAGTCGGTGACGACGGCGTGCACTTCGTGCAACCCGCACAACCGACTGAGACTGACTTTTCCAAACTTGCTGCTGTCGGCAACCACGATCGCCTGGTCGGCTGAATCGAGCATCGCCTTCTCGCTTTCAACCAGCATCATGTTGCTGTTGAAATAGCCGCGGTCGGTGATGCCGGCGACCGAGAGGAAGGCTTTGCCGACGTTGATGCTATGCAACATGGCGTCGGCCATCGGACCGATCGCCACGGCCGTTCGACCGCGAACGCAGCCCCCGATCATGACCAAGTCAATCGATTCGCTCGTCGACAACAGGTGGGCGACAGGCAGGCTGTTGGTCACCACTTGGAGAGGTCGACCAACTAGATGGCGTGCCAATTCGTAAGTCGTGCTCCCTCCATCCAGCAGGATCGTATCGTGGTCTTCAATCAAATCGGCGGCGGCCCGCCCGATCACGGCTTTGGCGGCCCAGCGGTCATCGCGCCGCGTCTGAAAGACCTCAAGCGTCTCCGATTCACCGGTCCAGAAAACGCCGCCATGCGTCCGCCGGGTGACCCCTTCCCGCTCCAGCTGTTCAAGGTCACGGCGAATCGTTGACTCGCTGACCTCGAGCGATTCGGCGAGCTCACCCAAAGAGGCAAACCCTCGGGATTGCACGAGGTCGCGAAGTCGTTCCCGCCTCGTTTCGCTCATTCAACCAGCTCGCTCAGAAGGCCCAAAGTGAATTCGATCACAGGCTGATAGTTTTCTTTCAGCCGTGACAGAAATCAATCACCCAGGAGGTCAAATGGGAGAAAATTACCATAAAAAGGAAAGTAAGCCGGCAGTTCGAGCAATTGGCGAGGAGCAATTGGCGAGGAGCAATTGGCGAGGAGCAATTGGCGAGGCCAGCAATTGGGGGCCAGCCAGAGTCTCGGGGGGGGGGCTGAAACGCAGAGGCGGGGAGCCGCGGAGACGCTGGGAAGAAAGACGCTGGGAAGGAACTGGGGAGACGCTGGGAAGCTAGATGACGGACGGCTTGGGAAGGCACCAAGAATTTGGGGCAGGCAGAATTTCCGGGGGCAGGAGCGGATTGGGGACAAAACGGATTGGGGAAACGGATTGGGGACAGGCTTGGTTGATTGCGTTGAGGTGGGGTGGTGGAAAAATGTGGTGATGTCGGGGCCAGCGGAATCGACCATGGGCGGCTGAGGCTGTAGGCTGATCGCCGAACATCGAGACAAAATTTGTGAGCAGAAGCATGACTGATTTGAAGGGGAAACGGGCGATCGTTTCGGGGTCGTCCATGGGGATCGGGCGAGGAATTGCCGTCGAGTTGGCGAAGGCCGGGGCCGAGGTGGTCATCAACTACCGCAGCCATGCGGGAGAGGCGGAGTCGGCCGTTGCCGAATGTGAACAGGCCGGGGAAAGGCTCACATGATTCGGGCCGATTTCGGCAGTGAGTCGGAGGTCAACGACCTGGTGGATCAGGCGATCGAACGGATGGGGGGCGTCGACATTGCAGTTAGCAACGCCGTCTACAGTGATCGCCATCTTTTTCTCGACTCGGATCTGAACGAGTTCCGCAAGACGATCGATGTCAGCATGTGGGGAGCCCTCTATTTTGTCCGGGCAGCCGCCAAGCAGATGGTGTCGCAGGGCCAGGGCGGGAACATTGTCGTGATCAGTAGCCCCCATGCGCACATGGCGATCCCGGGTGCGATGGCCTACAACATGGCCAAAGCAGCCAATGATCAGATGGCGCGAACGGCAGCCTGCGAATTAGCCCAGTATCGTATCCGAGCGAACATCATCCATCCTGGCTGGACCGATACGCCGGGCGAACGCAAGTTCTTTACCGAGGAGACTCTCAGCAGCGAAGCAGCCAAGTTGCCTTGGGGGCGGCTCGGCAAACCCGAAGAGATTGGACGCGGCGTCGTGTTCTTGTGTGATCCTCGCAGCGAGTACATCACTGGGAGCACACTCACCATCGACGGCGGCATCCAACTCCCCTGGCGTGAAATGTATCGCATCAACGAGGAGCCCTGAGCCGCAGAAACCCCAGCCGCAGAAACCCCAGCCGCAGAAACCCCCAGCCGCAGTAGTCCTGGATTGCCGCATCTCCTTGCGGGCCGAACACCTTCGGGGGACTGGCACCTCGTGGGCTGGGGCGGCTACCGTCCATGGCGTTCCAAGCATCGGAACGCACGAACAGGGAAGGCCTTTCAAAGGCCGCGCTTGGCTTGTTGGGCGTCGGGCGATCGAGTGGATCAGGTCAATCCGGTGAGCGGGCCATCGCCACAGTAGTCAGGATTGCCGAACGATTTCTCTGGGTGGCCCATCGCTTCGGTGATGCTCAATAGCAAGCGATTGTGGGGCACACGATCGAACTTCAGGGCACGCCCGGTTTTGAAGCCGAGTCCACCACCGACCATCACGAACGGGATGTCATTGCGTGTATGCGAGTTACCCTTGCCTAGTTCATTGGTCCAGATCACGGTGGTGTGGTCAAGCATCGAGCCATCGCCGCCCGGTTCGGGAGTTTCGGCAAGACGTTTCGCTAGAAACGCGATCTGTTCACAGTACCACGTGTTGATCTGAATCAGTTGCTCGTACGCACTCTCATTCGAATCGGGCTCGTGTGAGATCGAATGGTGTCCTTCGTCGATGTCCAGCCAACGCATCCTCGGATTGCCGACACTATTGGTGATCTGCAATGTGGCGATACGGGTGAAATCGCTGGCGAGACTGCTGACGAGCAACTCCATTTGCATGCGGCTCAGTTGTGGCATGTTGTCGTTGTCTTCCTCGACATTGGCCGCCAGTTTGGGAATCGCGTGGCCAACGTGTTGAGGATCGTCGGCATGCTTGAGTTCAGACTGCAGTTCCAATTCGAGCGAGCGGACCATCTCCACATGCTGCTCGAGCATCTGGCGATCCTCCGGACTGACCAGTGATTCCACTTTCTTGAAGTCGGCGCTCAGGTCGTCCAGCACGCTGGCGAGCATCGCACGGTTTTGGGTTTGTCCGTAGAGCTTGTTGAACATCTGGTAGGGATCGCTGATTGGCGCGACCGGTTGGTTCGGGCCCGCGTACGACCAGCGAGTCCAGGTGTCGGCGCGATCGGGAACCATGACCCCAAACTCCAGCGATCCAAAGCGGGTCTGCGTCGCCGGATCCGCTTGAAGTTTGTTTCGGAGATGCTGGTCCATGGAGATCCCCATCGACCAACCAGCAGGCGTGTCGGAACCGCCCTGCACATCGCCCGGAAAGAGTTCAACACCCGTGAGCAAGCAGCCAATCCCTCGCATGTGTCCGTCGCCGTCGCCCTTGATGCGATTGTCGACTCCCTGCAGGGTTAGCAATTGGTGCTTGTAGGGTTCCAGCGGAGCAAGAATTCGTTTGAGCGATGCATGCTCCCCCTCCTCGTCGGGCCAGAAATGATCAGGGATCACGCCGTTGGGGCTGAATACAAACACGACACGCTGTTTTCTTGTTCCGGCAGCGGCCCAACCAAGGCTGGGAAGCGCGAACAGGAAATTGGCCGCCGCGGCGCTGACGCCCAGGTCGCGAATGAATCGTCGTCGAGAGGTCTTGTTCGTCATGGTAGCTCCTGAATTGATTCTCTTACTGTGGGTCTGCATTTACAAGGCGGACATTGGCAGCTTTGCTGCGTCTTTTTCGAGGCTCGGGAGAGACTCGCCTAGGGTCATG
The DNA here is from genome assembly GCA_963767665.1 of Pirellulaceae bacterium. Lineage (GTDB taxonomy): Bacteria > Planctomycetota > Planctomycetia > Pirellulales > Pirellulaceae > Rubripirellula. The sequence continues at coordinate 388,590 of CAVYFC010000013.1, forward strand.
CTTAGGTGTTGGATGGAGGTGGTGGGGGTGTGGCTGCGATCTGGATGATGGAAACGATCAGTTGTTGGATATTGAATCCGCTGTCCCGAAACGACTGGGTCAATCGATCCGAAGTGTCGGGCCCGAAGGCTGCGATTGGCTGTTTGACAAAGTGTTCGAACGCGGACTCGGCAAACGCTCGATGGCAGTCCTCGCTGGAGGCCAGGAAATCACCGAGTTGTCGCGCCCCATCAAAACGGACGGTCTCACCTGACCGGGTGATGTAGCTTCCCTTTGCATCGATCGGGCGATCTTTCTCTAACTCACGAAATCGTCCAGCCGCATCGAAGCCCTCCAGGGCAAAGCCAAGCGAATTGATTTTCTGGTGACAGACCTGGCAGTTGACTTCACCTGTTTGCAGTTCGACACGCTGGCGAGTGGTCAGGTTGGGGTGGAGGTCCGGATTGAGCGGGGTGAACGCCGCGTTGGGCGGACGCAACACGCGTCCAAGCGTGTGACGGGTCAGGAAGACACCGCGGTGAATCGGAGAACTCGTTCGGTGGTAGGCCAGGTGGCTCAGCAACAGCGGATGGGTCAGCGCACCGACGTGGACTTGACGATCGCTGACCGACCGGCGTAGCGACGAATCGCCCTGCTCCTCCTCTTCCTCCACTACTTTTTCCTCCACCTCTTCATCTTGCTCTTCGACTTCTTGCGTTCTTCTTCTTCTTCTTCTTCTTCTTCTTGCGTTTCCTGCTGATCGGCTGCCTTCCAAGCCGGTCCATAGAACCGTTCGAGCCGATCGTTGGTCATGGCCCAGTCCGCTTGTAGCAACTGACGGAAATCGCTTCCCTCACTCCACACGACCGAGTCGAGGAACTCGTCGAAGGAAGCTCGCAGGTCATGAGCGAGTTGAGCGTCAAATCCGGCAAACTGATCTTGGTCCTTCGTTAGCTCTTCTGCATCGGCGAGGTCGAACCATTGATAGAGGAACGCTCGCACCTTGGCCCGGCAACGGTAATCCGAAACCATCTTCCAAGCCGCTTGCTTGATCTGCTCGTCGCTGGCAAGTTGGCCCTTCTCAACCTGTGTGAGCAGCCATGGGGCGGCGGGCAGCGAATCGAAAAGGTAGAGGGATAATCGATTGGCGACCTGTTGACTCTTGCTGCGGTCGGCATCGAGAAGCGGATAGAGGAAGCGAGGCGACTTCAGGGAGATCAGCAGTCGCGTTTGATCGCTTCGCCGTCGTCCTCTGCAAGTTCAAGTTGTCCATCGATATAGCGTTTTTGGGTTTCTTCATCGAGTGGGCCACGACATGCCGTTTGCACGACCTCCGTCAAGAAGCTGCGGAGCTTGGAGCGATTCTCGTCCGGTTGATCGCGGTTCTGGCGTCGGTAACGAGGGTAGAGTTCACTCGCGGCGATCTCCGCAAATTCAATGGCTGCAGCAGTGGTTGATTCGTCCCACTGCTGGTTGATGGCCGTCCCCCGTTCGTAACCGTAGCTGCGGTCGTCCGGGGGCAGCTTGGCCTGCAGCGCGAACGTTGCCGGCATTTTCGATGGAATCAAGTGGCGATTGGGAATGATCTCCTCAATGCCGTTTGGCGGAATCCAGGACAGCGAGATCTTCGCGGGTGGCTGCTTTGTCTTTCGCTTTCGTTGAATGAACTCGAGCGTGAAAGGGTATGTACGCCCCGCAGTCAAAAACAATGTTCTACGAAACTCTTCCTTCCCTTCCGATTGAACATGGTTGTTGATCAGTTCGCGATCGTTGCCGCCGAACTTGAACATGCATGAGAGGGTGCTGCGCAAGATGAGTTCGTATCGGCCCGACTGGTCGATTTTCAGCGAGCCCGACCAACTGATGTAGAACTCTTCCGAACTGATTCCTTCCCCTGGGCTTTCCTCACCAAAGTCAAAATCGATGGTCGGGTCGATGCGTTCGATTTTGAGTTTGTCCTTCTTCCATCGGCTGCCGTCGAAGTAGTCCCCGTCGACACCGCGTCGCTTTTCAACCCAGGTCTCTCCTTGGAAATGGCCATACAGATCGGCTAGACTCTGACGCAGCTGCTCGCCGGTTAGTCTTGCCAGGGCAATGCGTGGCGGACGGTTTCGAACCCTCGCCGCCTCGCTGTAAAAAGCATGATGGATGAATTCTGCGACCGCCTCGGCATCGGCTCCGACGCAAGCTTCGGGATCTTCCTCGGGCATTGTCTCTGCGATCAAGTCACTGAGTCCCCCGATGGTCAGGTCGCCCGCCAAGGGATCGGCGTATTGGGATTCGACCCCCTGTCCTTGGTCCCCATGGCAATTCTGGCATGATTGGCGATAGATCTGCTCGCCTCGTTTCAGCCTCTCCTGGTCTGAATCGGCGGACTGCGCGACGGTCGTCACCAGGGCAATCGCAAGGACGCTGGCCAGGGATGCAACTCGTGAGCGAAGCATTCGATTCATCGACGGAGTGGGGGGTAGAGGGAGGGTGCGGCCGGCAGGCTTCAACGGATCGCCCTGCAGGTCTTGAAGGCCTATGAATCAATCACCGTGTCCGCGGGGGGGCCCTTACGGTCGCGGGACACGAGAACGTGAGCAATGAGGCCGTCGAGACGCCGTCGTCAGGCGGTGGACGAAACCGACAAGGAACCTGGCTGATGTTCGAAAAACCCGCTTCGCTCGCGGGCGTTTCTCGCGCGTTCCGGAAAGCCTTGTCGATCTGAGTCGTGTGGTGGGGAATTATTGTCAGGTGGGAAGCTCATTGTACCCATCGCAGCGATGGTCGGAAACCGATTTTGCCCCCTGTTTTCGGTTGGTGGGCTGTCAGTGCCCCGATGGGGCGGTAGGCCGCTGGCGGCAGGAGCCAATTTGACCGCATCTTTGGGCTTGCGAATCCAACTCCTTACGCCATACTTAGCCGCTTCGTCTGGGAAGCTTCGCGGCTGCCCCGGATGATGCATTGAATGAGCATTGAATGATGCGTTGAACAATCAAAAAATAAGTAGCAAGAGCACAGTCTCGGTAGGGTGGATTTCTGATGGCCGAAGTTCTAGATGTCGAAAATCGCGAGAAGGTTGGAACGGCCGCCACAAGACGTTTGCGCCGATCTGGTCGTGTGCCTGCGGTTCTGTACGGCCACGGCGAAGGCACGACCCACCTCTCGGTTGCTGAATCCCAGGTTCAATCGCTGCTTCGTCACCATAGCAAGACGGTCACGTTGAAGGGTGATGTGCGGGATACCGCTTTGGTGCGTGAGGTGCAGTTCGACCCGTTGGGGATCGAAGTGCTTCACCTGGACCTGATTCGCGTGAATCTCAAGGAATTGGTGGAAGTGACCGTTCCGGTTCACGTGCATGGCGATGCAGCGGGGCTCCATGAGGGTGGTGTTTTGCTCGAAAATACGCATTCGGTTGATATTCGCTGCCCGGCTGGAGCGATTCCGGATCAGATCGGGCTGAATATCACCAATTTGCATGTCGGAGAGCATTTGACCGCGAGCGACCTGGAGTTGCCCGAGGGTGTGGAGTTGATCACCGCAGCGGATGTCGTGATCACTCACATCGAATTGCCGAAGCAGCAAGAAGAAGACGTGACGGAAACGACCGGTGCCGAGCCTGAGCTGATCTCCAAGGGTGGTGAAAAGTCAGAGGAGGAAGAAGACTGAGCGATCGTGCCGTATTCAAGATGTGACCAGGCTCGTCGACCATGAAGTTGATCGTCGGGCTTGGGAATCCAGGTCGTCGCTACGAACAGACCCGTCACAACGTCGGGTTCATGGTGGCTGCCAGAATCGCGTCTCAGATCGGTGCGGATACCGTCAAAGTGCGTTTCGACGGGGAAGTTGCCGAGGGTGTGGCAGGTGAAAAACTGGTCGTTCTGTGTCCTCAGACATACATGAATGCCAGTGGAAAGAGCGTGCGGAAAGCATGTGATTTCTATAAACTATCCCCCTCGGACATCCTGGTGATCTGTGACGATCTCGACCTTCCCACCGGGAGGTTGCGGTTTCGGGGAACGGGCTCAGCAGGCGGACAGAAAGGATTGGCGGACATCATCCGGCACCTTGGCACCGACCAGGTGGCCAGGTTGAAAATCGGAATTGATCGGCCCCCATCGGGCTGGGATCCTGCCGATTACGTCCTTGGGAAATTTGCTCCGGATGAGCAAAAGGAAATGGAGTTTGCGATCAGCCTGGCAGCCAAGGCGGCCATTGACTGGTCAACGCAGGGGATCGGGTTTGTGATGAACTGTTACAACGCTGATCCAACCTTGCAAAAGAAGAGCGATAAAAAGAAGAGCGATAAAAAGAAGGCGAAGGCGAAGACGAGCAACGAGCGGATTCAGGCAGCAGGACCAGCATCAGCATCAGCATCAGCATCAGGATCAGGATCAGGAGCAACGAGCTCTGAGGCGATCGAGTCCAGTCCTGAAGCGAACTCTCCCGGCGACGATTGAGTTGGCTGCGTCCCGCACGCGCGAAACGGTTGGTCGGTCGCTGCGACCTTCCCGTTCGACGCGAGTCCTAAGCCGCTGAACAAGATCAGCCGAACAAGACAAGCTGAACAAGACTCGCTGAACACCACTTACTCAATACCGTCGCTCCGAACCTGACACACTGAAACCTGACACACTGCGAATTCAAAACCTGAGAGACCTATCAATCGTGGCAAAGAACACTTACGAAACGCTTCTGATTCTGGACAGCAACCAGTACGCTCGTGACCCAGGTGGCGTGAGCAAAACGATTGGCGATTTGGTCGCCGAAGCTGGCGGCAATGTGTTGGTCAATCGCTTATGGATGGAGCAAAAGCTCGCTTATCCCATCAACAAGCATCAGAAGGGAACCTACTGGTTGACCTACTTCGAGATCGACGGCGTCGAAATCCCGAAGATTGATCGAGCATTGGTCCTCTGCGAGCCTGTGCTCCGTCACATGACCATCAGGTTGGAGCCACAGTTGGTGGAGCCGATCCTGGCCAATGCACGCGGCGAGTCGGTTCGCGTTTCCTCGCATGCAGATTCGGGTGAATCGGCCGACGATGCAGATGCGGGCGTCGACGAAGAGGTCGCAGTCGAGGCCTAATCGCCTCGGTGCAACCAGTTTGCTCAAACGTATAGATAGCGGGGGTTTGCCATGGCTAGTTTCAACCGAGTGATTCTGATTGGGAATCTCACTCGTGACCTGGAGTTGAAATACACCCCCGGAGGAACGGCGGTTACCGACATCGGCATGGCGGTCAATGACCGACGAAAGAACGCCAGCGGAGAATGGGTCGACGAAACCACCTTTGTCGACGTCACCCTCTGGGGGCGAACGGCTGAGGTCGCCAGTGAGTATCTCGGCAAGGGATCGCCGATTCTCGTGGAGGGTCGGCTGAAACTGGATACTTGGGAAACGGACGGACAAAAACGGAGCAAGTTACGAGTGGTCTGCGAACGAATGCAGATGCTCGGTAGCCCGTCAGGCGGAGGATCGGGAGGTGGTCGGCCTCGGCAATCCAGTGCGGATCATTCGGCTGACTACGGAGAAGCGGGCGGCGGGGACAGTCCTGGGCGTCGCGAGGCACAGCCCACTGGCAGCGGCCCAGGTTACGATGACCCAGATATCCCGTTTTGATAAGCGTCAACGCGAAACACAATTACCTGAACCACAAATATTGCATTCATACAGAGCGAATCGATGATTGGGACAACCAAGCGCAAGTCGAAACAATTGTTCAAGCGTCTACCCAGAGGCCAGCATGGCGGTATCCAACTGCTGCTGATCCACAATGTGGAGCACCTTGGCAAGCAGGGCGACATCGTCGAAGTCAAAAGAGGCTTCGCTTTGAACTACCTCTTGCCGCAAGGGTTGGCGACGGTCGCCACCGACCACCATATGCGAATGGTCGACAAGCATCGTGAAAAACTGCGTGCCATCGAGCTGGAGAAGCTCAGCGAGTACCGCAACCTGGCGGACGAGCTTGGCAAGCAGTCGATCACGATCGAGGCCAACGCCAACGACGAAGGTCACCTCTACGGAAGTGTCGGGGCCCACGAGATTGTCGACGGACTCAAGGCCGCCGGTTTCACCTTGGCTCAGGACCAGATCCGTCTGGAAGGGCCGCTGAAGGAACTTGGTCTGTACACCGTCAAGATCCACCTGCACAGCGAAGTCGACGCAAGCGTCAAGGTTTGGGTCGTGCCGACGGTCACCGGCGACGAGGCTGGTGGTTCGCAGGCGTCCTAGGTTCTGCAGCTCTGCTGCCTTGGATGCAAACCTCCGAGAGACCTACTGTAGGTCCGCCTTTCCAAGGCGGATACTCGCAGCTTGGCTGCGGTTAATGCCTACTGTAGGTCCGCCTTTCCAAGGCGGTACTCGCAGCTTGGCTGCGGTTAATGCCTACTGTAGGTCCGCCTTTCCAAGGCGGATACTCGCAGCTTGGCTGCGGTTAATGCGAGTCTCGGAGAGACTCGCCTACGATAGGTGAAGGCTTGCCAGCCCGTCGGTGGCGTGGGGTTGGCACATTGCTGCGTTTCTTCCCATTCGGAAAGATCCGATCTTTTCGTAAATCGTGGGTGGGGAGCGGGTCGATAGCCGATCGCTCACAGGGGGGTGGGACGCCACTCCCAGCGTTGTCTCGATCATGGCAACGCGACAGGGGCCTCGTTGCCCGTGAGGCCCCTGTCTCTTTCTCTTTTTTTCCCGGCCGACTTGTCGCGGTGGCTGGTGGTGGCCCTTTCTGGTCACGGGTTGGAGTGATCACCGGCAGGCAACCATCGCACAGCTTTCATCGCACAGCTTTGCAGGGACGGCTTGATCATTGGCCAGGGTTCGAGCCTGTCGTCGCGAACCGGCAAACTCGGGATGACCTCTAGGACTGGAAGGCAACTTGGGTACACTCTTCGCACCGAGATCTTTCAGGATGCGAACGGGGCTGTGGCGGAACTGGCAGACGCGCTAGATTTAGGATCTAGTTCCTTCGGGAGTGCAGGTTCGATTCCTGTCAGCCCTACTTCCTGGGTCTCGGGACCGGCTTGGCTGATCTGAACGCAGGTCAGTGGGTTTGTCGGTGTTCGTGGAGGCGAAACCGCAAGTGACGAGTTCCACGCCCGCTGTCTCGGCGCCCCTTGACCGGAGCGCTCAGAACGGTGCGCTCGACTCGGTGACAGGTGCTCTGTGACGGACTGCGGCGTCTCGTCATTGACCATTGGACGGCATGCCAATACATTTAGCCCCCAAAAGACCTGTTTTTCGGCCGCATTGGTGACCGACGGTCATGTCGACTTGCTTCTCATCGCGCAGTGTTCGTTCCGACATCCTGGGTTGGATGATGCGCGGGTGATCGAGAGCCCGAGTCTCACGCCTGCGGCCGCAATCGGCGTCGCGAATCTGCGTCCATGCAGGTTGCCAAGACCTGCTCGACCCTTGCAGCAAGTGATTCCGATGTCGCATCCCAGCCGGCTGAGGTGAACGTTTTTACCTGATGAAGTCTGGCTGAGGGTGTACGAGCGCCACGAAGCAATCACCGTTCAAATTTCATTCACTCCCATCGATTCCACCCCTCCACTTTCCCCAATCCACTTCGACCCACTTACGCATTCCAAGAGAGAAACGAACGTCATGGCAACAACAAAGATGGTGTACTACTTCGGTAAGAATAAGACCGAAGGCAAAGGCAAGAGCAAGGTATTGCTGGGCGGCAAAGGGGTCAATCTTGCGGAGATGACCAGCATCGGTTTGCCGGTACCTCCCGGTTTCACCATCACGACCGAGGTTTGCGATGCCTATTACAAGGCGGGCAAGAAGCTTCCCAAGGAATTGATGGAGCAGGTCGGCAAGGTGGTGTCCACGCTTGAAAAGGAGCTGGGTAAGAAGTTCGGTGACGACGCCAATCCGCTCTTGGTGAGCGTGCGTAGCGGTGCTGCTGTTTCCATGCCGGGCATGATGAACACCATCCTGAACCTGGGTTTGAATGACTCGGCGACTGAGGGCCTCGCCAAGGCGACCAAGAACGAGCGATTCGCCTACGATGCCTATCGCCGCTTGATCAACATGTTTGGTGACGTCGTGATGGGAATGGATCATCATTCCTTCGAGGTAGCCTTTGACAAGATCAAGAAGCAGTACAAGGTCACCGAAGATACCGACGTGCCGGCGGAAGGTCTCAAGAAGCTCTGTGATGACTACAAGGCTGTCTACAAAAAGCACACCGGCGAAGAGTTTCCTCAGGACCCGATGCAGCAGCTGCAGTTGTCGATTGAAGCTGTCTTCGGATCTTGGAACACGTCGCGGGCCGTTCGTTACCGTGAGATCGAAGGCATTCGTGGCTTGCTCGGCACGGCCGTCAATGTCCAGTCGATGGTCTATGGCAACATGGGCGATGACTCGGGAACGGGAGTGGCTTTCACGCGAAATCCCAATACGGGTGAGAACAAGTTCTTCGGTGAGTTCCTCGTCAATGCTCAGGGCGAAGATGTGGTGGCGGGGATTCGCACACCACAGCCGGTTGCCGAAATGCCCAAATGGAACAAGAGCGTTTACAAGGAACTGCTGGCGATCAAGAAGATCCTGGAAGATCACTACAAGGAGATGCAGGACATCGAGTTCACGATCGAGCGTGGCACGCTGTACATGCTGCAGACTCGCACAGGCAAGCGAACCGGTGTCGCCGCGGTCAAGATCGCCTGCGACATGGTCAAGGAAGGCTTGATCGATCAGAAAGAGGCGGTGCTACGCGTTCCCGCCAACGACTTGACACAGCTGTTGTTGCCCAGCTTCAAGCCGACAGCCCGCAATGCTGCTGACGTCTTGACTCGCGGGCTTCCCGCTTCGCCCGGTGCCGCGGTAGGAAAGCTGTCCTTCACCGCCGAGGATGCCCGGACACGCAAAGAGGCCGGTGAAAAGGTGATCTTGGTCCGCAAGGAGACCAGCCCCGAAGATGTCGACGGGATGAATGCCGCCGAGGGAATCCTGACCAGCACCGGAGGCATGACAAGCCACGCGGCTGTGGTCGCTCGCGGTTGGGGCAAGTGCTGTGTTGCTGGTGCCGGCGATATCGAAATCGACGAGAAGGGACAAAAAATCAAAGTTGGTGGAAGGACCTTCACCCAAAAAGACGTGATCAGCTTGGATGGTACGACCGGCGAAGTGATGTCTGGTGAAGTGGAAACTCAAGAGCCGAAGCTCTCTGGCGACTTTTCCAAGTTGATGAAGTGGGCGGACGAATTCCGAACGCTGGCCGTCCGCACCAACGCCGACTCCCCCGCCGACAGCAAGCGAGCACGAGAATTCGGCGCTCAAGGCATCGGTCTTTGCCGCACCGAGCACATGTTCTTTGAGCCCGATCGAATCATTCACATGCGAGCGATGATTCTGGCTGACAGTGAAGCTGATCGCCGCGCCGCCCTGAAGAAACTGTTGCCGTTCCAACGCAAGGACTTCGAAGGCATCTTCAAGGCGATGGATGGGCTGCCTGTGACCGTTCGCTTGCTGGACCCGCCGCTGCACGAGTTCCTGCCACACGACGCGGCAGCCCAAAAGGCGATGGCGACCGAGCTTGGCGTCAAGCCCGCCGAGATCGTCAAGCGAGCGGAAGCCCTGCATGAAGCCAACCCGATGCTCGGGCATCGCGGTTGCCGCTTGAGCGTGACTTATCCAGAAATCCTGGAAATGCAGGTTCGGGCAATCGTCGAAGCAGCGATCAATTGCGCAGGCAAGAAGATCAAGGCTCAGCCTGAAATCATGATCCCCTTGGTAGGCACCGCCAACGAGCTGGAGTCACTTCGCGCCAAGGTGGAAAGTACGATCGAGGAGACCAAGGCGGCGAAGAAGTTCAGCGGCAAGCTAGATATCCTGATCGGAACCATGATCGAGATCCCGCGTGCGGCCCTGACCGCGAATGAGGTGGCGGTCTTCGCTGACTTCTTCAGCTTCGGGACCAATGACTTGACCCAAATGACGTTCGGCTACAGCCGTGACGACATCAACACGTTCCTGCCTGATTATCTCTCCCAGGACATTCTCCACGTCGATCCTTTCCAATCGCTCGATCAGTCCGGCGTTGGGCAGCTTGTGGAGATGGGAGTGACGAAGGGTCGTAGCACCAAGCCGAAATTGAAGGTTGGTATCTGCGGCGAGCATGGTGGAGATCCCGCCTCGATCGACTTCTGTCATCGAGTGGGACTCGACTACGTTAGCTGCAGCCCCTTCCGAGTGCCGATCGCTCGACTAGCAGCCGCCCAGGCTGCCCTGCGTAACGCCTAGAGCCGTTTCGCGCTGATTTCGCAGGCCAGGGCTTGTCCTGTCAGCATGCCCAGGCTTGCTGCGTTCTTATCCTAATGATGGTTGGCCGAAGCTTCCCGTTCGGCCAACCATTCAGGCTCTCAATATCATCTCACTCGCCCCTTCCCTCCCTATCCCTCTGAGGTCACTCGGATGAGCGACTTGCACACCCAATACAACGAAGTCGAACGCTTGATCGACGAGGAGAAATTCGAGGAGGCGATTGCTGGCTTGAAGCAGATCGTCGAGGAGGACGAAGGCTTCGTGCTCGCCCATCTGGCCCTCTCACGGGTCTATACCAAGACAGGCCAGCATGATTTGGCGATCGAGCATGGCTTGAAGGCTTGCGAATTGGAGCCGAGCGATTCGTTCAATTTCACCGCTTTGAGCGTGACTTACCAGCGAGCCTGGGCTGGCACACAGGACCAGCAATACATTGCCAAGGCCGAAGAGGCGATGGCTCGCGCTCAAATGCTCGCCCAGCAGTGAGCGCCATCATCTGAGGCGGGCGTCTGCGTCGAGGGCTTGCCTCACAAACGGTCGGCTGCCAACCCCTCTGTATTCCGCCCCATTTTCCTGGCGGAGGCTCGGCGGAGGCCGTTTTTCCGGACTTTTACAGGTCTGTTACACACCAGGGCCCAATTGGTGACAGACCATTCGGGCAGTTTCGATACACTTCTGGCGTCGATCGTCGGCAGGGGATGCTGACCCAACCATTCGCCTTGTAGGAACCTCCATGTCAACCGTAACCGCCCCTCCACATAGTCACCCACGACCCCACGCCCGACCGTCCGATGCGGTCCCCGCAGAGAGCCTGAAGCGTAAGAAGGACGTGGGTCCCACCGCTGAAGAGCGTCGCCGACGCAACAACCTCAGCTACTGGGCCATTGGCTGGCTCGCCCTTGCCCATGCCGTGGTCCTGGCCGCTCCGTTTTACTTCACCTGGACTGCCCTGGTGGTCGCCCTCGTGCTGCACTGGTTCACCGGAAGCCTAGGGATTTGCCTGGGATATCACCGGCTTTTGACCCATACCGGGATGAAGACCTACGGATGGGTTCGCTACCTGTTCGCCACGATCGGCATGCTTGCCGGAGAGGGAACCCCGTTGGACTGGGTCGCCGATCATCGCAAGCATCACGCCTGCAGCGACCAGGAAGGGGATCCCCATTCGCCGCGCGATGGTGGATGGTGGAGCCACATTTTCTGGCTCGCCTACCACACCCACAACGGCGACCGCACCGCCTACCTGAAACGTTGGGTTCCCGATTTGTACAAAGAAGCAGGGATGCGGCGCATGGACTGGATGTTCCTGCCCGCCCACATTTTGGTGGGACTGACCCTCTTTGCCATCGGCTATTGGACCGGTGGACGCGATTTCGGCATCTCCCTGGTGGTTTGGGGGATGTTTGTCCGCCTCGTCACCGTTCTCCATGCAACCTGGTTGGTCAACAGTGCCTCTCACATGTGGGGCTACAAGAACTACGAGACGACCGACGACAGCCGGAACAACTGGCTGGTTGCGATCGTTGCCTATGGCGAAGGCTGGCACAACAATCATCACGCCTATCCGCGTATGGCCAAGCACGGCCACAAGTGGTGGGAGTTTGATATCACGTGGCAGGCGATTCGTTTGCTGCGGGCCACCGGATTGGCCTGGGACGTGGTCGATTACCGCACGGCAGCGGAAAAGAAGGCGGCTGAAGAAGCTGTCGAAGCGGCTTAGCTTCGACCACGTCTTGCCGTCTGCTGCAATTGAATGAATGCAACTTGGCCAGTCTTTCAGAGACTGGCCATTTTTTTGCGCTACCGTAGGCGAGTCTCTCCGAGACTCGCACCAACCGCAGCCGAGCTGCGAGTATCCGCCTTGGAAAGGCGGAGCTACAGTAAGTCTCTCCGAGACTCGCACCAACCGCAGCCAAGCTACGAGTCTCCGCCTTGGAAAGGCGGAGCTACGTTACGGTGCATTTGCTAGCAACCGCTTTGAAAAGGCCAAAGAATTTACGGTTCGCCCCACATCGCTGTTGACACGCCGGTTCAAAACGGACTATTTCCCAAACGAACCAGATGTCTTACCGCTCTGATCCACAGGATCGGTCCGTTTTTGCACTTAGGAAGTGCGCCGACTTGGGTGGTTGAGAACGATCAGGAAAACGAAGGCTGATCCATCGGCCAAGCGTGGGAAGCTCAGCCCCATCGCAGTTGCTCTCGAGGGAAAGAGAGTATGTGCGATTCGGACGGGACCACCGCGTTATTCAAGAAGTCTCACCGCGAAGAAGGAGAGTCGCGTTGAATCGCCTCGTACCCGCACACGGTCGCCGTGTTGTCTGTGTTGGACTAGCTTGGATGCTAGCCGCCTCGGACCTATCAGCTCAGACCCCCAACGCATCGGTTCCAGCGACGCCGTCGTTTTCGACGTCCACGGTTTCGGTACCCGCCGCACGTTCCGCATCCGGCGAGCAGCTCATTGCTCAGGTCCGCGATGCGATCGCCAAGCGGGACTACCACACCGCGGTCCAGTCATTCCGATCGGCAGCCGAATTCGCCAAGACCTCGCCGCAATATGGCAGCGCGGTCGAAGGCCTCCGGGCCCAGCTTCAAGGGATTGGCATTGATGCCGCCCTGCTAGCGATGCCTGCCGCACCAAGTTCCTTGCCGATGCAGCGACTTGGCAACGTGGATGGGGCCCAGCCAATCGCCGCGGCTAACCTGGTGACGCCAGAGAGCCGCAAGAAAGAAGCACTTCGCCTGGTTGCCATCGGTCGAGCTGCCCTCGATCGCGGTGACGTCAGCAATGCGTTGTCGCTCGCTCGCCAAGCCGAATCCTTGAAGGTGCCTGAAAAGGACTTTGCTGCCGGCGAACCCCGTGTTTGGCAGTTGCTGCTCGACGCCGAGTCAGCCGCACGCCGCAGTGGGATCGCGCTTGCCTCGGGCACATCCGACGCGGTTGGTGGCAACGCACAAGCCGCGTTTGCAACCTCCGGGAATCCGTCGGACGCCGTTGCTCAGATGTTTTACAACGCGGACGCGGATGCCTCGGCAACACAACAAGGCCAAGTCCGGCCCGTTCAAGCCGTCTCACCGCTGCCCCCCACCGACCCCAACTTCGCCGATCGAATGTATCGCGAAGGGATCGACGCACTGGGTCGAGGTGATGCCGCCGCCGCACGAGAGAAGTTCCGAGAGGCTTGGGCGCACCAGGAAGATCTCGATCCTGCCACCCGCAATCAACTCAAGGACAAGCTGACGCTGCTCCAGCCGAAGCGTTTGCCCTCCAATTCGCCAAACTCTCCTGAGCAAATGACGCCGATCCAAAAGGCCGAGTTGGAAGCTCAGGAGAAGACGCGTCGATTGTTCCGGGAGGTCACCGCGGAACTGGCCAACACCGAGCAGTCCAAGACGGTCGCCCCCCTGGATACCTTGGACGAGCTGGAACGACTTCGTCGACGAGTCGACGGGGCGGAGGTGGATGAGCAGGCCAAGCGGTCCATCTCCATGATGGTCGACCGATCCATCGCCGAACAGAAGAAGTACATCGAGGCCAATCGGGCCAAGATCGATCTCGACCTGCAGAACGATGCGGTGCGAGCTGAGATCGCAACCGATCAGGCTCGCGAGTCGAGAATTGACGAAGAAGTTTCCTCCTTGGTCAACAGCTTCAACAAACTGATTCAGGAGCGTCGCTTCCAAGAAGCGGAGGTGATCGCCAAGCAAGTGCAGGAATTGAAGCCAGATGATCCGATCGCCGTCAGCATGTTCCACACCAGCCGGATGGGAACACGTTTGCTGATGGATGAGGAAGTTCGTGATGCCAAGGAGTTGATGTTCATCGACAGTCTGATCGACGTTGATCGATCGGCGATCGCCATCAACCCGAACACGCCGATGACCTTGCCAGAGGCTCAGGACTGGGAAGCGTTGTCGCGACGCCGACTCCGCTCGCTCAACGATGGCGACTCGCGGCTCAGTGCGGCGGAACAAGTGATTCAGCAAAAGCTCGGTAGCGAGGTGGACGTCAAGTACACCAATCGCGCCCTGAGCGAAGTGCTCAACGAGTTGTCGGCGGTGACCGGTGTTCCGGTTGTCATTGACGAACGGGCTCTCGGTGCGGTTCGAGTCACGGCAGAAACTCCTGTCACCCTTGACCTGCCGAACAGCATCAAGCTCAAGAGTGCACTGAACTTGATCCTCAACAAAATGGAATTGACCTACGTCATCGAAAACGACGTGCTTTCGATTACCAGCATGGAAGCGAAACGCAGCAAGGTCTATCCGAAGACCTATCGCGTGACCGACCTGGTCACTCCGATTCCCAACTTCACCAGTAGCTACGAGGACGGTCTGGCCGGTGCCCTTCGCGCTGCCTACCAGATGTCCAATCCGCAGGCCGACGTGCAAGTGGTGCCGGTATCGATGACCGACTTGGGAACCGGCATGGCCAAGAACTCGATGCCGGGAGCCATGAATCCCAACGTGCTCGGCCAGTACAATTCGATGGGAGCTCAAGGTGGCTTCGGTTTGAACAATCCCCCATCGTCCGGTGGTGGTGGAGGCTCGTTCGCCGACTTCCAGTCGCTGATCGATCTGATTCAAACGACCGTGGTTCCTGATACCTGGGAAGCCCTTGGCGGTCCCAGCACCATGGCTCCCTATCCTCAGAACCTGAGCCTGGTGATCAGCACCACGAGCGACGTTCACGACCAGATCACCGATTTGCTCGAATCGCTCCGTCGTCTGCAGAATCTCCAGATCACGATCGAAGTTCGCTTCATCACCTTGGCGGACAGCTTTGCCGAGCAAATCGGCGTCGATTTCCAGGCACGCTTTGACGACAACGTCGCAAACCTGCCCTACGACGATGAAGGTCCAAGCGTGGTGGTCGGATGGGACGGGATCGCCGCTCTGCCAACGGCCGACTTGGACATTCGCTTGAACAACGGTAGCTTTGGATTGACACCACCGTTTGGTGCGGCCGGGTTGGGGAATCCCTCCACGATCGGCTTTGCCATTCTAAGTGACATCGAAGCGTTCTTCTTCCTGCAGGCGGCTCAATCGGACAACCGAAGCAACGTCATGCAGGCACCGAAGGTCACCCTGTTCGACGGTCAGTTTGCAACGATCAGCGACCAGACACAGCGGCCGTTCGTGATCAGCATCACGCCGGTTGTCGGTGACTTCGCCGTCGCTCAGCAGCCTGTGATTGTGGTCTTGAACGAAGGCACACAGTTGAACGTGCAGGGGATCGTCAGCGACGACAAGCGGTTCGTCCGCCTGACCCTGGTACCGTTCTTCAGTCAGATCGGCGACGTCGATACCTTTACCTACGAAGGCCGACGCTCAAGCCGAACAAGCAGTCGATCGCAAGAGGACACCAACGGCGACGGGGTCGTCAACCAAGAGGACGAGGAAGAGACCGAAGACTTCGTCGAAGGTACCACGGTTCAGTTGCCGACCTTCGCCTTCACGTCGGTCAGCACCACGGTCAGCGTGCCTGACGGTGGAACGATCTTGCTCGGTGGTATCAAGCGATTGTCAGAAGGACGTGTCGAGCGTGGGATTCCTGTGCTCAGCAAGATCCCCTACGTCAGCCGCCTGTTCCGCAACGTTTCGGCCGGTCGAGACGCAACCAGTCTGATGCTGATGGTGACACCTCGGATCATCATCCAGGAAGAAGAAGAGGAAGCTCAGACCGGGTTCAATCCCAATCGAAGCTAGTCGCTTGTTCGAAACGCCAAGTACGGACGCCGGTAGGGAAACCTATCGGCGTTTTTTTGTTGGCTCAGAGCCCCCTTCGCGATGCAAACCAGTCGTACGATGGACTTCCAAGTCCGTCGACTTGCGATCCTGCACGAGTCGACGGACTTGGAAGTCCATCGTACGACTGGTCAGGCTACCCGTAGGTCTTGGTAGCGCAAAGTTGCTGGATCACCATGGCGACCGCCGCGCTGGCCATGGGAGTGCTCATGCTGGCAGGTCGGGTGGGATCCTTCGCTGCTTGAGCGGGTGCCAGCGGGACATGGACGAACAGGCTTTGCGTGTTGAGCCCGAAGGAGCGAGCGTAGTGCTGGCTTAGGTAAAGGGCCGCGTTGCACAGATAGGTGCCGGCGTGGTGCGAGACCTCACTGGGAATTCCAGCCTCGAGCAACGATTCATTGCAGGCGTGAAGTGGGAGCGGGGAGCGATAGGCTTCCGGTGCGCTGGAGATCAGGGGCGAACCATCGCTGCGAACGTTCAATCCAACGGCTTCCAGGCGAATCGATGTCGACCCCGGGGACTGGCCGAGGTGGATCGCGAGATCAAAATTCGCCTGCAAATCCTTGCGAAGGGACTCGCTCAGTCGGGTCAGGTCGACCGGATAGCGGCGTGTGGTGACCTCGACGTGGCCGTCATACCAGCGCGTCAAATCGCTCAGCGTCAGCCAGCTGGAATTTTCCGGCCAGCGATCGTAGGGCTCAAACGCGGTGACGAGAATACGGGGCACGACGCAACTTCCGGATGCAGACCAAGTCAGACGCCTCCATCATAGTTGGCCGGTCACCCACGGGAGTGGCCGAGCCACATGAAGATCAGTCCTTTTTCTTGATGATCATGGCCGGAATCTCGTCTCCTTTCTTGATGAATCGCATCGAGATGGAGTTCACACAGTGACGCGTGTTCTTGGCCGTCATTCGCTCCCCTTCAAAGACGTGGCCAAGGTGGCCTCCGCAGTTGGCACAGACGATCTCGACGCGGTATCCGTCGGGGTCGGGTCGGCGTGCGACTGCTCCATCGACCTCATCATCAAAGCTGGGCCAACCGCAATGGCTCTCGAATTTGTCCTCGGCGCGATAGAGGATGGCGTTGCACTGGCGGCAAAGGTAAGTCCCCGGGTCCTTGGTCATGGTGTAACCGCCGGGCCCCGGTGGCTCGGTCCCTTGACGTAGGATCACGTACGCTTCGTTTGCGGTGAGTGGGTTGTAGTCACCCACGATTTTCTTCTGGTCGGCCTTTTCCAATTCGTCCATCGGTTTTCCTTTGCCGGATCGTTTTTCAGTGGCTGCCTGCGCCGCGTCTGGGTTTTCTGCAATCGCGGTCAGGCATTGTTGCAAGTAGTCACGCGAGCGAATGACTTCATCGGTCACGGCAGCCGTCGAATCCAAAATGGGGGTCCCCCGCTGAGCTGGATGCATGAAGATCTCGGTCCAGCCCTGGTAATCGATCTCATGGAGGGCGGCGAGCATCGGCAGGAAGTCGAGGTCGCCCTGGCCAGGTAACTGCAGTCGCTGCTGCTTCGCCGAGATCGAGTCCACCGCACCTAGGCCATGTTGCCAGGCGTAAAACACGGCGATGGAATCTCCACAGGCACGAATCAGGTCGGCGAGTTGACCAGCATCCTGGGGCAAGTGGTAGGGCGCCAAGGCGAGTGCAAGGTTCGGGGACCGCTTCAACTCGGCGAACCATTTCATCGCGTCGGCCGATTCCATCAAGTTCTTGGCATGGTTCTCAATCGCGATGGTGACCCCAGTTTCCTCGGCAACTTCGACATGCGGGCGCATCTGCTCGATGAAGTCGCCCACGGCATTCTTGAGTTCGCTCCCCTGCAAATCTCGCGGTCCTTTGGCACCGGTCACGATGGTGTGACAGCCCAGTCGCTGGGCCAGTCGCATCTCGTCTTGCAGGGCAAACGGCCCCAAGATGTATTGCGTGATGCAGCCGAGTCGTACGCCAGCGGCCCGCAGCATGGATGCAAATTTCTCTTCACCGAGTTCATCCAGTTGTTCACGCTGGCTGCCATGCACCTTCGGCCACAGGTCAATGGCCGACGCGCCTGACCTGCGGACCTCGGGCAGGATTTCTGCAACGTCGGTGTAGCCGTAGAGGCTCGAGGCCAACAGATAATTCAGCCGAAATTCCGACTGATCAACCGCAAGCAGATGTTTGGCGGCGAGTGTTGCCGCAGTGGAGGCGACGGCGCCGGAAACGAGTGCTTGTCGTCGAGTAATCTGCATGCGTGCCTTCCTTCTTCTTGGGGTCGCCGCTCGGGGCGGGTCGTCTGGTCGGGGCCTTCTGAAGGATAAGCCCTCGGCAGATCCATTCTAGATGGAATCGCCGACGTGACATACCGTCCGCCAAAAGCCACGAGTTGCACGGGCTCCCCCCCGGGGCTTTGGCTCGACGAGCGGCGCACTAACGTAGCCGAGTCTCTCCGAGACTCGTTATATAGACAGCAAAGCTGCGAAATCCGAGCCTCGGAGAGGCTCGGCTACAAAAAGCGATCCGGCCAAGAAATCGCTGCAATTCACGACGTGAGAGCTCGAAAGGGGCGATGTCGAGTCAACGTGTGTTGGTAAAGTGAACCGTACTATGGATCACTCGCCGGAACTCCCGGCCATCGTTTCCCTTCAGACGGCAAACGATTTCCATCCCCCAGGTTGGTTTCAACTGCGGGATTGTCAGACGGACCGTCCGTTGGTCGTCAGCCAGAACCGCGGCGACGACGGGAAGTTCGTGTTCGTCGTAGTGCTTCGATCCATACTCCTTCGTTCGTTTCAAATCCCACACCGTCACCCGATAGCGGTCGAGATCCCCGACCGCCGATCGGTCGACAGGATCGCTGAAGGTGATGTCGATCCCGTCCTGAAATGCGTGCAGCTCGACGGGCATGTCCACGGGCCCCCCTCGATACTTCACGCGAAACAATCCCCCCTCCTGTTCTTGGCGGCTGCTGGCCCAGGAAAACATGCCGCCGAGATAGAGCTGCCCATCATAGGGTGAGAACCGGCCACGAATCATGCCGGTGGGTAGGTCCGGAATGGGCAGCTGGCACATCCCGCCTTGAGGTTGCCGGTGGCTTGTTCCGCTTGTTCCCGGTTGGCTCGGGGTTGGTCCGAACTCATGGGGCACGACGTAGATCCGCCCATACCCATACGAGAGGTTCAGCAGTTGACCGTTCAAGGGACCCCAGGCGTCGGTCTTGGCCCAAAGCAGTTCCGCCGGGGACCGATCGAATTCGTTGGTGATCCAACATAGGGGCTGTGCCATGGCGCTGTCACTTGCGTCGGTCACATCGTGATAGCCGTACATGTTGCCGTAGAAGCCGCCGGGGTGAACCCAATTGATCCGGTTCTTTGGATTCCAATGCCCCTCTTGGTCGGTGACGATGAAAGACCCATCGTCATTGAGGCAGACGCCATTGGCGGCGCGAAAGCCATTGGCCAGGATGTCCGTTCTGCTTCCATCGCTCGAGACTCGTAGCAGTGTGCCGTGATGTGGGACAACGGCCTTCAGAGCGTGTCTCGCTGATTTGGCATAGTAGTAGTCGCCCTGAGCATCGCGTTGCAGCCCCATCGCAAACTCATGAAAGTGCTCCGTGACCTGGTGATCGCTGTTGAAGCACTCGTACTGATCCATCTCCCCGTCGTCATTGAGGTCACGTAGGGACACCAGCTGGTCTCGGCAGGTCACCAGAACGCGATCTTCTTCCCAGAGGATCCCCAATGGCTGAAACAGACCCGACGCGATTCGCCGCCAATGCAACATGCCATCGGGCTCGCCAATGGTGTCGAGTCCTGTCACCCGCCAGACATCTCCGTCCCACGTACAAGTCATCAGTGACTTTCCGTCTCGCGAAAAATCGATGCCGGTGATGCGAGTGCGAGCCAACCAGGGATTTCCTTCCGGTCGCACCAGTTCCTCCACTTCCCATGCATCCGATTCAAACCAGCGGCGCGGCGCGACGTTCACGTCGACCGGGTACTGCGGCGGGCCGCCTTGAATGAGAGCTTCCAGGTCGTCTTCGAGGTGGGTGAGATTGCGATTCATCGTGGTGCTGGTTTCAGTGTTCCAATCCGCTTCCGTAAGGACGACGCTCCCCCTGATCGGCTCTTCTCCCTCGCTCAAGCGAAGCATCACCTGATTGTCTCGTCGGAGCAGTGTGGCACGCTTGTCGAAGCCCTGGAGGGTGACCGTGCGATTGCTCTCTCCCTCGGCCACGATCAGCCCTTCACCAGCGGGACCCAAGTCCACATTTTCGACCAAGGCCCGTTTGCCAAGCGTCATCACCACCATGTCCAAATCGTCGGACCGAGGCCCTACGTTCAACGTCCTTACGAACGCAGTACTCGAACCAAGGGGAAACGACGTGGGACGTTCCAGAATGGTCGTCGGGCCGACGGTATAGCTGAGGATGACTTGATTCTCGTATCGATACAGTCCACGAAACTTGCCCCAGGCAGGAGGTAGCGGACCGTAGCGTCTGCCGTCGCGGCCAATCACTCGTTGGTCGTCGGTCAGCGAGCCAGTCACGGGATCAGCCCAACCGGGACCGGTTGGGTTCGAGGCCATGATCTGGCCGGAGGCACGCAGGTGCACGCCATGTTGGCCGTCGAATTGGATCCCATTCCAGTTCACGAAATCTCCCGTCCAAGCGCCGCCATCCGCAGCGTGTCATGCTCGAAGGCCATCCAAGCACTGCCGCGAGCGATCCCTCCGGGACCATCGTCCACTCGAATCGCGATGGCTTTCTGCGCGATGTTGTCGGCCCCTTTGCCGAATTGAATGGTCGTGATCAGCATGGGACCGTAGTCCATCGTGATCCATGGTTCGATCACCTCTGGTTCGGGTCCTCGCGATGATCCGCCCGGAAGACTTGCCAGGTATTTATCGGTTGTCGCCACATACTGGTCGGGGTTGTGCTCACGAAGAAAATGCTCACGGATGTAATGAATGACGTCGTACTTCTGCTGCGGTACCATCCAGGTTTGCGGCAACATCATGCCGCCGCCATGCGTCAGCGTCTGATACATCGAGAAGGGATCCTTGCCGAACTTGAACTTGCCTTCGGCAAAGCGAAGGGATGTCGGCAATGAACCCGCCTGGTCAATCGTGCCATGGCAATTCTGGCACACTCGTTGATAGATCGCTTCGCCACGTTCCAAAGAGGCATCGTTCCAATCCACGATCAGTCCGCGATGGTCGAGATCTGATTCATAGGTTGGGATGCGAAGACGAAGCGATTCTTCGGAAGGCTGTAGCTTGATCGCGATCTCCCTGCCCCCATCACGAATTGCAATGAGGTAAGCGATCAGGTCGAGAAAGTCCTGGCGTCGGCGCAGGGCATTGACCTGTCCAGCAGGCATCAACGACACGTCCACAGACTTCTCCAGCTCAATGTCATCCAGCTGCAGCGAAACCTGTTCGCCATTGCCGACACCGCTGCGAAGCGTCACGCTCTTGTCATTCCTGGCTACTTCGATTCCCACCAAGGAACGTCCGTCGGAAGTCATGATTTGACGACTCTGGTACTTGGGTTCCATCTGGGCGGATGGCTGCAGGACCGATTCAATCAGATGTCGATCATCAACGGGGCGCGTCCAAGTCGAGAGATCAGGTCCCAGCGTGGCGGTTTCCTGAAAGGTGGCATGGCACTTGGCGCAGCCCAAGCCAGGAGAATGGAACAGGACGGCTCCTCGGGTCGCGTCACCAAGTTCACGAGCATCAGCGGAAAGGTCAGCGTGATTCTCGGCAAGCAGTTGTACTTCTAGAGGTGCGGTTTGGGCAGCGGCCGGCTGGGTACATATTGATCCGAGTAGCGTTAGAGCCAAAGCGACGACCAAGCTCGCTTTTGCCTCGCGGCAGAAACCTTTTTTCTCGTGGCAGGCAGGGAGAACTGATTGTGCGGCCCTGCTTGGATGTGGTTCTTGTTTCATGGCGGCTAGAAGGGTGACAGGAATGACCGGGCAGCGCAGTATAAACGAACTGCGGCACCACCACTCCATCTCACCAGCGATCGGTATCCAATCACGTCGCGGCATACCCGCGACCGACCCCCGTTCGTTTTTCACTCATGGCGATTCTGCAAATGTATTTCTTGGAACGGTACGCACTCCCGCTAGGAATCAGCTTTGTCATTTTCGTTTCGATGCTCTCCGCACAGAATCCTCCACAGCGACGTGATGCTCGGCTGATGCAGCAAACCCAGCAGCGAATGCAGCAGCAGATGCGTGCGGCCGCCGAGAATCAGCCGCAGCTTCCCAGCGATCCCCAGCTATTGAGCCTTCACAAGGAATTCGTGGCCAAAGCGGAAAAGCTGGCGATGGAGTACGAACGCAAGAAGGATCTGGACAAGGCGCGCGAAGTGTATGAGTCACTGGTGCGTCTGGTTCCAAAGTACGGGAGTGCCGAAGAGGGCCTCCAGCGAGTCTTGGCGAGTCAAAAGATGCAGGATCGACGTTTGACTGATATCGAGGCCAATCAGGGCTGGCAGGATACTGGTGCCGTCCTCCGCGAGGGGATGCCGGTGCACATCGAAGTCAAGGGGAGTTGGAAAGTCGTCTATCAAACGGGACCGGAAGGCATCGAGATCCCCGAGGAGTTTCGTCCTCGCGATGGACGCATCAAGCTGGGCACACTGGTTGGTGTGGTGGCCAACTCGCCCGCGGAATTGGCCGAGGCGAAACCGTTTGTGGTAACGCAGAGCATGGACATGACCGCCAAGAAGACCGGCCGACTTTATTTGCGAATGTTTGATGTCGATCCGTCGGACAACGAAGGCAAGTTATACGTGCTGATTCAAAGCACGTTTGCCCAATGAGCCCCTCTACGATTGGCCTCGCCACATCATCAGACAGGAAACGACAATCAGCGTCATGGCGACCAGATATTTGAAACGCATCGCAGGGATGTTTCGGCTTGCCATGGCTCCCAGCTTCACGCCCGCGATCGCCAGCAGCGATGCGACCACGATTTGCCAAACGACCGGACCCACCACGTAACTGCGGAAGAACAGCAGCCCTGCCTTGTAGATTGACATCACCAACAAGCATTGCGTGACGAATGCTTTGTAGGTCGCCTGGGACCAGCCCTGCTTCAAGGCGAACGCGGCGATCGGAGGTCCCGCAATGCTGACCGCGCCCGCCAGAAATCCAGACACCGCTCCGGCAAGGAAGCAGGCCAAGCCGTTGGACATCGACGCGGCGGAGGACCTGGGTCGTCGAAGGCTCAGCAGCACCATCACGAAGACGCCGAGCCCCGTACCCCGAACCAAGAGATCGAGGGAAACTGACTCAAACAACAAGAGTCCAAGTGGAAGAAAGATCGCGGCGCCGAGCAATGCCTGACTCAGTGATTTCTTTTCGATGCCTTCGCGATAGGTCCAGGCGGCCATCATCAGCATCGGCACGCTGCTGACCGAAACGACCACGTGCGCAGACCTGGCGTCAATGACGAAAGGGAGCAGCGAGATCGAGACGATTCCAAAGCCAAAACCGATGGCACTGTGCAGGAATCCGGCAAGAATCGCAATCGTGCCGACCGTGGCAAGGAGTGGCCAGACTTCCCCCGACATGCTATTCGGGTAACTCCTCACCTCTCGTTTCGCGACCGAAAAGGACGATCACGGCGCCGAGAAGATAAAGGGGGGAGAGCCACAGCGCTTGGGACTCGGCGGAGATCTTGACGAGAAATCCAAAGCAGAGAAATGCGACCGCCGTTCCCAATCGCCCAAAGTTGAAACAGAAGCCAGCGCCGGTGCCTCGAAGTCTGGTTGGGTAAAGCTCCGGAAAATAGACGGCGTAACCCGCATGCATTCCCAGGGTGAAGAATCCGAAGATTGGCAGAAAAACCGCTAACACCGCCGGCGAGGCGTCACTGGGAAGTAAGTACTTGAACAGCAGCAGGACCGCTGCGAACGCGAACAGGTGATAGACCACGAAGGTCATCCTGCGACCAAGTCGATCCGATATCGAACCGAACAACAGCAATCCCAAACCACCACCGATCGTATTGAGAATCATGCTGGTCATCTCGGCTCGCTTGATCTCCGGTGCGTGCTTTTCGAGAGCTTCTTTCCTGGCGTCTTGATGCGCCTTGGTGATTGCCTCGTCGGCACCTGCAGCCAGGGGTTCGATGCCCTCGACCCGAATTGCGTCTGCTTGCGCCCGACGCAGAAGTGCATTCTTTCCGTAGATATGAATGCCCCAGAACGTCACCAAACCGACCGTCGCCAGTGATACGCCCACGACGGTGGCACGTAGATTCTCTGCCGAGAAAAGTTCCCCGAGTCTTCCAAGCTGCTTGGTCGGGTCCTTCGCGGCTTGTGCCTTGACTCGCTTCCACGAATCTGGCTCATGAAGCTTCCAGCGAATCCAAAGCGTTAGCAACGCGGGGAAAACTCCGATGGCAAACCCAATGCGCCAAGCGTCCCATCCACTTGCTTCCAAGCGAGCGTTGATCGTTTCGTTCCCGATCAGCAGGGCAACGGTCGCCGCGGCCAGCAACGTTCCGAAAACGCTCGATGCATGAAAGATCGAGCTCATCACCGGGCGTGAACGGGTTGGCATGACCTCCGCGACCATCGCCGCTGCGACCGCCCATTCGCCGCCGACTCCCATCGCCACTAGAAAGCGAAGCACCACCATCTGCCACGCCGCCTGGGCAAAGGCGCTCGCACAGGTGAACATCGAATAGAACAGAATGGTCAGAATCATCGTTTTCGATCGGCCAATGCGATCGCTGATGACGCCGAACACAACGCCTCCCACTGCCCCGCCCAGCAAAAAGAATCCAAAGGCAATGTTGTTCCAGGAGCTGACCGAAGGATCATCCGCTCCGGTGCCCAGCAAGGCGGGCATTGCATCCCGCATCGAAGCGACAAAGATTTGTCCTTCGAAGACATCGAAGACCCAGCCAAGGGATGCGATCAGCAGCACCGTCCACTGATACTTGCTGATACCTTCGTACCATTTGAGTGTTGATGGATTGTTGTCGCTCATGCCGATTCGCGATTTCGGGGCGGGATCGTACGGAAGGGATAGCAGGCGGGCGTTCTGGTCGCTGGGCGACCGAATGAAATCAGGACGTGACGGGCTCAAAAACGTTGCTTTCCATTTGAGCCAACGAGGCAACGACCTTGCGTGAGCCAATGAAGGGTCGACGTGCGTGCATGGCGATCATGTTGTCGACCAGCACGACATCGCCAACTTGCCAAGCCAAGTCGTAGGCAAGTTGTTCCGCCAAGTCCACGGCGACCCCCACAGCCTCGGCATCCAGTGGCGTGCCGTCGCCATGGCAGATCGCTTTGGAGGGATCGTTGCGTTCGTCTTTCCAACCGCGAAAAGCGGCGATCAATTGATTGAAAAAGACTCGCCGTCCGTCGCGGATCGTCACCACGGCAGGCAGCGGCGGGGTCGTGGCTCGCAGACAGCCGTCGTCAAGCCATTCCCATTGATACCCAAGCTCTCGCAAGCGATCTTCGGCAGCTTCGGCAGAATCGACCCCGAGTGTGCTTCGCCAAGAACGGCCCATGCCCGACTTGGCGTCATTGTCGCTAGGCATGACGTTGGTGTAACGCAGTCCTTTCTGCTCGCATGCCTTCACAAAATCGGGTCTTCTCTCCGCCAGCCGTTCGAGCAGAATGTCGGAGCGGCAGATCGGCGTGGCGCCCCCCTGCTCCGCCGCAACCTCACAGCTGAAGAAAATCCAGCGAGGGAACAGTGGAGTTTGCGCCATCTCGTGGTGAAAGAAAATCTGCACATCTGGAGGCGCTTCGTTGGCTGAGAAGACGCGTGCCGTCCGGTTGATTCGCACCGCATTGGAGAGAGACTTTTCGTACGGAAAGTTCGGGATCTCGAGTGCTTGAATCAACACATCGAAGTCTTCCGCCCGTGTCACTGGAAAGCCTCGCAGCAGCACAGCACCATGCTTTGTCGCAAGGTCCAATAGTTCTTGCCGCCGTGTTTGAACCCACTGAGCCGCCGACTCAAGGGAGGCGTTCTTGTCTTGGCAGAGCAAGACATAAGGGAACAGGCTTTCGCCGTGACACTGTTGACCTTCGACAGCCACAGATTCAACTTGCAACGAATTCATCGGTCAAACCCCGCCAAGGCTGTTATTCGTAGATGGGAAAGAACGTATTGAAGGCCGACTCGCAGAAATCGCCCGGATCATTGAATCGGCGATTGCGATTCAGATCACTGATGGCCGACATTTCATCATCCGTCAGCTCGAAGTCAAAAAGTGCCAGGTTCTCTTTGAGTCGTTCCACGCGGGACGTCTTGGGCACAACCGCGGTACCTCTCTGGACACCCCATCGCAGCAGTACCTGCGCAGGCGTGCGGTCGTGCGTCTGAGCGATCTTGTCGATCGTCGCATGCTCCAGCAGCGACTCATTTGCTTCCGCCATGTTCAGCTGATAGTAGGACTGTGCGCCGAGGGGTGAGAACGCGGTGACACCGATGCCCGACTCATGACAGAAGCGAGTCAGCTTCTCTTGAGTCAAGTAGGGATGCATTTCAACCTGCAGCATCGCCGGCTGAATCTCGGCTTGGCTCATCAGATCGCGCAGCAGGGAAGTTCCGAAATTGCAGACGCCAATTTCGCGGACCAGACCATCACCGACGAGTTGCTCCATCGCACGCCACGTTTCAATGATGGGGACGGGGTCGGCCTCGACGCATGGATTGGCGCATTCGGATCAGAGAACCAGCCAGGTGGATAACGCTCTTCAATTGGCACGTACTTCGACGAGATTGGAAAGTGAATCAAGTAGAGATCGAGGTAGTCCAAACGAAGATCACTCAGTGATTTTTCTAGCGCCGGCCGCACATGCTGGGCGTGGTGGTAGGTGTTCCACAGTTTGGAGGTGATCCAGAGGTCGTCGCGTTCGACATCTCCAGCCTTCAAGGCGTCGGCGAGTCCTTGGCCCGTTTGGGCCTCATTGCCGTAATCGCAGGCGCTGTCGAAATGTCGATAACCACATTCAATCGCTGCTCGAACGATTCCGGCGGTTTCGGCGGTGTCAATCTTCCAAAGTCCAAATCCTACCGAATCGACTTCTCGACCACTGGGCAATCGGATGCTTTCCATACGTACGATGCTTGATCACAAAAAGGGGGCACGAACGGCTATAACTGAATCGCCATACTGTAGCCGATTTTTCACATCGAGTTCGCAGGTGACCCTTCAGCTTGCCTTGCGAAAAGTCGTATTCCGCTCTGCCCAAATGAGGCGAAGCAAATTGCGACGCGACGGAATGTCCACTCCAGCATGACGGACCTACCTAAGAAACTTGCATCTCAAACAGGGATTGTATCGTTCATGAGTGAAGCACCGGTGAGATTCGGACTTGTTGGTTTTGGCGCTTGGGGCCAGCATCACGCCAACGCAATTCGTGTGACCGAGGGCGCAGAATTGGTTGCGGTTGCCGCTAGCAGCCAAGCGACGGCCGATTCGGCGAAGCATCATTACCCCGACGCCGAGGTTTTTACCGATTATCGATCGCTCGTCGCTCGGAGTGATCTCGATGTCGTCGACGTCGTCGTTCCCAGCCATCTGCACCACGAAGTGGCCATGGCGACCTTGAACTCGGGCAAGCACTTGTTGCTGGAAAAGCCGATGGGGATCTCCGTGCAGCAGTGTGATCAAATGATTGAGGCCGCGCAAGAGCACGGCTGCCTGTTTGCCGTCGGCCACGAACTTCGCCTTTCATCGATGTGGGGAAAGGCCAAGACGATGATCGACGATGGATTCATCGGCGAACCTCTCTATGCGCTGGTCGAGTTGTCTCGCAATCCCTATCGTTTGGGGGCCGATGGATGGCGTTACGACATTTCTCGAGTCGGAAGTTGGGTACTCGAGGAGCCAATCCACTTCTTCGATCTGGCCCGTTGGTATCTCGAAGCGTCAGGGAATCCGACCAAGGTTTATGCGACGGCCAACTCCCGCCAGCCCGATCATCCAGAGCTGCAAGACAACTTCAGCGCCATCATGCATTTTGACGGCGGGGCTTATGCTGTTGTCTCGCAGACCCTCGCTGCATTTGAACACCATCAGACGATCAAAGTGACGGGAACCAAGGGGGCCCTGTGGGCTTCTTGGAGCGGCGCGATGGATCGGACTCGACATCCAACCTTCTCCCTTCGCGCTTTCGACGGTCAAACGCTGAGCACCGTCAAGATTGAAAAACCAACGGGTGAGCTATTTGAACTCGAAGATCAGATTGCCCGCATGGTCGCGGCGATTCGCCAAGGAGTGCCCCTGCATTGCACGGCCGAAGATGGGCGTTGGTCGGTTGCGATGTGCCTGGCAGCGGAGGAATCGATTCGCTGCGGACAGCCGGTCATGATTTGACGCCGACCGTACGATGGACTTCCAAGTCCGTCGCGCGACTCGAGCCCCCGCTGACGATGGGCGTGACGAAGGACTTGATGATTCGACGGACTTGGAAGTCCATCGTACGTGGGTTGGGGTCGACGGACTTGGAAGTCCGTCGTACGTGGGTTGGGGTCGACGGACTGGAAGTCCATCGTATGGCTACTGGAGCCACGACCGTAGCGTCGCCAGGTCTTGCTTGATGGCTGCGAGGTGTTGCGGTACCAGTTCCGGGTCGTTGTGGTGGAGGTATTCCTCGTGCAGCGAAATGGGGCCGGTGAAATCGCTCTCTTTCAACATCTGAAAGAACGATTTGTTGACGCGTCCCTGTCCGAGAGGCACGTTGGTCGGTTGAGGTTCCGCTCCCCATCCAAAATCCTTGACGTAGACCGTTTGGACCAAGGGGCGAATCATGTTGAACGTCGCGGGCCAGCTCGTGCCTCCCTCGACCGTTGCGTGTCGAATGTCGTAGGCAACGCCAATGTTTTCGGGAGCGATCCCCTCCAAGGCCAGTCGGAGATCCCAGATAGCCGAGCCACAGTAGAGGGTACCTGCGTGATTCTGATACAGCCCCTGGATTCCGAAATCGTGGTTCATCGCTGCCAATTCACGTAGTTGTGGTCGCCAGCTTTGAATCTGATCGATCACGCTCTGATTCAGGTCGTACTTGAAGTACTTCATGCGATAACGTTCGATTCCGAGCGTGGCCGCCACCCGCAGCACGCGTTGGGTGAGCGGGTCGTTGGGGTCGTTGATGTCGGTTGCCATCACGGTGATCTCCAGCCCGCGCTTCTTCAACGCTTCGTCGAGCCTGGGCAGTTGGTCTTCGACTTGGTCCGGTTGCACATGTCCGCCGACACGAATGGGCGCTTCGATTCCATCAAAGCCAAGCTCGGCAACTCGGTCGGCAAGTTCGTCAAAGGAGAGCGAATTGAAGGGCTTGGTGAAAACACAAAGCTTGTTGGAGCCAACCGCATCGCCCTGCTCTGCCCCTGCCGTTGTCACGGGAGCAAATGCCGCGGCCGCCATGGACGTCGAGATCGCTGCAAGAAATCGTCGGCGATTCTGTGATGGAGTCAGACGGTCCGTCATGGATGCGTTCCCAAAGAGAGGTAAGCGAATAGGTCTCGTAGCTGCTGGTCTTGCAGGTCGCGCAAGACATCCGTTGGCATCAGCGATGTCTGCAGGGCCCGAAGTGATTCGATATCGTCACGGCTCACGACCGTCAACTGGTTCTCGGCGTTCCTTAGGGTGATCGTTGCATCATCTTGCGCCGCAATCATTCCATTGAGGGATCGTCCGTCGACGGTCAGAATCAAATAGGATTGAAAACCCTCGCGGATTTCCAGGTTGGGGTCGACGATCGCATTGAGCCAAAAACGAAGGTTTCCTCGTTCATATCCATCGAGAGGTGGCCCAACTTTCTGGCCCTCGCCAAAGAGTTGATGGCACGTCCCACACTTCTTGGTGAAGTGCGCTTTGCCAAGCTCGGCATTGCCCTGGCCGCTGGTCAGCAGCTCTCGCAGGCGATTGAGCTCCGCAAGTCTTTCCGGTGCGGAGTCAATCGTTTTGCCGAAAGCTTGTTCCACAGCGACGACGATTTCCTCCTCCTCATAGGTGCGCAGTTGCTGGGTCACGTCGGGCGGAATCTGCTCGGGTCGCACACGCCAGGCATTGATCTCTTCGAGCAAGACTTTGGCCCAAGCGGGGCGACTGGCTAGTGTGCGGCAGGCCGTCGAGCGAAGACCATGCTCGCCGGAGATGCTACTGCCGAAAGCGGCGACCAGCGTCGCAGGAATGGAGGGGTCGTCGTACTGGCTGAGCGACTGCATCGCCACACGTTGCAGTGCGGGTTCTCGAGTGCCACGACCAGTTGCCAGGCTAGTTAGCGTCGATACAGCTTGTGGCACTTTGATTTCACCCAGCACTTTGGCAAGTTCAATCTGAAGTCCAAGTTCGCTCGAAGGGTTCTTCAGCAGCTCGATCGTTTGCTCCATGGCATCCGGTTTCATTTGCCGCAAGCCGAGGGCAAGACCAGAGTCACCGAGGCTCGACTGGTACTCATCGAGTGCCAAAGCAAGCGATCGCGGCAAAGGGGGCAGCGATCGACCCTGGAACGCTCGGTTCATCCCAATCATCAATTCGCGACGGGCATCCTCGTCCGGAGCCGATTCCAAGAGCCAGGCACAATGGTCCAGTTCCTCCGCTGTAGCCGAGGAGGCGTAGCGTTGCATCAATCGGCTATTGAGATGGGCCTGGAAGATTGCGGTTCGCCAGAGGCTCGAATCCGAAAGCATGCTTTGGATTTCAGGCCACTGACCACAATGCTCTTCCAATGCCCACCAAATCAGCAATGGCAGGTGCGGGTCGTCGACATCTTCGTCATGTTGCATGAGCGACTGGATGATGGGAAGCGCCTCGTTCGCCTGCAGACGTTTGGCGGTCGAGGCGAGTTGACTGCGGACCTGCACGTTGGGTTCCGACGCGGCCATCGAAGCCAGTTGAGGTCGGCTTTCATGTCGATCGCCAAGCAGACGCACGACCCATCGTCGGATGTTGGCATCGGAGTGTGCGAGCCAACGGTCTGCCCGTGGTTCTGTGAGTTGATCCATCGAAGCAATGGCCCACAACGCTTCCAGGGAACCAGCGTCCACCTTGCTTGCCAGCAAGTCAACGACTGCTGGATCACGTCGCCAGCCCAGCTCCAAAGCTGCCCGTTGTCGGACCCATTTGTTGGCGTGACCGAAAAGATTGATCAGCTCCTCGCTGCTGAGTTGGTGCAGGTTGCCCTGCTTGTAAATCGGTGATGACCCGGTGGGGGTGATTCGGTAGATGCGCCCACTCTCTTTGTGCCAATCGTCGATCGGGCTGACATGGCTCAAGCGGGTGTCATACCAATCGGCGATGTACGCTGCACCATCAGGGCCGACGCCACAGTACACCGGTCGAAACCAGCGGTCAGGGCTCTCAGCGAGGTTGGCTTCGTCGACGGTGCGATAGGTCGATCCATCTGCCAGTCGACGGCTGTTCCAAACCAGGTTTTGCATGGCGTTGGGGGCGATGATCGAACCGTCAAATGCATCGGGGTAGAGGCCACCTTCGTAGATGCAGAAGGCTTGGGGAAAGCGTCGGCCGTCGCCTTCGAACTTCATCGGAGGAAAGAAGCCAAACGCATACGGATTGGTAAGGGGTCCGTGTTTCCCCCAGTTCTTCTCCGAGTAACTGCCCTGCGGATAGTACCAACCGCGTGTGTTGCCACCGTTGGTGCCGCTGAAGACACGTCCTTGGGAATCGATGTCCAAGCTAAACGTGTTCCCGCCCCCTTCCGCATAGATTTCGAACTCCTTCGAACGTGGGTCGTAACGCCAGATGCATTGGCCCTGAAATCGGACTCCTTTGGTGACCGCAGAACTGACATCACCCACGGTCGTGCTTCCGTTGGCGCCGTAAAGCCAGCCATCGGGACCCCAAAGCAGGCTGTTGGCGACCGAATGCGTATCTTGCAGGCCAAAGCCCGAGAGGTGGACTTCGGGTTCACCCTCTGGCACGTCGTCGCCGTCTTCGTCCGCGTAGCGCAGCAGGTACGGCGGATTCAGAACCCAGATCGAACCGTTACCAACTTGAACGGCGGTGGCGATGTTCAACCCCGTGATGACCTCCTTGTGCTTGTCATAGATGCCGTCGCCATCGCTGTCCTCGTGGACGGTGATCTTGTCGGCGCCTGCAATGCCATGTGGTGGAGGGTCGGGGACTTTGTCAAAGATAGCCCGCAGGTGTTGATCGTAGCGGATCACCTTCAATCCGGCCGGGAACTGATACTGGCGGTAGTGGACGACCCACAGACGTCCGCGCGAATCCCAAGACACAAACAGCGGCTGTGTGACGGTAGGTTCCGCGGCCACGAGTTGCATTTCGAACCCGTCCAGCATCCGGAACTGGCTCACCGCTTCCGCAGCAGGCGTCGGCAGCGAGTCATCCGCCATCACACCGCGACCACCAAAGGTCCGCATGATCTCCGCGACTTTCTCATTGCCCGCGCGAGACACGTCAGGTGGCGTTTGGGCGATCAGGGGTGATGTGAGCAGTGTCCCAAGGGTAAGGAGGACGCATCGCTTCAGAGATCGCTGGTAGGAGCGTGGGGGACTGGTTGACGGAATCATGTCGTTTCCAAGGCGAATCAAAATCCGACCGTACGATGGACTTCCAAGTCCGTCGATCGCCGGGGGTGGGGATGTTTTATCGGTGGTGGGTTGGGGTCGACGGACTTGGAAGTCCATCGTACGGGGGTTGGGGTCGACGGACTTGGAAGTCCATCGTACTTGATGGGTCGGAGCCTAGCTCAGGATCGGATGGATCACGTTGCCGTGGACGTCGGTTAGGCGGAAGTCTCGGCCGCCGTACCGGTAGGTTAGTTTCTCGTGATCGATGCCCAGCTGGTGAAGCACGGTCGCCCACAGATCGTAAACCTCGCAGCGATTTTCCACTGCGTAGTAGCCCAGTTCATCGGTTTGGCCGTGGATGGTTCCGCCACGAACGCCGCCTCCACAAAGCCAAACACTGAATCCAAACGGATTGTGATCGCGTCCATCGCTGCCCTGAGAAAATGGGGTCCTTCCAAATTCGCCTGCCCACACGATCAGCGTGTCATCCAACAGCCCGCAGCGTCTCAAGTCCTTGATCAATGCAGCAATCGGCTGATCGACTTGTCTGGCCATGGCGCGATGACCCTCCTCCAACTTGCTGTGCTGGTCCCATGGGTTGGGCCCGTTGCCGGCGCCGATCTTTCTCGTCAGGCAACTGAGTTCCACGAACCGTACGCCGCGCTCGATCAATCGTCTTGCCAGCAGGCACTGGCGTCCGTATGCCGACAACACGTCGTCAGGGGAGTCAATTCCGTAAAGCCGTCGGGTCTCCTCGGACTCTTTCGAAATGTCGCATAACTCGGGGACGGCAGACTGCATTCGAAACGCGGTTTCAAAGTTCGCGATCGCCGCTTCGACCTGGGCATCTTCCGCGGTGGACTCGAGAAACCAGCGGTCCAACTGACCGGCGAAATCGAGTCGGCTTCGTTGGTCGGCGACAGGATCTTTGCTGAGTAAGTTATGGATGGCTTCCTTCTTATCGGCCTTCAAAATTGATCCCTGATGCTGTGCGGGAAGGAACCCATTGCTGAACAGCCCGACCCCGCCGTGCGGCGCAACGGCAGATCCACTCTGGAGCACGACATAGGCAGGAAGATCCTCGCATTCACTTCCCAGCCCATAACTGCACCAGGCGCCCGCGGTGGGATGCCCCATGAAGGGAAAACCGCTATGCATCAAGAAGTTCCCTTGCGCGTGTTCGTTGACGGACGAAGTCATGGATCGAATGACCGCCAACTCGTCGGCAACGCTCGCGATCTCTGGGAAGATACTACTGACCGGTATCCCACTTTCCCCGTGTGGCTGGAACTCAAAGGGGCTCGCCATGATGTTGCCGTTGTTGTTGAACTGCGTGCGTTCGACGGCGACTGGCATCGGCTTGCCGTGCATTTGGGCAAGCCTTGGTTTGGGGTCAAACGAATCGACCTGGGACACCCCTCCAGACATGTAGCAAAAGATAACGTGTTTCGCTTTGGCGGGATGATGCCGCCCAATCGGTTCAGCGCCGACGCTTCGCGCGAGCAGCCCGGAGAGAGCGACAGATCCGAAGCCGGTTGAATTCCTCTGCAGCCAGCGGCGTCGCGACACACGCTGGCGACCAAGCATCGATTCAAGCGGGAAATGTTCAGGGGACATAAATCACCTCCTTGAGCAACAGCAGAGCGCGGGACATCTCCGTCCACACCGCCAGTTGGCGGGAACGTTGATCCTGGTGCTGCGCATCAGATTGCAGAGCGCCTCGCGTCGTTTGGAGGTAGGCGAGTGCCTGGGTGGTCTCCCTCTCGGTCGGCGGACGGCTCAGCAGGGTCATGAATAGTTGTTGAAGCTTGGCTCGGTCAGTACCGTGTTTCGGATCGCTTTCGCCGGAGACCATGGAGTCCGCGAGTTGTGTCGCCCAGCGAGTGACCATTGGGTCATTCATCAGGGTTAAGGATTGCGCCGGTACGTTCGTGACATCGCGGCGACCGGTCGCACTGAAAGGTTCAGGGAAATCGAATGCACGCAGGAATGGATCGAGCGAGTTTCGGATCACACGCACGTAGACACTGCGACGATTGGTGTCGCCCGCGACCGGCGGTCCAAACAGGGTGCGATCAAGATGACCCGACGCTGACAAGAGCGAATCGCGAATGGCTTCTGCTTCCAGGCGTTTCAGATTCGCATGGGAGAGCAAGAGATTGCTCGGGTCGAGCTGAGTGGCCCGCTTGGAAGGAAGTGAGGATTGTTGCCAGGTTTGCGATGTCACGATTTGCCGAATCAATGACTTCAGTGACCAACCCTCTTGCACCAAACGACAGGCAAGCCAATCCAGCAGTTCGGGATGGGTCGGTTCTTGCCCCATGCGTCCCAGGTTATCGGGAGTTCCCACGATGCCACGACCAAAGAGATGGTGCCAAATTCGATTGACGATCACTCGACGGGTGAGTGGGTTGTCGTCTCCCAGCAGGTCCTCTGCCAGTTGCTCGCGACCGCTGTTCTCGTTCCGGTACTCGCTTGCATCGATGGCCTCCAAAAATCGTCGCGGAACGATCTCGCCAGGCTTGCGATGATTCCCGCGAACATACAGGGGCTGCGTTCGACCCGACGTTTCATCGAGTGACGGGACTCGAGTCGGAGCCTGGATTTCCGCTTCGAGTTCGCGGTACGCTTGGATCATGGGTGCCGCTGCTGAGAGCTCTTGGAGAGAGTTGGTGAGCATGCCGCTATCCAGGCAGGCTGACAGAAGTTCCGCCTCCGTGTTGGTTGCCTGTCCCGCTGCCCATGCCCGAATCGCGTTGCCGATGGCCGATTGATAGAGCGCCGCGAGGTCTTCGATGGATTGAGGCAGACCACTCTCGTCGGTTGCCTCGACGAGGGCGACCAGGCAAGCCGAGCTCGCATCGGGTGGGGAGGAACCTTTCTTCAACAATCGGACTTCCGAGACGCCAAACCAGGAACGCTGGGGGGCATGAACCAGAAGTGGTGCATCCTTCGACGTGACGATCTCGAAGTTGACGAGGTCCCCTTTCCAATAGGACAAGTCGAAGCGTTGCCAAGTCCACTTTGGGGTCAGTTGTTTGACAGGATAGACCGTCCCGTTTCGAGGATAGTCTTGGACGACGTAGCGTGTACTCGATTCACCATCGCCGATGACACGCAGCCACAGCTCCCAGTCGCCTGACAGATTCACATCTTGCGACGTCAAACGCGCCGCTTGCTTATCCGAAATCAAGTGGGAATAGATCCCGGCAGGGTAAATGCCGCTCAGGGCGGAATCACCTTCCGACGCAATCGCAAACACGCCCGGAGGGCTCGGTTGATCCTTGAGACCTGCGCCAATCAGATTCCAAGCGGTGACACTCTCTGGATCCGCAAAGTTCCACGCGATCCCGTTTGCCGCGTCCGATTCGACACGCTCCTGTTTTGATGACTCGTGGATCTGCACGGAGTCCGCCAGCCGTTGCCAACCCTCGCGAAACTCGACACCGTTTCGTTCACGCAGCAGGGAGATCGGGTGTAGCAGCGACTCGGGTTGCCCCGTATTCGAGCTTTCAAAGTTTGCGGCCAGAAAGTTTGGGGCCAGTAGCCTGCTTGGCAACGATGGGAGCGATTGGAGCCAGAGGTCGGCAATTGCCAGGCGGATTTTCGGTTTCCACTCAGCCAGTTTGCGCCGATTTCGGTGTTGTCGTTCAGGGAGGTCAATTGCAACGCGGCCAGGTCGACAGGAGGCAAGGATGCCGAACATCGCGTAATAATCACGTTGGCTGATGGCATCGAACTTGTGGTCGTGGCAGCGGGCGCAAGACACCGTCAGGCCAAGAAACGCTTTGCTGAAGGCGTTGACCTGATCGTCAATGAAGCGAACCTTTTCTTCCAAGGCATCGGTCGGCGCGAATCCATGAAAGACCATCCGCCAATGTGCGGTGCCGATCACCGATTCGTTGATTCCAAGTGGCTCGTTGATTCTTGGGGATTGCAACAAGTCGCCCGCGACATGCTCGCGAACCAGCTGGTCGAACGGGACATCCGCATTGAGGGCACGTATCAGGTAGTCGCGGTATAGCCAGGCGTTGTTGATCTCCGGATCTCCTTCACTGCCATGCGATTCGGCGTAACGAATCCAGTCCATCCAGTGTCGCGCCCAGCGTTCTCCAAAGTGCTCACTCGCCATCAAGTCGTCGATCAACGCCTCGGTCACTTGCGAGGTGTCGTCCGCCTGTTCGTAGCGTTGCGTCCATTCGGTGACTTCGCTGACGTTGGGGGGCAGTCCGATCAGCGTCAGGTAGAGCCTGCGAATGAGAGTCCGAGGTGGGGCTGGCGGAGCAGGTTCAAGCTGATTCTCGAGAAGTCTTTGGCGAATGAAGCGATCGATCGGATGACCATTGCCTGGAGGTACGATCGGTTCCACGATGGGTTGAAAGCTCCACCACTGTTTGCGTCGTTGCAGCGTGGTTTCCCAAGAGGTCGAGCCGGCGACTTCGTCCGTTGATGGGGGCGCGTCACGCGGATCGGGAGCACCCATCGCGATCCACTGTTCAAAGTTGGCGATGATTGTGTCACTGAGCTTTGGCCCATCGTTGGGCATCTCCAGACCCTCGATCTCGTGCTTCAAGACGGCGATCAGCCGGCTTCTTGAAGGCTCGCCTGCGACCAACAGCGATCCTCCCTCTCCGCCGGCCAACAATCCCTTGCGATGGTCCAGGGCAAGGTCTCCTTCGGCAACTTCTGCCGAGTTGTGGCAGGCATAGCAATGCTCCACCAAGACTGGGCGAATGTTTCGCTCGAAGAACTCCGCCTGGTCCGATGGCAAGAGAGGAGATTCCGCGTGGCTCTGCAAAGAAATGGCCAGCACGCACGCCACAACGACAACGGGATGGAAAAGGAGAGTTCGCTTGCGCATCATCTCGACAGGGAGGCGGGGATGGGGGCGGAGAGACCTCTTGGAAGAAGAGGCGGCGAGCACCTGCAGTCTACCCCAGACGCCACCATGCTTGACCGCTTCCCAGGCACGGATTGAGAAACTCGCGTTCGAAAGACTGCTCGTCTTAACACTGCTCGTCTTAACACTGCAAACTGCGTGTTATGCGACTCCGCTCGAGTGGCCCGATGGCCGTCCGTGTCACCAGCGGTCTTGTCTCCAGCGATCTGTTCAGGCGTTCAGTGTCCGAGCCAGATCGCTTCTTTTCCGCTGCACGTTCAATCTCAACCAGTCTGTTTTGCTGCGCCAAAGGCGGCAGCAGCATCGGGTTTGCAAGCCGCCTCTCGTGCCGCCGGCTGACCCACGAGCGTGGCAGGGACGAGGTGCTAGCGACTTCCGAAGGCGGTCGCTTGCGCGTCTTCGGGCCTGGGCATCGCGAGTCCGCGAGCAGCGTTGAGAAGATTCTGCTCGGGAGCGTGTTTGAGAATCAAGTCGGTCAGCTTCTTCGGGCTGAAAGGTTTGTGCATCACGGCGATCAGCTGGTAGCGAGCCTGAAGGCGATCGCGATCGAGTTCCAGCCCTTTGGCGGTGCAGAGAATCGTAGGGGGGGAGGTCACCTCTTGGTTGCCGGCCACCCGTTCAAGAAGTTCCAGACCGGAGCAGATTGGCATCTGGTGATCGGTCACCAGGAAGTCGATCCCGCCCTGGCAAATTCGCTCGTAGGCGGCCATGCCGTCACCGACAGACTCCACCGTCACTCCGGTTCTGGCAATCGAGAAGCTCATCACGCGGCGAAAGACAGGATCATCTTCGGCTATCAGAACGGTGGTGGGACGATGGGTCATGATCCACGTTGCCAATGAAGTTTGGTGTTTAAGTGCCCGGAGTTGCCGTCGGTGAAATTGCCCGGCAGGGGCCAATGCCACGGTTGAAGTCCTACCAATCGGCACCGACTTCGCTTGCTTTTACATTCAGCTTCAACGTGCCGTTGGCGGGCTTGTACGCCCAGCCGCCGGGTTGTGATGGATCGGGTTTGACTGGGGTGTCGGCATTGGAATCGTCATCGTAATGGACCTCGCTATCGCCACTTACCGAACCGATCGTTGGGCAGGGGAACGGCCCGTTGAGCATCGTTTCCATGGAGTCAGGCAATTGATGAATCGGCGGATAGGTCCCAGATCTAGCCTGGTAAAGTTCGATGGCATTGCGCAAAACGGCCAGCCTTTGGCGCGTCGTCTCACGTTCAGTCATGCTGTCGATTTCAATCAGGCGAGGCGCAACTGCCACGGCAATGATGCCCAGGGCCAGGATCACGATGACCATTTCGACAAGTGCGAAGCCGACGAACAATTGGCGGTTCAATGGCATGGAAACTCTTACGTTGTGTCCGATCGCTGCAGTTGGCAGCCTTGGGCGCTATTACTATCTCTTCCTTCCTCACCAATGGCTGATCCTTCATGCCGGGTGCCTCTGATGCGGGATCCTCGGCCGTGATCGCTTGAGCGTGCCGCGTCCCTGCCTGCCCACCATTCCCTGCCTGCCCCACAGTGCTCACGCCATCGAATCCGCCTCCAACACTACGACGCTTCACGGCCGTCTGGGAAACCGGCGGGAATTCGCTTCGGTTTTTCCCTCGCCCGCAGGGGAGGAGGGGTGTCGCAACCGACAGATTCGGAATGCCGCAAGGCCACAGTGGAAGGGCCGGAGGGGTTGATCACGGGACTCGATTTCGTTGACCGGGGGAATCGCCTGTCCCCTTTTCGCCACATGTCGCGTTGACTCCAGGCCACGCCTCGTCTTTGCCGGTTTCTGTTCCAGGGAGTCAATCGCTCTGCGTATTTCTTGTAAAACCCCTCCCTTTTCTCGCGCTCCGGCGGCGTCGTGATGTCTCGGCAAGATCGAACCGGATCAAGGTTTGCGTTGACGGTCCCAGCAGCAGCTTCCCGTTTGCACGCTGTGCCGCTCGACGTCCGCCAACCCCCGATCCGAAGTGTTGAAAACGCCATCTTTCAAGCCGCCCTTGTTCAAGCGACCAAGCTCGCAGCCGATCACCGTTGAGGGTCGGGGCACCGATACACGGAGTCGCCACCGTCTGCGTCCTTGGCTGACGATTCTATTTGCAATCGTCTTGGTTTGGATCGCAAGCGTTTCATCCGCTCAGTCCGTTGGAATCGTGGCGTTGTCCGACGCTCGCTGTACCTGTTCGCAGCCTCACTTGAACGACGCATCTTTCGGCTGCAGCGTTTGTCGGAACGGTGATGGGAGCGGATGGGGCGAGTATTTCCCTTGCGTTTCCCTAGCCTATGACGGAACCTCTTACTTTCTAGCTAGCGGAGCATCACCGCAGGGAACGGGATCCAATCCTGCTGGCGACTTGGTTCACCTTCGCGATCGAGACCGTTCGATGCCGCGACCACAATATGTTGAACTCGCCTCTGGGCTCGCCAATTTCAATGCGGACCCAGAGCCTGATGGTTGGAGGGCTGAGGTCGTTCTACGTGACTCCCAGGACCAGCCGGTGACCACGGAGGCGATGGCGACGTTCGAGTTGATGCCGAGGGTACCGCCGTACGATCTACGCTCGATCGACCATCATCGCGCATCGGATCCCTCTCAATCGCTCGATGCTCGAGCGTTCCCCATCCGTTGGTCGCTTCCGCTCCATTTTGATGCCGACGGAGTCGCACGCTTGAAACTCAGGTTGCGACCGGGAGTCCGTGAACTGCTGGGATGGGATTCGCCCAGTGGTGCGTCGTCCCCGTACGGTGATTCGGCCGGGCGTCGACTTGGCGCGTCATCGGGCCCACGAGTGTGGAAGCCGGGTCGCACCTTTGTGACGGTCAACACGAACTACTTGATCGCGATGCCTTCACTGGGAGTTCTCAGGCTTCGTGTCACCGTTCCCAACGCGGGCGTCTTGGAAACAGCGGCGGCGGTGCAGATCAGGCCGTCAGTCTTGGTTGACACCCAATGGCCTTACCGATAAGGTCATAGAGATGTTGCTCCGACGAATGCCCGGGCCCCCCAAGGTTCGGGCAGTTTTTTTGTCCATATTTCGGGTGATCGGACCCCCTAAGACACAGCGACTATGAATCCCCAAGACATCCTTCGTTACGTTGATTCGCTCCATCGCGAGAAGAACATTGACAAGGAATTGGTGTTCGTAGCCATCGAGTCGGCCTTTCAAACGGCGGCCAAACGCCAATTTGGGGAGGAAGCGGACATCAAGGTTCTGCTGGATCGCGAAAGTGGAAAGATCCTGGCTGAACTCGACGGTGAACCACTTGCCGACTTGATCGGGCGTATCGGTGCGCAAACTGCCAAGCAGGTCATCATTCAGAAGGTGAAGGAAGCCGAACGCGATTCGCTGATGGTGGAATATCGCGAGCAGGTTGGCGAGATCGTCAGTGGCATCATCGGTCGCGCCGACGGCGGAGTCGCCACGGTTAACCTGGGGAATGTTGAGGCCATTCTGCCTCGAAGTGAACAGATTCCGGGCGAATCGCTTCACGCAGGCGAGCGGGTTCGAGCGGTCGTTTTTGAAGTGCGGGCCACCGGGAACCGTGTTCGTGTCGTGCTCAGTCGTACCCGACCCCAATTCGTTCAAAGTCTGTTTGAGCAAGAGATTCCCGAGCTGGGCGAGGAGATCATTGCGATCCAGTCGATCAGTCGCGAACCTGGCTATCGAAGCAAAGTGGCCGTCAGCAGCGTCGATTCCCAGGTCGATCCCATTGCCGTCTGTGTTGGCTACCGCGGAAGTCGTATCAAAGCCGTTCGTGAGGAATTGGCTGGTGAGCACATCGATGTGGTTCGCTACAGCGAGGATCCAGAGGTCCTGATCCCCAACGCGCTGCAGCCGGCGGCCGTCGAGCAAGTCCTCCTGTGCGACATGATTGGGCGTGCCATTGTCCTGGTCCAAGAGGATCAGCTCTCCCTGGCGATTGGTCGCCGGGGCCAGAACGTGCGTTTGGCCAGCAAACTTTGCGGCTGGGATATCGAGATCATGACAGGACGGGAGCTCGAAGAACAAATCGAGCGTGCTGTGGCCGGATACAGCCAGATTGAGGGAATTACCGAGGAAGTGGCTCAAGCATTGGTCGAACAGGGATATCTCTCCTATGACGATCTGTCGGTGATCGAGCCAGATGTCTTCATGGAAATGAGTGGCCTGTCGGCAGAAGAGGTCGATCGGATCGTGGAGATGGCCGAAGTCGATGGCGGAAGAAGCGGAACAGGCGGCCGCCGAGGAGCGTCGCGCTCGCAAAGAGCGAGAGCAGATCCAACGCGAGGCGGAACAGGCTGGCATCGCAGAGCCTGAGTCTGCAGAGCCAACCCAAGCCAGTTCGGAAGCCAGTTCGGAAGACAGTTCGGAAGGCAAGTGGTCGGAAGGCACAGTGGACGTCGGAAGACACTCCGGAAGACACTCGGAAGACACCGAAGAGAGTTCTTTAGAATCGGTCGAAGAGACCAGCGAGGCTGAAACCGCCGTGGCAGACGCTAGCGCCGACGACGAGGCAATCGTGGAAAGCGAAGCGGTTGCCGATCCGGCCCAGGTCGTCGAGAAAGACGAGGCTACCTCGGCAGAGGGAAACGCGGAAAGCTCCGAAGCGGAGTCTGCTGCGTCTGAAAAGAGCTAGGCAGTCGCGTCAGGAGAGTCTCCCCTGTGATCGTTCGGCCTTCCGCTGGCCGGAGATCCGGAGCTGTTCCTCGAGGTTCGGGTTGCGGGCCGAGCGGTGTTCTTTGCTCAATTGACCGATCGCTCCCCCTTGCCCAAACTGGCGATTGGCTGTCAGCTAGAGGGCGGAAAACCAGGGAAAATGGGGCGGGTGAATCCTCGCGAAACTTTCCCCAGAGACCTCTTCGTTGGCGAGCTTTATTCGCTATCGTATGGGGAGCTTGAGCCAGAGTTGACTCTGGCGTCGTTGATCTGATCCCCGACGCGGGTAGCCCGAGAGGCTCCCTGCGGCGATGGAGGAATACTTTTATGTGACCGAAACACGCCTTTGAACCCGCCCGCGAATCGGGCATTTCCCCGTACGAAGCTCAACGAATCAAATCATTCGCTCGGCGGGTTCCAAATTGAATTGACAGGATTTTCGCCCGTGCCCGCACGCATTTACGCGCTCGCTAAAGAACTCAATCTCGACAGCAAAGATCTGGTAGACCTCGTCAAGAAGGTTGGGATTACCGGAAAAGGATCCGCCTTGGCGAGCCTCTCGGACGAGGAAGCCCAGAAGATTCGTGATCATCTTTCCTCGGCAGGAGAAGCCTGCGCAGCCCGTCTCCGCCTCCGTTCCGCAAGGTGCCGTCCGCGATGCCGTTCCAAAGGAACGCAAGCCGATGGCGATCAAGGTGGGACGCAGTTCGCCAGCGATCATCGCAACGCGATTCCGCCCGCCAGCCGACGCCTCTACGCCTGCTGAGGCTGGACCCGCGGCGATTGAGCCGGAAATCCAGAAGCCGGTCGCCGAACCGACTCGGGAGATGGATAACGAGCAGCCAGATAGCGAGCCTCAGGACGATTCAAGTGTTGCCGCCAAGGCGGACACTGCTTCGGTTGCCTCTGGTTCGATGGCTAGTCGCATCAAGAGTCGGATGGCGATTCGCAAACCCGCTTCGACCTCGTCTGATTCGATCGCCCCACTTCGTCGTGACAACGCGATCGCGTCGGGTGGCAAGATGCGATCACTTGATCGCCCAAGCAGTGGCGGTGGCGAGAAGAAATCGGGAGATGCCGGCAAGGGCAAACGGCGCGAGCCTCGTATCAATGTCAAAATGGCGTCGCTACCCGAGGTGGCCGAGCCATCACCGGGCAAGCCGGTTGCCGGCGAGCCGAAAGCTCAGAAGCCAGATGTCAAGTTGAGCCCCGACGTGATCGCAGGACATCGCCAGGGAATGCGGGCTCCCTTGGAGCAATTGGTCAAAGAGGACACCGAGAAGAAGCGAGCGGGTACCACCGCGAAACGGGGTGGCTTGAGTGGCTTCACGGGTGACAAGACGCCTCGTAAAGGCGATAAGGATTTCGAGGACGACCGTCCTCGCAAGAAATTGGCAGGCATGGCGAGCCCTCGTGTGGAACGGACGCGAGGAAAGGGCCGCGCCCGGATCACGGTCGATTCCAGCGGTTCGCCCGGCGGCGGCTACGGGTCGCGGATGTCTCGGGGATCGTCCAGAAAACGCAAAGGGGTCAACACCGCGGCACCTCGAAAAGAGGCGGTTATGTTGGAACTGCCCTGCACCATTCGCTCCTTCTCGGAAGCGGCCGGCGTTTCGGTCGGAAAGGTGCTCGGGACGTTGATGGCGATGGGAGTTCAGGCGGGATTGAACATCAACTCGGAGCTGGACCTGGAAGCCGCTGAGGCAATTGCCACCGAGCTCGATCTTGAGATTCAGCTCAAGGCTTCCGAGACTCTCGAGGACGCCTTGATCAGCGGCCTCGAAGAGCAAGAAGACGATCCCGATTCGCTCGTTCCCCGTGCTCCCATCGTGACGTTCCTTGGCCACGTCGATCACGGAAAGACAAGCCTACTGGACTACCTGATCGGCATCGACGTCGTCAGCGGTGAAGCCGGTGGCATCACGCAACACATTCGAGCCTACGAAGTCGAGAAGGATGGTCGCAGCGTGACCTTTGTCGATACACCCGGTCACGAAGCGTTTACGGAAATGCGTGCTCGCGGTGCAAACGTCACCGACATCGCCGTGCTCGTTGTGGCCGCCGATGATGGAATCATGCCACAGACCGAAGAGGCCATCAGCCACGCCAAGGCGGCCGAGGTGCCGATCGTCGTGGCGCTCAATAAGATCGATCTGGAAGGGGTCGATCCGAATCGTGTCA
The DNA here is from genome assembly GCA_963767665.1 of Pirellulaceae bacterium. Classification (GTDB taxonomy): domain Bacteria; phylum Planctomycetota; class Planctomycetia; order Pirellulales; family Pirellulaceae; genus Rubripirellula. The sequence goes on from CAVYFC010000013.1 coordinate 432,823, forward strand.
TGACCCAATTGACCGAGCATCAGTTGACGCCGAGCGAATGGGGTGGTGACGTCGAAGTCATTCCCACCAGTGCCATCAAGGGCATCGGAATGGATGCGTTGCTGGAAACCTTGCTGGCGATCGCAGAGTTGAATGAGTACAAGGCCAACCCCAGTCGCAAAGCGCTCGGCGTTTGTTTGGAGTCGGAGCAACAAGGTGATCGCGGCGTGGTCGCCAAGTTGATTGTTCAAAACGGAACACTCAGGGTCGGCGATGTGGTCGTTTGCGGCGCCGCTTACGGTCGCGTGCGGGCAATGGCCGATACGCTCACCGGTGAGCCGGTCGAGCTGGCCGGGCCAAGTACCCCCGTGAACGTCATGGGCTTTGATGAGCCACCTGGGGCTGGTGAACGATTCCATGTTCTCGATGACATCACCAAGGCTCGCGAAATTGCTGAGGACCGGGCTCACGCAAGCAGCCATGAAAACCTTTCCGGTGTGACCACGAAGATCTCCTTTGAGAACTTCCAGGAAATGTTGCAGGAAGGTCGACTGGGACGTCAGGAAGACAAGGTCAAGTTGAACCTGATCGTTCGTGCCGATGTGAAAGGCTCGTTGGAAGCGATCGACAAGGAGCTCAGCAAACTCGACAACCCCGAAGTCGAAGTCCGTGTGTTGCAGCGTAGCGTGGGCGGTGTCTCGCTCGCCGATGTGACACTGGCATCGGCCTCCAACGCTGTCATCGCGGCGTTCAACGTGATTCCCGATGAGCAAGCTCGTTCCTTGGCCGATGAACGCAATGTGGAGATTCGTCGCTACGACGTGATCTACAAGCTGACCGATGACATCAGGGCGATGATCGAAGGTCGTTTGAAGCCGGAGGAGCGGGTCGTGGAACTCGGTCGTGCACTGGTCAAGCAAGTCTTTTCCATCAGTCGTGTCGGTACGATTGCCGGTTGTTACGTGGCCCAGGGCTCGATCCAGCGTGGATGTCGCATCCGCGTCAATCGCGACGGACGGACGATCGGCGATTACGCGCTCGATTCCCTCAAGCGAATCAAGGAAGACGTCAAAGAAGTGCCCCGAGGCATGGAGTGCGGGATTCGATTGCAGGGCTTCAACGATATCAAGCAAGACGATGTCTTGGAGGCTTACCGTATCGAAGAGGTTGCCAGAACCCTCGATTAATGATCGAACCACCGGGTTGCGATGCAGCGGTTCCGAGCGATGGCCGTGGTGGAGGTTCCATCTTCACCCAGGCCAATCTCGGGCCCACACGTGAACGGCTAGATTTGTTCCACCGCGTCAGACAAAGGTCCAGTGGAGGCCTCGACCCAACGCCATCGATCCACTTCGCGACTTGCCAACGCTGCCGATCTGCTGTCTGTCCTGTTCTTGATCCCTGAACGCGAAACCTCTGATTCACTGTGACTAGTCGACGTTTATTGAAAGCCGCCGAAGCGATTCGTGAAGTGGTAGCGGCTTCGATCTTGACCGAGATCCGAGACCCGCGTGTCCAGGATGTCACGGTCGTCGGCGTCAAAGTCAGCCCCGATATGCGCGAAGCGAAAGTTTCCGTCAGCATCATGGGTGACGAGACGCAGCAACAGCTGTCGTTGCGAGGACTGCAGAATGCCGCGGGATTCCTGCAGAGCAAGATCGCCAATCGCATCGACACCAGGCACACACCGCGGTTGCAATTCGTGATTGACAAAGGGGTTCAGCATTCGTTGCTGGTCGGCGAAATTCTGGAGCAGATCAAACGCGAAAGGCAAGGCTCCGAACAAGCCGGTGTCACCGAGACAGATGCTGACAGTGACCCACAAGGTCCTCCACGCGAGGCGGTGGATTCTCCTGAGCCCCCAGAGGATCCAGCCAGTTGAACTCACAGGGCCACTCCATTGGTCGGGTCCGTTGGTTTGGACCCGTGGTCTGGTCCCTTGGTTTGGCACCCAGTTCCCTGCCTCGAACTTTCCTTCCACCTATCCACTGATCGACCTAGCACAAGATGTCTGCGAGCAACCGCGCTTCCCTGATTGGCAAGCTTCACACCGCCCTGAAAAAGCATTACAAGCCGCTACCGGCCCAGCCGACCCGACCGCTGCTGGAGCACGTGTTGTACGCGTCGCTTCTGGAAGACGCGCCGGCCGATCTGGCGGACGAGGGGATGGCCAAGTGTGAGCAGGAGTTTTTCGACTGGAACGAGGTCCGTGTCACCACCGTCACCGAGTTGGCTCAAGTGCTGGCGAACTTGCCCGATCCGCAGAAGGCGGCCCGCAGGCTCAAGAGCAATTTGCAGGCGATCTTTGAAGAGTTTTACACGTTCGATCTCGATCACCTCAAGAAGGAGAATCTTGGCAAGGCGGTCACCAAGTTCGAAAGGATGCCAGGCATGACGCCGTTCGTGCTTCACTACACGGTTCAGCATGGCTTGGGTGGGCACGCGATTCCCGTCGACTACTCCGCCATGGTCATCATGCTGGCGACCGACATCGCGTCGCAGGCCGAGGCGATGTCAGGGAAGGTGCCTGGACTCGAGCGAGCGATTCCTAAGAGCAAGGGGATTGAGTTTTCCGGCCTGCTGCATCAAGCCGCCGTCGCACTCAACAAGAGCACCAAGGACAAGACAGCAAGGGACTTGCTGGATGCGGTGAGCAAAGGTTCCAGCGGGCGTTTGGACCAGTGGCTTGCCAGTAAGAAGGCCGCCAAGAAACGAGTGGTGAAGCGCAAGACCGAAGAACGCGCGGCTGCGGAAGCCGAGCAAGACGTTCAAGAAACGCAGGTGACGGCGAAGAAGTCAAAAGCCAAATCACCTACCGCCAAGGACGTTGCGGCGGCAAAGAAACAAGCCAAGAAACCGGCCGCTAGCAAGCCTGCGGACGGACCCGCTAAAGCGGCGCCCAAGAAGAAGACAAAGAAGTCCGCCGACGTTAAAAAGAAGGCCGCATCCAAGAAGGCCCCTGCGAAGAAGGCTGCCAGCAAAGCGGTGAAAAAGACGTCGAAAAAGTCGACCAACCGCAAGTTGAGCAAACGTAAGCCGAGGTAACGCCGGTCTCTCCTGGTCCCGTCCACCTGTCCCAGGGCTGTTGCTTGGGACGCTTCCCCTTTTATCTGCAAGACATCAAATGGCAGGACATTCGAAGTGGGCCAACATCCAACACCGCAAAGGTCGAGTGGATGCCCAACGTGGAAAACTATGGAGCAAGTTGAGCAAGGCGATCATCGTTGCCGCTAAGTCTGGCGGTGGTGACCCTGCGGCAAACATTCGGCTCCGCAAGGCAATCGATGACGCCAAAGCCGTCAGCATGCCCAAGGACAACATTCAGCGTGCCATCAAGAAAGGAACTGGCGAGTTGGATGGTGGTGATCTCGAAGAGATTGTGTACGAGGGTTATGGTCCCGGCGGGGTAGCCGTCATGTGCGAGACCCTGACCGACAATCGAAATCGAACCGGTCCGGAGATGCGTTCGATCTTCTCGAAGGCGGGAGGCGAAATCGGAAAGTCCGGTTGCGTTGCCTATCTGTTCGACCGCAAGGGCCTGTTCGTCTTCAGCCCCGACGCTATCGATGAAGAAAAGCTGATGGAGGTCGCTTTAGAGAATGGCGGAGACGACGTCGAAACGACCGACGATGGCAAGCTGCAGGTCACTTGCGCTCCGGAGATCTATGAAACCCTCCGAGATGCGTTCGAGGCTGCTTCCATGGAGGCGGAGCTCAAGGAAATCACCCGTTTGCCGCAAACCACGGTGGACGCCGATCCGTCGGTCGCAAAGCAGGTGTTGAAGTTGCTCGAGACACTGGACGAACACGACGATGTCGAAAACGTCAGCACCAACTTGAACATCACCAGCGAGCTGATGGAAGAAGAGGCTTAGCCAGAGGCGGTCCCTGCTCTGGCCTTCTTGCGCGAGAGCTGGAGCAACGGTTGCTCTTTTAGGTTCGTCCTCTAGGTTGGCCGGCTTTCGCTGGGAGGCGGCAAATCAATTCGATGAATCGTGACCTACCGTAGGCGAGTCTCTCCGAGACTCGTAAAGAACGCAGCAAAGCTGCGGATGTCCGCCCTTGGAAATGCGGACCTACAGTAGGGCGAACGAAAAACTCGCAGTCTCTCCGAGACTCGAATGTTCATTCTTCTTCCTCGATCAATGAGACGCCCAGGAAACTGAGTACCTTGATGTACTGAAGGTAGAAGACGGGAACAAGCAGCAGCACCAGGAAGGTTGCCAGCATGAGACCAAAGGCGAGGCTCGCCGCCATCGGGATCATCAGCTGAGCCTGAAAGGATCTCTCGGTCAACAGCGGGATCAGTCCCGCGATCGTCGTGAGACTCGTCAAGATGATCGGGCGGAAACGTCGCTCTCCCGATTCCATCAACGCTTCTCGAACAGGGATTCCATCTCGCACACGCGAATTGATGAAGTCGATCAGCACAATGGAGTCATTGATCACGACTCCGGACAGTGCAACCAGGCCAAACATGCTAAACAGGGTCAACGGCAAACCCAAAACGGCGTGCCCCCAGACTGCTCCGATCATCCCAAAGGGGACGATCGCCAGGATCAGGAGGGGCTGCACGTAACTGCGGAACTGCAAGACCAACAGCACGTACATGGCCAGAATCGCAACGGCAAATCCTGTCATCAAGCTACCGACCGATTCGTTGCTTTGTTCTCGTTGACCTTCCCAGCGTAGAGCGATCGCCGGGAACTGTTCTTTTAGCTTGGGCACCAGATCTCTCTGGAGTTCCCTGATGATCAGGTCCGCGTTGGCGGTCGTCTCGTCGAGGTCTGCGGAGATGGTGATCGAACGCATCTGGTCCACACGATTGATTTCCGAGAAACCGCGATTCAGATTGATCTCCGCAAGTTCTGTGATCGGACGTTCGCTACCATCAGCGGTCCGCACACGGATCTCGCGGAAATCGACCAGACTACCGCGTTCTTCCTGCGGGTAACGAACCATCAGCTTGACCTCATGGCGTCCCCGCTGCAGTCGCATCACCTCAGCGCCGAAATAGGCATTGCGAACGGTTTCACCGAGATCCGTTGGCGTCACACCGGTTGCCAAGGCGCGGTCTTTGACACGGAACTGAAATTCCCACTTGCCCGGCGTGTTGTCGTCAGCGATGTCATAGACGCCGGCAAACTCGCCAAGCCGTTTCTTGGTCGCTTCGGTGGCGGCGAGCAACTGGTCCACGTCCTTGCTGGGTGCTAACAACTTGAATTCAATTGGTTTGCCGCCTGGCCCGACGCCGACCGATCCATAGGTGACTCGTTCGGCACCTGGAATATCGCCCACGGCAGCCCGCCATCGGGCAAGAATCTTGTCGCTGTGAATGTCGCGGATTTCGGTGTCGTAGAGTTCCGCAAAGACCTGTCCGACATGGCTTCCCGAGCCGCCACCGCCAGCCGGATTTTCCAAATTCGTGATCGTGCCGATGTCTCGATAAGTGAGTCGAACAGGTCCTTCAATGTTGCGATCGGTGGGCGGGTAGATGCTCGCCACCGAAACCCCTTCTTTGGCAGCCCTTTCGTCGGCAACCTCCTTGCTGACCTGACGGAGCGCTTCTTCTAGTCGGCGCGTCGCCTTGTCGGTTTCAGCGGCCGTCGTCCCGTCTGGGAACGAAATCGTGGCCTGGATGTTGTTGTTGTCCGCCTTGGGGAAAAGAATCGAAGGCACGACCCCGCCGCGAATCATGCCGGCGGTCACGATGAACATGGCCAGCGCGACCGCTTTGGGAACGGGCGGATGATTCAGCGAAAACCGAAGTGCCGGCATGTAGAGCCTGTCCCGAACACCAAGCAACAGGTCGCCCGCGCGCTGACTCGCCCACGAGAGGGCGATGCCGAAGGGACGCAGCGGGTACATCAAGACGGACAGGAATCGAAAGAACCCAGAGTGAGAGTGCGAAAGGTGACAAGGGAGCACGAAGACACTTTCCCAAAGTGAAATCGTCAGCATCGCGATCACGGCAAAAGGTATGACCGCCATGAACTTGCCCATCACGCCTGAGACGAAGAACATGGGTGCAAAGGCGATGATCGTCGTCGTTACCGAGGCTGCCACACTGGGCACGACTTCCACGGTGCCATCGATGGCGGCTTGGACCCGTGTCTTGCCCTGTTGCATGTGGGCATAAATGTTTTCACCGATCACGATCGCATCGTCGACCACGATCCCCAGCGCGACCAGGAAGGAGAAGAGACTGAGCATGTTGAGGGTCTGGCCGCCGAGCGCAAGGCTGCACCCGCGCCCAGGATCGAAATTGGGATCCCCAACGCGACCCAGAACGCCAAGCGAATCTCAAGGAACAACGCCAAGACGAGAAAGACAAGCAACAGGCCCTGACGTCCATTGCGAAGCAGCAAGTCCAAACGACCGCGGACCTCGGTGCTGCTGTCGCCCCACAGCACGAACCGATAGCCTTCGGGAAGCTCTTTGTCAGCGACGTATGCACGGACCATGTCGACCATGGCCAAGAGGTCTTCCTGTTTGGTCCGTTCCACATTGACGACCATGGCGGGTTCGCCGTTGATTTCTCCCGCCGAAGTGATGTCCTGGAAACCGTCACGTACCGTGCCGAGGTCATTGACCGTCAGGACCACCCCTCCCGGTTGCGTCACCAGCGGCAACTTACCAATCTCCTCGCCCACACGGCCTTTGTTCTTGGCTCGCAGCAGAATCTCTTGACCGTCGGCTTTGAGTTGTCCGCCTGGCAGCTCGATGTTGCGGTTGCGAATGATTGTGGCGACCCGATCGAGCGAGAGCCCATAGCTGCGCAAGGTGGCCTCAGGAATTTCGACATCGATTTGGTAGGGTCGCGTCCCCATGATGGAGGCGGATGAGACGGCCGAGAGGGTCAGCACTTCGTCACGCACTCTCTCGGTCACTTCACGTAGCCGCAGTTCGCCTTCTGGGGTCCGATCGGGAGGCCCCACGATTCCGACTCGGATGGCGGCTTCGCGAAAAGTAATCTGTTGAATCTGAGGATCTTCGGCCAGGACCGGAAAACTGGGGATGCGATTGATTTCTCGATCGATCTCCGACATCACCTTTTGCACATCGCGGACATCGCTTCGCAGTTCCGCCAGAACAACGCCAGATCCTTCCTGCGCGATCGACGTCACTTTCTTGATGCCATCGGTGGAGCGAATCGCTTCCTCGATTTTCTGGCAGATCGCCTCCTCGCAGTCCTGTGGCGTGGCGCCCGGATAAGGGACGCTGATCAAAACGATCTCCAGCTCAAATGCCGGAAAGACCTCTCGTCGCATTCGATACAAGGAGGCAGCGCCGACCAGCATCAAGGCAATCACCAACACGTTCATGCCGGGCGAATTGTTGATTGCCCAGGTGACAATTCGTCTCATCAGGCGTCCTCCCCGAAGGTGACAACCATTTCCGCGGACGAATCCTCCGCGTCTTGGGCCTGGTCGCTCTGCTCCTTCATCCCGCTCCGCTCCGCGCGAACGGGGAAGGAATCCTCGTCGATCGTTCCCACGGGAGAGACGACCACAAAGGAATCATCGGTGAGCTCGGCGTCACGCACCTCGCAGACCCACAGCCGCTTACTCGAGGAAAACGCCGAGCTGGCGGGATTCGATAGGCTGGCCGCGTCGATCGATAATGAGTCAATGGGATGGACCGATTTACGAATCACCACCCTTCCTGCCTCCCACCCATCGGCATCGAATGGAATTTCCAATTCCTCAACCGGAGCCGCCTCCATGGAGTCGGAGCTGACCGCTTGCACATCGATCTGCGTCGCCAAGGCGGGATCGACGTCGAGCACCGATTCGTCGGGCAGGAACTGAAAGACTCGATTCCCGGGTTGAATGGCAGTCGCGGGAATCACCACCAATTTCGATTGTGGTCGGATCAACAACTTGACTCGTACGAACATGCCCCGCACCAAGGGTGTCGTGCCCGTGGATTGTCGGGAATTCCCCTCGGCATCAATGAAGGCGGTCGGGTCGTCCACGACAACCCGAACGGGCACCGTCCGTGTCGTGGGATCAAGGCCGATCCCGTCATAGCTCATGAGCCGACCATTCCATCGATAGACTTCTCCATCGCGACCCGAGAGCTCGTACTCAATGATCGCAGGTGTTTCCGGAAGATCGTAATCGCGAGAGGCTACGTCGACCGTCGTTCCGTTTTGATTGAGCACCCAATAAAGCTGGTCCATTCGCAAGCTGGTGGCGACTTCCACCTTTGAAGTATCGTCGATCGTCAACAAGCCGCTGCCCCTGGAAACAAAGGTGTTCATGTCGGCGTCTTCGCTGACGATCACGCCGTCGATCGGTGCGCGGATTTCTGTTCGTTTGAGATTGAGTTCCGCCATTTGAAGTTGAATCGCAGCGAGTCGTTCCGATGCTTCCAGTCGCACTCGCCTTTTGCGTTGTAGTTCGAGCTGATTCTCGACGCTCACGAGCTGCTGTGTCGCTGCGAGCAAGCTTCGGTTGGACTGATCGACCTCGGTGCGGCTGGCGAACCCTTCCGGCAGGGCGGTCTGTCGCTGGACGTCTCGTTGTTGCAATGCCACGTCTTGCTTCGCCACTTCGATCAAACGCTGCGCGTTGACCATTTCTTGGTCGAGTTCCTGGATTGCCTGGTACTCTTGTTCACGCAGACGGGTCAGACGTTGAACTTCCAATTCATGGTCGGCCGGGTCGATGCGCATCAGCAATTGGTCTCGCCGCACGTAGCTCCCCGCCTCGCAGGCTTCCGATTTGTAGACGATTCGGCCGGCGACCTCCGCGGCAACCTTGGCTTCTCGATAGGGCACGACGGTACCATCGACGACGAGGTAGAGAGGCTGCCCGGTCGACGCGAGGGTCTGCAGGCGTTCGACCCGCACTGGGGCCAAGGCGCGAAGTCTGCCCACGCGGGTCATGTCCGCAGGTGGTCGCCGTGAGGGTTCCATCGAACCCAGTACGACGAAGATCAATCCGGCACCGGCCAGCAGCAGCAACGGGATCCCCACGTTGTAGAGCAGGCCATCCTTGAAGGTCGGTGTGGCCGAGGAGGTCGGTGGAGCCGCTTCGTGTTCGCCAGGGGGCGATCGATAGGATTGGCTCAGGTCGGACGTCGGCTCGGTTTTCGAGGTTGCGAAAGTTGATTCGGTCATGGTTGGAAACGATGGTGGAAAGGGGGCGACGGAATGACAAGGTCTCACAAGACTCAGTGTTCCGTCAGCCATTTTTCGAGTTCATCCTGTTGGGCCATCGCCGTTCCCCCTTGGGTCGCGGCGAGCATCACGGAGGTGATGTGTTGGCTCAATGAATCAATGTCAAAGTGTTGCTGTAGCTCGTCCGGAGGAATCAAAACTTGGATGATCCCCGCCCCAATTCGGTAATAAAGACACTGACCCACCACGCTCAACGCCATTTGCTCGAGCCGGTGCTTGGGAACGGAGGTCCCGGTCAATTCGTGGATGGTTTCCAAGAGTCGATCGAACTGGGGACGGAAGAATTCTCGCACGATGCTCTCGAATACCGGCGTCGGATGATGCATCTCCCGCATCAGCAATTGCGTCTCCCAACCCGATTCGTCACAGGCAACCATGCGTGAAAGGAGCGTGTGGACGATCCGGTGGAGCGTTTGCCGTGGATCGCCCCCGGCATTGTTTGGACTCGGGAAGCGGCGTTCCCGGTTGTCACGGATCCCCCGAATCACCTCACGGTACAGCCCCAGCTTGTCGCCAAAGTGATAGCCCACCGAGGCGACGTTGACTCCTGCGGCCGAACAGATCTCCCGCACCGTCGCGCCATCGAAGCCATGAGCGGCGAAGACGGGGCCGGCAGCCTCCAGCAGACGCGTTCGTGTATCGAGCTCTCCTTCGCGACTGGCCACCGAAGTTGGCTTCGATGGAGCGATGGGGCCATCCGCTCGTTTGGCGTTCTCGATGCTGGGAGAAGCGTTGGTGGTGTCCGCCATGCGGGGTGGATTTCCAAAATCAAGAGAAGAGGGCTTCCGAGACCCCAGAAAAGAGGTGTCGAGCACCTTGGTCGAGTCTTGGAAAGGGTTGTTTAAACAATTGTTTAAAACAGTTGTTTGAAGTCAAGGTGAATTGCCCTCCAGAATCCCCAATCTTCACAGAGGAGGAGAGACCGGCGATCTGGGTTCGCCGGGGGCCCCATCTTCGGCTCGCCGGGGGACAGTCCTGCATTCGGGATTGACGGTCCCGCGTCGTCCCCATCATTCTTTGGTGAACCCGGTGCTTTTTTACCCTCTCCATCAATGGCGAGGGCTCGGCACCTCGGGTGGACGCTCGCCTCTGGTATGCGAGGTCCCCAAAAACCGCAAAGAAGTGTGATGACCATGAGTACTGCGTCGGCTGCCAACGTCCAAATCCAACTCCCCGACGGCACGATTGTCGAGCAAGCGGCGGACAAAACGGCGATGGATGTTGCCCGGGGGATCAGCGAGGGCCTGGCTCGAGCGGTGGTCGCTGCTGAGGTGGATGATCGGATTGTGGACGCCAACCGGCCCCTTGGCGAACTGGCCACCAAGGGCGAGCCACTTGCCTTGAAATTGCTCACCAGTCGCGATCAGGAGGCTTTGGGAGTTCTCCGGCATTCTGCGGCCCACGTGATGGCTCGGGCTGTCATGCGGCTCTACAAGGGGGTTTCCCTCGCCTTTGGACCCACGACCGAGGGGGGCTTCTACTACGACTTTGATCTCCCCGAAAAAATCAGCGAAGAGGACTTTGCCAAGATCGAAGCGGAGATGCAGCGGATCGTCAAAGAGAAGGAGCCATTCGAACGCTTTGAGCTCAATCGCGAGGAAGCCCGCAAGCTCTGTGCAGACCTCGACCAGGATTTGAAGGTCGAGCACATTGACACTGGCTTGGCGGATCAGGCGACCGTCAGCTTTTACCGCCAGGGAGAATTCGTCGATTTGTGCCGTGGCCCGCACATTCCCGACGCGGGCAAGATCAAGGCGATCAAGCTCATGACGGTCGCCGGGTCGCATTGGAAAGGCGACACGTCGGGACGCCAATTGCAGCGTCTCTACGGGACCGCGTTCTTTGACAAGAAGGAGCTCGCCGCTTACCTGGAGCAGATTGAAGAGGCCAAGCGCCGCGATCACCGCGTGTTGGGCAAGCAGCACGGCCTGTTCGCGATTCATCCGGAAGTGGGACAAGGACTTTGCTTGTGGCTGCCGAAAGGGGCCAGGGTTCGCGTCGCCTTGGAAGACTTCCTTCGCAACGAGCTGCTCTCACGTGGTTACGATCCCGTCTACAGCCCGCACATCGGTCGGGTGGAGATGTATGAGACCAGCGGCCATTTTCCCTACTACCGCGATAGCCAGTTTGCGCCCCTGTTTGGCAGCGAAGTGGGTGGCATGTTGGATGCTTGGAGTCGGCGCCTTGAGGAGGGAACGGTCGACGCCGAGGGTGAGGAGAAGTTGATGGAAGCAGCCAAGGTCTTCGGTGTGGAGCTACCGAACTACCGGCTGAACTCCTCGGTCGATGCTCGCCGCGGCGTGTTGCATGATTGGCAGAGGGTTCACGAGCGATACTTGCTCAAGCCGATGAACTGTCCCCATCACTGTCACATCTTCAAATCGCAGCCTCGTTCGTATCGCCAGTTGCCGCTGCGGTTGTTCGAGTTTGGGACGGTGTATCGCCACGAGCAGACCGGTGAGCTCAACGGCATGCTCCGGGTTCGTGGTTTGACTCAGGATGACGCCCACATCTTCTGCACGGCCGATCAGGTTGCCAACGAGTTCCGCGCGACCATTGATCTGACCAAATTCGTGCTGCGCTCGGTGGGCTTGGACGATTACCGCGTGCAGTTGTCACTGCGCGATCCCAACAGCGACAAGTACGTCGGCAGCGAGGAGAATTGGGATCAGGCAGAAGGTGCACTGCGAAACGTGCTGGAGAATTCGGGACTCGAATTCAATGAGGAACCAGGCGAGGCTGCGTTCTACGGACCCAAGGCCGACTTCATGGTTCGCGATTGCATCGGACGATCATGGCAGCTGGGGACCGTTCAACTCGACTACAACCTGCCGGAACGTTTCAAGTTGGAATACAACGGCAGCGACAATGCGGCCCATCGCCCCGTGATGATTCATCGCGCTCCCTTTGGTTCTCTGGAGCGATTTACAGGGATGTTGATCGAGCATTTCGCCGGTGCATTTCCACTATGGCTGTCACCCGAGCAGGTGCGTGTCTTGCCGCTCAGCGACAAATCGCTCGACTACGCGGCCCAGGTTGCCCAGCAATTGAGTGCGGCTGGATTGAAGGTGACCGTCGACAGCAGCGGTGGAAAGGTGCAAGCGAAGATCCGCAACGCGCAACTCGATCTCGTCAACTACATGGCGGTGGTTGGGCCGAAGGAAGCCGAAGCGGGGCAGCTCGCCCTCCGCGACCGCATCGACGGGGACCTGGGATCGATGCCCGTGGCCGAGGCGATTGCCAGGCTGCAAAAAGAGATCGCCGAGCGGCAGGTCAGGCAGGTCGTCACGAGTTCCCTGTCGGGCGCCACAGTGGCGGCGGTCGACTCCGATGCGATCGGCAATGAGTACTGAACTTCGGACGCTCGGGATGCGGGACTTCCGGTTGTAGCGGCTAGGAATCCGCCGCGGGGGCATTTCCCCCAGCGGCCTGTTCGGGGGTGGAAGGTGGGTACTTATAGTGAATACCAGGCGTTCTCATCCGGTGCGGAGCGTTGCCTGGGTCCGCATTGCCAAGGCGAACATTCGCAGCTTGACTGAGTTTTTTACGAGTCTCGGAGAGACTCGCCTACGGTAGGACGCTGCTCCACGGGCGGCGCCGTTTGATCGAGATTTGGTTGATTCACATGCGTTGGTTCTTCATTGCCTGCTGCCTCTGGTTGCCTCACATTGTGTTGGGGGCGGAGCTATCGGTTCGCGAGCATCAGATGTTGGAGGCGATCCAGGCCTCCCTGATGAAGGCCGGTTCGAGCTACGCCGCTGGCGATTATGCGACCTCCGGGAAGCAAATCGCGGTGGCGATCAAGCAACTCGATGCGGCTGCGGCTGCCGGTTCTCCAGAACTGTATGATCGTTTGCTGCCAGCGATGCAGCGGATCGAAAAGGCTCACACCATGCTCGAGTTCGAGGGTGTCGCCATCACACCGTTTCAGCGACCGGCCCGACCGAAGAGGACCGAGTCATCCGACGCGACACCATCGGCCATCCACAACAAATCTAACAGCGAACCGAGCAGCGAACCGAACAGCGAACCAAAAAGCGATCAGGCGGCAAGCAACGCGAGCCCCGTTCCGCCACGCCGCCCAAGCCGGAACCCAGTCCCTCTTCGGATCCGTTGATGGTCAGCTTCACTTCCACCGTTGCCCCGATTCTGGTCAGCCGGTGTGGACGCTGTCACGTCGGCGACAGCAAAGGAGGATTCAATGCGGCGAGCTACGCTGCGTTGATGAAGGGACCGCCGGAAGGGGTGGTCATCTTCGCGGGCGATACGCTGGGTAGCCGCTTGATCGAAACGATTGAAACGGGTGACATGCCACGTGGTGGAGGCAAGGTAACGCCACAGGAGCTGCAGACGCTCAAAGCCTGGATCATGGCGGGTGCAAAATTTGATGGAACGGATGTCGAAGCACCCATCGCTGCTGGGACCACGCCTGCTCCGGTCAATCGGAGCGTCGAGGTCCGACGTGCGACCGGCTCGGAGACGGTTAGCTTCGCAGCCGACGTCGCCCCCTTGTTGGTTCAGAACTGCAATGGCTGCCACATCGATGCGATGCAAAACCGCGGCGGACTGCGAATGGATACCTTTACGCAGTTGTTGCGAGGCGGAGACAGCGGCGCGATCGTGGTGCCTGGCAAGGGATCCGACAGCCTGCTGGTCAAGAAACTTCGCGGGATGGTTGGTGAACGGATGCCCTCTGGCGGTCGTCCAGCGTTATCCGAAGAGTCGATTCAACTGATTGCAACCTGGATTGATGAAGGGGCGACACTCGACGGTGCAAGTGAGACCCAACCGCTGCGCGTGATGAGCCAACTGGCATGGGCCGCTTCGGCCTCAGCGGAGCAGTTGAGTGAGCGGCGCGGCGAGCTGGCCGAGCAGCATTTGAAGCTGGTCACCGCTTCATCAGGCAGGATCGAGTCGCATCAGTCGGAACATTTCCTCGTCACGGGGCCCGTTTCCATCACCACCTTGGAACTGGTGGGCAAGCTCGCCGAAGGCCAGATGAAAACCGTGCGAACGGTGGTCAAGGCGACCCCCGGTGAAGCCTTCTTTCGTGGCAGGGCAACGATCTTTGTCTTTCCAAAACGCTACGACTACAGCGAGTTCGCCAAGATGGTGGAAGCTCGATCGGTCCCGACCGACTGGAGCAGTCATTGGAGTTTCGATGGAATCGATGCCTACGTTTCGCTTGTCGCCAGTGATGTCGACGAGGAGGAAGTCATCGAGTCGCGATTGGCCGCGCCGCTGGTCAGTCTTGCGGTCGCCACGCGCGGGCGGGACGTGCCCCGTTGGTTGGCCGAGGGTGCCGGCGCGGCAACGGCCTATCGGCTCGCCAGTTCTCGCGATCGGGACGCCAGACGCAAACAGGAATTTGAGATCTCCGAAGCGCTGGCGTCGATGCAGAACGCCAAGCAATTCTTGGAGGGAAAGCTCTCGCCGGCGCAGTCCGACCGAATCGGATCGGCCATCGTTTCGACGATGCTGGAGCGGAGCCTTCGGCGATCGTTTGATGCCCTGATCCGCAACTTGGAAGCTGGCAAGCCGTTCGATCAGGCGTTCCAAGAAGCATTCCGAGGGACTCCCAACGACTTCGTTGCGGCCTGGATCAGCGGTTTCCGGGGCGGTTGAATTCGCCATCGACGTGGGTTTGGCTTGATGTCCCAGCGAGCGAAAGGTGGCCTCGCCGGAAGCAGGGGCAATCTGCACGCGAAGAACCGAAGAACTTCCCTCCGCCGGGTTGGAGAAATTGCCTGGAGGGATGAGAATCCAGCCCCGACGATCGAAGATCAAAATGATGCATTCACTGGTGAGAAAATGATTGTAGTGATGGAACCCGGCGCGACCGATGAGCAGGTCGAGGCGACGGTCAGAACGAGTCGAAAGCTTGGGCCTCAAGGCCAGTGTCATCGTGGGAACCGAACGCACCGTGGTTGCGGCGATCGGTGACAAACGCGAGCACTTCAAGGAGTCGCTGGAGAGTGGAGAGGGAGTTTCCGCGGTGTTACCCATCGTGGCTCCCTACAAAATGGCCAGTCGTGAGGTGCGAGCCGAGCCGAGCCAAATCCGCGTGTTGGACTTTGTCGCGGGTGCAGGCGAGGTGGGATTCGTCGCCGGCCCCTGTAGCGTTGAAAGCGAGTCGCAGATTTTGGATTCAGCCCGCGCTGTGAAGGCTGCAGGCGCGACGGGATTGCGAGGGGGTGCGTTCAAGCCTCGTACCAGTCCCTATAGCTTCCAGGGGCTCAAAGAAGACGGCCTCAAGATGTTGGCCGCTGCCCGCGAAGAGACCAACCTGGCGATCTTCACCGAGGTGATGGGGACCAGCGATGTCGAATTGGTCGCGAAGTATGCCGATGTGCTGCAAATCGGTGCCCGGAACATGCAAAACTATCGCCTGCTCGAGGCGGTGGGCTCGATCGGAAAGCCGGTTTTATTGAAACGCGGACCCTCGGCCACCATGGACGAATTCCTGCTTGCGGCCGAGTACATTTTGAATGAAGGAAACGATCAGGTCATGCTTTGCGAGCGTGGGATTCGGACCTTCGAAGGACACACGCGTTTCACCTTGCCCCTGGCGAGCGTCACCTACTTGCATAAAAAGACCCACTTGCCCGTGATCATTGATCCGAGCCACGGGACCGGACATACCTACATGGTTCCCGACATGGCGGTTGCCGCCTGTGCGGCGGGCGCCGATGGCTTGATCATCGAAGTGCATCCCGATCCAAGTTCGGCCATGAGCGACGGCTATCAGTCACTGACCTTCGAAGGTTTCGAAATGACGATGAAACGCTGCAAAGCGGTGATTGATGCGCTGCGAGCGGTGGATCGTTCCTAACGGATTGCCTTGAACCCAGGAGACCTCGGATGTCAGCACAGGATCGCACGCTCGAGCAGTACCACCAGCTGATGCAGATCAACGCTGCGTCCCATCTGGTTCGCACGGCACGATCGTTGGGGGTCCTCGCGGAGCTTCGCGAGGGTCAGAGGACGTTCGAGCAGCTCCGCGACAAGCTCTCGCTCTCGCCGTCGATCGGACCGTCCCTTCTGGATGCCTTGGTCGCCATCGGGATCGTGGAAAAGTACGAGGAGGATTATGCGCTGTCGCGCGCCGCCCACCTGCTCTGTCAGTACGACGAAGATCTGGGGGATGCCAGCTGGTCTCAATTAGCCGGTTTGGTCCACAGGGACTCGGAGCGGCAAAATCACGATGATCAGCGTTACTTTGACCATTTGGCGGCCACCCAATGGATCCACACGCCGGCTGCGATGGAGGCTGCTGAGATCCTGGACATCGGTGGCGAGGGAGAGATCTCGGCTGCAACGATCCTGGATCTCGGCTGTGGCTCGGCTGTCTGGAGCTGTGCGATGGCATATCGTGACCCCGAGGCCACGATCACGGCGGTTGACCATCGGGCCGCCCTGGATGCTGCCGAGAGCTCAGCGGCATCGATTGGGCTCTTGGAGCGTTTTACGGGAATCGACGCCGATCCTCTCGAGGTCGAGCTTGCGCCCGATACCTTCGATTGGGTGATCCTCGCTCAAAGGCTGATCGCACTTAGCCCGGCCCACGCCGCGGTTTTGCTGGGCAAGGCGGCCGGAGCAGCCAAGCCGGGAGGCCGCGTCGTCGTGATCGATTTGTTTCGAAGCCCGGTCAAAGCCAATTTGTCGGAGTGCGTCGAAGTCCTCAAGCTGCAGCTGGAAACGCGCGAGGGGCAAGCCCGGACGCTAGCGAGCATGGAGGCCGAGCTTCGCCAGGCCGGTCTGGATGACGTTCAATTTGCCCTGATGAGCAAGAGCAGAGCCAATTTCGGACTGGCTTTGGCCACCAAACCAGCCAGCTAGGTCCTGTTGGAAAACCTACCAGCCGCGGGCCTCCATACCCAATACGTCAGGTGTTGAGGTTGCGCTTTTAGGCTGCCGCACGAGGCTTTTCATAACCCGACGCGTCAGCGAGTCGATGTCAATATCGATATTTCCTCGCTTACGCGTCGGGTTCTGAAAGGAACGCAACTTCAAAGTGCGGCGTCTTGGACTCAAAAATAGACCGAACGAGGGAGGGGTCAGGTGGCCCTTTGGTTTGGCCCCAAAGGTTCTTGCGAGCGAGCTTACGAAAGGTGGGTGGCACCATTTTGGTGATGGCTGATACCTTTTTTCAGATTCCTGGCTTGCGTGCGTTGACGAAATTGGCCTCGTCTTCCTACCATACGCGGCTCAGTTGCAATCTCTCGAATCAATCCGGATCTTCACAGCGATGGCTGTCCCAAAACGAAAACACTCCAACGCCCGAACTGGCAGTCGACGCGCTCACGACCATGTCAAGAAGCGCCAAATCAGCTACTGCCCGCAGTGCAGCACCGCGGTTCCAACCCATACGATTTGCCCCAAATGCGGCTATTACCAGGGGCGGACCGTCGTCGAGCACGACGAGGACTAGTGGCACGTCACGATCCGGTGTCTGACACCACTTGGTGCATGCTTCGACGATGAATTCAGTCAGTATTCTTTTCCCAGGACAGGGTGCGCAGATCAGTCGGCATGGGTCGCTGGTTGTGCGACACCTACCCGACGGCCAAGCGATTTTTTGATCAGGCGTCCGAAATTCTGGGCTACGATCTCGCCGAAGCTCTGTTTTGAGGGTCCCGAAGAACGGCTCCATGCTACCGAGTTCAGCCAGCCGGCGCTGTTCGTGGTGGGAATCGCTGCGGCCGAGGTCTTGCGGGAAGTCGAACCTGATCGGATGGCGGCGATCAAAGCGGCCGCCGGATTGAGTCTGGGCGAGTACACAGCGGTTTGTTTTGCCGGCGGATTGCAGTTCCCCGATGCATTGCGGCTCGTTCAGCGTCGAGGTCAAGCGATGCAGGCGGCGGCGGACGCGGTCGATAGCGGGATGGCCAGCGTGCTCGGACTGGATCTGGATGTCGTGAGGAGCTCTGCGATCGGTGCCGCCAGGATGGCGAGGTCCTGCAGCCCGCCAATCTGCTCTGCCCCGGCAACATCGCCGTTTCCGGGCATCGCACGGCCTTGGAACGTCTGATCCCGGCAGCGACCGAGGCGGGGGCGATGAAGGTGATTCCGCTCGAGCGTTGCCGGTGCCTTCCACACCTCGTTGATGCAGCCGGCTGTCGAATCACTCGTCGCGGCCCTGGATGAGATGCCGATGACCGACACGGCGATTCCGGTCTACAGCAACGTCGACGCGGCCCCCATCAATCGGCCGACGAAATTCGCACAATTGCTCAGCCGACAAGTCGTCGGCACGGTGCGCTGGGAGGATTCGGTTCGCCAGATGGTTGCCGACGGCATCGACGGATTTGAGGAGGTAGGGACCGGGCGAGTCCTGCGGGGCACGCTCAAACGGATCGATCGAAAGCTCAAATGTGACGGGTTCGGCGACGGATCCTGATCAAAATTGGGCTCTACCCCCGCCAACCATCCTGCTGCGACGAGGTCCTTGGGTCGCAGCGATCCAGCCGTCACGGCATCCGCCCGTCGCAGCAACGCAGCATTCAACAATTCACAGCCAACGGAACGAACAAGAACGGGAAGTCATGAAACTTTCGATCACAGCAGATTTGAGTGGCCAGGTCGCCATCGTGACCGGTGCCTCGCAGGGACTCGGCAAAGCGGTCGCGATCGCCTTGGGCATGAACGGAGCCAAGGTCGTGTGCCTGGCCCGCAACGCCGAGAAGCTGGCCGCCACCGTTAGCGAGATCGAAGCGGCCGGCGGTTCCGCCGAGGCGGTTGCCTGCGACGTCACCGATCGGGCTGCCGCCAAAGGGTGCGATCGAGGCGGCCGCCGCCAAGCATGGGCGATTGGATATCCTGGTCAACAATGCCGGAATCACGCGTGACAAGCTGATGCGGGGGATGTCGGACGAGGAGTGGGACGACGTGATCGCGACCAACCTGACCAGTTGCTTCGTCTGCTGCCGAACCGCGGCGGGAATCATGCGAAAGGCGAAGTATGGTCGGATCATCAACATGGCCAGCATTTCGGGGCTGATCGGCAACCCGGGCCAGGCAAATTACTCGGCCAGCAAAGCGGGGATGATTGGGTTGACCCGGACACTTAGCAAAGAGCTGGTCAACCGGGGCGTCACGGTCAATGCGGTGGCTCCCGGCTTCATCGCCAGCGAAATGACCGCGAAATGGGGGACGTGGTGCTGGAGGAGGCGAAAAAGCGGATTCCGGCCAAACGGCTGGGTGAGCCAGAAGACGTCGCCGCCGCGGTTCTTTTCCTGGCATCCAAGGACGCGGGCTACATTTCTGGCCAGACGCTCGTCGTCGACGGGGGCATGATCGGCTGAGTCACGGCTTGATCGGCTGAGACACTGGGCGGACAAGAAAAGAAACGAAAGGAGCAAACCGCCGATCGGCGTATTGACGTGTTTTGCTTCTTTGACCTATCTTTTCGGCCAAAGCGATCGATGCCGCTGCTATTGCCTTGAGCTGGTTCTGCGGTGCAGATGACCTCCCCGAATCCCATCCACCTGTTGCTGAAATAATTAGAGACTGCACATGGCTACTGTCGAAGAACGCGTGATCGAAATCGTGTCCGAACAACTCGGCGTTGATAAGGACAAGATCACTCGCGAAACCTCGTTTGTGAACGATCTCGGTGCCGACTCGCTCGACACCGTTGAGTTGGTGATGGAACTCGAAGAAGAGTTCGACATCAGCATTCCGGATGAGTCTGCCGAGAAGATTCAGAAGGTCGGTGAGGCGGTTGACTTCATCGAAAACGCAAAAGGCGAAGACGCCTAAATTCGCCACGGTTCGCTCTGATCGAGACTGGTTTCTTCAGAATCTGCCGCCCAGAATTCGAGTTCGTGGATGCAACTCGAAGTTTTGTGGCGGCATTTGTTTTTGTCTGACCCCTGCCGCAACTGACTGCGGTGCTCGCACCATCATCATAGGGACTCGCCGAAGGCTTCGTGATGCAAGAAGAATCACTGCGACGCATCGTGGTCACGGGCATTGGAGTCGTGACCCCGCTTGGTCATGAAGTCGAACTCGTTTTGGGATCGACTGTGCGCGGGCGAGTGCGGGATCCATACGATCTGACGACGCTGGACACCTCCACCTACAAAGTGCATTTTGGCGGCGACATCCCCGACTTCGATGTTGAGAAGTTCGTCGATGCGCCGCGAAGCCAAGCGGCTTGGATCGATTCACCCAGTTCGCGGTCCATGCTGCGGCCAATGCGATCCAGGATGCGGGGCTGGATTTCGATCGCCTGGATCGAACGAAATGTGGCGTGATTCTCGGGTCGGGCATCGGCGGCCTGGGCGAGATCGAAGTCCAGATCGAAAAGATGCTTGCCAAAGGGCCAGATCGCGTCAGCCCCTTCACCGTTCCGAAGATGATGGTCAACGCTGCGGGTGGAAACATTTCGATCGTGTATGGACTGCGAGGACCCAACTACGCCGTGGCCACTGCCTGTGCCAGCGCTACCAACGCCATGGGGGATGCGTTTCGAAGCGTGCGACTCGGTGAAACCGATTTGGTGATCACCGGCGGCACCGAAGCGGCGATCACGCGAATGGGCTTGGCTGCGTTTCAGAACATGAAGGCTCTCTCGACGCGCAACGATGATCCGGCGACTGCCAGCCGTCCATTTGATGCCGATCGCGATGGATTCGTGCTGGGCGAAGGAGCCGGCTTGCTGGTCTTCGAAGAGCTCGAACACGCCAAGGCACGCGGCGCCAAGATCTATGCCGAAGTGGTCGGCTACGGCACCACCAGCGACGCCGGGCATATCACGGCACCCGATCCCGAAGGGAGTGGTGCGGCTGCTGCGATGCAGGCGGCGATCCATGACGCCGGGATCGACACGCCGATCGATCGACTACATCAACGCGCACGGCACCAGTACTCCTTTGGGTGACAAAGCGGAAACGAGGGCGATCAAGCGCGTCTTTGGCGACCACGCCTTACAAGACCAAGATCAGCAGCACCAAGGGTGCGCTTGGGCATTCGCTCGGTGCCAGCGGCGGCATCGAGGCGGTGATCCTGAGCAAGACGATCGAAACGCAAACGATTCCTCCCACGATCAACTATCAGACTCCCGACCCCGACTGCGATCTGGATTACACGCCCAACAAGTCGGTCAAGAGCGAGGTCAACTATGCGATGAGCAACAGCTTTGGCTTCGGTGGTCACAACGCCTGTGTGGTGTTCGCCAAATACAAGGGATGAACAAGGTCAAAGCACTGACTTCGCTTCACGAGGCTGCAGGGGGGCTGTCACGAGGCGCGGGGATTACGTAGCTGGGGTTCGATCGTTACCGGCGATGTCATGGAAACACGCACACGCAGCCTCTTGATCGCGCCGAGTATGTCGAACAGGCCTACCTGTTTCAGCTGTTGCGCGAACGATCGGCACTTGAACTGCCGATGCAGGAATTGCTCGAGCAGATCCGGTTCGAGTTGCTCGCGACGACCAAGTTGCCGATGGCGGTCGATTACTTGCTGACGGAATTGAAGCATTCCGGACAGATGTCCTCGGCGATGAGCAAGCTGTCCCACTATTTCACCCCGTTTCAGTCCTATCTGGTCGGTCAGGCCGAGGAGGAAACGGGGCGATTCGCGATGGAAACCGCCCTGCAGGTGCTGGAGGCCGAAGCCAAGTATCGAATCGGAGAACTGCACGCCGGCCGGCTTGTTCTTCTTTCAGTTCGAAGTGCTCTGTCGAAATCGGTTGAACTACGATCGAGGGTCTGACTGCGATCAGCAGCGATCCGTTACTTCACGACCGACATGGGCCAAGTGGATCTTGATGCTGCGTGCTCAGGTCGGCCTGGTGGACATTGCCGACTTGCTGTTCCTGGCCAGCGAGGAATATGAAGCGCGGCTTGCCGAGGCGGGAGAATCGCTGGAGGGAAAAGGACCGTTTCTGTTCGGACGCAAGGAAGGACGCATCGCGCTGGGAAACCGGCGAAAGGAGCCGCTGTTCCTGTTCGGCGCGCATGCAGCGACACCTTGGCTATCCGGCGGTGCCCCGACCGAAACGCAAGGAAGAGAACCGAGATGCGATTCCCCAGTTGATGCGGCGAGTGGAACGGTTGGAGACGCGAGTCAAGTTGATGGAGGAGGAACGTCGTGCCTCCCTGGACATCACGAAGTTCTACAGCAAGCCCGAGGACCTGCCGCCAGTCGATCTTGAATGAAGCGATCGATCCTGCTTGCAGCCGTTGGATGCTGAGGGATCGCAGCGGAATAACAAAAGACGCCGGAGTCGGATGACTCCCGCGTCTTTGAGATTCTCGATCCGCCTTGCAAAGGTGGACCTACGAGTAGGCCCACCCGTTTGTGAACGGCCTCTCCGAGTTCGGATCAGGCGCTCTTGGTGGTTGGCATCGTGAACAGGCTTCGCGATCCGGCCACCACATTTTCGTCGATCGTGTAGACCGTGCCGTCTTCTTGTTCCGGCAGGTCATACATGATGTCCAGCATCACTTCCTCGAGGATCCCGCGAAGTCCGCGAGCTCCGACCCCTTTGGCAGAGTGCTTTCTTGGCAATGAAATGCAAGGCTCCATCGGTGAACTGCAGCTCGCAGTTCTCCATTTGGAACAACGCCTGGTACTGCTTTGTCAGAGCATTCTTGGGCTCCTTCATCACGCGTACCAAGCCTTCTTCATCAAGCGGTTGCAGGTAGCTGACCACGGGCAGACGTCCGACCAATTCAGGGATCAACCCGAACTGCAGGATGTCTTCGGTTTGCACCTGGGCGAGCAAGTTCGGAATCGGATTGCTCATTCCGCATGCTATCGCCACCGAAACCAAGCGTCTTGTGTCCAAGTCGCTTGCGAATGATCTCTTCGATCCCGACGAACGTGCCACCCACGATGAACAGGATGTTACTCGTGTCCATTTGGATGTACTGCTGTTCGGGATGCTTGCGGCCGCCTTGCGGCGGCACGTTGGCGACGGTGCCTTCGAGCATCTTCAAGAGACTTTGCTGAACGCCTTCACCCGAGACATCGCGGGTGATCGAAACATTGGCACTGGTCTTGCCAATCTTGTCGACTTCGTCGATGTACAGGATTCCGCGCTGAGCCTGCTTCGACATCGAAGTCGGCGGCATGCAGCAATTTCAGACAGCAGATTCTCAACGTCTTCGCCAACGTATCCCGCTTCGGTCAGCGTGGTCGCATCACCGATCGCAAAGGGAACGTTCAACATGCGAGCGAGCGAGCGAGCCAAGAGCGTCTTCCCGCTTCCGGTCGGACCGGCCAGCAGAATGTTGCTCTTTTCGATCTCGACGTCCGATCCGCCTTCCCATTCACTGGTCAGACGTTTGTAGTGATTGTGAACGGCAACAGCGAGCACACGCTTCGCCGAGCCTTGGCCGATCACATACTCATCCAGGTGTTCAACGATCTTCCGCGGAGACGGAATCTCACTGAACAGCGACTTGCTCGGACCTCGCCGACGCTGCTCCTGGTCGAGAATTGATTGGCAAAGCTCGATGCACTCTCCACAGATGTAGACGTCACCGGGACCTTCAACGAGAGGTCCCACGTCACGGTAGCTCTTCCGACAGAAAGAACAGAAAGCGTTCTTCTTGCTGGATGAGGTTCCGCGGCGCGAACTTGGGTTATCCTTCGAGGGCATACACGACTCCTGATTGTGCGAACGGTTCGTCGCCGAAACGATCTCAACGGATGCAGTCGTTTCTTGAGCTTTCGCTCCTGCATCCATTGTAGACCGATCCGACGCCGCTCCATTCGCGCGTCAAACGGTTTCGGGCCACGGCTCGAATGCTTTCCCAGAATACTCTTCCCGCAGGGAGAAGCATCCTGGGATGGGTCATCCGTATCCTCGAAAGCTCGAGCCAATCGTGGTTGGTTCAAAAACGATCTATATGTATCCGACTGCATGCCCGATGGATTTGGGAGGGCAAACAAGTGGATGGGTTGTCCTTCGACGTCCTCCTTGAATCGGAGTCCTGTTCCATCCAGCAGCCAGATTCCAATACTCCTGCTCGAACACTTCGTTCGACCTCGGAACGATCCACCAAGGTGGAATCGATCCTCAGCCGGGAAGGCGAAGGTCGATTGGCGAGGCAAGTTTGGGAGTTGGGTGATGAGCCGTCCGGGGAGGTCGAATCATCGATGGAACTGGGTCCGGCGGGAGGCCGATGGGTTCTCGCTTGTATAGTTCGGAATTCCTGGTCGCTGATGTCACCTTTGCGATGCATTTCTTCCAAGTTTGCAAGCACGTCGGAGGTGTCGTCCTGGTCGTCAGCCGCGTAGTCGCGAAAGATTGACACGAGATAAAAACCTGCGGCAATCAGGACGCATAGGACCACTACGGGGACCCCAATTTGCACAATAGGGAGTCTCATTCAAATCTGGCATATCCCAACGTTTCCGGTCACAGCGAAAATGCAAGTTGGCCGCATCCTGGCTCCGACTGAGAAACGATCAAGGCATACCACAAAAGCGTCGTCCTCCGTCTCCCCCACACAAGCGAATGATAGGTGTGTCCAGTTGGCGTGGTCCAGCAATTTCATGCCCTCCTCGCCGGTTTTTCTAGTTTCACGGGGCTCCGCCCCGTTTCACACTTTCAAGGCCCATACGGATCCCTGTGGAGTCTCAGAAAGAGCTGCCTGAACCATTCCTGTCTCGCTTAGCTGCGACTATCAAAGATTTGAATCGCTTCTTGAGCTGGAGTGAACCCCAATTCGCTGTGGCCTTCCACGCGGGCAATCGCATGGCCCTGGAAGGAGTGGTTGCGAAGCGACTGCAGAATCCGTCCCAAGGCGACGTCCCCCTGGCCGAATCGCTGATCTCCACTGACCCCCGCACGACGATCACAAAGATAGACGCAGGCCAATTCGTCCAGGTTGCGGGCCAGTCGATCGGCGAGCGGCAATTCGCCGCCCGCTCAACATCTCGCCAATGTCCGCGGCCAGCAGCAGGTCGACGTCATCATCGAGCCATTGACCCAGTCGCTCAAATTGGGCCACGGTCGCCACCGCGTCGCCGCTGCGGGGATGAAGTGCCAAGCGAAGCTCCTGGCGGGCGGCTTTCGCGGAGCAATCCGCAATTGGGCTGACAGACGCTCGAGCATCCGTTCGTCGCGCTCCTCTCCCAATTCCTCCCAAATTCCCGATGGAAAACGTGAGCAGCTCTGCCCCAAGTTCGCGGCCGACGTCGATCCAGGTGGTCATCCAGTGCTTGGCCGCTGCGGCAATCTCGGCATCGATTGAGGCAAGTGATGGCCCTCGAGCATTGCCTGGGTCCGGCAGGAAGGGGCTATCGAGATCCAGTACACAACGGACTGCCGCTCGGGAAATCGCGTCGCCCATCCGCAAGACCTGCTGACCAAAGCTTGACGATTCCGGATTCAACCAAGCTCCATGTGGACGAATCGCGATCGACTCGTAGCCGATGTCTGCCAGTTCGCGCACCGCCACCGTCGGGTCGTGGTAGAGCAAGCCAGCAGCGTGGTAGCCGACGATCATGGCGTGTTCGCAACGTTCCAAGGATCAAGTGACTGCGATCAAGTGACTCGAAATCGCGTCGCCAAGATGATCGACGGTACCACCAATGCAAATACGGCCAGGCCCCACGTCGGACCTGCCCCCAGCATTGCGAAGCAGGCGGCCAGCGGAATGATGGTCAACACACCCACCCGAATCGTGGTTTGTATGTTTGTCGGCGTCGGCGCCTGCGCCGCTCGAATGGCTCGCATGATCACTGGGAACGCGATCATCCCAATCATCAGCGGGAAGACTCGGCCTGCCGAGATGTGCCACCCCATCGGTCCACCAGCAAGTTGCGGCGCGAAAGCCAGGCACAACGCGCCCAGTGTGGTGACAATGATTCCGATTCCGCAAGGTGATGCGTCGCGCCACCGGTTGCTTCGTGACGCGCCATGGTGGTCACCCCCATGATGTAGACCCCAAACCCAAAGGCGATGCCGAGCAAGTACTTTGGGATGAGCGGACCGTCAGCCGTGAGCAAGAGACACGGGGCCGCTCCCAGCAGAAAGCTCAGGACCCGACACGCACCCATCGCCGCCGGGGCTGCATGCGTTGATTTCAGAGGGCCGTCGTAAGCGACAATCATCACCGCCAAGGCGACGGCGATCACTGCGGGTAGCCAGGTTGCTTCCACTCCGTCGCCCGGCAAGTAACCGCTGACCGCGGCAATCACGACACCCAAGACGAGCAACGCCCATCCTGCCGACTTGGCCTTCGACAACGGAGATGGCACCTGCAGCAATCGGCCGCTTGGGGCGATGGATTCGATCCTCGTCCACATCAAAGACATCGTTGAGGATCATGCCGGCCCAATAGAGCAGCGATGCCAGCGAGCGACGACACAGATCAAGCGTCCCAGACGGTTGCGGTCCGCCTGCTACCAACAAGAAATGCGGCACTGACATCGGCGATCACCGTGAACACATTGGGCAATCGGACCAACTGAGCCCAAGCGTGAAATTGGGACGGCGAGGCGGATTCGGAGTTAGCTGGGGACGACAAGTGCGAGCTTTCGTGAGAACCAAAGGAGCGTGAACCACAAGCGACAGTGACGCACAGAAACCGTGAATCACAAGAACCGGTGCCAACCACGTACCTGGAGGTTGCCGGCTCCACCACGCTCATTCTAAGCGTTTTTCCAGACCCATAAGACGGACTGGAGCAAGGGAAGGTGGCGAACGCTGGTTTCGTCGCGCTCCGCTGCTTGCTTGGAGCTACCTTCGCAACTGTCGCAGTTCGCGTTCCGTGAGGTGGACGCCGTGCAATTGGATGTAGCGATCGGTCTCGTTGATGAAGTTCACTTCCGAGTCTCGATTCTCAAAACGAAAGCGTTCGGCAGGCGGTGGGGTGATCGGGCTGAATCGAGTAGAGTTCGATCAGCGTGATCAGTCGACCTCCCGTTTCACTCGCGGCGGCCTCTGCTGACTCGGTCGGAGGCGACCGGATCACTCCAGAACTCGATGCGAATGGGCAGCAGTTCGCCGAAATCCGAGGCGGGATCGGGCTTGGATCGGATCGCGACGTGGACGCGTGTTGGATAGAGCAACGGCCAGTCCGTTCTGCCGCTCTCGAGCCAGGATCTCGGCCCTGCGGTCGGACCGCAACCGCCCGGTGAGCACCCAGACTGGCTCGTTTTCTAGCTTGGCACCGACGACCGCTAGCACATGGTCCCGCTCGATCGTGCTGAGCAATTCGGCCCATGCCCCGACCGTCAGACTCGGTGCGATGGCGAGTGTCACTCCTTCGATTTACCGACCCATTCGTCCAGCCGGCCGACGTCGACTCGGCGAAGGGAGACCTTGCCGGCGATTTCGGTACGCGTCCAAGCGAGACGGCCATCGCTGATTTGTTGAAGGCGGTGTTTTCCGTCGCCGTCGTGCATGGTGACTTGCAGATTGAATCGCCCGCTGCCGCCTCCGGCTTGTTCGTAGGTGCCGACGCCAACCACCTCACGCCCGTTGGTCCAGACGGTTTCACGCACCTTGGCGTGAAATGACGGGACCGTGGACCAGAAGTCGCCAGCACTTGGTGAAGCAGCCCCACCGCACGCGGATCGGATTGCTCCGTGGCCGCAGATTTTCTGTGGGTCATCGGCCGATCGTGAAACCGCGTGTGGAATCGCCGTCGAATGGGCCGGCGAGCTCGCTACTGGTTCCAGAGCGGTGGCGGACTCGGTGCTCGGTTGCTGGCCGCTGCAGCCTGCTGAAGACAAGGCGAAACGCTGATCGCAGGCGAATAAGCACGGCCACCGAGGACGCGGAGAAACAGCAGGTCGAGGCGACTCGACGAGGCCGCCGCAGACCACGTCCTGAGGGTGCAATCGTGGAGCGGGTTTCACGCGGTCGGCCAAGTCTCGCAGGCTGTGACGATCGATCTTCATGATCCGGTTATGCTGATTTTCTCAAAGATACCGCGTGTAACGTGCCGATGACCAACTACGAAGTCGGTCTATCGACCCAACTGTTGCCAAGAATTTTGGCTGTGGTGGTCAATTCAGACCGCACCTCACGGATCGATACCTCGCGCGGATCGTAGTTTCCAACCGCTTGGTAAGTCCACCCAGATTGAGAACTACAAGAAACACGACTCAGGCCGAGTAAAGAAACCCAAGGAACGGGGGAAACGATGAAACGAATCGTCACTCATTTGTCGCTATTGGCGGCCACGGCGATCCTCGCCACCGGGTGTGTGCCGGTTCGCCACAACCTGCCACCCGAACAACGAATGCTGGAGCCGGGTCCCGGTGTCGGAGGCCCCGGACCGGGCGTTCTCGGACCGCCTCCGATGGCACCTGGAATGATGGGCGGCCCCATGATGGGCGGCCCGATGATGGGCAGTCCCATGAGGGGCGGGGCCACGATGGGAGCTGGTGCCTGATGCAGTCGCGGCGTGCCTGCCGCTCAGGGATATCCACCTCCGATGTCCCAGCCTTTGGGATCTTCCGCTTCGATGCAGGGAGGGAGACCTCGACCTGGTCAATTACACCTGCGGGCCTGAATGCAGCGGCTGCAATGGAATCGGTGGCTGCCTTATCGGGCGGCGGCGGCGGCACTGTTTGGCAATCATGCTGGACTCGGATCCAATATTCCGCCAGGAGGCGGCGTGTTGAACGGCGGAGCCGGGATGATGCCGATGCTTCCGCCCACCTTGCAGGTCACCTTCGGACAACCCGAAGGCATGCAGGTTCGCTACGACGCAACCGGCGGCGGTGGGTTCGACAGCGAACCGCTGGTGGTTCCCGCTCGTCAGAACTTCCCCCAGGGCGGCCTGTATCGAATCAAGTTGACGAACATTCCAGCTCGCGAAGGTGTCGAACTGTATCCCACCGTCGAGCTTGCCTATGCCAATCCTCGCACCGGTGCCTACTTGGCTCACAACTCGGTGCCGATTCAATTCACCGAAGAAGACTTTGATCAGGTGCTTGACCGGCAACTTTGTCACGAAGGTCATTTACTTGCCAGATCCCGACTTCCAAGGTCCTGCGCTTGCAGGTATCGACACGTTGGTCAGCACACGACTTGATCCGGGCATCGACCCGATCGTCGAAGCCGACCGTCGCGGTTCGATCCTGGCGATCATCCGCTTGGGTGACAAAGACATCGAGATGGCGGGTGCCGGTGGAGTCGCTGCTGGTGGGCGGCTTCTACGGTCCGCCGATCGCAGGACTGCCCGCTCCTTACGCTCCCGCCATGACCGAAGGCTGTGGCGGACCGGGTGGCATCGGCGGCGTGACCGGGTGGCTCGGTGCCGCCCATGCCAGCCTCACTGCCCGGAATGGTCGCAGGCGTGACGGCACCGCAGTACGGCATGCCCATGTCGGGAACACCGATCGGATTGCCTGGACCGCCCCACATTCCGCTGGGAAGCCCCGCCGGTCTGAAGAAGCATGTGATTCGTAACCACACTCACATGAACATTCCGCGGCCGAGTCGAAAAGGTCAGCATGCATGTTCGACTGCAACCTGGCATGAGCTATCCAGCTCCGGCGGATCGGGTGAACATCACCGAGCAGAACATTCATCCTGGCATCCCCAACGGTCGCGGTCTGTACCAGCACCACAGTCAGCGAGTCGATCCGGACTGTCAACGCCCGTCAGTCAACCTCGGTCGACTGAACGAAGGAAACCGAAACGCGGTGCGGATTGAATCAGTCTCACCGCGTTTCTTTCGGTCTGCGGTCGCAACGTAGCAGCAGACCCTTTGACAGAAATCTTCTTCCTGGGCCAATCCGTGATGCCAACAGCAATCATCACACCTGCAAAGCTTGCCTTTGGCGTCGTTGCGGTGGCGGCATGCTTTGTCGCTCACGGCCATCGCGGCCGATCCGGCCAGCTATCTGCCCGGCGGTAACTATCACCGGATGTTGAGCAGCGATTCCCGCCCGGCGCTGGTGGGACAGGCGAGATTGTCAGGGCGTGGTCCGGTGGCCGGCTACTTTCAGCCTGTCGTCGATCAGCGGTCCGCAGGGCACACGTTTCGCCTTACCCCTCGGCGATGCAATCCCGGCCATCCAGCGAGACGCTGACCGCCGGGTTGCTCGTTGGCGGTGTTTACCGTTTCCAGATCAGCGGGATTCCCGGCGCGGAAGGGGCCGAGCTGTTTCCCACCATCGAAGTCATTGATCGAACCTATCCGCCGCCCGGTTTGGCGACTCCGATATCCCGATACAAATCCTGCTCGACAAGAGGACTTCAAGGCGGCCCTCAGCGGCCAATTGGTGACCAGGGTGATCTACCTGGAGGATCCGCAAACGGCGACCCCCATAGTGCAGACGCCCAGAAACCAATCGACCACTTGAAATTCGCCGAGTACCAGGACGCCTTGGAAGTCGCCGATCAACTGGGACGGCCCGTCGCCATCGTTCGCATCGGGTCGGTTGCGCCGCCGTCCTCCCCTGCCCTGCTGCCACAGTTCTTCTTCGGCTATCCGGTCTGGGCGCCGATCGTGCAACCCGAGCCAATCACCGCGCAAAGCGAGCCAGTGACACAGCCATGAGAAGTCGTCCTTCATCCTTTGGTGCTGCTTGCTCGGCGCGTTGCGTGACTCTTGTTCGGTGGATGCGCGATGCCGGGACGCGGGCGAAGTGACGGGGCCAAGGTTCCCCGCGTTGCCGGGTGACCTCACAATCCGCGACGACGGCGGGAGCCAATGCTCTTTCGCCAACCGTCAACCGGCCAGCACCGCTCAATGCGTCGGTGCAGCCGACGGTCGCGCAGGTTGGCTACACCCAGCCGGCCGAGTGTTATGATGCGAGTTCTCGGACCAGTCGGCGTGCGCGCTGCAATCCTGCAACCACGTGTGCGGCTGTGGTGCGGTGGTGGCTGGTGCCGTGCCTGTCGCACCGCCCGCAGCCCCTTACGGCTACGCAGCCATGCCGTCTGGGCCTTGGAATGCCTACGGGATCGACCCCAAGAATTTATCTGTGACGGCGGCGATCATCCTCCGGCGGCGACTCTGCGGCGCGACGACACAATCGCCGGACTGCAACCCGAGGACACGGTGGTGCACTACACCAACCAGGCTGGTGACATCGAGTTCGAGGCCAGCAATCGAGTCTGCTTGTACGCGCCACGATTCCTGTCCGTTCGCAAGATCACCGGTGCACTTGCTGGAGGGCGAGCCATCGGTGCAGCGCAGATGGACAAGCCCGTCGGTGCGGTCCGCGTCGACCAGCCTCTGCCCGGTCTGGTCATGACCGACACGTCTGAACTTGGGCACGCCGATGTGGCACGCCGCATCGATGCGATGCGCGAACGCAATCGAGGCGTTCCCATCGAAGTGCATCGTGCAACCTGAGATGGCGGCGTGACGTCCTGGCCGCATTGGTTGGCTTGACGATCGACGAGATCCTCTCGCTTGCAGGATGAACAGCGGGCGTTGCTGGACAAGTACCTGTTGTCGGCCGTCACTTGGGAGCTGGACGAAGCTTTGGAAGTCGTCATCGAAGACTTGAAGCCGCCGACACTTGATGCGTGATGAGCAGGTCGACGGGTTCACGATCTACGAATTCCCAGACGGTCGCTTGCAGATTTGCAAACTTGCCGATCGAGCCGACGCGTTGCCCGGCGAGATTGTGAACTTCGCAATCCAAGTCCAGAACGTTGGCGATGCACCGGTCAGAAGATATCGTGTTGACCGACAACCTGACGACTCGATTGGAGTACGTCGATGGCAGCCAGACTTGCAGCGGCGGCGCGATCTTCGAGAGCTTCGTCAACCAGGGAATCGCTTGCGGCTGCAGTGGAGACTGACCGACAAGCTTCGCGTCGGCGAAAGCGTGACGATCCGCTTCCAGTGCCGCGTTCGCTAAGTCAAATACCGTAGGCGAGTCTCTCCGAGACTCGTAACCAACGCAGCAACGCTGCGAATGTTCAATGCTCGCCTTGCAAAGGCGGGCCCACGGTAGGCTGCTCTGGGTCGCCGGACCCAAGCTGGGTTTGCCCGACCCAACTGGGTTTGCCCGACCCAATCTGTGCCGCCGAGACAAATCTGGGGCTACTAAGCGATTGCCGCTTATTCGCGGGAAAGCCACTCCCGCCGTAGAGCGTCGGGGCTCGCAGACGTTACGATTGTGGATGGCAACGAACCGCTGCCATTCCAAACATTTCGAAAACGGTCTGGCGAGGTACGAAGTGTCCGCTGATCCCTTTGCAACGCCGCCCGATACGCCCGCTGGCAATTCCAGCGGCAGCAGCACGACCGTGATCATCGCTCGTTGTCCTGGGTGTCTTGCTGTTGGTTGCGTCTGGTTTGTGGCGGTGTGCTCCTGGCCCTGCTGCTGCCCGCTGTCTCGGCAGCACGAAATGCGGCGCAAACGATGCAGGCCTCCAATAATCTCAAACAGGTTGGTTTGGCGTTCCACAACTATCACTCCGCCTACAAGCAACTCCCGGCGGCGGCAGCGACCGATGCTTTGGGGAATCCGCTGTGGAGTTGGCGGGTGACCTTGCTGCCGTTCGTGGAGGAGCAGACGACTTGGAGTCAGTGGCAGCCAGGATCAAGCCTGGAATTCTGGCGCCAAGCTCGCATCTGATGGTACCGCTGCCTCGAGTCTATGCGTCTCCCAAAGAGGCGAATCCAGCAAGTGATCAAACTCACATTTTTGCCGTGCGGGATCCGCAAAGCATGATGTCCGGTGCCGCAGGGCCTCTCTTTTGCAGATATCAAAGATGGCTTGTCCAATACCATCCTGGCTGTCTACTTACCCAATCGCACAACGACCTGGGCAGCGCCAGAAGACATCACGCTTGCCGAGCTGCAGATGGAGTTGGCCAATGTCACGCCACAGGATCCGGTTCAGATCCTATTCGGGGACGGAGCGGTCCGGCGAATCGATTCACCCCAAGGGAGAGAGACAGTCGAAGCGTTGGTCACGCGAGACGCCGGCGACGTTCCGACACTTTGACCGGACAGCGTACTTTCCTGTAGGAGGGTCTCGTCGTGAGCGTCATGATTCGCGGCTTGACCGTGCAACTCGAGGCTGGGAGCGGCCGTGACTCAACGAGCGGTATCGCTGGTCCGCATTTCAAAAGGCGGGCGTCCGCAACGACGCTGCCTTGTTTGACGAGTCTCCGAGAGACTCACCTGCGCGAGGGCTCATCATTTCGAATGATCAAGCTGCGCGAACGAAAATTGTTCCCATCCATCAGAAACCAAGACCCGTTCATGGCAACTTATCGTCAGGTCTCGATCGGTAAAAAGAACTCTCTGCCACGACGGCTGCAACTTCGATCAGTGGTCGTGTTGTGTGCTGCGATCCCATGGCTCCTGTTGTCGATGATGACGAGCGGATGTCGCACCAAGTATCGCGAAGACCTGGACTATTCGTACAACGTGCAACAGACCTGGCAACTGGAAGATCTGAACCATGGTGAGATCGTTCAGTTCGAATCGGTATTTTGGGAGCCCGACGACACGATCTCGTTGCGCAAGTTGATTGTCGATGGCGAGATCGCGCTCAGGCCGAGACGTGCTGGAGATCGGCACGGGCACAGGCATCTTGTCGATTCTATGTCTTCAAACGATGCGAAAAGCGTGGTGGCAACCGATATCAACGAGGCGGCCGTTGCCAATGCCAAGTACAACTCGGCGATGTTGGTTCCGGATCGCCGATCTGGACGTGCGACAGGTTTCCAAGCAAGCGCCGCAAGCTTTTGCCGTGATCAGCGAATCGGAACGTTTCGACCTGATCCTTTCCAATCCGCCCTGGGAGGACGGCCTCGTCGGCCAACCGGCGGATCATGCTTTCTACGATCCGGGATTTGCCTTGATGACGTCGTTGCTTGACGGTTTGCCCAACATCTCAAGCCAGGCGGACGATGCTTGCTTGCTTACGGCCATGCACCGGCAGTCCAACGGTTGCGAACCGAGTGTGAACGCCGCGGCTACGAGTTCAAGATTCTCGACGATCGTGATCTGGAGTCGCTCGACAAGGACTTTCTTCCCGGCATGCTCGTGGAGGTTCGTCCTCCACTGAGCCAGCTGGAAAGGGGTCAGGCCCCAATAGCCGCAAGCGGCCCGAAGGGTGCTTCGCACGATTGGGGCCTGACCCCTTTCCAGCGACGTGAAAACGCACTCAAGGTCGATCAGGTGAAATCGAGCGACGTTCAGCGAAGACGTCGACGAAGGAAGCTGATCCAGATGCATCGCAACCCTCTTTGCCTTAGGCTGCCATCGGTCGTTGGTCTCGATTGGTGAGTGGGCGTCAACCCTCGTCAAGTACCTTCGATCGCCGATCGAAATAGGGTCGGTTTTTTTCCTGCGCAATCGCGGCGTGCTTGTCAAGAGCGTCGCAGATCGAGACAAAAAGTGTGGGGTATTTGCCTTGCGAACGTCGTGGCGACGTCACTAACATGAAGAGATCTCACGACGACTTTTCTTATGTTTCTTCATTCAGACGGGCATCGTGCTCGACCCGCCGTGGGAACTACTCACAATCAGGCACTCTTGATGATCCACTACATTTGCGATCGTTGTAAGCGCCAGATCAATACCGCTGACCAAACTCGCTACATCGTCCAGATCGATATTCAGTCGGCGGCGGATCACCCAGTGGAAGAGTTGGAGGACGACGTCGATCATCTTGCCGAGTTGCATCAGATCCTGGAGGGAATCGCTGAGTCTCAGACGAAGATGGAGAATCAAGTGACTCGAGTCATCACGGACGATACGATCTTTGTCCCGAGTGTCATCGTCAGTTCTTGAAGAATCCACTCGGCCGCGACGCCATGCTGGCCCTCGGTTTCAGTAACAATTGATGCCTATGGTTGGACTGTCGGCGATCGACTCGATCGCCGCCAGCCGGATGCCTGCTCTCCCATCGACAGGAATGCGTCGCGACGATCGCAATAGTCCAGGATGGCCACTCGTATCGGCATGGGAAGACGACTGATTTGTTTGTCCAAGTAGGGGTCGGCTCGATTCGTTAGTAGTCGTGGTAACCAATCTCCTTTTCGGTTTTGATTCGAGTCAAAGTCGAATTTCGTCGCGACATGGCGGAGCATCGATGGGAGTGAATGAGATTCGGTCGTCGCCAGGCGATGCTTTGCAGCCAAGGATTCGCAAAGCCATATTCGGACTCGGCCAAAGAGCGGGCATTGGATCTCGGCCTCTGTGTCCTGGTCCTTGAAGACAGCAACCACGAAATTGCCGAGCCGAGCGTCTTGATTTCGCGTTCCCATCCGAATGTCTTGCGTTCACCCTGAGCGATGACCGAAACATCCATCAGACTCCCACGCCAATTGGTGGGCACCTTCGAACGTCAGGCGAAACGTTTTTTCTCCTTCCAGGATCTGCTGGGCTGTCCAGCGAAGCTTGAAGTAAACCCCACGCCCTCGATTGATCGTTCCCGATGCGGTGACGGCGTGCAGCGGTGCGACCTTGTCGAACTGGACGGAGTTTGTTCGCTTCTTGGATTGGTCGGCAGCCGCGTTGATTCTTGCGAGATGCCCATAAGACGCCGTCCAAACCAATGCCCATGGCACTTCCCTTCTCTGTCGTGTTCTTGACTTGGATCGGTGTGGCAAGATCGCTTCCTGATTCGGTGCGCGGCGCGTAGTCCACGATGGTGATGGATCGGTCACGTGGTTGACATCGCACCAACCATTGATCGATCGGAGGTGTGTCTGGCGAGTCAATCATGGAGGAGAGCCGGAGCTCGAGGGTCACCATGTTTGAATCCTCATCGGAGTCAACGGCCACCGCGATTGGCGGCAGGTCAAACTGAACGTCCGCCTTGCTTTGGAGCCCGTTTAAGTTGGAGAGGCCCGTATCCGGCTGCCCTCACGCTTTGGATGGAGGGGGTGGTCAGCAGCGAACCGACGAACACGAGCAGGCAGCAATAGCAACGATTCATCACGAACTCCTTTCCAAATGATCCAAGGATCACCTTTGATACCGATCTTTTCATCCGGTCGGATCATCCGACGTACAAATCAACTGGGATTTGAACGCCCTTTTCATCCTGGAAAGGGGTCGATCGCGACCGACGATTGTTGCAACCATCGAGGGAGTTCTCCACGGTCACGTTCGCGAAACTGGAACGCTCGGGAGACTGGAGCGATGCGACACAAGAAAAATAGCCCAGCTGGCTGGCCAGGCAACGGGCGAGCCACGTGCGGGTCTCGGTCGATCCGAGTTCGCCGCGACGATTGCCTGCACGTGAAACATCCGGTCGCAAAGCATGCTTGGTAGCGAACCACCGTGAAACAATTTCCTAGCTGTGCATGCGGGGCAGTGGCGATCCTTCGGCGATGATTTCAGATTCCTTGGCAGACAGTTGGTCAAGCCTTCGGCGGACCAGTGTGCGACTCTGGAATCGTTCCGCGAGTTGTACGTACGTGGTGTGGTGTCGGGCCTCGCTCTCAAACAAGCTGGCGTAGAAGTCTGCGAGTTCGCCGTCGCGCGGTCGGATATGCTCACTCAGCAGGCGAAACCGTTCGCAGCTTCTGGCTTCGATCAGCGATGCGATCAGAAGGCGATCGACCGCTCGCTGTGGATCGCCTTGTCCGATCAAGGCATTGAGGCTTCGCCCGTAGGGGCTCGGCGCCAGCCGGCGAAACGGGATGTCTCGGCGATCGAGCAACGCCAGCACCATTTCAAAGTGCTCCAGCTCTTCCACGACGATGGTGGTCATCTCCCGACAGAGTCTCTCGATCTTCGGTGTAAGCGTTCATCAAGTTCATGGCGGTCGACGCGGCCTTGCGCTCGCAATGAGCGTGATCGATCAGGATCTCGTCGAGATGTTGGTCGACCTGAGCAAGCCAACGGGACGTTGATTCGGACTGAAGGTGAAGCATGAATCACAAAGCAAGAGGATGGCACCGTGGGGGCGGCTGATCGAAACGTCTATCGCAGCGACCGAGATGGCGACACTTCCCGGCAATGGAGTCCCCATCATGGAGCGAACAGTGCCTTGGCGAACGCTCCGGCATCGAATTCGGCAATGTCGTCGATTCCCTCTCCAAGGCCGACAAATTTGACCGGGAGTTGAAATTGTTCGCGAATCGGCAGGATCACTCCTCCTTTGGCGGAGCCATCGAGTTTGGCCAGCACAATGCCTGTGCAACCCGCCGCCTCGCTGAAGCCACGGGCTTGGCTGATCGCGTTCTGTCCCGCCGTCGCGTCCAGCACAAGCAGCACCTCGTGCGGGGCCCCTTCGACCTTCTTGCCGACGACTTTTCGAATCTTCTCGAGCTGCTGCATCAGGTTCGTTTGCGTTTGCAGCCGACCGGCCGTATCGATGATCGCGATGTCGGCACCCGAATCGATCGCCTTTTCGACCGTTTGATAGGCCACACTTGCAGGGTCGGCTTCCGGCTTGCCCGTCACGATGTCACAGCCGATCCGACCCGCCCAAATGGTCAGCTGTTCGACGGCGGCTGCCCGGAAGGTGTCGCCAGCACCCAAGACCACTCGACGGCCGCCTCGATGCAGGTGATTGGCAAGCTTGCCAATCGATGTTGTCTTACCGCTGCCATTGACCCCCACTACCAAAATGACCGTCGGCGGCGTCTCGGCGAATTGGATTCCGGCTGACTCCTGGACCAGCATGCCCTTGGTCTGCTCGGTGATTGTCGTCAGCACCTCCTCCATCTGCACCACGCGGGCTCGCAAGCCGGGTCCCCACGTCGTCGCGAATCGCCTCCGCCGAGGCGACCCCCATGTCGGTCCGGATCAGCCGCGCAAAGAGCTCCCAAGGAACTCGTCATCAACCAACCGACCTTCACTCTTGAACAGGTCACGAATGTCGGTATTGAGTGCCTGTCGAGTCTTGCTCAACGCCCCTCGCATTTTCGCGAAGAGCCCCCCGGAAGCTGGCTTCCCCTGTTCCCCGGTGTCGGACCTCCTCCGTCGCGGCAGCACAGATCTTGCGGAGAGGCCGCAGGTGGCTGGGTTTCCGCGTAGCTGGGCCGAAGGTGGCTGGATTTCCGGGCGTGGGGCTACTGTCTCCGACGAGTCGCCCTCGGAGGATT
Source organism: Pirellulaceae bacterium (assembly GCA_963767665.1). GTDB lineage: Bacteria > Planctomycetota > Planctomycetia > Pirellulales > Pirellulaceae > Rubripirellula. Next base: position 470,950 of record CAVYFC010000013.1, read on the forward strand.
GGGCCTCCGTCGCGGCCTCGCGCAGGTCACTCTCGGTTGTTTTCTTGGAACGCCAAAACGCCATCAGCTCTACACATCGTTCGAAGGTTCGGTCTGAGAGATCGAATGGGGGGCCCGCCGATCTACGTCGAATTCTGACCGAATCTTGCCGACATCCGAGTAGGCCTGCCTGCCTTTGCGGACCGTCAGAGTTTCCCATTTTCGGCAATCGGACGAGAACGAATATCGAGCACTTCAGGAAGCCCTTTGCCGATAGGACTCTCTAGGCCAATGCGTAGGCCTTCCGCCACATGCATCGGTCCACCACCATTCCAGGGATTTGTCCATAGTTCAACCAGAAATCCAAACCGTTCCGTGAAGGCGACTCCGATATCAACCCGTGATATCAGAGCGTAGCTCGGGAGCATCCAAGCATCTTCACCAGCGAAGTACTTGGCCTCAGTCAACCAATCTCAGGAAGTGCTTCCTGAGATTCCGGCCGCCATCGATGGTGGTTGGGAGCGACGCACGTGCAAAAGCACAATCACCCGAAACGGAAACAGGGGAGTTAATAAGCAAAATGAAGCTAAGCAAACTGGCGCTGGTCGCTGCGATTGCCTGCGGTACATACGCGGGCAATGTATTTGCGGACCAGCCAAACGAAATTCAACTTGTGTCTTGCGATTGTGGCGAACCGGTTTGCGGATGCGAAGCGGTGTGCGACACGCGGATTGCTGCGATAGCGGCTGCGACAGCGGTTGCGATTCTTGCGGCCGCGGCTGTGGACTGGGCTTGGGCGATTGCCTCGGCCTGGGCGATTGCCTCAGCTGTGCTGCGACTGCTGCCTGGGCGACCCCTGGCACGTTGTTCGGCGAGCATTGTGGATGGTCGGCAGGTGGATGGATGCAACTGGGTTACACCTCGAGCTGAACTGCCGGCGTTCAATACCTATGCAGGACGTCCTTCAATTGCAACAGGCATGGTTGTTCGCCGAAAAGGCGATCGACACCTCCAGCGGGTTCGACATCGGCGGACGTATCGACTACATCTACGGTACCGACGGTCAGAACACGCAAGCGTTCGGAACCGACCCTCGCGGCTGGGACAACCCTTGGGACAACGGTGCCAACTACGGTTCCGCGATTCCTCAGTTGTACGTCGAAGCAGGCTACGGGGATCTGTCGGTCAAGGCTGGTCACTTCTACACCATCATTGGTTACGAAGTGGTTCAAGCGACTGGCAACTTCTTCTACAGCCACGCTTACACCTTCAACTTCAGCGAGCCGTTTACCCACACCGGTGTCTTGGCGACTTACACGCCTAGCGATGACGTCACGATCTGGGGTGGTTACAGCTTGGGTTGGGACAGCGGTTTCGACGACAACGGTGACGCTTGGTTGGGCGGGGCCTCGCTCGGTCTGACCGACGACCTGACCGTGACTTATGCCTCGGTTGCAGGACGTTTCGTCGAGCCTTGGTCGGGCGTTGTGCCTCAAGCGATTTCGGGTTACATGCAGTCGGTCGTGGCCGACTACGCGGTTTCCGACAGCACTGAACTACATCTTCCAAACCGACTGGCTGACACCGAGATGAGTTCGGCGACGGAAGCCGTGCTCGTGACACCATTGGCATCAACCAGTACTTGCTCAAGCAGATCAACGACTGCTGGGGAGCTGGTGCTCGCTTTGAATGGTGGCAGCTGTTCAGGACGGTAGCCGTCCGAAGCAGGACATCTACGCTCTGACCTTGGGCGTCAACTATCGTCCGCACGCCAACTTGATCTTCCGTCCGGAAATTCGCTGGGACTGGGATGATAGCGGACAGTTTCTCGGAAAATGGCGAAGACCAAGCAGACGACCTTCGGTGTCGACGCGCATCTTGACGTTCTAAGGCAACATGCGGATCCGTACGGGGGGTTGCCGAGCGATTCTCCCCGACGTTCTCGACCGCCGATTGTGCGGATTCAAGGCCAACCGAGCCCGGTCACTCTCACGAGTGACCGGGTTTTTTTCGCAAGTTGGTAGCTCCCACTCGTGCTCGCCACTCGTGCTATGCAGTGCAATCGCTAGTGCTCGAATCCGTCACAGAGGCGAGACCCGATGCGGAGGACACCGAGATCCCACCGATAGGCAGCCTGTTTCTCTCCAGGCGAGGCTGTCGAGGCAGAACAAGAGTAGCAGCAGGAGCACGAGCACGACGCCGCTACGCTGAGCGGAGCACGACCTGCTGCCACCTCGGGGAGCACAGGGCCAGCACTGCAAATCCTTTGCTGAGATCGGCAATGCATCGCGGATCAATCAATGCTAACACTGATGGCGATCGCTCTGGAGTTCCTTGATGCCGTCGGGTTGCCCGCTGCGGCCTTCCCCATCAATTCTCGCTGAACATCCTCTGGTGGGCCAAGCGAAGCCCAATGGCAACTGCCTCGGTCGGGTCGTGAGGGGCTCCACTCTGTGATTATCCGCTCTGCACCCATTTCGCGCGTTATCAATGGACTGCCTTTCGTTTATGCATTCATGACGCGTTGCGTCTCTTTAGGCACTAGTTGGAAAAATATAATTTTTCTAAAGTATTTATGGTAATGATTTGTGGTTTCGGTTTCGATTGGATTTAGTTTGGCTTGCTGGTTGCTTAGGGGAGGCACAGCGAGCGGACGCTTCAGACTTCATCACCTCATTCGACTCAACGAGCGATCAAAGCATGGCCCGGGCAGGAGTTGATGGTGAGAAACCGTGTCACTCGCCTTTAGAGAGTGTGTGCACCGCAACGAATCGGTGTCAGCTCCAACAGGTTTTTCACAACGAAAGAGGAATTGAAATGAAAAGGTGGTTACGAGCACCGTTGCTGACGTGCTTGGTGTTTGCCGGCGTCGCCGGTTTGTCCCTGATCGGGATAACAGAGGTCTCGGCTCAAGATGCAGTCGAAGCGGTGGAAGCGTCGAGGTGGCAGCGGAAGAGGAGGCGCCGAAGCTGGAAACGGCTGCGGGAGTGGGTTACGCACTCGATAACCTGACTCTGTTCTTGTGTGCGGTTTTGGTGTCTGTTCATGCAGGCCGGTTTCGCAATGGTCGAAGCGGGTTTGAACTCAGCGAAGAACACGATCAACATTCTTGCCAAGAACCTGATGGACTTGTCCGTTGGGGCCTTGCTCTTCTTCTTCGTCGGCTTCGGATTGATGTATCCGGGTTCGTACGGCGGCGAGGATCTCAACCCGTACTTCGCCTTTGGTGGTTCGGGCATTTATGAGCCCGAGCGAGGGTCAAACGTTCTCGCCACAGGTCGACTGGTTCTTCCAGGCGGTCTTCGCAGCCACGGCGGCAACGATCGTTTCGGGTGCGGTCGCGGGGCGTATGAAATTCAACGCCTACCTGGTTTACAGTGCGGTGCTGACCGGATTGATCTATCCGATCAGCGGTTACTGGAAGTGGGGTGGAGGTTGGTTGACACAGTTCTCCGACGAGATGGCCTTCCAGGACTTTGCCGGTTCTGCAGTGGTGCATGCGGTCGGTGGATTCGCCGGTCTCGCTGGAGCGATCATTCTCGGCCCACGGATTGGACGATTCACTGCCGATGGCAAGAGCGTTCCCTTGCCTGGTCACAACATCACCTTCGCAGCGCTCGGCGTGTTCATCCTGTGGGTCGGTTGGTATGGGTTCAACCCTGGCAGCCAGCTCGCCTTCCAATCGCCTGGCGACATTGATGCCACGGTTTTGATTGCAGTGAATACGACCTTGGCTGCGGCTGCCGGTGTGGTGATGGCGACTTTGATTGCCTGGGGATTGTTCGGCAAGCCAGACCTGACCATGGGTTTGAACGGAGCTCTTGGTGGATTGGTGGGAATCACCGCTTGCTGTGACGCTTTCACCAATCATTGGTCGATCGTGGTCGGTGCGGTTGCCGGTGGCCTTGGTCGTTGTTGGAATCATCTTGCTCGACAAGTTGAAGATCGATGATCCGGTTGGTGCCTTTCCGGTTCACGGCATCTGCGGGATTTGGGGCTGCATGGCTCTGGGTATTCTTCCCAACACGCATCTTGAGAGTGGATCAACCAGCTTCATGATTCAATTGATCGGCACCGCGTCGATCTGTGCCTGGTCGTTCGTGACCATGTTGACGTTGTTCATCGTGCTCAAAGCAGTCGGAATGCTTCGAGTTTCACCTGCCCACGAACAAGCTGGCTTGGATATCTCCGAGCACGGCATGCACGCCTATCCGTCGGACGCAGTGGCTGGGGGGGCCATTGTTTAAGAAAGCTTGGCCGTCTACCTACCGATGCCCCGTCATCGTCAGCCTTGCGGTTGTCCGGTGACGGGGTGCCCGGTTGGGAAGCTTCAAGCAGCTAGAACCATTTGAGACTTCTCGGCTCTTGCCTGGGCCAGAAGCTCCCAGTCACCCGGGCAGGCGTCCGCCTCGCTTGCCCGGGCCTGGGTTTTTCTAGTTCGGGGCGAGAGTGGGGAACTTCGGGAAGAGCCGATTCCTTTCGGGGAATCGGCTCTTTTCGTTCCCCTCAGATCGGGTACCGTAGAGCGTTTCTGCGAATGCTGGACAAGCTTGAACCGTTTCGGTGCCCCTATTTGCAGCAGCGTTCCCTCTCATCCAACGGAAAGACGCAAACTTGAAACTGATCATTGCCATCATCCAGCCCGGAAAACTGGAAGCGGTCAAAGAAGCTTTGACGCAGGTTGAGGTGGTTCGCCTGACCGTCATGGATTGCCAGGGATTCGGACGCCAAAAAGGTCAGACCGGTGTCTATCGTGGACATGAGTTCAGCATCAATCTGTTGCGTAAAATTCAGCTGCAGATCGCCGTCAACGAGGAATTCGTCCAGCCCACCGTCCAGGCCATTTTGAAGGGGGGCCGGAGCGGCGAAGTGGGTGAGATTGGTGACGGAAAGATCTTCGTCCTGCCGATGGACGACTGCATTCGCATCCGCACCGGCGAAACCGGCAGCGAAGCAATCTAGCTCCGGCGAAGCGTCCTTCCCAGGTAACTGCCCCGTTGGAGCCCCCGCTAAAAGAGTGTTCGGCTTTTCGTTGGTTGGCCATCCCGCGAACAGTATCGCACTCCACTTCGGGCTTGGTGTCGACAGCGGTAGTCGGCGGACGACAAGCCTTCGGTGCGATCGCCACGCTCCTAGTTGCAAAGGAGCGTTGCAAAGGAGCGTTGCAAAGGAGCGTTGCAAAGGAGCGTTGCAAAAAGGAGCGTTGCGGAGGAGCGAGGATCGATCGCTTCGGCTAAAACGAATCGATCGACAGCGAGCGATCACGCGCGATGACAAAAAAACTGAGGCGACGTGAATCACGTCGCCTCAGTCAGCGTGTCTTCTAAATGATGGTCAACGAACGTATCAGTTGCCACTCGTGTTTGGCGGAGCGATTTGAATTGACTGCACAGGAACGACTCCCAGGCCAGCCGACTGGGGTGCCTGGTAGCTCATCGTTGGCTGCCAGGCTTGAGGTAGCGCGGTGGCTTCATTGGAAGCACAGCAGCCGTCGCAGCCAGCATCACAGCAGCTATCGCAGCAGCCGCTGTCACAGCCGGTCGCCGACTCGTCGGCCGACCAGGTGTACTCGCACGCAGGACACTTGTACTTCTTGGTTTTGAGCACCTTGACCGTCCTTGTGAAAGCGCCGTTGTTGACGCAGTTCGTGCAACTGCTGCATCCTTTGCCGTCACAAGAGTCGCAGCCATCGCATTGGCTCCTACTACCCCACTTGCCGAATGGGAAACAACCCTTGCCCGTCTGCCAGGGGAAGACAACTTTTGGGATGCAGATGGTTTTGCATTCCACTTCAAAGCAAGTCTTTTCAACTTCGACCTCTTCGGCCGTGAGTTTGCAGCGGCAATCCGGGCAGCTGAAGCAGCCGACGCAGCAGCCTGCTTCGGCCTTCGGCGGGAACGTGGTGGATAGGATGCCGATCGACATCGCAATCGATGCGGCGAGGAAAATCGAACGGTTCATGATTGAGCCTTTTCTAATCTTGGTTGGCCTTAGCCCGGCGTCGTCGAGCACCGGGCCTGCGTTTCTGTTGGGTTTGGATCACGGAGTCTTGTCTGCATGGACTCTTTAGAAATCGATCATCCAGCGAGTGCCGAAGATGTTGTAATCGCCACTAACGAGTCCGGCCGAGTCGGTTTCCCGATCGGTGATCGAGCCATTGATGTAGTTGAATTGCATCCGTGCGTTCGGGTTCCACCACCAGTTCAAACCAAACGTGAACGATTCGCCGATGCCGCCAAAGATGTTGTCGTCGTTGTAGTCCGCCTTGGAGTAGCGGCCCGCGATTTGCCAGGCACCCCAGCCACCCTCGCGACAGCCGTTGCAAAGGTTGACGAGCCAGAAGTTCTGGAGGGGTGTGGTCCGGCCAATGGTGCCCGAATCTCGCTCCCACGGTGTGAACTCGCCGGTCAACCAATAGGCGACGTAGACGTAACCCCCATTGAAGGTCGCGTTGGGCAGACCTGCGTCGCGATCGACCTCGACCGTCTGATACTCACCGACCACCGACAAGGCGCCGACATTGAGCACACCTTCCAGACCGAGTAGGTATTGTCCACTGGCGTTGGCGATTCGTCCGGTATTGATCCAGCGTTCTTCGGTTCGGGCTTCCGGTCGCGTGCGGTAGCGTGCTTCGTTGCCATTTTGAGCCACGGGATCGGGTTCGCCATAGCTACCCGAGATCGCCCAGTGAGCGTATCCGCGGCCGCCGCTGATCTCGTCATACCAGATCGTATTGGCCAAACGACCGGCAATCTCTCCTTGAAAGTGGTCGTCGAGGTAGTTGCCGAGCCCCTGAACGTTGCGTTGATTGAAGACACCGTAACGCCAGTTCCATCGTTCGTTTTCCGAAACGCCGTAGGAGCACAAGCCGAGACGACGAGCGTCTTGGTTATTGGCTTCGATGACGAAGGGACGCTCCATGAACACGTTGTATCGCGAACTGTTCAGATGGTCCAAGCCGTAGGGACGCTTCTGGTTACCCAGCAAGAGAGTCTCCAGGAGTGGCAGGTCGTTCCAGCCAAGGTAGGCGTCACGGAATTCGGATTCGTTTCCGCCGGCGAACTCCATTTCGATCTTGTACTGCATGTTGTCTTTGACTTTACCGGCCACGCCGAAGCGGAGACGACGAAAGCCAAAACGGTTCTGCGGATCGAGGGGGTCACCGTCTTCCTCGTTGATGTTGTTGATCGTGGGGTCGAGGGAATCGATGTTCCAGGTGTCCAAATGGATACGACCGGAGACCTTCATCGTCGACTTGCTCGATCCGCTGACCACGATCGACTTGTTGCCGGCTACCTCGGCGACGTCCTCGATGGATTCCTCCATATCGGCAAGCTTCGCTTCGAACTCCGCGAATCGCTCTTCCAGCGTTGCTTCGCCCTCGTCGTCTTCGTCCGATTCAACCTCCACGATCTCCACCTCTTCGCCCTCTTGGGCAAAGGTTCGAGTGGGTGCCGGGATGTTGTAGGCCATCTCATTGACGGATGCCCCTGTGGGCGGCAAACGTAGAGCCTGCAAAAGCGCCGCTTGTTCCGCCGATACGCTGGTCAACATACCGCTCGAAGCGGTCGCGACCCCAACGCCGATCGCTAGGTGCAGAGCGCGGCGCGCCTGCCTACGTAGGAAATCCATGAGACTTGTCTTCCATGACTGTGATGATCAGCCCACGATCCGTGCGGGCTGCGAATTCTGGATGCGGCTCGTGTCGTGAATGGCCCCAGGATTCTCTCTGAAGCAAACGGTCACCAGGGCATCGGAGATTCCGGTGCCTCGGTCCCCGTTTCCAGGAATATCCGGTTTGTCTGCGGTGATCGCACCATTCGCGCTAATCGCGCCACTGAGAGCAAATCTCGTCCAAAAACTTGCTCTCAAAGTATTAAGTTGTCTTCGCGCAACCGATCTTCGCCGCTTTGCGTCCATAGACAAGGAACAACCGTTCCAGCCAGTACTTCCGGGGCATTCCTTACCGCCAGAACATTTTTCGCAAGCAGCTTGATCGACACGATCGGAGCAATCGGGCCAACCCTTACAGCTTCCCATCATCCGCCACAGCCGTCGTCCTGTGTCGTTGCCCGATCGAGGGGAACGCAGAATGGTTTTCACACCCGTTGAAGACGGGCGAGACAGCGATGATCGCGGCTAGCTCCTCCGACGATCCGGGCAACCGAAAACGAAAGCATGTTGATGTCGTGAAGGTCAGGTGAGTAAATTCAACGGACGGGCTAAAGTCGATTTCGCATTCACGGTACGATGTTCACAACCTCTACTTGGAGGTGAATCCGTGATTCTTTCGCTTGTTCAGGAGTCTCCATGCAGCGGCGTACCCGATTATGCGTCACCGTGGGCCCTGAGTACCTCGATACGAACTTACTAGCGAGCCTGGTGGAGGTTGGCGCTGATGCCTTCATGATGCAGATGCGGAAGGGCGATGAGCCATGGATTCCAGACTTAATCAAGGCGATTCGTGATGCGGAGATATTGGCAGCGCGGCCCTTGGCGGTCGTCTTGGATCTACCGGAGCGAGCCCAGGGCATGGAGCGGATTGTGGAGTTGCTCGCGGGCCACCGGTTGCGCGGGGCTGACTTCCTCGCGGTGTCCAGCGACCGGGGAAGTGGTGAGTTGGATCGACTCCGAGAACACTTCCGAGAAGTTGCACCTCATCTCCAACTCATCGCCAAGTTCGATCAAGCTTGTGATTTCGCAGACATCGAAGGACTGGTGAGGTCAGCTCATGGCGTGCTCATCACCGAGGATGGACTTCGATCGTTGCCCCCCAGTGAAGCTCCCATCGCGCAGAAGACCATCTCACGACAGTGTCAGGTTGCGGCCAAACCGTGTCTCGTTGCCCGCAACGCATTGAGAGAGATGCCCAATGGGCGGCGTGGAGAACTTGCTGACTACTTTGACCTGGCGAATCTTGCCTTTGATCACGTGGATTGCGTGGTCCTCACGAATCCGCCCTCCGTTCCCAATCGTTTGGTGGACGTGCTCGTGGAAGCAGAAAGAATCCTGATCTCGGCGGAGAACTACTTGGAGATTACCGACCGACCGGTTCGAGTTGGTTTCGGACAGCCCCCCAATACTGCCGCGCTTGCCTACGCGATCCGTCATCTTTTGAAGATGCAGGAAATCGCGGCGGTCGCCGTCTACTCGATCACTGGGCTTACCTCCCGAGTGATTGCCAAGAACTGGATTGACTGCCCTGTTCTCGCGTTCTCGGCACGCCCGGAAACGGCCCGCACGATGTGCCTTTATCACGGTGTCATTTCCAGGCACGTCGCCGAACCACTTGATGCGGCGAGTCTTCTCAATACGGCGGGATCACTTGCCAAGGAGATGCAGATTGCCGCCCCGGGCGATCGAATCATTGTGGTCTCCGGTCATCCAGATCAATCGCAAGATCAGGCGAACGGTTTCATCGTGGAAACGATCACCTAGCGACTCCAATGAAGCGATTTCCATTGATCGCTCGGCACTCAATCTGGTGAGCTCAGCTGAAATGTCCGCTGATGTAGTCCCGCGTGTGCTGTTCTTGGGGGTCCTCGAAAATCTGCTGCGTTTCACCAAACTCAACGAGATAACCGGTTCGCCCGCCCTGCGTCGTATCGACGTACAAGAAGGCCGTTCGATCGGCGACGCGTTGGGCTTGCTGCATGTTGTGCGTCACGATCGCGATTGTGTACTTCTTCTTGAGCTCGGTCATCAGCTCCTCAACCTTTCGGGTCGCGATCGGGTCGAGAGCCGAGCAGGGCTCATCCATCAACAGCACCTCTGGTTCAACGGCAATGGCTCGCGCGATGCAGAGTCGTTGCTGCTGCCCGCCGGAAAGTGAAAGGCCGCTTTGCTTGAGCTTGTCCTTGACCTCATCCCACAAGGCGGCCCCGCGCAATGCCTTCTCGACCACCTCATCGTGGTTGCCTCGATAGCCATTGATCCGAAGGCCATACGTGATGTTCTTGTAGATGCTCATCGCGAAGGGATTTGGCTGCTGAAAAACCATTCCGATGTAACGTCGGACGGCAACCGGATCGACACTAGGGTGATAGATGTCGCGGCCACGGAATTGCACATGGCCATCGAATCGAAACCCACGAATCAGATCGTTCATCCGGTTCAGGCAGCGAAGCACCGTGCTCTTGCCACAACCCGAGGGGCCAATGAAAGCAGTGACTTCGCCCTTCTTGATCGGAACCCTTGTGTCCCGAACCGCCTTGAAGGCGCCGTAGTAGAGTTCCTTGAGATCGCAATCGATTACGTAGTCATCGCTCGTTCCATTCGATGCGGACGACGGCTCTAACCTAATCATGAGAGGTCTTTCTTAGCGTTGGTGGACACGAGGCGAGAAGCTTTTTCCAATGAGGTTGATCACGAGCACCATCAAGACCAAGACCAGGGAGGCCGACCAGCAGAGCTGGACCTGGTTCTCGAATGGGACACCCGAGAAGTTGTAAATCAAGACAGCCATCGAGGCCGTAGGTTGGCTCAAGTCGAGCTGGTTGTTGCTGACAATCCAGTAGTTGCTGAACAGAGCCGTGAACAACAGCGGCGCGGTTTCACCGGCAGCCCGCGCGACCGCCAACATGACCCCTGTAAGAATTCCCGGCATGGCCGTGGGAAGAAGGATCCGCAAGACCGTTTGTGTCTGCGTGGCCCCCATGCCGATGGAGGCTTCGCGCATCTTGGAAGGCACCATCCGAATGGCCTCCTCCGCCGTCAGCATCACGATCGGCAACATCAAGATCGATAACGCGATGCCCCCAGCCCAGGCAGAGAAGCCGCCCATCAGTAGAACCACTGCCCCATATGCGAACACACCGGCAAGGATGGACGGAAAACCACTGAGTACCTTCGCACAAAATCGAACGACACTCGCGGTGCGACTGTCCGGACCGAGTTCGGCGAGAAAGACAGCGGCCAGGATTCCAAAGGGAACGCTGATCAGCCCCGCGATGCCTACCATTACAAGCGTCCCGACCAGGGCATTGCCAAAACCACCTCCCTCCTCGAAGGGTGCCGGCGGCAGCGACCAGAAATTCGTGGCAGCCAGAGTGGATCCACCACGGTAAAACAGCATGAAGATGACGGAAAAGAGTGGAACCAAGGCGAGCAGTGTCAACACGGTCACCACAGTGCTCAGAAAGACACTGAACAACGTTCGCGGTTTGCGTAGAGATTTCGCTAGCTCGTTCGCGCTGGGTATGTCGAGATCCGCTTCCGTGAGAAGCGGCGCTTCGGACTCTTGGTCTTCGCTCAGCAAGTCTGCCATCACGCCAGCCCCTTCAGTCCTGAAGTTGAACGTTGCAGCAGGATCGCACCAAACATATTGACGATCAGTGTGATGGCCATCAGAACCAGTCCGGCGTACATCAACACGGCCACCTTGTTCTCATCGCCGCCGGCCTCTGCAAAGTTGTTTGCCAGAAGGGATGCCAGCGTGTTGCCGGGTGAGAAAAGAGAAACACTGATCCGGTTTGCATTTCCGACCAGCATCGCCAAGGCCATCGTTTCACCCAATGCCCTACCGAAAGCGAGGACGACCGCACCGAAGATACCACCGGCTGCAGTAGGAAGAATCACTGCGAGCAACGTTTCCCAACGGGTTGCACCCAAACCATACGAGGCCTCGCGAAGTTTGGGCGGTACCGCCACCAACGCATCGCGACTGATCGCAGCAATCGTTGGCAGGATCATGATCGCAAGCACAAGGGCCGCCGGTAACATTCCAGGGCCACTCAAAGGCGTGCCGAAGGGAGGGAACCAGCCCATGTTCTCATGCAACCAATTGCAGCCATCGCGAATCATCGGGATCACCACAAAAATCCCCCATAGCCCGTAAACGACGCTTGGGATCGCTGCCAATAGCTCCACCAGGTTTTTCAGAAGGTTCTCCACTGCCGATGGAAGCCTTCCCAGAGCCGGATGCAAATGAACTCCGAATAACTTCAGAATGTTGTAGGTAGCGCCGCTCAGGTAACCTTCATTCAAGAAAACGGCAACGGCCACGCCGAACACCGTACCAATCAACAAGGCCAAAAGCGAACTGTAGAGCGTTCCCCAAATCTCAGGTAGAATCCCGTATTCTTCCGTGTTCGGGTCCCACGTCTGTCCGGTGAGAAACCCAAAGCCGTATCGCTCCATCGCGGGCACCGACTCACGTCCAATTTCCAAGACGATGTAGAGGACCACCAAGATGGTCGCCCATGCAAACAGGAAACTGACCCCTCGAAAAACACGATCACTCACCCGCTGAAAACCCGAAGGGGGGCGAGAGATCTCGGAGGCTGTTTCAAGTTCCATTAGAATCGGCGCGATGCAGTGACTTGGTTCCGATCGGAAGAACGGTTAGGTGGCTTTGGCGGGGGCAGGCTCCGCAGCGAGACTCTCAAGAGTCGCCTTCACTTTCTCGACCACCGAAGCGGGAAGTGGGATGTATCCAAGTTCCACGCTCGAGTTCTGGCCCTCTGTCAGACAGTAGGAGAGCACCTCCTTGAGTACCTTCACCTTCTTTGGATCGTCATAAATCTTGTAGCAAACGATCCATGTGTAGGTGACGATCGGATACGAATCCGCGCCTTGTGGGTCGGGTAGCCACGCGATCAGGTCGGACGGCATCTCGACGGCGGCGAGTGCGGCCTGCGCTGATTCGATCGAGGGCTTCACGAATGCGCCGGAAGCATTCTCGAGCGAAGCCATCGCCAGTTTGGCACCGCTGGCATAGCCGTACTCGATATAGCCAATCGCGCCGGGCGTCGTTGTGATACTCGCCGTCACACCCTCGTTGCCCTTGGATTTTGTACCCACGGGCCAGTTGGGAGCCTTCTCAACGCCGATTTGCGTGGCGAAGTCGGCATTGATCTCAGCCAGGTGTTTGGTGAAGACATAGGTCGTTCCGCTGCTGTCGGAGCGAACCACAACGTTGATGGGCTGATCAGGAAGGGTGACCCCTTGGTTGGATGCGGCGATCGCCGGGTCATCCCACCTGGTAATGCTGCCCAGAAAGATTCCAGCATAGGCTTCTCGGGAAAGCTTGAGATCGGCGACACCCTCTAGGTTGTAGGCAAGCACGATGCTACCGGCCGTCATCGGCAGCAACTGAACGCCTTCGGTTACCCGCTCCATCTCTTCCGGTTTCATCGCCGCATCACTTGCGCCAAAATCAACCGTATGATCGAGCACCGATTTTACGCCCTGCCCACTACCTACCGACTGATAGTCAATCTGCACGTCAGGATGCGACGAGGAGTAGTCCTTGAACCATTTGTTGTAAAGCGGTGCGGGAAAGCTTGCTCCAGCGCCCTGCAGTTTCACAAACTCGCTGTTGCCTCCCGACCCACCACAACCAAGACTGGCAAGGCATCCGACAGCGCCCACGACCAACGCGCACAAGCTAGGCCTACTCATTCGCTTCCTTCCGGTGTCCATCAAATTCTTCCCCGACAAAGTGAGTGTGAATCGTCGAAGCAGTCGGCAATTTCAACGATGCGCTGACAGCGAACTTCGATCGGGCCTCTCGAGAAAAACGGCGAGCTCGCCACGACATCCTCGTTCGAACCGTCGTCAGTTCTAACCGGGGCGGAGATTTGATCAACGCGTCCCCGTCGGATCTCACCAAATCTTCACACAAGGACATGCGTGGCACGGGTTTGGGCTTCTCGACGTAGCTCCCTTGCGGATGGGCGCAAGGATCGCAAGGAGTCGTGAAGATCGTCAACGAAGCCCTCGTATGTTGATGGCTCCGTTCCTGCTTCTTCTGTCGCTACGAACGCTGAGTTAAGAAGGTCTTGTGAACTTTGCCGCGTTCGTCTTTCTTGAGAGCTCGCGCGGCAATAGCATTGCGGGGAGCAAATTGCCATCAGCATTGCAGGTAGCAAGTTGTCAGCGCGGTGGAGATGCCGCCAACTCTATCTCACTCGCGATCTCAATGAACGCCACTTTCTCGAAGGAGAACCAGCAACGTGGACATCGACAGAGCAGAAAAGGGATTGAACGCAGGAAGAGCAATCTCAATGCGGAGTTCCTTCACCATCGACTGCTCCGTTTGCGGACGTCGCATGCTTGTGAAGACGTCGGCCATGGGGTTGCGAATGCGATGTCAACATTGCAACGCAACCACGCTCGCAAACCCTACTGCCTCCTCGTCACTGTCTCGCGCCGTACCACGCGAGGCCATTTGAATGCGGTTGTGATTCCGAGTCGGCGATTTTTAGAGGTTCGTGTTTCCATCTGCCCGTGGCGACCTCCCCTGTGATTTGGAGGAGCCCAGCACGGACTTGCTCGCTTGTCGGAGACGATTCGAGCTAGCGTGCCACAGATCGGGATGGGCGAACCTGATTTCGAGTTGATCGTCGCCCGGGGCTTGTGTTCTGGTCGAAAGTTCCCAAGGAGTGTCGTGGCCGACGGAGGAACCCCTTCAAGGTGAAAAGTATCTATTGCAGCCCGGCAGTGACGCGCGCCGACAAGGTTCCTTGTTCCTGGCGAGTGTGGCGCTCGGCATGTCGCTGCAACAGCAGTCGATGAATCCACAGTGGCTCAAATCGGTATCGTTGAGCAACAGGGATCGCGGGGTCCAGGGTCACGAGGCCGGAACGATTCAGCAGCTGTGGAACGAGGATCGAAATCGTTTCATCGCCTTGCATCACCTCAACTCGGTCGTCATCAAAAACCTCGAAGTAGCCGTAACGGTCGACTCGATCTTCCTGGACGTACTTGGCTGCCACCGCCTCCAGGAGGTGAAGGTAGGGCTCAAGATGCTCGTCATCGATTCGGCTCGGCCGATTGTCCGTCGCTGTGTCACGTTCGAGCCATCTCGCAAAGAACTCGTCCATGAAATCGCGTTCGCTGAAGGTCTTGTTCCTCCTGACGCTGTCTTCGACGATTTCTCGCAGGATTGAGTTACCGGCAAGATTCGGAAAGACTGCCATGACCGCTCGATGCTCTTGTGTCCAACGCTTCAGTTCATCACGAACTTCGGGGCAGAGGCAGTGATTCTCCTTGCAGCGGACGTTGCGGAAGTCGCCGGATGTGCGAAAGTCTTGTCTGCTCCATCGCTCATAATCGGCAAGCGACATGGGAGATGTTTCTCCATCCGCACCAGCTCGACTCAAGTCATATAGAAAACAACCATGGTTCCAATCCGAAACGCATAGATCGCCGGTCGTTCTGAAGTCGGGTGCATTGAGAACGAAGCCGCGCAGTCCTTGCGGGACCCCGTTTGCACGACGTTCGCGCCAGTAGTCTCGGAATGCAAATGGCCGACCGAATACCACCACATGCGAAAAATTGCGATCGGAGTGAAGGGCGAAGCTTTCCAATGCATCAAGTACAAACAGGTAGTCATCCGGATGGATTTCATCGAGTGAATCGGCAACCACGAAGGCTGGCGACTTGGTTTCAATGAGCCGAACGAATTCCGTGCGGCCCTCGGGCGTCAATGCGAGCAGCTTGTTGATGACCCGGTCTTGATAGACCAAGTCGGACCTCCAGTCTGCCAATCCTCGATCGGCGAATTCAGCGAACAGTTCGCGAAGATCAAACTTCCATATCTGATCTTTGGGAATCTCATCGTTATAGACACCGCGTTTCACGAAGGTCTTACCCACACCCGCCGAACCCGCCACAAACGTCAACGCGCGGAAGGGGGTTGGTTTCCCGGCCGTGAACGCTCTGACCGCTTCATCCAGTTGGTACTTCAAGGCTCGGTTGGCGTCCCAGTAGTAATCGCTCAGGGCCTCATTGCGGGCGACCCCATCGACCAAAGGCAGGGGAAGCACGCGATCTTCGATCCCTCTCAACATTGCGATCGAGGGATTAGCGCCAAACGTTTCCTGCTTGAGATTGGGGTCTTCGGCCGCGGCGTCTCGCGTCGCGAAGAGCAGTAGCAAGCAAATAGCGGAAGAGAAAAGAGTACGCGGAAACTGCATCGCAACGATTCCGAAAGCTGACCTGAACATTCAACAAAGTTCGCGGCAGAATATCCGAGGCCTCCAGGATGGCCCACGTCCGTTCAGAAGGATTCGCGAGATCTTCATCGTTGCTTCATCTTTCCTTCGCTCGCACAGGCGAGGTTCGTTTTGGAACGAAGAAGGCTGTGGATGTCCGTCTTGGCTTTGCGGCCCCAACGGTAGAGCCACCCCGCTTTTTCGAGGCGGATTCGAGAGCCCAATTTCCTGGTTTCTCGCGGCCACTTGCCCCCCGCCCGCTAGAAAATGGCGGGGATTTTGAGGTGGTCGCGTTCACTCATCGAAGGTCGAGCCTCGGATTGGCTCCGCTACAATGAACCAGCCGAGAATCTGGCAATCTGCGGCGATTGAGTTGATTGAGTTCTTGTTTTCCCGTCTCCCGTTGCCGCAGATTTCAATCGGGGCGCGGTCTCTTGATAGGGTGGTCGACCGATGAGATTGCAACTGGATTTACTGCGGTTTTGGTTCGGACTGTTGTTCGCACTTGGCGTCACGGCATGGAGTGAATGCCTGGCAGCGGATCGTCCCAATGTCTTGCTGATCGTTTCGGATGATCAGGGCTACAACGATCTGGGACTGCTTGGAAATGGCATCCTCACTCCGGCACTCGACCGACTCGCTGAAGAAGGGACTCGGCTTACCAATTTCTACGTCGCCTGGCCCGCCTGTACTCCATCGCGTGCTTCCTTGCTGACCGGTCGTTACCCGCAGCGCAATGGGATCTACGACATGATTCGAAATGAGGCGCCCGACTACGGGTACAAATACCCAGCACCAGAATATGAGGTCAGTTTCGAGCGAATCGGCGGAATGGATTTGAAGGAAATTCTGTTGCCAACCTTCCTCAAGGCAGGCGGATACAAGAGTGCGATCTACGGCAAGTGGGATCTGGGGACGCTGCGTCGATTCCTGCCAACCTCACGGGGCTTCGATGACTTTTACGGGTTCGTCAACACTGGCATCGATTACTTCACCCATGAGCGATACGGCGTGCCGAGCATGTATCGCGACCTGCAGCCGACGACGTCAGATCGGGGAACCTACTGTACTTATCTGTTTGAACGTGAAGCGATTCGCTTCCTCGAGCAGCACGTCGGGATCGAGCCATTTTTTCTGTACGTCCCTTTCAATGCACCCCACAATTCGTCGGCATTGGATCCCGAGATCCGCTCCTCGGTCCAGGCACCCAGCAAGTACAAGTCGATGTACCCGCCGGTTCAGCAGGAGACGCG
Organism: Pirellulaceae bacterium; assembly: GCA_963767665.1. Classification (GTDB taxonomy): domain Bacteria; phylum Planctomycetota; class Planctomycetia; order Pirellulales; family Pirellulaceae; genus Rubripirellula. The sequence continues at coordinate 488,120 of CAVYFC010000013.1, forward strand.
AAGGGTCGGGGCCTACAAATATGGTGGCGCGGCCAAAGTCACCACTCCCGAGGCGCGCCAACGTGATTATCGTGCGGCGGTGACCTGCATGGATGATTCGATCGGCAAGATGCTGGACTTGCTCGCTGAACGTGGTGTGTTGGATGAAACGATTGTCATCTTCTTTTCAGACAACGGTGGCAGCGGCGGAGCGGACAACTCGCCACTGCGGGGACGCAAGAGCCAAACGTGGGAGGGTGGCATTCGCGTCCCGTGCCTGGTTCGATGGCCTGCAGGCGGAGTTCCCGCGGGAGCCGTCAATGATGCCTTCCTTTCGAGTTTAGAACTGGTTCCCAGTTTGGCCGCTGCGACGGATTGCCCACTACCAAGTGACTTGGTGTTGGATGGCTTCAACTGGTGGCCAACACTCCGAGGTCAAGCGGATTCGCCTCGCAATGAAATGTTTTGGAAACGTCGCGATCTGATCGGTGCAAGGGTTGGCCAGTGGAAGTGGGTTGAGATGCGAGCTGGCGGGGGTGGCCTGTTCGACCTGAGCGAGGACGTTGCCGAATCAGTCGACTTGTCAGCGAAGCGGCCCGACATGCTGGAGATGGTCCAGGCCCGTTACCGAAGATGGTTGCAGCAGATGGAGGAGGCGGAGCCACGCGGGCCGTTTCGTGATTTTTAGCTGAACTCTATGAATCGCTAAGCCTCAGCGGAAAGTGCCAGCAGCAACTCGAGGTAAGGGGATGCCTCGCGTGTGGTCACTCCCTCGCGAATCCATTCTCGGAGCCTTGCCGTGACCTCTCGATCGATCGAATGAAGCTCCGACAGGTCAAGGGTGGTCGGTCCTACGGCGCCTTGAATCTCTAGGGTGAGTTCGTCGACGTCCTCGATCTTGAGCCAGCCGTCGACCTTCAGGACGGTGCATCGAGCTTCAACCAAAGTGGAGACGTGAATCGACATGTTCACGTGACTCCGCAGTCATCGTGCCATCCGGACGGTTCGGCTCCCAGTCGGATCCAATTCGTTTGCCCGACGGTGTTTCATCACTGGACGCATTTTGCCGTTGGAATCGAGCAAGGCCCGGAGGTGCAAAGGATGGTGCAGAAACTGCCCCAGGCCGGTTTGCCCTTTGCCCCTAGGTTGTGTAGCGTTTGGGTTCTTTCTTTGCGATTCCGCGCTCCCGGCACTTCAAGCCCCCGGCACTTCAAGACGTCTCATGCCACAAACTTTGAATCGAGAATCAGACAGCTTTGCCGAACTGATTACATCGAACCTTGCTCGATTCACCAGCGGCACTGCCGAGGACCTGGACCGCCACATTGAAACAAGTCTGCAGGAGATCGCTGAGTTCAGCGGGGTGGACTATGCCTTCATCATTCGAACCGCCCCCGATCTCGAAAGTTGGAGCGTCGTTTACGAGTGGTGCTCGAAGGGCGTCCCCTCTCTGATCGAGAGATTTCAGAATGTCGCAATGGGGGCGTGGTCGTACAACGAAAGAGTACTGCTCGCTGGTGAAGTGTTGCAGTTGAATTGCTTGGACGATCTTCCCAGTGACGCGGATAGCGAACGCAAGCTGATTGAATCGGTCGGATTTGTCTCGACGTTGCAGGTGCCCACGCGGCGACCCGGTGGCCAGATCGGCGGTTGCATCGCGTTGAGCTCGCTGAGTCGAGAGGTGAACTGGACCGACGACGATATTGCCCGACTGCGGCTGGTCGGCGAGGCGATTGCCAGCGTGATGGAGCGGGCGCGGGTGGAGAAGGAGCTCAGGAAGAACGAAGCCAGGTTTCGAGCCACCTTCGAGCATGCGCCAACAGGCATCGCGAATCTCTCGGTCGGAGCCCGCCTGCTCAGCGCGAACCAGCGATTCTGTGAGATGCTCGGCTACCCGGTCGAGGAGTTGGTGGGGGGCGATTACTTGCGATACGTCCATCCCAAAGATGTCGACGGCACCCGATCCCTGTTCGAACGAGTTGTGTCGAAGCACTCACCCATCGGTGCGATCGAAGGGCGATACTTGCGCAAGGATGGAAAAGTCGTCTGGGGCAGGATGACATTGACGCTCCTCAAGGAGGAAGCGGGGCAATCGGCTGTCATCATTGCAGCGATCGAAGACATCAACGCGCGCAAGCAGGCTGAGGAAACGTTCGATGCGGTACCCGATCTCATTTTCGTTACCGATCAGCGAGGTCGAATCGTCAGGGCCAATGGCGCCACCGCTGACCGAATGGGCGTGGCCCGCGAGCAGCTGATCGGACGATCATGCGATGAAGTCTTGCAGGATGAAAGCACTGTCGGTGAGGGAGGTTTGGATCGCTCCGTTGAGTTGAGGCAGTCGCATCGTTTTGAAACGCAGTCGCCGCACCTGGGTGGTGATTATCTTGTCTCTCGCACACCCCTCTTTGATGCGAGCGGAATTTTGACGGGAGTGGTCTATGTGGCCCGAGATGTCACGGACTTGCGACGAAGCGAAGCGGAGCTGCGTCTTGCCCACCGCGAACTTGAGCAGCGAAAAGCGCTCACGGTTGCAGCGTCTCTCGATGGGGTGTGGGAATGGAATGCGAAGTCCGAGCAAGTCCAATACTCCGATCGGTTCGTTGAGTTACTCGGCTACGAGACCGAAGAGGTTCCCCAATGCTTGGAGTTCTTCCGCGAGATTCTCCATCCAGAGGATGCCGCTTCGGTTTGGAGCGTCATGGACCAGCACCTGGAAGAGGGGAAGCCGTGCGACGTTTCTTGTCGATTGAGGGTCAAACAAGGCGACTATCGCTGGTTCCGCATGCGTGGGCAGGCGCAGCGCGATGAGCATGGACGAGCTATCTGGATGGCGGGGTCGATTCAAGACGTGCATCGTGAGAAGACGGCTGAAGCGGAATTGCGTCAAGCCCTGCAAGAGGTCAAACGGTTGACCGACCGGCTGCAGGCAGAGAATGTCTACTTGCAGCAAGAGATCAACCTCTCACTGGGGTTTGACGAAATCGTCGGGCAAAGCCTGCCGTTGCGAAGTGTCTTGATGCAGGTCGAACATGTCGCCGATACCGATGCCAGTGTCTTGCTGCTAGGCGAGACGGGAACAGGAAAAGAACTTTTGGCGAGGGCGATTCATGAGAGGAGCTCGCGGAAGGCACGCCCGCTTGTGAAGGTGAACCTCGCGGCGCTTCCTTCGAGTTTGATTGAAAGCGAGTTATTCGGACACATCAAAGGTTCATTCACCGGTGCGATTGCTGACAAGGTCGGACGCTTTCAGTTGGCTGATGGGGGGACCATGTTCCTGGATGAGATTGGAGAGCTCGATCCAGAACTGCAAACGAAACTGCTGAGAGTTCTTCAGGAAGGGGAGTTCGAACCGATAGGATCGGGAGCAACACGACGAGTCGATGTCCGCATTGTGACGGCGACCAATCGCGATCTGCGTGCTGCGATGGAGCAGGGCGACTTCCGACCCGATCTCTACTATCGGCTTGCTGTTTTTCCAATCGAAGTTCCCCCACTTCGGCGCCGAAGCGACGATATCCCCTTGTTGACTTGGCATTTCGTTTCGAAGAAGCAGGGCCGTTTGGGTAAGACGATCAGCCGCATTCCAGAGTCCGTGATGAGGTCACTGGTTGAATACGATTGGCCAGGCAATGTACGCGAGCTCGAGAACGTGATCGAACGCGCAATGATCCTGTCCGCTGGGCCGAACCTGACGCTGACCGAGACCTTGCAACGCCGCACGGATCGCGGTGAAGCGGCTAGGAAGGCAAGCCGGACGGAGTTGGATCGCGACAGAATTGTCGCCGCCCTCAAGGCCTGCCGATGGAAGGTCAAGGGTGATGGAAATGCTGCCGAGCGTTTGGGGCTCAAGCCCAGCACCCTGCGCTACCGGATGAAGGTGCTGGGAATCGAGCGTCCGCAATCGAGCAGCGAATAGTTGGATTCCGTGCGGAGCTGTCCCGGTTGCACAGCTACTCAAACTGAGTGGTCGTCTAGAGAGGCACGACTCTCCGAGTCGTAAATCGCCGAGCGAATCGACTCGGAAAGTCGTGCTGCTTTGGCCTCGTCTCCTCCATCTCCCTGCCCGTCCATGCTCGAAAATACCAGCTCTTTCGGCTTGTTAAACTTTGACGACTACGGGTGACTTGCATGGCGGGGCGGGAGGCATTGCCCAGTCAAATGCGAATGTGCCGATTATTCCGAATACCCGGTTTGATCCTACATTCTCACGTTGCGGTTCCACCATGACTCCATCTCGGTTCGCCTCCCTGGCCTGCGCGTCATGGATGCTCTGCACCGTCGCATCGGGACAGCACCTGCCGGTGGTGCAAGTTGCATCCGAGATCACTGTCGTGGATGACGCGGATTTACCCGGCCATCGTCCGCCAAGTGCGATTCACGACGATGCCAACAGTTGGCTCTTGACCGATGAATCCATCGACTCGATGGCCTCTTCGACGCTTTCGGAGTTGGACGCGCCGTGGATCGACCCGCCCTCGGATGCTCTGCTCACACAATCGATACCCGGCGGTGATTGTGAGTGCGGCGTGAAGCATTGCCACGGCGTGTGTCGCGACCCTGGGCATCCCAAGAAGCCGCTCTTGACCAGGCCAGGCGATCGCGATCGAGGCGACTGCCCGCCGCTCCGCTACCGAATGAACGATTGCCAGCGGGCGGGCAATCCGCATTGCTACCATCGTTGGGCGGCGTGCGGCGTCAACGACAAGTACAGCGCCTGGTTCGTCGGCGGTGGTTCGCCCTTCTGCTTTGCCAGGTCGCGCACGTCAAGCGAAGGGACATGGGGACTCGATTATGGTGGGCTCTTCGGGCATGCCAAGGTCTGGTTGAACTACACGCACGGACGCAATCAGGGAGGCGTCGGGGGATACCGCACCGATGGCGAGCCCAAGGTCGTCAGCCGAGCTCACGAATTACTCCATCTTGGCCACAAGTGATTCCGTCGAGGAACTCAGTGCTTCACCGGTTGAGCCCCTGGGATGCTGAGCAACTGGATGCCTGAGCAACTGGAAGCCCGAGCAACTGGAAGCCTGAGCCTCTTCGTCTGCCCAAGGGCGAACCCGTATTAACCACTGCCCCACTGCCCTCCTCACCCACTGCCCTTCTGACCTACTTTTTCTTCGCCTTCCGCTTGGCTTCAAGCAGTCGCTCGGTGTAGCTGGGGCCTTCGTTCGTGGTTTCCCCGGTTGCGGGAGTGGGCTTCGCCGAGGTGCTGGGTCTCTCTTCGAGCACGTCCCCTTCGTCGCGATCCTGGGATTCCGTGGCGGTGGGTTCAAAACGAACGCTGGCTCGGCGACGTTCGAGTGAATCATCGAGTGCGGCTTTGTTCTTCTTCAGAGCATCGAGCCTGGCGGTGACGGCAACATCCTTTTCGTTCTCAGCACCTCGGAGCTTTTGGAGGCCCGCCGCCACCCAGTCAAAGTTGATGGCGACTCGTCGCACAAACACATCGCCGAGGAATAGCAGGCATCCGCTGAGCACAAACCATGGCCAGGCGTCACGAATGCTTCTAGCAAGTGCCAATCCACCGCGGAACGTATTCGCATCGACCAACTCTTCGCTCGGCGACGTATCCAGCGGCGGCAAGACCTGTCCGGCGTCGCCGCCCCGAGGTTCGATCGAAGCCAGCGCTTGCATCAAGGCCTCGTTGGATTCTCGAACGCGAAACTCTTCGCTGTACGGAACGGTCACGCCGGTGGTCAAGGGCGCGGTCCCGGCGGTGGGGACGACATTGACGAAATAGCTTCCGGCGCGGTCGGCGGGGAAGGTGCCGACGTAGCGCCCGGCGCCGTCTGTCGCATCCGCAATGCGACGGGCTTCAAGTCGGGATCCAGTGCGGTGGCATTCATGTCCAAGAAGTTCAAGAACGAATCGTCTTGGCTCAGGGCATTGACGACCACCTGCACTTCACCGTCGCGAACTTGCGTTGCGATTGTGAATTTGCCGGTGTCGCCGGTGGGACGCATCAACCAACGGACAAGCTGGCTGTAGAACTTGTCATAGCCTTCCCACTCGGTCCAGCTGGACGCCCACCGTGCCCCTGCATCGGTCGTCAACACGGCAGTTCGTCCTAGTCCATACGTCCAGACAGCCAGCACCGTGGCGTTCTCGGGTGAATCTGGCTTGGGCGATTGAATCAAGACCTGAGCAAGCGGACTCTCCTTGGTTTGCGTCAGCACAAATCCGCTGATCGGCGGCAGCACACGGTCGACGCCATCGAGCATCGGATGGGGGAAAATCACTTCGGGCACCGCGCCGCCGTCGGGTTCATAGACCAACGGACGGGAGACCCGTCGAGCTTCACGCTGGAAGATTCTTGGGCAGAGCACGGCCATTGGCGACCGCGTAATACTTGCCGCCTGTATGTCTGTGCGATGGTTTGCAGCCGCCGGCTTTCAGTCAGACCGTGCGAGGCAACCGCCACGGTGCTGATCGTGATGTTGTTGTTCTTGAACGAGTTGATGGTCGATGGGGATGGATCGCTTGGGTCACCATCGCTAATGATGATGCAGTGTTTGACCGAGGCGGGCGTTCGAGTCAACGAAGCGACTGCCATTCTCATGGCGGGATCAAACTGTGGCATGTCTCCCGGCGTCATGCGGCCGATCGCAGCAAGCATGGCCTTGCGATTCGGTCCCACTTCCAGCAGACCCCTGCTGCCGCCCCAAAGCCAGGCGTCCCCCTGCATGGTCCAGTGCAAAACGCCACCGTAATCGGCGGGGCCCAGTTGTTCGATCGCAGCCTTCGCGATGACTTTCTGCCAATGGTTGCCCTCGGCCATCTCGCTCGCATGCATGATCAGTGCCAAGGCCCCGACCGCTTGAATCTTGGAATTCCTGATCTTGAAGTCGACGGGCATCGCTTGTTCGATCTTGGTGCCAATCCAGCCTCCAGCGCCGAAAGCCTCGGGGCCGCCGATCATCAGCAGGCCGGCGCCGAGCTGCTGCGTGTTGCTGACCAGCATGTCGATCTGTTCATCGGTGAAGGACGAGATCTGATCGGTGCTTTCGCCAGTCACACGTGGGACACCAGCCAGGATCACCGCGTCGTAGGCTTGCAGTTCCGCCAGGGAACCGAACAGTTGGTCGCTGGGCTGAGTGACGACTTCGATGTTGGCGTCACGCAAGGATTCGATCATCAGGTCGAAGTCACCAAGTTTGGCGCGATCTTCGATGACCAGCACCCGTCCTTTTCCGCGAACATAGGTGTAGGCCGTTGCGCTGTTGTTCTGGCTCAGTCCATCGTCGTCAGCGGTAGTCGGGATGAACTCCGCGTCGTAGATGTAGGCCGCGGGCTGTTCGATCTGATAGCGCAGCGGAAAGACGTTCTTGCCCGGATCGAGCGTGATCGATTTTTCCAGCAGCAGTGACTCTTCGCCACCGACCCTTTGCTTGACTCGTAACTTGCCCGTCACCGGCGCTGCGCGAGTCTCCCTCGGAATAGTTGTTGACGACGACGCGGGCTTCGAACGGTTGGCCTTTGCGAATGTTGTTCGGCAGATCGATCTTTTCGACCAAGACTTCATTGCTGGCTTCCAGCAAGACGGGCACGACATCGATTCCGATTCCCGAATCGGCAACTCGAGCGGCCAACTTGCGTGCCTGGCCGACATTTTCATTGCCGTCGGTGACGATCACGATTCGCCGCGAAGTGTCTTCGGGCATCGAAGCCTGAGCCAGATTCAGAGCGGCTTCCAGATTGGTCGCGTCGGCTCGTCCTCGCAGACTCTCCAAGCGGCGAAGCTCAGGAATGTCGTCATCGAACGGTGGGATTTCGATGGAGGCATCACGACCGAAGACCACGATGCCCGCGCGGTCCTCGCGGGCGCGATCTCGATGGCGCCGCACACTGCGGATCACATAGTCCAGCATCACCTGGCGTTTGGCTTGCGGGATGCTCTCCGATTGATCCAGCAGGTACATCACCGTGACGCGGTCGCTGACCCAAACCAGTTGCACACCGGCCAGAGCCAGCACGATCGCAACCCAAACCAGTGTGCGGAAAAACAGGGCCAAGCCACGTCGAAAACGACCCGAGCGCCGAGAGGGATCGAAAACCGATCCACCACAGCAGCGGCAACGCCAGCAGCAGCCATAGATAGCCCGGATGGTCGAAGCCCAATCGAAGCGGCATCATCTTGATTCACCCGTGCTTTGTGGAGTCATGCCAGACCTGTTTCACCGACGGCCAGCGAGTCTGGTTCGGTGCGACGATAGGCGATCGAGACAATCGAAACCACCGTCATTCCTATCAGTCCCATTGCCAGGATGGTCAGCGTGAATGCCACCGCTGGCAAGGCCAGCATCTCGGCCTCTTCCTCCGGCGCCATCACGACACCGACCACGCTGATCGCATTGTTCACAAAGTGTGCCAGCATCGCAGGAAACAGCGAACCACTTTGCCACGTGACCCAACCGAGGTAGAGGCCAAGGGGAAAGACCGCGATCACATGGACAAGGTCCAGATGAAAGGCAGCGAAGAGGAAGGAGGCGATCCCAACTCCCAGCAACGGCCCCAGCGATCGAACCAGGCGTGTTTGAATGTAACCTCGAAAAAGAATCTCTTCGCAGATCGCTGGCGTCGCACCGATCATCAACGCCAGTGGAAAGAGAAAGCCGTTCTGGCCGTGACTGCGGAACACCTCGCTCATCTGTTTCAAGGTATTACTCTCCTCGAGGAACATCCCCACGACGAGCCCCGAGACCATGCCGACAAGAGGCGTCGCCGCCGCGACCGCCACCCAGGTCCATACCGGCCAGTTGCCTCGCACCAGGCTCAGTCTCTCACGAAATGGGACCGGTGATATCCAGGCGGCAATGAGCGAGGGAAGGACCAACGCGATCTGCGGGATCACGATCACCATGAACAGGCCCAGGCGGGATTCCGAGACGGCCTTCATCGATTCAGGATTGCGAATGACCTCAAGCGAGATCGATCCATGCACCCACATCAACGCCGACACCGCCATCACGCTGCTCACCGCGATGAAGGAAGCGAGGGACAAAGCGGCCACCGCCAACGGTGTCCACCATCGTGATCGCGAGCCGTCGTCCGTGATCGAGCCTCCCGGTGGCGCCGGCACCGCGCCCGCCGGTCCACTCAGCGCAACGGCGAGAATGGGTTCCCCATCGGCCTCGATCCCCGAATCATCGGGGCGGCTGAAGTCGGCGTTGGCGGGCCCGCCGTCGGCAGCGACGGATTCGGGTGTGACCCATTCGGGAGGCTGCATGGTCGTCGGGAGCTGGCAGGAAGGAGGACAAGTCAGTTAACAGTGTACGCAGTTTTCGTCTTCCGGTCGCCGATCGTCTCTGGAGAAAGCCGACGGAAACGCGGAGCCAGATGGCTGCGGGGAAACCGCGACCCGCCACGCTGGGCTCAGCGCAAACCCGCATCTTCCGGCAGCGAAAACATCACGTTCATGTTCTGGACAGCCGCTCCGCTGGCCCCCTTTGCCAGGTTGTCGATGGCGCAGACGATCACGATCCGCCCCCCAGCGTCCCTGGCGGTCATCTGTACGAAATTCGTGCCCGACACATGTTTCGTTGCCGGCAAGTGGTCGACCGCATGGACAAATGGCGAATTGGCATAACGCTCTCGCCAGCACTCCATCAATCGTTGTGCCTTTTGGTCCGAGCGGACATAGATGGTCGACAGGATGCCCCGATCCATCGGGGTCAGGTGGGGCGTGAAGAGTGTCGCGACCGGCCGACCTGAGATTCGCTGCACCAAGTCGTCGATCTCAGGTTGGTGGCGGTGGACACCGACGGAATAAGCGGCAATCGATTCGTTGGTCTCGCAGTACAGCGTCGCCAATTTTGGGCTGCGACCCGCACCGCTCACTCCGCTCTTGCTGTCGATGATGATATCGTCCGAATCGATCAGGCCTTCGGCAACCAGCGGCGCCAACGGTAAGATCGCCGAGGTTGGATAACACCCTGGGTTGGCCACGATCTCCGCACTCGCGAATCTGGTCGGCAAAGAATTCAGGCATGCCATAGGCCGCTGTCCCAAAACGTTCCGGCCAAGGATGCGCCACGCCATACCACTCTTCGTAGACTTCCAGACGGGAGAGGCGAAAGTCGGCGCTGAAATCAATCACGCGAACTCCGCTCTGGACGAGATCACGTACCGTTTCGGCAGACGCGCCATGGGGCAGGCAACACATCACCACGTCGCATTGGCTAGCGATCTCAGCTGCTTCGAGGTTCGTGATTTCGACGTCACAGCGGCCGTTCAATGACGGATGGATTTCCGACAGACGCTTGCCTGCATCACTTCGGCTGGTTGCCGCCACCACGGATGCCTGAGGATGCTGCAACAACAGCCGAGCTAATTCGAGCGCCGTGTAACCGGTCGCGCCGACGATTCCAACGCGAATCTCTTTCATTCCCTCTTTCCTAAAGGATATCCTGGTCCGCCGACTCTCGCTCGTCGGACGTCAAGTCATACATGTCGCGAATCAGTTGCTTGTCACACTCTCGCTGTTCCACCTTGCGGCGGGCAAACATTCGCAGCTGCGTGTTGATCATCACGTCAGCGGGCAACAGGGAGGTTTGTCCAAAGAGCTGAGCGTAGTTGACATAGCTGGGGACATTGGACGTGACGAACCCGTACATCATGCTGCAGACGCCGATGACCTTGCCGGTAAAGATGCTGGTGTTGATCGCTGTCTTGGAGTAGTCGCCGATGAAACAACCCAGGAACTGCATGTTGGTGGCAACCTTGGTGTCACCGTACTGAATGTTGATTTTGCCGTAAGTGTTCTTCAAGTCGCTGTTGCAGGTGCCGGCTCCCAGATTGATCCAGCTGCCGAGGTAGCTGTGTCCCAAGAAACCATGATGCTGCTTGTTGGTGTAAGGTTCGATCACCGATGCTTCGACCTCACCGCCGATCTTGACGGTATGGCCAAGGGCGACGCCATCCTTCAACGCGGCGTGCTCGATCACTCGTGTGCCGGCTCCGGCGAACACCGGGCCCGATAGATAACAGAAGGGGCCAACTTGCACTCGGTCATCGAGCAGAATTGGGCCGGCCGAACTGTCCACCACGCTGTATTGACCGACCTCGGCATCGCCACGGACGAAGATCCCGTCGGCCCGCTCGGTGAACGATTCGTGCGCCAGTCGCCAATTCATCGCCGCCGGCATCTCGCGCATGTGCTGGGCCACCACGTCGTGAGGCCAGCGAAACACGTCGATCTTCGCCTCGCTGGCTGCCAAGGTGCGAGCGTGTTCGAGCAGCCTGTCGATCCTCGGCTCCCCGGCTGATTGCCGCAGCGCATGCAGTTCGGACGCCGTGAACCTTGCCACCAGTACCGAATCGTCCACGCCGTCGATCACGACGCACGAGCGGGACTCGCGCGCCAGAGCGTTCAACGCGTCTTGCAGCGAAACCGTCGGCGACACGCGAGCGTTGACCAGCAACACTCCCTCGGCGTCCTCGATCAGACCGCTCCAGGGATCGAGCCCGTAGTCGAGCTTCTGCAGCACCTCCAGGTAGGGTCGTACAGCACCGGAGAGAGTTCCAGGAATCCGCTTCAACCAATCGACCAGCCGAAGACTGGCACAGGTGATCGCGTACGCCGGCCGGGCCTGGGTGATGGGGCGAAGCTGGTTGACCCGATCGTCTTCGAAACAGATGACTTGCATGGCGACAAAGTGGGACCAGTGATGACAGGTTGTAACGGTGCTGCAGTTTAACCGTTTCCCGCTCGGCGTCTGTGCCCCTTGATTCGATCAAAGGAGCTCCCGACCAACCCAGCGGGTAACTAGAGTCGCATCGAGGCTCCGCTCGTAAATTCTCGACTTGGCAATGCGATGATCCATGCTCGCAGATGGCAGGGAAGCACTTGTTTGATCTTGATCGCGACGCTTCTGGCTTCGCCGTGGCCAGTCTTCGCGCAGACTGCACCATCGCAAGTGGAAACGTGGATCGGTCAGCTTGACCACCCGTCCTATGCCACTCGCCAAGCGGCAGCCCGCGAGTTGCGGCGGGCTGGGATCTCGGCATGGCAGAGCGGCGAGTGGCAGAGCGGCGAGCGGCAGAGCGACGAGTTGCAGGGGGATGAGTTGCAGGGGGATGAGTTGCAGGGGGACGTCAGGCCACAAGGGAAAGAGTTGGCGGTGATCTCGGCTCTTCGGAGGGCTTCAACGCATCCTTCTTTGGAGGTCCGTCTGGCGGCTTCGCAGATCATCGACGAGATCCACGTTGCATCCCATGACGCCGAGCTGGAACGCTTGCTCAACCCTCATTGCCCGGCTGACGCGATTCGGCTGGATCACTGGCATTCGTTTTCTCGATTCGCTGGCGACGACATGCCGGCTCGCCAGGCATTTGCCGCGATCTCACGGCGTCTCAACTCGCTCGGTGACGGACCGCGTGGCACACAGCGAAACACGGTCAAGCTTGCTCATCTGGTCGAGCGATTGGACCCCTATCGACTTGATCCCCAGGACACGACGGCATGGATGATGTTGCTGATCCTGGACCTCGAGAACCACGAGTCGCTGTCTCACTTGACCCCACGTATTGCCGTGGCGATGAGTCATTGTCCCATGGGGCCGGTGAGTTCACACCGCGTCGATCGAGTCGTGTTGGTCCGCTTGATCGATCGCTGGATTCGCGAGGGGGGACACCTCTGTGGGAATCGCGAGCGTTTGTTGATCGCGATGCGATATGGGTGTCGACCGGCTGCACGAGAAGTCTGTCAGCGTGTGCTCGTCGACGAATCGGCCCCCGCGGCGACCGTCGCGACGGGGCTCCTGGTCGCCTCGGTGCTCCAGTGCGAGGGGCTGGACGCTCAGGCGACTCGTCGTTTGCAAGACAGTCGAGTCGCGCACGTCTGGCAGCTGAATCCAACGCGAAAATCGAAGATCCGGACCGAGGTCCGAGACATTGCCCTTGCCCTGTTGTTGCATCGCCAAGGGGTCGACCCACGAACCGCCGGTTTCGATGAACTTCAAGCCGATCCGTTGCTTCAATTCTGCGATCACAGTCTGGGCTTTCCCGACGAGGCATCCCGCTTGGAGTGCCATCGTCGGGCGGCCCTGTTGCTAGCAAAGTAAACTGGCATTCATAGGCAAACCGCTCTTGTTGCGGGAACGCAACGCCACTAGTTTCACACGACCGGCAACAGGGACTGGAATCAAGGATCAAGCGGATGATCGTTATCTCACGAAGCCATGGGCAATTGGGCAACCAGTTGGTCTTGTACGGTCATTTCATCGCCGCGGCAGCCGAGTACGGGGTGAACCTTGCCAACCCTTGTTTTGCGCGATACGCCCATCTATTTCCGTCAACCGCAAACGATTTGTGGTGCCGTTACCCTGTGGAGCCCCCGTGTGATCATTTGCCCTCTGCGCTGACTCGCGAACTGGTTGCCAAGAGCGTTTATTTCGTTGCCCGTAGTCTCTCGCTGTTTGGTTTGAGACGCGGTCCGGTTCGCGTGATCCGGATCAAGGGAGCGGAGAGCTGCGATTTGGGGGGGCATGATTTTGCGGCCGCTGCATGGAGCGGGCATCTGATGACACAGGGCTGGCTGTTTCGCAGCGAGCGACTTGTGCAAAAGCATGCGGACAAGATCCGCGAGCATTTTCGAATCGCCCGGCCGCACCAAGCGGTCGTGGATCGGATGATCGATTCGCTTCGTAACCAGTCCGAAGTGGTGGTTGGCGTGCATGTACGACAGGGCGATTACGCGACATTCATGGACGGAAAGTACTTCTATACGGTGTCTCAGTACGTGGAAATCATGCGAAACATCGTCGATCAGTTGGCACCAAGTCGAGTCGCTTTCTTGGTCTCTGGCAACGGGGATTTGAGTCCGCGTGATTTCGCAGGACTGCGGGTCCGTTTTGGGACGGGGCATGTGATCGAGGATCTGTATGCTTTGGCAGCGGTTGATATGCTGGTCGGACCACCCAGTACGTTCACCGGCTGGGCATCATTCTACGGCGATGTACCACTGATCATGATTGAGGACGCCGATGAGCCGATCGACGTCAGTTCTGTGCTTCCCGAGCCAACGGTTCGCGTCGTCGCCTGAGACGCAACGCAACCTGTTACCCTGGGGATCCTCACGTGCCTGAGTCGAACGCGGCTGATCATCCGAAGACGATTCTGGTTGGTGCAGGAGTGGTGGGTCAAGCGATCCTTCGCGCCCATTTGGATGCCGATGTCCCGGTCTGTCTGGTCGATCAGGACGAGAAGAGTCTGGAGCGGGCAGCCGAGCAGGTGTCGCTGGGCGGAAATCAGTGGAAGGTTGAGAAAGCAAGTCCTGCGGGGGATCGAATCCCGATGATCCAGTTCCGGCCTGCGGGGCCCCTTGTGGGCGAGCCAGCCCATCACGTCGTGATCGAATCGATCTCGGAACGGATCGACGTGAAGCAGGCCTTCTTTGCGGACGCCGAGCGTTGGTGGGGCGCAGATGCGCTGCTCTGCACCAACACATCGACGCTGCAGATCGGCCGCATCGCGTCGTCGTTGCAGGACCCGAAGCGGTTGTGCGGCATGCACTTCTTCATGCCCGTCTACAATCGTCCGGCAGTTGAAGTGGCCTGTGGTGAGGAGACCTCGACGCAGGCGATCGGGCGGTGTGTCGCGCATGTTCGCCGAATTCGCAAAGAGCCGTTGATTGTTCGCGATGGCCCTGGTTTCATTGTCAACCGTTTGTTGACCCCCTATCTGAACGAAGCAATGCTCTTGCTCTGCAGAGGTGTGAGTGCCGATCGAATCGAGGAGGCGGCATTGCGTTACGGGATGCCAATGTCTCCGCTGGAGTTGATCGATTGGATTGGGACACGCACCATGTTCGATGCGGGACGCGTCTTTTGGCAATCTTTCCCGAATCGCATCCGTCCTGCTGCGATGTTGGCGGCGCTTGTCAAGAAGGGACGATTCGGACGGGCCGTCGGCGCCGGACTCCACGACTATTCCGGCGACCATCGCTCGCAAGCTCTGTCACCGATCGTCCTTGAATTCATCGACCGCTACCGGCGTGACGAGGTTCCTCTGTCTGACGATGACGTGATGCATCTGCTCTCGATTCCCATGTGGATCGAGGCTGCCATCGCCCGTCGCGACGGCGTGATTCGCACGAGTGACGAACTTGATCTCGCTTTACGCGGAGGTCTCGGGTATGCACCAGAGGGGTCTTGGCGGGGCTTTTTTGATGAACTGGGATCGGCATCGATGCTTGCATCGATCGAGCGATGGTCCGATCTGACGCCCGCCATCAACGCTCCGCCTGAGTTGGTTCAACGGCTCGAGCAACTCTCTCCCTCAGCCGCCCTCGAGGCATTTGCCACTGATTGAGCTGTTAGAGCGTGCAGCCTGCTTGCGAGGAAGAGAGGAAGAAGGATTCGCAAAGACGGGAAGACGCAGAGTCACAGGGAAGCGAAGAGAAGGAAGACCTGTGACGATCCCGATCCAGCTTCTTCTTTGCGCCTCACTGCCTCTGCGTATCCATTCCTCATCCTTTCATCCGCCTTTTCGCTCAGGCGATCGGTTGCGCGGCGGGCTCGGGTTCTTCCACGTGTGAATGGGCGGCGCTGGACTTGTCCCAGAAGGTCAGGAAGAACAGGATCGAGACGCCGAATGCGAGCCCGGATGGCAGCAGCCAAAATCTTGCTGCGTTTTCCAGCCAGCCTGCGTTGGTGGTGGGATCGAGCCCGATACGGTCGCCCCACCAACCGACACGTAGTTACCGACCAACATTCCGGCACCGTAAGTCAAGAGTCCAACGAGCGCCTGAGCACTGGTTCGCATTTCTCGCGGTGCGACTCGGTCGGTGTACAGTTGGCCGGTGACAAAGAAGAAGTCATAACAGATGCCGTGCAGCACGATTCCGAGCACGACCATTGCGCCGCTGGAAGGCATCAAACCGAACAATGCGTAACGGACCGCCCAGGCAAGCATGCCCACGAGCAACATCCATTTGACGCCCAAGCGAGCCAGGAAGAAGGGCACCAATGCCATGAAGACAATCTCGCTGACCTGCCCCAGAGCCATGACCCCGCCGGTGCGGTTGCCGAAGTGCATGGCACCGACGAATTCACCCGTTCGTGCGTAGTAGAAAGCGAGCGGAATGCAAATCAGGAATGAGCAAACCGCAAAGACGAGGTAGGAAGGATTTCGCATCAGGTTGAGGGCATCGAAACCAAGAACCTTGACGATATTGATTCGGCTCGCCCCTTCCCTTCCGGTGGCGATGCGGGCAAGCGTGAAGCTGTAAATTCCGTAAATCGCGCTGACGATCGCAGCGATTTGGAACTGGGCGTTTGAGCTTCCGCCGTCCTCGATACCCGGGCAGGACGGGAATGGAAACAAGCCAAAGAACGATTCCGAAATCACCAGCCCGGCCACGATCCAACCAATGGTTCCCCACAGGCGAATCTTGGGGAAATTCTGTCTCGATGTCGTCAACATTTTGAAACGTGATCGTGTTGACCAGCGCCAACGTCGGCATGTAGCAGATGAAGAAGGCCAGCAGCGCCCAGAACAGAATCGTCGAGTCGGTGATCGTGCTGACCCACCAAAGCAATCGCGGCACCGATCAGGTGCAGGATGCCATTGAGTTGTTCTTTGTTCATCAGGCGGTCGCCGAGGAACCCAACGATCAACGGTGCGAACAGAGCCGCCCAGGTTTGCGTCGCGTAACTCTGTCCGACGATCGTGTTGATGCCCTCTTCGCCGGCAAACAACTTGCTGAAATAGGTGCCCATCGTGACGAAGAAGACCCCCCAGACAAAGAACTGGAGGAACATCATGATACAGAGGCGAACCTTACCGACATCGACATCTTGCACGGTTCCCTGCAATCTTGGAGTACCTTGACGGCCGGCAGAGATCAGTCCGCGGGATCACCGGTGCTGAATGGGCGTGTTACGACTCGAGTTACGATTCGCTCGAGGCCCAATTCTACTCGAGTTCTTCAAGCACCTGTTGTGCCGGGACCGCTTCGATTTTCTCAAGCGGGCTATCGTCGCGGGCGAAGAACATCAGGTGTTGCCAGGGCAGCTTGTTGTACTCGCGAACGAGTTTGAAGCCGTTCTTCTCGTACTCCTTCATGATCTGTGTCTTGGACATCTTGTGCAGCGGCTTGATCGGCACCGTCGGGGTCCTCTTCGCGATACTCCAGCAGTGCCACCACGCCTGTCGGCTTCAACGAGCGGCGGATCCCCCACAGCATCGATTCGGGATGCGAAAACTCGTGATAGACGTCGACCATCAAGCAGCAGATCGACCTCGCCGGCCGGCAGATTGGGGTCGTCGACGTCGCCAAGGATCGGCTCGATGTTGCTTCAGACTTGAAAGCGGGCTGAGCGTTCACGAAGCTTCTGCAGCATCTCGCGCTGGATATCGACGGCCAGCACGCGACCATCCTCGGCCCGACCTTGCGGGCCATCGGGATCGTCCAGTAGCCATTGCCGCAGCCCAGGTCACAAACGGTCATGCCCGGCGGTCGAGATTGAGTTGCACGAACGAGTCGGAGGCGTTTTCTTCGTCGTCGCGTTCCGGCCGAATCAGCCAGCTCGCCCCCAAGTGAGACATCGGCTGGGCGAGAACACGCCCCAGGTAGGTTTTGCGGGCGCTTCTCGACCGGTCGCGGACGCTCCGCGTTCGATCGGTTCCGGCCACCGCTGCTTGGCCGTGCAGCCAAATCGCAACTGAGGACGCAATCCCGACCGAGAATAACCAGCAGGCGGCATGCAAGTACGATGGACTTGCCAAGTCCGTGCGAGGCACGCCGATTGAGACTCGATCGACGGACTTGGAAGTCCATCGTGACCGGTTTCGCCTCCGAGTGCGCTTAGTCCTCGTCGTTGGCCGCGAATTCGAACTTGGGCTCGAAGGCATCGTCAAATGCATAGACGTCATCAAAATCCTCGCGGCGGTCGGAGTCGCTCTTCCGCATCTGTTCGATTCGGATCAGGTTGTAAACCAATTCGCCGAAGTCGCTGGTCGAATGGATGCCCCAGCTGGCAAGCACGATTTTCGCCAGGTAACCGTACTGTTCGACCGCATACAGCCGACAGCCTCACAGAGCTGCTGACCGGTCACATGGTGCGGGCCCGGCCGACTTCGCTTCGGGCGCGATCGTGCGGTCTCGTCGGCTTCGCTCGATCAAGTGTTCGTGGGCATACTGAAGCGACTCGCGAATGAACTGATAGGCTTCCAGCTTGTATCGCTTGTCCTCGTTCAACAAATCTCGCATCGCTTGCAATGGAGACTTCATGGTCAGGAGTCTTTTTGAATGGGGGATGAAGTTCACCGATGTGCGGCTGAATGCTGGTCAATCGTCACTCGTCGTCGCGGGTCGACTTCTTCTTTTTCGACTTTCCTCGACGCGTCTGCCCGAATGCTCAGCCGGTCGGTGACGCTCAACACATCGTCGCCATGAATCATGATCCGCCGATTGTCGTCGGTCTTGACAGTCAATTGTTGGGACAAATATCTTGGGCGATCACGGTGACATTTCCTTCCCGGGTCAGCACCATGCTTCCGGGTGAGGGAAGTTCACGGGACAGCGCTTCGTAGGTGTCGAACTCGTAACGTAAGCAGCATTTCAATCGACCGCAACGACCAGAGATCTTGGAGGGGTCAAGGGTCGCCTTTTGCAGCTTCGCCATCTTCATCGAGACAGGTGGCATTTTGCTGAGAAAGTTGGCACAGCAAATCGGCTGGCCGCAGTCGCCGTAATCGGCCAGCAGTTTGGCTTCGTCGCGGACGCCGATTTGACGCATCTCGATCCGCGTCTGGAATTGCTTGGCCAGATCACGGACCAGCTGCCGAAAATCAACCCGGCCGTCGGCCAGAAAGTAGACCACCAATCCGTTCGCCACCGAGCATCCGCTCGACATCGACCAATTCCATCTGCAGGCCCAGCGCGTCGACACACTGCGCACAAACCTGCAAGTCGTCGCCCGTCATTCCCTCCAGGTGCTGCCACTGCGCCCGGTCGTCTTCGGTCAAGCGGCGAACGATGCGGCCCTCGGTCGGCTCGGTCATCGAGTCCAGGGCGGCGGGGGTCGCTTCGCACAGACACGGTGCCGATCTCCGTGCCGCGCGTCGTCTTGGCGACAACCTCATCGCCATAGCGATAGGGCTGCCGGGAGCTCATCACACCCAGGTCCGCATCGATCCGAAACCGAACGACGTACTCCAGCGGTCGCGTCGAGCTTGGCTGCCTCGTCGACCGCTTCGGCATCGTCACTCATTCTGGTTTCTCGCTGGCTTGCTCGTCTCGGGCTTGTCCTCGGCCGCTTTGTGCTCTGCTCCTTGTTTCGGCGGCTTGATCTCGGCCGGTTCTGCCTTGGCGTCTTGCCTTGGTTCTGCCGCTGCCGCCTTGTCCGCTTCGGATTCCGCTCTCGACCTGTCCTCCTCGGCGGCGTCCCTCGCTTGGGCGTTCTCGGTCGACCGCCTTCGGTTCTGGATTCGGCCGTCGGTTTGGGCTCGGTCCATTTCCAAGATCGGCCGGCAATCACGATGCCGTCCTTTCTGGTTCCGGCGAAGAGCTGTTCCATCGCCATTCCAGCAGAGCGACCAGACGCCACTCTTGGCATACATCGAATCGGTTCCACCGGTGGTTGGGAAATGCAGCCGTCCGCCGACTTCGGCGGCCGCGATCTGGCCGGACGGCGAGACGGCCAGTTGCGGTGATCCAGTCGGTTCCCTTGGCGACGACTTCCGGTTTCGCATCCGGCTTTGGCCTCACAGCGATAGAGATGTCGGTCGCTGCTTCCGACCAACAGGTGGCTCCCTTCCTCGACATAGGCCACGCACCAGGCGGATTCTTCGCTGACATCGATCTTTCCAATCGCATTCGAGCTCTGGCCACTTCAACAAGTGAACGTGTCCACCGCCATCGCTGGCGGCCAATTGCGATGCCATCGGGTGAGAGGGCCAATCCGGTGACCGCATGGCCGTCGAGTTCCACACTCTTGGTGATCGCTGGCCTCCGAGAGATCCCAGACCATCACCTTGCCCGCCTCGTTGCCGGCGATGACGAATCGGTCGTCCGGGGAGAGGATCATCGCCTGGCACCAGCGTTCCAAGGCCTTCTCGTGAAGCTTGGGCTCCGAGGACGCCATGTCAAAGACGACCAGATTGCCGCGGTAATCGACGCTCGCAACTCGCTCGCCGTCGCTGACTCGCTGCCACGCTCCAAACCGCTGCCGGATGCGAGTAGATCTTGGTCAGCGATCTGTGGGATTGTTCGCCATGGAACGAGTAGACAGCGGCTTCGCGAAGCAGCAGCCCGTCAGCGGTGGCCGCAACGAACTGGTCCGAGGCCCAATCCGTGCGATCGAGGTGACCCACAGCGACTCCGGTTCGGCTCCGACTCGCCTTCTTCGCGCCTCGTAGTTGCACCAGTGCCAACGCGATCAGCACCAGAGCCAGGCAAAATAGCAGTCGATCTTCGATACATGAATTGACCTTCGTCCTTCGGGTTAAATGCTCAAGAGGGTTTGGGTACGGTGGGACCAGGGCGATCGCAGGCCAGATGACTGACCGGCCCGGTGACGTTGCCTGGCCCGGTGACGGTGCGGCCCGGTGATGTTGCGCGCCGGTGACGTTGCGCGAGGCGATGCAAACGCCCGATCACTCGCGGCAGTAGGCGAGTGCCAACAGGGCATAGGCGGTCACCAGTTGGCGATCACCTTCCATCCAGCGATCGCTGTTGACGTTGACCCACGATCCGTCGTCTTGTTGCACGTCCATCAAATGGCGGGCCAGTTCCTCTCGCCAATCGTGCGGCTTGCCCGAGTCGTCGTCCAGGATGTCAATGTCGGCGGCGTTGAGTGACTTGGCAAAGGTGTGGTAGTAGTAGAACAGACCCGCCTGGCCCATGCCTGGGTTGTCGGTCAGCGCTGTAGTTCTTGCGAATGAAGTTCATCGCAGCCACGACGCGCGGGTCATCTTTGGTCAGTCCGGCATAGATCATGCTTTTCAGTCCGGCGTAGGTCATCGAGCCGTAGCTGCGCAGCCCGCCGCCCGCGGCCTCTCCCGCCTGGCTTTGACCGCCGGCGGCCGGCGTGTAGTAGAAACCACCGTCACCAACGGCTTCGGCATGCGGTGTGTCGTTGCCTTGTCCAGCCAGGTTCTGTGTTCGCACGACGAACTCGAAGCGCTTTCTGGATCGCCTCGTCGTTGGCATCGTTGCCCAGTTCCTGTGAGCGCATCGATCAAGAACGAGGTATTGGACAGGTCGGGCCGTTCATGGCTCCCGTAGCCCGCCCCGCCGTAGGCCGGTGTCGGACGGTTTGATCCCTTCCCCCTCGTCCCACTGAATTTCCTTCAAGAAACGTCTCCGCCCGCTTCAGCACGCTGTCGTAACGGCCATCCTGGTTGGCCTTGACCAGGGCACCGACGGCGATCGAGGTTTCGTAGTTGCGGTAGCGTGATCCTTGAGCGTAAATCCCGCCATCCCCCTGGATCTTCGATTCGATGAACTTGAGTGCCGTTCTGCACCACCGGATCGTTCACCGCTTCTGGGCGATGTTCCAGAATCGCGCGAACGCACAGGCCGTCACCGCGGCCCCCGTTTCCGGACTGAAGGACCGTCGTCGGCCTGGCCTCGCTGCGCGCAGGAACTCGATGCCTCGCGACTGACTGCCTGATCGATGGCGGCGTTTTCGATGGGGTCGTCGTTTGCCGACCCTCCTGAGCGATTGTGCTCGGATACGGTCAACGTGTAGCAGCAACAAAGAGAAGATCGAAAAGTTTCAGGCTCGTTACTGGTTTCAATTAAAAGGTGAGGAGTTCTGGTCTGAGGAAGGCCTCCAAAGCCGGATCGAATGGCATCCACTGAGCAAGCGGAGCAACCAGCGGCATCATCCGCAGGCAGAGGAAACGCTCGAAGCGACACCCTCCATCTTATCTACTTCTTCCGCCGACCATGCAGTGGCGAAGGTTGCCGTCGTCACCTTTGGGCAAGCGGGTCGCTGGAGCGGGGATCTGACCGAGGCTGGGCAAGGGGCGATCCGCGGGCAGGGCTGGTAAGCGGCGGGCTGGGCAAAAAGGCGGGGAAGCTCCTGGCCAGTTCACGGCGGCGGGTTGTTGCACCGGTTGGCCGGTGGCGCGCAAAATGGTCGCTCGTTCCTCATTGATTCTTTGCTCATTCGCTTGCCCTTTCGGAGACATCCATGGCTCGACCCGTCACTCTATTTACTGGCCAATGGGCTGACCTTCCCGTCGAAGAAATGGCCCGCATGACCGCCGAATTCGGTTACGACGGAATCGAGCTGGCCTGCTGGGGCGACCACTTTGAGGTCGACCGTGCGATCGCCGAGGACGATTACTGCGACGAAACGACGGAAACTCTCGGACGATGCCGGCCTGCAGTGCCACGCCATCAGCGCCCATCTGGCCGGCCAAGCCGTGCTGGACATCATCGACGAGCGACACAAGGCGATTTTGCCGCGCCTATGTCTGGGGCGACGGCGATCCATGCGGCGTCAACCAGCGGGCCAGCCGAGGAGCTGATGAACACGGCCCGAGCTGCTCAGAAGTTCGGCGTCGATGTCGTCAACGGCTTCACCGGCAGCAGCATCTGGCACCTGCTCTACTCGTTCCCTCCCGTGCCTCCCAAGATGATCGATGCCGGCTTTGAGTTGCTTGCCGAGCGGTTCAACCCGATCCTGGATGTCTTCGGCGAGTGCGGCGTCCGATTCGCCCTGGAGGTCCATCCGACCGAGATCGCCTTCGACATCTACACGGCCCAGCGGGCCTTGGAAGCCTTGGATCATCGACCCGAGTTCGGTTTCAACTTTGATCCCAGCCATTTGATTTGGCAGGGCGTCGATCCGGTCCAGTTCATTCGTGCCTTCCCCGATCGCATCTATCACGTTCACATCAAGGATGCGATCGTCAAGCTCGATGGCCGAAGCGGGATCCTCGCCAGCCATCTTGAACTTTGGTGATCACCGTCGCGGTTGGGATTTCCGCAGCCCCGGTCGCGGCGGCGTGAACTTTGAAGAGATCATCCGCGCCCTGAACGACATTGGCTACGAGGGTCCGCTGTCGATCGAATGGGAGGACAGCGGGATGGAACGAACGTTCGGAGCCCGCGAAGCTTGCGAGTTCACCAAGAAGCTCGATTTCTCGCCGAGCAATCGCGCCTTCGACGCTGCGTTTGACGAGGGAAAAGAGTTTCAGGCACGAGCAGTCGCTTGGAAGCGACGAGTTGATCTTGCGGGATTGAGTGGCATGATCGAGATCACGGTAAACGGCGAGCGGGTTTCGATCGCCGAGCCGATGACGGTCGAGCAAGTGCTGGACACGGTCGAGGTGCCCCCCAACTACTTGGCGGTGGAAGTCAACGCGCGAGGTCGTGCCTCGAGAGGAGTACGCTCCGCATGTTTCGTTCGGGGGACGAGCTGGAGGTCGTGACGCTGGTCGGTGGCGGTTGACTTCGGCTGACAGGCCTATCGTAGGCGAGTGCTTCCGAGACTCGAATGAAATGCAGCCAAGCTGCGAATGACCGCCTTGCGAAATGCGGCACCTCGGTAGCATGCCGTCAAGCTGCGAGTGTCCGCCTTGGAACTCGGAGCGACGATCGCCCAGCTCGCTCACTGCGATCCGACATTGTGCTATCCTGCGGCACAGTTGATCACGATGCCAATTCGAATCCATCGAGTCTCGAAGTGTCTTCACGCCGACGCCCCTGACGGTCGAATGATTCTCCGCTGAGGGTGGGAGGCCATCTGCTCCGGAGTCGACTTGATCGTGGGGACGGGTCGCTATGACACGATGGAACAGATGCGTGATTCGCTCGACGCTTCCGGCAGTGATTGCGTCACGGTCGCGGTGCGCCGCGAGCGGCTGTACGATCGCAGCGGCCAGAACATTCTCGACTTTCTGGATTTGGATCGCTACACGTTGCTTCCCAACACGGCCGGTTGCTACACCGCGGCCGATGCGATTCGTGCCGCGAAACTCGGACGCGAGATCCTTCGGGCACTCGGGCAATCCCGGCGCCGACTGGGTCAAGTTGGAAGTGCTCGGTGACAGTCGGACGTTGCTTCCCGATCCGGTCGAGACGGTCGCCGCCTGTCGCGAGCTTGCCGCCG
The DNA here is from genome assembly GCA_963767665.1 of Pirellulaceae bacterium. Taxonomy (GTDB): domain Bacteria; phylum Planctomycetota; class Planctomycetia; order Pirellulales; family Pirellulaceae; genus Rubripirellula. Next base: position 512,170 of record CAVYFC010000013.1, read on the forward strand.
ACGGTTTCAAGGTTCTCTGCTACACCAGTGATTGTCCGGTCACCGCGCAGCGACTCAAGGCGGCCGGTGCGGCCAGCGTGATGCCGGCTGGGAGCCCGATCGGTAGCGGCCAAGGATTGCTCAATCCCAACAACCTTCGGATCATCCTGGAGTACTTGAAGGAGGATGATCCCGATTATCCGGTGATCGTCGATGCAGGGGTTGGCACTGCCAGCGATGTCAGCGAAGCCTTCGAATTGGGTGCCGATGGCGTGCTTCTCGAATACCGCGATCGCCCACGCGCGTGATCCGGTGCGGATGGCCAGGGCGATGAAGCATGCGGCGCTCGCCGGTCGCGACGCCTACCTTGCCGGCAGGATTCCTAAACGCCTTTACGGCACCGCCAGCAGTCCAAGCGAAGGAGTGATCAGCACGCGTCCCTACGGAAGCGACGGCTAGCCAGTGGGTCGAGGATGACGGTTTGAGACCGTTCATCGATGCCGAGACTCGCGACGCGGTGGAGCGAAAGACGGCCTTGGCGAGCACGATTGCATCACCGAGAAGTCCGTCAAGTCTTTGGGTGCAGTCGTGATCGCAGTTGCGTGAATCGGATCAGTCCCACCAGGGCGATCATCAGGCCCAACGCTACCAATGGCCAGCTGACCACTTGGACGGTGATCGAGTCAGGAAAGAATTTCAACAGGGTGGCGCCGGTCGCTGAGATCATCAGCGCCGTGCGTCCGTAGGCTAACAGCGTTCGTTCATTCGCCAGGTCGGTACGAACCAGGGCGAGGTGGTCGCGGTTATCCGGCGAAAGCTCCGACATGCGTGCAGTCCGTGACGAGAAATGCTGCCGGCACAGAAAGTCTCCGTGCCCTGCGACAGATCTTGACGTGATGAACTGCCTGGGGCAATCCTCGATCCAAGCACCGATTTCCCAATCGGTATCAATTTTCCGTTAAGCTGACGACGCGTTTGACGGCCCATTGGCACGCAATGGTGCATGGCACCGATGAAGTTTTGGATGATCGTGATCGGGCCGTTGGCGGCGATCGATCACGTGGCTGACGTTGTACTGGGCCGGGCAAGATTCCCAGATCGCCTGGACGGCCGCGGTGGTCGTGCTCTGCGCGATTTGGTGGATCTTCGAGCCGGTGCCGATTCCGGTCACCTCCTTGATTCCGCTGGCTGTCCTTCCGCTGGTCGGCGTGCTTGACGCCGCGCAGGTCGGTGCCGCTTACGGGGATTCGCTGGTGCTGCTGATGATGGGTGGCTTCATGTTATCGATGGCGATGGAACGCAGCGGTGCCCATCGCCGAATCGCCTTGACGATGGTCCATGCCTTTGGAGGCGCAGCGCGGCGGGCGTCAATTGGTATTCGGCTTCATGGCGGCGTCGGCCTTCCTGAGCATGTGGATTTCCAATGCAGCGACGCACGTTGATGTTGCTGCCGATCGTCGCCGCCGCCATTGGAAAAATCATCGAGCCGACAACTCAAACAGTGCCTGCTGCTTGGCGTCGCCTACGCGGCCAGCGTCGGCGGCATCGGAACGCCGATCGGAACTCCGCCGAATCTGGTCTTCATGAAGTTCTACGTGGAGATCGCCGGGTGGACAGGAACCGACGTTCACGACCTGGATGATGTGGGCGCTGCCGATCAGCATGGTGATGTTTCCCGTCGTTGGGTTGTGGTTGACGCGAGGACTGAAGGCCGAGGGCAAGCTGGAGCTTCCGAAGGTCGGTTCCTGGCGATTACGAAGAGGTCGCAACGCTGGCCGTCTTTGCGATCACGGCGCTGCTGTGGATCACTCGCAAGGAGCCCTTCGGTGGTTGGAGCGGTGCTTGGGTTGAAGGACACGTCGGACGCGAGTGTGGCGTTGATCGCCGTCGTCGTCATGCATCTGATTCCCAATGGAAAGGGAGAGACGCTGCTGACGTGGGCCGACGCGAAAAGAATTCCCTGGGGAGTCCTGATTCTTTACGGAGGCGGCATCGCGATCGCCAAAGCTTTCGATCAGTCGGGTTTGGACGACCTGATCGCCTCGTCGCTGACCGGTATAGCCAAGTTCCGGTGGTGGTCATGATCGCCATCGTCTGTTTGTCGGTCACCTTCATGACGGAAGTGACGAGCAACACGGCGACGGCCAATCTGATTCTTACCGATTCTGGCCGCGACCGCCCTGGCCGCCGCGATCGATCCGAGGCTGATCATGGTGCCGGCAACGATCAGTGCCAGCTTTGCGTTCATGTTGCCCGTCGCGACCCCGCCCAATGCGATCGTGTTTGCAAGTGGCGAGCTGACGATCGAGCAGATGGCAAGGGAAGGCTTCGTCCTCAACCTGATCGGAATTGCGATCGTGACCGTCATGTGCTACTTCGCGTTCAGCTGATCGGAGTGTTTTTTGGGGGGCACGATCGTCTTTGCTTTACGTCGGCACGCATTTCCAGGGCGGACACTCGCAGCGTCGCAGCGTTTCCTGCGAGTCTCGGAGAGACTCGCCTACGTAGCTCCGCATTTCCAGGGCGGACATTCGCAGCGTTGCTGCGTTTCTTCGAGTCTCGGAGAGACTCGCCTACGGTAGGGACCGTCAGAGATCGCTCAAAGCGGGAAATCGTCTTCCGCGGCCGCGTCGGCATAGAGCGGCATGTGGCGATAGTAGACTTCCAGAATCATCGTTGCGAACGACGTGCTCGCCAGCCGTCCGCCTTCTTTGGGACCGCGATGCGACTGGCTGTTGGGGAAATGCCAACTACCCTTCTCACCACCGCTTTGTGATTGCGAGGAGACCAGCCAATCACGCAGTTCGACGTTGAACTTGTCCCACTGCGACGCCGCCATAGTGCCGCAAGACTTGGGCTGCATAGTAGTCGTAATAGATGTCGTTCTTCAGCACCCCGACTTTGCTCAGCTCCGACACACCCTCCACGATTCCTGGATGGGTTTTGTCCCAGCCAGTGTACATCCGGCAGAGCAAGCCGATGGCGGTACACGAGGGGCGAATCTTTTTCTGCGGACCGGTGTAACCATAGAGCGCACCGTTTTGTGATTGAACCTTGTCCAGGAACAGCATCGATCCTTGGATGGTTCGCGGTGGCACCATCAAGTGCCCCATGTAGCCGCTTTTGAGCGCCATCACTTGCCAACCGGTGACCGAGGTGTCGCCCCCGTCGGGTTGCTGCGGACGATAACGCCATCCGCCATCTCGGCACTGAGCGTAGACGATGAAGTTCAAGGCACCTTGCGCCGGTCCCGCTAGCTCCGGATCCTCCGTCATCGCATAGGCTTCGCACAACGCGATGGCGGCCAACCCATGCGAGTACATGTTGCCCGCCCCTTCACTCAAGTCGAGCACGGGAAGTCCCCCCTGCTTTCCTGCCTTGCCGTTTTGAATCAGAAAGCGAAGACCGCGGAACACCACTTCTTTGAACTCGCCATGGATGTGCGTTTGGCCCGCTCCCATAAACGGTAGCAAGCCCATCGCTGTCGCTGCGTTGAAGGCTTTGGCGCGATTTGGTTCGCCCGGATTGCCGCAGCGACCGTTGCACACCAGGTTGTGTTGGAAGGTCCAGGCTCCGTTGGGCATCTGGTGACGCGATAACCACTTCAGTGCCTCGGTGACCGCTGCTTCGCTGGCATCGGTTCCACCGTAGTCACGCAGCAGTTTCTTCTTCATGTCGGCGCTGCGACTGCCCAAAGGCTCGAACGTCATCGAGGCAAGGGTCTGCAAGCGAGGCAGCCGACGGTGCCATCTCGGATGCCAGGTCGCTCATGTCCAACGCGACTGCGGCAATCTCCATCGGCTCCATCTCTGTCGGTTCGACCAATTCCATCGACTCGGCGACGTCGACCGGTTCGATCATCCTCCTCCATCTCCGAGATCTCACCCGGATCGATCTCTTCGATCGTGAACTCCTCGATCTCCGGTCCTTCCTCGCTAACGTAATTCGCCGACAGCACGTTCACGATCTTGATTGGATCGGCGAAGGTCACCAATCCGAGCACGAGCAAAACGAGGACATGAACCAGCATGCTCACCAACCACGCGGGTGCCGCTTGGAACCAGAGAAAACGGCGATTGGGATCGGCGTTCTCCAGAGCCTCTTCTTCGTGTGCCATCGGTTCGGTCGGAATCTGAGTCGACGTTGGCTGTTGCGATTCAGGTTTGACCGTGACTGACATTTGCAAAAGGCCCTGGCTGACCAACAGGTGGTCCGAGAAGCATTGGGGAGCTGGAAGGAAAAGTTGAGGAAGAGTCGTTGGGGAGCAGTTTGCCCACCTCAAGTATAATCCTTCTCGATTATAGGCAGGCTCTGCTGATTTCGATCACCCGAATCCATCGGGGCACAACAAGGGAAACACGGCTGCGACGACTGGACAAGGGAGTCCCGTCATGGCTTCCCTCCACCGTCTTCCCTCCAGCTTGTAACGCGAACGCGAACCGAGTTGTACCCGTCCGCGAGCGATCGAACTCGGAGAAACCGTCCGCACACCACCCATCTGGCGTGACGCTTCTTTTTGTGCAATCTGTAGGTCCGCCTTTCCAGGGCGGACACAAGCAGCTTTGCTGCGTTGTTACGTAGGTCCGCCTTTCCAAGGCGGATATCCACAGCTTTGCTGCGTTGGCTGCGAGTCTCGGAGAGACTCGCCTACGTTGGGAACGGCAGACTTGATGAATTGGGCCAATCGTTTTTGTGTCGTGACCCGATCGCTACCACTGCCCTAATCGCGAAAATCGTAACGCTTTTGCTCGACCGAGATGATGGTGGCGAAGTAGTTGGCGAGCTTCGGCTGAACGCGGTCGGTCGCACGAACGCGACGCGAGCCATCGCTGGGACCAATCCAACCCCCAACGAGATCCAAGTCAATCTCAATCGTGCCGACTCGCCTACCGGTGGGGTCGCTCAAGCGAAGCTGAATGCATCGCGGCTTTTCCATGGGAGTTTCACCGCACGCTGCCAGAGCACTTCCCGCCCCTTCGGTACTCCACTCATAATTCCGCTCGTCGAGCAGCATCCGACGGAGATGGCCCAGCCCCGGTGTCCCTGTCAATTCAACCGTTTGAAATTCGGCCGCGCCCCGCGGCAGGAGCTCGATTCGCTCCGCCAACTGCAACGCCGTGATTGTTTCCTGACCCCAGAATTGGGTTGTTTGTTCAAGTTGCGTGCGCCGAGCATAGATGCTCGCGGCGGCCCCAACGATGCCCAGCAACAAGACCCCAATTGCCAGGGCGACCCCACGCGGGGTGATCGCCGCTCGCGGGTCGTTGTATTTGTCCTCGTGGTAACCGCCCTCGCCGTGTTTGCCCGCCGCGTGTTCGCCCGCCGCGTGCTCGCCCGAGCTGTGCTTGTTCGAGCTGTGCTTGTTCGAGCTGTGCTTGTTCGAGCTGTGCTTGTTCGAGCTGTGCTTGTTCTGGGGGGGTTCCCCGCGAATGCGGTCGTCTTGCTGGCCATCGTCGACTTGGCCACGTTCGCTTGGTGGGGAATTCATGAACACACAAGAGTACAAAAGGCAGATTTTGAAAGTGGATCGGCGTGATGGCAGGTCGGATGCCATTTCCTGGCCAGCCGCGTTGCATTCTAGAAGCCCAGGGTCATGGACGCACCCCGCCCCCACGACTTACCTTGACGTTGAGGTTGCTGAGACTCGTTGAACCCAGAGAATTTATCCGCATGTCAACTCCGTCCCATGACTCACAAGCCATGCTCTTGACCGTTCCGCTCGGGGAACGAAGTTACCCGATTCGAATCAGCTCCGGCGATGCCGATCAGTTTGCAAGTGCCATTGGTCAGACGCTACCCGATCTGACGCATGCGTTGATCATTGGCGACGAGGCCGTCGAGGAGCCATGGTGCCGAATCCTCGCCGCTTCTCTTGCTGGTCCGTCGCTGCGCATCAGCAAGAGAAGCGTTCCGTCGGGTGAATCGAGCAAATCGATGGAGCAGTTCGAGCAGCTGTTGCAGTGGGTGCTTGACGAGGGAGGCGATCGAAGGAGTGTGGTGATCGCGGTCGGCGGCGGCGTGATCGGTGACCTGGCAGGATTCGTGGCGGCTTCGTTCACGCGAGGGATTCGCTTCGTCCAGGTCCCCACCACGCTGCTGGCAATGGTCGACAGCAGTGTGGGTGGAAAGACCGGTATCAATTTGCCGACTGCCAAGAACATGGTCGGCGCTTTCTGGCAACCGTCGTTGGTTCTGATCGACACCGATGTGCTTTCGACACTGCCGACAAGAAGCTACGTCAGTGGACTGGCCGAAGTGATCAAGTACGGCGTGATTGACGACCCCGATTTCTTCTCCTGGTTGCAAATCAATGCCAGGCGTCTGGTCGAACGCGATGATGATGCCATGCGATATGCGATCCACAAGAGTTGTCAATGCAAGGCTCGCGTCGTTGGCGAAGATGAGCGGGAAACCAGTGGCCGGCGCGCAATCCTGAACTACGGGCATACCTTTGCGCACGCCATCGAAGCAACTTGCGGTTATGGCACGCTGCTGCACGGCGAAGCCGTGGCGATTGGCATGCAGATGGCGGCGCGGTTGGCAATCGAGCTGGAGATGGCCGAACCTTCGCTGCTTGAAGCGACAAACCGAGCTGATCGAGCGGTGTGAACTCCCGACCGGCCTTCCCGACGCCGATCCCGAGGCCATGCTTCCGGTGATGATGCGAGACAAAAAGGTCGCCCATGGCAAGCTGCGGTTCATCCTTCCCACCGAAATCGGGGTGGTCGAGCTGGTCGGTGGGGTCGATGAAGCGGCCGTCCGGAAAGCGATCGAGGCAACTCGCGGCTAGGAAGCTCGCGCTGGCCCGACGCCGCGAGTCTCCGCTGTGAGCCATCGACCGCGAATCAAGGGGAAATCGCTTCAAGAATCGCTTCAGGGATCGCGACGAAGGTCGCCGCTGAAGGCCGTTCGCAGACTGGCAATGTAGGCAATCCAGGCCTGTTCGTCGTAGCCATAGTCGACATCGGGAACCACCGTTTTGACGAGCGTCAGCACCGACGGGTTCGTTAGCTGGTCCACCTTGACCTGTTTTTTGCCGCCCATCTGCATGCCGCCTCCACCACCGCCAAATCCGACTTGCATGCCGGGCCCCGGCGCCAGTTCTGTCTTGTGGGTCGTGACCAGAGCATCGACGTAGGTCAGTACCAACTCTCGGTCGGGGAACCAAGTCAAGGCTCGGGCCGCACGATTGACCAGCTTGTTGTCGTTGCTGGAGAGATACTGCAGGTAAGTTGCCACCGCAGAACCAGCCCCATACTGCAACCAACTCGTTGAGGGCAGCCTCACGAACCGTTTCGTCGGGTTCTTCCAGTCCGGTGCGGACCAAGGCCTCGACCGAAACCGAATTGTCGAAACTGGCCCAACAAGCGAACCCACATCAATCTGCAGGACGCGATTCTGCGTCTTGTTCTCACGCGACGCGAGCAACTGTTGTGCGATCGCACCCGCCGCCAACGGATCGCGAATGCTGCTCGAGCGCTTCCATCGCTTCGGGTGCTTTGGAGGAGCCGCGAAGCACCACGGCGACCAGACGCTTGACCTCACGATTCCATTTTCGTGCGTCCACGTTGATCGAGTCTTGATAGTCCTCGATCGCGGCCGCCTCCGGTAGTTCCCAGCCACCGGAACGAGGCACCATGCCACGTTCGGTCATCAGATCCGACGTGCGAATCCATTTGCCGTTCTGGCGAGTGTAACTCAACGCACCACGAGCCTTGGCGTGGTCGGGATCGAGATCGATGGCACGCTGTAGGTGATATCGCTTGTACTTGTGAATGTCGCCTTCCACTTTGTCCGAACGCACACACCACATGGCAAGTTGATAGTGGCGTTCCGCATCGTCGCCCGCTTGAGCCGCCAACCTGCGATACTCCGCCAGTGTGTCCGAATCGACCACTCGAGTGACCCGGCTGGCCGGGATCGCTACCTGAATCTCATCGTCGACTTTGACGATCACCAGCTCGGCCTTTCGCTGCACCTCGCCGGTCAGGTGGCCACCCCCCGAGATCTCCAGCGTGTCGGCGCGGAGCTCGGCGAGCCCCGACGTTGAAAATACCGACGTTGAAAATACCGATGCCATCGAGAGGCACCAGCTACCGAGCAACAAGGATCTGCTTCGTGACATGGCAAGCGGAAGCCCGCTGAGGAGTGCGGCGGAGTATCGAGAGTGCTGGGGCACACAGGCGAACGCAGGAAACCGACGCCTATGCCCGCCGAAAACACGTTCACAACAACTCCACTTTAGCCGTTTCCGCCCCCGACGGACCCATGAAAAGGTCCCGAAAACGATCAAAACAGGACCGCATCCCTAGAATCGTTCAATCACCTACCGGCGGCGGACGATAGTTATACTTGACTATCATGATCATGTATGTACTATTTCTGCGATGTGTCGCGAGCTGCGGGAATCGGATGTGATGAATGCCTGTCGAAAAACAATGAATGACCCTCAAAAAGCTGGCGGAACCGAGGCCTCACCCTCGTCCCGGCCTCCCCTGCAAGTCTTTTCGATTGATTCACCGGAACCTCGCGGGGCGCTTGCGGCCGATCCGCCGTTGGCACCGACCGATGAGCTGATGGAGGAGTTGCAGCGAGCCAGCGAGCAACTGGAAGCGGCCACGCCGCAAGAGATTCTTCGCTGGGCCGTGGAGCGATTTGCTCCCCGCTTCACGATGGCGACCGCCTTCGGGCCCGAGGGGATGACGATCATTCACATGTTGGCGGAGATTGCGCCCGAGACCCCGATCTTCAATCTCGATACCGGTTACCAGTTCCAGGAAACGCTCGATCTGCGTGAGCGGGTCAAGGCAGCGGTACGGGATCGAGGTGGAGTACAAGCGGCCGGAGCTGACGGTCGAACAATACGAGGCGGCCAACGGCGGACCGGTCTACAAGACGGACCCCAATCGATGCTGTTTTGACCGCAAGTTGAGTGTGCTGCATGAGGCAGCGCACGGGGCAGTATGCCTGGGCCAGCGCGATTCGACGCGACCAGAGTCCCGACCGAGCCAAGGCGCCGATCGTTGGTTGGGATCGAAAATTTCAGTTGGTCAAAGTCAGCCCGCTGGCCAACTGGACCAAGAAGGAGGTCTGGTCGTTGATCACCTCCGAGGACATTCCCTACAACCCGTTGCACGACCAGGGCTTTCCCAGCGTCGGTTGCCAGCCCTGCACGCGTGCCGTGTTGGCAGGGGAGGATGAGCGAGCAGGTCGTTGGAGCGGATTCAAGAAGACCGAATGCGGTTTGCATTCCTCGTAGGTCCAGGGGGAGATGCTACCCAATGGTGATCTCGGCCCGAGTTCATTACGCCTGCCTGGCCATGCTTGAGTTGGCGATTGCGCCAGGACGACGCGGCGCCGGTGGCGATCCGCGAGATCGCTGATCGGCATGGTGTTCCCGGCCCTTTTCTGGTGCAGATTCTGCGGCACGCTGCGGACGGCCGGCTGGGTGCAAAGCGTCCGTGGCAGCCAGGGCGGCTATCGTCTGTCGGTCGATCCCGCCACGATCACACTGCTGGACATTGCCGAAGCGGTTGGTTGCCCGGAGGCCGGATGCCGCACGGAGGGCAAAGCGAGCCGCCGCGGACGAGATGCTGCAGGAATGTTGGGACGAAGCGGCGGAAGCCTCGCGAGACGTGCTGGCTCGAGTCCGGCTCAGTGATCTCGTCGAGCGATGCCGCCACGGCGACGAGACGATGTTCTACATCTGAGTCGGTCGTATCGTGGTCCATCGTGACGCGAAGCTGTGTCAGCCGTGATCGCGGCTTCGGAGAAGCTACTTCGGCTACGACCGTTCGTCGGCTATGTCTTCTTCTTCGGCGACGTCGGCGGCGTTTGTTGGGACGCTCGATCGGCACTTCGGCTTGGCGACTTGGCTTCGGATCCGATCGACAAGCGATTGGGACTTCTCGGTTGCCGTCGCCGTTCCTTCCAGCACAGCGGAGTCGAAGTGCTTGCCCGTCGGCAGCGTCTTCTTGACCATGATCCGCTCGCAGATTCCCCACAGGCTGCTGGTGATGAAGTAGATGCAGAGCCCCGCCGGACTCGGAAGAAGAACAGGCCCATCATCAGGGTCATGATGTTCATCATCTTCTGCGTCATGGCGGTCTGTTCGTCCGTCGCCGGCGGCATGAACATCTTTTGCTGCGCCAGGAACAGCACCACGACGATCACCGGCAGGATATTGAAATACGGCCCCAGCCAACCGGTTCCGCGACCGGACAAGTATTCCCAACAGCCAATCGCCCCAATACAAAAACATGTCGGGGCCGGCCAGGTTCGACGCCCAGTCGGTCGTCGCTGGAAAAAGCCGCCTGTCGAAGTTCGATGTCGACCGACAGGGCCCGATACAGACCGATGAAGATCGGCAGCTGCAGGAACATCGGCAGACAACCGGCCAACGGATTGAAGCCGACGCGTTGCTGAAGTTCGCGCTGCGCCTTCAGCTTGCCTTCCATGTCGTCTTTGTACTTCTCGTTGATCTTCTTCAGCTCGGGTGCGAGTTCCTGCATCTTCTGTGCATTGATCGCCGCTTTGCGGCTGAGCGGGAACATGCAGCCGCGAACGATCACCGTCAGCAGGATGATGGCCACCGCGTAATTGCCGACGCCCGACAAGCACGTGCAAGCAGTCCAGGCCGAGGATCTTGGCGAAAATCGGCGAACCAGCCGTAATAGATGCAATCGACCCAGACCGTATTGGGCCAGCAACTCGGGCTGCTTGGGACCGGCGAACATCCGCAATTCCTGCCGCATCGATGCGCCCGCGGGGCACCTCGGCAACAACGCTGTCGAGATAAAAGGTCGTGTTGACCGCCCGTTCCTGGTGCCGGGGAATCAGCTCGGCGTCGGCTGCGATCGCCGGCCGCGGCGCGGCGAAAGGTCGTCAACGACGTCGATTCCCGCCGGCGGAAGATAAGCGACGGTGAAGTACTGGGCATCGACGCCGATGTATTTCAAGTTGCGTTGGTCGTTGGCTGCTGTCGCCGGCGCAAAGATCGTTTCGATTGGGATCTTTGGTTTCTTTCTTCGCCCGCTTGAGCAGAGTCGTAACCGCTACTGAACATCGATGGCCGCTGGCTGCGGTCTTGTAGACGATGTCGCGAGCGGCGGCACCACCCGCCAAGTTCGGGCTGATCTTGTTGCTGTACCACCAGCCTTCCAGCGTGATTCCGTTGGCACCTTCCAGCCGATAGGCAAGATCCTGGGGCTCATCGGCAAGGTTGTCGATCTGAACCGACATGTCGAGTGCGTAGGAATCGGGGCCAATTCGTAGGTCCGCGTGCATCCGAATCGGCTTGCCGCCGATCGGCCTGCATTTCGGCGCCGGAAAGCTCGAGCGAGAACTGCGCCGACTCGCCCGACTCGGCTCCCGGTCGCTGTCACGCAGTCCAATTCAATTCCATCGGGATTGACCGATCCCAGCGATCGACCGTTTGCTCGGGCTCGATCTCTTTGCGATTGACCTGGCTGAGCGTCAGCAGACAGGACAGTCGTGTCAGGTTTCCTTCGATCTGATCGGCGCCGCCATCGCGGGCCAAGCGGACCAGGTCCAGAGGATGCTCGCTCAGCGTGGCGCTGCAGTGACTGCGGGGTGGCCGATCTCGCCTCGCAGGATTTCGAGCGATGACTGGATCTCCGGGCTCGAGTCTGCAGCAATGCGGTCGCTGATGTCGTCGCGCGTGGCGACCGGTTGACCGGCGACCGACAACGATCACGTCGCCGACCTCGAATCCCGGCCTGCTTCGGCAGGCGTTCCCGGGCCGACGACGTTGACCAGCACCCCGATCGACCTGTCTCGCCGGCTCACCGGCGAAGTAGCCGAGGTACCCGTGGCGAACATCGACGCGACGGTATCGGAGTTCGACCCTCGTCATCACGCTCGGTCAATTCGATCCGCTCAACGCCCCCGCCCGGCTGTTGAGCGTGACGAGCATGTAGTAGCCCGGAATCGGGGTCCATCGATCCGAGCGTCAGCCAGTCTGGCTGCTCGGGCCGGTCGGCAGCAGGCTCTTGGCGCTCGTCCGGATCCTCTCGTCCGCATCGTCGCGGACTCAAGAGATGGCGTCGTCGCGAGGCTAGCTCTGGTCACGTCGACGAGCATCTCGGCCGCTGCTTGCCCGTCCGCTTCGGCCACGTTCGGCCGCCGGGGGCGGCTGCGGCGGTGCGAACATCATTCGCAGCGACAGGTAAAACATGAAGAACGCCGTCGAAGCGACGATAAACGTGAGCAGACGACGTTCCACGATCGATCCCAAGGAAGGGGCAAGAGGGACAAGATTCTCTGGCTAAGAGACGTATTCTGTCCGCCAGCGGCCCATCTTGGGAAGGTCGAGTGATCCGCATCACCCGTGGCAAAAACGCGGCCGAGTCGGTCGTAGGACAACCAACCCGGCCGCGAAGGGCGAGAACAAGGCTGTTCCAACATCAGGGGTCAGATCATTGCCGAGTCAACTTGGAAGACGCCAGGGTCAACCTGGCGGCACCCTAGGGTCAACCTGGCGGCACCCTAGGGTCAACCTGGCGGCACCTCTGGGCAAAACGGCGGGCCTACGGCCTGGAGGCCACCTCCAGCGGTGGAACCACTCCGAGGTAGGCCATCATGTCACTGATTTCCCGCAGCGACAGATCATCCAGCAAACCACTGGGCATGATGCTGCTGTTGCTCGGCAGGATCTGGTCGACCTCCGATTCTCGGACCACCATCACCTGGTTGTTGGAATCGCGGACATCGAGCGACTGATCGCTCCGCTGGCTGACCATGCCCGATCAAGACTCGGCCATCAAGCGTCAACACTTTCTTGCTGGCGTACTGGTCGCTGACGACGTGAGCCGGATAGAGAATCGATTCAAGGATTTCCCGTTTGCTGAACCGTCTTGGCGATCCCCGAAAGCGAGGGCCCGACCGCCTCGCCTTCGTTGCCAAACTGGTGACACTGGGCGCACTTCGCTTTTGTCGTAGACGGTGCGTCCGTGGATCGGGATCGCCATAGCGTCCTTCGTCGCTGTCGAGGTAGTCGACGAGCTGATCAAAGTCCCATCGTGATTCATCTTCGTTGGGCAGTTCGGCCGGCGGTCGATCGGGATAGGTTTTGGCGTACCACTTTTGCCAGGGCCGCATCGATGGTCGCCGCTTTTTCGGGACGTTGCATGCCGGTCCAATGCTCCAGCAATCCTTCGACGTTTTCGAAGCTGTTGTCCTTCTTCTCGGCGCGAACACCCAGCAGGATCAGTTGGCGAATCGCCATCGGATCGTCGGTGGCAACGCGGACCGTCTTCAAGGCCTTGAACGACTTCGTCGGCCGCTTGGTCTTCCAGCACATTCAGGCTGCGAACCAGGTAGTCCCAGTTTTCGCCCTTGGGGTTTTGTGCCAGCGCCATGGCGACGACGGGGCGTCGTTCGGGTTCGCTACGCCACAGGCTTCGCAGGTAGGCGCCGGATTCTTCGTCGCTTGCCGTGGCCAGCATCGCGATGATGCCGGTGCGCAGTCGTCGCTCGACGTCGCCGGGCTGCGGCTGGGCGACCAAGTTGTTCGATCCAATTCACGCAGCGTCGCCGCGGTCTCATCGTCGATCGGTCGGGGCAATTTGTAGATGGCAGCCAGAGCCGCGTTCCGCCACACGGCCCCTTGCTCCAGGATCGCCATCACGTCTTCGTCCGACAGTGACTTGGCGAAGTCGCGCGTCACATTCATCAGGTACATCGCCAGCGAGCTGGATGCGGTGCTGTTGGCCGCGTTCTCGTAGTACTTCAAGATCTTGAATCGTTGCTCGGCATTCCAGTCGTGCGACAGGAACTGCAGGCACATGGCCACGAGCGTTCGATCGACTTCGGGTTTGTCGCTGGCAAGGAAATCAAGTGCCCGATCGGCAATCGAGTCGGCCTGCAGGTAGGCAGCCAGGCGAATCAGTTCATGATTCATGCGGTTGTCGCCGGCGGGAAACTCCTCGGCGATCTGGTCTCGCAAGCGCCGTCACGCGACTGGGGTCGATCTTGCCGCGATGCAAGGCGACCTGGCACAGCCGCAGCGTGTCGACGAAGTCGGCATCGCTGAGGAACTCGGTCATCAGCTCGCTGGCCCGTTCGCAAGGACTTGCATGCAGCGTCTCTTCGCTCGGATCGGCATTGACCAGGGCCAACATGCCGACGATGCCGAATGCGAGGATCGGCGCTGGCCAGAATCTCATCTCGCCACGTCTCGACGGGCATCCGTTCGAGCACCCGCCGAGCGACGAAGGCAAGCGTTCGGTCTTCGTCGGCCAACAGCGGCAGCAATCGCATCGCAGTCGGATGGAAATTGCCCGCTGCGCAGCATCGCTTCGCAGGCGGCTCGACGCACGCGAGCGTCACGGTCCTCGAGCATCTCGACCAATCGGTCGCGACTCTTCGTCGTCGGGATGCAGTCCCATCATCCAAGCCGCTTTCGCGCGGACCGTTTCGCTCGGTGCCTGGCTCAGTTCCAGCACCAGGTCTTCACTGGGCACCGGGCCGAACAACTGCATCAAGTCCATCGCCCGCGTTCGGTAATGCGACGGGTTGTCATTGCTGAAGGCGACGCCGGCGACCAGTTGGCCCCATTGGTCGCCCAGTTCACGTCGGATCGAAGCGATCTCTTGACGTGACCAGGCCGATTCCAGTTGCGGTTGTCGGATGGCGGCCGCGATCCCGCTGCCGAGATTCTTCATCCGGTCAGGAATCTCGCCTTTGTAAACCACGCGGTAGACGCCGCCCGAGGTGCCGCGACCGCCGGTGCAGAAATACATCGCGCCGTCGGGTCCGACTTCCAAGTCGGTGACGTTCAGCGGTTGGCCTTTCAAGAAAGACTTCGCTGTCGGCAATGTATCCCGAACCGCGCGGCTTGAGTCGTACATTCAAGAATGCGTCCCTCGGACCAATCGGCCAGGAACAACGAGTTGTGATAGCGCACCGGGAACATGTAGTGTTCGTAGCAGACCGCTCCGGTCGGGACTGCCCCGTCCGGTTTCCAGCAGGTTGGGCAAGCGGTCGAAGTAGTGCTCGGGCCATTTCGCCCATCCTGTTCGCCAGCCCAACTCGCCCCCTTCGGTGACATCGAACAACGCCGTCGGGCGATACCAGGCTGTGTTGACGTCGGCTTCCATGTCGGCAGTCGTGAACGAACATGCCGCCACTCGGGATGAAAGACCAGGTCGTACGCGTTGCGAAGTCCGCCGGCGACCCGTTCGACGATCGTCCCATCGATGTTGGTGCGAATGATCGTTCCGCCAGGTGCCTTGACCCCAAGGCCGTGTCCGCCCGGATCTTCGTAGCGAGGCAGCAGGTCGCCTTCGTAACGTGCTACGCAACGTTTCGCCGTCGCCCTTTCGCCGAGTCGCCTGCGCGTGGCTGCCGACCGCGACGTAGATCATGCCGTCCGGTCCGAGTCGGAATCCGTGCGGTCCATGCTCGCCGGCATTGCCTTTGAATTTCACGATCGCTTTGACTTGTTCCAAGCGTGCCGTTTCGATCGCTATCGGTCAAGCCGGTAAAGCGCGCTCCCTTCGGGACCATCGCCGGTGACGAACACTTCGCCGTTGAGTGCCAAGATGCCTTGACACGATTTGACGCTGTCGCAGTAGGTGCGGACCTGTTCGGGCACGCCGTCTTCGTCCTTGTCAAAGACCAGCAGCAGCGGACCGCCTTCCTGGGAAACGATGATGTGCCCGAACTCGTTGAATGTCATCGCAATCACCGAACCGACCTGTTCATCGCTCAGGACACGTTGAACGCCAAAGCCTTTTTGGATCTGGAATCGCTCGCGTTGATCCGCTTGCTTCTCGGCGACCACATCGACGTCGCGATCCCAGGGAACGGTATCGCCGAGCTTGCCGAAGGCGGACGCCGATACCCCAAAGCCGATCGTTGAAGACGACCGTTTCCCACATCGGGCTGTCGTCGGTGCTGGTGCGCCACGACGGGCCGCTGCTGAACGTGAACCACTTGTCCTGGTTGGTCGGCTTGATCGAAACGCGGGCGGCCAAGGCCGCCGTATTGCCATGCGTGTTGACCACTCGCACGGCGACCACATTGCGACCGATCTCGAGATAGTCCGTGATGTCGTACTCTTGCATTTGCCGCGACGAATTGCCGCTGCCGATTCGAACGCCGTTGACGAACAACTCGTATTGGTCGTCGGCCGCGATTTCGATTCGTCCGACCGCTTGGACCTTCAAGTTGATCGGCTTGCGGAACAGGCAGGTTTCGCCCTCGCGGATCGGCGTGCCCGAGCTGGCTGCCGTTGGCCCAGATCCACTGGGCTTCGTCTGCACGAGCGGTGAGGCTGCAAAGCACGCAACGCGACATGCCAGAACCGCGAGGGTTCTCTGGGCTGATCGCAACAACAAACGGGGTAAGCCTTCCATGGCAATCCAACAGTTCGGGGAGGAGCGTCGATTGGGTCGATAAATCGTGGGGAAGACTAGGCAGATCCCCCGATCCAATGCAAGATCGATCTTGCGGGGGTCGCTCTCGGGAGGGGTGTGGCTGGCAGGATGACGGTTGGCAGCGGGGCGACTGCTCCTGGCAACAGGACGTCTGGCACGATCGTGATTTCCTGGTTGCCAGCATCAAATTCTCACCAACGTGTCACGATTCTCGTTACATCGTCACGGCGAAGCAGACCTCGACTTTGTTTCTTGACAGTTGTCGGACTCGCACTCGCGATGGACTGCCACTCGTCGATCTGTGGCGGCCCAATCGTCGATCAGGGGCGCTGACTCGTAGTCGCCGATCTTGAGGGTGATCAGCAGCCCCTTGAGGTCGCAGTGTTGGTGCGTGACGATGTTCTTAATCGTTACCAGCGTTTTGTCAGGGTTTCACGTTCGAGTCGACGAGCAGCCACTTGGCTCCACGAAAGTCCTTGCGGGGCAAGTCGCCGGCTCGTGCGCGAATGTGGCGAAAACGGGGATGTTCGGCGATCCGCTCATCCATGTCGGCCGGATCGATGCCGATCACGTTCATGCCCGAGTTCAAGCAATCGACCGCAGGCACCGCCGGGGGCGCTTCCGATTTCGATCGGCGGTGTCCCCCGCACGCATCTCGAAACCACTCCAAGTGATCGCCTCGGCTGCTTTGTAATAGGCTCGCGAAATGGGTTCGTATTTCGGTTCGAATCGGTTGCACGCCGCCGGGCCATCGGGAGTGCCAATCGCTGGCCTGATGCCAGCCAAGAGAACCAGTAGCGATGGCTCGACCAGCACGACGTCCGAGACGCGGTTGCCACTCTCGGCGATCCGATTGGGGGCATCACAGCGGAGCCACGGATCCTTGCAGCTGTGCAAAGACTCTCGGCCACGGCTCGTGATACCTCATCGATCCCCGGCTCAAAGCCAAAGCGACCGATCGGCACACGGTCTTTCGGCCAAACGTGCAACTGGTCAAACGGCTGCGGCGACTCGTGAGTGTGTCTGCAGTCGATCGGACAGCGTCTCGATCAACAGTTTCGGCCTCGTCGCCGCGAGCCGAGCCGATCGGAGTCGAGAGACGGTTCGAATGAAGACGCCCTCGGGCAAATCGGCGGCGCCATCGTGTTTGGCAGTGACGAAGCCCGGACGCGAAAAGGCCAAACGCCAGCCCTCGTTGGCGATCGACTCCTTGACCACTTGTTCGGCGCCGCAGGCACAGCAAATCATCGCAAAGTCGGCTTCGCTCACGGTTCCTTCCCGAGTGATGAGGTGGACGGGGCTTCGGAGGCGCGGTCGAGTGTCGGCTTGAAACGCTTCGACCCGTTCGGCGACACCCGGGATCAGCTTCGCGGCATTCTCGAAATAGAGCTTGCGCAGCACGTCGTCGGGAAGATCAACGCCATCAATGGTCCACATGCCCTTGGGGCGGTGGTGTCTTCTCGCTGTAGTCAAAGGACTCGTCTCGGGTCTCGAAGAACCGCCAATTGATCTGCAATCGCAGTTCGGGCCAAGGGCCATCGGTGCCAAACATGACGCGATCGGCATGTTCGACCAGAAAGTCGCGAGCGGTGAAAGGCTGGCGCCCGAGTTCGGCGATTCGCGATGCGGTTTCGATCCACAGATTTGGGATAGCTGCTCCAAGCCAGCGACTGACCTCGGCCAAGTCTTCTGCGTTGTTCGCGACGTGAGCCCCAATGAACTGGGTGTCGGGATGCCGGGCAATCAATCGATTTCGGGCCGCCAGCAGTTCGGCTCTTGATGGGAAAGCTTCGCCGTGAAAGCTCCACTCCGGATGACGGCTGAGCTCTTCCCATCGCTCGTTGGTTTCATCAATGGGATCAAAAAAAGCAGCTGGATCGGCCGTGTGGATGATCACCGGAATCTTCGAGTCGTCCGCAGGCCTGCCAAATCGGGTCAAAGCGTGGATCGTCAATCGCGATCAGCGATCCATCGGGATTGCGATACTCCAGTCCGAATCGCTTGAAGATCTTCAAGCCGCTGGCACCCACTGTGACCGCCTCGGCGAGTCTGGGTCGGCGGTGCGCTCGGCAAATCCAGCGCGATGACATGCCCAGCTGGCTGGATCGTCGGTGTCGCCATCACCTTGCCAATCGACGTTGGCAAAGATGACGAAGCGGTCCCGATACCGTGACCAAAGGAAGTCTCATGTGCTCTTCCAGGGATCCACCGAGCTGTCCATCGAGCGAAACGCAGACAGCAATGTGATTTCGATCCATCACGCGACGAAATCGTCCAAGGCCTGATCACTGCTGCGAAGCTTGTAACGAAAATGAGTATGGACGTCGACGACAGGAAACTTTGCGTGCGTTTTCGGGTGAGATGCGACCTTCAAATTGCTGTTGGGCCGAAAATTTCGCAGCAACAACTCGCGTCCTTGGCGGCCGTCGAGCGGCAACTCAACCTGTAAGGATTGAGCCTGCGCTGTGCTGCTGACCGGTAAGTTGCCCGCCATCAATCCCAACGCGACGGTCAACCAGACGACGGCGACCAGAGCGGTGGGTCTTCCTTGGGCTACAATGTGGCGAGCGAGTGTGTCTCGTTCTGCACTCGTTCGTTCTCGAATTCTCATGGGGATACAAATGATCTATGGGTTACCATCGAAGTGGCCGGGTACGAGTGGTCCTGACCGGGTACGATCGAGGCTCGCTGGGTACCCTCGAGGGTGGTGGGGTACCATCCACCGAGTCCATTTCGGAAGATTGCGGCACGAGGCGTGAACATCGAACCGACCGAACAACAAACCGATGAAGGCCAATCGACGAGCAAAAAGCTCTCGATGCAGGCTACAACTCCGCCTGCCAACGTACCAGGGTATCGTCTGACACAGTTTCTCGGGGCCGGGGCGTTCGGCCAGGTCTGGGTCGGTCGCGATCTGAATACCGGTCGCGAGGTGGCGGTCAAGTTTTACCTTCACCGGGGCGGCGTCAATTGGTCGTTGCTCAGCCGCGAAGTCAAAAACCTGGTCCAGCTGTCGGCCGACCGGTACGTGGTCCAAGTGCTTGGAAGTCGGCTGGGACGCGGAACCACCCTATTACGTGATGGAGCTGATTTCGGGCGGCTCGCTCGAGGACTTGTTGCAGGCGCGCGGACGCCTGCCGCTCGCAAGAGGCGGTGGAAATGTTTCGCCGAATTTGCATCGGGCTCAATCGTTGCCATGCCAAAGGGGTGCTGCACTGCGACATCAAGCCAGCCAATATCTTGCTCGGGCGATGACAATGAACCCCGCTTGGCCGACTTTGGGCAAAGCCGGCTTTCGGATGACCAGACGCCCGCGCTGGGGACCCTGTTCTACATGGCTCCCGAGCAGGCCCATCTCAGCGCCGCGCCCGACGCGAGCTGGGATGTCTATGCGGTGGGGGCGATCATGTATCGTTTGCTCACCGGGCAGCCTCCCTACCGAGCCGATGACATCGTCGAGCAACTCGATACGGCCGGGTCGCTAGAAAAACGACTCGAATCGCTACCGCGAGGCCATCCACGCGAGCCCCGCCACCGTCGCGGCATCTGCAACGTGATGACGTGGATCGCATGCTGGGGCGAATCGTTTCCAAATGCTTGGCACCCGACCCGCAAGGACCGATACGCCAACGTCCAGCAGATTCTCCAGGATCTCAATCGCCGCGACGTCGCCGGGCGAAGCGACCGCTGATGTTGCTGGGGATCGTCGGGCCGCTTGTTGGTGTTGTTGGCGACCTGTATCTTCGCGGCCCGCAGCATTCGCCAGGCCAGCAATCGAACGGTGCAGGCACTTCGTCAGGAGGCGTTCGGCAGCAACGAGTTGGCGGCCGCCTTCGCCGCCCGAACGCTCGAAAGTGAGATCGAACGCTACTACCAACTGACTCGTGAAGAAGCGTCACGACCCGAGTTCGTCAGTCAGTTGAAGGCGACGCTCCAGAGACGAAGAGGTTCGCGAGGCGTTGACGGCGATTGCCGCGATGAAGACACCGCTTGCCACCCACGGCGTCCAATCCGGCTCGCGATCAATTGATGGACTCGCCCGCGCAAATCAAGCTGGATCACATTCTCAGCAAGCGTTTGGCACTTTACAGCGGGGCGGATCGTCGCCGTCGCCGACTGGCCTCGATGTACGTCACCGACGCCTATGGGAACCATCATTTCGATTGCCTATGGAGCCGCCGTCAGCCGCAACGAGAACAGCAGTGGGCGAAACTATTGCTACCGCACCTACTTTCCACGGTGGCCGAGTCGATCTGCCCAAGGATTCGCACCGAGATCGGGTCGATCAAGCCGCTGACGACACGCACATGTCGGCGGCGTTTCCAAGTACCGCGACGCGTTTGTGGAAGGTTGCGATCAGCACGCCGATCTTTCTCGACGACGACCGAGACGCAGCCCGATGCGATGTTCGTCGTGACGGTGAATCTTGGTGACTTTGAGTTGCTGCAGAGCAAACAGGGCAACAATCAGGTCGCTGTGTTGGTCGAGGCTCGTCCGGGGCCGACCCAAGGGACGATTCTGCAGCATCCGCTGATGGAAGGCAGGCGGACCGCCGGGGTCAACATGGAGGGCGAAAAGTACCAGATCACCCCTGACCTGATGGAGCGATTGCTGGCTGGAAGCGACGTCGATTACCTCGATCCGCTGGCCGCTGTCGGATGGCGGCGATCCGTATGCAGGTCATTGGATCGCCGCGATGCAGCCGGTCTCCTTGCCGATGGAGGATCGCCACCGGAAGAACCATCGGCCGATGGCGAATCGACACCGATCGAAAGCGATCCCACCGATCTGCTGGTGCTGGTGCAGTACCGATTGGAAAAGGTCATCGCGCCGGTCGCTGGGATGCGTTCGGCATTGCTTTGGGAAGGAGCCTCGTCGGTCGGTATCGATCCTGCTGGTGACGCTCGCGCTGTGGCTGGTCGTGAGACGAGTCACCAGCAATCCGAGCTCCGATCGAAGCGATGATCGGGCCACACCACACCAGATTGCCGAGACCATGGAAGTGCGATAGTTGGTTGGCAGAATGATGGTCGGCAGAATGATGGTCGGCAGAATTCCTGAATCCTCCATGGCCGATTTCTTATCGATCTTGCCCTTCATCATTCTGCCAAAAAATCAATTCCGTGCGTCACAACGCCGACTCGATGATCACCTTCAATGGATCACCCTTCAATTGATCACATTGCGAAGTCGCTCGCCGGTTAAAGCTCGGCGGCATGCCTCGGCCCCTTTGCGGCGCATGTCCGTCAGTCCCTCCTCGCAATAGAAGGCGGAGTGAGGATTGATGATCAATCGCTCGTAGGCTGCGATGCTTGGGGTCTCGCCACGCGACCAGCAGCGGGTTGTCAGGCGAAGGAGGTTCTTCGGCGAGCACGTCGATCGCGGCGCCGGCCAAGCGACCGCTCGCCATCGCCGCGGGAATCGCGTCGGTGTCGACCACGTCGCCGCGGGCCGTGTTGACCAGGTAGCTTCCCATCGGCAGCCACTCCAAGCGTTTCTGCGTTGATCATGCGTCGTGATTCTTCATTCAGCGGGCAGTGCAGGCTGAGGATGAACGACTCGCGCATCAGTTCTTCGAGCGTTTCCACGCGGCGCACGCCGATCGCTTTGTCGTAGCCGTCCTGTTTGAACGGATCATAGAATCGCACGTCCATGCCCATCGCCAGCGCACGGCGGGCTGTGGCGGTTCCGATCCGTCCCAGACCCACGATCCCAAAGACTCGATTGCGGTGACGATACAGTGGTGCGGCGACGTGATACATCCACGGATCGGGCGTTGATCGCATTCGTTGGTTGTAGAGATGGATGCCCCGGGTCAGCGCCAACGCCATGCCGATCGCTGAATCGGCGACTTCCTCCGTTCCGTAGTCGGGAACGTTCGCGACCGGGATTCCCAATTGCGCGGGCCAACCGATGATCGACATTGTCAAAGCCAACGCCGCAGCGAACGATCAACTTGCAGTGGGTCAGATCGCCGAATCGTGTCCGCCGAGAGCGACAGGTTGTGATACAGCATCACCGCGTCGGCCGACTTCGATCTTTCCGGCGAGTTCTTGTTCGCTGAAAGGCATCAAAGGCTTCGACCGTCGCGACTCCATCGAGCACTGTTCGTTCGACTTCAAGCGAGTCGTTGATGAAGTCGGTGATCACAACATGTGGCATTGGATCAGGCATCGGTATTCTCAGTTGTCGGTGTTCTCAAGTGTTAGGGCTGGTAGTCTCTGGACCTCAAAGTGTCGGTCCAACTGTCCAGGGAACGAATTCGTGATCGCCGACGTCCGAGTTCTTCGCTGCATGTCTTGTGGCCACTGGCTACTCGGAGTGCAAACTCGAAGAAGCGGTCGCCGACGGTTTGCAAGTCTTCGCCCTCCAGGATCACGCCCGCGTTGAGGTCCATGTCTTCGTGAAGAGCCTCAAACAGCGGCGTGTTGGTGGCGATTTTGATCACGGGGGACTGGCTTGCAACCGAAGCAACTACCTCGACCGGTGGTGAACATCACCAGGTTCGCGCCGCCGGCAACCTTGCCGGTCACGCTGGCGGGATCGAACCCGGGCGAATCCATCACCACCAAGCCAGGCGTCGGTCAATGGGCTCGGCGTAAAGGTAGACCGCTTCGAGCGCGGTCGAACCACTCTTGGAGACAGCCCCGAGCGACTTTTCTGTGATGGTAGTCAGCCCGCCCGCCTTGTTTCCCACCGACGGGTTGTTGTCGATCTGGCCGCCATACATGGCGACATATTCCTTCCACCATTCGATGCGGTCGAGCAATTATTGGCCACCTCAGGCGATCGACTGCGACGGACCAGCAAGTGTTCGGCTCCGTAGAGTTCGGTCGTTTCCGAGATCACCGACGTTCCGCCGCAGGCAACGATTCGATCCGAGACGACGCCGACCGCCGGATTAGCGGTCAGGCCTGAGTAGCCGTCGCTTCCTCCGCATTCGACCGCCAGCTTCAAGTGACGGGCATCGGCCGGCGCACGGGTGAATTGATTGGCCCGGTCAAGCACCTGTTCCAGCAAGGCCTCGGCTTTTTCGATCGTCGCTCGCGTCCCCCCTTCGGTTTGCATCGTCAGCATCGGGATGCCTTCGTCGCGAGTCAGCTTTTCGCCGCTCGGGCGCATAAAGCGAGACAAGCCGTGATGCTGCGACAGATAACCGGAGGTCGTCTGCTCGCAACCGAGTCCGATCACCAGGGTGCCGCCGACATTGGGATGGTTGGGTGTATCCGGAAAGGACGCGACCGAGCATCTGGTGCTTGATCCCGTGGTACTCCAAGGCGCACCCGGTCGTATGGGTCGCTGCAAACACGCCGTCGACGTTTGGCCAACGTTTCATCCGATCGGCGTCGAATCGCTCGACGACTTTGTGACAAACCGTCGCACTGCAATTGACGGTCGAGATCAAGGCCACGTAGTTGCGAGTTCCCACGCGACCATCGGGGCGATGAAATCCGTCGAAGGTGCGTCGGAGCGGCTGCGGGGGACGGTGGCGGTGCGAGCTCGCTCAGGTCACTCGAAACCACATGATGATCGACGAGGTTGTGGGAATGGACATGGTTGCCGGGGTGCAATGTCCATGGTTGCCAGTCCGATCGGCTGGCCGTACTTGGTGACGGGACTTCCCGTCGAAATCGGCCGAACGGCGATCTTGTGTCCCGGCTGGAATCGGTCGTGTTTGCGCGTGACCGATTGCCCGCGATACGTCGACGACGTCATCCAGGTGCAAGGGGCCGAGTTGCGACCGCGACGTTGTCGGTGCGGTCGAGCCAGACGAGAACGGGTCGCTGATGTCGCCTCGGACATATTGGTTTCCATTGAGAAGTCGTTTTTGCCATGGTTCCTGACGCCCGCCGATGGGACGTATATTTCGCACTTTGCATGACCGCCATCGACCAGATTCGCAATCTTTTGCTGAAGGGAGCGACCTGGAGATGGCGATTGCGTTTCCTCGCGACCTTTTCGCGTTTCCTCGCGACCTTTTCGCGTTTCCTCGCGACCTCATTGCGAATCCACCGAATCGATGAAGATCCACGAATATCAGGCTAAAGAGCTGTTTCGCCAAGCTGGCGTGCCGGTCCTCGATGGGATTGTCGCCAAGACGCCCGACGAAGCGGTCGCCGCCTACGATAAGCTGGGCGGGAAGATCGCTGTCGTCAAGAGTCAGATTCATGCTGGCGGCCGCGGCAAAGGGACCATCAAGGGTAATCCCGAGCAACGCGGGGTCGTGGTCTGCAAGACGGCCGCCGAGGTTCGCAAGGCCGCCGAAGGTCTGCTGGGCAACACGCTCGTGACCATTCAAACCGGCCCCGAGGGCAAGACGGTCAATCAGGTCTTCGTCGAGGATGGTTGCAACATCGCTCGCGAATTGTACCTCGGGCATCGTCCTCGATCGGGCCGCCGCCAAACCCGTGCTGATGGCCAGCACCGAAGGGGGCGTCGAGATCGAGAAAGTCGCCGAAGAAACGCCCGAACTGATCTTCAAAGAACACTTCGACCCCGCCATCGGTCTGGAGCCCTTTCAGGTCCGCAAACTCTGCAAAAAGCTCGGCATCAGCGGAGCAGCCGCCAAGGCAGCCGCCAAGTTCATGCCGGCTGTCTGCCGTTTCTTCGTCGATTACGACTGCTCGCTTGACCGAAATCAATCCGCTGGTGATCACCGCCGATGAGCAAATGATCGCACTCGACGCCAAGGTCACGTTCGACAGCAACGCTCTGTTTCGTCACAAGGAACTGCTCGACCTTCGCGATCTGTCCGAAGAGGAGCCGAGTGAGGTGCGAGCCAGCGAGGCGGGGCTGAGCTACGTCAAGCTCGAGGGAAACATCGGATGTCTGGTCAATGGCGCCGGATTGGCCATGTCGACGATGGACATCATCAAGTACCACGGCGGCCAACCAGCAAACTTCCTGGACGTGGGTGGTGGTGCCAACACCGAACAGGTCACCGAGGCGTTTCCGCATTCTGCTGTCGCGATCCGAATTGCAAAGGGGTGCTGGTCAATATTTTTGGTGGCATCGCCCGTTGCACGACGATCGCCACGGCGTTGATCGAGGCAAGCAAGGTCGTCGGCTTCAACGTTCCCCTGGTCGTGCGGCTCGAAGGAACCGAAGTGGAGGAAGGTCGAAAGATGCTTGCCGATAGCGATGTCGACATCATCAACGCGACCGACATCAATGATGCCGCCAAGAAGATCGTGGCAGCGGTTGCCTGAATATTCCTGGTTCAGGTTTTTTGACCTGGCCTGACCTACCCGATTGTCGGCCTGCCATGGCTGACCAACAGATTGAACTCAACCAACCCAACTTTCCAAATAACAAGTCAGACATGAGCATTCTGGTTGACGGCAATACGAAAGTCATTTGCCAAGGCATCACGGGCAACGCGGGAACCTTTCACTCGCTCGGGTGCCGTGACTACGGCACCAAGATGGTCGGCGGAGTCACGCCGGGCAAAGGCGGACAAAACGTCGAAGGCATGCCGGTCTTCGATACGGTCGAAGAAGCCGTTGAGAAGACGGGTGCCGACGCCACCATGATCTTTGTGCCGCCCCCCTTCACCGCCGACGCTATTCTGGAAGCCATCGATGCAGGGATTCGGGTGATCGCCGCGATCACCGAGGGGGTGCCCGTGCTCGACATGGTGCGTGTCTATGAAAAGGTTCGCGCCAGCAACTCCGTGCTGATCGGTCCGAACTGCCCCGGCATCATCACGCCCGGTGGCTGCAAGATCGGTATCATGCCCGGTTACATTCATCAGCCTGGAAAAGTTGGCGTGATGAGCCGCAGTGGCACGTTGACCTACGAAGCGGTTTGGCAAACCACCAATCTCGGGCTCGGCCAAAGCACTTGCGTCGGGCTCGGTGGCGACCCGATCGTCGGCACAAGCTTCATTGATCTGTTGGCGAGGTATCAGGAGGATGATCAAACCGAAGCGATTCTGATGATCGGTGAGATCGGTGGCTCGGCCGAAGAAGAGGCGGCCGCGTTCGCCAAAGCAAATGTGACCAAGCCGATCGCCGCCTTCATCGCCGGTCGCACCGCACCCCCCGGAAAGCGAATGGGTCATGCCGGAGCGATCATCAGCGGCGGCAAAGGAACAGCAGAAGAAAAAGTTGCTGCCCTGGAAGATGCCGGAATCGTCGTCGCCCCCACCCCTGCCGACATGGGCCAGGCCGTTGTGAAGGCGATGGGAAAGTAGGCCGATCAGCGTTTGGCGGGAGGCGTCCTTGGAGCGTTTTCATTTTTCATGTGCGTTGCTGGAAAAGGGGTCAGGCCCCAATAGTGCGAAGCACCGTTCGGGCCGCTTGCGGCTATTGGGGCCTGACCCCTTTTCCAGCTGGCTACGTTATCGTTGAAAATGCTCTAGCCGAGCATTTTGGCCGCAAAGTAAGTGAGCAGTCCGCCCCGCGCACTCCACAGGATCGTTCGGATCCAATTCGTGGCAACCAGCCGCTGATAGGCCTGTTCATCGAATCCACTCATCAACCGCTGGTGACATGGGACTTGAAGCAAACGCCGTGGAAAGCCAAATCGCTGCGACCAGGCCGATGCCCGCCCAGACCGCCCAGCGGGGAAACCCAGCTCGGCGCCGACGTACAGCAGCGCGACAGCAGTTGTGATTTCCACAAGCATCGGCAGCCCGACAACCGGCGTGATCAAGCGGTTGTGGTCAGCTTCGTAGCGGACGAATTGTTCGGCACCGACCCGGTCGAACATCTTGTAGTGGACGATTTGTACCATCCAAATCAGCCCCACCATGTACCAGGTTGAGATCAGGTTGAGCAAAAAGATCTGCGGCCCGTTCACGCGGCGGACTCCAGTCTTGCGACGCCCAACAAGTAACGCAGCACATCATCGAGTTCGGTGAATCGAAATCGATAGCCGGCTTCGGCTAGCTTACGCGGTTCCACACGTGCGCTAGCGAGTAACAATGCATCGGCCATTTCGCCCAACGCGAGTCGCAGTGCGGAAGCCGGCGCGGGAAGATCCAGGATGGTCGGCCCAAAACCGATCCCAAGGTCTCTGCGAACTCTCGATTGGTGATCGGTTGAGGCGAGACGAAGTTGACCGGACCAGCCAGCGTCGGATCGGTGATGGCGTGGTAGATGCCCCCGATCACATCATCCAGTGCGATCCAGCTCCACCATTGTTTGCCGTTGCCCAGAGAGCCTCCGGCAAACTTGGCGGGAAGCAGCATCTTCTGTAGAGCACCACCCTTGGGCGAAAGAACGATACCGAACCGAGCATGGACAACTCGGATCCCAGCTTCAACAGCTGGTTGGCACGCTGCTTCCCATTCTCTGGCAACGTCGGCGAGAAAACCTTCGCCGCTAGCGGATTCTTCGTCCAGCAACTCGTCACCCCGATCCCCGTAAATGCCTGTGGCCGAAGCACAGATGAGAACCCGCGGTTTGTTGGCGAGAGCCGCCAGCGATTCGCAGAGTTGCCGCGTCTTGACGACGCGGCTGTCACGGATCTCTTGTTTGACGCGATCGTTCCAACGACTGTCGGCGATCGACTTGCCAGCCAAATGAACGACGGCGTCAACTTGTGCAAACTTTGCCGCCTCGCCATCACTCTCCCATGCAGCGATTTCACGATCGTCATCGGTCGCCGAGCGAACAATTGGCCGGACCTGGTGGCCCAGCAGTGTTAGCAGCGAAGCAAGTTGGCTGCCGACCAATCCGCTGCTGCCTGAGATCGCGACCTGCATTGGCTCGCACGGTCGATCCGCTTGCAGCCTCAGGTCGTCCCGTGTGACCCGATGTCGATAGGCAAACATCGCTTCGAGCGTCGAGCGTGCCTTGCCTCCACCAACGAGTCGACCCAGCATCCCCAGAGGGACTTGGTATTCGATTCGGTCATTCAATTCGCAGTAGCGGCCCGCGGCATGGAACTCATGGCGATGATTCCAGGTTGCAAACGGCCCAGAGACTTGAGTGTCGCAGAACAAGTTGGGCGGATCGTACTCCGTGTGTTCAGCCACCCAGCGCACAGGAATGCCGAACAAGCTGGTCTTCATCACCACACGACTTCCTTTGCTCAGGCTGCCGTCGCTACGTTCAATCTCAGCGGATTCCCACGGAGGAATCAATCGCTGCAGCGCACCGGGGCGATCGTGATACGCGAAGGCATCCTGGACCGAAGCCGGAAGCGAAGAAGAGGCAACGTAGTGTTGCAAGCGAGTCATTGATGTGGCTGTCCGTGCGGTAGGCCGATGCCTTGGGTAGGCGATGGCTGAAACATCCTATCCTTACGACTTGTCAACTCAATCGCTAGTCCAGCAGGTTTGCCGGAGCCGAAGCGAGTGGTGAGTGGTGGTGGAGAGTGGTGAGTGGTGAGTGGTGAGTGGTGAGTGGTGAGTGGTGAGTGGTGAGTGGTGAGTGGTGAGTGGTGAGTGGGCTGGCAATGTGTTCGTTGGCGGCTTCAGGCGATGATTGTGGAGATCGGTGTCCCCTCACTTCGCTTGATGGGACGCCCGATCGGGGTTTCGAATTCGTGGTGCGGATCGACACCCAGGACAGAGAGGATCGTTGCATGCAGATCGGCGACGGTCACCGCGTCCTGAAGATCGTCCATCGGCTTGTCCGGATCGAGCTTCGGTTCCTTGGCAGTCGCCCCGTGAACGGCGCCGCGACGAATCCCGCAACCGGCAAGGAGAGTTGAAAAGCCGTGTGGCCAGTGGTCTCGCCCCTCGGCTGGGTTGATCGATGGCGTCCGACCAAACTCACCGCCGCATACCAGCAAGGTTGAATCGAGCAGCTCACGCTCCTGCAACCGAGTCAGTAGGGCGGCCAGAGCTGGATCGAGCGTTTCACATCGGGAGGCTTGAAGCGTGTGGTTGGTGATGTGCGAGTCCCAACCGCTGAGGGTGACCTCGACGCATCGCGCACCGGCCTCGATGAGCCGCGACGCGGCCAGACAACCTCGACCGAAGGCGCTGTCTCCGAAGGACTCGAGCACCTCTTTTGGTTCCTCGGAAACATCAAACGCATCAAGTTGTTCGCTGGACATCATTTTGATCGCAGCGTCGGTTGCCGTTTGATGCAAGGTTCGATTCCGCTCGAGATCGATCAATCGGCCGCGACGAAATTCCTGTTCCACGACCGAGTACAGATCCTCGACGCGCCGCGAGTAGCGATCGTCGGCAACGGGACGACGAACGTCTGGTACCGGCCCAGCTGGGTCATTGATCTTGAAGGCATCGTACTTCGCTCCCAAGAATCCACCCCGTCCCGGCGAGTTCTCGGGAATGATGGAAACGTGCCGCGGAATGTCGGCACCCGAATCGTCCGCGTGACAGAGAATCGCGCCGATCGAAGGATGAGTCAGCGTCGGATCGGGACGATAGCCCGTTTTGATGTTGTAGATGGCTCGTTCATGATCACCCTCCTTGCTGGTCACACTGCGAACCAGCGACGCCAGATGCATCTGCTCTGCCGTTCGCGGTAGCAGGTCCGAGATCCTGCAGTCCTTTGACGGAAGTCTCGATCGCCTTGACATCCCCGCCGTACTTGCCGCCGGGATGCGGGTCAAACGTCTCCAACTGACTGGGGCCACCCTCGAGCCACAGCAGAATCACACTCTTCGGCTTGGCCGGATCGGTCTCGCCAAGCTCGTCTGCCAATGCCAAACGCCTCGCGATCGCCGACATCAGCAATCCCGAGCCGCCTGCACCGAGCAGCGTCCTGCGGGAAAGGTGGAGCCCAGGATTGCAGAGCTCCAGGTTGAATCGTTTGCGATCGTGATTGTTCATGGTTTCATCATGGTTTGTGCAGGCTGCTGACACAAAATTTGTACGATGGGCTTCCAAGCCCGTCGATGGACGCTTGAAGCCAACGGCGACGGGCTTGGAAGCCCATCGTACGGGGCAACGGCGACGGGCTTGGAACCCATCGTCGGGCAAAACGGCGACGGGCTTGGAAGCCCATCGTACGGGGCAAAACGGCGACGGGCTTGGAAGCCCATCGTACGGTTGTTTTCGGAGGATGGTCGTCGAGGCTAGTGATTCCAGGCCAGTTCGCTGCTGTTGAGCAGCACCCAGACCAGATCCTCAATTGCCTCCGTTCGGTCGGTCGCGCCAGCAATGCGCTCAACGAAATGGCTCTTTTCCGCCTCCGACGGGTAACGGTTCAAAGCGCACAAATAGGCCGTTTCGACAGCCATCGGATCGTCTGCCGCAAACATCCCGATATGGGCCGAGGTATTCAGCACAGGATTCGAATCGACGATCTCGCGGATCATTTCGCCATTCATCATCAGCAAGCGTTGAGTGATCGTCACGCTGTCGGTGGTGAATTCGTCTTCACCGATGTCGCCGTACTGGGTGACGAAGTCGTTGGTCCCGGCCAGTGTCTGCAGCTGCAGCAACCAGGAAGATTCTCGATCGGTCTTTTTGATCCGTGCCGCCTGGATCACCGAGCCGGCGACCTGCTCAGGACGCAGTCGAACCAGGGGGAAGACGGCGTGGTATCGTTCATGCTGCGAGGTGACTTCAAAGTCGGCTCTGCTATCAACTTGAAATGCCGCCGAGCCGGCAATGAGTGCGATCAGCCTGCGAAGATCGAAGCCGGTTTTCACGAAATCGTCGGCAAGCACCCCCAGCATCGGATCGATCTCTTCATCGAGCGGGAGGTTATCGACCGACGGGCCAATGGGTTTGCCAAACATCAACGCCCAGACGTGACTTGTCGCTGCGCGGGCGGCCTGCTGGTTGTCGGGGTGGGTCACCCAGGATGCCAGTCGTTGTCGGGGATCTCCTTCCTCGGGAAGCAACTCGGGCTGATAGGGGACGGCCGGCGTAACGGCTATCTCTTCCTCGGCGTTGAGGTACTTGTAGTTGTAGTCGACGTCGCCATTCTTCACTCCCTGCAAGCCGTTGGTCTTGGCGCTGGTGTAGAAGGCGGCAAGCTGATGAAAATCGGATTGCAAGCCTTCCCGCGGCTCGTCGACGTCACCAAGATTGACATTGCCTAGGAAATCGTTGTG
Organism: Pirellulaceae bacterium; assembly: GCA_963767665.1. Lineage (GTDB taxonomy): Bacteria > Planctomycetota > Planctomycetia > Pirellulales > Pirellulaceae > Rubripirellula. The sequence continues at coordinate 543,534 of CAVYFC010000013.1, forward strand.
ACATTGCAGGCAATCGATACGCAAGCCAAGAAAGGCACGTGACGTGCGAGCTGCCAATCGAACGGGATCGGCTTTTCCATCATTGCTGTCGAAGGTCGCGGTCAGAAAATTGACCTGCGGTTTGTCGGTCCACAAGCCTTCTGCAGTGATCAAGTCGCGAACCATCTGATCGTAGGGTTGATTGGCCGCGAGAACTTCCGATAACCAGATTCGAAAGCGACGACGCCGATAAACGATGAATTGGCCACCATCGGTGCCTACCAGGTAGCGAGTCCATCGCTCAGCCCAGTAATGGTGGAAGCGAGGGTCATTCAACAGGTTTTGGAGATGCCGTGCCTCTCGCTCTGATTCGGGAAACTGTTCAAGCTGTCGAATCTCTTCGAGTGAAAGCCCATTGCCCACCAATGCGAGCGATGTGCGACGGCAGACGGTCAGCCAATCTGCACGCTTGGCCGGCTCCAGTCCCTGCTGCTGCAAAGACTCGCTCCAGTGTTCGTCCAAACGTTGAATCGCCGCATCGAGGCTCGCGGCGCTTGTTGAAACGCTCGTCTCGTTGGCCTCCGTCGAATCACTGGCCGCCGCTCGTATTTGATTCCGCCCGGGATTGGACAATCCGGCGACCAGGTAACCGAAGGCGAGCAACACGAGCAAACCAAACCAGCTCCAGCGAACCAGTGCCGACGCGAATGCCTTGAGCCTTGCCATGAGAGCCAGATTTCCAAAGAGATGGAGTCAACCAATATCGATTCGCTTCCTATAGCCTAATCTTGGCGGCAGCAAAAAGAAAAGGATGTGCCCGTGAGTGCGTGAGCGTCGGCAAGTCGCTTCGAGACTCGCAAGTAACGCAGAAAAGCTCAGAATGTCCGCTTGGGAAATGCTCAGCTGCGGGAGGCAACACGAGCCCTTCACGGTCTCCCCGAGACTCGCCAATCGCTTGATGGTTGCCCTCCGCGTCGCATTGGGCGAGCAGAAAGGACGTAGAAAGAAAGAATGTCGATCACGGAGAGACCGACCTACGGTAGCTGCAGCTCGACCCGAGCAGCCAGCTCGATGGATTGTTGCATGGCGTCAAGGATCCGATGGGTCTCGATTGCCTGCGTTTGGAAAGACTTGAGCGGTTCCGTACCGATCAGGGTGGAAATCATGTTGCGTTCCTGACTCCCCTCGAAGGCGTGGCTCTCTACCTTTCCGGAGGCATCGTGGATCCAGCAACGGGGCGGTCGGTCGGCCCAAGGTCGGGTGAAATCGTCGCAAATCAGTGACGCGGCGCTGCCAGCCACCTCGAACCATTTACGTGTCGCCGTGTCGTAGCCGCAGGAGACCGTGGACGTCACGTCTCCATCAAACCACAACATGGCGGTCAATCGTTGGGGCACGCCGCTTTGCCATTGGGCGTCGGCAAAGACGGCTCGCGGGAGCGTTTGCGTCACGAAACGGGCCAGCCCGCAGGCGTACCAACCGAGGTCGAGGATGCAGCCACCGCCGAGGGCAAGGTCCAAACGATGATCACCCGATTGGAACGGCTGGTAGAACGAGACCGCGGCACTGATGTGCCCGATTCGACCGAGTCTTCCTTCTCGCAACCACGCGGAGAAGGCGGCGGTTCGCTCATGATGGAGCCAGGCGGTCGCATCGAGCCAACGGATGCCTTGACGCTGACACGCTTCGTCCAGTTCCAGGGCTTCGGTCGTCGAGAGGGCGAGCGGCTTCTCACACAGCACATGCTTTCCCGCAGCCGCAGCCGCGATCGTCCATTCTGCGTGCAGCGACGGTGGAAGCGAGATGTAGACCGCATCGATGTCATCTCGTTCCAGCAATGCTCCGTAGCCCTCGACAGCCGCGGCGACGCCGTATTGATCGGCACACCATTGAGCTCGATCTCGCGTTCGACTGGCGATCGCAGCGACTTCCACGCCACGCGTCGATTGCAGATCGGCTACCAAACGCCTTGTGATCCGTCCCGTGCCAATCACACCGAATCTCGCAACCTTGCTCTCGTTCATGTAAGTTCCTAGTCCATCAGTTTTGAGACGGTGTCCCAGCCAACATAGGCGGCCACCATAACGATGGAAATCGAGCTGATCCAGAGGCAAACGTCGTACAAACTTGTGGGAAGCAATCGCTGGATCGAGCCGTCGATAGCGAAAAAACATCGCGGCAAACACGACGATCAGCAGAATCACAACGGTCGCCAGGCCGCCCAGGAAAACCATCAAGCCGGGCTTGCCCATGAACAAAAACAGCGTTCCCCAAATGATCGGAATGACCCAGGCCAAGATCGCGATGGATCTGACGGCGAACGCGTTCATCGCTGAAGTTGAACACGCCAATCCGCGAAAACGCATCGGTAAACATTCGCGTCCATGCGGCCAACGCGGCGAACAACGTCGAGTAGAGCACGACAATGGCACCGACGAGAAACAGCGAACGGGCCCAGGGGCCAAGCGAGTCGGTGTACATCATTCCAAGCGTGCTGATCAGCTCACCCTCCGCAGGAACCAAATCCTGGCGGTGAAGGACGGCAGCCCCCAGCAGATAGAACATCACGGTCATCGCTGTGTAGGCAACCATCGCCAGCGTGGCGTCCAGGTACATGATCCGAATCCAGCCCTTGGCACGCCGCTCCCAATCGGCCGAATCGTTCTTGGGACCGGTGTAGGCTGCGTATCCTTTTTCCATCAGCCAATAGTTGTAGGCCATGATCTCATCGCCCCCGACACCGGTGATTCCAAAAGCGCCCATGGCGACGAACAAGACAGTAGGTCGGTCGGGATGGAGGGGACCAGACCTGACAAGATCTCGTCGGCTCGGATTGCAAATTCCGTGGACTGTAACGCACACAGCGATGCGAACGTGAAGATCGTGAAGGCGCCGATCATCAGCAGCGAAGCCTTTTCGATGTGTCGGTAATAGCCACGAAAAACCAACAGAGACACGGAGAAAGCAACTCCATAGGTGGTGAAGAGTCTCGTCGGCATCTGATTGAGCGACGGAGCGAATTGCTCGATCGCCAGCACGACGCCGCCGACAATGCCGCCGACCTGCAGCATTTTGACAATCATCAGCGTCAGCCAGGTCCAAATCGACCAGTTCGCCATCCCTAGTCTCGGTCCCGGCAACGTGTTGAGCGATTCCATCGTCGTTTCGCCTGAACTGATCGCATGCTTGCCAAACTCGATCTGGACGGCGACTTTGACCAGGCAACTGAAAATGATGAACCACATCAGCACGAAGCCGGTCTTCGCACCGACGATCGTTGTGGCGATCAATTCACCAGAGCCCACGATGGAGGCGGAGAGAATGAAACCTGGTCCCAGGTATTGCAGGCTCTCCCGAATCGTCGTTGGCGGTTCACGAATCGTCGATTCGTGGAGTCGATAGGGATCCTGATTCACGTTTTATTCTCTCAGGAAAATTGACGGTGTCCGCGCGATCTGCGGAAAAGACCGTTGTGAGGCGATCGTTCGGCGCGATCCCGCCCTGCAGGCCAGGCCCTCGTCCCCATCACCCAATCACGATCCGTACGATGGGCTTCCAAGCCCGTCCATGTTCTTGCTGCTGCGTCGGGCGACGGGCTTGGAAGCCCATCGTACAGGTCTGGAGACAGATCGGGATCTTGTAGCATTCGGCCGTGTTACTGGGGTGGGCGTGCGTCACAGTGTACGTGATCCGAGTCCCTCTCGGGTCAACGAGCATGCAGGGGGCACATCGACAGCTCCCCACATGGACGAACCGACATTTTTGGTCGCTTACCGTGATGCTGCTTTGATCGAGCGTTGCATGATGTCGTGGCTGGCGTCGATAATGGAGGGCGGTGGCCATCGGCTGATCCTGCTCCTCATCCTGACAACTCGGAACCCATCTGGCGGCATGGCTGCACCCGTTGCACTTGATACGACGATCGGCGTGGTCACACCCGAGAACATCGCCTTTGAGTATCAATTGGCCGGTCCGTTCCGTCGTCTTCCGGCCTACGCGATTGATTTGGCCGTTCGCTGGATCGTGATCATTCTGCTGGGGGCGATTCTCTATCTGATCGGGGCGTTGATTGATTTTTCGCTGCTGGGGCCGTTCGCCGTGGCAGCGGGCTTATCTTCTATTTCCTGATCAGCTGGTTCTACGGCACCGTGATGGAGACCTACTTCAATGGTCGAACGATCGGCAAATGGGCGTGCGGAATTCGTGTGATCGACGTGGAAGGTCGGCCGATCACCGGCAGACGGGCCCTGATTCGCAATCTTGCTGCGAATCGCCGATTTGGCGCCGATGTATGCGATCAGCAACCTCGCCGAAGGGGTCCCGCCGATCTACATGATCCCCACCGGAATGATCGGGCTGCTGACGATGATCTTCACCCGGCGGATGCAGCGTCTGGGTGACTTGGCGGCCGGAACGATGGTGATCATCGATGAACGCATCTGGAAGTTGCCGGTCCGCAAAGTCGAGGATCCGCGGGTGCCCGCGTTGGCGTCGTTCGTTCCCGCCGACTATCGCGTGTCCCGCAGCATGGCTCGGACGTTGGCGGTCTATGCCGAGCGGCGGCAATTCTTGACACCCGCACGAAGGCGGGAGATTGCCAGGCATCTGACCGTCCCGTTGGTCGATCTGTTTGAGTTTCGTTCGGACATCGATCCCGACCTGCTGATGTACTCCCTTTACTACAAGACCTTTCTTGCCGATCGCAGCGATGTCCTGCCCGATCTCGGCCCGTTGGCCGGATACAGTCCTCTGCGTCGCGATGCGAACAAACCCACAAGCCTGGCCCCCAACGATGGTGTGGCCAACGACGGTGTAGCCAGCGACAGTGTGGCCAGCGACAGTGTGGCCAACGATGGTGGTGTGGGGGGCCCGCCCTTGGCCGAATCAGCAAGTCTTTCTCAGGCAACTGGCTCGGCGCCAGCATCGTTGCCCGCGCCAGGAGGAGATCCATCGCTCCGGCAGGTGAAAGTGGAAACGCCGCCAGGGCTGTCCGATCCCGCAGCGGAACCGGGGAAGGGAACGCCATGAACATCGCCAAGCTGTTGGATAAACGACGTGTGCAGTGGTCCGAGCTGGAAAGACTCTGTGATGCCATGGAAGCACGCGGACGCACCGATAAAGCATCCGGGGCCCATCATCAAGGCGCCGAAGGGATCGCCCGATTCTCAACGCTCTATCGGGCTGCCTGCGCGGACCTTGCGCTTGGCCGATGCCTACCAGTTGCCGCCGGGGACGGTGACCTACCTGCATCGCCTCGTCGCCCGCGCACACAACCAACTTTACCGAGCCACAAGTTTGAGCCGAGTCGCTGGACGGACGTCCTCTTTTACGAAGCTCCTCAGCGGATCTTTGCCGATCCCTGCGTGCGGATTGCAGCGATCGTCTTCTTTGGCTTGTTCAGCCTTATCGATGTACCTGGCCTTCAACGAAGATCTGTTTCCCGGATTCGCCGAACGGATGGCGGGTGGGCCAGCACTTGAGCAAGCCGAGGAGAGTTTTGAGAAGCCACTGAGTGCATCGCTCGATCACTACGTGACAATGTCCAGCTTCTACATCCAGCACAACACGGGGATCGGCTTGCGATGCTTTGCCTGGGGAATTTTGATCATTCCCTGTTTGTACGTGCTGGCGTCAAACGCCGTGCAGTTGGGGGCGGTGTTCGGGTACATGGCCAGGCCCGATGCCGTGGGGGGCGACAACTTCTTTCAGTTCGTGACCGCTCACGGACCTTTCGAGTTGACGGCGATCGCGCTGTCGGCCGCGGCGGGTCTTCGGCATTGGCGTGGGCTTGTTTCACACACAAGGTTTGACCCGCGTGGATTCGCTCCGTGAGAATGCGATGCGGGCGGTACCGATCATGGCTGGTTCGGTCGTCCTGTTCACGCTTGCCGCCTTTACCGAGGGATTCCTTTCTCCGTCGCCCCTTCCCTATATCTTCAAGGCGTTCTGGGCGATCCTGTCCTCGGGACTGATGAGCTTTTACTTCGTGATACTCGGTTTCCCGCGACAGGGCGCCGCGGTCCGCCTCACAGTGTGCCTTGGGTGCAGGGGGCAAGCGATGCAGCTTGATCGAACGCACGTTGTGATTCGGCTTCGCTCGATGTCGGAAATTGGTGACTTGGCGATGGCCATGCTTCGCCGTTATCCCTCAGCGATGCTCGTTGGTTTTGCGATTGGCGCACTTGGTTGGGCTCTCGCCAACGCGTTGCTGCTGGGTTGGATCCCGATTCGGGAAGCCAGTTATGGCTTGGAGGACGAAGAGGCGCTTGGTGAAGTTTGGCGTTACATGACGTGGATGGCGATTTTGGTATCCTTGCAGACGCCCGCTGCCGGTGTGCTGACGACGTTGTACCTCGGCCAGGCAGTGTTCGAGCAAAGGCCGACATGGCAGAGCGTCTTGCGTGAAGCCAAGCGACAATTTCGAAGTTGGTTTTGGGTGCTTGGTGTCAAGCGACTTGCGATTCCCGCGATGATCATGCTGGCGTTTCGATGGGGCAAGCCTGCGTCAGCGTTCTGGGACGTATTGGTTCCGATCACGGTTCTGCTGGTGATGATCGTGATTCGGGGCAGTCGGCCTTTTGTGCCCGAGATCCTGTTGTTGGAGCAGTGTCCCGTCAAAGCCAAGTCCAAGGGAGTGATCACACTGGCGACCCGAAGTCAAGAGTCTGCATCAGCCGATGGCCGGAGAGTTGGGAGGACGATTTTTGACTTTGGCTTTCGTGTTCGGGGGGCTGAGCATGTGTGTGCTGTACACATTGATGGCGGTTCGAGGCGTGCTCTTGCTGCAGTGGAATTTTCTTGACTTGATCGTGCTACTGGTGCTTTACCCGCTTGCTCTCTGGGCCGTCGCTGGCGTCAGTGTGGTGGTGCGTCTGTTGGGATACCTTGATACACGAATCCGTCTGGAGGGTTGGGAGGTGGAGTTGGCGGTTCGTGCCGAGGCGCATGCGTCAATTCGGCGATGAATCCACCTTGTCGCTACCCATCGAGTCAACGACCACGGGTCAACGATCTAACTTGATCACGACGGCAGCGAAGCCAGATCGCTCGCTGGCTGGAATGGAAACTTCCTCGGTCGTCGAGGAGGTGCGCTGATGCAAGGGATCTGGATGGTTCGGAACCGACGCATCGTATTCAATCTGGTTTGGTTGCTGGCGCTCGCCCCCGCACTGAACGCCCAAGAGAAGGCCAGGACGCAATCGCCTTCATCCGAAGCGTTGAGTGATACGATCTGGTTCGATGCCGATCAGGACTCGTTGCTCCCCGTCAAGGTCAAGCCGCGCGAAGACGATTCACTCAATCGTGATAGCCGTTGGCTTCCCAAGGCGAAGCGCGTTCCCGCACCGGAATCGAATGCAGCAACCGGGGCAGCGACGGGAGGCACTGCCACAGGAGGCGGTTGGTTCGGTACCGGCTTGTCGATCGGAAATATGCTGGGTTGGTTGTTGCTGTTCACCTTATTGACGGCAGCGGTGATGGCGATTGCCTATGCACTCTCGCGGAGCGAATTTGAGTTTTCTGCGAGTCGCTCAGCACGCACTAGCAAACGCCTCGACACGCCGGATCAGCAAACTCTTGAACGGATGAAGCATTTGCCTGCCGAGCTGCGTCGGACCGACGTGAACTTGAAAAGCGAGGCAGCACGTTTGATGGCTGAGCAGAATTTTGATCAGGCGATCATCCTGCTCTTCGCGCATCAGTTATTGCTGTTGGATCGAGGGGGATTGTTGAGGCTCAATCGGGGCAAGACGAACCGCCGCTATGTTCGCGAAACCCGCTCGGCGGACCGAGAGACCGCCGAACGGTTGCAAGCGACAATCAACGCGTTTGAACGGAGTTACTTCGGCCGTCATACGATCAACGCGCAATGAGTTCGAGCACTTGTGGGAGGAGAACGAAATGCTCGAACAGGCGGTCCAGCGGCGACGGGGAGGCAGCGGCATGAGACAGTTTACGCTCGCCCTGCTTGCGTCGGTCATCTTGGTGTCATCCGGCTGTTCGCAACTGTATACCGATTACGGTGAGTCCAAGGGAATCAGCGGTCGAACCAGCTTGAACGGCTTCGGTGCACTTCGCTCTGCGTTTGAGCAAGCCGGCTTTCGTACTCGAGATGTCAGCCGCTTGAGCGATCGTGTCCGCAGAACGGATGTGATCGTCTGGACGCCGAAGACCGTTGACTCGGTGGACGATCAGCGTCACACGTTGGTTCGAGGATGGCTGCGTCAGGGCGATCGCACGCTGGTCTTCGTGATTCCCGATAGTGGGAGTGAAGTTGACTATTGGATGGAAGCCGCCAAGTTAGCCCCACCTGAACAACGATTGGAATATCGCAAGCGAGCGGCACGCAGCATCAATGAGCGCATCGAGTGGCGTCTCAATCGACCCAATATCAGCAGCAATGGCTGGTTCCAAGTCGAACCGCTCGAGGAACGCCGGATCGTGAGCGAGCTGACCGGTCCGTGGCAGGCTGATCTGGAGGTCCCCGATGAAACCATCGCTACCGAGGATGCTGCCCAAGAAGATGTTGCCAGCGACGAGGTGGAGTTGGCCTCCCTTGAGTTTTCGCTCGTGCCTTACGATTCGGAAGCGGTGGTTGCAACGAATACCAAACCCACACCGATCGTTGGCGCCACCGGACCCGGGACACCTGCATGGATCATGCCTACCACTTCCACGCCGACCAAGACACCGATCGAGTTCGTGCCACTCCTTTCGGATGATGCAGAAATACGGTGGTCGGCGAAATCCGCTCGGATCAGTGGCGTGGTTCGAGGATACTGGTCGTCGCGGCGGGATCGTTGTTGACCAACTACGCATTCTCTCGTGATCCCAATCGCCGTCTGGCGGACAAGATCATTGCCGATTCGAAGCCGGCAGAAAATCGCCGAGCCGTTGACCGGGTTCCTTTCGTCGGATGGCGGCGACCGTTCCGGTGAGCGAGCGGGAACCCAACGCCCCACAGGCCACCGGGATGGAGATGTTAACGGAATGGCCGATCAGCATCGTGACCATGCACGGTGCCGTCCTAGGGATGATCTTCTGTCTGATGTTGTTGCCGATCTTCGGACGGCCGAAGAAGATTCGCCGCACCGAGGACAACAACTTTGGACATCATCTCGATGCGGTGGCCGCGCTGATGAAGCGGGTTGGCGGCGAAAACTATGCGAGAGGACGAATCAGCGACTACATGAAGCGGATGCACGGTGAAACGAGCGGCCCTGGGTCCTTCCGGATGCTCCGGTTCCAGCCCGATCGCTCTGCACACCCCATTGCCGATCGGAAGCCGCTACCATCTAAGGAAGCTTCGCCGCAGCTCCGAACCGGACAACGGGAAGGCGACAGGACCTGGGCACAACAGCGAGTGCCGGACCGGGCCCAAGCAGATTGGAACCATCCGAGCAAATCAGACAAGGCCAGTGATCAGAAACAAGACGAGGCAGAATCGTTGAGTAGTGTTCCCCCAGCAGCCAACTCGTCCCAGCCCGACTCTCGGCGCGCAGCCCGCGCGGCTTTCAGAGACGTTTCGACCCGTTCGCGAGCTCTACTTGCAGATCTCTGACGAGATCGCCAAGTTGTTCGTCGGTCAGGATGAACTCGTGCTCGGTTCCCTGACCGCCCTGTTCGCCGGCGGCCACGTGCTGATCGAGTCGGTGCCGGGCCTCGGGAAGACACTGTTTGTGCGAACGCTTGGTCGCGTGTTGGGGTGTCAATGTGGGCGCATTCAATTCACCGCTGACCTGATGCCATCGGATATCACCGGTGCGCCGGTCTATGACATGCAGCGGTCGGAGTTTCGCTTTCGACCAGGTCCGGTCTTCACGCAGTTCTTGCTGGCCGACGAAATCAACCGTTCGCCTGCCAAGACCCACGCTGCCCTGCTGGAGATCATGCAGGAGTACCGCGTCACGGTTGATGGAACAAGCCACAACGTGCCCCGCCCTTTTCTGGTTCTGGCGACACAAAACCCACTGGAAAGCGAAGGGACCTACAACTTGCCCGAAGCCCAACTCGATCGCTTCATGTTCAAGCTCCGCGTCGATTATCCCACTGCTCAGCAAGAGGCGGAGATCCTGAAGATGCACAGCCAAGCAGATCGACCTGAATCAGCGTTTGCAGGACGAAGTGCAGACGGTCACCTCGCCCGAGCAGATTCTCGAGGTGATGCGGATGTGTGACACGATACGAGTGGAAGACAATCTGGTCGACTACATCAATCAGGTTGTCCGCTCAACCGAGAACCTGGCCCGCGTTTCACCTTGGAGCATCGCCGCGTGCCGGGCTGGCCTTGATGCAGTCCGCACGCACGCTGGCCGCTTTCAATGGACGCGACTATGCGATCCCGGATGACGTGGTCGACATCGCCATTCCTGCCCTTCGCCACCGTGTGCAGTTGACGGCTGAGGCCGAAATCGAAGGACGGACCACTGACGAAGAACTCACTTCGCTGATTCGCGGCGTCGAAGTACCAAGGGACTGAAGCTCGCGCGAAGCTCTTTGGGAGCTCGCGTGAAGCTATTTCGGACTCGCACCTGTGACAGATTCGATTGCCCATTTGCGGGCCGTTTCTATCCGATCTTTCTTCGGGCCGTGGAGCAACACCAATCCATCGGATCCGCCGACAATGTCAAAGGCAGCTTCGACTTCCGCTTCGTTGATCAAGTTCTTGACTTGATAGAGTCGGACTTCGGCGAGTGTGCGAAGCGAACGCGCTCCGGGACCCGAGATGATCGCGGCGATGCGACGCTGTGCAACGGCCGGCGGCAACGCAGGTAGATCCACCACTTTGACGTCGCGATCGATGATCGAAAACAGGCCGCTCAGTTGCTCGGTGACATACTCACGCTCATCCATCCGTCCCGCGCCCGCGAATTGCTCAGCCTCATTGCTGTCCATCCCTTTGGATGCCACGACCGAATGCCGAAGCTTCCCCTGGCTGTCGGGCGGAGGTGAAACATTGAGAAGTCGACATCGCGAAATGTTTTGAACGGCGTCATTACGCCCGGATTTAAGGATCACGTCGAAATGCAGGACCAAATCAACGTTGTGCCTTTTCGCCACGGCAAGCATCTCGTCAGAGGTCCCGTCTCCCAAGTAGACAAGCCCAGGATGCCACATCGGGTGCTCCGGATCGCCGACGTCGGTGAGTGCATCGTTGAGTGCCGCGCTCATCTTACTTTGTGGGGTCTCGACAACAGGTGCCCGGGCGTTGCCCCGGTTGTCCTCTACCGCCGGGGCTGGTGCGAGAGTCGCGAAGATAGGACCGAAGTCTCCTTGCTGAAAACGTTTGTTGAACTCTTCGCTAACAATCGTACTCACCAAGCCCAGTGTCTTGTCAAATGTTGCTTGAACCTGGTCGCTGAGCATCGTGCGTTCAGGAATCTTCGGTGCCTCGGGTCGACCAGCACCACCACGTCCGCCCGGCCCACCACGCCCCCGCATTTGGTTCTGCATTTGTGCGCCATATTCGGATCCGTAGTCATCCATGCTCATGTCCATGTCGTCACCATAGTCGTCCATCTGGGAGCCATAGTCCTGCATGGAGTCTTCGTAGCCTCCATCGTAGGATTGGCCGCGACCGCCGCGGGATGCGACGCGTCGAACCGGCGTTGCCCCTTCACGGATCGGCTTGGGATCGGTGACATCATCGCCACGGACATGCATCGACACGCCCCAACGAATGTTCCAAACGGGACGCTTCAGCAACGGGCTGTACTTGACGGTCTGGAGCTCAACGCTCGCATCTTCATACTCTGTGGCCATGTGGCCGAACATCAGCTCCAAAGCCATCGGCTGGTTGCCCGCCATGAAGGCCTGTTCCGCTTCCCTTTTGAGAACGGGACCCGATTCAGTCGTGATCTCTTGTTCTGGGAAAAATAGCCCCGAGAGGTCGATCGATCCCACGAGTGACGTCAGATTCGATGCGTAGGTGTCCATCACGTCGCCACGCGAAACACCTCCGCGTGCAGATCCCGGCGATGAACCGCGGCCACCGGACGGCCCGCTGTAGTACCCACCATAGCCGCTCGACATGTCGCTGCCTCCGGCAGGCGGTCCACCGTTGCTGTATCCGGCAGGCGGTCCGCCGTTGCTGTATCCGGCAGGCGGTCCGCCGTTGCTGTATCCGGCAGGCGGTCCGCCGTTGCTGTATCCGGCAGGCGGTCCACCGTTGCTGTATCCGGCAGGCGGTCCACCGTTGCTGTATCCGGCAGGCGGTCCGCCGTTGCTGTATCCGGCAGGCGGTCCGCCGTTGCTGTATCCGGCAGGCGGTCCGCCGTTGCTGTATCCGGCAGGCGGTCCACCGTTGCTGTATCCGGCAGGCGGTCCGCCGTTGCTGTATCCGGCAGGCGGTCCACCGTTGCTGTATCCGGCAGGTGGTCCACCGACGCTGCCGCCACCGCCACTCATGGACGCAAGGTTCTCATTCTCGTTGGAACCATCGAACTTTGCCCCCTGCTCGATCCAGCGTTTGATGACATTCTTTTCTTCTTCGGGCATGCTTGCCTTGGGAGGCATTTCGCCACTTTCGACGACGGTGTAGAGCTTGCTTTGAGCCGGGTTTCCGGCGGTGATGGCTCCTTGGAATCGTGTCAGTTCCGAGAACGTCGACATCCTGAAGTCCCCTTTGGAGCCCTGCACGTGGCATTGGCCGCAACGACTGTTGAGGATGCCGGCGACTTCTTTGGAGAAACTCACCGGAGCCTTTTCCCGAAGCCGTTGCGGAACCCCGCTAAGACCTTGTGCCGAAACCACTTGAGAGCCTAAGCAGATCGCGATGGAAGCAACGAGCGGAAGGAGACGTCCCCGCTCTGGGGTCCGGCGAGGAGAAGTGCCGTGGCCTCGCAGAGAAAGAGAAGCGGCACCTCGCAGAGACCGAGAATTTGGGTCTCGCAGAGAACCGAGGCCTTGCAGAGAAAAACCGAGGCCTTGCAGAGAAAACCGGGGGTCGATGGCTTTCATATTCGCCGTTCCACCTTCGTTATGGAAGTGTCCGAGTGACCGCGGTACCAGTCGAGAGGGGTCGCAACCGGTTTGAAATTCCTCCCCATCGCCTCGATGAGCCAGCGAGTTCGCGAGGTATTTACAACAATTGCCTCAACATTTAGCCGCGATTGCGTATGATAGACCGTTACGGCCGGATTGTGGGCCATTATTTCGCACGAATCGGCCACACAAAGATTCCTTTTTTCCCCGGGATCCACTCTGGTGAGGGGAACTTTTGCCGGATTGCGGCATCCAAGACTCAACGTTCTCTCCCCGCACACCCCCCTTTCAAAACCACCACGATGGGAAACCAGGCAGGCCGATCCAGACTGCGACGCGTGACGGTTCGGCGGCGATTGTTCGTCGAACGGCTGGCGGAGCGTCGGGTCTTAGCCGCCATTACCGGCGAGGTTTTCGAGGACCTGGATCTTTCCTTCCATCGTGAAGTTGGCGAGCCGACTGCTCCCCAACGCTTGGTCTTCATCGATGCGAACCAGAATTCGCGGCTAGATGCAGGCGAGCCCGTTTCAGTAGCCGAGTCCGACGGTACATTCCGTTTCGACAATCTTGACGACGGCACGTACTTGCTGCGGCTCTTCAATGGGACCGCCAGCCAGATCCAGACCACCCCGATGGAAGCCACTGCCGTCGGTTCGGCGGTGTCGATCGAAAAAGGACTGCAGTTTCAGTCCGTGGGCCCCGACACGTCGGCCGTGCTCAATCCTCAGTCGGTCGTGATCGGCGATTTGACGGCTGGGACAAGCCAAGTGATCACGCTGGGAGAACAGCTCACGAAGATGCAGTCCCTTCCCGATGGAAAGCTGCTGGTCGTTGGCGAAGACGCTTTGAGTGCCACGTCCTGGTTGGTCGATCCAGTTGCCCGAACGGCCTCGCAAGTCGATTTGGATGGCCTGGGAGGGACGACCCCGTGGGCGGATCTGGCAGTCGATGCCACGGGGCGAGGGCTGGTGTTGGAACAGTCGGACGAGCCGTTTGCACTTCGTTCCGTGGACGCTTCCAGCTTTGGCGGCGAGATTCAGGTCACGACCACCTCGACGATCGTGCCGGCCGACACTCAAGTTCTCACGTCGGATTCAGGAGTTCGATCGGTCTTGGCCTGGAGTGGCTCCGAGGGATTGCAGCTATCGCTGTGGAGTAACGTCACCGCATCGCTGATCACCTCCTCCACCACGGACATCGCTGGCGTCACCGAACTGCTGGCCTTCGATGACGCCTCGGGATTGCTGGCGGTGCGAACGATCGACGGTGGTGTTCGAGTTCACGATGTGGATGGTGATTTCGCCCCGATTCACTCCTGGGAAGGTGTGACTGGCCCGGTCGCGATCGATGGTGCTCGCGAACTGCTCGTCACGCTTGTACCCGAACAAGCCTTGCTTCAACTTTACAGCCTCCGTGATGGTGGCTTGATCGCAGACCTGGCCGTCGATTTGTCGGCCATCGGCCCGATTGCCTCGCTATCATGGAATGATCTTCAATCGGTCAGCATTCTCGGTGCAGCCGGAATCGCCGAAATCGCACTCCGCAAGCCAGCCGCTCATGAAGTCACAATCAGTGGCGGTCAGGACTCAGATCCGATTTCGTTCGGTGTCTCGATTCTTGGTGGCAACACGCCCCCTGGATATGGCGACCTTCCTCTCCTGTCGACCAATGAAGATGAGCTGCTGCTGATCGCAGCCAACCCTGGCGCGCTGGATGGGGCCTTCGATGCTGAGGGGGATCAATACGTATTGATTCAAAGGACTCAGGCGGGTCACGGCCTGGCGATTGTCCAGGTCGATGGCGGATTGTCGTACACGCCTGATGCGGATTTCAACGGCACGGATTCTGTGGTCGTTTTTCTTCACGATGGCCGACATGCGTCGCCCGATGTGTCGCTCAATATCACGGTCAATCCCGTACCCGACGCGCCGAGCGGAATCAACGTTCAGATTGATCCCCTTCCAGAGAACGTCAGTCCGGGATCTGTGATTGGGACCATCGAAGTCATTGACGCTGATGGAATTCAGGATTTTGGGATCGAGATCAACGATCCTCGCTTCGGGGTCGATGGCAACGAGATCATTTTCCTTGGTGGTGACATCGATTTTGAGAAAGAACCGGGCATCATGGTGCCGGTCGTGGTGACCGATTCCGAGACGGGAGAACAAATCGAGAGCGTCTTTGCTTTGACGGTCACCGATCGAAACGACCCGATCATGGGCATTTCGCCCGACGAAGCCAGAGTGCCCGAGAACGATGAAGGGGGCTTCGTCGCTCTGATCGGTGTCGATGACGGCGATGATACTCAGACGCACACGCTGACGGTGGACGACGACCGGTTCGAGTTCCTTGGCCATGAGTTGCGTCTGAAGCCTGACGTTGCCTTGGACTTCGAGACCGAGTCAAGCATTGTCGTCAACGTGACCGCCACGGAAAACATTCGAAACGGCAATTCGCTAACGGAGCCCATCACGATTACGGTGGGTGATATGCCAGAGCAGCCTCAATCGATTGATTTGAGCGGCGACACCGTCATGGAGAAATTGCCCGGAGACGTGGTCGGTGAAGTGGCGGTCGACGGTGGCCCGGTTGATTCGCGTTTCCAGCTCTCGGTCGATGATCCTCGTTTCGAGATTGTCGATGGAACGCTGAAATTGCTTGATGCTCAAATCGTCGAATTCGCGAGCCAATCAGAGATCGAGCTCGAGATCACGGTCCGCGATTCGCAACGGGTTTTCTCGTCGATCAGCAGGTCGTTCTTGATTCAAGTGATGGAGAATCACACGCCGTACCACAATCTCGACAATCCTTTCGATGTGGATCGAAGCGGCCAGATCACTGCGGGCGATGCCTTGGCGATCATCAACTACATCAATCTGTATGGGCCGGGGCCAATCGGATCGACCGGCAACATTCTCGGTTATGACGTCAATGCCGACACCATGGTCACCGCGCTCGATGCATTGCTCGTCATCAACGAAATGAACCGCGTCGAATTCGGCAACGGAACGGTCGGGGCCGGTGAGGGTGGTGAAGGGGAACAAACTCCGCTGCCCATCAATGCCCTACCACCTTCACCCCAATCGAACGATGACACCACTGCCACCGATTCCAGGCTTGGCGAGGATGACGTCTTCGGCCAATGGGGTCGCGCCGAGAAGAAGGTGTCGGTCGTGAATGACGTGACATCGGCCGATGGTGGAACCCAGCAGGCCCAGGGCACTGGTTCGACTTCTCAAGACACGTTCGCCGAAAACGTGGACGAAACGCTGCGATTGCTATCTGACAAGTAGTCGTGCCTAGCGCGGACGAACGCCGGCACCCATCGCATTCGAACTTCTTGCAGCGGGCGCAGGCTAGATCGTTTCCCTCAATGAGATGGGATCATGCGTGGCCCAGGACTTGTCTTGGAACATGACTGCCAAGGCTTGCCCCGGCCTAGGGGCAAATCTGACAGCGTGATAGGGGCAAATCTGACAGCGTGATAGGGGCAAATCTGACAGCGTGATCATGCGGTTTCCACGATTGCCCTGTCCCCCTCAGGCACTCGCCCCCTCAGACACTCGCTGCTGTATTCTGGCTTGCTCGGCCAGTAACTTCTTCTGGTATCTCGACTGGACCACGTCGACGATGATCAAGACCGCGAGGACGAAGTAGAACGTGCTCTTCTCCATTGCTGTCACATGGTTGCCAAAGAGTTGCAGCTGGGCCAGGTGCCCTCCTTCACTGACCAGCATCACGCCGACGATGAACAAGATGAACAGGCCCAATACTTCATACATGCGATTCTTCTGCAGGAACGCTGCGACGTGGTCGGCTAGCCACATCATCAGCATCCCGCTGATCACGATTGCGGTTGCCATGATGGCGAAGTTCTTGGTCAGTGCGATCGCACTGAGGATGGAGTCGAACGAAAACACCATGTTCATCAACACAATCATGGTGATCGCGCGAGCAACGCTACCACCTTGGCGATGGTCGTGGTCCGATTCCACATCGTGGATCACAAGCAGGTGAAAGATCTCTTTCATCGCCGTCCAAAGAATGAACGCCCCACCGCCCAGCACGATCAGGCTGTGTCCGGAGACCGCCAAAGAAATCGGATGGGAATCAAACGTGAGAAATGCATCCTGTAGCTTCTCCACAAGATTGACCAACACAAATAGCAGCAGAATCCGAAACACGATCGCCAGGCTGATGCCGATCTTTCGCACGTAGGATTGTCGGTCTTCGGGGACTCGCTTGCTCTCGATGGATATGTAAAGCAGGTTGTCGAAGCCAAGGACAGCTTGAAGCATCACCAACATTCCGAGTGTAAAAATGCCGTGCAGCGAGAAAAATCGTTCGACTTCCTCGCCTTCTCCGTTTGCTGCCTCGCTGGCGGTTTCTAACGCTGCCGTCGCGACTTCTGCAACGGGCAGCCATCCGGCCGGAGCGGTCAGGGCGTCAACGATCTCGAACATCATGCAATTTCCGTAAAGGGCCTCGAGTTGCTTTCTGCGACGCGGTCACCTCTTGAAATCAACCGGGTGCGATTCCAAGTCATGATGACTTTCCGTCGCGGTGCCGTCACGACGATGTGATTCCCAATGTACGCATTCACAGCGCGCAGGTCTTCACACCGCGGGAATTCCCAGCTGAAATTCCCTTCGCGTCGATCGTTGGACGATCGTGGCGCCGGAAGATTATGATGTTCGCTCCATCCAGCGACTACCACCGTTCACCTGAGTTCGTGCGAGACCACCATGAAATACCGACTGATTCTCTTTTCACTTGCGATCCCCATGCTATTCGCCTCTCCACTCTCTGCTGAAGACTCCAATCAGTATTACGAGGTGCGAAGCTATGTGCTCGGTGACCAGGGCGACGTGAAGGCACTTGATCAATACTTCGAGCAGGCGCTCCTTCCCGCATTGAAGCGTCAGGGAGTGGGACCTGTGGGTGTGTTCACCAATTCAGCCAACGATGAAACCGGCAGCGCCCGACTGGTTGTCGTCATTCCGCATGCCAGCGCGGATCAGATCGCCGGTGTGAAAGCGAAAGTAGAAGCCGATCCCCAGTACCAAGCGACCGCGAAGGACTACCTGGATCGTGCTCCGGACCAACCGCCCTATCAGCGAATCGAGAGTGAATTGTTGGTCGCGATGGACTGCATGCCTCAGTTGCAAGTTGCACAGGAAAGTTTGAGCAATCCTGAACGGGTGTATGAGTTCCGGATCTACGAGAGTGCCAATGAGCGACTTGGTGAACTGAAAGTCGACATGTTCAATTCGGGTGAGGTTCCCATCTTCCTTGATTGTGGAATCCAGCCCGTCTTCATTGGCCAGGCCGTTGTCGGGCCGTTCACCCCAAGCCTCAGCTACCTGACGGTCTACCCCAGCGAGTCGGCTCGGATCGAAGCCTGGAAGGCCTTCCGCGTTCATCCCGATTGGCAGGTCCTGAAGGAAGTCGCGAAATACCAGGGCACCGTCAGCAAGATTCACAAGTACGTGCTGATTCCAAAGCCCTATTCGCAGATGTGATCGCTGCTACCTCTTGCCCAACCGGCAAGGGTCCCCCGGTGGCACCGAAATTCAACCCGCTGCATCCCCCAATCGCGTCTGTGCGATCGCTGGCCGAGCCGCTACGATTTTGCTCATGACACCGATGATGCGACAATACCATGAGGCGAAGGGGGCGTGTGGCGATGCGCTCCTGTTTTTCCGCATGGGGGATTTTTACGAGCTGTTCTTCGACGATGCCAAGCTGGCGGCCAAGGTGCTCGGCTTGACGCTGACCAGCCGCGATCGCGACAGCGAAAACCCCACGGCCATGGCTGGGTTTCCACATCATCAACTGGATGCCTACCTTCAGAAATTGATTCGGGCCGGGTATCGAGCAGCCGTCTGCGAACAGGTCGAAGATCCAAAGCTCGCCAAGGGGTTGGTCAAGCGCGAGATCACGCGAATGGTCAGCCCGGGTACGTTGACCGACGATGGGCTGCTTGATCCACGCGAGACGAACTACCTGGCGGCCGTCTGTCTTCCCTCGAGCAAGCGAACGGCTGGCGGTGATGCGGATGATGTGGTGGGTATCGCCTGGGCAGAGTTGTCGAGTGGCCGTTTCGAAGCGGGCACCTTTTCGAGGTCGCGAGTCGAGGATGAACTAGCGCGAATTGGTCCAGCCGAGGTCATTTATCGGGAGGACGATGTTCGCTTTTCACCCGATACCACCGCACCTTGGGCCTGGACCGCGAGGCCTGCATGGTCATTCGCCGAGGATTCATCGCGAGAGATCCTCTGCAAGCAGTTCTCGGTTCACAATTTGGAGGGGTTCGGATTCGAGACGGGTGATGTTCCGGCGATTCGTGCAGCCGGCGCGGTGCTGACCTACCTGCAAGAAACGCAGCGTCGCGATCTTGATCACTTTCGATCCTTGACGGCGCACCACCGCAGTGGTTTTCTGCAGATCGATGCGGCGACGCGACGCAGCCTCGAAATCACGCGCACACTTCGTAGCGGCTCGCGCGAGGGCTCGTTGCTCGGCGTGATCGATCGCACCTGCACACCGATGGGCTCGCGTTTACTTGCAGACTGGATTGCGGCTCCACTGATCGATCAGCGAGCCATTGACGATCGGCTCGATGCGGTCGACGAATTGTTGGCGGATCCAACGCTTCGGGCTGATATTCGAGCCACACTCAAACACACATTCGATCTGACTCGACTGCTCGCTCGAATCGCGACCGGCCGTACGGGCCCCCGAGATCTGCAGCAAGTGGCCAAGACACTCAACGGGCTTCCCAAGCTGAAGTCACGGCTGCAAGGGCGCGAGCCCGAGTCGTCTCGCCTTCATCGAATCCCAATTGCATCTCTGCCCCGACCTCCGAGAGCAACTAGAAGGTGCCTTGGCGGACGAGTGCCCGGTTTTCGCCAACGACGGGAATTTCATTCGCGAGGGGTATGACCGCGAACTGGATGAGCTTCGTCAACTGGCGCGAGGTGGCAAGGAATGGATTGCCGCTTATCAAAAACAACAGATGGACCAGACTGGGATCCAGAATCTGAAAGTCGGTTACAACAAGGTCTTCGGCTACTACCTGGAAGTGACGAACTCGCACCGCGACAAGATTCCAGCCGACTTCATCCGCAAGCAGACGCTCAAGAATTGCGAACGGTTCATCACTCCAGAATTGAAAGAGTACGAAGAGAAAGTCCTTGCGGCTGATGACAAGGCGCAAACGCGGGAGCAGTTGCTTTTTCAGGAGCTTCGTGCTGCGACCCACCGGCACCTTCCGATCCTGCAGGAGGTCGCTTTTGCGATCGCCGAACTCGATGTGCTCGCATCCATGGCCGAGATCGCCGCGCAGCGCAACTGGGTCCGGCCCGTGCTCTGCGACGACTCGGTGCTACGAATTGATGCCGGCCGTCATCCAGTCCTGGACGTCACACTGCCGCAGGGCGAATTCGTCCCCAACGATTGCGTCCAGTCGCCTGAGGCGGGCATGATCCTGCTGATCACCGGCCCCAACATGGCAGGAAAGAGCACCTACATTCGTCAGGTGGCATTGATCACGTTGTTGGCTCAGGCCGGTTCTTACGTGCCCGCCGAGTCCGCGCGAAATTGGAATCGCCGACCGGATCTTTGCCCGCGTCGGCGCAAGCGATGAGCTCAGCCGGGGACAGAGTACGTTCATGGTCGAGATGGTCGAGACCGCTCGGATCTTGAACACGGCGACGCCACGCAGTTTGGTGATCCTTGACGAGATCGGGCGTGGTACCAGCACCTACGACGGGCTGTCCCTTGCCTGGGCGATCACCGAACATCTGCATGAGCAGATCGGTTGCCGCACCTTATTCGCCACGCACTACCACGAGTTGACCCAGTTGGAAGAGTCGCTTCCGCGGATTGCCAATTGGAATGTCGCGGTCAAGGAGTGGAACGATGAAGTGGTGTTTCTTCATCGCATCGTGCGTGGCGGTGCTGACAAGAGCTATGGGATTCATGTCGCGCGGTTGGCTGGGATCCCTGCAGCTGTCAACGAGCGTGCCAAAGATGTCCTGGCGCAGCTGGAAGCCGATCACCGCGATGCACTGGATCGGCCCACCATCCGCACGCCGGGCGTGGCGAAGCGGCGGCAACCAATATCAGTTGACTCTGTTCGGTTTCGCCGATCATCCGCTGATCGAAGAGATCCAGAAACTGGACATCAATTCGATGACTCCCATGGAAGCGATGCAGTTCCTGCAGCAAGCGCAGGCGAATCTCGTGACTTAGAGCGTCTTCATTTTTCATGTGCGTAGCTGGAAAAGGGGTCAGGCCTCAATAGTGCGAAGCACCCTTCGGGCCGCTTGCGGCTATTGAGGCCTGACCCTTTCCAGCTCTGACAGCTTCTCCAGCTCCCGGCGACTACCAGGTGTGTGAGTCGTTGACCAATTCTTGGTACTGGTCTCGAAGCTGATCACCGAGCTGTTCTTGCCAGTTCGGGTTCTGTCTTGGCCAGATCATTGTCTTCGTGGATGTCCGACGTGATCTCGTAGACTTCAATATCGGTAAGCTTGGCGTCGCGAATCAAGGGGAAGGTGTCCGTGCGTCACGTTCGACATTTTTGCAGTTGCCCGCCGATTGAGTTTGGCCAGCACTTTCCATTTGCCGTCCCGCATGGCGACTCGGGCATCGTTGATCGCGTTGTAATAGGCCCAAACCAAAGGTTTGGTGCGAGTCAGCGGCTTGCCTTCGAGTAGCGGCGAAAAATCGATGCCGTCCAGACGCCAATCCCGTTGGCGGCTCGACCCCGGCAAGTTTGCAGAAGGTCGGCAGGAAATCGAGCGACGAAACCGGGCGTCGAACATGTCGATCCAGCCAGTGGGGGTTCGATCACGCCCTGCCAATTGAGAATGCCCGCGACCCGAAACCCAGCATCGGTCGTGTGCAATTTCATGCCGCGAAGTGGATCAGGCCGACCATAAGAACGATTGGCGCTGCGGTAGCGGTTCAATGTCTCCGGCCCGTTGTCGGACGTAAAAATGATGAGCGTGTTGTTGCTTCGTCCTAAATGATCGAGGCCTTGAAGCAGCTTGCCGACGGCTGAATCGACGTTCGCAACATTGGCAAAGTATTGTGCCTCATCGTCGGTGCGTGCGACATCGCGATATCCATCAACCAAGTCCTTGGGCGAAGCGACCGGTTCGTGAGGTTCGTGAAAAGGTACATACAAAAAGAAGGGAGCTTGGTGATCGACTTTCCCGAGCCATTGCAGCGCTTCGTCGACCACGAATTGGCAGCTGAACGAATCGACCTCGCCCACGCTGGTGCCGTTGCGGATGAAGTTGCGAGGACGCTCGTGTGACGGGGACGCGTTGTTCTGCGTCGCCGTCCAATGGTCGAAGCCAAAGTCGCCGGGCTGAGGTTGCGACGCAGTCATTGAAGGCGCTGTTGCAGTGCCACTTCCCTACCATGCAAGTTTGATAGCCTGCATCTCGTGAGCAAGCGGGCAATGGTGGTTTCGTCCTTTCGCATGTGCACGAGTTCACGCCGATCGGGCGTCGGCTTGCGAGCTTCCGGAATCCAGTCGTAGACCCCCGCACGGTTTGGGCTTCGTCCCGTCAACAAGCCAACACGTGATGGGGAGCAGACCGGCGCCGCCGAGTAGCAGTCGGTCAGAAGAATGCCTTCAGTCGCTAGCTTATCGAGGTTCGGTGTCTTGATCGAAGGATGGCCATAACACTGCAAATCTCCGTAACCCAAATCGTCACACAGGATCACGACAATGTTGGGACGGTCAGCCGCTGCGGCAGAGGAAACAAGAGCCGAGGTGGCAAGCAACAAGCAAAACGAACGAAACTTCATGGGTCGCCTACGATCGTTGAAGCAAGAGAGTGAAGCTACCTGGAAAGGACCATCAGGCACGAGGCCCAAAAGGATAGCAGGTCTCTGCATGACTCACAGGCTTCTCCTGCACGCTCCCACCCCATCGTCCTCACCTCTCGCAGGTTTTCGCCTCGCCCTTGATTCTCTCCTCTCAAGCATCCCGAAGCCGGACGAGCCCATGATGCAACGCTCCCGCATCGGACCCGACGGCCATGAAGGTGAATCCTCGACCAATGTAGTCCTGTGCGTCTTCGGCAGTGCTGAGGATTCCGCATGCTTTGCCTTGTTGGTTGCAGGCTTCCAAGATGCGATCGATCGCGTCCTGCAGCTTTGGATGATCGAACTGTTTCGGGCAGCCCAAATTGAAGCTGAGGTCAAGCGGCCCGATGAAAACGACATCGACTCCCTCGACGGCGACGATTTCCTCGATGTTCTCGACTCCCTGTCGGGTTTCGATCTGAATGATTGTCAGCGTTTCACCCAGGACTTCCCGATGATAGGCGGCGGTATTCAGGCCAAACTCGGTAGCGATGGTTGAACTTGCCACACCACGGCAGCCCTCGGGAGGATATCGTGTGTAAGAGACGGCGGCAGCTGCCTCGCTTGCCGTGCTGACGTAGGGAATCATCACTCCCACAGCGCCCAAATCGAGTGCACGCTTGACGCAGTCCTGGTTGTTGGAGACGACTCGGACGATGGGCGAACACTTCGAACCCTCCACCGCCATCAAGAGGGCGGGGAGATCGCCTTCCGTGCAGGCGCCATGTTCCAAATCGATCAAGACCCAATCGAATCCGAGCTGCGCCGCCATCCTTGCTGATAGCGGGCTTCCCAGACTCAAGAAGGTGCCTCGGAGCGGGGTTCCCAGTCGCTGTTTGTCCATCCACAAAAAACTCATCGCGCCGTGCTCCTGTTCTTAGCCAGCAATCACAATCGATCGGAAGGCTCGATTGTAGGAAACCGGCCGGTTGTCATCACCATGTCATCGGTCGAAAAGTACGTTCATCGCAGCTTTCGAAACCCGATGCTGGCGCATTGGGCTCGCAAGAACAAATTGGAGAAGGCACTCACTACAATTTGCCATTGGTGTTTTCCAAGTCGCCTTCGACTCTTTCTTCTTCACGTGATTCCACATAGATGCAGACCATGATTCACCCGAGGCTTTCTTTGCTTGTCCCGCTGGCCTTGGTCCCACTGGCTTTGGTTGTCGGGCCGGTTTTTGCTGAGGAAGCCTCGACCGAAATCGGATGGCGTCGTCACACGATCGATCGTCAATCACGAGGCGCCGATGGGACACGTTTGGCGGACGTCAATGGAGATGGTCGTTTGGACATCGCCACGGGTTGGGAGCAGGGAGCCGTAACCCGGCTCTACTTGAATCCAGGTCCGGCAAGTGCTCGCGCCCCTTGGCCCGCTGTCACCGTTGGGGCCGCTCAAGATGCCGAAGACGCTGTTTTCGTCGACTTGGATCATGATGGTGCGATTGATGTGGTCAGTTGCTGCGAGGGACGGCGTCAAGCAGTGTTGGTGCATTGGGCCCCCAATCGAGACGAGTATCTGGATCCCGATGCCTGGCAGACCGAGGAGGTCCCGGACTCCCTGGGGCAATGTCGATGGATGTACGCGACCCCCATGGATGTGGACCTCGATGGACGAGTCGACCTGGTCGCCGGTGGAAAGGGCAAGGGATCGCAATTGGGATGGTGGAAGATTCCGGACGATGCGCGTGACTTGGCGGCATGGAAGTGGCATCCGCTCGTTTCTGTTGGATGGCTGATGTCGTTGGAGGCCGTCGACATGAATCACGATGGCAGGCTCGATCTCTTGTTCACCGATCGAAAAGGGGCAACCAGCGGTTGCTTTTGGTTGGAGCATCCCGGTTCCGAGGACCGGCGACTGACCAAGGATTGGACAAGGCACACGGTGGGGGTCACGTCACGTGAAGCGATGTTTTTGCGAAGAGCCGATCTTGATGGCGATGGGCTGGAGGAGATCCTGGTCGCGGTAAGGCCGCAAGCGATCGTCGTTTGCCGACGCCTCGATGCAGCCGGTGATCGCTGGAGCGAACAGGAGATCACGATTCCTAACACCTATGGCGGCGCGAAAGGATTGGCGGTCGCGGATCTAGATAACGATGGAAAGTTGGAGATCGCCTTCTCGACCGAAGGCGCAAGCGGCGGAAAGATGGGTCTGGGACGCTTGGTGAATGAAGGCGACCCGCTCACTGGACCCTGGTCGGCTCACACGATCAGTGGCGTTGATGGGGTCAAACATGATCTGGTGCAAACGATCGACCTGGATGGCGATGGAGATTTGGATGTGCTGACCTGCGAGGAAGTCAAGAACTTGGGTGTCATCTGGTACGAGAACCCACACATCTCTGAGTGATCCACGGACGCGAGAAGAGAACCGGCAATTGCGGAACTCGCCCCCTGCTCACACCCCCAGCCAGAGGATGAAACGAGCCAAAGGAAGGCTCTCAACGAGGCTTCCCAGGCCACCCGGGTGCTCGCCAGGGGCGGCCAGTGCAACCGGAAAGACCAAAACATGAGCTGAGCCACTCGTTCAACTTGCAATTTTGAAATCCAGCTCGCAGGACCCGCTCGAAGTTCAACTGTCGAGATTAACTCACAGTCTCTCCGAGTCGATTCTCTCGGCGATTTACGACTCGGAGAGTCGTGCTGCTCTCAACAACCGCTCAGTTTGAGTAGCTGGACGGAGTCAGTCCTGAACGCGTTCGCATTTCTAAGTCTTGGCGCACAAGATGGACAGGGAGAGTTCCATCACAACCCGACGCCTGAGCGAGTCGATGTCAGGATCCATATTTTCCGTCACGCCATTTCCTCGCCTCGACAACGGGTTACCTTTGGCCGCCAAGGTCACGCTGTTCAGCTAGGGCTCAGCCGACGGTTGTTGCCATCGTTCGGTCAGTTCGGTAATCCGCTGCTGGGCATCGGCGTGCGTGTCTGATTTTTGCTGCTCACCGCGTGCCTGGTAAATGGCTCGCAAAGCGCTGTGGGGGCCAACCTGGGCAGGGTCAATCTCAAGCGATTTCTCCAAAGCTTCGATCGCCGCTGGCACATTCCCCACGTTGTTCTCACAAAGCCCAAGAAAGAACATGTCGCGAGCATCGCGATGATAATTCGCCAGCAGCCGATACAGCTTGACCGCCTGCTGCACGTCCCCTTTTTGAAAAGCGATTTGAGCGAGCATGCTCGTCGCCTCGATTCTCGCCATCGATGGCAACACATCTTTTTGAAGTGCCTCTTGGCACAGATCCTCGGCGATGGTCCGCTGGTCTTGTGCGCTGGCTAGAAGGGCGAGTTGGCTATCGCTTCTCGCATCGACTGGGCCGGATTGCTTGAGTCGAATGAGGGATTCGGCGGCTTGGATCGCGAAATCATCGTAGTCAAGTTTGACGGGTCTTTCCTGCAAAAGCACGATCTTGCCCAACGCTTCGCAGCGATCCTGCTCACGCTGCGAAAGCTGGGCCACATCGATGACGGGAAAAAGTTCACCGGTTGGTTCAGTTTCGACGTGGTCATCGTCATGAATGCCAATTCGATGATGGTGCAACGCAGCATGCGTCACGTTGGTGTCGGCTTTCGGCATATGACACTGGTAACAGCTGTTCTCTGCCACGCGTTCTCGTTCCACCAATGGCTTGCCGCAGGCTTCATTGCTATGGCAATTCAAGCAGGCTTGCCGATGAAAGTCGACACGTAACTCGGCCGGGATGGGATTGTGGGGATCGTGGCAAGTGGTGCATGTCAGCGTTGCATCTTGCTTGTAGCATTCGCTTGCGTGCAGTTGCTCGACATGGCCGACAATCTTCATTCGCTCGCCCCCCAGCCCGAGCTGATAGTCGACGCGAAAGTCACTCAGAGGCAGGCTTGGGCGATAGTCCCAGGAGTCATTGCCCGAGACATCCGCTTTGCCTATCCCTTGAAGGTGACATTGCTGGCACACCGCCTCGCTGAGTTCACGTGACAGATTGGCGGGGTTGACGATCGTGAGATCTTGATCGGCGGCCGCTGCGCCTTGCACGCTTTCGCCCGTCGAGTTGCGATGCTTCGCGACGTGTAACTCACCGGGACCGTGGCATCGTTCACATCCAATCGTTGTTTCGAGAATCTCAAACTTGTAGGGGTTCTGTTTTAGGCGATCGATGCTACCGACATGACAAAAGACACAATCGGTACCGATGGTCCGGTGAAATGATTTGTGGAATGGCCGATCAAAACCGGGCGACATGCCCCACGATCCAGTTTCTTTGAACCAAGTGATCGGTGACTGCCCCAGGAAGGGTCCCGAACGATAGAGGTAACTCTTTCCATGGTCGCCGCTACCCATCGTATAAACGATCGGTTTCTCAGTCACCGCCAACGTCTCGCCTTCGGCATCACGCAGAGTCTCACGATGGATCAGTTGGCCATCCTTTCGTAAGACTTCATACAGCGTGCCGGTGAGTTCTTGGTCAAACGCCGCGGATTCCGCTTCTTGATCAGGATCGGTGAGAGTGGTCGCGACGCTGTGCGTCGTACGGAGGTAGCTCTGGTAGTAGTCTTGATGGCACTCGATGCACTGCTGCGTTCCAACGTATTTGACTCCGTCGCTCGCGTTGTCGTACTGGATCGTCTTTTCCTGACCAGAAAGAGCGGTACAGAGAGATAGAGCGAGACGGCATGCGGCGCCGATCCTGGCTACCATTTGGTTGAACCCCACGAGCAAGACCTCGGCTGGAGAGGGTGACGAAAACGGGATCGCAACCCAATGGAAGTCACGCTTCACCGATGCTCTCATTTTAGACGCAGTCGACCAGCCAATGTGGTGGCAATTCTACTGTCGATGCCAGGTCGACGCAGGTGAGCAGGCCATCTGCCCTGAGCCTTGCTACCGGACGTCGCATTCCCCTCCCCCCACAACTGGCAAGTCTGGTCTCAGGTTGCCTTCGTCTCTGCAGCCGCGAGCAATTCAGTCGCCCTGCGAAGGTGATGGTCGGCTCGCTGCAGACTCGCGGAGACTTCATCCACGTAGCCATCAGCTGCCGCCGACCAGGATCGATTGATCAGTCGTTCTGCCGAGGCAAATTCTGTCATCACCTCTGCATAGACTGCCATTCCGAAACGCTTCACCAGGGCTTGACGGGAATCGGCGAAGTCGGAAAGAGGTTCCACGCATTGCTCGTCGATGCAGTGCAGCACGTCGTGCGGTGTCCGGTCCTGCTGGGCGTTCAGCTGCGTGACCAACCTCGAGACGGTGTCGAGGCTCTTACGCACCAGCGAGTACTCGGCTTCCGTCTTCGCTTCGTCGGAGGCATCGTGTCTTCGTGATCGGCGAACCAGCACCACGCCCACGAATCCGGTCGTCAAGGAAACCAGGTACCAACCCCAGGGGATGGTCGACCACTTGTCCTCGAACTCCCTGTGAACGACCGAGCAAAAAGTGGCACCTAGGAAACCACCCCACAGAAGCAGGTGTCCGATGGCCAGTGGCAGCCAGGGCTTGGAGGAATTTCTTGGTGTCTGCATCATGGTCTCACATCCACATTGTCACAGGGAAACTGGCGAGCACGCCGGAGCCAAGATTGATGGCCGCCTCTGCAGATTCAGGATCAGGAAACAGGACCTTGATCAATGCGTGTCCGACGCCAACCAAGGCCTCGCCGACAATCAAGCCTGCTGCGATGGGAATGCCCACTTCATGGCTCCACTTCGAGCCCAAAAACCTGTCGGCGGCGATTCGCAATACGTTCCCCACGGTATAGGTCATGGCAATCTGAAATGGCATGTAGAATCCGAGCGCGATCAGCACGCCGACGCCCCCGAGTCCGCTTAACGCTAGTAGCAAACCCAGGCCTGCGCCGGCGGTGTAGCGATACGTCGGCACGTTGCCACTGAGGATGCCTTCGGTCACCGAGGCTAGTGCTTGAGCCTGCGGCGCCGGAAGTTGGTCGGATCCAATGCTGTATTGACTATTCAGCAGGATCATCAGGTGGATCACGATCACGGGACCTAGCCACGCACCGATGAACTGCGCGAGTTGTTGGCGGCGTGGGACGGCACCGACGAGATAGCCCGACTTCAAGTCCAACATCATGTCACTGGCCTGCGAGATCGCCAAGCAGATCGCGGCTCCGACCAGCATGGAACTCGTGATCGTTTCCACCACGCTCAGCCCACCTCGGGCAATGACGATCAAGATCGTCACCGCAATCAGTGTCATCCCTGATAGAGGCGACCAATTTGTGCGGCCGACACATTCGGAGACCACCACGCCCGCCACCCAAACCCAGAGGGTACCCAGCGTGGCCATCGCGACCGCTCGCCCGAGTGTCATCCCGTCGACCGACGTGTAGGCGATCCAGACCATCACCAAGGCGCCCACTACAATCGCCGAGTAGAGCAGGCCGATGGGCATTTCATCGCTAGCACCACCCTCAAAATCACTTTTCTTGCTGGCCGCGTGCATCGACTTCATGGCGCTGACGATCAGGGGAAAGGCTGCAGCGATGCCCCCAACGGCCGCCCCCACCAACATGCCGATTCCCAGTGGCCGATAGAGTTCCAAACGCATCGCGTTGGGGGAGGTCACGAGCTCCCTGATGTCGCTGCCGGCAAACTGGCTGAGCAGCGGCGACAACACGAAGTAACACAGGAAACCGCCCGCCCCAAACCAAAATCCTCCCCTGCCCGATAGGAAGCCGACTCCAATGGTCATCACCGACAGGTAGAAACTGATGTTCAACATCGATGGCAGTCCGAGTTGGGCACCGACATGCCAGTCATGGTCATCGCCAAGGGTCGCTAGCACCAACAGATGGGCAACACCTGAAATGAGCGTTCCCAACATCAGCAGCATTGCTTTTCGAACGCCAGCTCCCGGCGACTTCAGAATCGTCGCTACCGCGATCCCACCTGGATAAGCAAGGCGATCAAAATCGATCATCTGCTTCCGCAAGGGAATCACGAACGCCAGCCCCAACACACTGCCCGTGATGCAGGCCAGCACCATCAAGGGGACATTGAAGTTCGCCACCTCCTCCAAGCCTTCGGTGCGACTGAGGATGTACAGCGCCGGCACGGAAAACATGATGCCCGAGGATGCACCATTGACCGCCGAAGCAATCGTTTGATTGATGTTGTTCTCAACGATGCTCGTTCGCCGTAGGGCCCCACGCAGGACGCCCCAGCCGAGAATCGCCGCCAACTCGGACCCTTCGATGGCAAAACCGAGGATCAGGGCAGCGTAGCCGATTGAGACCGCGATCAACGCTCCGATCGCCCAGCCCAGGATGACGGCGGTCCAGGTGAATTCCGGGTAGGGGCCGTGGTGGATCCTTGTCTCGCGGACAGCACGATCGTCTGGAATCGAGTCCTCAGGGTCCAAGTCCGACATCAGATCACCATCACTCCTCGCGGGCACTCCTAATCGCGGCTAGGAAAAAGTGTCCGACACCTTTTCGCAGCAGAGGGGATCTTACATCATTCCGAGGAACGTGTCTTTCCGGGTCGCTCGCTCAAGATTCCTCGTCTGCTTCGTCGCTGCGATGCCAACGTTGGTTGTTGGTTTGAGCGGTGCTCTGCAGGTAGCTGCTGGCGATCTTTCGCCGATTTCTCGCTGCCGCCTCCACCACCAGTTGATCCATCGCCAAGGTGTAACCACGTGAAGTCAGCCGGATTGCCAGCACCAGGAATGTGAACACGACCACGATTGCGATCGGGACCGAAGCCCATAGCGAATGCCTTGCATGCTCGGACGATTCTGCTGGTCCCGATTCCGAGACGTACCAGATGTCATAGAGGAAGGCCGCGCCAACAATCAGCGTCGTGAGTACGAAGGCTCCCAGCAGAAAACCGGCAAAAAAGTTCCCGACCGCTTTCGACTCCTGCCAGACATAGCGGGCTTGCAGGCGGCCTCGCATGTCCCTTGAGTTTTCAAGGAGCAGACTCCAAACGTCGGATGGAATCGCGAACGACGCGATCGCGATCACCAGAACGATGCAGATCACATACAGCATGCAAGTGAGTCCGAGAAAACGGGGAAACTCCAGACGAAGGGAGCTCTTCTAGTCTAATCGCGAGAGGGCCCGAATCGACGATGACTCCACAAAGACCCTACCTTATTGGGGCGAAAGAAGCGTTGTATTCCCTCTGATGGTGATCTCCGGCACCTGTCGCCCAAACAGGCCAGTGACTAAATTGTCGTCGGTGACGTTCGGCCCGCTCGGAATAGTTAGCGTGTCGTCCCCCCTTTCGGGCGACGTCCCGGTCCCGATCGAGTTGCCGGGCATCCCCTCCTGCTCCCCTCCATTCAGTAATTCCGCGACACGATGAATAACCTGTTTCGACTCGACGACGATGTAGCCGTGGTGATTGGTGGAACGGGCGAACTGGGCGGAATGATGGCGGAGGCCCTGGGGGCCGCTGGTGCAAAGGTGGCCGTCGTGGGACGCAGTTCGGAGCGGGGCAACGCCAGAGCCAACAGGATCGTCGAGGCAGGTGGCGAAGCAAAGTTTTTTGCTGCCGATGGCCTGCAAGCCGAGTCACTCGACCAGGCACGCGAAGCGATCAAGCAATGGTCCGGCGCTGCCGCCTCGGTGTTGGTCAATGCGGCGGGGGGCAACCGGCCCGAGGCGACCATTCCGCCCGGCGGCGACGTTTGCAAGCTTCCTCTGGAAGCCTGGCGAGATGTCTTCGACTTGAATCTTGTCGGCGGCGCCTTGCTACCGAGTCAAGTGTTTGGTCCGGACATGATCAAGGAAGGCGTTGGCAGCGTGATCAACATCGCCTCGATGTCTGGCATGATCCCGCTCTCGCGCGTGGTTGCTTATTCGGCGGCGAAAGCTGCGGTCAT
Source organism: Pirellulaceae bacterium (assembly GCA_963767665.1). GTDB lineage: Bacteria > Planctomycetota > Planctomycetia > Pirellulales > Pirellulaceae > Rubripirellula. The sequence continues at coordinate 575,199 of CAVYFC010000013.1, forward strand.
CAATTTGACACTGTGGCTGGCACGCGAGTGGGCGACCAGCGGTGTGCGCGTCAACGCGATCAGTCCTGGATTCTTTCCCGCTGAGCAGAACCGAAAGTTGTTATTCAACGAGGATGGCAGCTATACGGATCGAGGCGGACAGATCATCGGGCACACGCCGATGGCGCGATTCGGCAAACCGGAGGAGTTGGCGGGAGCCGTGATCTGGCTGGCAAGTCGCCAGGCCTCTTCCTTCGTGACCGGTCAGAACATCGCTGTCGACGGCGGGTTTGCCTCGGTGACGATCTAGCCTCCCAGTCGACTCTTGGAGTGGGTCGGGCGAGACGGCGTCACCATCTTTGTTACCAAGACTTTCTACCTTTCACATCCCCAACGACACCGCTGCCCTCGAAGGCGGCCTCGCGGAGAAAAAACTGATGAGCGGATTGACGATCCCCACGGCCGACAAAGAACTTGACTTCGTTGCCCTCGGTGCGTTGGTGCATCGCCTGGATCCTGGGGTGATCCCCTTTCGAACCGCCTCATCGTTTGATGTGCACGTTTCGGGCGGTGAGTACAACTGTGCCGCGAACCTGGCGTCGTGCTTTGGGTTGAAGACCGGCATCGTCACGGCCATGGTCGACAATGGCATCGGTGAATTGATTCAGCGTCAGGTCAAGGCGATGGGCGTGCGTCCTTTCTACAAGCACTTCAAGCACGATGGTGTTCGTGGTCCGAACATGGCCACGGTCTACAGTGATCGTGGTCAAGGCGTTCGGCCTCCGGTGGTCTTCTACAACCGAGCGAACGAAGCAGGGGCGATGCTCAAGCCGGGCGACTTCGACTGGGACAAAATATTCGCCGGCGGATGTCGTTGGTTCCACAGTGGTGGGATTTTCGCGGCGCTTTCGCCTACCACTTCGGAACTGGTCATTGAAGGGATGAAGGCAGCGGGCAGGGCGGGTGCGGTGCGGTCGTTCGATTTGAACTATCGGGCCAAGTTGTGGGACACCATCGGTGGGCTCGAAAAGGGCCAGGAGATGATTGCCAAGATCGTGGAGAATGTCGATGTCTTGATTGGCAACGAAGAGGATCTGCAAAAGGGGCTTGGAATCAAGGGCCCCGACGTCGAAGAGAAGACCGACAGCAAGCTCGATCCCAAGAATTTCTTCGGCATGATCGGCAACGCCGTCAAGAAGTTTCCCAATGTCAAAGCGGTCGCCACCACGCTCCGCGAAGTCCACTCGACCAACCGCCACTCTTGGAGCGCAGTGCTCTGGTACGACGGAAAGGAATACATGGCGCCGACGGCGGAGCTGGACGTAATCGACCGCATTGGTGGTGGTGATGGGTTCGCCTCGGGCCTGATCTATTCGCTTCTTGATGGTCGTCCAGCGGACGAAGCGCTCAAGATTGGCTGGGCCCATGGTGCCCTGTTGACGACGTACCACGGTGACGTATCCCGAGCAACTCTCGCCGAAGTCGAGGCCTTTGCCTCCGGCGGCAGTGCCCGCGTGCAGCGCTAGCCTCGCGCCTCTACTTCGCATCCTCCACATCCGCCTGTTCCTCTTCGGCGGATGCCTCTGACTCAACTTCCTCCTCGGTCGGTTTGGGAAGTTCTGCAACAGGTTCTCCCCAGTCGGCCTCGAATGTCTTTTCGCAGAGGGAACATTTGACTTCGGTTCCGAGCAGCGTGTCGTCGATCACTTGTGCTTCGCCGCAGTCTTTGCATAGCAGTCGCACCATCCCCGGTTCATCCGCCATGGCGGCGAGATGGCTTTGCAAGACGCCCGCAACCTCGATGTCCTCGGGTTGAAGCGTTGTCAGCAGTTCGTTGTTGATTTCGCTCAGTGAGGCGAGCCGATTGGCGAGACGCCGGACACTTCGTTCAAAGGAGTTTCGCGAGCAACGTCCATTGCCGAAATGTCGGTCACGGCGAACGTAAAGATAAGTGAACCCTCGTAGCAAACGTCGCCGCGACTCGGTTGGTAAGGTGTACTTGGCCTTGGAGGCAATCAAGTCAAAGATCCGGCAAAGGGCTTCCGGTGAATAGTCTTCAAAGTGCATCGTCGTGCCGACCCGCGAAGAGAGACCCGGGTTGCTTTGAATCATCTTCTGCATTTCATGAGGATAGCCGGCGAGGATCACGATCAAGCGATCCCGCTGATCTTCCATCCGTTTCAGCAAGGTTTGCACGGCCTCGCGACCATACTGGTCCTGCCCGTTGGAGTCGATCAATGTGTAGGCTTCGTCGATGAACAGCACGCCATCGAGCGCTTCATCAATTTTTGCATTCGTCTTGGGACCGGTCTGGCCCGCGTACTCGGCGACCAGTCCGCTTCGATCGGTTTCGACCAGGTGCCCCTTTTCGAGAATGCCGAGTGCGCCGTAGATCTCGGCGATGATTCTGGCGACGGTGGTCTTGCCAGTCCCCGGATTGCCGACAAATGCCATGTGCAGGCTTGGCTTGGTGGTGGGTAGCCCAGCCTCCTCTCGCTGGCGTTCCATTTTCAGGAAGTTGGTGAGTGTTTCAATCTGATCCTTGATGGCGTCGAGACCGATTAGCCGATCGAGTTTCGCTCGCGCTTCGGCAAGTCGCTGTTGCGGCGTGCGGTCGTCCGCCGGTGCGGAGGCGGACGTGGGACGGCTCGTTGGTTTCGTGTCAGCAGCAGAGCCACTTCTTCCTGAACCTCCAGGACCGGCAATGGGTGTTGGTTTTTCGGCAGTGTCGGAACCGACCCCTTCGCGTAGTCGCTTCGCCTCATCCCTTAGCCACTTGAGTGCATCGCGCGCATTGTTCGTGTCGGTTTCGTTTGCAAGATGATCGGGGGCTTTGCCCTGTAGTTCATCAAACTGGCTTTGCATCGCTTGGATCTTTTCGTTGTCGGCGATGGTCACTTCCCCATCGACCGAAGCCAGGATGTTGGCCATCCGCATCGCCAACGTCTCCAGTTCACCCCAGCGGTCTCGGAGTGCCGGGATTTCCGCGAACGGACGGACCAAATCGTGCCACTCAAAATCGTTGGCAGCATTGATCAACCAATCGACCGCTTCACGCAGTTGGCTTCCCATCACTGACTTTCCCCAGATGTGCTCCAGCAGGACCCGCCCGAGCTGTCGTTGCTCAATCGTCCGGCTGGTCAAACCGGGAACGACCGAAGCATAGACCTTCATCAGGAATCCTTGATGAAGATCATCCATCTGGTCGGCGATCGACACGAGATCTGCGTCTTCTCCGCCTGACAGCCAGCTGTAGGAGCCGCGGACGAGCTCGCCCCCTTCGATGTAAAGCCTCTGCGTCTCATCCAGTGCGTCGCGATAAAGTCGAATCGACTCAATGATTTGATCATCCGTCAGGCGGGCCATGCTGTTTCTCGCGAACGAAGGACGGTGGTGGAAAGTTGGGTGGCTGTCGAGGGAACGTTTCTATCGTAGCCGATTCGGAAAGCTTGCTAGTCGCTCTCGGAGGCACCTATTCGCAACCCGTACGATGGACTTCCAAGTCCGTCGGCCAGGTCTTCGAAGAAACAGACGGACTTGGAAGTCCATCGTACGGGGTTTCGCCGTCACGGCCGAACTGTTCAGGCCAGATCGCCTTTCCAGGACTCGGACAGTTCTGGCAGCCCCATCAATTCGATCACCGCAAGCCGATCAACCTCGCGTCCGAACAGTACGTCGTTGGCTCGTTGAACCGACCAATTGGGATGAGGCCGGTTGAGCAACTGTGAGACTTGCCCGGCCTGCAGGGATCCCTCTGTGTGCACGCGAAGGTACCATCCGGTTCGCCCAGTCTGCGCGACCCGCTTGGTGAGTGTCTTGATGCCCCAGCGGCGAGCGATCTTCCAGCACGGTTGCCTGGGCTGACTGACCTGCACTTCGCACTCACCGATGCGATAGGTGTCCCCGATGCAGACGGTCGACTCGTCGGCACCGCGTAGGGTCAGGTTCTCGGCAAGGGCGCCGGCGGACATCCCCAACTGTGGCAGTTCTTCACGCCAATCTTCGTAGTGTGAGTCCGCGTAACAGAGCACCGCCTTGTCAGGTCCTCCATGATTCCGCGTGTCGGCCACGGCATCCCCGGTGATCCCCAGCCGAGTCAGATCGGACCGGACCTGCGATCGGCCTCTTGTAGAAGCCGGTGGTCCAGTGGCGATCGAGCGCGTCCTTCGAGTCGGCGTTCCCTTCACTGATGACGGTGCCGATTTGGATGCTGGCGATGGTAAAGCTCATGAGACTCTTGGTAACGCTGAAAGGAAAGCGAGCGGCATGTCGCAAGTATCTGACATAACACGAGTTGCGGCAACAGCTGGGGGAGTCAGGGTCGTTGTGAACAAGCCCAGAATCAGCTAGAATTCGGCAGCTTTTCGGGTTTCTAAATTGCCCCCGCGAATCCCTGACTCATCTTAGGACACCGGCATTGGCTGACGACGACAGCAACAACTCAAACGGCGAAGACGAGGGAACCATTCCAGGGCCGGACGAGGAAGGATCTGGTGGTGGAGGCAGTAGCCCAGGGGCTCTGCGCATGCTCGACATGCCCATCGAAGACGAGCTTCGTGAGAGCTACCTGACTTATGCGATGAGCGTGATCGTCAGTCGCGCATTGCCGGACGTTCGCGACGGACTCAAGCCCAGTCAGCGTCGGATTCTGGTCGCCATGAACGACTTGAATCTTGGACCGGGAAGCAAGCGAGTCAAGTGCGCGAAGATTTCTGGCGACACTTCAGGTAACTATCATCCACACGGTGAAAGTGTCATCTACCCGACCCTGGTTCGCATGGCGCAGGAGTGGAACATGCGCCGCCTGTTGATCGACAAGCAGGGAAACTTCGGCAGCATTGCTGGCTTGCCACCGGCTGCCATGCGATACACCGAGGCGCGGCTAAGCCCTGTCGCAGCTGCGATGTTGGACGACATCAAGCTCGATACGGTCGACTACATACCAACCTATGATGAAGCGCGCACGGAACCGACGGTCCTGCCGAGCAAGTTTCCGAATCTGTTGATCAATGGTTCTGGCGGCATCGCGGTTGGGATGGCGACGAGCATTCCACCTCACAATCCAACCGAAATCTGTGACGCGCTGATCAAGCTTGTTGATGAACCGGACACAACCAACGACGAGTTGATCCAAATCGTCCCGGGTCCCGACTTTCCAACTGGCGGCATCATCTGTGGCCGCGCCGGAATTTGGCGAGGTTATCGGACCGGCCGCAGCACGATCCTGTTGCGTGCGCGTTGCAGGATCGAGGAAAAGAAAGGGACTCGATCGCGGATCCTTGTTTCGGAGATTCCTTACCAACAGTCGCGTGACGGCGTCGTCAAGAAGATCGCCGAGTTGGTCAATGGAGACAAGATCAAGGGCATCTCGGGAATTCGTGACGAGAGTGACCTGAAGGAACCGGTCCGTTTGGTGATCGAGCTCAAGCGAGATGCCGATCCCGAGGTGGTGCTCAATCAGCTCTATCAGTTCTCGCCACTGCAGACAACCTTCTCGATCATCTTCCTCGCGCTGGTCGATGGAAAGCCCCGCGAGTTGACGCTGAAGGAAATGCTGACGGAGTTCATCCGTCATCGCGTCAACGTGATTCGCCGACGCACGCAGTTCCTGCTGGCACGCGCTCGACGCAGAAAACATACCGTCGAAGGCTTGCTCCTGGCACTCGCCAACATTGATCAGATCATCAAGACGATTCGCGAGAGCCGGACGCAGATCGAGGCCAAGGAACGCTTGATGGGCATCGAGTGCCCGGCGTCGATGATGCAGCGTGCGCTGGGAGATGAGGGCTTCCGTCAGTTTGTCATGGAGCGGGGCGAGGCGTCGAGCTATTCGCTAACCAGTGTCCAGGCCGACGAGATCTTGCGGATGCGACTTGGCCAATTGGTCAATCTGGAGCAGGAAAAACTCGCTGGCGAGCACAAGGACTTGCTGGCAGAGATCACCGACTACTTGGACATCCTGAGCGATCCGAAGCGAATCTTTGGCATCATCAAAGAGGATTTGGAGGAAATCAAGCGACGCTTTGGCGATGCCCGTCGGACGGAGATCTCGCACGAGGAACTCGGTAACATCGACCTCGAAGATCTGATCACCGAAGAGACGATGGTGGTCTCGATCAGCCATCAAGGTTACATCAAGCGAACCCCCTCAAGCGTCTACAACACGCAGCGTCGTGGTGGAAAGGGTCTCAAAGGGGCCAAGACGGATGAAGAAGATCCGATCCAACATCTCTTCGTCGCCAGCACCCATGCCTACCTGCTGTTCCTGACGACCGCTGGCAAAGTCCGTTGGCAGAAGGTTTACGATCTGCCGCAGTTGGCCAGAGACAGCAAGGGCCGGGCAATCGTGAACCTGCTGAACCTTGAAAAGGATGAGAAGGTTGCCGAGTGTTTGGCGATTCGCGACTTCAACCAGGAAGGCTACTACGTCGTGATGGCGACTCGAAGCGGTCTGGTCAAGAAGACGCCACTCGAGCAATACAGTCGTCCCAAGCGAGGTGGCATCATTGCGATCAAGCTTCGTGAGGGAGACGAGTTGGTCGATGCCGCTGTGGTGGGTCCTGGCGATGAGGTCATCCTTGTGACGGCGTCGGGGATGGCGATTCGTTTCCGTGAGTCGGACGCTCGCCCCATGGGACGCAACACTTCAGGCGTGAAAGGCATTTCGCTCTCCAAGGGCGACCGAGTCGTGGGCATGGTCGTCGCGGATCCGGGTGCGACGCTGCTGACCGTCTGTGAGAATGGTTACGGCAAACGAACCTTCTTTGGCCCCAACGCCAATGACGGAGAACAGGAAGAGTCGGAAGAGGAGTCGAGTTCCTCGAGCGCCCGCTACCGCACTCAGCATCGCGGCGGCAAGGGCTTGCGCGACATTCGTACCAGCGATCGCAATGGCAAAGTGATTGGGATCGCACGCGTCAACGATGAGGACGAGATCTTCATGATGACGGCCATGGGCAAGATTCAACGAATCGAGGCCGCCGACATCAGTGTGATCGGACGTAATACCCAAGGCGTGCGCATCATGAACGTCGATGAAGGCGACAATGTGATCGCCGTGGTCCGTGTGCCACCCGAAGAGGCATCCGACGAGGAAGCGCTCGAGGCAGAAGCTGAAGAACGATAAGCAGACGAGCCGGTTGTCCCAGTCCCCTTCCGCCTCCAGTCGCCTTCCGTCCCAGTCGCCTTCAGTGGGTCATCGCATAGACCAGGATATTGATGGTCATGGCATAGGATTGGATGGAAAATCGCTCGAAGAATTCCTTCGATTCTCCTTCGCGTTCCCATCCGTCGGCGATGTCGGTGTTGTGAGTCGCGACCACTAATAATCGATCGTCGCTGTCAAACAGACCGGCAAAATTCACGCGCCGAACCCCGTCGTATCCGCCGCTGGGATAGCGATGAACGTTGGGGGGATCAAAGGGCAAGCCGGTTTGATCGAAGAAGATTCTGGCGGGTACCTGAGGGCATCCCTTCAGTGGATAGACAATCGTCAGAATCGGATGGTCGTGGGGAATCGGCCGCAGTTTCCAGTCACGTTGGAGCGTGGCGATGTTGCGAACGAAGTTCTCCCATTCGGCTTTCCCCCAAAAATCATCAACCCATAAAAAGCCACCCGATTCCAGGTAGCGTTTCAAAGCCGTTCGCTCGGCACCAGAAAGCAGTTGCCATCCCACGTCACTCATGAAGACGAAGGGATGGTCCGCTAAATCAGGATCGGTCAGGCGAAGCACGATGGGCTCCGGGTTCACCGAGAGCGACGTCAATTCTTGAAGTCGTAAAATCAGATTCGTTTCAGCGCGAGGATAATCGGTTTCCCAACGTTGCCAATCGCGTCCCTCATGTCGGTACCATGATTCTCCGTACCCGCCCGTGCTGTCGTACTTGATGCGTACGAAGGTGAAAGCATCGGGACTCGGCTCCGTCGCGGGTGTGGGGTTCGGGGCATCGGCTCGCGAAAGGTTCATTGCATGGATGGCGAGCCCGCTGATCAGGAGCAGCGCAGCGTGCCAGTTCCTTGCCTTGGAAAAAATCAGGCTGCGCCGCAAACTTCGCGTGCCGCAGGGCAAGCCAGAGATGGGCAAGCCAGAGATGGGCAAGCCAGAGATGGGGACGCCAGAGATGGGGACGCCCATGGCGGAGGTACCCCTTGGACGCGAATCGGCGTTTGCTGGTTTTCACGACGGCGTTATCCAGTTTGGGGCGCCGGACCCATCACCTGCGACGGCAATTCGTCCGGCGTCATCTTGTCCATATTGATTTCAAGTAGAATCTTAACAGCCAAGATCATCGAGGTTGTGGCGAATCACAACGGACGCCGACAATCCACGGACTGACCATGTATCATGCCTCTGCGAAGTGATGAATCCTCTGGGGAGAAATAGCCTGGATCCAGTCATTGAAATTGTCGGTGTGACGAAGCGTTACCAAAGCATTTGTGCACTTTCCGATGTTTCGTTGCGTGTGGAGCCTGGCGTCACGGGCCTGCTCGGCCCCAACGGATCAGGCAAGAGCACGCTGATCAAAGCGCTTCTCGGTCTTGTCCACGCTCAGGAGGGGAGCGGCCAAGCCCTTGGGCACGCTTGGCCCGAACAAGTGCGTGCAATTCGTGATCTGGTGGGCTATCTCCCTGAGGATGACTGTTACATTGCCGGTCTGACCGGGATCGAATCGGTAGCCTTCATGGCCCAACTATCGGGATTGCCGGGAACCGAAGCGCTTCGCCGTGCTCATGAAATTGCCGATTTTTGCGATATCAAGGAAGAGCGGTACCGGTCGGTCGAAACGTATTCGACCGGAATGCGACAGAAATTGAAGTTCGCTCAGGCGCTCGTTCACGATCCCCCTTTATTGATCCTGGACGAACCGACGACGGGCCTCGATCCGGATCAGCGAGAGTCGATGTTGCGACGGATTCGGACCCTGGCCAACAAGCACGGCAAGTCGGTCATGCTCTCGACTCACATTTTGCCCGACGTGCGAGCGGTTTGTGACCGCGTGATCATGTTGGTCCGCGGCAAAGTCCAGATCATCGATACGATGGAGAATCTGAGTCGACCCACGGAGCCGACCGTTCATGTGGTCACCTACGGAAGTGGTGAGGCAATGGCATCTCGCTTGCGCGAGGCAGGCCACGTGGTGACTGTGCAGCCTGATGGATCGATGCGAGTTACCGGCATCGACTCAACTGCAGCTTGCCGAGATATGGGAGATCGCGGTAGCGACCCAGACGGCGATCGGCAGCGTGACGCCGGCGGTGAACTCGCTGGACAAGATCTTCTTCGAGGCGGCTTCGGCGGCGGAGGCCCAGCATGCCGGTTCATGATCTGGGCTTTCGCAAGTGGGACGGTCAGCGGACGCCGCCCCTGTTGCGTCCATGGTTTGTCGCCAGGAGCGGGATTTCGCTGGTTTGGCGACGACGCTGGCTTCGCGTGATGCTGATGCTCGCCTGGTTGCCGATGATCGTTCCCGCGCTGGGGATCTTTATCTTCGAGTACTCCTCCACCGAACCGCAGATGCAGCGAGGCGTCTCGCAGATGCTTCGTGGCCCGCTTCAACGTCCCGATTTGGCGGCAGGCTGCCCTGACGGATCCCGATTCCATCCGGCACGAGATCTGGTCCACGCTGATCCTGACCTTTTTTCGCTACCCGCAGCTGACGGCGATGGTATTGCTGGTTGGTTTGATTGCGCCGATGCTGGTTTCGTATGACCTGCGCAGCAAAGCCTACCTGTTGTACTTCTCGCGACCGTTTCACCGACCGAGTACATCCTGGGCAAGTCGGCGGTCGTCTGGTTCTTCCTCGGTTTGATCGTCACCGTTCCGGCCATGATTCTGTATGTGGTCGGCGTGCTGCTCTCACCGTCACTGAGTGTGGTCGGCGAGACCTGGGACCTTCCCCTGCGGATTCTCGCCGCCTCGATGGTTTTGGTGGTGCCCACGACCGCTTTGGCGATGAGCTATTCATCGCTAACCAGCGAGAGTCGTTATGCTTCGTTCGCATGGTTCGCGACCTGGGTGATGGGTTTCGTTTCCTACCAGTTCCTGACTTGGATGGGCGTCAGTGAGGTTGCCGAGACGTCGACGTGGCCGCGGGCCGAGTCTGGAGGAACTCGACATCGATTTTGATCGTTGGCGATTGCTCTCTCCCTACCACACGCTCGGCAAAGTCGAGAGTTGGGTGTTTGGACTCGATCCAAACGGACGGAAGTGTGTGGCCAGCCATGGCGTTGCTGGTCTTCATCACGGTCGCGGGAACCTGGTTGGTTCGACATCGTTTGATCGCGAGGCTGAGTGTTTGAGGCCATGATTCAGCTAAGCCACGTTTCGAAGCTCTACGACAAAGTGATCGGCGTCAACGATTTGAACATCGACGTCCAAGGGGGTGCCTATGGGTTGGTGGGCCCGAACGGTTCCGGCAAGACCACGTTGATCAATCTAATCACCGGTCAACTTCGTCCCACGTTGGGTACGCGTCCAAGTATTCGGATGCAATCCATGGCGCGATCGCAGCGTGCTGCGGCGAATCGGGCTTTGTCCTGCCACCGACGTGCTGTATCCGAATGTCTCCGCCTTGGAGTGGGTGACCTACCTGGTCCGACTGCACGGTTTCTCTCCCGCAGCGAGTCGTCAACATGCAATCGATAGTCTGGAGCAGGTCAGCATGACGCGGCGACATGCATCGGCCGATGGGTGAGTATTCCCTGGGCATGCGTCAGCGCACCAAAGATTGCGCAGGCGATCTGGCTCACCAGCCCGAATTGCTGATTTTGGATGAACCTTACAACGGTCTCGATCCGGTAGGACGATACCAGATGACGGAACTGCTCAAATCGCTGGCCGAACAGGGCAAGAGCCTCTTGTTCGCCAGTCATGTGCTGCATGAGATCGAAGCGGTCACGTCGGCATTCCTGCTGATTTACGGTGGTCGACTGCTGGCGTCGGGGACCACGGCTGAGATTGAAAAGATACTGGCCGGCACGCCACAGGAAGTTGAATTGCACGGGCCTGATGCCCCCAAGTTGATTCGCCACTTGGCTGATCAACCGTGGGTCGAGTCGCTGCAGTTGTTGGAGGATCGCAAGGTCTTACGCGTCGCCCTGCGTGATGCCACGGAGCTCTATCACTCGCTTGCGAAGTGGATCAGCGAAGACGGACTGCGGATTGAAAGGTTCGAATCCGCGGGCAGCAACTTAACGACAGTCTTTGAGTGCTTGTTGCGTCATCACCGAGGAGAATCTTGATGAATCCGATGGTGGTACTGGATGTGGTCCGATTTGAGTTGCGGCGAAGTCTGACGCCAGGACGGACTGCAATTTGGTTTGTGTTGGTGGTTTTTCCCGTCGCGTTGATGACTGTGCTTCGAATCACGACCCCGGTCAATCGACGTTGAACCTTGGGGGCTGACGCTTTATTTCCTCATACCCGAGGTCATCTGCCTGTTGGGATTGTTGTTGTGGGCGACGCCAGTGATCAGCACCGAGATCGAAGGACAAACCTGGATCTATTTGGCAATGCGACGTTCCGGAAGGTCGCTTGTGCTGCTGGGCAAGTACCTGACGGCTGTCCTGTGGTCGGTCTCCGCGGCGTTGGTTTCCACTTCCATGTGTGCGATTGTGATGGGACCGGCGGGCGGCTGGAAGCTGTGGTGGGTGATCTGCGTGCTATCGGTCCTGTCTTGTATCGCGCACGCAGCTTTGTACGTGTTGATCGGTACGCTCTTTTTTCGACGTACGATGGTCACGGCCGTGTTCTACACGATGGTCGTTCGAGTACGGCTTGTCGTTGGTGCCCGCGGTCGCGAACAAGTTGACGATCAACTATCGCTTGCGTGGTTTGTTGGCCCAGTGGATGGACTGGGAGGGCGCTCGCAGCGCGGCAGAGAATGTGTTTGGAAGCGAACCCACTTCGGTGCATCTGTTGGCGCTTGGGATCCTGTCGGCCTCGCTACTGGGCGTGGCAGCGATCCGCTTGATCACCGCAGAGCTTCCGACTCAACAAGAAGGTTAGTCGGCTTCCAGGTAGTTCCCCGTACGATGGACTTCCAAGTCCGTCGATTGTCAGTATCGATGGATCGACGGACTTGGAAGTCCATCGTACGGCAGAAGACGGACTTGGAAGTCCATCGTACGGCTAGACGACGGACTTGGAAGTCCATCGTACGGTTACATGACGGACTTGGAAGTCGATTGTTGGATTACAACTTGGGAACGGGACGCTTGGGCGCCTGGTTGATCATGCGAGCTTGATCATCTCGCGGCGGTCGTGGAGTGTTGTTGTTATTGCCCGGTCGATTGTTTCGTGACGGAGGCGTCAGATCGGTGAACTCCTCCTTCCATTCCCAGCCGATCGGAACATTCAGTTCCTGAGAGGCGAGCAGTGCCCAGGGCGTCCCGGCGTGTTCTTCGACAACGCCCTTGAGCAACGAACGGGCCGTGTTGGCTTCAGTGACCCACTTACTGCCGACAGAAATCTCGTCGCTGGGCTCAAGTACCCAAGTGTTGCTCTTGGGGTCCTTGAAGTTCATTCCCCGTTTGGCTTTGGCGAGCATCGCGTTGTAGGTCTCGGTACGCACTTTTTGGGCCAGCACACGTCCCATGGCAAGGTCGAAGCCCGCCTTCCAACGCGGACTTTCTTCGGTCTCACGACCGGCCATTCCCGGTTCCAAGATCTGCCCCATGCGGACAAGCGTCGGCTCGAGCTTCGCGGCATCCTGTTGGGCTGTGGTGAGTTCGCCGACCAGTTGTGCTTCGTCCCGTTTGATGAAACGGGTTCGCGGCCTGGAGATTCCGACGACCGGTTGCATCTGGGCCGCCGTGACCAGTGAATGCCGAAGTGGGCTCGCCTTGACCATGGTCACGTAGTCGTTGGGTGACAGGTAATCCGGACGATATCGGTTCATCGCGATCGGATCAAAGAAGTACTTCATGTCGGCAGCATACGCTTCGATCTCGCCACGGTTGACTTGACGGCTCACATTGCGGTTGGGGTGAACTGTGAAGTAGATACCGCCCGTCTCGTAGCAGAGACGCGTCAAGGCGTAGGGGCCGAAGCCACTATCGATCACCGGTTCTTGTTCGAAGTTGCCAGTGAATCCCACCTGAACACGTTCGGGGAGAAAGGTCTCTGGGCCTTGATCGACCTGGGCCCACTGTGGTGATTGGTCGTACTTTGGATCGGGGTCGACATACTTCACCAATGTGTGTTCGCGTCCGAATGGAGCCGGGACCCCAATCACGTACACGGGGATGCCCCACTTTCGGCAACCGCTGATGGATGTTTCCAGCAAATTCGAGTCATCACCCCGCTCGTCGGTCACCACCACGAACAGCACATTGCGTTGGGCTCCGCTGCTGCCCCGGTTGCGGCGTAGCGATTTGTACTTGTCGGCCGCCGAAGCAATCGCGGCAAACACTTTCTCCTCACCCGACGCGTCGACCTCGATGTTGTCGACGATCGACTTGATCTTCTTCAAATCGTCGGTTGGTTGCTCGGTGTAGAGCTTCACGTCGCTGCCAAAGCCGACCACGGAAGTCAGCAAGGGGATGTCTTCGGTATCCTTTCGAAAGGCCTTCGCGCCACTTTCCTCGGCAATCCCCAGTTCGTCATAGATACGATCAAATCGATCTCGGATTTCCTTGCGTTGACGATGGAGTGATCCACTCTGATCGAACAGCCAAACGACCAGCGTGGGGCGTTCTTCGAGCGATCGCAAAATCTCAAACGTGATGCGATCAACCGCGCCGGAAGCCCCTTGTGTTCCCTGTCCTACCTTCCCCTTTTGGTCGGTCAGTTTGTCGAGGGGGGCGACTGCTTGATCAAACATCTTGTTGAGCATGATCTTGCCAAGGTCGGTCGGTTCCAGATCGACCGGGTTGGGGATCTCTGCAACCTCCGCAAACATTTCTGCTGACGCCTCTGCCATCTGCGCGTCGGCAAGGCTGTTGGCGCCAACTTCGACCTGAGGCACCTCGCTGTAGGTCACCTCGTCGATCAGCTCCTCGATTTCCCGCGAGTACTCGGGAGGGGAGACAATGACGACCGCATCATTTTCAATGGGGCACGGAGCGGAACGAGAGCAAGGGTCAAAATGATGATCAGATGAACCAGCATGCTGCCGACGAGCGCGGTCGTTTCCCGATTCTCAAAGAACGACTCCTCCTCCAACTCGTCCGCGTCCCACGCGTCCACTTCGCGATTCTGCCCCACGGCCGCCGGGGGCAGGGAGTGAACCGAGATCGACGGGTCGGTCGGATGCGGGGGGATCAGGGTCGACATCAACTATCCAGCATGAAGGAAAAGCCACCCTGCAGGGTGGGGGCTAGCCGCAGGGGGAAACCGGTGCGTCGTATAGACAGTTTCGCCCAACGGGAGCAAACTTTCAACGTTGAAGCGCGTCGATCGACACATTGCGCATCAGCTCGACATAGTTGGAACGTGAAAACCAGCTGCCCGTACCCCAGAGATCAGGCGATGAGGCGAATCGTTCCCCGAAAATCTAGGTGTTTCGGCCGGATAGCATTCTTCGTCCGGTGAATCGACACTTCGCCCCAATGGAAAGGATGGAATCTTGTCGGACCAAGTCGGCGCCGATCCGCGTTTGTTTGCAATTGGTGACATCCACGGATGCCTGGCTGCTCTGGACCGGTTGCTCGAAGAAATCAACCCGCAACCCCAGGATCTGGTGGTCACCCTCGGCGATTACGTCGACCGCGGCCCCGATTCACGTGGTGTGATCGACCGCCTGATCGAGCTCGGTCGCGCATACTCGCCTGGTGGGGATCATGGGCAACCACGAACAGATGATGCTGGACGTGATTCGCCACGGCGACCCCCACCACGCCTGGCTCCGCTATGGCGGGGTCGAGACGCTGGACAGCTATGGTTTCTCGGGGGATCTTGATTTTCTGCCGCCCGACCATGAGCGTTTCTTTGATTCTCTCGGCGACTATTTCGAGTCCGACGACTTCATCTTCATGCATGCTGCCTACGATCCGATGCTGCCCCTTGATCAGCAGACGACCGAGATGTTGCGTTGGTATTCCCTGACACAAGGGATCCCCGGTCCCCACCAGAGCGGAAAAACGGCGGTCGTTGGGCACACAGCGAATCGTGAAGGCGAAATTCGGGACGCTGGACATCTGCTCTGCATCGACACCTACTGCTATGGCGGAGGCTGGTTGACTGCCGTGGAGCTTCCTTCACGCCAGGTTTGGCAAGCTTCGCAGGATGGTCAGCTCCGTCAGAGCTGAACTGTCCGCCACCGTCGGCAATGGTCACCCAATCGGCAAAGCTTGCCAGTTTTGCTCAACCGCTAGGACCGTCCTGGTCGAATCAATGGAGGAGTCGTGGCGTCTTCACAACGCCGCACGAATTGACCTCTGTTTCACGGATGAACGCCGATGGGCTGGACACTAGGAAAGCTGCGAGAACGACACCTCAACAAACTCCTTTGTCTCGTCGCTGGGGCCACGTTCGGAGCACTGGTTCCTTCGCTGGCGGTCGGGCAGGTGCGTGGGAAACTGCCGGACCGAGGTGTCTATCAACCGCCGCGACACGGTAGCGAGCAAGCCATGGCGATCGAGCGGGACGCCGCATCGGAGTCCCGCGCGCGATCGGACGGTTTGGCCGAGCTTGTTCGCGATCAGTCGCCCGGTAGCAACGAGTCGCCGAGTCAAACGGACCGAGGCACGCGCCATGGAGCCCGCAAACGGTTCATCCAAGAAGGACCGCCCGTTGATCGAGGTGGTCTTGGAAGTGCCGGGTCAATCGTTGACATCGGGAATCGACGAGGCAGCGGAAACCGTCGGTCCGATCACCGCAGCAAGGAATACCTCCGCTCAACGCCCCGACGTGCAGTCGCCGCCGTTTGAGTCGCCGAAGCTACAGCAGGTATCTCATGAAGAGGTGATGTTGGTGCCGCCAAAGCCGCCCGCCGATGTGTTCGACGAGCCGATCCCAAACCGGACGGGGAAGCTCGCCGCTTACTCACACAATGTGATGCAAAGCCCTGTCATTCATCATGACGCGACTTGTGATGGATGCGACGATTGCGATTCGCTTGGCTGTGATTCCCTGGGGTGTGGCGTCTTCGGATGTGACTCATGTGATTCCTATTGCGATACCATCGGCTGCGATTCGATGGGCTGCTGTCCTCAGCCCTGGTATCGTCGCTGGTCCAACACCTCGCTTAGTTTTCATCGCGATCGCTGGTTTGGCGGGATCGAGTACCTGATGATGTGGAGTCGTGGTGATCGACTGCCGCCGCTGGTGACCACAGACATTTCGACCACTCCCAACCCGGATACCGCTGGAGAGCTCGGCCAAACCAACACACGCGTTTTGGTCGGGGATGATCGCATCATGGAGCGACTCGGCTCGGGCGGCAGGCTGACGATCGGCACATGGCTGGATAATCGCGAGTGCCTCAGCCTGGTGGCGCGTGGATGGCTTTCGGGTCAAAAGAGTTATCGTTACGACCAGAACCAGACGGAGACTTCGATTCTGACTCGCCCGTTTCTGAATGTCGGTGGGCAGACCCCCGCTCAAGATACCTTGATCGTTGCCTTTCCGGGTCGCGCGACAGGTGCGGTGCAGGTTTCCGCCGACATGGAGGCCTTCGGAGCCGATGTCTCCATTCGCCAATTTCTATATGGCGATTTGGGTGTCACGCTCGATCTCTTGTACGGTTACCAGTACATGCGAATGAACGAAAACCTACAGATCAACAACACCTCGACGTCGCTGGATCCCGACTTTGCTCCCGTCGGAGCGGTCTTGTCGGTAGCCGATACATTCAATGTGACCAACGACTTCAACGGTGGCCAGATCGGTCTGGCGAGCAACTATCGCGAGGGTTGCTGGTCCTTCCAATCACTGGCAAAGGTTGGGTTTGGCTCGCTTCGCCGGAGGGCAACGCGCTCAGGGGCGTCGGTCACGACGATCGATGGTGAGTCGGCGTTCGACGACCAGGGCTTGCTGGTGCGAAGCACCAATACGGGCACGGTTTCGGATCGCACTTTCAGTTGGGTTCCCGAGTTGGATTTCTCGCTGGGCTGGCATCGATTTGCCAATTGGGATGTGACCTTCGGCTACCACATCATTGGTCTTACCGATGCACTGCAATCCTCCGGTGCAATCGACCCAGAACTTGCCGTCAACCTCACCGAACCGCTCACCGGTGCGCCACGTCCCTCGGATGGTTTGCAGTACCGAACCTACTACCTGCAGGGAATTCACTTCGGGTTGCAACATACGTACTAAGTTCGCCCTGGCTGTACGGTGGGATTCCAAGTCAACTCCTGCCGTGCGATGGACTTCCAAGTCCGTCGAGTTTCTTCAGTCGTTGTTCGGGGACGGGTGTCAACTGAGAAGTTTGGGAGAGGGCGTCAGTCGGTGTGGTTGTCGGCGTGGTTGTCGGTGTGGTTGTCGGTGTGGTTGTCGGTGTGGTTGTCGGTGTGGTTGTCGGTGTGGTTGTCGGTGTGGTTGTCGGTGTCGACGGACTTGGAAGTCCATCGTACGAGTGTTGAGATTCAGCCCATGCCGTTCACTCTCAGTAGTCCTTTTCAAGCTGAATCCGTTGGAGTTGACTCCAGCGTTTCACAGCTGTCCTTGGACGGTGTGTTCGTGATGTGGCGATGATTGTTTTTCTTGACGAACCGAACGACCCACGTTTGGCTTGCTATGCCGACCTTCGTTGGAGCAAGAAACGGAGTCTTGAGCAGGACTGGTTCGTGGTCGAAGGAAAGATGTGCGTCCAACGACTCATCGAGAGTTCCCATGAGTTGATTTCGATTCTGGTCGCGCGCGGCAAGGAGCAGGAGGTCGCAACCTGGCTGACGGGAACGACGCCAGTCTTTTCTTTGCCGGTCGACCAGCTTCGATCGCTGGTTGGATTCGAATTTCATCGTGGCGTTCTTGCCTGTGGGCGTCGGCCGATCCACAACTCCCTGGAAAGCTTGCGACTTGATGATTCGCATCCCCCCCTCGCGTTGGCTGCGATTGGGGTCAAGGAGCACGAGAACCTGGGCAGCATGCTGCGTAGCGCTGCCGCATTGGGCATCGAGAAGGTGCTTCTTGGTCCGGATACTGCAGATCCCTACTCGCGACGGACGATTCGGGTCAGCATGGCGACTGTCTTGAAACAGCAGATCTACTCGCTAGCACGCCCCGCGATCGACCTGGGTCGACTCCAGAAAACGGGGCAAGTCCGCACCGTGGTGACGACCCTGTCCGCCAATGCCACCCCGCTCGATCAGTTTGTCGCTGATGAGCGCGGTTGCATCCTGGTGATGGGAAACGAGGCGGAGGGGATCGATCCCGAGATTGAGCAGATGGCGAGCGACCGAGTGACCATCCCCATGCGATTGGGGACGGACAGCCTGAACGTATCGGTCGCAGCCGCCATCTTCATGTATGAACTGACCACCCGGCTTCGCTAGTTGCAACATGATCCCAGAGACGGCTCTACAGGGCCTCGCTTCCCTCGAGCATCGAAAGTTCAGCACCATCGAGGAAGCTGACCAGCGATTTGGCCCGGTAGGGCTGTTGCAGCTTGCGAACCGCCTTGCTCTCGATTTGACGAACACGCTCGCGGGTGACCTGGAAGATTCGACCGACTTCTTCCAGGGTGTAGGTGTAACCGTCGGCTAGACCGTATCGCAGGCGAAGGATTTCCCGCTCGCGATAGTTCAGCGTTTCCATGGCCGTATCGATCTGAGCCTTGAGTGCTTCGCGATTCGTTTCCATCAAGGGATCGTCGTCGCGGTAGTCCTCGAGAAACTCGCCGAACACACTGTCCTCGTGATCACCAATGGGTTGATCGAGCGAGAGTGGTTGGCGGCTCATCTTCAGGATCACACGCGTGTCCTCGATCGAAAGACCACTTCGATTGCACAACTTCCTCGGCCGTCGGTTCGCGTCCGATCTCTTGGACCAGATCACGTGTGATCTGACGGATCTTGTTCATCGTGTCGATCATGTGGACCGGTACGCGAATCGTGCGACTCTGGTCGGCGATGGCCCGCGTGATCGCTTGGCGGATCCACCAGGTCGCATACGTGCTGAACTTGTAGCCTCGAGCATGTTCGAACTTGTCGACGGCTCGCATCAGGCCCGTGTTTCCTTCCTGGATCAGGTCCAGGAAAGACAGTCCGCGATTGCGATACTTTTTGGCGATCGAAACGACCAAGCGAAGATTGCCGGCGGAGAGAACGCGTTTGGCAGCCTCATAGTCTTCGCGCAAGCTGAATCGCACTGCTTGACCCGCCGTTCGAGCGTCAGGGGGGTCTCGAAGGTCAATCGCATCAGGTAGCGAAGTTCGCTCTTGAGCTCTTCGGCCGTGGGCATGCCAGGCATGTCCAGCACGGTCGGGATCGGCACAGCTGGACGCGGATTTCGGTCATCCGATTGCGAGGCCCGACGAAGCTTTTCGAACAGCGGCTGCAGTTTGCCGGTGCGAAGATTCATTTCCTCGACAAGTCGAACCGCCTTGTTGCGACGGATGACCAGGTTCTTCCAAGCTGCTCGGCGCTGACGCATCGGAAGCTTCTTGTTGATCGCCGTCAGGTAATCGGCGCGATTGAGGTGCAGCAGATGTTGAAGCGTCCGAACGTTGGGCACGATCCGCTTCATGATCGCCTTCTTCTCCGCCGCGTTGGTGACGCTGACTTCGATGGTGCGATCCAGACGCAGCTGCTTGTCGCGGACCTGTTCGAGCAGCTTCAGGGCACCTTGCAGCAGAAAGTCGGTCGCCAGCATCGAGTGGCGATAGCGATCGCGGGTTCGTTCGATCTGCTTGGCCGCGGAGACTTCTTGCTCTCGGGTCAGCAGCGGGATCTGGCCCATCTGCATCAAGTACATCCGCACCGGGTCTTCGGTCGGATCGGTGCTGACTCTCCTCGCGGCGTCGGCCGCGGCTCGTCGTCCAGGACGCATCTCGTCGTCATGGGCGTCGGCAAAATCTTGCCCCATCACGCGGGTCCGACGGGAGACGGATTCCTCGGCGTCGAAGGCATCATCTTGAAGGCTGCGTCGGCTGAATTTTTTTCCCATCAATGGCTCCTCGAAACCCGTTGCGTAGCGATCGGTTCAGGTTCGGGAGAGACCAAGCAGGAGCGGTGCCGTGGCTCCGCACAGGGCAGTGCAAAAATCATGGCAAACTGTTGTGTGCCAGTAGGTTGCGTGAATCGAATCCGAGAACGCATGCCCCCCGTGCGTTGCGAATTCACCACGATCCGTGTTTCGAAAAACAACGTCTGTCGTGTTGGTGAATCGCCCGTGCTGGCCTCCCCTAGCGGGTTGACGACCAGTCTCAGTGAGCAAAGTTACGTTACGCTCGGCGCTCTACACGCTTTGACCTGACGGATTTACACTTAAGTTTCGATTGGTAGCGGAAGCAGGAAGCCACTCGCACCTTCCGCTACCCACCTCTTCCAGGTGATCTCCGGTGATCTCTAGGTGCGATCGTCCCGCGGTGTGATGCGCGGCCCTGCAGGATGGTTCCGTTTTGCCGCTGATATTCGCCCAAGAACCGCCTACAAGATTGCTCAACATGGAAGCCGCATCCCAGCCACCGGCCCCTTCGGACGATGAATTTCAATGGCTGGATCGAATCTCCTTTCGTCGATCCGGTCCAGGCACGACAGGCGATCGAATCGGTGTGGAAGCGCGGATTGCGTCGGGCGAACCACTGAGCGGCTTCGCGATCAGCTGGAGACTCAGTTGGCGGCGATGGACGATCCCGGATGCCGCGATTTCGAATCTCAGCCGGTTCGTGACGGCGAGTCAGATCCCGCCTCACTCTTGGCCTTGTTTGACCGTGACGCTGAGGCCTTGCCCGCTCTGCTCCAGGTGTTTGCTACCAGCCAGTCCTTGGCCAATCGCTTGATCTCGGATCCCGAAAGCTTCGATCTGATTGCGCGCCAGTGACGGCCAACCGGCTCCCAAGCGGCGACCTGGTCCAGGAACTGTCCGACGAGCTTGCCGACGTCGACCAGACGATTCGAGCGGCCGCTGATCGATTCGCAAGTTCTATTCGCGCGAGGTCATGCGAGTCGCCTACGGTGAATTCGTCCGAGGGCTCTCGCCAGAGAAGGTGGGACGCTAGTTGTCCCAACTCGCCGACGCGGTCATCGAAACGGCTCTGCAGTTTGTGGTCCAGCGATTGGCCGATCGTCGGGGCATGCCGCAGCGGTCCGACGGATCAACGCCTGAGTTGACGGTCATCGGATTGGGCAACTTGGGCGGCCAGGAGATGAGCTATTCGTCTCCGATCAAACTCGTCTTTCTGTACGACTCGATCGATCACAACAACGTCTGGCATCGTGACTTTTACAACACGGTGGTTTCTGATTTCGTCAACCTGCTGCGTGGCGACGAGCTCGCGATCAAGCGGGATGAACATCGATCTGCGGGAAGGACCTCGTTACGAAGTCGGCGTCCATGTTTGCAGCTTTCGGGAAGCGATCCGAATTTACGAGACCGCGGGTCGAACATGGCAACGACTGAGCTTTGTCAAAGCAAGGGTTGTGGCGGGTTCTCAGACGCTTGGCAAGGCGCTGCTCAATCGCTTGGAGCCATGGGTTTATCGACAGTTCATGAGCCGTGTGGAGCTGGCGGAGATTCACACAATTCGCCACAAGCTGGAGAAACGGGCGGAGCAGCAGCCGGTACTCAGCGAGGACGTCACACTCGCCCCAGGCGGTCGCCACGACTTGGAATTGACCGTTCAGTTTCTGCAGCTATTGCATGGCGGCAACCTGCCTGCGGTACGTTGCCACAATACCTACGAGGCGATCGTCGCCCTGGACAGGGCCGGATGCCTGAACCAACAAGAATCGACGCTGCTTTCGGAGAATTATGCCCGCCTGTGCCGACTTCAGAATCAGCTGTCGATCATGTTCGATCGCAAAGGCAGCGTCCTTCCCGAGGACGCTGTGTCGCGGCAGCGTCTGGCCTGGCAATTGGGGATTCGCACCGCCGATGGGCTCGAAAGGGGATCTGGACGATTTCAGAAGCTGCTCAGCGAGACCTTTGCGAAGAATCGCAAAGTGATCAATCACTTGATGCTCGATGCGCCGGGTGAAGGGGACGAGGTTGCGATTGAAACGGAGCTTTTGCTGGATCCTGATCCCGATCCGGAGTTGGTTCAGGCCACCATGCGACGCCATGGGCTGACTGACCCGCTGCGGGCAATGGATGACTTGGCCGCGCTGAGTACCGAGACCGTTCCCTTCTTGTCGCCTCATCGGTGCCGACACTTCTTTACCTCCATCGCGCCGGCACTCCTCCAAGAAGTTTCTCGAACACCAGATCCGGACGCAGACACTCTCCTCCCTCGTTCAGGTCACCGACTCGCTGGGGGCGAAAGCGACGCTCTGGGAGTTGGTTGCCAGTAGCCGACCGACGATGGAGTTGATGGTGCGTCTCTGTGCCACCACGCCCTATCTCAGCGGTATCCTGACCAACAATCCCGGGATGATCGACGAATTGATCGATTCCTTGTTGATGAATCGATTGCCGTCGTCACAGCGTCTGGAGGCTCACTCGATTGAGCTTTGTCGCGGCGCGGCCGACATCGAGCTGATTCTGCACAGTTTCAAGAACAGTGCTCACTTGACCATCGGCGTGCGAGACATGCTCGGCAAGGAATCTTTGGAGGCCACCCACCAGGCGATTGGCGACACGGCGGAAGCATGCTTGAGGCGAATGATCGAACATGAGCAGGAGGTACTTGGCGAGCCAGTTCGGTGATCCGGTCGACGAGCAGGGACAACCGGCGGAGTTGCTGACGTTGGCACTGGGTAAGTTTGGGGGTCGAGAGCCCAATTACCACAGCGACCTCGACGCGATCTTTCTCTACACGGCCGACGGGCAAACGCAGCGCCGCGTGGGTGGGCACCGCGCGACCCTGACCAACCAGCAATTTTTTAACCAGCTGACCCAGCGAGTGATTGAGCGAATCAATCACCCCGGACCCGGCGGACGACTCTACGAACTCGATTCGCGACTGCGTGATACGGGCGAGGAAGGGGTCTGGGCGATGACGGTGGACGAGTTTCTTGAACGATTTCGTCAGGGCACCGCGCCCCTTTGGCAGCGTCTCGCGCTCTGCAAGGCACGTGCGATTTTCGGATACCACCCACTGCGGCAGCGAGTTGATCAGGCGGTTGCCCAGATCCTGGTGGATACGATTTGGCAGCCGCAGATGGCAACGGACCTTCGCGAAATGCGAATGCGGATGCAGCGAACCGCCCGTCCCGAGAATCTCAAACGGGGTGAAGGTGGGACGGTCGATGTCGAGTTCATCGCCCAAACGATGACCCTGCGACATGCCCATCAATCGCCCAAGATCATCAAGTATGGGACGACCTCGTCGTTGGCAACGCTGGCGGACGCTGGGTACCTGCCACAGGAACAAGCGTTGACACTCATCAACGGTTATCGAACGCTGCGGCGCGTCGAAGCGAATTTACGTCTGATGAACAATCCTGCTCGGCACGAATTGCCGGAAGACGATCACTCGATGAGGAACCTGGCGTTCTTGATGAATGAATCGGATCCCGCGATGATTGTCGCACAGTGCCAGCAGGCTCAGCTGCGCAACCGAGCGATCTTCAACCAAATCTTCGATCAGCTCTCTGAAGAGAAGTAGCTGGCCGGCAGACTCTCTCACTGGGAATCCTCATGCCAAGACTACTTACCATTTTTGCCTGCCTCGGAATGCTGCTGACATCCGCTACCGGATGGGCTGGGACGAAGGATCGGCCAAACATCCTTCTGATTGTTGTGGATGACATGGGATATGGTGATCCCCAGTGCTACAACGTCGAATCCAAGATTGCAACGCCGAACATCGATGCGTCTGGCGCAGCAGGGAATGCGGTTCACCGATGCCCACGCGCCGGGCCCGCTCTGCCACATGTCGCGATACGGCTTGATGACTGGGCGGTTTCCCTTTCGCACGGATGTTTCCAAGTGGCCCCAACAGGCGTTGATCGAGGAGGGGCAAGAGACGATTGCTACGCTTCTCCGACGCGCTGGGTACGCGACAGCCATGGTCGGAAAATGGCATCTCGGTTTTGACGAACAGGGCTACGACCAGCCGTTGCCGGGTGGCCCGGTAGATCGTGGGTTCGATTCCTTCTTCGGCATCCGCGCTTCAACCGACATTCCCCCTTACTTCTACATCGCCGGTGATCGAGCGGTCTCTCCGCCCACGAATCGAATCGCTGACAATCACAGCGACGGCTGGTCACCGATTCAAGGTGAATTCTGGCGAGCGGGCGGGATCGCGCCGGGACTGGCGCTCAAAGATGTGTTGCCGAGGTTCACGGAGGAAGCGATCAAGGTGATCCGTGGACACGCGGCTGAGGACGATTCCAAGCCGATGTTTCTTTATCTCGCCTTCCCCGCACCCCACACACCTTGGCTGCCCTCAGCCGAGTTCCAGGAGGAAAGTGGTGCAGGTATGTACGGTGACTTTGCAATGATGGTCGATGCCATGATCGGTCGCGTTCTGGCGAGCCTGAAACATGCGGGCATGGAAGACGACACGCTCGTTGTTTTCACATCCGACAACGGGCCCGTTTGGTATCAACACGACGTCGAACGTTTCGGCCACGATAGCTCAGGCGGGCTGCGGGGGATGAAGGCCGATGCGTGGGAATGCGGGCATCGCATGCCATTGATCGTCAAGTGGCCCGGTAAGGTGGCCCCTCACTCGGAGAGTGATCAACTGCTCTGCTTTACGGACCTCATGGCAACATTCG
Organism: Pirellulaceae bacterium; assembly: GCA_963767665.1. Taxonomy (GTDB): domain Bacteria; phylum Planctomycetota; class Planctomycetia; order Pirellulales; family Pirellulaceae; genus Rubripirellula. The sequence continues at coordinate 599,947 of CAVYFC010000013.1, forward strand.
CCGCCATCACGCAAACCGAGATGCCAGAGGATGCTGGACCCGACAGCTTTGATCTGCTTCCCGTCTTGACGGGACAAGCCGAGGCATCGGCCAGGCAATCACTGCTGATGCAGACCGCCAGCGGCATGTGGGCGGTGCGACGGGGTCCATGGAAGTTGATCACCGGTCTGGGTTCGGGAGGTTTTTCCGAACCGAAACGCATCAATCCTGGGCCCGGCGATCCGCAGGGCCAACTCTACAACCTGGATCGAGATCGCGGCGAAACCAACAATCTGTACTTGAAGGAACCCGAACGGGTCGCCGAACTGTTGAGCGAATTACACCGCCTGCAGACCGACTCGTTCAGTCGGCCTGCTGACAAGGTCAGCCGGAACAACGGGGCGACTCACTGAACCGTTTCGTCTTTCGCGAGCTCTCGGATCCGAAGATTCCGCCAGGAGACGTTGTAAGGGCCGGCGTCTTTACGAATCGCATGAACCTGCAGGCCAATGAATCCCGAGGCATCGCGGTCATCGGTGAAGTCGGCCACAGCAACCCCGTTGACAAAGCTGCGAATACGGTCCCCCTGGGCGATCACGCGAAACCGGTTCCACTCGCCAGCCTTGTAGACAGCTTGTTTCTCTTCCGAATTGACGGTCGAGTCCAACCACTTGGTTCGACGGCCTTCATCCCAGAAATTGCCAGCGCAGCCGTTTTCGCCATTGGTCTTCGACGTGATCTCGCACTGATATCCATAGACCTCGCCCTCTTCGCGAATCCGCTTCGGACTCGATTCTTGTGGCGTCGGTTCGGGGTAAACATGGCTGCGAATCTGAACACCTGAATTCAATTCGGGATCGCACTTCACTTCAAACTCCAAGCTCAAAGTCTCCATAGGGACCGCGAGTCAAGAAGGTGTTCTTGCCGGGTCCGGTGGTCCCGGTGATCACTCCATCCTTGTTCACGTAACTCGCTTCGCCGCCGAGCTTCTCCCAGCCCTCCAGCGAGTCTCCTTGGATCAAATCGACCCAATCGTCAGCAACGCAGGCCGTTGTCATGAAAGGAGTGATCAAGAGAAAAGCAAGGGTTGGCAACTTCATGATGGGTTTCCTGAAAGAGAGAGTGCGAACCAAGATCCCAGCTGGACAGCGCCACTTTCAACGTCACTCATTTCCTCGCTGACGCTTCGGGTTACGATTGGCCGACAAAGTAGCGCAAGTCCAACTCGAGCATTTTCAACAATCATGCGTCCTCCCACAAAGGGAGATGGCTACGTCAAAGATGAAAATGCTCTCGCCCATTCTAAACATCGGCGGACCCGATGTGGAAAAAGGAAGGACCCTCTTTCCTCGCATGCATGTCGCAGCGCTTGCCCTCTGGCGGAACGCAAGTGCTAACGAGTTTCGGACTTGGTAAAGATCATCCGACCCGCATTGGTTTGCAACGTGCTGGTGACTCGGACCTCCAGTTCCTGGCCGATTCGGTTTCGGGCGCCCTCGATCACGACCATCGTTCCGTCATCCAGATAGCCCGACGCCCTGCTCGGGCCCTTCGCCAGCTTTGATCACCTTGATGCGGAAGGTCTCATCGGGCAAGAAAACCGGACGCAGCGAATTGCTGATCTCGTTCAAGTTGATCACCGGCAACGTTGTGCAGCTTGGCAACCTTGTTCAGGTTGAAGTCGCCGGTGACGACCTTGCCCTCCAGGTGCTTGGCCAGCAGCACCAGCTTCAAGTCGACGGTCTGGCCGGCAAGTTCCGGAAGATCGCGGTCGAAGATCATCAAGTCGACGTTCTCGTCGGCCCGCATTCGATTCAAGACGTCCAGCCCACGTCGGCCACGAGTTCGCCGCAGCTTGTCGCTGCTGTCGGCGATCGCCTGCAACTCGCTCAGTGCGAATCGCGGCATGATCAATTGATTGTCAAAGACACCCGTGGAGACCAGATCGGCGATGCGGCCGTCGATCACCACGCTGGTGTCCAAGACCAACGGCTTGAAACCTTTGACCTCGCGGACAAATTCGACATACGGAATCAGAAACCGAAAATCATCCTTTGTCTGCAGCAGCACACTCGTGCAGATGTAACAGAGGATCAACGCGATCAACAACTGGATGACCGGGGCATTGAAGGACTGTGCGAGCAGCGGCGCCAGCGCGATCGAGAGCACGTAGGTCAGCAAGACGCCGATCAAGACCCGAAATACATCGACGAGATCGTGTCGATTCGCTTTCTTGGCGCGTAAATGTCGGCCACGACGACCGCTACCGCCAACAACATGATGCCAGCGAAGACAAGCCACGGGACCGTCGTGGATGTGTCGGAAAGCGAGGCGTTGATGATCGCGGAGACGCCCCCTGCACAAAGCAGAAAGACGCATCGCAGAATGATGAGGGCCATGGACAGATTGCCCCTTGAATCGGAATGACTGGTTGGGAGAACGGCAAGGGTCTGCAATCGCAGCGATTTCGCCGTTGATTGAGCGCGTCGGTCAACGCCTCGTAAATGAACTGCGCCCAGTCTAAATCAGGGCGACCTTCGTCCCCAGGGGGACGACTTGAATCTCAACCCCTCGGTCAGGCCGCCGACGGCACCGCCCCGCCTAATCGTCAAATCCCGCCAAGACCAGCGGATTCCGAGCCTGCCATGACCAAGCGGAGCCAAGAAAACTCGATGTGTCGGGGCAACCCGAGTTGGATTCACCGAAAGTCCCCCGGGAGCGAGCAGCCCCAGCCTCGAGCCCGACTCGTTTCCAAGATTCCGGAGCAAAACCGAGATCAGGTGGCGGCCGGTGCCATCTCGGCCGAAGCCGGTGCCGGTTCGACCACGGCTGCCGCAGCTTCTTCGACCACCGGCTCAAAGCCTTGGAAGTCATCTGCTGTCACTGAGAGTGAAGATCACAAACAGGCCCACGAACACAAACGACGACATGAACACGATGATGTTGAACGGCTTGTCGTAAGCCAGGTGCATGAAGAAAGCCATCACCAAGGCTGCTTTGACCGTTGCAATCCCCATCACAATCGCAATGTCCAGAGCTGCCAAAATCGAAGTTGGCCTGAGCAACGGTGACGATGGTCAGAAACACCAAGGTGAAAAAGACAGCCAACAACACCGGAATCGGCATGGGATGGGCGAAATCGTGACCGTCGTCTGAGTGACCGTGGGCAGACATTTTCGGTACCGAGAAATGATCGGTGATGGTGAGTGATAGAACGACAGGCCGCAATTCCACCGAATGCCTCTATCGAATCAAGTACAGCAGCGGGAACAGGTAAATCCAAATCAAGTCGACCAAGTGCCAGTAAAGACCGACATAATCGACCGGGCCAAAGTATTGACGATTGAAGTCCTGGCGAACCGAGCGAACGAGCAGCCAGACCAGAACACGCAATGCCGCCAAGGATGTGAATCGCGTGAACGCCGGTCATGCAGTAGTAAATGCTGAAGAAGACGCCAGCCCTTCGCTTCGTCATCACATTTTCTTCGACTTGCTCGATGGGACCCGTGACCTGATCGTCGTCGCTGGCGACCACGGAGCCGCCAGCCAGATTCGACTGACGTTCCAGTGCATCCAATTCACTCTGCAGCCCGGAATTGGTTGCGTCCGAAGCAAGATCGCTCCAGCACGGAGTGATCACTTGCCGAGATCGATCCAGTCGCCGCGACGTGAGCGGCCTCATCGTGTGATTCTCCGTGAAGGTGGGCATGCGATTCGCCTTCCGCATGATCGACGGCGGCAATGCTCGTATGCTCCCCGTCACTCGCAGCGGTGTGATGCTCGCCCGCGTGCTCCTCCGAACCACCACTCTCCAGCACCATCCCAAGCCGACGCCCACGAAGAAGCAGAGGCAGACGACGGTCAACGGCTTCGCAACCTGGTGTGAAATTCATTGCCTCGAACGATCGACACGACCAACCAGATGACAACGCCGATCAGTGCAAGGATGAAAGGCAGGCAGAGGTAAAGCAGATAGTTGGGTTGTCCGGCGGATGCGGGTTCGCGGGATCATAGAAGTAAAGCCCGGCCGGCAGCAACCCCATGCCCCACTTGTGCGAGTACTCGATCGCTTTGACCCCAAGGAAGATCATCGCACAGGACAGCGTTGCGGCCAGCATGCCGGTCAAACCCTTGTGCTCTTCGGTCTGCGAACATCGAACGGCCCAAGCCATCGTCAGCGAACTGAACAGCAGCACGCCGGTGTTGATCGCACCCAGTTTGGTGTTCAGAAACTGGCTGCAGCCTTCGAACACATCGGGACGCAACATGCGAAAGATCGCGTAGGCACAGAACATCCCGCTGAAGAACAGGATTTCCGTGACCAGGAACAGCCAGATTCCCAGCTTGCCGCTGTCGTATTGCTGTTCCGGCGTGTCGAAGTGGTGAGCCAAGAACGACGGATGGTCGTGATCGTGACCATGATCGTCGTGTGCAGTCTCAGGAGCGGCTTCGATGGTGGACATGGAATGAGTCGTAAGATGAAAGAATGGAAGTGAATTCTCATCAACGGCAGAGCGACCGTCGACGCGACCGCTAGTGATCATCCTTGGCATGAGCGGGAGACGGTCTCGGGTTGCTCCTCGGGAGCAATCTTTCGTTCCGGTTCGACCGTCACATATCGCTCGTTCTCGGCGTCCCACTCAAGGTCGCGCGAAATCGTAGGGATCGCCGACCACTGGTGGCCGCTCAAAGTTGTAGAACGGCGGCGGACTGGTGCAATGCCACTCCAGCGTCGCGCCGCCCCAGGGATTCGCCGGTGCCCGCTTGCCGCGGAACAAGCGAATGCAGCAACACGATCAGGGCGACGAACAAGCCGACGCCCAGCAGCAACGCCCCGTAGCGTACTCATCTGATGCAAGTAAGGCAAACTCCGGATCGTAGGTCGCATAACGGCGTGGCATCCCGCGGCTGCCCAGCACGAACTGCGGCAGGAACGTCAGGTTGAAGCCGAGGAAAACGAGCAACGCGGAAATCCGACCGCCCAGTTCGCTGTACATCTTGCCGAACATCTTGGGCCACCAGTGGAACACGCCGCCCAGGAAGGCAACCAGGGTTCCGCCGACCATCACGTAGTGGAAGTGGGCGACGACGAAGTAGGTGTCATGAAGATGCATGTCGGTCGCAAGCGTTCCCAAGTGCAAGCCCGGTCAGTCCGCCGATCGTGAACAGAAAAATGAACGAGATCGCGTAACACATCGGCGTCGTCAAACTGATCGAGCCCTTGTACATCGTCGCCAGCCAGTTGAACACCTTGATCGCCGAGGGAACCGAAACGGTAAACGTCAACGCACTGAAAATGATCGTCGTCAGCGGACTCATTCCGGCCGTGAACATGTGGTGTCCCCAGACCAGGAAGCCCAGCAGGGCGATCGCGATCGACGAGTAGGCGATGAAGCGATATCCAAAAATCCGCTTGTGGCTGTGAACGCTGATCAAGTCGCTGATGATGCCGAAGGCCGGCAAAATCATGATGTAAACGGCTGGGTGGCTGTAGAACCAGAAGAAGTGCTGGAACGTCACCGGGTCGCCGTTGAACTCCGGATCAAAAATCCCGATGTGCATCGTCCGCTCGGCAATCAACAGCAGCAGCGTGATCCCCAGCACGGGAGTCGCCAAAACCTGAATGATGCTGGTCGAATAAGTCGCCCACAGGAACAGCGGCATGCGGAACCAAGTCATTCCCGGCGGCCGCATCGTGTTGATCGTCACGATGAAGTTCAGCCCGGTGAAAATCGAACTGAACCCAGCATGAACGCACCGGATGTCGCCAGCATCACCGAAGTGTCGGTCGTCGTGCTGTAGGGCGTGTAGAACGTCCAACCGGTATCCAGACCGCTGGCGCACAAGGCGCAGACGAAGAAAATCGCACCGAATACCCACAGGTAGAAGCTGCACAGGTTCAGCCGCGGAAAGGCAACGTCCTTGGCCCCCAGCATCACCGGCACCAGGAAGTTGCCCAGCGCCGCCGGCACACTCGGAATGATGAACAGGAACACCATGATCGCACCGTGCAGCGTGAACACTTGGTTGTACCAGTTGTTGCGCCTCGGGTCCGTTGAACACGGCTCCATCCGGACTGGAACAAGTGCAATCGGATCAACAGCGCGAGCAGACCCGGCGACCGCGAACGCAGTCAGTCACGCCGATCAAGTACATCACGCCGATCCGTTTGTGATCGAGCGTGAACATCCAGCTGAGAATCCCCTTGGAATTCGTCAGATAGTTTTCGCTTGCGGTCGGAAAACCAGGGTCGCGAATTTTCGCGCCCGAAGGAATGGATCCAGCAGACATCTCGTAAACCTCACCAATTCAAAACGCACGTAGCGTTCAATTTCATTTATTCAAACGCCGACGATAGCCGGCACCGCTTGTTTCTTATTGCACAGATTCCGAGTCTGCCGGAATTCTCGGCGTCGGTTGATGCCGCGTCGCCCTTCGGGGCGTATTCCGACACCGTCTTCAAGTATTCGACGATCGAGTAGATGTCATCATCACTCAATTGTCCCTTGTAACTGGGCATCACCGGCTGGTAGCCGGCGACCACCTTGGCCTTCGGATACATCATCGATTCCCGGATGTAGTTTTCGTCCGCCACCGACGACTCTCCCGACGCGAACGGCCGCAGATTGCCGAACGCTCTCCGTGAACGACGGACCCACGCGTTTGCTTCCATCGATCGAGTGACATCCCTTGCATCCACGTTGCTCATACAGCTTCTTGCCGTAATCCGCCGGATCCACATCCGGAGCCCGCTTGCTGTACTTCTTGATCCAGGCGTTCAGGTCCTCGAGTGTCTCGTGAACGACGACGACCGTCTGCATCTTCGAGTGATCCTTGCCGCAGTATTCGGCACAGTACAGGTCGAAGAACCGGTAACCATCTTGGGTGAACTGCCAGCGATCGTAGTCCCAATCGCCACCACGCTCTTCGGTCTCCTTGATCGCCTGCGTCCAGCTCTTCCTCGACTGACCTTCTCGCTGGCCACGGTCGGCTTGAACCACATGTAATTGTAGCGACCCGGGACGACATCCTTCTTGGCCCGAAAGGCGGGAACAAACAGACTGTGGATCACATCACTCGATCGCATCGACAACTTCGTCGGTTCGTCGACCAGCAGGTGCAGTTCGCGGATTGAACGTGCCCCCGCCGTAATCGAACGTCCATCCCCACTTGAAGGCTTGAACGCCGAGTTCATTGGCTCCATCGGGAACGGTGCGATGATCCAGGTAGGCCTTGGCCCCAAACACGAACATTCCGACCAGAAAGAACGACGGCAGAATCGACCACGCCAATTCCAGAGGCGTGTTGTGAGAGCGTTGCTCTCCGCCTTTTCGCCCTTTGGCTTGTGATACTTGAAGGCAAAGTAAAACAGGCGAACGGCGATCGGGACGAAGAACAGAACGCAGATCGCACGTGAAATGAATCCGAACAGCCAATCGACTGTCATGCGGCGAACGTCGACGCAGCTTCCGGGAACCATGCAAACGGCTTCGGTGTAATCGCCCAGCAGCGAACATCGTTGAGGTGAAGTTGGCAAACATTGTTTCGATTGTCAGGTCTGACAATGGTCTCGAGATCGAGTCGGTACAGAATCAGGGTCACGCGGGCTCGGTCTTCGAGGATCTCGGATTCGGTTGGATTCGTCTGTCGCTAGCGTTGGCTGCTGGCGCTCGCTTGCGGCCGAACCAATAAGGTGCCAGGCAGGCGAGCATCAATCAGACCGTCGCCGCGCCACCGGCCCGCATGATTTTCCAAGCTTGCGGAACATAGCTGTTGCTCGTCGGATCGTAAGCTGAAACACCACAGGATCGAATTGATCGACCGGGCGTGCCCACCGTGCCTTCGCCCGCTTCGACGAGGGCTTTCCTGCAAGTCTTCCGGCTCGAAGGCGACGTCCAGCGAATAACGCGTGATCACCCCCTCGGGCGAAACGAACGCCAGCATCGCCGGGTGATAGTACTCGCCCGACTTCTCGTCGTAGGTGTATCGAAATCCGAGAACGTCGGCCAATCGCGTGATCGTTGCCTGATCGGCGGTGCAAAACGCCCAGCCCTCTTCCGCACCGGGCTGATGACTTGCGGAGCAAGGCTGACGTACTTTTCTTTGGTCTTGCGCAGCCGTCTCGGTCGTTTCCTTCGGGTCGATGCTGACGGTCAGGATCTGAAAGTCCTCGCCAATCTGCAGATCAAGTTCGCCAGCGACTGCGCCAACTGGTTCAGCTGCACGTTGCAGAGCATCGGGCAGTTGCTGTAATTCAGCGTGACGATCGTCGGCTTCTTGCCATCAATGAAATACACCGGCTTCGACCTGCCGGCCCATGCGAATCGGTCAGCGGCAGGTTGAGCGGAACTTGGGCTCCCAGGTTCTGCTCGACCGTGACGTCTCGAACCTCGCGAGGGAACTCCGTCGTTGAGCGGAACGCCTTTCGCCCTGCTGGCTGAAGAGCCTGCTGCCCAGGCACGCGAGCCTCGGACCGCTGACCGCACTCGCCGTCAACGTGACGAAAAAACCGAGAATCAGCCGGGCGAATCGCCCGTTGAGATGACTTAAGTTTCGTCACTAGATTCCTTGTCCGTGTTGGATGCACTTGATGTCCGTTTTCGGTTTTTTCACCGACCATCAACTCGATCGCTTTCTCGACGGGAATCACGATGTTCCCGGTCGCCTCGTCGACGCCATAAATCGAGACCTTCCTGAGCTGTTCGCTGAAGGATTTGCGTTTTGCCGCGTGTAGTTGCTGGCCGCCTGGGTCTCGCTCTGCTGCCACTGGGCCATCGAGTAGTACAGCACTTGAACCGCCAAAGCGGTCACCGCCGTCACCACGACCGAAGCAATTCCGACAACGAAAATGCGTTTGACGTTGAGATCGTCGTAAGCAGCCATATCAACAATTCGATCAATTGGGGATGAGGGAAACGGGATCGCGGGGTGTTTTGCCCCGGGCAATCGACGTGCAAACCGAGGTATCAAATGTTTTCAAAGGCGATCGACTCACGCAGTCGTGGGTCGCGAACGGCGACGACATTGGTCTGCTGGGCGACTCGCAGCACCAGGCCCGTCATCAAGGCCAGCATCCCACCGACGCAAAGCAGGCTCGCCAGACACCCCGGTGACGCCCCCCATCGATGGCATGCTCGGCACCCTCGACTGGGACGGGCTTCCGGCATGATCATCCAGTAGATGTCAATGAAGTGCATGATCAGCAGGTAGACGGCCCAGCCGAAAACCAGCTTCGGATTGCGTCGCACATGCCGGCTCATCAGTCCCGCGAAAGGGAGCATCCAGTGGAAGAAAATCAGGACCAGCCCCAGCGTTCCCCAAGAGCCGAGTTGGCGATCGATAGAACCACACGGTCTCTTCCGGAATGTTGCCGTACCAAATCAACAGGTATTGACTGAAGGAGATGTAGGTCCAGAAGAAGACAAACCCGAACATTACTTGCCGAGGTCGTGGTAGTGTTCGATCGTGACCTCATCTCGCATCGCCCCCTGTTCCTGCAGCACGTAGCTGCCGACCGCGATCACGCAGTGGGCCGCCAGGACGCTGCCGGCAAACAGGTAGACGCCAAACATGGTTGAAAACCACATCGGAGCCAGGCTCATCACCCAGTCAAATGCGGCGAAGGAGGTGGCACCGCAGAACAGCATCACAGCCGGCCCGCTCCAGTACTGCAGTCGGTCGGTGATCGACTTGTCGCCGGTCTGATCCTGCTCAACGCTTCCGCGGTAGTAATAGACGGCCAGGAACAGACCAGATCGCAAAGTAGACGATCGCTCGGAGCGTGAACCATCCCGGCGTCAGCCAGCGAGTCTTCTCCGCCCAGGCGGCCATCGGCAGATGATGCTCGACGGCGTAGTCGGGATCGTCCCAGCGATAAAGCGTCCCTCGCCGAACAACAGCGAAGCGATGATCGGCAGGAACAGGATCGCCAGCGGAATGACCATCACCATCACCAACTCGGCGATGCGGCGAACGACGGCACTCCAGCCGGCACGACACAGGTGTTGGATCAAGCACGAAGAACAGGCAGCCAACCGCAAGGGTCAGGCAGTACATGAAAGCCGTCAGGTAGGCCGACATGCCAAAGCTCGCGCCGACCATGCTGCCCAGCGCCCAGCCGATCAGCAGGGCAACCAGCCCGCCGATGCAAAGCGGAAGACTCAGTCGCCGCCAAGGAAGCAGGCAAATGGAAGGCCGGGTCGTCGGCGATTTGACGTGCGGTGTGTCGTGTTCGGACATCGGTATTCGGGTCAGTGCGATGGTTTGGAATGGATCTTCTCTGGTAGCGACTTGGCTGCTGGCAGGGCAGCCAATCGCAAGCTTGGGTTTCTGTTAGGTGGCCTTCGGTTCAGCTTGCTTGGCGTTTTCTTCTTCCGCCTTGCGTTCCGCTTCGGCCTGCTCCTGCAGCTTCTTGTTCGACCTCCGCTTTCTGTTTCAGAATCTCGTCTCGCATTGGTCTTGCGGGAACCAAGCTCGATCGAGGCGTTTTGACTCTTCTGCAAGTGCCCGAACGTAGGCAACGATCGCCCAGCGGTCGTGCGCCTTGATCTGCCCTGCATAGCCCGGCATCTTGCGGATCCCGTTGCTGATCGTGTTGAACAATTTGCCGTCCGGGATACTTGTCGGCGTAAAGGCTCTCCTGGTGCAGCGAGGACGGCGGGAATCCAAGTGGGGGCCAGAATCTTTCGGGCTCGCTGGTTGACCAGACCGTTGCCGCCGCCATTGAGACCGTGACAGACCGAGCAATAAATTCCAAAGTACTGCTGGCCCCGTTCGATCAATTCGGCGTTCGAGCTCCAGCGGGCTGTCTTTCAGCCAGGGAGTGGTGTCCATGACGCTCGGTCGGCGTCGGCGCTGCACCGGCTCGGCGTCTCACTCGCTTCCTCTCCGCTTCGAATCTTGTGGCAGCAAAGGGTTCATGTGGGCGCGAACGAGTCGCTCGGCCCGCGGAGCGTCAATGCTGGCCAACGCTTCCATATCGATGCCGGTCAAGAAGTCCATGTCCTGGCCCGATTCACCGCGAGCAACCGTGCCTGGAACATCTGGACGCATCGCCCGACCGTCGCCGAACAGGGTTGAGCCCTGCTGGGCATCCTTGGCGGGCGAGAAATCCATGTCATAGAAAACGTGAAAGCGTGGCGATGGTGCTGTTGGTCACTCGCATCTTCAGCACGATCAACAGCGGGATCACCGAGAACCCGATGAGCAATCCCCAGACCACGAAGAATGGTTTGGGAACGTTCGAGGAGGAGTCGTCGTCGACGACCGATTGAATGTGTTGTCCGCCCGTCTCGCTGAACAGTTGCTCCACGCCCTTTGGCGTCGAATCGATCGTCCTTGGAGTCGATGTACAGGAAGAAGCGGTCATCGGTCGCCCGATCGAAACGGGGGTCGGTGAACATCGGGTTGCTGAAGCGGGGCAGTCCGTTGAGGGCCCACATCCCGAAAAAGGCACCGAACGAGGCAAACAGCACCGTCAACTCAAAGGCGACCGGCATGAACGCCGGGCAGCGAGATGAATGGCTTGCCCGAGATGATGTACGGATAATCGAATCGCATTCATCCAGATCTGCATCGCCAGCGCGGTGGCGGTGCCGGCCAAGCCGCAGGCCAGCACGATCCATGGCAACGCGGTCGGCTTGATACCGAGCGCCTTGTCGATCCCGTGCACCGCGAACGGCGTGAACGCGTCGGTCTTTTTGTAACCGGCATCTCGCACTCGACGGCAAGCATCCAGCAACGAGTCGACCGATTCGTATTCGGCGACGATTCCGTGCACTTTCTTTTCGTTGTTCTCTGACATCAATTCGCAGCTTGTTTCAGCCAGGCTACCGTTGGTTATGACATGTCGGGCTGTGCAGGATGCCGTCAGTCGACTTCATCGCCAGGACAACCCGAGGATTGTTGGAAACGTCTTGTCTTAGTGGTCGTCGTGATGGGCCATGTGATGCTGCTTGGCCAACGTCGCCTTCGTTTCCGACATGTTGATCACCGGCATCAACCGGCAGAACAGCAGGAACAGGGTGAAGAACAAACCGAACGACCCGATCAACATCGACCAGTCCACCCAGGTCGGGCTGAAGTAGGCCCAAGCACTTGGTAGGTAATCGCGAGAAAGGCTGGTGACCACGATCACGAATCGCTCAAACCACATCCCGATGTTCACGAAGATCGAAATCACCACGATGATCCATGGCGTGGTGCGGAACTTCTTGATCCAGAACAACTGGGGGCTGATCACGTTGCAGGTGACCATCGTCCAATACGCCCACCAGTACGGGCCGAAGGCACGGTTCGTGAAGGCAAACTGTTCTTCCTGGACCTGGCCATACCAGGCGATGAAGAACTCCGTTCCATAGGCCAGGCCCACGATCGAACCGGTCGCCAGAATGATCTTGCACATGTTGTCGAGGTGACGAATCGTGATCAGCTTCTCCAGACCCAGCATCGAACGGGCCGGAACCATCAGCGTCAGCACCATCGCAAATCCGCTGAAAATCGCCCCCGCGACAAAGTACGGCGGAAAGATCGTGGTGTGCCAGCCGGGAACCTGCGAGACGGCGAAGTCAAACGAAACGATCGTGTGCACCGAAAGCACCAGCGGGGCGGCGAAGGCCGCCAGCAAGGCATACGCCTTCTCGTAACGCATCCAGTGACGCGACGAGCCGGACCAACCAAGCGACAAGAATTCCATAAGCCATCCGCCGCCACTTGTTCTTGGAGCGATCCCGGAACGTCGCCAGGTCAGGGACCATCCCCATGTACCAGAACAGCAGCGAAACCGTTCCGTAGGTGCTGACCGCGAACACGTCCCACAGCAGCGGACTGCGAAACTGAGGCCACATCCAGAGATTCAAACTTGGATAGGGTGCCAGCCAAAAAGCCAACCAGGCGCGACCGACGTGAATGCCCGGAAAGGTCCCGGCGCAAACGACGGCGAAAATCGTCATCGCCTCGGCAGCCCGGTTGATGCTCGTTCGCCATTCCTGGCGGAACAGGAACAAAATCGCGCTGATCAACGTTCCCGCGTGACCGATACCGACCCAAAACACGAAGTTGACGATCGGCCAACCCCAGAAGATCGGCGAGCGGTTTCCCCACACGCCAACCCCTGTGTAGAAGAGGTACAGGATGCAGATCGTCAGCCACTGCAGCAGCGCAAAGGAGATCAGGAAACCGATCACCCAACCCGTACTCGGCTTGCGCTCGGCAACCTGACAAACCGTCTCGGTGATGTCGTGATAGGTCGTATCACCCAGCACCAGCGGAGCTCGCTGGCCTGGGAGTTCGACGGTGTTGTCCAGTCCGTTGGGAATGGCGAGTGACATAAGGATTCAGTAAGCAGTTGGCAGTGGACAGGAAACAGTCGAGCAAGCCAAGCGAGCCGATCGGGCCTCGCTCACTCTTCCGATGCGTGAACTTCTTCGTGCGGCGTGATGTCTCGGCAGCGTGATCGTCTCGGCAGCGTGAGTCTCGGTCGCGTGATCGTCATGCCCGGCGTGTCGTGACCAGCATCGCCATGATCGCCATGGCCGTGACCGTGAAAGTCCTTGCAGCTCGATCAAATCATTTCTTCTGGCTGGCCGTCATCAAGCGCGAGTGGGGTATTGCGAATGCGGGCCAGGTACTCGGTTCGCGGCTTGAGGTTCAGCTGACCCAGCATGCCGTAGCTGCGGGGGTCATCTTGCGTTTCTTGGAGACCGACCGATTTCTCGTCGGCAATGTTGCCAAACTCGATCGCACGGGTTGGGCAAGCCGATTGGCAGGCGGTGACGACGTCGCCATCGTTGATGCGGGCGTCCACCTTCCTTGCGGGCAGTGATCTTGGCCGCCTCGACGCGCTGAACGCAGTAGGTGCATTTCTCCATCACCCCGCGACCGCGAACCGTCACCTCGGGATTCAGCACCAAGGCCTGCAGCTTGCGACTTGGCGTTTTCGATGTTGCTCGGATAGGCATCGATGCCGTAGCCGACGCCGACGTCTTCGTTGTAATTGAAGTAGTTGAAGCGCCGCACTTTGAAGGGGCAGTTGTTGGCACAGTAGCGAGTTCCGATGCAACGGTTGTAGGCCATCGCATTGATGCCTTCGTCGGTGTGCACCGTTGCCGCGACCGGGCAAACCTGTTCGCACGGTGCCGTTTCGCAGTGCATGCAGGCGACAGGTTGCTGAACGACGTCGGCGTATTCTCCTTCGTCTGCCCTGGAAGTAGCGATCGACCCGCAACCAGTGCATTTCGCGGCTGTTGAGCACTTGCTCGCGACCGACGATCGGGACGTTGTTTTCGCTTTGACAGGCGATCACGCAGGCGTTGCAGCCGATGCATTTGGACAGATCGATCGCCATGCCCCACTGGGGAATGCCGATTGTCCTCTGCCTTGTTCTCTGCCTTGATCACCTGCATCGGTTCCTGCCAGAGCGAGCCATGCGCCCCGACGTGCGGAACGTGCGGGCCTTTGGCTTCGGCAAACTCCGGGGTCTGCTTCGAGCAGTTGCGTGGTGCCTTCGCGGATCAGCGAGAAGCTGCGTGTCTTCGGTCTCCTCGCGACCTCGCTCGTCGATCGCCCAGTGATCTTGCGTGGTCGCCAGTTCGTACTCGTCGAACCGCGGGCGAGCTTTGACGCCGTAAGCGATCAGCATCTCGTCTCCTCACGCGAATCGGAAGAGACGTCGATGCCGACGATCTCAACGCCCTCTTCTTCGTTGCCGCCGACCATTCCGGCACGTGTGCGACCGTAGCCGATACGTGACGGTGACCACGCCAGGGGCACATCCGGGCATCTCGTAGACGGGCAGCCTGGCAGTGCTCTCGCTGGCGGGTATTCTGACCAACGGTCAGGGCGACATATTGACCATGACGCAGCTTCAACGCTTTGGCGGTCGGCGGGACTCATCACGGCCGCGTTGTCCCAGGCCAATTTCGTCAGCGACTGGGGCATTTCCTGCAGCCAGCCATTGTTCGCAAAGCGACCGTCGTAGATCCCGTCGGCCGGCACGAAGATGACTTCGACCTGATCGGTATCGACTTCCGTCGCGGCACTGGGGCCGGCCGTGCTCAGCACCTTGGCTTCACCACCGACCGACAGTTCGCCTCCATCGACGACGATTTCCTCTGAGAATCCGTCATGCAGCAGTTGACGCCACTGACGATCGCTCAGGGAACTTCCCGGCGACAGCGTCGGCGGTGCGACGCACGATCGCCGAGCCTTCGGTTTCTTTCTCGCCCAACATCGACGGCCAGGATTTCGATGCGGCACTGCGACCTCCCAGCAGCGGAAGGATCTGAGGCTGGCAAACTCCGTAGTAACCTTCGTCGTTGACGCAGTCGCCCCAAGATTCCAGCGGATGGGCCAATGGCACCGACCAGGTCACAAAGTGAGCCTGTTTCGTCGTCATAATCGCCGACATAAATCGAGTGCTCGACACTTGCGATCGCGGCGGCAAGTCGACATCGCCCGGCGCGGCAAAGACCGGATTGTCACCGAGAATCAGCAGCGTCTTGATACTCTCGCCGTTGATCTTTTCAGTCAACGCAGCCAGAGCGAAACCGTTTCGCCGATTTCCCCTTGGTCGATCGCAGCGAATTTTTGCGACTTGCCAAGCGAACCGAGCTTCTGGTTCATGCGAATGCCGGCGGCGACCGCGTCGGCACCCAGGTGCTCGCCAACGACCACCACCGCCTTGTCGCCTGCTTCGGCAATGTCGTGGGCAAGCACATCGAGGAAGCGTTCCAGTCGTTGACCCGCAGCCAGTTCGTCGAACGCTTCGGACTCATCGGAATGGTCGTGCGAGGTCGCCGCTGGCGAGTTCTTCAACGCGTCGACCCAGTTCCGCCAGGAATGCCGGCATCTGGCTTGGACGAATCGCCAAGCGGGAATCGGCCGCCGCACCGGTTGAGGTGTAGCCGCCTTCGACGACATAGAGCCGATTCATCGTCGCCGGCTAATCGGGATCACGACGCTTGGCGAAGCTGGCAGCGTTGCCCAGCATGCCCCGATCGTTCCCAAGAATATCTGCTTGAAGCGCGACGATGACGTCAGCCTGGTCGAGCGCCAATGACTGTCGAGCCGGCTTGCCAAAGACCGCTTTGGTCGCCTCGCGCATGGTGTCGCCGTTGACACCGTCGTAGCGACAGAAAGTGGCCTCGGGCAAACGCTTCTTCAGAGCCGACAGCATTCGCAGCAGCGAAGGGCGATGTCGTGGGGGACATCAACACGGCGAAACCGCTCCCCTGACCCTTGCCTTCGGAGTCCTTGATGCGAGCAACGGCGTAGGCATCGAACTCCTGCCAATCGGCTGGAAAACGTCGGTCTTCCCCCTTCTTGAGCAGGAAACCCTCGTCGCCGCGCGATCGATCGGGATCGTACAGTCCAAGAATCGACGCCTGTGCGAAGCGTCCGTACCCACTTTGCTGGGATGTTCGGTGTTGGGTTCGATCTTCAGCGGCCGACCATCCACACAGGAAATCAACAGGTTGTAGACTCGGCCGGCGAGTTCAAAGTTGGTGGCTCGGCTGTACGATTCCCCGGGGACCCGGCCTTCCGGGCGAATCACGAAGGGCTCGATTGTTTCAACCGGATAGCGACAGCCAGCTGACACCGGCGACCGCCAATGACGCACCCATCAACTGCATCCAGCGACGACGCGAAACCCCCTCGGGAAACTCGGATGCAGCCACCGGGAATTCTCGATCGAGATATTGGCTGAACTCTTCACTCCCACGAAATTCCGAGAGGCTCCGCCAATAGGATGGCTTGCTGAGGCTTCGCGGAGGACGAAGATGCCGAATCGTTGGAGGTCATATCAAAGTGATGAATGAAAGGTCGTCGAATGAATGTAGGAATGTCGTCGTACGAGCGAATGCGAGGCGGCGGGGCTGCCCTCTAGCGATGACACACGGCACAGTGAACTTGCGGGTTGATGTTCTTTTCTTCCATCAACTTGCGCACCGTAAGCACTCCGTGCCTCTCCAGTCAGTTCCTCGCCGTCTTCGCCCAAAGGCTCCCAGTCGAGCTTGGTCACAAACTCAACGGGGCGAAGGTGGGGCTCCGGATTGCGATGGCATTCGATGCACCAAGCCATCGACAGCTCTTTGGCCTGATAAACCACTTCCATCTGGTCGATGCGACCATGGCACGTCTTGCAGCTGACGCCTGAGTTGACGTGGACGGCATGATTGAAATAGACGAACTCGGGGAAGGTTATGAACCCGAGTCCAGGCCACACTTCGGCCGGTTTTCCAGCTCTCGTGAATCGGAGCCAGCTTCGGGCTCGTCGCGCGAACCGCCGCCAACGCCGTGATCCCTTGGTCGTCAGCCGGGCTGTGGCAGTTGACGCAAGTCGCAGTCGGCGGTACCGCTGCGTGCGCCGCATCAAACACCGTGTTGTGGCAATATCGGCAATCGAGCTTGAGCTGGCCCGCGTGCAACGCATGGCTAAAAGGCACCGGTTGCGTGGGCTGATAGCCGACGTTCAGCGTCTTGGGGTCCGTAATCAGGCCCCCCATGGCGCCAGCGAACACCGCCCCTGCCGCTACCGCGACAGCCAGCAAGCCGAGAAGTGGATTGGTCCAGCGTGGAAACAGAAACCGTTGCATGATGACTTTCGCCGACGCCTAAGTCGTGGCCCATATACGCACAGAAAGGCAAGAAAACTGTGGCAACCCTGCTCACATTTCGCACAGTATGGTGGCCCTCGGCCAAGGCTGGCAATGGCAGCAGCAACTCGAGCGACATTGTGTCGCATCGTGACCGTCGCGTTCACGAGACTTAGATCGTGCGAAGGGGCCAAGTTTTTTTCAGCGGTCTGCCGACGACCTCGAAAGCCTCGTCGGAAGCTCTCGGCCGAATCGCTGCCACTCGGAGGCTACCGTAGGCGAGTCTCTCCGGGACTCGTAAAGAACACAGCAAAGCTGCGGATGTCCGCCTTGGAAATGCGGACCTACAGTAGGGCGAACGAAAAACTCTCAGCCTCTCCCGAGACTCGCAAGAATCGCAGCAGAGCTGAGTCGATCCGCCTCTGGAGCCGCGGCTACTGCCACCATTGGCCATCAGAGGTAATCGGGCGGACTGGGCATCGCATCGAATCGAGCGCGGACGCGATTTCGGAAACTGCCCAATCCAGATCATCGACTTCCAGGCGGTACTCGGGCCAACGCCATCCCGCGGGCCACATCTGATAGGGCGCAGGCCAGCGCGTCGAGGCGGTCGTCGACTGAATGCGGGCGATCAATCTCGGTACCTCGTTTCCATTGGTCTTGCCGCTATCAAGGTTTGGCAACGGAGGCATGAAGGCTGAAACCCAGGGGCGATCTGGGCCGGCAACTTGTTCGGCAAGTGGGTTCGCTCCCGCGCCAGGAGCGCTCCTTGCACCCGACGGGGTCGACTCCGATCGGCTCAACTCCGATCGACGCGACTCCGATCGGCTCGACTCCGATCGGCTCGACTCGGGGGCCGTTGCCGGCAAGGCAGCCCGTACCAGAGGTGCCCGTCCCAAAATGGGCATCGGCTCGCTCATCGGCGCTGCAACGAAGGTGACGATTTCATGTTGCTCCGTCAGTCGTCGACAAAGTTCGTTTCGGATCGCCTCCGATCCGCCCACCAGCGCAAGCGAGGGAACTCCATGACGAAGGTGTTGGGTCAGTCGCTGCAGCGTCCAGCCAAATCGAGGGTCACGATAGTGCGGTGCCACATCGCAAGCAGGCTCGAGCACGAATTGTCGCGCCGTGTACCGCGGATGGGGCACGATCAAGCCCGTTCCCCCGCCGACGAGTTCGCCGTGCAAGACCACGTCCAAGTCGATCGACCGGGCATCCCATCGCTGGCGGCGCTGCCGACCAAGCTGTTCCTCGACGTGTTGAAGCAGCTCCAGGATTTGACGGGCCGAAGCGGCTGTGTCGAATGCGGCGACTGCATTGAGAAACGGTTCCTGACCGCCCGGGCCTCCGATCGGTGGCGTTTCGAACAGCCGGCTCGCGCGAAGTCCTTGGACCAGACTGGAGGCAGCGATCCGCCGCGCCGATTCAGCGACCAGGCGATCCCGGTCTCCGAGATTGCTGCCGAAGCTGATCAAACATTGAGCAATCACGCTGGTTCGGCCTACTTAGGAATCGTTCGCAAATGCTCCGGTCACAAGCCGTGCGACGGGCTTCCAAGCCAATCGATTCACGCGCGGCAAGCCAGGAAGATCGACGGGCTTGGAAGCCCATCGTACACGTTTTCAGGCTCAACGCGTGATTATCCCATGGTCTCGATTCTGGTTGGCGATCACGAGCTAACCGGAGATCGCCGCTTTTAACGCGGTCGCATTCTTAAGTCTCCGCGTTGAAGGGGGTGATTTTCATCGCAACCCGAAGCGTGAGTTTTGAAGTTACGATTTTGGCTGCCGCACGAGGCTTTTCATAACCCGACGCGTAAGCGAGTCGATGTCAATATCAATATTTCCTTGCTTACGCGTCGGGTTATGAAAGGAACGCAACTTCAAAGAGCGTGAGCGAGGCTCTCAACGCAACTCATTTCCTTGCTGACGGGTTGCGATTGGCCGCCAAAGTGGCGCTATCCAGCTAAGTCAACTTTCCGGGCTCGACCAAACGCTGCAAGAGGGTCTGTGCGAAAGCATCACAGATCTCGCGACGACAACTCAAGATCGCCAATTGGCCTTCGCGTCGAAGATGAATCAGTTCGGCGGCGACGAGTTCCTTGAGATGATGCGAGATCGTTGCCTGGGTGATGGGGAACTCAGCCACCAGCTGTTTGCAAGGGATCTCGTCGGTTCTTGCAATGCAGGCCAGGATGGCAAATCGCTGGGGATCGGCAATCGCCTTGGCGATCCTCTGCAATTGCTCGTCAGTTAGCTCAATCTGCGTCTCGCTCATTGCCCCAATCTAGGCGTCGCCGCGACGGTCTGCCAGAGTTGCAAGGCTTGGAATCGTTGATTCCCAGCCTTGGTCCGGGCAACTCCGAGGCGAAATATGTCAGAATGCGGTCTGTCTTCTCCGCCCTGACGGCCAACTCACCGGCAAATGCATGTCCATGGACCAAACCGAGCAGCAGGAACAGTCGCCCGACGAGGTCTTCTTGACGGCGGTCCTCTTCGAATCCGCCCTGGCGGTCTTGGCGATCTTTCTAGGTTGGGTGATGGGCCCCTCGGCGCGAAGCATGGTGCCGGAGCTCCATCCGGAACAGCTTTGGCCGCTCCTCAGCGGGCTGGGACAAGGTTTGATCGCGGCGGTCCCGATCTTGGTGGCGGTCGACTTGATTCGACGTATCCCCTGGGAACCGATCCGGGAGTTGGAGCGATTGACCGACGACGGCATGATCAAGTCGCTGCTCAAGCTCGGGCCGGCCGAGTTGATCGTGATCAGCATCTGTGCCGGCATCGGTGAAGAATTATTGTTTCGAGGCTGGTTGATGTACTGGTTGGCTGACGGCATGGCGATCGTCGCTCCGCAAGCCGATCGGATGGTCCTGTTGATGGTGGCCCTGGTGGTTTCTTCGCTCGTTTTTGGGTTTTTCCACCCGATCACCCGGCTCTACATCGTCTTGGCATCGCTGATGGGACTCTATTTCGGGGCCTTGCTGATCTGGACCGGAAATTTGCTCGTGCCGATCACCGCGCATGCCGCCTACGACGCGGCTCAATTGCTGATGGCCCGCCGAGAGCTAAGGCAATCGCCAGCGTGAGGCTCGCCAGAAGCACTCTCGACGATGGACTTCCGAGTCCGTCACCATGCGACAATGCAGATTTTTTCAATGCTCGACGGACTTGGAAGTCCATCGTACAGTACAGGTTTTCTGAATCCGATGAACGGACCACGGCTCCAAGAAGGACTGCAATCACCCCGCTTTTTCGAGTATCCTGGAAGAGTCCCACCCACCTCATTGGCGAAATGACCTTGAAAGTCCCCACCCCCCTTCGCCTTGTCTCACTTTTGTTCTTCGCGTCGGTGATAATCGCCCACGCCAGCGGAGAACCTGCGACTTCATCAGACAATCCACAGATGAAGTTCTTTGAGACACGTATTCGGCCCTTGCTGATCGAACAATGCTTTGAATGCCACTCCGGTGACAAGACCGAGGGAGGTTTGCGTCTCGACGGCGAGAGTCTTGTCAGTGAAGGGGGCGATAGTGGACCGGCCGTGGTGGCGGGTCTGCCGGAGAAGAGTCTGCTTGTCTCGGCGATTCGCTACGAAGAACTCGAGATGCCTCCCGATGAGCCACTCTCGGCGCAGGAGCAGGCCGATATCGAACGCTGGGTTCGCGAGGGAGCGTATTGGCCTGAGCCCCAAGGAGAGTCAGTCGATCGAGATGCGGCTGACGCGACAGATTGGTGGGCGGCTCAGCCCCTTGCCCCTGGTCGCGTGCCCGATGCTTCGCCATCGGTGAGGTCCCATCGGGCAATTGATCGTTACGTTGATCGCCGACTCGACGAATCAGGCTTGCATCGAGCGCCGAAGGCTGAACGAGCCCGGCTGATCCGTCGGTTGTCGTACGATCTCCTTGGTCTGCCACCTTCGCCGGAAGCGATTGAGCGATTCGTGCATGACGATCGTCCCGGTGCCTATCGGCGACTGGTGGATCAAATGTTCGCCGATCCCGCTTACGGTGAACGAATGGCTCGACTCTGGCTGGATCTGGTTCGTTACGCGGAATCCGATGGTTGGCGAGCCGACGCTTTTCGTCCACAAGCCTGGCGTTATCGCCAATTTGTCACCGATGCCTTCAATTCAGGGATGCCCTACGACCAGTTCGTTTCATTGCAGTTGGCCGGGAGACGAGCTAGCACCTGATGACGAATCGAATCTCGCCGCCGTTGGATTTTCTGCGGCTCGGTATCTACGAATACAATCAACGCGACGCCGAAGGTCAGTGGCAAAACATCGTCGACGAGGTCACCGATGTTGCGGCTGACGTTTTTCTCGCGACCGGTTTGGCTTGTGCAAAGTGTCATGACCACAAGTTCGATCCGATCCCGCGCGGCGACTACTTTCGGTTCCGCAGCGTTTTCGAACCGCTGACCTTTGTCGATTGGAGTGAGTC
The DNA here is from genome assembly GCA_963767665.1 of Pirellulaceae bacterium. Classification (GTDB taxonomy): domain Bacteria; phylum Planctomycetota; class Planctomycetia; order Pirellulales; family Pirellulaceae; genus Rubripirellula. The sequence continues at coordinate 621,961 of CAVYFC010000013.1, forward strand.
GACGAATCGCACGGCAGAGGAGCAAGCCGAGGTCGACCGTTTGCTGGCAGAGTTACGCGAGGTGGAGGGTGACGACATCAAGCGACTCGGCGAAGCGGTTGTCGGCAAGTTCCCGCTGCATCTTCAAGCGATGTATCGCAAGCCGGCCGAGGAGCGGACGGCCTATGAAGAACAAATGGCCTATCTCGTCGGCCGACAGTTCTACGAGGAAGGCATTGCCGGGAATCGAGCCGAGAAAGATCTGGGCAAAGAGCGGTACGCTCAGCGAGAAGAGATTCTCAAGCAGCTCGCTCGCTACGACGCGGATCCCTACACGCCGGCCGATCTGATGACGTCGCCGACTGCGCGCGGCGAAGTGCGGCCTACCCGACTGCCCGGCCGTAGCTCCGGTCGTAGCTTCGAACCAGGGATCCCCCAGCTCTTTGGTGGAGAGGAGCTCGATTGTCGACCGCCGCAAGAATCGCCTCAGTCAACCGGTCGACGCTCCGCCCTGGCTGCCTGGATCACGTCCAGCGAAAACCCGATCGCGGCTCGCGGGTGATGGTCAATCGATTGTGGCAGTACCACTTCGGCACAGGATTGGTCGACCAGCCCCAATGATTTCGGACGTCTGGGTGATCCCCCGTCCCATCCCGAGTTGCTGGATTACTTGGCGGTTCGTTTCATTGATTCCGGCTGGGACATTCAGGCGATCCAACGCGAGATCGTGATCAGTGCGACTTATCAGCAGTCCTCGGTGCATCCTGATGCCAGCAGGCGCACTGTTGGTGGACGCCGACAATCGCCTGCTCTGGCACAAGTCGGTTCGCCGGCTCGATGCGGAGCAGTATCGTGATTCGTTGTTGGTGGCGATGGACACGCTGGATGCATCAGGTCGGTGGGCCGAGTGTATCCGGGACCCCGCCGAGGCGGTCGCTCTACTTGCAGCGGATGCGAAACTCTGGCGACGAGATGCTCGACCGCGCTCGACGCACCGCCCGGGTCTGGTGGGAACCGCCAAGCGGGATGTCACCACGACCGCACCGCAGTCGCTGATGATGATCAACAGCCCTCGAATCATGGGTGTGGCCAAGCAGTTTGCAGCTCGCATTCGTGCGGATCTTGCAGGGTACCGAGTCCGATCGTTTTGGCGAGGCGTTTGTGCGCCGAGCCCACTTGGTCATCGCTGGGCTCCCCGCCGATCCAGAGCGATCGTCGATCTGCTCGCGCCGCTGGTGCTCAGGTGGCGAGGCAGGACAGATCGACGCCTGTCACATTCTGCTCAACAGCAACGCATTTCTCTTCATTGATTGACGGGGACTCATGAAGCAAAACGATTCGACCCTCTGTCGTCGCGCCGGCATGCCGCATGTTCAGTTGGCGACATCTCGCCGCCAGTTTCTCGCGTCCGCGGGGGCCGGCTTCGGGGCCGTCGCCCTGCAGGGAATGCTGGCCGAGTCGGCTGCATCGGCATCGAGTTTCGTTGCGGCTCCCGGCGGCCATCATCCGGCCACGGCCAAGAGTGTGATCTTTCTGTTCATGGAGGGGGGACCCAGCCAACTCGATACGTTCGATCGCAAGCCACTGCTGAACGAACTGGCCGGCAAGCCGCTGCCCGAGCAGCTTTCGCGAACCGCTGACGGCGATGGGCGAAAAGAACTCGCCACTGTTAGCCGACGAAGCGGAAGTGGGCCAGGTACGGTGAAAGTGGGCTGGAGATCAGTGATTGGTTTCCGCACGTCGCGCAGCACGCCGATGACCTGGCGATCATTCGCTCTTGCTACGGCGAAGGGATCAATCACTCCGGTGGCTGCAACCTGATGAACACCGGCAGCATCCTGGGCGGACGTCCTTCCCTCGGGGCCTGGGTTTCCTACGGGCTGGGTACCGAGAACCAGGACCTGCCCGCCTTCGTCGTCATGAAGGACCAGAAGAAACCGGGCACCAACGGCGTGCGCAGCTGGGGGCAGGGTTTTTTGCCGGCGACCTATCAGGGCACGCCGGTTGGCGACACGCCCGACGGCGAAGCGATCGCAAATTTGACACTGCCGAAGGGCGTCCACCCCGGAGCGGCAGCTGAGGAAGTTGGAACTGATCCGCAAGATCAATGAGCTGCATGCCGCGCGGCTTCCCAATGTTTCCACGTTGGAAGCCCGCATCGAGGCCTACGAACTTGGCCTATCGCATGCAGTCGTCTGCGCCCGAGGCGGTCGATCTGAGCCGCGAGACGGCCGAAACCATCGAGCTTTATGGGCTGAACGACAAGACAGACCGAGAGCTTCGGCAACGATCTGCTTGCTGGCACGTCGGATGGTCGAACGGGGAGTCCGCTTCATTCAACTCTTCAGCGGAACTGGCAGCGGATGGGATGCTCATTCGGCAATCGAGTCGAATCACACCAAGTTTTGCGGCAGCGTCGATCAAGCCGATCGCGGCACTGCTGAGCGATCTTCGGCGTCGGGGTCTGCTCGATCAGACACTGGTCGTGTGGGGCGGCGAGTTCGGTCGCACGCCGATGAGCGAGAAAGGGGACGGACGCGATCACAATCCGACTGGATTCACGATGTGGATGGCGGGCGGAGGCGTGCGAGGTGGGCAGGTCATCGGCGCCACCGACGAGCTCGGCCTGTACGCCGTCGAAGACCGCGCTCATGTCCACGATATTCACGCCAGCATCCTGCACCTGATGGGACTCGATCGACTCAAGCTTTCCTACAACTATCAGGGCCGTCTGGAGCGACCCACGGTCAATGAAGGTAAGATGATCGAAAAGTTGGTGGTGTAGGAGTGGAAAGCGAGAAGCGAGTTGCGAGATGCTGGCTTCTTCTCTCTCGCGTCTAGACACTCGCCTCTCTCTTCGAGATTGATCATGAAGCCCAAGCTACCTGCCGTTTGTCTCCTTGGTTTCGCGGCGTCGATCGTGAACCTGGCCAGTGGCTCGTGGGCCGAGTCGGGTGAGATTGACTTTCGCCGTGACATTCGTCCGATCCTGTCCGACAACTGTTTTGCTTGTCACGGTCCTGATGAGGAGCATCGCGAGGCGGATCTTCGTCTCGATCAGGCGAACGTGGCCCTCGAGGCGGCGATCGTTGCCGGTGATGCCGAAGCGAGCGAGTTGATCGATCGGGTCACGACGAGCGATCAAGATCTTTTGATGCCGCCGCCCGATTCCGACAAGCGTTTGACGGCGGAACAGATTGAGTTGCTTCGTCAATGGATTGACCAAGGGGCGGCATTCGACGGGCACTGGGCATTCTCGACGCCGATTCGGCCCTCCCTTCCCGAATCGCGGCAGCCAAATTGGATTCGTAGCCCCATCGATGCCTTTGTGCTCGATCGTATGCAACAGGAAGGATTGTCACCCTCGCCCCAGACCGACCGTGTGACTTGGTTACGCCGTTTGAGTCTTGATTTGATCGGCTTGCCGCCCACCATCGATGAGGTTGATGCTTTTGTCGAGGATCCATCGGAGCAAGCTTACGAGACGCAGATCGAACGTCTGTTGAAATCACCCCACTTCGGCGAGCGTTGGGGACGATTGTGGCTCGACGCCGCCCGCTATGCCGATTCGGACGGATACGAAAAGGACAAGCCGAGAGTGATGTGGTTCTATCGCGACTGGGTCGTCAATGCCTTCAATCGCGACATGCCGTACGACCAATTTGTCATCGAGCAGATCGCTGGTGATCTTCTCCCGGACGCAGACCAGGAGACACGTGTCGCAACTGGGTTCTTGCGAAACTCGATGATCAATGAAGAAGGTGGCGCCGACCCGGAACAGTTTCGCATGGAAGCCATGTTCGACAGGATGGATGCGGTCGGCAAGAGCGTCCTTGGCCTCACCATCCAGTGCGCTCAGTGCCACAGTCACAAATATGATCCGCTGACCCAGCACGACTACTACCGGATGTTTGCGTTCTTGAACAACACGCATGATGTGACGATTGCGGTTTACGACGATACCGAACAGCAGCAACGCGACGCGATCATGAAACGCATCGCGGAGATCGAAGAAGACTTGAAGCGTTCGACGCCGGATTGGTCGCAGCAGATGGCCCAGTGGGAAGCCATGGCACGTCGATCGGAACTGGATTGGGAGGTGCTTCGTCCCGTTGAGCTCCCATTCGAAGGCCAGAAGTTCCGCGTCCTGGAAGACTCTTCGATCATCAGCGAGAGCTATGCCCCCACGAAGTCCTCGCCCGAGATTGTCTCGCACACCAAGGCGGAGGGGATCTCTGGTGTTCGGATGGAATTGCTCACCCATCCTCAATTGCCCCTCGGTGGGCCGGGAAGGTCAATCCGAGGGACCGGTGCTCTCACGGAGATGTCCGTGTTTGTCGCTCCTTTGGACCATCCCGACCAGCGTACCAAGGTCAAGATCGTTTCAGCCACCGCGGACGTGAACCCCGAGGAGGCTCCTCAGCCCGACGAGTTCAGGGCCAAGGACAAGGAGGCGGACAAACGAGTGACCGGCCCGATTGAGTACGCCATCGATGACAACAAAGAGACGGCATGGACGACCGACAACGGTCCCGGACGGCGGAATCAATCCCGCAAGGCGGTCTTCGTCTTTGAACAGCCGGTCGGTTTTCCGCAGGGCACCGTCATCACCATCCAGCCCACGATGTCACATGGCGGTTGGAATAGTGACGACAACCAAAACTGCCTGATGGGGCGTTATCGTTTCTCGCTCACTGCCGACGGGGAACCCTACGCCGATCCACTCCCCAGGCAAGTCCGACAATGGCTGGACGTACCGATGGAGTCCCGAACGCAAGCCCAGCAAGACGCGATCTTCAGCCATTGGCGAACCACGGTCGATGCCTGGAGCGTGGCCAATCGAGAGATCGAATCCCTGTGGAAGGAGTTTCCGGAGGGGACGACTCAATTGGCGTTGCAGCAACGCAAACGTCCTCGTGACACCTTCGTGTTGACTCGCGGTGACTTTCTCAGCCCTGAACAACAGGTTGAACCAGGCGTCCCCGATTTTCTACACCCGCTTCCACCTGGCGACGATCCTTCACGTTTGACCTTTGCACGTTGGCTGGTCGACAAACGCTCGCCAACGACGGCCCGCGCGATCGTCAATCGCATCTGGCAGGCTTACTTCGGGATCGGTTTGGTGGAAACCAGTGATGATCTTGGCTCACAGAGCGCGCCAGCTTCGCATCCGGAACTGCTCGATTGGCTGGCCGTCGAGTTGATGGACCACCATTGGAGTCTCAAGCACATTCATCGCTTGATCGTTTCCTCAGCCACTTACCGACAGTCATCTCATCGTGACATGGAGTCGCAAGCTAGCGATCCTTACAATCGATTTTTGGCCCGAGGTCCTCGGTTCCGTGTCGATGCGGAGATCGTCCGTGACATCACGTTGTCGGCCAGCGGTCTCCTTGACCGACGTGTCGGTGGCCCTGCGGTCTGTCCTCCCGCACCCCGTTTTCTGTTCGAACCACCGGCCAGCTATGGTCCCAAAGCGTGGAATGAAGCGACAGATTCCGATCGCTATCGCCGTGGCTTGTACACCTTCCGCTTTCGCAGCGTGCTGTATCCGATGTTGGAGAGTTTCGATGCCGTTCCAGGAAACGTGTCATGCGTCCGCCGCAATCGCTCCAACACTCCCCTCCAAGCCCTGACCACCCTCAATGAGCCGTTGTCGATCGAATCCGCGCGATCACTCGCCGACAAGGCCCTGCGTGATGGGGGCGACGATGACGAGCAGCGCATCACGTTCGCGATGAGATCCTGTGTTGCTCGTTCGCCGGATGCCGATGAGCTCGACACGCTGCAGCAGCTGCTCAAACAGCAACGTGAGAGAATCGTGAGTGGTGAGGTGGATGCGGCAAGGATTGTCGGGGCCGCGGGGGATGGTGTGGCCAACGCTTCGATGAATGAGCGAGCAGCTTGGACGCTGGTGTCTCGTGTCCTGCTCAATCTAGACGAGACGATCACCAAGGAATGAACTCCCACCGTCGATCCCGACTGGATCCGAATCAATGAAAACGAATCTTGTATCTCGCCGCTGGTTCTTGCGTGATTGCGGTGTTGGACTCGGCGCGATCGCCGCGACCGATTTGTTGCATGCATCCGCACGCGATACCTCCGTTGATCCGATGACGCCGAAGCTACCCCATCATGCGGGCAAGGCAAAGAATGTCATCTACTTGTTCATGGCGGGAGCCCCCAGTCATTTGGAGATGTTTGACTACAAGCCTCAGTTGGCGAAGTACGACGGGACCCTCCCGCCGGCGGAACTACTCAAAGGCTACCGCGCGGCATTCATCAATCCCAACTCCAAGTTGCTTGGTCCAAAGTTCAAGTTTGGCCGGCATGGTCGGTGCGGTGCTCGAGATTTCGGAATTGCTGCCGTTCACATCGCAGGTTGCGGATGATTTATGCATCGTCAAGTCAATGAAGACGGATGCCTTCAATCACGTGCCGGCTCAGGTCATGATGAATACCGGGTCGCAACTGTTTGGCAAACCAAGCCTCGGCGCATGGACGATGTACGGTCTTGGTTCCGAATCTCGCGACCTGCCTGGCTTTGTGGTGTTCAGCTCCGGCACCAAAGGGCCCAGTGGCGGAGCGAGCAATTGGGGGAGCGGGTTCCTGCCCAGCGTCTATCAAGGCGTGCAGTTGCGTAGCGTCGGTGACCCGGTTCTGTATCTCTCCAATCCCGATGGCATTGATGATCGCATTCAGCGCGATTCGCTTGACGCGATTACGCAACTGAATCAGAAGCGACTTGCCATCACCGGTGATCCCGAGATCGCGACTCGCATCAATTCGTTCGAAATGGCGTATCGCATGCAGAGCAGTGCGCCGGAGTTGATGGACCTGGATTCGGAGCCACAACACGTTCTGGATATGTATGGGATCAAGCCAGGGGAAGCATCGTTCGCAAAGAATTGTCTGCTTGCCAGACGCTTGGTGGAACGGGGAACCCGATTCGTCCAGTTGTTCCATGAGGCATGGGATCAGCACGGCAATCTGACCAAGGATATCAAGAAGAACTGTGAGGCGACCGACCAGGCTTGTGCGGCACTGGTGCAAGACTTGAAGCAGCGGGGCTTACTCGAGAGCACGCTGGTGATTTGGGGTGGGGAGTTCGGCAGGACTCCCATGGTGCAGGGGGGCGGCGACGATGGTCGCGATCATCATCCCAATGCGTTCACGATGTGGATGGCGGGCGGAGGTGTCAAAGGTGGTGTGACCTATGGCGAAACCGACGAGTTCGGTTTCAACACCACCCAAGACCCGGTTCATGTTCGCGACCTGCACGCGACCATCTTGCAACTGCTCGGTTTTGATCACCACCGACTCACCGTCAAGTTCCAAGGCCTCGACCAACGGCTCACCGGAGTTGAACCGGCACGCGTCGTCAAGGAGATCCTTGCTTGACCGACATTCGTAGCCCGAGTCTCCGACTCGGTGACCGGCGTGCAACGCCGGGAACGACGCGGAGCGTCGGGCTACTTACACTTCCGTTGGTTCTTCGGGAGCTTTCTTTTCCGAGGCTTCTCTTGGTGGGATTGGGGCTGGTGGCGGTGGCACGGGGACCTTGTTGTCTCGCTCCTTGGCTGCGGGCTTGGGTGCTGGCAGTTCTTCCTCAGCGTTTGCAAGTGGATCCAAGGAATCGGCTTGCTGTTCGCCCTGGGTCGGGCTGGCCTTGGCGGCGGCGACTGGCGGTGCAGGAACCGGTCGCTGTGCCGGTTGCATATCAACGTAAACACGAAGCAGTTCACGTGTTTCATTGAACCCGCTAGCGGTGTAAATCGGGCGAAGGCTTCCGTTGGCGACCACGCCGTCGTAGTTGGAAATCAACGCAGCGAGCGACGGGGTGGCACTTCCCGATTCGACCGATGCGATGATCAGAGCAGGATTGAGGTAGTCGAGCCAAACATCTCCATCGTGACGCAGCGACAAGCTGTACTGCAAGCGGATCGCTGCTCGACGTAGGTCTTCCGCAACATTCCCGTCCGTTGAGGGACGTGTTACCTGATAGCCTTGGACGGGAATCGCAGCCTCTACCTGAACCATCGGTTCCACCACGGGAACTGGAAAAACGGGAACGCGATAGGCGGCAACCGCTGGATAGGCAGGGACGACTGGCACGACCCCGAACGCTGGCAGTGGCCGGTACGCCGGAAGCCCAATGAAGGGTCGAGGATAGGCAACGACGGGGCCGCCGTAGGAATAGACGGAGGTGAATGGGGCGCGAACACGCGTGCCTCCAAAGGGACCGACGTCCACACTCACAAAGGGAGCTCGAACGCTGACCCCACCGAGGCCGCCAATCCGAACGATCTGAGCGTTGCACGGTTGGGCAACGCCCAACGCGGTGAGTGACGCCAGCGTTGTCACAAGAATACGAATCATCACTGAAATCCTCAGCCCCAAAGTAGCACCCCCCAAAAACATCCAAGCAGCCACGGCTCGCGTGGAAAATGGCCGGGTGCCAGTGGTGCGAAGCAAACCCTTTTCCCGCCGCGGTTCTTGGTGCATTGTATCCCTGCGGGCCCTCTTTGACTGGGGGGGCGGTCTCGGGGGCCCCGCCGGTGTTGGCGCGAACGGGGTTACTTCAGCTCATGCAATACCTTGCCATCCTCGACGTTCCAGACGCGTAGGACGCCACTTTGTCCCGCCGCGAGGAGCGTTTTGCCGTCGAGAGAGACGTCGAGTGTGAACAGGAAATCGCCGTTTGCATTAAAGTTTCGGATCGTTTTTCCATTGGACACGTCGTAGAGTCGCACCTGGCCATCGGCGCAGGCCGTCGCCAATTGATTCGTTGCCGACACGAAGGTGATGGCCGTGATTTCCTTTCCGAAGCCGGAAATCGTTCGCCGTTGCTCACCGGTTTCCGCATCCCAAACCTTCACCGTCCGATCCGCGCTGGCCGAGGCGAGCGAAAGGCCGTCGTCTTGCCAGGCGATGGACAGCACGTGATGCGTGTGACCCTCGAGCGAACGGGTGACGTCGCCGGTGGCGACATCGAGCAAGCGGATCGTTTTGTCTGCGGCCGACGAGGCAATGGTTCGGCCGTCCGGTGAGAAGGAGAGCCCCAAGACGGTGTCGCTGTGGACCTCTCCGAAGTCACGGACCAGATGGCCGTTCGCCACCGCAAAGACCTTGACCTCACCCGATCGGCTCGGTGGACCACTTCCGACCGCGATGCTCATTCCATCTTGCCGAAAATCCATTGCCGTGACTCGGTCGCTGATGACGGTTGGATCATCGATTGATCCGATGCTTCTCTCTAACGTCCAGTGGTATTCCGTTGACCAAACCTTCGGTGAGCAACCCGCACCATAGGCAATCACGTCGTCTCCCTGCCAGGTGACATGCGATGCCTGATTCGGCAAGCCTGTCGTCGGTGCATTGAGGCTCGCGATCGATTTGCCGTCGTCGACGCGATAGACCCGTACCGATCCATCTTGATGTAACGTTGCGGTGAGTCGGCTGTCTGGACTGACCGAGATTCCAATCACCTGCTGATCCGGATCATTCATTCGTTGTTGCACTTCGCCCAAACGCTGATCCAGCAAGGCTTGTCGACGAGTCTCCGATGCGATCACAGCTTGGTGCGTCGGGATAGCGGCTTCCGCTCGCCTGTGAGCCTGCGCGGCTGTATCGAGAGCTTGTTGGCGTTTTGCCAGTTCAGTTTCGCTCTTCTGTTTCGCCTCCAGGACGCTGGCTAGATTCTTCTTCTGCTGCTCGAGTTCCTTGGTGGCTTTTTCACTCGTGGCTTTGGAGTCGGCCGATCGCTTCGTCGCCGAGTCGATCTCTTGATGAGCTGCAGTCAAAGAGGCTTTCGCTTGTGCCAAGGCCGAATTCTTCTCATCCACCACCTTCTGGATCTGCTGGCTGCGAGCTTCCGCATCTTCGAGCAGTTTCATCATTTCTGCGATTTGAGCTTTGACCTTGTCGACCTCACCTCTTGCATTGGCAAGCTCGATCGTTTTGCCCTCAAGGTCCCCTTTGATCGATTGCATCAGCGTCCCAGTTGCCGCCAGTTTCTCCTTGGCGGCTTCTATCGCTGCGTTGGCCTGCGTCGCATCTTGGTTCGCCTTGGCGATCGTTTGTTCTGTTGATGCCACGACCGTGAACGCATCGACACGCTTCTTTTCATTCTCTTCGAGCGCTTTGGCGGCCTTCTCCTGCTCTTCCGTTGCCTTGCTCAGCACCTCCTTCTCATTCGTCAATCGCTTTTCCAACTCCGCGGTTTCGGCGGTCAGTCTCTCAACGGCTGACCTCTGCCTCTGGGCTTCACGTTGTGCGTAGACCAGCTGCAGGCTTCCTTGTGCTTCCCCTTCGAGCGTCCTTACCGGCTCACCAGTTGCCAGATCCCAAACACGTGTCTTGCCGTCCCGACCACCGGTCAGCAGATGGGTTTCATCGGCGCTGATCGCGAGCGAATTGACCACGGCCCCATGCTCGATCTTGCGGACGATTTGGTCATCGGACAGAGAAACGATCAATACCCCAGCCGATTCATCTGAGACGATCAAAGTCGCATTGGGCTTGGAGGCAAAGAGGACGTCGGTTGCCTTGGAAACCACTTCGGGCATCTGTGGCAGGCTCTCGATCGCTGTACCTTCCGAATGGATTCTCATCCGATGCAACTTGCCGGTGATATCGATCGCCGCAATCTGCTGGCCGTCGTGCGAGATCGCCAGATCGGCGAGTGAGGCATTCGTCTGCAACTCGCAAGCCTTCAGACCGGTATCCGGTTGCCAGACAATCACTCGGCCTGACGAGTCGCAACTAACGAGTCGATCGACCGCGGCGGCCCAGGCAAGGCCCGAGATCTGGTCGCCATGACTGGGAAGCACATGCGTACGCTCGGAGGTTGCCAGGTTCCAGACTTCAAGATCGCCAATCGCGTTAACAATGGCGGCGGTACTCTCGTTCGATTTCAATGCAAGGAGCCCGGCGGAGCGTGTCAGCGGCGTGGTCGCCTGATCGACAGGCAGTGATTCCTTCTTCCAAATCTTGACCGTTCGAAAACCGCCCGTCGCGATTCGCTGGGCATCGGGTGAAATCGCAATCGATTGAACCAGATCCACGTGCGAGGCATTCTCACCAAGTACCTCTGGGTCGATCAGATGCTCCTTCGGCTCATACGTCGCCAGGTTGACCACGATCACTCGATTGCCCCGGCCCACTGCTGCGAATTGACCATCGGGAGACACCGCCATGGCAAGGGAGGTGCGAACTGATTCAGGAATCGCTTGCCACTGGATCGACTCGCTCATGGTGGTGCTTCCCTTGGCACCTTGTTCGATCCAAAGCTTCAGCAGTCCCAACTCATCGGGCGATAGCGGACTGGCTCCGACGGAGTTGTCCTCGGGAGGCATCAACGGTTCTTCCTCACCGGTAGCTCGAGTCAACAGTGGGCTGGACAACGGCTCTTCGATATTCACACCACTTCCGCCATCACCGCCGACATGAATGCTCTCGGCGGATTCAAGCACCAAACCGCCCTCGGCTTCTTTCTGATGATGGCAGGCAAGGCAATTTCGCTTGAGGATCGGCATGATCTCCGTTGCAAAATCAACCGGCTCGGTCCGCTTCAGCTCAGCGATCGGTAGTGGCAATTCCTGCGCCAGCCGGAATCACAATCGAGAGAGTCATCGGTATGACAAACAGTTTCAACGCAGATCGGATCATGGTTCGACGACGCGAATGTTCGCATTGGAGGTGGGAAGGAAGACGGTCAGCTCTTTCTCGTTGGCCGTCGCTTTTGCCGCTTCGACACGCTTGTCGGCTTCGGCAATGGCTGCCTTGATCGCGTCAAGGTTGGCGACCTGAGCAGGATCGTCGTGGAGGGATTGAAGGAGGGATCGGTACTGTTGGGCTCGCTCGAGTTCTTGCGGATTCGATTTCCATTTCATTTTAGTTTCGCACTGCATCCACAGCGAATAAGTTCCGGGTGCGGCGCCCGATTCGACCTGAATTTCAAGCTCGCCCTCGCTCTTTTCTGCGGCAATGGTCAGCTCGCGGCATTTCACACCTGCCGGTAGGTCTCGAGGACGCACCACGACGGCGCCCTGCCCTCCTTCTCGGCGAATAAGTTGGACCGGCAACTTCAACGATTCACCCTTCTTGGCCTCGACGACCGTGTCATCCCCAAGTCGCGCTCGAAAGGGGTGACGTATCTTGCTCCGATACCGAAATCCAGAGACTCGATGTGATCCGAGACTGAACGAAATCCCGCCCCTCGCCTTTGCCCCATTGAATGGTTGCGGCCACAGCTTCGCGCTCGATCGCACCATCCTCGCTCGCCCGATCACGCGAATCGGCGTAGCGGCCGCTGTGGCGCTATCGCTTGCTTTGAGCGTCATTTGGGCATGCGACTGGTTGGCGGCGATGAAGACCTCGCGGGACGAGACCCCCGGCGGGAGCCCTTCGCACCTGACCTTGACCGCTCCATTCCATCCGTCACGACGGACGACAAAGATTCGAAGGAGTTCGGAGCCATCGCGGACGAGCTTCGAGCCAAAGGGTTGGGTCTGATTGACGTCGGAATGCGGAAACACTCGATAGGCAAGCAGATCAAATCCGGGTTGGGGCGGAGCGACCGATAGACGAAACGCCTGAATTCTCGAGAGAGATTGACCCACGTCCAAATCGCGAACGGCCAACTGGTACTGCGCCGTTGCCGGGACTTTCAACAGAGCGACTGGATCGGTGGAGATCAGATTGATTGCCCCGTCCGAGACGCTCTGGCAATCGTCAACGTTCAAGACTTGATGTAGTTTCGGAACACCCGATTCTTGCTGCTCGATGCGGCTCACGATCAATCTGGCATCGCTCGGCTCGCCGACCCTTTGCGACACCACATCGATGCCTAGCAAGTCCCCTTCCTTCGCGCTGAACTGGAAAATGGAATCGCGCTGCTGATCCGCGAAGCATTGCGTCGACACAAATGGAATCGCCACCGGCTGAGGCGAATCCGATGCCGGTACTTCGTGATCGAGCGAATCGAGATTCTGGATGGCGAAGGCGCGAGTTGGCCACTCCTCTGGCAACTGGCCTTCGGCAGCCGGTGCCGGCTTGACCAGCGAGCAGGCTTCCTCAACTGGGCGAGCAAGCAGTTGATAGTGGTATTCGTCTCCACCTCGATACAGAAGGTCATGGACGGCGAGAAGATAGTTCCCAGCGGGCAGGTTCTCTGTCGTTCTCAAGATGGGATCGAAATCATCTGCGCCGCGCGCGGACCCCACTTCACGCCCATGCGGATCAAGTAGTTTGAGCCGACCGATGATTCGTGAGTCGAGTCGCTGGGCGAGCAGTTCCAGTTGCAGTGGTTGGTGCTCCGCGATGTTCACCAAGTAGTAATCGACCTCAGCGATGCTCGCCTTGGCATGCAAAAGCGTCCCAATTTTCAGCGGCGTCGGCGATGTCGCGTCGTGGCTGACTTGCGATGGGGCTTCGTTGGGCAGGTTGGAAATCAGCAGGGCTCGCGGATTTGAGATGCCATGACGCCCTTTGGCTCGCACTTCATAACGTCCCGAGGCCAGTTCGTTCGGGATCGTCACGACGAAGTGACCATATTGGGGGACCTGCTGCTCCGTGAAGGGAAGCGGATCCAGTGATTTGAGCTCCGCCGTAATCGCAGGATTCGAAAAGTGCAGCGAATCGATTTCAACCAGTTGGTTACCGCCTACGACGTGGAGGTCAAAGCTCGTTCCGGCTTGGCCACCAGACTGCGAGAGCGAGAACAGCTGAGTCGGCCCATACTGGCCAAAGCCCCTGCTTACATCTGCCAGGAGGCTCCCGGTGAGGGCGAAACAAAAAGTGGCGAATAGTTGAACAGCTCGCATTTTCACGACCACCTATTTCACTTCCTCAAGAATGCGTTCACGTTGTCGACGGTAGGCTTCCTGGGCATCTTGAAACTGTTTCGCCTTGTGATGGAGCCTGGCTGCTGCGAAAAAGCCAAACACGATGAAGCCGATACCGAACAGCGGAAAGATCGCCCTGGCGACGGCAAACGGTCCGACGTTCGGTGCTGACCTGGTGATGGCGGTCGCGAGAATCGTCCAGAGGATGCCGAAGAATACGACCGATCCTCCGATGAGCCAGGCAAAGCGTTGCGCGGGCAAGCGGTTGACGCCCTGTTGGTCTCGGTAGATGTAGGTTTCACGCTCCGATTCCCATTGGCGATCCAGTTCCTCAAGCTCGTTCTGTCGCGTCAGCTTCTGCACCTGAGCCGCGAGATTCTCGGTCGTCTCCGTCAGCTTCTCCATTGCCTCGGTCGTCGTGGCTCCATGTGAGCGATGAACTCGCAACGTGGTGTTGCAGTGATTGCACTTCAAGAAGTTTGCCGACGTGGGCACGTCGATTGGTGCGCCGCACGAGTTACAGAGAAGGGATTCGAGCATTGCGGAGATCATCGCTCAGAAAATAGAAAGGAGGGAGTCGAATGTTCGCCCGACAAAGCAGGCTCAGGTCACAACCTGTACGATGGGCTTCCAAGCCCGTCGACTAGAGCATTTTGATCTTTGACGTAGCCATCTCCCAAAAAGGGGTCAGGAACCAATAGCCGCAAGCGGCCCTTCGGGTGCTTCGCACTATTGGTTCCTGACCCCTTTTTGAGAGTCATCGTAACCTGAAGCGTGAGCTTTGAAGTTGCGCTTTTGGCGGTAGCACGAGGGTTTTCACAACCCGACGCGTAAGCGAGTCGATGTCAATCGTGATATTTCCTCGCCTACGCGTCGGGTTATGAAAAAATCGCAACTTCAAAGCTTACGCATCGTGTTACTTTTGGCTACCAAAGTGGCGCTGTCCAGCTCGTGCAGAATACCGAGGGTGGAACAAAACGATCGACGGGCTGGGAAGCCCATCGTACAAGTTGTGAGGCGGGACCTAGTGGTTGAAGAGGAATTCCTTGGAGTTGATCAGCGACCAAATGACGTCCTCGTAGGCTTCTCGCCGGTTTTGTTTCGACGAAACATAGGTCAACGTCGCTTTGATCTCTTCGTCGCTAGGCAAACGGCACATGGCGAATCGATAGAGCTCTTGAATCTTCGCCTCGTCGGGCCTTGGATCATTCGCCAATCTGGCCGCTCTGCCGGTGTCGCAGGATAATTTGCCCTGGATCTCTTCGGAGTTCAACAGATGCAAGCTTTGTGACAGGTTGGCCTCTTGAGAACGCTCGCATTCACAGGCGGTGGTCGATTGGGGCCGGCCAAACACGGTCAGGAAGTAAGACGAAAAGTTGGTGTCGGGAAGTGCAACTGCCCGAGTGTCCGGCGGCATGCCCGCGAATCGCGTCGGCGATTGCGTCAAACGATCGATCGCGTCAAGCAGCACCTCCGCCTGCAGTCGCTTGGGATAGTACCGCGAATAGCTGCGCCGATCACCCAGATTGTCCTCCAGGGCATCGCTTTCAAGTTGATACGTTTGCGAGGTGACGATCAGGCGAATCAATGCCTTCGTATCAAAGCCCGATTGCACCAAGTACTGGGCCAAGCCATCCAGCAGCTCCGGGATTCGATGGCGGATTGGTCACGCGAAGATCGTCCTCCGGTTCCACCAGGCCGCGTCCCAGGAAGTGTTTCCAGTACCGATTCGACCAAAGCTTTCGCAAAGAAAGGATTCTCTGGTTCGGTCATCCAATCGGCAAATGGCACGCGTGGATCGTCATGGGCGTCGACCGCAACGTCTTCCGCATCCAATCCAGCCGGTGTCAGGTTTTGACCAGAGCTCGGATCACTGCGCGGTGGCGCCGCCGATGCGAGCAAAGAACAGCGGTTCGCTCGGATTCCCGTCGTTCTTCTTGCTGACCGTGACGAAGAAAGCCGAAACTGCGTGTAGTCAGCCTGGCTCCATTTTTCGTAAGGATGGTGATGGCAACGGGCACATTGAATGCGTTGCCCGAGAAAGAGCTGTGCTGCGTCTTCGATGCGTTGATTGGTGTCGGGCACCTGTTGATACCAGGCTACCGGCGGATGACTGGCGACGCTTCCCGAAGCGGTCACGATCTCTCGCACGAACTCATCGTACGGCTTGTTGTCGGAGGATGCTATCGCGAATCCATTGATGAAAGGCTACGGTCATGAACCGGAATTGGTCGCCGTCGCGCTGATTGCGAAGAATCGAATTCCATTTGCCGGCGAAGTGGTCGGCGTAGTCGCCGCTCTCTAGCAACCGATCGACCACGCTCTCTCGCTTCTCTGGCGAGGCATCGGCAAGGAATTGGTCCTGCTTCTTCGATCGTGGGCAAGACGCCCGGCGATGTCGAGGGTGACGCGGCGTAAGGAACGTCAGATCGTCGCAAGCGGGGCGAAGGGGGGACTCCCAACGATCGCAGCTTTTCCCAGACGAGTGCATCAACCAGATTTTCCGTCGGCTCCGGAAAGACGGGCAGCGGTTCGCCAGCGTCTCGCATGAGTGGAATGTCGGCGCGAAACACGCTGACATGCCCCTGGTAACGGGTCATCACGGCAACGTCTCCGACCACGTTGCCCAAATCCACAAGACCCGTGTCCGAAACCGATGCCATCTCTGGGTCGTTCGATTCGAATACCGCGGCTCGCGTCACGTCTTCGACCGTGCCGTCCGAATACCTTGCGATCGCAGACAGCTGTTGTGCGGCCCCTGGTTGCATTCGACGATGCTGGGGAAGTACTTCGATGCGAAACGACCTGCGGTTGATCGCCGTCGCCGTAGGGCATCCCTTGAGAGATCCAGCGACGAAGCATTCGGTACTCGTGGCTGTCCTTGGCAAGGCGCTGTCCGCCACCATGTGGCGAGGCGTTGATCGCTTTGAGCAACAGCAGGCTGCCGTCTGGGTTGGCAAGGGAGATCCGTCGACCGCGTGACTCTCTGACGAGGTGTTCGTGATCCTCGCGCGGACCAAAACCGAGCAACGATAGTTTGAACCCGTTTTGGCCGGACGCCTTGCCATGGCATCCACCGCCGTTGCAACCAAGTTTGGTAAAGATGGGAATGATCTTGCCGGGGAAACTGACTTCCGCTTCGTTGCCCATGTCGCTAATGCGGACGACGGTCTGCGCCGTCGCGCCCGAGTCATCCCGCGGGCCGTGATGGTGACGGTGCCATCTTGTTTGGGAATCAACAGGGCCCCGTCGATCTCCACAAGTCCCGCTGGCTCCGCCGAGAGTTCCACCGAATGCGAAACATCTCGAGTCTCGCTGTCACCCGCGACCGCTGTGATCACCAGCTGCAACCGGGCATCACGCCCCGAGAGCATCAGTTTCGGCGAATGGTCAAACCGTAAACGGACGTCCGATTCTAGGTTTGTCGCCGGCGATTTGGCGGGCAATGCTTCTGCGGGCCATGATTCGGCGGCACAGACAATCGACGTCAGCAGCAGGCTCAGGCCGATGAAGCTGCACGCGAGGACCAGGGGTCTTGCCGCAGCCAGGGACTCAACTTGCATCCAGTCGCTCCTTGTTTTGGTGATTGAGTCGAGCAACATTGGGCCGCAGTTGCTCATTGGGCCGCAGTTGCTCATTGGGCCGCAGTTGCTCATTGGGCCGCAGTTGCTCATCGGGCTGCTGTCGCTCATTGGGCTGCTGTCGCTTGCCCCGATGCCTCCTCTCTTCTCGACTCACGAGATCAACTCGGTGATCGGGGCATGATCGACCAGGTATTGCGGTCGGCCGGTTGGATCGGGGATGGCGACGGTCGCCGTATCGATTCCCAGGTTGTGATAGAGCGTGGCGACAATTTCTTGCATGTCGACCGGTCGATCGGCAGGTTCTTCGCCCATCCGATTGGTTGCCCCGATCGCTTGTCCAGTCCGCATGCCGCCCCCAGCCAAGTAGGCACAACTGACCCGTGTCCAGTGGTCTCGGCCAGCTTTGGCGTTGATCTTGGGCGTGCGTCCGAACTCTCCCCAAACAGCAATGGTAACGTCGTCCAGCATGCCGCGAGCATCCAAGTCTTCAATCAGGGCGCTGAGGCACTGATCGAGCTTGGAGCCATGATCACGAACAAGGTCAAAGTTCTGGCCATGGCTGTCCCAACGTCCATAGCTAAGGCTGACGACACGTGCGCCCGCCTCGATCAACCTCCTGGCGATCAACAATTGTTCGTTGCAGGTCGGAGCACCGTCATACTGATACTGGTAAGGTTTGCCGTCACCGTAGCGTTCCACGATCTTAGGGTCTTCCTTGCTCAAATCAAGTGCGTCGAGCAACTTGCTGCTGGTCAGGACATCGAGTGCCCGTTGGCCAAACGCATCCATCCCTTCCATCGTGCCGGTGATATCGATGTCGCGACGCATCGAATCGATCTGCGTAAGCAACTGGCGGCGATCGGCCAAGCGCTCCATGCGTGATCCCGTTGAGGGTCATGTTCTGCATGCCGGGCCCGTCCGGCTTGAACGGTGCGTAGGCAGCACCGAGAAATCCTGGTCGTCCCGAATCCGACCACGGCACATGTTTGGTGGCGCTCGGCCAGTCCCACATTGGGCGGCACCGATGGATCGACCGGGCCGAACAACTTGGCGACGGCCGAACCAATCGCGGGTCGTCCACCGACGCTTTTAAGTTCGTTTTGACGCCAACCGGTCAGACACTGATAGGCATCGTGCCCGCCACTGCAACCGACCACGCTGCGAATCACCGCCGCCTTGTCCATCATGCCGGCAAGTCTTCGGAAAGACCTCGCAGATCTCAATGCCGGGCACATTCGTCTTGATGGCTTGAAACTCGCCGCGAATTTCGCTGGGGGCATCCGATTTGATCTCCCACATGTCTTGATGCGGAGGGCCGCCGGCCAGAAAGACATTGATCACCGCTTTGTGCGGAGTGTGACTTTCCGGAGGCCGCTTCGGCGCGGAACAAGTCGGCGAGCGAGAACCCGCCAGCACCGAAGGAGAGCCCGCCGATCTTCAGGAATCCGCGACGTGAGACTCCGTCACAGTAACGACTCTTGTGGCCCAGGATGGTCAGCATGGTCATCAGCGCCGATCTTTTAGGTGGGAGGCCATTCAACCAAGACCCATGAAGGAGTCTGGTGAACTTGCCGGAGGTGGGCACCAACGAGGGTTGGTTCCCCTACATAATAGTCGAGTGGCCACAACCGAAGCAACCATTTGCCTGTCTTGCCCCAAACTCGGAGTCATTGGATCCGCACGTCATTGCAGGCCCTGCCTCCTTTGGCTCTGCTGCTGTGCGGCGGAGATCGCCTGGGCCGCAAGAATCGGATTTCGGTAGCTTCGGTTCTGGAAGATCGACTCTGTCCATCCCCCCAATTGTGGTTTCCGCCGATGATGAACGCCCCCGATCCGGTGTGCCCGGGAAGTACGGACCAACTGGACGATCTGCTGACCCGACCCACGCCAGCGGCCTTGGAGGCGGTGAGAGGATGTCCAGGTGGGTTCTTGGTACTTGGGGCTGCGGGAAAGATGGGTTGGCATGTGACACGAATGTTGCAGCGATGCCTCCAGCAACTCGGTCGCAAGGACCCCCTCATCGCCGTCTCACGATTCACCGGAGATAAGTCGCGAGACCCGTTCGATCGATTCCAGATCGAGACGGTCCAGGCAGATTTGAGTGAGGGCCAAGAGCTCGATGCACTTCCCTCGTTCGCCAACGTCTTTTTTTTGGCGGGCGTCAAGTTCGGTACGTCGCACAATCTCGAACTGCTCCATCGCATGAATGGAGAGATGCCTCGCCACGTCGCATCCCGTTTTCGAGACTCACGGATCGTTGCCCTGTCGACTGGATGTGTTTATTCGTTCACGTCACCAGAGTCCGGCGGATCGACCGAGCAGAGCCCGACTGATCCGCCGGGTGATTACGCCCGCTCGTGCCTGGCCCGAGAGCGGGCCTTCATCGATGGATCGCAACGGCATGGCACGCGTTGCTCGCTCGTTCGATTGAATTACTCCGTGGAGCTTCGTTACGGAGTGCTCGTCGACATTGCAACTCAGGTTCTCTCGGGACAACCGCTCAATCTCGAGACTCCAAGTGTGAATGTGATTTGGCAAGGAGATGCCATCACACAGATTCTTCAATGCCTTCCCTGCGCCGATTCTCCGCCCTTCATCGTGAATGTCACGGGCGCAGACACGTTATCCGTTCGCGACATCGCGAATCAATTCGGCGAGCGTTTCGGTGTCAAGCCAACGTTCGCAGGAGAAGAGGGATCCACATGCTGGCTCAGCAACAGCTCCATGGCGAGAACGCGATTTGGGGAGCCGTCGATGAAGGTCGATCGCATGATCGATTGGATTGCCGAGTGGTTACAACGTGGTGGAGACACACTCGGCAAGCCCACGCACTTTCAGGTACGCGACGGTAAGTATTGATGCGACGCGGGCAAGCGGAGCAGCGTCAATCCCTCATCCAGCACTTCCAAGGCGGACATTCGCAGCATTGCTGCGTCTGTTACGAGTCTCGGAGGGACTCGCCTACATTGCTCACCCAGTCGAAGAATCGTAGCGTTTCCCAGATCGGTTGTGTTCCAGCGGACACATTCAGGTCCGATGCTTTGGCAAGGATCGATCCTCTAGACTAGTGGTTTCACCATTCGCTCTCGTGGGAGTCTGGTGGCAACTGCGTGATGTCGTATTGCAACGCTTGGACATGAACATGAGTGCTTGGCGCCAACACTTGAACGATGGACAGGTCATCCCCGCTTCGCCACTTGCCTTGGATGAGTCGGGCCAGTGGTCGGAGCGTTACCAACGAGCACTCACAAGCTACTACTTTGACAGCGGCGCTGGTGGGATCGCTGCTGGTGTCCATACGACACAGTTTGCGATTCGAGACCATGGTCTTCTCGAACCGGTGCTGCGATCGATTCAGGAAACCGTTGATTTCAAGCTTGCCGGCGAACCACGCCAGTTTGTTCGAGTTGCGGGCGTTTGTGGTACAACGCCTCAGGCGATTGACGAGGCGGAACTCGCTCGATCCTTGGGCTTTCATGCTGGACTGCTATCGACGGCTGCCGTCAAAGAACAGAGCGAGCCTCAGATCCTGGAACACTGTCGCGCCGTCGCGGAGGTGATTCCCATTTTCGGATTCTATCTCCAGCCGGCTGTGGGTGGGCGAGTCTTCTCGTTCGGTTTCTGGCGTGCGTTTTGCGAGATTGAGAACGTCGTGGCGATCAAGATCGCAGCCTTCAATCGCTACCAAACGATCGATGTGGTAAGAGCGGTGATTGAATCGGGTCGCGAGGACATGGCCCTTTACACCGGTAACGATGACAACATCATTGTCGATCTGCTGACGCCGTTTCGTTTTGGTGAGAAGGTACGTTGGATGTCAGGTGGTTTGCTTGGGCAGTGGGCGGTATGGACGCGTTCAGCCGTGGAAATGCTCAAGCAAATCAAATTGAGTCGGCAGAGGTCCGATGTGTCGATCGAGTGGCTTGCAGAGAACGTTCGACTTACCGATGCCAACGCGGCCATTTTCGACGCGTCCCATCAATTCGCCGGTTGCATCGCTGGCGTGAACGAGGTTTTGCGTCGTCAGGGGCTATTGCCTTCGTCGCGTTGTCTCGACCCGCGAGAAACTCTCTCCGCCGGGCAGGCCGACGAAATCACCCGTGTGAGCGCGGGTTACAGCAGTGAGGATCGATTTGTTGCGTCCAACCTCGACCGCTGGCTTGGCTGATTTTCCGCTAGACGGATATTCCGGCGGGCACGCAAAACAATTGCAGCCGACTGGCCGTGGCGACTAGAATAGCGATCCCTCCTTGACGGTTTCTAAGCCGTTCCCGCCCGAACCCCTTCTCGCCTTGAATGTCGCATGTCCTTTTTAACAATCAGGCGCCGTGCGGTCCGTCGTGTTTACTCGATGATGGTCGCCGCGACGTCTGCAGCGTTGCTATTCTCATCGCCGGGGTGGTTGCTCGCCCAGCAGCCGTCGGACCGCGTGGGGCATGAACTGTTCGAGAAGAAGATTCGACCTGTTTTGATTCGCTATTGCTTCGAATGTCATTCGGCGGACTCCGATGACATTGGCGGTGAATTGTTGCTCGATTCGCCCTCGGCATTGCGACTTGGTGGCGAAACGGGACCGGTGGTGGTTCCCGGAAAGCCGCGCGATAGTCTCCTGCTGCGGTCGATTGAGTATCGCGACTTGGAGATGCCGCCGGACGAAAAGTTGCCGGACGATGTGATTGCTGACTTTCGTCGTTGGATCGAACTGGGAGCACCCGACCCACGAGAGGAATCGCCGCTGGGCCCCGATAAATTGGGCCCCGATCAACCTGCGACCGACTCAGATCAGCAGCCGGTTGAACTCTGGTCGATCCAACCCCTCAATTTGACGGAGCCACCCAGCGTGGAAGAGGCGGGTTGGGTTCGTACCGACGTCGATCGATTCATCCTGGCTCGATTGGAAGAGGCAGGACTGCGACCCAACCCCGATGCGGATCCCGCGACATTGCTGCGACGGGTTCATTTCGATTTGATTGGGCTACCGCCTGAGCCTCAAGAGGTTGAGGCCTTCGTGGCGAATCCCTCCGATTCCCACTTTGAATCGATTGTCGATCGATTGTTGGCCTCTCCTCGATTTGGTGAACGATGGGGACGCCATTGGCTCGATGTCGCTCGCTATGGTGAGTCAGCAGGCAGCAGTCGTGATGTGTTGATGCCTTACGCGTGGCGATATCGAGACTACGTCATTGAAGCGTTCAACCAAGACATGCCATTGGACCGCTTCATCCGCGAGCAAGTCGCCGGTGATTTGATGCCGTCATCGTCGGAACAGGAACGACATCGCCAAATGATCGCTACCGGTTTTCTGGCGATCGGATCGAAGTCGCTCAACGGTGGGAATCTGACCTACGACGTGATCGACGATCAGATCGATGTCATTTCCAAATCGGTATTGGGAATGACGGTTTCCTGTGCGCGATGTCACGACCACAAGTTCGACCCCATTCCAACCCGCGATTACTACGCGTTGGCCGGTTTCTTCTTGAGCACCGAGACCCGTTATGGCGGGGGAATCAAGCGACCGAAAGATGCGACCGAGAAGGCACAGCAGTACCTGATCTTGGACGAAGCACGATCGCCAGAAGCAGCCAAGGCTCGCGACGAAGCAGCGCGGAAGTTCGAACAACTTGGCAAGCAGGTCGCCTCGTCACAGAAACGTGTCAAGCAACTTGCGAAGGATGTGCCGGAGGAGTTCATGGAGGATCCCGACAAGGAAATTCCAGCATCGATCGATGCAGCGAAGGCGAAATCGATTCGCCAGTACCAAGGATCCTATCGTCTGCTCCAGCAACGCTTGAAGGATCGAGAAGAGGCCAAAGCGTTGCTTGGCCCAGAGCCCGCGTATGCTCTTGGTGTTCGGGACGCGGAGAAGATCATGGACGCCAAGGTGCTGATTCGCGGCGAAAAGAATCAGCCTGGTGAAACGGTCGAGCGAGGCTTTCTGACGGCGTTGGGTGACTTGGATCTGGCGGCTGAAATCGATGATGAGACAAGTGGTCGCCTCGAGCTTGCCGCTTGGCTGGTGCATCCGGACAACCCTTTGACGTCGCGAGTTGCCGTGAACCGAATTTGGCAACACCTGATGGGAAGTGGACTGGTATCCACGGTGGACAATTTTGGCGTCAGCGGGCTACCGCCGTCGCATCCCGAGCTACTCGATTTCCTCGCCCATCAATTTGTCCACACTCACCACTGGTCGACCAAACAGCTGATTCGTCAGCTGGTGAACTCCCGCGTCTATCGCGAATCAAGCGGCTGGAATGAGAAGGCGTTTGCTGCGGATCCCGATAACCGATTGCGCTGGCGGATGCCGCGTCGCCGATTGGAAGCCGAACCACTTCGCGATGCGATGCTTTCCGTTTCAGGATTGATTGATCTCGATTCGCCCGCCGGGTCGCTGGTCGCGCGAATGGGCGAAGGGGAAGTCGGACGCAATCTTGATACCAGCGTTTTGGATCAACCGTTTGATCATCGCAGTGTTTACCTACCGATCATTCGCGGCATCCTACCAGAACAGTTGCGACTATTTGATTTCCCGGAACCATCCAATGTGCAGGGCCAGCGTGACAGCAACACGACGCCCACACAGTCTCTGTTCTTGATGAATAGCGATTTCGCGGTCCGTGTCGCCAGGTCGTTCGCTGAGCATTTGCTTGCCGACAAAAACTTGAGCGATGATGCGCAGCGGATTCGCCAGGCCTACTTGTTGTGCTTTGCCAGCGAACCGACCCGCAAACAACTTGATCGAGATCTGCGATACCTGCAGAACATTCACGCTCGCCTTGGTGGTGGGAGAAAAGCCTCCCCGAGGACGCCCGATCGTGAAGACCCAACGGATCCCGATCGTCGCAGGCTCGCCTGGACGACCTACTGCCAGTCATTGGTGGCAAGCGCCAAGTTTCGATTTGTTGATTGATTTCTTTCGAGCCGAATCCCTACCGAGGCACCCCAATGTTTTACTCCCGTCGGCAAATGTTGCACGCTGCCACCTGTGGCTTGGGAACCCTGGCTCTGTTGGACATGCAGCACGCTACGGCGGGGACTTCTGATGAGATTGCTTCGCGTAATCTGCTCACGCCAAAAACGCCCCACCATGCGGCCCGAGCTGACAGTCTGATCTTTTTGCACATGCGTGGCGGTCCTTCGGCGATGGAGACATTTGAACGCAAGCCGGAACTCGATCGCCGCGCCGATACCCAAGGCGAGAAGAAGGGCCGCAAGTTGACCCCTTCGCATTGGGCGTGGAAGCAGCGTGGTCAGTCTGGCTTATGGGCTTCGGATCTGCTGGCTCATACTGCAGAGCTAGCGGACGAGTTGTGCGTGTTGTCAGGAATGCATACGGACATCGGCAATCACACGCCGGCCATGTTGCAGCTGCACACGGGGTCATTCACGTTCACGCGACCGTCGATGGGCTCCTGGTTGCTCTACGGTCTCGGAACGGAGAATCAGAATCTACCCGGATTCATCAGCATCAGTCCTCCGGTGATCAATGGTGGTGCCAACAATTATGGTGCTGCTTTTTTACCGGCCGTCTTCCAGGGAACGGCGATTGGCGACATCAAGACGCCGGTTCGTGACGCCGAAGTCGGGAATCTCGCCAATCCCATCCTCTCACGCCGCGACCAGCGCCGGCAACTCGATTTCATGCGCGCGATCAACCAGGACTACGCAGCGACGCTGGAGGGTGATACTTCCGATGTCGATGGCGTGATCGATTCTTTTGAGCTCGGATTCCGAATGCAGTCGGAACTCCCCGACGTGATGGACCTTTCCGGTGAGACGCAAGAAACGCTGGAACTTTACGGAATTGGTGAGGGCAAGCGTTCGGACAACTTCGGCCGGCAATGCCTGCTGGCTCGCCGCATGGTGGAAGCTGGAGTGAGACACATCGAGCTTTGCGATGAGTTTTGGGACCAACACAACACGTTGGTGAAGGGACACGAGGCGCGGGCCGCGGCGACCGACTTGCCCATTGCAGGACTCTTGACCGATTTGCGCCGTCGCGGGTTGCTCGAACGCACACTCGTACTGTGGGGCGGTGAATTTGGGCGAACGCCAGATACCGCGAAGAAGGATCTGGATGGCCGAGATCATAATCCCGACGGCTACACGATGTGGCTGGCCGGCGGGGGCGTCAAACGAGGCATTCAGCACGGGGCGACCGACGAGTTGGGCTACAAGGCGGTCGAGGGGCGAGTCCATTTGCACGACCTACACGCGACCATTCTGCATCTCATGGGGCTCGACCATAAGCAGCTGACCTATCGCTACGCCGGGCGTGACTTCCGCCTGACCGATGTGCATGGTCGAGTGGTCAGTGAGATCTTGGCTTAGTTTTTCTCGACGCCCGTCGTCCCCCGCCCTTGATAATTTCGGTAATCTAACAGCGGGTCTGTCGTGCCAGGCTTGGGTGACGGGTTGTCGCGAGCCATCGTTCCAGCGACGGCTTCGAAAACCCCCTTCCTGCGCGCTGGTGCTGGCTACAGCCTTCATTTTTTTCATCGTCTTGCGGAACAAAAGGGCAAGAACTCCATGGTTACCTTACGTCGATCAGTCTTGGTTCCCGTCGCACTCACGTTATCGGTTTTTGGTGTCACTCAGGTTTCGCACGTCAATCGGGTCGAGGCGCAGGTCGTCGCCGTCGCGGTCGATGCGGCCGTGATCGTTGAGGGGCGAGTCACCAACGTGTTCCAATCTGATAACGATGCGCTCGTCCAGATTCTGGTGCAGAAATCCGAGTTGCCAGGTTTTGCGAATGCCGCTCGAGCCAGTTATCCGGCCCCCGGAGAGTACGTTTACGTCCACGTCACGCCAGACAATGCAGCGGTCGACCGCTTCGGACGGCGAGTGGCTGGAAATGGAATGCCAGCGGTTCAGTCCAATGTCCGCGCCACACTTGCCATGGATCAGAGCGGCCAATGGGCCGCAGACGGTCGGGACTGGTATCAAGCGGCTTCCGGCAATACGATCGGCTCCACCGCACAGGTTCCAATCAATCAGTCGGCTGGGACGCTGGGGGTTGTGACTCAGCGGGTTGTTTCGGGTCGCGAAATCGCCTTGAAGGTCGTGAGTGTGACCCCAGGAAGCCCCGCAGCGACTGCAGGGATCGAGCAAGGCGATGTGCTCGTTCGAGCCAATCGAGAACCATTGGAAAGTGGAGAAAAGCTTGAAGAACTTTTTCGCGACAGCCCCCGGGGGATCTCCTTAACGGTTCGCGATGTGCGAAGCGGCCGCGACGTCGAGGTCGACGCGCTGAAAACGGCGGACAGTCCCGCCGCGACTCCGCGAAGTTCAAGCAGCATGCGTCCACTCGGCGTCACCTCCAAATTGGCCTTCTTCAGCGGGGAGCCGGCGTTGGAGATCACGGCGGTGCAGCCAAATAGCCCCGCCGCGCAAGCTGGACTCAAGCCAGGATTGCTGATCCTGAAAGCCAATGGACAAGCTGTCGGGAGTCCCCAAGAGTTGACCACGGCAGAGCGTGATTCACGCGGACGCCTTGATCTCCAGGTTGTCGATCCTAAGGACAAGCGAGAGCAAAACATCCGAGTCAGTTTGTAGCGGCCGGATGCTCGCTGCCTTGTTTTTGCTCGTACTTCGCCTTGTTGAGGCGAGTCCGAGCAGGGGGGTGAGCAGGGGGACGAGCAGGGGGACGGGACGGAGCAGGGGGACAATCAAGCGGCGCTGCGGCTCGAAGCGTCGAATTGCGTTCGTGTTCAAACGCGGATGGTCACAAGGGGGTCACAAGGGGACAGGCTAAGTTCTTCCTGCCCTGCGATCTGCCTATTCGCGGCGTTTCTTGTAGGTGCTTAAGAGTTGATTGAGGGGGCTTGGCTGCAAGGGGTCTTGAAGGCAGCCTGAGCCGCGCCGCGTTGGATCATGGCGTTGGGGTGATGATGGGTGGAGCGCACGAAAAAACCCGCTTCGGCTGGCGACAGTCCGAAGCGGGCATTTCGTTGATATTTTGGTGATGAATGGGGCCCGAGGGCTTGTTTTCTGTTGAGTCAGAGTGAGATCACTATCACAGATTCAGTTGGATCGGTCACCCGACCAACCATATTCTAAGAATCCTTAGAAAGGAGGTGATCCAGCCGCAGGTTCCCCTACGGCTACCTTGTTACGACTTAGTCCCAATTGTCGAGCTGACCTTCGGCGCCTGCCTCTCTTGCGAGTTAGCTCAGCGACTTCGGGCCCTCCCAACTTTCGTGGCTTGACGGGCGGTGTGTACAAGGCTCAGGAACACATTCACCGCAGTATGCTGACCTGCGATTACTAGCGATTCCGGCTTCATGCAGGCGAGTTGCAGCCTGCAATCCGAACTGAGGCACGGTTTTTAGGATTTGCTCCACCTCGCGGTATTGCGTCCGTTTGTCCGTACCATTGTAGGACGTGTGCAGCCCTAGACATAAAGGCCATGAGGACTTGACGTCATCCCCACCTTCCTCCGGTTTGACACCGGCAGTCTCTCTAGAGTCCCCGGCATTACCCGCTGGCAACTAGAGATAAGGGTTTCGCTCGTTAAGGGACTTAACCCGACATCTCACGACACGAGCTGACGACAGCCATGCAGCACCTGTGCAAGAGCTCCCCGAAGGGCACTCTCTACTTTCATAGAGACTCTCAAGCATGTCAAATCTAGGATAAGGTTCTTCGCGTAGCCTCGAATTAAGCCACATCCTCCACCGCTTGTGTGAGCCCCCGTCAATTCCTTTGAGTTTCAGCCTTGCGACCATACTCCCCAGGCGGAGCACTTAACGCTTTCGCTACGGCCGAGAGAATGTGATAGTTCCCTCAACCCAGTGCTCATCGTTTACGGCTAGGACTACCGGGGTATCTAATCCCGTTCGCTACCCTAGCTTTCGTGCCTCAGCGTCAGAAAAGATCCAGTGATGCGCCTTCGCCACCGGTGTTCCCTATGATATCAACGCATTTCACCGCTCCACCATAAGTTCCCATCACCCCTATCTTCCTCGAGCTTGGGGGTTTGAGACGCTATTCCACGGTTGGGCCGTGGGCTTTCACATCTCACCTACCAAGCCGCCTACGCACGCTTTAAGCCCAGTGATACCGAATAACGTTTGGACGGTTCGTCTTACCGCGGCTGCTGGCACGAACTTAGCCCGTCCTTCCTCTGAAAATCGGTCAACCATGAGAGAGAACCCTCATGGATTTCCTCCTAACTGACAGCGGTTTACAACCCGAGGGCCTTCATCCCGCACGCGGCGTCGCTCGGTCAGACTTTCGTCCATTGCCGAAGATTCTCGACTGCAGCCATCCGTAGATGTCTGGGCAGTGTCTCAGTCCCAGTGAGCCGGGCCATGCTCTCACACCCGGTAACCATCGCAGCCTTGGTGGGCCATTACCCCGCCAACAAGCTAATAGTACGCGGTCCAATCCTCGAGCGGAATCACACCATTTGATCCGAAGATGTTATCCGGTATTACTGCCAGTTTCCCAACACTATCCCGGTCTCGAGGGTATGTAACCACGCGTTACTCTCCCTTCCGCCGCTGTCCGTCTCTTAGCAAGCTAATTGACTTCTCGCGCGACTTGCATGCCTAATCCACGCCGCCAACGTTCATTCTGAGCCAGGATCAAACCCTTCAATTTTGTATCGATTCACGAACCATGCCGAAGCATGGCTCGGAGAAATCAAAGTTAAACCGAAAGTTGATTCTGCTCTGGAGGCCTCGGTAAAGACCTCCAGCGATTCGCCATTTTTTTTCGCAGCACTTCTTGCGAAGCACTCCAAACAGCGATCTCGCTCTGCTGAACTCAACAGAAGTTTCATCACCAAATTGTCAAAGATCGGTTGGCCAGTGGCACCGCTGCATGAGCTGTGCCGTTTCCCATTAGGGAAGAGACGAATCCGCCTCGGCCGGGTCCCGTAATATCCGGGATGTAGATTGTTTCGTCAACCGGCTGCGTCCAGGTTTCCCCGAATTTTTACCGTTCGACAATCACCTGCTTTGCACGTTCTTCTCGAAAGAAAGTTGTGCTCTTCAAGTGCGAGGCGGAAAGATATCTGGCCTCGATCCGGCTGACAAGAGCCGTTAGCCATTTTCGACCAAAATTCTTTCCACACCCTTTCTAGACAGCCCTGAGAGCTGCCGGTTCGCTTTGTTTCATCGACATTCCCAATGTTTTCATCTACCCAATTCTCGTTCCGATTGCTCGGCAAGCCAAACCAGGGACCGACTGCAGGGCGTGGAGAAGGGCTGGCGATTCGACTGCCAACCCGCTGTGCCCCACCGATCACCCGAACCCAACTCGTATCATGCTGGAAATCACGCCAGGTCGGTTTCCGTTCCTCCTCCAGTTCCGTCGCTCTGCCCGGCCGCCGGTGACGCGCAATCGCAAGTCTCAGGACGAATCGCAGCCTGGCGGCTACCTCAGATTGATCACCGATTCGAGCGCCACGTAGAGCTGCTGCCAAATCACCGTCAACAGGCTGGCGTCGATCCCCAGGTGGGCGAAGACACGGTTGCTTGGCGGCGGCAAGTAGTGGCGACCGGCAGCCTGCCAGCCAGCCCGACTGCAGAGATAGTTTGCCACCGCTACGCAGCCCACCGCCGCCCCATCGGGTCCTTGCAAGACATGATCGGGTTCATGGTGATAACGAGCCACCATCGCCACCGACTCCGGCATGCCCCATTGATTCAGAATCGCCTCGCCGAGTTCTGTGTGGTCCCAGTCCTGAAGCTCCTTTTCGACCTCGTTGATCGGGGACAACTCGTCGACCAGCGCGACGACTTGGGCAAAGGTGTCGGGATCCAGCTGCTCGCTGGCGCAAAGGCCGATGTCGTGGAGTGTTCCAGCTAGGAACACGGTGCTGGGGTCCCCACGGCCGCTGGTCCGAGAGATCATCGAGGCGACCGCACCGACCGCGATCGAATGATTCCAGAGAGCTTCACGCCGATACTGGTCGATCTCTCTATCGGGTAGGAACAGCCCCCGGGCACAGGCCAGTATCGCCAATCTGGACAGCTCGCGTGCGTCCATCACACTGCATGCTTCCTCGAGCGACTGGAAGGGACGGGCCAAGTTGTAGAGGGGGGTGTTGCACCATCGGAGCAGTCGCTGGCAGAGCTCCGGCTCGCCAGCGAGCCAAGGGACCAGGGTCAGGTTGTCCCCACCTCCCATGCCCTGACTTGGGAAATCGGGTGCTTGGAAGTCCTCCGATGCGATCACCTGTGCCGCTCCCTCGGGGAGTCGGAACTCCCATTTCGCCTGCTCGATACGCAGACTCAGACGTGAAAGCGAAGTGGAGGGGAGAGGCATGGTAGGCGTCGTGCGGGATGGATTGGCTCGTTGAACGATTACCTCACCCCTGCTGGCCGATCCATTGTGATCCTCCTCCAGCCTGGGCGAATCCGAGGTAGGTTGAAAAGGTATGCGGCTTATTTGGGTTAGAGGTTCCGTCTCTCACTCTGCGCAAGCCAAGCCCGCGAGCTGACCGGTGCTGACGATTTTGTGGGGAAAAGGTCGCGCCGGGTCGATATTGACGATACCAGACGCTGGCGACCGTTCTGGACCGGACTGGTTGCCTGCTGAAGAACAGCGATTCTCTCCTTTCTCATTGGTTACAGGTTCCCCGAGGCCCCGATGACTCAGTCCTCCGCTTCCGGAAGTGAAAACGACGTCGACCGCAAGCTCGACTCGCTGATTTCACGCATCCAGTCACTCAGCGGCAACGATGAAGCCCAGCGACCCAAGCAGCAGCCGCGGTTGGCCTCCGGGTCAGCCCCGGGTGCCGCCCCCGGATCCAGTCCAGGCCAGAGCTCAGGCCCCGCAGCGGCGCGCCCTTCGATTTCGCGACCAGTCGCAGCGGCGGGTTCTTCCGGAGGGGGAGCCGGCTCTGTATCGGGTGGGATCTCCCCAGGTGTGTCGGGGTCGGCTGCGGGCCCAAATCCTGGTGGGCCGCGCCCGCGACCGGCCGGGCAGCCACCTCAGGCAGGACGCCATCCCGCGACGGCCGCTGCCAAGAAGGACCGAACGCCTTACGGATTCACACCCACTCGCGACGAGCCCTGGCGACCGCTGGAGCCAGAAGATGTGTTGCCGCGGGTGTCAACGAATCCATTCTGGAAGCGATCGTGTATCGCTTCCTGGCCAACATCGGCGAATCGGAAGGCCGCAAAATTGCCGATCAGGTCAAGCTGCCGTTCCGCATGGTCGAGCCGCTGTTGACCCGGCTGAAGATGGAGCAGAACGTCGCCTACAAGAGTTCGACTGCCACCAACGACTACGTCTACATCTTGACCGAATCGGGTCGCCAGATCGCCCGCAATCACAACAAGGACTGCACTTACTACGGATCCTGTCCGGTCCCACTGGAGGATTACATCGCCAGCGTCAAGCGGCAAACGATCGAGGGTCAGTATCCTAAACGCAACGACTTGCTCAACGCCTTCAAGGATCTGCTGATCAATCCCAAGATGCTGGACAAGCTGGGGCCGGCCGTTGCCAGCGGTCGCGGTATGTTCCTGTTCGGGTTCCCCGGCAACGGCAAGACGTCGATTGCCGAACGGGTCACCGGGGCGTTCGGCAAGTACATTTGGATTCCTCGCGCGATCGACATCGATGGCGACGTCCTGCGGCTGTGGGATCCGATGTGCCATACGATGGCGATGCCCGAGGCTGGATCGGATTGCTCGATGACGCGGGATTCGACAAACGCTGGGTCCGCATCGAACGGCCGACGATCATCGCCGGTGGTGAATTGACGATGGACATGCTGGAGGTCCAGTGCAGCCGCGAAAGCAACATCAGCGAGCGCCGCTGCAGCTCAAGAGCAACTGTGGAACGTTGGTGATCGACGACTTTGGGCGTCAGAAGATGCGCGTCGACGAGTTGCTCAACCGCTGGATCGTGCCCCTGGAAAAACGGTATGACTTCCTGAATATGTCGAGCGGCAAGAAGATCCAGGTCCCCTTTGATCAGTTGGTCGTGTTCAGCACCAACTTGGAGCCGAAGGACCTGGTCGATGATGCGTTCTTGCGTCGTATTCCCTACAAGATCGAAGCGGAGAATCCGCCGGAATCCGATTTTCGTGAGCTCTTCGAAATCATGTGCAAAGTCACCAAGGTTCCCTACAGTCCCGATGCCATCGATTACCTGATCGAGACGCATTACAAGCCGATCAATCGGCCGATGCGGATGTGTCAGCCTCGCGACTTGTTGCTGCAGGTCAAGAACTATTGTCTCTACAATGACATCCCGGTGGAGCTGAAGAACGAGTACTTGGATTTCGCTTGCGAGAACTACTTCTCGGTGATGTAGGACGATCACGTCGTTGCTTGCTTCGAAGCGTCGTCGGATTCAAGTTGGATGCGAGACGTGGCGGAGCAACGACACAATGAGCGAGAGCGAAACGAGACCGTTCACGTAGGCCGATCGCGCGTCGGTAGTGGCGCGTCGATTGCTGTGTTGGGCAGTTGCTTGGCGACCGGTCGTGCTTGTGGGTCGGCATCTGCCTGACGATGCGGTTTCCCAGTTCTCACCGATCGTTCGACCTCGTTCTTCTTTGTCTTGCTCGTTTGGCAATGCGAGATGCTGGGTTTCTGGGCGGACTTGGGCGGTCCAATGCGCGATTCTTCGTGATTTCCCTGCGATTCCCGCTGTGGGGCTGATGTCGAGC
Organism: Pirellulaceae bacterium; assembly: GCA_963767665.1. Lineage (GTDB taxonomy): Bacteria > Planctomycetota > Planctomycetia > Pirellulales > Pirellulaceae > Rubripirellula. Next base: position 655,008 of record CAVYFC010000013.1, read on the forward strand.
TCGCCGCCGGCGGCGGGGAATTGCGCGAGTTCCAGGTGTTTTGCCTGGGGCGTCTTCGGAGTCGTTGCGCTCACGACCGGACTACTGCGACGGTTCGCTGGCTCGCTGCATCGAATGGAGCAGCCGGGACGCACGGTCGGGATGCGTTGCGGTTCGGCATCCAGCACGTGATGATCTGGACCGGGTTGCTGGCCGTGCTGTTCGGCGTCTTTCGGTATCTGGTCCAGCATCGGTATTGGCTTTGGCAGCGTGGATGGAGCCTCCCGAGATCTTTCTGCTGGCCTGCTGCGATGTCGGTGTCGACCGGTGGCCGCCGTGTGGGCGATCCTGTGGAAACAGATCCTTGTCTTCACGCTCTGTCGGAATGGTGCTCGTCACTGGTTTTCGCCGTGAGCTTGACCCGATTCCTGTCGGACGAATGGATGTTCACGCTCTCGGCCGTCCCCGCTTCGCAGGTCCTGGTTATGGCTGACGTTTGCTCGTGCTTGCGAATGGATCGATTTCGATTTTTGAAGCGGAACCGTCGAGCTGAGGCATCGCTTGGTCTTCTCAATCGTCCAGACCATCCATCGCTCTTCCGGTTCGGGGACCGCGGGATCTTCGGGAGCCCGTTTGCGAAGTTTACGCTGCAGGCTCGTACGGTGAATCCCCAAGCCGGCGGGCCGCTTCGGAGATGTTGCCGCCGCAATCGCTGAGCACACGATGGATGTGTTCCCATTCGTTTCGCGCCAGCGATGGAGCCGGAAAGGCAATGGCCCCATCGGGCACGCTTGGCTCGTCCCCGCGGACGAAGGCCGACAGGATATCGTCCGCATCGGCTGGCTTGCTGAGGAAGTTGACGGCACCCGGCCCGCACCGCATCGATCGACGCCGGAATGCTGCCGAATCCTGAAAGCATGATGATCCGCGTGTCAGGTTTGAGTCTGCAGAAGTTTCCGCAGCAGCTCCAGCCCACTCTTGCCCGGCATTCGCAAGTCGAGCACGGCCAGATCGGTCGGGCGACTGCGAAACACCTCCACCGCCTCGTCGAAATTACCGGCGGTTTCGACACGAAAGCCGCGCTGCTGCATGGCCATCGAAAGCCGTTCTCGCAACACGAAGGTGTCGTCGACCAGCATGATGCTGTTGGCCCCCACCGTTGCCGCATCGTAAACGGGAGCCGGGTCGCCGGAAGGCTCGATCATTTCATCTGTCGCCAATCAGAGAAGGAAGCGCGAATCGTTCTGCGTGATCCCATTTTACTGAATCAAAGATCTCTGTCTCGGTGACACCGATCAAAGCGATGTCGTTTTCTCGAGATATCCAGCCGCTCGCGATCGATCGACGTGCTGCTCGTCCGATGGATCGGAGCTGCTCCAGTGGGATGCTGACAATCGCTTCGGTCCCCTGGCCAGGCGAGGAGCGGAACTCGAGCTGGCCACCCAGTTGCGAGATCACGTTGCGAGTCAGGAACAACCCAAGCCCGATGCCACGACCCGGTTCTTTGGTGGTGAAGAAGGGGTCCGAGGCCCGTCCGAGCACCTCCTCGCTCATGCCCTGACCCGAATCGAGCACCGACGATCTGCAGCTTGCTCACCATCGAGTCGATCGGTTCAACCCGCACCCGACCGCTGTCCCCGCTTGCGTCGAGACCGTTGTGGATCAGGTTGCGAATCGCCTGGGCGACCGCTTCCTGAGGCACCCACAGGGGTTGATTCTCGACCGCGTCGGGTGCCATCGATGACGTCGACGCGGTGAGGGTCACGGATGCCTTCCAGCGTCGTGTCGATCAGATCGCCGACGGTCGTGCGGTCCCAGCGATGAGCCATGGAGTCGCCAGCCGCCGACCTCATTCGTTGCAGAATCTGACGACACATTTCCAGCTGCCCGTCGATCAGCTCCAGGTCGGTATCGACCGATTCCGGTTTTTCGCAGTCTTCGAGATGCCGCGAGAGCTCTCGCACGATGACGTCAATCGTGGACAGCGGCGTCGCCAATTCGTGGGCGGCACCGGCAGCCAGTGTGGTCAGCCCCTCCAGCCGATGGCTGGCCGCCTGGGCCGCTTGGGCACGCAGCAATTGTCGCTCGCGACTCTTCAGTTCCCCCGCCGTTCGCGTCACAAAGTAGGTGACCACGCTCGAACAGGTCGCAAAGGCGAGCATCAGTCCACCGGTGCGCAGGTCAAGTCCGTTGGGGGTGAAGGTGTCGAGACCTGCGACGGGAACCGAGTCGAAGCAGCAAGAACGTGTAGCCGGCAATCGCCGTCACTGTCAGGCTCCAGGCAGCTTTGGGGCGGATCATCACGCCCCCGACCGCCAGGTTGACGAAATAGAAGAAACTGAAGGGATTGCCCGCCCCGCCGCTGAAATAGAGCATGGCGGTCAGCGTCACCAGGTCGAGCAACATCAGTGCGAGCGCGACGCCATGCAGCAGCGCCGATTCATCGGCCGGGTGCGAGTTCACTCGACGGGCGTCCGCCGTTCGGCGGCCGCCGCGATCTGCCAAGTCGCGGCCGAATCGCTGGCGAATCGTTCCTCGGGAGCCAGGTGTGCAGCCAGATTCCGTAGATCGCATTGGTGATCGCCGTCAACGCCACCAGCGACAACAAGGGCAGGTAAGGAAGCGCGACCTCGGCCAGGAAGCAAGCCGCCAGAATCGTGATCAACTGGCCGGCGACCGCAAAGGAACGCAGGTGCAGCAGCCAGGTCGACGAACCCAGAGGAGCGGGAGCGATGAGGGGAATCGAACGAGTCTCTCGGCTCGTTCGCGCCGCAGGCGGCTGGCGGACACCCATGGATCGCTCTTTCGACGAGCCGTCAAGCGCTCGCCGCCGAAGTCAGTTCATTTCGCGGCGAGACAATTCGTCGCGCAGCTGGGCCGCTAGCTCGTACTGTTCATGTTCAACCGCTTCTTCCAATTGCTCCTTGAGCGTTTGGCCGACCTCGTACTCGCTCCGCAAGTGACTCTCGCAATTCCACCAGCCGAACAACCAACTCATCGGTTTCAAAGTGTTCCTCGGCCTCATGCTTCAAGAAGAACTCTCGCATCGTATCGAGTCCCGAGTTGATCGCCTGCACCGCTTCCTCGGCCGTGTCCTCTTCTAGCTGTCCCAATGCGTGGGCTTGCGTTCGATGGAACAAGACGAAGGGGCGATACTGTTCGTGGGAGCCCGCCCATTCCTCGTCGGGGCTCATGTTTCTCGCTCAGGTCCATCAGATCGCAGCGTGTGATCGGCATCCATCACGGCGCGATGGTAAAACTGCAGTCTCAGCCAGCAGATCCGCCGATGATAGAACTGCATGAATTCGCGATCGACATCCATGCACTCCTGTTCGGTCAGCTTGTGGTCGGGGTGTTCCAGCGAGTACTGCTGCAGGTATTCCAGGGCGCTTTCGTGCCCATTGATACTGCTCGCCGTCGGGACGACCGGTGGTTTCGAGCTGCAGGATGCCCATGTCGACACGCATCTGGATCACGTCCCGGCCATCTTTTCCCTTGACCAGGCGAACATTCAGTGTTGAAGGATCAAACGACCACTTTGCCAGCAGGTCGTCCAAGTGCATTTGTCGTTTCATCAATCCATTCGTTGCAGTTTAGGCGTTTCTCGTCAAAACCTGGTGGGTTGCATCGCGGTCGGTTGCTAGGCAGTAACTTAAGACCTAACGCCGACATTGTAACTCCTCTTCGCCAACAATCACGCCGCGGCAATGCCTGGGGAGGGGCCAGGCACCACTGTCTTGTTGTGGATTGCTGACGGCTTCCCCTTGAAACCGCAAGCAGCGATACCGCAAGCAGCAATACCGCAAGCAGCGATACCGCAAACAGCTGCAAGCGGAGCCCAGTCGACCCTAGCGGCCTTTTTTAACGCTCATGAATCTGCAGACGGCCGGCGGCGCCCCTCCTTTTTTTCCGAATGCCGTCGTTTTTCGTTCAAACGCCTTCGCTGGCTGCCCTTGGTGGGACGGGTCGCTTTGCGTGTTTTGGGAGGGGACTGGCATTCCAGCAGCATTTCGACCAGCTTCTGCCGAACATCGGCGAGATTCCTCCCCTGGTCACGATAACGCTCGCTGTGCAGTACGATTTCACCTTCGCGATTGACTCGATTGCTGTAGCGGGCCAGAAAGCGTCGACGCCATGCCGGGTCGAATGATTGGCACTCGGTCGGGTTCCACCGCAAGGTGACCTTCGAGTTGACCTTGTTAACGTTTTGTCCCCCCGGGCCACTGCTGCGGGCGGTCGAAATGCCCAATTCACGCTCTGCGATGGTTAACCGCGAATTGATGTAGAGATCCGTCATCCGTTTTGCTCGCAAGAGTTCGCTTGGTTTTTGGGACGCAGTCAGGGGAGTCCGTCGCGAATTGGGCCACGTGCCGCCAAAGCCACTCTCGCCAACGAGGCCCCACTCCCAACGAAGCCCCACCCTACGCCGAAGTCCCAAACTACGCCAACGAGACGCCAACGAAACGCCAACGGCGACCCCGCCGTCCCCTGCTCACCCCTTTCTCAACGGTTGGTTACGACACGTGCTCGATAATGGAACCGATCGTTCGAATGTCCCCATGAGTTTCTGTCCCCATGAGTTTCTGATCCATGCTCAGCCCTGTAAGAACGTCATGCCACTGTGCACTCGCTGTCGCCCTGCAGCTGGCGATTCACGGTGTCGCATCGGCTCAATCTGAATCGAATCCAGTTTCCGACGATCATCCGCCGTCGACCATTGCTTCGGAAGGGGCCGCCAACGAATGGCCCCGCTTTCTGGGCGTCGGCTTCGATGGGGTTGCCCTCAGCGATGGGACGGCGATCGATTGGGAAGCGTCCCCTCGTTTTATGTGGTCCACGGAATTGGGTGACGGATACGGGATTGGTTCAGTCTCCGGCGGCAACTTCTATCAGTGCGACGCAGAAAGGGGCCGTTTGGGTTCGGGAGTTCGCGAGCGGCTGCGCTGTCTGGACCTGGCGACCGGCCAAGAAAAGTGGGCCAACTCCGTGCCACTCAGCTACCGAGACATGTTTGGCTACGAGGACGGTCCGCGGAGTAGCCCGACGATCGCTGGAGATCGCGTGCTTACCCTGGGCGTCGCTGGAGAATTGGTCTGCCGGAGGATCGAGGATGGTGGTGTGTTGTGGTCAGTCGATACCAACGAGAAGTACGGCGTGGTGCAAAACTTCTTTGGTGTCGGTTCCTCTCCCTTGGTGGTCGACGATTTGGTCATCGTGATGGTGGGCGGGAGCCCCCAAGAGGATCAGTCGATCGCCCCCGGAGACTTGGATCGCGTTTCACCAAACGGTTCCGCAGTCGTTGCCTTCGATCTTGCGACCGGCAAGGAACGTTGGAAATGTGGCGACGACCTGGCCAGTTACAGCAGTCCGCGGACGATGTTGATCGACGGCAAACCGTTCGTGTTGCTGTTCGCCCGCGGCGGCTTGATCGCGGTTGATCCGGCCGAGGGCAGAGTTCGCTGGCGATTCGATCACCGGGCTTCCATTCTTGAGAGTGTCAACGCGATGATGCCAGTCGTGCAGGGCGATCGTGTGCTGATCAGCGAGTGCTATCAGGTGGGAACTGTTCTGCTGCAAGTCGATCAGGGCTCCGCCCAAGTTGTCTGGCGGGACGATCTTCGTACCAGGCAGAAATCGATGCGATCTCACTGGTCGACGCCGATTCTGGTGGGGGACTACCTTTACGGGTGTAGCGGACGCAACGCACCGGATAGTGATTTCCGCTGCATCGAGTTCTCCACCGGGGAGATCCAATGGGTCGATCCGCGTCGAACCCGATCAAGTGTGACACGCGTGGGCGATCATTTGCTGGTGATGGAAGAACGTGGCCGATTGCAGGTGCTCAAAGCGAATTCGAAGGAAATGGAGGAGGTTGCCCAGTGGGATCTCAGCCAGGGCGAGGGCGATCGCCCAGCCTTGCGTTACCCCTGCTGGTCGGCACCGGTTGTTGTCGGACGCCAATTGATCGTCCGCGGCGACGACCGTCTTGTCGCGTTGCGACCTTCCAATTCGCTCTCCCTCGAAGTGGCTTGACCGATCACTAAGGTCTCCTTGCGAACTCTCACGAATTCGCACCCAACCGACCGACCTGCTACCATTGACCTAGGAGGGGGCCGCAGTGTTCCTCCGAAAGACGAAAGTCCTATGATTGCTGACTCAACTCGCCAGAACTCATCGCTGGAAACAAGCTTGAACAAATCCTCCTCTTCGATGCGATCGGCTGACCACGGTCGATCCGCCGAGCGTCGCGACTCGGGCGACAATGCTTTCTTTGTCGATCCGAACGAGCCGGTCAATGGCGAGGTCGATCTGCCACGAATCGAGGCTGCGGTGAGGTCGATTCTGACCGCCGTCGGCGAGGATCCCGATCGAGATGGATTGTTGGAAACGCCGGCGCGCGTCGCCCGCATGTACGCCGAAATGTTTGCGGGTCTGAAAGCGGATCCCGGTCGTCACCTGGCGAAAGTCTTCGATGAGGACTACGACGAAATCGTGCTCGTGCGTGACATCTCCTTCTGCAGCATGTGTGAGCATCATCTGCTGCCCTTCACCGGGCGTGCCCACATCGCCTACCTGCCCAGCGGAAAAGTGGTTGGCTTGAGCAAGCTGGCACGAGTGGTCGAAGAGGTCGCCCGGCGTCCGCAGGTTCAGGAACGATTGACTCAAACGATTGCCGATCTGATCGAAGATCGCTTGTCCGCTCGCGGCGTCGCTGTCGTTTGTGAAGCGACGCACAGCTGCATGACCATGCGTGGTGTCCGCAAACCGGGAAGCCTCTGTCTGACGAGTGCCATGCGAGGGATCTTCCGCGATGACCCCAAAGTCGCGCGCCGAGGTTCTTGGACTGATCAATCACTCGGCCTGATTAGCCAAGTCATGTTTCCCCATTCCGCTTGATCGGCATGCTTGATCAGCGTTCGCCGGTGTCGTCTTGATTCGGAGAACGCTCCGTTGGGTAAACGGGAAATTTGGCAAACCGGAACTTTGGCAAACCGGAACTGCGGTAAGCGGCGGCGAGCAACTCCAGGGATCCGGCTCATCGCGAGGGTTGCTAACGTCACAAGTGGACGATTCTTTGCGTAAATTCGGGTCAACTGCTTGACGCGAGATGGTCAAAAGCGATCGAAATAGATCGCATGGACATCGAGCGGCAACGGGTACAAGATGACTTGCGAGGCATCGTCGGGGGAGACGTCTATTGCGACCCCATCATGTCGCAGCTCTACGCGTCCGATGCGAGCATCTATCAGATGCGCCACTGGGGGTGATTCGGCCTCGATCGGTGGCCGATGTGATCGCCACGGTTCAGTATGCCGCCGAGCATGAGATTTCGCTCCATCCGCGGGGTGCCGGTAGCGGCGTGGCGGGTGAATCACTCGGCCGCGGACTGCTGATCGATTTTTCGCAGCACATGCGGCGGATCGAGATTGACGGCGATGACGGCCGGGTCACGGTGCAAAGCGGGTGCTGCCCTGGCGGTTCTCAATCGAGCCTTGCGTCAACGTGGGCGCTGGTATGGTCCGGACCCGGTCACCCGCAGCATCACCACGATGGGCAGCGTGCTGGCGACCAACGCATCGGGCAGCCATTATCTTCGCAGCGGTTCGGCTCGAGACACGATCGATTCGATGCGGATCGTGACCGTCGAAGGAGAACTGGTGGAGCTGTCGCGACATCACAAACGACGAGGGGGAACGGCCGGGCGGTTGGCACGGGGCATCGCGGAGATCCGCAGCCAGTTCGAATCGCTGATCGACGGCCAGGTCCAATGCTCCCAAGTCACGCGGCGGCTATCGACTTGGACGATGTCGTGGACGACGTCAGGCTTCGTCGACATGGCGAAGTTCATGGTGGGGACGCAGGGGACACTGGGGATTGTGATCGATGCCACGGTTCGAACCGAGATGATTCCAGCCCATCGCGGCGTGGTGTTGCTGTTCTTTCACCGTCTGGATTCCGCGGCTCGCTGCGGTGTGGCGGCGCTGCGGCATGGCTTGGTGGCCTGTGATTTGATGGATCGGCGGCTGCTGCAGATCGCTCGGGACACCAGTGATCGAGTTTGCCGACGTCTTGCCGCGCGAAGCCGAGGCGATGCTGTTGGTCGAGATCCAGGGCGAATCGCTTGGTGATCTCTACGATCGGCTGTCGATCATTCGCGAAGACCTCTCGGGCGGCCCCGACGGGGCTTTCTCGACGATCGACACCGTGCGAAAAGAAGATCGAGATATGTACTGGGCGTTGTCGCGCCGAGTGATCCCACGGCTGTATCGGGTCAAAGGGAATGAAACGCCCGTTCCCTTCACCGAGGACCTGTCGGTGCCTCGAGAGAGTTTGCCCGATGTGTTGACGGCGATTCAAGACACGCTGAAATCCCACCAATCAACGGCTACGATCTTTGCTCACGTCGGTCATGGTCAGCTTCATCTTCGCCCGTTCTTGAACCTGGGCGAGTCGAGGACCGGGCGCGGCTGCAGGTCCTCAGCGAACAGATTGCCGAAGTCGTTTGGAAACATGGCGGCGAAATCAGCGTCGAGCATCCCGCTGGGCTGAGTCGTTCTTATCTGCTGCCTCGTCAATTCGGTGACTTGTGGCAGGCGATGGGTCAGGTCAAGCGATTGTTTGATCCCCATCACCGACTCAACCCGGGCAAGTTGTTCGGATCGGAATTTCAAAAGCCCAACGAGAACCTGAGGCCCGCCGATTCAAACGATTGAGATCGCTGCGGACAATCGTGTTCTGGTCGAGGCCGATGCCCGAACGGTCCTGGCGGCCCGCGTGGAGGGCAAGTCGGTGCCGCAGTTGCAGGTGCTGCAGCATTGGCCGGCCGGGGGCATGATCACCGACGTGACACGCAGCTGCAACGGTTGCGCCCGTTGCCGAACGACCTCACCGAGCGAGCGGCAATGTCCGGTGTTTCGCGCCACGCTCGCGAGGAAGCCAGCCCCCGGGCGAAGGCAAACCTGCTGCGAGGTGTCCTCAGTGGCCAACTCCGAGTGGATGATTTGACCGACGATCGTGCCAAGGCGATCGCCGATCTCTGTTTCAATTGTCACCAATGTCGACTGGAGTGTCCCGCGTCGGTCGACATTCCCAAGATCGTCGGCGAGCTCAAGGCGCAGTACGTGGCCACCAACGGGTTGCCGCTTGTCCGATGCTCTGATGGGGCGCATCGATACGGTCGCCGCGGTGATGTCCAGAATTCCCTGGCTGTCGAACCTGCTGATTCGACGGCGATTGTCGCGTTGGCTCGCTGAACGACTGTTCGGGCTGTCGGCGGCCCGTCCATTGCCGCCGGTGGTGCCTGAAACGTTTCTGCGCTACGCCTCGGGTCGACGCTGGACCCGACCGCAGCCGCATGGTGGATTGAAAGTCGCCTACTTCGTCGACCTCTACGCGAATTACTTCGACCCCGACATCGGTCGCGCCCTTGGCCGAGGTGCTGCAGCAAAACAGCATCGGCTTGTACGTTCCCACGTCCCAATCGACCAGCGGGATGGCCCGGATGACCTCCGGGGACCTGCGGGGAGCCAGAAAGATCGCCCGCAAGAATGTGCGGCTGCTGGCCGACGCGGTTCGGCAAGGGTACACCGTGATCGCCACCGAGCCGGCGGCGGTGCTTTGTCTCAAGCATGAGTACCCCAACCTGCTCGATGACGAGGATGCCCACCTGGTTGCCGAGCATTCCTACGAGGCCTGCGAGTTCCTCTGGGGTCTGCACCAGGAAGATCGCCTGGATCTTGGAGTTTGTGCCGACGCCCTGGTCGCATCGCCTACCACCAGCCCTGTCATCTTCGCGTCCTCGATCCCCATCAGTCCGGTCCCAAGCTGCTCGCGTTGATTCCGGGTTTGGAGGTCGAGACGGATCGAGGCCGGTTGCACGGGCATGGCGGGTACCTGGGGGCTGCAACGCAAGAATTATCGAAACAGCTTGCGAATCGGATGGCCGTTGATCTCCGCCATGCGTTCGGCCCGCGTCTCGATCGCGACGACCGAATGCAGTGCCTGCAAAATGCAAATCGAACATGGCTGCGATCGCAAGACCCTCCACCCGTTGAAGCTGCTTGGCGTATGCTTATGGGCGGATGCCAAAGGTGGAAAAAGAACTCGGTTGGTGAGGTCTCGCACCTGCGATTGGCTGTCGGATTTTGATAACCAGGGAATGGCGACTTCGGGTCTTCGATGCAGCTTGAAGTGCTTTTGTTTGCTGCCGCACGCGAGGCGGCTGGGAGCGATACGATTCGTCTGACGTTGGCCGAGCCCGCCGGGCGGCGACGTGATCGACGCGATCGGCCGCGAGTTGCCGCAGCTGGCACTGGCTGCTTCCCGTCTTGTCGGTTGGCGATCGATTGTGCCTACGTGACGAGCGAAACTCGGTCGATGAACGCCTGCAGCGAGATCGCCCTGATTCCTCCGGTTAGCGGAGGATAGGGAGGGACGCGACTCGGTGGCATGGAACCTCGGAGTCACTCAGCTTCGGTGGCGCTGAACGTCCCTGGTCAATATTCGGTCGTTGATGACATTTCGTGCTGGAACCCGCCTGCCGCATCCTCAACAAGTCGAGTGGTTCAATTCGAGTGGTTCAATCGTTCAACGCGTAGATGCAGCCAGATGACGCAAGCACAAGTTTTGACCCGGATCGTCGATGGCCCCATTGATCAGGCGAGCCTGCTGGCCGTTGTGGGGCATCCTGATGCCGGGGCCCACGGATGGTTTGTCGGTGTTACCCGCCGGACCACCGGGACACGCGTCACTTCTCTCTTGTCCTACGAAGCTGCACGTCCCGATGGCGGAGCGAGAGTTGCAGAAGCTTGCGCGTCGACGGCGGTGGAGCGTTTTGGTTTGCTAAGCCTTGTCATCGTTCATCGTCTTGGGAGAGGTTCCCATCGGCGAGGCAAGTGTCGTCGTCGGCTGCAGCAGCGGACATCGCAAGGAGACCTTCGCGGCGCTGCGCTGGGTCATGGATACTTTGAAGCAGACAGATCCCGATTTGGAAGCGAGGAACGCTACGCCGATGGCACGACCGAATGGGTTCATCCGACGGCTCCGCATCAGAGCGGACCAATCACCGAGCTGACGCGTGCGATCCGATGCGAGGACCAAGGATGAGCCACAGCGACGCGCATTTATCTTGATCATGCGGCGACGTCTTGGCCGAAAGCTGAAGCCGGTCTTGGCAGCGATGGATCGTTTTACCCGAGAATGCGGGGCGGCTGCCGGCCGAGGCGGTTATCGATCGGCCGCCGCGGCCGACCAGGTCGTTTCCAAGGTTCGTCGCGACCGATTGCGACCGCTGATCGGTGCCAGCTCATCGGAGTGCATCAGCTTTCACGCCAACGGGACAGCAGCTCTCAACGCGGCAATCTATGGCGTGGTCCGCCCGGGCGATCACGTCGTGGTGTCGGCCGCCGAGCACAACAGCGTATTGCGTCCGCTGCACCATCTGGCCAAGACCCAAGGGGTGCGGTTGACGATCGTTCCCACCGACTGCGACGGGCTGGTCGATGCGACGACGATGATCGCCGCGGTCGAAGGTGACACGCGACTCGTCGCTCTGACGCACGCCAGCAACGTGACCGGAACGGTTCAGCCGATCGCGCGAGTTGGGTGAATTGCTTCGCGCCATCACCCCGCCTGGTTCCTTTGTGACGCGGCGCAGACGTTCGGAACGATTCCGATCGTCGTTCAGGAGGCTCGGCATCGATCTGCTGGCCGCACCCGGTCACAAATCATCCGGCGGCCCGCTTGGGACGGCGTTGCTCTACGTCAGCGCCAAAGCTGCATCGACGAGATCGTCCCATGGATGCAGGGGTGGCACCGGAAGTCAAAGCGAATCACTCGCAGATGCCGCACGTCGATGCCGTCGCAAGCTGGAGGCGGGAAACCTGAACGTTCCCGCCATCGCCGGATGGGGCGCGGCCCTGGATTCGTGGCAGTCGGATCGAGCTTGCCAGCTCGCACGCAGCATGCCGGGCGGCTCGCAGAGCGATTGCATGCTGGGCTGGCCCAGATTCCGAACATCTGCGCGTGCACGGTCAGGCTGGCGAGATTGCCGATCGCCAGCGTCACGATCGATGATCTGGCGCCGAGCGATGCGGCTGCGATTCTGGATGCGGAGTTCGGGATCGAAACCCGAGCCGGGCATGCACTGCGCGGCACTGATCCACTGGATACCTCGGAACCGAACGTGAAGGTACACTTCGCATCAGCGCCGGACACACTTCGACCGAGTCCGAAATTGACGCGGTGATCGAGGCCCTGGCCGCGATGGTATCGGCAATGCATCCGCGTTGAGGCAAGTGACGAATGTCCAAGACGCGACAAGTCCAAGAAGCGAAGCGAAGAAAAGCAGGCCGATCCAAGGCAGAAGACGAAGCAGCGAAAGCTGACAAGCGAAGGTCGCAGCGGATGCGCCCTGGTATGCCGATGGCTTGCGATTCACCTGCACCCAGTGCGGGGCCTGTTGCAGCGGTGAGCCTGGCTACGTCTGGGTGGATCAGTCGGAAATCGATGCAATGGCCGATGTGATGGGGCTGGAGGTCGAGGTCTTCGAACACGAGTTTGTTCGCCAGGTGGGACCGATCGCAGTTTGCTGGAGTATCCCGACGGCGATTGCATTCTGCTCGATCCCGAAACCCGTCACTGCACGGTGTACGAGGCGCGACCGATCCAGTGTCGAACATGGCCGTTCTGGGATTCGAATCTGAAGCGAAAGAAGGACTGGAAGGAGACCTGCGAGGTCTGTCCTGGGGCCGGCAGCGGCCAGCTCTATTCGCTCGAAGAGATCGAACGTCGCACGCAAGCAGAAGTCGGTCTGAAGCAAGTTCGGAACCGAAGAAAACCCCGAAGCCGAATTGGCTCCGGGGTTTCCTGTTTCCACACGTCAACGAGACGTGCCGAGGGTTACATCGGTGAACAGCGAAAACCGAATCCGAAGATTCGGTCTCCACTGCTTGCTTACCCTTAGTTGGCTTCCGCGTCAGCGACAGGAGCCGGTGGAGCGGCTTCTTCGGCAGGCAGGTGCTTCCTCACGGCAGCTGGGCGGAGCTGCTTCAGAAGTCTCTTCAGCAGCAGGAGCTTCCACAACCGGTGCAGCTTCCACGACCGGAGCAGCTTCCATGACTGGGTGCAGCGTCGCCACAGCAGCCGGAAACGACTTCGCAAGGAACCTGACGGCAAACCTGAACCTGAACTTCCTTCATCGTCGTCACGGGGACGCAAACGGTGTAGGTCTCAGGAACCTGCTCGGTGACACGGTTCATAGTGCGTCACGTTGTAGGTGCGGGTTCGCTTTCCGGAATGCTGACCGTGTAGCAAACTTCGCGGGTTCGCTCTTCGGTTTCCATCCGAGTCTTGTTGACCGTACGCGTTCGCGTTTCGGTCGTGCAAGTCGTCACGGGAACCATGCGAGTGCGAGTTTCCATGCGCGTCTTGTGGACGTTCACGGTGCAGGTTCGCTGTTCGGTCATCATTTCGCAGTACTCAACGGTGCGAGTACGATCTTCCATTCGAGTCTTGCAGACAGGAACCTGACGCGTACGAGTTTCGCAGGTCCAAGTGCAGACAGGAACTTCCTTGGTGCGGGTTTCCATCCGAGTCTTGCAGACGGGAACTTCGCGGGTCCGAGTTTCGGTTCGGTACTTGCACACCGTGTAATCGCGAGTTCGTTCCTCTTGACGACACTTCTTCACGCAGATGTCGCGAGTACGAGTCTCGTTGCGATACTTGGTGACGTTGCACATCCGAGTGCGAGTCTCAGGACGGCACTTGTTCACGGTACAGGTACGAGTACGAGTCTCGGTCGTGTAGCTGGTCGTCGTGTAGGTGTACGGAACCTCCGCAGCATTGACGTCTCGTAGGTCGTGCAGGGAACTTCCTCGGTCACGAGGTTGGGAACCCAAACCTTCTTGTAGACGACTCGAGGTGGGCAGCAGGGATCAGCCGAGGGGCATTCCACCGCTTGACACTCGTAGCTGCCACAGTCCTTGGTGACCGTCTTCATGGTCGTGACAGGAACGCACTTGCTAACCGTTCGGGTCGCTTCGTGAGTTTCGGTCACGGGCACGCACACTTCGTAAGTCTGCTCGACTTGCTCGGTGTATGGCACCATGACGGTGTAAGTTCTGCGCGACTTGCTCGGTGTAAGGAACGCAAACGGTGTACTCCTGCTGAACCGTTTCCGTGTAAGGAACGTTCACGGTGTAGGTCTGCGTGTGCGTTTCCTGGTAGGGAACCTTGACGCAGTAGCGTTTGGGTGACCATTTCGGTGTAAGGCACGCAAACCTGGTAGGTCACGGTCTTCATCGACTTGACCGGGCACCTTCACCTGATAGGTCTCTTCGACCATTTCGGTGTAAGGGACGCAAACCTGATAGGCCTCTTCCCGAGTCTTCTTCACCGGCACCTGAACCGTGTAGGTCTTTTCGACCTGCTCGGTGTAGGGCACGCAAACCTGATAGGTCTGTTCGACTTGCGTCGTTACAGGAACCTGAACCTCGTAGGTTTGTTCCTCGGTGTAAGGCACGCAAACCTGGACCGTGTAGGTCTCGGTGCGCGTCTTCTGCTGAGGAACCATGACCGTGTAGGTCTCTTCCTTGGTTTCAACACGTGGCACGCACTTGGTGACTTCTCGCATCCGGGTGCGAGTTTCTTGTTGGTAGGTCGTCACCGGAACCTGGCGAGTTTCCGTCACGTACTCAGTACGCATCACGGTACGGGTCTCGCAACAGGGCGTCGAAGGGCAACAAGCCTCCGCGCCCGACTCGGCTGCACAGGGGGCAGCTCCACTGCAATCAGGGAGCTGCCACAGCAATCACTGGCAGTGCTCACGCCTGCGGAGGCCAGCACGAAGGCTGCCACGCAGACCAAACTTGTAACCCACTTCACGTTAGAATTCCTCCGTCTCGGGTCGATATGGGCAAACAGACGGCGGCGACACGAACTCTCGTATCCACCGCACCCCCGAGCGGTATCACTCGATACTAGATCTCGATGCGATGATTACAAGGTTCACTTTGGTAAAGAGTGTGGAGCGAGTTCGAAAGTCCGACGCGCTACAAACGGACCAAACCGAACTTCGGACGACTGTGCGTTCTCGGCGCGATGCACGCTTCGAGCGACCAAGGCCAGCTTCTGGAACAGCGTTTGGACTCCCGCCCAATGATCGAAATTGCACTCGTTCAGGTTTTGCTGATGGCCGTTTCGCGATGGTGCGCCAGATCGCACAAATGCCGGATTCCATCGTGATGGCAATGGAGGAAAAGAACAATTTTCGTTTTCTGCTCTGCCGTCCACTCCATGCGGATTCCCGGAAGAAGCGATGGTGCCCTTTCAGGCGATTTCCTGTCTCCTCTTGAGCCGATGGACCTGGGTGGTGGAACGCTTTCAGCCGCCATCGGATTACCGCAACCCGCACATAGGGATTTGCAGAGACCACCCCACTAGAACTAGCATTCATCCTTGCACCATGCCCCATTCTTCGGGTTTATCGTTCCCCCGGGTCCCGCCATGTTTGTTCTCGCGATCTCGCTCCTCAAAAAGTCCGACCGCCGCCGATCCTCGCGACGGCGTCGCCCAACGAACCATTGAGGCGTTGGAGAGCCGTCGCGTCCTGGCGACCTACTTCGTCGATACGACGACGGATACGGACACCGGGATCTGTGCCGCCGATAACGCCGCGGGCAACATCGGCTGCTCGATCCGCTCAGCGATTCTGGCCGCCGAGGCCAGTCCGGGTGCCGACACGATTCGCATCCCCGACGGCACCTACCTCAACGACTTTGCCGGCAGTTTCGATCTGCTTGAGGCTCAGGACTTGTCGTTCATCGGCAATGTGGCCAATCCCGCGGCGGTCGTGATCGATGGTAGCGATCAGTTTCGGCTCTTCGATATTTTCGGATTTGGCACGACTCACACCGTGTCGTTTCAAGGGATGACCCTGCAAAACGGGATCGCGACGGACGGCAGCGGTGGCGCTGGGATCAATGCGGGAAGTGATACGAATCTGATCCTGGATCAGATGATCATTCAAAACAATGTCGCGTCCTTCGACTCTTTCTTCGGTTCTTCTTCCTCAGGGTGGTGGAATCCAAGCATCAGGAAACCTCGACATCAGGAATTCGATCGTCCGCGATAACGTGGCGACGGGAAGCGGAGGCGGAATTGATTTCGGAACCTTCAACGGCGTGACCAAGACACTGAGGATTACCGATACGACCATTTCCGGGAACGTGGCGGGGGATGCTTCGATCGATCTTGGCGTCGGCGGTGGTGTTTACGTCGGCAGCGAAGAGGCGATCGCTACCTTCGAAAGGGTTACCGTCGATGCAAACAGTGCAGGCGACTCCGGCGGTGGTGTCTACGTTGCCTTCGGTACGATCTCGGTGGCTGCATCAACCTTTAGCAACAACTCGGCGCTCGGTAGCGACAGTGGAGGTGGTGGCCTGTACGTGCTCGGGAATGGTCCGACCGATCCTGCCTTTTCGGTCACGGGCGGTTCGTTCACCTCCAATACGCGCGGTTTCGGGGCCGGTGGCTTCGAGGCGGTCGACAAGGCGGGAACGATCGACGGCACCACCTTCTCAATGAATCAAGTGACGGGCGTTGGCACCGATTTTGACCAGGGCGGCGGTGCGATCGCGATCATCGCAACCACTCCTGCCAATGCGTCGCCGGTTATACTCAGCAACCTTTTGGTGACGCAGAATTCCGCCCCATCAGCGGGCGGCATCGCGGCGGTTGATGCGAACTTGACGATCGAAGATTCAACGATCCTCGAGAACAACGCGACGGGTGCGATCATCGGTTCGGCGGGAGGCATCGGTGCCGTTGCCAGTGGCCCCGGTGCGCCTCTGGTGATTCGCAATTCCAGCATTCTTTCCAACACGGCCGTGCTTCAGGCTGGCGGCATTGGCGCGATCGATGTCGACGTCAACCTTTCAGCCTCTGTAGTCGATGACAACGAAGCGGTCAGCGGTCGAGCGGGTGGGATCGGGATAGCGGGGCAGAACATCGGCAACAACCCAACCCTCACGACCGATGGCGTCACCGTCAGCAACAACCGTTCGGGAGGGGATGGCGGTGGAATTGGGGTCCAATCTGCTGAGCTCACGCTGTTGAACACCACGGTCAGTGGCAATCAAAGCATCTCTGGGAACGGCGGCGGAGTCGTCTTCCTGGATGCATCACCCGCTTCCTCGGTGACGTTTTCAACCATCGCTTCGAACCTGGCCCCGCAGGGCTCCAATCTCGCGGCTCAGAACAGTACCGTCTCTTTCCAAGGGGCTCTCTTTGCCGATGGCACGGCGATCGCCTTGGCATCCTCCTTCGTTTCTCTTGGAAACAACCTAGACCAGAGCGGTTCGTTGGGGCTCTCGGGTACTGAGGACATTGCGGGCGTCGATCCTCTGCTTGGACCCTTGCAGGACAACGGTGGCCCTGTGTCAACACATGCTCTCTTGATCGGTAGCCCTGCGATCGATGCGGGACCGCTCGATGGGCCATCGACCGACGCTCGCGGTGCAGCGCGGCCACAAGATGGCGATGGGGTCGGCGGAGCCGCGTTTGATATCGGTGCCTTCGAAGCGGCACAGGCGGTTTTGGTCTCATTGTCGTTGACACGACTAGCGACGTTGACGACGGCGACTTCTCACCCGGCAATCTTTCCCTTCGTGAGGCGGTGCGGCTCGTCAACACCGGCGCGGTGGCAGGTACAACGATCACATTCGATAACACTGTTTTCGGCGTCCCACAGACCATTTCGCTTGCTGGGACTCAGATCGATGTGACCAGCAGCGTTGAGATCGTCGGACCTGGTCAGAGCTTGCTGACGATCAGTGGCAATGACGATTCGCGAATTTTTGGGATCACTGGATCATCGATCTTCGTGACCATCTCCGGTCTTACCCTGACATCAGGTTTCGTTCAACATCAATCGATGGAACGGCGTCGCCATCGAAAACGTGTCAGCCAATTTGACGATCTCGGACAGCACAATCAGTGGGAACCGAGCGGCAGTAGCGTGGTGGAGGGATCTTCGAACGCGGGCAGACGGTAAGCATCCTGTCAATTACCATCACCCAAAACACGTCTGGAACTTCCACAGGAGGTGGGATCAATAACCTCGGAACGACGGAAGTGATGGGAAGCACGATTTCCGGGAACAGCTCGGTGAGAGGCAGGCGGTGGTATCGACAACGGGGAACGCTCGATGTCAGGGACAGCTCGATTGCCGGTAACAACGTCGCTCGGAGTTGTATTGCGATCTGGTTATGGCGGTGGCATCGTCAATGACAGGATCATTGACGCTGACACGTAGCACAATCAGTGGGAATACAGCGAGTGAAGACGGTGGTGGAATCGCGACTTACGGTCCGACTTCGATCATTGATAGCGTCGTCTCCGGTAACACCGCCACGTCCTTCGGCGGAGGAATCGCGGGATTCAATGCTACGCTCGACCTGACGCGTGGAACGATCTCCGATAATGTCGCGGGTGATTCCGGCGGAGGGATCTTCAATAGTGAAGGTCTTGTATCCGTCCGAGACAGTACGATCTCGGGAAATACAGCTGTTGACGACGGCGGCGGCCTTTTCAACTACGGTGGCGGCAGGCTCAGCGTGACCAACAGCACCCTATCTGGGAATACCGCCGATCGTGATGGCGGAGGGATTAGCAACGGAGAGACATATGCCGGGCCCGATAACGTTCTGGTCATCTCCAATAGCACGCTTGTTGCCAACCGAAGCGATGCCAATGGTGATGGATTGGGGACTGGTGGTGGGATCTCCACCGTTTCCGCCGCGAGTTCATTGACGTCCCTTTTCAACACGATCGTCGCAGGCAATAGCCGAGGCGCGATGGGGAGTGAGTCTCCCAACGATTTGGCGAATCAGGACGTGGAATCGGTCAGCGCTTTCAATCTGATTGGCGATCCCAATTCATCCGCTGGCCTCGTCGATGGCGCCGCCGGAAACATCGTTGGGGCTGGCGGCGCACTGCTTCCGCTGGCCAACGTCGTCGATCCCGTGCTTGCCGATAACGGCGGCCCCACGCTGACGCATGCCTTGGTTGCCGGAAGTCCCGCGATCGATGCGGGGGATCCGGCGTTTGCGGCGAATGCGTTTGTCCCAGCACTCGATTTTGACCAGCGTGGCAACGGATTTGACCGAGTCAACGATGGTGATGCGGACACCGTCTCACGCGTCGACATCGGGGCAATCGAAGCAGCAACCGTGTCGACGATACCGCGGCTGACGATTGCGGATGTGGTCGTCAACGAATCCGTTGGCACCGCCACGATCTTTGTGACCTTGCAGGACCCCGCGAGTGACTCCTTCACGCTGAGCTACACCACGGTTGACGGTACGGCCGACAGCACGGATGACTTTCTTTTTGGTTCCGGTACGCTCGACTTCACGGGAACGCAATTCGAAGAGGTCTCCTTTGAAATCGCAATTCTCGATGATGGGATCGCGGAGGCTCGCGAATCCTTTTTGATCGAACTGAGCATCGACAATGCGTCCGAACCGCTCGATGTGAGTGATCGAGGCATTGTCTACATCGCTGATGACGACGAAGCAGTGCTTTTCATCACGGACGTTCAGGTTGACGAAGCGTCGGGTCAACTGACCGTCGACGTGGAGTTGCAAGGGGACACGGACGATTCGTTCACGGTCGATCTGTCGACAGGAAGCTTCACTGGCGAGGCAGTGGAGGGGCAAGATTTCACGTCGGCCCTCGAGACCTTGTTCTTTTCGGGCTTTGATGGGGAGGTGCAAACCTTTTCTGTGAGCATCAATGACGATGATATCGTGGAGGGGGATGAACGATTCGCGATCGTCGCTGACGCCATCCTTTCCAATGGAAGCAACGTCCACTTTGCAGGTTTTTCCGGTCGAATCGATGTCATCGAGATTGATCAGTTCACGCCGGTATCGGCTTTTTCTCAGGCCGTGGCTCTGAACGCGACAGGCGATGTTGCCTACCTGGCTGACCTCACCGGTTTTTATGTGATCGACGTTAGCGATCCGGTCAATCCGCTTCAACTTGGGTCCTACATCAATGCGTTGGGGTCTCCGTATGACGTGGAGGTGGTCGGCAATCTGGCCTACGTCCTTGGCGAGGGGCTGGAAGTACTCGATGTCAGCGACCCGGCGAACATCACGCGACTCGATCAGTACATTCCAGCGGGTCTGTTCATCAGTTCGTTCGACGTCGAGGGAACGAACGTCTATCTCGGTTTGACAGACTCATTTGGAACCGACGGCGGACTTGCAATCCTTGATGCCTCGAATCCTGCAAGCCTTACGCTGCTCGGAGAGATCGCACTGTCGCAGGTCTCGGATGTCGACGTGGTCGGAAACGTCGCCTACTTGGCCCGGCCCTTTGCAGGTCTCGGCGCGTACGATGTCAGCAATCCTACTGCCATCACCGAACTTGGTATCGCGAATGTTGGCGAACCGCTGGTCGTGACGGTTGAGGGTGCGACCGCTTTTGTTGGGACGTCGACGGGGCTTAGCGTCTGGGATGTCACGGACCCCACGACCATGCTGCCGCTAGGAGATTATTTCACCGGCAACGACGTCCTTTCGATTGATGTTGATTTCAATACTGTCAACGGACCGGTTGTCTACATGACATCGGCAAACTTCAATCCTCTCCCGGCGGGGACGCTTGATGTGCTGGATATCTCGGACTTTGCGAGTATTCAACCGCTTGGGTTTTTCGATGGACTCAGCGGGGCCTTCGACGTGCTCGCCGACGGACCTTTTGTCTACGTCGCCGATGGCGACGGTGGATTGGTCTTCTTGTTGGCGGACGGAACGAATGTGTCCGACGCGACGATCTTGAACGATGACTTTGCCACGTTGACCATCGACGACGTGACGGTGGAGGAATCCGCAGGTTTCGCCAGCGTCACGGTGACGCTGGACAAAGAAGTGAGCGGTGGATTCACTTTCGAATACACCACGAACGACGGAAGTGCGGTCCAGGGTAGCGACTACACCACGACCACGGGATCCTTCACGAGCGGGGCGCAGGGGCAGCAGCACACCATCACAATTCCGATTCTGGGCGACGTCGACCCCGAGGTGGATGAAACCTTCACCGTCTCGCTCTTCAACGTCGTGCCCCTTGGTAACGTCTCGCCCGCTGCGATCGATGCCACCGACATCGCGACCGTCACCATCACCGAAATACGCTCGGTCGATCTGGAGATCACCATGTCGGATGATCC
Source organism: Pirellulaceae bacterium (assembly GCA_963767665.1). Lineage (GTDB taxonomy): Bacteria > Planctomycetota > Planctomycetia > Pirellulales > Pirellulaceae > Rubripirellula. Next base: position 676,222 of record CAVYFC010000013.1, read on the forward strand.
AGATCCCGTGCGTCCCAATTCCACGCTCGTGTACTCGATCGTGGTTGCTAACAATGGCACGGCCGATGCAACGGGCGTGGTCGCCATTGACACGTTGCCCACAGGAGCATCCTTTCAAATCGGCGACATCGATGGTGATCAGTCGCGAGTTTCCGAGGTCAATCCCGGTTCGGTCGTTGCCAATGTTGGTGATCTCGCCGCGGGAGCCTCAGTGACGGTCACGATCGTGGTCAGCGTCTCGTCAGATGCCCTGGGTGCGCTTTCCAACACGACGACAGTTTCGGCCACCGAAACGGATATCGATCCCAGCAACAATTCGGCGACGGAGACCACCGGAATCGATCGAATCTTGTTGGCCAACGACAACGTATCGATCGATGAGGACGATCCGCTGCAAATGATCGACGTGCTCGCCAACGATGACGCGGGACCCGGTGGTCCGTTGACGATCACTTCGGTGTCGCCAGCAACGAGAGGCTCGGTCGTGATCGCCGGCAACGGCACGCGTTTGGATTACACTCCCAACGCCGATGAGTTTGGCTTGGATACCTTCACCTACACGGTTGTCAGCCCGACTGGGTTGAGTGCCATTGCGCAGGTGACGATTGATATCGCATCGGTGAATGATCCTCCCGTCGCTGGTGATGATCTGGTCGATGCCCCAGATCGCAGTCCATTCTCGATTTCGATTGCCGATCTGCTGGTCAATGACAATGCAGGCCCCGCGAACGAATCGCAGACTCCCACGTTCCTGTCGGCAGACGCGGTGACGACGGCTGGCGGGACGGTGACCAATCTGGGAGGCGACCTGCTTTACACTCCCAGCAGCTCCTTTGTCGGTTTGACCGATACCTTTAGCTATGTGATCACCGATGGCGAGTTCAACGATACGGCGACGGTCACGATCAATCTGCCGCCTCCCGCTGATGTCGACCTGACGACATCGATCACCGTGAGTGCAGATCCGGTTGGCCCGAACGACGCACTGACATTCACGATTGCCCTTGCAAACCTTGGGAACGACGTCGCGAATGACGTAGTTTCTACAACGTTGATCGCTCCTGAATACACGATCGTTTCGGCTTCCATTGCTCCACTATCGGGGTCCGTGGTCGTTACCGGTAACACGGTGACCGCTTCGTTGTCGTCGCTAGATACGGGTGAGGCGGCGGCGATCACCGTGTTGGTGACCGCAGGTGATACTGGCGGCACATTCGCATCGACGAATTCCGTAAGCAGTACCGAAGCCGACCTTGATCCAAGTAACAATTCGGCTTCGGTGACGACGACCATCGAGGTGCCGGCGAGCATCTTTGGTCATGTCTTCTGCGATCTCGATGGACTGGGTGTTGAAGATCTCGGCGAAGAGTCGGTGGGTGTCCGGGTGTTCTTGGACGTTGACGGCGATCGAATTCTCGATGCGAACGAACGGGCAACCCTCACCGATTCACTGGGTAACTATCGTTTCGACAACGTCACCGACCCAGTCGTCACCGTCGTCGCAGAAGTTCCCAACGGTTGTGACACAATCCCCTACAGCCCAGGTGTGGTCCGATCGACGATCGGCGTTGGCGATCTTGCTCGGTCGATCACGCATGTCGACATTGACGGCGATGGAGACTTGGATCTGCTGGTCGCGAGTGACCGATCGAATTCGCTCGCCGTGTTGGTCAATCAGGGCGGCAATTTCGAATTGCAGCGTGAGATTGAGTTGGCAGATCGACCACAGAGTGTCGCGGCTTGGCTCGATTCCAGTTCCTCGACCCCTTTGATCGCCGTGGCCGGCGTGGGCACTCCCGTTGATGGTGGCACGCTATTTGTCTTCGAATTGGATGGTCCCATTGTTCCAATTGAAGTTGGAAATGGTCCCATCGATGTGGTCTTCGATGATTTTGACTTGAATGGCCAGCCTGACCTTCTCGTTGGGACGCTGCGATCCTCTGACGTCCAGTTGTTCCTCAATGGCTCGGACGAGCCAGAATTGATCGCCGTCACGCGGCTTGCACGGACCGTCGCGTCTGGTGACGTTAACAACGACGGTTTGCCTGACATCATCGTGGGTGGTTATGGCTATCCGAATGATCCCACATCGGAACTGCTTGTTCTGTTGGGTGACGGTCTTGGAGGTTTTGGCGACCCGATTGCAGCTGCGATCTCTCAGAAACTGGTCGCAACCAAAGTTGCCGACCTAACCGATGATCTCGCCAATACGGAAGACACTCGCGTGTTGGCCCTTTCCGCTGCGGGTCAGTTCAAAGTGTTTGAGCTCATTGGTGGGGAGCTGACCGAAACCTCGGTACTGACGGTATCGCCAGGATCGAGTTCGTTTGATGTGGGGGATTTCAACCGTGATGGGTTGACCGATATCGCGATCTCGAACCAGGGCCAGCAGCGGATCGACCTGTTTGTCGGCAATGGCGAGGGGGAATTCGTCCCGATCACCACCCTTCGCAACGTGGCCGCTCCCTCTGACTTGGTGATTGGCGATTTCGACAATGACCAGCAGAACGATGACCTTGCCGTAACCAACCTTTACCAAGACGCACGGATCGGACTGCCCGGACGCCCCGATTTCTTCCTGCCGAGCGCCACGACGATCTTGCGGTTGGATGTTGCCGAGGCCCCGGTGGTGATTGCCAGCATGGCAACGCAGGTGGACTTTGCTTTTCAGTCTGCGGATCCTGATATCCGCATGGATGTTTCCGGAGACGGATTCATTACCGCGCTCGATGCGCTTCGCGTGATCAACGCGATCGCCCTCGCGTCGCCGGAAGGTGAACAGGCCGCAGTTCGGTCTCGGGCCAATACCGACGTCAATGGAGACGGACGGACGTCCGCCGTCGACGCCTTGATGATCATCAACTTGTTGTCCGGCGATTCCGATGCTCAGGTTTCTCTCCGGGACTTGGACCTACTCGCAGATGATGATGACGACGACCAGGTTCACGTGGCGGCAGTCGATGTGGTTCTGGGACAGCTGTTTTGAGTCGCTTGTTGGGCTTTGCTGGCGATCGGCTTCTTGGTGTAGAAGTCGTGAGGGGTGAGGGGCGAGACAGATCAGAAACGCTTTGCTACGTTTCCGCATGGCCACCCGCTGATGCCCAGCCAGCTTTCTTCTCGGCAAGAAAAGCTTCGTACCGATCCTCTTCAATCGCCTGCCGTGCTTCTCGCATCAGTCGCTGGTAGTAGGTCAGGTTGTGGATCGATAGAAGGATCGGCCCGAGCATCTCGCCGGCGTTGAAGAGATGGCGAAGGTATCCGCGACTGTGACGGCAGGCGATGCAGGGCAACACGAAGCATCCAGCGGTCTGGTGTCTTCACGATGTATCGCGTTGCGCAATTTCAGCTGGCCCGAATCGGTAAAGGCCAGCGCGTTTCGCCCATTGCGAGTCGGCATCACACAATCAAATAGATCGATTCCGCGAGCCACACTCTCCAACAGATCGATCGGTCGTGCCAACTCCCATCAGGTAGCGAGGCTTGTTTTCGGGAAGGGCCGGGCAGGTAGCCGCGGTGACCCGATACATCTCCGAGGGTGCCTCTCCCACACTCAGGCCGCCGACGGCATAACCTTCAAAGTCCATTGCCGCCAAGTTCGCTGGCACATTGCACGCGCAGTTCGGTATCGAGTCCTCCCTGGACGATGGCGAAGCGCGCCTGGTCGTCGCGACTGGCCGCCTCCAGGCATCGCTGGGCCCAACGAATCGATCTCGCCATCGCGTCTTCGACTTGCTCCGGGACTTGGCGGGCAAGGCGACGACGTGATCAAGCACCATGGCAACATCACTGCCAAGTGCTTCCTGGATCTCAATGGAATGCTCGGGGGTCAGATCGAACGATCGCACCATCGATATGGCTGCGGAAAGTCGCTTCCTGTTCGCTGACCTCATTGATCGACTTCAGGCTGAAAATCTGAAAGCCACCACTGTCGGTCAAGATTGGGCCCTGCCATCCGCTCATCGCGTGCAGGCCGCCGAGCCGCGCACCGTTTCATGTCCGGGTCGTAGGGCGAGGTGGTAGGTGTTGCCAAGGATCATCTCGGCACCCGTGCCGCCGACTTGATCGATCGTCACGCCTTTGACCGTCCCCTGGGTTCCCACCGGCATGAATGCCGGGGGTCTGCACGGGTCCATGCGGGGTCAAAAAAACACCGCGACGCGCCGAGGTCGACGCGTCGCGGTGCAGGAGTTGAAATTCAAACTGGCTCATGCAGCCGACAAGCTCCGCAAGTGGGTGCGGCCGAAAGCCGCTTCGATCACGATTCGGACCCCGTACTTGGATCAGTCCCCACGCATTTTCAGACCGAGGTCGGCCAGCTTTTCGCGGACTTCATTCAGGCTGGTCACGCCAAAGTTCTTGCACTCCAGCATGTCATCGCCCGTCTTGCGAATCAGTTCGCCAATCGTAGTTGAGCTGCAGGCGTGCCATGCACTTTCGCGCCCGAACCGAAAGGTTCAAGTCCGAATCGGTCGATCCAGCAAAGCCTGCTCGTCGGGCGACATGTGACTGGTGTCGATCGGCGGATCGCTGCTCTTCTTCTCGTGCGCGAATTGACCAAGCGACAGACCTTTGCTGGTGAGCATCTCACGGATCTCATACAGGCTCGTCTCGCCAAAGTTCTTGCTGCTGAGCAGCTCTGCTTCGGTCGTCCGTGTCAGGTCACCAATGGTGTCGATCCCCATCTTCTGCAGACAGTTTCGACTACGAACGCTCAGTTCGAAATTCGTCACCGGCATGTTCAGCGTTTGCGCCAACCGATCGTTGCGACGCTGCGCCTCTTCGTCATAAAGCATGTTGCCGGTGGCGGCTGCATCCTTCATGTACAGTCGGGTGCGCGGATGATCGGGATAGCAATCCAGAATCCGCTTGTAACACATCTGGGCCTTATCGAATTGGTTGTTGTCTTCGTAGACCAATCCCAGGTTGATCAACACGCCAATGCCGGTTGGGAAAGCCTTGGCGGCTCGCTCGTACAGTGCCAGGCTCTCCTCGTCGTTGCCCAGTCGATCGTTCTCGAGTGCAAGCCCGAACAAAGCGCCCGCGTGATTCTCGTCGGTGTTGACGGCTCGTTGATAGAGAGCCAAGGCCTCGTCCATTCGTCCGCCGACTGCGGCCACCGTGGCGGCACGCTGGTACATGTAGTCGGCAGTTTGCTCGGAGGGGCCGAAAATGTTGTCCAGAATGGCAAGTGCCTCTTCGACACGGCCCGCGTAGCGGTGGGCTTCCGCGATCCCGATCTTGCATTGGTCTTCGTTGTAGCCCGACTTCTGTGCCTGCTCGTAGGCGGCGATCGCGTCGTTGTAACGCCCGAGTTCAAACAGGCAGCGAGCCTGATAGAACAATGCCATCGCGCTGCCATCGGCAGTGCTGCAGCGTTTCGAGTGCACTGCGCAGAACTTGCCGAGCAGGAACTGGCAGACACCCATTTTGGTTTTGCCGGCGGGACTCAACGCATCGTCCGCCTCCATCTCGATCACTGCATCACGCAGTTCACCGAAATGACCGTAGTTCTCGGAGATGGCCTTCCGAATCGCGGCTACATCAGAGGGACCAAACGAATTGTTGGAAAGAACCATTTCCTTCAAGTCGAGCACGTCGAGATCGACTTCACTCATCGAGACCAATCTCCCGCCCATAGGGCTCTAAAGAGTGGGTAAAAAATCTGGAGAGAATGCAGGCTTTGCGATGACGTTATCCTGAACCGAACGGCAAAAAATCTGATAACGTTGGTACGCAAAGAGCCAGCGGTGGGATTTGAACCCACAACCCTCGCATTACGAATGCGATGCTCTGCCAATTGAAGCTACGCTGGCGTCTCAAAATCGGCCGCGACATTGGCGAGGCGACCTCTCGGGCAAGAATCAAAAGGATCGATCTAGCCCTCCCACACAGCCGTGCCAAAAACGCGAAAGTTCACGAGAAAATACGCTGAATCGGCGAATATCGTCAAGAGGCGCTCCCTGGATAAGCTGAATTTCCCCCGCTCCAACGACCCTTTCTTGACCCCGATTTCCAGCCAAGGGCAGCCCGGTTGTTCGGGCCGAGTGGAGTCGAAATCACGCCAAATTCCGACTTCCAGAGTGTTCCATTGCCCCTCGTGTGGGGAGGGGCATGCCATCATCCAGGCAGCCTCAGGAATATTCGCATCAATCTTCGCATCCCCGGCAAGATTACTTGCTCAGGACCGAGGCCTTCTTGATAACGACCGGCTCGACCGGGACATCCTCCATCAGACCGCCACCCGGATCTGGCTTGGGAGCGGTGTCGACCGACTCGATCCGGTCGACAACATCAATCCCCTTCACGACGCGACCAAACACCGTGTACCCCGCATTGCCGCCGCTGCGATCGAGATTTCGGTTGTCGCTGGTGTTGATGAAGAATTGGCTTGTCGCACTATCGGGATGCGGTTTGCGAGCCATCGCGATGGTGTAATCCTTGTTGCTCAGTCCGTTTCCAGCCTCATTGGGCACCGCCGCTCGCGTCTTTTTCTCGGTCAGATCTTTCTCGTGGCCTCCACCTTGAATCATGAAGTCCTTGATCACGCGATGGAAAACGGTGCCGTCGTAGAAACCGCTGTTCACGTACTCAAGAAAATTAGCGACCGTCTTGGGAGCCTTCTCCGGGTTCAATTCGATCACGATTTTTCCCTCGCTCGTGTCGAGTTCGACTTCCGGAAGGGCATCCTGTGCCGCAGCGCCGGAGGCCAGTAGGAACAGGCTGGCGAAGGAAAGGTTGAGCAGAGAAGCACTGAAGGAACGTTGCATGCGATTCACTCTCCTGGCAGGCAAGTAGGGTGGGTGAGGGGAGATCCTGGGAATTGATCCCGAATCTCTGGGACGTATTCTTGCTTGATCGCGTCGCAGGGCAACCACCCAAGCTAAGGCATGCCTGGAACCGGCCCAGCAGGCCACTTCCACGCAGCCAAGGTCCCAACCCGACCGAACGATGGACTTCCAAGTCCGTCGGTTCCCGAATGCCGCGTGAGCCGACGGACTGGAAAGGCTGGTTGTGGGCGACGGACTTGGAAGTCCATCGTACAGAGGGAGGCGGAGGTTGACTGTTGTGCGACGGACTTGGAAGTCCATCGTACAGAGGGAGGGGGAGGTTGACTGTTGTGCGACGGACTTGGAAGTCCATCGTACAGAGGGAGGCGGAGGTTGGCTGCTGTGCGACGGACTTGGAAGTCCATCGTACTGAAGATTGGGGAGGTCGATTGGTAGTCGACGGACTTGGAAGTCCATCGTACGACTGGCGCGTTCAGGGCGTTTTCGAGTCGTCCTGTTCGGTCATCGCTTGGTTTCCCGCCTCAATCATCGCCTCGTATTCTTCGATGGCGGATTTTTCCACTCCCTGCATCGTGTTCTTGGTGCCGCCGGAATCGCATCCGCTGATTGCGAATGTAACGAGACCTAAGAATAGACTGACTGCTAGCGTTCGCTTCACGTTCTAATTCCTAACACAGAATTGGGACATTCCCGGTTGCAAAAATGAAGTACGTCAGCCTCTCCAGCTGAGCTATTGTTGCCGCGGTCAGGGCGGAAAGGCTGACGTACGAAAGGTGGATCAGACCCGCAGACCTACTGCCTGGTTACTGATTGAGCTGCTCTTCGATCGACTCCTTGCCTGCCCTGGTGCCAAGCGCACCCCAGAGCCCGTAAGGACTCGGCGCACCGACGACGTTCGAGGGGGGACCGATGTTGGCACCGTTGAGCCAAACCTGCGGTGCTCGACTGTCTCCTGCTTCGACTGAATCGGTCATGAAGACGACCGCACCGTCCGCCATCAAGATGTGACAGCCTCCTTGGTGACGACTCGAAGGGGGGCAGATGGATCGACCGCCGGGATTGCGTTGTGCACAGATCTCGGCGTTCGGTGGCAGGATCGTGTGCATTCCGGAGTGTTCGCCGCGGTGATCGGCCCAGCGGAAACCGCGACCATCAACCACCGGCCACTTTGGAATCGAGGCAAGCCAATTTCGAGGGCGCGCCGGATCGATGTATCCCTGATCGGCACACCACTTTGGATTGTCTCGTATCAGGTCGAGTGCTTGAGTCGGCTCGTGTTCTCCGATGGTTCGAATGTCACTATCGCCCAAGTCGGTCGCGATCTCTCCCATCGCAATCGTGTTGGACAATCCATCAAGGATGTCGCGGAATTTCAAGTCTTGATGGACGCCAAACACGCCACGTTCTGACGCCCGGGTGTGCTGGGCCCAACCGCTTCCGTTCTGCTGGATCGCTCGCTTCCAAGGTCGATTTGCATTGCCGAACTGTCGAGGACCTTGAATGTGATAGTAATAAGAGTCACCGAGGCATGCGGCATAGTTCGTTCTCCCTAACGCGGGCAATCCAGTTCCAGGGTCACTTGGGCAGCGAAGCGTCGGGATTTCGGTGACCCAGGGGATATAGCGAGCCTGGCTGGGAACCGGGCCCATCGGAGGCCACGGCGGCGAGTAGACGACGGTATCATCCGAGGCGTCCTGTTGATTCGGGTTCGCAATCAGCTCCCAAATGCTTTGCTGTTCAATGAAGGGGGTGATGCCAACCAGCATGCTCAATCGCCAAGAATTGGAATGCGAATAGGTCGTCCACCAATTGGCACTCGGGCCCGCAGTACCGAACGGAGGGGCCGCTCCGCCGGGACTGTCGGTGCCTGCACCGTGCAGGGGTAGCTGTTTGAAGGCGCTGTGGTAGTTGTGGATTGCCAAGCCGATCTGCTTGAAGTTGTTGCTGCAACTCATTCTGCGCGCCGCCTCACGCGCTGCCTGCACGGCCGGCAGCAAGAGACCGACGAGGACGCCGATGATGGCAATCACCACCAGCAATTCCACCAACGTGAAAGCGGATCGCTTTCCAGACAAGTCTTTCATAAGAGTACCCTCAATGGATGGGTGGAGGCGGATTCATGAGCGATCGCTCGAAACCCGCAGTCGGAGGGTTGTTGCTCTCGAGACTGCCAGGAACCCATTGAGACAACCCTTCGCCCTGGGCATTCTTGACGACGATTCTTTGCCCTGATGCTCCGCCAGGGAGAACACCTGTCAGGAAACAAACAAGCTATGAAGACGCAAGAGAAAGGAATTGGAATCGTTCGCGGCGGATGGGTTGAAAGAGTCCGTAAAAGTCTTGAGTGCGCAGTTCCTCTAACCAACTGAATTGAACTCGCGGCGATCGGCCATGGTTCCTTGCGAATCTGTCTGAACCGCATGACGGTTTGTCGTTGTGACACGGCTCAGGCAACCGACTTGCTGGCTTCGCACCGGTTCGGTGATTCCGCAGGCGAATCTTCTACGCCAACAGGAAAGGGCGCATCGCAACTGACGCACGGCATCCGCCGTGGGACTCCCTTCGCTGCTTTGCAACTGGAGAGAGAATGGGGAGAGTCGAGCGGACGGAGTGGATCTCCAAGAGGGCTCGGGAGGCTGGCGAGAGCTGAAGCGTTTGATCAGCGATGCTCTCCGCGCTCACCGGCCGCACGCTGCGTCAGCCCAGGGCGAGACGCAGCTCTAAAAAATCGGAAGCAAAATCGATCCGGGGAGCCGGTCTATTCGGAGGCCGAATCGTCCTCTTTCGACATGGCGGCGTTGTCCGCTTCAATCATGCGCTCGTACTCTTCGAGTGCTGACTGATCGGCATTTTGCATCATGTTCTGGTTTTCGCCTGAGTCGCATCCACAGAATCCGATGGACACCATCCCGACGAATAGGCAACTTACCCATCTTCTTTTCATGCTTGCTCTTTCTTGACTTGAATGTTGGCTTGACTTGAATCTTGGCTTGAATGAAACGTTAACAATGCTGCTTCTGGCGAAGGCCAGCGCAGGAACCCATCCGCGACTACCGCGGTCCGAGTCGGGGAAACGAAGGTCAATCTCGCGACGCAGGGCGGGTGACGTGACCATCACCGGGTGCCCGTCAGAGCGCCTCGGCGTTCCAGCAAGGCGGAACACCGAGGCGACGTGGTGGGAATGATCTTGGACGCTACTGATTCAGTTGCTCTTCGATCGTTTCCTTGTTGGCGCGAGTACCAAGCGCACCCCAAAGTCCATAGGGACTCATCGAGCCCGGTACATTGGACGGCGGGCCAATGTCGGCACCGTTGAGCCAGACCTGCGGGCTGCGACTATTGCCCGCTTCCACCGAGTCGGTCATGAAGACCACCGCGCCATCTGCCATCAAGATATGGCAGCCTCCTTGGTGACGGCTCGAGGGAGGACACACGGTGCGGCCACCCGGATTACGCTGCGCACAGAGTTCGGAGTTGGGGGGCAGAATCGTATGCATTCCCGACATCTCCGTACGGTGACTGGCCCAGCGATAACCGCGGCCATTGACCGCCGACCACTTCGGAATCGATTGCAGCCAATTCCTCGGCCGCTCCGGATTGATGTAGCCCTGGTCGGCACACCATTTCGGGTTGTCTCGAATCTGAGTCAGTGCCTGAGTCGGCTCGTGATCGGCGATCGTGCGGATGTCGCTGTCTCCCAAGTCGGTCGCAATTTCACCCATGGCGATCGTATTGGAAAGTCCATCGAGGATGTCGCGGAACTTCATGTCCGCATGAACGCCAAAGACTCCACGATTGGCGGCTCTCGTGTGTCGAGCCCAACCGGAACCATTCTGTTGAGTCGCCCGCTTCCATGGCTGATTGGCGTTGCCGAACTGTCGCGGGCCTTGAATCGAATAGAAGTAGGAATCGCCAAGGCAGGCCGCGTAATTCGTCCGTCCCAAAGCGGGAAGGCCAACACCCGGATCACTTGGGCAGCGGAAGGTGGGGATCTCGGTCGACCAAGGCTTGTAACGAGCCTGGCTCGGGACTGGTCCCATCGGTGGCCACGGTGGCTGGTAGACCTGGGTTGGATCGAGCGAGTCTTGCTGGTTGGGATTGGAGATTTGCTCCCACAGCGCCTGCTGCTCCACAAACGGAGTGATGCCAACCAACATGCTCAAACGCCATGAGTTGGAGTGAGAGTAAGTCGTCCACCAATTGGCGCTTGGGCCGGCATTACCGAACGGAGGTGCCTGGCTGGTACCGGGGCTGTCTGTTCCAACACCATGCAGCGGCAGTCGCTTGTAGGTGCTGTGATAGTTGTGAATTGCCAGCCCCATTTGCTTGAAATTGTTGCTGCAACTCATTCGCCGCGCGGCCTCTCGAGCAGCCTGCACAGCTGGCAAAAGGAGACCCACCAGGACGCCGATGATGGCAATCACCACCAACAGTTCGACCAGCGTGAACGCGGCACGTCTACTCGACGGTCGTCTCATAAAGTAACCTCAATGAAGAAGGATGAGAAAAGTCGACTGTGAGCCTCTCCCTAGCACGGAGCCTCAGCCCAGCAGTCGTAAGCCCCTGATTTTACACCTTGAAATTAGACGATAGAAATAGGGACTTGGATGATTGCGTATCTTTTGTGGGTATTCCGCCCGCTCGCCGGGCCGACCTAGGGTCCCTGTATCTAGGGTCCCGTACTAGGGTCCCTGTATCTAGGGTCCCTGTATCGAAGTGTATCTGGTCTGGCCCATGGGGATTGTCAGCAGATTCCGCCTTGCAGATTCCGCCCTCGGCGATCTTGTGAGAATGGCCTGTTTGGGTTCGATTCGCCTCCAGGGATCGATCCGCAGCGATCCTTCGAGTGAGTCATTTGTCGACGAAGGTGCTTGTCAGCATCGTGAAGGGCATATCAGATCGCGATTTGACGGTCGGATGGCCAGAAACCAGAATGCTTGGCCGATGGAGGGTTCTGCTACCAAACATACTTCGATACATCGATCACGCATTTCCAACGAGAGGTTTCACAATGGGTCAATCACTTGCCGTCGGGCACGGCACCCCGCCGTTGACATCACACAGCGAGGATTGGTGCTGGAGCCACGCGTTGCAACGACCCGTCTTCGCGTTGCTCGTGACTGCAATCTCGATATGCACTATCGTCCTCGCGCCGACAGGAGCCAGGGCCGCGGAAAAGCCCAACATGATCTTCATCCTCGCCGACGACTTGGGCTATGGAGACCTGGGATGTTTTGGCCAGAGCGAGATTCAAACACCTCGATTGGATCAGATGGCCAAAGAGGGAATGCGATTCACCCAGTTTTACGCGGGCAACACGGTTTGTGCGCCAAGCCGAAGTGTGTTGATGACCGGTCAGCACATGGGTCATACGCATGTGCGGGGCAACGCGGGGGGCGATGACATGTCGATCCAATCCTTACGCGAGCAGGACGTCACCGTTGCCGAAGTGCTCAAGACGGCCGGCTACACCAACGCGTTGATTGGCAAGTGGGGTTTGGGCGAAGCCGACGGGCCGGGGGCACCCTTGCGAAAAGGCTTCGACCGATTCTTTGGTTACCTCAATCAAGTTCATGCTCACAACTATTACCCCGAATTCCTATGGGATGACGAGGTGCAGATCCCCCTTCGAAATGTCGTCAAGCGGAATGAACGGAGCTACGGAGGTTTTACCGGGGGCACTGCAACCAAACGCATCGATTACTCTCACGACCTTTTCGTGGAAGAGGCGATGCGTTTCATCCAGGATCACAAGGAGGGGCCTTTCTTCCTCTATCTTCCATTGACAATCCCACATGCCAACAACGAGGGGACCAAGATGACCGGTGACGGCGCCGAGGTTCCCGACTACGGCATCTACGCAGATCGGCCCTGGCCCAATCAAGACAAGGGCCAAGCCGCGATGATCACCCGAATGGATGGTGATGTCGGACGTCTGCTGGATCTCCTCCGGGAACTCAAGATTGATCGCGACACATTGGTCTTCTTCAGCAGTGACAACGGTCCGCATAACGAGGCGGGGCACAATTTGGAGCGGTTCGATCCGTCCGGACCTTTGCGTGGAACCAAGCGAGCGCTTTACGAAGGGGGCATTCGGGTTCCCACGATTGCCTGGTGGCCGGGCACCGTCCCGGCTGGTACCAGCAGCGATTATCTCGGTTACTTTGGAGACTGGTTGCCCACGGCAGCGGATCTAGCTGGTGCCAAACTGACCGCTCCGACCGACGGGATCAGTTTTGTTCCCACGCTCAAGGGAAAATTCGATCAGCAATCGCAACATGAATTTTTGTATTGGGAGTTTTATGAGCAAGGCAGTCGGCAAGCGGTTCGCTTTGGTGACTGGAAGGCGATTCGTCAGCCGATGTTTACCGGGCAGATCGAGTTGTATGACTTGAGCAAAGACCTGGGTGAGTCGCATGACGTCGCGGCCGAATATCCTGGAATCGCCGAGAAAGCGGCAGCGATGATGGATGAGGCTCACGCGCCCCACCCCAACTGGAAGATCCGTCGTTGATCAAGAATCTGCCCACTCAGATGGCATCCGATGGAGCTCGCCTCGTTGATTCAAACATGTCGTGGATCGGGATCTGACCAGGGTGGCAATCGAGGAACACGACCGCGAGGACTTGCTTGGCGATGGCCGTAACATGCCATGGCGCGGCCAATGCCTGATCGAAGGTGCTCAAGTCGTCGTTGGGTTTCGGGCTCAAGGCCAGGTCAGTTTGTTCTGTGGGTTCGATCCGGTTTTTCAGTTCAACTCCAGCCAGGAACTGCGTCGAGTGTTCTTTGCCGGGATCCGCTATCGAGCGGAACGGGGCCGACTGATCTCCATGCTACGCGACTCCAGTGGTGGCAAGATTCACTTCGTTGAGTCGATTGCCGAGCCGTCCACCGAAGTGATGTTGGGGAACTCGCTGCAGTCATGGTTGGATTTGATTCGTCCGGCCATTGACGCGTCACCGTGGCGAGTGGAGGGCGAGTCGGTGGATCGCTTTCGCATACGACTTCGGGACTGGTTCGATCGATTGCCCAGCCCCATTTCGATCGCTTCGGTTGCCAACGCCTGAGCGAGCGGAACGAGCTGCCTGTCGTCACCAGGTAGGTCTCTCGATTCCGCAAAGGATCTCAACGGTTCGGGATTCCATCTCATTGTTTTTGACCAGTCCATCGTCGAAACTAGGTGCCGCCTGATGACCCGATCGGGCTTGGAAACTCATCGCCCCTCATGATGTGGTTCTCTCGTTGACTGTTCCGACCATTCCTCTTGCTGAAAAAGTGACATGAAGAACCTGATCGCCGCCCTGCTCTGTCTGCTTCTCCTTCCCCTCTCCGTCGCCAGCCATGTTTCGGCTCAGCAGGTCGATGACTTCGACAGCATCCAGCTTTACACCCTGAGCAACAGCAAGGGAATGCAGGTCAAGATCACCAACTATGGTGCGATCATCACGTCGATCCTTGTTCCCGATCGCGATGGAAAACTGGCGGACGTCGACTCTGGGCTACGATCGTGTCGAGGATTACATCAATGCGGTCGACAAGCCCTATTTCGGCGCGATCGTCGGTCGCTACGGCAATCGGATTGCAAAGGGGGCCTTCACTCTCGACGGTGAGACCTACTCGCTGGCGCTGAACAATCCTCCCAACCATTTGCATGGTGGCATCATCGGCTTTGATAAGGTGGTCTGGGACGCCAAGCTGACACGGGGTGCCGGATGGCAAGGGCTTGAGTTGACTTATCTGGCAAAGGACAAGGAAGAGGGCTATCCCGGAAACCTGAAGGTCACCGTGACCTACAAGTTGACCGACGAGAACGAATTGCGAGTGGAATACCTACGCGACCACCGACAAGGCGACCCCCGTCAATCTGACGCAGCACACGTACTTCAATCTCAAGGGGGACGGCGAAGGGACGATATCTGGATCACGAGCTGATGATCAACGCCAAGCAGTACACACCGGTGGACGAGGGCTTGATTCCAACTGGCGAAATGCCTGACGTGGCAGGAACACCGTTTGACTTCACGACCGCCAAGCCAATTGGACGCGACATCGGCCAGGATGATCAGCAGCTTACTTACGGGCTCGGTTACGACCACAACTTTGTGCTCGATAAGGCTGAAGGCGAAATGTCGCTCGCAGCACGCGTGCATGAGCCGACGACGGGTCGCGTCCTGGAAATTCATACCACCGAGCCCGGCATTCAATTCTATTGCGGCAACTTCCTCGATGGTCGGCTGAACGGAAAGTCGGGCAAGCCTTACTTGCATCGTGGCGGCTTCTGTCTGGAGACACAGCACTATCCCGACAGCCCCAACCAGCCCAGCGTTCCCATCGACGATCCTGGAAGCCGGGGGAAGAATATCGAACGACGACGGTCTTCAAGTTCTCTGCCAAATAGGGCAAGGGCTTTGAGGCCGCGACTGTCGCCCTCTCGTCGGTCCGCATTTCCAAGGCGGACATCCACAGCGTTGCTGCGTTGATTACGAGTCTCGGAGAGACTCGCCTACTTGGAATGCGTATCTCCAAGAACCATGGGGTCGGCTGAGCTACAATCGTGACTTGTCCCCTAGCTTGCTTGTTGAACCTTGTTTTCTCGGAGCCATGATGAACCAGCCATCGATGAACCATTCGCTTACGAACTCGGCAAGTGATCGTGCGAAACCTGGGCGGCGTGCGTTCCTCGCGGCGACCATGGCGGCGACGGCCTCGGCGGCGTTCGGTCGGGAATACGGTCCCGATGCTCCTCCCGTTCGTTATCCCGAGCCAGATGTCGTGGTGCTGGACGATCGATTCGGCAAGTACAAGCTGGGAAACAGCCCCATCCAGACGGCTCTATCACAGCAACGAGATGCTGTGGGCCGAAGGTCCGGCCTGGAACGGTGTGGGACGCTATCTGGTGTGGAGTGACATTCCCAACAATGTTCAATTTCGATGGCTGGAGGAGGACGGTCACGTCAGTGTGTTTCGCAATCCCTCGGGCAACAGCAATGGCAACACCTTCGACTACCAGGGACGACAGATTTCCTGCGAGCACGGCACCCGTCGCGTCGTGCGGTATGAGTACAACGGTGACGTCACCGTGTTAGCCGATTCATTCGGCGGTAAGTCGCTCAATGCGTCCCAACGACGCCGTCGTGCATCCCAATGGCGACATCTGGTTTACCGATCCCGGCTACGGCGGCTTGATGAACTATGAGGGCAAACGCGCGGACACCGGTTCGGTCCAGCCCTACCAAAAAGAGGCGATCTATCGGATCGATGCGAAGAGTGGAAAGCTCACGAAGGTCACCGACGAGATCTACAAGCCCAATGGACTCTGCTTCTCACCCGACTACACCAAGTTGTACGTCGCCGACACGGGGTCCTCGCACTATCCCGAAGCGGCAAAAGGTGATCAAGGTTTGGGATGTCGATGGTGAGTAAGAGCCTGTCGAATGGCCGAGAGTTCACTTCGATGGACATGAGCCTCAATGGAGAAGAGGTTGCAGGAATGGCCGATGGGATCCGCGCGGACGTCGATGGGAACATTTGGTCTAGCGCTGGGTGGGTTGGCGATGGCTACGACGGTGTGCAAGTTTTTGCTCCCGATGGGGTGCGGATCGGTCAGATCCTGCTGCCGGAGATCTGCAGCAACGTTTGTTTCGGCGGTACCAAGCGAAATCGTCTGTTCATGACCGGAAGCACGTCGCATTTATGCCGTCTATGTGGAAACCACCGGCGCCCACATCGCCTAGGCGCCAAGATTCGTTTTCCGACTAGAATGAAGGGGTGCTCCGTCTCCTTCTTTTTCGCTTTTGCGCATGAGTCCCTCTCGGTTTCATCAATTCTTGTTGGTCCTGTTGATCGCTGCGACCGGCCGTTCGATTCGCGCCGATGAAGCGGCGATGGAGGCGGCGTTTCGGGACCAGCTCCAACCGCTGCTGCGCACATACTGCCTGGATTGCCATGGCACGGACGACGAGATTTCGCTGGCTGGGGATCAATCAGCCCTCGATGTGAAGAAGAATCGAAAGGTTTGGATTCGTGCCTCGGCTCAGGTACGCAATGGTACGATGCCGCCCGAGGATGACAATGCGTTGGAATCGGCCACCAGAAAGCGGTTTGCCGAGTTGATCGATCAACTTGCCAACGCGGTCGACTGTGTTCGCGATCCCAATGCCGGCAAGGTGGCACTCCGCCGCCTCAATCGCGCCGAGTATCGCAATACCGTTCGTGATTTGACTGGCATCGACTATACGCCCGCTGACGGATTTCCCGGTGATGATGTCGGCTATGGATTCGATAACATCGGCGACGTGCTCTCGTTGCCACCGCTGCTGGTGGAAAAGTATCTCGACGCTGCGGTGGCAATTGCTGGAAAGGCGATTTACACACCTCCACCGCCGGAGCTCTATGAAATCGATAAGGCTCCCTCAACTCTGATCAATGCCGACAAGTTCGGTAGCGGCTCTCCATTGACGATCGCAAGCGAAGGCACGGTGTCGTTGCAGGCCGACCTTCCCTTCCCAGGCGTCTACACGGTGACGATCACGGCGCGCGGTGATCAGGCTGGTAACGAACCGGTGCGCATGGCCGTGGAATGTGGTCGCAATCGACAGCTAATCAACGTTCCCACCTCGGATGATCAAGAGTACCAAGCTCAGTTCCGATTGGGACGTGGGGCGCGAAGGTTTGATATCAGCTTCCTCAATGATTACTACGAAGCGAACAAGGCCGATCGCAACTTGCACCTCGTGCACGTGAATCTAAAAGGTGAAGAGAATCGCTCTACTTTGATACTGCAACATGATCTGCCGCGAACGCATCGCAAGCTGATTTTCGTCACGCCCAATGATAACGTGACGCCCGATCAGGCATCGGCCGCTGTCCTAGGACGGCTTGCCAGTCGAGCGTTCCGACGACCCGCGAAGGATGACGAAATCGCGCGTTTGGTGGGACTTGCCGGCCGTGTCCGCGATGCGGGGGGAAGCTACGAGGAAGGGATTCAGGTCGCACTGCAGGCGATCCTGGTTTCGCCTCACTTTCTATTCAAAGTAGAGAGTCCTGTCGCGGAGGGCACGGCACGTTCGGCATTGGTCAATCAGTACGAGTTGGCAACACGGATCTCTTACTTTTTGTGGAGTAGCATGCCTGACGACGAATTGTTGCTGCTGGCACATCACGGGCATTTGCGAGATCGAAAACGGTTGTTGGAGAAGGTTGGTCGGATGATTCAAGATCCACGGTCCAATCAGTTCGTCGAAAACTTTGCCGGGCAGTGGTTGCAGTTGCGGAATCTGGATCTTGTCAATCCTGATACTCGAGTCTTTCGGTCGTTCGACGATGAGATCCGTCAGTTGATGCGGCGCGAGACACTGACTTTTTTTGCGGGGGTGATGCGGGCCAACCTACCCGTGACGACGCTGTTGGACGCGGACTTTACCTATCTGAACGAGCCACTGGCGAAGTTCTATGGGATTCATGGTGTGACGGGAGATCAATTTCGTCGCGTGTCATTGGTGGGAACACCTCGTGGCGGGTTGTTGACGCACGCCAGTGTCTTGACGGTCACCAGCAATCCGACGCGAACCAGTCCTGTCAAACGGGGCAAATGGATTCTTGATAACCTGCTCAATACCCCTCCGCCTCCGGCGCCACCCAACGTTCCCGAATTGGAGAAGGGGCGACTGGTCGGGACGCTTCGCCAACGGATGGAGCAGCATCGGGAGAATCCCGCCTGCGCGGCATGCCACAACATGATGGACCCCTTGGGTTTCGCCTTGGAGAATTTTGATGGCGTGGGAATGTGGCGGAAGCGTGACGGACGCGATGAAGTCGACGCCTCCGGAAAGATGCCCGACGGTACGGAGTTCAACGGGGTCGCGGACCTTCGCAATCTCCTGGCGACGCAGCGCAAAGAGCAATTCACTCGTTGCCTGGCCGAGAAGATGTTGATCTATGCCATTGGTCGCGGGACCGAGTACTACGATCAATGCGCCATCGATCAGATTGTTTCCTACGTTCAACAGAACGATAACAAGTTTGCCTACTTGATCGCCGGAATCATTGCCAGCGATCCATTTCAAAAGCAAGGTTACCGAGAATGACAACGCCGAATGCCCTGTCACGAAGAACGGTCTTGCGCGGGTTGGGGACAGCGATTGCCCTGCCACTTCTCGACGTCATGTCATCGACAAGGTTGCTGTCGGCGGCCTCAGCGCCAGAGACCTCGCCACTGCGGATGGCGTTCTTCTACGTACCCAACGGGATGCACATGCCTGATTGGACGCCCAGCAAGGAAGGCAGCAACTTTGATTTGCCTCCCACTTTGGCAAAGATTGCAGAGCATCAAGATTCGTTCAATGTCTTGACTGGCTTGGCCCTGGATGGCGCGAGTGCTCATGGCGATGGGGGTGGCGACCACGCCCGCAGCGTTGCCGCGTTCCTGACCGGTGCGCATCCACGAAAGACAAACGGAGCCGATATTCAGAATGGGATCTCGGTCGACCAGGCGACGGCTCAGTATGTCGGCGACGCCACTCGCTTTGCATCGTTGGAGCTGGGACTCGAGGAAAGCGCTCAAGCCGGCAATTGCGACAGTGGTTACAGCTGTGCCTACGCCTCCAATATGTCCTGGCGAGGTCCCGCCAATCCCGTTGCCAAAGAGATCGACCCAGGAGCCTTGTTTGATCGCCTCTTTGCGGGGCAAACGGTGAAAGAAACGAAGCGTGCGCAGAGCGTTCGTGAGCAGCACCGCAAGAGCGTGCTCGATTTTGTTCTCGAAGATGCCAAGCAGCTGCACCGAACTCTCCCTGCCGTGGATCAGCGAAAGCTTGACGAGTACCTCTATTCCGTTCGTGATGTCGAGAAGAGATTGTCGGGCGCCGATCGCTTGCGAATGTCTGAGGAGGGAGTGCCTGATTATCCGCGTCCCAGCGGCGTGCCGAAGGAGCTTTCCAAGCACGCCGACCTGATGATGGACATGGTGACCCTTGCCATGCAGACCGATAGTACACGAATCATCTCATTCATGTTCACCAATGCCGGAAGCAATCGAAGCTATCCGGAAATCGGGGTGACCGAGGGACATCATGAGTCTTCTCATCACGGTAAGAGTGCTGACAAGCAAGTGAACATCGCCAAGATCAACCGGTTTCATATCAAGCGATTCGGCTACCTGCTTGAGCGGCTCAAGCAAGTGCGAGAGTCAAACGGCAAGACCTTGTTGGACAACAGCATGTTGGTCTATGGCAGCGGGATCAGCGATGGCGATCGTCACAATCACGACGACCTGCCAATTCTCTTGGCCGGTGGCGGCGGCGGAAGAATCAAGTCGGGACGTCATGTTCGTTATCACAATGGAACACCGCTGTGCAATCTCTATCTGTGGATGATGCATCAAATGGGAGCTCGCGCCGACCAGTTTGGCGATAGCAACGGCATGCTCAACAACTTGGGATAGCTACTCAAACGGAGCGGTTTTTGAATCCCATGGATTGCGATTGGTGAATCAGGCTCCCTTGCGTGCGTCGAACCCACGCTTGCTGAGGCGAGCCGCCATGCGGTTTGAGAGAGCGATCGTTGAGGGCACACGAGAGGTTCCTTCCGCAAGGATCGCCGGCAACGTTCCCGTAAGCGAGACGCAGGCTTATCGAGGCCCTGTCTGGCTCAGCGAAACGTGTTGGTAAGGGAAGATGCTGCTTTACGGCACGTGACCTGCCGTTGTTGGCTTGCTTTCGGCGACTTCGTCTGCTTTGCCGCATGGCAGTGCCGCGCTCGGACGGGGCACCCCAAGCCAGATCTGCCCCAATCGGCTATAGTAATGATCCATCGCACAGCGAGATGACTTCTCGCCATCGGCGACCTCTGGTTGGCTTGATCTGCTTTCTGGGCGCCGCGGTGGGGGTTGCCTGCGGCCGCGGTTCGGTTTCCACGTGACAACCATTGTCTCAGGATTCTGTATCGACATGGCTTGTCGAACACCGCGTGATCTCTCGCGTGCCCCCTTCCATTCATCAGCGATCATGTCAGGAGGTCTTTCATGACGGTAGAAATTGGAACGGAATGCAATCTCGGTTCGTCACCAACGTCCGATTCGTTAAGTGAGCAAGAGAGAATGAAGAAACTGTTGGACCAGGATTCGCCACTCAAAATCACACTGATCAGTCTTCATGGTTTGATTCGTGCAAAGGACTGCGAATTGGGAAGGGACGCCGACACCGGTGGTCAGGTCAAGTACGTGCTGGAGCTTGCCAAGGAATTGGCCCTGCATCCTAACGTTGGACAGGTGGAGTTGCTGACACGTCAGATTCTCGACCCACGAGTGAGTGACGACTACGCGCAACTCGAGGAGCCGATTTCAGAAAATGCAAAGATCGTTCGCATACCGTTTCGGTCCCAAACGGTATCTGCGAAAGGAGGCCTTGTGGCCGTACATCGAGATGTTCATTGACCAGACGCTCGTTCACTTTCGTCGCAACGGACTGCCCAGCATCATTCACGGGCATTACGCCGATGCGGGACTCGCGGGGGCCCAGTTGGCTCGTTTGCTTCACGTTCCCTTTATCTTCACCGGACATTCCCTTGGCCGAGTGAAGAAGCAAAGGATGTCACTTGGGAAGTCCAGCCCAGAGTCGCTGGAGCGAAAGTACAGGTTCACGCTGCGAACCGAAGCGGAAGAGATTGCTTTGGAGACGGCTGCCATGGTGGTAACCAGCACCAGCCAGGAGGTCCATGATCAGTACGAAGTTGTACGATCATTACGTTCCAAGTCGCATGGAGGTGATTCCACCTGGCGTCGATTTGACGGCCTTCTCGCCAGCCGGGGCGGACTGGCCGGAACCGCCCATCCTGGCGAAGATTGGACGTTTCTTGAAGGACCCAGACAAGCCCATGATCTTGACCATGGCCCGGCCTGATGAACGGAAGAACCTGGAGAAGCTCGTCGAGGTCTATGGCAAGAGCGAGCAGTTGCAGGAGCACGCCAATCTGGTGATGGTAATGGGAGCACGCGATGATCTTCGTGAACTTCCCAAAGGACAGCAGCAGGTGATCCGCAATGTGATTTACTTGATCGATAAGTACGACCTGTACGGCAAGGTGGCCTACCCCAAGCATCATTTGCCCAACGATATTGCCGACCTTTACCGCGTCGCTGCGAAGGGGCGCGGCGTGTTCATCAATCCGGCTCTCACGGAACCATTCGGCTTGACGTTGCTCGAGGCGGGGGCGACTGGGTTGCCGATTGTCGCTACCAACGATGGTGGGCCTCGCGACATCATCGCCAACTGCAACAACGGTTTGCTGGTCGATCCGCTGGACGGGGAAGCCATCGAGAAGGCACTGCTTCGCGTCCTGACCGAACCAGAGCAATGGGAGCAATGGTCTCGCTGCCGGAATCGAAGGCACGCGTCGGCATTATGCGTGGCAGGAATCATGCAGATAGGTACCTGCGGGACTCGAATGATATTCTCGAGCACTCAACGACGCCTGCATTGGTCGAGCGGCATCGAGAACGTCGACTTGCCTGAATTTGACCGGCTTGATCATCACCGATTTGGACAACACGCTCACAGGTGACGACGAGGCCTTGTCCGAATTCAACGAGATGATTCGAGAACATGAAAACATTGGTTTCGGGATTGCCACCGGTCGTCGGCTAGACAGCGCGATGGAATTGATCGAAGAGCTCGGGCTTCCCAAGCCTGATCTGATCGATACCGATGCCGGTACCCAACTGCACTATGGCGAATCTTTGGCAGCCCGATTTGAGTTGGCGGAAGCAGATCGGATACGCCTGGTCACCCGACGATGTGCATCGTACGCTGGACTCTTTGCCGGGGATCTTCTTGCAGGATGAACCGCATCAATCTGAGTTCAAGATCAGCTACGAGATTGATCAAGAACTTGCTCCGTTCCATCGCGACGATCAAGAAGTGCTCCGCGAAGCGGGTGTGCGGGCGAAAGTGGTCCTCTCTCTAGGGATGTATCTCGACATCATTCCAGTTCGGGGTGGAAGTGACATGTCGCTCCGCCATTTACTTTGGAAGTGGGGCTTTTCGCCAGAGAACGTGTTGGTGGCGGGTGATTCGGGGAACGATGCCGGTATGTTGCTGGGGCGGACACTCGGGGTGGTCGTCGGCAATTACTCACCGGAACTCGAACGACTTCGCAGGCGGCCGCGGGTCTATTTTGCCTCTGCCCCTCATGCACGCGGGATTCTGCAAGGCATCGAGTATTATCAGTTCTTAGACAACATCGTGATTCCCAATGATCGAATCGAATCAACCTCGCAGGAACAATGACGTTGGCGACTTGCGCCACGATTCTGATTCCGGTATCGGGCAGGAGCGTGAGGATGCGCGAAGGGCAAAATGGTTCGTTTCAAAGTCGCCGAGCGATGCGAATTTTGAAGCAGATCTTTCCCTGCGCCGTTTGATGCCTCGGGTCAACGAGTGCTGGGAACAACACGGAATTTCAGAATCGCTCAGGCATGAATTTCAGGTTCGACTGGAAGCGAATTGGGATTCCCTCGTTCACGCTGCTGTTTGAGCTGTACGGTTCTCGCTACGACTTCTTCTATCACCTTGAGCAGATCCTGCTGACGGCGGTGCGCGGCTGGGCGAATCGGCCCGAATCGCTGCGCGCGATCGATCGACATCGGATGAATGAGCCAGAATGGTTCAATTCAGAGCGGATGGTTGGTGGCGCGCTCTACGTCGATCTGTTCAGTGAAAATTTGGGGCGGCTAGCCGAATCGATCGACTACTTCAAAGAGCTGGGGCTGACTTACATCCATTTGATGCCGCTGTTTGCTGTGCGTCCTGGCGACAACGACGGCGGTTATGCGATCAGTAACTATCGAAGTGTCGATCCGCGGTTGGGAACCATTGATGACCTCCGAACTCTTGCCGAGAAACTTCGTGACTCGGGCATCTCCCTGGTTCTCGATTTTGTCTTCAATCACACCTCCGACGACCACCAATGGGCACAGCGGGCTCAGGCCGGAGACATGGAGTACCAACAGTACTACTACATCTTTCCGGATCGTGAATTTCCCGACCAATATGAACGGACCCTGCGCGAGATCTTTCCGGCTGTCCGCCATGGAAACTTTACCTGGCATGATGCCATGCAGCAGTGGGTATGGACCACCTTCAATAGTTTTCAGTGGGATCTGAACTACAGCAATCCGGCCGTCTTTCGCGCGATGCTCGAAGAGATGTTCTTCATTGCTGATACCGGCGTCGACATTCTTCGCCTCGATGCCGTTGCGTTCATCTGGAAGAAGATGGGGACGAGTTGCGAGAATCTTCCGGAAGCCCATAAGTTGATTCAGGCGTTCAATCGACTTGCCCGCATCGCCACACCAGGACTTGTCTTCAAATCGGAAGCGATCGTTCATCCCGATGAGGTCGTCAAGTACATCAGTCCGGACGAATGCCAGATCTCTTACAACCCACGCTCATGGCGTTGCTGTGGGAATCGCTTGGCCACGCGCAAAGGTCGATCTGCTGGTGCGATCCCTGAGCCATCGCCATCGCTTGCCCAAGCGAACGGCTTGGGTCAACTATTTACGTTGTCATGACGACATCGGGTGGACCTTCGACGATGCCGATGCCGCCGCCCTCGGAATCAATGCCTACGACCATCGTCAATTCCTGAATCGATTCTACACAGGGCAATTCAAGGGATCGTTTGCCAGAGGCATTCCGTTTCAGGAGAACCTGGAAACTGGGGACATGCGGATCGCCGGAACGCTTGCTTCCCTGGCCGGTTTGGAAAAAGCGATCGAAGAGAACAGTGATGCCGAGAAGGAGCTCGCGATCAAACGCATGCTGTTGCTGCAAGGCGTGACCCTCAGCATCGGCGGGATCCCGCTGATCTATCTGGGTGAAGAATGGGCGATGCTGAACGATTATGACTTCATCAAGGATCCAGCAAAGGCTGGCGATACTCGCTGGGTGCACCGTCCCAAGATGCGATGGGAGTTTCTTTCGGAGCTCGATGGTGGCAGCGAATCCCAGGCAAGGATCGATTCGAAAACGCGTCTTTCAATCGCTTCGACGGATGATCGCGGTTCGCAAATCGTTACCGGCACTTGCCGGTCAAAGCATGGAATTGATGTCGACGAACAATTCGCACGTGCTTGGATTCGTTCGCTTCCACGAAAGCCACCGATTGATCGTGGTGGCAAACTTCTCGGAGACCGAGGAGTCCGATTTCCGGGAATGTGCTGCGTACGGCCGGGCTCGGGCGATTCTTCGAGGACGCGATTTCCTCGGCCACGTATCCGACCAGCGACGGACATCTCGCTGGAGCCCTACCAGATCTCCTGGTTGAGACGAGTGTGAAGATGGTGAATCCCGAGCCCGTCTTGGCTTCCGGCGTCTTGGCATCCGACATGGATGGGACGTTCATTCCCGCTCGACGGCAACGAGGAAAACCGGCGAGATCTGGGGGAGTTGGCCACGAGTTGCGATCGCCATCGCGTGGAGTTGCTCTACGTGACCGGTCGGCACTTTCGAGTTGGCGCTTGACGCGGTCCGGCATCACGAATTGCCATGGCCTGCCTGGCTGATCTGCGACGTCGGCACTTCGATCTACCGTCACCTTGATGGAAATCGTTTTGAAAGGGATGAGGACTATTGCCAACCAACTTCAATCGATTGTCGGAGATCTTGGCGTGGAGCGGTTCGGGAACAGCTCTCGGGCATCGCGGGTCTGGTCGCTGCAGCCACCAGAGAAGCAGGGACGATTCAAGCTCAGTTACGATTGCGATGCCCTGGGATTGCAAGAACTGACGGATCGATTGGTCGTGGATCTTCAGCGATTGGATGCTCCCTATCGTGTGATCGCCAGTGTCGATCCCTTCACCGGCGGCGGTTTGATCGATCTGTTGCCCCGTCGGTGTTCCAAGGCGTACGCGTTCGAGTTGGTGGGTGACCAGCACGATGCGCCCGTCGAAGGCGATCATGTTCGCGGGCGATTCCGGCAATGACTTGGCGGCACTCTCTGCAGGCTATCGCAGCATCGTGGTTGGAAATGCCTCGAAGTCAGTCGTAGAAGAGGTGACGGCTGCACATCGAGCGGCAGGTTGGCAAGACCGCCTGTTCTTGGCTAGCCGGCCGGCGACCAGCGGCGTGTTGCAAGGATTCCGGTATTTCCATTCGAAGAGTTAGCGTGATCGCTATGGATTGGCCTTGTCGGGCGTTTCCAACAGGTCCTTGATCTTCGCATGGATTTCGTCGGCGGTCTGCTTGCCCGCACCCGTTTTGATCAAGCGAACGATGCCGTCGCGATCGACCAAAACCACGTGAGGAATGCCCCGCACCCCAAACTCGCTGCTCATGCCGCTTTCCTTCGGCGTGACGAAGACGGGGTGGGAAAGTTGATGGTGATCGAGAAACAACCCGATCGTCTCGCGTTCACTGGCAGGATCAACGGGATCATCGGAGTGGGATGCCCGTTTTTCTGCTGCGTCCCATAAGAAGTCGTAGTATTGAGTGACTCCCACGATTTCGAAGCCCTGATCCGCAAACTCCTCTCGCCACTCACGCAGATGAGGAAAGGTAGCGATGCAAGGTCCGCACCACATCGCCCAGAAATCAATCAGCACGACTTTGCCTCGAAAGGCATCCTGACTTGTCTCGGGTACATTGACCCAAGCGTCGATCTCCCATTGGGGAACTGGTTTTCCGACCAGAGACGCTGCCGGTTTCGCTGCTTCCATCCGCTGCTGGTGCGCCTGGATACGTCGCAAGATCGCTTGCAGGGAACGATTGCGAAGCGCGAGGGGATTGAGTTGCTTGCTGACAAGCTCGATTCTTGCCTCCGTCGCATCTGGATCGTCCTGCTGCCACTGCGTGATCATCTTCAGTTGCGTCTCGGCATAGGCATTTTGAATGGCAATGGAGTTGGGGTACGTTTCGATCGCTGCCTTCGTGCAGGTGTCGAGGTAATCGATGCACTCCTTGCGCCACAGGTCATTGTGCTGGTCGTCGGTGGTCAATGACCGCAACATGCTGATCAAGGTCTGCGCGGTTTCTTCGCTAGCTTGTTCCGAACGATTCAGCTCAATCAGACTTTGGACCTGTTGTGTCACCAGTTCCTTTGCCTCGGCTTCCTTGCCGTCATCGGCCAGGACTTGTGCTTTCATGGCCGACAATTGTGAGAGAGGAAAATCGCTCGGCATCGGCTCCTGCTTTGCCGCTGTGGTCAACGCATCAAAGCTCTCCTGGACGGCTTTCGCAAACGCTTCCTTCGAGGCTGCCCCGCGCATACTTTGCAGTGTCATCCAAACACCGAGTTGGTTTTCGGGTGCATCGATTCGCCGGATTTGAAAGTCCAATAGTTTGCGAAACTGATTGGTAGCATCCGGGTATCGTTGTTGGTCGAGCATCCGCGATGCGAGGCTCTGTCGGAGCACGTTGCGATCAATCGACTCGGGATCTTCGGCGATCTTGGCTTCCACAAACGTGGCGGCCTGATCGAGATCCTTGTCCATGAGCGTCCGCAGTTCGCCGTAGAGTTGACGAAAACTGTCGAGGTCCGCTGATTCCTGGGCGGTTGAAAAGACGAGGGTGGCCACGGCCCAACAGGAGTCCCCCGCACACAACGCAGCATCGGCGATGGATTGTGATTGAACATTGTCAACGATCTCCGATGAATTCGAATCCTACCAAGGCCCCACCATCAAGATGATTGTAAGGAGAAAGCGGGGGCGAGGGTAGCGAGTGGTTGGTCGGTGTACATCACCGCCCTTTCGTGGAGCCAATCGCTAAGTCGCTCACGCACTCGCCGCGGTGGAGGCTGCTGCGGCGACGACTTCGGTGACCTCGCTCTGCAAGTAGTTCGCCGCTGCCTTGGAGACCGAGTCGACGGTGAGGCTGCGGATGCGATCGAGTTTCTGATCGGTGCTGGTATATTCTCCCTGAGTGAGCCAGCGGCTGCCGAGTCCAAACAGGCGATTGCTGGGACGCTCGGACTGCATGATGCAACCGGCCGCGGCTTTATTGATCGCCTGACTCAACTCCGGTTCTTCCACACCATCACGGACGACCTTTTCAAGGATGTCATCGATCAGCTTTCGATTCATGGCGGCGTCCTCGGGCGCACAAGCCATGTAGGTGAACCAGGCACCGCGATCGATGAATTCGTGTGGCCATACTGTCGCCACGTCGGCGCGACCGGTATCGATCAGCTCCCAGAACATGCGGCTGCCTCCTTCGTCGCCGAGGATGGCGGCCAGCATGCGGGCTGCGTATCGATCGGGCTCGACTCACCGGCCCATTTCCGATGCGAACGAAGTACGATTGGTGGGCATCGGGAATCGAAATGGTCCGGTTCCAACTCGATGCCCTGCAGGTAGCGGCCGTGGTCATCATCGGCTGGAGGAGTGGTGCGGTCGCGGACGATCCTTCCAGGCGGCGGTCCGCGCTCTCGACATCGGCAACCAGTTCGTCGAAGTCAACATTGCCGGTTGCTGCCAAGACGATGTTCTCCGGGCGGTAGCGGCGGTCGAAATAGTCTCGCATCGTGTCGGGCGACATCTCGCGAATGGATTCCGCGGTGCCGAGCACTCGCCGGCCCAAGCCGCGTGGTCCGAAGTACATTTCCATCGCCCGCTCGAAAGCTCCAAACGGTGGTTGGTCTTCGTACTTGGCGATCTCTTCCAGGATCACTTGCCGTTCGGTTTCAAACTCGTGTTCGTCAAGTGACGGGCTGAGCATGTCGGTCAACAGGTCGACGATGCGGCCTTGGAATTTTGGCAGCACGGTCGCGTAGTAAACCGTCTGTTCTTCGCTGGTGTAAGCATTGCCTTGTCCGCCCAGCTCATCGAGTTCACGATTGACATCGGCGGCGCGTGCGGCGCGCCGTCCCCTTGAACATCATGTGTTCGAGGAAGTGGCTGAGGCCGGATTCCTCATCGACTTCATCTCGAGAACCGGCGCGGACGAAGTAGCCGAAGGCTGCCGAGTAGCCTCGTCGCGTCGATTTCGGCTGCGATGCGCAAACCATTGGAAAGCGTTGCTTCACGAAACTCGGGCATGCTCAATACAATCGATGGCTGGAGGAAGCTAGGGCACAGGCGGCGGGAGGCGTGAGGGGATGGGGACCGAGCGTCACGATCCGATAATCGGCTGGCGGATGGGATCGCCAATAATCGCGAACGTCATCGAGGGTTAGCGATTCAATCGCACTTTCCAACTCCGCCGTCGTGACCGGTCTGCCGATCTGGTAGTAGTCCGATGCGAGCGAAGAAGCACGCGAGGCACTGGATTCTTGTTCCATGATCAACAGGCTCTGGATCCGAACCTGCCAACGTTCCAATTCGCCGGCGTCGAGATCGTCACCAGAGGTGTTCGATCTCACCAAGCGTGACATCGAGCGTTTCTTGGGCCCGCTCGGGCGTGGTGCCGGCGTACCCGAAGACTCCCGCGCAGTGCTTCATCGAATGACAACTGGCCGTCACGGTGTAGCAAAGTCCGCGTTGTTCGCGAACCCGATCGAACAACCGACTACTCATCCCGTCGCTGAGGATGCCGATCCCCGCCCGCATCTTGAAGTAGTCGGGATGGCCGTAGGGAATGGAGTTGAACGCGAAACCGATGTGGGTCTGGCTCGATGGAGATTCCAAGTGCTCGTAGGCCGGCGTGGCCATCAGGCTCACTCGGAGGATTGACCGGGCTGGGCTGCCAGTCACCGAACGAGGCTTCCACCCATTGTTTGACCCCGAGGGATCAACGTTTCCCGCAACAGCCAGGATCGCACCGCCGGCGTGATAATGGGCTTGGAAGAACGAGCGCACATCGGCCGCCGTGATCGATTCGATACCTTGCTGGGTTCCAAAGTTGGATCGCCCGAGCCGTTCGCCGTAGTGCAGCTTGCGCAGCCGCTGCATCACGCGATGCGTCGGCTCGTCCTCCATCGCCCGAAGCTCCTGCATCGACATCATCCGAGCGTCTTCGAGTTGATCCTGGGGAAGATGTGGGCGGCGAACAATATCGGCATACAGCTTGATCGCCTCTGCGAGCGATTCTGCGGGCATCGCCGCGCCGAAGGAGACGGTCGCGGTGTTGACGCCGGAACTGCGATCGATCCCAAGTTGTCCTGGACCGCGACCAGATCACGACTGCTGTAGCTGCCGGCACCCCGTTGGACCATTTCGCAAACCAGACCGCTGAGTCCTTCCCGAGTCGCTCGGTTCGGCATCCACTCCGCCCCGCAGACGAGAGCGAAAAGGCGGCGGTCCGCAGCCACGGCATCGGCTCAACCAAAAAGGCCATGCCATTGGCAAGCGATTCGCAGTGGATCTCGGAAACGGCGGAGGGTGACGTGTTCAGGGGTTGATTCCCGTTGGGAGGAAAAAGGATGGACAGGTATCGACCTTGGGCTTTCCGGCCGAAGAGTTATTCAGTTGCAGGCCAAGCCGATCGAGACGACTTCAACCGTTTGGACACGTCCGACCAAGGTGTGGCTGCTGGCGTCGTCAATTTGGACATTGACGAATTGACCGGCTTGTCGCCGGTTGCCGTCAAAGACGACGATGCGATCACAGTGGGTGCGGCCGGTCATCTGTGCAACCATGGCGAATCGTGATCCTTGCGACTCTTCTTGCTCGGACCTTCCACCAGCACATCGACCGTGCTGCCGATCGAGCGGAGGTTGTCTTCTTTGGCGATTCCGTCTTGGACGTCGAGCAATTCGATTGTTCCGGCGGATCTTGACCTCTCGCGGAATATCGTCGGGAAGGTTCGTGGCCGCTTTGGTGCCCAGGACGAACGCTGTACTGGAAAATGAAGCTGTTCTTGAACCGACAGCGTTCGACAAGTTGCACCGACTTGTGGAAATCCTCTTCCGTCTCGCCGCTGAATCCAACGATGAAGTCACTGCTGACCGTCGCTTCGGGCAGGATCTCCTCGATCCGCTCGAACATCCCCATGTAATCGGCGACGGTGTATCCCCGCTTCATCCGTTTGAGCACCTCGTCCGATCCGCTTTGTGCTGGCACATGCAGATAGGGCGAGACCTTGGGCAGATCGCGGATCGGTTTCCAACAATCGCCGCGTCATGTCCTTCGGGTAGTTGGTCACGAACTTGATCCGATCAATGCCATCGATCGGCTGCAGCTGTTCCAGCAGGGCCGCCATGTCGGTCACCGAGCCATCGTCATGACGATACTTGTAACTGTTGACCGTTTGGCCGAGCAGCGTGATTTCACGGCAGCCCTGATCGGCGAGCGTCTCGGGCCTCGGCAAGAATCTGCTCCGGCGGCTCGACCCTGTTCCGGACCGCGCGTGTTGGGCACGACGCAGTAGGTGCAGAACTTGTCGCATCCGATTTGGATTCTCAGGTAGGCCTGGAAGGGCGTCGGCCGCATGCGGGGTCACGAAGCGGATCGAACGTTTCGTGGCTCCGCGCGATGACCGCTTGCGATCCATCTTGACGCGAAAGCGAGACGGCCATCTGACGTCCCTCGCCGGCGCGGATCTTGTCAAGCAATCCTGGGCACCGTGTGCAGCTGGCCGGGGCCGACGACCAGGTCGACAAAGGGAGCTCGCTTGAAAATGATTTCTTGGTCCTTCTGGGCCATGCAGCCCATCACGCCGATCGTCTTGTCCGGACTCTTCTCCTTGGCTTCGCGGATCTTGCCCAAGGCACTGTAGATCTTCTCCTCGGCATGCTCGCGGACGCTGCAAGTGTTGTAGAGGATGCAGTCGGCTTCCTCGGGAGAATCGACGACGCGTGTAGCCGTGGCGTTTGAGATCGGCGATCACCATCTCGCTGTCCAACACATTCATCTGGCAGCCGACGGTCCGGATGTAGACACGTTTGTTCATCGTTGTGGTCGGTTCGGTTCTTGGCGATCCGTCAGTCGTCGCTGGGTGGGTCACGGTTGGTTGCGGGGTTCCTGCGGGTCCGCCTTTGGTGGCGATCGACGTAGTCCCGCAGCGTTTCAGTCAATCGAGACCGTCTCCGATTGATGGAACCGAACAGGATCGCAACGGCAATCGCCGAAACGACCAACCAAAGCAGCGGTGGTCGCTGAAAATAGGGTTTCGACAGGCATGGCCACAGAATACCCGCCAGCAGGCAACTTCGGGTAGGCATCTTCACCGCCGCCACGACGACGGAGCGGCAGGGAATTCCAGAAATCCCTGGGCGGGTGATCGGGCAATCTGTTATCGTGTCGCGGTGATTCGCACGATCGCCCGGTCGGAACGTTCGACGAAGGAGCACGGAGACCATGTTCGCGTTGGTTCGCCAGGATGCAAAGGTCGGCTGGGTTGTCTTGCCGCCACCAAGGGATCTCGGACCCGGGGAGGTGCGAATTGCACCAAGGTTGGTCGGCATTTGCCGTACGGACTTGGCGGTGGCCATGGGCCGCTTGCCCGTCGAGGAGCCCAGGATTCTCGGGCATGAATTCGTCGGCGAAGTGCTGCAGATCGGCGACAAAGTGACCAGCTGTGCGGTGGGGGATTCGGTCGCGGTCAACCCCACCATCGCCTGTGGCAGGTGTCGCTTCTGCACCGATGGCTGGGAGCAAGCCTGCGCCGCACGAAGATTCATGGGATTGGACTGTGATGGAGCCTTGGCCGAGTCGGTCGTGGTTCCCGCTCGCAATGCCTGGGTCATGCCGATTGGCATGGAGGACGCTCGCGCCGCGATGTTGGGGCCAGTTGCGGCCTGCGCCGCGGTCCTCAAGGCTCCGATCGATCCCGATGATCACGGTGTGATCAGCGGCAGCGGACCTCTGGCCCAGCTGACAAGGCAGGTCCTGGCCACGCACGGACTCGTCCGCTTGGATCGACCCGAAGCGGGTGGTCGCCAACAGGAACCCTACGACTTTGCGATTGATACGGAGGGGAC
Source organism: Pirellulaceae bacterium (assembly GCA_963767665.1). GTDB lineage: Bacteria > Planctomycetota > Planctomycetia > Pirellulales > Pirellulaceae > Rubripirellula. Next base: position 708,861 of record CAVYFC010000013.1, read on the forward strand.
GACCGAGTCAATCGAGTCCTTGTTGAGGGTGCTTCGTCCCGGCGGCACGCTGGTCCTTAGCAGTCCGGCGTTGGGCGAGATTTCCCTGACGATGCGAGAGTTTCTCTCCAAGGAACCGGTGATCCACCTGGCGAATTACGGATCCTTTGTCGAGGCTCGACGACTGTTGGTCGAAGAAGAACTCGATCTGGGCAATCTGCTGGGCCGATGCTGGGCTGCGGAGGACTTGCGCAAGCCTTCGAGGCCGCCGCTTCCGAGGACCCGTGCAAACACTTTCTCTCACTGCCATCACCCAGTTTCACTTCTCGGTCGACGTTGGAGGCTCACAAGCTGCTGGCGAGATCGTTCTAGTGGACGCAGCTGATGCAGCTGATGCTGCTGATCCGAAGCAAGCTTTTGAAGGGTTGTCGTCCTGCGAGAGCTTTGAAGTTGCGCTCCTTTCATAACCCGACGCGTCAGCGAGGAAATATCGCGATTGACATCGACTCGCTGACGCGTCGGGTTATGAAAATCCTCCCGCGGCAGCCAAAAACGCAACTTCAAAATGCGAGAGCCAGGGCGGGGCGCTCGATCGAATACAATTTTGGCTGCAGATCAACACTCACTCCTGGGATCCAGAGGACTGACATGACCACGACTCGCCGACAATTCCTGCAAACGACCGCCGCTTTGTCCGCAGCCACTGCGGTGGGTGTCCATACGTCCGGCGCAGCTCAGTCCAAGTCGACCGTTAATTTTGCACTGGTGGGGCTCGGCAGCCTGAGCACCAATCAGATTGCTCCGGCGCTGCAGTCGACCAAGGTTGCCAAGTTGAAAGGCATCGTGACGGGGACTCCGGCCAAGGAACAAAAATGGGCGGCCCAGTACGGCATCGATCGCCGCAATATTTACAACTATGACAACTTCGACAAACTGGCCGACAATGATTCGATCGACGTGATCTACATCGTGTTGCCCAACAGCATGCACCGAGAGTTCACGATCCGCGCTGCGAAAGCTGGCAAGCATGTGCTTTGCGAAAAGCCGATGGCCAACAGCAGCCAGGATTGCCGCGATATGATCCAGGCCTGCAAGGATAACGATCGGAAGCTCGCGATTGGATATCGTTGTCAGTTTGAGCCTCATCATCTTTTCTGTCGCGAACTGGCACAAAGCGGCAAGTACGGTGCTTTGAAAGGGATCGAGGCCGGGTTTGGTTTCAAGATCGGCGACCCCAATCAGTGGCGTCTCAAGGCCGACCTCGCCGGAGGCGGGGCTGATGGATGTTGGCATTTATGCGTTGCAGGCGTGTCGTTTCATGACAGGCGAAGAGCCGGTCGCGATCACAGCCCAGGAGACCAAAACCGATCCCGTGAAGTTTGCGGAGGTCGATGAGACGATCACCTGGACCATGACGATGCCCAGCGGAGTGAATTGTTATTGCAGCACGTCCTACGCCTTCAACGGGATCAATCGATTCAACGTTTACGGCGACAAGGGATGGTTCGGCCTGGATCCGGCCTACAGTTACAAAGGGATCGGAGGCAACAGCACCGATGGACCGATCAAACTGGATCAGATCGATCAGTTTGCAGCAGAGATGGATGCCTTCGCCCAGTGCGTGCTCGACGATCGCACCAGCAAGGTGGCCGGTGAAGAGGGGCTTCGCGACCTGCTGGCCATCGAAGCAATCTACCAGTCGATCCAGTCGGGAACGCGCCGCGACGTTGCGTCGGTTTAGACGAGGGAAGCCCAGATCGGTCGCGGAACGTTTCGAAGTCCTGGCCTAAAAATCAAGACTCAAAACGTGGTAAGTGGTTGGGGGATGTATCGTTGAGCGCATCAAGGGATCGCGGCACAAACCCTCAAGGTTGGGTCGAGACCCTCACGGTTTGGTCAGGGCTGAGACGTCGATGGGTTGGCCGGGGTTCAGGGTCGGGACACCGGGGCGGGCGACCCCGTCCAAGACTCGCTCGACTCGTTGTGTTCCGGGAACGACGACTCCGCAGCTGACGATGAATTGAATGGCTTCGTCCACCGTCAGGTTCAAATCGATCGCCTCGCTCTTCTTGACGGTGACCGTGAAGCCCGTCATCGGCATCGGGCTCGTTGGCATCAAGACGCTGAGCATTGGTTCGCCCGTTGCCTCGGCGATCTCACGCATGCTGTTGCCCGTGACAAATCCGAGGGACCAGATTCCATCGCGTGGATACTGAATGGCCACGACGCGATTGAATTCGATTTCCCGCTCGCTGAAGGCAAAGTCGGTGACCTGCTTGACGCTGCCATAAACCTTGTTGACCAGAGGGATCCGCAGGATGCCCCGCTCCAGCCCGTGGACAAACCACCGTCCCAGACCGACCGTCAAGATTCGACCAAGGAAGAACAAGACGGTGGTGAAGACGACCAGGAACACCGGGACGACCACGCGCCGCTCGCAAGTAGGTCAACTGCACATAGCGATGCCAGTAAGCGTTCGCACTAGCGGGTGCTGGGGTGAAGGGGCCGAAGTAGCCGAGTTTCTCGTCAACGTTTTTTTTGACGTCCTCCGGGATGAACCGCCGTCCCGTGGGATCGGGAACGTAGCGGATTCCGCGATAGGTGAAGCCGTCGGATCGCAGGTCGTGCCGGATTGGCCATGATGGCGCCCTGGGGAATCTCCGTGAGCGTGGTGTCGACTTTCCAGACAATGGCTTGTCGCACCCATGATTCGATGGGCTCAGCACATAGGACTCGATCGTGGTCCAGGCCCAAATCAGAACAACAATGGTCAGCAGCGGCGGCAACACGACGCCGAGCCCGCGCAGCACCGCACGCCGAAATCCAGCCGCCCGAGAGTGGTCTCGGGAATCCGTTTCGCTGTTCGCGTTGGTCGATTCCATTTATTCCAAGGTCGTATCAGTGTGGCGTGCTATGAACCAAGCCAATGGTGCCGGGTTTCAGTTTGGACGGGCCGAGTCCTCGAATGGTTCTGTCCCGCCCTGGACGATCCGCTCGGGATCGCCTGTTCCGGAATCCAGCAACGCCCTGCAGGCTGTATCGGTTGCCATCCTGTGATCCCATCAGCGTTACGGCTCTTTGAACTGGGAAGACTCCGCCCGTTCGAACGGCATAGCGAGTGGTTATCGCGATCGAATCGCACGGGCCACTACCGCCAAAGAAACCCGACTCACCCCGCTGCCGAGAAGCACCCTCGCCACTTCGTTGGCGGTTGCTCCGGTCGTCAAGACGTCGTCGACGACCAGGATGTGCCGATTAGGCGGCTCGGGCGTTCTGGGAAAAGCATAGCTTCTTTTCACGGAGAACGCACCGTGCACATTTTCCCGCCTCTCGTTGTCATCGAGCCAAGCCTGTTTGGCGATCGGTCGCGTCGTCCTAAGCAGGGCACGGCAGGGCCGGCCAATGCTCTCGGGCCACCGCCGAGGCGATCACCGCGGTCCCATTTCCCCCCCGCGACACGCGGCGCGTCAGGTAGGAGGGAACATACGTGACCACGTCTGGGCATCCGCATCGCGAATCCCTTCCAGGACGACCGCTCCCAAGACGCCGTCCCAAAGCATCCCCCAAGGCCGCGTGTTGCGGGATACTTGGCCGCGACCACCGCCTCACAGACACGATCCTGGTAGGCCCACAGTGCGACCACTCGATCGAATTGATGGTCTTGTTCGCGGCAATGGTGACAGGTTTGGCCATCCGCTTCGGCGTCCAGGCAGGGGATGGGGGTGTCAGCCGGGAGCCGCTGGAAGCGAGGCATTCCACAGCCGGGACAAGCGCTTCGCATCATCGACTGCGCTGACACAGAGGGCCGATTCGCAGCTGCGGCAGAAATCGTCGAGCGATCCGACGGGGGCGTTGCAGAGCCGGCAAACCGGCGGCAGCACCAGATCCAGCAGGGCCATTTTCCCGCTTTGGCGGCTTGCAACATCGAGGTGGACAGCGACTGCGGTCAACTTGGCATCCGGGAAGAAAAAAGTTTTCTGCCTTTTTCCGGCGAACCTTCAGCGGGCGGGAATGTCTATTCGATCATTACCGAAGGGGAGGCTGTTTTTTCGCTCCCAAAGCGATTTGACTGGCCCACGACAACCCTTCTGGTATAATCTTGTTCACAGAAGGGTTGGGCTGAGGAACGTCCTCCGTCCGCCATTTTGTTTTTTCCTATGCTCCGCTTCTGCACCCGATTCGAAAGGGTGCTCTTGGAGGTTCCAATGCGTATCGAACAATTCATCGCAGCCGTCGCACGACCCGTGGCCAGTCGCCATTGTCCGTGAGATTAAGGCCGTCGTGTCGTTCGTATGCGATACACGCCTCCATCATCTATGGCTACAGCGGATGCCTCAGGGAATGCCCGCGTATGCGTGTGTCCCGTCCACAGCGTCCCACAACGCGTGGCAGCACGGGCGGGATGAAACACGGCTCACGCGGCAATCAACAAGGCAGATTGCTTTGGTGCCCAAGTGGCGAGCCCGGCATTTTGCCCGTTGGGATTCAGCAGGGCTAAAGCCCTTGTTGCCGTTTCCCATGGATTGTCAGCTGTCGATCTGCGGCCAGTGAGCCCTGGGAGACATCGGTTTCCTGTCAACGCGTTTGACAGGAATCCTGGTGCGAGTAATCGCCAAGGCTGAAAAGCAATCCCGAGATCGGATGGTGTTTCGGTTCCGCTGACTGCGGCTCTGCATTGTCAGCGCTTCGGTCTGCCAAGGATCTCAATCGATCGTGATTGACTTGGTTGGTTCCGTCTCCCCGTTCCTGCGGCCCCCGAGCTCAGCGTCGACGAATTCGTTCTTGATTCGTTCGACCGAGGCGGTGGGCTTTCCAAGCATCCACATCGCCATCGAAACAACACCAAGCCATTGCATCGCTGAACGAACAGCGGTCGGTGTGACTAGCGAATCGCCTGCCACGAAGGCACACGAAACGTGGGGGCACCGTACAGCGGAGGAACCGAATCATGAACTTCACCGAAGACACGATCTTTCAGACTAGAGACTCGAACCGTCGCCGACCTGGTTCGCGCTGCCCAGGCGGGCGAGCGAGACGCCTTCGGCGAACTGTTCGAACGATACCGCGGCGGAATCGTGGCGCTGGCGATGCGCCGCGTCCGCAACGCAGACGAAGCCGAGGAATTGGCGCAGGACGTGTTCATTCAGGCGATGCAGAAGATCGACCAGCTGCGCGTTCCGGAGGCCTTCGGCGGTTGGTTGCGTCAGATCGTGCATCGCATGGCGATCAACCGCGTCACGCGATCTCGTTACGCCTTGCCTTGCGATCCGGAAACCTTGGAAGCGACCTGCCTCGCAGCAGATTCGCCGGAGGATGCGGCTCGAGGATCGCGAGCAGGCCGCGGCGGTTCGCGACAGCATCGATCGACTCGGTTTGCTCGACCAGCAGACGCTGAAGGCGTTCTACTTGCAAAGCAAGACGCTGATCGAAATGAGCGACGAGTTCGACGCGCCGGTCGGCACGATCAAGCGCCGACTGCACGTCGCCCGCAAGCGACTGGCGAAGGAGATGGACGTCATGCAGGCGGTATGAGGTCGAAGAGTAGCGAGTAGGCGAGTAGGCGAGTGGCGAGAGGCGAGAGGCGAGAAGCGAGAAGCGAGTAGGCGAGTAGGCGAGGCAAGAATCTCGCGTTTCGTTCCTCCTGCTCGAGCTCGCCTCGCAGCCGCTCGGACGCGAATGGAACTCAGCATCGAGAGACTCGAAGCCCCTTCTCGCCACTCGCCTCTTTCCCTCTACTACTTCTTCACCAACGACCAGTCGCGGCGTTGGCGGCTGCTGGGGATGCCCATTCGCTTTCGGTACTTGGTCACGGTTCGCCGGGCGACCGTCATGCCCGCCTTCTTGAGCTCATCGACTAGCTTTTCGTCGCTGTGGGGGTCGCTCTTGTCCTCCTTGTCGATCAATTCTTGAAGCTTCAGCCGGATCGTGTCCCAGGCGACATCTTCGCCATCTTCTGTTTGCGTGCCGCCGACGAAGAATCGTTTGAGCGGCAGGATCCCACGCGGCGTTTGAATCCACTTGTCGTCCACGGCGCGGCTGACTGTGGTCACATGCACGCCAACCTTGTCGGCGATCTGCTGCATCTTCAGTGGCTCGATCGCTTCGGGGCCCTCGTCCAAGAATCGTTTCTGGTGCTCGACGATCGCTTGGGCCACGCGGGTCAGCGTGCTGCGGCGCTGCTCGATCGAGTCGATCAACCACTGCGCGCTGTTGATCTTTCCCTTGATGAACTCACGTTCCTCGGCCGTGCAGTTCGGGATCCTGCAGTCGCTTGCGGTAGTACTCGCTGATGTAGAGAGTGGGGACCCGATCGTCATCGAGCCGGACTTGGTAGTCACCCGAATCGTCCTGCTCAAGAATGATGTCCGGCGTCACATTGGGGACGTAGGTTTCCATGAACGCCGCACCTGGCTTGGGGTTGAGCACGTGCAGTTCATCACGAACCGTCTGGATCAGCTCGATGGAGTAGCCGGTCTTCTTGGCGATCTGCGGCAAGCGATTCTCGGCCAAGTCTTCCAGGTGGGACTCGATCAAGCGTTTGCATTTCCTCAAAGTGAGGAAACGACGGTTTGATTTGCATCAGCAAGCACTCGCTGAGGCTGCGGGCGGCGATCCCCGAGGGCTCCAGCGACTGAACCACCTCCAATGCCTTCTCGGCAAGCTTCAGGTCCTCGGGCGTGTGACCGGCGGGCAGCAGGTCGGCAAGAGGCGTCCGCAGGTAACCGCCATCGCGGGCGTCGAGCGTGCTGATGATTCGTTCGGCGATTTGCTCGACCCGATCGTCGATGTCCATCTCCGCAAGCTGATGCAGCAGGAAATCGTTCAGCGACTCGGGACGCGAGACGGCGTTGGCCATCAGATCGTGGCGACGGTCGGCGTCGTCCTGGATCCGATTGGCCGAGCGGCGAAACGATTCGTCGAAGGTATTGGGCAGCTCCGAGATCATGTTCTGCAGCCGCTCGAAGTCTTCCTGGTTGTCGTGATCGTTGTCGACCACCAGTTCCTTCTCGCTCTCGCTGCGGGTGTCCCGTTCGGGCAGTCTCGTCCTCGGACTCGTCGGGTGCCAGCGGGTCGACCTCCTGCTGTTCCAGCAGCGGGTTTTCGTTCATCTCCTGTTCGATGCGTTCCTGCAGCGCAAGGGCCGGCAGCTGCAGGATCTCCATCGACTGGATCATCCGCGGCGCCAGCTTTTGGGTTTGCAATTGTCGGGCCTGAAGGCCCATCGACATCCGCATGACAGTTTCTCTTGACTTGAGTGTTTCGGCCGGTGCCGTCGTGGCACCGCAGGTATCATACCGCACGTCAAAACTCGCGGAAACCGTCGCAAAAACGAGTCGGGAGCGAATTTCGTTCCAATTATAGTTTTTGACGCCCGCTCAGAGCATCGGCAATCATCTCCCGATTGGCATATTCCAGCACGCTGCCGGCGGTGATTCCCCGGGCCAGACGGGTCATTTCAACGGGGAATTCGCTCAACAGGTTGCTGATGTAGAGCGCCGTGCCGTCTCCCTCGACCGTCGGGTTGGTCGCCATGATGACCTCCACGAAATTCCCCTTTCTGACTCGGTCGACCAAGGCGTCGATGGTCAGTTGGTCTGGGCCGATTCCGTCCAGGGGGGCGATTCGACCCAACAGGACGTGGTAGAGACCCTTGTAGACCGCGGCTTGCTCCAGACTCATCAGGTCTCGGGGCTGTTCGACGATGCACAAACGGGTGGCGTCACGGGACGGATCGCCGCAGATCTGGCAAGAATCGGACTCCGACAGGTTGAAACAGGTATCGCAGTAGCGAACGTCCTGCCGGACCCGGCGAATGGCCTCGGCCAGCGTCAACGCCTCCTGCTCGCTAACCCGCAGCAGATGAAAGGCCAGACGCTCCGCACTTTTGCGTCCGATTCCCGGCAATCGACCAAGTTGCTCCACCAATTCGGCTACCGCGCCACCGTGATCACCCATCGAATCACGGGCCCCCGGTCAAGTTCGTCAGCAGCCTGTCGACACCCGGTAGGTTCAGGTCCATGTCGGAAGCCATTTGGCTGACCGCTTCGGCATAGAGCTGCTTGGCGGCAGCCCCGGCCGCATTGGTCGCGTCCTGGATCGCCAGTTCCAATTCTGGCCGCTCAAGTCGCCGTTGATCTTGACTGGATTTGACGTGTCCGGTGCCACTCATCGACACGTTGACCAATCCGCAGCCCGAACTGGCGCTGACCGTCTCATGCTTCATCCGCTCATTGAGCTCATTGAGCTTTTCAGGCAGCTTCTGCAGCGATCCGACCATGGCGGCGATATTGCCAAGGTTTCCCAATCCTTTGAACATGATTTCACTCCGGTTGTGTGGTTAACGGAAGGACGCCGACGCCCGTGTCCCTGGTGACCCGTCCCTGGTGACCCGTCCCTGGTGACCCGTCCCTGGTGACCGTCCCAGGTGACCCGTCCCCAGTGACCCCGGTCAAACGCCGTAGGCCTGGATTGCGAATCGGAACGTCATGGACGGACGGTCTCTTTGGGTTTCTCGATCCGTACGATCTCGGCATCGAACAGATCCACGCACGATCTTACCAGTGAATTGGATTCGATCTCACGCATTCGTTGCATTCGAGATGGCTTGTTGGAAGTTGGCTCCACCCTTTTCTCGACCATCGGAGCTTTGGCGAGCTCGAACTCCAGATGGATCACCTGGCCCGCTGTCTGTGAGACCGCGTCGCTCAGTGCAGTCTTGTGCTCGGGCAACTCACAGCGTCGCTTGGCCAGGGCGCCGTCGTGAGGGAATGTCAGACGCAAGGTTCGCTCCCCGTCGGCCTGCACGCGCTGAACGACTTTGGCGAACGACTCGGTCATCGACTCAAGGCTTTCCGACGCTTGCTGCCAAACTCGTTCGGCCGTCGCTTGGTTCCAAGGCAGGGCTTTCGCCGAATTGTGCGGCTGAGTCACCGTCGAGCTCTGGGCGACTCGTGTGGCTTCCAATACGGCTACCGATTCGGTCGCTGCCGCGTCGCCTCGCGAGGATGATCTCTCCGGCGTGTGCTGGTCGGAAGACGGGCCAACAGGACGACTTCCCACCGTTGACCAGGCGAGGTGGTGACCGGCGGACTCACCCGTTGCCGCCCCATGGATCGCGACTGGCTGCGGTGGCTGGCCGACACGGTTGATTGTGACCGGGCTACCGGAACCGGCGGTGCTCGATCCCAGGGCGTCTGCCGGCGCTGCGGCGGGCGGGGTGCCGCTATCGAGCGACGCTGCGTTCAGCTTTTTTTTTCTGAACCCGCTTGATGCCGATCCGCCGGAGGATGGCTGGTCGATGAAGGCGTGCTGCTTGGTGCCCGCCCCTGAACTGATTTGCCCTGACCTGCTCTGCCCTGCCCTGCTTTGCCCTGACCAGCACTGCCTTGGGCCGCCTCCACGAGGTCGACGATCCCTTGCAGGTCGGGCAAGTTGCAGATTTGAATCAGGGTCGCTTCCAGCAGCACTCGAGAGTAAACGCTGTGTCGAATCCGAACCAAGGTCTGATCGATCAAGCCGACCACTGCCAGGACCGTTTGCAGTCCCCAGTGCTGTCCGAGTTCCCGCAGGGATTCGTAAAGCGAAGCCGAGGTGTGACGGAGTAACGTTTCGTCGCAGCCGACGGTCACTGCCATCAGATCACGGAAGTATCCGAGCAACTGTTCGGCAAGCCTTCCGGCATCCACTCCGGCATCGATCCCCTCATCCATTTGCTTCAGCGCCGATGCAGCATCTCGGTCGGCCAACGCTTTTGCCAGCGCGTGCAGTCGATCGTCGTCGGCGGTGCCGAGCATCGAATGGACCTGCTGAGCGGTTAGCTTGCCATTGCTGAAGCTGAGCACTTGCTCGAGCAACGATTGGCTGTCGCGCATCGAGCCGGCAGCGCGCCTGGCGATCAATTCCAGTGCCCCGTCTTCCGCTTCGGCCGATTCGCTATCGACGATGAAACGAAGTCGCTCCACGATTTTCTGGAGCTCGACCGGTGCGAAGTCAAATCGCTGACAGCGACTCAGGACCGTGATCGGGATCTTTTCCGGATCGGTCGTGCAGAAGATGAACTTCACATGCTCCGGAGGCTCTTCGAGCGTCTTGAGCAACGCGTTGAAGGCGGCCGGCGTCAACATGTGGACTTCATCGATGATGTAAATCTTGTACCGCGAACGGCTGGGACGAACACCAATGTTGGCTCGCAGGCTGCGGATTTCATCGATCCCGCGATTGCTGGCCCCGTCAATTTCGATCACGTCGACGTCTTCGCCAGAGTCGATGGCCAAGGCCACGTCACTTGCATTGTCGGGGTGAGTCGTGGGACCGGAGGGATCGTTGAGAGCTTTGGCGAAAATCCTCGCGGTGCTCGTCTTTCCCACGCCTCGGGCACCGGTGAAGAGATAGGCGTGCCCGACTCGATTGGTTTCGATCGCGTTCTTGAGCGCTCGGCCGACGTGCTGTTGCCCCACCAACTCATCGAAGCCGCGCGGACGGTAGCGACGGGCGACGACAACGTAGTTGCCATCGTTGCCCTCGCCATCACGGCCGAAATCGGTTTGGTTGGGGGACTCAGGCATGCCTGTTGCTGCTCGAATTGGAAGGAACGCGTCGGAAGCAACGCGGCCCTCGATGGTTACAGATGGTCTCTTGTCCGGTGGCGGCAACCCTCACACAAAGCTACGCCGCTTATGGCTGCTCCAGTTAAGGCCTGACCAGGTTCACGACTCACAGTCGCGAGGGTCGCCACCACCGGACAAGGACAACCGGTTCGAACATACCTGCAACAAGATCTTAGGACAGTGGCTCGCAGTGGGAAACCACCCCAGAGAGTCTCACCTTCGTTTCCCGCCACGACCGCGGTTGCCGCTCGCCTTGGATTTCTTGTGATTCTCGATGTTGGCGTTGACGAACAGATCGACGGTTTCAAGCCAGGTGGGGATCCCGGTTCGGTGCTGCGATCGATCCTCCACATCGTCCCCTTCGCCGTCCGGATCAGGTTCCGCTCGACCTCGCGATCGAGGCGAGCGATCACCCTCCTCGTCGTTTCGAGGGCGACTTCGGTCGCTTCCCTCTTCGCGAGATGAGCCGCCCCGTCCGCGAGACCGCGGGCGACGACCTCGCCGAATCGCTTCGACTTCCAAGTCGTCTTCATGGTCATCATCGAAGGCAGACTCGCGATCAAGTGGTTCCGACTCCGATTCCGGTCGCTCGTGTTCGATGCGTTGCGAGCCCTCCGGTTTGCCACGCCCGCCTTCCTCGGGGCGTCGCGAGCCTTCGGAGTCGCGACCACGTCCCCTGCCCCGTCTTCCGCGGCGACGCGATCTTGTTCGCCCTGTCTCCTCATCCTGTTCGCCTTGATCTTGCGATCCTCGCGAGCGATCGGCTCGAACTTCTACGCCAAACTCATCCAAATCGTCTTCTTCAGCATTGTCTTGCGAGCCGACTTCGCGCCCCACCGCGAGCGGCATCTCGATCGCGATCTCTTCCTCGCTCCGAGCGTTCACCGCGACGGCCGCGTGCCGGAGCACTCTCTTCGGTTGATTCCTCGCGATCTGCCTCGGCTCGTGGAAGATCCCCTTCGCTCATGCGTTGGCGAGTGCCTCGACGGCCACGGCGTCGGCGACGCGTCGACGCGTCCTCGTCCGAAGCATCTTCGGATCGCGTGACGTCCTTGGGTTCGTCGCGATCCCAGTCGTCGCGATCGTCGCTCGACTCAGACTTGAACGAAGAGACATCATCCGCCTGTCGATCGTCTCGTCCTTCTGGACGACGTCGCCCATCGCCCCGAGCGGAAACTCGCTGTCTTGAATCGCTCCGCCCCGATCTTGAGTCTGGCCTTGCTTCCGAACTTGCTTCCGTCCGGCCGCCCCCACCGGAGCGATCGTCGCGTCCACGTTCTGAGCGATGAGAGCGAGACCTTGGTCGATCATTGTCGGAGCGATCACGCTCCGAGCCAGCGCTGTCCAAGGACGCCTCCTCGATCTGCTCATCATCATCGTCCGATTCGGGTTCACCACCGATTCCGAGGCCTTTGCCAAAGCCTGATTCGCTTCGTTTCGATTTCGCTCGAGGGGTCCGCGATCGGTCTCGCTCTGGAGATTCTGATGTAGCCTTGGAGGGGACGTACTTGGGTGCTGGAGGCGTTACGGGTTCCACACCGAGTTCGGCGGCCAAGCCACCCCAAGCCGACTCAAATGCCTCGTCTGACTCGTCATCGTCTCCATCAGCGTCGGCTGTTGCCGCCGCCTCGGCCGGTTGGGGCTCCTCGCGCTGGTCCTCGCTTTCTGACCGCGAGGAAGGCCTCGATCGTTTTGGCTCTTGCAGGGCCGACAACGCCGCTTCCCGCTCCTCGTCCTCCTTGGACGGACCAAACCCAGGCAAGATTTGGGGAGGGACCGCCGCAGCGAGGGCGTCGAGAATCTCTTCCCCCGAAGGAAGTTCAAGACCGCCTTCGCGAGTCTCTTCCTCTCTCTCCGCGGTAGGCTCCGATTTCGTGACTGGCTCGCTCACTTGGACCTTCTCGGCCTCTACCTTGGGAGCAGCAGATTCGGGCTTTTCTTCTTCTTTTTTCTTCTTGGGTGGCCCAGCGGGACTAGGGGTGCCGAGCAAATTGGCAAGGAAATTCCAGTGGTCGGATCTCATAAAAGGGTCGTGTGTCCGGAGTGGATGGGGACCGAGATGCAGCGGTTGGGCGACGCTGGGCAATCGCTGCAGAAGCCGCCAAGGCTTGACAACGCGCAAACTCGATCGCAAGGGTGTGTTTTCATCATATCTTTCGCTGCATCCATCTTTTCTGTGCAGCGTCTGCCGACTGAGACAGGAGAGAAGCTTGGCAGTCGGCTCATTCGTTGCCTTATATATAGCCCCCTGACTTTCTTCCCCCAAGGCCAAGCGACGATCTTCCCATCGAAAGTCGGCAGAAATCGTTCGTGCCAGGGCCCCGACTCCGGCGGCACTCCAGCCCGAGCGACGCTGGCTTGCCCGACCGAAACTCCAAAACGCTACCAGCTCCCTCGGTCCTCTCCAAACACGATCGAGCCCAGGTCGCCCCCCGCCAAAGGCCATTTGCTAGCATTTGAGACAAAAAAATACGAGATTTCCGGGGTTCAAAAGACTTCTCCCTCGACCTCCGATGCCCTACGATTTCGCCCATCGATCACCGGCAGCCTTCGGTGGTTCCGCGCCGGACGACCCGGTGTGGCTGAGGGCTCCCTTCGGGAAACCGGTCGAATTTGATCCCTGGACGATCTTGTAACAAAGGAGTTTGGCATGACTCGTATTCCTCTCAGCCGGGCCGAAGAAGAGGCCCGATTGCGTCGTGAGCGTCTCGATCTCAGTATCGCCGAGATGGGGCTGTCGGTTCGAACCACCAATTGCTTGGAGGAAACAGGCATTCTGACGGTTCGCGATCTGCTCAATGCGACCCCTCGCCGCTTGTTGGCCATTAGCAACTTCGGGGAGAAGACATTGGAAGAGGTTTACGCAGCCCTGGAGAAGCTCGGTTTCTATCGTCCCCATCGTGAGACCTTGCCCGTCTAAGGGGCCAACGTAATAGGGGCCACCCCCTTTTGGCCGAATTCGAGAGCCTGGCCGGTGCGATGTACCGGCCACACTTGTTGTTCGCAGCAGCCACTTGGTCGACAGCATCTCTCTTCTCCTTGAGAGGAGACACTTGTTCTCGGCCGTCTGGACCACTGCTTTGCGACCGCCGGCACCGAGCTCTTGACGAAGCGCCTTGAACCCAAACCCATTGATCCGGCCTGCGTGCGGATGAACCGCCGTGAGGAACCATGCCTCGTTTTCCCACACCTTGGAGTAAGAAGCGAGGCAAGCGGAGTCTTGGGAATCCGTTCGCTGGGGTGGCCGGTGAGGTTGCCTTCTATGCGTTCTTGTTTTTGGTTGGTGTGTTTGGGCTGTCGCTGGTGCTCATCAGCCAGTTGGCACCGGGGCGGGTTCCCCAGCAAGTTCCCCCGGAAGCCCTCTCGACCGATCTGAGCACGTGGGTCTTTGGCATCTTGTCGGTGGCCGCACTTGCGACCGGTGCCGCCAGCTTGATCTTTCGTTTGATGCGTGTCGGCGCCAGCAGTGAGCGGCGTTCGGCGATGGCCAGCCGCGCTGGTTCGATTGAAATGATGGGTCCCTCGATCGAGGACGCTCCCCGTTTGCCAAGTGTCCCGCGGGGAGCGGGAATCACGGAAAGCCCCGGTGAGCGATTGTCCTACCGGTTGGCCGCTGAGGCGAGCTGAGGGTGGGATTGCCGGTCCGGCACCCTTGGCGCTGCTTTGGAACTCGGTTTGGTTCGTGTTGTTGGCGGTGGTGGTTTCCGGGTTTTGGTACGGCCGGCCACGTTGGATCTTGGCCGGAATGCTGGTCCCGTTCGCCTTCATTGGTCACTGGTCGTTCCGATTCTTCATTACCCAGCTTCGCCAGCACATCGGAGTCGGTACTACAATCGTTGAAATCAGTCACCATCCATTGCAGCCCGGCGGCGACTACCAGTTGTTCGTCTCCCAGACCGGGCGGCTGAAATTGAAGCGATTGACGGTTCAGTTGACCTGTGAGGAGGAGACCTTCTATCGCCAGGGGACGGACGTTCGTGTGGAGCGTTATCAAGCATTCAGCAAAATCTTGTGCCGCGAACGAGATCTTGAAGTTGACCCCAAGGCCCCTTGGGAGCAACAATTGGTCGTTCGATCTTCCCGACAAATGTCATGCATTCCTTCGTTGGAACTCACAATGCCATTCGCTGGAAGATCTTGGTGCTTGGAGAATCCGTTCCGTGGCCATCGTTCTGCCGAAGTTTTCCCGTCGTCGTCCATCCGCCGGGCATTGCCGCCGAAACGCAACCCTCGGTGAGGCTGTCGCTATGCAGCGATGAGGCGATCTACCGGGCGGGAGATTCGCTGACGGCTCGGTGGCAAATCTCTCGCGTTCCCTTGGATGAAATCCAAAGTCTGGAGGTTTCCGTCCTTTGGCATACCGAGGGAAAAGGTGATGAAGACCTTCACGTCCATCACTTTCATCGAATCGGCGAGCACCAGATTCGTCGCATGGGAATGTCTGGAGAGCAGTCCATCGAGTGTCAGTTGCCGGCGACACCGCTCAGCTATCGTGGTCGCTTGATCAGTCTGTGTTGGTGTGTCCGCATGCGGTTGTACCTTGCCGGTGGTCGAGAGATCGTCGTCGAGCAACCTTTCTATCTCGTCTCGGCCGATAGGCACACGCTCTGCTCCGTATCCTTCGAGTCCGATGGTCGCGAGCTGGAGGATCACTCGGGCGACGAAGCGCGATTGAGTTCCGCAAGTTCAAAGCAACTGGTTGGCCACGCAGCTCAGGTCGGATGACATCCATCCGATCAGAGCGATCCCGATCAGAGCGGTCGGCGGGCCACGACGTGAAGCTTCCCCTGGTCATTCGTCACCGCCCCAATCCGTTTGCGACTCGGTTTACTGGGCCCGGTGCATTGGACTATCAGTTCGATGCGGCAAGGATCGATGATCTGCAAGCTGTTGTTTCAGGCGAATGCCCTCATGCAATCGAGGGCCCCGGTGACGACCCCGAGAATGACGCCGGCGGCGACCACGCGGTGATGCTGCGACTCGTTGGACTCTTGGTTCTGCGCCGCGTGGGCTCCATTGTCGGGCCACATGGAAGCGGCAAGACGACCTTGTTGCGCTCGCTGGTCCCGCTGCTTGAAAAGGAATTTGCCGTTGTCCATTTGCTCCGGCTGGGTGGATGTGAATCGACAGCCCTGAGGCCAAGATGGCAACACGCTCGACAAGTCGATCGCGATATCGCTCGAGAGACGCAACGGATCGCCTCGGCAGCGGGGCAGCACGGATTGCTGGTGATTGACGGCGCGGAGCAGATTTCTTCTTGGCAAAGACGGCGGTTGCTGCGGGCGTCCCGACGACATGGCTTTGCGATCCTGGCGACCAGCCACCAGCCTTTGTCGGGGATGGACGTCTTGTTTCGAACTCGCCTCGACGCCAAGTTGATCTGGGAACTGACGATGCAGCTGCTAGGTGATGTCCCTCAGGAAGTCGCGGCGATCGTCCTGGCGACGCTGGGACATCGAGATCTGGATCGAATTTCGAACCTCCGCGAATTCTGGTTCGAGTTGTACGATGTGGTGCAGCCCCAATTGATACGAGCCGAGATCTCTGACCCGAGCAATCAACGAAATGGCCGTCCGACTTTCCGTGCTTCTGATTCAATCGAGACCTCCCACAGCCTCCGCCCAGCGGATGACTGAAGAGGTAGTTGGCCAATTGATCGGTGCGGCGGGAATCGATTTGACCTTGATCGGGCCACTCTCCAGTCTCGCTGAAACCTCCACCGATCGATTGACGTTGGAGTCGCTCGCAGGAGATGTGGCCGCGTTGGATTGGCAATCACCCGAGGCAATCATGCAAGGTTTGGCCTCGGTCAACTTTCACGCTCAGCGGGCCGCCCATCCGCATGACGGGGAGGCGCCGAAGAAGCAGTCGGGAATCCGCCAAGTCTACGCCTTTGACATGAGCCGCTTTCGTAGTCCTGGCGAACTGATCAAAGCCCTGACCGACCTCAATGGACGCCGCCAAGTCCGGACCTTTTCAATCGGACTGGGTGATTCCCTGGGAGTTGGAATCACTCGTGAACCCGCTCGACCTGCGGCCGAGCCACCGTTGGTGCCAATCGAGCCAGTCCCGCCGACCCAGGGCACAACGCCGCCTGGCGAGATCAAGACAACTCCGGTCCATGATGTGAAAGCGGGCGAGCCGCCGGCGAGCGGGCTCGATCTCGACGATCTGATCGATCAATTGGATCAGGCCGACCCCTGAGAGGCCAACCCACCAGAGGCCAACCCCTGAGTAGCCGACGTCTGGGTGGCCGCTTCCTCGGTGACCGCTTGCTAGGTGGCCGCTTCCTCGGAGACCGCGCGGTTCTTGCCGACGGAAGCCACCGGTCTCTGGTGGCGGCAGCTCATGCGGCCTCTCGGAGCGGCTCATCGCGAAGGTCTCTCACGCCCCGCTGGCCGATCCAAACTTGGATCCGCCCGAACGGGGGCGGTGAATTGCCTAAGCGGAGTCTGGCTGATACTCTGTGTGGACTGCGATCGGAGCGGATGACCTTCTCCGCTTCTCTCTTATTCTGGAATAGAACTCTATGGCGGCGATTACTACTCAAAACAGCGGCGAGACTCTTGTTGTCGGTTTCACGGATAGCAAGATCTTGGACAGTCAGCGAATCGAGCAGGTTGGCAAGGAGCTGCAGGACTCGGTTGCCCTTGCGACTCAGAAGAAGATGCTGCTGAATTTCCGTGGCGTCTCCTTCATGTCTTCGGCCATGATCACCAAGTTGGTGATGTTGAACAAATCCTGCAAAGCCAAAGATGTCACGCTGAAGTTTTGTGAGGTTTCTCCCAACGTCATGGAGGTCTTCAAAATCACGAAATTGAACAAGTTGTTCGATATTCAGGATGGCGAAGAGAAAGCGCTGGCTAGCTTCGACAAGAAGGGCTGGTTTGGTTAAGCCATTCTCAGCGAGACGTTGAACCGATCTTTGGAGCAAGCCGCACGTTTGATCGAAGCCGAACGGGCTCAGATCGCGCACGAGATTCATGATAGCGTGCTGCCGCTCCTGTTTGCTGCATCCGCTTCCCTTTCAGGGCTGGTAGAAGGCTCCAGAGACGATCTCAGCCCGGAGCTGCGTCAACGTCTCGAGCAAACGCTCGGTTGGATCGGCGATGCCATGCAGGTCGGGCGTCGAATGCTGACGGAGATCTATCCGCCAGAGTTACAAAACACGACTTGGACGCTGGCTGCCATCGATACTGTCAATCGATTGCTCGGGGATCTTTCGAAGCGGGTCCGTTGGGATCTCGATGTCGAAGTCAACCATGTCGTCGATCCGATCGCTTTGGCCGCCTATCGAATCGTGGTCGAGTCGATTCGCAACGCTTTGGGCCACGGCGGGGCCACCGAAGTGGTCGTGACCGGCAAGCATGACGATCGCGAATTCCAAGTGATGGTGCGAGACAACGGCAGTGGGTTCGACCCGAGTCAGATCCCAGCGGAGCGGTTCGGAATCCGTTCGATGATCGGTCGCGCCGAATTGGTCGGTGGCACCCTACAGATCGATACCGCCGCCGGAGGTCCGACATCGGTGACCTTCACCATCACCAAGGCAGACCAGCCTCCCGGGGACCCGCCCCATTCCAACGCCCTGCCCTCGGGCTGAATGCTCGCCACTCGCCACTCGCATCTCGCGACCGGCATCTCGCCAATCTCCCCTCCCAGTTTCACGACCAGGTTTCCCTTCGATCGCTAACCGCCGGTTCACGTCTCGGATCGATCTGGACGTGATCACGATTGGGTGGTTAAAAGCGACCACGTCTGATTGAGGCTCACACCTTCGGGTTCCCTCGTGGGAGAACCGGATGTTGGGCGACTCAAAAAGTGGAATCCAACTCGAAAAGGTCTGGTTGTTCGATATGAACGTGAATTTCTTTGAATGGCTTCGTGATGGCGTGCGTCAATCGGTGTTGCTGGGTGTCAGCGATGCGATCGAGCAGATTGGTACGCCAGCCGACTCGGACGATCTTCACCCCAATGTCGCCGCGCTGCTGCAGGGCGAAGCGCCCCAGGCAAAACGTGGTGGGTCAGGCGGGGGCAGAAAGCGTCTCGGCAAATCGCTCAAAGAGATGGGCAACGCAAAGTAGACCGGTTCGGTCTCCCCGAACTGCTTTTACTGCAACGTTTTTCTGCAACGCCACTTCCCGCGCACAGATCGAATGACCTCAGTCCGATGAGGTCATCCTTGGTGTCGTGGGATCGGTGTTGTGGGATCGATGTCGCACCAGGGGAGTTCCCCAAGCGATTCCAATTCCACGGCGTCCTGTCGCTGGCCTTGTTTCATCATCAGCAGTGGTGGCAGCCAGGGCGCGTCCTTGCGATCGATGATCTGTTGTGAGCCGGCGACGAACAGGCCGGTGGCGCATGCGTCGGCATCTGCAGCCGATGGCATCAGAACCGTCAGCGCCAACAGGTCCCCTGCGGGATAACCGCTGCGCGGGTCGATGACATGCCCGTAACGGCGTCCGCGATGATGAAAGAACTGTTTTCCCGAGCCGCTGGTGGCGAGTGCCATGTCACGCAACCAGATGCCGGCTAGCCTGCGTTTGGGCTTGGTGGGGTGGGCTAGCCCGACCGCCCATCCCAAACCACTTGCGGCAGTTTGATCACCGGCGGCGATCACACTGCTGTTGCCTCCATGAAGAAGAAAGTCGTGGATGCCTTGAGCACGGAGCGTCGCAGCGATCCGGTCCAATGCCTCCCCCTTGCCGATCGCACCAAGATTGATCGACATGCCTGGCTTTCTCAATCGAATGCTTTGGTCGGCTCGACAGAGTTCAATGTCGGAGTGACCGACCTTGCTGAGTGCCTCGTCGATTTCTTGTTCGGTCGGTTTGCGGCCGCTGCGACGTGTGAAGCCCCAGGCCTCGATCAGGGGGCCCGCGGTGATGTCGAATGCCCCCTCGGTGAGCTCGCTCCAATGGGCGGCGCGCGTGAGCAGTTGGAAGGTACTTTGCGAGACCGCGACCGCTTGTGCCTCGGCGAGTCGATTGATCCGAGAGACCTCGCTGTTGTCGCGATAGATCGTCAGATCCGCTTCAATTTGATCCAGCATTTCCAAGGCGTTGACGGCGACCTCCACGGCGCCTGCAAGATGCGCGGGAAGGATGGCAACAAATTCAGTCGCCATCGCACGCCGCGAGACGTGGGTCAGCAAAGACGAGTCGAGTCCCGCCGGCGGCGCTGGCCCAGGGATCCCCGCAGCAGAGGTTTCCGGAGGGCCGGTTCCGGCGCCGGGGCTGGTTCCAGTGCTAGCGCCGTTGGTGGGGCCGGTGCGGGCGGGGTCTTGGTCTGGCATGCGAAACGGATCGGGATGAAGGGTCGATGAGTCGTCAGTCTAGCAGCGGGTCCAAGATTGCGACTCATCGAACCTTCTGGATGCGGACGCTGTCAGCAATGGGGTGCCATCCGGCGCGTGGTTGGCAACCCATTTTGGCGAGGATGGATCGTGTCGGGAGGCGACAGCTCCGGATTTACCAGCGGCAGCTGGAGGCCATCGGCGAGAGGGCGATGCATGAAATCATGAGATTTTTGGGGCTCCACGCACATCTCCAAGCGTGGGTTGCGTAAGAGCAGCGGATTTCCCACAATCATCGAACCGTGACATGGCAAGGAGATCGAGAAATTTGGCCAGGATGCCAGAGCAGGCTCGATTTTCTGACCGATGCACGGGGCTGATTGAACAAGCGATCTAGGGAGCGGTGGCTGAGTGGTCGAAAGCGCCGGTTTGCTAAATCGGTGAACCGGGAAACCGGTTCCGCAGGTTCGAATCCTGTCCGCTCCGCTTGTAAGCCGAGAAAATCCGACCCGGAGACGAGCGTCCGCCAAATCGCGGACGACGAGTTATCTCCGGGTTGTTTTTTTCGGTCAAGAAGCCTCAAGAGGGTGTAGCTCAGTCGGTAGAGCAACGGACTTTTAATCCGTTGGTCCTGGGTTCGAGTCCCAGCACCCTCACTGCAGTTTTTTACCGTGATTCATTGATAAAACGTTACCTGCCGACGGTCGGCAGAGCACACTTTCCAAGCCGAGTTTTCGGGAACTTTCCCGGAAACTCCCAGACTGGGAAAATGTGCTCATGCCAAGGCCCAAAAGCCTCATTCCACCCTACCGTCGGCACTCCAGCGGACAGGCCCGTGTCACCATCAACGGTCGTGATCACCTGCTCGGCCCCCACGGGACCAAGACCAGCAAGCTGCAGTATGACCGACTGATCGCGGAGTACCTTTCCAGCGGTCGGAGTCCGACGTTTGGGCTCGATACCGACCGCTTCACGATCGCAGTCCTGATCCTGGACTACCTCAATTACGCCAAGAGTTACTACGGGACAGAAAAGACCTCGGAGTGGCACCGCATCAAGCTGGCGGTGCGCCCTTGAAAGCTCTCTATGCAAGTCTGCCGAGCGATGAGTTTGGTCCCCAAGAGTTCAAAGCCGTTCGTCAGACGATGATCGATCAGAACCTGTCCAGGTCTGGGATCAACGCTCACATGAAGCGAATCGTGCGGATGTTCAAGTGGTGTGCCGCCGAAGGAAAACTGACGTCCACCGTCTATGACACCCTCAAGCTGGTACCGGGACTGAAGTATGGACGGACCCAGGCGCGAGAGACCGAGCGAGTTCGGCCGGTCTCTGAAGAAGTGGTCAATGCGACGCTGAGTTTCTTGCTACCGACGGTTGCCGATATGGTCCGTGTCCAATTGCTCACCGGTTGCCGACCCGGAGAGGTCTGTCGTCTCACTCCAAGGATGATTGATCGTTCCGGCGAAGTCTGGGAGGCGATGCTCGGTCAGCACAAGACCGCCCACCATGGACATGAGCGAATCATCTACTTCGGCCCAAAGGCGCAGGAGATCCTCAAGCCGTACCTGAACCGCGGACTAGACGACAAACTCTTTCGACCCTGCGACACAGCGAAGCAACGTCGTGATCGAGATTTTGCGAATCGCACAACTCCGCTGAAGTACGGAAATCGTCCGGGATTATCGCGCACACGCCGCACACGCCGCGGAAAGTCACGCGTCCCAGGGGATACCTATGACACGTCGGCTTACGCGCGAGCGATCAGGAGGGCTGCCGAGCAAGCGAAGGTGGAACATTGGGCGCCGAATCAACTGCGGCATGCTCGGGCAACACAGATTCGCCGAGAGTTTGGCTTGGATGCGGCCGCATCAACTCTTGGGCACAGCGATGTCAGCGTGACTCAGGTCTATGCGGAGCAGGATCGTGAGCGTGCGATCAATGTTGCGCGAAAGACAGGATGACGGTCGGATCGGTCCGCACACATCCTCAAAGGCGACGGAAAGCTCGATTCGACCTTATCAGTCGCCGTGTGACAGTGGTGTCGACGCGAGGCGCGTCGAGCCGGTCTGCATCTGATCCCAACCGCGCGAGTCCCTTAACAAGACTGACCGTGCGAACGTGGACCGATCCAATGCCTCCGGATCTCGCTGCTGGTGATCTAGTTCAGCCATTGGTGGGGGTGTGTGCGTGGTTTAGGAATCTGATTCCGGTCGCCGTCGAACGGGCACGAATCCGGAGGGAGGAAAAAATGGGCAGTTTACTAGCGAAAGTTGAAAAGATTCGCGCGGAATGTGGGTGTTCAAGCAACGGAAGTATTGACGATTTCATCCCCCGAAACAAAGTGCTGTTAGCAAGTCGACACGATCGTCGACTGATGCGTCATCGGCACACATCGATCGACCTCACGTCCTCGTGGGGCTTTCCGCTTGAACAGAAGGCAAATGTTCGCACCACAGAATGAAATCAATACTCGACGTCTCAAAATTCGAGCGATCGCACAACGGATTTGCGACATGGAAGTGTCGCACGCCGAGGACCCCTCCCAATTCATTCCCATGCACTGGAAGCGGTGCGAACAACTTGAGAACGAGGATCTCAAGTTGATCTTTGTGATGAAATCGGTTGCTGAAGAGAACGGTGGAGCTTTTTGCGCCGAGTGCTTGAATCCATGCTTTCCATTCTTGACACCAGAAGACTACCAGAAGCTCTGTCAACTCGCGGCCGAGAAAAAAACGCTTGAGGGTGCGCTGTGCGATCTCGAAGACAGTGTCGACTTTGATTGGACGACCAGCCCGATGCCCATCCAAGATTGGCCGGAACATTTTCGCAAATCGATGGCAAGTCGCGGTGACGTGATCGGTAATTGTATTCAGCGGACTGAGCGTCGTCTTGCCGAGATTCAATCCGACAGATTCATGTTGGACAATTGGTATGCGATCGACCTCGCAATGACGAGCGAAGCAATCGCCATGTGGAACAAGATCAGGGACAAGTTCCTCGAGATAGTGACGGTCGAACAATTGCGACAAGGGCAAATACTCCTTCGTCAAGAATTGGATGAGAACGGAGATTCGACGCCCTTGGAAGTCGAGTCATCCAGTCCCGCGGTGAGTACATCCGGTCCGCGGGAGGAGTGTGGTAATGAAGACGGGCCAGTCGAGCCCGATTCATGGAGGCTCAATGGCGTCGTGATCGCGGAATCGATGAAGAGCAAATCGTGGAAAGCGGTCGAATATCTATGGGGATGCCGACACAAGCGTTGTTACTTTGAGGACCTGGCATTTCCCATCTATGGAGACGATGACTACGACGTGACGGGTGACGCGATCCCATCCATTCGTAAGGATGTCAACAGTTTCTTTACGAGGCATGAAATCCCGTGGCGTTTCGCGGTCAGAACGGAGAGCGACAAACGACGCTATGCCTACCTGAAGCCAGCGGACTCTGCCGTTTGACGGACCGCGATTTGCCCGCCTCCGCTGAATTGCCCGCGACTTTTTTCAATCACCCCGTGATTTGCCCGCCTTTTGCCCGTGATTTGCCCGTGATTTGCCCGTGATTTGCCCGTGATTTGCCCGTGATTTGCCTGCAGTGTTTGCAATCTTCTGCGTGAGTTTTCAATTCTCACACGGAGTTTTCAATCGATGCAGGAAACGCAACTTATGCCACTGGTCGAAGCTGTCCAGAAAGCGACAGGCTATCGACCTCATCTAAGTACCGTCCTCCGATGGTGCCTACGCCCAAATCGGTTCGGGATCGTACTTGAGTCCGTTGTAGTTGGCGGACGTCGCCTGACGTCGGTCGCCGCCGTTGCGGCATACAACGCCGCAAACACCGCGGCAGCAAGTCCACATCAATCGGCCACGCAAACCCGCTGCAGCGAGTCCTCCTCGCACAAAGCAGCGATGCGAGCCCTCGAAGCGGAGGGAATCTAAGCATGGAATCGCGAAATCAAATGGAGCTACGGCGAGCCGCTACCCCAAGCACCAATGGGCGGCGGAATGAAGTGAAGGTCCTGCAAGCACAGCAACTCTCCCCTGGACCCGATCAAAAACAGAGCCGCGAAAAGGATGACTCGGATGCGACCCTGCTTCTGAAGATCATTCGCGAGACTGCGGATCTCTGGTCGGACTCACCGGAAGGAGATGCCTTCGCAAGTATGAAAGTAGGTACTCATATCGAGAATTACCGAATCACCTCTCGTGCATTTCGCCGCTTTCTTGAACATGCTTTCTATTCGCGGCTTAATCGCGTCGCCAATCCCAATGCCGTCGCCGCGGTGATCTCGACGATGGAAGGTCAAGCACTTTTCGGTGGCAAGCACGCTTGCCCCTGTCTCCGAATTGCTGGAGACGACACCGAGATTCATGTTGACCTTTGCGACAATGAATGGCAGAGCGTGGTGGTTGATGAGAGCGGTTTCAAACTGCTCAAGCGATCGCCGGTTCGGTTCGTTCGCAAGCCGGCGATGATGCCCCTGCCTGTCCCCGTACCGGGCAACATCTCAATGCTACGAAGCTATATCAATGTACGAGATGAAGACTTTCCGCTGCTTCTAGCGTGGCTGCTCGCTTGCCTCCGTCCCACGGGGCCGTACCCCGTGCTCGTGTTATATGGAGAACAGGGATCCGCGAAGTCTACGACGGCCCGGATTTTGCGCAGCCTGGTTGATCCGAATCGGTCACCGATTCGAGCGATTCCTAAAAACTGCGCAAGACTTGGCCGTCTCGGCAAACAATGGGCGAGTCGTCGCACTGGACAATCTAAGCAGTATCCCAACCTGGTTATCGGATGCGCTTTGCCGGCTTGCAACCGGCGGTGGCTTCGCGACGCGTGCGAACTACACCGACGATGAGGAAGTGATCTTTGAGGCACAGCGACCTGTAATCCTGACGGGGATCGAAGATGTGGCATCACGATCGGACTTGGCGGACCGTTCAGTCATCGTATCGCTTCCAACCATCCCGGCATCAAACCGAATGAGCGAGAGGGACCTCTGGTCGAATCTCGAGAAGGATCGACCGGCGATCTTCGGGGCATTGCTGGGATTGGTTAGCGCCGCGATCCGAAACCTACCTTCCGTCCACGTCGCGTCGCTACCGCGAATGGCGGACTTCGCTATCTGGTCAACGGCAGCGGAGACCATGATGGGACTTGCTGATGGTGAGTGGATGGCACTCTACGAGAAGAACGCCCGCGCGACCAACGACAACCTGCTTGATGAGAGTCCTTTGGTGGGCGTGCTTCAAAGAATCTTAACAACCGAAGTCCAGATACATTCTCCGACGGAGTGGCTTGAGCTCCTTAAATCGGAAGCGGACGAAGGAACCAAGCGACAGAGGAGTTGGCCCACGTCACCTCGAAAGCTTAGTGGCGATCTGCGGCGTTTGGCGCCGGTGCTGCGCCGAGCGGGTATCGCTATCGACTTCAAGCGTTGGACCACCGAACACCGCGCGAAGATTGGTATAGGCCTCGATCCCGACGTCAGGGGAGATTCGTCGCAGGGTTGCGGCGTCCGCGGCGTTGAATCGTATGAAGATACCAATGAACTGGACGATGATGAGCCGGCAGCCGTCCAATTCTAGCTGACCACGTTTTGGTCGATCCCCGGCGATCGTCACCGCGTCGCGTTCGGTCAACCGCGCCGAACGCAGTGGCCAATTGAATTGATGTCGAGTTAGGTGAGAGTAAGCCAGCCTCTCCATTCTGATGTTGGGTTAGAATCCATCGATTGCGGCAAAGCCACAGGCAAAACGTTGGAAGTCCATTCGCCCTGACAGAGAAACAATTGATGAAGAATCCCCTCGCTCTATTGCTGATTGTAGTTTCGTGTTCTGCAGCGTCGCGCATCCAAGCTCACGAATTCAATACCGTTCTCTTTGAGGACGAGTTCGAGAGCGGCACGCTTGACAAGCCATGGGGGAGCTGGAAAAGCGAATCGGTTGTGCGCGATGGCGTTCTCGTTGGGATCACGCCGAAAGATGCCGACCACCCTTCAGTGAACGCGATCGACTTTACCCCGCAAGCCGATCTTGAAGTTTCGGTTTCATTCCAATTCCACGGCTCTCCCAGTTTCTCGGTCATGATTCGCGATTTGGAGTACAAAGGATCACACGCTGGACATATTTGCCATGTGGCCATCAGACCCGACATGGTGACACTCTACGATGGCAAGACGGGCATATTCCGCAAAGACATACGCGACAAACGGAAAGCAGGAGAAAAACTGGATGCTGCAACTGAAGCGATGCTCCAACGAAAATCCTCGCGGAATGCGATGAAGTTAGATCCGCAAGCCTGGCACGATCTTGTTATCCGAATCGAGGGTGATGTCATGGAAGTCTCCATCGACGGTCGGAAGGTGGGACGCCTTCAATCCGAAGGCATCGCACATGCGACGAAGTCGAATATGAATCTCACAACGGTGGATCGCGAAGTCCACTACGATCACTTCGCGCTGCGAGCACCTTAGAAGTCGCGGTCCGAAAAACAGAGTGAGGTCTGCCAACTTGGGTAGCACCCGGGTATTCGTGACGGAATGGCCCATCAGCCCCGGT
>CAVYFC010000014.1:0-119088 GCA_963767665.1 Pirellulaceae bacterium
AGGGCTCGATCAGCTGGTAAGAGGGCGGTCGCATCGTCCTGCGTCACTTAGCCGAATTGATCCGATGGACTTTCCACCGGATTTCTGACGTCTCTTGAAGGGAATGTGCAGCGAAGCTGCGTCAACAATTCAAAGCGTATGGGACCCTTCGCTGGTGGTTTGCGTCGGGGCGACAACCGGAGATAATCGTGGATGGATCCATTGCTCACTAGAAATGTTTCTGTTCCGCGAAGCCTGGGCCCCCAACTGGACTGCTTATAACGCAACTCTGTTGCTCATCTGCATTCAAAAGAAACTCGACATGCCATAGAATCTGAGCCACTCCAACGGTCCTTGCTTAGTTGGATGATTAACGCATTGGGCTTCCCGTACGTGATCGTGCTTCCGTTGGCTGGGCTGATTTGTTTTCTGCTCGCACTGACTCTCGTTTGGCGTGGCAAAGGACCGATGACAGCAACTGGGTTGATCCTCATCGTACATCTGCTCACTTCTCATAGGGGGTGTTTGCAGCGATTCAAGGCGGGATTTCATCGTACACGGTAATCGCAATGAGTCCGGACGTCGCCGAAGCCTTCCGAAGTTGCAGCCGGTACTTCCACAGCGCTCTTCGCGCCTTTGGTCGGAATGCTACTCATGATTCCTGGTTACGCGACCGCCGCGATCGGCGCGTTCATTCGCTCACTTGGCGATTCTGCCCCCCAAAGTGCGGAGAGACACTGACGAGCAAAGTTGCGGATGAAACAGCTGTGCAGAAGGACGAGTCACTTTCCCTTATTGACATCGATTTATGCTGCCTCTAAGCTGCTGAAGTCTGCATCGACATGTGCCAGTTACGCTGATCGCTACTGGGCGCTTTTGGACGGATCTCGGTGATGAAAGTACCGAAACTTGCAGCGAAGAGGCGGCGGCAAGAGGTGCTGGTCAAAATCCTTGACAGGCACCAAAGTTGATCGATAATTTCGCTTAAGCGTGATTCCAGGATGTCGGCGGAAACGGGAAAACTCTCCGTATGAATGGGCTTCCCATCTTGAAACAGAACATAGGTGGGACAAACACCGCCTCCCAACTGGGATACCATTTTCGCGTTCGCATTGAAGTCGACCCGAATGACCCCGGCTCGGCCCTTAAATCGGTCACCTAGGTCCAAAACCGAAACTTCCATCCACGATTACGGTTATATTATGACGACCCGAATTCAACAAGTACTGGGACTTCACTTTGAGCGACGTAGAGTTCCAACTGCTTAGAGCCCCTTACCACCGGCAGCGATCGCAATTTCATCGGTCTCTATAGAATCCGTCTGCGTGCAGCCAATCATTGCCACCGTAATGATGCAAATGACTTGGGAGAATCGAAGTGCCATTAGCTTCGTCCCCACTTAGAAGAGAAATGAACTCGGCTTGGTGTGGGCGGCCGGACCGTATTGGTTCTATGAAGACTCTCTTAAACCTCATTCAACGGTTGACTCAGGCTCTCGGTTAGGGCGACGAACTTCCCCTCGCGAGCCTGGGTACGTGAAGAATCTGTGCAGCGGTTGCATAATCGCCTTGAATTCGGCTTCGGCCGAACTTGCCGAAGGTGTAGACCACCGACGCGCCGAACCGCATCATCCAATGCTTAGGAATCCTTCGGGAACGGCCCTGTCAACGCAGGGTTCAGGACTCAAAACTCGCACTGCGTACGGAAAGAATCCTAAGCATATGAGATGCCCAAACTGCCGTCGGTCTTGGACACCGACACGCGATAGGCATGCCTCGATTTCTCGCTTACTGAACAAATCTGCAGGCATCCCGACCCGGGTCGATTCCTTCGGCCTCCGCAGTAATTCCGAAACCTCTCTGTCCGCTCATTTTTCGGGAATCTCATCGTGGCGTTTGCCGAGGTTGGTTTTTTGCTCGCGTCGATTCGCGCGATTCGCGGGCATACCGGCTTTCGGGAACAAGGCACGTCGTGTGAGATCATGATGCCCAATTGGCTCGAATCACGGCGACCCGGCAACGTGCTCGGTTGCGGTCACTGCCTCCACGCTTCAGACGCGGCCACAGTTAGCGATCACCGATGACTCGTTCGATCTCGGTTGGTGTTGGTTCAGGGCCGCTCCGGGGCTTGGCCATGAAGTCCATGACGCGTGTGTGTAGTTTCTCGCGATCGACGTTGCTCAGTCGGTCTCCCATCATCGCAAGCGTTTCCGCCTGAGCGACAGTTGCTGCGAGCGTCGCATTAATGTAGCTGTTGAGCGAAACGCCCTGCTGTCTGGCCAGTTGCTGTGCCTTTGCCTTCAGGTCATCCCTCATACGTAAAGACAGCGTTGCCATAGTTAGGACTCCAAGTCAAAAAGTGATGCAAGTTCGATGGGTGTCATCACTTCCCACCCGTGCTTCTCAAGATCCGGTTTCGCAAAATCGCGAACGTTGTAGGTCACAATGATTGCCGAAGCGGCGATCGCGGCCTCAATGAACTTGTTATCTGCTTCGTCCATCAAATTAGGACGCCAACTGAAATGAAGCTGTGTTTGATGTGAAAGTGAGATGAGCTCGAGGACTAATTCAGCATTCTGTTTGATGGTTAGCCCCGTCAGTTGTCGAACACCCGGCCGAGACAGAACATCTTCGTATTCCGCTACGATCCCCTCGGTCAGCATGATGGGAACTCGACGATCAAGCACCGCTAAGAGCACTCGATAGGCCGCACTATGTTCATAGCGACATGCCGCCGGCAACCAGCACATTTGTGTCAAGCACGATTGGAGGACAAATGCTTTCCATGTCGAGTTTCCACGGTCACTCACCAGGCGATACCACATTGTGCTACAAAGGGTTTGGGCTGTCAACTCAGTAACTCGGACCTGCGGCTGAGTGTTTGGAACGGGGTTCGGCTCCCGCAACTCTACAAATTCCCGGTCGTCCGCTCTGACCGCCGGGTTAACGAATTGTCCGGCGTCGATCCTCATGATCGACGTCGGTCTTTTTTGTCTTTTCCGCCCTGTTTCGCCGCCTCAAACGGCTGCCCCCACCTGCCCGACCCTCACTCTCGATCTCTAACCAGAGAGTCTCCAGAGCGCGCCCCATGACGCCGTTCGGCCACGCCAAACCCAAACTCTCGCACCTCTCGAGTCTCTATGACCCCGGGGTTATTTGATTTTTCTCACCCCTAGAGAGGCTACTGAGACGAACAATACCGCTTCCAAGCTGCGACTAGGCGAGCATTCTCAGTCTGTGTAACGATGGCCGGACGCGGCCAGATCATTCCGTCATGCGACCGCTTCGCTGAGCGAAAGAAACCCAATCACGTCCCCATCCGCGACGCACTCTCGTGCAATCGGTTTCACGACCGTAGCGACTTGCGCCCCAACCGAACTCCGTTCGGTCGATGCACCCGCGTGCACGAACAAATCGAGGTTTCTGCATTCGGTGTGATCGCTTCCTCTTCGTTCTGGCCCCCTTCTCCCCCGCGTCGAGGGCGAGTGGTGCTCGCTCTTGCCGCGGGGGAGAAGGGCTGGGGATGAGGGGCAGTTCGCTACATTCGATTGTCAATTGCCTGTTCGATCAAACACCGTACTTCCGCGGCGTCCCGCAACACCTCGTATCCCGGGATCCGCAGTACCTTGTACCCCTGCTCTGCCAAGTACTGGTCGCGGCGCGGGTCAAATTTGCGGCCTTCGTCGGTCTGATGATGCCCACCATCGACCTCAACGATCAACTTCAAATCCAAGCAGCAGAAATCGGCGGTAGAAGGAGTGATTGGATATTCACGACGAAACTTCTGGTTTCGACAACGACGATTCCGCGGCATCTGCCACACGTCTTGCGCAAACTCGTTGGCGGTGGTGTGCTGATGACGAGCGAACTGAATTGCGTCCTGGTCACGCTGCAGTCTTCTGTTCATGATGCCCCTGTGATTCGCCGGCGCCGTCTGCTTGCCCCCTCATCCCCAGCCCTTCTCCCCCTTCCATGAAAGCGAGCACCACTCGCCTTCATGGAAGGGGGAGAAGGGAGCCAGTTTAGAGTTGGTCGGCTACGGAGTGAAGATCGAGAACCCGTGCTCCGGCGAACACCGAACGCAACACGAGTCTTGCCTTCGTGCGTTCGGACCAGCTTCGGCACTTTACGAGATGCCCAAACTGCCGTCGGCCTTGGACACCGACGCGCGAACGCGAATGGTCAATTCGTTTCCGACGAACGAAACGCTATGGGAACGTTACGCCGAGATCCGCGCCGAGGGCTTGCGTACCGCCGATGGTGGAGCTGCCGGCACCGAGTTCTATCGCCAAAACCGCGATGCAATGGACGAAGGTGCCGGCGTCGCTTGGAAAGAACGTTTCAATCACGACGAGCTGTCGGCGATTCAGCATGCGATGAATTTGAAACTACAAGACGAAGCTGCCTTCTTCGCCGAGTATCAGAACGAACCGCTGCCGGAAGAACGCCTCGACGCGGACCAACTGACGGCCGACCAGGTTGCTGCGAAGTTCAACGGCATGCAGCGAAAGCTAGTCCCGATCGCCGCAAACCATCTGACGGCATTCATCGACGTGCAAGGCAAATTGCTTTTCTAAATCGTCGCGGCATGGGAAGACGACTTCACGGGCTACGTTGTCGACTACGGAACATTCCCTGACTAGAATCGGCCGCACTTCACACGGCGCGACGCAAGATTCACTTTGGCGACGGAGGGCACTGGGCTCGAGGGATCACTCTACGCGGGCATGGACAACCTGACTACTGATCTGCTTGGTCGAGAGTGGCAACGCGATGATGGCGCGGCGAGGAAGATCGAACGCTGCCTGATCGACGCGAACAGGGGACACTCCACCGACGTCGTTTATCAGTTCTGCCGGCAAAGCCCTCACGCATCAATCCTTCTTCCGTCCCACGGCCGCTTTGTCGGCGCATCATCGAATCCGTTCAGCGAATACAAACGCCGCCCTGGTGATCGCGTTGGCCTCAACTGGCGAGTCCCCTCGGTCCACGGCAAGCGAGCCATTCGCCACGTTATCTACGACACAAACTGGTGGAAATCATTCACGCACGCACGCCTCGCCGTCGCAATGGGCGACCGAGGCTGCCTCTCCGTTTTCGGA
Organism: Pirellulaceae bacterium; assembly: GCA_963767665.1. Taxonomy (GTDB): domain Bacteria; phylum Planctomycetota; class Planctomycetia; order Pirellulales; family Pirellulaceae; genus Rubripirellula. Next base: position 5,081 of record CAVYFC010000014.1, read on the forward strand.
GACCGCGCCGAGCAACACCGAATGTTCGCCGAACAGATCACCGCCGAGTACTTCATCAGAACCGAAGGCCGCGGTCGAACCGTTGACGAATGGAAAGCTCGCCCCGAACAACCCGACAACCACTGGCTCGATTGTCTTGTCGGTTGTGCCGTTGCGGCCTCGATGCAGGGAGCCCTCCTTTTTGGGACCGATCGTCCGGCAATGCCCAATCGCGATCGAGTTAGCTTCAGGGAGCTTCAACGCAACAAGAGGGGCTAGCCACGGTGTTGTTCAACTACGAAGCAGCCTGGCGCTACTGAGTTGGACATCGAATGGTCGCCTCGGTACAGCGGAATAGAGCCCCCGGGCCATTTGCTCAAGTTGTCCCAAGTCCCGCATCGAGTAGAGCGTTCGCCCGACTCACTCCCGCGCGATGCGTCAGCCATGCGCATGACGCCACCGTGGTTCCGAAAAACCTCGATTGCCCGCTGAATGGAACTGCAGAAACCGTGAGCAAGTTCGTCACTACTCCGCTAGCCGCAGCGATCGCCTGGACTTCGTCGGTGAAACAGAATTCTGACGTTCTTGGTTTCTGAGTGCCGTTGGGTTAGAAGCCGTCGGCAACTTCCTTTCGATTGAGTTGAGAACAGCGCCGGACCCTGGAAAGCATTGGGTTTGAAAGAGTGTCGCCTGGTAACACTCTCGTCGAAGTGGTCACCATCCTACGAACGGTTCAGCGAGTGGTTGGTCGTTGAGCGTTGGCCAGTTGATAGGGTTGGCGTTTTTTTTGGATTCTTGTTAACGATTCATGTTCGCATTCGGCATACACTCGTCTCACAGTTGTTTTGCCTCGGTTATACGTATGAACGAGAATCAGAAACGAGAAGAATTCACGCATCGCTGGTTGGAAGTCGAGCCTTCGGTTTCGGCTTACGTGTTTGCGTCCATCGCTGGGTTTCACGATGCCGAAGACGTCGTGCAGCGGATCGCTCAAGAACTGGCACGTCGGTTTGACGAGTTTGACTCGGGTCAGCCGTTCGTTGGCTGGGCACTGTGGATCGCCAAATCCAGGGTGATTGACTACTACCGGGCTCAGGGCGCTCACGGGTTGTTTTCTCCGATGAATTGCTCAGTCAACTCGCTGATACGATCGTGAACCAATCTGACGGTCGCAGCCAACGACGCGAGGCACTCGAAGCCTGTCTGGAGGAGCTCCCGCCAAGGTCTCGACGACTGCTTGATTTGCAATACGTCGAAGAACGGTCCGCTGCCGAGATAGCTCAGGAAACAGGATCCACCAGCGGATCGGTTCGAGTCCTGCTTTCGCGAGTCCGAACGTCGCTAGCCAGTTGCATCGAGAGACGTCTCGGGATGGGGAATGTATGATGGCAATCAACAATGATTTCATCGATCGCGTTCTTGAAGGTGATGTGTCCGAGGAAGAGGCTGCAGAGTTTCAGAAGTGGCTGAAGGTTCCTGCTAATCTCCAGCGGTTTGCGCTTCGTGGCGAGCTGCATTCAGACTTGCGACGTTCTCTGCGACGCAGGCACATTCAGTCCAGTGTATTGGAAGCCAGGGAAGATGCCTCGGCGCCACCAGAACACCTACCGCCGGTTGTCCGCTCGCGAAAGATGTTGCTGCTCAGCGTAGCCGGGCTCGTGACCGCGGCCTGCATCCTCATTGCATTGGTGCGTCTGCGGCACGAAGGAAACGGAGCGGCGAATCATGGTGATACTGTGGCAGCGACCATCGTCAGCAATGTGAGCGGATTGCTTGTCAGGGGCGATCGGCAATGGGACGACACGTATCTTTCCGTGGGCGAGTACGAATTGCAGAAAGGATTGCTGCATCTGCAGTTCGGTGGTGGAGTCATGGTTTACGTTGAGGCTCCTGCCCGCTTCGACGCGGTAAGCGATGCACGTGTGGTGCTGCACAGCGGGCGACTGTCGGCCAGAGTCCCTCCGGAAGGGATCGGGTTCACCGTGGAAACTCCTGAGGCGGAAGTGGTTGATTTTGGCACAGAGTTCTCCGTCGATGTTGAAGGCGGAGCGAGCGAAGTTCATGTGTTTGACGGGCTGGTGCGAGTCAATCCTGGAGCATCGAATCAGCGAGATGAATCAAGGTCCGTTGATGTGCAAGCGTCTCACGCCGTGCGGATTACTGACGGAGCGGCTGAGCCCGAGGACATTTCCATCGCACCGACCGATTCATTCGTAACTTTGAGGAACCTAGGCTGAACTACGCTCGCGCGATCAAACAGTTATCGCGCTTTGGCTTACTACCGCATGCCGATTCGCGACCGTGGCTTGGTTGCACAGCCACCTGAAACATTCTGGCGTCGTCTTAACCGGAGAGGGCAAACGTCCGCCACATGCTTGCGGTGTCTTCGTCGGCGGTTCCTTGCGAGTCGGAGTCGATTCCACCGGCCGTGGAGGACGTGTCGATACGCCGCCGGCATTGGGTACAGGGCAATTTTCATTGACCGTGTTCGTTTATCTCGAAGATCCGGCGCAAAAGGGAGTGGTCGCCACGAACTTCGATGGCGAGCGTGGAAATTTTGACTTGTCGCTCGACGAAAACGGAATGCTGCAGGCCTCCATCAGGAACAACGATGGCGATGTGAACGTCGTCGCAGGCAACGCGACGTCTTGCCGCTAACAGACGTGGCGGCACGTCGTCGTGACCGCTGATGGCGAGCAATTTGCAGCTTTACGAAGACGGAAAGCTTGTTGCGTCCAAACCGCTGCAAAGCCTTGGCAGCCACCGACGCCGAGACGGTCTGGTTTGGAACGGATGCCCGTGCCGGTCACGTGTGGGGCGGCCGGATCGATGAGGTGGCGTTGTTTGACAGAGCACTCACCGAAGAAGAAGTCGCCGCGCTTTATCGCACCGCCCAAGAGGAGATTGCCAGATCACAATGAGTAACGAATTGAATAATGCCTTGTTCAGACTTCTGGTGCGAAGTTGGTTGAGTGTGCTCGTCATGCTGCCGATCCTCGGCGGATCGATCGCAGCGGCTGCCGACCGGCCTAACATCGTGATCATTCTTGCGGATGACCTTGGGTACGGAAGCCTCAACAGCTACGGCGCAGACGTGTCGCACATACGACACGCCGAATATCGATCGGCTGGCTGAGCAGGGGCGACGATTCACGGATGCCAACACTCCGTCGTCGGTGTGCTCGCCAACTCGCTACGGATTGCTGACCGGACGCTACGACTGGCGGACGAACCAGAAGCACGGCGTGATTAACACGACCGACCCATTGCACATCGACACGTCACGCTCCACCATCGCATCACTGCTGAAGTCGGCGGGTTATCGCACAGCCGCCATCGGGAAGTGGCACCTCGGGTACGGTACAGGGAAGGCGGACTTCACGAAACCACTTACACCCGGGCCGCTGGATATCGGCTTCGACTATCATTTTGCCGTGCCGCAGAATCACGGAGACGCTTCTGGGGTTTATGTTCGCAATCGGCAAGTCGTCGGCTTGCGCAGCGGCGGAAATGTTCCCGGTCGGTAAGTCTCCCTACGGTCGAGACTTCATGGGGATCGATGCTCCTCAACGCGTCGATGAAAACGTGATGGATGAATTGACGACGGATGCGTTCGTTGGCTTGAGGAGCCAGAACGCCGACGAGCCCTTCTTTCTTGTATTTCGCCCCCGTTGCGATCCACTTTCCGTACACGCCGTCAGAAAAAACCAACGGTACAAGCGGGACTGGGCTTATACGGTGATTGGATACACGAACTTGACATGTCCGTCGGTCGGATTCTGGACACGCTGGATCGGATGAAAGTGGCAGAGGATACGCTGGTCATTTTCACCAGCGACAACGGTGGCGTGCTGATGACCGAGGGGCAACGCCCTGAGGCGGAAGCGTTTCGAGCCGGGCTTCGTCCGAATGGCCACTGGCGCGGTCGCAAGCACAGCATCTACGAGGGTGGTTTTCGAGTTCCGTTTCTCGTTCGCTGGCCCGGTCATGTTGAGCCAGGAACCGTGTGCGACGAAACAATTAACCTCGTCGATATGTATGCGACGATTGCCGCGTTGATTGATCAGCCCGCATCGCCGAACGAAGACGTCGCTGAGGACAGCTTCAATGTGCTGCCGGCGATTGCTCGGCACGCCCCATGAAGAACCACTTCGGCCATCGATGATTGTCCACAGTCCCAATGGCAACTACGCCATTCGAAGTGGCCCATGGAAGTATGTCGAAGGCCAACCAAGCCCGACGTTAAAGCGGCCTTCGCAGCGCGACGAACTTCACGCTCAGCTTTACAACCTGCAGGACGATCCTGGTGAGCAAAACAACGTCATCAACGAACATCCCTATGTGGCGCAACGACTGATGAGTCTGCTTGAACAGCAGCGTAACAGCGGACGGTCATCGACGAGCGTTCCACATCGGGAGAATTCCCCATGAATATCCATGCTGCTTTAGTAAACTCAGGAGCGGTCTACGCTTGCCAGTCAATCATTTGCTCTTGTCTCCTTGTAATTATCGCGATCAGTGACGCCAACGCGGCGACACCGACCGAGCGGAAAGCCAAATGTCATCGTCATCCTGGCGGATGATCTCGGCTATGGCGATCTGTCGTGCTATGGGGCCGACGACATTGCTACGCCAAATATTGATCGCATGGCGGCTGAGGGAGCGAAGTTCAACAGCTTCTATGTTTCTCCCGTCTGTTCGCCGACACGCGCGGCGCTGATGACCGGAAGCCATTCGACTCGCGTCGGCATCGGCGGTGTCATGTTTCCTCGGAACAACCACGGCCTGAACCCTGACGAGATCACGCTTCCGGAGCTGCTGAAAGATCAGGGTTATGCGACCGCCATCATTGGCAAGTGGCATCTCGGCAACCAAGACATGTTTCAGCCGCTGAACCACGGGTTTGATTACTGGTACGGAACGCCGTCATCCAACAGCCAAGGCTTCTATCCCGAGACCAAACAATATGCTGCCGACTGCGTGTTTCGCGAAGGCTATACCCGCGAGGGAATTCTCGAAGTGAGAGACAGCGGCATGTCCGCTGTGCGGAACAACGTCGTCATCGAAGTTCCCGCAGACCAGACGCAATTCACTCAGCGATACACGCGCGAGACCATCCGTTTCATCACGCGAAAACAAAGACAAACCGTTCTTTGTGTACCTGGCCCACAACATGCCGCACATCCCGCTGCATGCTTCCGATAAGTTCGTCGGCAGCAGCAAACGAGGCATCTACGGCGACACGATTCAGGAACTCGACTGGAGCACTGGCGAGATTCTTGCGGTCTCTGAAGGAACTTGGACTCGATAAAAACACGCTGGTCATCTTCACGTCGGACAACGGCCCCAACACAGGCAAAGGCGGCAGCGCCGGACCGTTGAAAGGCGGCAAAGGTTCGACTCTCGAAGGTGGCGTCCGAGTCCCGTTCGTTGCTCGCTGGCCAGGCAACATTCCCGCAGGCACTGAATCTGACGAAGCCATCACCGGCATGGATTTGCTGCCGACGCTGACCAAACTCGCGGGCGGCGACGATTCCCAGACGACCGCGTGATTGATGGAAAAGACATCTGGCCGCTGCTCGCCGGAAAGCCGGATGCCAAGTCACCTCACGAAGCCATCTACTACCTGCGAGGCCGAGGCGTTCAGGCAATCCGCGTCGGCGACTGGAAGTACCTCCTCGAGGAAAGTTTAGAGAAGGAAGAAACGGAAGATGAGGTTGAGTTGACTGCGGAGGAACAGAGACTTCCCCGCAAAGATCGCAACGCGCTCATCAAGGAGCGGAGGAAGGCCGCGAGTCCGAAACAGGAATCATCTGCGGCACTGTACAACCTGAAGGATGACCTCGGCGAACAAAACAATCTGATTTCCAAACACCCAGAAATCGTCGTGAGGCTGAAAAAGCAAATAGAAGTTTTCCACAAAGAGCTTCGCAACAACTCACGGACCGCTGGCGTTGTAAATGCATATTTAACAAATTGGCCGCAGATGAACACTGATGGACTCAGATAGACGCCATCATGAAAAGCATCTGTGTTTATCTGAGTTCATCCGTGGCTTTTCAGTATAAGAACAAACAGGAGCTTCTATGAAAACAATCTATTTGACAATGCTGCTGATTGTTTCGTCGGTTGGAGTCGCCAAGGCCAATGCGGCTGACGAGCGGATGAACGTGCTCTTCTGGTTGCCGACGATTTGAACAGTTGGATGCTGGAGGATGCTGATCGCTATGCAGGCAAAGTCGATCGCACCCAATCTTCGCAAGCTGGCTGGCAGTGGAGTGAACTTCACGCGAGCCTACACCGCCGCGCCGGTTTGTTCGCCTTCTCGCACCGCGTTCTTTTCCGGTGTAGCACCCTGGAAATCGGGTATCTACAACAACGCGCAGACCATCAGCAAAAGTGAGGCACTGAACCAGGATGCGGTGCTGTCACTGGCCGGGTTGTTCAAGAAGAGCGGCTACGACACTTTCGGTTACGGCAAAATCACCCACGGCTGGGACCAGAAAGAGCACTGGGATGATAAGGTCGGCCACAAAAGAGATCCGGCTCCTCCCGGAGCCCCCTTGGCCAAACTCAGCGGGGGAGAGCAGGACTGGGGACCCATCCACCTCACCGAGGAACAAATGAATGACACCGGCGGGGCCGATAAGGCCATCGCGGTCCTGGAGAAACAACACGACAAGCCATTCTTCCTGGCCTACGGCTCCTTCAATCCCCACATGCCCTGGTATGTCCCGCAAAAGTATTTCGACATGTACCCCCTGGACCAGATTGTCCTTCCCGAACTGAAGGAGGATGACCTGGATGACCTTCCTCCCCTGGCCAAAGCGGTGAGTGACGGGATCGGGAGCTTTGCCGACAAGGTCATCAAGTCTGGCAAACATAAAGAGGCGGTGCAGGCTTACCTGGCCACGACCACCTACGTCGACACGCAGATCGGGCGTGTCCTCGATGCCCTCGAAAAAAGCCCCTACAAGGACAACACCATTGTCGTCTTCCTCACCGATCACGGGTTTCACCTGGGGGAAAAACATCACTGGCAAAAGACGACCCTCTGGGAGGAGGGAACGCACACTTTGTTGATGTTTCGCGCGCCGGGAGTCACCAAAGCCGGGGGCGTGTCTGAACGGTTCGTTTCCCTGATGGACATCTACCCCACCCTGGCCGAACTCTGCGGACTGACGCCTCCCGCGTACATCGATGGACGCTCGCTGGTCCCCCTGCTCAAAGACCCGAAGGCTCCGTGGGAAAGCACCGCCATCACCGGATTGTGCGATAAAACCAAAACGGACCTGGCCTACATCAGCATCCGCCACGAACTCGGACGCTACACCCGCTACGGGGCCGAAGAAGAGGAGTTCTACGACACCACCAAGGACCCTCACGAATGGACCAACCAGATCGACAACCCGAAATACGCCACCACCATCGAAAAACTCCGCGGCCCTGGTCCCCGGTTTCGAGGACGCCGCTCAACCCCTTCCCTCTGCCCTGACCAAGAAGCGCAGGGAAACTCGAAAAGAGAAAAAGAAGAAATAATCCAATCCTTTCACATCATGAAAACAAGCTGACCAAACAGGACCAACCATGAACCCTTCCCCTCAAAACAATCCTTCACGTCGAACCGTGTTGAAATCGATCGGCGCGACCACCGCGCTGGCTGCGTCTGGCCTGTTGCCATCAATGATCTACGCCGCACCGTCAGCATCCGCGAACGACAAGTTGCGAGTCGGATTGATCGGTGCGGGCAATCGAGCCAAATGGCTGACGCGTGCGTTGTCTCGCGAATCCCATCGAGCCGAACTGGTCGCCGTCTGCGATTGCTACCTGCCGCAGATCGATGTCCTTGCGGCTGACAACAAGAACGATCCGAAGGCCGGTGATTCCTGGAAACGCTATCAGAACTACGAGCAGATGTTCGAGCAGGAAGAGCTCGACGCGGTCATGATCGCGACGCCGGATCACGTGCGCGTGCGTGCGGCAATCATCGCCTGTGCCAAAGGCCTGGATGTCTACGCGGAAAAGCCACTCAGCTTCAGCATTCCGGAAGGCCGCGCATTGGTCGAAGCAGTGCGAAAACACAAACGCGTTTTGCAGGTCGGCACGCAACAACGCAGCACGCCAACAACCAGTACTGCCTGCGAATTCGTTCGAGATGGTGGCCTCGGCAAAGTGCACACGATTCTCGTCAAGAACTATTCCGGCTCGCGGCCTGCAACGGGTCTCGAACAGCAAGCCATTCCCGAAGGCATGGATTGGAATCGATTCTGTGACCAGGCACAGTTGCTCGACTATCACGAACAACTTCACCGTCAGGTGGCGAAATTTCGACGCCTTTACCGGAGGTCCCATTTGCGATCGTGGTTCGCACGCCCTGGACATGGTTCATCTTGGCGATGGGCTGGGAGAATGTCGCGCCAACGCGAATCGAGCCCACCACGGATGCGAAAGACGTACTCGGGATCGCGGAGTCCGTCTTTATTACCCCGACGGCACGGTCATTCGACTGGAAAGCGACAGATGGACCGGCTTTTGGCGGCATCTTTATCGGCGAGAAGGGCAAGTTGGAAATCAATCGAGGACGCTTCGCGTGCAATCCGAACGACACTGCTTGCTCCTTTCCGAGGTCACAAGAGTCCGAAAATCGCACGTCGGCAACTGGCTCGACTGCATCGAAACACGAGAGGAACCCAATGCTCCGGTGGAAGTCGGCCATCTGATTACCAGCGTCGCGCACCTGATCAACATCTGTCGGATCACCGGTCGCACGATCAACTGGGATGCAATGACGGAACAGATCACTGATGACGAAGAAGCCAACGACCTGCTGACGAAGACACGCCGGCCGGAATTCGCGTTACCCATCTCATGACCACGAAATTAATTCAATGATACGAACAATTGTCTTGCTGACCGCGGTCGTCGCCGCCACACCTCAAGCATTTGCCGAAGACTGGCAGGTGCTCTTTGACGGTACAAGCCTGAATGGATGGCTGTCCTCGAAAGACAACAAGCAATTCACGCTGGTTGATGGTGTGATTCTCGGCTCAAGTTCCGACCAGACTCACTTTTTGGTCACGACTGACGAGTACGGGGACTTTGAATTGGAGCTCGAAGTCAAGCTACACGACACCGACTTGAACTCGGGCGTGCAGATTCGTTCAAGTACGAATCGGAAGAACGACAAGGGCGAATCCCACGAAGTGATTCATGGCCCCCAAGTCGATCTGGGGAAATCACCCGGACGATCTGGATATATCTTCGGGCAAGGAAATAAGGGATGGATAACGCCGAAAAACAAGCTTATCAGTAGTGACGCGATGAAGAACGGAGAGTGGAATTTGTTGCGAGTCAAGGCCGTCGGCCGCCAAATTCAGACTTGGATCAACGGCATGCAGGTCAGTGACCTCATGGTGAGCGACGACATTTACGAGAGGTACCATCAAGGCGTCATTGCGCTTCAGGTGCATGCCGTGAAGAAGTCACCAGAAAAAGTACGCCACGTCTCGTTCCGCAAGATTCGGATTCGGAAGATTGATCAGTAGCGATGGCCGAGCACTCCAGTCGTCGATGACGACGAACGTTCCCTCACCGCCGAGCATTGCTTCTCGAACAAACAACGGTTCTGGAGAAAGTGAATGAGTCGGATGGTGGCCGTTGCGGTTTCCAAGCCCCACCGGATGACGGTTCCGAGTCATCGCGACGAGAAGAGCGGACGCCGCCAGCCATCATGCGGCGTCGCGAACTTCATCCAATCCCTCGTGCCGCCCCATTTGAAGGTCCATCGCGGGAGGACCCGCCATGGAGCGGATGTGGAGATCACGTTGCGGGAATGCGATCTCAATTTTTGCTTTGCGAAACGCCTGGTCGATCGCGGTGTGAAGTTCGTGAATGACCTGCAATCGGTTCTCAAGCGAGGGTAAAAACGCCCGCAGGACAAGATTCAGCGAGTTGTCACCGAAGCCCTCGAACGTTGCCACGGCGGCAGGATCCTTCAAAACCATCGGGTGATCGTTGGCCGACTTCAGCAATAACTCACGTGCCTGTTCTGTATCGGAACCATAGGCCAATCCGACTTCCACAACGATTCGATTGACTTTGTCCGACAACGTCCAATTCAATAATCGACCGGTGATGAATTCTTTGTTTGGAACTACGTATTCCTTGCGGTCCCAGTTCGTGATTGACGTCGCTCGAATGCGAATTCGCGAGACGACTCCCGTCACATCGTCAACCGTCACGATGTCGCCTACTCGAATCGGGCGTTCAAGCAAGATAATCAGACCCGCGACGAAATTTGCAAACATTTCCTGGAGCCCGAACGCTAATCCAAACGTCAACGCAGTGGCGAGCCACTGAATTTGCGACCATTGCAATCCGATTGTTGAACAAGCCGCAATGGTGCCAACCATCACAATCACATAACTCACCAACGTCGTGATCGCGTAGCGCACCGAATTATCAAAAGGAAGCTGTTGAAGAAGCGATATCTCGAGAAGGCCGGGCCCGTTTCGGAACAAAACCACGGTCACGACAACAATCAGGATCGCGAGTGCAAGATCCGACACCGTCACTGAATTTGAGAGCGTTGCCTCGGACGTTTCGGCCGACTGAACTGCGGGCGTCAAGTTGGTTCCGGTGGCCGCAGTCGTTGGGGAGATCAGAGGCTGAGCAACACTTGCAACCGCAACCGCGTTTGCTTTCCCCCGCAGTGGATAGTTCCCGACCATACTGAGCGCGGGCAATACCTGAATCCAAATCATCCACAATCCGACCAGCGTGACCGCGATCATGCCCGTGCTGACGAGGTTTCGCGATTGCAGACTGTGTGCGGAAATGTCGGCTTGCTTGTTTTCCGTTACAATGCCTGCGACCGGTTGTGATTCACCGCCGGTCTCGCCGGCTAGCTTGGCTGCAGCGGCGCGTTCACGTGCCTGTTCCATGCTGAGGTGACGACGTCGCAATAGAAGCATGCGATACAAGACCGAACGCAGGACAACGAGCGTGGCGATGAACACGCACGTCGCAAAGAGTCTCCAGAATAGAGTCTGGGCGGTGTAGAAGTAGCCAGCTGCTGCAAGCACAGCCAGTGACATCGGCAAGGCAACGCCCGCGAGCGGAAGCAGGTATTTCAATTTGGCAAGGAAGCTCGACGGATTGGCCGACAAGTATTCGCGAGGCAAGCCAGATGGCCGGAGCAAGCGAAATACCGCGAAACCGATCACCGCCATTCCCAGAATGAACGAGATTCGCTGAATGTCGCCTCGTTCGTGCAGGCCATCACTTGAGGCCAACGTCGCAGTAACAAAGACGATCGGCAGCGCCAGTGCGATGCAGAGCCTGACTTCGCGGCGAAACGCCGTGGTCGCGTGTACGGGCCAGCGGAAGTGGGACTCTCCTATTCCGTTGTGACGGCAGGTCTGACGAATCAGCTCGATCGATGCCAACAGGATGCCGACGACCTTCACTGCCTCGCCAAGTGCCGCGGTGAATTCGGACTCCCCGGCGCATTTGCCTAATCGCCATCCAATGAAAACGCACGCCAACGGCCAGCCAAGCGATACGAGGCAGGTCAGCCATAGGCCTCGGAGAGTCGGTACAATGGAACGACAGTTTGCCTTCTTGGCAGACTCGCCAACGGTGGTGATCGTTTGGCGGATGTTCCGTCCGCAAAAGAGCAACAGGCCGATCAGGGAGAAGCAAAGAACGTAGAGCACAGCGTAACGCTTTGCATCGTTGAACAGCAGGGCAGAAGCCTCTTTCCACTTGCTGGCCGAAAGCAACCAAGTATCGGACTCTTGAATTCCAACGCCGGCCGTCAAGGCTGGACCACTGCGAATCCAAAGCACGCGCTGGTCGATGTAATTCTCGTATTCCGATTCCAGCTTGATGATCTGTTGATCGACGGTGTCGAGTTCAATCAGTGTGTCGAAATACTGCCCGGTGCTGCGAACAAGATCGTCCAGGTACTCGCGTTTGCGCTTCATCAAATCGTGAGCCGCCGATTCCAGCAAGGACAGGTTCTTAGACGAGTCCCTCTTTGCTTCGGTCAAGATTTGCTCGATGGCTCCGTCCATTTCGGCCAATTCTTGATGAGCCTCCTCGTATTCAAATAGCTGATACTGGGTGTCATTGATCAGCTTCTGGCGATCGGCGACAGCCGTGCGGCGTGATGCAACATCGGGAAGCGTCGTCATCTCCTTCCGCAGCAACGCACCCACGGAACTGGTCAATCCAACGGAGTCAACTTTTTTCTTCGCTTGAGCAAACCTACGGACCAACTCATCATGGATCCTTGTTGACGCTTTGAGTTTGGCTTCTGTTGAGGCTAAAGACTCCGCGATCGCTTTTGCGTTCTCAGCAAGTTCTTGATTCGCTTCCGCATAGACCTTCAACGCCGGGTCTGCCGAAATCGCTTCGTGTCTCGCTTTGCGCACCGACTCGTCAGCGGCGGCTTCGCGAGCGGCATTGATTTGTTGCTGCAGCAGCGCAACCACCTTCTCCGTGTACGCCACGTTGCAGGCTGCGAGTTCGATTCGCAAACGCACCAGATCAGCAGCTTCCTCGGCATCGAATTTCGCAAGCTCGCCTTCGAGGGTTGGCTTCTCTCTTTCGAGCGTCAAGCGACGCGTCACCAAACGCGCCGTCAGCGACTGGCTCTGTGGAGTGGCTTCGGCACCCGCCAATGCCTTGAGCTGTGAGGTTGCTTCGGCGATCTTCTCCTGAATGATCGCCATCCTTGCACGGATCTCTTTGCGGCGAGTTGAGCGAGAGAGAAAATCCGCCTCGGCGTCCTGTCGGGATTTCTTAAAGCCTGAGAGTTGCAGTTCGGTCGTCGGTAGCAGTTGTTCCAACTCTTGCAGACTCAATCCCGGTTCGAGTGAAGGCTTCTTGTCCTTCAATTCGCTGCGTTGCTTCTTCAACTGTTCCGTTCGCGACGCAACGGTTTCCGAGTCGGCGATCAACGTTTTGAGTCGAGCTTCGCTATCAGCCGCTGATTGCAAATTTTTGATCGCGGCGCGGTAGTTTTCGACTGCCTGGAGTTTGGCATCAACGGTCAACTCGGCGCTCTGCTCAAGCTCCGTGATGACTCGCTCGAATTGCTCGATCGTGACGGAACCCCCGGAATTGGCTTCGGTTGGCGTCAATTGCGCCGGCTCCTCGGCGGCACCGAGAGTGCCAGCGAATCCGACGACAGCCAGAACGAAATTGCGAAGCAACTTCGGTGTTCGCGTCCGAATATCCAATTCTGGCCTCCTGCCAATCGATCCTTCCTTCCAGTTTTGGCTCGCATGGCGAGGCCGTCTCGGATGCTACCCAGAGAGCGGAGTTCGCGGCAATGCGGTTCCCATTCAAAGGTGAAACATTGCCAAATCCCTCAACGTTCGACCTCTTGCAATTCGACAACGTTTTCCCTGCCCATCAGCAGCCCGCGGGAGGCAGGGGGCCAGCAAACAAGTTCCACGGGAGAAAAGGGTTAGCTCAGCGACTCCTGCGCCTCGGCGTCCCCCGCTCTTGAAGCATGGATGTCTACACAAGTCAGTGATCAAAAAGCCGCCGATCAGGCAAAGAAGATGGGACGGGGGTCGTTTCGGATCAATTCCAGCTCATGTCGAGAACCTGAAAAGATCGACCCCCGTCCTCTGGTCTTGCCGCGGTGCGGCGTCGGATCGAACAGGCGATTGATGGGCGCATCGAGCAGCATTCCCCCTCATCCCCAGCCCTTCTCCCCCGTGACGACAGCGAGCACCACTCGCCCTCGTCATGGGGGAGAAGGGAGTCAGATTAATCTCTGTCATTTTCACCCACACCATTTTTTGCAGTCCGTTCAGGACGGCCGGTGCATCGGCCTTGCGAAGGTTGCGGTTTCGTTAACTGGCTTCGGTGCTTTTTGTCGACATACCCACACCACGAGGACACAGCGAGGCAGATGATGGGGACACAGCACTTCTTTGAGAAGAATTTGCAGGCATCATCGGTCGTGCCATGTCCCCGGCGCTTTCCTGTCCCCGGCGCTTTCCTGTCCCCGGCGCTTTCCTGTCCCCGGCGCTTTCCTGTCCCCGGCGCTTTCCTTCTCCCCGGTGCTCTCCTTGTCCGGTGTCCCCGGTGCTTTCCTCAATGGCGACGCAACCTGTGTAGAATAGGCGGCAACAGCCACGCGCGCGGTGCGGCTGGAGTCCATGCAACGGAAGAACGTCCTCGACCTCTTTATGTTCTCACCCAAAACCACCTGGCAGCGTCTGGTTGTTTCCCTGGCCGCGATCCTTGTTCTGAATTTGTCATCGGTCGCTGCCGAGCCGCTTCGTTACAACCGTGACATCCGTCCGCTGCTGTCTGACAAATGCTTCTTTTGCCACGGCCCCGACCCGAATCACCGCGAGGCCGATTTGCGGCTCGATTTGGAGGACGCGGCTCAAGATGGGGTGATCGAGGCGGGAAAGGCGGAGGCGAGCGAATTGTGGCGTCGGATCACCAGTGATGATCCGCAAGAACAGATGCCGCCGCCCGACTCGGGGAAGACATTGTCGCCCGAACAGATTCGAACGCTCGGGCAGTGGATCGACGAGGGAGCCAAGTACGAAGACCACTGGTCGTTTGTCTCACCGACCCGTCCGGAAGTGCCGAGGCCGGAACGTGACGATTGGGTTCGCAACCCGATCGACGCCTTCATCCTGAGGCGGCTTGAAGCAGAGGGCCTCTCACCATCGCCCGAGGCGGACAAGGCGACACTCATTCGCCGTTTGACTCTCGATCTCACCGGTCTGCCGCCGACGCCCGAAGAAGTCGACGCCTTCACGAGCGATCCGTCTCCTGCGGCTTATGAGGAACTGGTCGATCGGTTGCTGCAATCGGAACGTTACGGTGAACGGATGGCACAAGAGTGGCTCGATGCGGCGCGGTACGCCGACACGATGGGCTACCAGGCTGATTGGGAGCGTTATCAATGGCGTTGGCGGTCTTGGGTGATTGATGCCTACAACCGAAATCTGCCCTTCGATCAATTCACCATCGAGCAGTTAGCGGGGGATTTGCTTCCTGAGCCAACGACCGAGCAATTGATTGCGACGGGATTCAATCGCAATCATCGCATCAACGACGAAGGGGGCATCATCCCCGAAGAGTACCTGGTTGAGTACGTGATCGACCGGGTCGAGACGACAGCGGCAACTTGGATGGGATTGACGATGGGATGCGCCCGTTGTCATGACCACAAGTTCGATCCCTTCTCGCAAGTCGACTTCTACCGCCTCTTCGCGATCTTCAACGGAGTCCCCGAACAAGGGAAAGAAGGGCGGCTCGGATATGCGACGCCATACATGCGCGTTGCTGCGCGGTATGGAAGCAGAATACGTGGCGATCAAGCGGCACGTCGCGGAGTGCGAAGCAGCTCTCAGTGAGGAGGTCGCCAGGCTCGACTCACCGCGCGAAGCGTGGATTCAGCAGAAGACCGAAGAACTTGGGTCGGCGGCTGATCCCTGGCAGATTTTGGAACCGACCGCTGTTGATGCGATTGGGGCAGTCGACTTTGAGTCGCTAGGAGACGGTTCTTATTTAGCCACGGGTGACAACCTGACCCATCCCACCTACGTGGTGCAAATGAAGCCCGGTGAAGTTCGGATCACCGGAATTCGCCTGGAGGCGCTGACCCATGACTCACTATCCGGTGGTCGGCTCTCCTCAGGTAATGGCAATGTGATCTTGACCGACTTCACGGTCCAGCGAACGAAGGCGGGCGGCGAAGCGCCTCAAACGTTGAAGATCGCCAGCGCGGTTGCCGACTATGCTCAAGTTGGTTTTCCGGTGACACAGGCGATCGACAACGACAAGGCTTCCGGCTGGGCGGTCGATGGTCACCGAAAGAAGGAGTCTCGGACGGCGATCTTTACCTTCGCCGAGCCGGTCGACGTGAAAGAAGGCGACACGTTGACCGTACGCCTTGAACACGATTCCAAATACCCGCGTCGGGAGATCGGCCGCTTTCGCTTGTCGGTCACTTCCATGAAGGATCCCGATTTCCAGTCGAGGCTCGGCATGCCGGCTGATGTGGTCCAGGCGATCCGCACGAAACCGGAGCGGCGGAATGCAAAGCAAAAAGCGCGGATCGCCGAATATCACGGATCGGTTGCCGAGGAGACGAAAGAGCTCCGGCGAGAACTCAATCAGGCGCGCGAGACGCTCAAGCAATTCGAGCAGGACTCGACGACCTACGTGATGGTGATGAAGGAGATGGACCAGCCGCGTGAGACACATGTGCTCCATCGCGGCGTCTACAACCAGCCGGGTCAGGCGGTGACGGCTGGCGTTCCGGCCGCTGTCCTCGGGGA
The DNA here is from genome assembly GCA_963767665.1 of Pirellulaceae bacterium. GTDB lineage: Bacteria > Planctomycetota > Planctomycetia > Pirellulales > Pirellulaceae > Rubripirellula. The sequence goes on from CAVYFC010000014.1 coordinate 21,385, forward strand.
TCTGCCACCCGAGGCTCCTCGCAACCGACTCGGCTTGGCTCAATGGCTCGTCAGCGGCAAGCACCCGTTGACGTCTCGTGTGATCGTCAACCGTTACTGGGCGATGCTGTTCGGGGCCGGGCTGGTCAGTACGCCCGAGGACTTTGGCTTACAGGGAGTCTATCCCAGCCATCCCGATCTGCTCGATTGGCTGGCCACGGAGTACCCAAGATTGAAGTGGAACACCAAGGACCTGTTGAAGCTGATGGTGACCAGCGCGACCTACCGCCAGTCGTCCGATTTCCCGTCACAACTTCGCGAGTCCGATCCTAACAACGTGCTGCTGGCCCGGATGTCGCGTTTGCGTTTGCCGGCCGAGATGATTCGGGATCAAGCGTTATTCGCTTCCGGCCTGCTGGTCGAAAGGATGGGTGGACGATCGGTGAAGCCTTACCAGCCGGCCGGTCTCTGGTCGGAATTATCGTTCCAAAGCAAGTCTCGGACGACCGACTTTTACGTCCAGGACTCCGGCGAGGACCTCTATCGACGAAGTCTGTATACCTTTTGGAAACGCTCGGTCCCGCCACCGACGATGGCGACATTCGATGCGCCGAGTCGCGAGACGTGCACGCTGCAGCGTTCGCGGACCAACACGCCGCTGCAAGCTTTGGCGCTGATGAACGACACGACCTACATCGAGGCGAGCCGCGTTTTGGCGACCCGTGCGATGACCGAGGTCGGCGACGACACACGCTCGCGGATCGTGTTCGCCTTCCGATCGCTGCTCGCCCGCGAGCCCGATGAGAAGGAAATCGGCACGCTCGCCGGCGGCGTTGAAAAACGGACCGCCTATTTTCGCCAAAATCCGTCGGCCGCGGAGAAACTGATCACGGTTGGCGACTCCAAGCCCGATCGCTCGCTCGACCCGATCGAGCTGGCGACGCTGACCACCTGCGTCATGAATCTTCTGAACCTTGATGAAACGATTAACCGTGAGTGAGAAAGCGTTGCCGCACCGAAGCGGAGCGTCCTCTTTTCAAAGCGAGTCAATGAGTGACCGCTCCCTATCACCAACCTGAACAATCCCATCGATCCCATGGACCCACGCATCGAACATCAACGTTCTCTCACTCGCCGGCATTTCTTCGGGCAGTCGGCTCGTGGGATCGGCGCGGTGGCGCTCGGCGGATTGTTGGCCGCGGATGGCTTTGCGACCGACGCAGTAGGCGGAGGAGCGGAGCTGATTGGCGGTTTGAAGGGCCTGCCGCACTTTGCTCCGAGGGCCAAACGGATTATCTACCTGTTTCAATCGGGCGGTCCTTCTCAGATCGATCTGTTCGATTACAAGCCGGAGATGGATAAGTTGCGAGGGCAGGACCTGCCTGATTCGATTCGGCAGGGGCAGCGATTGACGGGGATGAGCAGCAACCAAGCGAGTTTTCCGGTCGCCAACTCGATCTACAAGTTCGCGCGGCATGGGGAAAGCGGCGCCACCGTGAGCGAGTTGATGCCGCAGATCGCGTCGATCGCCGACAAGCTCTGCTTCATCAAATCGCTGCATACCGAACAGATCAATCACGATCCGGCGATCACCTTTTTCCAGACGGGGTTTCAGCTGGCCGGACGGCCGAGCATGGGGGCGTGGATGAGCTATGGCCTGGGCAGCGTCAATCAGGATCTTCCCGCCTTCATCGCGCTCGCCTCGCGAGGGACCGGTCGTCCTTCGTGCCAGCCACTCTACGATCGGCTTTGGGGGTCGGGTTTCATGCCGACGACCTACGCCGGCGTCAAGCTCCGTTCCGCCGCCGATCCCGTCCTCTATCTCTCAGACCCTCCCGGGATCCCGCGCTCGATGCGCCGACAAATGCTCGATGAGATCGGTGAACTCAATGAGCAGAGCTTTGAGCAGAAGGGGGATCGCGAGATTCAAAGTCGGATCGCGCAATACGAACTCGCCTACCGTATGCAAACCAGTGTGCCGGAATTGACCGACATCTCGGACGAGCCGGAACATGTCCTGGGGATGTACGGCCCCAATGTGCGCAAGCCTGGCACCTTCGCTGCCAACGCTCTGCTGGCCCGACGACTGGCCGAGCGCGATGTGCGCTGTGTGCAGCTGTTCCACATGGGATGGGATCAACACGGCAACCTACCCAAACAGTTGCCGGGGCAGTGCAACGATACGGATCAAGCATCGGCGGCGCTCGTAAAAGATCTCGAGCAGCGCGGTTTGCTCGATGAAACGCTGGTCGTATGGGGGGGTGAATTCGGACGGACGATCTATTCGCAAGGACAACTTACCGAGACCAATTACGGTCGCGACCATCATCCCCGTTGCTTCACGATCTGGATGGCGGGCGGAGGCATCAAGCCGGGCATCACGCATGGCGCCACGGACGACTATTCCTACAACATCACGGAGGACCCGGTATCGGTCCATGACTTGCACGCCACGATCCTGCAATTGATGGGTGTCAACCACGAGCGGCTGACCTACCGATTCCAGGGTCGAGACTACCGACTGACCGATGTCCATGGCGAAATCGTCGAAGCGCTCCTGAGCTAGGCCTCGCACGCCATGGCGGAAGATCGATAGTCGCTCGCGACCGCTTCAACTTGTGGTTTCCCGCGCATCCAACTGCTAGAAAAGGGGCTCATTGAAGTGTCAGGTCTCGTCCATCCAGTCAGGTACGCCGCATGTCGCCGGAAGACCGCGAAGGCAACGACGCTCTCGACTCACTGATCGCCAGATACCTCGAGGCCGAGAAAAGCCGACAGAATCTCGATCGCGATGCGTTGATCGAAGAGCATCCGGACTTGGCGGATTCGCTCAAAAAGTTCTTCGCCAATCATGACCGAATGAAAGCTACGGCGAGTCTCGAAGAACCAACGTTGCCATCGAATGGAGTTGGACCGGACGATCCCATGATTCCTCCTGATCGTGGCTCGCAGGAGGAGGCGACGACACCTCTTCTGTCGGCACGAAATGTTCCCACGATTTTACCCACGCCGAGAGCTTCACAACCTGGTCAGGCTACGGTCGGCGATCAGGTCCGTTACTTCGGTGACTATGAGTTACTGGAGGAAATCGCCAGAGGTGGCATGGGTGTGGTCTTCAAGGCGCGTCAAGTCAATTTAAATCGGATTGTAGCCCTGAAGATGATCCTAGCCGGTCAATTCGCTTGGCAAGAAGATATCCAACGGTTTTACACCGAGGCCGAAGCCGCCGCACAGCTAGACCATTCCGGTATCGTGCCGATCTTCGAAATCGGCGAGCATCGGGGGCAGCACTACTTCTCCATGGGATACGTCGAAGGCGAAAGCTTGGCACACAAGCTTACCGATGGACCCTTGCCGCCGCGTGAAGCCGCAGAGTTGGTCGAGAAGATTTGTGATGCAATGGCGTACGCCCATGAGCGCGGAGTGATCCATCGCGACTTGAAGCCCGCTAACATCCTCATTGATCAAAATGGCCAACCAAAGGTGACGGACTTCGGACTGGCGAAGAGGACGGAAGCCGACAGCAACCTAACCGGCACGGGGCAGATCCTTGGCACTCCGGCCTACATGCCGCCCGAGCAAGCGTCGGGCAACACTGATGTCGAGCCGCTTGCTGACGTCTACTCGATTGGTGCAATTCTCTATTGTCTGTTAACTGGGCGTCCACCGTTCCAGGCCTCCAGCACGATGGACACATTACTGCAGGTCCTCAAGGCGGAACCGCTTCCGCCGAGCCGACTTAATCCATCGGTCCCCATCGATTTAGAAACCATCACACTCAAGTGTCTCAGCAAGGAACCCAATAAACGCTACGCGAGTGCCAAGACGCTCGCCGACGAACTGGAACGGTTTCTCGAAGGCAGGCCAATCCTCGCCAGACCGGTTGGGCAATGGGAAAGAGTTTGGCGATGGTGCCGAAGGAATCGGGCGCTGGCTTCGACTGGAATCTCAGCGGCAGCGTTGCTGCTGGTCATTGCGATCGCAGGTCCCATCGCGGCCTTCCAGCAGGCAAAGCTTAAGCGGGATGCCGAGCGTGCTCGGGACGAGGCTCAGATTGCGGAGGGAAACACAGATCGTGCATTGAAGAAAGAAACGGCGGCAAAGGACGAAGCCCGACAGGCCATATTCGATCTGAAGACTTCGTTTGGATTCGCAGCGGACCGTGAATTGAAACACTCCGAAGCACTACTCTGGTTTGCCGATGCGGCTGCCTCGGTGGAGCCTGACTCTTCTCAACACAAAGAGACTCTGATCCGCCTGCAATCCTGGAAACGCCTGGTCGCGGTACCGTTGCTACTGTTGCAGCATGACGGCGAGCCGTTGGAGAGGATGGAATTTGATCGTTCGGGTCGTTACCTGGCAACCTTGACCAAGACTGGTGTCGTGAGCGTGTGGGATTCCCAAACCGGGAAGAGGTTGCGCGAGAAGAGCGATTGCCACGCTTTCCACTGGCATCCACAGCGGGACGAAATCGCCATCGGATTCGATGACGGACAGGTCCGCTTCTATATCAACCTCTCCGCGGACGCGGCTCGAAGCATCGAAATCGGTGAGCCGGTGACAGCGTTAACCAGCACGGCCAACGGAACGTTGTGGGCTGCTGCGGGCAAGCGGATTTCCGTGTGGGACGACACGGCCGATCGGCCCAAAGCAAAAGGTGTCGGGCACGCCAAACCGATACTCTCGCTGGAATTCTCGACGGACGGTGAGAAAATTTTGACTTATTGCGATGACTTTCACGCCAGGCTCTATGCTTGCGACAACCTCGATGAACCCTCGATTTCCCCGCTGCCTCATCGAGGCACGCTGAGGCCGAATCAACCACTACTAAGGCCCAAATTCTGCCTGGACGGTGACGGGATCCTCATTCGCTCGGCAGCTACCGCAACGTGGGTAGATTCTGAAAGCGGCGCGACGAAACGCATCATCGCGATGACCGGAAAGTCGTTGAATGAGATCAGTGTCAGGCCCGATGGAAAGCAATTTCTGCTTACTGGCCAGGAGGGCTACTACCAGTTATGGAATTGTCAGTCGAACCGGCTCGTCCACTCCGGCAAGGAAGAAGGCATTTTGATTGCCTCTGACTTTAGTCCCGACGGACTCACCGCCTGCTTCGGTGTCGATGGCGGTGGTGTTCAGTTTTGCAACACGAGCAACGGCCTACAGCTCGGTGAACGAATTCCCGTTGCATGGGGAAACGCCATCATTCGATTTGCGCCCGATGGCCGAAGGTTAGCGATTGCTACTGACGCGGGAGTCGTAACGCTATGGCGGTCGAACTTACGAGTCGCGGTTGACGCGAGAGAGCCTGACCTCGGGTCACGGATCATCGATGCGCGGACGAGGCACCTAAACATCGGACAACGGAACAGCACACTCATACTCAGTCCGGACCAAAACTCCGCGCTAACAAGCGGAGCTCGCTATTGGGACGGAACATTGCGTGATGCCAAGCTAATCAATCCCGTGGACTGCCAAGTCATTAGGGATTATCACGCAAACTCCCTCATCACGAGCGCGTGCTTCTCCCCCTCGGGCGAACTTATCGCGGTAGCCAACATTCGAAACCAATTACAGTTTTGGAATAGGAAGACCGCCAAGCTACTGGGTAATCCCATCCAGGTCGACGGAGAACCGGCTGAACTTGCATTCAGCATCGACGGGAACCACCTCTTCTGTCTTCTGATAGATGGGTCAGTTCGCGTCATTGATGTCAAGGATAGGCGAATCGTACGCCAGCTCACTCACCCCGATGTGGAACTACCCAAGTTTTCGCGTGAAGGAACGCGTGACGGATACCGCCGCCCAAACGGATACCCTGTCGCAATCCCCTCCCGACAACATCTTACCGCGAGCGGCGACTGGCTTGTGACCGAGGGGCTCAACCATCTTGTTTGCGTTTGGAATTGGAGAACCGGAAAACTCCGGTTCCCCGCCATTGAACTTGAAAGCAACCCGAATCAAGTCGCGATTTCTCGGGACGAGCGATTCATCGCCGTTACTCAAAACGAGAACGTCGAGCTACTCAACTTCGTGGACGGAACGAAATATGCGAAACTGTCGACGGTAGGAGCAACGGACCAACTACTCTTTAGCGACGACTCCGCGCGTTTGGTCGCCGCCACCTTCGAATCAAGCGTCTTTGTGTGGGATACGGATACGAAACAGCGAATCTTCTCCGTCGACGTTCGCGATCAAGGCGTTCGGCTCAAACCCGCACTCGTTGACGCGCAGGGAAACTGGATGGTCCTTGCTGGTGATCGCGGTCTACGATGCTGGAGCATCGAATCTGGTAGACCGCTAACTCCAACAACCCCGATAAGTGGGATTAACGTTAGACCCACCGTGGCTAGAAAGCACAACCGCGTCCTTGTCGGAACGTCGTGGTCAAACTACGTCGACTTCATCTCTATCGCAGATCTATTCGTGGATCAGCAGAGCGAGCTTGCAATTTGGAAGGAGTTTGCAGAACTCGTGTCTCATGCCGAGGTGCGCGGTAGCATTCCAGTGGCGTTGGACCTCAACCAGTGGTTGGAACGCATGCTCTCGCTGCGGCGTGAGGCTCCAGAGATGCTCGCGGATGACTGGACCCGCGAAGATCTCGCTCAATGGCATGAATCACATCGTGTGTTGGCATTGAAAGAGCGCAACTGGTACGCCGCTGACTGGAACTTGAATCGGTTGCGGGAAATCTCAGGGAATGAGGATTCACCCTACTTTGCCGGCCAGATCGAAACAGACCTCGAAAAGTGTCTCGATGAAGCGGAGCGCGGACGCCCTGATCAGGCGATGGCGCGTTGGGAGGCGCTGGTTCGCAAGCGACTCGGCAAATCACCGAATCGTTCGCTGCTCCGGTTGTCGTATCGATTGGCTTCTTCCCTGCAAGACCGACGAAGGGCTGAAAGCCCCAGCGGATTTTGAAGTGGACTTGCGAGCGTCAGCAGGAGATATTTGGGGATCAAGATCTCGATTGCATTGACAGCTACAAATTGCTTGCCGACAGCTACTGGAATGCAGGGAACATCGAAGCGGGCAACCGATGGTTTGAAAAACTCCGGTCCAGCTACGAGAACTTGGTCGCAAGCTCTTCGGCGGATCTGCCAGCCATGAACAACCTCGCTTGGGAACTAACGACTTGCGTGCGCGAGGATCAGCGAGATTACCAGAGGGCAATTGAACTGGCCAAAGCCGCGACCGCCGACTCACCCTACACCGACTCGTATTGGAATACGCTCGGGGCAGCGTATTTTCGTAACGGCGATATTGACGATTCGATCGCCGCGTTCAAGCAATCCATCGCAATTGGCAGATTCTTCAATCTCGTTTCCGACTGCTTCTATCTATCGATGTGTTACGCGAAGAAGGGCGACATGGAAAAAGCGACGGAGTATTTCGATCGAGCTAAGCGTCGGATGGAGCAATTTCGTGCTGACACCACCGGAACAACCGATCTGCAATTGGAGGCCACCCGAATGCTGCAGTCCCGTCATCGAAGATAGCCGGCACACGCGCGATCCAAGAATGAGTCGCCGCATCAATGTCGGACACGGAATTGTCATGGGTGCGCGGGTTAACCTCAGCCGCCGCCACATCGAATCACTTTTGTGCCGAGGGTGCATCGACTTCGGCGTCGAAGGAACTTGGCAAACTTGCCTCGGTCTCGCCACCGCCTCAGATTGCTGTGGCGAGGTTGTGAACAGAAAAACACCACTCATGCCTGGGCAAGTCGTCTACGGCAGCAGGGGCATTCGCCCTGGACTCCATGGACCAGGGCGGCTCGCCAGTCGTGCCCACGGTGAAAGGCAGCTTCCAGCCACTGGGTCGCTGCAGCTGGTATGTGGCAGTCATTCACGCACGCGAGGCTCGCTGTCGCAATGGGCGATCGCGGTTGCTTGTCCGTTTACGGTAACCAGCCCGAAACGCATCGCATGTTCGCCGAACAGGTCACCGCCGAGTACTTCATCAAAACCGAAGGCTGGGGCCGAACCGTCGACGAATGGAAAGCCCGCCCCGAACAGCCCGACAACCACTGGCTCGACTGCCTCGTCGGATGCGCCGTCGCTGCGTCGATGCAGGGCGAGTTGCTGTTTGGAACCGATGTGGAACCGACCCGCCGACGAGATTCGCTCGTCCATGAACGAGCGAATCTCGTCGCGTACATGTTCGTCATGACACAATCGAGCGGTTCGATACAAGTTTGCTGCGATCGTACCGCTTCGTGAACCAGGGTCGATTCGGGGAACGTCACAACCAACACTCTCGTGAAGTCTGGGTCATGCAATCGCGGTTGTAACTTCTCAACCATCTCGGGCATTTGGCTAGATTGCCGAGTCATGACGCGGTCTTATGCGAACGCCGAATCGAGCAACAGAATTGTGTGCTCCGTCGTTGCGATGTCGATCACAATGAACCTGTTTTGATTCTTCGAGTCCGATTTGGCGAACGCTCGGATCACTTCGATTTCTCCTGTCAAATCGAATTCCAGCAACGCTTTGCCCGGTGTATCCAAGTCTTTGCCCGCCGAAGCTCAATTTCTCCCCTGAATCGGTGAGAATCACCACTCTTGACTAACGACTTCGTGGCCGGCACACGTTCCCACGCTCCGCCAGACGGTCAGATCAACCGAATCGGAAACGCTGCGTACGGAGCCATCCAACAGGGCAACTTGAACTAGGCCCGTGTGATAGCTGCGGGAAGTAATCATCGCATAGGTCGTTTGACCGGCAGAGCCGTCTTTGCCTTCTTGCCACGAGTTGAAATCCATTTCGTCGTACGTTCGACCGCCCGTCGTGTAGTGGACCTTCGTGTTGGGCGTTAGCGTCGTGGTGAAACCGGTGTGATGCACGCGACCGTCAGGCCATTCGGTATGGCCGGTGTCTTTGAACTGAGTGCCGCTAGCAACGATGGCTTCCGCTTCGGCCTGGCTCGTTGGAACCACCGTCGTGACCGGCCCACCGTTGCGAGTGTAGGGCGTCCAGGCTTTCACTTCGGCGATCAATAGCGTGTTGGAAGTCCCATCGAGGCAGTCGCGGAATCCAAGAAACGAATTGGGATAGAACATTCCGTCGCCACCCTTGCGGGTTGCTGGATCGTACACAAACCAACTTCCAAAATTGAATCCGTAGCTTGTCGGATACAGCGATGGACGATTATCGCTGAAGACACGAACTTGGTCTGTACCGGGATCGCTCGGACAAGCAAACGTCGGAACCTTGACTTCGTGAATCGAGCTCTGCCCGTCCCACGCGATCGACAAATCCACTCGCTCGAACAAATTTGATTGCTCTAGTTGCGGGAGGACTCGACCATGAACACCCCATGACCCGTTGTTGACAGTGCTGGTGACACTCAAATCCAAAACGGCCGACGGTGGGAACTTCTTAAACGCACTCTCATAGTTGTGGCATGCCAATGCGACTTGCTTCAGGTTGTTGGAGCATTGCATTCGGCGAGCGGCTTCTCGAGCAGACTGAACCGCAGGCAGAAGCAGGCCGACAAGCACACCAATGATCGCAATCACCACCAGCAATTCGATCAGGGTGAATCCATTCCGGTGACTTCGCATTCAAGGATCTTTCGCTGTTTGAGTGTCGTAGCGATAATCGAGTTCGGATCACGGCACAGTCCGTGCTCACTCGCGTCTACCGCAACGTTCGTGCCAACCGCGTTTTGGTGTGCTTTTCCAAGTAAATGCCGTTCATTCGCACCCGGATGACCTTTGCTTCGACGCAATTTCCATCGTCGGCGGCGGAAAAGTGTCCAGTGATCAGATTGTCCCACGAGTTTAATTACCCACGATCAAGCAAGAGACTTTTGCAAGAGACCACGTTTTTCCGCTCCCTTCGATTCCGCATGCTGGTTCCCTTTCTGGCGGCGTCGTTGCTCGCCGCCGCTCTGGTAGCCGCGGGATCGCTCGAGCTTGGGCGACGCTGGGCGATGGCTGAGGTGGTAGAACGATTCCGTGGAATCGAAGCAACGGTTCGCGAGAGCAATTTTCCGTTGACGCCTCCGGTGCTTGATTCGATCGGTGGTTTAACTTCGACCGAATTATTGGCGTTGAACAATGACGAACGAATCGTGGCAACCACCGTTTTGATTTCAGGCGAGCAGTTCGATTTGCTTTCCGATCAAGTGGCTACTTTGCGAAATGATGTGGCCTTGTTCAACGAAACGAAACTCGTCGCCGATGGACATCGGTTCCTCGCTTATGGGTTTCTACGTTCGCCCAACAACGTTAGTTCCGACCGTGTCGCTTCGGTGGTCGTGCTGTTCGATCAAGATCGAATCGACAGTGCCAGTCGGCGCGCTGCGATGTTGCCGTTAGCAACCGGACTGTCCACCGTGATTCTGATGACCGTCATTTCGGTCTTGGTCTCACGTCGCCTCGTCGGGCGAATGATCCGGTTGAAGTCCCGAGTCCAACGTGTTGCTGCGGGTGACTTTCATGCCCAGGTCACCGATGCGTCCACCGATGAAATGGGCCAATTGGGAACGGCCGTTGATTCGATGGCGCGGCAACTTGACCAACTTTGGCAACAAGTGAACCGACAACAAGGCGAAAAGTTGTTGCACCAAATCGCCAGCGGCATGGCTCATCAATTGCGAAACACTCTCACGGGATCACGGATGGCAATGGAACTGCATCGTCGCGATTGTGATTCTGACGACACCGAAGAAGTCGCTGTCGCGATTCGACAATTGGAGATTGCTGAGGATTACGTTGGGCGGCTATTGAAAGTCAGGGCGGGACAAGGCCAGGCTGCCAAGCCTGCGTCGCTGATGCAGTGCTTGGCGGATTTGGAATCGAGTCACAATAGCATCGCTAAACATCTGCGTGTCAATCTGAAGTTTCAGCAAACGACAGACCTGAATGACTACGAAGTGGCCGACGGTGTGGCCTTCACCTCGGCGATCGCCAACCTCGTCATCAACGCGATGCAAGCGGCGGACTGCGTTTCGGTGTACACGACTCGCGCGACCGGCGACGTGTGCGAAGTCAGCGTGAAGGACAATGGCGCCGGTGTGGATGCAACGATCGCAGATCAAGTGTTTGAACCGTTCATCACTTCCAAACCTGAGGGCATGGGACTCGGGCTTCCCGTCGTCCGTCGGGCTGCCAAAGAGCTTGGCGGTGAAGTCACGTGGCATCGCGAAGGCGGCCAAACCGTGTTCACGTTTCGCTGCCCAATCAAGCCCATCGAATCCAATCGGACGATGCAACCATGAAGCGAACGAATCCAAACACGCCCTCCATCAAGCCCGCCGTTGTTCTTGTCGTTGATGACGAACCGAGCATTTGCTGGGCGTTTGAGCGGATGCTATCGGCCGATGGTCACGAAGTCCTGACCGCATCGTCGGCCGAGGAAGGGTTGCGGATCACCGCCGACCGAACTCCCGATTTGGTTTTGCTGGACGTTCGCCTTCCAAAGGAAGACGGGATCTCGGCGCTGCCCAAGTTCATCGCGGCGAGTCGTGGCCCCGTCATTATCATGACTGCGTTCGGTGATTTGGAAACGGCCGTCGCGGCGGTCAAGAATGGTGCTTCGGAATATCTGCTCAAACCGTTCTCGATCGATGACGCGCAGGCGGTTTGTAACAGCGCGCTGCGAACAAACGCTGAACCACGGAAACCATTCACGCCGGTGCGAGACGCGGGTTCCGAGAGTCAGATCATTGGTCGATCAGCGGCGATCCAACAGGCATTCCGGCAAATCGCGTTGGTTGCCGGCAGTGATCTATCCGTGTTGGTAACAGGTGAAACTGGGACCGGCAAAGAATTGGTTGCTGCGGCGATTCACCGACACAGCCATCGCGCATCAAATCCGTACTTGCCAGTCGCACCCGTCGCTCTCAATCCAGATTTGATCGAAAGTGAACTGTTCGGACACGCAGCGGGTTCATTCACAGGCGCGATCGCTGATCGAGCTGGCTTGTTCGAGAAAGCGGAAGGCGGGACGGTCTTTCTGGACGAAATCGGCGACTTGCCGATGTCGATACAGGTGAAACTGCTGCGAGTTCTGGAACAGGGCCAGTTCACTCGCGTCGGTGAGGTCGAGGCTCGACGGTGTAACGTCCGCATTATCGCGGCGACTCATCGTGATCTCCACCAGGCGGTACTGAGGGGCGAATTTCGTGAGGATCTGTATTATCGACTCAACGGATTGCACATCCATTTGCCGCCGCTGCGTGAACGAGTCGAGGACCTGCTGCCGCTATGCATGCATTTTCTACATCGGATCGAATACGCCGATACCGATCAGGCAATAGGGGACGAACTGCTCACCGAGTTGCAACAACGAAAATGGTTCGGAAACATTCGTGAGCTAAGAAACGCCGTGCAACATGCTGCCGTCGTGGCTCGCGGGCGACCGCTTGTGTTCGGCGACTTTCCCGATCCGCAGCCAGGTCGCATTGAACCGCATTCCGATCCAGCAGCATGCCTTGAGGGCGAGCTTATCCGTTGGCTCGATGAAAGTGCCCAGAGTCACGAAACGAGTTTGTACGACGCGACCGTTTCGCAAATCGAGCCGACACTGCTTCGTTTCGTGCTTGAGTCATGCAACGGCAACCGAGCCAAAACTGCCGAGCGTCTGGGGATTCATCGCGGCACGTTGCGGGAGAAATTACGCAAATATGGGCTAGACGATTCCGCTCGGGACTGAATTCGATTTTCTGCCGTTAAGGCGTGTTTTGTAGGTATACAACCGATAGCAACGCGTTTCTCGCACGCAAAGAAACGATTGCGACGCTCCGTTGGGACGAAGCCCTGAAGACCTATGAGCATTGGGAGTTCTTCTACCGAGCGAGTCACCTCGACAAGCTGCAAATCGCAGTCGCCACCGATTGTCTGGTCGTTCATGCACACGTCGCCGGCACTGGCTACCGCGACCTGCGCAGACGATCGAAGTTCCGTGCGATGGGGCCTCGCAAACACGGTTTCCACTCATTGTGCCATCCAGGAGGTCAAATCGTCCGTGCGTAATCAAGCCACTTTCTGCAGCAAGACGATCCATCGCCCGCATTGCTGCGCCGCACTCGCTCGGAGCATCTACGACCACGACGGCGACGACCGTCCGCTGATCCATGTCCTAGACGATGGCAAGCCCGATCTGCGATTCTCTGCAGTCTGTCCTGATGAGTCAGGAATGGTCGATCGACTGATCGAGTCCGAGCATGACATCAGTCTCTCTGCTGATCGCAATTGCCCGCCCGATACTGGGCCACGCCGAGGTTGTTCCAATAAACTTTCCCGATCACCCCTACCACTTGCCAGCTCCGTGAAGTCCGGCTTGCACAGTGGGCGATTTCGTACAAAACCGCCGCTCACTTTGCTCAGAGTCGCTGAATACCAGCATGTCGGGCTAGACTTTCGACTTCTCAATTGTTCACGAGTTGGAAATGGACATCACTTCCGCGACGGTCTTGATAGCGGCAACGACGATCGCTCGGTCGTCTGCCGCGTTTGGAAAGCATCCGCCTGGGGCGACTTGCCATCGTCGCGGAATTGTCGAGCTAGGGCGTCAACGCCTTCTCAAGTTCAGCGATCACGCGTTTCTCGTCGATTGAGATCTTGCCGAACCCTAGCAGTCCACCAGCAGCGGTAGCGAAGCGGTGGCCCTTCCGATAATGTCGGTTCTCAGCGCCGCGTGTGACTCGGCACCCATCTGTGCTACGACAGCGGCGATGTAGTGTTTCCATGTTGCGCCGAGTTCCCGGTTAGGTTTTCTTTCCAACCAGTTTTCAAGTAGTTGTGCAGCCGGGGTATCGCTCGTGATTCCATGGTCACTTGCCGCCTTCAAAACCTGTTCGCGTTCTTCCGGCTCCACTTTTCCACTAGCCCACGCGACCAGGATCAACGGAACTAATGAGATTGCCGAAACCGCTTCGGCTGACGCACCAGCGGCAAGGAGTTCGTCCAACAAGTCGGAATTGGTGATCCCTGTTGCCGCTTCGAGCCGCTTCCGATTGGATTCCGCCGCAGTCTTCGCCTTCATGTCGGTCAAGAGCTTCTAGTCGACCCGGTGGAAAAACTCATCCTCCAAAGCCTGTCTACGCTCGTTGAGTGCGTCTTTGGTCATCATTTTTCTCCAAGTTCTAGAGGCCATCGCTACGTCCGCGGCCCGGCGACCGTGAAGACCGCAAAATCCGTGCCGAATTCGACAGGCACTCATAACTGGCACAAAACTTGCCCGCTAGCCTTTACCCAGACGCTCACTGAAGGACGATTCACCATGGAACGATTCAAAAACATCCTGGTCGCCACTGGCACCAGATTCGACAGCCATCGTATCGTTGACGAAGCGGTGGAGATCGCCTCCCACAACGGCGCGTCTCTGAAGATTGTTGACGTTGTTCCCGAGTTTCCGTGGACGGTTCGGCTGACGATGAAAGATCACGAACATGTACGTGAGCTGATGAGTCAAGAGAAGCAGGAGAAACTCGAAGCAATGATTGCAACGATCCGCGATAAAGGAGTCGACGTTCAAGCAAAGGTTCTGCACGGAAAAACGTCGGTGGAGATCATTTGAGAAGTGATACGGGAAAGTCACGATTTGGTGCTTCGCGTCAACAAGGGAAAAGAGAGTCGCCGGCAGGGATTCTTCGGCAACACTGGCATGCGACTGCTTCGCAAATGCCCCTGTGCCGTTTGGCTGGTTGAGCCGACCAAACCCCAATTTCAGCATGTGCTCGGTTGCGTCGATACATCAAGCGATGACAGTCTCGATGCAGAACTCAACGACAAAGTATTCGAGTTAGCTAAGTCAATCAGCCATTACCATGGTGGCGTTTTCTCGATCGCTCACGCGTGGTGGGACGATGACGAATTGATTCTAAAACACCGGATGGACTCGCATGAGTTTGAGGCGATGGTAAAAGCCCCCCTTCATGAAATCACCACGCGATTGGATAGGTTCCTTCTTCGGCACGACAGCAGCGTTGACGCAGATAACGTGCACCTACTCAAGGGCACAGTTCCCGAGAGCATTTCGGCATTCATTCAGCAGAATGGTGTTGATCTCGTCGTCATGGGAACCGTGGCGCGCAGCGGAGTAGCGGGCATGATCATGGGCAATACGGCCGAAACGATACTAAACCACATGGAATGTTCGGTGCTTGCACTCAAACCCACCAGTTTCGTTAGCCCGATCCAAATGAACGACTGATTTAAAACCAGCTCGCCAAACCATGTCCAAATGGGCCGGAGTCATTCATCTAAAGAAACTGCTTCATTATGAAAACGCAATCCAACGGGTCCGCTGATGCACTCGATTACGTCGTTGATTGGATTCGTGCTGTCACAACATTCCTTGGTGCTCTGATTGCTCGGCCGCGAGAAGTCGCGTCCGTGGTTCCGAGTTCACGGGAGCTGGAGGATGGGCTTTCCAAGCTGGTGAAGGAATGCGCTCCCTCGCTCGTCGTCGAACTTGGGCCCGGCACAGGCGGTACGACAAAAGCCTTACTTCGTTCGTTGAGTGCCGATGCAAAACTCCTTGCCATCGAAATCGTTCCTGAATTCATTGAAGAGTTGCGAAAAATTGACGATCCACGACTGATCGTTTGTCAGGGCGATGCGGCAGATTTATCGCGAATCCTCTCTGAAAGCGAATCAAGAATTGTTGACCTGGTTGTTTCCGGAATACCGTTTTCGACGATGCGGACGAGTGTCGCGAAGGATCTTGTCGCCGACATTCATCGCTCACTCGCTCCCGGAGGACAGTTCGTCACTTACCAAGTTCGCGACACAATTATTGAAATTGCGACCGAACTCTTCAACACGCCGCGTGTCTCGCTCGTCTTTTGGAACATGCCTCCATTACGGCTGTATCAATTTGCAAAGCCTTGTCGTGAAAAACAGCATGCACATCCGGTCTGTTCCGCCAAGGACGCATTTGCAATCACAACATCGTTCGAGGGGGTGCAGGACAGATGAGGGCCAAACCATGCTCGGTAATCGCGACGTTCAAGATGTCTGAGGCTTTGACTCAGTTAGCGTGCATGGAATCCAACAGGAAATACGGAACAAGTTAATGGAAACGTTGATTGAACGATTGTGGCATCATACATCAGCCGATGAAGTGGTTGGTTTGCTGGCCAGTGATTTGGAAAAGGGGCTGGATCGGTTCGAGGTGGAGTCTCGGCAGCAGCACTTTGGTCCGAACACCATTCCTGTTCGCAATGGACCAGGCCCACTGATCCGATTCCTACTTCAGTTTCATCAGCCGCTACTTTACATCCTGCTGGCTGCAGCCGCGATTACGGCATTCTTGGATGAGTGGGTTGATGCGTCGGTTATCTTTGGTGTCGTGCTGGTCAATGCGATCATTGGGTTCTTGCAGGAGTCCAGGGCGGCGAAAGCCCTGGAAGCTCTCGCGCGGACAGCGCTGACCGAAGCTCGAGTCATTCGGTCGGGTGAAACTCGCAACGTTGCCTCTAGTGAGCTGGTGCCCGGCGACATTGTGTTGCTGCAATCAGGGGACAAGGTGCCGGCGGACTTGCGCCTGCTGCGGTCGCGAGACTTGCAGATTGACGAGTCCGCGTTGACCGGTGAATCGGTTCCTGTCGAGAAGAAAGTGGTGGAGCTTCAGCGAGAAACGGCGCTCGCCGAGCGCCGCAACATGTCGTATGCATCGACTTTGGTGACATACGGGCAAGGACGTGGCGTGGTGGTTGCGATTGGAGCCAAGACAGAGGTCGGTCGCATCTCCGAATTGATCTCGACGGCCGATATTCTCAGGACGCCACTGACGCGAAAGATCGCCAAGTTCAGCCGTCTGCTGCTGGTCATCATCATGTTGCTGGCCGCTGTGACATTCGCGGTTGGCGTTTGGCGGGGCCAATCAAAGTTCGAGATGTTCATGGCTGCGGTGGCGTTGGCGGTCGGTGCCATTCCAGAAGGTCTGCCCGCTGCGGTCACGATCACACTGGCGATCGGCGTTGCCCGCATGGCTGGACGTCGCGCCATCATTCGCAAGCTGCCAGCCGTGGAAACGCTCGGCAGCACGACGGTAATATGCTCAGACAAAACGGGTACGCTGACTGTCAATCAAATGACGGTTCTCGAAATTTGGGCCAGCGGCCAACGCTTTACGACTTCCGGCTCGGGCTACGAGCCGAGCGGAGCGATCCAAGCAGAGGGTGACGAATCGATCACGCTCTCGTCAAACGTGGCAGCAAGTCAGTGTCTGCTATGCGGGTTGCTGTGCAACGATTCCCAATTGGTCCAGGGCGAATCTCGCTGGGAGGTGCATGGCGATCCGACCGAAGGCGCGTTGTTGGCGGTCGCTGGCAAAGCTGGGCTGGATGGCAAGCAGGCCGGCGAAACCTCACCTCGCCTGGACGCGATTCCCTTCGAGTCGCAGTACCAATACATGGCAACTCTGCACGACGTAGCGTCCGATCAATGCAGACAGGTTTATGTGAAGGGAGGCGTCGAGGTCGTTCTTTCAAAGTGTACTCAGGCATTGAATACCTCGGGAGAGACCGTCTCGCTAAACGCAGAAGCTGTACATCAGCAGGTCGAAGCGATGGCAGCGAAAGGGTTGCGAGTGTTGGCGTTCGCTGGCAAGCAGTCCGCAGCGGAGACCGATGAGATTACTCATCAAGACGTTGGCGAGTTGGTGTTCTATGGGCTGCAGGGCATGATTGATCCGCCCCGCGCCGAGGCTGTGGCGGCAATCAAGGCGTGCCAGACTGCGGGTGTCCGCGTGAAAATGATCACCGGCGATCACGCGGTGACAGCGCGAGCCATTGCACAGCAACTTGGCTTGGACGGATTGGATAGCGGCAAGCACTCCGAGCCGAATGTCAAGACAGCTCGTGACCTCGCAGACAAAACGGACGAGCAATTGATCGAGATCGCCGACAAGGTGACCGTATTTGCCCGCGCCACGCCGGAGCTGAAACTGCGGCTCGTGCGGGCATTGCAGGCCAAGGGGCACGTCGCGGCGATGACCGGCGATGGCGTCAACGACGCACCGGCGCTGAAACAAGCCGACATCGGCGTGGCGATGGGCATTGGTGGTACCGAAGTTGCCAAGGAAGCCGCCGACATGGTGCTGACGGACGACAACTTCGCCTCGATCGAAGCGGCGATTGAGGAAGGCCGAGGCGTTTTTGACAACTTGACCAAGTTCATCGTCTGGACATTGCCCACGAACATGGGCGAAGGATTGGTGATCCTGGCAGCGATCTTCGTCGGATCGCACTTACCGATTCTGCCCGTTCAAATTCTATGGATCAACATGACCACCGCCGTCTTACTGGGGCTGATGCTTGCGTTTGAACCCAAAGAAGGCGACATCATGCGTCGTCCGCCGCGCAATCCGAAGATACCAATCCTGACTGGTGAGTTGATTGGGCGAATCCTGCTCGTTTCTGGCGTCCTGTTGGTCGGCGCTTTCGGCTCCTTCGAGTGGGCGGTCGGCCAAGGCTATAGCGACGCATTTGCCCGGACCGTCTCGGTGAATGTGTTTGTGATGGTCGAGTTGTTCTATCTGTTCAATTGTCGATCGCTAACGAAATCCATGTTTGAGTTGGGGGTTTTCTCGAACCGCTGGATCGGCGTGGGTGTCGCCAGCATGATCATGCTGCAACTTGCATTTACATACGTTCCACTGATGAACCACGTTTTTCACAGCGAACCGATCGGCTGGGACGCATGGTGGCGAATCCTGTTAACAGGCGTGGCAACGTACTTGATCGTGGGCTTTGAAAAGTGGGTGCGACGGGAACGCCAATCACGCAGTGTTGCTTTGGTCAACGAAACTGTTTAGTCACCAAATGGCCGAGAATCATGCAACGATTCAAAAACATCCTTGCACATGTGAGCCTGGAACTCGATGTGCATCCGGCGTTGACTCGTGCCACGCGCCTTGCAAAGCAAAACGATGCCAAGTTGACCGCGATTAGCGTCATTAACAAGCATCCGACACAGGCTCACGCCGTGCTGCGATCGCTGCATCTCGAAGAAAAGCTTGGCCTGATTGAGCAAGATCATCGCGATCAATTGGAAGAACTCGTCCAGCCAATCCGCGCAAGTGGCCTGGACGTGGAGACGGCAGTGGCGACCGGCAGCACGTTCGTCGAAGTGATTCGCGCCGCTCTGCGCAACAAGCATGATTTAGTCATCAAAATGGTTAGCTCCGAAGGAATCTTCCAACGCACCTTCATTGGTGACACGGCCGAACGCATCCTCAACCGGCTCGAATGCTCGGTACTCGCCTTGAAACCCGGAGGTTTCGTTTCACCAGTTCAGCTCAACCAATAGGCAATCGTAGCCATCGGGAAAATCATCAAGCGATTCACGAACATCTTACTGGTGTATCCGTGCGATCGAGCCACGCTTGATCGTTCGGCGGCGCTGGCACGGAGCACTGAGTCTCGATGGGCCCGAAACTGATGTCGTCATGCTCACAGCAGCCGTCTACCGAGATGGCAACGTCGTGATTCCAGCGTTTTGGATGAACCAACGATTTGCATGGAGAGCTATCCGTACCAAGAAAGAACCGTGGGTGCCCGCTCGCTGCCGCTTCAACCAACGCCACACGGTGTTCTTCACGTTTGAGAATCGGCAAGCAGTAGTGATGGGGCGCAACCCTCCCTCAAACATCGCAACTCGATTGAGTAACAGATGATGTGCCGTGATCGTGCCGGCAACGCGTGGGGATGCCTCGTGAATGAATTGCACGCCGTGTTGCGAGTTTGTGGTTGCACCGGCGGGATACCATTTTACGCCATGAACGAACCCGCTTTCTTTTGCCGTCACGATTTCGTTGGGTGGAGTTTCCTCGGTCAGATACAACGTCATCAGTGGCTCGAAGCTGACATCGCTTGGAACGGAGCCGAGGATTCGTTCGCGATACTTCCGTGCTTGTTCGGTCGACTCGACCGGCGGGTTCAGATTCGGCATTATGATCGCGCGAGCGAACCGCCGCGCAGTATGCGGCACCACCCACCGCATCAATTCGCCATCGCGAACATGTACGTGGAAGCCATCTGGTTCTGTGAACGTTACTGTCTGCATACAGAAATCCTAACGAAAACCTCCATGTGGTGGCACTCAGGCGAAAATCCGCGGAGAAAAGATGCGGCGGCGATTGCCATTCGAGTCGCTCGACATCTTCCACGCGACGATGGTCAAGCAGTAGCTGGCTTGCGATCAGCAAGGCAGCAGCAAGTTGGCATGAATTTTGCTCAAAACACACAAGACGCTCATTCAATTCGTTGAAAAGTTGCGCACGTAGGGTCAGCGCTTCGATATCGTGCAAGTCCACAACGCTCACTTTATCAGCAGGCATCCGAAATGACACGATTCAAATCGATCCTGGTTGCGACCGACACGCGCCTGGATAGGCAGTCTTTCCTGCACACAGCGGCAGAGGTCGCCATCCATAACAAAGCATCTTTGAAGATTGTAGACGTCGTTCCCGACCTTTCATCGGCAGTCCGTTTGTCTTTGCAGGACCATGAGCATGTTCAAGACCTGTTGCGGCAAGAAAAGATACAGCAACTTGAGTCGCTCGCCGTGCCGATTCGCGACCAGGGAATCGAGGTCGAGACAAAGCTATTGGAGGGCAAGACTCCGGAAGTGGTGTCTGATTTCGTACACGACAACTCCGTCGATTTGGTTGTCATGGGAACAGTCGCTCGATCAGGTCTCACAAGGCTGCTGATGGGTAACACATCAGAAGAAGTGCTCGATCAGATCAACTGTTCGGTCCTGGCGGTCAAGCCCTACAGCTTCAAAACTCCGATACACGCATGATTTCGGTCAACACAATTGCCGCGAACGAGAAAACGCTATGAAAGTACTACTTGCCTCGGATGGTTCGTCAGCGGCCATGAACGCTGGACGCTTCTTGAGTCAACTCAAGTTCGACGAGGGGCTCAAACTCGCCCTCCTCACCGTTTCGATGCCTCCACAGCTGACCATTCACGGCAACATTCAGAATCCGCAATGGGAGGCACAGCAAAAGTCATTCGTTGCAGGGCATCAAGCTGAACTGCAGGAATTGTTTGCCAGCTATTGCGACGACGGCTTATCGAAGCTGCACCAGATTGAGAACAACGCGGCGCAAGCGGTCCTGGATGTTTCAAAACGAATCGTTACTGACTTGATCGTTCTGGGGGCCGTGGGGCATTCGATGGTCAGCAGAATGCTGCTGGGAAGTGTTTCGGATCGCGTGGCAACTCACGCGCAATGCTCGGTGCTCGTCGTGAGGCCTCCGGGAGACGATCGGCCATGCAACTCTCCGCCAAAGAAGATCATTGTCGCGTTCGATAATTCAGTACCTTCGCGTGAATGTGTGAACGAACTGATGGGCATCGCCTGGGGTCAGGACACGCAGGTCACGATTCTTAGCGTGGCGATTCCGGAGAGTGATCTGTTCGGCGATGAACTTCCTGTCACGTCCCTGAACAACCTGAAGCAACAAACGGTCGAATTGGGAAAGGCGGCTCAGCGCGTCGCCAAATCACTCGCCGGCACAATCCCTCATTCGAGCGCGAAGGTCTTGACCGGTGGCCATGCTGGGGAATCCATCGTCAGCTTTGCAGTGGAAAACGAAAGCGACCTAATCATCATTGGAGACTCCGGTCACGGTCGACTTCACGACTTCTTTCTCGGTAGCTCGGCGAAATACGTGTTGCGTCACGCGCCATGTAGCGTCTGGATTTCACGCCATCATCAGATTGCCAGCAAGGTTTAACGCGAACCGCTCGTCTTCACGCAATTGGCATTCTAGGTTTATCGTTCTTTGAGTTGACGGTAGCGATAGTTCAGCAGATACAGGATCGCCGCAACCGCAGAGCTGCCGCCGACCATCAGCAGCGGATTGTCACGTCCGACGTACCGCGTAATCAGCTCGCTGCCGAAGGACATCAATCCACCGGCTAGGATTCGGTTGGTCGGCACCAGGACCGTGCTCGTTACTTAACGTCACCGTTGAAGGGTCATGCATAGAGAATGTGGACAGTGTGATTGTTTCGGTCTCTTTTGCTTTGGTGGTGGCCATGCGAATTCTTGTCTTGGTTGATGTAAAGGGCTCGGTTAAGTGAATCTCTGGTGAACTTCAGGATGTTTCTTCAAGCGTCACCGGCGACTGGAAGCCGATCGGCTTCACCGCCAATATCGAACATGGAACGAGCGGCAAAATTCGTTCGGCCGTGTTGCCCGTGATGAATCCGCGAATTCCCGATCGCCCGATGGTTCCCATTACGAGTAGTTCGATATGGTGGTCTTCAATGCAGTGCCAAATCGCGAATTCGGCCGCCCGCTTCGTGAAGTGAACACGGGCCGGTTTTGGAAGGTCAAACTTTCTCAATTGCGCAGCAATGTGTTGCTCGGCGTTTCGCCGGTACTTCGCCGCCGACTCCGCGGAAACACGCGCTGCTGGCAAGATCGAATCGAATTCTGGGTACTCGGCCGCGTGCAGGAGATGGAGTTCCGCGTTATTCAGTTGGGCCATCGAGCAACCCAGTTCCATCGCCAAGTCGCCGACGGGTCGAAGGTCGTGGGCCACCAAGATCGAGCCAATCGTCCGATCAGGTGTCGGCTTGGCAACCCAAACCGCACAAGGACACTTCCGCAGTAGCTTGATCTCCGTACTGCCCGTCAAGAATTGCATGACCCCGTTTGGATCCTTTGCACCGACGATCACCAAATCGTGATCTGCTCGGATCACCTGCCGAATGATCTCAATCCAGCTTCTTCCGAACCCTACCCGACTCTCTGCGACGACGCCTTGGCTTCGTGCCTGGTCGACCAAATTGACCATCACCTCTTTGGCGTGATCCTCGACAGTTCGTTTGTCGTAACCTTCATCGAGCGGGACGGCCGGACTCGCATCCCGGTTCGCGGCCCAAGAAGGGAGAACATAGTAAAACGTCAAGTGGGCCGAACTGGACTTGGCCAACCAGATTGCTCTTTCTGCGGCTTCTTTTGAGGGTTCCTTCAGGTTACTGGAGACGAGTCGTTCGCCATCGGCCAAATCAACCCCGACCAGAATCGACTTGTATCGTTTCATGTTATTGCCTCCTTGGATCTACGCCGTAGTACTTCGGTTGATGCAAGGGATTAACGAAAGGTCATTGCTCGTCGGATTGGGGCATTTACCGAGACCACCGAGCCTTTGCTTTTTTGATCGCCCTGCGTGTTTCCTCCACCTGGCGATCCACGGGCGACAAGAAATCCATTCCTTCGACAAGCCAATGAGGCGAGTTCCGGAGTCCTTAGTCTGTAGCAGACCCTTCTTCCTTCACGGCGCTCAGCAACAACGCGATTTGCGCAGGACCATCAAATGCTGCGAGACACTCGAATGAACTAATCCAGTAGCCTCGGCCAATGATGCGACGTCCCGCTCACCACTGCGCAATTCTTCGATGATCTGAATGCGTCGAGGGTGAGACAAAGCCCGGAGAAACTCGGCTAGCTCGCTGGCGGCAAGGAGTCGATAAGGCATCGCTGTCCCCAAAACGTAGGCCCGAAGCAGTTGTTTGCAAAGCATCGTCAGATTCAAATATTTGAATACTTACACTCCGCATTTAGCGTGCCAACGTCCCGATTCGACGATTGGTGGCGTCTACGAGGACATTGCGTGCGATGTTGCACTCAGCGCGCGATTCCGCTCGCTAAACACGCTGTGTTGAGCGATGAGGGAACGGACGTGGCGCAGGAAGCCGCCGAGTTGGTCGTCAGCGATGACAACTTTCCCACAAGATCGAACACGATGGGTTGATTGACGATCTGGTTCGATCGCTCCGTTCGCAGCAGGTCGTTGAGCGTCAAGTGAGATACCGCGATGGCACTTGGTTTTTGCGCACATTGGGCCTTATCGGTCGAGTACTTCTGTTGAAGGTGCCATCCTCACGTTGCTGGACATTTCGGAATGAAGCGTGCCAAAGCCAATTTGGCCGAGAAGGACCGGCGACTGTAGGGAATCCTTGACCATTGGACCGCCATCATCTTTATCAAAGATCTGTTCAAGAATGTTCATATCGGGAATTGCCGAAGCCGATGCACCCTCGGCGAGTTTGGGAACACTCGAACTCGCGTCGGTGCGTCGAAAGTGTGTCGGATCGGAGCAATTTCGGAGCCGCTTGGTGGCACGCTCAGGACACGCCCTCATCAGCGCGCTGGCCACGTCGCGGCAACCATTGCAATGATGGCTCAGCGGTACTGCCGAATCAGTCGCGGCTGATTAAGCGAAACAAGACACTTTCGTGCTGTAGGAGTTGCGGCTTGAACCGCATCGGCAGAGATAATGGCAAAGAATTGACCATTACAGTCTGCAACCTTTGGGGTAGCTAATTTGACTGTAGGACAGTGGTCAGCAACGTCTATCGACCTCCCGCTTCGCTGCAGCTAACAGCGTTGGCGTCCCACGCCTGTGCAGTTTCGTAACTTCCAGTTCGTTGCATTGCAGCGACTTCATTCTTGGAGACGCCGACAGATACATTAACCTGCGTGACGGATACGGCTTGCGATACGCCGAAGTCTGTTGCCCACGTAGATCAGTAGGCAGCCAAGCGACAGGGCGATGATGGCGATTAACCATGATACGGTAACGACGCCCGTGTTGGGCCACACGATCAGGATGAGTCCAGCAACCGCTAACGCGCCGCCCACGATTCCCACTAGACTTCGTGCTTCCCGATCGGATTCATGGTTGCGGCTGGAAAGAAACATACCGGCCCCTTGGAGCAGTGCCCACACCCCGACGAGGATCAAGAACAGTCGCACGCTGAGTCCCGTCCAGGAAAGAAGAACGGCGCCGACGACCAAACCGATAATCGCGGCCAACGGAGCGCCTCTGTTTTCGTCCGAGCGAAACGAGCCCACGACCCCCAGTATTCCATCCAGAAGCAGATAAGCGCCCAGCAAATTCACCAACAGCCCGACCGTTTTTTGTGGCCAGAACAATGCAAACACTGCTAGCCCCAAAGCGAGCACGCCACGGATCATGAGCCACCACCAAAGGTCGCCAAGCTTATCGCTGACACGATGCTTGGCACCCGTGACGACCTTACGCAACTGTTCTTCATTCGCTGCCATCTTACGCTACTTCCTATTTGAGATAGGTGATCTTCGTCGTGCCGATCGTACCATGGAACGCGAATGGGGCTTCTTCGAAGTAGTCGAGTGAAACGGGCGAGTCGAGGTCGGTACCAATGTCGAAAGTGGCGTTACTGGTAAAGTGAAGTGACATGGCGCGTGGAACACGCCCCTTGCCAACTTCCTGACCATTCACTTTCAATGTGACGTCCAATGGGCCACCAATCTTGTCGACAAGGTTGGTCACGACTTCGATCTTGGCTTTTCCAGCTGGCAATTTGCCGCTGGAGCGAATCTTCGTTCGCTCGATCTCAAACAGGTTGAATTCGTAGCACAATTGGCCGTCTCGCATGTAACAGGTTAGACCACCGGAGAATCCTGCCAGCGCGTAGAGCACGCCGTTGGCACCTGCCGGAACGTCCACTTCCATCGAAACCAAGCTACTGACTTTGCCAAGCTTGGGTGCGGCAGACTCGGGCATTCCCTTAATCGGATGGTCGAACGTCCACTCGGTAAGTGGCGACGCGGGCGCATCCTCTGGGTGGTAGAGTGCGGTTGACCAAAGGCCGCCGCCGATCGGCAAATTCTTGTTCTTCGCCGACTCAGTCAGAAACAGCGCCTTCATCTCTTCCAGCTTGGCTGGCATCTCTGCCGCCAAGTCGCTGGACTGACTCCAGTCTTCTTCAACGTGATAGAGTTCCCAAGTGTCGGTAAGCGGCGACCACTGACGAATTCCAGCGGGGATGCCGCCAACCCATGGTTCTCGCGGGCCACGAGCGCAAGCGAACCAACCATCCTGGTAAACGCCACGGCTGGCCATGATGTCAAAAAACTGCGTGTGTCGGCTCCCCGGTGCATCTGGGTCAGCCAAGGAATATGCCATGCTCACGCCATCAAACGGATCCTGCGTGAATCCGTTGACGACTTGCGGCGTTGGAATTTCCAGCAATTCGTAAACGGTGGGAACGACATCCACGACGTGGTGGAATTGCGGACGCGGCGTTTTGTCAGCCATGATTTTCCTCGGCCACGAAACGGCCATCGGCTGACGAGTGCCACCGAAGTACGCGCCTTGCAGTTTCGTGCCTTTGTAAGGTGTGCTGCCCGCCCAGGCCCAACCGGCGTGATACATGTTATCGGTCTTCTCGCCGCCAATCGCGTCCAGCCCGCCGAGCTCCTCGAGTGCATCGATGTGCTGCGAGATTTTCGTAGGAATGCCGTTCTGCGCCAGTTGCTCACTGATCGTGCCGTCGAGTCCTTCGGAAGAAGACCCGTTGTCACCCCAGATGTAGAGAACGAGCGTATTGTCGAGCCGCTGCTGCTGCTCAAGTTCATCGATCATGCGGCCCACCTGAGCGTCTGCATGCTCTGTAAAGCCAGCGAACACTTCCATGAGTCGCCGCTGGAACGGCCTTTCGGACTCTGGAATCGAATCCCACGAAGCCATCGATTCGGCTCGAGGTGTCAGTTTTGTGTCTGACGGTATCCAACCAAGTTGCTTCTGCTTGGCAAACACTCGCTCGCGATAAGCGTCCCAGCCGTCGTCAAATTTGCCTTTGTACTTATCCGCCCACTCCTTTGTCACTTGGTGCGGACCATGCGATGCACCAGGAGCCCAGTACATAAAGAACGGTTTGTCCGGCGAGTACGCTTTCTGGTCGCGGAGCCACACGATCGCGTCGTCGGCGATGTCTTCCGACAAATGGTAGTGATCGTTGCCGCCGCTAGTCTTGGGACGTTCCACGTAGCTTGTGTTGCGAACCATCGTCGGTTCGTACTGGGACGCTTCGCCCGCCAAGAACCCGTAGAAGTACTCGAATCCGTAGCCGGTTGGCCAATACTCAAACGGTCCTTTGTTGGTGATCTGTTCTTCCGGCGTATTGTGCCATTTTCCGAACGCAGACGTGTTGTAGCCGTATGCTTTCAAGACTTCTGCCATCGTAGCGGATGTCTTGGGAATCACGCCACTGAAACCGTCAAAGTCATTTGCGATGGCAGCAATTTGCCCGTTGCCAACCCGAGTGTGGTTCCGCCCAGTCAAGAGCGCAGCGCGAGTGGGTGAACACATTGCGGTTGAGTGAAAGCGATTGTAAGAAACGCCCATTGTCGCAATTCGGCTGAGTGTCGGCGTGTTGATTTCGCCGCCGTAAGTGGACGGCGTCCCATTGCCGACATCGTCGATCAGAATGATCAAGATATTCGGCGCGTTGGCCGCCAATCGCCGTGGCTCGACGCGCTTTCGATAAGTCGAACTTTCAATCGTCACGCCCGCTTGGGAAGCGGACGGTGTCGGTGGGAACGGCAGGATATCTTGAGCATTTACCAGTGCCATGCTCAACGTCAAAGCAGCAAATCCCAAACAGAGCCTGAATCGTGAGAGCAATAACATGCTTTATCCTAAAAGGGTAGAACAATTGTCCCAATTGTTCGTGAATGGCTGACAGAACAATTGGGACAATTGTTCTACACATCTACACACGTTACAAATTTAATCGGCGTCACTGCTTCGGCGTGCAGCTGCCGGATTCTTGGCGGAGCGGAAATTCCTCGAAGGTAGCCATGAAGTTAACAACCAGATTCTTAACAGGCACTATCACGTACAGGCGCCGTGCAAGCCAGTCGTCGTTGTAGAACGAGTCTTCCGGCGCCACCTCAAACGGATCGGCTCGCAGGTCAATCAAGAGCGGTGCCTTTCGCGGTCGCTGTTCCAAAAACAATCATCAGAGTTTGTCCTTCGTGGTGATCGAGCAGTAGCCCTGTTGACTCAAAGGCTTTGGTGACTGCGCATAAAGGAATCAGACCAATTGCTCATGACTTTGCAGCAAATCGCTTGGGGCTATTGGTCTGCGTTCGCTACTTCAGCTCGACGATTACCGATTCAATGGTTCCATCAACTGCGGACGGGGCTGCGATGCCCACGGCTTCGTAGATAGTCGGCACGATGTCGTTCACATGGGTGAACTGCGGACGTGGAGTCTTGTCAGGCTGGATTCTGGCTGGCCAGGAAACGGCCATCGGATTGCGGGTCCCTCCCAGGTGCGAAGCGACTTGTTTCATGTATCGAAACGGTGTGTTGCCCGCCCAGCCCCAGCCTTTGTGATACATGTTGTCTGTCTTGGCACTGCCCAGCACATCGAGTCTACCTAAATCCTCGAGCGCTTCCATCTGCTGTTCGATGGTATTGGGGATCTTGTTCTGAAACAGCAGCTCGGAGATAGAACCATTTTCACCTGCCGTGGCGGCTCCATTGTCACCAAACAAATAGAACACCAACGTGTTGTCGCGCAGACCTTGACGCTGCAGTTCATCAATGAGCTTGCCCGCTTCGGTATCCGCGTATTCGACGAAACCTGCAAAGATTTCCATCAATCGCGTTTGAAATGCAATTTGATTTTCGGGAATGTCGCTCCACGCGGGAATGAAATCGGGACGCGCTGTGAGCGTTGCGTTATCCGGTATCCAGCCCATGGCTTTTTGCCGAGCAAAAACTTCTCCATGGAGTTTGTCCCAACCACCATCGAATTTTCCCTTGTACTTATCAGCCCACTGCTTGGCAACATGATGCGGACCGTGTGCAGCACCTGGGGCGTAGTACAGAAAAAACGGCGGATCAGGTTGAGGTAAGTGGAGCTGCGCGTTGGCGGCCGTCGCAGTGGTGATGCATGCCAACAAGCTGTAAAGTAAGTGTTTGATCATGAGTCGCGATCTCGTAGTTTGTAGAGCAATTGTCCCAATTGCTTTCTAAGTTCTTTGAACAATTGGGACAATTATTCTACGCTTTATCGTGTCCAGTACAGGAATTCTCGGGTCTTCAGTTTTGCCTTCATCGGGTTCTGGGCGATGTACCGTTGCAAGTACTCAAATTGATCAAGGCTGCGAATCAGATGATCGAACGGTTCCGGTTGCCAGAATGCTCCTGACGAACCAAGTTGTTGATTTATCTGCCGCGCCGAATACCGCATCCAGCTTTGACTGATGGTCTCCAGCGAAAAGCCCTGGCGAAACTGAACGATGGCATGCACGTGGTTCGGCATCACGACAAACCGATCCAGGTCATAACGCTGGCCGTCAAAGAATCTCAAGCAGTCCGCCACGATCTCAGCCAAGTGCGTTTGTCGCAGGACGCAAGCACCATGGCATTCATCTAAACAATGATGGAACACGCGGTTGGTTAATCGTTTGAATTCTTTCTGTTGCTCGACGGTCAGCTTGGTAAGTAACCGGTCGTGATCGGGGGAGGTTCTGGTGAACCGTGGATGAAGCAAGCTGCTCAGGCAACTCGTGAATGCGAAGCCAGGCTTCAAGCTCATGCTGCCAACGCAGGAGGACGTCGTTTGGTAGCGAATCAGCCGTGCGGAAGGTCACAAAAATCGCCGCGCCAGGCTGAAACCAATGCGGCAGATTCCGCTCGCTGATTTCAACATCAGCTTTTGGATCGTAGCTACCGAATCGTACTGGTTCTTGAGGCATCTTGTCGTAGAACAATTGTCCCAATTGTTCGTCTCCCAAAAATTAAAATTTTACGTAGAGCAATTGTCCCAATTGCTTGGTAAGTTCTTTGAACCGTTAGGACAACTGTTCTACTTGTTTCACTTTTGTCTCAATTACTTGACTTCGATCGTCACCTTGTCGAGTTGGCCGGTGAACGCAAACGGAGTTTCGTACGCATGAGTGACGGGCGTATTCGCGTTGCGTCCGATCAGCAGTCCGTAGCCGGTGACGGCGCTGTATTGTCCGGCCGATTTCATGCCCTTGAGTTCACCGACAGCCTTTCCGTTCACGGTCAATGTGACGTCACCGATGAAGTAATCGGGCTTGAGTGATTTTTCAGATGGTACAAAGCGGAAACCAAGCTCATGCTTTCCGGGCGGCAGCGTGATGGCGGACTCAACAGCGAACTCTTGTACCTTTAGGTGGTTGTGCACATAGTGCAGCTTGCTGTTCTTCACAAACAACGTCCAACCACCGAATTCGCCGCCGGAGCAAGCCAACACGCCTTCAGCACCGCTCTCCGGAATCGTGACAGATGCGGTTACCGTGTGCTCTTTGCCTAGCAACTGAGGCGCGGCCAGTGGATGCACGATCGATGTCTTGGGATAGTACGTGTAGCTTGGCTGCGGGATCGCTGCGACAGGTCGGGTGGGATCGGCGACTCGTTCGTAACGGCGATCGTCCAGCGGCAGCACGCCGTACTTCTTGGCTTCGGACAGCCACAGGTCTTGCAGTTCTTTCAGCTTCTCAGGCATCTTTGCGGCGAGATCATTCGCCTGAGAGAAGTCTTCCGCGGTGTGGTAGAGTTCCCACTGGTCGTCCTCCCAAGGCTCGCCCTTCTTGTGCCAAGTGACAGCGGTCCAGCCTTCCGACCAAATCGCGCGGCTGCCTAGCATCTCGTAATACTGAGTTGTCTTCCTTGTCGGTGCATCGGCCTGATTGCGTCCGGTCAACAGTGCTCCTCGCGTCGGCGAGCAAAGTGCGGTTGTATGGAAATTCGTGTAACGCAGCCCGCCGGCGGCCAACTTGTCGATATTCGGAGTCTCAATCGGCCCGCCATAGCAGCCGAGTTGTCCGTAACCGACGTCGTCCAACACGATCACCAATACATTCGGCGCACCTTCCGGTGCAGCCAGTGGCAAAGCCGGGCTGAAGTCTGGAGTCGAGTCCTTGTAGGTCTCACCAACTTTGCCTTTGAACTTGGCCGGTACTGGTGGCAGGACCGTGCGATCAACTTCCTGCGCCTGGATGGAAGGAGAGTTGCAAAGGCAAACAGCCAGAGCGACGAAACTTACGATAGAAGTCATTTTTCCCATGATTCATTCCCGGGTAGATCGCGCGGCAGAGCCACCAATTGTTGTAGAGCAATCGTGGTGAATTGCTTGTTCTTCAATTTGTAGAGCAATTGGGCAATTGCTCCGTCGTCAGTTCGGTGAACAATCGGGACAACTGTTCTACTTCAGCTCCACGTCGACCGTGCTGATCTTGCCCTCGAACTCGAACGGTCGTCGCTCGGCGTAGTCGCGGGAGACGGGTGAGCCCAGGTCGATTCCGACATCGAAAGTTTCACTGGCGGTGAACGCTGCCGGAACGGATTGTTTGGTCGTCATCTCGGCGAACAATTCATCGTCGACAAACATCTTTACCGTCAGCGGTGCTCCCGGACGGGCGAGTGTCGTTTCAATGCGGATGTTGTGGTCGCCTGCCGGCACCTTCTTTTCGGAACGCACTTTGTACCGCTCATAGATCAACAAGTTGTACTCGTAGCAAAGGTGGCCATTTTCCATGAAGCAGGTCAGGCCCGCCGATGCTCCTCCGAGCGCATAAAGCACTCCGCTGGCGTTTTCTTCACACGTCAGTTTGACGTCGACTGTGTTGTTGCGTTTACCAAGTCCCGGAGCAGTGAACTCAGGCATCCGACGCGTGTTGCCGGTAAAGGTCCACTTGGTATACGGAGACTTGACCACGTCCTGTGGATGAATCCGTGTCCAAATCGCACCGCCGATCGGCAAATCCTTGTTGTCTTCGGCCAGCTCCATGAATCGCGTTTTCATCGCGGCTAACCTGTCGGGATACTCCGCGGCTAAATCGTTAGCTTGCGAATAATCCTCGTCGACGTGGTACAACTCCCAAACATCTTGCTCCGAGTCCCAGCCCTTCATGCGTCCCGGGTTGTTGGCGGGATCCCAGGGAACGAGCGGGCCGAATGTGCAAGCCATCCAGCCGTCCTGGTAGATGCCGCGGCTGGCGAAGTTGTCGAAGAACTGTTCGTTGTTCGTCGTTGGCTTCTCTGGTGCATCGAAGGTGTACTTCAAGCTGACGCCATCGAAAGGCATTTGCTCGTGACCATTAACGACTTTTGGCGGTATGATGCCGAGAATGTCGTAGATCGTTGGCACGATATCGACGACGTGGTGGAACTGGTTGCGAATCTGGTCGCTCGGTTTGATCTTCTTCGGCCACGAAATGACCATCGGATTACGGGTGCCGCCAAAATACGACGCGACCAGCTTGGTGCCTTTGAATGGCGTGCTGCCCGCCCAGGCCCAGCCGGCGTGATACATGTTGTCGACTTCCGGCGTGCCCAGTTTTTCAAGACCACCAAAACTCTCCAGAACTTCAATTTGTTTTTCGACCGGGGCGTCGATCTGATTCTGAGCGAGCAGTTCGCTGATCGTGCCTTGGACACCTTCGCTGCTGGAACCGTTGTCGCCCCAGATGTAGATGACCAGCGTGTTGTCACTCAGTCCGCGTTCCTCCAGCCCTTCAATCACTCGCAGCACCTGAGTATCGGTATGCTCAACAAAGCCTGCGTAGACTTCCATCAGTCGACGCTGGAAGGGTCGCTGAGCCTCCGGGATATCGTCCCAGCCTTGCATGGATTCGTCACGCTCCGTGAGCTGAGTTCCTTCCGGAATGATGCCCATTTCCAGCTGACGCTTGAAGGTCCGTTGGCGATACGCGTCCCAGCCGTCATCGAACTTGCCCTTGTACTTGTCTGACCATTCGGCTGCGACATGGTGCGGTCCATGCACTGCACCGGGAGCCCAGTAGATGAAGAACGGTTTGTCGGGCGAGTAGGCCTGGTAGTCATCGAGCCATTTCAAAGCCTCGTCGGCCATGCCTTCGGTCAGGTGATAGCCTTCTTCGTGCGGCGGCTCGATGTGCAGCGTGTTGTGGGTGAGTCGAGGTTCCCACTGCGAAGTTTCGCCCGCAATGAATCCCCAAAATGTGTCAAAGCCGTAGCCAGTCGGCCAGCGATCGAAGGGACCGATGCTGGTCGTTTCGGTCGCCGGCGTGTTGTGCCATTTGCCGAAGGCCGCCGTGCGATAACCGTAATGCCGCAGCACCTCGGCAGCCGTGGCCGCCTCTTTCGGCATGATGCCGGTGAAGCCATCGAAGGCCACCGCACGTTCGGCAATCGTTCCGTAACCGACACGGGTATGATTGCGACCGGTCAACAAGGAAGCTCGCGTCGGCGAACAGATCGACGTGGTATGGAACATGTTGTACCGCAAGCCTTCTGCCGCCAACCTCGCAAACGCGGGCGTTTTGACTTCACCACCGAAAACCTCCGAGACACCAAAGCCGGTATCGTCGAGCAGGACGATCAAGATATTCGGCGCATCGTCCGGCAATCGCTGTGGTTCGTCAGGCCACTTCATTGTCGAATCCTGCAACCGAGGCTTGACCACACTCTCCATAGGTGCAGGCGAAAACGGTAGCACCGAACCATCATCCACAGACGATTGCGCACGGGCGGAGTTCATCGCAATGCAGAAGATCAAAACGAACGATTGAAGAGTAAAGAGTCTTGTCATTGGTCTTTTCTTGTTGTTTCCGAACGGTTCCTCGTCAAACCTACTGCACTGCATCTGGCGCTTCCACGAATGAGTACTTACCCACCCGAATACAATCCAAAAGCTCATTGGGGATATCGCAGAAAGTCTACGATTGCTCGTGTTTTCTCGGCTAATTAGATGGTACTGCGATTGATCCAAAGACGTGATTGATGGCCGGCGAGACGAACCGCTTTCCAACTGCCACTGCATCCAAAGCCGGGCCAAGGTCGGTCACCGCCGAGCTCTTTAGCACGACGCCCACTGCTCCACTGGCCAGCAATTGCTCCGCTACGAACTTGTCATGGAATGCACTGAGCGCGATCATGCTCAAGTCTGGGAATTGTGCGCGTAACACGGCAACGATATTCCGCCCCAAGTGGCGCGGAAGTGACACATCGACGATCACAAGTTCTGGCAGTAATTTCGCAATCGACTCCAGCAGAGATCTCTCGTCGGCTACCATCACAACGGCGTCAAACCGATCATCGAGCAGGACGCGGACAGCTTCCAGCATCGGCGAATGACTGTCGGCGAGTAGTACGCTTCTTCGATGCATGATTTGCCCGCGAAGTAGGTGCAGCCACCGAAATCCGGATCAATTTCCGAAGCCGCCGTTCGGCTCCCGAGATTGTTTGAAACGATGGTAGAACCGCGAAAGGGGAAAAGCGTGAGTAGAATTACTCAATCCGGGCAGAAAAGTTGGCCGTGCGGTTTTCCAGGAACGTTCGTACGAAACATCCAGCCACCAGCCCTTGAGAATCATTCCGCAGAAATGAAGCCATGGCGAATCGCGTACTGCACCAAATCGGCGGTTGTCGACAGGTTCAAGATGTCCATGATCCTGGACTTGTGGTTCTCTGCGGTGCGTGTCGAAATATGCAGAGTTTTGGCCACTTCTCTGGCCGAGCGTCCCTCGGCGAACAACTGCAGGACCTCTCGTTGCCTGGGAGTGAGGGTTGGTCCTTTGGCCCCAGAATTGCCACTCACTGCCGCCCTCTCGAGTCCTTCCGCGATGCCAGGCGTCACGTAGATCTGGCCTGACAAGGCGGCACGAATGGCTGTCAGTAGCTCTGTGCTGGCAGAATGCTTGAGAACGAACGCAGAGGCGCCGGCCTCAAATGCCATAGCAGCATAGGTGGTGTCCTTGTGCATGGTTAGAAACACAATCTTCGCCGGGCAACCATTGCTTCTCAATTGTTCCACGGCATCAATCCCGTTTAATCGCGGCATGCTAATGTCGGCGATGATAATATCAGGTTGGAGATCATTCGCGGCGTCCAAAAGCTCTCGGCCGTCCTCGACGATCCCAACCAGATCAAACTCGGGCTCCAATATTCCACGAAGTCCATCGATCACCAGCCGATGATCATCCGCCAGCAAAACTCGAGGGCGGTTCATGCATGGTTCTCCAGTAGCGGGACACGAACAGAGATGGTTGCACCTTCACCGAGTGCTGAATCGATGGCGATCGTCCCACCTGCCAACCTCGTTCGCTCCTTCATGCTTGCAAGCCCCAAGCCTTGGCGAGTGGATACGTCATCGGGATTGAAGCCATTGCCAAAATCACGGACCTGCAAATAGATGAACTCGGAATCGGAATTCAGTTCAAGTTGCACTCGATTCGAATGAGCATATTTCGAAGCGTTCCACAACGATTCTTGTGCGATCCGGTAGAGACAAAGTGCGATTTGTTTTGAGAGATCGTCAGGCAAATCACCACGACAAAACTCTACCTCGACGCCGTCCTTCTCCCGAATGCGATCGCATTCGGCTCGTAAAGCATCCTCAAGCCCGAAATCGTCAAGAATTGCCGGATGGATTTGTCGAGAGAGCCGATGCATGTCATCACAGATCGCGATCAGACCATTTTTGAGGGAGCCCAACGCATCTCGGGATTCCGAAGTTGCTGGGGACTTCTGTTCCAAATTACCAGCGGCGATCGCCGAAGCGGCCAGTCTCTGGGAAAGGTCGTCATGCATCTCTCTCGCGACGTGCCGTCTTTCGTCCTCTTGAGCGGTAAGAATCTTGCCCGATAGTTCTTGCGCCTCACGCTCCGCACGAATCCGGCGGGAACGGTTCACAAGCAAGCCTCCAATGATCAGGCTCTGCAACGCGATCGCAGCCAAGCCAAGTAACACGTATTGACCAAATTCCTCCCAGAACGTCGGCTCACGATTCAAAATGGTCGTGTCGGGTGGCAAGTCCACCTCCGAGAGACCGCATCGCTTCAATTCGCGCACATCAAATATCATCTTCCCATCACTGAGACCCACTATGTCGATCTCTTCAGGTCGTTCGCCATGCAAGACGCGAATGGCTAGGTCGCCCGCAAGTTTGCCCTGTGATTCGGCCGATGCAAGGCTTCCTCCCACGATGCCGTGTCCAAGCAACGAGTCATACAGGCCATACACCGGAAGCGAGCAATTGGCGGCTAAGTACTCGGTGACCTCGGAGGTCACGTAATGGTTTCCCTCCAAGTCTTCTTCGTAAGACATCATGAGCACAGAGGTGTCTCGGTCTGCGGATTGCATTTTCTCGGCTAAATCTAAAAGCGGAAGTTGCTCGATAAACTCCAGCTCTGCTTGTAGTTTGGGAGTTGCCTCGTTTGCCGCCTTGTTCAACGATTCCTTGTCAATTGGACTTCCGCTCAGCACCATCAGCCGTTGAGTTGTCGGTTGTAGTTGTGTCATGGCAGACAAGGTTCCAGCCAAATCCAAACGAAATGCGACGCCGGTTACATTCGGCTGGGCATGGGCACTTTCGGCAAGTAGCGAGGGCACGGAGCAGAACACGATGGGAGCGCCAGGAAAAAGAGATGCTCGATGCTCCAGCGCGAACTGTAAGGCAGGGACGAAGACGGGGATAATCAAGTCGGGAGGGTTTGCCGCGTACTTTGTCTTGAGAAGATCAATCCATGCACTCAGGTATTCAGAATCTTGATAACGCACCAGGTTCAAATACTCGATCTCGATGTCGAGTGGTTCGTGATAGCCCGCCATCAGAGCG
Organism: Pirellulaceae bacterium; assembly: GCA_963767665.1. GTDB lineage: Bacteria > Planctomycetota > Planctomycetia > Pirellulales > Pirellulaceae > Rubripirellula. The sequence continues at coordinate 57,754 of CAVYFC010000014.1, forward strand.
CTGCGAATTCCACGATCCCAGTCCATGCAAATCGGGGCCACTGGTCGATGTGTGTAAAGGATGACAATCTGTTTTGGTTTCCCCGAAACCTCCTTAGCGGTGACGGTTGAAGTCACTGCAAGAAAGGCCGCGAACGCCATTGCCAGGCTGCTGCAAGGCCCAACGCCAAAACGCATGCTGACTCTTTCAAATGAGGCCATGAAACGCATCATCTTGCAACGTTTGACTTACACAACAGAGAACAAAAACGTAGACTGCAACGCCAATCATACAGAGCTCCTGCGAATTCGGCGATTAGCCAACAACTCATTGGTCTCGCTGTGTTGCTGTTGACTTCAAGATTCTTCAGTCCATCATTACCGCAACGAATGAGTTCTAACCGCGTAGCGACTTCAATTCAACGAGAGCTCTTCGCATTGATGGGAAGCAAACTACTTTTCCAGGACTTGCGCCATTTTCACGGTTCGAAGGTGTGCATTGCGTTCACACGACTGCACGAGTTAACCTGATCTTTCGAAAAGTTTCGATCAGATTCCTAAGATCTCAATTGCAGTCCTTGCTTTAATCAGAACAAGTCGCGTGGGAGACTCCTAGACCAAGATTGGTGATAGGTCGCTTAAACCCTTTGCAAATCCCGAGGGCTCGTTCTCGGTGGCCATTCACGGAGGGATGAAGTCTGTTGGCAATCTTTGCATCTGGTTCCGTGGTTGCGTTAGGTTGCATCTTCCGAGGTAGCAACGTTGTCAATGTCGGGTGGCGTTGCGAGCACTGCAAAAGGCAAGCGATCAGCAATTGGACATGCCGATCCAGATCGCCGACAGTCATCCCGCGGATGAGAGTGTTCATGCGCTTCAACAAGTGATTTGCTTGGGAACAGTTGACGAGCTTGTTCTGCGGTCCGCACGCTCCGTCAATGACAACCGTCGCAATGGCGAGGAACTGGTCCTGTGTTGCGACGGCAATCCGTTCGGGGAAGATGGCGCTACCAGCTACGTCATCAAAGATGCACCGGAGTCTTGCGAATCAGCCGAGCCGCTTGATTCTCGCGATCGACTTCAGGCGGTTTACCCGGACGACCATGACGATAGCCGCGACTGGACGGGGCCGGCTCAAAGACTTGCCGACCAACGTTTGCGGGAACCAGGTCGTGGAACAATAGCAGAAGTTCTTGTCAATCGAACACGCGATGCGAATCCGCACCGATTCACTGTCAACTTTTCGTGGGCAATTCCCGTCCGGGGCGGGGAGCCAATTGGCTTCCTTGTCCGCACCGGGCGAGTCCTTTTGGACAGAGCCTGAACGAGGATCTCGTCCAGCATGGCCACGGGCCGCTGGAGATCTGCGAACATGACCTGATCGAGTCCGCCGTAACGATTTAGAACCATTGCTCTCATGGTTTGAGTCTGTTTCGTTTTTAACAGGAGTCGACGGAATCTCAGGGCGACGTGGTCCCAATCTGGGTAGTCAGTTTTTTCGTTCTCCCTGCCTGAAAATCTTGTTTTCGTCAGAGGTTCAATTGGTGATGCGTTGGATATCACCCATCGTCCACGTCTTGTCGAAGAACTCTTTCTTCGGAGCGTACAACCTGAAGTAAGGGAACCAGCCCGCGCCCGAATTGGTTTGAATCCAGTTGTTCTTCATCTCAGCGGGAACCTTCGTTGTGTACGGGCCAAAGTAGATGTCCACCGACCCGTCATCGTTCGTCTTCAGCTTGTCGTTGCGCGAGTCGAGGTTAGCGTTTTTCTGCGCGGTAACGACAAACAGACGCGAGTCCTCGGCATAGACGGTCACTGCCCAAAACTGCCCAGCGGGAGCGTTCGCCGGGACGCGGAGACGGTAAGTCTCTCCACCTTTCAACACATTGCCTTCCCCGTCGCGCTTTGTGCTCAAGTAGACCTGGCCGGAACCGGGTGCACTGGTCTGCATTTGACCGGAGGATGTGACGGCCTCATAGAACCAGGCGGCCCGCTCGTCAATGTAAGAACGCTTCTCATCGACTTGAGCCAAAGGGAAATCGAGCAAGCGATGCCAGCGGGTGCCTTGCCAGTACGATTCGGCGTGCGGATGCTCCATCGAGTTCGCGCGCGCCATGAGTTCGCCAATGTTCGCTCCTTCGGCCAGGAGCTTCGCCATCCGCGAGTCAGGGTTGAATGGCTTACCGTCTTCGATGCCGAGCGACGCGAGGAATGCCATGTAAGGTTTGTCTTGAGGCAACACCGGCTCGTCCTGGATCGCACGATGCACCGCTTTGAAATATTCGAGTCCCGTCGGCGGCGTGCCCGACCATGGTTTATCAACACCAGTGATGAACTTGACTGGCTTCGGTTCACTTCCAAGCGGGTAGACCATCAGCGCTTTCTGGAACTCGGCGAGTGCTTCCGCACCCGGCTTGAGAATTCGGTTACCAAAGAACACTTTGTTCGTGGGCGATTGAACGATGGAAAAGTCTTTAACCTCGTAATCTTTGGTCGAATGATTCGGTCCCAGCAGTAAGTACTTGACACTCTTCACAGCGGATTTGTCCGCGTTGAAAAAAGCACCGTTGTCCAGCGTGCGTTCCCACCAGTCCAGGATACCGCCCGCATATGGCCCGCTCGGAAAATCAATCACAAGTGGTCCGGTCTCGGCAAGATTGAAGAACGAGATGAGATAGGGAGTTGTGGCGTTGCCTGTGGTGACGCCACCTTTTTCGTTGAACGAAGTGAGGACAACCACGTCTGTTCCCGTACTCCCAAATGTTCTCGCTTGCTGTTCACTCCAAATCTGAAATTGGACGATGGGCAAGGACCACAGGTAAACCTCGGTCGCCCGCTGACGGTCACGTTGCTCGAAAAGTTTCGCAATGGTTTCGTCGGTTGGATAATCGTTGTCGATCCTCATGACGCCATAGGGCGTTTCCAGCACTTGCGAACCGACCAGGTCGGATTGGGCAATCGCATCTGCGGCTACCAGCTTATCTTGGGCGAAGGTTTGGGAAAGCCATGCAGAGCAGAATACGATTGCGATGAGAACAGTCGTTGGTTTTGTCACTTCAAATACCAAATTGAATTGTAAAAAGCCGCCGCCCGCAGGCGACGGCCTGGAAACTCCGAATTACCTGCCGCCCATGGAAGCTTCGATTTTCTTCTGGATTCCTTCCAGGTTGAAGGATCCCGGAGACTGACTGGGAGGATACTCTTGCATGGTCATCAGGAACTGTCCGGCAACCTTTTGCATCGGGCCGAGGACGTAGACGCGGTCGAGGAACCAGTCGTTGTAAGTGTTCGAGTTGTGCTGTGCCTTTTCGTACGGGTCGCGGCGGAGGTTGAAGAGCAGCGGCACGCGGAGTTCGGTGAAGGGCTCACGCCAAACTTCGAACGCCTGGCCGCGGTTTTCTAAGAAGACGGCTTTCCAATCCTGATATCGCATGGCGACGATCTGGCCGTCGTCGTTCACATACATGAAATACTTACGCTCGGATTCCTTGGTCTTGCCGCTGAGGTAATCGAGCTGATTGGCGCCATCGATAAAAGTTTTGTACTTGCGGCCGTTGAGTTCGACGCCAGCTTTCAACTGCTCTTTGATTTCGGTGTTGCCTCCGGCTGCGGCGAAAGTGGGTAGCCAATCTTCGTGGGAGACGATGCCATTGAGAACCTTGCCAGCGGGGAAATGGCCGGGCCACTTGATGAAGCAGGGAACGCGGTACGCACCCTCCCAGTTCGAGTTCTTTTCGCTACGAAACGGCGTGGTTCCCGCATCTGGCCAAGTGTTGAAGTGCGGTCCGTTGTCCGTGGAATATTGCACGATCGTGTTGTCAGCGATGCCCAGGTCATCGAGAAGTTTCAGGAGTTCGCCTACCTGCAAGTCGTGCTCGATCATGCCATCGGTGTATTCGTCGTTGCCCTTGTGGCGATGCTCTTTCTTCACGTGAGTGCGGAAATGCATGCGAGTTCCGTTCCACCAGCAAAAGAAAGGTTTGCCAGCCTTGGTCTGCCGGGTGATAAACTCCTTAGCCGCAGTGACGGTTTCCTCATCGATCGTCTCCATTCGCTTCTTCGTCAGCGGGCCGGTGTCCTCGATGGACTGGCCGCCGTTGCCGTCGGAGATGCAACGCAGTACGCCGCGCGGGCCAAACGTCTCTCGAAAAGTCTTGCCGCTGGGAAAAATTAGATCGCCAGGATAGTCTTCGTTCTCAGGCTCTTCCTCAGCGTTGAGGTGGTACAGATTGCCCAGGAACTCGTCGAAGCCGTGCATGGTGGGCAGGTGTTCGTCACGGTCGCCCTGGTGATTCTTGCCGAATGCCCGGTGGCGTAGCCAAGACTCTTCATGACGGTGGCCATGGTGACGTCGGTTTTCTGCCAACCTTCCGGGGCACCAGGCACACCGACCTTGGTCATTCCAGTGCGGATCGGGACAGAGCCGTTGATGAAGGCTGCACGTCCGGCGGTGCAAGACTGCTGGCCGTAATAGTCGGTGAAGAAAATACCTTCATTGGCAATGCGGTCAATGTTGGGCGTTTGGTAGCCCATCATGCCGCGATTGTGGTAGCTGATGTTTTCAGTACCGATGTCATCGCCCCAGATTACGAGGATGTTCGGCTTTATTTGCTGTGCAACCAACGAACTGGGGCTCGAAACAATCATTGCGATAAGAATCGCAACCGAAAAAAATGTCTTCATCAGGGTGCCTTCCAAAGTGGGCGAGAAAAGAGATGTTTGCCTGAGCGAATTCAACCCAATGCCGTTGACTTGATTGCCAACGAACTTAGAACAACACGATTGTAAACATCCCATTCCACTGGCATCACGGCCGGTGGGATCCGGACTAGTGGTTTGTCCGCGTTTAATTTTAGGATTGCGAGCGACGCCACCCGAATTCTTGGCTCTGACAAACCACTAGTCGTTAGAACGGAACTCGGCGACGACACGATCGCCGCTGAGGAGTTGTAGTTCATTTCCCTTGACGTGAAAGCCATTCACGGAAGCCATCATCTGTGAGAAATCGTGTTCCAATTCCATCAAAACCGGCGGCCCCGCCATCTTCGTGCTTACAAGTTGTCCAAGGGTCACACTTCCATTGTCGATCAACGCGTATGACCCGGACATACGGTTAACACCCCCGAATATGGTAAGCGTGCCGCGTTCGAATTTCATCGTCGGGGGATTGTCGTTCGCGACTGGCTTGGCGTTGAGCGAAACGAGCTTAGGCAGTTAAGAAGCCGTCAATCGCAGCATCGCCATTGCAGTGCAGGTTCAGCGGCACGTTCATGTCGTAGACTTTTTTTACCATCTGGTTGGCGAGGTCCTGCGGAAAAGTCAGTTCACCTTTCCAGTCTTTTTCGCCGCCGGGACCACCGGTGAGATACGGTGTCGTGAAGGCCGCCGTGCGACCTTGCGGCGACCCGTCCATCGTGATTTTTACGCCGCCGATCTTGAACCGGTTGTTGTATTTTCCCCAATCGCTGAGAGGTACTTCCGCGAGGACTTTGTCCACATCCGTGATGAAGGGATAGGCGATCACATCGATGATGTTGACGCCGGCCTCGCTGGCACGCTTGATGGTCTGAATCTGGGGGAGGTGAGAAGCTCCTTCGTGAGCCGTGGTAATGCCAGCCTCCGCATAAAGCATTTGTCCCGCACGGCTCCAATCGATTTCCTGCTGGGCGGTCATCGGTTCGGCTTGTTCCATGACAGGGAGAAAAGCCGTTTCCATGATTAGCCCCCATGGCTCCTGTGTACCGGGCTTGCGCACGATCACGCCGCCCGGCGGGGTTTTCGTCTCCGCGCTGATCCCATATCTTTTCAACGCGAGGCTGTTCATCACCGCGCCGTGCATCGAGACGTGGTCGATGCGGACGGGGTTGTCGGGGAACGCCTTGTCCAGGTCGTCGCGATTGAGAAGGCGGCCATCGGGCATCACGGTGTCGTCGTAGCCGTAGCCCATGATGAAATCGCCTTTTTGAATCTTGCGGGCGGCGGCGAATTTCTTCAGCTCGGCGATGATGCTGGAGACGTCCTTACCCGGTCCAGAGGGTGGGGCATAGAGCTGGCACTGGTTGGCGACGAGAAGAGAGTTGATGTAGTGGCTGTGCGGATCGAGGAAACCAGGCAGCAGTGCCTTGCCCCCTAAATCGACGACATTGGTTGCGTCGCCTTTCATCTTCAGCACCATATCTTTGCTGCCCGCCAGAGCAATCACTCCGTCCTTCACCGCCAGAGCTTCGACGTAGGTCGGCGCTGTACCTGCCATGGTGAGGATCGAGCCGTTGTGATAGATCGTGTCCGCCGTCTGGGCGCACGCGATAGAAGTATGCGAAAGCGTGAGAACAACGCATAATAAGAACATGAACAAAGCGTTCATCGAATTCCTCAGAGGTGACAATTGAGGTTGGCTTATTGGGTTCTGGGCAAACCGTGTTGGTTATCGAATATCGAACCTTCGATAGCTTCCGCTAGCCAGTAGCATAACATGACTTGAGCTTCTACTTCAGCTCAGAGCTTCCGATCTGGGCATACTAAACGCAGCAATGGTATGTATGCAGATTCACACGTGACGTTCTATGACCGAAGTCAATAGGCACTTTGCAGAAATACTCAGGGCACATCGTCAATGTCGTCATCCTGTCTTCCCGGAGGCGTCGAGTTCGAGCCGAACCGAGGTCATCGTTCGTGACACAGGACGAACCGTTCTGAGTCATTCACGACCAAGTTGCCAGCCTGCTTCGGTCACTTCGACCGAACGCAGTTCGCGAGTTCTCAAAATGAACGAAGTTGGACCACCTGAGATGACTCACACAAGGGCCAACTGCAGGCGGTCGTCGACACCGACGAGTCGACATCGTCGATTCTGGGCAACAAGCTCGTTGGAAAGGCGGCAGCCGGCATCATCCAGCACGAACCCGGCGACTCCATTCAGATCGGTGCGGATCTGGTCCAACCCGTCGGAAATTGCAACACGCCGAACCACTTCTCCGGCAGCATTGAAAATCTCACCTTCAAGTATCCAAACGGGACCTGACGAGCCCGCGTGATCTGGGCCATGGATTGGCACGGATCTTCACGGATGATGAAGGTAAAATGCGTCACCTCTTCATCCGTGAGAATCAGTGTCAATCCGTGGCTAGGACAACGCCTGAAAAAAACTTAGAGAACGTGACATACTGAACCAAAGATGCGAACCACCACCATGACATTTCGTCTCATCCTATCTCTGCTCTGTATCTTTGTAATCTCGGCGACAGCAACTGCCGAGCCGCCCGCACCACCCAACGCCTTGATGTGTATCCCTGGCGAACTCATTTTCGCGGACGACTTCGACCCCGCCACGGTCAGCGACCGCTGGTTCTTCAAGGCCGAGTTCGCCCTGCGCGACGGCGGGCTATTGCGTACGAATGTCGATCCGACGAAAACCAAACGCGTCTTCCTGAAGGACCCTTCCTTCCACAACACGATCATCCAGTTTGACTTCAAACTTTCCGGCCAAACGACCGATCTGCGCCTCGTGACCGGCAGCGGCGGATCCTACAACAGCGTCACTCAAATCCACGCCGATCACTTCCAGGTCAACACGCCCGTCGATCGCGATGCAGGACTTGTCCCCGCTCTGCTTGGCGAATGCATCCGCAAACCTCGACCCGACCAGTGGCAGACCATGACGGTCGAATACTGGGGCGACGAAATCTTCGCGCACTTGAGCGACAGCGAATTTGTCCTCGGCAAACACCCGATCATTGACCGCACTCGCCAGTACTTCGCCTTCCAGTTCGATCTCCCTGGCGCCTCGATCGACAACGTCCGCGTCTGGCAGGCCAGCGGCCAGCGCGATGACTGGACCGAGACTCGGAAAACTCTCGCGATTGCCCAGGCCAACCGCGACCCCGTCAATCGCGACCCGGCCGAGCGGTACAAACTCGAGTACATGAACCTCAAGTCCCGCCTCACTCTGGAGGACCAGGCCTACCGGGACCTCGTAGCCAGACATGAAAGGCTCGAAGCCGACCTGCACGCGGACTACGCGGAAGCCTTCATCACCCACAAGCAACTCGGCAAACTCATCGCAAAGAAGAAACAGCACATCAAGGAGACCGACCCCGACTTCAAGAACATGGAAACTCAGGTCCACAAAGCGAGTCGCGCGGAAGACGATTACGTCCTCTCCACAAAGCCCGAACTTGCCCGTCTCAAAGAGGATGGAGTCAACAGAAACCGGTTCCCGTCGGAACTCGGCCAGGTCCGCGCCCAACTTGAAGCCGCCGGTGACAGGCAACTCGCTGCCTTGATCGCGAAAACGGCCCGCCGACAAGCCGAGCTCGAAGCCCGCTACCCCGAAGCATTCCAAAGCGTGGACGCCGCCGTCAAAAATCGCTATGCCATCCGCAAATCCCTGAATAAAGATCCCGAGTTTCAGACCCGCAACAGAGCTGTCGTCGACGCCCTCCAGGCGATCAAGGACTACGAACACAAGGCGGCGACCAACCTCGCCGAACTCGAAGCCGCATTCAAAGCCTATGTTGATTCCCTCAAGTCACCGAGTGCAGGGCGAGCCGCCGAACCGACTGGAACTGATAACACTTCGCATGTCAGTCCGGCAGCCGAGCCACTCTCTCGTTAGCGACGCCCCCTTGATCTTTTGACGTATTCGTGTCAGACCAGCCGAGGACATCATCGAGAACATTCCAGCGACGTTCATTGACTTGGGCGGTTTTTCCTTCGATCCAATGTGAATAGAGCGTGTCGTTCAAGCATTCCTGCATCTTCGCTTTGTTGTAGGGAAAATACTCGACCTCTACATCAAGTTCGTCTGCGAAAGCTTGTGTCATTTCAATATCAAGTCCAACCTGGTTGCCCTGTTCACTAATGTAGCTAAAAGGCAAACCGTCACGGTCGTATCCAACTCGCAGACTGCCTCGCTCGCGGATCGCTTTCAAACCGCTGCCTTCGGTCGCAGCCAACAGGTCAGACGAAGCTTGAAGATGCACTTTGCCGTCGCTGGGATATTTGATTACCTGCATTGCGCCGACAACTTCGTCTTTTGAGTAGGCCTGATCCACTGTGTTGAACAATGTCAAACGCATGAGGCCAATCGAAAGCAACAGGATCGCAAATGAACCTCCAGCGAACAGCGTGATACGACGTGGTTTGAATTTCAGCCAACGCGCGTTTCCTGCAGCACTCAACAACGCGACACCCGCCAAGTGCATGACAGCCATCAGAGTTGCAACGCGACCGATGTAGACCAACGTCACGACGTGGAGCTGGAACATATCGGTAGGGATTCGCATTGGCTGTAGCAGAAAAGGCAGGCTGATTTCGACACTCCCAAAGAAGCTGAAAAACCACAACCGACAAAGCTTGGGTTACACCACAAGTGGTACGGGATTGCCGGTGAACCAGCCTGCGAAGGGAACGAACAGCAGCAACATGACCACACCAATGTTGGGAAACGTAAAGGCGATCGGGAGTGTCACATCGATAACCGATTCGGCGTCGCGATCGTTTTCTTCATCGCGTTCTCGAAACAGTCGCTTGCAGTTGTTGGCCATCATCGCCAAGACAACCAAAAGATTGCCAGTCCCCAGAGAACGCCTGAGAACAAATCGAGACGCATCGCGAGCATTTTGGCTTCTTGGTAAATCCGAGCGGCAGCGCAACGATGAAGTACGGCAATACCGCCATCTGAAGCAGACGAATGAACCTGTCACCAATCGGCGAGAGCACTTCGGCGCGCTCGCCGACCCCCAGTCCGGTCAGGATGCCGAAAACGAGTCCGATCAAGATCAGCGATGTGAGGCTGAGGCTTCGCATACGACGGGTCTCTCCATGACTTGGTGGAAGCTGAAACGGTGGCGTTTCGCCCGTCGACGTTCAGATACGGGGAAAGTGGTAAGCATCTGCTACGCCAAAGCCCGACGCCTGCCGCTAAAGTGAGAAGCGCTGACCCTACGGCCGGCTGTCGGAAAGGTTGCGAAGATCCTGACCTTGCCGTGAGGAAACTCTGTCGAGTTTCTGATCAGGGCTGCTGAAAATATTGGCATCAGTTCGACCAGCACTGAATCGGAGCACAATCGATTTTCGAGAGCAGTCCGAGCCCGAGTCTGGCGTCTCAACCTGACGTGCAACTTTAGGTGCCTTGGCGAAATCGCTGGACAATCGCCGTACTCGTTCAAGTTACATGGTTGTTCGACTTCCGTGCCTCAATTCAACCTGCCGTGCGCAGTAGATGCCATCTCCCTGCCATTTGGGGGCCGCTAACAAATTTACGTTCGACTCCAGCTTGCATTGAATACAGCCCCCCCGGAATGTGTTTTCTACTTCCAGCCGGCACTGCTATCCTGTTATCAGGCGCGGAGCTGCTCTTGCGTGGGGCATCGAAACTCCCGATCGCGGCCGGCATCTCACCACTGGATAGTGGGCACCGCTGTTGTGCCAGGCTCTTGGAGTCTCCGACGGAAGATGAACAAACAACTTCCTGAAATTCTCCGCCAATCGGCCTTTTCGATAACCTGCAAGCCGTCAGTGAGCCAGTTAAGAATTCAACTCTGCAAGTTCCCTGTCGTCCGCTCTGACCGACTGTCCGGCCCTCACTCTCTATCTCTAACCAGCGAGTCTCCCGAGCGCGCCCCCCAACACCTGGTTCGGCCACTCCAAACCCAATCTCTCGCGTCTCCATGACCGCGGGGTTATTTGATTTTTCTAACCCCTAGAGAGGCAACCGAGACCGACAAAACCGCCCCCAAGCTGCGACCAAGCGAGCATCTCAGTCGGTGTAACGATGGCCGGACGCGGCCAAATCATTCCGTCATGCGACCGCTTCGCTGAGCGAAAGAAACCCAAGCTCACCCCCATCCGCGACGCACTTTCGTGCAATCGGTGTCACGACCGAAGCTAGTTCCGCCCCAACCGAACTCCGTTCGGGCGATGCAACTTCGAGCAGGAAGTCAACGGCGAAGCTCGCAGCGGTCGGGACCACCTCGTTCAATTGAAAGCCGGCGAACCCGTGATCTTTGATTCCTTGCAGGGACAGGCCGACGGATCCTTCACGCTGAAGCTCCATGGCGAGGACGACGTCATCGTGGATCTCGCTGGTGTCGGCTCCGGCCATGTCGCGAAGCACGTTGCTGGCTCTTCAACGACGGGAGCCAGGATCGATCGGGGATTCAGCTGGCGCGGTTCCGAATTCATCGGCTTGGCGTGCAGGTATTTCCCGCGCTGCCGTAGCTGGGAGGGCCGAGGAGGGTTTTCATGTTTTCACCGGGTCACGCTATTTCAACTCGACGCGTACTTCGCGAATCTCTCCATTAAAGGCGAAGGGCGGCTTGTAGCTGTTGGAAACAGGCGAGCCAGTGTCCATGCCGACGCCAAAGGTGTCGATGCCGAAGCGACCGGGGACGGTCTTCTCGATCCGTGCCGCACCGACCTTGTTGTCGTTGATGAAGAGTGTGCCGGTGCCGCCGCTGCCGAGTTCTCCGCCGTCGTAGGCAAAATCGAAGCGGATGGTGGACTTGCCAGCAGGGACAAGTTCGCTCGAAGTGATGACGGTGCGGGTCTCGTCGAACCAATTAAAGTGATAGACGAGCTTGCCGTCCTGCACGTAGAGGGAGTAACCACCGCTGCTACCGCCAATGGCGACGAGCACGCCTTCACCGCCTTGTTCTGGCATGGTGATGTCGGCCTCGATCGTATGCGAACGATTCTTTGTGTTCGCGGCGGCCGTTTCAGCGAGTCGCACGGCGCCGGAGTAGTAAGTGAATTTCGTACGTTTCGGATCGCTGCCGCCGGGCGAAGGCTTGGCCTCGTAAATACGCCCAGTGCCGCGATCGTCGAGCGGATACACGTGGTACTTCTCGGCTTCCGCGTCGAAGAGCGCTTTCATTTGCGCTAGCTTCTCCGGCATGCTCGCCGCGAGGTCATTGGCCTCGCTGAAGTCTTCGTCGAGGTTGTAAAGTTCCCATTTGTCCTTGTCCCAATTTCCCGGCGCGTAGTCCTGACGCCACGGAAACGTGTGTTGAGCGCAGGCAATCCAACCGTTGTCATAGATGGCACGGTTGCTAAAGACCTCGAAGTATTGCCGTTGACGCACGGGCTTTGCTTCTGGGCTGTCGAACGTGGAGAGGAACGAGACGCCATCGAGCGGCTTTTGCTCCACCCCGTCGACGGTCTTGGGAGCGGGCAGATGCGCGGCTTCGAGAATCGTGGGAACCACGTCGATGAGATGTGTGAACTGGGTGCGGATGCCACCCTTGTCTTTGATGCGGGCGGGCCAAGTGACAATCATGGGATTGCGTGTGCCGCCAAGGTGGGAGGCCACCTGTTTCACCCACTGAAACGGTGCGTTGCCGGACCAAGCCCAGCCGACGGGATAGTGCGGTTCGCTTTCAGGTCCACCAATGGCGTCGAGACGCTTTAAGTTGTCCTCGAGCGGAGTCGGGAAACCGTTGAGGGCCTTCACTTCATTGAGCGTCCCATCGGGTCCACCTTCGGAACTCGCACCGTTGTCGCCGACGATGTAGATAATCATCGTGTTGTCGGCGTCGGGCAATTGGTTGACGGCGGCGATCAACCGTCCGCACTCGTGGTCGGTGAAGGCCAAATAGCCCGCGAAATTCTCAAACAGGCGCAGATAGAGTTTTTTCTGATCGGCGGAGAGGGAATCCCAGGCGGGCACCCATTCCGGGCGTGGCGTGAGTTTCGTATCCGGCGGGATGATACCCATTTCAAGTTGCCGGGCATACGTTTCCTCCCGGACTTTTTCCCAACCTTGATCGAATTGCCCCTCGAACTTATGGCTCCATTCCTTCGGCGCGTGATGAGGTGCGTGAGCAGCGCCGGGAGCAAAGTATAGGAAGAATGGCTTTTGAGGTGCAACAGATTTTGAGTATTGAATGTAGTTGATCGCCCGATCGGTCATGTCGGTCATCAAGTGATACCCTTCCTCCGGCGAACTGGTCGGCTCGACGGCGCGCGTGTTTTCGAACAGCACCGGATAGTACTGGTGTGTTTCGCCGCCGATGAAGCCATAAAAATATTCGAAGCCCATGCCTGTCGGCCAGCGGTCGAACGGCCCGGCTACGCTGCTTTCCCAATCGGGCGTGTTGTGATTCTTGCCGAACCACGAAGTCGCATACCCATTCCCTTTTAGCGTGGCGGCGACCGAGGCGGTGCTCTTGGGGATCATGTTGTTGTAGCTGGGGAAACCGGTCGCCCATTCAGCCAGGAACCCGGAGCCGGCGTTGTGGTGATTGCGTCCGGTAATGAGTGCTGCCCGCGACGGCCCGCAGATGGCGGTGGTATGAAAACGTGTGTAGCGCAGCCCCTGCGTCGCTAGCTTGTCGAGTGCTGGCGTGGGAATCGGTCCGCCGAAGGTGCTGGTCTGACCAAAGCCAACGTCATCGAGCATAATGATTACGACGTTGGGCGCTCCGGCCGGAGGCGCCGGCAACCGGGGCCAGGCGGACGTGGATTCCTTGTAGGTCTCGCCGATGACGCCTTCGAATTCAGGTTCGGCGAGCGGAATGACAGTGCGATCAGGCTGACCCGTTGGCACCGTCTGGGCAAACAATTGGCACGACAAGGCCCCGAAAGCGATAACGAAGAACAAGATTGTAGATTTCATGGAGCGTCATTTGATGCTGTTGGTTTGACAAAGGCCGCCGCTCTTTCGAACTGCGGGATTTATAGTGGGTTGAGTCATCATCAAGGCGATGGCTTACTCGAGTTCAACACGCACTTCCTCGATCTTGCCTGTGAACTTGAATGGCAACTGGTAAGTGAAATCAACCGCCGAGCCATGATCCATTCCGACATCGAAGCCTTCGCCGAGAGAGAACTGAGCTGGGACGGTTCTTTCCAGTCGACCGCCCGCAACTTGATCGCCGTTGACCAGCAGCGTGACCGTTGCGCCCTTTCCTGCACCGCCGCCGTCGTAGTCAAACTTAACGGCGATCTGCGACTTTCCTTTGGGCAGGGGCTCTTTCCCTACAAAGGTCGGCCGTTCAAGGCTGAGGAAGTTATAAACAAACGTCGGACGACCATCGCGCAGGTAGAGTCCAATGCCTCCTTCCAGGCCCCCTTCGGTAACAATCATGCCGTTGCCGCCCCCTTCGGGCAGATCGATATCGGCGGTGATCGTCCACGACTTATTGAGCAGAGGAGGCGAGCTGCTGAGAGGCAGCCCCACCACGCCTGGGTGATAAATTAGCTTCTTGCGACCGGCGATGAGGCTGGGACGGCCCATCAACTCAGAGTCGAAACGTTCGGTGGCGCGCCAGTCGAGCGGTAGCACGTTGTAGCGTGCGGCTTCCGTCCACCAGAGATCCTGCAATTGACGCAGTTTCTCCGGATTGGCTGACGCGAGGTCGTTGGCTTGACTGAAATCCTCGTCAACGTTGTACAGCTCCCATTTCTGCTTGTCCGGATCAAACTCGCCGCGCACGGACTGCCAGGGCGGAAAGGATACGGCGGATGCCATCCAGCCGTTTTGATAGATGCCCCGATTAACGCCCATTTCGAAATACTGCTTGGTCCGTCTGCCTTGAGCTTTAGCGTCGCCGAAAGTGTTCACAAAGCTGATGCCCTCGATTGGCTTTTGCGGAACCCCGTTCAGCACGGTCGGAGGTGTCACGCCAGTCAATTCGTAAATGGTGGGTGCGATATCGATGACATGGAGGAACTGGTCGCGCAGACCACCCCGATCCTTGATGCCAGCAGGCCAGGAGACGATCATCGGGTTGCGCGTGCCGCCGAAGTGGCTGGCCACCTGCTTGGTCCACTGGAACGGTGTGTTCATCGCATGAGCCCAGGAGGCGGTGAAGTGGTTAAAGTGCTTTGGACCACCGAGTTCATCGATCGCTTTGATGTTATCCTCCCATTTTTCGGGGAAGCCGTTGAAGAAGAGGTTTTCGTTGATGGATCCTTCAAGTCCCCCTTCGGCGCTTGCGCCATTGTCGCCGGCGATATAGATGAACACGGTATTCTCTCCACCCGGGAGTTTCTTCACTGCGTGGATGATCCGCCCCATCTCATAATCCGTCTGGGCTCCGAAGGCAGCGAACACCTCCATCATGCGGGCGTAAAGCCGTTTCTGGTCTGCATTGAGTGAATCCCAGGACGGCAGCCCCTCGGAGCGCGGGGTCAATTTCGTATTCGCAGGGACAACGCCGAGTTTCTTTTGACGCGACAACGTTTGCTCGCGATACACATCCCAGCCCATGTCGAATTGCCCCTTGAACTTCTCAATCCATTCCTGGGGCACGTGGTGCGGGGCGTGTGTCGCACCCGGTGCGACGTAAAGAAAGAAGGGATGATCGGGAGAGATGCTCTTTACCTTCCGTACCCAGGCGATCGCTTTGTCGCTGAGGTCGGTGGTCAGGTGATAGTCCGGGTCGTTCGGCACGAAAACAGGATTGCGGTTCTCATAAAGCCGCGGATTCCAATGGTTCATGTCACCGGTGTTGAAGCCGTAGAAGTAATCGAATCCCAAGCCGTTCGGCCAACGGTCAAACGGCCCGGCCTCGCTGCTCTCCCAAGGTGGCGTGTTATGGTTCTTGCCGATCCAGGCAGTCATGTAGCCGTTCTGGCGCAGAGCTTCTGCGACGGTGCCGGCGCTGCGGGGAATCACGGATGTGTAGCCGTCGTAGCCAGTCGCGATCTCACCGATCACGCCAGAGGATACCGAGTGGTGGTTGCGTCCCGTGATGAGCGCTGCCCGGGTGGGACTGCACAGGGCGGTGGTATGGAAGCGATTGAATCGCAATCCCTCGGCCGCCAATTTGTCCATCGTCGGCGAGGGAGTACCTCCGCCAAATGTACTGAATTGTCCGAAGCCAGCATCGTCGATCAGGATCAACACAACGTTCGGTGCGCCTTCAGGTGCCTTCACGGGTTGCGGAAACTGCGGTGTGTCGGACTCCAGATACGTGCGGCCGACATTGCCCTCGAAGTGGGAATCGGGACGGGGCAGAATCTGCGGTGTGCCAGAGGATTTGGCAGGTGTAGGATCCACCTGTGCATAAATTGCAGATGAGCACCAGAGTCCAGCGAGAGTAATAATAAAGAAAGAGTTGATAAGCTTCATGAATCTTCTCTACGATGCGGGGGATGCACACGAAGGCCGCCGCCCTCACCGGCGGCGGCCAAGGTGTTTCTCAGTTACCTGCAAGCACTATCGCCCGCCCATGGTGGCTTCAATCTTCTTCTGGATCCCTTCCAGGTTGAATGAGCCAGGAGTCTGACTGGGCGGATACTCCTTCATGGTCATCAGGAAGTTTCCAGCAACCCGCTGCATCGGGGCGAGGATGTAAACGCGATCAAGAAACCAATCGTTGTATGTGTTCGAATTGTGCTGTGCCTTTTCGTAAGGGTCGCGGCGAAGGTTGAACAGCAACGGCACGCGCAGTTCGGTGAAGGGTTCCCGCCAGACTTCGAAGGCTTGGCCGCGGTTTTCCAGAAAGACCGCCTTCCAATCTTCGTAGCGCATGGCGACGATTTGTCCGTCATCATTCACATACATGAAGCTCTTGCGCGGCGACTCGTCGGTCTTGCCGCTGATGTAATCGAGTTGGTTTGCGCCGTCCAGGTAGTTCTTGTAACGGCGACCGTTGAGCTCCACGCCTTGCTTCAATTGCTCCACAATATTGGGATTACCCGCCGCAGCGGCGAAGGTGGGCAACCAGTCTTCGTGTGAAACGATGCCGTTGCGGACTTCGCCAGCCGGGAATTTACCTGGCCACCTAACGAAGCAGGGAACACGGTAGGCGCCTTCCCAGTTGGAGTTCTTCTCGCTGCGAAAGGGAGTGGTGCCGGCATCGGGCCAAGTGTTGTAGTGCGGGCCGTTGTCGGTCGAGTACTGGACGATGGTTTTGTCGGCGATACCAAGATCGTCCAGCAACTTGAGAAGCTCGCCGACCTGCAGGTCGTGCTCGATCATGCCATCGGTATATTCATCGTTACCCTTGTGACGGTTTTCCTTCTTTACGTGCGTGCGAAAGTGCATGCGCGTTCCGTTCCACCAGCAGAAGAACGGCTTGCCAGCCTTGTTCTGACGAGTGATGAACTCTTTGGCAGCGGCGAGGGTTTCCTCATCGATGGTCTCCATCCGCTTTTTGGTCAGTGGCCCGGTGTCTTCGATTGTTTGGCCACCGTTCCCATCGGCCTTGCAGCGGAGTACACCGCGCGGACCAAAAACTTCTTTGAACGTCTTGCCGCTGGGCAACACCATATCGCCCGGATAGTCTTCGTTCTCGGGCTCTTCCTCGGCGTTGAGGTGGTAGAGATTGCCAAGGAACTCATCAAAGCCGTGCATCGTGGGCAGATGCTCGTCACGGTCCCCTTGGTGATTTTTGCCGAACTGGCCCGTGGCATAACCGAGGCTCTTCATCGCCGTAGCCATCGTCACGTCCGTCTTTTGCCAACCTTCGGGCGCGCCGGGGATACCGACCTTTGTCATGCCGGTGCGGACAGGGACCGAGCCATTGATAAACGCGGCTCGACCAGCCGTGCAGCTTTGCTGGCCATAGTAATCAGTGAAGAACACGCCTTCCTGGGCAATCCGATCAATGTTGGGCGTCTTGTAACCCATCATGCCACGGTTGTGGTAACTGATGTTCTCGGTGCCAATGTCGTCACCCCAGATGACGAGGACGTTTGGCTTGTTAGCCGATTGAGCTTTCGCCGCTGTGCCCACTGCGGAGCAGGAGGCTAACACAGACATTAGCAAGAGCAAGGTCGATGTTCTTTGAGTTCCCATTTGCGTTTCCTGGTAGGGAGGAGTTGTTTCTGACAGCAACTGAACGGCTTGCGTATCGGCGCCGCGGATGGCGAAAACGTGACAGCTTTGCTACTTGGGCCCGCCCGTCTACGTAATATTCGCAAAAGCAACAAAAAGCTGATAAAATCTGGAGGCCGGGGACGATGTAGGGGCCCCGCTGAAAGCAGTTTCCCCAACACGCCTGGGCTAACAGTGAATAGCACCTTCACCGACTTCGAAGCCTATTCCGAGGCCATCCAAGATGCGGATTTGGATGTCCGATTGCTGCACCCGTACGAGAGATCGTGGTCGATCCAGCAGCGCGAATTGGGAACCCTGCGAGTACAGCATGGAATCGAGGGTAGCGGCTTACTAACGCGAGGGGCGGTCCAGCCCGAGGCTGGGCATTTTTCATTCAGCAATCGGGCGACCCCGTGCCGCTCAATGGAAAGCTCCTGATCGATGATTCGATTGCCGTGTTGCCGCCAGGCTGTGAATTCCGTTTTTCCGGTCAAGGCCGTGTCGACTGGTATACCGTTTACATACCAAGCGTCTCCCTCGCTTTGCCTGACAACATCGTTGGGGAACTGGGTTCTGCAGACGTGACTGCTGTCAATCGACAACTTCTCAAGCGGTTAAAGTCTACCTTGGGTGAAGTATTCGCCGTGGCGTCGAGTAGAAGTGCTGCCGAACCAACAGAGTGCGTCGCGGCCACCATCCATGACCACTTCATCTCGGCATTCCGACGTATTCTTGAGGAGAGTGTCGAGTCGAAACGGCCTGCGGAACGCAAGGTGGAGGTCAATCGCAAGGCATTGATTTCTCAAGTCATCGAGCTAATCAATGACGCAAGTGCTTGGGAGATGTCGGTGCCGAAATTGGCCAGTCTGATCGGAGTCAGTCAGCGGACACTTCTCACAGCATTTCGTGAGCAGCTTGGTACTACTCCGCAAAACTATTTAATTGCCCATCGGTACCATCTCGCTCGTAGGTGGCTGATGAAAGGTGCGGCACATGATACGACTGTAGCGGCCGTCGCTGCGAAGTTCGGTTTCTTTGATCTTGGAAGGTTTGCTGGGCGATATCTCATGATGTTTGGGGAACATCCGTCGGAATCGCTTCGCCGACGAGTGTGACGCTCGCTTTTCCTCGCTGCCAACGTCGGTTCGAAACCGGAATACTCGCGAGCCCAGGTCACTGGCTCCCGTTTTGCTTATGCCGCGAGCCTTGACGTCCGCGACTCGCCTAGCTTACGCCTCGAACTCCGAGGCATATCGCGTTGCGTTCCCCTGAGGAGTAAAGACCGTTTCAGCGGCGATTGATGGAAGTGTTTGCTGGCTTCACCGAGCACGCGGATGCTCAAGTCGGCCACATAATCGACGAGATTGAGCAACAGGGGCGGCTGGATAATACGCTCGTCCTCTTTGTGATAGATGGATCTACTCTCGTCGGCTCTACTCCCCACCACGCGCGATCGGCAATCGATCCTAGCAGCCGCCGGCTCCAGAGGGCGTGTAGTAGAATGTCCGACTCGATTGGCCGCTGGAAATTCGATGGGAATCAGCCGCGTCGGAGAAGCCGGGTTGCCCCGGAAACAGTTGCTCGCCAAAGTCGTAATCGCGGGTCGAAGTCGACGCCGACTTGCGCGTCCAACGGCGGCCCGCACACATGTTCTTCGTTTTGCCTTCTCTCACCGAAGCCAATCCTGGGGTATTGCGATCGAAAGAGCGCGAGCAACAGCTCTTACCCTCAGGCGGCGCGAGACAGAGGGACGGTCGAGCGTTTGGGCCAGAAATGGGGTGTCGGTGTGGCGAGCGTGTGAATCGGTCGGGGCGCGCGCAACGTTGCGAGAGAGCCAGTCGACGGGCCGCATGCGTCGCAAACGCTCGCGAGACCAACGGAAAAATCACCAAGACTCTCCGCCAGCGCAAACAAAACCCCGCGGTCGCGTTTGTTCGCTACCGTGGGGCTCAAATTGTGGGAATGGGATTCGGATCAGCAACAGCGGGGTTATGAACAGCCCGACCTTTCGCTGCTTCGGTGAAGGTGACCGACGCGAATTAGCAGTCGGTCTAAAATGCTTAGGATTCTTTCCGTACGCAGTGCGCAGTTTTGAGTCCTGAACCCTGCGTTGACAGGGCCGTACGGAAAGAATGCATTGGACGTGGCCTTGCTATGTGGATTGCTTGGGTCGCGGCGGGGTGTCGCTGGTGCGTTGGGCGAGAGATTTGCCGGCAGACGTTGTGATCAGCTGATGCAAAGGAGGCTTCGCGAGACGATTGGCAAGGGTTAATCGATGGAAAAGACTCAGATTTCGATGGTACCGATGGACCGGTAGCGGCTCTTGCCTGTTCGCCCGGCAAGTGTGGTAGTGGGGAACCCGTTGGAAGCTCGCTACAGCGACGAATCGGATCTTGGTCACAACGGCACCATCAGTGGAAGCTCGAGGATTTGAGGGATCGTCGGTCGAGCTGTCATCTCGATCAGCCTCATCGTGCGCTGCCGGCAGTGAGGGCATTGATCGAGTTCAGGCTCCTGTTCCCTTTCCAGCGAATCAGAGTCAGCATGCTCGTCCGTGCTCGGTGGATCGGGAACCTTTAGAAGATGTCGAATTCGACGCAGCTGCTCTTGGCGTTGTGCGTTGGCAAGGAACCCGTAGTAGCGAATCCGCACAAAGCCGCTGGGCAAGACATGCATCATGAAGCGACGAATGAACTCGGTGGCAGAAAGGGTGAGCCTGCGCTGCTGGTGCCCGTGGCGATAGTCCTTGTAGCTGAAGGTGACCTGCCCATCATCGATCGAGAGCAGACGCTGATTGGCGATGGCCACGCGATGGGTGTAACGAGCCAGATATTTCAAGACCTGTTCGGGTCCGTTCCATGGTGGCTTGGCATAGACCACCCACTCTTTAGTGTAAAGCGGTGAGAGCCAAGCATTGAAAGCAGCCTTGGAATCGTAGAGAGCCAGCGAACCGGCTAGCGTCAGCTCTCCACGCCGGTGCGATTCTTTGAGCAGTGCGAGGAACTTCCCGCGGAACTTTCGACTCAACAGCTTGACCGGCATCAAGAAGCCCCGCGGACAGCTGACCCAGCGCGAGCCGTCCAGAGAGATGCCTCCACCTGGAACCACGCAGTGTAAGTGAGGATGCAGATCGAGTTTCTGTCCCCAGGTATGCAGGATAGCGAAGAAACCGATCCTGGCTTTGAGATCTTTCCAGCCCGCAGCGACTTCGGTGAGTGTTTCGGAGGTGGCCCGAAACAACAAGTTATAAATCACCACCTTGTTCTGCAGCGCCAGAGCTCCGAGCTCGCTGGGCAAGGTGAAGACCACGTGAAAGTACTCCACCGGCAGCAGGTCTTTTTCCCGGTCCTCGAACCACTTTCCACGCAGACCGGCCTGGCACTTGGGACAGTGTCGATTGCCACAGGAGTTGTAAGCCTGTTTTCGGTGTCCGCAGCTTGTGCACTCCAGCACGTGGCCTCCCAGCTGTGAAGTGCGGCAGGCGGCCAGTGCCTTGAGGACGACCAGCTGAAGCGGCCCGAGAAATCGAGCGTAGCTGGCCTGAAAGCTGGGGCCGTAGCGGCGAAACACGTCGGCGATTTCGTAGGCAGGTCGAGACATGACCTGCCAAGTGTGGGTTGCACTTTAGGGTTGTTTTCGTTCGCGATGCTTCTCCTCAGGAGGATCTTCGGCGAGCAGATCGGGAAAGGGTTCATCGGCACCGCCTGTGCCGCCGGTAACGTGTGTGTAGGTTGCCGTGGTTTCAAGGCTTGCATGGCCAAGGATCTGCTGAATCGTGCCGATCTTCACGCCAGCAGCTAAGCAATGAGAAGCGTAGCTGTGGCGCAGGGTGTGGGTCGTACAGTTCTTGTCAATTCCGGCGATCCGCACGGCAAGCCGGAACTCTTGGCGAACCGCTGTGACGTTCCAGGGCTTGTCGCCTTGAGAGCCAGGAAAGAGAAGGCGACTTGGCTTGTCCTTGCGCCAGTAATCACGCAGCTGCCCGAGCAAATTTTCTCCCAGCGGCACGTACCGATCCTTGCGTCCTTTCCCCCGGCGAACATGGATGACCTTGCGCTGGCTATCGATGTCGGTGATCTCCAGTGCGATTCCTTCGGAGACCCGCAGGCCACAACCATACATGGTGGTGAAGAGCATTCTCGCCTTGCCAGGCTGGGCGGCCTCCAGCAGTCGCGAAACTTCCTGCGGTGTGAACACGACGGCCGAACGCCGGGTTTTTGGCGTGCGACAGTGGGCAATCTTCCAGTCCCGCTGAAGGACCTTGTGATAGAAGAACTGCATCGCAGCGACGGCCTGCGGCAGCCAGCTCACGCGCTGGCTGGTCAGCAGGTCCTGGTACTCTTGAACCTGCTCACGGGTGAGTTGATCCGGTGACGTTCCAAAGTGCCGAGCCAACTTGGCGATCTGAGCGACATAAGTCTCCCGCGTTCGTGGAGCGTAGTTGTGACGACAAAGTTCTTCGAGCATTCGCTCTCGCAGGGGTGTCATGCAGCTTGCTTTCTCAAAGAGGTATAAAACCGAGTTGGAACCAACGCGTTATTCGGCTGGAGGTAACAGATCGAGGGGATGCACGTGTGGCTGCTGGCTATAGGACAACAGCAGGTAACGCATCGTGGTTGCCAAGCGATCATGGCCGAGGACTTTTTGAACGGTCCGCACGTCAACTCCCAGATCCAAGAGGTGCGTGGCGGCCGAGTGCCGGAGCATCGTGATGGAGACGGACTTCGAGAGCCCCGCGATGTACCCGGCTTGGACGCAGATGGTCCGCGCCGCCCAGGTCGAGAGCGGATGTTGCTTGGAGGTTCCATAGAACAGCCAGGGAGAATCGTGATCGGCCAAGTAGGAACCCATCAACGTCGCAAGCGTTGGCGAATAGGGAACAAACCGTGAGTCCCCGACACCATTCTGCTTGACGCGAATCAGCTTCTGCTTGGGGTCCAAGTCTTCGACGCGAAGGTGAACGAGCTCGGAAGTTCGCAGGGCGGCGGAGTAGGCGGTCATCAAGAGCACGCGACGCTTCAGCTGCCTGAGCCGTCGCCAGAGCTGAAACACTTCCTGACGACTGAGCACCACGGGTAAGGGATGTTCCCGCCGACCGTAGGGCAGTCGCTCGATCGACCAATCACGCCCGAGTGCCTTGAGGTACAGGAAACGCAGCGCGGTGACAGTCGAGTTGTAGTAAGCGGCCGTAATGTCGGTCCGCTTGGCCTGCAGCGATTGATACTCGCGTACCTGTTGGAGCGTCAGTTCCGACGGGCAACAGCCGAAGTGATCCGACAGACGCCGAATCGTCGAGGTGTACTCCTTGATCGTCTTGTTCGCGAATCCACGCCGCTGCATCTCCTCGATCATTCGCTCGATGGCATTCATCACCAACCTCTGTTACGCCGAAAACGGACTCCTCGAACAACGAGGACGCAACCGAGTCTGATTCAAAAACCAAAAAGCGCAAGTCGGAATGATCGAAACAACCGCTACCACCCCACCCAAGCATCCACTGGCAAGGCCTTAGTTCAAGTCGCATAGGGTGCATCGACCGAGGCGGATTGGATGATGCGGTTCGGCGCGTCGGTCGTCTACACCTCCGCGGCAAATCGTCAATAGCAGCACGGTGTTCAACCTTCGTCTAGGCGGCAGGATCAACGCGTTGGATGCAACTGGCGAGACGCGGATGTCATCATGTCACACACACTCGCTTAGTCTTTCCTAGCACTGACGGCTTTCTTGGCAACCAAAATCTGTTGCCAGGCGACCCGTTGCTCGGTCCATTCAAGCATGGCGGTGATGGGCCGAATGCGTTTTTCGTGCAGGAACGGCTTACCATCTCGTCACAAGAGGTGATGGACGCAACCTACGACTGGAAAAACGATCAATGGACACAGTTGCCACTGGGAGTTCAAATCAACCGCATCGCGATCATCCGCAAGTCACCGGTCCGGTTTTTCTATAACCCGCAATACAACTTCCGGGACCTACCCGGAAACACCCGCTGGCAGCACGTCTTCGGCGTGTCACTGCTTACCCAGTGATGTACAGCTTGTTGCGTTCGATGGCTGGCATAGCAAACATGCATGCTGTGGCGGCAAAATTCGGTCCTTCGCAAAAGGCATTCCTGATTGTTCCGCTCGTAGGTGCTTTCTTTTTCTAGACAACGCAAACGCAGCGATCATTCAACTTTTTTTGGCAAGTCCGCTTTTCTAAATTTCACGCCCCGTCGGTTACTTCCCCGCTCAGGATCCCAATTCAGTGTTGGCATCTGCTTCGTCGCCCAGTTCCAATCCTCTAGAAACGGTACTTGGACACACTGCACCACCGGTCCACGAAGCTCTACATGGGTATCTCGCCATGGTGAGAGTTTCGGGTCCTTGCCAAGGTACTCGTCTCCAACGTTGTGACCACCCACATACGCGACGCGAGGTGGGACAAAGCGGCGTCGCGCACTACCGATGGCAGGAAAACACGGTTTACTGCTTGATCGTGCGTCGAATGGCCTGGCCAGGAGCAGCGACTTCGATCAGCTCGCCGTTGCGAACGACGAATTCACCGTTGACCAGAACGGTCTGCACGCCAACCGCCGGCTGATTGGGCTCGACATAGGTGGCCTTGTCGGCGATCGTTTCCAGATCAAAAACGACAATGTCGGCGTCCATCCCGACTTGAAGCCGCCCCTTTTTCTTCATTTGAGGAACTGATTCTTCCAGCGTCTGCGCGGGCATCAGCGTCATCTTGCGGAGTGCTTCCGGCAAGGTCATCAGTTTTCGTTCACGCACATACGATCGCAATATTTTGGCGAAGGTGCCCGCGGAGCGAGGGATGGGAAAATGCTTTCTCGGGCAACGGCCATTCCTCACCGGCATAGTTCTTCGACCTCATCGCCGTCCATCATCATCCAGAACATCTCATCCGACTCAATCAGCACGTCGGGGTGCGTGATGGATTCGTCGAGAAGTGCCAGGTCTTGTGGGTTGTCTTCGTCGAGAAAATGCCAGTTGATGAACGCGCCCGGACGGTTCTTCTGGTAGTCGGCCAATTGCTCTTCAGTCATTCGGTCTGGGCCCAGCTGGAAGTTGTGGGCAGTCGATCCCATTCGTTCACGCCAGCCTTGACCGGAAAACATGGCGGCTCCGACAACCGTACTGGCGGCACCGTAGGGGTACGCGCCGATCGTGACGTTGATGTTCCTTTTCCGAGCGTCGTTGACCAGTCTGACGACGGCCCGAATGTCCTTCAGCGAAGTGCTGTTGATATGGCAAAGATGCATGTGGGCACCGGTAATCGCTGCCAACGAAATCAATTCCTGAACCGCTTGAAACGAGCTGTTGAGTTCCAGGTTGCTTGCGTAGCGGACGTGTGTAAAAGTCGGGACGTTTCTCTCAACGGCTAACTCGGCCAACGCCAGATATTCTTTGTGCCCGTAACCAGGAGCGTATCCTGCGTTGATGCCGATGCCGATCGCGCCTTGGTCGAGACCATTTTCAACCTGGGATAGAATCTCCTTGAGTTGCTCGGGCGTGGCAATTTGAAACTTCCAGTCATTGCGTTTCTGCGCGTCCTGGAAATACTCGGGAGTTGCTTTCGGCTCTGCTCCCGAAAACGTGGCAATGCGAGCAAAGGTCCATCCGGCAGCGGCACCATAATTGATCGGTAATCGTTTCTTCGCCTGTGTTTCATACCAGTCACCGATCGGCAACACGCCCGACTCCAGTTCCAGCATGGTCGTGACGCCCTGCATGGCCTGCATTCGATAGTCGCCGATGTTCTGGCCGTGAGCATGAAGGTCGATAAAGCCGGGAGAGACGACATGGCCGGTGGCGTCGATTGTCTCTTTGCCGGTGATTTCGTTCTCGGTGATGACAACGATCTGGCCATCGTTGATGCCGACGTTGGCAACGGAGTCAAATTTGGTTTCCGGATCAATCACACGGCCGTTGGTGATGACGACATCGTAGTCTTGGGCCGAAAGCGTAGCGTCGCCCAAGAGTGCAGCAGTGAGAATAGAAGGCCAGAAGCAACAAGACGTATGCATTTGATTTCATGATGTCTCCGATGAAGTGCGGTGTTCAGTGGCGTGCTCTTGGAACAAAGCGGAAATTTCGCTGCTGTTCACTCCGCCGTGACTGCCGATGAAAACGATTCGGGACTTCGGGGCTTCGTCTCCCCACGGCTGCCCGACGGTGATCGCGGCGCGGCCCGACGTCGCCTGCAGGATGCAGCGGTGGTCAGACTTTTCGCTCAGGAACAAAAATCCCTTGGTCCGAAAGATCGTTTTTGGAAGCCGACCAAGAACCGTGTTCAAGGTTTGCATCGAAACAGGTTCGTTCGACTCCCATGTAAAACTCTCGAAACTGTCAGCGCTGTGACTGGGTGCTCGCTTTCCGTCGTCGATCGAATCCAGTTCACACGCGCCGCCGACTCCGAGGATCAACTCCAGCGGTGCCTGACCGTTGGTCACTTCGAGCGAACGTGAGTTCGGGGCGAGTTTCTCGACCCAGTCTTGCGCCCGCTGCAGTCCATCCGCATCGACGAGGTCGACTTTGTTCAGCACCGCGACATCTGCTGCCGATATCTGACGCTTGGCCAGCTCCAGCATGTCGCCTTCCAGGCCCGGAGTCAGTTCGCAATCCACGACTGTAATAATTCCGTCCAGTGGCGCGAACGCTTGCAACTCGGAGTCAGAAAAAGTCCGGGCCACTTCATAAGGGTCGGCCACTCCCGACGTTTCGATCACGATGTGCTCCGGTGGTTCCTCCTGCCGAATCACACGCAGCGCCGTGACCAGCAACCCGTCACTGAGGCTGCAACAGATGCAGCCGTTTTCGAGACTGAGCACTTCTCCGGAACGGTTCTTGACCAGATCTGCATCAATATTCACCGAACCAAAGTCATTCACTAACACGGCGATCCGGCGTCCGTGATCACCTGAAAGGATATGGTTCAGGAGGCTTGTTTTTCCCGCCCCGAGAAACCCGGTAATAATTGTGACCGGCACTCGGGGAGGATTGGGAGAAGTTTCGTCGACCATATCAAACGGGTCTCCGAACTGGTTGGCCCGGCAGTGCATCTCCCTGTCGTTTGCCCTCTTGGATGATCGTCGTTCCGTTGACCACGACATGACGGAAGCCAGCGGAAAGCTTGGCCGGCTCGACGTAAGTACCTTGGTCAATGATCGTCTCGAGATCAAACACCACGATGTCCGCATCCGCCCCGACTTGCAGACGCCCCTTCTTCTTCATCTGGGGCACGGCGTCTTCCAGAATCTGGGCCGGGATCAGGCTCGTCTTGCGGATCGCCTCGAGCAACGAGATCGCCTTCCGCTCACGCACCCAACGACCGATGAACCGGGAGAAGGTTCCGGCACTGCGAGGATGGGCGAAAGCGTCTTTGGGAAGTGGCCAGATATCGCCCTCAAGAATTTCGCCTTTCGCGTTTGTCCAAGGCATCGCGTCGGAAGCGATCGCGCCACCCGGATACAGAACCGACAGATCGAGAAGGCGTTGATCTTCCTCGCTCTGGTCGGGGCGAAGATAGTGGATCACGACGATGTCGCCCGGTGAACTCTTCTGCATCTCGTCGATCTTCGCCTGATCCAGAGGCACTCCATTCAACTCCATCGCGGACGCGTCCGGGATGCCCCACCGATCCAACCAGTCATCACCACGGAAGACCTCGGCGCCGACGGCGGAGGAACCCGCGCCGTAGGTGTAGGCTTCCACCGTGACCGGGAAACCGCGATCCTGCGCCTGCTTCACCAAGTCGGCACAGTCCTCGATGTCGCGAAGACTCGTGCTGTTCAGGTGGCAGACGTGCATGTGCGCGCCGGTCAGCGCGGCGAGAGAGATTTGCTCCTGGTAGGCATCCCAAGTGCTGTTCGGTTCGTTGTTGTTGAGATAACGAACGTGGGTGAAGGTCGGGACGTCATGCTTCTTGGCGAGTTCGGCGAGCGCATGGTATTCCTTGTGGCCATATCCCGGTGCGTATCCCGCATTGACCGACACGCCGAGGCCGCCTTCTTTGAGGCCCTGCTCGACCATCCCGATGATCTTCTCAAGTTCTTCGTCGGTTGCGATCGTGTTCTGCCAGTTCTTGAGTGCGAAGGCTCGTTGGAACCAACCCAGTGTGGCATCGGGCGGATCAAATTCGGGTTCCTTCGTCGCGACCCGAGCATAGGTCCACGCCGCACCGGCGCCGTAGTTGATCGGGCGGCCTTCCTTCGCGACATCCTCGTAGAACTTCCCGACCGGCAGCAAACCGGACTCCAGCTCAAGCGCAGTCGTCACGCCGTCAAAAGCCTGCACCCAAGCCGCCGGCAGTTGCTGTCCGTGAGCGTGCAGGTCAATGAACCCCGGGGCGACGATCTGCCCGTCGGCGTTGAGTGTCTTCGTTCCCTCAAGTTTTTTATCCGAGATCGCCGCGATGCGACCACCCTTCATGCCAACATTCCGAACCGCGTGCAGCCCGGTCTCCGGATCGACACAACGGCCGCCGTTGATCACCAGGTCGTAAGGACCCGGTTCGTTTTCAGGCAACCTGGCCGCGGCTGCATCGGCAGCCGAAGCGGAAACCGCCGAAAGAGCCGAAACCGCCGCAGTCCCGGAGGCCGCTAGCTTGAGGAAATTGCGCCGCGAATTGGACGATAAATCGGAGGGTTGGTTGTCGCTCATGATGATCCCATGGCTATAAATTTGAATTATTGGTAGAGGTCAAGCGGTATTCTAAGAGTGGTTGACGTGGGTTAGGCTTCCAGCCTGTTGTTTCAGGCATGACATTCTCGAAGCCTTTTCGAGTATCACATAAATTTTCTCGTTTTGAAGCTCCAGAAAGCTGCTGTTCTCAAGCTGCGGAGCAGCGAAAGCAAGCGATCACGACACTAACTCCTCCTCAAACAAGTTGCGCTTGGCAAAGTCGATCCCGTGCCACTCCAATAATAATCGGTACTCATCTCACTAAAACGAACACACACTCCGATCCGTCGTAAGTTCACCGGAACAGCTTTACATTCCGGCCTCCACCAATGATCCTCTCGGGTTTTCCGAACCACCGAGACGCCGATGAAATTCATTCTGCAACCGTGGCAGTTGATGCTGATCATTCTTGCCAGTTGGGTCAACCGACAACAACAAGTCATTGATTACATTCGAACCGAGAATGCAGTTCTCAAAGAGAATTTCGGTAAGAAGCGAATCTTGTTAACCGATGACCAGCGACGTCGATTGGCAGTCAAAGGCAAGGTCCGTGGCCGCAAATAACTTGAGCAGGTTGGAATCCTATTCACGCCGGATACGATTCTGCGATGGCATCGTCAACTGGTACCGGAAGGTAAGGGCTTTCGCGATCATTACAATCGGCAGGATCGCTTCACTACGACTCCGCCCGTCACTCGATTTCGGCCATCGCGAGAGCTGCTTTCCAACTGCCAAACGTGCGGCGGATGGCTAGGGCGTGGGCTCGATTTTCTAGGCAGACTTCGCTGTAGATGAGGGATTGGCTGGCGGATTGGCGGTCACGGAGCCAGAGGATCATTGCTTCGCGGTCGAAGTGATCGGGGCGACGGCGAGAGACGTTGGCAAGGTTGACGCCGGCGGCCGTGAGGGCGGCTCGCCACGATCCGTGGTAGCGGAGGGCAGCGACGTAAAGCTGCCGGTCCCGGCTTCGATTCACCCTGGCCCCCAGGTCGTAGCCTGTCGTGCACAAACGGCGGAGTTGTTGTTCGACTCGGGCTTGCGTCAGGTCGCGACTGTGGGCGACGTGCCGCGTGTTGACGCCAGCGTATTGCAGTGCCGTTTCCCACGAGCCAAAATCTTCGATTGCGGCGGCATGAAGAAGTTCGTCGTCGCGGCGAAGATCGTTTTCGCGCAGGCTCTCGCCAGCGACGTCACGT
This sequence comes from Pirellulaceae bacterium, assembly GCA_963767665.1. Lineage (GTDB taxonomy): Bacteria > Planctomycetota > Planctomycetia > Pirellulales > Pirellulaceae > Rubripirellula. The sequence continues at coordinate 87,374 of CAVYFC010000014.1, forward strand.
TCAACGATCTTGCGTATGATGGCTTCTCGGATCATGACGCCGCCCTCCGCCGTGTTTGTTTCGTTGGTAGACCGGCCGCATGCAAGGCTTTGGCAAGCGTTCCAAAGCGTTTCTCGGCGGCGTGGGCCAAGTTACTGTCGTGCCGGCGGACCTTCTCACCCGGGTGTTTCGCACTCAGCATTTGCAGTCGCTCGATGACCTTCTCATTGTTCCAACGCTGGCGGGCGGTTTCGTTGATCCCGGCCGCCTGAAGAGCCTGCTCCCAGTTGCCGAAATGCTTGATTCCGGAACGGAAGAGGCTCTTGTCTTCGGCGCACGTTTTGAACAACCGGTGGCCGGAGGCGCGTCGCACAAGGATCGCGTCGATGACGGACTGCTTGGTCCAACGTTTGGGCAGTTCACTTTCAAGGCCGAGTGATTCGACGGCCTTGCGCCAACCACCGAAATGCTTGATTGCCGATCGGCGTAGATTTTCGTCACGATGGGAGCCGAACGTCAGCGGTAGCTCTCGTTCGTAAAGGTCGATGATCGCAAGCCGCACTTCATCAGGCGAATAGAACTCGCGTGTCGGCTTAGGGAATCCCGCCGCGCCGCGTGCCGAGGTCCAGGTTCCGAAATGCCTCTTAGCGGCTTCGTACAACCCGCGATTGTCGAGGTGAGTTCGCCACAGGCTTTCGCCGTTTCGATGACGCTCGCGAATCGACTCGATGACTATTTCCTGCGACCAACCGTTGTTCAGTGGGGGGCGTCGACCGCACGGTATGCGGCGCGGCGATTGGAAAATGATCGTCAAGGAAGAAAACGTTCAACTCTTCAACCCTCAACTCGATCCCCAAGAAATCACCGATGTGGCAGACCAGCATCCTGAAGTAACCAGATCCATGAAGCAGGCGATTTATCGGTTCAGGACAAACGTTACGTCCGGCTCGTAGTGAGCCGCATTGTCGTGGTGTTGCCGACGGTGTCCCAAATCCTCGCAGTCATAAGCGTGCGTTGGTTGTTAGGCGAGAAAAACGCGGATCGTTTCCACGTTTGGACTCTCGACTCCCAGTCCTCCGTGAGTCGGTACCGACCAGTGGACGCGGTAATAGCAAAGGCTTGTAGCTAGTCCTTATCGCCTTTGACGATTTAGACCACCTAGGAAAACCAAATAACCCCGAGGTCATAGAGACTCGAGAGGTGCGAGAGTTTGGGTGTGGAGTGGCCGACCTGGGTGGTGGGGGCGCGCTCGGGAGACTCTCTGGTCAGAGACAGAGAGTGGGTGCCGGGCATCGGGTCGCAGGCGTTTGAGGCTATGAAACAGGGCGGAAATCACGAAAAAAGGCCGGCGCCGATCAGGAAGATCGACGCCGGCCAATTCGTTTACCCGGCGGTCAGAGCGGACGGCCGGGAATTTGTAGAGTTGCGGGAGCCGAACCTCGCTCAAACCGGCTCGGAGACATTCGTGTGAGGGGTTTGTGTTCAGCCGGGTAAACACGCGAGCAATCTCGGGTCGTTTTTCTTCCCGCTCCATTAGCATCACGTTTTCGTCGTTTTTCGCGGTACGAAACGTTGACGCCCAACAAACGACCAGTTGACTTTTGTTGCACGTGTGCAACAATTAGGGCAATGAGCTGCGGGTTTCTGCCCGATTTGCGAATCAGCCCCTCCATAGAACCTGGACGTGTCGTCATGGCCCTTCCCGAAATAGTTGCCCGCATCCAAGAACGCAAACGCGAGCTCGACATCTCTGTCTCGGATCTCGCGCGCCGTAGCGGCGTTTCGCGGGCCACGGTCATTCGGATTCTCGGCGGTGAGGACCACGAATTCTCGTTCGCAAACTTGCAGGCCATTCTGCTCGCCTTGGGTATCTCTATCGACCTAACAGAGATTCCTGCCGAGCAATTCCGAGATCAGATTGCCACCGCAAAAGCAAAACGTTTGATCGCACTCACGCAAGGCAATGTGGCTCTCGAGTCTCAAGCGGTCTCGCGGGCTTCGGCTCAATCACATCTCGAAGAAGCGAAAGCTCGTATTGAATCGTCCAGTCGAAAACTGTGGGCCTCATGAAAACTGGTCGTGGCAAGGGCACGGGGCTTGGTTCTAGCGGGAAAGATGACGACACGCCGTTTGATGGATCAGGGCTTAAGCTCAAAACGATCAAAACACGGCGAGAGCTCAATGAGGTCGAGTTTGCTTCGATCCTTCGCGTAACAGAGAAATACCTGCTCTCGAAACCATCTCGGAAGATCGCACCGTTCAATTTTGATTGGCTTCTCGGACTCCACCGTGAGATGCTTGGTTCGATCTGGAGTTGGGCAGGCGAGATCCGATGGACTGAAAAGAACATCGGAGTGAGTCCCAACATCATCGCTGCGGAGCTCGGAGTGATTGCGATGGAGGCTGACAAGCGACACAACGAAACGGGCGCTCTCGTGATCGCAACCGCCGCTGAGTTTCATCACCGCGCGGTTTGGGTTCATCCCTTTGAAGATGGCAATGGTCGATGGGCTCGACTATTGGCGAATGTGTGGCTGATGCAACATGACCAGCCAGCAACTCTGTGGCCGGCGACCGACTTGCGAAACACCGAAAGTCCGATCCGCGATGAGTACATTGCAGCCATCAAGCAAGCCGATATGCGAAACTATGGTCCGCTGATTGACCTGCACCAGAGGTTCAGCGAGTCGAGCGTTTAACCTTCGATAAGAATGGCTTCGCGGAGCCAGGCACTGAGAATGCGATCCAGAACGACGCGAGCAAGTTGAGATTGCTCGACGCGAATTGATTTGAAATAGGTTTGGTGGTCGAGCCTCCCACTGGCGTAGTTGTAGCCCGAGGAATTCCCAGCGGCGACATTGAAAGGCATGTTCAAACAACGAGCGATCTCATTGAGAATTTCTTTTTTGAACTCGGCGTACGTGGTCGATGGTTGCTCGGCTACTAACGGCTTGAGACGATTTCAAGTTTGCACATTCAACGATTTGCCACGAAAATAGCGACGAACCAAACGGGCAACTACGTGTCCGTCATAGATCCCAAACAAATGAACATGACAAACGGCAAACAATGATTAGTGAAAGCCTTCATGGCAAATGTGTATTTGAACAAGTCGCCGTGGAAAGCCCCCGTTTTCTGTACCAGGGGTTATGAAAGGTTTGGTTAGGAAACAAGTAGTGGTTCAGGCTGTTCGCTGTGCTGATTCCGTGGAGTGAGCGCAGCGAACGGAACGGAATCAGCACAGCGACGCGCGAACTCCGACGGGGTCAGGTAGCCGAGTGAACTATGCGGACGTTGGTCGTTGTAGTCGCTTCGCCACGCTCTCGCTTTGAGCCGCGTGTCGGCTTCGTTGAGCAGTTCTGTTTGGTTGAGGTACTCGTCACGAAGCTTGCCGTTGAAGCTCTCACAAAGCCCGTTCTGCCATGGAGAACCCGGCTCGATGTAGAGCACCTCGACACCCAACGTGCCAAGCCACTTTTTGATCGCTTTCGAGATGAACTCCGGTCCATTGTCACAGCGAATCCGCTTCGGCACACCGTGCATCGAAAACAACTCCGCCAGCGCATCAATGGCGTCCTCGCTGGTAATGCTGCGACCTACCTTGATGCTCAAGCAAACTCGCGTGTATTCGTCGACGATGTTCAAGAAGCGAATCGTTCGGCCATCAACCGTTGATGTCTGAACGAAGTCCCAAGTCCAAACGTCGTTCATGAAGCCGGCCGGAACAACGTGGCAAGCATTCTTCTTGTCACCAGATGCTCGCTTTTTGCGGCGTTTCCTTGGCACTTTCAATCCTGCGGCTCTCCAAAGTCGGTACACGCGTTTGTCATTGATTACTTCGCCATCGCGACGAAGCAGCGCGGCGATCCGGCGATAGCCAAACCGAGGTCGCTGTTGAACCAGGTCCAGGATCTTCTTGGTTAGCCGCTCATCGTCGTCTTTGGGGTGCCCTACATATCGCTGACTCGATCGCGGTTGATCGAGAACGTCGCACGCACGACGCTCCGACACGGAGAACTTCCGTTGGAGCGTCTGCACGGCATCACGTCGCAATTGAGGGCTCGTCAGTTTCCCTTGGTGATCTCCTTCAGCATCTGAATATCCAAGGCCTGATCACCAATGATCTTCTTGAGTCGATTGTTCTCTTCTTCGAGCAACTTCAGACGCTTGGCCTCTTCGCTCTGGAAAGCCCACGGCATCGAACCGGCACCGGAGCGAAAACGCACAGGATCATGGGAAACATTCATAAAGGCGCATTGGCATGTAATGGCATCGATCGACTTCACTACCGTGGAAGTCTGGACCAAGGGCGGCCTAACAACTTTCTATTTGCTGTTTGTCATGGAGCTCAAAATGCGGCGCAGTCCACTTCGCGGGCTGCACCACCAATCCGAATGAAGCGTGGATGAAAACGATTGCCCGCGAGTTGACCAACCATGAGGATGGCTTTCTCAAAGACAAGAAATTCTTGATCATGGACCGCGATGCGACATTCAGTAAGTCGTTCCGTGCAAGCCTGCGACGCGAAGGCGTGAAGCCGGTTCGCTTACCGCCGCGCAGCCCGATTTTGAACGCGCACCTGGAGCGATTTTTCGGATCATTGAAATCCGAATGCCTTCACAAACTGATTTTCTTTGGTGAGACCGCGACGCGCAACGCCGTTCGAGCTTTCCTCGAACATTATCACACTGAAAGAAACCACCAAGGTTTGGGCAACGAGCTGATCGTGCCGATGGATCGTCCACCAGACTTGGATGCTGAGATCGAAACGACGGAGCGACTTGGTGGTTTGCTTCGATCGTATCGACGCGCGGCTTAGCTCATCCGGCCATCACTCGCTTCTCGCCACTCCAGTCTCAATAGATCGATGTGATGTCTGCTGGACAGTGCCGCCGTTTTGACACGGTTTTCAGCCAACGCCGCTCTGTCTTGACTCAATTTCGACTGAAAATTGGGATCCATCCGCTCATACAACTTCGGATTTCGCCGGCCGAAATGCTCGTTTCAATATTTTGACCCCACGGGCTTCGAGCCGCACTGCCGACCGACGGCAGGTAACCTAAACGTAGGTTTCAGCAGAGTTTAGAAAAAGTTGAGCGAACCGAACCCCTTTCAAAAGGTCTCGGCTCTCTTTGCCTCGTGTTATACGGCAAGCACCTCAATCCTCGAATTACCCGCAACGCCGTAGTGGAAACATCTCTCGGGTTATGTGTTTCGACACAATGTCTTGATTGACGCTCGGCTTCGATCCCGGCTGAATTCATCCACTCCTCGTGCGATCAAAGTTCGTATTCCGTCTGCCGAACTGCTCGTTTTCCCCGTTTGCCCCGCCCCGAATCGAATGCTCTTGGCAACAAATCTCTGATCGTGTGTTTCGACATATTCATAATGCAGAAAAGCGTTTACGTCAAATCCGTCGGATTCGGTCTGGCTTTTTAGCGAACGGGACGGCGGTGAACTTTTTCGCAGTCGGTTAACCGATGAATCATTTTTCCTTCCGGAAAAACAGCTTCGCATTTGGTTAAAAAAACCGAGCGTCTGCCGATCAATGTGTATTCGCTACGATTCAATGTGTATTCGCTGCGATTCCTTGATCGCGTAAAGCATCACGACGGATCGAGCTGCAGCTTGATACGAATCGCCCGCAACCTCAGTCGCTTCTTCCCAGACAACAATGTCCTCGGGTGGATCAAGTGCCGTGTCGATCCAGCGTCGCCATGATCCAGATTTCAGCTCGGGCAATTCAAACTCGAGCGAGTCCCAGTAGCCGTTCAGGATCAAGTGGAACACAATTCCCTCGGCCGGAATTTCGGCTGAGAACGCGATGCTGTGTGAGTTCTCACCCCAGTCCGGTTGGTTTCGTTTCACACCATGCCAGCTCTTGGTTGCCCGCTCGATCAATTGCGTCAAGCTAACCCGTTGCTGCTCGTGCGTGACGTCGCGGAGCAAGCGTCTGGAAAGTAGCAATCTGACAAATCGGTGGACATCCGCGTGTTTTTCAACGAGCGACCAATCGAACCAGGCGGACTCGTCATCGTGACAGTAGGCGTTGTTGTTGCCCGCTTGGGTACGACGCACCTCGTCGCCCATGAGGATCATCGGCACGCCAAGCGACAACAGCGTGACTGAGAGAAAATTCTTAACCTGCCGATTTCGCATTGCCTCGATCGCCGGATCGTCGGTGGGCCCCTCGACGCCGCAATTCCAACTCTTGTTGTCATTGGCCCCGTCACGGTTCTGCTCACCGTTTGCCTCGTTATGCTTCTCGTTGTAGGAGACAAGATCGTTGAGTGTGAATCCATCGTGACAGGTCACGAAATTGATACTCTGCTCCGGTCCCCGCTGCTTGTGACCATAGACTTCATGGCTACCCAGCATTCGATCAGCCAACCGACCGACGGCCCCGGATTCGCCTCGGAAAAAGTCACGAGCGTCGTCGCGAAATCGCCCGTTCCACTCCTTCCACGCATCACCGACAAAGCTGCCCACTTGATACAAACCGCCGGCATCCCAAGCTTCCGCGATCAGCTTTGTTCCCGCCAGTGCCGGATCGGATTCAATGTCCCAGAGTACCGGTGGATTCGGCAAAACCTTGCCTGAGGAATCGCGTGAGAGTATCGACGCGAGGTCAAATCGAAAGCCATCGACATGCATCTCCGTCACCCAGTATCGCAGGCTGTCGATGATCATTCGCCGAACCACTGGATGGTTCGCGTTTAACGTGTTCCCGCAGCCAGAGTAGTCGGCGTAACGGGCGCCATCTTCTTCGAGGATGTAGTAGGACGGGTTATCGATGCCGCGGAACCCAAGAGTCGGTCCGTCATGCCCGCCTTCGGCCGTGTGATTGAAGACCACATCCAAAATCACTTCAATGCCCGCGAGGTGTAACGCCTTGACCATGTCCCGGAACTCATTGGTCGGACCAACGGGGTCTTGCCGTGAACTGTAAGCAGGGTGCGGTGCGAAGAACGAAACCGGCTGATAGCCCCAGTAGTTGACCAATCCAGTCGGACAGGCCAGCGGATCAAACGCGAAGATCGGTAGCAATTCGACCGCCGTGATCCCGAGCTCTTGGAGGTACGGAATCTTTTCGATCAGTCCGGCATAGGTTCCACGCGTTCTCTTGCCCACTCCGGAACTTGGGTGACGGGTGAATCCACTCACATGCATCTCGTAGATGACGGTGCGAGCCGAAGGCCTTCGCAGTGGCGAGTCGCCTTCCCAGTCGTACTCGCTGGGATCCACGACAACGCTTTTCATTGCCACAGCGGCATTATCACCCGGCTGTTGCGCCGCCTGTGGCGTGTAGTTTTTCGGAATAACGGTTCCGCGGCCATAGGGGTCCAGCAAGACCTTCGATGAGTCGAATCGCAATCCTCGCTCCGGATCGTTCGGACCACTGACTCGGTAACCATACAGCTGTCCCGATCGAACCCCGGGCACGAAGACGTGCCAGTAATGATAGGAACGGTTTTCGACCGGATCGAGCGTGATGGTGTGGGCGGGTTGTGCATCGTCTTCGCGATCAAACAGCAACAACTCCACTCCGCTCGCCGTCCTGGAGAAGAGCGAAAAATTGACGCCCTGTGTTGTGACCTCGGTGCCAGTGACCTCAGTGCCAAGGGGCGAGGGTTGCCCCGGTGTCGCCTGTGAATTCATGATGACTTTCTAGGATAAAAGGGGCGTCTAAGCATTCGTGAACTGAACAACAACCTTGATGTCGTCGGCCGACCGCTGCAGTGCTTGGGCAAAGTTCTCTGGTGTTTCGCAGCGTGTCACAAGCTTGGCTAGCCAAGACCGGTCTGCCGGGCGAGGACTTGTCCTGCTTTGTACCAATGCCGCTTGTTGGCGTTGACGCTGCCGACGATCACGTTGTTTTTCAGCACGACCGCAGCTGCAATGTCAGCCGCGTCGGGACCAACGGTGGATCCTCCCGACCCAACGCCCGTCAGGCATAGAATTCCGCCGGCGCTGATCCCGCGGATTGAGTCCTTGATGACCTGGCCGACTCCTGTGCATTCGACGATGATGTCCGGTTCAAATCCCAAATCGTTAACGCTTCCGCTGTGATAGGTCGCACCCAAGGCTCGCACGAGATCCGGTTTGGGGCCAGATTCGACGCGGTCGAGGACATGCACTTGCATGCCATGCTGTTTCGCGACGAGCGCAGCGAGCAACCCGATCGGGCCTGCGCCTGTGACGAGGACCGTTTCTGGTTCCCAAAAGGCACGCTGACCAACCGCCACCACTTGCTCCCACGCTTTGGTGACCACGGTCGTCGGTTCAAGCAGCACGCCCAGCAGCCCCAAGGACGGATCCACTTTCATGGCGTACTCGGGTTCGATCCGCCAACGCTCGGACATGAAACCGTTGATCTCTTTGATACCGCGTTCGGTGTACTGACCATTGCGGCACATGTCCCACTCACCGACGGCGCAGTTGGAACACGGCACGGCGTCCGGTCGGCGGACGATGCCCACGACCAAGTCACCTTCGTTGAACGACTTGTTCCCGCCCGGGTCGACGACGCGGCCGAGCGATTCGTGCCCGAGCACCAGACGTTGCTTTCCCGGCGGTGCCCAGCCGTACTTGCCGTCGACGATTTCAGTGTCCGTCCCGCAGACGCCGACCGCAATGGCTTCGACAACGACGGATCCTTCTTGCGGATCCGGCTCGGGAATATCCTCCAATTGCGCCGATCCAGGATGCTTGGGAATCACGGTGATCGCTTTCATTGCTATTTCCTGTTTTTCGACCTGGGTATTGACGGTGAAAGTCCCCGTAGCAAGCGACAAGCCGCCGGGCCGTGGGGGCTGATGAGAGTTCCGCCTATTTGGCGACGCCCTCTGCTCGAACCACTTTCGCGACATCGACATCTTTACCGGTTTTCAAAACTGATTCGGGTGCATACGTTGCGAAAATCTGCATCATCTTGGCGATCGCTCCCGTCCAGCCCGTCTGATGGCTCGCCCCCAGTCCGGCACCGTTGTCACCATGGAAGTATTCGAAGAACTGCACACAGTCGCGCCAGTGCTCGTCTTCTTGGAACTTCTCCGTTCCGCCATAGACCGGACGATGCCCGTGGTCATCTTTCAGAAAAATATTTGACAGTCGACGTGAGATTTCTTCGGCGATCTGAAACAGGTTCATGTGTTGACCGGAGCCGGTAGGGCATTCCACTGTGAGCTCGTCGCCGTAATAGCTGTAGTACTGCAGCAGCGCCCGAATGATCAGCACATTGACCGGCATCCAGATCGGACCGCGCCAGTTGGAATTACCACCGAACATGCCGGAATCCGACTCCGCCGGCAGATAGGAGACTTGGTGAACCTGTCCGCCGGCTGAGATGACATAGGGATGTTCGTCGTGGAATTTCGAAATCGAACGCAAACCGTACGGACTTAGAAACTCGTCCTCGTCCAGCATCTTCGCCAGCACGCGGCGGAGTTTGTCTTCATTCAAGATCGAGGAGAGCCGACGTCCCGCGACGCCCGTCTTTCTTGGATCGTGGATCGAATGACAGAGTTCGGGACGGGCTTTGAGGAACCATTGAAATCGCTCCTGGATTTGCGGGTGTCTGTCGCACTGTTCCGCCTCGAGCACGGTCGCGGCACACAGCGGCAACAGCCCCACCATCGATCGAACCTTCAGACGTTGCGACTGGCCATCGGGAAGTCGCAACACATCGTAGAAAAAGCCATCCTCTTCATCCCACATGCCCGTTCCATCTCCCAGACCTTCCATCGCCGAGGCGATCCACATCGAGTGCTCGATGAATTTGATCGCCATCTCCGCGTAACGGGGTTCACTTTCGGCGAGTTCGAGCGAGATTTCGATCATGTTCTGGCAGAACAGCGCCATCCATGCCGTTCCATCGGCTTGTTCCAGGTAGCCGCCCGTCGGCAGCGGCGAACTGCGATCAAACACGCCAATGTTGTCCAACCCCAGAAAACCACCTTCAAAGACATTGTGGCCGTTGCGATCTTTGCGGTTGACCCACCAGGTGAAGTTCAGCAACAGCTTTTCAAAACAGGACTTGAGCCAGTCGGTGTCACCTTGACCATCCTGAATCTGCTCCATGCGGTAGGCAAAGATGGTCGCCCAGGCATGCACGGGCGGATTGACATCGCCAAAATTCCACTCATACGCCGGTATTTGACCATTGGGGTGCATGTAGTGTTCTTGCAGCATCAGCTTCAGTTGCTGCTTGCCGAAACTCGGGTCGACCATTGACAATGGCAACACATGGAACGCCAAATCCCAAGCGGCGTACCAGGGATACTCCCACTTATCAGGCATCGAAATCACATCAGCGTTGTACATGTGATGCCAACCCTCGTTGCGAGGAGCGGCCTTGCGATTGGGCTTCAGCGGGCTCGACCCGCGTTCTTCCAGCCAACGATGGACGTCATACCGATAGAGTTGTTTCGACCACAACATCCCAGACAGTGCTTGCCGCATCACCAGTTTGGCATCGTCGCTGAGGGAAGCTGGGCGTCAGGTCGTCAGTAGAATGTCATCGGCCTCGCCTTTCACGTAGCTGCAAAGACTTCATCAAATGCAGCTCCCAGACATCTCGGTCGGCTTGCCGCGACTCCTTGCGGACGTCTCACCGATGGGTGCGATGTCGCTCAGCCGCAGCTGAACCACGTGGCATTCTCCGGCGGCCATGTTCAAGGCATAGTGCGGGGCGACTTTCGTGCCTTGCTGATCTGGATTCACCGCCCCGGCTTGTCCATGAACCACGTAGTCGTTGATCCCGTCTTTCACATAGGGCGTTGCGTTTGGCGTGTTAAACAGACGTTGTGTGTTCGTCTCATTCTCCGTGAACAACAACGTAGGCTCCCCATCGCAAACGAAGATAGCGAGTTCCCAGCTGCGGCTCGTCGGCACGCACCACGACTCCCGACGATCCAGGTCTCGCGCTGCAGCAGCGAATCTTTCGGACGTCTCGTCCCAGGACCAACGATTGCGAAACCAGAGTGTCGGCAGCAGATGCAGCTCGGCGGCATCGGGACCGCGGTTGTGAACGCGTGATCCGAATCAAGCAAGTCTTCGGGCGAGGCCTTGGCGTATTCGACAAAAACATCGAAGTAGCGATTTTGATCAAAGATCCCGGTGTCGAGCAGTTCGTACTCGAATTCATTTCGACTGCGTCGACCGATTCGTTTCGATCAGGTCTTCGTACGGGAAATTCACCTTGCGGATACTTGTACAAGTACTTCATGTACGAGTGGGTCGGCGTGCTGTCGAGATAGAAGTAATTCTCCTTGACGTCTTCGCCGTGGTTGCCCTGGCCGTTGGTGAGGCCGAACAAACGTTCTTTCAGGATCGCGTCTTTGCCGTTCCAAAGGGCGAGTCGAGAAACAGAGTCGCTGCTGAGTCATCGGAGATGCCGGCCAATCCATCCTCGCCCCAACGGTAGGCACGCGAGCGGGCATGATCATGTGGAAAGTAACTCCAGGCGTCTCCGCCTTCGCTGTAGTCCTCGCGAACCGTTCCCCATTGTCGCTCACTCAAATAGGGGCCCCACTTCTTCCAAGACGCGTCATTGTCGGCAAGACGCTTTTTTTCAGCGTTCATTTCTGTCTCCAACTCTCTCGTTGCGTTCACTCGATTGTCGCAATGTTCCGCAAATCAGTTCCTTACGATTACCTTCGGCGAATCGCTTAGGACGCGGACCTCCGGGATGGATAATCGCAGGACGATCGGCCCGCGACTTCGCGCAGGAAGGGCACAGTTCTCGATCCAGGTGGGCCACCATGTGTTCCGGGAGGCGACCGCGCACGTAATCTCGGTGCGCGGGCGTCATGGTGTTGGCCCCGCACTCACTGCATGTCAGCAATGGTTGTTCGCGCACAACGGTTCCCGTGATGATCGTACGCCGCACCCCGTCTCGATCCTCCAGGTGGATCGCTCCGGTTGGACAAACCTGCGTGCAGGCGCCGCAACCGATGCACATTTCCGCAGGTCGTGTGAAGTCAAAGTAGGCGAGACGGCCAGCCGATGTGTCGCCCATCCTCAGCGCCTCGATACCCATCTCGCTGCAGACGGCCATGCACAAACCGCAACCGATGCAAACGTCACAGCGCAAGCAGCGGCGTGCTTCGTCGTGCGCCATCTTGTCGGTAAGTCCCTCTTCGATTTTGACGTAGTTCCCTTCGCCGACCGTTTCTTCGACTGTCTTTTCGGGCATTGCGGCGCGGCGTCTGTGGGTGCGGTCGTTGGCCAAGACAGGCAACGGAATGATGTCAGCACGTCGTACGGGTTTGGCAATGGCGTCATCGAGCGGCTTCTCGCTTAGCCAAGCATCGATGGAGGCCGCGGCAATCTTACCGGAGCGAATCGCGTCGACGGCCGTGCGCGGACCGTGTTGCCCATCACCGCCGGCGAAAACTCCCGGTACATTGGTCATTTTGGTGTTCGTGTCCGCGACGATAAAGCCACGCATGTTCTCGACACCACTGTCTTCCAGGCAAGCCAGGTCCGTCCCCTGCCCGGTGGCAAGAATGATGTGATCGGCTTCGAGTGTTCGCAGACGATTCGGGTCAAACTTGCGATCGACCTTTCCGGTCTCGTCCTTGAACTTCTCGCAGTGCTGGAAAATCGCTTGGCCGTCTTCCTCGAAACGGAGTGGCGCCCAACCTGGATGCAACTGCACACCTTCGGCCACCGCAAGTTCGATCTCCTTCGGGCTGGCAGGCATCGTGCGGCGTCGATCCATGGAAGTCAAATCGACGTGTGTCGCGCCCTGCCGCAAAGCTGTCAGCGCAACATCGATCGAGACGTTGCCGCCACCGATGACCACGACGCGAGGGCCAACCCGAACCTGCTGACCACTGCGCACCGCGCGCAAGAAATCAATGCCGCCGAGCACGAAGTCATGGTGGGTTCCTTCGATCGGAGGCAAGCGTGCCGTCTGTGTGCCGAGCCCTAAAAACACGGCGTCGTAGTTCTCACGAAACTTCTCGACGCTTTCGACTGGAGCGTTCGTGTGGATCTGGACACCGAGCACGCGAATCTGGTCGATTTCCTTTTCGAGAAGATCAGGCGGCAGTCGGTAAGCTGGGATGCCATAGCGGAGCATCCCACCGGCGTGTTCCTGCGCCTCAAAGATCTCGACGTGATGACCATACGTTCGCAGGTAGTACGCTGCGGACAGACTCGAGGGACCGGAACCAATGATGCCAATTCGTTTTCCGGTGTCCGGCGCCAATTCAGGTTTCGGGTACCCGCCATCGGCCAAGCAGTGCTCGGCCGCCTTGGCTTTGAGCGGCCGGATAAAAACAGGATCGTCGTGGCCACCTCGAACGCACGCAGATTCGCACGGCGCCGGACAAACCAGACCACAGACCAACGGCAGGGGATTGTCGCGACGAATGACCTCAATGGTGGAACGATAGTCACCATTGCCTAGATGTGCGATGAAGCTGGGAATGTCAATGTTGGCGGGACAGGTGCGGTGGCAAGGTGCCACATGGGGTTCCAGGCAAAGACCCTCCGGACATGACTCCCGTCGGACATGCTGTTCCCATTGGTCGCGGAAGTAACGTAGGGAACTGCCCAACGGCCAAGCGGCCGCCAGTCCCCGCGCGGTCAGCTCCATCGTCACATTTTCAAGCGTGGTGAGGTGTGCCGCATCTCCACGACCAAGCGTGATCTCGGTCACAAGACGCGCGGCGCGGGCCAACAATCCCCGGTCCGGTGCGGCCTCGCCTTCGGCGAGCTTCCAGTGTCGATAAAGTGCACGCCGCGTCTGCTTGACGACGCAAACGCCCTCGGCCATCACCATCAACGTGGACGGCGATGGCACGATTCCCGCCGCCGCCAGCGACAAGGAATCGCAACTCACGTCCGCTTGGGAAAGTGGCAGGTAGCCGCCCAAGCCGTCGTCAAGCACGAGTACCGCCTGCTCGCCTTGGACTTCAACGCCACCACCCCAGTCGCTGATCTGCTGCTTCATGTTTCCGCGATGCGAAAATTCAACCAAGCCCCGCTGCCTGATGCCGCGGCGGAGTGTCACCAACGACGCATCGAGGTCCGCAGTGCCGGCGAACAGCAACGCGATTCGACACCAGGTTTCCGGCGTGTGTTGCAGCCGTGAATTGTCGACGGCGTCCACCATCCCCCAACAACTCGGACGGCAGTCGCGTATGATTTCGATTTCCATACGGGGCGAGGACACTTGCGCTAGCGAACGGATCGCATCGACCACGTTCAAGAATTCTGCTTCGTGTCCGATCAATTCGGCCGGCAAACGCAGCTCGAGTCTACCACTGTCGCGAAGCCCAGCAGCAATCAGCACACCCTCGGCCAACAGCCAGGCGGCGTCCTGAATCACCCTGGCCGAACCGAGTGCGCGGTCGTCAAAGCTGGTCGCGTCGATCACAAGAACCGAAGGGCCGCGCCCACGAATAAATTGACGCCATGCAAAATAGACCGGCTCACCCGCCCCACCGCACTCGCAAAGACCTGACTCCTGCAGTCGTTGCAGCCGCTGCATGGCCGTCATCGATTGGGCCTGGGTGTATCCGGGCAGTGCAGTCTCCAGCGTCGACCGCGGCTCAACGACACCGGCCAGGGCAGCAGCACTGTAATCCAGCCATGCCGGCAATGTTGCAACCTCGCTCATGACGGCTCCTTCTTTTGCTCCGGCGGTTGGGCCAGAACTTGAAGCGCGTAACGCTCACGGCGGGGATCGGGAACTTCGTTGGCGACTCCGAACGACAGACAGCCCGTCACGCACTTGGTGACGCAGGCCGGCTCGAGTCCGGCATCGACGCGATCCTTGCAGTAATCGCACTTGACGACTTTTCGCGTCGCCGGATCCCACTGCGGAACGCCCCAGGGGCAAGCGGCAATGCAACTCTTGCAGCCGATGCACATGCTGGACTCGACAAAGACGATGCCGTCCTTCTCACGCTGCTGCATGGCACCGGTCGGACAGGCTCTGACGCACCAAGCATCCTCGCAGTGGTAACAAGGCATAAAGACGAACCGCATCCGCGGTTGTCCATCGACGTCGGTGGGTCCGATGGTCACGATCTTGCACGGAGACGGTCCTGGACCGAGATCCTTGTTGGTCTTGCAATGCACTTCGCATGCTTGGCAACCGATGCAATTTGCCTCGTCGTGACGAAGGGTATACATACTCATGATGCGTTGCCCTCCCTGTCTCCCGACGTTTGATCTGGACGATGGTTTCCGTCATGGCGTTGCCGCCGCCGGCTGGATCAAAGTCGTAAAGTTTGCCATGTTGCAGACGTTGATCGGCCACACCGACGCCACGAGCCCGCGTGGCAAGCGGCACCGTGGCTCCATAACCGTGCAGCATGAAAACCACTTCGGGATGGATCCATGGTGTCACTTTGGCTGGCAGGCGGCCGGAATACCCGCCGCCGCCATTGATTTCCACTTCGTCGCCATCGGCGATGCCGAGTGGCTCCGCACGGTCGGGGTGAATCCATAACACCTGTTTCGGCGCGATTTGGTGAAGCAGCGGATTGTTCAACGACTGGCCGTGCGCAAGCGTCGCCGGACGTCCGAACACCAGATGAAAACGGTCGCCGGTCGGAGCGGTCTTGGGCTCGTAAGGTGGCAGGCTGGCAAGTCCAGCCTGTTTCAAGATTTCGCTCTCGATCTCGATTTTTCCAGACGGTGTCGGGAAACGGAGATCCTCCGGAGGCGTCAGCTTCGACCGCGTCGGCGAGGCTGACGATGCCGGTCTCGCGCATTTCAGCAACCGTGACGCCGGTGCCTTCGAGTTGATAATCCCACAGTTCCTCGATGGTCTCGAAGTCGAGCACTTCCTTAAGGTCCATGCGACTGAGAATCTCTCGGAAAATCCACCAGGCCGGACGACTATCGAATCGCGGTGCGATCACCTGATCACGCATCGCAATGACCGGCACTGGGCCATTCATCTGGCAGAGGATGTTGGCACGTTCCAGGTAAGTCGATTCGGGCAGGATGACGTCGGAAAACCAGCCCGTTTCCGAGTACCGCACGTCGATCGAAACGATCAATTTCAGATGGTCCAGCGCACGCTTGACCGCCTCGGTATCGGGCATCGCCGTCAGCGGATCGTGCCGGTAGGCGAAGTAGGCGCCGATCCCGTAGGGCTGGCTCGTCTCCATCGCCGAGAACAATTGGTGCAACATGCCGATCGCCGGATCCCACGACGGCCTGGTGGTGCCCGCGCCGTCCACGCGAGGTTCGTCAACCGTTGGAACGCGCTGGGCCAAACGTTTCAGCCCCTTGCGACCGTAGAACTCCGGCGGCTTCGCAACAATGCAGCCTCCAGGAACCTCGATGTTCCCCATCAGGGCGTTGAGGATCAGTGCGGTCCGACTGACGTAAAAGGATTGTTTGTGTCGCGATGTCATCCAGCCCGGGTGAAAAATCACGTGGGGTGCATCGGCGGCGATCTCCGCGACAAAGGCACGAAGTTCGGCGGCGGCAATACCGGTGTGGCTCTCCTGCCACTCCGGTGTCGTGTCCTTGACCGCCTCACGCAACGAGTCCATCCCCAGGACATGCTTGGCGACAAATGCTTTGTCGTACAAGTCCTGCTTCAGCACTTCGTGAATGATGGCCAGGTTCAGCGCATAATCGCTGTTGGGTCGCACTTGCCAGTAGCGGGTCGACTTGCAAGCCGTGATGCTGGCGCGAGGGTCGATGTAGGTGCAACGCATTCCGTTGCTCCTGGCAGCCATGAACGCTTTGGCTTCTTTGACCATGATCGATTCGACGATGTTACGGCCATACAGCACAAGGTGTTTGGCGTGTTTCAGGTCGTTGATCAAGGCAGCGTGGCTGAAGCCGAGTAACGATCGCGAGGCGTTATGGACATTGCCACCGCAGGAGGCGTCGTGGTTGCAATAGTTCGGCGACCCGAGTGCTTGCAGGAACGTTTTGGTCAGATCCACAAAGGGGCCGGAACGATCGGACAGCGCGATGCCGCGCCCGCCGAATTCCGCGATTGTCTCCTTGAGCTTGTCGGCGATGTAGTCAAGGGCTTCGTCCCAAGACGCGCGCCGCCACCGACCTTCGCCACGCGCGCCCACGCGGATCAACGGCGTTTGCGGACGTTGATCGTCGTACTCAAGCGCCAATCCCGCCGAACCTTTCGCACAAAGGCTGTGCCCGAGTGCCTTGTCGTTCGGATTACCCTGCAGCCAGGACACCCGACCGTTCTCGACCGTCACTTCCATTGGGCAGCGGACCGCACACATGCCGCACATGCTGTAGACGGTACGTCGGCCCGGTGAACCCACACCTTTCACGTTCGGTGCCATCATCGAATTCATTCTCCGCTCCTTGTGCCAAGCACATCTTTTACAGAACAGCGTTACTGCGCGACCGCGGCCGCGGCTTCCGGTTCTTCCAGCCGCACCATCAACCACTGCTGAGTTTGGCCGTCCTCGAAATGCACCAGCGTGGCTGCCGAATCTTCGGTGAGGTTGGCGATGCCTGTTTCCATGATCGGCCACGACTTTCCTTTCACCGCCCACGCACAACGTTGCGATTTTTTGTCCGCGACGCCTTCGATCGTTTGGGTGCTGTCGGTAGCCGTGTTATTCAACGTGCCTGCAATGACGCCCTCTTTGCTAATCGCCAATTGCAGGAACAAAGTTGGATCGGGGCCGCTCGCTTGGCCGTCTTGCGTTAACGCAAACACACCCAGCGGCAACCACTCCGCTTCCTCGGGCGCCGGAGCATCTTCGGGGACACTGGCAACGATTCCGGCGGCCTGCTGGGCGTATTCCTCACCCGTGGCCACCACCTCATCGCCGTAGTAAACCGAATTGTCCTGGTAGTAGACGTTCTCACCGTAGCTGTATGGAATCGGATCACTCCATCCGTAGGCACCACACCACCCGGCGAGCGCACCCCAGGTGGCCCAGCGATAAGGACGAGTGATTCGCAAATTGGCCCAGCCGGGATAATCCGACCAGAAGTCGAGTCGCGGATGGTGGTCATGGACCTGATCACGGACTTCATCGCGACGCTCAAGGCGATTGTCTTGGTACTGTTGTCGATTCTCGATACGACCGGCGCGATTGTCTGTCATCGATCGATCGGCGATCGGTCGATTCTCAAGTCCCGCTCGATCAGCGACGCCAGGTCGATCGGCGATCGGTCGATTTTCGATGCCAGGTCGATCCCCCACGCCGGGCCGATCAGCGAGACCAGAGCCTGCTCGGTCCGCTGGAAGCGTTGACGGTCGCGTGCCAGAGTTTCGCAAGAAGTCAGCTGCTGCAGCACCGCCGACTGCTCCAGCCGCCGCGATGCGCGCCGGCGCAGCGCCGCTGCCGGGGCGACCGGCGGGAAGCGTACTCGGGCGGCCACCACCCGTGGATGGTTTCAGGTCTAAGAAGTCATTCAGTTGCGCGGAAGACGGGCGGCCACCACCAATGGCGCCGGTTGATGGCCGTGCACCACCGATCGCACCGGTTGATGGTCGGGAACCGGTTGATGGTCGGGCACCGGTTGATGGTCGGGCACCGGTTGATGTCGCACCGGTCGATGGTCGGGCACCACCAATGGCACCGGTCGACGGACGCGCTGAGATCCCGCTCGGTCGCGAAGCAATGGATGGTGAGGGGCGACTCATCGATGGTGAGGGTCGGCTCATGGAAGGCGACCGGCTCATGAGGGCTGGGACCGACTCATGCCACCGCCTGCGAACCCGCCGCCTCCCATACTGCGTCCGCCGCCTCCACCGCGTCCGCCCCGAGCATTCACCTCGCCAACCGTGAGCAGCACGATTGCGAATACTGCCAAGCCAATTTGAATGGTTGATTTCATGATTCAGTTATTCCTTCGTTATTTTGACTTCGTCGATGTTTGGTAAGAGTTGGCCATCCAACATGCGATTGACCGACTGCAACGTCATCGTGCTGTCGTCCAACTGGGTGAAGATGTTCACAGCCGAGGACCTTCGACCGTCGGGCAAGACTCCGCTTTTCTGAACCGACCAGCGATTGTCTTTCTTGGTCCAGGTGCCCATTCCAAAGCCGCCGTCGGAGTCAAAGACCCACGAGCGAATCCGTTTGGCTGCCGGATCCCAGCCAATGATTTGCATTCCAGACAGGTCGATGTTGTCGCCAATCTGCACGGCGAACGTGCGAATCAAAAAGTTTTCGTTACGACTCCAGTTGCAATCGGTAACCACGGTGGCCGCGTCATCCTGATCAACCCAATGCCCTACCATCCACTCTAAATCTTTCAACTGCTCGTAGTGCGACGGAAGCTCAATCACATCCTCCTCGGTGACCCGATCCAACAGCCATTTGCCATCGCGTTTGACATAGACGGCGGTGTACTCGCTCTGCTCGACGACCTGATCCGCCTCCTTGATCCTTGCGGAACCTGATTCGACGGCGACGCCTGGAGAAATGAAATCAATCGAGTTCGTGGTTGCTTCAAGCTTGGCACTTTTTGAGTCCGCAAAGATTCCGGCGAACTGCTGTTCGATCGCGTCGCGGCCGACCACCTGAGCGCCGCTCAACGGATTCGTGTAAACCGCTTCGGGCGACCACATCGCCGCCAATGCCTTTGCGTCCGCTCCATTGAATGCGGCCACATACGACTCGACGGCTTGGCGAATCGCCATTTTTTCGTCCTTCTGCGGATCTGCCTCTGCTGCGAAGACCGCTGTCAGGCACCAGAGCGTCACTGCAAATTTCAAAATCAGTCTCTTCATGCTGAGCTCCTCAATGTCAAGAATCCCGCTCGGTTGCTGTGCTGTGTCCACGTTGAACTTGTGGGTAACGAGCGAAAAGGGGTCTGACCCATTTTCGCCTTTCATAATCATCTGGCCTTCGACCGGCGAATGCTATTCGGAGAACTACCAATTGCGAGGTGCGCAATGCGCAATGCGGCAATCTGCATGGATGCCGGTGGGCCTTTTTCAGCCAGGCCGGGCATGAACAATCGCGACAACCGCTCAAGTTGACCCAATTGGAATACCGATGTTCATGAAAGGTGCATCCATCATTCCCTGGGATTTTGACGAACTTGCGGGGGGAATTCGCTGAAACTCCCGTTTTGAGAGAGAGATGCTTGTGCAAGCGACATGCTCTTTCGCGAGGTGGCTGGCGGTCGCGATCTGCACGGTCCTCATCGTGAGTTCGCTGCCCTCTCCCACCGCGGCTCAGCAGCCGCTCGATTTACGAAACGAGGGAACCGCAGAAACCCTCCACCGCATGGACCGCCGGCTCGATGAGCTCGAGGCTCAAAACCAGGCGTTGCTCGGGGAGAATCGTCGACTTCTCGACCAGCTGACCGCTGAACGTGATGACACCCCATTCGTTCCAGCCGCCGTCCGCAGTGACTCACATGCCGGGCGAAGGCGTGACGATCTCGATGTTCAACGACACGAGCCGGGTCACGATCGGCGCAACATTGTCAGGCTTGTCGACCTTCAGCACGACTCGGCAATTCTCGCCCAGCCTTCCGCTGCTGCTGTTTCCCGCATCTCCCACGGGTCAGGACACCAATACGTTCAGCCTTCACGCGAGGCAGAGTTCGATCAACGCGAGATTCAGTGGTCGGGAGGTATGCGGGCTGACGCCTGGGGGCGAGATCTACACATTGTTCTTCAACGACAACATCACCGATGACAACTATGGCCTGCTGGTCTATTTCGCGTATGGCGAACTCAAGGATGAGCGGATGCGGTTCGCCGCAGGGATTCAGAAAGACATTTTCAACCCACTCGGCCCAACGGTCCTGCCGATCAGTGTGCTGTACGCTTCCGGCAATGCGGGATCGTATCGGGGACAGATTCGCTGTGAGCGTTACGTCCCCTTAGGCAGTGGATCGCAACTAACGTTTCAGTTTGGGCTGAGTGAGCCGATTGCCACTCTCGTTCGCGATCGGCTGGTCGATCCCTTGGTCGAAGATAACGGTTGGCCCAACATTGAAGGTCGGCTATTGCTTGGTCTTGGAGACACACAGAATCTGATGGGCGGCCGCAAACAGCGCCCCGTCGAGTTGAGTGTTTCCGCCGTCGTGGGGCAAATCCGAATCAGTAAACCCGTCCCTGGTCCCGCGACGCCCGGCCCTGACCGAATCGTGGACGACGTTTGGGCCGTGGGGTGCGACTTTCAATGCGCATGTACGGATCGATTCGGAATGAAAGGCGAATTCTTCGTCGGCCAGACGCTGGCCGAATACAATGCGGGTGCGCTTCAGAATTTCAACACGCAAACGTTCCAGCCGATTCGGACGATCGGCGGGTTTGCCGAAATCTATTACTACCTCAATCCGAAGTTTCATCTCCACTTTGGATACGGCATCGACGACCCCTTCAATGCGGATCTGGCGGCCGGGCAGATCTCAAGCAATCAAACGTTCTTCACCACCGCACTGTGGGACCTCAGCAAGAACGTCCAATTTGGCATGGAAGTCGACTACCGCACGACGAATTATCTTTCGCCCTTGCTGGACGCCGAAGGCTTGTTGGTGATGAATCAGTTTCTTTGGCGATTCTAACAGACCTCAACGATCAGCCTGATCGTCATGTCGATGTGCTCATCGATGTGGCATTCGCCGCTCGCGTCCCCCGCTGTCCTCTCACCCACTGTCAAGGCTTGGTAGTGGAAGCAGTCGCCGGACGTTTGATTCCCGATGCAAGGAGTATCCAGCCGCCTACGAGTGTTCCGGTCAGTGGCCATGGGACCCCCACGACGATTCCGGCCGCAAGGGCTTTTGCCAACGCTTTCCAAAACGAATCTCCGGCGATCCATTTCTGAAGAATCAGCGTCCCAACTCCTCCCAGGAAAAATCCCAATGCGATGACAATCGGCGTGGCGAGTCCCGCGGACAGGGCGTTCGATGAAAACAACAGCCAGTCCAGCGCCAGAATCCAGATCCCGGTGAGCGGCAGCAGCATTCCCCGCTTCGGATCAATGAGCCAGCTCACTTGCCCACCGGCTGCATCAGCCAGCGATTGCCGTGACTTGGTTGTGTCCTGTTCTGACATCTGGATTGCCCGCAAATTGATGGTTGATGATCGGACTGGCTGATCGTATCCTAGCGAGCGGTTTGTTTTGAGACGCCCTCTTCAAGGATGAGCTTTTCGGGGTCGATGCCGTAGGTCCAAGGCGCCGAATTCTTCCAACCGTTCCGCATCCGCTTGCCAAAAAAGACGCTGCTGGGATCTTCGACTTTATCCCCTTCCATTCCGTCGGTGATGTTATAAACATTCTGAAAACCGGCGGCCGCGAGCTGGTTGACGGCCATCGCTGATCGGCCGCCTGATCGGCACATCAGCAGTAGAGTGTCGGTCGGGGCGACCAACTTCTTGACCTCGGCGACAAAATCCGCGTTCGGCCTCGCGCCGTATTCGGTTTTGCCGTCTTTTCTTTGATAGGTCACAAAGGCTACGGGAATATTCCATGCCATCTCTGCGTGTCCGACAAATGCGTACTCTTCCGGAGTCCTGACATCGATCACCTTGACCGTGTCCGGTGAGGTCTTCCATTTGTCATACGCCTGTGCGGCGGTGAAATACAGGCCGAGCGTCGTCTCTTTCTCTTTGGTAAGTTCCATTGTTGTTTCCTGTCCCGATGTACGGGGTGCTGCGAAAACGACATAGCTGTAGGCGAGCCCGCCTAGCAAAATGATAGTGGACGTACTGCCTCTGCAGATCCCTGCGTATTTGATCGGTTGCAACACGGACTCCTCCGGGGTGTGGTTCTGGTAGCAAGCGTTGATTTTACAACGGACTGGCGACAAGCCATGATCTCAGTGCCAAGTCACATTGAGGGGCTTCCTTGCTGGAATCTTA
This sequence comes from Pirellulaceae bacterium, assembly GCA_963767665.1. GTDB lineage: Bacteria > Planctomycetota > Planctomycetia > Pirellulales > Pirellulaceae > Rubripirellula. The sequence continues at coordinate 110,151 of CAVYFC010000014.1, forward strand.
AAAAACGGCTCGGCGGGGTATCCGAGCAGGATCGTTCCGTAAGAGACGGTCCCTTCCGGCAGCCCCAGGAGTTCAATTAATGGAGGGTATGCCTGCGCGGCGGTGTTGATGCCGCCGCTCCAACTGCTGCCGAGGCCGAGAGCATGCGCGGCCAATTGCGCATAGGCTAAGGCGATTGTCGCGCCTTGGGGCGCGGTGCGTTCGTCCTTGGGGGCCCATGCCTGGATGAAGCAGGGCGCCCCTCGGGAAATCTGATCCTCACCCTCATCCCACGCGCTGGTGAAAGCCTCGAGTTTGGCCTCCTTGTACATCGCCGGGTTCGATTCGCCGACACTCTTCATCCACTCGATGGACATTTCAGCCACACGATGAACTTGTGCGGGGTCGCTGATGACTACCCATCGCAAATTGTCCGCTTGCCGGTTGCCTCCCCAGGGGGCAAAGCGGGCGACGTCCAGCACTTGCAGGATTTTGTCCTTTTCGACGGGCCTGTTGACGTAGACGCGTGTCGAACGCCTCGAGACCAGAAACTGTCGTGCTTCCTCCCATCTGGGGATCAGGTGGATATCGATCGGATCGCAATCCTCCGGCCCCATCGCGCGTTGATGCAGGGCTCCGGTGGGGCAGACGGCCACGCAATGGCCACAATCAATGCAAAGATCCCACGCGTTGTCGATGGGAAGGGGGAAATCCTTCTTCGTGATCAAACCAGCCGGGCAGGTGCGGATGCAATTGCCGCAGGTAATGCAGAGATGCTCTTCGACCTTGATGATCGTATCCATCGTGTAGGCGTTGCTCATACTCTCGTTGCTCTTGGTTATGTGATTCATTGAGTCCGTCAGTCATTCCTCAAAAGTCAGGATCGGGAAACGTCGGCTCCCGGCCTTCGTTGAAGGCTCGGATGCCCTCGACACGGTCGGGGTGAACCACCGAGCGCCAGTGCTCATCCATCATGATCGCGACGGCCTGCTCCACCGGCTCACCCTGTCCCATTTGGACCGCACGCTTGACCGCCTGCACGGCTGTCGGTGAGTTGTCGGCAATCCGTTCCGCGATGCGGAGCACCGCCTCCAAGAGTTTGTCCTTGGGGTGGAGTTCGTTAACCATGCCCAACCGGTGCGCCTCCTGGGCCGTGATCGGATCGCCGGTCATGAGCATCTGCATGGCCTTGCCCGGAGGGAGCACGCGGGGAAGCAGCACTGGCGAGCCGCCGCCAGCCGACAAGCCGACCATCGCCTCGGGTTGACCAAAGACGGCATCATCGGAGGCGATGATGAAGTCTGTGCTGATGGCGATCTCGCAGCCGCCGCCGTAGGCCATCCCGTGGACGGCAGCGATAATGGGCCGACGCAACTGGCGCAGCGTGTAAAGCACGCGATCAAAAACCTGGCGTTGCCGCAGCCATTGTTCTTTGGTCATCTCATTACGCTGGTAAAGATCGCCGCCGACGGAGAAGGCCCGGTCACCGGCGCCGGTTAAAATGGCGACGCGCACGGAGGAGCGAGCCGCGATCGTCTCGAGGATCTCGATAAGCTGTGCCGCCAGTTCCGTTGTGATCGCGTTGTCAGCGTGCGGTCGGTTAAGAGTGATGACTGCCACCCGACCTTTGGAGACGTACTCGACGATCACAAGCGGGTCAGCCTCCGGGACTTCAGCCGGCTTGCGGTAACCGAGTCGCTGCATCCGCGTGGTATTGTGGTCAGTCATAACACTCGTCCACCCGCCTTGCGCGGGTTTTTCGTTGTTCCGATTTATGCCTTTCGCAACCAACCCACGTCGGGTCAGCGGCCGGGATCGAATCAGTCACTGCACAGTTCGCGTTTTTCGTTGTGTTCTATCCTGACTACCCGAGTCGCGCCGTAGACGCCGTCGGCAGCTTGTCGCCGGTCACCTTCGCCCAGCGTTCATTGACCAGTTCTTCCGCGGCCTGTTCCAGAAATTCCGGCGCGGCCCACTGCTGCACATCGAAGTCGTTCTTGATGTAGCCGTGGCTCAGCATGAAGTCCTTTCCGATCTCCACCGAGGCCAGGTTCTGAGGCGAAAGGTTCGGCACCATGTCGATGTGCTTGATCATCGCGGTAGATGTCGTCCCGGGCGCGCACCAGCATGCAGCCGCCTTCGTGTGGCGCATGCGTCAGCCCCAGGAGCCGGGTCCGGCGGAGGTCGGCGTGAACGGCGATGGGCGGAAACAGGCCGCCGAAGCGGATCAGGTTGTCCAGGTTGTGGATGTAGTGCGGATACCAGTCGTTCTCACGGACGGAACGGAGGTAGGCAAACTTCACGCCGATCTTCTTGAACTCCTCCCTGGTCCAACCCAGATCCTGATCGACGTTAGCGGCGGATATAAGCACGCAGTTGGTGTACCATACCTCGTTCCAGTTCAATGGAGCGGTGCTCATCTTCGTGTTCTCGAACGTCGTCTCCCTGATCTGTGGTGCCGCTGTTGAGGGATCGCCGGCAGAACTTGCTGTCAGGTCACCGCTTTTGTCTGTTTCGTTAGACATCGTTGTGGCTTCCGGTTGATTCATTGCCCTTCACCGAACCGGCGGTGATAATGCTTGTTTCATGAATCAGGCCCGGTCGCCTTGCGTTGAAGGGCTAGCCGAGCTTTCCTCCGCCTGCCAGTGGGTCCGCCGCTTCGGGAAGCTTGGCGGTGCTCCGTTTTTTCCATTCCTCTTCCAATAGCTCGCGGCTGGCTTGTTCCAAGAACTCGGGCGCGGCCCATTCGTTCACATCGAAGTCGTTCTTGATGTAGCCGTGGCTGACCATGAACTCCTTGCCGATGTTGACGGAGGCCAGATTCAGAGGCGACAGGTTCGGCACAAGGTCCACGTCCCGGATCCCCTGCCAGGTGTGCTCGACGTCGCGGTAGAAGGTTTGCTGGTCGAGAATTTCCGCTGCGGCGCACTTGTTCTCATTGGCCCAGCGACCGGCCCGGATCATGCCCTTCATGAAGGTGACGGCGAGTTCGGGATGCTTGTCGGCCATGACCTTGGTGCAGGTGATGGCAGCGGGTATGTTGGCCACCTGCAGGCGCCAGTCCGGATAGCGGGAGAGGTCCTCGATCGCCGCGAACTTGCCCGTCGCCTCGGAGAGCTGCTGGAGCGGCTTGGTCTGCGTATACATTGCGTCGATGACTCCTTTTTCCAGTGCACTTTCCAGCGGGCGGAAGGCAAGATCGTGCTTGTGGTCGCGTTTGAGCCACAGGTCGATCGAGAGCTCCATGACCGACGACTTCAACATTTCCGGATCGTTGTACCAGTCGTCGGCATAGGGAAACTCGACGAGCTCGATGTCGTCCATGGTCATGCCGTTCATCCGGAGCATGAGTTCGATCCCCTGGTGCTCCTGAATGCGCCACCAGTCGTCCTTGATCTGGTTCATGCTCTTGGAAAGACCGATCTTCTTGCCTTTCAAATCGGACATCCGGTAGATGTCGTCGTTGGCACGCACCATCATCACACCACCCTCGGCCGGCATCTGCGTGACGCCCAGAAGACAGGTCCGGCGGGTGTCTGCGTGGACGTCGATGGCCGGGAACAACCCGCCGAAACGGATCAGGTTGTCCATGTTGTGGATGTAGTGCGGATACCAGTCGTTTTCGGGCGTGGAACGCAGGAAGCGATAGTTCACGCCGATCTTCTTGAACTCCTTCTTGGTCAAGCCGATGCCTTCGTCGACATTTGACGCCGAGACGAGCGGACAGTTGGTGTAATAGACCTCGTTCCAATCCAGCTTGACTGTATTCAGTTTTGTGTTCTCAAACGTTGTCGCTTTGATTTCGTTGGCCATGATTGCGATTGTCCTTTTCTATTACCGGCACGTGAAACTAAGTTTCCGTCAATGCCAGACCCGACGACCGGACAAACCGGTTTGCTGACACTCTCAGGGTCTAATGTATCGTGCGGACGCCAGTGCTTGGTATTAGCAAAACTACGACACCTGCATTGCGCATTGCGCAATGCCAACCTTGCCAGTTGCCCACCAATGCATGGTTCGCCGGGAGACCTCGCCGTCACGAGTACAGTTTCAGGTACCCAGAGAGCATGTTGGCCGACGGCGACTACCTGCTTCCTGGCCTTGATGACAGACTTTGTGGGTTTGAGCAGCACTCCGAATGCGTCTTCTCAGATCACAAAGGAATAGGCAAGCACCAACACGAGCAGCAGCGGGTACGCAATCTGGGACCAGCGGCCGATCCATTCCGCCATCTTGTTCTTATGCTTCCCGATCATGACCGTGTTCCAGGCGGATTGGATCAAACCTGCAAATACGATCAAGGTGGAGAGCAGAATAAAACGGTCCATCCGAGTGACGTAGGACACGCGTGGCAGCAGGACCGTGATCGCGAACATGTAAGCGACCAGCGTGAGAAAAGCCGACGTTGAGATACCGATGTTTGTGCCGGTTTCCCCTGGTTTAATCCAACGCGGCAACCATGACATGACGACGATCAAACAAAGAGGAATGATGACCTTCAGGATGAAGTAGGTCGGCTGCCGAACGATCCCAATTCTCATTTCGAATCCCGCGACTCCAGGATGGCCTTCGCGAGGAAAATAGGGCTGTGGTGCAGCCTCGGACGACACGACGTTGAAATCGGGTAGCGAGAACTTCGGAGCGATACCCGACGGTGTACCACTTGCGGTCACTAAGGGGACCATTTTGACGTCGTCTTCCAGCAGTCCTGCGGCAACAATATGAATGGAAAGTTCTTGTTGATCGAACGGAAAATCTTGCAGATTCAAAGGCTGTGAAAACCTCCCCCAAATCTTCTGGCGGTAGACGACGGTCCCGTCCGGTTCGATTTCGACATAGTCCGGATAAGATCGCCACATCATCTGCTGACCAATGATGGTCAGTCGCGGATTCCAGACGTCGTTCAGACTGCGAAGCTTCGGCCCGGGCCCCTCATGCGACAACAACGGATTCTGCCACCGCGCCTCGAAATAGACGCTGGCGGCGAAACTTTGGTCGGCCGAATTCACTTCATCCACATCGATCACGAATATCCCAACCTGCACCTCCGTCGGCTCCCCCCAAACCGTTGGGCGTTCCAACTCAGGCTTCGGCTCCTCGACGATCACCGACGGTGTCACCGCCACCGGCACCACAGGCGCATCGGGCGCCGGGCGCGTCGGCGCCGGGAGTTGCTGGTGCGATGACCGACTGCTGCAGAGGTTGGGTGGTTTCCCCCTCTGTGCGGATCGATTGGTCGCCTGCCTGCGGTGTATCTCGCTTCTCGACGGCACCAATGCCGCTTGCTTGCGTGTCGGTCGTCGTACTGACCTGTGCCAGCGCCAGACTGACAAAGATCGCGGACAACGCAACCGCGAATAACAGGTGCTTGACAAACAATGGACGCATCAGATTTACCTGCGATTGGGTTCGGCTCGCGCCTTGTTGAGTTCGGTTAGTTTAACAGGCGCCGGTGGTGATCGCGATCTGCACGGTTTCCTGAGTCGCTGTTTGCCCCTGCTCACCACGCCGCAAGGTATCGACGATCTCTTCACGCGTCACACCGGCATTACCAGCGCACCGACAATGCTGCCACAACGCTGTCCGAGTCTACACCCACCGCGGTCTGCGTTCGCTGAGAAAGATAGGTGACTTGGCCTCCCATCTGTTTCGAGATTGGGTAGCCGAGGGTGAGCCCCCAAACAATGGCGTCCCTTGGATCGTCCTTGGGGATTGCGTTGATGGTTGATTCCCCGCCCAACCCATAGGCGACACCGCCACCGGCCCATAGCCCCGGCTTGAAGGTGTAGTCGACAAATCCCTGGATCGTGTAGAGAGGATTCTGTTCGAGATAGTTCCCGTTGAAAAACTCGTCGTTGTCCGTGAAGATCCAAGATGACGCGTGCAGTTCCGTTGACCACTTGCCTCGCCTGTGCAAGACGCCTAACTGGGGTCGGAAGGTGAATCGATTGGTGCCGAGGTTGAGCAGTTTGTCGTTGAAGTATTGTCCGGTCGGAAGCTGCACTTCTAACGCCAGTCCTACGATCGTCTCGCACTCGGTGGCGGCCCGATATTCCGCATACTCCGTTCCTTTTAACGGGGGCGCGCCGATGATATTCACCGCGAACCGCAGAAACATGTCCGACCAACCACTCCGTGTGGCGCGGGCCGGCACGCCGTCTAGCAATCCGTTCCACTCAGCGTCTTGGTAAGCTTGCACCCAGTCGATACGAGCCGACTTCCCCGCCAGTTCGAAGGTCCGAATGTACTTGAAGGGAAGAGTATGCAACTCCAGCGAAACGTCCTCGAGCAACAGGACCGGATCAAAGGCGACATCGGCGCCGGTGTAGGCGTACCCGACGCCAGCGAAATTGGTGTCGATCGGAAGATGGCTCCAACGCCGCGGCTGCAAGTCCTGCGCCCGGCAGGGAAGAGCGAGACACGCTAAGACAAGACAGGCCGCAGCACACCGCCAGCCCGCAGAATCGCTAAGGAATCTTGTTAAGGGGTGTGGCCATGCCATCCAGAGTACGCCAGAAACCGAGAGGAATGAATAACATCGGTATCGGCTCGCCCGCCCTAAAACCTTTCGCGGTTACACGTTCGGGTCGCATAGCTGGAAAACGCCATGATCGCGAACATTGATCCTGGATCGTCACATCTCCGTCCGTTTAGCTGGACAGCGTTACTTTGACGTTGCGGCGGCTTCCAGCCGCCGTGTTCTTGTGCAACCTGCTGCGGCTGATGGAAACCGCCCCGTATTTTGCTTAAAGCCCGTGCCATTCGGGTCAGGCACCAATGGTGCGAAGCACCCTTCGGGCCATTTGGCCATTCGTACCTGACCCTTTTTCCGACCAGCTCCCACATCATTTGCGAGAATTCTCTGGGGCAACCAATACAGTGACACCGGCCAGCGTGATCAGAGCCACACCAAGGGGCCACACCGCTTCGCCCGCCTCACGGTGTTCTTCGCTGCAAAAACACTCGCGGGGCGTTCGGAGCGAGAACAGCATGCCCAATCCGTACGCGGCGATGAGCAAGACCGCCAACCCTTGAGTATCAAACGGAAGCTGTCTTCTTGATTCCAAAGTTAACAACCAGCACATACGTGCTCACCACCATGACCCACAACGGCAACAGCAGCGCGATCCAGGCGAAGTCAGTGATGACCAGAAGCAATACCAAGCCAAACGCAAAGCCGACCAGCGAGATCGGGCGTGGCAGGACCCCAGTGCGCAGCCCGATCATGGAGGTCACGAACATGAACACCGCCGCCATGCGCATGCCAAAGGTGTTCATCAGCGCGTAGGCCACGCCTCTGCCAATTTGGTAACTTTCGCTTTGTTCAATCGGACTGTCACCGCCGGAAAAGGTACCCAGCAATCCTTGGGCGACGGCGACGGTGGCAAACAGCATCGCAACAAAAAGCAGGCCGCTGCCGAGAAACACCGTGGCAAAAAAACGATCTTCGAGCTGGCCGATGTGGTTCCGCAGCACTGCCATGAACCACAAAAATGCAAGCCCTGCAAAGGGGACCAGATTCAGCGATATCGCCACCCACCGTCGCAAGACCGGGTCGGTGAGCCAGACGCCAGGATCGGTCGGATCCGCTGGAACAGCCAGCCGAACAAGTACTAAGGTGGCGATAAACAACGCGGCAAACACGATACCGCTGATCGCGACAATCCGCGGCGGCGGGGGAACGGTCGATAGTTCTTTCTCGATCACGTGGGTCACGGCAATGAATTTCGATTAGCTCTGTAACATGGGAAACAATTCGCGGTCCAAACGGTGAAGCCGTCCGCGAATCTCTGAAATCGCTTCCAAGGTTGTCTGCGTTCCCACCGCGGCCATCTCGTCGGTGCGAGTGAATGCGGTGAGGTCAAATTGAGTGACGTCGGGCTCGATGACAAAGTCGGCGGCCTGGACCCCCAAAGAATTGACACTGTGGTTCTGTACCAGGTAGCTGCGAAGCAGCGTTTCAATGCTGGATGCCGGGCGCGTTTCGTGTGCGGGGGTATCGGGCCGGTTATTGGCAAACTCAAGCTCCAGCTTTGCTGTGACACTCACGGCGATGACAAAATTGCAGCCCTTCCTGGTCAACACATCGGCCGGCACGTTGTCGATCAGGCCGCCGTCCACCAACGCCTGGCCATCTCGAAAGATCGGCTTGGAAATGATCGGAATGTTGATGCTCTCAGTGATCGCATGAACGGCGTCTCCCGAATCCCTGACCACCGCGCGTCCACCGATCAGATCGACGGTGATGGTGTGCATCGGAAGCGGCAATTGCTCCAGAGTCAAATCGCCAAGGTACTTTCGCAACATGGGGTCAAAATGTCCGCGCCGATATTTATAGACCAAAAACCATTGATCCCCGCCGGGCAGGCAGCGGAAGAACCAGGACGGAGTTAAATCCTCGACGAACCGGCCCACCAAATACCCAGGATCCAAGCCGGACGCGTAAAGCGTACCGGTCATGGCGCCGGCACTGGTGCCGGCAACCTGATCGATAATGATTCCGCTCTCTTCAAGAGTCTTCAGGACTCCCAAGTGAGCCATGCCGCGGGCTGCGCCGCCACCAAGAGCCAGACCGATTTGGATGCCGCGCATAAAATGAACCAATCGCTCGAGCCCGCCAAAATTGACGATCCTCGTTGCGACTCGTTGTGACCGAAAGTGACTTTGAAATCCGATTCACAGCTCCCGCAGTTGGCCCGCCACAGGCGCCTCTTCCGTCGGCTGTAACATCCAAACAATACTGACCTTCTCACGCCAGCTTGGCGCATGTGCTTCGATCCTCTGCAACCGCTCCAGGGATGCTTCCCAATTCCTTGGGGTCACACACCAGAAGACTTGCTCACATCTCGCGAAGGCTTCGCGTGTTCTTTCCGGCGACAACGTCGCATCAACATCGAAAATGACTCGACCACTCTCCAGCGAAACCGCAGCCTGATGCCTGAGCTCTTCGTATGGCTCG
>CAVYFC010000015.1:0-12801 GCA_963767665.1 Pirellulaceae bacterium
AAATTCTCGCGTGCCCAGGCTCGCGAAGGGAGAATTAGTCGCCCTAACCGAGAGCCTGAGTCAACCGTTGAATGAGGTTTAAGAGAGTCTTCATAGAACCGATACGCTCCAGACCGCGTACCCCAAGCCGAGTCATTTCTCTTCTAAGTGGGGACAAAGTTAATGGCACCTCGATTCTCCCAAGTCATTTGCATCATTACGGTGGCAATGATTGGCTGCACGCAGACGGATTCTATAGAGACCGATGAATCGCGATCGCTGCCGGTGGTAAGGGGCTCTCAGTTGGAACTCTACGTCGCTCAAAGTGAAGTCCCAGTACTTGTTGAATTCGGGGTCGACTTCCAATGTGACCGTTGTCGTCAAATGAAGACACCCATCTTGGACCTAGGTGACCGATTTAAGGGCCGAGCCGAGGTGATTCGGGTCGACTTCAATGCGAACGCGAAAATGGTATCCCAGTTGGGAGGCGGTGTTTGTCCCACCTATGTTCTGTTTCAAGATGGGAAGCCCATTCATACGGAGAGTTTTCCCGTTTCCGCCGACATCCTGGAATCACGCTTAAGCGAAATTGTTCAATAGACTTTGGTGCTAGGATTTGACCAGCACCTCTTGCCGCCGCCTCTTCGCTGCAAGTTTCGGTACTTTCTCACCGAGATCCGTCGAAGAGTGCGCCGTAGCGATCAGCGTAACTGGCACATGTCGATGCAGACTTCAGCAGCTAGAGGCAGCATAAATCGATGTCAATAAGGGAAAGTGACTCGTCCTTCTGCACAGCTGTTTCATCCGCAACTTTGCTCGTCAGTGTCTCTCCGCACTTTGGGGGGCAGAATCGCCAAGTGAGCGAATGAACGCGCCGATCGCGGCGGTCGCGTAACCAGGAATCATGAGTAGCATTCCGACCAAAGGCGCGAAAGCGCTGTGGAAATTCCGGCTGCCACTTCGGAAGGCTTCGGCGACGTCGGACTCATTGCGATTACCGTGTACGATGAAATCCCGCCTTGAATCGCTGCAAACACCCCTATGAGAAGTGGCACATGTACGATGAGGATCAACCCAGTTGCTGTCATCGGTCCTTTGCCACGCCAAACGAGAGTCAGTGCGAGCAGAAAACAAATCAGCCCAGCCAACGGAAGCACGATCACGTACGGGAAGCCCAATGCGTTAATCATCCAACTAAGCAAGGACCGTTGGACTGGTTCGGATTCTGGCATGTCGAGTTTCTTTTGAATGCAGATGAGCAACAGAGTTGCGTATAAGCGGTCGAGTTGGAGACCAGCTCGCGGAACAGAAACATTTCTAGTGAGCAATGGATTCATCCACGATTATCTCCGGTTGTCGCCCCGACGCAAACCACCAGCAAAGGGTCCATCGCTTTGAATTGTTGACGCAGCTTCGCTGCACATTCCCTTCAGAATCGTCAGAAATCCGGTGGAAACTCCATCGGATCAATTCGGCTAAGTGACGCAGGACGATGCAACCGCCATGCGCCAGCTGATCGAGCCCTTGTGCCGCTAAGGGCCGATACCGAATCGTTGCATCGTGTCTGTCAATTAGGGAGTAGAGAGATTCTCCAATCGAAACATACCAGGCGTGCTGTTATCGACGGCTACGCATTCGTGCGGCAATCGCGTCCAACAATCGCTCCGTAACCCTCTCATTCACTTCACGTTCAAGTTCGCGAAAACCAGTGGCGCTGGTGACGTTGATCTCCGTCATATAGTCTCCAATCACGTTGAAGCCTACGAACAACAAGCCACGCTGTAGAAGCGAGGGACCAATTTGGTCGCAGATCTACCTTTCCCGTTGCGCAAGTGGGTGAATCTCGGTTCGAGCGCCAACGACGATATTTCCCCGATGGTCGGCGGGGGCTGGGATGCGAACCAGTGCTTCCGAGATAGGTTCCCCGTCGATAAGCAAGATTCGCTTGTCGCCTGAATCAGTGATTTCGGGCAGGTACTTCTGTAGCATGACGTAGCGTCTTCCAAAAAACTACACCGAAGCAGACGGCTGCGACAGCCGAGCCATGCTGGCAAGCGCGGCAACTCCAGCCGAGAGGATCACGTGACCGTGAACTTGCTTAGCAAGCGATCGGGGTTCAGGATACTGATTCGTCCTGGTCTTGACGCCATCCGCCTCCATCACCACGAAATGGTCACTATGACGCAGCAAAACTCCGACGCCGCCCTTAGCTGGTTCGCGAGAGTTCCCACGCCGGTTCAGTACTTTTTGGTCTTCGGCGCTTTCGTCGGTGGTGGTGCATTGCTTCTTGTCGGAGTGATGGGTCTCACTTCGCCGCCCGAGGACGCCGGTCTTATGCACTGGCTCTCTAGCATCGGGTTCGTCGCCGTCCTCGGTCCCCTTGTGCTGTGGGGGGCGGTGAGACTGCTGCGGCAAACAAGAGGTGACACGACTTGAGTGTCACGCTACTGGCGATAGTGCGCTGTAGTTAGGGCTGGCTTGGCTCGGTCGCATCGGGCATGGGACGAGCAGGTTCGACCACAGTAGATTTGACCTTTTGAAACTGCTGTCTGTGGACTTTTTATTGCTTTGGTTCGAATCTGTCGAACGTGTCGAGGATTGACCCGTCGAAGTCACGAAGCCAATCTGCTTGGACGCCTCGGTCCGCACACCTCTGTGAGGTAGCGGCTTCGCTTCAGTCTTCTCTCCATCTGGTTTGGAATTTCGCGATCTGTGCATCGAACCAGTTTCGCCACGGCGCGGAAGCCGATGCAACCGACGCGACTTGGAGACGCAATGTCCCAGGACGGTACGGGCAGAATCTAGGCCCTCGTGAGCCGTGCGAACACCTTTAGTAACCGTGGCGCCGTAATTGATGCTCATTCTGCTATCGCGAGACCCGCGACGCCGCATTCATGCCATTGTTTGGAAAGAACGTACGGGGACACGGTACCGGTGGCGCCAAATCGGCGACCGTTTGCAGTCAATTCGCAAACTCAACTCACCCGAATCAATTGCAAGCAACAGATAGAGATTTGGTACCATGTCCCCGCAATTTTTCCCCGCAATTTTTAGTACCCGTCCCTCTTTTTCCCGCCAAAGTTGCCTGCCAAGATCGCCTTCGCTGGGCCTCTTAACCAAAAAAGTGAGAGACGAACCGTAGGTAGCTGGTTTCACCCGGTTCGCAGTTGCTGTGGAGTTTCAATGATGTGTAGACAACTCGGAGGGCATTGCTCCACAGATCTCCTGATTCACCATCTCGCAATTGACGAATGGCTGCCAGCGAATCCAATGCGGAATTCACTATCGGATCTTCGGAGGCTTGTTGAGTGATTGCGTGCCTCAAAATTCTCTCGATGCACGGATCGTCAACTTCGCGTGACTTGCTCGCAACATTCACCAGCGCACACTCAATGTTCTGCAACAAGTCTGCATGGTTGCGGACCATTCTGCGTTCAACACCGTGACCTACTTTCAGAGAACTCGGCACGACGGTCGGCGCGGGGCGTTGTGCACGACGTTTGGCGAAAGCCTGAAGTTTCTTCTTGCGTTCAGCAATCCTCGTTGGCATGTCTGCTTACTCACGTCACGGGGAACAATGGGCTGGTACGGCCTCCCCACCAACCAGCCACCACCAAATTGTGGCAGGGACCCTCAAGATTCGGAATAGAGGTTTTGGGCGTGCCGCTCACTTGAACAACGAAAGTCAATCGAAAGTTGCACGCCTCGCCAAAATGCTGACTGAATTCCTGGGGAAACCGCGCGATAGCATTCAGGAATAATCGCCTCGCGCGATGCATCCGCCTTCACCAATGGCGGTGAGAGCCAGCGCGTGTAAGCCCGGATTCCCACCCTTGACGTTTTCCGCGGTAGGTTGGCAGAGCTTGCTACTTTGCTTTCCCTAGATTCGATCCGTCTGCCGGTTGAACGGTTCCCGTGCGTTCAAGGAACTCCGCGAGTTCAAGCGTCACTTTCAAGACCTCCTCCCACGAACTTCCCGCGACCAGATCATTGGCGTGCACCAACCGGTCACGTATCGCTTCCACTTTGCCGAAAAACTTGGTCGCCTTGTTGTTGGAGTCAAAGCCCAGCGACATTGAGCAGTGCGGCACTACAAGCAGCAGGTCGCGCTTATCCGCGATCTGCAAGCAGTCGGTTAGACGTAGCTCTTCTCCTCGCATCTTTCGAGCGTTGTGAACGCGGCGAGCCTTCTGGAGTCGACTAGCGTTGAGAACTTGTGCGACTTGCGCTTCCGAGTAGTGTCTTTGGACAAGGTGCAGCAACCGCATCTCAAACAGAGAAATCAATCCGAACAGCAGCATCCGAAATGGTGGACGTTGTAAGTCGCTCCGAGACACGAAGCCATCGATTCGTCCAGCCTGTCGAACAAATAGCCAATGCCGCCTAGCGAGACGAGTGATCAGCCCTAACAGGGAAGCATCGTCATCGATAACCTGCTCATCAGACAGTGGACGAAATTGACTTTGCCAGTCGTTGTCGCTAATTGCATCAACTTGGATCGAGCCGATCACTTCACCACGATGCGAGACCCCGAGCACTGACAAAGTGCGGTTGGGAGACTTCAGTGGGGGCGCGTCTTGATCCATATCAATCGACTCCAGCGGCTGGGTCAGATGTCGAGTCCGCAGCCAGTCTCCCAGCACTGCGTGAAGCTCAGAGCTGAAGTCAGGAGCTGCGCTGGACATTTCTCATACGGACAGGAAGAAGTCAACTCAGAAAACAATCGAGCCTCATGTCAATCATTCTGCAAATCGTTGGCTGTGTCCATGAGACCGAACTCCGTGTGCCATATCCCGGCTATAGAGTGACGCCGTTTCGGTCAAAACAGAGGCGGATTCGCCGCATCGCCGCAGTTTCCTCTCAATCTGGCCTTCGATTTCGCGAAGAGTGCAGCGAAGCGATCGACCGAAGGGAGTTTGGGAAAGTAGAGTCAATTGCGACAAGGGCTAGTTCCATGCCCTTGCAATCCTTGCTACTGAGCGACCAGCATCATTGGCCCGCCGCTACAAGAGTGCCTGGCGCTGAAGCTGGATCGCAACATCGACAGCGTTTAGCTTATCGTCCTACTGGCCGCGTAATTCGCGCGATCCGTGGAGCATCGAAGTGCGTTCGCAGCGACAAACACCTAGGCACGTTAGCTTGGAAACGAAAGGTAGGATCAACCCGCCCGACGCACTGACCTCGAACGTCCCATCACCGTAGCACGCCACCTAGCTGTGTCGCGACGAATGCTTGGACGCCTCCGGATCGTCCGAACAAATGAAAACGCTGGTCGCTTGCTCCAGGGTTCGTACTCTGTCAGGAAAGTCACAACGCAGGCCAATAGTCTCACAAAGGTTGCCTTATGATGCGCCCACCCGCCGCATCCCGGAATCCGTTGTCCAAGATGCCCGGGGGAGTCTTTTGACCCCATGCCGGTGATCCGTAAAACCACCGTTCACAGGCTCTGCATCACAGACTTTGCAAGTTCTGGTTCATCGGTGATTACGGCAAGAGGTTGCATCTGAAGACTACTTCGCAGTTCGTCCTCATCGTTCGGCGTCCACAGAATAAAAGGGTATCCCTTCGCCCGTAGAATTTGAATGGTGCCTGGATGGACCGTTGTTTCCACGCTCAAGAAATCCGGACGAATGATCTTGCGGATTGCCCTTCGACAGAACTCATTCTTCAAGAAGAAAGGAATCTTTGCGAATTGTGTCGGATCGTGGGGTTCAATGTCTCGAAAAATAAAAACTGTCCGGATGCGTGGATCGATCTGTTTCAGCCTCCTCAGCACAAACGGATTGAAGGAACTCAAATACACGTAGGAATGAGCGCTGTGTTTTTGAATGGCGTCGACCGCGTTGCGTTCAATCCCTCCGCTATCGATTCCTCCCGATTTGAGTTCTACGACCAGAATCAGCCTTCCGTCGACTTGCTCGATCATTTCGTCAAGCGTTTTGATGCCTTCACCCGCGAACTCGTCACTGAACTTCACGCCCGCGTCCAGCGTCTGCAACGCCTCCAATGGCATGTCCGCCACTTTTCCCGTGCCGTTGGTAAGTCGGTCAACCGTCGGATCGTGAAAAATGACAAGCTGTCCGTCAGCCGTCAGCTGCGTGTCCAGGTCGACGCCATCCATCCCCGATTCGATTGCCAGTTCCACGGCCGCCGCACTATTGTCGGGCGCATGATTCCCAAACCCGCGGTGGGCGATCAACAGCGGCTGTTCCGGCCAATTCACGCTGCCGCGATACTCAGGCTCGTAGACAAACATATACAGCGAAGAAGCAATTAGCAGCGCAAGGATCGCCCCTGCAAAACGAGGCAGCGTGCGTTTCTTTGAAGCCGTCACTGGTTCACCTCCTCTGCGATGGTCGGAGTGATGCTGCCCGCGTAGTGTTCGTAAAACCGGTTCATGAAGAGTTCGTTCTGATCATAATGACGCTTGCGTTCCAGGAACTGGTCAATTTGCGGATAAATCATGCGAAGCTGCGCGGGACTCGGATATCGTTGATAGACCAAGTAGTAAGTTCCATCGCACTGGTGCGCGGCATCGACCAGCTTTTGCGTCCACCGCAAGGCCTTCTGAATCCCGTCGGCCGACCGCTGCTGATTGATATACAAAACGACCGCCAGGCAATCACTCCTGGCGTAATTCAAGAACGCCTCTTCGTTGGCCGGAACGAAACGCAAAGTAACGCTGAGGAGATTGATCTCCTCGTCCTCGACGATTCGCCGCAGCTTGTCAATGAATTCCACGAAGCCGGCAGGGGGAACAAAGTACTCCTGCAAAATATCGGTGTCGTCTGCAGAATCATAGTCGAGGAATTGAATAGGCGGCCGCATCACGTTATTGCGCGCGATGATTTCCGCTTCACCGGGCACATCCACCCAGTTCTGCTGAGAACGCCATCGCAATCCCTTGCCCCATTCCTGCGTTCTCGATAACCCGAAGACGAATTTGTCGCGGCTGATGTGATGCTCTTTGGCAAGTTGAAACACAGATTCCGGCCGTTCGCCGGTTTCCGTGTAGGACACGGCGTAACCATCAGAAAGACGCGAATCTGGATCGATCGATAGGCGACCGAAATGTATGCCAACATCGGGCCTGTTTTTGACGTGACTCTCGAAGTAGGCCGGGTACTCTCGATAATTGATCGCAACGGTTTGTTTCTCGTAAACGCTGTTCTCCGTCAACTCCAATTCGACGTCCAGGATCACACCGAACAGCCCAAATCCGCCGATTGCCAGTGAGAACAGCTCAGCGTTCTCACTCCGACTGACATTGACGACTTCGCCATCGGCCTTCAGCAACCGAAACGAACGGACGGTTTCTATCACAGGTCCATAACGAGGGTCGCGACCGTGCGCATTCGCGCTGAGCGATCCGCCAACGGTAAAGATATTCGAGGACTGCATCACAGCGACAGCGAGTCCGTGTGAATTCACATGGTCTTGAACCTGTTTCCAGGTTGCGCCGCTTTGCACGCGGATTGTCTTTTCCAATCTCCTGAGCTCAATCACCTTGTTGAACGCCGTCATATCAAGATGAACTGCGTCGTGATAAAACGCATGTCCGCCCTGGCTATGCGTCTTCCCAGCAATCGAAACCTTGCGACCAAGTTGCCTCGCGCGATCGAGCGCTTGCTTCAGCTCCTCTTCACTTCGCGGGCGCAGAATCTCGCTGACGCGAGTCTGGTTCAGCCGGCTTACATCATCCAGGATCAGAGGATCCTGGTTGTCATGGCGCGGGTAGTAGACCGCTGTCGCAATCAGGCCGACAACAAGAGCCAGCAGACCATGCTTCTTTGCGCCAATCTTTTTTATCATTCAGAAACCGAGCAAAATGCCTGTTTAACTTGCTTTCCCACTGCCTCCAACAGCGCGACCCCGACGGTCTGCAGATAAGATTCTACCCGATCCTTCGTACTCATAAATTGAATACACTCGACAACCATCAAGCCGGCAGGGTCGAGGGAGATCAGCAATGCTACCCACACTTACTTTGATGATTTCCACTGAATCGAAAGGATGATCTGTTCACCAGGAACGCGAGAGCGTTTTCAGTACGTCACGGAGTCGACCGGGCTAACGACGAGACTGCCCACGTAAATACGCCGTTCTTTGCGACTTCCAACTGAAAATGGTTGTCAAGCTTCGAGCCCGAAGCCGATTCACGCCTGAGTATCAGCCGCGACAACGCGGCAGACCTAGCGTTTGGCTGCAAGTTTCACTCAGTTTGGTCCGAGATTTCGCGAAGACTGCAGCGAAGCAATCGAGCGAACTCGCGCTGGACCAGGTGGCCCTGGGTGATTGCTCACCCAGGGCTCCCGCAGACCCGTACGTGCGGACATTACCGCATACGGTTCCTCTCGTCATGGATTCGCTGCATGACGAAGCTTGGATCGCATCGCGCGTGCTGGAGCAAGCAGGTAACGGCGGAGCAGAGCACAGAATTTCGCCCAGTGCATCGAGCGGATGTGGTGGCGCCGATGGAGCCACTTACGCCATCGATTCTCGACTTCCTGGCGGAACCTGTTCATCGCTTCTGAGTTCTCCGTGACTCCGTAATACGCGTAATGTCCCCGTAGCTTCTGGTTGAGCTTGTGTTGCTGTTCCGCGAGCGGCAAGTGACGATTGTCGTGGCACCATTCATCGATGTTGCGCACAGAGCGGGTGAAACGATCGGAAGCTGTCTTCAACTTAACCACCCAGTAGCCCTTCAGGGAAACAGCCCAGTAATGGGTGAAGCCAAGAAGGTCGAACGTGCCAGGACGATCATCCGCTCCGTCGTCATCCTTCGTCGGCGACGAGGGAGGACGGAACGGAACGAGTTTCGTCTTGGTGGGATGGACGGTCAGTCCATACTTGCCAAATCGTTTGGGGATGACTTCCATCACGCGGAGGGCGTCACGATGATCGCTAAACCCAATCACGAAATCATCCGCGTAGCGGATGAGGAAGGCACTACCCCGCAGGCGCGGCTTCACGTCTTGATCGCCTCCTCTTCGTTCTGGCCCCCTTCTCCCCGCGTCGAGGGCGAGTGGTGCTCACTCTTGCCGCGGGGGAGAAGGGCTGGGGATGAGGGGCAGTTCGCTCCATTCGATTGTCAATTGCCTGTTCAACCCGTCGTCGCACCGCTGCAGCATTCCATCCAACCTCGTATCCCGGAATCCGCAGTACCTTGTACCCCTGCTCTGCCAAGTACTGGTCGCGGCGCTGGTCAAATTTGCGGCCTTCGTCGGTCTGATGATGCGCACCATCGACCTCAACGATCAACTTCAAATCCAAGCAGCAAAAATCGACGGTAGAAGGAGGGATTGGATATTCACGACGAAACTTCTGGTTTCGACAACGACGATTCCGCAGCATCTGCCACACGTCTCGCGCAAACTCGTTCGCGGTGGTGTGCTGATGACGAGCGAACTGAATCGCGTCCTGGTCACGCTGCAGTCTTCTGTTCATGATGCCTCTGTGACTGGCCGGTGCCGTCTGCTTGCCCCCTCATCCCCAGCCCTTCTCCCCCTTCAAGGAAGGCGAGCACCACTCGCCTTCATGGAAGGGGGAGAAGGGAGCCAGTTTAGAGTTGGTATTTCAGAGAGCCCTCTTTTGCGCCGGTGTGCGGGCGAGGCTCCACAATTTGCATCCGCATTATGAGTCGTCAGATTTCCCGAAAATGTTGGTCTTGAAAATTCTACGCCATTCCCGTGTTCTGAGGCGTTAACCAGGCCCCGGGTCTCATCAACTCAACTCAACTCAACTCATCTCATCAATCAACGCCTCTTTCATCGAATCAAACCGAGGTCACGAAGCTTTTCCCGTAGCCGTGTTCGGTATCCCACGGAAAGCAATCCAGTTTCTCGGAAAGATCCAGATCTACACATCCAATGCAGCATGAATACGGGATTGGTTCACCGTCTATCCCGGATTGCCCGCAAGGGTAGCCGCCGCATCCGATCGGCGAATGTATAATCCTCACCTTGTGAACAGAATTCGTTGAGCGGGTCAAGAACTTATGTTTCGCGCAGTAGTTGGAATCATTCCATCATTTATCTTCTTTCTGTTATCTGTTTTTGCTCAAGATGGACTGCGAAATCCAGAACGTTTGTGGACTGACTCGAGCGGGCGTTTTCAGGTAACGGCGAGATTGCTCTCGCAGAAAGGCAAGCAGATTGTCCTGGAAAACAGCGACGGGAAAAAGATCGCGATCAATCGAGATCAGCTTAGCGAAGCAGACCAGGCCTTCTTGAACAGTCTGGAAACCGACCCCAAAAACCCGTTCAAAGCTCCTCCAACGGGAAGCAAGCCAGCCGTTCACGAAAAGCCTGTGGAACCCAAGCCGAGCCTTGATGCGGCCCGTCGCTTGGACGACGCGAAGGATCTCTGGCGCGTCGAAGTCTCTCGTGCAGAACGCCCCAATATCAAGCCGAGTGATATCGATTTGCCCCGACCCCAGGGAAGTCGGCAACCACACGCGGTGAACGGCCTACTGATGAAGGTCGCGATCAGCGATGTGAGCGGGACCGGGCCATCGGCTCGTACACGTTTGATGATTGGAGACTTCCGAACGGGGAAGCTGACCGAGTTTCCTCCGCAAACGGAAACAGCGATGCACCCAGTTGCCATCCTTGGAGACGGCTCGACGATCATCATGGTCGGTAACGGTAGCGATAGGACGACGTCCAGTACCGACTTGCAGGCCTGGCAAACCAACAACGGATCTCTGATGCGTGGTCCCACCTGGACGCCCTACGAGGGGCAGCCGAACCCTGCGATACGATTCGCCGCGGCCGGACCTGACAACAGTTTGATCACGTGCAGCAAAGGTGGCCACATTGTGGCCTGGGAGATGCCAGGCGAGCGAGCGATGTGGCAGCTTGAAATGGGCTCACCACCCTACTGGCACACGACTTACGACCAAAGACGATTAGCCATTGCATCGGCAACCCAGCTTGTCATCGTTGATCTTCCGGAAGGCAAGGTGGTCGGATCGCATCCGCTGCGTGATCTCGGAAGCATTCACTATCCAAAACTTTCGTTCAATCCCAGTGAAGACAAACTCTATTTGTCTTCGATCGGTCGCGTGCTGATTCTTGATCTTCGCAGCAATCAGTGGGTCCAGGATGCGAACGTAAGCGGCGTTGGCACTAGCAGGGGAGCGATCTTTTGCGATGACGAATATGTCCTGATCGATGGCAGCAGTCTTGTCGACTGGAAGAATGGTACCAAGGTCGCTCAATACAGCGGATTCGGTGCTCCGCTGCAAGCTGGTCACTTCACATTCGTTGTCTCGGATTCGCAGATGCGAGCGCTCGACATGCCCATCGATTTGAAGGCTCCGGCGGCAGCTACTGCCATGGAAGAGACCAATCCGGGAAAACAAGCCTCCGACTTGGTGGGACGCTGGCAGATCGCAGCAGTCGACGAATACGGCAGTGGGAACCAGGGCAGGACACGTAGTACCTATCGGTTTGGCCCCGATGGCACGTATGAAGTCTACTCCACGTTGACTGTTGTGAACAAAGCGACGAGCGAGCAAGTCTACAGTGTGACCAGCCGCGAGCAGGGAACCTGGACTCAGCGAGGAAAAGAGATTTGCTTAACGGAAGAGAAGAGCGAACTGATCAACTTTATGTCCGCTACGGCCGAGGTAACCCGAAAAACATTTGAAGCCGCAATCGCCGAAAAAACACCGCCGATGAATTACACAATCGTTTCACCCGTAGGGAAGACGATCAAGCTTCGGGACTCGCAGGGCCGCGGCACCATGTTGCTCCAGCGTGTCGACTAAATTCAGTCGTCAACTTGCTACTTCGACGCAGTTTCCCCACCCAGAGATACGAGATTTGACGAAATCTGCAGCGAACAAACCGACCGAACTCAACGCGGTCGATGCAACCTCCTGCACGGCGACGCCACATCGTTGGGGCCTTTAGTGGTAGATCGCCGGCCCTTGGACCTCTCAGACTTCACCTCGCTGTCGCCGCTTTCATCGACTGACCATTCAGAAACCCGAACAGGTACAGCCCAGGCAGCAAACGCTGTGAAGTCGAGCAAGTGCTCCGATCTGATGCACTTGCGGGCGAGATTATGAAAGAGAGCCTGTCAATGCGGACGCAGTCACCCTCGGTGCACGGCACGATTGCCCAGTCACGCCCCGAGCCGAGCTATCTAAACGACCAGATAAGGGCGATCAAAACACCACCAACAATGAGCCCGATGAATGCCGGTACTAGACCAAACGTCGGACCAAAGAGCAGGGTCCCGGTCCAGCTCTGTTCGTTACGCTCGTTGAAACGCGCAATCGAATCACCGAACAAGAACATACACAATGCCACAAGTGCAAATCCGACGGTACTGAGTCCAACGATCCACCAGGTTCCCGCATCCATCATCCATGGGATCATGCCGAAGCCAAAAGCGCCCATGATTCCGGTCAGTAAGCTGGCCATGAGATGGTCATTTCGAGACAAATTGGGTTTCACTGAATTCTCCGATTCACATCAGCACGGTTCCTAATCGCCCTAGATATTCGAGAATTTCAGTCTCGATCGAGCGCCTCAATGATATTTCAGAGAGCCCTCTTATGCGCCGGTGTGCGGGCGAGACTCCACAATTTGCATCCGCATTATACGTCGTCAGACTTCCCGAAAAACGTTGGTTTTGAAGATTCTACGCCATTCCTGTGTTCTGAGGCGTTAACCAGGCCCCGGGTCTCATCAACTCATCTCATCAATCAACGCCTCTTTCATCGAATCAAACCGAGGTCACGAAGCTTCTTCCGTTCGGTGCGTCGGTGTGTTTCACCGCCTGCAGGAAGCCCAACCACTTGCAGTGGTC
>CAVYFC010000016.1:0-1345314 GCA_963767665.1 Pirellulaceae bacterium
CCGTACAACCATCCATCGGGCCCCCAGGCGAGACTCGTCGAGCGTCTGATGCGTGTCGTGGTAGCCCCAACCGTCGAGCATCACCTGCGGGTCGGAGTCGGGCACGTCATCTTGGTTGGCATCTGGAATGAAGAACAGTTGGGGAGCCGCTGATCTCTTAAACCCCACCAAATCCCACTTCGATGCCCGACTTGAGAGTTTCAACTCCCTCGATGAAAATCGTGCGATGCTCGAAGGTGCCATTGGCATCACGATCCTCCAAAATCAACACACGATCCTTTCCTTCGCCGGCAGGCGCTTTGGTCGGATAGGTATGGCCTTCGATGGCCCAGATGCGTCCGCGCATCGAAGCACATGGCAATGGGCTGCGTGAGCTCTGGTTCACCAGCGATCAGATCGACCGCAAAGCCGGGTGGAACGAGCATGTTTTCCGCGGCTTCTGATGGAGTGAACCCGTCTGCGTAGGTTGACTGGTCGCGACCCTCCTCGATCTTCCAGCGTTCTGTGGCCCGGCCCCAGCGGTCCGGTTTTCCTGCTTGAGGATCCAACTGGAGATGGACGCTCAAACCGCGTTTGCTCTAATAAACCACGTCGAAGCGTGCGTCACCAATCATGTCCTATGTGAAAAGCACATCAACACCCACGCTGGAATCGGAATCGATCAACCGCGGAATGAACTCAATTTCCCCATCGCCGTGCCGACATTGAAACCAATAGAGCACCGGTTCCTGGAGCCCTCCCGGGTCATGTCCCCCGTGTGCGAGCCAGCGTTTGCCGGTGACGATGTCTTTGAAACAGGCCATCCCCCTGATCCAGCAGGTCTTGCATCGCGACGGCATGCATTTGGCTGAAAAGCGATCCCATAGGAATTGTCGAGCGATGACTCGCCCATGATGTCATGTCGCTTGAATCCATTGGGCTGAACACTCGCTGGAAATCTTAGGCAAGTCCGTACCCACTGCGCGTTTGTAGCGAACTCACCAAGTCGGAATCGCCATCACCATCGACATCGGCCACACAAATTTGTGCGCCGCCCTGCCCGTAAGACTGGCGGCCCAAGTATGAACCTGCCAGGGCTCCTGTTTCGAAAGGTCTTCTGGTTGCTGCCACCAATTCTATTGATCGAGCATGGGCTGTAGAGACTATCCATTCTCCAAGAGTTCGCAGTGGCAACATCACCACGTAACGTTTGAATTCACGGGGGACCTGGAGAGTTCACCGACCACCTGGCAAACCGCCGCATCCGTCCTCCCGTGCAATTCTGTAGTTACGCGGTGCGGCTCGGAACGCGGTTTGAAACCAACGGCGAAAAGCCCCAACGCTTTCAACTTAGCCGGTAGCGAAGGACCGAGCAAGCAATCCGAGCACTGGCTGTTGGACGCCCGATGGCAGCAAGGAGCCCCGCCAGAAGTTCGCCGATCGAGCACGAAGCAAAGTGTGTGAACGCTCACGGATGGACCATTTGGGGTTGAGAACCCAGGTAGCCGCGAGCCAATGGCGCAGAGCTTTTGAGACGTCGATATTTCGACGCCTTGGCTTCGCAAGCGGGCCATTTCCGCGCCGGGCTCGCCGAATGAATGCGATCCATGAATATCGTGCCAACCAGTGCCATCGCGGATCGCACATGGACGTCCGCGCCTCGAGCATGGGCTGTAGAGATTATCGATTCTCCAAGAGTTCGCAGTGGCAACATCACCACGTAACGGCGGCCGTCACCGAGGACGGACGATTGATTTTCCACTTAAAAACCCGCAAGCCGTCCTTCGGTGCACGGCATTGTTCCCCGTCGTTTGGGTTACGCTGGGGCGAGGCTTGAATCGAGAGTGCGACTGCGATAGAAAGGCCGTTGGATGTAAACCTGGGCGGCCAATGGCGTGAATACGACATGGCGAGCACTGCGCCAGCAGTTAGCAGTGCGAGGTTTGCAAATAGTGCGGATAGCCCCCATGTCATGGAGAGGTTAAAAATGCCAAACGCAATTGCCTGCAGTCCCCAGGGCAATCATCAATGCGGTAAACAACCGCCGTGCCCACAGCTTGGTCTTCAGGGACCGACAAATGCAATCGCGAACGCAGGAACTCAAGAACGAACGAAAGCTTTGTGGCAATCGCGTACGACGAAAGCAGCCAGCCAGCGTCAATTGTCTCAGCCACGATTGGTTGTGGACCATAGAGTCGCGAAACGTACCCGGTCACCACGGCGGATGCAAACATAAGCACGATAGATGCGAAGTTGGCGATCAGGCAAAGCTTGAACCGAGAAAGCAATGTTTCGGGCTGCATGTTGGTTGCCATGTGGTCCTCGCGTCTGATTAAAGGGAAAATGTGGCGATCGAAGGTGAAGTGTGATTTCATTTTAGTCGGGGAACGTCCCGCATCACCTGGGACCCGGGAGTTGACTTACCATTCGTAGAAACCAACCACCGGGTCTCGGTGTGCATGCGATGGTTCGTCGGCATGTGGAGCGACGAGTAACCACCATCGTCCAAAACCCATGCCGAAATTCTAGCAGTTGCGAAATCAGGATCCAAAGCGTTTCCGGTCAGGATGATGGTATCGATTCCACGCGAGCGAAAGAGCAAAAACACACACGACGGGCACGAGCGATTTTACGAGCATGCCCCGAAACAATTCCGCGCGTTGGAGTAAGCGGGATGTTTGCTCGAACGTTCGGTCGATCCCACTCATATCAGGATCGACGTTGCCCCACAGATAGAACAATGCGTCTCGATCGTGGACAGCGTTCACGAAATGCATGGCGGCGAAAGCAAGAATCGCGGACACGAATGCCGCAGCAAAGAAGTGCCAGAGCGGAATCTGCCAGTCATTGCGAGAATAATATGTCGCGAGCGTTGGCGCGAGTGCGACCAACAGGCAAGACACAAGAGCGAAGAGCCAAAAAGGGATACAGATTCGGGACGAGAAGAGCAACGATCGCCACGCGCATTGCCGATTGGTGGTGCGGTCGGAGATGGGTTGATGTGGAAGTGTAGCGAGACTTCTCAGTTCAACGAACACGCATCAGCGGGGACGGCGAACAACCTGCAAGCAGACGAGAAAACGGACCACCCGTCCTCCGTTGCATGCGATGGTTACCCGCGATTTGCAATAAAGCCTGATCTTGTCACAAGAAGCTATTTGCTTTTGATCGCAAACGAGAGTAGCGATTTCCTGGAAGTCGGCCCAAGCGCATCAAATCCGGCTTCAAGGCAGTTGAAGTTGAGCACGTACAAACCCTCATCGACAACGACGAAGCAGCCCATCGATATACATCGTTTTGTCTCCTCATGTTCGACGACGTCTTGACCGTAGGTCATGAGAAGTGCTTGTTTTCGATCTATGGAAAGCCTGTTCGCTATCAAGTAGCTTCCAGTTGTCTTTGCCCGCTGACCGCTTCGCTGAACAATTTCATCTTTCAATTCGTTGATGTTTCTCTCGAGTCGCGTTCGTATTCAGGAAAGGCCGCATTCAGGAGAAGCACCATGGCTCGAATCCGGTGGAAGAAGTAGCAGGAGTGTGTTGTTTGACGACGGTGCTGTACGCCATCCCGATCGGTGGTCGAATTGACGCTGCTTCCCCGTCAAGCGAAATTCGTGAGGTGAGGGAAGGTGTTTGGTCTTAAAAGTTGTCTCCGGCAGATGCGTTCTCAAGGGTACTAAGGCGAACAGCAGGACGATGGCGAATCGCCGATATATTCGCAACGACTTGGCAGAAGGAATCATTTGGGAACCTTGTGGAGGCCGAGAAAAGAAACACTTCATGTTGGAAACGTTGCGGTTCAGCGGGGCCGCGATGTTGATCAACCACATCAAAACCACCAGCTTGCGGCCTCTGTTGCAACCGATGGTTATCCCGGTATTCTCTGTCAACTGCATCGCATCGGCGGAAAACGAGTCCCAGCAACCCTGGGTAACTTACGAGTATAATCGATTGTCTTGGAACAAAAGGGATGAAGCGATGGTTAGATCAAGTAAATGCTGATGTGGCGCGACGGATCATGGAGTCCGATGAATCGATAGAAATCGTCGACGAACGTGGGCGCGCGGAGGTTTCGTTAGTTGTCCTATATCGGATGACGAGATTGCCGAAGCGCGGCGGCGTGCAGATACTGAGAAGGGTGGCTCAGGTCTCGACGACGTATGGAACCGAATTCGAGCAAAGCATGGTGGTGAATGACCGGAGCGGACGGTTGTATGGATTTAGTTGGCAGGCTGAAGTCCGCCACCATTTGGTTGGCTGCCGGTCAGCGAGCAAGTGACAATCGCGTCTTAAATCGACCGTGACTTACGAATTGACGACGCCGAAAAATACGGCACGCCCTTGTCGGAAGGACTATTCGTGATCGAGCGGTGTCCCCTGAAGCCGTATTCGAAATCAAGCGCAAGACAATTTGGTCCGCGTCGTGAGTTTGTCCGCCGTAACAATGTGGTAACTCACCGGATATAACGGGACGGATCACGCGGCGGCGACGAGAGATCAACCACTTCAGGCAACCTGGCTTCGCCGCTCGTCGTGTATCCGATTGTTATTTGTCTTTTCTGACTTGAGTTGATCGCCAAATTCCTTTCTCAGCTTTTCGAGCTTTGGAACGATGTTGGCGACACAGTAGGGTTTGTTTTTGTTTCGGTTGAAGTAGTTCAAGTGATCCGCTTCATCGGTCGGGTAAAAGTATCCGCATCCTCAATCGAGGTGACAATAGGAGACCGGAACGTCTTCTGACGAATCAGGAGTCGTTTGTACTCATTCGCAGTTAATTTCTGCTCTTCTGTGTGGCAGAAAATGACGCTGCGGTACTGTGTCCCAGTATCCGGTCCCTGGCAATTCCTAGTTGTCGGATCGTGCGTGCGGAAAAACACTTGTAGCAACGACTCGTATGACACAACAGCGGGATCGAATTCAATGTTGATGACTTCTGCGTGCCCGGTACGACCAGTCATCACTTGGCTGTAGATCGGATTCTTCGTCCTGCCCCCCATGAAGCCTGGTGAGACCGTCTCGACTCCTTCGATGCGTTGAAAAACTGCCTCAACACACCAGTAGCATCCGCCACCGAATGTCGCCACTTCCTTCCCGGTTTCATCGCCAAGTGTCGTGCAAGTCGTGACACACAGTGTCACGCAGACGAGAACTGCAAGACGAACTCGGTTGAGCATGCACATCGATTTAAGCCAACTGAAAGAGAAGCGGTGCTCTTAGTCCAAATAACGATAAATTATTAGCCTCTCACCCAGAGCGGATTTCAATTCCTGCTGGAGTCGGGCGGAGTGATTTCAATTCTAACACGAGTGAGCCGTCGATAAGTCCCCCAGTGTCCATTGTGCTCACTGCCGGTCTGATTTGCTATCGAATGGCTGCTCCACTCAATCGGCGCGCAATTCTGCTCGCGACCGGCGACAAAAGGGCTTGCGCCCGCCGCTGCCAAACTCCCGAATGCACTCGCTTTCCGGTTCGTTTCAGCGACTCGCCCCCCGAAGAGAGCATGCTCCAACGGTCAGCAGCCTTTGCTGCCCTACAGACGCCAATCGAGTCTCGACGCCGTCGAAATCTGCTATACAAATGGTCAGATTCTTGATTCAAGACGTTGGAGGGGCACCATGTCTTTGCAGTCATTTCTACGGCGGTTGCGCCCGTCTCTCTCACCAAAGCGGATGCCGAGTGGTTTCCGAAATGGGTCGACGCATTCCGAAAGCACTGCCACCTAGACGAAGCGGCCAAGCTGCCAGTCGATGAATCCCACGTCGTCGGATTTCTCCGCTCGCTGCGAGACTCTCGCGTTGCCGCCTGGCGAAGATTGCAGGCCGCTCGAGCCATCGAACTCTACGCCCAACTCCTCCAGAGCCAATCCTCTGTCGATTTCCGTCACATCAAGGAAACACTGCATACGCTTGCCTCGAAAGAACGTCACTCGACATCAGCTACCACAACGAACGACTCTCAGGTGCCAGGTGAATGGAACGAAGGCTCCATCGACGCTAGCGAACCCGAACCGATCCGAAAGATGCGAGGTCGGCTCCGCGTGCTGGGTCACCCTCGCAGCACGGAAACGGCATACGTCGGCTGGATCCGTCGGCTGATGCGACATCTCGACGATCCGAGTCTGGATCGCCTCGGCGAAACGGATGTTGCCGAGTTCCTGACTGAACTGGCACTCACCGGTCACGTCGTCGCGGGCACTCAGAACCAGGCCTACTCCGCTTGCAAGTTCTACTTCACCAAAGTGCTTGGCCGTGAATTCGGATTCATCAATTCACTCCGCGCCAAAGAATCAACCCACCTCCCCGTCGTACTCACACGATCCGAAGTGATTGAGCTGCTCAGCAAGTTTCCGCATGACGCCAAGCGGATCATGTTTCTGCTGATGTACGGCAGTGGACTACGGCATCGTGAATGTCGGACCCTTCGAGTGAAAGACCTCTGCTTCGAAAAAGGCTCCATCATCGTTCGCAATGGCAAAGGCCAGAAGGATCGCGTTACAGTCCTTCCCACATCACTCGGAGAGGAGCTTAAACGCCAACTCGACTCGGTGAGAATTTTGCATCAGACCGATCTTGACGATGGCTTCGGCGAGGTCTACCTGCCTTTTGCTCTGGCACGAAAGTACCCGCGTGCAGCCAGAGAGTTTCGATGGCAATATATCTTCCCCGCTCGGCAACTCAGTCGCGACCCTCGCAGCGGCACCATCCGCCGGCATCATGTACACGAATCGACCTTCGCAACTGCCTTCAAGAAAGCCCTGCGTTTGACAACCATCACAAAACTCGCCGTCCCGCACACGCTTCGTCATAGCTTCGCGACCCATCTTCTCGAAGCGGGCGCAGATATCCGAACGGTGCAGGAGTTATTGGGGCACAAGGATGTCAAGACGACAATGATCTACACGCATGTCCTGAACCGTCCCGGCTTGGCCGTGATCAGCCCGTCGGATCGTCTCTGAACAGCATCGAGTTGATGCCGACGACCAATGCAGTGTTTCCTTCGGGATAACGAATCGCCGTGAAATCCCCATCGGGAACAGGCCCTTCGACATTCTCACGACACCGCAATCGCCGATGATGAACCCGATCTAGTCACTGCCGGAAACTCCCAGCTGGGAAAGCTCCGACTGAGTCATTCCAAAGTCGGCGAGGATCACGTAGAGCGGTGGAAGGACCAGAAACGAGCAGTGTCGAAGCAAGCAAACCAAAGCAAATGCTGATCGCGATGGGAATCAGAACCTGTGCCTGAAGACTCCTCTCAAACAGCAGCGGTAGCAAACCCACAATGGTGGTTAGCGAAGTCATCATCACAGCGCGGAAACGCACTCGGGCGGCTTCGCGAGCGGCGGTCTCGACATCAATGCCCTCGGCAAGTTGTGACTTCAAGAACAACATCAACAGAATGGAATCATTGACGACGATTCCCGCCAGGCAGTGAGACGCGAAAGTCTTCCAGGTCGGCAAGGCTGGCGCGATCCGATTCGGCAAAGCGCACCTCAACGTCGTAACCTTCGCCGCGAATCTGAATTTGATCACTTAACAAACCTTGAAACGAACCGCGGAGTTGTCGTCCTAGATCCCTTGCGGTGATCTCCAGCCCGACCGCACCGGGACGGAGCTTGACGAGCACTTCACGTTGCCCTCGCCGCGTGTCATCGGTGATGCTGTAAACGCCATCGAAGGTCTGCAAATGTTTTTGAATTTCAGCCGAAATACGATCGAGGGTGGCGAGCGGCAAGCCGGAAAGTTCGATTTCAATTGGACGCCCCCCGGGTCCCAGTTGCGGTTCATCGAAACTGAGACTTTGAGCATCCGCAATCACACCCACTTCTTCGCGCCAGACACGAAGAATATCGGCGATCCGGCCGGAACGTAATTCGTTGCTCAAAAGGTCCACCTGGATTGTCGCAACGTGTGGCCCTGTCTCTTTGGCCTCCTGATTCTCACTGAACCGAACATAGGTCGTCTCCACCAAATCAAGTCCGTCCCGCTGGTCGGGCTTGAACCCCAGGTTCGTTGCAGCAAGACCAGCCTCGATTTGATTGACCGCTTTCCGGGTTCGCTCGAGCGGCGTGCCAGCTTGCATCAGAACTCGTCCCACGCTTCTTGATCAGGGGCGCAAAAGGATGCGTCGTCATCCGACGGCAGTCCTATCACTTCTTATTGCCATGGCTGTGACCATGCTTTCGCTAGCCTACACAGCCGTCGTCGTTCATCATCAAAGAACGCTAACACAGCAGTCGCTGCAACTTAACAGGTTCGAGCAAGCCACCATCGTTCAGTACGTTTTCTCAAAGGTACGCACGACGATTCCTGAGGACGTGGATTGGCAGTTAGATGAAGATGGTAGTTTCAAGTTGCCGGCGCGATCCCGACCTCCTTGCGACCGGACTACGCGCTCGATGCTGGAATGAAGCGTGAATTGATGGAGCTGGTTGTGCAGCAATTGACTCCCGAGCAACGACTGGACTGGTTGCGCGTCACGGGTCCCACATTTGTTCGGCAGCAGCACCAACGAGGCGTTGGACTAGCTGCGTGTGTGTAGTAACCGGGCTGGCTTTGTCACCATGATCGATTCGCTCCAGGGAGTGTTTGCAAACCCATGCAGCATTCACGCCGATGACCGCGATGACAGGCGATCATCGATTGGGTCGTTGTCGGCGCACTTCCTGCATTCCAAGCGATGTCCAATCATGGCATCGCGCCCGGCAACCGTCGTCACCCAGGGGCGATGCATCCATGGTGGATCATGACGGACATGCTGATTGTGTCCACATTCAAGCTGAGCAACCCAGTGCCCCTCGTGGTCTGTATGAAAGCCCGTGATTGCCCGTGCTGTGTGCATTGTCTTGTTCATTGCATCGTGCTGCGAACTCTTCGTTGCTCGTCCAAAGCGTAGCTGACCATCTCATTGGCAGTCTCGTCGTACAACTGCATCGCTTCGCGGACAACCGGCTGGACCAAGTAGGCCAGTCTCAATACGTCGCCGCGCTCTGAAAAGTGTGGTGCGACACCGAGGAACCCAAAACCGTCCTTCTCAAGCTGCTCTGCAACGATCGCACAAGCAGAATCCTCCATAGGCAACTCGACGTAGACCACCTCGAGCTGTGACTGTTCGACGAGCTCACGTCGTGTTTGATACACCTGCTGTACCGTGTCCTCGCCAATCACCTCAGCGCAGAGATGCGCTCGCCCCGCACGCGATTGAACCTTCACTTCCATGGTACCGCGGCCAAGCGGCGACTGACTCTGCTTGAACTCAACCGGGCATTGCAATCGACCATAAATCTCGCTGACCCGTGCTTGATGCCGGGATGGCACGTACAGGACTCGGTGATTCTGTGATTTGATCCAGTGAAAGTACATCAAACAGGTTACCCGCTGCGGCTGGTCCGCACGGCTATCGAAGTGCTCACTCTTTGGTGCGATGGCCAGGTCGACTGCCGTGATCTGACCACCGTGCGCCACGTTCGATTTCTGGGTGAATGTGTGCACCGTGACGGCATCCGCATACCAGCCGATCAGTTTCAAGTGCCGCGCATCCTCCAGGGCGTGGTCCTTCATGCGGTCCAGCAAGCCGCGTCCCCGATGTGCCGGATCGACCACCGCTTGCCCCACTTCCACGACCGGCCCGCGCTGATTGCGTTCCAGGGCGTAATGTCCAACGACTTCGCCGTCTTGCCCAACCGCGACGTAGGACAAGACCACGCCCCGTTCGTTCTGAGAGGCCAGGCGATCGGGATGGTAAACGTCTGAGTTGAAATAGGTCTTGCCATAAATCCGAAACATGAGCTGCGACACCTGTTCGGCCTCATCTGCTCGCATGCGACGAACGGTGTATTGCTGTTGCGGCGCCGCGCCACGTCGTTGGATATCACTGCGAGGTTCTCCGCGTTATCAACATGTGCATCCTGAAGCCATCTGACGGCCCGTCAGGCCGTTCAAAAACATGCATTGAACCAGGCTCATCGAATCGGATCGTTTCGGAAAGTCATTTTCACTTGCACGACGAGTTCTGGGGAGGGTGTCGCTCGTGAATTTGAGCCATTGTCAACGAAAAGTCAGCGCAGAGACGGGGAGACGCGGCGGCGCAAAGACGAACCCGCTTCTCTACTCAGCGACTCGGCGTCTCCCCGCCTTTGCGCAGATTCCTTGTCGAGAGGCCGGATGGAGAGCAGGTCGGGGCGGATATGTACCGTCTTCTCAGCGCCCGCCACTGGTCTCACGAATGCGCAGGTTCCGAAAGCGAACAGGATTGCCGTGCCACCGTAGACGAACGCCTCAGCTCACCGAAGTGTCTTGTCCATTCTTCCCGAACACAACTTCCCTTCCACCCACCGAACGCAATCGCAACTACTTTGCCATCTCACCGAGGTTAGCAGGTTTCAGCGATTCGTCTTCTTCGGCCACCGTCAGGTACAGGCCCCGCATTAAAACAAACATGTTGTGGTAGGCGAATTCGCTACCAGGCGTTGCCCGAGCAAACTCGACGCCATTGCGATTCATGAAGCAGAGGAGGCTGACAACGTGATCCCCATCGACCTTGGGGTCATAGCCATTCTGGCCGCGGAATGGGCGGATATTGCCAGTCTTTTCAAGTTGAACCAACTCGCGATCCAATTCCTGCAGGAATCGGTCCGCCGAGTAGAACTGGGCGTAGCGATGATGTTGCTTGACCCAATCCTTGACTTTTCCAGAACCGTGAAAGTCATTGCAGAGCCTGACCAACGCCTTTTGCATCCCCTGGATGCTGGCAACGGAGACCTGTGATCCGGCGTCGGATTCCTCCACCGCTGCAAGCCGAGCCCTCTCAAAGTCCTCGCGCGACGCGGCGAACTCATCCCATCGAAGAATGTAGGGCCAGAGATTGATCGTTCCTTCGACGGTCTGATTCGCGGCAAACTTGTAGGGGCCCTGCTTGAGTGTCAGGTTCGCCAGGATCTGGCTGTCGAGATCCAGTTGATCCAGAGCCTCATCTCCAAAGCGACTTGTGCTGGGATCAAATTGATAGGGGAGCGATGACGCGGCAAGTCGAGCCAGCATGAAGTTCAGAGCGTCCCCATTTCGAATTCGCACCTCACTGAGCTCCGGGTGATTCTTGAGGCGATCCCAGAAGCGGCTATTCTGCCATTTGTGGTCATTGAGATACTTCATCTTGGCGATCTGGCGAACATGATCTAATTCCAACTTCTTCTGTTCAGCAACGGTCTTGCGATCCCAATAGACTCGCAGTTCCTTCATCCAGTTATCAAGCTCCTTGCTATAGGCGTCCGCGTTCAAGTTTCGCGCGTGTGCAAAACTAACCTCGGCATCACCCTGGGCCCGGATCAGCTCAGCCTGGGCGTACACACGTGAGGTCACCGTGTAGTAGGGATCGTAGAGCGCCCAATGAATCCGCCGCGGATAGCGGTAACCCGGGCGAACCACCACGACATCCTGAGCCATGCTCGCATCGGTCGCGAGAAAGCAAATGGCGAACCACACAATGATCAATTTGGCCATGCAATCACTCAATCAACATCAATGGACAACCATCCGAATCTACTCGATCAGACACTCGTGGATACGCTCAAACAAAGCCGCATCAAACGTCGTCTCCTTTTCCGACTCCCCTTCTTCCACATCGCGGGGCGACGGGCGTGCGTAGACGGCTACGACTTGCCCTTGTTCGTTGATCGTCGGGCTTCCGAAGTAGGCGTATTCTTGTTGCTCAGGTCCCGCGCGCGCGAAAGCCGCTTCTCTGCACCCTCGGCTGACCTGATCAATTGACCGACGCGGGCTGTCATCGTCGATATCTCGATGGGAATCGAGCGATCAAAGAATGGATCCTCGACATCGAACGCATAACCGACCACGCGGAGCTTTTGATTGGGTCGCATGGAAGCTTCCGTATCGATGCCAGGCAATGAGTGCGCTAGCGGTTGATCCACACTGAGTACGGCGACATCGTAGGATGTCTTGAGGTCGATGGCTTGCAGAGCTTTCAAACGTGCTTCAATGAGCTGTTCTTTGACCGCCTCAAACGCCTCAGGCCTGGGGGGCTCCGACTCCAAATCGTCGAAAATCGCATCGTGTGCATCTTGAGCCTGTCTCGCAGCCTGATTGGCGAGCTCGTATCGGGGATGAGTCTTCGCAGACGCGATCTTCCATTCACCGCTTGTGGCCGGAGAATACAACATGGCGTTTGGAAAACCGTTTTCTCGAAGACTGAGCATTGCCTGGACCACCGACGCGCTGGTGACAACGTGCTGGGAGTCGATGGCGAATCCAGTTCCGATCCGAAACGGGGTCTTTCGATCCGGATCGCTGGCGACGATCACGAACAGACTCTGAGCAAGTCGTTGTTCCACCGACATGGTTGCGGGCTCGACCGCATCCGGAATTGCAGCGGGGGGAGATCGCTCTGGCTCGACGCGACTTGAAGCATGCTCTTCCGTGACGGGGACTGAAACGAGTTCAGGGGCGGCTTGTGGAACCGAGACGCGTGAGGGAAGGCTGGAGACGACGGTTTGCTCCGGCGTCACGGTGTCTCGGTTTCGCATGACCAACCAACCGAGCAACAGCGCGATCAACACGCCTCCACCGATGGCGGCCAATCCCGCTGGGTGACCGGCGGTCGATTTGGCGGCTCGACCATGGGTTGCTTGGTCGTGCGTCACCTTCACATAGGTCGGCTGCGTTTGCCGAATCAGGTCGGAGACTTGATAGGGGGTGGAACCGAGAAAGATTGTGTCACCGGCTTGAACGCGCACACGACTGATCTTGTTTTCGACGCTTCCGAGCGACGTACCATTGGTCGAGCCGAGATCCTCGAGAACCATCTCTTCGCCCTCGATGACCAGTCTTGCATGATGTGTGGAAACGTTGGATTCGCTCAGCACGATTGTGTTGTCGGCACCCCTGCCCAGCGTGATGACTTGTGAAGTTGTTGCCACGGCTTGGTCGCGAGGTTGATTCACTTGGGCAGGCAGCTCAGGCCTCTCGAGCCCTTCAGGCCAAGGCATGGTGAGTGTCTGACCAAGTGTGATTCGGTCCGAAGGCGCGATCGATCGTGAACCACTCAATCGCCGACCGTTGACGAAAGTACCGTTGGTTGAGTCGAGATCGACCAAGGTCAGGCTGTCACCATTGGCGTGGAGACGGCAATGTCGTCCGGAAACTGTCGGACTGTTCACCACGATGTCACAGGAAGGATCGGATCCGATCGTCCAGGATTGCTTAGCCATGATCGCGTTGGTTGGAGGTTCGGCGGGCGGTTAGTCGAGGGTCGGCTGAAACCGAAATCGCTGTTGGCCAAGCTGGAATTCCGTTTGCTTATCCATCGCGAACTTCTTCACACGAATCCAAACGCCGTTCAGCGATTTCTGGTCTTCAATCATCCAGCGGCCGCATTCGTCTTGAAACAGGCGAGCGTGTTTGGGGCTGGCAAACGGATCGTCCTCGATCGTAATCTGGCAACGGACATCGCTACCCACACTTGCTTCTTTTCCCCCGATTGCGAAGGAGCGAGCGTTGTCGGCCGTCACGCCAGCTTCCGTGAGTCGAGGGACGAACTGTTCGATCATCGTTCTCGAAGGCGCCCGGTACGCCTGTGTTTGCAAGGCTTCTGTCTCGGTCGCCTCGTTGCCCGGTTCGGGTAACTGAAAAAGGTATCGGCGGCTGCCAATGATCAACTCGGTTTCGCGCGATAGAGAAGCGCGAAAGGCACGAATGAACGACCCATTGGTACTCTTCTGGTCGATCAGGTACCAACGAAAGCGCCCCTTTTGTTTTTGGCAGCGGAGTTCGGCGTGGAGGCCTGAGATGTCGCCGTCAAATGGAATGGTGAGATCCCCCTTCTCCCGCCCGATGGAGAACCGTGAATGGCGTATTCGAACCGCCTCCCCTTCGTCACGACAGCCGTCATCCAGCACCTGCAAAACCGCTAGCGGTTGCCGATTGGTAGGTCGAAACGGCAGCACACTCAGCGAAGACGTTTTCTTCTGTGGGTTGCTAGGTACGGGCGCTACAGCCGGGGACGCCGCCTTCTGCAAGTACTGCTGCAACGGTTCGGCAACCGTCTGAATGACTGGCTCATCCTCGGTTTCTCGCGAGGCGTTTCTCTTCATGAATGACTTCCTCTCGCCCGTAGAAATTTTCTCAACTGATGATCGATGCCAATAATGATTCAACTCGTACTCGATTGGTTCTGTGGCCGAGTCGACCTTTCTTTCATCCGTTGCCGAATCATCGCGTCCTGCTTCGCTTGAGCATCCAAATTGCGCGTTCACGTGAGGCATGTGACTTTGTTAACCCGATGGGTGAGTTTTGAAGTTGCGATTTTGGCTACCACTCGAGGATTTTCATAACCCGACGCGTAAGCGAGGAAATATCGATATTGACATCGACTCGCTTACGCGTCGGGTTAGGAAAGGAGCGCAACTTCAAAACTTACGCTTCGGGTTACTTTTTGCCTCCCGTGTTGCATTGTTCAGTTAGCTCAATCATTCGATGGCGGAACCAGCGATTTGCTTTCTGCTTCACCCGCAGCCCTTGTGTGCAAGTGCTGGATCGCGATTCTCGGATCGCCCTGATCTCCAGCGATCACCGCGCGGTCATCCATCGTCAGAGCCAGTAGCGGAGGCTGATGGTTTCCTGTCGTTTGGAACTGCCCCAACTCGTGGATCAACTGGCCTGTTGCAACATTCCAGAATGCAACTCGACCCGTATGATCTGCAGAGACGAGACCATTTCCGTCCTCAGTGAAACCCAAACTGCAGCCATATTGATGCCCGTCATTGCTGGCCGCTGCCGATGCGGGATCGATTCGAGAAACGATCCGTCCGGTTTCTAGGTCCAACACCGCCGCCATGTAGGCCTTGCTCTTGACGCTCGTTGCGGCATACCGACCGTTCGCAGCGAAGACCAGCGGACCACGAACGCGACTGGTCGTTTCCATCACGAGCGGACTGCCGATCGTCACATTCTTCCCATCCACGGTCAGTTGATATCGAACGTGATGGTGCTCTCGCCCAAACGTTAGGAATCGCTCATCCGGCGACACAGAAGGGTGACCATGCGGTGTCGAATTGTCGAAGGGCAGGATCGCGTCATGAAGCACCTGATCCGTTTGCCAGTCCCAAATCCGAAGTCGCTGAGGGACGCCGCCCCGTTGTGTGCGGTGGACTTCGCGTTCGTGAAAAAGGGCCAGCGCCAAAGTTCGGCGAGGAAACACCACGATAGATGGAGTCGCCGGGAACTCCATGGTCGATCGTACCCTCCCATCTTTCGGACTCATCACGGCGAAGGAAGAACCGGCGGAAACCAAAAGCCATTTTCCATCGGGTGAATAGGCGAGTCTCCGTGGAGTCAGTGTCTCGCCGACTGGATTGCGAAAAATGGAGACTTGTTCTCCGGTGTGGGTGTCCCAGGTCGAGACTCGCGTCGGGTTTCCCACGGATGCGGTTGCCACATGTCGCCCGTCGTTGGAAACCGCCATCGCAGCGGTACCGCCGGATGTCCTGATCGTTATCGGGGCAGAGAGACGGGTGCCCGCTCGAGGCTTCGTTTCCTGTACCGGACGGACCGATAGGCTGGAGTTGCCCTGTGTGCTCGAGCTAGCCAGCGCGTTCAAGTTTTCCGGCGCGCTCAAGCTTTCCAGTGCGCTCAGACTGTCGGGTGCACTCGAACTATCCGGTACGTTTAGAATTTCTGGTGCGCTCAAGCTTTCCAGCGCGGAGACAGACGACGTTGGGGTAACAGGAGCCGGCCTGGAATTTGTCGCTTCCCCTGTGTCCGTGACGGATGCTGTGGTGGCGTGTTTGAGAGGCGGCGTGGTGATGAGGCTCTTCAAGGTGCCATTGGGGTTGGTCGTGATGGTTGCCTGCGTTCCGTCGTCGATCTCAACTTTGGTACCGTCGGAAAAGTGAATGGTCACACCGGCGAGACATAAAAAGCCGCCCAATCCAAGAGCGATCAATTTCTTTCCGCCACCCGTACGCGAAGAGACTGGATTGGCTTTGGGCTTCTTGACGGATATTCGCTCCTGAGGAGTTCGCGACTCAACGACCGTCTTCGTCGGGTCGGACGCTTCCTGACCAGCGAAAAAGGCATTCAACGCGCCGGTTTCGGTCAACACTTCCGAATCGAGCGACTCGGAGGCCTGGGGATCGGCGGCTGGGCGATGGGCTGTTTTGGGTAGTCTCTTGATCCCTTCCAAGTACTCCTTGAGCTCTGCCGCGACGAATTCCATCGATTGAAAGCGGTTCTCACGCTTCTTTTCCATCATCTTGGCGCAAATTGCTTCGAGCTTCGGATCGATTCCGTCACGAAGCTGCGAAGGGGCCAACGGCTCTTCATGCACGATGCAGTAGGCAACCTTCGCGATCGGACCGCGAAACGGCAACTCGCCAGTGAGTAGTTCGTACAGAATCACGCCTAGGGCATAGATATCAGCCGTCGCACCGACTTCGTTCAACTCGCCCCGAATCTGCTCAGGCGACATGTAGGCCGGCGTCCCAATTGCCATGCCACTCTGCGTCACGCGGCTCTCGACATCGGTCTGCCTGGCCAGCCCAAAGTCCATCACGATCGGTTCCTTCTTGAGGTCAATCATGATGTTGGCTGGCTTCAGGTCGCGGTGAATGATGTTGTGGCGATGTGCCTCGGCAAGTGCCATCGCAAGCCGATGGGTGAGGATTGCGGAAGTCTTCTGCGGTGGAAGTTGCTGAGGCTTGATGAACTCCGTCATGCAGCGGCCTCTGACAAAGGCCATCGAGATGAAGTGACGTCCGTCGATCTCGCCAACATCGTAGACAGGACAAATGTTGCGATGGTGGATCTTGGCGGCGGCCCGCGCTTCTCGATAAAAGCGAGTGACCAAATCATCATGCTCGGAGCCCTGAAAGTTGGGTGTCTTCAGAGCCACCTGACGATCGAGCTGTCGATCGTGTGCCAAATAGACCGTGCCCATCGCACCGGAGCCAAGCTCTTTGAGAATGTGATAGCGTCCGAATTCAACCGGAAGCCCCTTCACCGTCTTCCGTTTGCTTCCTGCTTTCGTCACGCGGAGACCGTCAACACGGCTGGTCTCGACCGAGGCCTGGACCGGCGACCCATCGGTTTCTTTGCCTGTCGACAGGTCTGCCATGTTCGAATCAAGCAGTTGGCTGGCTCGCTCCTTCACCACTTGGAATTGATCGGGGAAGCGGGATTCATAGCTAGCGAGTGCAACCCTTGGATCCACACCGCGTCTGGCCTGAAACTCGGCAACAATCAGGTTGGCATCCACCGAGTCTGACGTACCCAGCATGGGAAACTCGCTCAGATACTCCTCAATCGTCCGACCGTGTCCGGCGCTCCAGCGGCGCTGCATGTCCATGATCACCAATTCGACCAGGGCCACCTGTCGATAGGGTTCCTTCGGGTGCGACGTAACGCGTTGGACCACACCAGGTAGCAGTTCGGGCGACCAGGCCCGATCAAAATCCATCAGAAGTGATTCGAGCTCATTGCGTTCGGTGTCGTCGAGCACGGCCGGTTGCTCGGCAGATGACATGGGGACTCCAGTCTCTGGTGTTCATTGGTGGAGTTGGTCGCTGTGAACGCCAATCAGCGCCTCTTTCTAAACAAGGCATCGCAATGCCGCAGAAAAGTGTCACCTCGAATCGCCATGTTTTTTCGAATCTTTCGAATCGCTGAATGAAAACTGCTCGAATCGCCGCTCCAAACGCTCCTCGACCAATTTCAGGATTCGATGAATGGTCTGTCGCGACAGATTCAATTCACCGGCGATTTCTGATCGATTCCGGCCTTCCAATCGCATCGCAATGATCTCGCCAGTTTGGTCTGGCAATCCGTCCAGGGCGACGTCAATCTCTTCCCAGAGCGCCAGGACATCCTCGTGCGACGGCTGCCTGTCGAGCATGCCCTGTTCGTCAACGATCGACTGGACTGCCTGAGCATTTCGCTTTTCTGCCGTGTGCCGTCGCGCATGGGAGCGGGTCTTGCAAAGGGTCAGGGTGACCAACAGTTGCCACAATTGCTGGGAATGCTCGATCTGGAATTTGCCTTCTTCATGGCGTCGGAAAAAGGTGCGAAACACAGACTGGACCACATCTTCGCCGTCAAATCGTCGAAGCAGGGCGGGATGAATGTTGCTTCCCGCCAGGTCAATGAGCCTTCGGGAGTACTCGTCAAATAGCTCCTGAATGGCGGCATCTTCTCCATTTTGCAGACGCACCTGAAAGGAGCGGAAGGCGATCGATTCGTCCGATGGCCTGCCGTCCGAATCGTCAGTGGTTTCGGGC
The DNA here is from genome assembly GCA_963767665.1 of Pirellulaceae bacterium. Lineage (GTDB taxonomy): Bacteria > Planctomycetota > Planctomycetia > Pirellulales > Pirellulaceae > Rubripirellula. The sequence goes on from CAVYFC010000016.1 coordinate 18,262, forward strand.
ATGCCGTGATCAGCCTCGAAGTTTCGATCTGGTTCGGTATCGAACAGAGTCCTCAGAGAAAGCCGGTTGTCCGCCGTGAAATGCTCTCATTTCGAAATCGATTGTACACAAACGAGCATGCCCATGAACCAATCGGCGGCGAGGTTGGACCTCCAACTGAGACGAAAAGCTGAACGTGAGAAGATGGGGAACAAGATGGGGACAGGCCAGCAATGCTGGGAAAGGAGAGAGGATACCGAGGCGGAAAACAGAGGCGGAAGGACGGGGGACGCTGAGAGCAGCCCCGGTTCCTGCGATTGCCTGCTTGCGGGAATGCCTGAGCATGTCGCATGGTGCCTTCCACTTAGGCAGCCCAGTATGGCAAATGCCACTCGATGGCCAAGTTCAACAATTATTGCTCGGCGGACCGTGCACAAAGTTCTCGTGTTTCACGATGTGACTGCCTCGTCGACCCGATGGCACCTGCGGGTCAGGCTCCAAATACGGCACGCCGATTGCTTCCCGATGACGGGGCATGCTCTATCTAGCTTGTCGTACAGTCGTTGCTCAGGAACGCCAGGCAAGCCCTCCAAAGGTTTGGTGCGGAAGAGTTGTAAGCCAAGGACGGCGCGAAAGCTTTGTGGTCACGCTCGGTGTTTCGACACCTTCCCTTCCAATCGACGAGGTCCATTCATGAGTTCAACGCTCAACCCACCTTCCTCTTCCAACCAATCAGGCACTTCTCCATCGAAGGGGCCGAGCAAGTCCGCCAACTCGGTGCGACAAGCTGCCATCTCTGGCGTCGCGAACTATGTCCCGCAGTCCTCGGCGTTCGATTACGTCAACACGGAAGCTCGAGACTACTACTCGACCAATGTATTCGGCAAGTCGGTCATGAAGGATCGGCTCCCCAAGTCGATCTTCAAAGCCCTGATGCAGACCATCGAGTCGGGTGAAAAGCTTGACCCAACGTCGGCGGACATGGTCGCATCGGCCATGAAGGACTGGGCGATGGAGAAAGGGGCAACCCACTACGCACACGTCTTCTATCCGCTGACCGGCGCAACCGCGGAGAAGCATGACAGCTTCCTTTCACCGACGTCCGATGGTGGAACGCTGACCGAATTCAGTGGCAAGCAGTTGATTCAAGGCGAACCGGACGGATCTTCGTTTCCGACGGGAGGTATCCGCGTTACGAGTCAGGCACGCGGTTACACGATCTGGGATGTCACGAGTCCCGCCTATCTGCTTGAGAATCCGAACGGCACGACCCTCTGTATCCCCACAGCATTCGTCTCATGGACTGGCGAGGCTCTCGACAAGAAGACCCCCGTGCTTCGCTCGATGCAAGCTCTCAACACCCAGGCTCAACGAATCTTGAAGCTCTTTGGTCACCACGACGGGCGCATTCGTCGCGTCGACCGCAGGACCGGAGCAAGAGTACTTTCTGATTGATCGTAACTTCTATTACGCGCGACCGGACCTGCTCAATGCGGGACGTACCCTGTTCGGGTGCAAGCCACCGAAGGGCCAAGAGTTCGACGATCACTACTTCGGTGCCATCCCTGAACGGGTACTGGGGTTCATGCTGGAGGCGGAACGCGAGTTGTTCAAGCTCGGCATTCCAGTCAAGACGCGGCACAACGAAGTGGCACCGGGTCAATTTGAAATCGCGCCGGTTTTCGAGTCGGCAAACCTCGCGTCCGATCACCAGCAGATGATGATGCTGACGCTGCGGCGGATCGCCGAGAAGCACGGCATGGCTTGCCTGATGCACGAGAAACCATTCGCCGGAGTGAACGGTTCGGGCAAGCACGTCAATTGGTCCCTGGGAAGTAGCTCCCAAGGAAACCTAATGGATCCCGGTGAGACGCCCCACGAGAACGCTCAATTCCTGGTCTTCTGCGCGGCGGTGATTCGAGCGGTTTATCGATACCAGGGTCTGCTTCGCGCCGTGGTTGCGACAGCCGGTAATGACCATCGCCTCGGGGCCAACGAGGCACCACCGGCGATCATCTCGATCTTCCTCGGCGACCAGCTGACGGACATCTTCGAGCAGATCAAAACGGGGGTGCGCCAGTTCGTCCCTCAAGTCAGGTACTTTGACCGTCGGCGTGGACGTCCTGCCACCTTTTCCCAAGGACGCTGGCGACCGCAATCGTACCAGTCCGTTCGCGTTCACCGGAAACCGTTTCGAGTTTCGCGCCGTCGGATCCAACCAATCGATCTCAGGTCCGCTGGTGGCCATGAACACCATCATTGCTGAGTCCATCGATTACTGCGCCACGAAGCTTGAAAAGGCGGTCGAAGGCAACCCCGACGCTCTCAATGAAGCAGTGCAGTCGCTGCTGACAGAGATCATCAATGAATGCTCACCGATCATCTTCAACGGAGATGGCTATTCAGAAGAGTGGCATACCGAAGCGGCCAAACGAGGGCTGCTGAATCTCAAGTCGACACCAGACGCGCTGCCAGCGCTGCAAGCGCCGGAGGTGGTCCAGCTCTTTGAGCGATACGGCGTCCTTTCGGCACGTGAGCTCGAGAGCCGTTTCGAGACCTATGTCGAACAGTACTGCCTGACTGTGAACGTTGAGGCGAACCTGACGATCCGCATGGCCAAGACGTTGGTATTTCCCGCCGCGATCCGCTACCAAAATGAACTCGCATCGACGTGTGCGAATCTCAAGATGGTCGGCTATGATTTCGACACCGATACCCTCGACTTGGTCACCGAGCTCGTCAAGGGACTCCAGGATTCGATCGCAGCCCTTGAGCACGCCGTTGACGAAGACGGGACGGGCACGCCAATCGAAGAAGCATTTCACCGAAGTGACTCGGTGCTGCCAGCAATGCTCGCCGTTCGCGAACACGTCGACAAACTTGAGAGCCTGGTCGCTGACGATCTCTGGCCCCTGCCAACGTACCAGGAGATGCTGTTCATCAAGTGATGAGAGATCGCATGGCCTGCGATGCCGATCCACTTCGCGTGGCACGCTCGTCGAAGTCAGTCTTGCATTTGGTCGCTGAGCTTTAACGGCTGTCACCAGGAACATCCCCGCCACACGGCGGGGATGTTCCACTTGATTGGAGAAGCTTCGTCTTCCAGCCCGAACGCGATCAAGCCTCGCCTGTCCCCAGGATCATGAAGAACCGATCCGTTTGTCAGGACGATTCATGACGCGCGGTGTACCGGTTTGCCTGTGGAGATCGCTTTCTCGATCATCTTAGCGGCGAGTGCCAGCCCGTCTGTGGAGGCGATCTCTCGTTGCATGGTCCTAGCGTTTTCTGCGTAACGAGGCTCCCTCAAAAGCTCTTCCAACATCGCTCGCATTTTGGCCAGGCTCAACTTTCTTAGCGCCAACATTCGCCCCACCTGCCGCCACTGAATCCGCGCTGCCACCCCCGGTTGATCGTTCGTCACAGGGATGGCCAACATCGGCACGCCCTGCGCCAGTGACTCCAAGGCAGTGTTCAGGCCACCATGCGTGATGCAGAGCGTGGACCGTTTGATCAGCTCCAACTGCGGTGCATAACGGACCACCACGGGATCACCTGGCAAGTCATGAAACTGCTCGGCATCCGTACTCCCACCAAGTGAAATCACAAGTTGCACGGGCAATGTCTCACAGGCCTGGGCAAAAAGATAAAAAAGGTGTCGATTCTGGTTCTGTAGCGTCCCCATCGATGCGTAGATCAACGGACGTTCGGACGAAATCCGATCCCAAGGAAATTCAACGGAAGACCGTGCCGCTGCATCATGAAAGGGTCCCGTGTAGTGAAACGTCTGGGGCAATCGGGTTCGCGGAAAGTCGAGACTCGCAGGGAGCTGTACCACCTGCGCTAACTCTGATCCGATTTCCGCGATACTCTTGTACGCGGGTAGCCTCCGCTCCAATTGAAATTGATTCAACGATTGCAGCACCGGCTTCGCAAGTGAATGGAATACCTGGTTGAGCGCGAGCGTGCGGAGCTTGTCGAGTGGCCCCGAGACCGGACCCAAATGGCTAAACACCGGGGGAATGGAAGGGTCCAGGTTGGTCGGTAGCGCGTTGCTAACGGTCACGAACGGAATCCCCTCTGCCCGTGCCACGACCGCCGCATCCGAGACCACCTGATCGATGACAAGGCCTTCAATCTGGTCGTCTCGAAACAGCCGCGGAAACTCGCGCAAGCCCACACAAGCCCGCCGCCGAAACAGGTCAACCGTGTAGCGGACAGCGCGCATACCAGTGAGCTCACCGACTTCACGATAGCTCCGAGCAATTTCTTCGGCACTAAGGGATTCGGCACCGTAGCAGCGCGTCTCGAAATTGCAGTGTGTGGTCTTCCGGATGCCGTCCGCCAGCGTGTACAAGACGACCTCATGACCCCGACTGGCGATTGCATTGGCCAAGGTCATGGATGGATTCAGATGTCCATCGGATGAGAAACTAACGAAGCCAAGCTTCATCCGTCGTGGCTTTCAAATGGAGTAGATCAGGACCTGTTGCTAAGCGGAGAGAGTCGATTCTAGCCGCTCAAACTGACCGATTTCTGATTCAGGTTGCGTCTTCGCGCGAGAATTCAAAGACATGGCCAAACCCGCTGGAACCTGCTACTTCCTACCATAGCCACCACTGACCAAATACCAACACGTAGATACCCAACAGCAAGTTGCTGGTCGCATGAGCCACCACGCACTGCCAAAGATCTTTGGTACGGTAGAGCAACCCATTGATCAACAGACAGTAGACGGCCGCGGCCAACCACTCTGGATGGGCCAGGGCAAACATGCCGGTGACCAACATGCATGACGAGAAAGTATAGCGACCGATCGGTACCTTTTCCCAATCGGGATCGATCCACCAGCGCAGCAGGAAGCCACGCCAGAATATCTCCTCCGCCAACGGAACCAGAATCGCAAGACCAATCATTCGCACCGCAATGAACAACCAGGCGTTCACGCCAGCAAGCTCCGTGAACGGCTCAAATGCCTGCCGCTCGCCGGCTCCGAGCCAAGCAGGCAACAGCTCGCTCACGGTTTGCTCGATGCGTAGCTGACTGAGCCCGATCCAAATCGCGATCCCCAACACACCCGCAGCAATCCCCTGGGCGACCCGCCAGTGCGGGCGAAGCACTTTTGCGTTGCGTAGGCTCCAGACCAGAGCAGGGATCATCGCAAGCACGAGGGCGGCATAGGCCCACGGGTACCAGCCTTCGGCAAGCTGTCCGATCAGCGCCGTCCCTGATACGTAGAGCACAAATGGTAAAATGAATGCCTTCGTCATCGAATCCCGACGGGCCAAAAGAACAGAAACGAACGGTCTTGCAGGGACGGACGACCCGGCCTGGTGATCTTCCGAGCCAAAGTAGTCTCTCCTTGGATCGACGGATTTCGTCCCCAGAGTAGATCAAGCGAAGCGGGACTCAATGGAAACGAACGTTGGGCAGGGCGATTCCTTCTGCTGGGGGTATTCGGCCTCGTTACGATCCGCCTTTTCGTTCCTTCAGTGCACCGTCCGGCGGAAAGTCAGGGGGCGGCGTTACGTAGGGCCGCATTTCCGAGGCGGTCACCGGCAGCTTTGCTGCGTTTCGTACGAGTCAACGTAGGGCCGCATCTCCGAGGCGGTCACCGGCAGCTTTGCTGCGTTTCGTACGAGTCTCGGAGAGACTCGCCTACGTAGGCGTCACCATTGCTGAAATCTTGGAGCACCCTTCGTGCGTGTGGCGCCATTCCGCTAGGATCAATGTCTCTAGCCAATCTTCCCTCCACGCGAAAATCGAGAACCTAGACAGATGAGAGTTTCCTATCCGCTGAGGCTGCTCGCTGCATTGGTCACGTTTTCACTCGCGTTGCCAACGTCTTCGGCCCGCGCGGAGACCAGGCGACCCAACATTCTCTGGATCGTTGGCGAGAACTTCTCGAATGATCTTGGATGCTACGGCCAGAAGCACGTCGCAACGCCAAATCTTGATGGCTTGGCAGCAAGTGGCATTCGCTATACCCATGCGTTCTCGACCTCGCCTGTATGCGCACAAGTCGCTCGTGTTTCATGCTGGGCATGTACCAGACAACCACGGACACTCACAACATGCGGTCTCATCGCGATGATGATTTCAAGCTGCCGCCCGGTATCCGGCCCCTCACACACCGCCTCAAGGATGTCGGCTACTTGACTGCCAACATCACGCACCTTGGTAGCGAAGAGATGGGTACCGGCAAGCTTGATCTCAACTTCGTCAACGAAGGGGAACTCTACGACACTCGGCAGTGGGATGACTTGAAGACGCAACAGCCCTTCTTTGCTCAGATCAATCTACCCGAAGCTGAATACGACATTTACGACCGCAAGTCCGCCGAGAAAGCACGGGTTCCCTGGGTTGGCGAAGCGTGGCATCCAAAGGTGGCGACCGAGGAGAACGTGACACCTCCCCCATACTATCCCGACCATCCGATCGTTCGCCAAGAGTGGGCTCGCTATCTGAATTCCATCAGCGGTGCGGACGTTCGCGTGGGCAAGATCCTTGCAAGGCTCAAAGCGGATGGCTTCGATGACGACACCATCGTCATCTTCTTCTCGGACAATGGCCGCCTGACGGCCCGCGGCATTCATTGGCCTTTCGATCAAGGCTTGCGTGTCCCCCTCCTCGTCCGTGATGCCAAGAACTACCCGGCTCTGACTGAGCGGGAAGCCCCGGGCACGGTCAGCCAGCGCGTGGTGAGCCTGCTGGATCTGACAGCAACGACTTTGGCGATCGCGGGCGTCGAGAGACCGATTGGGATGCAGAGCCGCGTCTTCCTTGGTGCGGCAGCCGATCCGCCACGCCGCTTTGCCTTTGCTGCTCGCGATCGGATTGACGAAACGGTCGTGAGGATGAGATCGGTCCACTCCGATCGCTACCACTACATACGGAATTACACTCCCGGCGCCGGCTTTGAGACATTGAACCGCTACAAGGAAAAGTGCTTTCTCGTCAAACCACTGATGCGTCAACTCAAAGCCGAAGGCAAGCTCAGCGGTGCCTCCCTCGAATTGATGCAACCGTTCCCTGACGAGATGCTATTTGATACTCAGGCCGATCCACACGAGATCCATAACCTGGCGGAATCAGAGGATCCGGATCATCAGGCGAAACTCGGTGAGCTACGTGCGGCTTTGGATACGTGGATGGTCGAAACGGGCGATCTTGGCCATATTCCGGAGCCGTGGGAAGTGGTTGCACCCTTTGAACAAGAGATGCACGAGTGGTTTGGGACGCCGCCTTGGGCGTTGCCGTCCGAGTAAACGTTTTCAGCTTTTGATCGTAAGCCAATCATGAAAAGGCTCCGGCGATAAGCGATAGACGCGTCGACCTCGGCATTCCTGCAACCGCAATGCCTACGTAGGCGAGTCTCTCCGAGACTCGTAAGAAACGCAGCAAAGCTGCCGGTGACCGCCTTGGAAATGCGGACCTACGTCGACTCGTACGAAACGCAGCAAAGCTGCCAGTGACCGCCTTGGAATTGCGGACCTATGTAGACTCGTACGAAACGGAGCAAAGCTGCGAATTTCCGCCTTGGAAATGCGGACCTACGTTGAACCAGCCAATCGTTGTTCAGCCATCCGTAAGAGTCCGGCGCGATCCATCTTGCCCGTGGCATTGAGAGGCATCTCCTGCAGAAACACGATCTCCTCCGGTGCCTTGTAGCCAACGCGGTCGCGTGCGAAGTGGATCAACTCCGTGCTGCTCGGCTTCGGGGCACCTTCTTTGAGCGTGACGTAAGCTCGCACGTTTTCCCCATGCACGAGATCATGCACACCGATGACTCCCACAGCTGCGACCGATGCGTGCTCTTCAATCGCTTGCTCCACTTCCTGAGGACAGATGTTCGAGCCGTCGTGGATAATGATTTGCTTCTTGCGACCACAGAACCAGAGGTATCCGTCCTCATCGCTCCTCATCATGTCACCGGTGTCGAGCCAACCATCGACAATCGTCGCCGCCGTCGCCTCTGGATTCTCCCAGTAGCCGATAGAATTCGCCGGTGAGCGAATCCACAGACGTCCTGGCGTACCAACGGGCACCTCCGCACCTGCCTCATCGCGCAGCGACATCTCATACCCCGGACAGAGTTGGCCGATCGAACCCAAGCGGTTTTCACCTGACGGCGGACTGATCGTAGCGACTCCGATCTCCGTCATTCCGTAGCTTTCATCAATCGGAAAACCAGCGATCGCAACAAACTCGCGTTCGAGTTCCGCAGAGACCTTGTCGCCGCCGGACGAACACAAGCGAATGGAAGCGAAGTCGGTCGAACCCACATTGTGGTCACGCACCAAGGAGATCAAGGCAGCCGGCAGCATCCAGAGGACCGTGGGACGAAACCCGCGCATCAGGGGTAAGATCTCAGGACCGTCACTGCCGCGGGGAATGATCACACGTCCGCCAGTGGCGAGTGTCGCCAGCGCAAACAGCGAACCACCGATATGCGAAAAGGAGGCACCGGGCAGAAACGTATCGGTATCGTCTAACTCCATTCCGCTCATCGCCAGGCCGATCATGGTGCCGTACGTTCTTCGCGTGTGCGTGACTCCTTTTGGCTTGCCCGTGCTGCCGGACGTGAAATAGATGAATGTAGGGATGTCGGGACCGAGTGTCGGCATTGCCCCACCAGGTTGTGGCTGCTCGACCAGCTCGTCGTAATGCCGCCCACTTGCGTCGCTGGCTCCATAGCGAACGACACCTTTGGCTAGCCGACTGCCCAGCTCGCTAGCTCCGACATCATCGTCGCGCTCGGCATGATGAAGCAGCAATGACGCGCCACTCACTTTCAAGGCATGATCGATTTCGGACGGCATGTAGCGATAATTCAATGGTGTCGCCACCAAGCCTGCCTTCAAGCAGGCAAGATAATGAATCACGAGCGCTGGTCGATTGGGCATCAGGGAGGCAACCCGATCGCCAGGCTCCAAACCCAACCGCAAATACTGTGCGGCAAGTCGGCTACTGAGCTCGGAAAGCTCCCGAAAACTCAATCGAGTCTTTGCCGAGGCCAGTGCGAGATCGTCGGGCTTGGTCTTGAGTCCATGACCCAACGGATCGCCCGTGCGGCTGAAACCGCTCGGTTCATGTCCTGCGACAGCCATCATGTTTTCCTTGAGTCGATCGAGTGGTATAAGAGCGTCAAGCGACGGTAGCTGGAAAAGGGGTCAGGTACCAATAGCGCGAAGCACCCTCCGGGCCGCTTGCGGCTATTGGTACCTGACCCCTTTTCCAGCCGGTAGCATAGCGAATGCTCCGCCGGAGCCCCATCCGCTAACCATATCTGAATTCCAGCCTGTCTGGTACAGAATTGGCCCTGTTCCCCAATCGCCTTCCTTTTTGAAGCGCCCCCATTTCTGAAACGCGATGGCCGCAGAAATCCAGCTACGATCGCCCTCCGCATCGCGATGAGGGAGCAACTTGTTATCTTGCCAGAACAGGAAGAGGAATCGCGAAGATGAACGTTGATCCTGAGGAGGCAGAGCGGATACAGCGAACCGCGACGGCCTATCACGAAGCGGGCCATGCGGTGATGGCACTCTCGATTGGGCGACCTGTGCAGAAAGTCACCGTGATGCCGCGCAAGACACCCTCTGGGAGCGTCCGGCTTGGCGTTTGTGAAATGCAGAAGGGACGCTCCAAGTCATCCAAGAACTGGATCGATGATGATGTTCTGATTCTGTTTGCTGGGATGGTCTCCGAAGCACGATTCACCGGTCAATACTGTCGACAGGGCGCGTCACAAGATCTCCGTGACATCAAGCGACTGCTCCTTCACCGAGCACGTGACGAACGACAACTCGAAAGGGTCCAAAAGCGGCTATTGGCAAAGGCAGAGCATCTGCTCAATGAGCAGGGCAATGCATTGGCCATTGAGCTGATTGCCCGAGAGCTGATAGAAAAGGGATCGATCAGCGGACGCGCTGTTCGGCATTTCTTCGATCTCGCGTTGAAGCAGTCTTCCTGAGTAGAGCATGGCATCCAAAATAGCAGTGGGCGTTGAGTTGGCGGCGATTGCCACGGTGATCGCACGGGATCTTGGAATCACGGTTCCCCAAGTAACGGCGGTTGTCGAGCTGCTCAATACGGGTAACACCATTCCATTCATCGCGCGGTATCGCAAGGAAGTCACGCATGGATTGGATGAGATTGCGTTGAGGGCCATCGAGGACGCTTTGGAAAAAGCGTTGGCGCTGGCGGCACGCAAGGAAACGGTGCTGAAGACGATCGAGGAACAGGGCCAGCTCACCGACGAATTGCGTGCCTCGATCGAGCAGTGCACGGACATCCGTGACCTGGAAGCAATCTACTTGCCCTTCAAGCCAAAGCGACGAACCCGCGCAACCATCGCCCGCGAACGGGGTTTGCAACCATTGGCGGACCTTCTACTTCAACAAGTCCCGCTGGGATGTTCCAAGCAGCAAACTCTCCAGAAATTCGTCGACGTGGAGAAAGAGGTTCCGGATTGTGACGCGGCACTTCAAGGTGCGCTCGATATCATCGCCGAACAGTGGTCCGACGACGCCACCACGCGAAACTGGCTGCGAGACCGGGCCTTCGCCGCCGGAAGTGTTTGTTCGCGAGTCAAGCGTGGCAAGAAGGAAGAAGCGAGCAAATTCGAACTCTACATGGACCATCAGGAACCAGCGCAGTCGGATTCCATCGCATCGGATTTTGGCGATGCTGCGTGGGGAAGCCGAGGGCTTGTTGAATGTCAGCGTCACGCTCGACGACTCAGAGATTCTCCCACAGATGACGCGCCAACTTGTCGACAGCGGACCGTTTGAATTTCGTCAAGAGCTCGTCGCGACGGTTCAGGACTGCTACGAGCGATTGCTGATGCCGGCGACACAATCGACCGTACTGCAAGCGCTCAAAGAACAGGCCGACGAAGAGGCAATTGAGGTCTTCGGCAAGAACTTGCGGGAACTCCTGCTGGCCGCTCCCGCGGGCCAGCGTGTGACGATCGGTATCGACCCTGGATTTCGTACCGGATGCAAGGTTGCCGTCGTCGATCAGACCGGCAAGTACATAGCCGACACCGTGATTTACCCAACGCCTCCCCGAAGTGACACCCAGGCGGCCGCGAAGACCCTGCTGGCACTGATCAAGCAGCATGATGTCGAACTGATCGCGATCGGCAACGGAACGGCGTCCCGAGAGACGGACGCTTTTGTCGGCAACTTGATCCGCGAACATCAATTGAATGTGACCAAGGTCATGATCAGTGAATCAGGCGCATCGATCTATTCGGCGAGTGAACTTGCTGGCAAAGAGTTCCCCGATCTGGACATTACCGTTCGCGGCGCAATCAGCATCGCTCGTCGGTTGCAAGACCCTTTGGCGGAGCTGGTCAAAACCGATCCTAAGTCGATCGGCGTTGGACAGTATCAACACGATGTCAATCAAACCAAACTCCGCAAGTGTCTGGACCGCGTCGTCGAGTCCTGCGTCAATCACGTGGGGGTCGATCTGAACATGGCAAGCAGCCCGCTGCTTTCCCATGTGGCGGGAATCGGTCCCAAGTTGGCCGAGCAAATTGTCGAATTCCGTGACGATCACGGACGCTTCACCAATCGCCAACAATTGCTGAAGGTGCCGAAGCTTGGCAAGAAAGCGTTCGAACAGGCTGCCGGGTTCCTGCGGATTCGCGAGGGCGATTCACCGCTGGACAACTCCGCGGTTCATCCCGAAAGCTACCCGGTCGTCCAACGGATGGCCAAGAAGATTGGTGCCGATTCGAAAGCATTGGTCGGTAACGCAACGTTGAGCCAGAAACTCAGGCCCGAAGATTTTGTCGATGAGCGATTTGGGCTGCCAACAATCGTCGACATCATTGCCGAGCTGGCCAAACCGGGTCGGGATCCGCGCAGCGAGTTCCGAGCCGTGCGCTTCGATGACCAGGTCAACTCGATGGAGGATCTGAAATCCGGAATGATGCTCGAAGGGGTCATCACCAACGTCACGCACTTCGGTGCATTCATCGATATTGGTGTGCATCAGGACGGGCTGATTCACATCTCGCAGCTAGCGAACACGTTCGTCAAGGATCCGAGCGAGATTGTGTCGGTGGGGGACGTCGTGAAAGTGAAGGTGTTGGAAGTCGACATCCCACGAAAGCGAATCTCTGTGACGCGCAAGTTCTAGCCGAGCCGTACGAAGGGTTGCCCAGCCCGTCGCCCGGGCAGAGATCGAGAGGGCTAGGAAGCCCATCGAAAAAGTCACGACGAACAAGTCACGTGCTGGAAAAGGGGTCAGGCCCCAATAGTGCGAAGCACCCTTCGGGCCGCTTGCGGCTATTGGGGCCTGACCCCTTTTCCAGCTGCGAGTCGATTCTCTCGGCGATTTACGACTCGGAGAGTCGTGCTACTCTCAACAACCGCTCAGTTTGAGCAGCTAGCCTGAGACACGGTTGGGAAAGAACGCCGTTTGAACATCGTCGCCAAGCTGACAAAGGGCCATCCGGCTTCCCTTGGACTTCAGCTTCAGCTCCAAAAGCGACAAGGCCTCGATACAGCCGGCGTCAAATTCGGAAACGCCTTCGAAGTCCAAAAGCACGCGACTGTCGTTGGGCACCAACTCAGTCAAATGGACGAAGTCGTTGCGCAGCTCGCGTCGCATCTCGTCCCCTTCAACATTGGATTCCTGGAACCGAACGTGGATCACGCCCCCCAATTGCGAGGCGCTGAGACGCTGAAACTCCCAGGACTCCGGATCCTCTGACTCGCTGAGGGGAGGAGAAGACCTCAACGTGAGAGCAGCAACCGCTTCTTCTTTGAAATCGAACATCTCGAATGTTCGGTGTCGATACTTTGCCATCGCAAACCGTCTTGTTACAAAATTTCGTTGGGACCAAACAGGTCGCCACATGCGACACGTTCCTAGCCCAAACATCTATCGAAGGGACCCGACAAAGCTGCGGGTGACCCAGTAAAAGAGAGCAGGAGTTGGGGAGAAATCGCCTGCAACGATACGTGCCTCAGCGCGTGAACCACGCACAGATGCCAAATTGATTTCTCGCCTCCAAGGGCGCAGAAACCGAATCGACCAACCGGCGAGCACCATTCGCTTGCCGGAACCACGCCGCCTGCAGCGACTCAGAAAGCCTTGCAAGCGAATAGCAGAACTATACAGGCATTTGGCCCCTTGCTGGCCCGAATTCGGCAGGGATTCACCAAAAACAGTCGGTTTATTGCTCAGGAACCGTGAATCGGCCGGGCAACCAAGGTGGCGGCAATCGTGGCTTCGAGGGACAATTGCGCGGCAACTCCTGAAGAACTTTCTGTCTTGCCAGAATCGTTGAAGGCGCTGCAGCCTCGAGCAGGGGCTTTGTGTTGACTCATCACTCTGAAGTCTCAAAGAGATCGTTGAAATGACGGTTCATTCGGTCGGAGCGGGCTTGTTGTTGCTGGCCCTTTGTCTGTTGGTCCCTTGTCTGCTGGTCCCATGTAACGACGCGTTCGCTCAGACGCTTGCCCCCAGTCCAGTGATCGCGGAGATCAACTGGGCACCTGCTGCAACGATCGTTCGCAGGGCCAAGGGTGGCGATAACTGGCCCGTCACATGGGCCGACGACAATGCGATCTACACGACGTACGGGGACGGTTTTGGTTTCGAACCAAAGCTCAAGGAAAAGCTGAGTTTGGGATTCGCCAAGGTCATTGACCAGGCGGACAAATTCCAGGGGATCAATATCCGTTCATCCGACGAGCAATATGGACAGGGGCGTGCCGGCAAGAAGGCCTGGGGAATTCTATGCGTCGATCAGCGGCTCTATCTATGGCTGGGGCATGCGGACTTGCGGGGCGGTCAATCGCAACTTGCCTGGTCAGACGATCATGCCAAGTCGTGGACCTTCGCGGACTGGCACTTTCCCGAGTTTGGCTTGCTTGGATTTGTCAATTTCGGGCGTGACTACGCGGGTGCACGCGACGACTATGTTTACGCCTATTCGCATGATGGTGACAAAGCGGATACGCCTGCCGATGGATTCATCTTGATGCGGGCTCCAAAGGATCAGTTGACGAGGCGAGACGCCTGGGAGTTCTTCGCTTCGTTGGATGAAGGCCACAAGCCAATCTGGACTCCCGACATCGAGAGCCGTGGACTGGTCGTGCAACGCAAAGGAGCTTCCCTTCGCTCGGCCATGACGTTCAATCCAGGCATCCGTCGGTATCTGTGGTGGCAACAAATTCCGCTCGCAGCCGGCAGCCCCGATCGGGGTGACACGAGGTACCAGGGCGGATTTGTCGTTCTGGACGCTGCCGAGCCCTGGGGTCCCTGGACGGTGGCCTATCAAACCGACCAATGGGACGTCGGACCGGGAGAGCATGGCGACTTTCCAGCGAAGTGGATGAGCCGCGATGGTCGGAGCGTGCACCTGGTGTTTTCCGGGGATGACCATTTCTGCGTCCGAAGTGCAGAGATTCATCGAAGGGATGAAGTCGCCGATTAGCGCGACGGGACTCACCGAATGACAAGTTCCGCGGCAGTTGCGCATGATGGTCCAGCAGGTCTTTGTTCCTTATCATCCTGTCACTGTGTTTTGGCCGTCAATCTCTGAACTCCGTTGGGAACAAATTGTCCGTGGATGACATGCAAGAAGCAGTTGGCAAATTTGTGTTGCTTTGGGCGGTCATTGATCCGATCGGAACGGTGCCCGTGTTCATCTCGGCGACTGCCCAGCAGACGGACTCGGAGCGACGACGAACCGCGTTGATCGCTTCGGTCACCGCCGCAGGTATCCTGATGTTCTTCATTGCGGCGGGTGAGCCGGTGCTTCGCGCAATGGGCGTTCCGCTGCCAGCTTTTCAAATCGCCGGTGGCATCGTGTTGTTCCTATTCGCACTGACCATGATCTTTGGGGAGAGCAAGCCGGAAGAGGAGACGAAATTGATTCGCAGCGTGCATGACACGGCGGTCTTTCCGCTGGCGACGCCGTCCATTGCATCCCCGGGAGCGATGATGGCGGTTGTGCTGTTGACGGAAAACCAAAGCCATACAATTCTCGACCAGGTTTCCACTGCCGTGATGATGCTGCTGGTGATCGCGAGCGCTCTTGGACTGATGCTGATCGCTGGAACGATTTCCAGATTGATCGGCAGTGGCGGCGCCAGCATCGTCAGCCGCGTGATGGGGATGATCCTGGCCTCCGTCGCCGCGTCCAACGTGTTGGAAGGCACCAAGGAGTACTTTCAGTAGCGTCTCGCCCTCTCTCACTTGGCTTTGAGCGGCAGGTTGTAGAGATAGATATCCCTGGGGACTCCATCGAACTTCGACTTCAGCGTGAGCATCTTGTCGTACTGGAAGCCATCGATGGGGAACTCATGGCAGACAACTCGCGATCCCTCTTTCATCTGACGCAGTTGTGGAACCAATCGATCGTTCATCTCGGGTAGCAGGTAGAGGGTAATCACGTTCGCCGGGCGGAGATCCAGCTTGAAGATGTCTTCCTGCTTGATGCGAACCAGATCTTCCAAACCATGCGACTGGATGCTTGCTTTGGCTTCGCGGACCATTCGAGGATTGATGTCGTAACCAACAGCTCGACATCCATAGCTCTTGGCAGCCGCAATCACGATCCGGCCATCTCCGCAGCCCAAGTCGTAAACCATATCGTCTTTGGTCACTTTGGCGACCTCGAGCATCTTGGCCACCACATCATGAGGCGTTGGCACGGTGATGGCACTGTCGTCATCGTCTGCGGAGCGATCCTCGGCCAGCAGATGGCAGGGAAGCGACGGAACGCAGGAAGCGAGGAACAGCGACAGGATGCATCGAATAGCCATGAGGAGTGTCTTGTGTGGGGTTGTTGTACATCGGTGAGAAACTCCCTCGGTCCCGCGACCGTGGTCGTCTGCTGGAATCCCGCCATTCATCGCAGTCGGCCGAAGCCCGATGGAAACCGGCACAGATGGTCGTCAGGTCGAATGGAGTCGAAACGGTGTTCGCGGACGTCCTCATTGCCGGTCCGCCTGTGGGCCTCTCGCTCCAACCAAGAGTCGAAGTTTCACAGGATTTTCTCATCCTCTCAAGAAATCGGAGCTAGGTTTGCAATACGCCCGGTAGATGCGCCGGCGCTTCCGGATGACCTTACGGAGTTCTGCGTCCATGTCGGAGCACGGGACTCGTAATCGAATTCGAAGCGACGAGGCTTCACCTTGCACCTCTTATCATCGGAGCGACGACCGCCGATTGCCTTCCTCGGATACGAACACAAGATCAATGTACCGGAAATTGAACCATTGCTCTTCGTCCAGTCGCTGCGGTGCCACGGTTGTCGAACTGGCGATTGTAGCACCAATCTTCTTCGTGCTTGTGTTTGCCTGCGTTGAATTCGGGCGGGCGGTGATGGTCAAGCAATCATTGACCGAAGCAGCCCGTGCCGGTGCGAGGACCGCGGCACTCGCCACGACGCTCACAGCTGACACCGCCGAGTCCGCGGCCCGTACCTATCTCGCCCAAACCATGACCGACTCATTTGATCTGAGTCAGTGTCGGATCACCATCACTCCCTCAGGCCTTGGCACCCTTGATTCCGGCTCAGACATTACGGCCTCCGTCGAAGTCGATTTCGACGACGTCACGTGGATTTCGCCAAGCTTCCTGAGGAGCATCGTGCTCAGTGGCGAAGCAAGCATGACCAAAGAATAGCCTTGCAAATTGATTTCCACTTGACGAACCATGGGTTCATGAAGATGCAAAAAAGAGAACGCTTGATCCATCGCGACCGAGGCCGAAGGGGCGCCGCAGCTGTAGAAGCCGCCATCGTGATCCCTCTGATCGCGCTGATTCTGCTTGGCTCAATCGACGTCGGCCAATCGGTCTACGTCGCACAGGTTGTCAATGAGGCTTCGCGCGAAGGTGCCCGTCAAGCGAGTCGCTTCGATACAACCAGCGAGGATGTTGTCAGAACGACAGTCCGCAACTTCGTTCGTGAATCATTCTCGGGAATCACAGACGGGTCCGTGCAGGTTAACTTCAGCGCCGCTGCGGGAAACGCCGTTCCAAATGGTGATCTGTCAGCCTTGACCTCTGGGGCGCCGATCACCGTTCAAGTGGTCCTGGATTACGACGCCGTTCGGTGGACGCCAGGCTTCGTTGGGCTGGGGGGCCGAACGATCGAAACGACAACGATCATGCGGCGCGAATGACAAGCTGCGTCAAGTTTGCACGGGTCTCACTCTCCCCCATCGCTACGAGACAATCGGTGACATCATGGCTCCTCAAAATCAAATCTCATCGCACCCGCGGCCAGGCCAAGACGACCGTAGCGGTGCCATCGCCGTTCTGACCGCAGTCTTGTTGGTTCCCTTGATTGGGATGTTGGCCTTCTCCATCGATGTCGGCTATCTCTTGAAGAAGCGTGCGGAATTGCAGCGTTCCGCTGACGCCGCCGCACTCGCTGCAGTACAGGATCTGATTCCAGACCCTTTCGGCAATCAGAATCTTGACGCTGTGCGTGCGACCTTACGCAGCTATACGTCGTCGAACGTCACCGATGTGGCCGGTTTCACTGTGCTCGATTCCGATATCAAGATCGGCCGTTTCGATCCTGCGACCGTCTATTCGGACTTCACAATTCTGGACGACGGCGTTTTCGATACCGTGCGTGTCACACTTCGACGCGACGGCTCCGCGAACTCGCCGATCCCGCTCCTCTTCGGAGGCATCTTCGGAATGGTCGATTCCGAGGTCAGCGCGACGGCCACCGCGGTTCTACAAAAAGCAACGACCTTGCGACCGGGTGCCGGTGTGCTTCCATTCTCGATTCCGGAGTCGGAATGGTCATGCAATGAACCCGGGAGAAACATGGAGCATCTACGGCAACGGCAGAATGGAGAATGGCTCTGGCGAAGAGATCCCGGGCAACTGGGGGACGTTGGACTTGGGGACTTCCTCCAACTCAACGGCAGACATCAATTACCAGGTGCTCAACGGACTCCAACAAGTCCATCTCGACGGGCTCTACAACGACAATCGCATTCCAAATAGCAACCTAATCGATAGCCGCGTCCCGTTCTACTCCAACGGCGACACGGGGCTGTCGGGCGGAATGAGACACTCGCTTCAGCAGGTTCATGGCGAAACCAAGTTGATTCCTATTTTTGACTCTTCATCCGGAGGGGGAGGCAACCTCGAGTTCCACATTACGGGATGGGCGGTCGCCATCGTTGTGGACACTCATTTTCAGGGAACCAACAACACCTATGTCGAAATCCAAAAATCCTACACCTACAATGGCTTGTTGCGTCCCAACCGCGACCTGAGCGTGACGGAGGGAGTGATTGAAGGAGCCTACACGACACCGGTCCTGGTGCAGTGACAATGGCAAGATCTTCATGGTCTTTCAAGGGTCGAAGCCAAGAATTCGGAGCTAGACTTTTCAGGTAACGGCCCGTCCGTCGTTAGCGAATAGGCGAAAACACTTGAAATGAAGCGATCGTCAAGTCGCTTTTCTCACTAGTTACAAGCTTGATCCATCCGTGCGAACTACAAACAGAAACAATCAACGCATCAATTCAACAACGGCGAATCGTAACGGTGCATTGGCAGTTCTGACGGCCTTCCTCTTGGTTCCCTTGATTGGGATGATGGCCTTCACGATCGATATCGGCTATCTCCTGAAAAAGCGAGCGGAACTGCAGCGTGCAGCCGATGCCGCCGCACTGGCAGCCGTTCGGGATCTCGTCCCAGACGCTCTCGGTGAGCAGGACCTCGACCAGGTGCGGGCATCCCTGCGGGAGTACGCCGCCAGCAATGTTAGCGATGTTGGCGACTTCACTGTGCTCGATTCGGACATCACGATCGGCCGTTTTGAACCGGAGACAGTCTATTCCGACTTCACGATCCTTGATGATGGCGTGTTTGACACAGTACGTGTCACGCTACGCCGCGATGCCTCCGCGAACTCGCCGATCCCGCTCTTCTTTGCGGGTATCTTCGGGATCATCAATTCGGAGGTGAGTGCGACTGCGACGGCGGTCTTGCAGAAAGCAAGCATCATCCGACCGGGAACGGGTGTGCTTCCCTTCTCGATTCCTCAAGACGAATGGAATTCGACGGAACCGGGAGAAATCTGGAATATCTATGGTGACGGCCGTATGACCGACGGTTCGGGCGATGAGGTTCCAGGGAACTGGGGGACACTGAATCTTGGTCCTTCTTCGAATTCGACCTCGGCGATTAACGACCAGATTCTCAACGGGCTCCAACAGAAGCATCTGGACGCCCTGCACTCCCAGCGACGAATTCCCAATCGGACGTTCATTGAAAGCCATGTGCCTTTCATGCGAATGCGGATCCAGGACTTTCTGCCGGCATGAAGTCGTCGCTTGCGGAGATCCAAGGCCAAACCAGATTGGTTCCCATTTACGACACGACGTCAGGTAAAGGGGGCAACAACCTCGAGTTCCACGTCGTCGGTTGGGCTGTGGTGACTCTGCATGACTCGTACTTCAAGGGATCCAAGAGCAGCCGTGTTGAGATCAAGAAGTCCTTCACCTACGACGGCTTGCTTCGGCCGAATCGAGACCTGAGCCAGACCGAAGGGGTGATCGAGGGAGCCTTCACGTCGCCAGTTCTTGTTCAATGAAAATGAAACTGGTCAAGAAAACCGGCCTCTATTTAGCTCGACTGCCCAAGTAGCTTCAACGATGCCCTTGGCCAGTCGATTGATCATCTGCTGCTGCGAGGTGACTGAATAACGTCGGCAGGTTTCCGCTCGTCACCGCTTCGTGTCCTGGTGACCTGGTAGGCGCCCTTCTTCTCGTCCGTTCCCTCGCGACGGACGTGAATCGTCCCTGACTCGATCTGCGAAAGCGCACAAGTTGCCGTCAATGGACTTCGCGATGTGATTTCCTGGCTCGGTTTCACCTGGTCGGCTTCACTCGTAAGGACTCGCTGCGAATCAGGTCGGAAAACGATTGACTTGGCCGGCACAATCGTAGCGTCAAGGATGTTAAAATCCGGTCATCAGCATCCGAAATGCATCGCTTGCAATGGGCTTTCGCCAGGATAAAGAGGAATTGGATTTACAGATGAGTAAGACCCGGCACGACATCGTTGGAGACTTGATACCGACACGATCCAAGTGGAATCGCAGGCTGCTTGATTGCGCTGGACTAGCCATTGTTTGTTGGCTCTTACCCATCGAGACGACTTGGTCGCAATCACCCAGCGGTTACGAGTTGCTTGGACGCGGCATCAATTACGGCAACATGCTCGAGGCTCCGTCTGAAGGAGAATGGGGCCTTCGTTTTGACGACCGTTATCCCAAGATGATCAAGACTGTTGGATTCGACAGCGTTCGTGTTCCGGTGCGTTGGTCGTCGGCTACATCGGACGAGGCACCCTATCAAATCCAACCCCAGTATTTGGCCAGGGTTCGCCACGTCGTTGATCTCAATCTGCAAGCGGGCTTGAAGGTGGTGTTGAACGTCCACCACTTTGAAGAGTTGTACGATGCGCCAAACACTCAGCGAGATCGATTCCTGGCGATTTGGAAACAGCTTTCCAATGCTTTTCAAGGTGCCGAAGAGGGTTTGATCTTTGAGATCCTCAACGAGCCCCACGGCAATTTGGCTGCCGATCAATGGAATCCCCTGATGGTCGATGCGTTGGCCGAAATCCGTAAGCTGCATCCCCAGCGTTGGGTCATCGTCGGCCCCGATCAATGGAACTCGATTGGCGGTCTGCCTGGGCTTGAGCTACCAGAGGACGATCGTCGACTCATTGTGACCGTTCACTACTACCTACCCTTCGATTTCACGCATCAG
Organism: Pirellulaceae bacterium; assembly: GCA_963767665.1. GTDB lineage: Bacteria > Planctomycetota > Planctomycetia > Pirellulales > Pirellulaceae > Rubripirellula. The sequence goes on from CAVYFC010000016.1 coordinate 39,021, forward strand.
GGCGCCAGCTGGGTCTCTCCACCACGTCCGACGGGTGTGAAATGGAGCGCGACCGAAGCTGAGCGAGCAGCGGTCAGCCACGACATGCAAACGGTCGCCGATTGGGCCAGTCAACAAAGACGCCCGATCTACGTCGGTGAGTTCGGCGCCTACGAAAGGGCAGAGATGCAATCTCGCGCCGCTTGGACGTCCTATGTTCGCGAGAGCTGCGAGACGCGAAAATTTGGCTGGGCCTATTGGGAGCTTGCCTCTGGATTCGGAGTCTTGAACAAGGAGACGAACCAGTGGAAGGAGCCACTCATCCAAGCTCTCTTACCGGACCAAGAATCCAACTAGGCTCGCATCACCAGCTGTACGATGGGCTTCCAAGACCGTCGCTAAACCTCGCCTGTCACCAGCCGTACGATGGGCTTCCAAGCCCGTCGCTAAACCTCGCCTGTCACCAGCCGTACGATGGGCTTCCAAGCCCGTCGCTAAACCTCGCCTGTCGCCAGCCGTACGATGGGCTTCCAAGCCCGTCGCTAAACCTCGCCTGTCGCCAGCCGTACGATGGGCTTCCAAGCCCGTCGCTAAACCTCGCCTGTCGCTAGCCGTACGATGGGCTTCCAAGCCCGTCGCCTAACGCGACCTGGGTCCGCCCTGCAGAGAATTCGACGGGCTTGGAAGCCCATCTTACAGATAAAGAGCCTAGCGTTTTGCCCGGCGTCGGCCCCGTAGCATGACGAGCGCTCCAAATCCGAGAACGGCCAAGGAGGCAGGCTCCGGAACCGTTGCGTTGGGAGACGGGTCTTGGCCCGGTGCTTGACTCGCTCCACCTTCCTCATACAGGTATGTCACGAAGAGTTGACCGCTGATACGACTGGTCACGTCCGACAGCGCTACCTGTGCTGAGCTCATGGAAGCGAATTCGGTGGACAAATTCAATACGCCGCCAGGTCCGGTCGACGTGAAATCATCCAGAGTCGCGGAATCGGAAACCGTTGAGCTGCCAACACCCCTCAGGAAAGCGAACCCGGTTCCGCTGGTTGCAAAAATTCCGGATGGACTGATATGCAGGGGAAAGACAGCGACACCGCTACCATCCAGCGTCCCACCTGAATACGGGCCAAGCGCGATTGAGGAAGTCACGTCGAAAAAGGCAACCGGTAACGCAAATGGGTTTGGATTGGTCGCATTGAAAGCAGCCAAGCCCTGGACCCTATAGTCCAAGCGAATCTCATTGAGCAGACCGAGGGTCGAATCAAACTGATTGATCGACAGCGATCCTTGACTCCCGAACGATCCGTTCAAGGCCAGTTGCTGGGTCATCACACCCGCCGATGCCTGTGGCAATGCGACCGAAGTGAGCAGCAACAAGAGAGCAGAGATCGCGGAAAAACGTCGCAAGTTCATGGATGTAGCGTCTTGAGAAAACAGTTGGCCTTGCTTCTCCGTGAGACGGCGAAGCCATTTTTTGTCGTCGCCACTTGAGGGCGGCGCCCTGCAAATCAAAGCGAGAGGAGAAAGCAGGCGATAGCCTGGTATTGGTCGAGTATGGTTCGCGCAATGACACCGTCAACAAAGGGAAAACGTGATTTAATGAATATCTCCAATGCTCCCCCCCGCGTATAGGAAGCGGCCAATTCCCTGTCCGGACTAACAACCTATCCGAAAAGGGCGCTGACCCTCTCTGGCGAGGCTCCAAAGGGTCAGCACCCTTTTCGGATAGGTTCTAAGTTCTTGGCACAGGACGGCCGGATTGGTCGACTGGCGCGTCCCCCAAATAAGGAGGCTGAAAAAATCGACGGGCTAGGAAGCCCATCGCAGGGCCGATGATGTCGGGGGATCTCAAAAAGTAGGTCCGAAGTCATTCACTTCGATGCCAAGGTTTGTGTGATAATGCAAGGGCGTCCACCGCAACGGTCTGGACGATCGACGCTGGGTATGGATCCATGAAGATCATTGGGAGTTTGAAAGCTGGCATGAATGGCGAAACGAATCATGGCCTCGACATTGCGAATGCCAAGACGTGGTGGGCCCGTCTCTGGAGAGTGAACCGGCCAGGAATCATCGGGGTGCTGGTTCTGAGCATTGCGCACTGCTGTCGGGGCTGGGGAGCCTCTTCAATACAACCAGGATGTCCGCCCAATCCTTGCCGACAACTGTTTCGCATGTCATGGCGCCGACAGCGCCGCCCGTGAGGCTGACTTGCGAATCGACCAACGCGACGCGGCGATCGAATTCGGTGCCATCGTGCCGGGATCACCGGACGACAGTGAACTGATCAGCCGAATCGAGACCGACGACCCTGATCTGCTGATGCCGCCGCCGGAGACGAAGAAGCGTTTGACCGTCGAGGAGAAGGAAATCCTCCGGCGTTGGATCGATCAAGGGGCCGAATACCAACTCCATTGGTCATTCATCGCGCCACAAAGATCTGACCCGCCGGAGGTCAACAACGAGGCTTGGGCAAGGAACGCGATCGATCCGTTCGTCCTGGCAAAGCTGGAGTCGCGGGGTCTGACGCCGGCTCCCGAGGCAAGTCCTCGGGCGTTATTTCGCCGCTTGCATCTGGATATCACTGGCCTCCCTCCCAAACCAGAGGAGGCAGCGGAGTTCGAATCGGACTACCGCAAGAATTCCGAAGCGGCAATGTCCGACTGGATCGACCGTTTGATGGCCACCCCCGCATGGGGCGAACATCGCGCAAGGTATTGGCTTGACGCGGCGCGATACGCGGACACTCACGGATTGCACTTCGACAACTATCGCGAGATGTGGCCTTATCGTGACTGGGTCATTCGAGCCTTCAACGCGAATCAGCCGTTCGATCAGTTCATGGTCGAACAGCTTGCGGGCGATCTTCTCGAAAACCCACGGGAAGATCAGCTGATCGCCACAGGCTTTCAACGCTGCAACATCACGACCAACGAAGGGGGCACGATTGATGAAGAGAACCTGGCGAACTATGCGGTCGATCGTGTGCAAACGTTTGGCTGGGTCTTTCTGGGTTTGACGACGAATTGCAGCCAATGCCATGACCACAAATTCGATCCTTTCAGCATGAAGGATTACTATTCGCTGGCCGCGTTCTTTCGCAACACCACTCAAGGGCCCAAGGATGGCAACGCGAAGGATGGTCGTGGCCCGGTACTGATCTTGCCAGACGAAGCGGATCGAGAACGATGGAACGCCTTGCCCGACGAGATCGCCTCGGCTACCAAATCTCGTGACGAGCGTAGGCGAATCGCTCGTCAAGAATTCAAGCAATGGCTCTCGCATGCGTCGGTCGATTCACTTCAGCAGCAGCTTCCGGCGGACGGATTGCTCTTGCACGTGCCGATGAATGAAGGGAGCGGCAATGAAGTCGGCGCTCAGGTCAAAGGTACCGCCGACGCAGTCACATTCTGCTCCTCGGGCGAACTCGGTTGGACCGCGGATGGCAAGAGCGGCCCCGCTCCAATCATCCAAGCCGGAAGCACTTTTGATTTTGGAATGCTGGGTGACTTTGATCGCGACCAACGCTTTAGCTATGGGGCCTGGGTCAAGACAGCGGATGCAAAAACGTCCGCTGCGATTTTCGCCCGCATGGACGAGTCGGCCGCCTATCGAGGCTGGGATCTCTGGCAGAACGGAAACTCATTCTCGGTCCATCTGATCGATTCTTGGCCAGAAAACAGCATCAAGGTCACGACGAAGGGATCGGTGGTGACGCCCGGAAAATGGCAACATGTGTTTGCGACCTACGACGGATCGGGACAGCCCGCAGGGGTGAAGATCTACGTCGACGGCAAATCACAAGAGCTCCAGGTCGACAGCAAGACGTTGAAGCCCGACGCGTCGTTCCGAACTCAAACGCCGATGCGTATCGGGCAGCGCAGCAGTGGCGCGATCTTTGATGGTGGTTCACTGCAGGACCTCCGAATCTATGACCGCAGTCTCTCTTCAGACGATGTTCAATCGCTCGCGGCCTTCCCAGAGCTGGCGTCGTTCCTGAATACAGCGGCCGACGAACGCACGAAGAAACAGGAGCAACCGATCTTTGATTGGTACCTCGACACTCAGGACGAACAGTACGCCGCCTTGGCGAGGCAAGTCGTCGATCTGGAAGCCGAGAAAGAGGCGATTCGAACCCGCAGTCCCCTGACACACATTCAGGAAGAAAAGAAAGACTCCGCCCCGATGGCGTTCATCTTGATGCGAGGCGAGTACGATCGTCCTGGCGACCAGGTGGAAGCGGCAACCCCAGCGGCGTTGCACCCACTGGCCGAGGATGCCCCCAAGAATCGCTTGGGGCTGGCGCTGGCTGGTTGATCCCGCGAACCCCATGACGGCCCGTGTCGCGGTCAATCGATTCTGGCAGCAGCTGTTCGGTACCGGTATCGTCGCCACCACCGAAGACTTTGGTGTGATGGGCGCGCTGCCGACGCACCCGGAACTGCTCGACACGCTGGCAGTCGAGTTCCAAGAACAAGGCTGGGACGTTCAGAAACTCTTCAAGACGATTCTGATGAGTGCTACCTATCGACAATCCGCGGAAGTCACGCAGGAGAAGCTAGAAAAGGATCGCGACAATGCCTTCCTATCACGCGGCCCGCGTTTTCGCATGGATGCTGAAATGGTTCGCGACTGTGCCTTGGCGGCGAGCGGGCTTCTTTCGCACAAGTTGTATGGTCCCAGCGTGAAGCCCTCGCAACCGGAAGCGATTTGGGATGTCGTCGGACTCCCAAACGGCGACACACGGGACTACCAGCCGAGCACGGGAGAAGACCTCTATCGGCGGTCGCTCTACACCTTCTGGAAGCGGATGGCACCTCCACCGAATCTCGAAGCATTCAATGCCCCCAGTCGCGAGGTTTGCACCGTTCGCAGAGAGCGAACCAATACGCCGCTGCAAGCATTGGTCACCCTGAACGATCCTCAGTTCGTGGAAGCCGCCCGCTGCCTGGCGACCCTGGCGATCCAGGAGTCCGCTGAAGACAGTCGGGCAATCGCGAACCTGATCGCTCAGCGTGTGCTCGGACGTCCCTTTAGCGATCAAGAGGTCGAGATCGTCATGGCGGATCAAACACTTTTTCACGATCATTACCGAAGCCACTCGGACGATGCCAAGGCCCTGATCGCGACGGGAGATGCCCCGGTCGACAAGACAATCGATCCGACCCTCTTGGCGTCCTGGACACTCGTTTGCAACGAAATCTTGAACCTGGACGAAGCACTAAACAAATGAGCCTTGAGTTTTCACTTCCGATGCCGGGGAAACGCTGTTTCGCGTCCAAAGAATCACGTCTCTGGGACGTCACTTTGCGGCGCAAGACTCGCCCCCGCTCACTTCAAGGCTTGGACGATCTAGACAGCGCCACCCTTGTCGACTTCTTCGAGTATCCTAACGCGAAACGTAAGCTTTGAAGTTGCGTTCCTCTCATAACCCGACGCGTAAGCGAGTAGATATTGACATCGATATCGACATTTCCTCGCTTACGCGTCGGGTTATGAGAATCCTCGAGCGGCCAAAGTGGTGTTGTCCAACTACTCAAAATGGGCCGTTGTTAAGAGTAGCACGACTCTCCGAGTCGTAAATTGCCGAGAGAATCGACTCGGAGAGTCGTGCTACTTGGGTGTCGAATCACCAGGCCCGACGTGAATAGAAACCATGTGAAAACGTGATCGGAAAACATGGCTGACCGCAAAACCGCTCAGTTTGAGCAGCTATCTTTCCTTGATTGACCCACCCACCGACCCTTCCCCTCCTTGCAAGATCATGAACCTGCAAAGTCGTCGACAATTCTTCACAACCGGCCGCAATGTCCTGGGCAGCGCGGCACTCGCTTCCTTGCTAGGGGATTCGACGGTCACCGCGGGGGAGCATCATCCGATTGGGCCTCACTTTCCTCCGAAGGCAAAGCGAGTCATCTATCTGCACATGGTCGGCGGCCCGTCACAGATGGACCTGTTCGATTACAAGCCCGTGATGCAGGAGTGGTTCGACAAGGACTTGCCCGACTCGATCCGCATGGGCCAGCGACTGACCACGATGACCAGCGGTCAGGCGCGTTTCCCGATCGCCCCATCGAAATACAGGTTCGCGCAAGCGGGCGAGTGCGGGATGTGGATGAACCAGGAACTGCTTCCGAATCTGTCCAAGAAGGCGGACGAAATCTGCTGGATGCGAAGCCTGCACACCGAAGCGATCAACCACGAACCGGCGATCACGGCGTTGCAAACCGGCAACCAGGTGACCGGGCGACCTTGCCTGGGATCATGGGCCTCGTACGGGCTGGGTAGTGACAACGAGAATCTGCCCGCATTCGTCGTGCTGGTGGCGATTCCCAGCAACCGCGAACAGGAGCAGGCGATCTCGCGGCCGTCTGTGGAGTGCCGGTTACCTGCCGGGCGAACACGCCGGCGTTTCCTTTCGCAGCAAGGGTGATCCGATTCTTTACATCAACAACCCGGCCGGGGTTCCCGATGCGACTTCGCAGACGCTCGATCGACGGGCTGAACAAGCTCAACCAATTGACTTACGAATCGCTTGGCGATCCGCAAACCGCACACGCGTATTCAGCAATACGAAATGGCGTTTCGGATGCAGGCAAGCGTGCCGGAGCTGACCGACCTGTCGCAAGAGACCGAGCACACATTCAAGCTGTACGGCGAAGAGGCAAGAAAGCCCGGCACGTTTGCCAACACCGTCTTGATGACGCGGCGGCTTGCCGAGCGCGGCGTCCGCTTCATCCAGGTCTATCACAACAACTGGGATCACCACTCCAACATTTCCGGTCGCATGCCCAGCCAGTGCAAGGATGTCGACCAGCCCTGTTACGCCTTGCTGGAAGACCTGAAGCAACGGGGCATGCTGGACGAAACGCTGGTGATCTGGGGCGGCGAATTTGGTCGCACGATCTACACGCAGGGCAAACTGACGCAGAGATAACTACGGTCGCGATCATCACCCGCGCTGCTTCACGATGTGGATGGCGGGCGGGGGTGCCAAAGGAGGGACGATCTACGGCGAAACCGATGACTTCTCGTACAACATTGTCAAAGACCCGATTCACATCCGCGACTTCCATGCGACGATTCTGCAACCTGCTTGGGCTTCGATCACGAACGCTTCACCTATCAAGTTCCAGGGACTCGACCAACGACTGACCGGTGTGCTGCCGGCGAAAGTGATCCCCGAGCTGTTGGCTTGAGTTTTTCTGCGTGCGGCGAACTACCGTAGGCGAGTCTCTCCGAGACTCGCAAGGAACGCAGCAAAACGGCGAATCTCTGTCGTGGAAATGCGGACCTAACCCAGCGGGACTGCGCCAACTTTCAACGCGTTCGCATCCCGAAGTCTTGGCGATAGATAAGCATGATGGATTTTCAATCGTAACCCGACGCGTCAGCGAGTCGATGAGTTAGGTAGAAAGCCTCCCTCAAGCTTTTTGAAGTTGCGTTCTTTTCATAACCCGACGCGTAAGCGAGTCGATTTCAATATTGATATTTCCTCGCTTACGCGTCGGGTTATGAAAATCCTCGTGAAAATCCTCGTACCGCAGCCAAAACCGCAACTTCAAGACTTACGCGACGGTAGGCTTGAATCTCCTGGCGGCGTGCCAATCGAGACTCAGGAAGGTGATCATGCAAAGCGTTGCCAGGCCCGTGATCGTCAACAGCCCACTTAGGAAAACCGTCCATCCGAGGTGCTCGGCAATCGAGCCGCCAAAGAAATTGAACAGCAGCGCGCCGCCATAACCAAACACGTCGATCAAGGCGACCAGAAAGCCAGAATGCTTGCCACCAAAGGCGACGGCGAACACGCTCATCGGAACGTAGTATGCCGGCGAAATCGAAAAGCCGAGGAGAAAAATCGTCACGATCGCCGCGGGCGTGCGAATCCCTTCTGGTGCCAGGTCGAGCCTCCAGAGCACCAGGACGCAGAGACAACTCACCAGCAGTAGACCACCGAGCGCAAAGATCAGACGCCGTCTTACTGAGTCGGTCGTAGACAAAGCTTGTGAAGACCAACGCGAAGAACATGCCTGCGGGGAAACTGCTGCCCGCCATCGATGCCTGGCTCGCACTCAACCCCAGTGCCTCCGAGAGATAGATCGGGATGAACGTAAGGAAGTCCATCACGATCGTCAGGAAGACAATGCTGAAGCAGATGAACCAGCAGCGGCCACTGCGGGCGAAGACCCAGCACGCTTGCCAGAGAGAGAGCGAATCAACAGGATGCGGCGGGAGTTCGCCCCTTTGCCTGGTCACTCGTTGGTCCTCTCCTTCCGCAGCGTCATCCGCGGGTTCAAGTTGATGATCGGCAAGCGATGGCAGCCCCACATCCTCGGGATGATCCTTCAGCAGGAAGTAGAGCAAGCCGACCACCACGAACGTCAGCACGGCTGAAACGACGAAGACCAAGCGCCAAGAAACGAGACTGAGCAGATACCCGAGCATCACACCCGCGATGATCGTCCCCACACGTGAACTGGTCGAAATCACACTCCAAACCTGACCGTAACGCGTTTCGGGATACCACGATCCGACGAGCTTCGTCATCGCGGGCCATCCGCCGGCCTTGGCAAATTGCCCGAGAAAATTGAAAGTTGCAAACGCGAAGAATGACGATCCAAACGCGAACCCCACATTCGCCATGGCCGTGAATGCAAGGGCGATCAGGAACATGCGTCGCCCGCCGAGCAAGTCGGCGCCTGGCCCCGTGACCAACTTGCCCAGGATGGCACCGGCCGAATGCCAACTCATCAGGTGCCCAAACGACTCCTTGTCCAAGCCCAAGGTTGGATCCTGGATCATCTCCGCGCTCGAAGCAATCAGCGTATTGCGGCAAACCATGAATGCCGCATAGCCAACGTACATGGCGACCAGAGTCGTCATCTGCCATCGAAAGAACGTCGGCGCGCCGTGGTTCGCACTGGGAGAACGAGTCTGCTGAGGCGAACTCATGACTCATCAGTAGGATCCTGATGGCGGAAAGGAAGGGGTGGAAGAGGTGATCCCAAGCATTTCTTTCAGCTGACGATCGATCTCGCTCATGACCGGATCTTCCTCCGTGCCGCGTGCCCGCTTCGGACTGACTTCGATTGCCGGTCCCACGGTGACCGAGACCGACATCGGGCGATGGATCCGACTCGCATCGGTCAGAGTCTTCCTCGAACTTCTCGACCGTCTCCAGCAAGCGTTCGTTGGTTGGATTGGAGCGAACGTATTCCGGTGCGTAGTGGCTCAACTGCTGGGCGAGGTACATGTCGGCCAGTTGATCCCAGCGGCGATTGCGTTCGTCCTCGCTGATCTCACCCGAGACCATGTCACGAACAATCGCAGTGCGGAGTTGCTTCACCCTGGCAACGACGTTCGGTTCGGTTCGCCCGGAAAGCCACTCGGTTTCCAGCGGAACGAGGATCTGGTCGATCAATCGGTTCAGCCTTGTGGGGATGTCCCCCTGCTGTGGCTGGCCGAAATACTCGATCTCTTTGAGCCAAAGCAGGGCCTCCCCAACCCGGTAGATCCTGGCCACACGGTCGGGCTCGCGTCTCGGACGCCACGACAGACGCTGTTCAATGGAGTCGAGCGTTTCATGAAGAGCGGTGTCAATGTCGCCTTTGAAGTGGTAGCGGATCGCGATCGGGTGAACGACCGCCTTTCCAGGTGGCGTCTGGGCAGCCCGTTTCTTTGCCGCCGAGCGTGCGACGAAGGAGACGCCATCCATCAGTGCCACCAAACGATCGTTCGTTCGCGTGATCACACCCTCAGGAAAGATCACCAGTGGCCGCTTCGCCTCGGCCAGGATATCCGTACACGCTTGCAGCGCCTGGCGGTCCAATCCCTCGCGATACACGCTGAAGCCCCAATCCGACGCAAAATGAACTGTTGAAACCGGCTTTCCAGGAACACATGCCAACTGGCCATCGTGAAGGGAACGGTCCCCGCTCGCCGACAAAGCTCGTTGATCACAAGCGGGTCAGAAGGACGGCAGTGGTTGGGAGCAATCAGAACCGAATGACCTGCCGCCAACGATTCCTTAAGAGCTCCACTCCCTGGCAATCGATCTGATCGATCCCGAAATTGCGCTCGAGCCACCAAGGCACCAACTTTTGCAGCAGCCAAGGCCAGCACCGACCATGATAAGGGGGCACGAATTCATACGGCTGATCAGAAACAACGGAATGCATGCCAAAGCAATACGAAAAGTGAGATCAAACAGGCCAGGAGCGACGCGGTAAGGAGGCCACATGGTACCCCACTTGATGAGAACCCGCCGAGCTGCCTAGGCTGCGCGGGTTGGGTTCCAAGCCAATCAAAAAGGAGTTGAAAAGATGGAGTGGCAGCGCGAACCGGCCTCATTGAAGTGACCGTTGAGCGCGTTGGCAACGCTTGAGCACACGTTCACTGATGCCGCCAGCGAAGCGACGACTACTCCGATGGCATTCAGGCTTCCGCAGATGCACAATGGGTGGCCAAACAGAGCGGGTGCCAAGAACAAAATGCGGGGGAACAAAAAGAGGGGCATGCCTATGATTCTCACCGTGACAATCGTGGCGGCTGCCTACAATGCCGCTTGCCTACAATGCCACTGCCGACTCCAACTCATTCTGATCATCATCCCGCGGAGAAGATCCATGCGTAAGCAACCATCCTCGATGGTGCACGCCCCAAACACCTACAATCATGCCCTGGACAAAATGGGCTTTCTCACTGGGGTTGCTGCTCTGCTTTTCGGCCCTACCGGTTGGCTGCTCGCGTCGGGCAACGGATCCAGGCGCGGCGTCAGCCGTCGGGACACTGGGCGTCGGCGACCCGGCCCCTCCGCTGAATATCGGCCAGTGGATGAATGGCCAGCCAGGCTCGGCGGGATTTGAAGGGGATGTTCATGTCGTCGAGTTCTGGGCAACCTGGTGCGGTCCCTGCCTCGTCAGCATGCCTCACCTGAGCGAGCTGAAGCAGGAGTACGGTGATCAGGTCACGATCATCGGAATCACGAACGAGGACGAGGGCACGGTCGAGGCCTTTCTCGCGAGCGAATCACCCGACGGGCGTTCCTGGTTCCAGGTCATCCAATACTATCTTGGCGACCGACAACCGCGGAGCAACCAACGTGGCCTACATGGCGGCGGCCGAACAAGATGGGAATTCCGACGGCGTTCATTGTTGGGCCGCGGGGCACGATCGAATGGATTGGGCACCCTGGGCGAATTGACGAGCCACTTCGGCAAGCGATCGAGGGCAGCTAAAGCGGACGGCCCCGGGAAGCTACCGTAGGCGAGTCTCTCCGAGACTCGTAGAAATAGGCGAGTCTCTCTCCGAGACTCGTCGAGAGCTCAGCAAAGCTGCCGGCGTCCGCCTAGAAAAAGCTTGCCTTCCCTGGGCCGTTTGCGTGTTTTTGATTCGTTGGCTCTAATTGTCGCACGGCCCGGACCTGATCCACCCAGCCATGGACTTGCATGGCATCGGAGGCCCCTCCCGGAGACACGTTCTGTGCTCCAGGTTGGGGGATAGCGGTGGGTCTCGTTGGGCGACTTCCGCCAATCATGCTGACCCCCCACGCAGCCGAGATTCATCGGTTCGCCCTGCGCTCGACCGCAGCGCCCGACACACCATGCAACTTCCTATCGTTTCCGAAACCACCACGCCACAGCGGGCACATCAGGCCGAACCGAGTGATGGGGCATGCCGCGGTCGCTATGCCGTCATCAGCCTCGGCTGTCCCAAGAATCTCGGTGGACACCGAGCAGATGCTCGGACGACTGGACGAGGACGGCTACCAGATGGTCGATTCGGTCGACTCGGCCGACTTTGTCGTCGTCAATACCTGTGGGTTCATCGATTCGGCGCGGGAAGAGTCGCTGGGAGCGATCGACGAAATGTTGGCGTTAAAGCGTCAGGGAAAGATTCGCAACGTCGTGGTCACCGGGTGCCTGGCGGAGCGACAGCAGGGAAAGCTGTTGGAATCGCGTCCCGAGATCGATGCGATGGTCGGCGTCTTTGGTCGAAATGAAATCGTTTCGGTGATCGAACGTCTGCGATCGGGCGTCGAAGAGCAGCAGCGAGTCTTTCGTCCCGCCGCCATTCGGCCGCTTTCCGATGCCGTTCGCCGCGCCGATCACGCCCCGGCACTTCGCCTACCTGAAGATCAGCGAAGGCTGCGACCGGCTCTGCACCTTTTGCGCGATTCCCAAGATGCGGGGCAAACACTACAGCAAACCGATCGAGCAAGTCGTCGAGGAAGCTAGGCGGCTGGGCGAGAGCGGCGTTCGCGAAGTCGTGATCGTCGCCCAGGATACGACCTACTACGGCAAGGATCTGTACGGCGAACCAAGACTGACCGACCTGTTGCTCGAACTCGATCAGATCGAGTCGATCGACTGGATCCGCTTGATGTACTTTTACCCGATGTACATCGATGATCGATTGATCGACACGCTGGCCGGCGCGAAGCGGATTCTGCCTTACATCGACATGCCGCTGCAGCATGCCAGCGACACGATGCTGCGGCGGATGTCTCGCAAGACGACGCGACAGATCCAGGAAGAGATTCTGCACAAGACTGCGATCGAGCATCGACCGACTGGTGATGCGAACCACCATGATCACCGGGTTTCCTGGTGAGAGCGAAGACGACTTCGAGCAGCTTGCCGAGTTCGTCAGCGAGCAGCGATTCGAGCATCTCGGTGTCTTCACCTACTCGGTCGAAGAGGACACGCCGGCGGCGAAGTTGCCCAATCGGGTCCCCGGCTGAAGTTGCTCAGCAGCGCTACGACCGGCTGATGGCGATCCAGCAGCAGATTGCGTTTGATTGGTCGCGAGAGTCGGGTCGGATCCGATCGAGACAAGTCCTGCTCGATTCGCCACTGCCGGAGCAAGAAGGGGTCTGGATTGGCCGAACCCGTGGTGAGGCCCCCGACATCGACGGCATCGTTTATGTTTCGGGATTTGAGAATCCGGCAGGAGGTGTCGCGTGGGATCGCATGGTGCCCGTGCGAAATCGTTGCGGCCGACGGATACGATTTGATCGCGGCCCGCTGGAGTAGTTGAGCCTCGTCGAGCAATGAGTGAACGATCGCTCGCACGAGACGACTCCTCCGATGCACGCTTCGATCTACAACGTTCCCAATGCGTTGACGAGCGTCCGCTTTGCGTTGGCGATTGCGGTCATGGCGTTGATTCCGCTTGGACATTTCACCTCGGCATTGGTCGTCTTTTCGCATCGCCGCCTCGACCGACTGGATGGATGGCTATTGGGCCCGCAAGTACGGCCAGGTCACCAAGCTGGGACGAATCTTTGATCCCTTTGTCGACAAGATCATCATCTGCGGGACCTTCATCGCTCTGGTGGAGGTTCCCGAATCGGGGGTCGCCTCCTGGATGGCGACGATCGTGGTCGGCCGCGAGCTCCTGGTCACCAGCCTGCGAGGGCATGATCGAAGGGGCCGGGGGTGACTTTTCGGCAAAGCAGCTGGGCAAGTGGAAGATGGTGCTGCAGTGTGCCGCGGTGATCGCGGTGCTGCTGTCGCTGATTCTCCCGGACGTGATGCTGTGGTCGATCGTGGCGCAGGTCCTGCTGTGGTCGGCGATCTTGCTGACGGTCTATTCGGGCTACGACTACACCGTCGCGGCTGCTCGGTTGATGCGCGATCCACCCAGCGACATGCTCGAAGATCGCTGATGGTCCAAGCGATAAGCGTTCTGCTGAACCTCTTGCTCGCTGGTGCTGATCGTCGTGAGCCTCTCGCGGTGGGCGAACCTGCTGTGGGCGCGGCGCGACGTTGATGGGCACAGGATTTCTCGATTCGCTGGTTGCCCGCGCGTGTCCGATGGCGTCCGTTTTGGACTCCGGCCGACGCACTGCTGATGTTGGGCGTCGATGATCTTGATGACTCAGGCGATCATGGTCGTCATGGTCCGCAAAGGCTGGATCACACCGAGTCGGAGCAGGCGACGAGACAAGGGAACTGACGACCGAGCGGGCTCATCGGAGTTCGATCGCTGGCGAATTCGCTCGGCGGACTCGTCGCGATCGTGATCACCGTGGCTATGGCTGTCGATCTTCGACTCCGACGCGCGGCGACGGATCGGGCTGACCGTATCGTGGGAAGACATTCAAATTGGGCTCTGAAGGCGCCGTGATGATCCTGCCCCCGGTGATGCTGGTCAGTGCGGCGGTCGACTTATTCGTTCCCTACGAGCATCCCGTGCTCGAGTCGCTCGCGAAGATCGCGACGCCGGGCGTCTTCGTCGCAACGTTCATTGGCACGGCGGTCGTCACGCCGTTGGTCGAAGAGTTCTTGGTCCGAGGCTTGCTGCAAGGATCGCTGCAGGGCATCGCAGATCGTGACCCCGAGGATGACAGCCCATGGTATTCCCGGGCCTTCACGTCAACATCACCTGCCAGAGACGCCGACTGGACACCGATAACTTATTGGCCAGTGGTCGTCTCGAGTCTCGTCTTCGCCTGCCTGCACATCGGCGGCCAGGGTGCCGCCCCGATTCCGCTGTTCGTGCTCTCCCTGGGGCTTGGTTACCTGTATCGGCAAACGGGATCCCTGACACCGCCGATCGTGGTTCACATGGTCCTCAACGGACTGACACTGATTGTCGAGTTTCTCAAGCTCACCTCGGCTTGATTTCGTTCACCTGACCAATCCGCGACGCGCGTCGAAACTCCGACGGTGGCATCCCCATCCAGCGACGGAACGTTCGCGTCAGGTGGGCCTGGTCGTAGAAGCCGGTGTCGAGTGCCACTTTACCGATCGTGTAGTCGGTTTCGGCAAGCAATCGATCGCCTCATGAACACGAACGCGCTGCAGGTACTCCGAGGGGTCATCTGATAGACCGCGCGAAACCGGCGATTGAGCTGGCTGACCGAGAGCCCAACCCGATTGGCGATCTGCTTGATTTCCAGCGGCTTGTCGAATCCTTTGGTGATGATCTCGCTGGCCTGCGCGACCGGATCGCTCGCGCGCCATCGGCGGGTTGCTGCCCCTCGAGTTGGTACATCACGCCTGCGATGCCGATGACCTTGCCGCCCGCGTCGCGAAGCGGGATCTTGCTGGAGAGAAAGGTGCCCAGCTTTCCGCCGGCGACCGGAACGAGCCAGACCTGATCGGGAATCTCGCGGCCCGACTCGATCACCCGACGATCCTCTTCCTGATACAAACGACCCCAGTAGGTCGGATGGATTTCCACATCGGTCTTGCCCGATCAGCTCCGCCTCGCTCTTGGCCCCTCGCAATCGGACCAGTTGTTCATTCATGGCCGTGAACCGCCCTTCGGTGTCCTTCACATAGAGGAAAACGTTGGGGAGAAAGTCGAACAGACGGAGCAACTGGCTGGCGTCGGCCAGCGACGAAAAGAAGCACTTGCGGAGCTCGCGGGCTGAAGATCTTCATGCGCGATTTATACAAGACCATGCGCGATCGTTGCAATCAGGCTGCGGAAGAATCGACTACCATAGAACCAGCCAGACGTCGGCGAAAATCACGTTCCCCTCGCGCTCTTCGTCAGCGTCTCGCTTCTGTCGGCGTCCGAATTCGCCGAAGCTCCGCCCCTGTCCCGCCCTGACTCCTTCCCTCCGTTCCATTCCATCACAGGTCCATCGATGCTGAATCTGACCTCTCGGGGTTCCTCCCATACTTGCAACGGAACCACTCGTCGCGACTTTCTGCAGGTCGGGACGTTGGGTGCGATCGGACTGGGGCTGCCGCAGCTGCTTGGCGGCCGCCGAACGAGGGGCGGTCGATCCGAGCAAGGACAAGCGGTCGTGCATCATGATTTTCAATCTTGGCGCACCGAGCCAGCTCGACACGTTCGACATGAAGCCCGAGGCGCCGGCGGAGGTCCGCGGCCCGTTCAAAGCGATCTCGACGAAAGGGGATTTTCAACTTTCGGAGATTCTGCCCCGACATGCCGAAATCGCCGACAAGTTCTCGATCATTCGCTCCTGTTATCACACCGCCGCGGCGGTGCATGATGCGGGCTGGCAAATGCTGCAGACCGGGCGTCAGTTCACCGGCGGCGTGAATTACCCACACGCCGGCGCGGTGCTGCAGTACATGCGTGGACGGCGCAGCGACCTGCCGGCTCATGTGGTGCTGCCGGAGACGATGGGGCGCGGCGGCGGCAATCTTCCCAATGGCCAGGCGGGCGGCTTCCTCGGCAAGGCCTATGATCCGTTCGCTTTGATGGCGGATCCAAGTCAAGAGAACTTCAAGGTTCCCGATCTGCTTGCCACCTCCCACTCTGGGCGACGTTCGTATCGATCGACGTCGGCGGATGCGAGATGCCATCGAAGGACGCATGCAGGAACTGGAGGCGACCGAGTCGGCCAAGATGCTGGATCAAGAACTTCGAGGCGGCCTATCGATTGATGAGCAGCTCGCAAGCGCGCGAGGCGTTCGATTTGACCAAGGAGCCGCAGGCGGTCCGAGAACGATATGGCATGAATCGCTTCGGTCAATGCTGTTTGTTGCGCGACGCTTGATCGATGCGGGCGTTCGCTTCGTGACCATCAATACGTTCTTGACGGTCTTCAACGAGATCACTTGGGACATCCACGGCAGCAAGCCGTTCACGACCATCGAAGGAATGAAGAACATCGTCGCGCCGATGTACGACCAGGCTTATGCCGCCTTGATCAGCGACCTGGATGAGCGGGGCATGCTCGACGACACGATGGTCTGCGGCCTTGGCCGAATTTGGCCGCACGCCGAAGGTCAATCCGGCCGGTGGACGGGACCATTGGCCGCAGTGTTTCTCCTGCACGTTTGCCGGCGGCGGCGTCCAAGGTGGCCGCGCGATCGGTGCAAGCGATCCGATCGGCGCGGTTCCGGCCGACCGACCGACCAACCCAGGTGAGATCGTCGCCAGCATTTTCAAAAGCCTTGGCTTGGATTTGCATGCCGAGCTGCCCGGACCCGCGGGACGTCCCTTCCCGCTGGTCGACTTTGGCGTCCGTGAAGTCAAAGAGCTGTTCGCTTGAGCGATCAATGCTCGTCGCAACAGCGCGGCCAATTGCACAATCCTCGAAGCCAATCTCTTTCAAGAAACTGTTCCGATCATGACCATGCCTCGAACACGATTCATGTTTCAAAGACGATTGCATGCTGCTCCTGGCCTACGTGGTGTTCTGCCTGCATTTCGAACTGCCACTAGATGCCACTTGCGGAAGAGATTCTTTGCGGCACGCGAGACGGTACCGCGCGAGAATCGACCGGCGAGGCGATTCGAATCCTCCCGGCGAATTCACGCTCCAGCGGCACCGAATCGCAGCAGCTACTTTCCGTGGTGGCGGTCAGCGGTGATCGGATCGCCGCGAGCGATCGATGCTGGCTGAGCTGCGAAATCGAGTCGAGCGATCCGTCGGTCGCACGAATCGACGGCGGTGTCGTCCGACCAGTCGGCAACGGGTCCGCAACGATCGTGGCACGTTTGGCCGACGGACGCGAGGCTACCGCCGAAGGTCGAAGTGACCGACGCCGAGCAGGAACATCGCTGGAGCTTTCGCAACGAAGTGCAAAGCGTCTTCTCCAAAGATTGGCTGCAACTCCGGTGCCTGTCACGGCGCGTTGGCTGGGCAAGGGAGGATTCCGTTTGTCGCTCCAGCGGCTACAACCCCGAAGGCGATTTCCTGACGATCACGCGCGAAGCCCGCGGTCGTCGCGTCGAAATGGCCGATCCAGGAAAGAGTCTGATCCTGACCAAGCCGAGCGGCGCCTTGCCGCACAAGGGAGGTCTCAAGCTCGATCCCGAAATCGTCCGACTATCGCGTCCTCGCCGAATGGATTGCCGCCGGCGCCGAAGGGCCGCGTCAGGACGATCCGCGGCTGGTCAGGATCAGCGTGATGCCTGAGTCGGCGCTGCTGCAACCGGGTGACCAATCGCGGGTTCTGGTCAATGCGCACTACGATGACGGGCGAACCGTCGACGTCACCCACTGGTCGCAATTCACAGCCACCGATGAATCGGTCGCCGGTGTCGACGACAACAGGCAAGGTCGACGTTCGCGGCAGCGGCGAAGGAGCGGTGCTGGTCTGGTTCGGCAGCAAGGTCGCGCTGGCCCGCATGACGGTTCCCTACCCGAATCAAATTCCCGCCGGACGTTTTCGCCAACGCACCGCGGCGCAACTTCATCGATGAACTGAATCTCAGCAACTCGAAACGCTTCAGCTCCCGCCTTCACCGCGCTGCGATGACGAAGCGTTCTTCGCCGCGCCACCATCGACACGATCGGCCGACTTCCCACGCTCGACGAGCGGCAGCAATATCTTGAGTGACCCCGAGAATACGGCGACGGGATGCGCTTGATCGAGCGATTGTTGGCCAGCGACGACTTCATCGATTACTGGACCTATCGCTGGTGCGACATGCTGCTGATCAACGGAACGCGATTGCGTCCCGTCGCGGTCAAGGCCTATTACGATTGGGTTCACGACTCGGTGCGGCAGAACCTGCCTTGGGACCAAATGGTTCGCGAGATCCTGACGGCAACTGGTGGCAGCGACGAGAACGGAGCGACCAATTTCTACGCACTGCATCAAAGTCCCGAGGAGATGACGGAGAACGCTTGCCAGGCGTTTCTGGGACTGTCGATCGGCTGTGCGAAGTGCCACAACCATCCGCTGGAAAAATGGACCAACGATCAGTACTACGCGATGGCGAATCTGTTCTCGCGAGTGCGGGCCAAAGGCTGGGGTGGTGACGGCCGAAACGGCGACGGGATTCGAACCCTGTACGTCGCATCGAGTGGCGAGCTGATTCAACCAGGCCTTGGCAAGCCGCAGCCGCCGGCCCCGCTCGATGCGGAGCCACTTGACTTCGATGACCCGCGCGACCGTCGGGAAGTGCTGGCCCAGTGGATGACCGATCCGAACAATCCTTACTTTGCGCGAGCGATTACCAACCGAGTCTGGGCCAACTTCTTTGGGCGTGGGCTGGTCGAGCAGGTCGATGATTTGCGACTGAGCAACCCCGCCTCCAACGAGCCGCTGCTCGCGGCCGCTGCCCAGCATGTGATGGACGCGCGAGTTCGACTTGAAGCAGCTGATGCGGGCGATTCTCCGCAGCGAGACCTATCAGCGAAGCAGCATTGCTTTGGAGGGAAATCAGTCCGAAGAAAAGTACCTCAGCCGCTACTACCCGCGACGATTGATGGCGGAAGTGCTGCTCGATTCGATCGATCAGGTGCTGGGTACCGCGACCAAGTTCAATCGAGATCGCTTTCCCGGGCGCCGACATGCAAAAGACCGACTTCTACAAAGAAGGGACCCGAGCGATCGAGTTGTACGATGCTGCGGTCGAGTTCCTACTTCCTCAAGACCTTCGGACGCAATCCACGCGAGATCACCTGCGAGTGCGAGCGAAGCGGCGAACCGAGCATGGTGCAGGTGCTTCACCTGTCCAACGGCGACACGCTGAATCCGAAGCTCGCCGAGTGATACCGAACGTCATTGCCAGCATGATCAAGGAGGGCGCTCGACAATGAAGCGATCGTCCGCCAACTGTTCGTCAGCCGCCCTGGTCGCGCGAGCCGTCCGACGAAGAGCTGACGTCGCTGATGTCGGTCGTCGAGGAGTACGGCGACGATCGCGCGACCGCTCTTGCAAGACGCCGCCTGGAGCATCCTGGCGAGCACCGAATTCACGTTCAATCACTGAGTCAGGCCGATGGAGAGGCCGTGAAAGAATTGGCTACCGTTGCTGTAGCACCGCCTCTCCAAGGCGGTTTTTACGAGTCTCGGAGAGACTCGCCTACGGGGCATCGACGCCAACCAATATCCTCATTCGTTCTTTTTTCCAATACCTTCGGCAGAGACATGAACCTCACGAAACTTCTTGTCGTGATCTGCTTTCACCATGGCAATCGGCGACACGTGACCCGGGCTGCCGAACCAGTCGACTACCAGCGTGACGTCTTTCCGATTCTGGAGAGCTATTGCCTGGGCTGCCACACCTCTGATGAGGCCGAGGGCGGCCTGGTGATGGAGTCCCATGCGGACTTGATGGCGGGTGGTGAATCGGGAGTTGCCGTCACAGCCGGCTCACCCAGCAGCAGCCGACTGTTGTTGATGATCCGCGGGGAAGTCGAGCCAGTCATGCCTCCCGAAGGAGAGGCGCGTCCGAGCGAAGAAGAGATTGAGACCTGACGGCATGGATCGAGCAGGGGGCCGTCGGACCCGAGGGAGAGCCTGCCGATCAAGCGAGAGCTGAGAACGCCCGTCGATCGAAACCAAGTCGGGTGTCTCGATGCCGGTTACCGCGATCGCGTTTTCGTCCGGCTGACTCACGTCGCGCCGATCGCACGTTACGGACGCGGTCGAGATTCTTGACGCGGAGGATCGGGTGATCGCCACACTGGACCGGTGAACTCAACAAGGTCAACTCGATTGAGTTCAGCCGAGATGGCAAACGGGTGCTGGTGGCATCTGGGCTGACCGGCGCCTACGGCAACGCCGCGATCTTCTCGACCGAATCAGGCGAGTTGCTGAGCGGAATTCGTGGGGCACCGCGATGTGCTGTACGCGGCTGTATTTTCGCCCGACGAGTCCAAGGTTGCGACCGCCGGCTATGATCGCGAAATCATCCTCTGGGAGGAAGCCACGGGCGAACCAATCCGCAGATTCTCGCGGACACAACGGTGCGATCTTTGATCTCGCCTTTTCGCCCGATGGCGAGGTGCTGGTCAGCGCCTGCGCCGACGAAACGGTCAAGGTGTGGAACGTCGACAGTGGTGAGCGGCTCGATACGCTCAGTCAGCCCGAAGGGGAGGTGTTCGCCACGGCGATTACTCTGGACGGCAAGTACATCCTGGCGGCAAGCGCCGACAACCGACTGCGGGTTTGGGAGCTGCGTTCCAAGAAGCGACCGCGGATCAACCCGATCGTTGCCACCCGATTCATCGATGAAACACCGCTGGTGAATTTCTGCACTGACTCCCGACGGCAAAGGGGCGGTTGTTCTTAGCGAAGCGGGAACGTCAAGTTGATTCGCACTTCGGATTGGAACCAGGCCGCGACGCTGGAGCCACTCGGTGAAACTGGGAGCGACCTCAGTATCAGCGGTGACAGTTCAACGGTGTTGATTTCCCTGATGAACGGAAAGGTCGTCACTCGGGCAATTCCCGCGTCTGGGCGAACAAGCAGACAGCGCCACACAGGTGGTCGAGTCCCATTTACCTGGACCTGGGCGAACTGACCACAGACGACTGAAGCAAGCGAACGCGAGAAAGCCCAGGCGAACCCCAAGCCTGCTGACCGGCTGGCATCGGCGATGCAAACCTGCTGAGATGTCCCCCGTGGCGTCGAGATCACTGGCGTGATCAGCGAGCCGGGCGAGGCGGACTCGCTATCGCTGGCAGGCCGACGCCGGCGAGGTCTGGGCGATCGATGCCGACGCCTTGGAAAAGAGTCCGATCGATCCGATCGTGACATCCTGGATGCCAACGATCAACCCGTGCTGAGAACACGGCTGCAAGCTGTCCGAGATTCGTATTTCACGTTCCGGGGCAAAGACAGTCTGCAGATTGGCGACTTCCGGCTCTTCAATTGGGAAGAGATGCACCTGGATGACTACCTCTACGCCTCGGGCGAAGTGACGAAATTGTGGTTGTACCCGCGCGGTCCCGACTCGGGATACAACGTCTATCCGAACGAGGGAAACCGATGGACTTACTTCGGCACGACGCACACGACGCATGCGTTGGGCGAACCCGCTTACATCGTGGAACCGCTGGCTGCCGGGCAGGAGCCGACTGCCAACGGGCTACCCGTCTTCGATATCTACTATGAAAACGATGATGATCCAATGCGGGTGGCGGGCAAGAACAGCCGGTTGCTCTTCACTGCTCCCTCTGATTCGCTCTACACCGTGCGGATCACCGATACCCGTGGTGAGGGTGGAGAGGCGTTCGCCTATCGCCTGGCCATTCGTCCAGCCCAGCCCGAGCTTCCAACCCTCGTTGAGCAAAGCAAACGGGACGATTCGACGGGGCACCGGTCGAGAGTTCGTGGTTCGTGTCGATCGGGTCGATGGCTTCGAGGGTCCGGTCACCTTTGACATTCCCAATCTGCCACCGCGAAATCGCCGCCAATGTGCCGCTGACCATCGAGCAGGGTCAGCGATTCGCGATCGGAACACTTTGGGTTGCCGAAGACGCCCAGGGATGGGAGGGAAAGATCTCGCCGCAAGTCGTCGCCAGCGCAACCATCAACGGCCGAGTCGTAGAACGTCAGGTCGGTTCGGTCGGCGAATTGACCTTGGGCGATCCCCCCAACGCGATTCCCTCGATTCATCCGATCGATCGCAGCGTGGCCGAGAACGAAGCCTGGACGCTGAGCCTGCATCGCGGTGAAACGGTTTCCGCGCGAGTCATCATTCGCCGCAAGGATGGCTTCACGAAGGAAGTCAGCTTCGGCAAAGAGGACTCGGGGCGAAACGCGACGCACGGCGTCTACGTCGACAACATCGGGCTCAACGGACTGCTGGTTCGAGAGAACGAAAACGAGCGGGAGTTCTTCCTGACAGCCGATCCGATCGCCAAGCCAGGCAAACGAACGTTCTTCCTCCGTGGCGAAGTTGACGGCAACGTGACGACTCACCCGATCGTCGTAGAAGTCCTGCCATAGCTGGCTGCTGGAAAAGGGGTGCTGGAAAAGGGGTCAGGTACCAATAGCCCCAAGCGGCCCGGAGGGTGCTTCGCACCATTGGTACCTGACCCCTTTTCCAGCACAGGTTTCTGTAGGACACGAAGACCAAGAAAAAACGCCTCACCATGATGGCGAGGCGTTGTTCTTTTTGATCTCAATTGGGCGGGTCGGACAGCCGAGCTTAGGCTTCAGCCACCACGTTGATGCGGCGTCCTTTCTGGTCGAACAGGACCTTGCCGTCGACCAACGCAAAGAGGGTGTAGTCATTTCCTTGGCCAACACCCTTGCCAGCGTGAAACTTGGTGCCAACCTGGCGAACCAAGATGTTGCCAGCTCGGACGGCTTCGCCACCAAATTTCTTCACGCCGCGGCGTTGTGCGTTGGAGTCACGGCCATTTCGGCTAGAGCCCTGGCCCTTCTTATGTGCCATTTCTGTTATCTCAAGTCGGAAATTGAACTGGTTGAATTTTTGGGCAATTTAGCGGGAATCGTCGGCTTCCTCAAGAGGCAAAGCCGCCGGGCACGTTTTCCCCGGTGCCCTACCGTAGCCGAGTCTCTCCGAGACTCGTAAGAAAGCAGCCAAGCTGCGAACGTCCGCCTTAGAAATGCGGACCTACGACGGCAAAGCCCCCCGAAAGGGCGTCACCAGTCATTTTCGTCGACCGACTGAGCCAGAACGATCACGGGCCAGGCCTGAAACGACGACGCCCCGCTCGCGCGCTTTGAAGTTGCGCTCCTTTCATAACCCGACGCGTCAGCGAGGAGATATCGATATTGACATCGACTCGCTGACGCGTCGGGTTGTGAAAAGCCTCGTGCGACAGCCAAAAGCGCAACTTCAAAACTGGCGCGTGCGGCGGGGGGTTACAATGCAGACCCTCCGTTGAGTTCGTCAATTCGACACGTCTTCCGGGCCATCGCCCCACACAAAAGCGGGACTCCCATGATGCCAAGTGAGTCGATTCCCCGAAGCCCACGCGTCTCGCGCCGCTCGCTGCTCCAAGCGGCGGCAGTCGCGGTTCCCCTTGGGGTGCACCAATCTTCACTGCGCGCCCAGTCGAGCAGTCTGTCGCCCAATGAGCGGATCGAAACGGCGGTGATCGGGATCGGTGAACGGGGCAAGTACCTGATTGGCAACCTTCCGCCTCAGTTCCGAGTGACTTCGCTCTGTGATTTCTCTCGGGATCAGATCGAATCGGCGCGGCGACCGCCCAAGCGATTCGAAACCATCCTTGGCACGTTCGCCGAGGGTGACGCAAGGCAATGTGATCTCCATCAAGACTACCGTCGCATGTTGAATGATCAACGCTTCGACGCGGTCATCGTCGCGGCGCCCGATCATCATCACGCCCAAGCAGCGATCCTGGCGATGCAGGCCGGTGCAAACGTTTACGTCGAGAAACCTTTGGCTGTGACGATTTCGGAAGGTCGAGCCATTGTCAACGCAGCTGAACGCTACAACCGCATCGTCCAGGTAGGGAGCCAACAGCGGAGCATGGAGGTGAACCGTGCCGCTTGCGAATTCATTCGATCTGGAGGCTTGGGAAAGGTCCATCGCGTCGACGAAAGGAACCTGCCCGGTCCCATGCCCTACGTCGCGTCGGAGTTCCCGTCGGAAGTTGCTCCCGCCTCCTTGAAGTGGGATCTCTTCTGTGGCCCGACGCCGCTAAGAGTCTACAACCGCAATCTCTGGATCAAGGATGCCTACAAGTATGGTTACCTGACATGGCGAGGCTGGGATCTATTCGAAGATTACTCCGGGCACTTGATGACCAACTGGGGTGCTCACAGCGTCGACATGATTCAGTACGCTCTGGGCAAGGATGATACCGGTCCCGTGCAGATCGAATTGCGGCGCGAGATGATCGACCCGCACGTCGACGATCAATGGCATGACAAGACACCGCCGTTGGGAACGCTCGCGGATCGACAAGCAGACCGGGCGAGATTTTGTCCGCTCGTGATGCGCTACGCCGACGGCACGGCGGTGCACTTTCTGCCAGGCATGAAGAGCACAATCTTCCATGGCGAGAAAGGCAAGTTGACGCTACGACGCAATGATTACGCGACCGATCCCAAAGGCCTCATGCCGCCACCCAATCCGGAAGAGCAAGCTCGCTGGTCGGGAAGTGGGCACGTCGCCCGACCCCATCTTGAAAATTGGCTGGACGCAATCGTATCGGGAACGCCTCTGCACACGCCGCCTGAGGTCGGGCATCGATCGGTCACCGTATGCCATCTCGCAAACCTCGCCCGCCGATTGAATCGGACGCTGAAGTGGGATCCTGGCAAAGAACAATTCATCGGGGACGAAAATGCCAACGGTGAATTGCAGCGACCAAGGCGAAGCGGATTCGAGTTGCCATCCGTTTGATCAGACGAGCGCCGCTCCTCGGTGAATCGTGGGCGATGACTTCTCCTGGCGGAATGTCGCCCGGTCAGTTCTTGTCCTGCGAGACGCTTCAGAACGCGATCGCTGATGAGCTCATTGGTCGGCGACTCCCATTCGCTCGCGGATCGTCGCAAGCCTGCTCCACGCGTCGGCACTGGTCGGATCGAGCTGCACGGCGATTTCGAGCTGTTGCCGGGCTTCCAGCAAGCGATCGTGCTCCAGGTAGATCTCGCCCAACCGATTGCGAACGAAGAAGTCATCGGGCGTGATCTTCGTCACTCGAAGCAACTCGTTGACGGCTGTCTCCCATTGACCTCGTGCCCGTTCAGCTTCCGCGATCAACACGATCGTGGCTGGATCATCGGGATAAAGTCGATCCGACTCACGCAGCGATTGAACGGCGAAATCGAACTCCCCGAGCTGTAGATGGACCAAGCCGAGATTGTAATGCGCCCGAATCCGAGACGCCTCGCGATCGCTCAGCAGCGCTCGCATCAGGTAGCTCTTCGCTTCCAACAGCTCACCTTGATCGGCGAGCAATTCTCCGTAGGGCAGGTAGGCGCGGGAAATCGCCTAGCTGAAACAGCTCTCGGTACTGTGCCAGAGCATCCTCCGATCGGCCGGTTTGCTGCAGGCAGTCCGCGAGCACGTATCGGCTCTCGAGGTCCCGTGGTAGGAGACGAATCGCGTCTTGAGCTCGCGGAGCCGCCTCGTCGAACTTGCCTGCCCAGTGCAATACTTTGGCAAGGTTGCGAAACGCGATGCCCTGAGTACGCGGATCGATTCCCTGTTCGACCTCTTCCTGGACCGCGAGAACCTGCGACTCGCTCAATGGTTCGCCGCCGAGCCATCCCGACGCTTGCAGTTGCTCGACGATCCAGATCGCGATGCGACGGTGCACATCGATGGTAGGGTGGACATGGTCGAGAAAGTACTCCTCACCAAAACAGGCGTGACCTTCCTGCTCGATGGAAAGCGTTCGCAGCTTTTCCTCGAAATCCACGAAAACCGCATCCTGTTCGCCAGCGACGCGCCGAACCGTCTCGGTCATGCTCGTCGTGGCGCGGAGGGGACAGATGTCTTCGTCGATCGCTTGAAGAAAGGCTTCTTCAGCCTGTTGCCAATTTCCCAACCCAAACAGCGACTTCCCGAGCAGGAACTGAGCCTTCGCATGACGGGGATCTGCCTCAACGAGCGTCTGGCAAAGCTTCAGCGACGGTCGGTATCGATCTTCCCTCAATTCGGATTCGATCAGTTCCACCATGGAGTTGAACTCGTCGCTCTGCGCTTCGCTGAGCTGACCAGCATGCTCCGATTTGAAGGGGGAGCAGTCACGTAGATTCGAGGCGGGGGTAAGGAAGACGATTTCGGCCCCTGAGTCGCGAGCGATTCGCGCCATACGCCCGAGATTGAACTCATAGTGACGCTTCACCTGCTCCGCCCAAGGATCGTCTCGGTGATACTCCTTGGGCCCAGCCGAATGATTCAGGATCTCGTCCACCTCCTCGGGAAGCTGACCCGACGCGTCGATTTCTTCATGGGCCGAGCGTCCAACGATTTGGCTGAACATGGACCAGGTCCGAGTCTTCTGGAGCATGGCATCCAGTTTCAGCGAGAGCGAGTCACGCTCGAACATGGAAGCATAGGTTCGGCGTTCGAGAAACTCGTTGTGCGCGCTGAGCACAATGAATAGGTCCGGTTCGTACTGGGCCAGCTCCTCCATCAGTGCCGCCACACGATAGCTCGCGTAGCTGACTCCTCCGGCGTTGATCACTTCCCACTCCTGACTCGGATCGACCAGAGGAAGAAAACGGCGGAGCCAGCCGCAATAGGAGGTCGAATCAGCGAACGGGCGACCATAGGTTGTCGATCCACCCATACAAAAGATGCGACGCGTCCCTTCTGGTTTTCGCTTGGGGAACGATTGAGGGTTGAACCAGACGAGCTTGCCATAGGCGGTCTGAAGATAGGCCGTGTCTCGAGCCCTCGCATCCTGTCCGTCAAGAGGCTGCGGACCATCGCCGTCGGTGGCCCCTTCCACTTGCTCGAACAGTGGAATCTGTCTCGAAAAGCCAACGAAAGGATCTCCCTGTTGCGTGATCGGTTGCAGCCCCGTCCAACGAAGGCCGAATTCGAGCAACGCAAAAAAGGCGAGCGTTGTGATCGCGGCAAAGACCAGCTTCTTTGGCCAGGAAAGCGATCGACGCTGGGGAGTGGTGGTGTCAGGCAGCTGAAGCTCTCTTGTTCGGGGTCGCGACGATGTGATCCAGGATGTTTCTCTACGTCATGATAGAACCTCGCTATGGTGACGGTTGGCGAGGCTGATTCAACTGATAAACGAGTGGTCCCTCGAAGTGAACCACGCCATTGCTCTCCAACCCAAGGAATCGATCGTTGTCTCGATCAGTGGCCAAAAAGCTGCCGATCTGCTGGTCATCAAAGAATGCAAACCAATGGGTTCCGTGACGCTCCACTCGCACTTCATGGTATTGCGGTTGGTCACTTTCGCTTGAGGGCATGACGATCGACTGGCCCACCTTCACGAATTCGGATTGCCCGTTCTCCTTGGTACCCAGTGCCACCTCGCTTGAGGTAACTCGCACAACCGACCTGGGCGAACTGGGAAGATCTTCGCCCTGGAATGCAACATGAATCTCCGCCGACTCCGCCTCTTGGAGGTCAACGCCAACTCGAACACCGACGCCGGATTCACCTTCCGCTGCGGCGGCGGGCAGAACCGGCAACGGACGCACTGCCGAACCCTTTCCGATCAGGATCGAGCCTCCTTCGCTGTCGACCCCACTCTTCCAAAGTCCACTTCGGACCATCCATCCTGTGATCGTCTTGCCGTCAAACAAATGAAATTCACTGCCACTGGGAATCATCGTGGGGGCGACGGGACGGCGTAACCAAGTCGGCAATGCGAAAACGAGGATTCCAAGCATGATGAGTGAGCCGATCACCGCCATCCATCGACGCCCGGGAACCTTGAAGCGCCGCAAGGGTGGATCGGCGGGAAGGCGAATCTGTCGCTGACCGATCACACCTAAAGACTTCGATGCGTTGGACGGGTCAATGGAATCAATACGAGAGATGAGCGTTTCGTAGTCGGGTACCCGTTCATCGGGATCGACCTTCATCATGTCGAGCAACAATTCCTTCGCTGCTGGATCAAGATCGCCTGGCAACAACTCAACTCGAGGCGGCTGACCGGTTACCTTCGCCGCGATGATCTTGGAAACCTTCTCGGACGCGAAGGGAGTGTCGCCCGTGAGGATGCGAAAGAAGCTCGCTCCGAGTGCGTAGATATCCGAGCGATGATCGATCTCGTCGCCCGACAATTGTTCCGGAGCACAGTACATCGGCGTTCCCAGTGCGGCCCCCGTCATCGTCAAACGGGTATCCAAGTCGTCCATCTCGGCCGAGGCGTGGAATCGGGCGAGTCCAAAGTCGGCGATCTTGACCAACGGCACACCCGGCGGAAGATCGAATCCAGTGGGCGCATCGGTTAGCAGGAGGTTGCCCGGCTTGATGTCGCGATGGATGATGCGGTGGGACAAGGCATGCGCGAGCCCTGAGGCTGTTTGGCGAACAATCGATAGCGCCTTGCCGATTGGCATCGGGCCATCCTCGGCGCGTCGACTTAAGTCGACTCCCGCGACCAGCTCCATGACCAGATAGAGCCGGTTTCGGTGCGATCCAAAATCGTAAGCGCTGACGATGTTGGGGTGCTGCAGCCGTCCGATCAGCGCGCCCTCCTGCTGGAATCTCGCCACCACGTTCTGCTGGGAGAGTCGGCTTTGCAGGATCGCCTTGATCGCAACGTCACGGTGCAAGTGTGGCTGCCGTGCGCGGTACACGACTCCCAAGGCTCCGAAACCCACCACATCCAGCAATTCATAACCGGGCGCGAGATCCTTGGGTGCCAGGAACGCTTCCACGACCTCCACATCGATCGGCGTCAGCAAGCCCATTTCAACAGCAAGCTGCGAGGGCATCACCGTCGCATTGCTCGATAGCTCGATCAGCTCGTTCGCCTGATCCTCATTGAGCATCCCCCGCGCGCGAGCCACCTCGATGAAGGCGGTCGAGAGAGCAGGATTGAATTCCGAAAGCATGCTTGGGCGGAGAATGAGATCGTGCGATTGGCCAGGATTCCCATTGATTCTACTCGTCAAATGGAATTCGAAAACATCCGCCGTGCTGATGCATCTCTCACGAGAACTTCCTCAGCCTGCTTGCCGCAATTGATCCAGTTGGTCCAACATCGCCTGAATGGAGGGCCGATCGGCTGGATTCGAGCCGACGTAGGAAAGCCATACCTTGCCCTGCTTATCAATGATGAAGGTCGATGGGGACGCCAACTGGGCCGCGATCCCAAGTTGATTCACAGCCGCCAAATCTTCATCCAACAAGACCGGAAACGGGAAACTCGCTTCCCCCGAAGCGGCAAGACCCGCCTGGCGAAACTGCGGCAATTGCTCCTTGGAACCCGGATACACAAGCAAGACTTCGGCGCCACGTTCTTTGAACTTGTCGTAATTCGCGATCAGTCGGGACGTTTGCGTGGTGCAGTAGGGACACAACTGACCCGAAAAACCACGCGTGAACACGAGGACCAGGTTCTTCTTGCCATTGAACTCACTGAGCCTGACCCGCTGGCCGTTGGTATCGACAAACTCGAGTCCGTTGACCGTTCCATCGTCCTCGCGATTGCTGGCAACCTGGTCAAGGAAGTCCACATCGGTGAGGCCGGTCGCCGACATGTTGGTAGCGGCACCGACACTTGCTTGCGGAGCAGACGAATTCTCGCGTTGACACCCGACAAGCAGGGAAACGACCATCACCGAGGCAGCTAGTTCACCACGACACGGATATAGCAACGATTTCATGGATGTCATCCTATCCGATTCAATCCATTTCGCGAAGCTTCCTACCCCGAGAGAACCCTCGCGATCGGTTCCCGAGTCCGAGCCCAAAAATGTACGATGGACTTCCAAGTCCGTCGCCTCAATCCCCGTACGATGGACTTCCAAGTCCGTCGCCTCAATCCCCGTACGATGGACTTCCAAGTCCGTCGCCTCAATCCCCGTACGATGGACTTCCAAGTCCGTCGCCTCAATCCCTGTACGATGGACTTCCAAGTCCGTCGCCTCAATCCCTGTACGATGGACTTCCAAGTCCGTCGATCCCAAACCTTGTACGATCGACTTCCAATTCCGTCGCATCGCGTAGCATCACCAGCATCGACGGACTTGGAAGTCCATCGTACGTCTTTAATGAGCGGCGGTGGCGATCACAAAGTCCCCACCTCGGCTGGCGCACACATCTTGCCAGGAGGTCCCCGTTCCGCCATCGGGAAAAGCCATCGGCGGATCGTTCGAATCAACGTCCAACTGATAGATCAAACTACGGGCATATCGCGGCGACTGCATGCAGAACAGCAAGCGGCGTCCGTCGCTTGTCCAACTCAAGTCGCCGTCAGTCGCATCGACGGTCCGAAAGCGGCGATCGAGCTTCGACGGTGTGCCGAGGCTCAAGACACCGATCTCCACTTCTCGGTCGAGGTTGCCACGCAAGGCGAGGCGCCGACTATCCGGCGACCAAGCCAGATGAGGATGGATGTAGCGATAGGGATGATCCTTCTTTGCCAGCACGACGCGCGATTCCTGAGTCGCGACGTCATGAATCCGGATGCTGTTGTCGTTGGTGTAGGCGATTGATTTTCCGTCTGGTGACCACTGTGCACCCCAGCCATCGTCAATCCTTCGATCTGGATTCCCGTCGGTGCCGCATGATCCAAACCCCCGCACCCCCTTCGTAGCGGGAACACGCAAAACGCGAACCCGACGGGGACCAACTTGGCATCAGACCGTTGCAAATCTCTCGGGTTTCACCCCCGTCCGCACTCATCACCATGATCAATGCCTTGTGCTCTCCTTGCGGGGAGATCACATGGCACAGCACCGATCGACCGTCGTTTGAAACCGAAGGGGATCCAATGGTTGGGAATCGTTCGCTCCGATAGATCTCATCCACCTCTTCGCCGCCACGTGAGATTCGGTAGAGCCCATACGACTTCTGTTGCTCAAACTCAAACTCATCGAGGGTCAGACGATTGTCACCGTTGCGATCAAGTCGGTGAAAGTAGTATCGCTTTTGCAGCTGAAACAGATCGCGGGGATGGAACGTGAACTCCTCGAAAGACAACGCGTCATCGTGGTCTTCATCTTGCGGAAGCGATTCCCACGGATAGTTGAAGTTTCCAAGCATCGACAGCCGAAATTCCGTCAAGGATAGCTGCCGATCGGAATCCTCATCAAAAGCAGCCAGGTTGCTTTGGATCAAACGCTGTCGACTGATCGGCGTCGACTCAATCAATTCGCGATTCACTGAGCAAGCCATCCTGGTTGAGATCCGCCTGTTGGAACAAGGCCGACATGTCATGAACGTTGGGGCCATCGGGATCGGCGTACTCGGCCAGTGTCATCTCGCCGTCGCCATTGGTGTCGAGCGATGGGAAGTCTGCTTTGGCACCTTCGCTATTCCAAACGGCAACGCGAACTCTTGCTGGACTGATTTCGTCGTTCTGATCGGTATCGGCACGAAGGAACCCAGCGAAATCAACGACCCGGCCATCTTCCAACCGCAATCGATCATCGGTCACCCAGCGGATGCCGAGTTGAATCTCCAGGAATCGAATCGCCTCGTCGCGCGTGACAAGGCGATCCCAAGTTCGGATCCGCATGCAAGATCATCACACGGTCAAGTCGACGGCGGCCGTCGGTGGAAAGGGACGCGATGTAATTGATCGTGAAGGTCGTGCTGTCGACCGTTTCGTCCGGTCGAAAATTCCAGCTGTCGTAGGACTCATCGAGCGCCTCGGTGGCGCGTTGCAAGACCAGCTCAAACGGGATCGATCGGCGCATTGGATTCGGCGTACACCGCAGGGGTGCTCGCGTTATGCCAACTTGCCACCACGACCAGCAGACTGATCCAACGACTCACAATCGATTACCCTCGTGCGTCCCGAGGAACTGGCCGTGCGAGCCGAGACGCCCTCGCGCGTCGTCTCTTCAACCAGGCGACGAACGATCTGCCTTGCATCGACCCCTTCGCTTTGTGCGGCGAAGGTTGTGATCAGGCGATGGGTCAGCACTGGCTCGGCGACTGCCTGGATATCTTCCAGGCGGACCATGTACTGGCCGGCGAGCGCTGCCCGCGTCTTGCCGCCGAGAATCAAGAACTGAATCGCTCGAGGACCGGCTCCCCAAGAGACGAGTGGTTTGAGCCAGTCGGGGGCAGCGTCTTCCTGTGGCCGCGTCTTGCGAACCAGCCGCACGGCATATTGGTAGATGTGTTCCGGCACCGGAACGCGACGAACGAGATGCTGAAAATCGAGGATCTCGTTGGCGTGCATCAATGGATCGAGCGTCAGCAACTCGTCGCCAGTTGTCGTCCGCGCGATCTGAATCTCCTCTTGCTCCGACGGATAGGTCAGCTCGATCAGGAACATGAAGCGATCAAGCTGGGCCTCGGGAAGGGGATAGGTGCCCTCCTGCTCGACCGGATTCTGGGTGGCAAGCACCAGAAACGGATCGTCCAGTTTGTAGGGTTTCCCCAGCACGGTGACGCGGTGCTCCTGCATGGCCTCAAGCAGTGCCGCTTGGGTCTTGGGTGGGGCCCGGTTGATCTCGTCGGCCAGGACAATGTTGGCAAAGATCGGACCGTGAATGAACTGAAACTCGCGGCGACCCTCCGGGGTATCCTGCAGGATGTCGGTGCCGGTGATATCCATCGGCATCAGGTCGGGAGTGAACTGAATCCGGCTAAAGTTCAGCGAGAGTGTTTCCGCGAGCTTGCTGACCAACAACGTCTTGGCGAGGCCGGGAACCCCCATCAGCAACCCATGTCCGCGGGCGAAGAGAACGATCGAAAGCTGCTCGACCACCTCGGTCTGGCCCACGATCACACGCGCCAGTTCCGCCTTGAGACGTCGGTGGCATTGTTGCAATTGCTCAATCTTGTCGACGTCATCAGAACTCAGCTGCGACGTCGGATCGGTCTCGGAATCGTTCATCAATCAAGGTGGGCCGGTGGAGAGGTGGGGACTTCCACAGACTAGCCATCGCTCCTTGGCAAAGCAAGGTTCCGAAAGGTCGCATTCAGGCGAGCGAGCGTGAGGGGGGCTGGACCTATTAAGAATAGAAAAATCCTCTAGAATGCCGACCCCCATGGGCTTGGCTCACTCAAGTCTTGGCTCGCTCGGGCCTGGCTCACCCGCTTCCCACCGTGCTCTTCCCAAGCCAAATTGCCCTGCCCATCGTTTCCTGCGAACCAATCGGTCATCTGACAGCCCCATGACGCAATCGAACGGAAACCGACGCAGCGCTGCGATTGCGTTCATCCTGGTGACCCTGTTCATCGACATTCTCGGTATCGGTGTCGTGATTCCGGTCCTGCCCAAGTTGGTCAAGGAACTGCTTGCGCCAACCACGAGCATGCCAGTTGGCGAGACCGGCGAGCCTTCTCTGTCGGCGATCGCGGAGGGGGCAAGCGCCGAGTCTGGCGACGTTGACACCAGCAACATCGAGTCCAGCGACGCAGACATCTATTCCCAAGCCGGTCGATACGTGGGAGTCATCGGTGCCAGTTACGCGCTGATGCAGTTCTTGTTCGCACCGGTATTGGGAGCCTTGTCTGATCGATTTGGGCGCCGTCCGATCATCCTGATTTCGCTGTTTGGATTGGGGATCGACTTCTTGATTCAAGGCTTTGCGCGGAACATTTGGTGGTTGTTTGCGGGTCGATTGCTTGCCGGGGTGATGGGCGCCAGTTTCACGACAGCCAATGCCTACATCGCGGACATTTCGACCGATGAAACGCGAGCTAGGAATTTCGGCTTTGTCGGCATGATGTTCGGGCTGGGGTTCACGATCGGCCCGGCCCTGGGGGGGCTTCTGGGTGGCATCGATCTGCGATTGCCTTTCTTTGTTGCCGCCGGTCTAGCACTCGTGAATTGGCTCTACGGCTACTTCGTGTTGCCCGAATCGTTGCCCGTTGAAAAGCGGAGTACGTTGAGTCTGCATCAGGCCAACCCTTTGTTGACGTCTGGTTCGACTGCAGGCCTATCCGTTTGTCGCGGGGCTTTCGGTCGTGTTCGTTTGCAAGTCGCTGGCCCAGCGGGGCCTGGAGAACGTCTGGGTGCTTTACACCGATTACCGATATGGCTGGGACGAGATTACGAATGGCTTGGCGTTGGGGTTGGTCGGCATCTGCGCCATCGTTGTTCAGGGAGGGTTGGTCCGACCGACCGTACGACGTTTGGGTGAGCGGCGCACGGTGATCATTGGGACGATGATCGCCGCCGTCGGATTTCTTGGCTATGGTTTGGCAACCAACGGCTGGATGATTCCATGGATCATCATGCTCGAGCGCCTTCGGAGGTGTCTCGGGGCCGGCGATCCAAAGTCTGGTCACGAGCACCGTGAAGGAGACCGAACAGGGCAAGATCCAAGGGGCGCTGACGTCGCTCACCAGCTTGACCAACATTGTCGCCCCGCTACTTTTCAACACGGTCTTGTTCAGCTACTTCATCAGTGATGCCAGCCCATTTCACCTTCCCGGAGCACCTTTTCTGGTGGGCTCCCTTCTGTTGTGCCTCTCGGTGGTGATCGCGATCCGCGTTTTTCGACGCTTCCCGGCGACGCGCTAAAGCGGTTTCCGGTTTGATCGTAAGGCCCCGTACGATGGGCTTCCAAGCCCGTCGATCTGACAACCCGCACGATGGGCTTCCAAGCCCGTCGATCTGACAACCCGTACGATGGGCTTCCAAGCCCGTCGCCTGGAGCAGTATCACGACTCGACGGGCTTGGAAGCCCATCGTACAAGTTGTGATCGCGGGGCTACAAAAAAAGGTCGCAGGGGCGAATGCCGCTGCGACCTTGATTTCGCTGACGCTTGACAGACTCAGCCCTGTTCGCCTTCAGGATTCTCGAGGCGAACGAACAACCAATCTTCCACACGCTCGGTACCAAAATGAACGAGTACCGGAGCGTATTCCTGAGTCAGGTTGTAGAGGCCCGACTCGACGATGACGTCATCACTCTCGCCGACGCGAAACGCAACTCGCTGCGTCTCCTTGTCGACTTGACCTTGCACCGATTGCGCCTGATCGGTCTGAGTGTTGTACAGCGTCCCGCTGATGATGCCTTCCTTGCTGACCGCCAACTGAATGACACGACTTGGATCCACATCTTGCTCGTCTGTTGCGACTGCGAAAGTTCCCAGCGGCATCCATTCCGTTTCTTCAGCCTCCTCCTCGCTAGCTGGTGGTGGCACGGTCGCCAGCACCGCAGCACTTTCTGCAAATTCATCAGCGGTCGATACCTGTTCTCCGTTGATGTATACCACGTTGTTCTCGTAGGTCACGTTTCCGCCCTGGCCGTAATCGTAGAAAACGGGCTGCGCGGGTGTCGACCAGTTAAAAAAGCTGGTGCAGGCGGCGTATGTCGGAACGGTCCACCAATAGTTGGCGGGATAGCGCCGAGAAAGCATATCCATAATGCCATCCACCAAGGCCGTGGTGATGTGCGTTCCACCAATTGGGTGTGAAGCAATTCTGGTAGCGGCCATAGTTCCAACCGGTGCGAACGCCCTGCCCCCAGCCTCGCCAGTAGTCGACGCGATCGGGATGCCGGCTCCCCCAATTGCCCATCCCACCGATTTGATTGCCCCAACGGCTATTGATGCCATTGATCTGATTGCGATCAATGTTTGCCCAGGTGGGGCGATTGTTGATCACGCTATTGCCGATGTTGACATCGCCAACGTTGATGTTGTTGATGTCATTGCGGTCGCCAATGTTCGTGCGATCGCCGATGTTCGTGCGGTCGCCAATGTTCGTGCGATCGCCGATGTTTGTGCGATCGCCGGGGCGGTTCGCCAAATCCGATCCAGGGCGGCCCGTACCGGGTCGAGAATCGGGTCGATTCATTCCCGGCAAGCTCGCGTCGGGTCGAACCGGCTTGTCCATTCCCAGGAAGTCTCCGACATCACCAGGGGCTGGACGACCGCCCGAACCCGGTCGATTGGCTCCCGGTCGATTGGCTCCCGGTCGACTGGTGCCTGGCTGATTGATCCCCGGCCGGCCACTGCCGGGATTCGTGCCGGGTCTTCCGCCCAGGCTGGGCGTGCCTCCCAGGCTGGGCGTACCTCCCAGGCTGGGCGTACCTCCCAGGCTGGGCGTACTGGGCCTGGTGGAAGGACGCTGAAGCGAACCCGAACCTGTCGATGATCCTGGACGAGAGAGTGAAGGGTTCGCAGGACGCGTCGACGGTCGACTACCGCTGCCGCTCCCAGTACCAGGCTTGAGACCACCACTGGGACGATTGGCCGAGGGTTGGTTCGTTGAGGGTCTCGAAGTGCTGGGTCTCGAGCTGCTGGGTCTCGAAGTGCTGGGTCGATTCAGCGGCGAGGAACCTGTCGAGGGCCGCGCTGTCGGTTTGCTGACCGCCGGACGGCTGGCTGTTTGACGACTGCCAGAGGAGGCGCCCATTCGATTTCCGCCGCCACCGAGGGTCGGTGTGCTCGGTCTCGCTGAGAGAGAACCGCCACCCCCGCCGCGGCTGGGCATGCTGCGCGAAGCACCCCCGCCTCGACTCGCACCCCCGCCTCGACTTGCACCTCCGCCGCCACGCCCCTTCATACCACCGGCAGCAAAGACGTCGGAGGTACCGAGGATCATCAACAGAACGCTGAGAATCGAAACCAGTCTGATTCTATTCATTGCCATATTCATATTCAGGGTTCTCGATTCAGTTCAATTGGATTGTGTCGCGGCAGCAGTCGCGTCGGGTTCAAACTTCTCGACGACACGAATCGCTGTCACCGCATCACTTGCAGGCTGGGGCACGCCTTCAATTTCATGCCCGATCAACTTCATCGATAGCCCGTCCTCACCAATTGGCGTCAGCACAAAGGTTCCCGAAGCAGCCTGCCCATCGGCAAGCGTTTGCGTCGTCTTGATCAACCAATCTTCGCCGCTCTGGGACCAGGTGCCGTCACCAAAGGAGCCGTCGGAATTGAAAGACCAGGAACGAATCTCCCCGCTGCGAGGATCAAATCCAATCACTTGTGTTCCCTCCTGGGAGCTTCCGTTCGCGTCGGTTCGGGTGTAGGACCTCAGCAAGAAGTTGCGATTGGTAGTCCACCTGACCACCGTATCGACACGTCCAGCTTCAGCCTCGTCAACCCAGCGACCCACGAGCCATTCCAGATCCACGAGCGGGTCGGCTTGGCTTGGAGCCACATCGACAGAAACCTCTTCGAGGGCATCGATCATCCACTTACCTTCCTGCTCAACAAGAATCGCCGTGAACATGGTTTCGCGTGCATCGCCGTCGGGAGAGCTGATCGTCACGCTTCCGTCGACGCTGGCGACATCGGGCTTGACGAACCTCACCTTTTCAATGCGGCCAAAGATTCGATTCTTGGGACGTACGGAGAACGAATTGGCGATGTCGGCTCGGATCGCATCGCGTCCTTCGGTGCGTTCGCCCGAATCGCGATCGACATGGACCCCGTTCTCGGTCCAATAACCGATCACCGTATCGAGCTGCTTGGTATTGAAGGCATTGGCATAGTCACCAATCATCTTCTTCACCGCTGCCTCGTCTGCGAAAGCAGGAGCGGCGATGGTGACGGTTGTCACAAGACTGAGTAAGAGGAAACGACGCATGAGAGAGTCTCCAGTTGCATTGAAAAGGGCTTAGCGTTCTGCGGCGGGATCACGGTGCAGGAGTGGCGAGGCACCGATTTGACGGTCGAGAGCTGAATCACGTCCTCAAGAACAGGACAACGTTTGTATCACGGAGCATTGGCAGAAGGAAGCTTCTGCGACAAAAGTTGCGGCACTTCCTCAGACATTCCAACAGGACGGTTAAGCCGGCTTCGCTTACCAAGCTGGTTTCGTCTACCAAGCTACGGGTTGCCGTCATCGACACGAATGATCCGTTGCGCCGTGTGGGTCAAATCGCCTGTCTTGGCACGAACCTGGATCATGTGGGTGCCCACCGAGAGGGTCGTCGGAAGCATCCCGCGCCAGATGTGCGGCGTGGGATGGGCTCCCGGTAGGTCGATCCAAGTCCGATCAGCCAAGGACGTCTCACGTTCCTTTTCAGCCACAAAGGCTGGATCGGCAAGGGTCACTCTCTCCATCGGCTTCCATTCGCCTTGTCGATCGACACGCATGGAAGCCTTCGTCAGGGGCGAGCCGTTGAAAACGTTGGCCAACACCACGGTGCTGGCAAGCTGACTTTGTTCGACCGCCTCGGGAGCGTAAAGGTTCATCTGGTAATCGGCCGGACGACTCGCTGCCCGCATCTCGAGTGAGTAATTCTTACCATCGAATTGCATGATGGAGTAGCCATTGGGGCCACCATCACTCATGGTGGCGTGTGGAATCCCTCGCTCATCTTTCTGGCCGCGCCACCAACTACCACAGACCGTTACATTGACGATGTGATGATGGGGCTCTGGCCCTTGCCAACCATCCGCCTTGTCAATCAATCGGTGTTCCATGTAGTGCGTGTGCGCGGAGATCGATACCGTTGCCGGACGCTTCTCGATCATTCGATAGAGTTCCTGGCGATCGTCGACATTGTTGAGCGGAATGTGCATCATCAACACCACGAGCTGATCTTCGGGGATCAACTCCAGATCGCGGCGGATGAACTCCAACTGACGCTTTCCGAGTCCGCCGTGAAAGTGAGCCTTGCTCCCCTCCTGCGCCGATGCCAGACCACATCATCCAGCACCATGAAGTGGGCGGGCCCGAAGTCAAAGCTGTAGTACGACGGACCGTAAATTCGCTCAAAGGTTTCGTCGCTGAGCGAGTCATCTTTCGCATCCAGATTCAGGTCATGATTGCCAATCACGTTGTACCAGGGGATGCCAATCAAGGCGATCGCTTGATTCAGTGGTTCCATCACCGAGAGGTCATCGAAGACAATGTCGCCGAGGGTCACCCCAAAGGCAGCGTCGTGGGCATGCTCCGAGATGATCTGTTCGACCACATCATGGGCAATGTATTCAACCTCGGCGATGTCGCGTGGTTGCGGATCCCCAAATAGCATCGCCTTGAACGACTCGGGCTCCGATGCGACGACGCAAAGGAAAATCGACCGACTCGGGAAGTGGTCCCGTCGGCTCCACACCTGCAAATTTGAAAGCGACCGGTGAGCCGGCCGGTTTGTGGATGTAATGGAACTGCGGCAAGTTATCGTCGTTGAGCGGGGTCACCCAATCACGAGGCTTGATCACAAAGAGGATCTCATCGTCGTCAACGGGCACAGTGTACTTGCCCGTCTCATCCGTCAGCACGATCGCCTCGCCATTGCTGACCCGGATTCCAGGTAGCCCCGGTTCACCCGGATCCCGACGGCGGTTGTTGTTCAAGTCTTCGTACACAACGCCGCTGGCCGTCTGCTGATGCAAGGCCCCATGTTGGTGATTGGCGTCAAGCGGACCATGAGCAAGCACGTGTGTCGCAATCAACGCCGGGAGCATACTCGACAGCAGCATACTCGCCAGCAGCCTACTCGACAGGGGCGTTGCGACGGCCCGGGCAATGGGTCGGCAGGAGCAGAGATCGATTGACATCGACGAAGTTTCCTCGAGGTTGAACAATGTCGGGAGCGTGTCTTGACCGAGCGATGACCCGTTGGCTGCCGGTGAGGGTCAGACATCTTTCAAGACAAAGTCTAGTCAGAATCGCCAGCCTGAGGTGGCCAATCCATGCCATCAAGCAGCCGAGAGATTTTCAGGCAAACCGGGCTTCTCCCCAAAGCTGATTGCGACTTGGTGGCACGATGCCCGGCTGATTCGGATTTCGGTAGAGCAGTTCCTGGACGAGATCCTGGGATCGATCAAGTCGATGCGAGCCGAAGTGCCAACGGTCATGGTCGGGAACGAGTTCTTCGTGATACGGCCAGGGATCGAACGGCTGGTAGCCCAACTCGTCCACCAGCTTGGACGAATCGAGCGTCACGTTGCCCGCCCGAGGGGGCATGGGGCCGGCCTCCACACGAGGGCAGCCCCTGAGCAATTCGGGCGCAAACCCGCCGACGACATTCACGATCTGTGCGATTTGATACAGGCTGAGCTCACGTGGGCCGCCCGCGTGAAAGGTTCCCCTTCTCGGCTCGATCATCAGCTTGTGAAAGAGCCGATTCATGCAGTCGGTGTACTTGGGTGTTCGCACTTCATCGTAGTAGAGCGTGGCCGGCTTGCTCTGTTTGAAACGTGAAGCGATCCAATCAATCGCGCCGGCATGACCATTGAAGCTGATCCCCATTGGCAGGGAGATCCGCAGCGTGCAGGCGTCGGGAAGGTGGCGAGCGACGACTCGCTCCGCTTCCACCATCTTCGCACCATAGACCGTCACCGGATCGGTCGGCTCGTTTTCGACGTAACTGCCCGTCTCGCGACCCGCGAAAACGAGATCGATTGAAAGATGGATGACGCGAGCTCCGCGCTTTTCCGCCAATCGCATGATGTTCTCGGTGCCGACCACGTTGACGCGATAGGCCATCTCGGGGTCCAACTCGCACGACTT
This sequence comes from Pirellulaceae bacterium, assembly GCA_963767665.1. GTDB lineage: Bacteria > Planctomycetota > Planctomycetia > Pirellulales > Pirellulaceae > Rubripirellula. The sequence continues at coordinate 79,647 of CAVYFC010000016.1, forward strand.
CAAACGGCAACTGCCGGCCGAATTCAACACGCTGGCGAAGCGGTACTGATCCCACAATCGCTCGAGAGCCTTGCGGTCTTCAACATCACAGGCAACGATCCCATCTCCCTTCAACGGCCACATGGAGGATTGGCGTATCCCCACCACACTTTCACCATAGAGAGAGCGAAAGTAGTGAAAGGCGTTGTAGCCGGGAACGCCGGCGATCCCTGTGACCAGCATGGGCAGCGGTGGTTGCTTCATAACTAGAGATTCTCCCGAAATCTGCGGGGACGTCGACCAGCCATCTGCTCGATCAGGTCGGGATCGCTCGAGGCGTGCTGTTCCCATCCCCCACCCATTGGCCCTCGCGAAATGATCCGACCGATGCTGCTTTTGCGAAACAGTCCGGGGGGATGATTGTTGTAATCGTGGCAAGTGGAAGGGGGGCCGCAGGGGCCTGGGAGCGAGCCGTCAGGTTTTGGACCAATCGGAAGCCTGGGTGAGGTATGGGTTGAATGAAGAATCCCGATTTTCATAGGTACCCTCCTCATGACCGCTCCGCTCCCCGATCTTTTTGGAAAGCACAATCGCCGCAAAGAGAGCCGTTACAAGACAAGTGCTGAGCAGCTCCACTGTCGCACGTCGGTCGACGAACCAGGACGGGATCAGATCTGCGAGGGGACGACGATCGACATTTCCCCCTCGGGCATGAGACTGTTGACCAAGGGAGATTTCCAAGTCGGTCAGCCAATGTGGACCGAACTGCTGACCACGCGATCGCATGGGGTTTACCGCGGCAACGTCCGTCGCATCGAGCCTTGGGTGGGGGGCCAAGTGATTCTCGGCTGCAGTCTTCGTGACATCATTCCTCGCGAAGTGCTTCAAGATCTAGCCAGTGATGGCGTGATCAATCGCCGCAGTGATGGGCGCTTCTGCATTTCTCAACCGGCGAAGGTCGCATGGCCTCTGTCCGCCGAGGAGATCGACGTGGAACTGCTGGATTACTCTTCGGGAGGCATGAAGGTTCAGTCGCTGGAAAGACTGCCAGAGAATACTCGACTCCGCGTTCGATTCGAATCCAACGGACGGGAAATTTCAATCGAGGCCAAATCCGTTTGGGACCGGGAGACCGAAACGGGCTGCGTCACCGGCATCGCCTTCTCCGATCGAAACGCCTCGGCCATCGTCGCAGCAACACTTGGCGCCGACGAAACAGACGAGACGTCATCCGATCGCAAACCCGTGCCCGGAAAGGCACGTCAAGTCATGACAGTCACCGTCTGCCTGCTGTTGTTCGGTTACGTGCTCTTCACGGCGATGTAACCGTCAGCGATTCGTGATCGTTCGAATCCATGCGGCGTCGAGTTGCCCACCAAGTCATCGCGACACCTGCTGCAACGATGGTCCCGGCAGTGGCTAGCCAAACCGGTGGCAGGTGTGCCTGATTGTCAAAACCTTCGCCAAGAAACGTCAGCTTGTCGGCATAGTACATCACCAGATTGAGCAGACCGTTGTGCACGAAATGGATGACCATCCCCGGCAGAACGCTGCCACTTCGGTAGGCAACCCAACCGATGATCAGTCCCATGATGGTTGACGGGATGAATCGCTCGACCAGCAGGGCACTGCCAGTAAGGACATGGAACAATCCGAATAGGACTGCCGTGACCAAAATGGTTCGACGCGGTGTCAGGGCATCCTGCAATGCCGAAAACAAGTAGCCGCGAAAGCACAAGTTCCTCGATCACCGCCGGCGTCAAGGCGAAGACCGCCAGCAGCAGCAGCGGCGAGGCCTCCCGCATCTTGCTGATCATTTGCCTCGCGTTGCTGATCTGCTCCTCTCCCAGCCCGCCAATTCCGAATGCATCGGCAAACACGAAGGCTTCATGAGCGATCGCCCAACTCCCTAGACCAAGCAAGATCGCGCCGGCGTAACAGGCAACGCTAGCGCCATGAATGCGGTACGTGCTTCGCAGCCGATTTCGGCCAAGAAATGCCGCAAAGAGAGGGACCAGACCGAAGGTGAAGATCAGGGCTGCGGCATTGAACAGCAACTGCGCTTCGACCGGCACCGCTTCCTTGAAGTGCTGCAGGAATTTCATCAGGCCGTTGGAGACAACAAAGTAGATTGGGACCAGCAGCGCCAGCATCATCGCGGCCGACTGTGGGCTGGGATGAGACGACGACTGGCGCGGTCGTTGCAGCAGCGATCCGATCGACTTCTCGCTGGTCCGGGTCACCGCGTCACTTCCAAACAACCGAGCGGCGATCGACAGGGCAGCGGCCGCGTAGGCGATCGTGCTCACCACCGCAGCCAACGCTCCGGTGGGATCGACCGATCCAGACAACAGATCGCGAGCCAGCAGCACGATGTTGACCAGGGGAACGATCGCCATCGCACCCGACAAAGTCGCCCCAGGCATCAGCGATAACATGGCGGGCGTCAGCGAGAGCAGCATGACCGGGATCAAGTAGGCCTGGGCCTCTTTGAAGGATCTGGCAAAGCTGGTGAGCGACAGCAGCAGCGCGGAGAAGAAGCCACTGAAGAGAACGAGCAGACCGAGAATCCGTAGCATGGTGATCCAAGGAAATCCTTCGTCGCCCGTTAGCATTCCGAGCAGACCGCTGGCCCACAACGTGGTGAACATGGCTGCGAGATTTGCCAGCGCCGTGAACAGCGCGACAATCACCACTGCAAAGTACTTGGCCAACAACACGTATCCACGGGGCACCGGGGACGCCATCACCGCTTCCATGGTCCCTCGCTCGCGCTCGCCGGCGGTCAGGTCGATGGCGGGATAGACCGCACCGGTAATCGTCATCAACACCAGGACGAGCGGCACGATGGTGGCCAACATGTCTCCCTTCCTGGCTTCCCCTACGTCGTCCACTTGGACTCGACCGGAGGCGGGTAGCCTGGCAAGCACGCGCGGAGCAGATCTGGGCATCGGCCAGTCTGAGCCAATGCAATCGTTCCACGAGCACCCGTCGGGCTGCCTGGCTCGTCGTGTCGCCGCGGTACGCATAGAGAGTCACAATTGGTGTGGGCGAGTCGGGTTGCTCAATCTTGACACCGATGTCGACTTGATTTCGGGCGACCGCCTCCTCGGCTGTCGCACCTTCTACCACCGTCACCAGGAACTTCGCGAGGTTGTCGCCGCTACTTTGCCGAATCGCCTCAGGGGGCAGCGTTGCGCGTGTCGCTGAGCCAACGGTCCAAGCTGCTCCGCCTCCGACTCCGATCGCCACGCAAACGGTAAAGCCCTTGGAGGCGGCTGCTGAAGAGAGCAAAAAGCGATTGAGCGCCATGCTCAGGATCGGATAGACCAACAGCGGCATCAGCAGCAACGTGACGATCGTGCGGCGATCGCGAATCGTCTCTTTCAGTTCTTTCTGAAACAGCCTCAGCAGCCGGCTCCAGGGCAGTCGCCGATGATGGCGCGGGCCGGTGCCCTGACCTTCGGATCGCCGGTCACCTGGTCGTTTTTGACTGGTTCCTTGAAGACCGGCTTCTTGAAGACTGGTTTCTTGAAGACTGGGACGTTGATCATCGTCCTGCCCGTTTGGGTCCGCGGATGCGTCGTTCATTCTGTTAACTCCGCATCAAGTCGACGAACATTTCCACCAGGTGCTCACAACCGGTCGAAGCACGCAATTCCGTCAGGCTTCCTTCGTGGGTCAGTTGGCCGCGGTGCAGCAGTCCGAATCGATCGCAAAGACGCTCCGCTTCGTCGAGCCGATGGGTGCAAACAACCACCGCCTTTCCCAACTCGCGGAGATGATCGATGTAGTCAAAGATCGTTTGAACGCCCACGACATCGAGACCCCTTGTGGGTTCATCTAGCAGCATCACGGGAGGATCATGAATGAGACCGCGAACCAGCGTCACGCGTTGGCGTTGGCCGGTGCTCAACGTTCCAGCGCGGCGGTCCAGGAAATTCTCGATCCCCATCAAGGCGCCAAGTCTTCACAGCGCGCGCGGCGACATCCGGATCGACGCCGTAGAGATCTCCGAAGTAAAGCAGCATCTCCCGAACGCTCAGCCATGGATAAACGCCGTCGCTGGCGGAGACGAATCCGAGTCTCGATTTGACGGCGATCGGATCATCGGCCGTTCGAACCCCTTCGACTTCCGCGTAACCCGAATCAGGATCCAACAATCCAAGACCATTCGCAGCGTTGTGGTCTTGCCGGCGCCATTGGGTCCAAGCAGCCCGTAAACCTCCGCCGCGGCGACTTGAAACGAAAGTCTGATCGACGGCGCAGAGGAAGCCGTCCTCGAGCGGAAAGGTCTTGGTCAGCGATTCGACGATGAGCATGCGTGCTTCTCTAATCTTCGCGAATGGGTTCAGGCTCGGCGTCGGTTGGTTCGACCCATCCCGCCTTCATCGCCTGAGGATCCGCAAGAAACTTCTCGTAGAATCCACGCTCCCCTCGATTTGCATAGGGATACGCATCGAAGACCTCCCCCTTGCCCAACATTCTCGGATCTCCTTGCACCTCAGTTCATCCTCCATCTGTTTCATCATCTCGGCCTGAACCTCGGCATAGCGAGGTTCCTTCACGAGGCTGAACATGCAGTCCTGATCGGTGTCGACATTGAACATTTCCAAGGGAGGCCGCTTTCCAAATGCCAGGTTCCAAGGCGTGGCATCACGACCTTCGCGACGATCGTTCAATATCTGGGTTTTGGTGGGGCTACCGTCGGTGTTCAAGTAGCCCGTCTCTGGATTGCCGGCCGGCCAACGATCGTATTCGAAGTTGCGAATCAACAGGAATGAATCGCGGACGATGCCGCGAACTGGAAAGCCCACGTCACCGGGTCGCCCGATGTCATGTCGCTCCTTGCCGATCAAGACATGGTCGCGATGGGGCGTGGTCAAGGTGTTGCGAAACACTGGCATCAGAGAAATGCCGGGGCTCTCCGCCATGCCACTGGAATCCCAGGCAATCCCAGCTGCTTGCAGGTAAGTCGGTGCCAGATCGATGAACGAGACAAGATCTGTCACGGTACGGCCTGGAGCCTCGATTCCATCTCGCCACATGATTGCCAGCGGAAGATGGTTGCTCATCTCGTACTCCTGGCCTTTGACACGTGGAAAAGGCATTCCGTTATCGCTCGTGACAACGACCAAGGTGTTGTCGAGTTTGCCACGACGTTGAAGCTCGTCGAGCATTCGATCGAGGTGGGAATCGAAGTGCTCGATCTCGAACGCATAATCGAGCATGTCGTTGCGTATCACCTCGTTATCTGGCCAAAAAGCGGGGACCCGGACAATCTGGTTGATAGACTTGCCCCCCACCTTCGCTCCACTCTCATACTCATAACGCCGATGCGGTTCGGTCGCGCCGTACCAGAAACAGAAGGGTTGGTCGTCAGCAACCGTATCAAGGAAATCGTTGAAGTTTGCCGAGTAGTCGTTGTTGCTGATCGCCGGCGTCGGTGGTTTCGCCTTCTTGGAGGCAAAGGGCTGGCCCGCCATCTGACGCTTCTTTCCGGTAGCGTCCAAAGCGACACCTGGCGCCCATCCCTTTCCGGTCATGCCTGTGGCGTAACCATGACTCCCCAAGACTTCCACATAGGTTGGGAACTTGGCGGGAAAGTAACACCAATGATTGGCAGCCTCTTCCAGCTGCCAAGAGTTACGTCCGGTCAACAGGCACGCACGCGACGGAGCACATTTTGCGTTGGGCGTGTAGCAGCGAGCGAATAACAATCCTTCTCGAGCGACTCGATCAAAAGCTGGCGTCTCGACCCATTCCGTTCCGTAGGCACTGGTATGGGGAAAGGACTGATCATCGGAGATCGCAAAGAGAATGTTTGGACGATCGTCCGCCATCGCAGCCACGGCAGAGGAGCAGAGCACCAGAGAAAGAATCAAACGCATGATGAAGGCCGCCTCGCCAATGGAACTTGATCAAACTTCAACGAAGGTTTTAACAGATTCACCAAGCATGTCCGTACGCCAGCCTCTCCGAGGATGTGAGTTTTTCGATGTCCTGCAATCCTACCGTAGGCGAGTCTCTCCGAGACTCGTACCAAACGCAGCAAAGCTGCAAATGTCGCCCTTGGAAATGCCGACCTACCGTAGGCAACGCGATTTTCATCTCAGAAAGAGCACGACCGGCTTGGAAGCCCCTCATCCGGCTTGTGATTGAGCCCGCACCTAGGCGTCGCTAGAGGGCGGGGCTAACTGGGCCAGGACTAGCGGGGCCAGGACTAGCGGGGCCAGGGCAACCTACAAACGCCCCATTGGCCACAATTCTCGTCAACAGCTACCTCGATCCAGGAAAGCTGGTCACCGAAGGTCTCATGTGTCCGCTCGATCACCCGTTCCGCAATCACGCGAGCAATTTCTTCCGCAGTAGTATTGATCACGGGCAAGATCACACAGTCCTCATTGGGAAAGACCCATCGCCGATCTCGAAAGGTCGCGGTCGTTTCTCGCTCATCACTTTTGACTTTGATCTCGGCGTGATCCCGCGGCAGGATCACGTGATGATCCAAGGCCGTCGTTTCTGCCAACACGGCGTCGCGCAGTGCAATGAAATCGACCACGTAACGGTTCGTATCCAGGGGGCCCTCGACACTGGCCCGCACACCATAGTTATGGCCATGAATGCGTTCGCAGATGTCACCGGCGAACGTGATAAAATGGGCGGCGGAGAAAACAAACTGCTGTTTCGTCACATCGACGCGGAACGAGGCTTCGCTCATGAATGCTCTGGATTTTGGAGGTCGTTAGGTTTCACGATTTTTGGGAGTTCGCAGCAACAGGTAGAGTCCCGCAGCGATTAAATCGGCGGTCGTGCCTGGATTTCGACGGTGATCCGACGTGCGCAGGCTCGCATCCAGATTCTCGATGCTCGCTCGATCGTCCAAGTCGATCGACCCAGCCAGCGTTTGCACCTGCTGTGCAGCCTCATAACCATTCTTGCGGGAGATCAAGCTGTCGGGCGACGCGGCAAGCAAACGGACGTGGGCTCGACAGATTCCCTGGAGCACGTCGCCGCAGTGATCGATCGACTGGTGCAACAGCGGGACAACCTGATGCACCACCTCATCAAACGCCGTCACGTACTGTCGGGCAATCTGATCGCGGTCGGCGGCCAGCTGCATGGCGGCCAACAAATCGACGGGACCCGCGCTGTGATGGATGTCCATCTGGTCGACGTGCCCTAGCCCGCCAGCGGACGCGGCTGCGATCGCGCGAAACACGTTCTGGCCATCCAGGTCATCCAGTTCGGCAAGTTGGCCGGAGATCGATTCGGTCCAGATCGCTGGGTTCCGATCCAAAACGTGGCCTTCGAGCATTCGACGATCGGCCGCGACCAGTGGACCGAGCAGCAACACGATACCAAGGTTGACGTTGGTCTTGCAGCGTGATGCGGTCTCCTCAACCGCCGCCAGCATCCCTTCACTGATTCTTTCTGCCCGCGCGAAACAGTCGGCGGTGATCTCAGCGGCAGTGACAAAATCGAGGTACCGGAGATTATCAAACGGGCGACCGGGAAAGACGTTGCCGGGCTTGGGGGCGGTGGCTTCGAGAATGCAGGCCCAACGAACCGCGTCGGTTGGCGTCGCCACCAGTGGCTCGAACCATCGCAGCGGATCAGCCATGTTCGCCACGTTCAACCGGCGGTGGACCCTCGTGGAGAGCCTGCTCCGCAGCCCGCAGGTCGGCAACTCGCGACGGGCCCGCGGCCGGTCTTGCCGTTGCTCGGGCGTCGGAAGTCGGCGGCTCCGAACTAGCAAGAAAGCTGGCGATGGCCGAGAGGGTTTCCTCGGGCGCGTCTTCGATCACATAGTGTCCGGCGTCCGGGATCTCCACCGTGTGGGCGTTGGGCCAAGCCTTTTGGAAGCGGTGCAAGCACTCGGGGCGAAAGCACCAATCCTGCATTCCCCACACCAAGAGCGAAGGGTAGCTGGCGAGGCTTGGAAGCCGGGACTCCAAATCGACGAGTGTTTGATAGGTCGGATGCCCTTTCGACATTGGAATGTCCCGCACGAAAGCATCGATGGCGACCCGATCGGACCAGTTGTCATAGGGGGCCAACAGCCCCCGGGCGACCTCCGGCGAAAGGGTCTGTCGCGACATCGCCATCGAAATGGCGGCCCGTGCAAACACATTCAATCCTCTCACGCCGAGCGTTCCCAACAGAGGAAGACGGCAAGCGGCAATCCGCCAAGGGATGTACGGCGGCGGAAAGGCCGCTGTGTTCAGCAGGATGATTCGCTCCAAAGCTTCCGGCCGCTCCAGCACCGACGAGAGGCCGATCGCCCCGCCCCAATCATGCGCCAACAACGTGACACGCTTCAAATCGAGGTGATCGATCAATGCGATCAGGTTGTCGCGGTGGGAAGCGAGCGTGTATGCGAATTCCTCTCGCGGCGGTTTGTCACTCCGACCGCAACCGAGGTGATCGATGGCAACCACACGGTACGAATCCGAGAAACGCTCAATCACTCGCCGCCAGTAATAGCTCCACGTCGGATTGCCATGGACACAGAGAATCGTCCGGTCTCCAGAACCCTCATCGAGAAAACGCATCTGCTGACTCCCCACGGACATTTGACCGGAGGCATAGGGGAGCAGGTCGGAGGCGATCGAGTTCGTCATCACCGAAGTGTGGCCGATGCCGCCCCGAAGGGAAAGGAGAGATTGGCAGTCGGGGAGTCGACCAGCCGGGCAGCGGCAATCAAGGGGAAGTGGTCGCCGCGCAGTCGCCGGCGGCAGGCGGACAACAAGAATTCTTCGGAAATGGAGGTGGGTAAGGACCAAGATCCTCGGATAGCATACGAATGCAAAGACAAACTCTTATTACGGGAAAGTACAGATGGATTGGCGAATGTTCTTCATGAATCCGGCGGTGGTTTGGGTGCTGATCCCGGTGGCTGCGATCCTGATCGGCGGCATTCAAGCGCTGGCCAAGATGTATTTCAGCCATCAAGAGCGGATCGCCATGATTGAGCAGGGAATCCATCCCGATGATCCGCCAGTCCAGCAGCCCGCTTCGTCTCGGCCAGATTGGGGCTGAGTGAATCGGGCCACTGCGGACCTTCGCTCACGCTACTTCTCGGCAGATCACTTGCGGCTTACACGAAGACGCTTGCCAGCGCCGCGATGGTGAGGATTCCCATTGCACCCCAGCGAGCGATCACACCGGCTGGCTGCCGGACTCTCACCCATGCGGCTGGCACCATCAGCCGCAGTTCGTCCCCCTTTTCGATTTCGCCGCCAGCTGATGTCGTGCCGCGATCCCCATCGCTCTGGCCGCGAAGATGCAGCGTCGGGCTAAGCCACGACCAAAGGGAGAACGCGAGTGCCACGACCAGCCCAATCACGGTGGCGACCATCACCGAAGCGGCTGGTTTGCGACCTGGCTCGAGGTCGCCGAAGACGATTGGGGGGGGAATCTCGAGTGCCTTGCGGCTGCGGCGAATCTCTTCAACCTTTGCGATCTCGGCGCGAGCCTGCTGGCTTCTCTCCAGCCAATAGTCGTGCTGGGTCCGAAGCTCGCTCGCCGCCTTGGCCGCTTCTGCCCTCCGCTCCTCTGCGCGTTCTCGTGCGTCGATGCGAAATCCAACGGCACGGATTGGGCTGGCGACTTGAGCGGGCGACGGTTCCGTCCTTTGCGAATAGAAATCGGCCAGCTCGGCGCACCACTGAGCGACGGCCAAGCGAGTTTCCTGGCCAGCCTTTGCCCATTTCTCCAACGAAAGACGAAGCTGGGCAAGCCTGGGATCCGATTCCGTCAGCGAGTACTGACGCAGGGAGCCGTCACGCTCCCGGAGCTGAACCCATTGACGGGGCTGCGTCTCTGGCCAAGTTGATAGCACGATCAACGCCACGGAGAACGCGACGAGCAAGAAGTCGTGAGCCGGCATGCGACGGTTCGTCCCGATCATGCGTTTCTCCTGACAAGTTGTTCTAGTCGCGACCTCGGATAGTGCTTCGTTATCGGAAAATTGAGCCCTTCTCGACCAGTCCATTTACCCCGATCATTCCATTGGTATCGGTTCTGCCCATCATGTTTCGAATCAAGATCTGCGGCGTTCGGCAAGTCGAAGACGTGCAGGCGGTCGCGGAAAGCGGGGCCGATGCGGTCGGGCTAAATTTCTTTCCGCCAAGTGTTCGATACCTCAATCCCAAGGCGACGGCCACTCGCGATCTTTCCCAAGTTGCCAAGAAGCTTGGGCTGTTGAGGGTGGGCGTGTTCGTCAATGAATCGCTCGAAGCCGTCCTTCGCATTGCCGAGACAATTGAAATGGACGCGATTCAGTTGCATGGCGACGAACCCCTCGAGCTGGCGGAATCTTTACTGCGAGACCATCGATGGCCGTTGATTCGGGCGGTCAAGCTTCCTACTACCCCGCTGGAGGTGGCAGAAATCGAGGCCTTGGCACGACCTTGGATCGATCTGGGTTGCCATCCGTTGCTCGACGCCGATGCGGGTGCCGCTCACGGAGGGAGTGGAAAGACGCTCGACTGGAACTCGATTCGCCACTGGGGGGACGCATTCCCGGAGACACGTTTCACCCTTGCCGGAGGATTGAACCCGGAGAATGTTGCCGAGGCGATTGGGACAACGGCTACGACCAGCGTCGACACAGCCAGTGGTGTCGAACAGCCCAAAGGAAGCAAGCAGGCGATCCTGATTCAGGCTTTTGTTCGAGCGTGCCAGGCCAGGTAACTGCCAGACCGATTAACTGCCAGGCCGAGTGCTGGCGACACCGCGGATCAGCTCGCCTGATCCGTTCTGGCAGCTGGGCATCGGGATACTTCGCGGACGGGACCGAGTGTCCCATCGAAGCCGCTTGCTGGGTGGGGTCTCGAACCCAAGGCAAGCGTCCTGAGCCGACACACGAAAGCCGGTTGAATCGCTACTTGGTCAGAATCAGTTTTCCCTGACGTGTCTGTCGCAGGCGATAAAGCTTCCCTTGATGCTCGATCCAGAGTTCATCGCCGCAGCGGGCGAGATCGATGAATCTGACGATCTTGGGGAGAATTGCGGAGTGTTCTGGGTTGGCTTCATCGCCGACAGCCGAGGCGGCCGATTCGCACCGATTCTCAGCCATAGCCGTAAACCATCGTTTTCGCTCCACTTAGGACCAAGCGTTCGCCCTCGATCATCCATTCTTGCCCGATCCAGCGGACAAGGCAAGACCACTGATGAGAATGATTCGCAGTATCGTCGCTGATGGTTCCCTGGGCAAGCCAAGCTGCCTGGCGGTTGACGGCGACGGAAGCCAACTCACCGCAGCTCTCGTAACAGTGAATCAGCGGTTCCACCTCGACTCCCCCGTCATGATTGCTACATGCGATCTCCAACGAGCACCGATCGCGTTCCACTCCCGTTTGCCCCCCTGCGAAAATTCGCGAATGGATTTATCATGAGTTGTGTCGGCGATTCGCTTCGCAGTTAGAAGGAGTGGTCGATTTGCCTGCCCCCCCGTGATGCGTATCACGCTTGGGGCATGCCCCCGAGGTGCGTTCGGGGGTTTGCGGACCAGCGGGAGTCCCCGTGTTGGGTCCTTGAGCCCTTTGACGCGCATCGGTTCTCGTTTTTCACTTCTAGCAAAGAGAGAGAACACGTGTCACAAGTCCAAACGGACCGTTTGCCGTACAAGGTCAAGGACATCAAGCTTGCCGAATTCGGTCGCAAAGAAATTGAGTTGGCCGAGAACGAAATGCCTGGCCTGATGGCCCTCCGCCGCAAGTACGGCAAGTCCAAGCCGCTGGCCGGAGCTCGGATCGCCGGCTGTCTCCACATGACGATCCAGACTGCGGTGCTGATTGAGACCCTGGTGGAACTCGGCGCCGAGGTGACTTGGAGCAGCTGCAATATCTTCAGCACCCAGGACCACGCGGCCGCAGCGGTCGCCGCAGCAGGAATTCCTGTCTACGCATGGAAGGGGGAAACCGAGGAGGAGTTCGATTGGTGCATCGAGCAAACGCTCCAATTCCCTTCCGGCAAGCCGCTCAACATGATCCTCGACGACGGGGGCGACCTAACCGCGATGGTTCACGAGAGATTTCCTGAACTGCTTGCGGACATCCATGGCATCAGCGAAGAGACCACTGCGGGGATCCATCGCCTGGAAGTTCTGAACAAGTCGGGCAAGTTGCAGGTTCCCGCAATCAACGTCAACGATAGTGCCACCAAGAGCAAGTTTGACAATTTGTACGGATGTCGAGAGTCCCTGGCGGACGGTGTCAAACGGGCAACCGACGTGATGTTGGCCGGCAAGGTCGCGGTGGTCTGTGGCTACGGAGACGTCGGCAAGGGTTGCGCCGCCAGCCTGAAGAGCTACGGATGCCGAGTGATCGTTACCGAGATCGACCCCATCAATGCGCTGCAAGCTGCGATGGAAGGCTACGAAGTGGTCACGATGGCAGAGGCTTGCAAGGAAGGGCGACTGTTTGTCACCACGACCGGCAACAAGGACATCATCCTGGGTCAGCACATCAAAGAAATGCCGAATGATGCGATTCTTTGCAACATTGGTCACTTCGATACCGAGATCGATATCGCCTGGCTGGAGAAGCAAGTTGCCGACGGGGCCGCGACCAAGGATGAAATCAAGGCAGCCGACATCGGTGCGGTCGATCGCTATACCTTCAAGGATACGGGCCGCAGTGTGATCATCCTGGCCAAGGGACGGCTTGTGAATCTGGGCTGTGCCACCGGTCATCCCAGCTTCGTGATGAGCACTTCGTTTACGAACCAAGTGCTCGCGCAGCTCGAGCTTTGGAACAATCGCGAGACCCATGCCTACGAGACCAAGGTCTACATGTTGCCCAAGAAGCTGGACGAGGAGGTGGCCCGACTGCACCTCGAACAGCTCGGCGTCAAGCTGACCGTCCTGACCCAGGAACAAGCCGATTACCTCGGTGTTCCGGTCGAGGGTCCCTACAAGCCGGACCATTATCGCTACTAGGGAATACCGTTCCCATTGAGCGACGGGCGGTTCGTGCCCTTGCGAATTGAACTTCATGATCCGAGCCGACTCTGTCGGTTCGGATTTTTTGTGCGCGAAGGAAAGGGTTGCGCGGCACGTGAAACTCCGTCTCTACGTCACAGCGGGGTCGGATGCTGCGATGCCGACCACTCCGCGCCGTCGGCACATTGCCGTAATATCTTCGCCTTGATCCGACATTTTCCACAAAAAACTTGGCACCCCGCACCCATGCCACAAACTGCCCCATTCGCCGCTCTGCGTTACAACCTGGACCACGTCGGCTCGCTGTCGGAGGTGATCGCGCCTCCCTATGACGTGATCGACCCGGCGCTGCAAGACCAGCTTTACAAGCGACATCCTGCGAATGTGATCCGCATCATTCTCAACCGCATTGAACCAGGTGACGAAGGTGATGAGCGGTACGCTCGAGCGGCGAAATTTGTCGAGCAATGGAAAAGCGAAGGGGTCCTGAAGCTCGAGGAGCATCCTGCCTACTACGTCTACCATCAACAATTTGAGCACGATGGAAAGACCGTCAATCGACGTGGGTTCATGGGCCGCGTTCGCCTGCAGCCCTTCGGTGAAGGCAACATTTATCCCCACGAAGAGACGCACCCCAAAGCGAAGGTCGATCGTCTCAAGTTGACGACTGCGACCAAGCAGAACAACAGCCAGATCTTTGGTCTTTATCCTGACCCCAGCAACGAGATCATCACGCTGCTGGATCAAGCCTGCGAGGGAATCGAGCCAGTTGAGGCGACCGATCACTTGGGAGTCCGGCACATTCTTTGGGCCGTGACCGACGAGTCGGTGATTGCCAAAGTCAGCGAGCTGATGAAGAGTCGACCCATGTTCGTCGCCGACGGGCATCACCGCTACGAGACAGCTTGCAACTACAAAGCGCAGGTCACGGAGGAGCAAGGAGAACTCCCAGAAGACCATCCCGCCAACTTTGTGATGACGATGCTGGTCGGGATGAGTGACCCTGGCATGATCGTCCTGCCGACTCACCGACTCCTGCGAGGCACCCCGCGGTTCACCTCCGCCCAGATCGTGGAGATGCTCGGCGGGAGCTTCGACTGCAAGGTGATCCCTGGAGGACTCACGGCTTCCGACGCCGTTTGGGCCGAGATGGAGTCTGCCGACGAGCAGGGACTCATTGGGCTCTATGCGACAGGGGACGACACCTGGGTTTTGGCGAGAGCCACTGCGGGGGCTGGCGAAAAGATGATCGCGCTGGCCAAAGAGCAGAGTGACGATTGGCGTGGCCTGGGGGTCAGCCTGCTGCATCGGCTAGTGATCGATGAGTTGCTGGGATGCAAGGGGCATCCCAAACCGACTTACGTTCACGATGTCAGAGAGCTCGTTGATGCCATGCGGGGCGAGGGGAGCCAAGCCGAAAGCGATAGCGACGAACCCTACACCCTTGCCGTCCTGGTCATGCCGGCCAAGCTCGAACACGTCGAGGCGATCAGTCTGCACAAAGAGCGAATGCCGGCGAAGAGCACCTATTTCTATCCCAAGCTGCTGAGTGGATTGACATTCAATCCGCTGGCCTAGCAAGACGGCAGGGACGAGTCGCGAGCGGCTGGTCGGGAGCGGCTGGTCGCGAGTGGCTAGACCAGCGAGACCGCTCCCTGCCTTCCTTCCTTCGCGTGCTGGGCAATCCTTCGCGTGCTGGGCAATCCTTCGCGTGCTGGGCAATCCTTCGCGTGCTGGGCAATCCTTCGAGTGCTGGGCAAAGCGGTAAGTAAGCTCGACTTTCACCCGCCAGGCCTGGGAAGACCGATTGCCATCGGCACCGATTCGAAAGCGATGGTCATGACCGCAGCAATCGGGGCAGCGCTGTGGGCGGGCGGGCCACTGGTTGGGCCGAGCCTGTCAAGAGCAGTTTCTTGTGAAACCAGTCTTGTTTCACCAGGGAGGATTCCCCTACTTTCCCCTTCGGCCGGGCGTTCTATGTAAGGATCGCCACAAAACCGCTTTCTCTTTAGAGAGCATCCCCTGTGGGAAGGATACTTTGCGTGGTTAACCAGAAGGGAGGCGTTGGCAAGACCACCACCGCCGTCAACCTATCTGCTGCACTCGCACTGGCCGGCCAGCGCACGCTGCTGCTGGACATGGATCCGCAATGCAATGCCACCACAGCCCTGGGGATCGAACCCACCGACGGCCACGCCCTGATTAGCGACGATTCCCTGCTGGAGCACATCGTTCCGAGCAATCTCGAGGGCCTCTCCCTGGTACCTGGCAGCCGCACATTCCACGACGTCGACAAACTGGCTGCGGCTGGCCAAAGCGAGGCAATCCGTGTTCGCCGCCACTTGGACGCGGTCATGACCGACCACGACTTCGTGTTGATTGACTGTCCGCCCAGCGTCGGTGCCCTGACTCAGACTGCGCTCACAGCAAGCACCGAAGTTCTGATGCCGATCCAATGCGAGTATTTCGCTATGGAAGGGCTCACGCAACTCATTCAGACCATCAAGAAGGTCATCATTGCCACCGACGGTCGTCTGACCTTCGGTGGCATCCTGCTGACGATGTACGATCCCTTCTTGGAGCTGACCCGAGAAGTCGACGAGGAAGTTCGCGATTTCTTTGGTGACATCGTATTTGATAGCGTCGTACCTCGAGATGTCTCGCTGAGCGAGGCGCCGAGCCACGGCAAATCCGTGTTTCAATACGCACCGCGATCACGTGGTGCCTTCGCCTACACCCAGCTGTGCATGGAGGTGCTTCAGCGTGACTAACACTGCAACAACCAAAGACCGACGATTGGGCAAGGGACTTGCCGCGTTGCTAGGTACGCCGCTGGATGAGAATGGCAATCCGATGGAGAGCCAGGCCAACAGCAGTGGAATTGAAACGCTGGAGTTACCGGTTCATGAAATCGAGAACAATCCGTTTCAGCCTCGCCGCGAATTCAATCACGATGAGATCGCGTCGCTTGCCGAAAGCATCAAGAATCATCAACAGCTTCAGCCTGTTCTGGTACGCGTCGTCAACGGCAAGTACCAGCTGATCAGCGGCGAGCGACGGCTTCGCGCCACGATTCATGCTGGCCTGAAGACGATTCGCGCCGAGGTGCGCGAAGCGGATGATCGTTTGGTGGCGGAACTGGCGATCATCGAGAACCTGCAACGCAAGGATCTCAATCCGATCGAGAAAGCACTTTCGTTCAAACGCTATATCGAAGAGCACAAGTGCAAGCAGGACGATTTGGCGCGTCGCTTGAGCATCGACCGCAGCACCATCGCGAACCTGATGCGGCTGCTCGAATTGCCCCAGCAAATCCTTGATTGGTTGACCGCTGGCGAAGTCAGCGCGGGGCATGCTCGCGCCTTGCTGCCAATCGGCGACGAGGAAATCCAAATCCGAACGGCTCGCAAGATCATGGACGAACGGTGGAGCGTTCGGGCGACCGAGAGCTTCGTCGCGGACCTGCTCAAGACCGAAGAGGACGAGGAGACCGGCAAGAAGGTTCTCAACGCCACCCGTCAACGTCGGCGCCAAGTATCGCCTCACATCGAGGCGATGCAGCACGAGATGCGGATGGTCTTTGGCACCAAGGTCGAGATCAAGAGCTCGGCGCGCGGTCGCGGTAAGATCACAATCCACTTTTCGGACGCGGATGAATTCGAGCGGCTTCGTGATCTCCTTTCCGACTCCGCCCGACCACACCTCAAGGTCGCCGGCTAACGGGAGGAGCCGTCCAAAGGTGGACTCCTAGCACCACGGCTGCGTTCCAACCCCGTAGGCGAGTCTCTCCGAGACTCGTGGCTTTTTCGATGTGCGGCTTTCTACCGTAGGCGAGTCTCTCCGAGACTCGTACAAAACGCAGCAAAGCTGCGTGGGTCCACCTTGGAAATACGGACCACCAGCAGGCCGAAGCCGGCACAACCCGAAACGGAAGTGTCGGACTTGGCCGGTTCGATGACGCTCCCGCCTGGGAGTTTCCCGCTGGTTTCACGGTGACCTGGCTAGACCGCCCCAACGTCCACACCTGAACCAGCCTCGGCCGAACGACGTAGTGGTACTGAATCGAGGTCGTTCTTTGCTCGACCTTCCCCATTCGACCTCCCCGACTGAGTGACGAGCGGATTGCGACTGGGTTGCCACGCTCCTCTTGGTCGCTTCGTTTCTCCTGGTCCTTGCGGTCATGCCAGTCGGCGACATGCTTCCCTCTCGCAGTCAGACGGCACCGGAATCGGGTTCCCGGTCGGTGTGCGTGCTGCGGGTCGGCAGTTTGCAGGTTCACTTGTCATACGGTGTACTGATTGCGATCGCGGTACTCGCTTTGGTCGCGGTCATGGGATCCTCTTCGCATGGAAATGCCGACCTTCCGCGCGTGATCGGCCTCGGAGCATTGTTCTGGGTCTCGGGTTGGTTCGCACAGTCGATCACCTACCTCTCCACCTGCCGCTTGATGGGATCACCCGCTTTTGAGCTCTCTCTGGGTCTGCTCGGAGTGGAGGTGGGGCCGCGTCGCTGGCCGGCACGCCGGGCCTTGTTGGTTGCCCTAGCCACGATCGCCGCCTTGATCGTGTTGGGTAGTTTCTATCGCCTGATCGAAGGGGATTTTCGCCTTCCACAGATCGTTCGATCGGAACAGCCAATCTGGTCGCCGCCAAGCATCGGTTTTTCGAAACAGGATTCCATTTGGCGGTCCGCGGCATGGCTCTGCCTGGCGCAAGCCGTATTCCAGCTCTACCCGTTGCCCCGAACGTTGGGCCGGCAAGTCGTTGGCAGCATGACCGCGATCTGCGCCAACAACTTGGATCGCCCCTTGCAGATCTTAATCTTTCGACGGTGCCTTGCGGCGGTTTCCTTCCTGACAATGGGGATCACACTCGCTTCGCTAGCGACGCAAACCTCGCTCTGGGGTGTGAGCTGGATCCTCTTGCTCATCCTTTCCATGATGCTCTGGATTTCCCGATACGGCGTCGATGTGGGGCGAACCCTGGATGGGTATCAATTGGCAGCCGATGAGGAAGCAACGCGTCGAAGCGATCAGGGGGGAATCATTTCTCCCGTCGAAATCATTTCAAGCTTTCGCCACTGGATTCACGCTTTGCGAAGTCGTCGACAGTTGCGATCGGCCCACCGACGTGAACAAGGCGAGGCGATCGATGCACAAAGATTGGACGATATCTTGACTCGGTTGCACCGAGACGGAATGACCGCATTGAGCATCGAAGATCGCCGCATCCTGGATCGAGTGAGCAAGAGTCTGCAACGTCGTCGCGCGGAGGAACCACCCGACGATTCCCGCGTGGATTGAAATCACGGGTCGACACCCCACGAGCGGTGTCACTCGGTTTAGAATCCTCTCTTCCCTGATTGACGAATGATTCTTGGTTTTGAGGTTCGCAATGCGGCTGCCCATCTTCGCTCTTGCCCTGACCGTCTGCCTGGCGGGGCAGTTTGCGAGCATCGACTCGACGCCACAGCGGTTATTGGCTCAAGAGACGCCCGTTGGGCAGTCGGTCGGCGAAACGGCGGAAGCCACCAATGCGGATGCTGGAACGAATCCCGTCGTCGGTAATACGGAAGTCGATAATGCGGAAGTCGGTGACGCGGGGCAGGTGACGGTAGTCGTTGACGAATCGGTAGAAGGTTCTCCCTCGGCGCCGCCAGCGAAATGGATTCCCGTCCTGTTGTTGGTCATTGGCATCGTTTCGGTGCTGGGAATGATTATCGGCTTGAAGCTCAATGCATTTCTTGCCCTGATTATCTCGGCGTTGATCGTCAGCCTCGGCGTCGGTCTGGTCGAGGGGCAGGATGCCGGTGCCCGCATGAATGCGGTCGTCCAAGGATTTGGAGCTGCCGCCGGCGGCATTGGAATCGTGATTGCGATGGCGGCGATCATTGGGAAATGCATGCTCGACAGCGGTGCTGCCGATCGAATCGTCCGAAGCGCGGTGCATGTGACGGGTGAAAAGAAGGCCTCGCTTGGTTTGATGGTCAGCGGATTCGTTCTTGCTATTCCGGTTTTCTTTGACACCGTTTTTTATCTCTTGGTGCCGCTCGCTCGAAGCCTCTATCGCCGCACGAACCAGCACTATCTTCGCTACCTGATGGCAATTGCCACCGGCGGTGCCATCACCCACACACTCGTCCCGCCAACCCCCGGCCCCCTTCTTGTCTCGGCAATCCTGGGTGTTGAAATTGGAACGATGATGCTGGTTGGAACGCTTGTAGCGATTCCAGCGGCGATCGTCGGATTGATCTATTCCGTCGTCGCTGACCGCTTGATGCCGGTTGAGATGCGACCGTTGGGAGCCCACGACGACAAGCACGAGGCACTTTCAGAAGACCGACTGCCTCGCCTCTGGGTGTCCCTGTTGCCCGTTGCTTTGCCGGTCCTGTTGATCGGTGCGGGAACGCTTGCCGACACAGTGGCTGACCGGGAGGATCGAGCCAAGCTGGAAATCGCCGACGTGCTGGATTACCAAAGGCTGGCTGAAACCCTTTCCGAGTCAAGCCCTGCCTCCCCAGCAGGTCGGGTGATGGCCAGCCCGCGAGTCTCGGAAACCGACCGCGAGATCCTGCTCGCGCCTGCTCAGAGCGATGCCGAAAAGACAGAGGTTGTGAGTGTGCTCAATCGTGTCTTGCTCGACGGATCCTTCTACGACGAGCAAGCCTTCGTGGGGGTCGCCATCTCGAAGGTGGCCAAGTCCAAACTGAGCGCCAATCAGCTGCGCATGAAACCGGTCGACCGCCGTCGAATGAACCGTGTCCTGTTGGAAGATGCCTATCCGGAGCTAATCCGACGACACGAGTGGAACACACCCAAACGGATGCTGGCCAATCGACTTTCGTTGTGGGGCAACGCCAATTTTGCACTCATGCTGGCGGCCATTTGCGCGATGCTCACGCTAAAGATCGTACGAAAACTTTCGTGGCGAAGCCTTAGCGAGGACGTGGAGGACTCGTTGATGAGCGGGGGCGTGATCATCTTGATCACGGCCGCCGGGGGTGCTTTCGGAGCGATGCTTCAGGACACGAACATCAGTGATACGATTCGAAACCATTTCTCGGGTTCCGGTGCGTCCGGAATCGCTCTGTTGTTGCTCGGCTGGGGAATCGCTGCGGTCCTCAAGGTGGCTCAGGGCAGCAGTACCGTCGCGATGATCGTGGGCGCGGGAATGATGTCGGCGATCATTGGTGATGCGAAGCCTGACTTCAACATGGTGTACGTAGCCACTGCCGTGGGGACTGGCTCCCTGATGGGTAGCTGGATGAACGATAGCGGATTCTGGGTGTTCACCAAAATGGGCGGGCTGACCGAAGGAGAATCGCTTCGCAGCTGGACGCCACTCTTGATGATCTTGGCGTTGGTGGGCTTGGCGGTCACGATCGGGCTCAGTCAGACGCTGCCGATGAATGCAGGTCCATGAGGTCGCCCGATGACGCGGAACATCGCGGGATCCTAGCGGGAGGCTGTCTGATCGCTTTCGCCTCTGCGATGCTGACCGGCGTGATGCTCGTTATCAACGGTTCATTCGTTTGGGCCTTGCTCAGTGTTTTCACCAAGACCGGCCCCGCCTGGGCGACCAAGCCAGAATTTTCGCAGTTCATCCTGTTTCTTTTCCCCGTGTTGCTTGTGGTGGCGGAGTGGATGATGATCGATTACCTCCGCTCACGACTTCGTCAGCGTCGCGAGAGCGAGTAAGATTCGGGCTCGTTGAATCCATTGCGCCCGAGGTTTTTCGCCAAGGCACTCGTTCCGATGCAGCTCTACTTGGTCCGTCACGCAGAGAGTGAAAACAATGCGAAGGCGATCCACCTGCGCGTCGAGGATCCTCCGATCACCGCGATCGGTCGTTTGCAGGCAGGCCACCTTGCCGATTGGATGCGAACGTTGCGGATGGACTTCCTAATCACCAGCCCAGTGAGACGCGCCTTGCAGACCACGCGGTACGTTCGTGACGCAACCGGACAACACGTGCACGTTTGGGCCGATGTTTTTGAAGAGGGGGGCATCTACCGCGGCCACGGACCGGGTGCGGTCGAGGGTGGGCCCGGTTTGAGCCGTGGGCATGTCATCGAACACTTGGTCGAGGGAGCGGACCATTGCACGTTGGACGAAGCGGTCTCCGACTCGGGCTGGTGGGGCCACCGACGGCGTGAAACCCCCGAAGAGGCTAGCCTGAGAGCCCGCCAGGTCGTCGGGCGACTCCGGAATCACTTTGCTGCCGATCAAGTCGTGGTCATGATCATCCACGCTGACTTCAAGCGAAAGCTGTTGGTCGAAATGATTGGGGATGCGAGTAACCCGCAGCAATTCGGCAAGCTTCGCAACACGGGGATCACCAAAGTCGATTACCTCGGTGATGTTTGGCAATTGGATTGGTTCAACTCCGTCAGCCACCTCCCAGCCAGACTGATCACCGGCAACGAGTGACCACCCGAAGCGAAACGAGCCGACCGAGGATTCCCTCGATCGGCTCGCCGCTATGATGATCGTCTTGGATTCTTGCCGCTTAACGCAGCAGGGCCAAAACGTTTTGAGGATTCTGATTGGCCAAGGCCAAGACACTCGTGCCCGATTGCACCAGAATCTGAGCTCGCGTCAGTGCGGCTGATTCTTGGGCAAAGTCGGCGTCACGAATCGAGCTTTCCGCTTCCTGCAGATTGGCAACGGTTTCGTTCAGGCTGACCAGGTTGCTCTCGAGTGTCGTTGACTGGAACGCGCCGAACCGACCGCGAAGTGCCGTCACCTTGCCGATCACTTCGTCGATGATGTCGGACGCTCCATTAACGTCGCTTGTCAAGCTCTTGGCTTGTCCGCTCCCCAGTTCATACAGACGGCCAGCAGCCCCACCGAGTCGACCGGTGCTAACGCTGCCGATGCCGATGCTCGCCTGCTGCGTGCTGCTCACGTCCGGTCCAAGCTGGAATGTGGCACCACCGGATGAGATTTGGAAGTTGAAATTACTGCCGCTATTGTCGACCGTCAGGCTCAGTGCCAACGAGCTGGTGTTGATCGAGAGGGTGTTTCCGTTGCCCGATGCTTCCACGCCGTTGACGGTCGCTGAAATGTCGCTACCGGTGTCGCGAGTCGTATCCAGGTTCGCGGCAAAGGCTCCGCTGCCTCCTTCGCTAATCACGTCGATCGCGACGAGGGAATCACTTCCGAACGAGCTGGAACGGAAAACCAAGTCGCCATTGCTCACTTCTGCGTTGATCCCCGTGCTGTCGGTCACGAGGGTCACAGCCGCGGCGATCTGGTCCTTGGAGGTGCCGGCACCGAAGTTGAAAGTTTCCGCACCATCGGAGCCGTTGAGCTGGAAGACCAGGCTGTCGAGCAGCACTTCGCCCCCCGTCTTGCCGGTGGTGACGGCGGCAGCTGGTTCGGTGAAGGCAACCGAGCCCGTACCTGACGAGACCGCCGCGCCAAAGTCGGTCAGTGTGTTGATCGCAGCAGCAACCGCCGTGAAATCGGCGTTGGTGGACGTCGCCGCAGCCGAATTGTAGGTGACGGTGATCACTTTCTGATCCGCGTCGTAGGCGGCTGATGCGGCGGTATTTCCGATCGATGAGTCGTCGACAAATTGAACTTGGACATCGTTGAAATCGGATCCCGCTACGGCAGCGGTGACCGTGATGGCTTCGGTGCCGTTTCCGAACACGGCGTTTGCGGCGGCGGAAGTCGAAAACGCTGCTGCATCTGCAGTGATCTCAGCTTGAGCCGCTGCGGAGCTGACGACGACTTCGACGTTGAGTGCGCTGCCACCGATCTTGGCACGTGAAATATTGGCATCCTTGACCGAGCTGACGGTGCCGACGGTCGAGACATAGTCCAACGAGCCGTCGAGAAGCTTACGGCCTTGGAAAGTGGTCGTTTGAGCAATCCGATTGATGGCCTCGAGCGAGCTGTCGATCTGCAACTGGTTCGCCGCGATCTCTTCGCTACTCAGAGCACCGCTGTTGGCGGCTTCCACCACGAGCCCACGGATGTCATTGAGCAGGTTGCTGACCTGGCCCAAAGCGCTGTCCGCGGTGGTGATGATCTGGCTGGCACGCCGCGTATTGCTGACCGCTTTGTTCAGGCCAGTGATTTCGCTACGCAGTGCCTCGCTGGCGATCAAACCCGCGGGATCGTCTGCCCCGCTGTTGATTCGCAGGCCCGTGCTCAAGCGGGTCAGTGCAATGTTCAGGTCCTTGTTGCTCGCCTGCAGACGGTTCTGTGCAATCAGCGAGGAAACGTTCGTGTTGATTCTGGTCATGGTTCTAAGCCCCTACGCGCGGCGAATCGCAGTTTGAAATGGATCCGGCCGCAGTGGACCGGTGGTGACGGCAAGCCCCGATACAACTGACCATCAGCTGTCATGCCTGGAAGGTGGGCTCGTCTGGGCAAAGATGGGTCACATTGACGAGTCCATGCATGAGGCAATGGACGAAAACCCGAACGATTCTCCAGCCTTCGATCCTACAAACGAACCGACCCCTGCAATCGCATCGCCTTTTCAATTACGACGCGATGAAAAGCAAGAAACCGTGGGCAACGTTACGAATGATTGCGTCGCCTCGAGCACGGTAAAGGTTTAAAAACCGGCTCAGACGATCAGCATGGCGTCGCCATAGCTGTAAAAACGGTACTCCTGCTCGATCGCCGTTTGGTAAGCATGCATCGCCAGATCTCTCGATGCGAACGCGCTGACGAGCACCAAGAGAGAGCTGCGGGGCAGATGAAAATTGGTCATCAGCGCGTCAACGGCCTGAAATTGGTAGGGAGGACGGATGAAGAGATCCGTTTGACCGGTCCAGGCGTTCAATTCTCCACCTCCCGCGGCCGCTGCCGTCTCCAGCACGCGGACGCTGGTCGTCCCCACTGCGAGACATCGCCCGCCCGATTCGCGCCGCGAACGAATGAGATCGGCGGTCGGGGTGTCGATTTGACCCCATTCCCTGTGCATGACGTGCTGGTCAAGCTGCTCCGCCTGAATGGGGCGAAACGTTCCGATCCCAACATGAAGGGTGACTTCTGCAACCGCGGAGCCTCCTTGTCGGATCTTGTTCAAGAGACTCTCGGTGAAGTGCAGCCCGGCAGTGGGGGCGGCCACACTACCTTTTTCGTGCGCGATGACCGTTTGGTACCTCTCGACGTCGTTGTCGACCATTTGACCATTGCGAATGTAGGGTGGCAGTGGAATGCGACCATAGCGTTCCAACCAATCGGCAGGCTCCTTCAATTCTCGGGCCCCGTCCTCTTCCAGCGGAACATATCCCTCAGGAATGCGTGGTTTGACCAACAGATTGCCATTCTCCGTCCGGGCGACAACGACCAGCTCCATGCCGTCTCGGGCGTGACGATCCTGAATGGTCAGCGTCTCACCGGCCCGCAGCGTTCCGCGAGTCTTCGTCAACACCTCCCAAATACCGGTCGTGGCGTCGGCCTGCAAAAAAAGGCCCTGCCATCGTCCATGGGTGGTCGTGCGATAACCGACCAGCCGCGCCGGAACGACGTAGCTGTTGTTGAGCACCAAGACATCTTCCGGCTTCAACAGGTCGGGTAGGTCGCGAACATGGTAGTGGTCGATTCGCCCACTTTGGCGATCCACAAGCATCAAACGAGAATCACTTCGTGTGGCAAGCGGGTCCTGTGCGATCCGTTCGCGAGGCAGCTCGTAATCGTATTGGTCTAGCTCATTCATCGCGGCAGTGTAGCGACCTGATTCCCAGTCGAGAACGTGTGGAACTCGAGAGCTTGCCTGGGACCTCATTTCCGGAACGGGTATCAATGACGGATTCGAAACCCATTCTCGATTCCGCGTGGCGGAAGATCTTCCACCTGAGTCTCTTCCAGATTACCACTCATCGCCGACTCAATGCGCCGCATCAATTCCTTCACTTGCGTCCGCGGCCCCTCGACATCCATCAGGACGCTTCCATCCGGCTCGTTGCGGACAAATCCATGCACTGCCAGGCCGCGAGCCTGCGCGATGGCAGTCATACGAAATCCCACGCCCTGAACATGGCCGTGGTAACGCACGCGACAACGAATGACCTCCGCAGCCATCATCAATCACTCGAGTCGAGTGTCTGCTCCGCGGATTGACTGTTCGCCGATTCGTCCAAGGTTTCATGGACCTTTTCGGCATTCTTGACTCGCTCGATCACGACCAAACACATGTCATCGAAAGGGGGCGCCTCGCCCACATGTTCCTGAACCGCTCGAACAATCCGATCTCGAACCGCCTCCGCGTTACCTCCTTCGGCCGTCAACTCACGAATCCGGTCGATTCCGAACTCCTGGTCTTCGGCATCCATGGCTTCGTTGATGCCGTCGGTGTACATCACGGCCAAATCACCCGCATCCATCCGAAATCTAACAGCCTCGTAGTCCATCCCGACGTCGATCGCGATGGGAAGCCCTGATTCCTGCTCGCCTGGTTCACTGATCACGCCATCGCAGCCTCGCCTGACCACCGGAGACATGTGACCAGCGTTGACGATCGCAACCTCTTCGCTGCTTGGTTCAAGGACCAACACCAGAAAGGTGATGAAGCGATCCACATGCAACTCACTCATCCGATCATTCAATTGCTGGATGGCGGTGGCCAAGTCGGGCTCAATCGCAAGACAAAAGCGAGTCTCGGCAGAGAGCTTGGCCATGAACATGGCCGCCGCCACACCATGCCCCACGACGTCTGCCACCACGATCGCGACGCGTCCATCGGCAAGATGAACGTAGTCGTAGTAGTCTCCACCGATGTGATTCGCTGCTTGATAGAAACTGCAGACATGAAACCCAGGAGCCGACGGGGGTTGATTGGGCAGAAACGCCTGTTGGACGCCGGTGGCCAACTTGAGGTCCTGCTCCACTTCCCGTTGCCGCAAGGCTCGCTCATGCAACCGAGCGTTGTTGATCAGAATGCCCGCATAGGCGGCAACACCAGCGAGCAAATCAACGTCTTCCTCTCGGAACTGACCACGGCCCTGCATCGAATCGATCTGCAGGACACCGAAGGCATGGTTATCGGCATCCATCAAGGGAGCGCAGATCATTGAGCGAATTGAAAAATCGGCGATCGACTGACTGCTATCGAAACGACTGTCCTCGGCTGCATCCATGGAGAGGATCGCCTCTTTGTTCTCGATCACTGCGCGGACAATCGTTCGACTGATCCGGATCGTCTCGGTCTCATCGTGGGCGGAACGTGTCTTGACCCAGCGCGGAACCAAACTCCCGTCCTCGCCTTGCATCACGATGAAACCCCGGTCCGCCGCCGGGAAGAGATCAAACAGACTCGAGAGCACTTTCGGCAGAACCTGGTCGACGGCCAACGCGTCACCGAGATTGGAAATGATCTGCTTGAGCGCCTGAAGCTTGGCCTCGGGCGTCGCCGACATCGCGAAGCCATCGATCGAGCTGCGAAACTCGACCTTCGCACTGCCACTGCTGCTACCACTCAGCTGCTCGGTCTCGTGCTCGTCGTACATCATGATGCCGAAGTTGGCACCATCAAAGGTCATTTCATTGCCAACAAATCCGGGCACATCATTGTTATGAAAAACAAGCTCCACATCGCTAACCCGAATGCGATCCCCCTCGCGGAGAAATTGTGGACCGGTCAGCAATTGCCCGTTGAGAAAGGTACCGTTGCGACTGCCGGAGTCCTCGATGGCAAAGCCGTTTGGCTTTCGCGAAACCTTGGCGTGATAGCGGCTAACCGCTCCGGCATCGACCACGATCGAGCACTCCGGATGACGGCCAATGGTCGTCTCACGGTCGTTGAGCTCAAAACGGGTTGGGTTGCCTTCCCCGTTGGAGGAGGTGGACAAGAATGCCATGGGTACACCGAACGAATCTGGAATCGCGATAGCCGCTTATTGTAAGTTCTCGGCGCTGAGTGAACAACGAACGAGAAACGCTTCAACAGTGACCCATTGCCTTCCGTCCAGGCGACCATGGAATCAGGTCATGCCCAGGTTACACGAATGACTTGATGACGGCTTGACCAGTTGGCGTAGTGAACCTACGTTTCCCGAGTCGTCTCTTGATCGCAAAAGGCGATCCTTGGATACTGGTTCTTGGATACTGGCTCGAGCAAGGCCTTCGACCGGAGTCCAGTCGACGGGTAACCAGTCGACGGGTATCCAGTCGACCAGCATTCCTGCCCGATAGTGTAATTGGCAACACGACAGATTCTGACTCTGTTATTTTAGGTTCAAGTCCTAATCGGGCAGCTTCGGAAAACCCCGCAAAACGCGGGGTTTTTTCATTGTTTGGCTTCCGGTCGATGATCAGCCTGTGCAATCGTGGACGCGCAGCTCAGACTTGCCCTCGGCGACTCGCAGACCGATGTGCCAGACCGACCTTCCAGAACGACTCGCCTCGCTCAAAGGACTCGGGGTCTTCGGGCTTGGGGTCTTCGGGCTTGGGGTCTTCGGGCTTGGGGTCTTCTTGCCGTCAGGACCTTAGGAAATCCAGAAGCTTCGATCGGGCTTGGCGGCCGACATCGATTGGATCAATCCAGTTCGATGATGTCTGGGTCCAAGGTGTCTGGGTCCAAGGTCTTCATCGCCTGGGTTTCCCCCAGGTCGATCACATCTACCGCAGCCTCACGCTCTTCGGTTGTAGGCTGGTCGGTCCAATCTGGGCAGAGCGACACCGCGCCAATCTGGACGACCTCGCCTCGGCGCACGATCGCTTTTTCGACGCGTTCCTGATCGACATAGACTCCATTCTTCGAACCCAGGTCTCTCACGACCAACGCACCTTCCGCGCCCAATGTGAATTGGCAGTGCCGGCGAGAAATCGACGGATCATTGATCATGATGTCGCTTGTCGGGCATCGACCCACGATCACCGGCGGCGTCAGAATCCAATGGGCACACGGTCGACCGGTGCTACTATCGAGCAGCGAGAACTTGTAATTCATGGCGAGTAGCCCAGCGCAATGACCAAGGACGGTTTTCGCCCCAGATGCAACTGGCTAACTGGTACCACCCGCTGATTGGCACTGTGGGTGACAGGCACCGCTAGCAGACTGACCGGCACGACGCGAAAACCGAATCATCCATTGTACCAGTCGGGCCGCCCCAATGCGCGACGCCGATGGATCCTTTCTCGCCCAGCCCAGATCGTCAGGGCTGCCGATCATCAGGGCTGCTGAGTCTCGGTCAAGTCTTTGAATTTTGCCTTCTCATCAAGGTCCTTGAAGAAGTCATTGATGATGGGGGCCGCGCCATTGCCTAACAGCATCGCCATCACACGATTGGTCGGCTGCTTGAATTGGCGTCTCAACTCGTCCAGACCAGGCTCATACGAGACCGGATCGACCACGTAGACGACGCGCCCCGATTGACTGTCGGCGACCTGAAGCTTACCCGGTTCGCTCTCAAAAACGGCTTTCATGAACTCCTCGCCCACCGAATCCAGCTCTGGAACATTGCCGATGGTGGCTCCTGCGAACCCAAAGGAGTTCATCCAGGTGAAAGGACCCAAGTCGTCCTTGTAGTTTTCCATCTTGTCCGCCGGCACGAAATCTCGAAGTGACTTGTCGGGTGCCTCGGAGGCCTGCTTGATGATCGCCTCGCCAGCATCGCGAGCCAGCTGACGCGCCTCTTTCTCTCGAATCGCCAGCACCACCTCGTCGCGAACATCATCAAGCGGGGGCGTGTAGGCCTCTCTCTGTTCCACTTTCCAAGCGACGTATTGTTTGCCGGCGGGACCGTCGGCTGTTCGGATTGGAGCAAACAGTGGCAGCGAGGGAGAATCACTTCGCTCCCCCGTTGATCCGTAAACCATTTGCACAAAGTTTGCCGACTGCCCGAGGAATTCGCTCCCCAGTTCCATCGACCTGGCAATCGGTTCGTCCCGAATCGTCACTTGGTCGTAGGGCCCGATCTCTTCGAACTGGAGCCCCAACTCCGCGGCCAGCTTGGCCAAGTCGGGCTTCTTGGGCGACGTCAGCGCCTGGCTGTCCTTGCTGACCAGCAGCTCCGCGTCGTACATCGATTTCTCGCTAAAGTAGCGTCGCATCGCCTTCAGCACGTCCGACATCGCCGCATCCATTTTTTCACGGGCTACCTCGGCGACCATTTGCTCTGCGATTTGCTGACGAACGTCCTCGAAGGACTCCACTTTGGGAGCAGCCGGTTCGGCCGAATCATCCGTGGCAGCAGGCGTGTCATCGCTTGGCGAGGAGACCTCGGTATCAGGCGTGTCGGTATCAGGCGTGTCGGTATCGGTCGCGTCGGTATCGGTCGCGTCGGTATCGGTCGCATCGGCAGCTTCGGCGGGAGGGTTGTCTGCCGCGTCATTCGCAGGCTGATCGGCCTGACTTTCCGCCGCACTTTCTTCTTCCGTGGTCGCGGATTGGTCGGCATCCTGCTGCGCCGACACCAAACGAATGGCTGAATCGATCCGAGGGCGAAAAGACTGATCGATCTCCTCCGGAGCCTCGCCACTCTGGGCATTTTCCGAGGGCTCGCCTTCGGCAGCTTCGCTCGATGCTTCTCCCGAATCGGGCTCAGCTTCGCCAGTGTTCTCGACGGCCGGTTCGGTCGCCTCAGGTTCTGATTGACCCGTTGCCTCCGATGCAGGCTGATCCCCTACGGCACTTTGGCTCGCATCGGAGTCGGTCGAGGACGCGGGCACCTCGGCAGGGGTGGAGGATTCAGCGGGTGGCTGCGATGTTTCGGGCAGCCGGAATTCTCCACCTTGCAACCGCTTTTCGTACTCAGCGCGAATCGCCTCTTCGCTCAGCTTTGCGACCTCAGCATCCAGAAAAGTCTGAAAGTCGCCGGAAACATATTCGATTTTGGCTGCATATCGCCGATGAAAAGCAGGATCGGCTGATTGGTCGTTGGGGTCGCGGTCCTTCCCTTCTTCGTAAGTCGCCTTGATTTCTTCTTCACTCGGCGACGGGTTGGTCAAAGGAAGGTAATCGGAGACGAGCAAACCGTAGGCAGAGGCAACGGCGCTGCGATTGAGCTTGAGAAAATTGGTCCACTGTTCTTCGGGGGTCATCAGCGGCCCCGACATCGGACTCTGCCCCAAGAACATGCCGCTCAGGCCTCGTTCTTCGTAAACACGGGCCAAGAGATGGCTGCGGAGCTGCTCATAAAGGTGAGGCCGGCCCATCTGATTTTGGGTGGACCGCATCAACATGGCGTTGATGTCACCGTCGCTGATCATGCCGTTGGTGAACTCTTGAAGCCAAACCTGGAGCGTGTTGTCATCCAGCTCAAAACCATCGTCCTGAGCTTGGGACGCCAACATCAGCGTACGGATCGATCCCTGGAAACTCGGGACTTCGTTGATCCCAATGGAATTGACCCGTTGGGTTTGTGGGTCGAAGCTGAAGCCAGCGGTCTGAGGCGAGCCGCCCCGACGAATGGTTTCCTCCGCCAGTTCGACCAAGAATCGCACGGTCGATTGATGGTTCCGGGTGAAATAGTCCACGCGATTACGCGACAGCCGGGTCTTGCCAAAGGTTGCGACCGTCTCATCACCGATCGTACCGGCGCTGCGTCGCATGTAAGTGTCCAGCACTGGCAGGACGACAAAAGCGAACAGAGCCAATGCGGTCAAGAACACCATCATTGGTTTGAGATTGTTTCGGAAAAGCTCGAACGGACTGCTGCTCATGATTGGCTACTTTCAACCGCAGGAAATGTCGATTCAGCAGCCGGCTTCCCCTGATCAAACTGGGCCGCGGCCATCTCACGCCGCGACGGATTGCAAAGCGGCATGACAGTTCGTGAAGACGGGATCGAGATGGGCTGCTGGCGGTTTTGGAATGTTGACGGGTTTGGGGGATGTTGATGGATTGAGTCATCTTGACAACGCCGGCCCGGGGCCCAACGCTCTGGGAATGACTGGTGGATGGGAATGGCCGTTTCTGGTCGGACCAAGGTCGCCCCTCCGGTATCCTGACCATATCACAATGGTGCAGAATTGGGGGATGACGGCTGGGGGGATGACGATACCATGCCGGAAAGCGGGGCTTCACCATGCCGGAAAGCGGGGCTTTCTGACCAGGCGTCACTCCGAATCCACAGGTGTCACTCCGAATCCAATCGGGCCAATCCGATCGAGGCTTGTCGGTATCGCGGGGCACTTACCGGAGCCGGATCGAGTGCTAGCGAAGTAGAAAGGGTATCGCCCGCTGTTTTGAAGGGTCAAGGTGAGATTAAATTCCCAGGTCAGATCATTGCACGTTTTGTTTCGATGGGTGCCGAAGAGTTTGGAATGAGCCTTGGCGGCTGGCTTGAGTTTTGCAACAAAGCCCGCACTCACCGTCCCCCCTGTTTATCACCGATCACCCAACTCTCAGACTGATTCGTTTGCATGGCAAAAAGCAGCGGCAAGAACTTGGTGATCGTCGAATCGCCTGCAAAAGCACGCACCATCTCAAAGTTTCTCGGCTCGGGTTACCAGGTCGAGGCGAGCATCGGGCACGTGCGTGACCTCCCGGCGGGCAAAAAAGATGTCCCCGAGAAGTTCAAGAACGAGACTTGGGCATACTTGGGCGTCAACGTCGAGGACAATTTCGAGCCGCTCTACATCGTGCCCGCCGACAAGAAGAAGCAGGTCAAGAAGCTCAAAGATGCCCTCAAACAGGCCGACAACCTGTACCTCGCGACGGACGAAGATCGCGAGGGGGAAGCGATCAGTTGGCATCTGCAGGAAATGCTCAAGCCCAAGGTCCCCGTCCACCGGCTGGTGTTCCACGAAATCACCAAAGAGGCGATCTCCAATGCATTGGCCGCCACGCGGAAGATTGACGACAACCTGGTCCGGGCCCAGGAAACGCGTCGCATTCTTGACCGGCTGTACGGGTTCGACATGTCGCAACCTGCTGTGGCGAAAGATCGGCACCAGGACCAGCGCCGGCCGAGTGCAAAGCGTCGCCGTGCGGCTGATCGTGGAGCGGGAGCGCGAGCGGATTGCCTTTGTCGACGCGACCTACTGGGATCTCGAGGCGGATCTTCGCAACCGCCAGCCAGGAGTCGATGTCGGCAACCCTGTCGACGGTCGACGGACAGAAGATTCCATCGGGCAAGGACTTCGACTCGGCCACCGGGAAGCTCAAGAAGCCGAACCTGCTGCAATTGAACGAGACCGAAGCCAATGAGTTGGCGGCGCGGCTGCAGACCTCGCAGATTCCAAGGTCGCCGAGCGTCGAAGTCAAACCGTTCACCGAACGACCGCGCCCTCCTTTTACCACCAGCACGCTGCAACAGGAAGCGAACCGCAAACTGGGCTTCGCCGCCCAGCGAACGATGAGCGCCGCTCAGCGGTTGTACGAAAACGGTTACATCACCTACATGCGTACCGACAGCACGACGCTGAGCAAAGAAGCGATCGGAGCTGCACGGAACCTGGTGCGCAGCGAATACGGCGAACAACTTTCTGCACCCGGACGTCCGGGTCTACAAAGGCAAGGTCAAGAACGCCCAGGAGGCCCACGAGGCGATTCGGCCGGCCGGAACCTCCTTCCGCTTGCCCGAAACCCTCCGTGGCGAACTCGATTCCGATCAGTTTCGCCTGTTCGACATGATTTGGAAGCGAACGGTCGCCTGCCAAATGGCCGATGCCAAGAAGCAACGGGTGAGTATCATCGATCGAAGGGGGCGGCGCGACGTTCACCGCCAGCGGAACCAGCATCGAGTTCGAGGGCTTCTTGCGTGCTTACGTCGAAGGGCAGCGACGACCCGGAAGCCGAACTGGCGAATCGAGACAAGATCCTGCCGCTAGGTCAAGCAGGGAGATCCACTCGACGCCACCGAACTGGATCCCAAAAGCCACACCACGCAGCCTCCGGCCCGTTTCACCGAAGCGACATTGACCAGGACGCTGGAGGAGAAAGGGATCGGCCGACCCAGTACCTATGCGTCGATCATCGGCACGATCACCGACGAAGGACGCAACTACATCGTCAAGAAGGGCACGGCACTGGTTCCAACTTGGCGAGCATTCAGCGTCACCCGTTTGATGGAAGACCACTTCTCCACGCTGGTCGATTACGAGTTCACGGCCGAACTGGAGGACTTTCTCGATTCGATCAGCCGCGACGAGGTCGGGCGCGAGGAGTATCTGAAGAAGTTCTATTTCGGCGATGAGTCGACGGACAAACACAACGTCGGTCTCGCACCCTCGCGCTCGGCCGATAAGCTGGACAAGATCGATCCCAAGGAGACCGCTCGGTTCCCGCTTGGAACACCTGATTCGGGCCCCCACCGCGATCCTGTTTTTGTTCGCGTCGGCAAGTACGGGCCTTACATCGAACAGGGCGAGCGAAAGGCCTCCATCCCCGATGGTTTGCCACCCGACGAGATGGACCTGGCCAAAGCGATGGAGTTGCTTGAGTCGAGCGAGGTCGAGGAAGAGCCGATCGGAGACGCATCCCGAGACTGGCAAGCCGATTTACGTCAAGGTCGGCCGCTTTGGACCCTACATCCAGCTGGGCGAAAACGACGACGAGGAAAAGCGGAATCAGGGCTTGCTACGTGGGATGGAGGTCGAGGACCTGACGCTGGAGATGGCCTGCAAGCTGCTGGAACTGCCGCGAACGCTCGGGGATGAATCCCGAAAACGGCGAAGCCGATCCAGGCTTTCGACGGACGCTACGGGCCCTACGTCAAATGTGAGAAGGAGACCCGTTCGCTGCCCGGCCGGCTTGTCACCGCTGGACGTCTCGCTTGAGCAGGCGATCGAGCTGCTGAAGCAACCCAAAACGCGTGGCCGGGGAACCCCCAAGGAACCGCTGCGGGTCTACGAGGACAAGTCGCCCGTCACGGAAGGGGAGGTCAAAATCCTGGACGGCAGATTTGGTCCCTACGTGACCGATGGCGAAACCAACGCGTCGCTGCGAAAGGGGATGGACCCCAAGACGATGACCTTTGAGCAGGCAATCGACCTGCTGGCCGAACGGGCCGCCAAGGGCCCCTCCAAGAAGAAGAAAAAGAAAGCTGCCAAGAAGGCGACCAAGAAGAAAGCTGCGAAAAAGAGCCACCAAGAAAAAAGCCAGCAAAAAGAAAGCCGCCAAGAAGGGCATTCCGGGCAAGAAATCCTAATACGCCCACCGCCCGCCTATCCCCGTACGATGGACTTCCAAGTCCGTCGGTGCCCAAATGAACGCCCCCCAGAGCCCGACGGTAACCCGTACGATGGACT
This sequence comes from Pirellulaceae bacterium, assembly GCA_963767665.1. Lineage (GTDB taxonomy): Bacteria > Planctomycetota > Planctomycetia > Pirellulales > Pirellulaceae > Rubripirellula. Next base: position 113,732 of record CAVYFC010000016.1, read on the forward strand.
TCCAAGTCCGTCGGTGCCCAAATGAACGCCCCCCAAGCCCGACGGTAACCCGTACGATGGACTTCCAAGTCCGTCGATGGAGAACCCTTGAGAATCGACGGACTTGGAAGTCCATCGTACGGGGATTCGAAGGGTCGGGTTTCCCCCTCGCAAAATTGGCGAAATTGAGGACAATGCCGGCCCGCTTTGGCGCTCGGAGTGGAATCTTGCTGGTTCCCAAACGTTCGCCCTACCGCATCACCACCACGATATCGATCCAAGGAATCGCCCAATGCCTTCAGGAATTGAACGCGTACGAGAAATCCGCCGCTTGCGAACTCGCCGAAAGAAGACTGCCAAGCTGGTTGCACGCGTCAAGGCGGGCACGATGGACAAGACCGAGGCGATGCGTAAACTTCGCCGCTTGACCCCGGGTGCCGAAGTCATCATCGCTCGCGAAGGCTGGGCTTAACGCGCCGCAGCCAAAAGGAAGCGGTGGCAGCTGGTGGAGTGGTCGAAAGCGAACCAGGCTGGCTTTGCCTTCGTATCGGAAGCTTGCAACGCATCGGGACCCGGTGGGCTGTCTCGACTGGGTCTCTTCGATCCCCGCTTCCGACATGACGCCTGGATGGCTCCTCCCTATGAATTCTGATGAAGCCGCCTCTGGCGAGGCACTTTCGGAATCGTCTGCGACGTCCCAGCACGAACCCAGCCCGATGATCGAGGCGATCGGTCTGAGCAAGTTCTACGGGCCCTTCGCCGCTGCTCGCGACGTGACCTTTTCGGTGCGCGAAGGTGAGCTGGTCGCCTTCCTGGGCCCCAATGGCGCCGGCAAGAGCACCACCATGAAGATGCTGACCGGCTACATCGCGGCCAGCGAGGGTGAAGCTCGGATCGCCGGCCACAACATGATGGAGGACCGCATTGCGGGAAGCCGTCAGTTTGGGCTACCTCCCGGAGAATGGTCCGCTCTATCCGGAGATGACCCCCCTGAGCATGCTCGACTTCTTCGCCGAAGCCCGTGGGCTGACGGCGGACAAGAAACAGGAGCGAATCGATGCGGTCGTGGAGATTTGTGATCTCTCCAGCGTGCTCTACAAACCGATCAGCAAGCTCTCCAAAGGCTTCAAGCAGCGTGTGGGGATGAGCCAGGCGTTGCTGCACGATCCCGATGTGCTGATCCTGGATGAGCCGACCGCCGGTCTCGATCCCAATCAGATTCGTGGCGTTCGTCGAACGATGCGGCGATTGGGAGAGACCAAAACCATTTTGCTCAGCACGCACATTCTTCAAGAAGTGGAAGCGATGGCGAGCCGCGTCGTGATGATCTACGAAGGACGTCTCGTCTACGACGGTGACGTCGATACGCTGCGCGAAATCGGTGAGGGCGATCTCGACCAAGCTTTCCATCGCGCTGACGCGAGACGAGGCCGCTTGAGGCAATCGATCGCCCACGCCCTCTCCCACCTCGCGGATCGCTTCCCTAGCGGACTCCAGCGAGGCCGCAAGAGTCCTATTCCAACTTGTTGAAGTAACCATGGCGCTTACCAAAGTCAGCTCGGCGATTTTCATCCTGTTCGTTTACGACTTCATCCTGCTGCTGATCTTGGTCGCAGATCGTAGCCCTGCTGCCGGTACCAAGCGTGCCGCGTTCGCGGTGATGAAACGCAACTTCGTCGGCTATTTCAGCAATCCGACCGGTTATGTCTTTCTCTGCATCTTCGTCTTTCTGACGTCGCTGGCCGCTTTCTGGCCTTACGAGTTCTTCAACCAGAACCTGGCGACCCTGGACCAGCTGAATTACTGGTTTCCGCTGATCATGCTGGTGTTCATTCCAGCGATCACGATGAGCATCTGGGCGGAAGAGAAGCGGCAGGGCACCGACGAATTGTTGCTGACCTGCCCGCCGATGACTTTGACATCGTGATCGGCAAGTACATGGCAGCGGCGGCAATTTTCACGGCCTCGCTGCTGTTCAGCCAGCTCAGCACGTTCCTGACGCTGGCGATCCTGACCGAGGGACAGCTCGACATCGGACTGATCTTCACCAGCTATCTGGGATATTGGTTCGTCGGTTTGGCGATGATCGCGATCGGGATGATCGCCTCGTTCCTGACCGGCAATCTGACCGTGGGCTTCATTCTCGGGGCCCTGTTCAACGCGCCGCTTGCCTTCGCCTCGCTGGCCGATTCGGTTAGCCCCAATCGCAGATCGCCGCTTGGATTGCCTCCGCTGGCATCGCCCGTCCTTTCGACGACTTTGGCCGCGGCATCATCAGCAGTTCGTCGGTTGTCTACTTCGTGCTCGTTGCCACCGTGGCGATTTACGCCTGCATGGTGCTGATCGGGCGACGTCACTGGACCGGCGGCAAGGATGGCAACACGATGGCCTGGCACTACCTGGCTCGAATTCTGGCGTTGGTCGTGGTCACCGTCGCGATGGTGCTGACGTTTCGACAATTGGGACCTGTTCCGGCACGACACCACCGAAGGCAAGGTCAGTTCGCTGGCCCCGGCGACGAAGAAGTTGATCCGCGAATTGGACTGCAGACCAACCGATCGTGATCGACGCGTTCATCAGCACCGATATCCCGGAAATCTACGCGCGAACTCGATACGAGCTCGTCAATCTGCTCAAGGAGTTTCGCAGCGAAGCGGCCAAAGGTGGCCGCACGATCGAGGTCAATCTCTACCAAGACATTGAGTTGTTCAGCGAGGACGCTGCCTTGGCAGAAGAGCGATTTCGGGATCGAGCCGGTCACTCGGATCGTTCGCGAAAAGGGGACTCAAAAACAAAAGCAATTCATCCTGGGCGCCGCCTTTCGATTCCGGGTTGGAAAAGGTCACCGTTCCGCATTTTCGAGTACGGGATCCCCGTCGAATACGAACTGGTCCGATCAATCAACACGGTCGCATCAGGCAAACGCCGAACGAATCGGGGTCGTGCAAACAGATGCCTTGATGATGGGTGGTTATGTCCTTGACCAGAATCAGAGCCCAGTCGGAATTCCTCGCCACGTGTTGGTCGAGGAACTCGCGAGACAATACGAGGTGGAGGCGGTCGACCTGAGTGGTCCCATCGCCCCGGGCACCTACGACGCATTGTTGGTCGTGCAGCCATCCTCCCTCGAGCCGGCACGTTTCCGCGGCTGGTCGATGCCGTCAAGGCGGGCGTGCCGGTTGCCATCTTTGAAGACCCTGTCCCGCAACTCCCCTACATCACCGCGACATCCAACCCAAAGGTGATGCCCAACATCCAGGGCATCGGTGGGGCCGGACCAATCACCAAAGCAGACATTCGCGAACTTTGGGATGCACTTGATTTGGAGGTTCCCGGCAAGGCCGCCCTGCAGGGCTTGTACCAGCCAGATCTGGTCTGGCAGGTCTACAATCCCTATCCCACGATGCAAGGCGAAGGGCTTGACTACTTTGGCCGTGTTCATCGACGAAGATGCGCCGGGCGTCGCGCCGGGCCAAGCGCTCAGTAGCGAGAGCGTGATCACATCGGGAATGAATGAGGTCTTGGCGATCTACGCCGGTGCGGTCGACGCCAAACCGGACAGCAAGCTGCATCATACTCCCCTACTGACCACGGGCGATCAGAGTGGACTGATCTCACTGACCAAATTCATGGACATCACCCGCGGTCGTACGCAGATCACCAAGGAAACCACCAATGCGATGCCCTATCTGTCCATCGCGATGGCGATCGAAGGACCTGCCCAAGCAGACACCGCGTCCAACGAGGCAAGCTCCGATGAGGACGACCCCTCGGCAACTCGACCGATTCGCGCGGTTTACGTCGACCGACACGGACTTGATGCTACCGCAGTTCTCAGCGATTCGAGCCGATCCCAATCAGTTGACCGAGGTCAAGTTTCAGTTTCAGAACGTGACCTTCATTCTCAATTGCGTCGATTGGGTGGCCGGTGAGACGGACTTCATCGAGATCCGCAAGCATCAGCCGATATTCGCGAGCCTGACGATGATTGATGCGGTCAAGCAGGAGGCCTTGGCTCAGGTTCGCGCAGCAAACGAACGAGTTCCAACGTGAATTTGAACTCGCCGATCGTGAGGCCCAAGAGGCTCAAGACCGGCGACTCCAGAAGCTTCGCGAGGAGATTGAAAAGCTGCAGAAGGACAAGGTCGAGGATCAGGCAGAACTTCAGGCGAAGCAACAGAAATTCTTGACCCAGCAAGGCCTGGAGCAGCGAAAACTCGATGTCAAGCGAACCAAGATGGCACGTGAGCGAAACATGAAGGAGCGTGAGATCGAACGAAAGGCCGCCGATCGAGTGACGAACATTCAGAATCGAGTCAAGATTGCCGCGGTAGCGATTCCCTGCATTCCGCCCCTCGTGGTTGGAGTGATTGTGTTTGCGTCGAGGCGTTTGCGCGAACGAGAAAGCATCAGCTCAAGCCGATTGAAATAGTGAGAAACTGAACCGTGACCGAAGGTACCAAGACCGCCTGTTTTTGGGGCGTTGCGATTGCTGCGTTGGCTGTGGCTGGAGTTGTGGCCTGGCCCAGGAGCGTTAGCGAGACGCAAACAAGCTTCGTGAACCAACCCCTCTTCGAAGAGTTCACCGATCCCATTGCCGCCGCAAGCCTCGAGATCATCACCTTCGATGAAGAGGAAGGTCGACCCGCCAAGTTCGAGGTGGGGAAACAGGGCGCCAGTGAGCTTTGGACGATCAAGTCACACGGGGGCTATCCCGCCGATGCGTTGGAGCAGATGCGGGATGCCGCCAATGCGCTGGTCGGGCTGAGAATTCTCGATGTGCAAACTCGCAACGCCGAAGACCACGATGATCTCGGTGTGGTCGAGCCCAATCTGGAGAAGTTGCGATCGGGCGATGTCGGAATCGGTCGTCTCGTCACCTTCCGTGACGCCTCCAACAATCGACTCGCCTCGATTGTGATCGGCGATCCGGTCAAGGATGATCCGACGAAGCGCTATGTGCGGATTCCTGGCCAGGATCCTGTCTATGTCGTCACACTGGACGAATCTCATCTGACCTCCAATTTTCGACGTTGGATTGAGGACGACTTGTTGCGGTTGAGCAGCATCGAGATTGGTGGCGTAGAAATCCAGGACTATCTGTCCACGCCACAGAACAACCGATATGCCCGAGTTCGAAACTACACCGCCGACATCGGCAAGCAGGGAACGGAGTGGAAACTGCGCCGGATGGTCGACTATGACCCCAACGACGAGTTCATTGAACCCACCGAGGTGAAGCTGACGGAGGGTGACACGCTCAATACGGCCAAACTGGATGCCATGGCGGATGCCCTCGATGATCTCAAGATCGTCGATGTCGTTCGCAAACCAGAAGGGATGAACGACGAGCTCAAGGATACGAAAGAGCTTGCCAAGGACAACAACGCGCTGGCATCGCTCGCCCAGCGTGGGTTCTTTCCCCATCTGAATACCGATGGGGGTGTCGAGATCTACTCGGCAAACGGCGAACTCCATGTCATCCTCCAAGACGGCGTCCGATACATCATGCGCTTCGGCAACATCGCCGGACTTTCACGCAGCGACCAGACCGAAGGGGAGCAAGATCAGTCCGAAGTCTTGGAAGCGGGTGTCAACCGGTACTTGTTGGTGACGACCGAAGTCGACGAATCGATGTTCCCGATTCCCAACATGAAGTCCATTCCCAATTCAATGGAAGATCTCAGAACGATGCTTGAGGAGACAGCTGGCGAAACGGTCGATGACGATTTGACCGATGAGGAATGGCAAGAGAGGCTCGAGGCGGAACAGGAGAAGATCACCAAAGAGAACCGTCGCATCATGGACGATCGCAAAGACCGACTCGCCTCGGCCCAGCAACGGGTTCGCGAATTGAACGCACGCTTCGGCGATTGGTACTATGTCATTCCCGAGGAAACCTACGCACAGCTTCGGATCAAGCGAGACGAGTTGTTGCGCTCCGCCGCGGGCGAAGATGGGTCGCTGAAAGTTGCACCCAAGTTTGATTTCCCCGGTCTCTAGAACAGCATCCTTCTCGAGGGTGTCCCAACTTCTCAATGCAGGGCAGCTCGCTGTTCGGGCGCCGTCTTGTAGGTCCGCATTTCCAAGGCGGACATCCGCAGCTTTGCTGCGTTTCTTACGAGTCTCGGAGAGACTCGCCTACGGTCATAGGCCGGATGTCGAAAAGCTCACGAGTCTCGGAGAGACTCGCCTACGGTCGCTGCACTTGCTGTGAATTGGTGGCCAACGGCTTCCCTGTGGATCCTGGTATACTGCCTCCCCTGCTCGGTCGCATCCGTCGGATTCTGTTCATCACGATCGTTGTTTGGAGGCCCCATGTTCGCTCGGCTGCTCCCCCACTCTTTGGCTCTCTCCTTGGCAATCCTCTCGCTTAGTCTTTTGCCGGGAAAGGCGCCAGCACAAGAAACGATCAAGCGGTATTTGTACGTGGCCTCCCCGGGAATTCGCGACTACCTGGAGTACGGAGGACACGGCATCATCGTCTTCGATATCGACGACGGCCATCGATTCGTCCGTCGGATTTCGCTAGAAGGCTATGGAGTCGACGACCAGGGCAAACCTGTCAACGTCAAAGGGATTTGTGGAAACGCGGCGACCAAGCGTCTTTACGTCAGTACCAAACAGCATCTGATCTGCCTCGACTTGCAGACCGACAAGGTACTCTGGCAACGTGAGTATCCTTTGGGTTGCGACCGCATGTCGATGTCACCCGACGGGACAACGATCTATCAGCCGTCGTTTGAAAAGGATCGCTGGTACGTGCTCAATGCCGCCGACGGTGAGGTGATTGATGAGATCGTTCCCAACTCGCGGGCGCACAATACGGTTGTTTCGGTCGATGGGGACGAGGCCTACTTGGCCGGACTTGCCAGTCCACTGTTGACCGTGGTCAATACGACAGACCGCACGGACATCCGTACTGTCGGACCCTTCGCCGATTCCATCCGGCCATTCACCGTCAACGGTGATCGATCGCTGGTGTTCGTGAACGTCAACAACCTGCTCGGCTTTGAGATCGGCGATTTGAAAAGTGGCAAGAAGCTGCACCGCGTGGAGGTGACAGGTGTTCCTCGCGGTCAACCGCTTCGCCATGGTTGTCCCAGCCACGGCATCGCTATGTCGCCAGATGAGCGACGCATTTGGATCTCCGATGGGTTCAATTCCACGGTTCACATTTTTGATTCCACGGTCCTACCGCCAACACCGATCGCCAGCATCCCACTTCGCGGGCAACCGGGCTGGGTGACGTTCAGCATTGACGGTTCGATTGCATGGCCTTCGACGGGTCAGGCGATCGATGCGCAAACACATGAGATCATTGCCACGTTGACAGATGAACAGGGGCGAGCCGTCGAAAGTGAAAAAGTCCTGGAGATCGACTTTCAAGGCGCGGATGTCGTCGCCGTGGGTGATCAGTTTGGACGTGGCATGCAGCCAAAGGATTGAAGCCTTTGAAACATGAATGGCTCGACATGAAAATGCGCTGCGGGGACTCGAAATCGGGTACAATTGCTCATTGGAGGCCTGATCTTTTCGCCGCAAATGCCAGGGACGGATTTTGGGAGAACGTTGATGAAACGTTTCATGTTTACCAGATCCGCAACTGGAGACTCCTTACAGGTCATATCTCGAGACACTGTCTACTCGTTAGCCGCCGGCATCTGGCTGACGCTCATAGCGATCGGCCTTGGCTTCCTCATGCGGTATGCCAACGCTCCAGGAGATCGTGGCAACCCGCTCATTGCTTGGCCCGTCGATAGCGTTGTCACACGGTCAAAGACGCGGCCAACACTCCTTGTCTTTGCACACCCCAAGTGCCCGTGCACACGTGCAACGATCGACGAACTAGCTTGGGTTCTGCGCGATGCGAGACTGATGTTGACTGTCAAGTCCTGTTCTTCCACGCCGATGGCGAGGACTCTGATTGGGCAAAGACGGCTTGCTGGCGAAAGGCCGCTGCCATTGAAGGTACCACTGTCCTCTCGGATCCTCAGTTGCGCATTGCTTCAACATTTGGTGTACGAACCTCCGGTCATGTTCTCCTGTACAGCCCCAGCGGTGAACTGCTTTTTGAAGGGGGCATCACACGAGCACGTGGGCATCGCGGTGAAAGCATGGGACGGGCCAAGTTGCTCTCGGTCATTCGGGGCGATCCAAATGAAACACCAAGGCAATCCGATTCGGACACGCAGGCAGACTCGACATGCGTCTTTGGATGCCCCTTGCATTCACCGGAAGTGGCCGCCCGTCTTCTGCCTGACAGCGTCGAGGGGTGATCGTGGAAGCATCAACCGCATCGGTCGAGCACGAGCGGGCAAGGGAGCTTTTCGTCCAGTCGCAGCATGCGATCCACGTGCGGACGGATCGCAACTTTGCGTTGCTGATGTCGGTGCAATTCGTGGCCGGAATCTTTGCGGCATGGATCATTTCACCGCGAACCTGGGCGGGCGAGGTCGCGCAGACCCACCTCCATCTTTGGTCCGCATTGATTCTTGGCGGCTTGATTTCTGGATTCCCGATCTTCCTGGCAATCAAGCATTCGGGCCGAACCTTGACGCGTCACGTGATCGCGATCGGCCAAATGCTGATGGGTGCCCTGTTGATCCACTTGATGTGCGGGCGGATTGAAACGCACTTTCACGTCTTCGGCTCGCTCGCCTTTCTGGCTTTCTACCGCGATTGGAAGGTTCTTGTCACCGCGACGACCGTGGTCGCGGTCGACCACTTTTTGAGAGGAATATTTTGGCCCCTTTCCGTATTTGGTGACGAGACGGCCCCCCCTTGCGCTGGCTCGAACACGTCGGTTGGGTCTTGTTCGAAGACCTCTTCCTATTTGTCTCCATCCATCAGTCCCTCCAGCAGAGCTGGACCCTGGCCAATCAACAGTGCCGACTCGAAGTCGCAAGAGACAAAGTTCAATCCGAACGCGACCAGTTCTTTGATCTGTCTCTCGACATGCTCTGTGTGGCCAGCGTTGACGGGTACTTCAAGAAGCTCAATCCCGTCCTACCGAAGAAGCTTGGCTATGCGATGGATGAGTTACTGTCGAAGCCTTTTCTGGAACTTGTTCACCCGGATGACCGCGAACGCACGGTTCAGGTCATGAGTGCGCTTCGAGATGGCAGCGATATCCTTGACTTCGAGAACCGTTATCGATGTCGTGACGGTCGCTACCTATGGCTATCTTGGTCATGCCGCGCCTCGCTAGGGGGTGACAATCTGTACGCGGTCGCGCGAGACGTCACCGCTCGTAAGGAAGCCGCACAAACACTTGAACTGGCCAAGCAGGATGCTGAGAAAGCACGTGAATCAGCGGAGAACGCGAATCGAGCCAAGAGCGAATTCCTAGCCAACATGAGTCACGAAATCCGTACCCCCATGAATGCAGTGATCGGATTGACCGAACTGGTACTGGAAACGCCATTGAACCCGACACAACGCGACTACATGTCGACGGTACTCGAGTCGGGCGAGTCACTGCTGTCAATCATCAACGAGATCTTGGATTTTTCCAAGATCGAAGCGGGAAAGATTTCCCTGGAGTCCATCCCCTTCCATCTTCGCGAGGAGATGGGCGACATCATGAAGTCACTCGCCCTCCGTGCTCATCGCAAAGAACTGGAACTTGCCTGGCACGTCGACGCGGAGGTTCCCGATGCCTTGATGGGTGATCCGGCACGACTTCGCCAGGTCCTGGTCAATCTGGTAGGCAATGCCATCAAGTTCACGTCGACCGGAGAGGTCGTCCTAGACGTTCATGACCAAGGAGTTCGCCAGGGCAAGCATTTCCTACAGTTCGAAATCCGTGATACCGGAATTGGGATTCCGGATGAGAAGCTTGATCACATATTTGCGGAGTTTGAGCAGGCCGACACGTCCACCACGCGCGAATTCGGTGGAACCGGTTTAGGGCTTTCCATTTCCGCTCGACTGGTTGGCTTGATGGGCGGTCACATCCAGGTTGAGAGTTCCCTTGGCCAGGGAAGTCGCTTCCATTTCACGATTTCGTTCGATCCAGCCGAGTCGGTCCCGAAGTTGGTTCAACGGGATCTCCATCTCCTGGACGGGAAGCGAGCCTTGATTGTCGATGACAATGCGACGAATCGCAAAATCCAGATCGAAACGGTTCAGGGATGGGGGATGCATGCGACCGAAGCCGACGGTGGACTTGCCGCGCTCAACCTGATTCGGCAGTTGGAGGCGAGCGGCGATCTCCCGCAGATCGTTCTCAGTGACGTCCACATGCCCCTGATGGATGGATTCATGCTCGCCGCCGAAATTCGCAGGTTCATCCCCAAAGAAGAATTGGCGATCATCCTGCTGACATCAGGTGTCTCACCAACCCATCACGCTGACCTTTCCGAGTTGGGTATCGCCGCCGTCTTGATCAAGCCAGTCAAACAATCAGAGTTGCTCAACACGCTTTTGCAAACGCTGATGCCCTTGATCGATTCGCCGGGTGAGACGACCGATTCGGGCGGGGCGTCGGAGGAGTCAGGCGAGATTCCACCACTCAATGTGTTGCTGGCCGAAGATGGACTCGCCAATCAGAAACTAGCCATTGGATTACTCGAAAAATGGGGACATTGCGTCACCGTCGCAACGGATGGATTGGCAGCCGTCGAGGCATGGAAGCAGGGGGACTTCGATTTGGTTCTGATGGACCTGCAGATGCCAGAGATGGACGGACTTGAAGCCACGAAAGCGATCCGCCTGAAGGAACAGGAAACAGGAGAACACATTCCCATCATTGCAATGACCGCCCATGCGTTGGCGGGTGACCGACAACGTTGCCTCGACGCGGGAATGGACGGTTACGTCTCGAAGCCGGTTCGCCGCGGCGACCTGGCAGAAGCGATTCAGCCGCTATTCACGATCGATAGCAACAACGAGTCCAACAAGCCAAGAACTTAGTTGGACCACGCCCCATTCGCGTTTTCAACTGCTGAATCGCGGCGATTCCTCGGCTGGTTCACCGACTGAAGACGAGGCTGTGAGTTTTTCAAAGTCGGAGGCCTTTGCGTAGGCGAGTCTCTCCGAGACTCGTAAGAAACGCAGCCAAGCTGCGAATGTCCGCCTTGGAAATGCGGACCTACAGCAGGGAGAGCCAATGAGTGACGGCCTCGGAGAGACCGCCACTCGGGAAAGTGCTGCTGACCAGCAAGCCCACCGTATGGGTTTCTGCAACCTCATCGCCTCACGGGTGTCGAGGCAACCACGGTACTACCGATTTGAATCGCCAACAGTCCGTAAGCGAACCACCGAAAACTCTCGTAGAAGTAGGAAGGATCCACCGCGAGGACGCTTCGTATGACTCCGATTGGCGGTATGAAAGCGACGACGAGGGTGGCGACTCCCAACCATGCGCGTCGTTGCGGCGTAGGCATCGAGAAAGTCGCTGCGATCGGAATTGCCATCCCCATCCAATAGGCGGCCGAGAGCAAACCGACCACAAGGTTTCCACTTGCGATCCCATAGCCGAACCCGAACAGGCAAAGGCCGAGACACGGGGCGATTAAGTTCGAGGCCCAACGCTCCGAACGGTCAAGGAGATGCTGACCAAAGGGATGGAACCTCAGGAAGGTGTTGAACAGTGGAAGCGCGATCCAGGTCAGCACGACGAACAAGACGTACAACAGCAGGATTGGAAAAATCAGCGGCCGCAGCACCGGTACTCGGTCGGCCAGGCTTCCCAGGGCCTGCATCATCAGCCACGCGCCAAAAATCAGTGCAAAAGCGGCTTTGGAATTCAAGCGACTCATCGCCACATAGAAGCGATGGACGAGCCGAAACAAAAGGCTGCGATGATTCAATGCACGAATCAAACCGGCTCGCGCCATTTCGTTATGCGGATCGAGCCTCAACGCTTCTCGAAAAGCAACCTGTGCCTCGCGGTAATGACCCGAGTTCAAGAGGGTGAACCCGTGGGCCGCATGCGACACCGGATTGTCAGGATCACGGCGAAGGGTCTCACCAGCTGCTTCAATGGCCTCTTCTCCACGCCCCAAACGCTCCAAGGAAATCGAGCGGATGTTACCACAAGCGATGTGATCAGGATCGATGGCCAGGCCTTGCGTCGCGGCATCGAGCGAGGCTTGATACAGCTCCCGACCAAGTCGGGACTTGGCGAGCACTGCAAACGCATCAGCGTCGTGAGGATCGAGGCGCAGCGATTGAGTGATCGCCGCCTCCGCCTCACCAAGTCGATTGCGACCGAGGTAGCTGACCGCCAATGCGTAGTGCCCCAGCGGTACATCAGGCGCAAAGCCGATCGCCTGCTCGGCCGCCGACGTCGCGTCGGCCATGCGTTTTTCATCTTGGAGTAAACAGAGAGCCAACAGGGCGAGCGCCGTGGCATCGCGTGGATCATCCGCCAACAACGCTCGCAAATCCCGCTCAGCCATTTCGTAGCGGCGTTGAGATAGCAAGAGCTGGACCCGCCCGTATCGATCCATCATCGCTTGATCTTCAAGTAGTTCAGAATCTCGTCGTAAAGGCCGCCTTCATTTGCATAGAGCGCATGATTCCGGGCAGTTGCAAACCACTCGCGCGTCGAGGGACGAACGCTCTTTGCCGTGGTCAATAGATCTCCCGTGGTAATCGGCTTGGGCAAACCGGTCCGAATGGCTTCGTGGAGTTTCGCTTCGATCGTGCGATCGATGACGGCCTTGAGGTCGGCGCCGGAGAAGTCGACTGTCTTGGAGGCTATCTTTGCAACATCGACACGATCAGTCGGCTTCCCGGCTAGCAGCAGCTTCAGGATTTCTTCTCGGGCGGGAGGATCCGGCGGAGGGACAAAGATGACTCGATCGAACCGCCCAGGGCGTCGAAAAGCCGAATCGAGATGCCAGGGCGTGTTGGTCGCAGCCAGGCATAGCACGCCATCATTGCTCGATTCCACGCCATCGAGCTCTGCCAGGAACTGGTTGATCAGTTGGCGGCCCCCGCTTCGCTTCATGTCCGAGCGACTGGCTCCCAGTGCGTCGACTTCGTCGAAGAACAGGACGCAGGGCTTGCTGTGTCGCGCCTGTTCGAACAGGGAATGTAGGTTTTTTTCACTGTTACCGATCCACATGTCGAGCACTTCATTGATTCCGACCGAGAAGAAAGTCGCGCTGACTTCCCCCGCCGTCGCCCTGGCGAGATGCGTCTTACCACAACCCGGTGGTCCGTAGAGTAGGATCCCACCACCAATCTTCTTGCCGTACGCGGCGTACATGTCGGCGTGCTGCAGCGGATAGATGATTTTGACGCGGATCTCATCCTTGACCGTATCCATTCCCCCTACCGATTCGAAGCCCTTCTCCGGCCGTTCCGCCGGCACCTCGGGCTCATCGTCAAAGTCTTCTTCCTGCCAGGCAGCTGCGTCTGGCTCTTGATCTTCATGGAGCCGAACGTCTTCGATCCCAAGCAAACTCTCCAACTCCAAGTCGGCAACCTCCTCATCACGATCGATCGCATCGCGGTAGGTTGCCACGGCTCCGCGAATGTCGCCATTGCGTTGCATCAGCCTCGCGTGCATCACAAGGGCGCGCGGATCAGGATTCTTCCTGGAGACAAGCGTCTCGACGATCGCTGATGCGTGTGAGTCCTTTCCCTGGCGGCAGTAGACGCCGGCCAGCGCGAATTGGAGCGGAAGGTCATGAGGATGGTGCTGCAACGATTCGCGTGCGACCTGCTCGGCCTCTTGATAGCGGAGTAGCTCGACGAGAAGCCGAATGAGTTCCGTCGACAATCCGACGTTCTCCGGTGCAAGCGAGACAGCGTTGCGAAGTGCCTCAATCGCGGCATCGTTAGGATGAGTCACGGATGTGCAGTGTCCTGCGGAGTAGGTGTGGATTCGGGAGTCGCATCGGAGGGAGCAAGTCGATCCGCCGCATCGGAGCCAGCTGCTTCAGCCTGGGTCGCCTCGATTACCGTCATGGCACGAATCGCCAGGGCAGTTGGAACGGCTCCAGCGAAGAACAACACCAACGGAATCACCAGTCCGTTGCGAGATCGCTCAAATTGTTCAAACGGATCGTGCATCAGGTTCTTAGCTGGAGGTGCTAGAGAGCTCGGAAGGAGGAAATATCGAGCGACATCGTACGCGATCAAGGGGCTGAAGACCACGACATGGACTCGTGGTGCCGGACTCGTGGTGCCGGACTCTGGTGCCGGACTCTGGTGCCGGGCTCGTAGCACGGGGCTTGGATCGATGCAATCGCTAGGGCCGTCGGATCTGTCACGGCTAACCCAAATCCGCTATCCGGCAGAACGATTTATCCGACGGTTGCAGCGTCAACATGCAAACTTTAGGTAGCGGTGCCGATTGCACGGCCGAACAAGCCGCCTTGAATGACAGGAGAATTGCCATGACAAAGAGAATCATCATTACCGCCCTTCTGGTTGCGTTCCTCGCTTCGCAGGCCAACGCACAATATCACCAAAATCGGCGACGTGGCGTGATACTCGGAGGCTTGGCGGGAGCCGCCATTGGTGTCGCCATCGGTGACAAGGGGAACAACGAAACGGCTGGGGCCCTCATCGGCGGCGCCGTGGGTGCCATCGCCGGTGGAACCATCGGCAATCAGAAGGACCAGAGAATCCAACACGACCTTCGGTACCACTCATCACCTTATGGCTCGCGGTACTACGGGAGTCAGCCCGGCCACTCCCATTCGGGTTCCGTCCCTCAATACTACCAGCCTTACGTTTACGAACAGGCGCCGGCCCAACACAAGCCTGTGCCGGTGGTGATCTCGCCTCCAGCCTCGGTCCAATCTCAGGAGGCTGCTGCGTTCACGTCGACCGCTTCCCGTGTCTCCAAGCAAGATGTGCTGAAGATGATCGACAGCGGCATGAGCGATACGATCATCATTCGTCAGCTGGAGATCCTCGGTATGGACCGCGCGTTGAGCGTCCCAGAGGTGATCGACCTGCATCGAGCCGGCGTCAGCGAACCGGTGATCACGGCGATGCAACTCGCCGGTCCAGATGCCGCTTCCAAGATCACGATCACCGAGTCCACAAGCAACGAAGCGGAACCATCGAGCTCGGACAAGCTCTACGGACCGAGCATCTTACCACCTCCACCGCCACGACCGCGCACTCCTTGATCAGGGCCAAAGCAAACCGCGCTTCGTCTGGTGCCAAGGCGCTGGAGACCGTCGCTATCGTAGCCGAGCCTCTTCGAGGCTGTGATGAGTGGGTCGCCCCAATGTAAGTTCGCCTTTCCAAGGCGGACGTTCGCAGCTTCGCAGCTTCGCTGCGTCGCTGCGTCGCTGCGTCGCTTACGAGTCTCGGAGAGACTCGCCTACGGTAGCTTGAGGCGGCGCAGTTAGGCCGCTTCGTTGAAGAGTCCGCCACCTAGCTCGCTCTTCTTGTCGGAGCGATTGGGAGCCTGGTAGGTCGGTGGCGCGATCTGACCGGCTAACAGGCGGATGATCTCTCCGCTCATTTGGGAAAGGTGGAACTGACAAACAAACAGCGAAACCGCTCGCTGATTGATACTTGAAATCGACAGAGACACGCTGCGACATCGTTCAGCCAGCTCGCGGCGCCGGGCATGACCCGAGCCTTCGATCTTTTCCGTCAGTGTGACGCCAGGGATGGGAGCGTCTTCAGCTTGCAGAAGCTGTTCCCGCTGCACAATCCTCTGCTCCAAAACTGCAAGTGATTCAAGCATTGCTGCGTTCGCTTGATCGACAGCCTCAGCGTTCAACTCGCTGGTGTCCAAGCGTGCTGACTTCAGTGTCGTCTCGATCTGCGCCGCGATTTCCTCAACGGCATTCAAATAGAACTCGACGCGATCGAACCAGGAAGGGTGCATCGCTACCTCCTCTGCAAGTTGAAGAGCTCGAACATCGGCTCGGCAATCGATTCAGCCGATGAATCGGTCAAGTCTTCGACAATTTTCTGATCGAGCTGTTTCTGAAAGACCTCTTCCGTGCGCCCACCATGCATGTAGGCCGGCTTGCCCACGGATTTTCGCATCGATGCCAACATGGACCCGAAGAGCGTTTGCCCAACGAAGTCCGTGAACGCCTTCTTGAGCTCTGGCGAATCCGCTTCTGCGGAATTCAGTTCTCCCGAATTGGGCGTCTGGACATCCAACTTGGGCCCGGCCTGAGCAGGCTCCGAAGGCATGCGGAAGGGCTGAAGCGAGCGAATGTCCATGTTCAAAGCCATCGATACAATGAGAGGGAGTTCCGAAAAGGGGTCAGGCCTCTTTTTTTCGGATCGGTTCGAAGCCAAAGCAGGGGGGATCCAAGGCGGCCAAGTCGATACGATGCGATGCTGAAGGGTTCCAATTCCCGAAGGTCTTTTGATCCCCAAGGCGACAGTCGTCGAGGGCCGATGTCACTGAAAAACCACCTCGCCATAGAGGTCGCCTTTGCGTTTGAGCGTTTTGATGATCGCGATCAGGTCCTCGGTCGGCACATCCAGAGCATTGAGTGCATCGGCGAGACTTTTTAGCTTCGCGTTGCTCGAAGCATCGCCTGATTCGTCGACCTGAACAAAGCTCGGCGCGCCGCCTGCTTCAATCCGCAGATTGCGATGCGTGATCAAGACCGGCGCGATTTCGACATCCTTGCCGATGACGACCACCCCCTCCCGCTCGTTGATCACCACCCGCGACGAGCGACTCGCCAGTTGAATGGGAATCGTCAGCAGGAAGGAGATGATCTTGATGGGGTCATTGCGGTAAGCGTCGGCGATCTTGACTTCCACATGCAGCTGATCGATTGCCCGGGCCGTGGCCAGGCTGCTCGAATTCGAACTCGGGCCGCCCTGGGTTAGCTCTGCAAAGCTATTGATCTCGCTCTCGATTCGCTGTGTCGTGTCGAAACTGGCGAAGTCCTTATCTAGCACCAGGGTGATCATGCCATCTTCATGAAAAGAAGCCATCACGGCGGCTTCCATCTTGGCCCCCCCTTGGACCGTGCCTGTCGTGGCCGGACCGTCAAGTGAAATGGAAAGAGGGCCTTGTGCCATCGCATAGACGGTGGGATTGTCTGCGCGTGGTCCGAGCATCGGGGTCAGCATCAACGTGCCCCCTTCGAGGCTCTTCGCGTTGATGGCGTTGACGGTGATGTCGAGCGCATCACCGGGTTGTGCGCCGACGGCAGGAATCTTGGCGGTTACAAACACCATTGCCACGTTCTTCGCATCGGCAACGTCATCCAGATCGAGCTGGCCATAGCGGTCAAGGGCCATGGGACCACCCATCATCTGCATCATGCGGGCCAGCGCTCGCGCCGTGGGTGCTGCATCTGAATCGCCAGTGCCCCGTAGCCCGACCACCAGCCCGAGTCCGTGCAGGGTATTGGTTTCCTGACCCTTGAGTCGGCAGATATCGCCCAACCGCAACCCCGCGGCGCTCACTTGGGATCGTTCCAGATAGGCAGGCATCAGGATAGCGAGTGCGATCGCGAGCATGGCACTGCGTTGATGATTCAATGGAATTCCTTCTCAATGATGACGGCGGCTAAGACGACGTCGGTTCCTGCTAGAACGCGCCGAATCGATCTACAATTCGTTGCAACCATCCACGTTTGTATCCGTCGCGCATATGACCGCGATCCTCTTTGCGGATCTCCAGGTCAATCAAGTCTTTGCTGAGTACGACGTTATCGGGTGCAATGTCCTCCGCCCTGCAGATGCCTGACAAAGCGGTTTCCCAAAGGTTGTCGTTGACGCGAATCGCTTTTCTTGCCTCGAGCACCAAGTTTCCATTGGGTCGAATGTCGACCACCGTGGCTGCGATATTGAACGTCAACGACTCGCGTGATTCCACACTCGACAAGGCTCGAAAATTGTTGTTGGTTTCTGCGGCGACTGCCGGATCGCCGTTGTCTTGAGGGTCGGGGCGCAATCGGAAATCCTGGAGTCGAATCCAGTCGGTCAAGATTGCCTCGGTGAGTGTCCGCTTGCGAATCTGTGCGGCCCCTTCCGCCATCATGCGAGTGATTTCGTCCACTCGAATGGTGACCACATCATTGCGGCGAAAAACCCGGACCGGAGGAGCCGGCTGGTACGTCCAACTCGCTTCATCGAGCGAGACGACGGGACGAGCGACCTGCTGGTAAGGGTCATAGGCTGGTGGAGCCGCTCCATAGGGACTGCGTGGGTCGTAACCACCGACGTCGCCCGGGTACGACGCGCGATTGGACTGAAGTGGAGCGCCGTCGTAGTTCGCATAAGGTGCGTTTTGGGCCAACGAATCATAACGACGGGTCATTTCGGCCCGCTGATCCGCCGGGATCGAAAGCAAAGGTGGAGCCGGTGCATTGCTCGGTGAACGATAGCCCCGCTCGCTTCGTGTTGGCTGCATCAACGAACTGTTCTGGGCCGCCACCGTGGAGGAGGTGACCAGAAGCAAACACACGGCGAGCGCGAATTTAGATTGCCCGTTCATGGCTGGACCCTTGGAGCTCGCGTCACGATTTCGACCAGACCCGGCTGAACCACTCGGGCGAGCAATCGTTTGCGTGGTTCAAGCGTTTCGACCTCGATCAAGTCGGATGCTGCGCCGTCGCCATGCGATTTGGCATTGGTGGTGACCGTCACTCCACCTCCCAGGACGCGAACCTCAATCAAGTCTCCACGCCGCACGAGAGTCGGTGCGCCAAGATGGGAGCGGTTCAGTGGCTGACCGGGACGAACGTGACCGTGGACTTCCATCCCCACGACTTCCGCGGGATCGAGCACATGATCGGCGTTGAGCTCTTCCTCAGGAATGGGCATCATTTCCAAGTCTTGCTTGCTGACTCGATGCCCCTTCGGCAGGACCCGGCGAGTCGTCGCGACCTTGGGATGCGGCGTCAGGGACATGCAAAGTTCTGTGTCGATCGGCCCCCCCGTCGATCTCGCTGTCAACTGAAATCGACAGTTGCCCTCGGTGATCGTTTCTATCGGAGCGATGTCGTTGACTCCGGCAATCCCAACCAGGGAGGCGAACGCCGCCTGATCTCGAGGGACTTCGACGCGAAATTCCTGGGCAACCTCCGGGTGGGAGCGATCGAGGGCGAGCAACACCCACTGGATGATTCGATCGGCCTCGGCGAGGCTGACAGGGCCGGTCGGCTGTGGCTGGTCGGCTTGTGGCTGGTCGGCTTGCTGGCTGGTCGGCTGCTGGCTGGCCGAAACGGGGACAGGCCCATCGCCCACGTGGGAGACCTGTACGATCGGAGTGGCCATGTCTTGGCGTGCAGCGCCGGTTGCAGCGCCGGTTGCAGCGACATGGGCAATCGTGACATCGCTGGAGGGATCGGGTGCCCGATAGGCAACTTCAATTTCTCGAGGACCAATCCAGTCGATGGCCAAAGGGGTTGCCTCCGCATCGAGGATCGCCCGCTCCAAACGAGTTCGTTGAATCGTCATGGGCTCCGAGCCCAACGGCAACAAACCGATCGGCGAACGTTTCAGTCGCTGCCAGCCAGCCATGTTCGGATTGAGCGGCTGAACCACATCACCAAGACGGACGATCGACGATGGGATGAAGACGGGGGACACGGTGCGAAACGCCCACCGCGTTGAGGTATCGATGGTGCCGATGCTCTGGCTTCTCTTGGAATCGGCGTTGACAGCTCGCTGGACGTTCGGCCGGGATTGCACTTCCTGCGCCAGAGGTCGCCAACGCCACGGATCGTAGGGACGACCGCACCGCCGAGGATCGTTAAACAGAGGAATGAGAAACCCAGTCGCGTCAAACTCGTTGCACCATGAAAAGCGTTCGTGGACGAATCACGTCACATTTAGAAACGACGCAGGTTGGAAATGTTCTGCATGATCTGATCACCTGCCTGAACCGCTTGGCTGTTGAGTTCGAAGGCCCGCTGGGTTGTGATCAGGTCAATCAATTCCTGGACCGGTTCAACGTTGGAAGCCTCGAGGTTGCCCTGTCGAAGTTGTCCAAGTCCTTGATCGCCGGGGTTGCCGATTTGTTCGAGACCCGATGCATCGGTCGCCAGGTACATGTTCTCGCCCAGCTTCAGCAATCCATCCGGGTTGATGAACTGGGCCATCTGAATCTGGCCCTGCTGGGTCAACTCGACCTGCCCGGGCAACCCTGGCCATCACCTGACCGTCGGTGCCTGATGTGAATGGAGATCGCATCTTGGGGAATCGTGATGGGAGGATCGAGCAGTCGACCGGTGGACGCGGAGCCCGACGACCAGTTGGCCATTGGCGTTGATGTCCAGATTGCCGGCCCGCGTGTACATCGTGTCTTGGCTCGGCGGGATCGAGCACGCGCAGGTAACCGCGGCCTTGGATCGCGATATCGAGTTCGCGACCGGTTTGCTGCAGGGTGCCTTGCCGCTGATCGGTTTGGGTGCTGCTGACCTCGCACGCCAAGCCCGATCTGGGTCCCCACGGCCGTTGGCGTTTGACTTGCGTCCTGGACACGCCAGGATAGACCTCGGTCCGATAGAGCAGGTCTTCGAAGTTCGCACGATCTTTCTTGAAGCCCGTCGTGTTGATGTTCGCCAGGTTGTTGGCGATCACATCGAGCTTCGTCTCCATTGCCTCCATGCCGGTGGCAGCGGTGTATAGGGTTTGCACGCTCATGATCTCACCTTGGCGATCGTTGACGATGTGAAGCGGTTCTGTGACAATTAGCGATCGACTGCGAGTCGTGGGAGCAGGACGACGAATGTCGTTCAGCCTTGCAGCACTCGACTGATCAAAGTGCCCATCACGTTGTCCTGGTTTTGGATCATCCGCACGTTGGCTTCGTAGACACGAGAGGTCTCAATCAACTCCATCATGGCGGTGGTGGGACTGACCGCGGACTGTTCCAGCATGCCCGCTACTACCTTTCGATCCGAACTTGGGAACAAGGTCAAACTCCGCCAGCGGTTTGAACTGATTGCCACCCAGGTGTGAAACGTCCCCCATGCTCTTGGGGCGTGCCATCATCAGCTCCCAATGGTCGTTGCCCTGGCGAATCACGCCCTGCGGCTCGACGGAAAAGGGAACTCCAGGTTCGATTTGGATCGTCGACCGTCGGACGCCGAAACGACCGCGTCGCCCGCCTCGATTGATCATCTGACCCGAAGCATCAAACAGGAAGTTTCCCGCGCGAGTGAGCAGCTTCTGATCGCCCCGCTGGACGACAAAGAACGACTCGTTGTCGTGGATCGCGAAATCAGTTTCACGCCCGGTGCTCTTCATCGGGCCGGGCGCCAAGTGGGTTTGCGTTTGTTGGATCGTGACGCCGCCGCCAATGTCGTCGGCTCCGCCCATCCCGCGGGGACGTGATGCCCTCTTCGATCATCTCGGCGAAGCGGACTTGCAAAATCGTCTGCTGAGGCTTGAATCCCGGCGTATCAACGTTTGCCAGATTATTACTCAGCACCTGCATGCGGTGACTTTGGGCATGAGCCCCGGCTGCCGAGAGATAGACGCCATACGGCATGAGTTTGGCCTCGTGAAGTTGCGGATCGGCGATTCGCTATCGGGGGTAACAATTCGCCGCCGGTCCCGCGACAAGAGCAGAAGGGCCCAACCCACAGGGGGCTCGCCGATTTTTGACAACATACGTAGACTTAAATAGAGCTCCGAAGTTGTTTGCGACTCAACGCTGCCGCCTCCTGACCCCAACGGCCCCCTGAGGCTGAATCGGCCTCCTGACCCCAATCGGCCTCCTGATCCCACACGCCACCTGGACCTGACCGCCCCATGCCGAGCGAACAAGACATTTACGAGGAGCATGTCCTCGATCACTACGAGGACCCCTACCACCGAGGGCCCTGCGAGCATGCGACCCATGCTCACGAAGCGGACAATCCCCTTTGCGGAGACGTCGTTCACATCGACTTGCGACTGACACCCGACGGCAGGGTCCAAGAGGCCTGGTTCGATGGGGAGGGATGCGTGATCAGCCAGGCCTCCGCATCGATGTTGATGGAAATGATCGAAGGCAAGACGCTGGAGCAACTGGCCAAGTTTTCGGCCGATGACATGCTCAAACTGTTCGGACCGAAATTGACTCCCAACCGACAGAAGTGTTGCCTGCTCTCTTGGCGTGTTCTGCAAAGCGCCGTTCACTCGCCAATTGACGGCAGCGAGCAAGACGACGACGACGAGGGTGGCCCCAACTTTGGTGGCCCCAGCCTTGGAGAGGAATCATGAGTCCGCTGGTGACAAAACGTTCGTCCGACGTCGAATCAGTCGACAGCATGTCGCGCTATCGGGAAGACTTCCCAATCCTTCAGCGGGCAACCGCCAGTGGTGCCCCTTTGGCGTTTCTTGACAACGCGGCTAGTTCCCAACGTCCCCGCGCCGTAATCGATGCGATGAGCGACTGTTACGAGCACTACTACGCCAACGTGCATCGTGGGATTCACACCCTCAGCGAAGAGTCGACGGCCCGCTACGAGGAAGCTCGGCAGACCGTGGCTCGCTTCATCAATGCCTCGTCTTCGCGAGAAGTCATCTTCACGGCGGGAACCACCGCATCGATCAACACCGTGGCTCGTACGTGGGGTGATACCCAGGTAGCTGCCGGCGATGTCGTCCTGGTCACGATCGCGGACCACCACGCCAACATTGTGCCCTGGCATCAATTGGCGGAGCGGACCGGATGCCGAGTCGTCTTTGTGCCACTTGGCGAAGACTTCACGATCGCTAATGAAGTGATCGCCGAACATCTTGAGAAGTGGCGACCGAGGCTGTTTGCGTTTGCAGCGACCAGCAATGTTCTGGGAACCAATTTCCCTGTCAATCGCTGGACCGCGATGGCCCGCTCGGCCGGTGCGACGACGCTGGTCGATGCGGCCCAATCGGCGCCACACGAGAAACTCGACGTGCAGGCGATGGGAGCCGACTTCGTCGTCTTTAGCGGCCACAAGATGTGCGGGCCCACAGGCATCGGCGTACTTTATGGTCGCGAATCGATGCTCGATGCGATGCCACCGTTTCTCGGTGGCGGTGGAATGATCCATCGCGTCACGACTTCCGGCTTTGAGCCAGCTGATTTGCCCGACAAGTTCGAAGCGGGTACGCCACCGATTGCCGAAGCGATTGGTTTGGCCGCAGCTGCCGACTACCTGGAAGCGATCGGCATGGAGCAGATCCAAAGGCACGAACATTTGCTTTGCCAGCTCGCCGACGAGGGACTACGAAGCATTGATGGTGTCCGCGTCATTGGCCCCACGCCCGACCACAAGTCCGGCATCGTTAGCTTTCATATCGAAGGGCGTGCATGCCCACGACATTGCGCAGCAATTGGACAGTCGAGGCATTGCCGTTCGCGCGGGACATCACTGCACCATGCCGCTGCATCATGCTCTCGGCCTGACATCGACGACACGCGCGAGTTTTTATCTTTACAATACGATGGACGAGGTCGAGCGTCTCATTGAAGCGATCAAGGAGGTGCGGACGAAGTTCGCTCCCTCAGGACGACGCCGACGACGCCAATGACGACGACGCCAATGATCTCGAAGCGATTGCTCAGTAATGGATTTGGTCTGTCATGGCTCGCGGCAGGCCGCGTGATCATTTCTGTTCTGGCAATGCTGGTCGCCTGCTACGAAGCGACGGCCGGCTTGAGCCCGGAAAACGTGATCGTGGTGGTCAACGCCGATTCACAGGAATCGCGGACGATTGCCAACCACTATCTCGAGTTGCGAGATATCCCTTCGTCGAATGTGATCTTTCTCAGAGAGGTCCCGGAAGGTTTGACAATCACGCTCGATCAATTCAAGAGCAAGCTCCTCCTGCCCATCCTGGGTCAAATCGAAGCGAGGAAGTTAGCCCCACAGACCAAGGCGATCGCCTACTCCGCTGGTTTTCCCACGTCAGTCAGCATCCCGGAACACACCTCGCGGCTAACCAATGCTGACCAGAAGAAGTACCAACTGCCCACCGCCAGCCTTACCGGACTGACTTACTTCTATCAGTTCATTCTTGCAGATAGCGAGAAGTATCTCGATTGGGGAGCCAACCTTTATGCGAGGGGTCCCTTTGAGCGTCATTTTGTGAATCCCTATTTTGCCGAAGCCCAACGCGAACGTTTTGAAACCGCCATCGCCGATCGTGATGCGGGAGAATTTGCAGCGGCCGCTGGGGCCTTCGAAGCACTCTTCGAAGCATCGCCGACGATGGCCCCAATCGCGATTCTCGCAGCCGAGGCCCGCATGCAGGAGGGCGATTCGGATTCCGCAGCCCGGTTGATCGAGCAGGCGATCGGTGCGGGCTGGGCGTCCGGTACCTACCTGGAAGAAAGCGAGGTGCTGGCGCCGCTGTTGGATTCGCCTCGACTGGCCAAGCTGCGTCCGCTCCTGGTCGATTACCCGACGGTTTCGCAGGAGCCCGTCGGATTCCGATCCAGTGTCGGTTGGACCGCAGGCGGATCTCCCGGCGCCTCCTTGCAAGACGGCGTGCCCTACCTGATGTCATGCATGCTGGCGGTCGTCAATGAACGTGGCAGCACCATCGAGCAGGCAACGCAGGTCCTGAAGAATGCTTCGACCTGCGATTCGACCTTCCCTGCGGGCGAGTTTTGGTTCACCTACACGGGCGATGATCGCACCAATCCCCGATTCCCCCAGCTCGGCAACGCGCTGCTGTGGCTGAAGAAAGCGGGCAAAGAAGCCGAGATCATTCACGCGAGCATGCCCGCCAGGAAGACCGGCCAGTGCGCGGGACTGATGCTGGGGGTCGCCGACTTCTCGTTGGCGGATCAGCCATGGAAGTTTGTGCCCGGAGCAATCTCTGAAAACCTGACAAGCTTGAGCGCGAATTTTGGTACCAGCGCTCAAACCAAGATCACAGAACTGCTGCATGCGGGAGCTGCGATGTCCTGCGGTCCGGTCTTCGAACCTTACAACCTTCCCTTCAAGTTTCCGAGCCCGATGATGTATGGGTTTTATGCATCGGGGGTCTCCGCCATGGAAGCTTTCTATCTCTCGGTTTCCTCACCCTATCAACTTCTGATCGTCGGTGATCCACTCGCGCAACCCTTCGCGGAAAGCCCGACCGATTGGGTAGGAGTTCAAGTCGATCCACCCAGCGGTGGCAAGCGAACGATCCGGCTGACGCGGCAGCGTCTTCCGCTTGGGGAACTCGCTGCCGAAGCTCGCTTGATGGAGATCTTTGTCGAGGGACGACTGGTTCGGACCACACCCGCCGTGCACCGCGTCGAGATGGCTCTTCCGGACAGCGTCACAGGCGTGATGGAACTTCGTACCGTCTCGATAGGTGGGGGACCCATTGAGGCTCGCGCCAGCCATTCCGAGTGGTTAACCCTTGACGAGGACTCGGCCTATCCGAAGGCCAGTTGGATCCCCGAGCAACAGGCTGTCGAGCTGAGGTGTGAGGGGGCCACGTCCATCGAGCTGATGCATCACAGCGAGTCGATCGGCTCAATTTCAGGCGACGAGGGACAACTCCGCGTTGATCTTTCCAGCTTGGGATCAGGTCCGATCCGGCTGAGGCCAATCGCCACCCTCGAGGGTCGCCGAATCGGGGGCGAGCCGCTCCTTGTGAGCAACCCCTGAGGCCTGGAGCCCTTTCAAATTAGGGCATCTGCGAACAAAAGCTCGTTTAAGCACCGGATGGAGTGGGAAGGTTTCTCACAAAAGCTGTGTTTCTCGGTCTTATTCTCGGGAAACTGCCGAACCTTCCCCTTAAACCGTTGTCTTGGGTGATCTCAACCCCGATACTGAATTCCCTCACTTTGAAGAACCACCCAAAAGGGGTGTGACCAAAGATTCCGACCTCAGAAGGGAATTGCATGAAGAAATTAGCTTGCTCGTGTCTTTGCGTGGCCGCTTTGCTGGCAACCGTAGGCTGCGGTGGCGGTTCAACAGAACCTGTTCCGGTGACCACCGACGAAGACAAGATTGCCGAGTACGAAGCGATGATCGCAGGCGAAGAGGCGCAGGACCAAGAAGACCTACAGAACGAGGTAGCTCCATAAGACAGACTTCGAAGATTTGAGTTTCCGGCGTGTGGTTGACCGGTCGTGCCAGGACGCAAGCCAAGTAGCTTCGTCCGACGGAATTGAATCCACCGAGTCCCTTGGGGAGCTCGACGCAAACCAGTTGTTCCGGGTGCCATCCTTATCCTTATCGAGCACCCAATCTTGACTATTAGGGAGTGTCTTATGTCTTATCATCAAATTCGTCAGCGAGCCGCCTTCACGTTGGTGGAGTTGCTCGTCGTGATCGCCATCATTGGCGTGCTCGTGGGGTTGCTGCTTCCTGCGGTGCAGGCTGCGCGAGAAGCCGCTCGACGGATGAGCTGCAGTAACAATTTCAAACAGATCGGCTTGGGAATTCACAATTACCATGCTGCGTTCAAGTCCCTCCCGATGCAAGGGACCGGCGGCACGAACGAATTCAACGATGCATGGGCCGACGCGGACGATCCGGGGTCAAGCATGGTCGATCCTGCCATGGGCTTCTCCCGCCACATGCTCTGCTACCTTGTCGGGATCCTCCCCTACGTCGAACAGCAATCGATGTGGGAAGAAGTCTCGATGGGTCATGAGGATGCCGAGGGAGAGTTTTGGCCACCGATGGGTCCTGCTCCCTACGCCATTCGCTTCAAGCCCTGGGCAAGTGACGTCCCCACCTATCGATGTCCCAGCGATCCAGGTACGGGTCTTCCCGCTGTGGGCCGAACCAATTACGCCGCCTGCACGGGCGATGCGATCAACCGATCGCAACTCGGTTCAGCGAGGTTCAACGGCAATCAAGGCCGGTGGCGTTACAACGACGAGAGCTGGTTGGTGCAACAGGTCAACGCGGCACAACGCGGTGTATTCATCCCACGCCGGGAAATGCGTTTTCGAGACGTGTTGGACGGCTTGGCCAACACGATCATGGCGGGCGAAATCGCGACCGACCTTGGTGATCGCGACATCCGAACCGATGCTGCCTTGAACAATCGTGGTCATGGTGGCCAGTGGGGCGAGGGCATCATGCTCAACCCATCAATCTGTCAAGATACAGACCTGATCGACCCCGACCGACCGAGATTTTGGCGAACGACCACGCCAAGAAGTGGTGCAGCTACAAAGCGTGGTTATCGCTGGGCCGATTTCCGACCGATCTATTCGCAGATGAAGACGATCCTGCCGCCCAATCGCGAGCTTTGCACCGGTGGCGGCCACGGTACCGATAGCACCTGCACCGCCAGCAGTCGTCATCAAGGTGGAGCTCACATTCTGATGGCCGACGGCGCCGTGATCTTCATGACCGACTCGGTCGAAGCGGGCGACCAACGCGCTGAAACCGTTTGGCGACGCAACGCCAATCAGCAGAGCTCCAATCCGCCGGGCGTCGAGAGCCCTTATGGTCTTTCGGGCGCACTGGGTACTCGTGCCATGAGTGAGCAGATCGAAGAGCAGCTGAATCAGTAAGCTCGTTGCTTTCGCCGCCCCGATGACTTGGCGGCGTTGCGAGTCCATTCAATCAAGCCCTGCCGAGGATCACTCGGCAGGGCTTTCTTCGTTGCGACATCGACCGATCGATCCCAGTCGCCCCCCACTGGGTCGCATAACACACCGCGTCGCATAACACACCGCGTCGCATAACACACCGCGTCGCACAGCACACCGCGTCGCACAGCACACCGCGTCGCAGAGCACACCGGGTCGTGAGATCGGGCTACCAGTTGTAGTCGATCCCGATGTAACCACCTTGCAACACGATGCTGTCGTTGGCGTAAACGGTGCCGCTGGCAGCAAGGGTCGAGTAGGTTTCGGTAATCGAATCGGGAGCCGTCGCGACGCCGCTGATTCCCCAGAGGCGATAACCCCCTCGAATCGTCCAGGCACATCCGATGCGACGTCCCAAGCCAAAGTCGAGTTCGCCCATGGTCGCCAGAGCCGTATCGCTGTCCTTGGTGTCAATCAGGTCGGAGGTCCCGGTTCGATACGCCGTGGTCGTGCTGCCCAGGTGATGCGACAACTGGGCATGGTTGCCATAGATTCCGAACTTGCCACCGATGTTCAGACTCCAGCAGGCGTTGATGCAATAGGTCAACTGACTGCCGAATTGGTATCCGAACAGGTTGTTCTCGACGTGGTAACACTCGTAAATGTCACCGGCCTGGTAACCTGCTGCGCCATCGATGTTGTAGTCGAAGTCCAAGCGATCCTTTGCTTGAAACCATCGAAAACCGTGACTCGCCATCACCGAAACGCGACCTCCGCAGGGACGGGTCAGCGGACCGCCGGCGCCACCGTAGCCATAGCATCCACCGCACAGTCGGTCACCCAGCCCGAGGCATCCCGCGGAATTACAACAGGGACGCGAGACACGACGTGATCCCATCAAACCAAAGCAGTAAAGGTTCGCTTCGATCCCTTGATAGAACAGATCACGCGAGACACGGACTCCAGCGGCCCCAGCCCCAGGGCCCGCACCGGTGATGTAGTTGTAGACCGTATCGGGACCACCACCATTGGCGTTGATTGAGACGTCTCGATAGGCCGGCATCCATGGCGTGATGGAACCCGCCGGCGCGGTTCGTGTGACCGATTCCGACTCGGGGTTCCATAGCATGTAACCAACGCCAACACCAAACTTGCCGCAGCAAATGTAGCGTCCGACCTCCGCTTCAAAGCCAGGCGTCGTGCCCGGATTGACCACATCGGTGCTGTAGCCGCCGAGCCCGCCTGCGATTGGCCGGACCATGTCATTGGCCTGCGACAGGAACAACAGATTCACACTGCCAAAGCAAGGCCTCAGCGGAAGCCGCTCCACACCGGACCAAGGCGCTGACGCGGCCTGACAGCAAGCCTCCCCGATCCCTTCCGAAACACTTCCCTCTTCCAACAATGACATGTCCATCGGTTGCGGTGTTGCCGGAACGTTCCCGGCATCGGCAAGCCCGTCGCCAGCGACCTCGGGGGCTGGCGTGGGGAGTGTCTCCGCCAACACGTCGTCACCGTCCTGAGCATACAGCGAGGCCGGATAAAAGTTGTTCCACTTTGCCGGCGCGGTATAGGCGGTCGTGCTTTGAGCCTGAGTGAGCGTACACAGTCCAATGCTGAGCACGGCGGCAAGCGACCGCAGTGTCTTGGTGGTCATAGAAGCGAATCCTTTTCGTTGTTTCGTCGCAATCCTTCGCCCATCAGAAGCGTTGCACACGCAGCCACTTGAGCTGGTCCAACCAGCTGCCCTGACGAGCGGTGTGTGCAGGCAGGATCTTGGATCCTGCGTCAAGGAATTCCTTTGGCAAGTTGCTTCGACGTTGAAACCATCGGGAGGTGGGAGATCCGTTTCCCATTCTGTGATTCCGTTCGATGGATGGATGACAACGCCTGTTGTCGTTCCATTCCACGCAATCAGAAATCGGCCCGCTAACCGGACAGCTGCTTGCCATTTGACAATTACGACTGAGAAGTCTGCGCAGGCGCAAGCACAGGTGGGGCATCGAATCGCATCGCCCCATTCGCTAAAGCAATCACAGCTCGCCCCCCACGACTAATCGTTAGGACCCCCATCCCTTCGCCCGACGAAGCAACGCCCACAGACACCAATGCTAGCAAGTGATCTTCAGGCCTATCGTCGGCGAGTCTCTCCGAGACTCGTAAGCAACGCAGCAAAGCTGCCAATGTCCTCCCCCCTGGAAATGCGGACCTACGCTTCGGGTCGGCTGTCAAACTCGTGGCATCGAGGGGTTCGGACGATGCCAAACGAGTCTCATCTTGCTGCGAAGCCCTCCAAGCCTGTATAGGGGCGAGACGGATGTGAGCGTCCGACAATTCCAGTAAAGGATGATTGGAAATGACGATGCAACTGGGCCAACTTGCCGAAATTGTGGGTGGACGTCTGGTCGGCGATCCCGACTCGATTTGCCGTGGCGCAAATCCGCCGGGTGATGCGACGAACGGACGAGATCACGATGTTGGATGATCCCAGTCGCGTCTCCGTCACTGAGTCGATTCGCGCGCGATCGCCGTCATCACTCGGCCAAGAGTTGCCGACTTGTCGATGGCCCAAATCGATTGTCGATAATCCGCATCGGGCATTCTCGCAGATCGTCGCGCATTTTCGCCCGCCCGATCGCGACGGACTTCTCGAACCGGGCATCGATCCGACCGCGCAGTCATCTGTGAGACGGCTCAGATACATGCCAGCGCGGTGATTGGCGCGGGCGTCAAAATCGGCTCACGAACACGAGTCATGCCGGGAGTCGTGATTCTTCCACAGACCGAAAATCGGTGACGACTGCGTGATCCACGCCAACGTGACGCTTTACGAATACACGCGAATCGCCGACCGCGTCGTGATTCATGCGGGAACGGTGATCGGCGCCTATGGCTTCGGCTATCGCCAGGAAGCGGGACGGCATGTTCCGACGGCCCAGCTCGGCTACGTCGCGATCGAGTCGGACGTGGAGATCGGCGCCTGCAGTGACGATCGATCGAGGAACCTACGGGGCGACGCGAATCGGCGAGGGAACCAAGATCGACAACCAGGTCATGATCGCGCACAACTGCAAGATCGGGCGACACAACCTGCTCTGCAGCCAAGTGGGCATTGCGGGAAGTTGCCGGACCGGTGACTACGTCGTCTTGGCGGGCCAAGTTGGGCTTGAAAGACCACATCACGCTCGGCGACGACGCGATCGTCGGCGCACAGGCGGCGTCATGGACGATTGTGCGGGCAATCGAAGTCTATCTCGGGTCGCCGGCGACGACGCAGCGAGAGCAGATGCAGATCATGGCGGTCGAGCGACGGTTGCCCGAGATGCGTCGTGAGATCAAGCAATTGCGACGTGATCTCGACCGCCTGTCAGGATCCCGTCCAGCTGATCCAGAAGCGAGCGGCATGACGTATCGACGTGGATACTGGCCGCGTCGCTCCGAGGCGATGATGGCCCACCACCGTGATCGCCACCGGCGAAAGAGCCGATCGGTCTGATTGCCGGTTGGGGACGATTTCCGGTGCAGGTTGCTCAAGCGCTGGTCCGACGAAGGTCATCCTGTCTGCTGCATCGCGATCTCGCGGTCACGCCAGCACCGATCTTGGAATCGATTTGCGATCACGTCTGTTGGTCCGGCGTCGGCAAACTGGGCGGACACATCCGTTATTTCCGCCGCAACGGCGTGCAAGCAGGTCACGATGGCGGGCAAGCTATTCAAGGCGGATCTGCTCTACCGAGGCTCGGTCTGGATTCGACACTTTCCCGATTTGACATGCATTCGCACGCTCGGACCGTACCTGGTTGGACGTCGACGCGACGCCCGCGACGACAGCCTGCTGATGGCGATCACCGACGCTTATGCCAAGTCGGGCATCGAAATCTGCGCCGGCAACCGATTTTGCACCGGAGCTACTTGTGAACCAAGGACACCTCGCCGGCCCCAAGCCGAACGAGCGACTGCAACGTGACATCGAAGCGGGATGGCAAGATCGCCAAGCAGATGGGCGGACTGGACATCGGTCAAGCGATCACGATCAAGGATGGCACGGTGATCGCCGTCGAAGCGATCGAGGGCACCGATGCCTGCATCGAGCGAACCGGCCAACTGTGTAAACGAGGCGGATGGACACTGGTCAAAGTCAGCAAGCCAAAGCAAGACATGCGATTTGACGTTCCCACGATCGGACCGCAAACGATTCAGCGAGTTCGCGATGCGAAGGGAACGGCGATCGTGATCGAAGCGGGCAAGACGATCGTCGTCGATCAAGTGGCACGACTTACGAACTAGCACGGCAAGTCGGGCATCACGCTCGTCGCGATCGATCAGGCCGAAGTGGAGTCGTCGCGCGATGAACAACCCTCACGCGCCGGCTGATCGCGTCGGGATGACTCGTCGTAGTTCGCGGTGTAAGGTTCGTCGTGCCAAAACGGCGACCAGCAGCTTGCGGCTTCGCGGCGTGCGGCTTCGCTGCGTCGCTGCGTCGCTGCGAGTCTCGGAGCGACTCGCCTCGGTATCGCCGGCCTCTGAGCGCAGCCGTTCCATGTCGCATGACATCCTCTGAGTGCAACACAATGAGCGTCGCTGCGCTCACACGCACCTCCGGCCAAGCTGAATCTCTTCCTGGAACTGCTTGGGCAAACGGCGCGGACGGCTTTCACGAGATCGATACCGTGATGGTCCCGATCGACTGGTGCGATCAAATGCGCGTCGTGCGCACCGACCAGCCCGAACGTCTCGCTGTCGGTCCAGCTGGCTGCCTTCCAAAGAAATCGTCGCGCAGCGTTTGGGGATCGGTTCGCAACGAGGAGGCCAGCTCGCGATTGCTGAGATTCCTGAGGGACCGGAGAATCTGGTCCATCGGGCACTGAGAAGCTTCTCGAACGTTTTTGACATCGACGGCGGATTCGATTGCGAGCTGGACAAGTGTATTCCTGCCGGTGCCGGCATGGGCGGCGCCAGCAGCGATGCGGCGTCGGCGCTTCGCTGCGCGGCGGCGTTGTGCGGATTCCCGCCGGCACGACCGGAGCTCTTCGAGCCTCGCGGCAGAAATCGGCAGCGATGTCCCGTTTTTTCTTGGACTTCGCCAGGAATCGCCTCTCGATCGGCCGGCCGAGCGCAGGGCCGAGGCGAGATCCTCGAGCGATGTGAGGCTAGCGGCGCCGATCAACTTGGTTGTCGTCTATCCCGGCGTTAAGCCTTTCGACCGCTAAGGTTTACGCAAAATCCCAAGTCCCCCAGACTCCACGCGACGCGAATCCACTGATCGAACTGCATTGGAGGCGGCCGATTCACAGATCTGGGCGGGGTGATGGCGAATCGATTGTCCGATCCGGCGAAAAAACTTGCACCGCAAATCGATGAAATCCTAGAATCACTGTGGCAGGTCGGCCTGAGAACGTGTCAATTGACAGGCAGCGGTTCTGCATGCTTCGCCGTTGCGGGCTCACAGGACAGATGCGCTGCGTTGCTCGGAACAACTTCGGAGCCGACTTGAACCAGGTGCGATCGTCATGCCCGTGCGCAGCTCGCAAGTGCCGGCATTGGTGAACTTGACCTAGAAACACAACATGCTTGCCAACGCGCCGGTTTCCAAGCGGCGTGTTCGCCGGTTAGGGAGGGTCGGACAATGGACATCACCGAGATTCGCATCAAGTTGATGGAGGATTCGGAGGACCGACTGCGTGCCTTCTGTTCCATCACGATCGACAACTGTTTCGTGGTGCGAGACCTGAAGATCATCGATGGTTCGAATGGTCCATTTGTGGCAATGCCAAGTCGCAAGTTGACCGGACATTGCCATCGATGCAATCACAAGAACCATCTCCGCGCCGCTTATTGCAACCATTGCGGTGTGAAGCTGCAAAGCGATGGCGACGTCATCCTACGACTCGCCTCAAAAACTCTATGCCGACGTGGCTCATCCCGATCAACAGCGAGTGCCGCGAACTGATCCAGAAAGCGGTGATTGACGAGTTCGAAGCGGAGCTGAGTCGCTGCCAGCAGCCCGGCTACCGTTCGCGCTACGATGACGACTTCGGTTACGAGGATGTCGAGACCGATCAGTGACTCCCGCCGGAAAGCCGAGTAGGGGGTCCGCCAAGGCCTCACTTCATCGATCGCCAAAGACAAGAAAGTCTTGCCGGCGAGACGATGACGACAGCCTTCGGAGCGGGAATTTTTTAAAGAGTCACTTCGATTGCTCGTGAGTCCACCGACCCACTTCGGCTGGCATCGAAGACCAACCGACTCAAGCGGCGTCGGCTCTTCGTGTGAGGACTCGGTTGGTGCCCAATGTCTTCACCAACGCATCGATCCGAAAGGGTTTGGTGAGAATCGTTTCGATGCCGCCGTCGATGGCTGCTTGCCTTTGATCGAGCCACGCGGAGTGAGTGATCCAGGCGTGACGGACCGCCCGGCGTGGGGTCTCGAATGCTGAGAGTCGCTCTCGCCAGATTTCTGGTTCCGTCGAGTCGGCCACGCTGTCATCCCACCAGACCGCATCCAGATTCCGCATCCGCATCGCATGGGGACTGTGGCACCAGACCGCCGTGACGCCACAGAATCGGCCAGGTCCAAATAGGCTTGGGCCGTGGCAGCGTTGGAAGCGAGCACCGCAACCGAATTGACCGCAACCGAATTGAATGCGAGTTGCGATTCACGAGTACGGGGACGGCCCGATTCTTGAAACCAATCGAGCAGCACCTGATCCCAGCGATGCCAAGCCACCCGCATCGAGCCGGAAGAGGAGGATTGCCGAATTCCTTCGCAAAGGGGACCGAGCAGATCGATCCAAGCTGCCTCGCGATGTTGCTGGGACAGGAAGTGGAAAGTCGCTTGATCAACGGGGTGTCGATTGGATCGAGCCACCACGATCCGACGAACGTCCGAAGCGGGGCGTTCGATCGCAGCCAGCGCGTCCTGACGCAGCGCAATTTGATCAGCCTGTTGAACGCAGTGCTGGTAGGCCGACTGAAACTCAGGGAGCGAGGTCTCACCGATCCAAAGCAGGGTTCCGCTCTCGGGATGGCGGTCGCGAATCGGGACAACGTTCATGGTTTTCCTCCTTGAAAACACATGGCCTGAATCAATGCGTAGCGCCGAATCGAGTGCTTCTTCCGATTCCTCTCGGAGGCACTCCCATGCCTCAGCCACCGTCAGGCAACCACGAAGGTTGGTGAGCAGGTCACCATCTGCAATCAGACGACTGAGCCTGGCAAGAATACGAAGGTGGGCCGCATCGTCGTAAGAGCAAATCAAGAAAAAGATATCGGTCAGTTGGCCCGTATCAGAAAAAGGAATGGGAGACGGGCAAACCGCCATCGCCAACACCGAATCAGCAAGAATCGAGGTTTGAGGCCGGCGCGGGTGGAGCAGGGCGACGCCGCAATCAAGTGCCGTGGGATGCATTTGCTCGCGAGCTTGGACCGCTTCGGCCATCGCAGGCGCGTCCCACACCAATCCGGAACGTGAGGCCAACTCACACATCGATCGAATCACCGATCCGCGCGTCCGCGCGTTGAGCGGGACGGCGATGGTTTCTTTCGTGCACAACTCGCTGATGGGACGCCCAAAGGCTTCACCCGCGACACGGTCAACGACACGCTGAACCTTCGTCAGTTCCTCGCTGTCACTGGCGCCGATTCGGTCTTCCAACCAATGGTGAATCTCAGCTTCGTTGAAACGCCAATCGCCACCCACTCGACGGCCCGGTAGCTTGCCTCGCACAGCCATGCGGGTCACCTGATCAGGGGTCACGTGGAGGTATTCAGCCAAACGGGCAACGTCGAGATCTTCCATTTTTCTAGGTGGTTGTGAGTCTTCAAGGAGAGGGCAATGGGAAATCGCGATTCGATTCCCCTCGTTGCGAGGCAAGCGGGTGGCGTCCCAAGGAGCATCGGACGGCATCTTCGTATTGTCGCGAATTCTCGGAGAAAAGCGAGCGGCAATCCAGAGCATCTGCTCAGCAAGCTGAAGGTGCTCTTTCGATTCGTCTTGACCAGGAAACGGCCCTCGGAGTAACTCCATAGAGATCGGTGAGGCCTCATTGCATGAAAGGCTCGCCCAACACCGCGGAACTGCGTCCAAGGCCATGCCAGCTATTGCACTCATCCAATCAACCTCGCGACTGTCGATTCTGGCGGTGGGCTTGGCGATTGTCTCCCTCGGCATCACATCGAGCAGAGCGCATGGTCAAACAATTTATTCGCCCGGTGGCGCACTCGATGGTGCAACCGGGTGTGACGACGGGACCGCCCGTGGACATTCCGCAAACCAATCTGACCCCGATCGCGCCCCCAACGACCACGTACGCTCCTCCTCCCAACGGATATGGAAGCTTCGACCCCTATTCGTCGACTCCAGCGAGCGGTGCCGGCGGGATACCAGGAGTTACCAGCAGCCTTGGCCCTGGTGTGACGACCATCGGGCCGCCGGCCGGCGGCTATCCAACAACCCCTTCCTCCAACGGAAGCCTGTTCGGACTCTTCTCCAGTCCAACCGCTGCGCCGATGGCGCCAGCCGGCTATGGGACGCAAACCATGGCTCCGATCAATAATCCACCGATCTATGGCCCGTCCCCCTACGATGTGCCACCGACCGGTACCGTTTACGGTCAGCCCGGAGGCTTTCCGAACTCAGCTTATCCCCAGTCCACGCCGAGCTCGCTATTTCCCGAAGGCTTCGGTCCGATCTACTCTGGATCGGTTCTTCAGACTCCCATTCAGTCGTACAGCGCGTTTCGACTGCTGCAGGGACCGAGGTTCCGTTACACCTACGTGACTCCTTCGAGCGAACCAGACAATCTTGGGATCAATGACTTCGATTTCTCCCTGGCCTTTGCCTTTCCGAACTTCCTGCACTGCACCCAGCCGCTCTTTGTGATCCCGTCCTTCTCGCTTCATCTCTGGGACGGACCCAACAATCCCGTCGCCGACCTCCCACCCAATGCATACAGCGCCTTTGTTGACATGGGCTGGGAATCGGATCCTAACAAACTGGTGGGAACGGAACTCGGATTACGAATGGGGGTGTTCACCGATTTCAACACTTACAACAGTAACAGTTTCATGATTCGGGGTAGCGCCGCTGGCGACGTTTCGAGTCACGCCGACCTCGACCTTCAAGACGGGGATCTTTTACCCGAACCGGAACGAGGTCAAGCTGGTGCCAGCCTTCGGCTTCTTTTGTCGCCCCAATCCTTTCACACGACTCGATCTGTTCTTTCCCAACCCCCGATACGCACGCTATTGCCGCACACTGGGAACCAACGACCTGTGGTGGTATGTGACCGGCGAATATGGCGGAGGCAACTGGACGATCGAACGCGCTGCCGGCTACAGCGATCAGGTGGACATCAATGACCTTCGCGCCATTCTGGGATTCGAATGGGGCCCTGGCCAACTGCTGCAAGCAGGCCGCCGAACCGCCTTTGCCGAATTCGGCTGGGTCTTTTCACGCGAAATTCGCTATCGCTATTCGCCGCAAGACGACATCGACATTGGCGACGGGTTCATGTTCCGCATCGGCTTTGGCTACTGATCCCTCTCGCCACTCGCCTCTCGCTGACTGCCTTCTTCCCCCCGCGCCTCTCAATAGTGCGGCGGCTTCTCGTCAAGCAGATCACGCTTCTCTTCGTTCGCAAACTTCAACTCTTCCATCTGTCCATTGAGACGCTTGATCAAGAGTGTCATGCGATCGACCTTGGCAGCCTGTTCGGCCACGACCTGATTGAGCTGTTCCAGCAAGTGCTGCGCATGGGCAAGCTGAACTTCGAGTTGCGTGATTCGCTCTTCGGGACCGCGTGACATCGTTGGATCGCAGGTGAGAGGGTGGAGCGGTGTTCAACAGCTTGCCTTGACGTCGGCAAAGGTCCTCAGCTGGTAGGGAATGTCCACGTAGTCGAGGACTCGACACAACCCGCGAAGGGCCACTCCGAATCCGTCGGGACCGCTGAAGCCGCCGAACTGTCCGCCACCTTTGACATGCGGCTCCAGATCCAAGAAGACCCCGTCGGCACCGCGGGCGGTCATGCGGCGATGAAGCTCTGGCAAGAAGTCTCGCAGATCGCGAAGGATCGCTTCGTGCCCGCTGTCGCCCATATCGGCCGGGACGAAGTTGCTCAGGCTTGCTTCGTCGACGTGTTCGATCCGACCTCGCGGCGAAGGATCATGATAGTCCTTGATGTGAACCCAACCGAGACTTGGCTTCATCGCCAGATACTGCTCGAAGGTCTCGTCCGCCGTGAAACCTTGGGTCACGATGTTGGCAGCATCAAAGATCGTCAGCATCGCGGGATGATTGACTTTTTCGGCAATCGCCTTCAGCAGGTCACCGTTTGCCCTACCAGGTTGGCTTCGACCTCAAGCCCAAACGTCAAGCCACGCTGATCGCAAGCCTCGGCGATCTGCCCCAGTTGATCGCTGACCTGATCGAGATGCTCGTGTGGATTGGTGCCTTTGGGATGATAGAACGCAAAGCCGCGAATCAGCTTGGCGCCGAACGCTTCGGCCCGATCGCATGCCGTCGCCACGTCTTCCTTCAGATACTGGTCAAACGGGACGAAGCTGTTGGACGGTGCCATCGTCGACATCCTGCAGTTTGACCTTGCCGATCGGCGAGCCGATGCTGCTGACCTTCAGCCCATAGTCGCCCTGCATCTTGACCAGATGTTGGATCTCGCCGTCGGTCAGCTGCATCACGTTCTTGATGCCCTCGCCGGCGTCGATGAAACGAATCGAGTAGTACTTCAGTCCGAGCGCGGCAAAGGCGGAATACTGTTGAACGGCAAGTTTCTCGTTGGCTGCCTCGTCGGCAAATCCACTCAGCAGGATCGGAGTCGTCATGTCAATCTCGGTGCGTTGGGGCGTGCCGTTTAGGGCATCGCGGAGGGGAAATCGGCGGGGAAAAGCAAGGTGGCCGGCTCTTCCGGCTAGCCTTCGTCGGGAAATTTCACGACGATGTTGCTGTGGAGGCCACCCCGGGGGGTCCAGCGGCTTTCGACCGTCGCCCGACGCGGCTTTACGACGGCCAGGAAGTCGTCCATGATTCGGTTCGTGACCGCCTCGTAAAAGATGCCTTCGTTGCGAAATCGCTGCAGGTACATTTTCAGGCTCTTCAGCTCGACGCAGTGCTTGTCAGGAACGTAGGTAAAGACGATCGTCCCGAAGTCGGGCTGCCCCGTTTTTGGGCAGACCGACGTGAACTCGGGACAATGATGTTCGATGGTAAAATTCCGCGACGGGCTGGGGTTGTCAAAGACTTCCAACTCGTCTCGAAACGATTTCGAATCACTCAACTTGATCACTCCACTCGGTAAGGCCGGATTTTCGCAGCGTCGCAAGCGACGACTAGGGGGACGCTGCGCATCGCCGAGACCTTCGCCAGTCGCCAAGGCGAAGGCCAGTTGACGGGCACCGAAAGCTTTTTCATTCGCACCAGCGGCTGCAACCTGCGCTGCTGGTTCTGCGACACACCTTACGCCTCATGGAAACCTCAGGGAGACACGATCTCGATCGACGTCGCTGCTTGCAGATGGTCGCCGACATCGAGCAGTGCGACACGTCGTGTTGACCGGTGGCGAGCCGCTGCTCCCCTCGGAAGTCGTTCCGCTGTGTCGCGATATTGCGTGGCCGGGGAAAGCACGTGACGATCGAGACCGCCGGCACGGTCGACCGAGAGATCGAGTGTGACCTGATGTCGATCAGCCCCAAGTTCGCCTCCAGCACCCCCGACCCGGCGCAGCACCCAAAATGGAGCCGCCTGCACCAGCAGCGCCGGATGCCGATCGAAACCATCCGGAACCTGATCGACCGGTCGACCACGTTTTCAGCTAAAATTCGTTGTCGACTCGCCCGAGGACTACGCCGAACTGGGCTCCGTCGCCAAGCAGCTGCGGTGTGAGCCCCGACGACGTCTGGGTCATGCCTCAGGGAAGTACCGTCGCGGCGATGGACGACGCCGCAAAATGGCTCAAGCCATGGTGCGAGAACCACGGATTTCGATATTGCGATCGAATGCAGATTCGATGGTACGGTAATCGTCGTGGAACCTAGAGTTTGGAACCTCGAGTTAGGATGGTCCTTGCGATCTGTCCTTCCTACTATCCTGTGGACAAAGCTCGTGTACAACGTTCCTTGTTGCTTCGATTCGTTCCTGCAATGAAGTCAGCCTCAAGCCTCCATCTTGGATTCCTGCTTCTCCTGCTGGCCAGCCAGCCGTCCCCATCATGGGCTGGTCAGGATGCTTCCGGCGATCCGAGCTCCACGTCGCAGTCAAAGCTTTTGAGAGCTCCCCAGCGAGCCGCCGAGAGGCTTCTCCGCGAAGGGGACTCGGCCGGCAGCTCTGGTCATCTACGAGAGTCTCGATGCCGACGAGTTGTCGGTGACCGACCAGTACAACCAAGGGGTCGCTCTCTACCAAGCACAACGTTTCGATGAATCGGCCGAGGCTTTTCGCGCCGCTGCCGCCGCCTCCGACCCCAAGCTGGCTGCCAAAGCCCGATTCAACCTTGGAAATACCGATTACGCCAAAGCCTTGGCAGCCCTCGAAGACGAAGACGCCGCGACGACTCCCAAGGCAATCGAATCGCTTCGCAACGCGATCGAAAGCTATCGAAGCGTGCTCCGCCTCACGCCCGATGACACCGACGCCCGTTTCAATCTCGAGCTAGCGCACAAGTTGATACGAGAACTGGAGCAGCAAACACAGAAGGACGAACAAGAGCAGCAGGACAAGCAAGCGAACGAGCCGCCGGAGCAGCCGCAACCACAAGAGTCGTCCGAACC
Source organism: Pirellulaceae bacterium (assembly GCA_963767665.1). Taxonomy (GTDB): domain Bacteria; phylum Planctomycetota; class Planctomycetia; order Pirellulales; family Pirellulaceae; genus Rubripirellula. The sequence goes on from CAVYFC010000016.1 coordinate 153,872, forward strand.
GGGCGAGAAAAATCAACAAGACCCATCGCAAAACTCAAGTTCCGGCGAAGACCAAGAAGCGAATGGAGAGAGTCAAGATTCGCCGGAGGATGGCTCCGAGCAAGACGGCTCCGAGCAAGACAAAGAGAACTCCGAAAACGGTGAGCAATCCGAGCAGCAGTCGGGCGAGTCCACTTCGCAAGCGGGCAATGAGCCCGGTCCCGAATCCGGTCCCGAATCCGAACAGTCAGAACCCGCCGAACAGCCAGAACCCTCCGACGCGGAAAAAGAAAACTCCGACGGCTCGAGCGGGCAAACCGGCGAATCCGAAGCCGAAAAGGGCAACCCCTCGGAACCCTCCGAATCAGCTGGAGACAACCCGCCGACGCGGAAGGGGAACGAGGACGGAGTCAAACCAGAAAGCGAGCCCGAGGCACCGCAGCCCCAGTCGGAGGATGACTCCGAGCCGCAACCGACGTCCGAAGGAGAACTCTCCGCCGCTAACCCTTCCGAAGACCCTCAAGACGCTGGGCAAGAACCTCAACGCATTCGGGGCGAGCCGCTGCAAATGACTCAAGAAGAGGCTCGCAAACTGCTGCAGGCGATCCGCGATCGTGACATGCTGCGGAGATTGCAGCGGCAGGCGGCACAGCGAGCGAGACAGATTCCCGTTGAACGCGATTGGTAGGAGAAACGATGCTTCGAGCCTTCCTTTGTTGCGCGATGGCGTTCGCTTGCCTGACAACGAAGACGGTCGCAGCCGAGATTGAATCGGATGTTTCGACGCGTGAGACATTCGTCGGCTTGCCGATCGTGCTACGTATCAGCATCAACAACGCGGTCGAACATGAGACGCCGGTCATGCCCGAGGTCGATGGCCTGGAAATCGAATTGGCCGGTCCGCCCTCCCGCAGCTCGCAAACGATGTGGATCAATGGCCGCAAGACACATCGCACGACCGTCAGCTACCAGTTTCGCGTGACCCCTCTGCGCGAGGGCACCTTCACCATCCCGCCCGTCAAGGTCGTCGCTGATGGCGTGGCTTCGATCACAAAGGTCGTCCGCGTGGTGGCGAGCAAGAGCGAAACCGATGACCTGATGTTTGTCGAGATCGAGGGAAGTCAGCGCGAGATCTACGTCGGTCAGGCCGTGGATTTGAAACTCAAGATCTGGGTGCGTCCCTATCGCAACGCCGATTACCAGGTCGACCTGGACGAAGAGGACATGTGGCAATCGTTGTCGGAGCAAACTGCCTGGGGGCCGTTTGGGGACCGGCTTGAAGAGTTGTCGCAGAATCGTCGGCACCCGGGGGCAAACGTGTGCTACGCGAAGATTCCACAGGCCAGACTCGCGAGTACTTTCTGTATGAGATCGAAACCACGATCTACCCTGATCGACCAACGACGATCGATGGACAAGATGTTCGTATCATCATGAATTACCCGATCGAGATCGGCCGATCCCGCGGGCCGTTCTCGATGCTTGAAGACGATTTCTTTCGAGGCTCGCTCCTGGACGATAACCCGTTTGGTTCGTTCGGCAGACGATTGGCTGTCACCAAGGTTCGTCCGATCGTTGCGGACGCCATGATCGAGCCGATTCTGGTCAAACCGATACCCAGCCAAAACCGTCCTGGGGACTATGTCGGCGCCGTGGGTCGGTACAACATCGTTGCCGAGGCGGCACCCAAGAGTGTGGAGGTGGGTGACCCGATCACGCTCCATCTTGGAATTGACGGCAACGGGTCGATGGATGTCGTCCGTGCGCCACCACTTGCGCTGCAGCAGGACCTGGTTCGCGACTTCAAGGTCAATAACGAACCCCTGGCCGGCTTCGTCGACGGTTCGCGAAAGGTCTTCACGACGACGATTCGACCTTTACGCGACGACGTCACCGAGATTCCTGCCATTGAATACACCTATTTCGATCCACAATCGGAAGAGTTTGTCACCACCAAGAGCAAGCCCATTCCGATCGAGGTCAGCAAAGCCGACGTCCTCGCCCTTGACGCAATCGTGGGGTCTCGGGGAAACGGAAGGGGTCCGTTCGCGGAAGAATCCAATTCAACAACTGCCCCAATCGTGACCCCCAACCTGTTCGCGGGAACCGAGGTGCTGGCAAGTGTCGAGCGTCCAACGATATGGACGCCGCCCGTTCTGCGCGCCCTGCTTGCTCCGATCGCCATGTTTCTGTTGGCCGCCGGCTTTGCTTTTCGCTCGCTTCCCAGTTCGCTCGTGTCTTCGCAGCAACGGTTTCGCAAGCAGTTGCAGCATGCGGAGTCGGGCGCAGGATGTCGCCGATGCGATCCAGGAATTCCTGGCTCGTCGATTTCGTATCAGCCCTGGCAAGCTAACCCGGGATCAGACAGTCGGATCACTGAGGGCGTCAGGCCGTCATGATTTGGCCATTCGACTGGAACGGCTTTATCACGAAGAAAATGGTCGGTTGCCAAGCCAGCTTCAGGAGCAAAAACAGGAAGCCGAGGCGATCGTCACGGAAGTCTGTCGGCCCCGTTTGTTGCAAGGTGTTCCGCCGCGGACGTCGGGGCAACTACGATCCACCTCGGCCCTGCTTTGGCTATCGATATTGTCGGGTGCCTTGATTCATCCTGGATCGCTTCAGGCTGCTTCGCTGGAACTCACCGCAGAGCAACAGCGGGTACTCCTGGACGAAGGAATCGAACTCTTTGAATTGGGGACGAAGAACCCCGACGCAATCGAAGCTGCCGATCAGTACCGTGGGGCTGCTGAGAAGTTTCAACTCCTGGTCGACACCAACGTCCGCAACGATCGTCTCTACTTCAATTTGGCCGAGGCAGCCCATCGCTCGGGCGAGTTTGGGCTTGCCATCGCCAACTATCAACGCGCCTTGCGTTTGGATCCTTCCAGCGACCTCTATCACAAGCGACTTGTGATGGCCGAAACCTCAGCAGGGATCGGAGTCAGCGAAAGGGAAGATCTACTGAGCAGGGCCCGGCGCATGAATGATTGGCTACTTCAATGGATTTCACCCACGATCATGTTTGCTGGTTTCGCCCTCGCTTGGCTGGCATTTTGGATTGCCTTGGCGGTGAGTCTGCTGCGTTGGAAAACGCCGTGGAAGCCGATTGCAGTGACGGCATTCTTCATCGCCTTGCTGTGCGGCGGATCCTACCTGCTTCGTGTCACCGAGTTCACTCGGGACGACACGGCTATCCTGGTTTCTTCTTCCGTGTCGCTGCGCCAGGGAGACGGCGAATCATTCAGCGAAGTGGCCAAGATCACCCAACAGGCGGGCCGTCCCGTCCAAGTCTTGGGGCAGCGCGGCGAGTGGCTCCAGGTGGCCACCGAGAGCGGTCAACAAGGATGGATCCGCCGGGATCAAGGCATGGTGATTTGATCAGCATCGGTTGAATCCGAATTCCGAGCCAAGCTCACATTGCCGTGGAACGGAAAGTTCCGTTACAGCAGGAAGCCAACGGGGGCAGTCCCACCGGAATAGGTATAGAAAGAATCGATGTTCGGCAGGATCGTCTTGAGGTCGGTCTCGTTGCTGACCCCGTACCACATCGCCAGCTCGGCTGCCATTTGATCGACCGACAAAGTGGGAATCAAACGGCCGCGGCCTAAATCGAGATTGCCATAAACCTGATCCACGGGTGTCCTGAGCGAGATCGGGTAGTCACCGAAAATCTTCCCCCCATCAACGGCTCCACCCATCACCATGTGATTTCCACCCCAAGCATGATCGGAGCCCTGTCCATTGGTTCCCAGGGTGCGGGCAAAATCGGACGCGGTGAACGTCACCACGTCGTTCTCGCAGCCAACCTCAACCATGGCATTGTAGAAGGAACTCAGCGCCCGACTAATTTGTGGAAACAGATTGTCTTGGGCGGTCAGCAGACCGGAGTGATTGTCGAAACCACCGATCGAAACGAAGAAGACCTGGCGAGATTGATTCAGCGCACCATGCGCTGCGATCACCTGGGCAATCTTCTTCATGCGACGGCTAAGGGAGTCTGCTTGGTCAAACGGCGTATTCAACACCACACTGTTGACCTGCTGATTGAACTCAATCGCAGCGTCAATCGAGCCACGATTTGATTCCGCGAAGGACTTCGCAAGCATGTCAGAATACGTCTGATCGAGAATGCTGTTGGTGTACTTCGTAAAGATTTTGTCTTGCAGACCCGTTCTACCGTAGGCACTCACCTGGGTGGCTCCTCCTTCACCGATGGTGTAGGGGATGACCGAACCTCCAGTTTGGAAGATGTTCACTCCATTGATCGAGATATTCATCGAAACCTGAGGGTTCAGGTTGCGTCGAAGCAAACAGGTCGGCCAACCTTCCGCCCCACCCTGTGATCTGTGATCGAGTATGCGGCGCGGCGGTCATCCAATGACGCTGCAAGTCGGCATGCGAAAACAGCCCGAGCGGACGATTGACGTTGTTGTTGTAATCGGTGCGTGTGGTTGGTTCGACCAACGAGCCGATATTGGACAGGAACGAGAGTTTGCCATCTTCGTAAAGCTTGGCGATGCCACCGGTGACGCCCGGGTTATCATCGATCCAGTTTCCACTCCCGTCCTGCGTGGTTCTGGCGTCGTGGCCGAAACCCCGATGCAAGCCAAAAGCTCGTGCTGGGCATGTTCGTGGGGTTCTTGATCGCCAGCAGATCACTTTCCTTCAGCGCCAACCCACCATCGTTTTGGACCCCGTCGTCATAGCCGCCCCGTACAAAAGCATAGTCATCGTACTCGGTGGGGTTTTCCGAATTCGAAGCACTGTTCCTGGGGACCAGCATGTTGAACGAATCGTTACCACCGAAGAAGAACAGGCAAACGAGCGCCTTGTAATCCGTCGGCGAAGAATCCGCCACAACCGCTTTGGTCAATTGCAGATTGAACAGCGTCGACATCACCGAGGTTTGGGTCATCATCCCGCAACCTGCGGCGGCAGCCTTCAAGATCGAGCGGCGTGATGTTTTCGTATCATTCATGGACTTGGACACGATGCGTATCTCCGTGGGGGTGGCGGTCGGAGAAGAGGACAGAGAAGATCGACATGGGGGCAAACAATCACTGCCAAAGGCAGCCTCCGGCAGTGGTCACGACTATTCTTCAATCGCACAATCGGGAGACAACAGAACGGCCAGCAGGGCTTCCTCCAAACGCTGTGTGTTCTGGTTGGAAGCGGAGCTCTCGGAGGTGATCGCGTTGATAATGCTGGTCTTGGTGTCCTCGCTGAGCGTGCCGTTGCACAACCATAAGTCGAACCGTCTCAGGATCTCTGGCAGATTCGCATTGTCCTTGGCCAACTGCAGCTCCTCGTCGAGATCGAAGTAGATTCGGCACGTCCCACCTCGCGTCCCATGCGGGACGAACCGATTTCGGGCGTACCCGACCAAACGATTCATCGTGCGATTGGCCGTGACGGCGTTCAGGACTTGAAACTCGGGAGCGAATAGTCCTTCGCGAGGAATGCGGCGTGAGGGTGTGTACCCGATCAAATCTCCCGGCGGCTGATAGTCGGGCAGGTAGTAGTTGAACACGCTCGGCGCCTGAAACGGCATTTGACCGATGTCCTGCTCAATGGAATGGTTCAACATCATGAAGGTCTCACCGGTGGCAGGATCGACTTTCTGGGCGGGTTGCCCGAGCCGGAGTAAGGAAAGATGCTCCTTGGTCGCAGCGCACGAATCATCGGTCGTGATCCGCTGAATCGGTTCGCGGAGTCGACTGTGTTCGCTTCCACGAGTCACCACTTCGACCGCCAGCGGGTCGGAACGCCGTACCAATCGTCTGGCCGCGAACTGCCTCCGGATCGAGCAAGATCGCTTTGACAACCGCTTTGAAATCGCCCCTTTGGCCTTGGCCGTTGTCGCGGAAAACTCGCGTCACACGACGCATGTAGCCCCGCGAAGGATTCGACTTCACCAATCGCTGAATCAGCAAACGGCAAATGAATGGAGGAACGTTATCGTGATTGGCAATGACATCCAATCCCTCGTTGACCTCCGCCATCGCTGCTTCATTGGTCAGCGGGACTGGCAGTGGGGAAAGCGTGATCCCGAAGAACGTCTTGCCTGCCGGCGCGTTCGGATCGGGATTGCCAGGATTGTTCGGGTCCTCGCTGTAGTTGTAGTTGTTGTCATGCTCCTGAAAGTACATCTGCATCGGGTCACCAAGGTTGGTCCCGGTATTGAAACTGGTGCTGGTGTTGTGGAAGGATCGAAAACCGGTGAACAGCCGTGCCAGCTCGGTGATTCCGTCATTGTCGTAGGTCGGAATCAATTCGCCGTTCTCATCCACCTGCAAGCGACCGTCTTGCCTGAGCTTGTAAAGTCCGATCGAGAACAGCTGCATGATTTCACGCGCGTAGTTTTCGTCTGGCCATCGGCCGATCGAGATGTTGGCCTTTCGATTGCGCCACGAACTCAAATAGACGCCCATGCACGGGTGAAACGTCACATCCCCTAGCAGCTCGCGGTAATTTCCCGATGCGTGACCGGCAAGCATGTCGTAGTAGTCGCTCATGCCCATCCAATCCGCGATCGTCAATTCGCCGTTGCCTTTGCTTCGGCGATCGTCATTGTTGAAGCTGGCACCCGAATCGCTGATCACGAAGATTTGCGAAAGCGCCCAAGCGACTCGCTGGCGAACTGGTCCTCGGCAGTCAATGCGATGTGCCACCAAGCCTGGTATCGATACAGATGCATCCCGACTCCCTGCGTATCCTCGACCCTGCCATCGGCCGTGAACATGTCACGCGCGACTTGCATGTGTGAGGTCATCGGTAGCGCATACTGCTGGTCGATCCACTCTTCACAGGCTCGACGATATCCGACTTGACCAATGCGTCCCGCCAATTCGTCGATCGTCTCTTGCGTCGGTCCGAAGGTCGCATGCGATAGGAATTGCGATGCTCGGATCTGATTGCGAATCGCACGAACCTCGCTTGAATTCGCAGCGGGAAACTCGCCACCAAAACAGTCCACGGTCGAAACGACCGAAAGCAGAGAAACCAACCCCAAGGCAACTACTAGATTCTTCATCGGCAAAGTCACAGTCTCGGCGCACATCGCGAAGTACCACCTAGGAGCAAGAGACGTGTTGGAGTGTCGGTTGGCCGCGGATCACTCCGAAGAAAAGGAGAGCTGGACAAGTTGATCCCAGACTCTTGATTAGGCTCCGATAATAGCGGGCGGCAATTGCGCAAGCAAAGGGTTTTACGGGTTTTTCTGCACCGCTACCCGCCTGGGGGATCGAACTTTCCGCGTTTGAGTGGGGAAGCTTCGGAGGGGCAAACGGGCTTCGGGAGGGAGGTGAGCCCATGGGAGCTGAGCCGTGGCGCGGGCCCCCCTTTGTGGCGGCCAACTCCGAGCCCGTCAGCTTTTCGACCTGCCACGCATCCCGTAGGCGAGTCTCTCCGAGACTCGTAATAAGCTCCCCGGGACTCGTAAGAAACGCAGCCAGGCTGCGAATGTCCGCCTTGGAAATGCGGACCGACCGGCAGGACGAGCCGCGGCCTTCGGTCCCCCAGCCTAGCGTCTTGGGCGTCTCAGCCTATCGCCCAGGGCTCACCTGGCAAACCAGATTCAGAGTCGAGCCCACTGGCCGATTCGGAGTGGAGCAAGCCGGTCACTTGAGGCGGTCACTTGAGCCGGTCACTTGAGGCGCCGAGACAGACTCGCGCAATCTTGCTTCGATCCAGTTGCCGCTGATTCACCCCCCGAATGATGTCTCTCTCTGCCGCAAGTGATTGCGTTTGGCTGGGCGAATGAACCTGCCCCATGCGGATCCTGGGCATCTGGTAATTCGTCTTGGGAAGCGTCGGCGTTTGAATTCTAGGGTTGAGGTTAGGAACATGACTGGGAACATGATTGGGAATATGATTGGGGACAGGCTTCGATTCAGGGGGCACCAAACCGTGCGAGTAAGTGCCGTAGCGATAGGAAGGCACCGCGGCTTCGCGATATCGGTAGCTTTGTTGGGCCGCCAGGGGCAGCGACGGTAAAAGGGAACCGCGGTGGGAGCCCGGATAGTAGTTCGGCGCGGGGAAATGATGACCGTGATCGTGCCGGTGAATCTGGCAACCCAATCGTGTCAGTTCCAATGCGAGGTCACGGTACGCACAAAGGACTTCCTGCCAACAGGGCCGGAGCGTGACGTAGACCGGGCATCCAGGGTGATTGAAGAGAACCAGTTCGACTTGTCGATGCATGCGCTCAATCTCAAACCAAGCGTTGCTGAGCAGATGCGCGTGATGAGGACGCTGAGCCAAGACATGAAACCGAGTCGCGGCATCCACCAAAGGCGGAGCCACGCGCCGCTCGAATCGAGTCAGCCGGTGGTCTGCGATCACCTCGTGACCAAAGTGAACCACCGCATCCCGATATGCACAGGCGGCGCGGGCGAGGGGTGAGGCGTGAGAGGCCTGAACAGGTGCGGGCATCATGACCATGACTGCACTCAGGACGGAGAGGGTCTTCAACAGCGTTCGCATCAATGGCTCCTTCGTTGGATTGGCGGGAATTTTGCGCGACTGCGGGAAACTGGTTGCGGGGAACCGTTTCCGGCGAACTGGTTCCCGAAAACGGGATTGTCGGGACGGTCCCGAGTCCGGTATCGCTGGCGGCAGGAGCGAGAGAGGCATCGGCCATGCCAATCGACTTCGGTTCGCGCCGAACAACCGTGAAACAGGGAAAAAGTGACAGCAGCCCTGCGGCGCGTGCTCCCCAATGCGTCATCCAATTGACATCACCCCAGCCAGGACTGACATCAGAACGATCCGCCAGGAAAGGAATCCGAAAAACCGTCAGAATCGGCTCAACCCTCCTAATCGTTAAAGTCGATACGACATGTGGAACGGTGTCTTCGTGGCTTTTCCATGTTTGGCCGCGACAGAGTCGCTTCCTCCCCTCCCCTCCCCCACCGACGACGACCGAAGAGCGCTCCCCATGTCGAAACCAACGCTTCGCATTTTCAACAACGATCCTCAATCGAATGCTCAAGAGCGAGAACTCGATCGAATCGCGGGAACTGCCGAAGCGAAGACGGTGGCGGTGCCGCTGGGGAAAGTCGTGCCGCTGTTGATCGAGGCGGGTCAACAGCAGCGAGCCTGGCTGAATGATTTCTCCGACGACTTGATTCGCATCGACACAGACCTGTACGACGTGTTACTGGCCTATCAGGAACTCAAGCAGCGTGCTGCATAGCCAGCACCACGATCGGATCCGCACTTTTGAATCCTCGCGTCAGTCGTATGCCGCATGGGCAAGCTTGACGTGAAACCTTGAAGAGGGAAATGCAATGCGTTCCATCGCCGTGATCAATCAGAAGGGTGGGGTTGGTAAGACAACCAGTTCCGTCAATCTGGCCGCCGCCTTGGCCGAGTCCGGACGCCGTGTCTGCCTGATGGATCTCGATCCTCAGGCTCATGCATCGCTCCATTTCGGCATCACTGCCCATGATGGCGAACCAAGCATGTATGAGGTTCTCTGCGGCGATACCTCCCTGGAGCAGGCCCGCCGCGAAGTCAGCGATCGGATCTCGGTCGTTCCGGCGAATCTCGATCTGGCCGCCGCCGAGTTGGAGTTGGCGGGGGAAGTGGGTCGCGAGATGATCTTGCGAGACAAGATGGAAGCGGATGATGAGTCGTTCGATTACCTGGTTCTCGACTGCCCCCCCAGCCTTGGTGTGCTCACGGTCAACGCCTTGGTGGCCGTGAACGAAGTGTTCTTGCCCCTGCAACCTCATTTCCTGGCCTTGCACGGCCTGAGCAAACTGCTCCGCACCGTGGAAGTCGTATCGCGTCGTCTCAACAGCGACCTGCGTCTGTCTGGCGTCATGCTTTGCATGTACGACTCCAATACGCGATTGGCAGCCGAGGTGAGCACCGACATCGACGAATTCTTTCAAGCGAGCAAAGGTGGCCGCGATTTCTTTTGTAGGGCCAAGTTCTTCGAAACTCGAATTCGCCGCAACATTCGTCTGGCCGAAGCCCCCAGCTTCGGGCAATCGATCTTTCAGTATGCCCCCGACAGCAACGGAGCGATCGATTACCGTGCCCTGGCCGACGAAGTTCTCGAGCAGGAAGCTGCCGGCCGCCTGCCAACCCATTCCGCCGCCGCATAATTGGCGAGACTCAACGTTTCGCGAAATCGATTGCTTAGGGAAGGAATGCTCCGCTTCGAGTGCTCGGCCTCGAAGATGGAGAGACTGTGATTCCTTGGTTTGCCTTGCGGTCGGTCCGCATTTCCAAGGCGGACATCCGCAGCTTCGCTGCGTTTCTTACGAGTCTCGGAGAGACTCGGCTACGGTAGCGGCTTCGCCGCAGAAGGGACTTCCCCGGGGGGATTCGCCCAGGGCCCCCAAGTCCTCCACCCCTTTCTTCCGGCTCCCCATGTCTCTAGCGTGATAGAGGCCTCTGTAGTGATGGAGGGTTTCGCGACTCGGAAGATGGCCGGCTAGGGAATGACGACAACGGAGATCAAGGTCAAAGGTGCTCGCGAGCACAACCTGCGCGATGTCAGCCTGACCCTGCCTCGCGGTGAGTTGATTTGCTTCTCCGGCGTTTCGGGAAGCGGCAAGTCTTCGCTGGCATTTGACACCTTGTACGCCGAGGGACAACGACGGTATGTCGAAAGCCTGAGCAACTACGCCCGCCAGTTCATGGGCCAAATGCCCAAGCCCGATGTCGATTTCGTCAGCGGGCTGAGTCCCTCGATTTCGATTAGTCAGAAATCCTCCGGCAACAACCCGCGGAGCACGGTCGGCACGATCACCGAGATCTATGACTTTCTGCGCGTTCTGTTCGCGCGCGTCGGCACCGGACATTGCCCGAACTGCACCACGGAGATCACGGCCCAGTCACGTGACGCGATTACCGGACGAATCTTGGCCCTGCCTCAAGAGGCCACGCTGTGGATCTTGGCTCCTTTGGTTCGAGCACAAAAGGGAGAGTTCCGCGATCTTTTCGAGGACCTGCGGAAACAGGGCTTCCTGCGAGCACGTGTCGACGGAGAGACCATTCGACTTTCCGAACCGCCACCACTCGACCGTCAGCATCGCCACGACGTCGAGGTGGTTGTGGATCGGATCGAACCAGACGATCGCGATCGTGGAAGGGTCGCCGAAGCGGTTGAACTTGCGCTCAAGCTAGGTCAATCGACGCTGATGGTTTCCCTTTCCGAAGCGAATGATCCGCAGGCGGGTCCAGTGAAGGAGGATTCGCTTTTCTCTTCCAAGTACGCTTGCGGCAATTGTGGGGAAAGTTTCAAGCCGCCATCGCCTCAGATGTTCAGCTTCAACAGTCCGCAGGGAATGTGTTCGACTTGCGACGGTCTCGGCCGACTCTTCACGTTTGTTCCAGAGTTGCTGATCCCCGACGAAAGTCTTTCCGTTCGCAAGGGTGCGATCTCGCTGCTGGGAAAATGGGGCGACATGGGGCGTTATCGCCGGCACATTTACCGGGGTGTCGCCGATGCCATGGATCTGGCACTCGAGCTCGACAAGGGGACGATGCTCGAAGCGAAGTGGCGCAACCTTCCTGAGGAAGCCAAACAGATTTGGTTGTGGGGCACGGAAAACTCGCTTGAATTCACATGGCGTGGAGGCCGCCGGGCGAAACGCTACAGCGGATCCTTCGACGGCTTCATCCCGGAGCTGCTAGCCCGCTACCGAACGACACGCAACAAGATGCAATTGCGTCAGTTCGAAAAGTACATGAGCACCATGGCTTGCCCCGATTGCCAGGGTCGGCGTCTGAATCCACAGGCCTCGTCCGTTACGATCCGCACGGCGTCAAAGCCCTTCCTCTCAGCCAGCGGATCGAAGCGGGCGGACTACACGCTCCCAGAGCTTTGTCAGCTGTCGATCGATCAACTCGATGCCTTCTTCTCGGAAGTCACGCTCAGCGAAACCGAAGCCACCATCGCGGCCGAGGCCTTCAAAGAGGTCCGACAGAGAATCGGATTTCTACTCGGCGTTGGGCTCGACTATCTCACGCTCGGTCGGACCGCACCGACTCTCTCGGGAGGCGAATCCCAGCGAATTCGCTTGGCCGGTCAGATTGGAAGTGGACTCAGTGGCGTGTTGTACATCCTCGACGAACCCTCGATCGGGCTCCATCCTCGTGATAACGACCGTCTGATCGAGACCCTTTTGCGACTGAGGGACACGGGCAACACCTTGATCGTCGTCGAGCATGACGAAGACACGATGCGAGCCTCGGATCGCATCATCGACTTTGGACCTGGTCCAGGAGTCAAGGGAGGTCGCATCGTCGCGGCCGGTCCAATCGCTGAGATCGAAGCGTCGGCCAAGAGCGTGACGGGCCAATTCCTCTGCGGCAAGCGAACGATCGATCCGCCTGAGAATCTGCGACCGATCGATCCCGATGCGATGTTGACGATTGTCGGAGCACGCCATCACAACCTGAAAGGGATCGACGCCTCCATTCCTCTCGGGACGGTGACTTGCGTGACCGGGGTCTCGGGAAGTGGCAAGAGTTCCCTGATCGGAGGCATTCTGGAGCCAGCACTCCGCAACGGCTTGAATGGCGCCGAGGGTGAAATTGGCGAGCATGACTCAATTCGCGGCATGGAACTGTTGGACAAGACGATCGCGATTGACCAGTCGCCGATCGGGAGGACGCCGCGCAGCAATCCGGCGACCTACGTCAAAGTCTTTGATGAGATTCGTAACCTGTTCGCGCAGCTCACCGACGCCAAAACTCGCGGCTACACCGCCAGTCGGTTCAGCTTCAACGTCGATGGAGGCCGGTGTGCCGCCTGTGACGGCAACGGCGCCAACAAGCTGGAAATGGATTTTCTGGCTGACATCTGGGTGACCTGCCCCGTCTGTCAGGGCCAACGTTACAACCGCGAAACGCTGGCCGTACGTTTCAAAGGGCACTCGATCGCCGAGGTCTTGGAACTGGACATTGCCCAAGCACTGGCCTTGTTCAAGAACGTTCCCAAGATCGCTGACAAGCTGCAAACGCTTGTCGATGTCGGATTGGAATACTTGAAGCTGGGGCAGCCCTCGCCCACCCTCTCTGGCGGCGAAGCGCAGCGGATCAAACTGTCGCGTGAATTGAGCAAGCGCGAGACCGGTCGCACGCTTTACGTCTTGGACGAACCGACCACCGGCTTGCACTTTGCCGACATCGAAATGCTGCTCAAGGTGATCCACGGCTTGGCAGACCGCGGGAACACGATTGTGGTCGTGGAGCACAATACCGATGTGATCAAGACAGCCGACTGGGTGATTGATCTCGGGCCCGAAGGGGGCGCCGGGGGCGGGGCGATCGTGGCCGAGGGACGGCCGATCGACGTGGCCCGATGCGAGGCCAGCTACACCGGCGCGGCGTTCGCCAAGAGCCTTGGGGTGAAACGGCGAGCGATCAAGAAATCGCTCGCCTTCCCAACGCCAGATTGTCGAGGTCTCACCCATGGCGCGAACGCACGTCGTGGTCGAATCGGCCTGCGAACACAATCTGAAATCGGTCAGTGTTGATTTGCCTCGCGACGCCATGACCGTCTTTTGCGGGCCCAGCGGAAGCGGCAAGAGTTCGCTGGCGATGGACACGATCTACGCCGAAGGACAGCGTCGCTACGTTGAATCGCTTTCTTCTTATGCCAGGCAGTTCATCGGCCAAGTTCAAAAGCCGCACGTCGAACGGATCGAAGGACTCTCGCCAGCTGTCGCATTGGAGCAAAAGAATCTGGGGCATTCGCCGCGGAGCACCGTGGGGACCGTCACCGAGATCTACGACTACTTTCGCGTTCTGATGTCTCGTTTGGGAACCATGCATTGCCCTGATTGCCACTGCTCGATCGGTACCCAGACGCCCGACCAGATTGTCGACAAGGTGATGGCGATGCCGCGAAGGAACCAAAGCGCTAATCCTCGCCCCGACTTGAGGTGCAGGCGGGGGAAGGATCCAAAGACACCTGGCAGATGCTTCGCGCCAGCGGATACCAACGGGTGCGCATTGACGGTGTGACCGTTGCCCTCGACGAGGCTCCCCCCTTGGACCCGCGACGGCGTCAAACCGTGGAAGTCGTGGTCGACCGAATCGTGGTTCAGGAATCGGATCGGTCTCGAATCAGCGACAGCGTGGAGCAGGCCCTCTCGCTGGGCGTGGGTGTGATTCAACTTGCGCTGGCCGACCCAGATCGAGAAGAGCCCGATTGGTCGACGCTGACACACAGCCAACACCTGGTTTGCGGTACCTGTGGGCGTTCCTTCAACGAATTGACGCCACACCACTTCTCGTTCAACACCACCGTCGGCTGGTGTCCCCAATGCGAAGGGCTGGGAACCCAGACCGGAACGAATCCCGCCGCGCTGATCGCCTCACCAACGATGACCCTTGCCGAGGGAGCTTCGTTACTTTGGCCCAACGTGGAACACTCGGTCTCGCAGTGGATGCTGCGCGCCCTGTCTCGACAGACCGGCGTTCCCATCGATGTCCCATACGAACAATTGACGGTCAGCCAGCGCCGTGTCTTGTTTCGCGGTGCCGGTCCCACTTGGTTCGAGGTCCGAGAATCCGATACCGAGGGCGACGCGGGCTCATCGAGGGTGCTGTTCCGATTTCAATTCAAGGGATTCTATCCGGCTCTGGATGAAGCCTCACGACTGACGCCCGGCCTGCGAACCAAGCTGGATCAGTTCGTGGCCGAAATCGATTGTGCTGCCTGCGAAGGATCGCGGCTGCGGGATGACGCCGCAGCGGTCCGATTCTGTGACCACACGATCGCTGACTTCGTTCACATGCCCCTGGATCGACTGCAAAGTGAAGTCAAGTCATGGAAGCTCGACCGCCGGCAGCAAAAGATCGCGGGAGAGATCGTGCGCGAGATCCAATCGCGAGTCGAGTTTCTTGATCGATGTGGGGCTTGGCTACCTGACGCTACATCGTGGAGCCGCGACCCTATCGGGAGGCGAGGCCCAGCGGATCCGGCTGGCCGCTCAACTTGGCAGTGGCCTGTGCGGAGTGCTGTACGTTCTGGATGAGCCAACGATCGGACTGCACCCACGCGACAATCATCGGCTGATCGGCGCGCTCATCGCTTGCGGGATTTGGGAAACACGTTGCTGGTGGTCGAGCATGATCGCGACGTGATCGCCAGCAGTGACTATCTCTGCGATTTCGGCCCGCGTGCAGGTCGTCACGGCGGCCGGATTGTGGCCAAGGGAGCACCGCCGAACATCGAACCGGCCGATCGATCGGTCACCGGAGGCTACGTCACCGGGAAGAAGTCGATTCCCATCCCGAAAGGACGCCGACCCGTGATCGGCCCCTCGGGCAAACCGATGGTCGAGTTCCTGAAGGTGATCGGTGCCCGAGAGAACAACCTCAAGTCGGTCGATCTGGCTTTGCCCTTGGGCGTGATGACAGCCGTCACGGGACCAAGTGGTAGTGGCAAGAGCTCGTTGATCGAAGACATTTTGTATCCCGCATTGGCCCGTCGGCTTCATCGATCACGAGTCAAAGTGGGGCGCCACGAAAAGCTTGAAGGATTGCGTCACATCGACAAGGTGATCGAGGTGGATCAATCTCCGCTTGGCAACAGTCCAAGCAGTAACCCCGCGACCTACACGGGCGTCTTCGATCTGATTCGCCAGCTGTTTTCGGAGATACCCGAGGCGGGCGAACGTCGTCTTACCTCTCGTCATTTCAGTTTCAACGTTCCCGGCGGCCGCTGCGAAACCTGCGAGGGAAGCGGACAGCTGAAGATTGAAATGCATTTCCTGCCGGACGTTTGGGTTCCCTGTGAAGACTGTCATTCGCGGCGTTACAACGAGGAGGTGTTGGAGGTCAAATTACACGGCAAGTCGATTGCCGACGTGTTGGAGATGCAATGTGGCGAAGCGACGGAGT
This sequence comes from Pirellulaceae bacterium, assembly GCA_963767665.1. Taxonomy (GTDB): domain Bacteria; phylum Planctomycetota; class Planctomycetia; order Pirellulales; family Pirellulaceae; genus Rubripirellula. Next base: position 169,724 of record CAVYFC010000016.1, read on the forward strand.
TGTTTGCCGCCTATCCCAAGATCGCGCACATCCTGCAAACGCTCTGCGACGTTGGGCTGGACTACGTCACCCTCGGTCAATCCGCTCCGACTCTCTCTGGTGGCGAAGCCCAACGAGTAAAACTGGCTGCCGAGCTGAGCCGGCCCGTCACCGGAAACACACTGTACCTGCTGGACGAACCGACCACGGGATTGCACTTCGACGATATCGAAAAGCTGCTCTCGGTGCTGCAGCGTTTGGTGGATCTGGGCAACACGGTGGTCGTCATCGAACACAACTTGGACGTCATCAAATGTGCGGACTGGATCATCGACATGGGGCCCGATGCGGGTGCCCTGGGTGGCGAAATCGTCTTCGCTGGGACGCCGGAAGATCTGGCCGCCACGACCAAAGTGTCGAGAGGAAAAAAAACAAGTCGCGTGAGTGTGACGGCACCGTACTTGGCGAGCATTCTTTCGAGTCAGGTTCCGCCGGATGAGAACCAAGCATCCCCAGCGAAGTCGGGTCAGCGAGATCAGCCGAAGTTGCGAGTTGACGCGCCACACAGCCAATCCGAGCGGCGGCCGACCGCAGCAAAGCGACAGGCGTCGGCGGCTGAACCGGTGGTGCCCACGCTCGATCCCTGGAAGGCTCTGGGCCGGAAATGGCACTCGCTCGGCAAGGGCTTCCCCAACGGTTCCAAGCCGGAGTGGCCGTTGGAGTTGGCCGACCGTACATTGAAACTACTCGAGCAGGTCGCTGGGGACGACTCGTTGACCTTCGAATCACCGGACCGCGTTCACGTTCGACCGCTCGGCACGCAGAACACGTGGGCCGAGGTTCACACCAAGTCGCCCGAGTCTCTGAAGGTGACCCTCGCTGGACCTCGCGCTGCGATTGATATGACACAACTGGGTAAACTCGACATGGAGGGTCCAGTCGACTATCCCGACGAGGAACATGCTTGTGTGACACTGAACCTCACCGAGGTCAAACATGTCAGAAGTAGAAAACTGCGTGCCTTTCTGAAGGGACACCTGGAAAAGTCCGTCCAGTGATCTGCTTCTGTGTATTCTTGGCGTGATGGGGAGGAATCGCTCTTTACCTCCGGAAAGCTGGAAATACTCGAACGGGATTCGAAACGGATAGAGTGAGGAGTCGGCTGTCGAGGCGACGGACTTGGAAGTCCATCGTACATGTTGAGGCGACAGACTTGGAAGTCCATCGTACATGTAGTGGTGACAGGTCTTGGCAAATAGAAACCTTCGACAAAAAGATTTTGCAACGATGATCCGTCCAGACGCCGACGCGGATTCCGACCAAGGGGGTGGCCTGCTTCACGCTGTTCTGCAGGATCCTGAGGTCAAAAATCGGCTCTCCGCGATGCCTGCCGACGAGAAGACGATCGCGATGACGGCAAGCAATGCGAACGACTTCATGCACCCGAGTTGGAAGTCGCCGCAATCGACTGCCCCCGAACTTGAAACGATCGAGCTTGCCGGGGACGCCCAGCACCTGTTCGACGGGACACCCACCTGATCCATCCCACGCCAACGATGACGGATGGAACATTGACGACACTTCCCCTGGACAAAGGGTTTGTCCCCAAGCGGCGGGTGGCGACGCTGGCCCATGGAAAGGGCGAGGAGGCGGACTATCGGATCGTCGGACGCCTGGGAAGCGGCGGGACGGGCGTCGTGTTCCAAGCCCATCAGCGGGCGATCGATCGTGAAGTTGCGATCAAAGTGCTTCGCAACGAGTTGTCGACGAGTCAGAGTTGTCGCGTGAGCGATTTCTTACCGAGGCTCGCGTGATCGGTGGCCTGGATCACCCCAACGTGATCGCCCTGCATGAGGTGTGCGTCGACGAGTCGGGTGGCCTCTTCTATTCGATGAAACGAATCGACGGCACAAGCTGGGACCGCAGGATCGACAGAGCTCTCGCAAGAGGAGAACATCAACATCTTGTTACGGGTTGCCGACGCGATCCGCTATGCTCATTCGCGTGGACTGGTTCATCGCGACATCAAGCCTGAAAACGTGATGCTCGGGCGCGTTCGGTGAAGTGCTTGTGGCGGACTGGGGTCTGGCGATTCGGCCCGATGAGCAAGACGCTGAGGAGACGCTGCAATCAGTCGATCGGCGGAACGCCTGCCTACATGGCGCCGCGAACTTGCGGTCGGCCGACCATCGTCGATTGGCTTTCAATCCGACGTTTATTTGCTCGGCGCGATCTTGTTCCAGATTCTGACGGGTCATCCACCCCACCATGGCAGCGAGCTTCTTGGCCTGCATTCAGGCAGCCGCTAACAACGAGATTCGCGAGACGGAGATCGAAGGGGAGCTGATGGACATCAGCATGCGGGCGATGGCGACCGACCCCATCGATCGTTATCCACTGGTCGACGATTTCATTGCCGCGACTCAAGCATCAGCGAAAGCATGATGAGAGCACTCGCTTGGTCCGTCGCGCCTGCGACCGAATCAAGCAAGCCTCCGAGGAACACCCCTACGAAGACTTTCGCGTGGCCGATGCGCTGTTGATGGAGGCCATGGACATTTGGCCCGCTAACCGGCGAGCCGTCGAAGCTCGCAAGAAACTGCAGACTTCTTTTTGCCCAGTCGGCGGCCGAACGTGGTGACTTGGATTTGTCGATCAGCATGTACGAAGCGGCGGGCGAAGGAGAGTGCGAGGAAGCGAGGAAAGTACGGCGACGCCGTGACATCCGGGAAAAGGACTCACAGCGTGTCTCGCGTTACTCGGCCCTGTTTACCCATGTCTCCCGAAGCCGGACTGTTGATTCAGATGTCGACAGGAGTGGTCGTCGAGGCCAACCAAATGTTCTTTGACCTCTTCGGCTACCGCAAAGATGAAGTGGTCGGGAAGGAGGTCTCGGAACTGAATCTTTGGGCTTGCCCAGAGCGACGCGATGATCTGGTCGAGCGAATTCAGACAACAGGGCGCCATCGACAATTTCGAAGCGATCTTCCTGCACACCGACGGTCGATAGGATCCACGTGTTGATCAGCGGTCGGGTCGTTCAGTTGCAGGGAGAGTCGATGGTGGTTTCGACAATTCGCGACATCTCGCTCCGAAAGGAAGCGGAGAACGAATTGAGGAAGAGCCAACAGCGGCTCAAGGATCTTCAGCAACTAGCTGGGTTGGCAACGTGGTCCTACGATTTACGAAGTCGCGAAGTGACCTGGAGCGAGGAAGCGTTTCGACTGGCTGGCCGCGACGTCAACCGTGGCGTCCCCTCGAAGGAAGAGTTTTACGAGTTGATCCATCCCGACGACCGTGAATATCTCAAACAAACCATCGACACCGCACTGAACTCGGGCGCCGCCTACGAAGCCATGATCCGTCAAAAAGGAGAAGGGGCTCGCTACCGACACGTGTTGTTGCGGGGACAGCCGATCATCGATGATGCCGGCAATACAATCGAGATCTATGGCGTGATGATCCCACAGCTCGGCGGCGCGTCCTCCACGACTTGAACCCGTCAGGCCGGATTGGAAAGCCGGCTTGGAAGAACGAACTGGAAGACGAAGGACGATTTCCACGCACAGGCTGCATCCGCTCATGAGTTCATCGAGCCCCGCATCGGATTCGCCAAGCGAAGATCGACGTGTCGCCGATACTCCCTGGTTGTGGTTTGTACGGGGCACGTCGCTGGGCATGTTGCTGATCGGCTCACTCAATGCTGTTTCCTATTTCTTTCGCTCATCGAGTTGGGGCAGCCTGGTTGGAAAGACATCTCCCGATCAGGAATCACTTGGATTTCCATTCAAGGTCTGGGAAGCGGGAAACACTTACGGTGGCCTGTATGCCGACTATCCAATGATTGTTTTCAACGGGCTCGTTGCGGTCGGCTTCGGATCACTTCTCGGGTGGTGGGCGGCCAGGCGTACGAATGATCTCAACGCCTGGGTGGAGTCGATCATGGCGGAAATTGAGCCAGAAGGAGAACGGCCTGTGCAGTTCAGCCTACGAGGGCTGTTGATCGCCACGGCGATCGCGGCAATCGTTGCCACGGTGGCTCGGCACTACGCTGCAAGACCGGAGACATTGATCGGTATCTATGCGCTGGGTCCAGCTCTGCTTGTCGCCATTGCCATGCTGCCGCGAAAGCTCAGTTGGCAGAAACGCGTGATGATCATCGTTCCCGCTGCCTACGCGTTGATTGCCGCTGCGATTGCCGTTGGATTCGGGCTAGGGATGGAATTTGATAAAGTGCTGATGGGCATTTTCCTTTGCTGGACTCCGCAGAGTGCGCTGGCTGCCGCGGGTTTGATTCTGGGGATCTTCGTCTCACGAGGTTTCGGCGAGACGAGGCCGGCGACAACCCAGGAGCAAATTCACTCCTGAAATGTGATTCTTTTTCTCAACGTTGGGGTCGAATCGCCACATCCATGGGCTTCGCGAAGGCCACAAGTCCTCCTCAGGCTGAAGAAAGGGAGGCCAGCGCTGCAACAATCAAGACTTCCTGCGAAGGAGGCAATCTTTTTTGGGTCCAACCTGAAACAAAGGGCGTTTGAGCGTTAGGGTGAAACGTCCCTTGGGGACGGCGCCCCATCAACCCCTTAGCGGAACCTGTCGGGATTTCGATCCACCTTCGCAACCACGACGGGTGCCCTGAAAAAGGCTCGATTTACCTTGGGAATTGATCAAACCGTTGTCGGTAGTCTCCTACGACCATTCTTGGCGATTGGTCCTCGGTCTATACTGAGACGATATCGGAGACACCCAAAACGAAACCTTGGGATTCCCATACAAGCGAGGAGGATTGCATGAGCCGATACGGCGCGTTCAGCGACGATTTCTATCTCAACATGAACTTGTCCACCGAGTTGGACCTGCCTCAAAATCGCGAAGCAGTCCTGCACTATTTCGAGCAAATCCGCCGCCGCTACCCAAGGATGCAAAACTTCTACTCACGCGAAAAATCGGAACACGTGCTTGAGGAGGAAAAGGAGGCCGGTGCCTATCGATGGACCTCGCTGGAAGCCAAACGGGTCAACAGCGGAGTGGTCAATCCAGAGTCATTCGAATCGGCAGCGGAACAGCACCGATCCGTGTTGGAGCTAATTCCCTACGAGCTTTCGGTCAGTCCGCTGGATTGCGAATCGCTGAGTGTCATGCTGGGGTTTGATTTCGCCTACCGAGGCAATCACAACGAGATTCTGGCCGAGGCCATCGGCGTGCCTCCGGGACTGGAGCGGTTCCTGCACGTCCCCTTCGGTAGGCTTCTGTCGAGTGAGCCAGCGATTCAGTTCGCGCTGGATGAGGATTGCCGAACCCAATGCCGGGTCAGTTTTGAGTCGCGGACCAGCGCCTTTCAAATCCGAACCGGTGACTTTGGCGAGGATCAGCTGAGCGTTTATCTGACCGTTCGCCGATACGACAGCCTGGGCCCCAACGAGAACTACGCTGACGAGTTCGACCGACTCGCCGCCCTCTGTCGCGATTTGGTCGACGAGTACCTTGTCTCCAGCGTGCTGCGGCCGCTCCAAGAAGCAATCTCGCTGCGTTAGGATTCAGGCTGGAAAAGGGGTCAGGAACCAATAGTGCGAAGCACCCTTCGGGCCGCTTGCGGCTATTGGTTCCTGACCCCTTTTCCAGCTGACCCCTTTTGCAGCCTGACCTCTTTTCCAGCCCTGCACTTCCGCTCATCACTCGGAATGGTGATCACAATGATTCGTCTTGGGATGGCCCTGGTATTTCTCTGCCTCGGTTTCGTGTCGATCGCCCACCCCCAGCAAACCGATCGCCGAACCGATGACCGAGAGACGGCAGATCGCTGCCGCCAATTGCTGGAAAGTTCGGTGATCGACTTCTATTTGCCGGACTGCGTCGATCAGCAACAGGGCGGTTACTTGGAGGTGATCGATGGCGAGGGAACGTTTGTTGGCGGCGAGAAGTTCCTGACGCTCCAGGCCCGACAGCTTTGGTTCTTTAGCACGCTAGCCGTTGCCGACATCCGCCGCCAACAGGCCCTGCAAGCAGCCGATTCCGGATACGAGTTTCTGACCAAACATTTCTTCGATCCAGATCACCGAGGCTACTTCACCAAGACGACGCGAGCAGGTGAGCCAACCGACCGACGCAAGCACGTTTACCCCAACGCCTTTGTCATTTACGCACTGGTCGAATACCATCGCGCCAGCGGCCAAGAGCGACCACTGGAGTTGGCTCTGCAGCTGTTCCGAACGTTGGACGAGCACTGTTACGATCGCGAACATGGCGGCTACCAAGAGTTCTTTCACGAAGATTGGCGATTGGTGACCGCCCCCAGTCAAGCAGGTTATGTAGGTGCGATCGGCACCAAGACCTACAACACGCATCTGCACCTGCTGGAGGCGTTTGCTCAACTCTACCGGGAAACCGAAGATCCGTTGGTGGGGCGACGACTGGCGGAGCTGATTCAGATCAACACGGTCACCGTCAAGGATCCCCTTCATCCCTGCAATATCGATGGGTGGTTTCCCGATTGGAGGATGATTGAGACGCCGCGAAATCTGCGTGCAAGTTATGGGCATGACGTCGAGTGCTCCTGGCTCGTGTTGGACGCCGCCGAGGCTCTTGCGATCCAGCCCGCGGTGCTACGTTCGTGGGCCAAATCGTTGTGCGACAACGCCATCAAGTGGGGTCACGACCCGATCCATCAGGGATTTTTTTATACCGGGCCACGCGCGTCAACGAGCGACGACCGCAAGAAGGAATGGTGGACGCAAACCGAGGTGTTGGTCGCCATGTTGACGATGCACCAACTGACCGGCGAGCAACACTATCGTGACCTATTCGACGAGACATTCGATTTTGTCGAGCGACATCAGATCGCCGACGTCGGCGGATGGTGGGCGACGCTCAACGAAGATGGTTCAGTCGGTGAAAACCAAACACGAACCAGCATGTGGCAAGGGGCCTATCACAATGGACGCGCACTGCTGCGATGCGAGCAGATGCTCCGCAGTTCAGCCGCAAAATGAACCTGCCAACGACGAGAGTGGATCCAGGACAGCCAGCCCCAGAAGTACTTCCGCCATCGCCCCGGTCACCCTATCTGCCCGACTGCCCGAATCACCTTCCCTCACGGAGTCGATAGCCCAGAAAATTGTCAAGCTCGGGTTCGGCCTCGATCGCCTGGACCGTCCGTTCCACGTCATAGGCGACTCGGCGGAATTCAATGATTTCCTGATCGAAGAGCACGTAGCAGCTGCGCGGGTCGCCATCACGAGGCTGGCCGACACTGCCCACGTTGATCATCAGGCGCTCGCCTCGATCCCGTACGTCGTAGCCCGTGGTCGCATCGACGGGTCGCACAAATCGCAGGTCGGAGGTGAAGACGCCTGGTACGTGCGTGTGTCCTTGGAAACAGAGGTGGGAGACGAGCGAAAAGAGCTTGTCCATCTTCTTGACGTTCTGTGTGTCCTCGGGAAAGACATACTCGTTGGTCGGACCGCGGGGCGAGCCATGGACGAACAAGACGCCTCCCTCTTCGACGGTGCGTGGCAAGCTACAGATGTACTTCATCCGCCGGCGACTAGCGTCCGGACCATCACTGCCACATTCGATTTGTGATCTCGTCCAGAAAATCGCCTGCTCGGCTGCGACGTTGAAGCCCTCGGGATCAAACAAAGCGCTGCTGTCATGGTTGCCGAGCACGCAGAAAGCGAACTGCATGACACGGTCGAGGCATTCGCAGGGATTGGGGCCATAGCCAATGACATCCCCTAGACAGACGATTCGATCAACGTGATGCCGATCGATGTCCTCCAAGACCGCTTCCAACGCGGCCAAGTTGCCATGAATGTCACTTACGATCGCAGTCTTCGTCACGAGAGTTATCGTTCAAGGTGAGGCTCGAGAAAGGCTAACGTCCGTGCTTCAGTCGATCGCCGAGTGCGTCCGACAGATCGGGTATCGCGTAGATCTTATTGGCCGTTTTTTGAATGTCGTAAGTGACTCGGCGAAACGTCACGGTCTTCGCTTCGGTATCGAGCACGACATAGCATGATCGATTGTCATCGTCACGCGGCTGTCCGACGCTGCCCACATTGACCATCACCTTGTCTCTGCCAAGCTTGTACTCGTAGTCGAGCTCATCGGGCGAAAGGAACTCGCATTCCGTGGTGAAGACGCCCGGCAGGTGGGTGTGTCCCATGAAGCAATAGCTGGTCACCTTGCCGAACAGGATCTCCATCTTTCGCTGATCAAAGACATATTCAGGGAAAACGTATTCGTTGGTGGGGTCACGCGGGGAACCATGGACAAATTTGTATTCGCCCAGATCGATTTGCCTTGGCAGCTCCCCAAGGAAATCCCAACGCCGATTGATCGCGGTGGAACTCCCAGGACCATTGTCGAGCTGATCTCGCGTCCAGTAAATGGCCTGCAGCGCCATCGGGTTGAAGCCATCTGGATCAAAGAGTGCCGCCTGGTCGTGATTCCCCAGAATGGTTGCCTTGCAACGGTTGATCACCAAATCCAGGCATTCGCAAGGGTTCGGCCCGTAGCCGATGACATCGCCGAGACAGTAAATTTCATCCACGGAGACTTCGTTGATGTCCGCCAAGACCGCCTCGAGCGCCTCGAGGTTGCCGTGGATGTCGCTGATCAACGCTCGTTTCACGGGTGTTTCCTAAGCAGTTCGTACGGAACAACGTCCGCTTGTATCGAGTTCTGGGCACCCGAATTGTAAGGGGAACTAAAAATTCACAGCAATCCCACGATAATCGAGTCAAACGTAGTGGTCGCCACTCCCGTCCAAGATATCGTCCATCTGGCGATTGAAACGACTGGAAGGACTGGTTCGATTGCCGTCTTGCGTGGCCAGGAAGTGCTCGAGCATTGGAACCTAGACCCTGATCGACGTACCGCCTCGACGCTAGCCCCCCATGTTGACCGGGCCATCGATCAGTGCCGCCAGCAAGGCTCTCCCATCTCCATGGTCTCCATTGCCGACGGCCCAGGCTCTTTTACGGGACTTCGGATCGGTGTGACCACAGCAAAAACGCTTAGCTATGCATTGGGCTTGCCGTTGGTTGCCGTCGATTCACTCGCTGCGATTGCGGCCGAAGGATTTCGTGCCGACCCAAGCATCGATTCCATCTGCGTCGCAATCGACGCCTACCGAGGACAGGTTTTCAGTGGGACGTTCGCCCGTTCATCGCTACTGCCAAAGTTTGATCAGATCCCGGCTGGTTGGACGGCACATCCCAGCAGGGCGGAAGTGCTCAGTGGCGAGCAATGGCAAGAACAGCTGCAGCGGCTACCCGCGGGAGTCGGACTGGCCGGAGATCAAAAACCATTTGCCAGTCGATCCGATCAGAGAATCATCCGACCCTGTGACGCCGTTGGCGTCGGACTGCTCGCAATCCGAGCGTTCCAGCTTGGACAACAGACGGAGCCACTAGCCTTGGTGCCCCGCTACCTGAAGGTGAGCGCCGCGGAGGAAAAGCTGTAAGACGTTTTCAGATTCATCGTGGACCGATCTCGTGTGCCAGGACGGTCCTGCGAACACGCCGCCAAAACAAGTCCTCGCGGATTACGGACGATCCAACAGCGATGTCGAAGCGGCGCTAGCAGGCGGCTCAACCACCGCGTGTATGTGGGAGTGGCCAGGTAGATTCTCCACGGCGAAGGCCAAAGCGATACCGAGCAACAGCGAAAGGGTCAACTTGCCGCGATCGTGCTGATGAAAGGAAACTTCTGGCAGCAGGTCGGCGAGCGAAATGCAGATGAAGAAGCCTGCGGAAATCGCCAGCCCCCACCCCAAAAGCATGGAACTGTCGTCCAACCGCGTGACTCCGAAGTAAAAGAGCAAGGCGCCGACCGGGCAGGCAACGGCAAACACCACGTTGATGATCGCCTGATGAAGCGGGGGCCACCCACTGGTCCGCATGGTTGACGTGATCGCAAAGGCATCGAGCGGCTTGTGCAGCGCGATGGCAAGGAAGGTTCCCAGTCCCGCCATGGCGATCCCAGCATGCTGGGCATCGGCAACCGCGCTGGCGGCCAACGCGACTCCATCAATCATGGTATGCAGCCACAAGCCGATCAGAATCCCGATCCACCCCATTCCCCGAGATTCCGAAGCCGACCCATGTTGGCACGCATCATGCCCATCAGCATGCCCATGCTGATGTCCATGATCGTGCGCGCAAGTGGCCTCCTGGCCGCTCACGGTCTCACCCTCTCCCTCTTCCTCGCCATCGTCGAGAACCAACACCCTCGGAGTCGCATCGACGAATCCGTGAGCATGGGGTGGGTGAAAGGCACGCAGCATCAAGAACATCGCGACGATGCCGAGCAAGCAGGCGATTCCCGCCGAGGAGGCCGATCCGAGTGTGACGACGGCATGCGGAAGCAGATGCAGAAGCGAGATTCCGAGCATCAACCCGCCGACAAAACTGATCAGCAACTGGGTCCGCAGATGCGTCATCCGGATCAGCGAAGGCAGATGACCACCAGCCGTTGACGCCAAAACGATCACCAGGCAATACAAGGCCAAGAGCGTTTCCAGCGTCATTCACCGCACCCTTCGAAGTTCTCAAGGGGCCACCCGCCAACTGGCAACGGCCCTGCAAAAGCAAATGGTAGGCTATTGCAATTCGATTGCATATGGGGCAATAATCAGGGGATCGGTTGAGTCGCCGCGTGAACCAGTGCGTCACCTTCCAGCAACCCCCTTGAGGCCACTCCCGGTGAGCGATTTCAACAAGAGGAAAGCAAGCAGCGCCGCCCTGGCTGATCTGGCGTCGGTCAAGGCTGAGATCCGATCGTGCGCGTTGCGGTCCACGCCCGCTCGCGTCGCCACCTTGAACTTCCTGCGGGGACGGCGTGCGCCACTCACCCATGCCGAGGTCGCCGAAGGACTTGAGTCGCTCGGCTTCGACAAGGCGACCTTGTTCCGCAACCTCAACGACCTCGCCGAAGCGGGGCTGCTTCGACGGACCGAACTAGGCGACCACGTTTGGCGGTTCGAAGCCTGCGACCCCAAGGCCAATCACGACACGGGACACCCGCACTTTGTCTGCGTCGATTGTGGATCGGTGACCTGCCTGGATCAGGTCCAACTGACCGCCGGAAGTCGTCGGCAGAGTGAGGAGGTCGGACGAATCACCGAAATCCTGCTTCGCGGATACTGCCATGAATGCCAATGAGGAAGCTCGAGTGCAACGGGTCGCTCGAAGCACCTTCGTATCACACCTTGGGATCGGCGTGTTGCCAACCCACGACCCAAAAACCCGACAACCTCTCCCGGAGGGTGATCTGGTGACTGGACGCTTTGAGGATGCCCATGGCTTGCAGGGGACTCACGAAGCCGACCGAACGTTCGCAAAGGGAAGGGCGGCCAGCTTTGCTGAGAATCGTTTTTGAGAAAGGTTGGTGAAGATTCCTCGATTGGCCTGGATCCAGAGGGGGGGCATTTCGTATTCAAAATGCTGGTTGACTGAACCGAGCCTTGCAAAATACCGTAAACAGTTGATTCTGAATGACAACCATCCTGGTCTTGATTGCGATTTGTCGGGCCTACGCGCCAGCCAAACGGTCAGATGGAGGTTGCAAGTTTTGGATATTGAGTAGAATTCTCTCGTCTCGCACTGCCGCCAAACGGCAGGAATAGACCGATTTTGGTCGCCTCCCCTTTCGCCTTTGCTGTCCTCACTGAACCCGCCAAGAGAAGTCGCCGCGTGCCACGCTCGGTTGCCTTACTGACACTCCTCAGCTACCTGATTGGTGGTTGGGCTCTGCCCACGATCCATCACCACGGTGGCGATGCGTGCAGCAGCTTGGATAGCGCGGCAGCCTGTCACGGCCATTCCCATGCTGGCAAATCAGCGTCGGCGAATCCTGACACCCATCCCGCAACCTGCTCCCACGCTTGCCGATCGGCCGATATGGCAGCGACGAGCGAGTCAGCTGTCGCATCGCCCTCGGGCGATGGCCTTCGGGCCTCTCATCTCGAGCACTGTCACGGTTTGTGTGCACTCTGTGTGGCGCGGAGTCTCTGTTCTCAGCGGTTTACCGAAGCGAGCGTCGCCAGGGGAATCGCACCGCTTGGCAAGCCCGCGATTGCCGAAGCAACTCTCTCAATTCAGCATGCGCGAGGCAATACGTCCTCGCGAGGCCCACCGCTGTTCGTTTGATCGATTGACTTGGGCCCACTCGTCACGTCGGCGATTGAGCCCTTCCGCCTGACGGCAATCGTCACGAAGAAGTTTCCCGCGCTCGATCATGCGCGGGGATCGTGTTCGGTTGCACAAACGAACTCTTTCTAGTTGTGGGAATGGATCATGGATCTTTCAATTGTTTCATCTGTTCGCGTTGGCCAGCACCCGCCCGCCCGGCGGACGTCGCCTGAGGGCCTGGCGCGGCCAACCAACCCGGTTTCAGGACGGACGGACGTCCGGGCCTGCGCGCGACAGCCGCTCAGTGGCTTTACCATGGTGGAATTGCTGGTGGTGATCGCGATCATCGCGATCCTGGTCGGCTTGCTGATGCCGGCTGTCCAGAGTGCAAGGGAAGCGGCTCGACGCATTTCCTGCCAGAACAACCTCCACCAGATCGGTGTCGCTTTGCATAGCTATCACAGCAGCTTTCGCCAGTTGCCCAGCGGCTGGATCGCCGACAACCGCAATTATCACGAACCTGGTTGGGGTTGGGCTGCAGCAATCCTGCCCCAACTGGAACAGTCTTCGGCCTATGGTCAAATCGATTTCAGCGTGCCGATCGAAGAAGACAAGCACGAAGCAGCAAGGCTGACTCCGATCGAAGCCTACATGTGCCCAAGCGATACGCTCGACCCGCTCTTCTTCATCGCCGAAGGGGAGGACCACGATCATGATCACCACGACGATGACGATCACGACGATGACGATCATGACGATGACGATCATGATGACCACGATCATGATCATGAGCACGAGCCGGGGGTGAACATCGACCTCGGCCCCAACCACTTGTTTTCAATCGCAAAGAGCAACTACGTCGGCGTTTATGGCACCTATGACATCCATGAAGATCTCTACAAGGGAGACGGACTATTCTATGGCAATAGCCGCCACCGCTTTCGGGATATCTTGGACGGTCTCAGCCAGACGTTGATGGTTGGCGAGCGAAGCAGTCGGCTGGGTGGATCGATATGGCATGGCGTGATTCATGACGCCGCAGAGCCGGCATCTCGAGTGGTGGGGGCAGCCGACCACGTTCCCAACAGCCCGGTCGGCCACTTCGAGGATTTCAGCAGCTACCACACCGGGGGAGCCCAATTCATTCTTTCGGACGGTTCAGTACGGATGATCACGCAGTTCATCGACCTCGATGTCTATCACGCGTTGACCACTCGAGCCAACAAAGAAGTGATCGAAGCCAGCGACTTTTAGCCGGCTCGTTCCCAAGTCCCCGATCACCAACCGTACGATGGGCTTCCAAGCCCGTCGCCGTTTCGCCTATGTACGATGGGCTTCCAAGCCCGTCGCCGTTTCCCCTATGTACGATGGGCTTCCAAGCCCGTCGCCGGTTCGCCTATGTACGATGGGCTTCCAAGCCCGTCGCCGGTTCGCCTATGTACGATGGGCTTCCAAGCCCGTCGCCGGTTCGCCTATGTACGATGGGCTTCCAAGCCCGTCGCCCTAGGTGATACCGGTTAATTGAAAAACGCCGACCTCGTGACGGCGAGAATCGACGGGCTTGGAAGCCCATCGTACGAGGATTCGTGCAAGGAGACTCGTACAAGGGATTCGACAGGGTGCGAAACCTGCCGCTGCCATGCCTATCCCACCGGGATCGGCTCAAGGGCACTCGCGTCGGCTTCGATACCCAATCGGCCACCAGCACTCCAGTAGAGCGAGTAGGTAACCGGGACCAGGTAGAGGACGACGATGGTGGCAAACAGCTCTCCATAGGCGATGCTGGTCGCCATCGGAATCAGAATCTGAGCTTGGATCGACGACTCCAGTAGAATCGGAATCAAACCACCAATCGTCGTGATGGTCGTCAGCATCACTGGTCGAAATCGGCGTACGCCCGATTCATGCAGGGCTTCGTCGATCGGCATGCCAGCACGAACGCGTGAGTTGATGAAGTCGATCAGCACGATCGAATCGTTCACGACAATTCCCGTCAGGGCCACGATGCCATACATGCTGAACAGTGTCAGCGGGATCCCCATGATCAGGTGGCCAACCACGGCCCCCAACATTCCGAAGGGAATGATCAACATGACCAACGCCGGCTGCACCGCGGATTTGAACTCGATCGCCAAGAGGACAAACATCACCATCAGCGCGACAACGAATCCACCAGCAAGGCTTCCCAGCGATTCGGCGCGCTGCTCCTGCTGGCCCTCCCAGCGAACTCGGACCGTCGGAAACTCTTCCAGCAGCTTTGGCACGAAATCGGCTTGGAGGTCGGCAACGATTTCTGCAGCGTTGGCAACGTTCTCGTCAAGATCCGAGGACACGGTGATCGACCGCGACTTGATCGATTCGATTGATCTCGGAGTAGCTGCGAACGATATCGATCTCGGCCAATTCCGTGATCGGACGTTCCACCCCGTCATCCAAACGGACGCGGACTTCGTCAAAGTTGGAAAGGAGTCGCCGGTCATCTCGCGGGTAGGTGACCATGATCTTGATTTCGTGACGCCCGCGTTGGACACGCATCACCTCCTCGCCGTAGTAGGCGGCCCGAACCGTTTCGGCCAAGTCGGCCGTTCGGACACCCATCGCAAAGGCTTCCGGTTTGATCCGGAAACGGTACTCCCATTTACCGGGAACCGAGTCATCGCTGATATCAAACAGACCGGGGTACTTAGCCAGTTGCTGCTTGCTCCGTTCGACCGCTGCCTCAAGATCGTCAACTGCCGCGGCGGCCCCCAGCAGCTTGAATTCAATCGGCGTGCCACCGGGGCCGAACGATCGGGTACCAAGCGTCAACTCTTCTGTACCGGCGATGGGACCAACTCTCTCGCGCCATCTGCCGACGATTTCCTGGCTGGGAACGCCACGTTCCTCGGATTTGATCAATTCGATCTCAACACTGGCCTTGTGGCTGCCGCCACCCGACGGCGAGGGAGATCCACCCGGTCCACCCCCTTGAACTTGGGCACCAACGACACGAAACGAGTTCTTGGCAATTGGCTTGCCCTCTTTCTCATATTCCTCCGCGACCACCCAAAACGCATCCTCGACTCGTTTCGCTGCCTTGGCCGTGACGCTTGCCGGCGTGCCATCGGGAAACATCACCGAAGCATTCAGCGTGTTTCCATCGACGCGTGGAAAGAAGCTGAACTTGATCGTTCCCGAGCGCTGCAGTCCGAACGTGATCAACAGCGCGGCCATGCATCCGGCCGTCACGATCGTGCGATTGTTGAGGGCAAACTCCAGCGTCGGCCGATAGACATGATCGATGTACCAATCGAGCGCACGACTGGCGACGCGGTTCGCCCAGAGAGCCGGTATCATGATCCAGCGAAACGCATAGAAGACGACACCGATCACGCGGAAAGTCAGACTGCTTTCGTGTGCCAAGTGACAGGGCAGAATCGTCAGGCACTCGATCAGCGAGGCGATCAACATTGCGATGATGGCGGCAGGCATCACCGCGGTGAACTTACCCATCGTGCCGCTGACGAAGAGCAGTGGGGCGAACGCCACGACCGTCGTCATCACCGCAGTGATCACCGATGGGATCACCTCGGCCGTCCCATCAATGGCAGCCTGCAGATAGGACTTTCCCATCTGGCGATGAGCAAACACGTTCTCGCCGACGACGATCGCATCGTCGACCACGATTCCCAGTGCCATCACAAAGGCGAACATCGAGATCTGATTCAATGTCTGGCCTGTGATGTACAGAAACCCTGCGGCCGCTAACAACGAAAAAGGGATTCCCAGGGCTACCCAAAAGGCGAGCTTGGGATCGAGAAACAACATCAGCAGTACGAAGACAATGACCAATCCCTGCAAACCGTTGCGAAGGAGCAGATCGAGGCGGCCGCGAACCTCCACCGATTCATCACTCCAGGTCTTCAACGTGAATCCCGGCGGCAGGCTGGCGGTTTCTACGTATCCCTTGACCGCATCAATCATTGCGAACAAGTCTTGAGATGTGCTGCGCTGGACCGAGAGGGCAAGCGCAGGTTGACCTTTGATCAGGTTCAATGCGGTTGAGTCGGTGAATTCATCCCGCACCAGCCCCAGGTCTCCGACGGTCAGCACCGCGCCGTTGGGATCGGCCACCAGAGGCAGTTCCGCAAGCTCTGCTCCGGTGGTGCGACGGTTGTTCCCGCGCAGCAGCACCTCTTGGGACTGGCTACGAATGGATCCGGCGGGCAATTCTCGATTCTCGCGACGAATGATTTCAGCGGCCTGCCGCAGCGTGAGCCCATAGGAGCGAAGCGTTTCCTCTGGGATCTCGATGTCGATTTGATAGTCTCGCGCGGCCATGTAATCGACCTGAGCCACCTCTGGGAACGACAGCAAGTCATCGCGCACCCGTTCGGCCACCTCGCGCAACTGCAGTTCGGCCTGCGTATCGATGGCTCCTGTTTCATCACCGGGTGGCCCAATCACGCCGACGCGAATCGAGGGCCGGCGATTGGTGACCAGGCTGATTTGGTGCTCTTCGGCCTCGAGGGGAAAGCTGGGTATGCGGTCCACTTCCGATCGCACCTCGTCCAACACACGATCCGGCGATCGCCCCCCCGCAATCAATTCCAGGACGACGCTACAAGATCCCTCTTGGGCCACGGTGGTGACCTTCTTGACCCCTTCAATGGTTCGAACGGCCTCTTCGATCTTCTGGCCAATCCCCTCCTCCACCTCCTGCGGCGCCGCGCCGGGTAAGGAACCGTGATCAGGATTCGATCGAGTTCAAACTCTGGAAAGGATTCCCGGTGCATCGAACGCATGCAATAAAAGCCGACCACCAAGACGGCAACCATGCAGAGGTTCAACGCGGAGCTATTTGCGATCGATGTGCGAACGAGGCCTTTCATGGCTTGCCGGCCTCACTGACAGCGAGTCCATCAACGGGCGTTGCCAGGGGCGAAACGACCACCACATCACCCGCCTGCAGACCGTCGGCTTGCTGGTACGCGAGAATGAAGTCGGGGCCGGAGGTTGCAACACGCGCCTCCTTGCGTTGGAGCTTTCCATCAGCGACGGTCCAAACCATGTTGCCAGGTTGGATGGCTTCCTGCGGAATGCGGACAAGCGGGATCGGCGGTTTGGCCAAAATCTGAGCCTTGACGAACATTCCGGTCATCAGCGTTGGAGGCGTGGTCTGCATTCCAGTTCCGTCTTCGCTGCTTTCGACGATCACGTCCATGGGACGGTCGACATGAACTCGGCAGGGAACCATCCGCGTTTGATTATCAATTCCAGCCCCGTCGTAGCGATCGAGCACGCCTTGCCATTGGTAGGAAACCGGTCCGATTCGGTAAACAATTTTGGCGGGGGTTTCGGGGAAATCGTAAGCGTCTGCTATCGCGAAGACTTCGCCTTCGGCGTCGACCTCTTCGTCCCCCTGTCCGGTAGGAGTCGGCTTGCTTTGCCAAAGCCAATCCATTTGCCGCATGTGCAACTTGCAGGTCACGTCAAGTTGCGAAGTGTCCTGAAGGCGTATCATCGTGTTGCCAGCTTGAATGTAGCCATCCTGTTCCACGCTTTCGCTGACAATGATTCCATCCAGCGGCGAGCGAATCTCGGTGCGTGCGAGGGCCAGTCGAGCTTTCTGCAAATTGGTTTCCACGAGCGCTTTGCCGATGTCCATCCGAAGCAGTTGTTGACTCAACAGATTGCGATTGTCCTGCAGACCTTGCAGCGTATTACGAGTCCCCAGCTCAGCGCGGCGAGCGGCATCGAGCTCGGTCTGAGATGCCGCGTTGGTCGAAGAGAGTCGCAGGTTGCGTTCAAGGGTCCGCGCGTCTATTTCCAATTGCTGTCTCGTCAGCTCGATTTGATTTTCCGCAGTGATGATCTCCAGACCGAGCTCCTTGTGCATCGCATCGGCCTGGTTCAACTCTTCCTGCAACCGCGCGACCTCCAGTTTGTAGTCACTCGGATCGATTCGAATCAGCAGCTCCCCCTCTTGGACGGACCGTCCGGTTCGACAGTTCTCGGCCTTGAATTCAATTTGTCCACTGACCTGGGCGGCGATATCGATTTGTCGAAACGGGACCACGACGCCATCGACCTCAAACTCAATCCCGTCGCTGTGACCTTCTGCAATCGCCGTCCGCACCATCGGTGCGCCGGCACGAGTTGGCGGACGCTTGGGCACCTGGGGAGTTCCCATCAGGTAAACGCTGAAGGCCGCCCCGCCGACAATCAACAAAGAAATGACGGTACGGGTCACAGGGCCAAATGTCATCATAGCGCCAACGTGGATTCGAACGGGACGCCCAAGTCAGCGGGCGTGGAGGCAAACGACCAGGAACCCCATTGGCAGCTCCTAACGATGGAGACCACGCAACCGTATCTGTGCGCAACCGCATCTGGAAGGGGTGATCCGGCAGGGGAAGAGGCGAAAGGTTAGTCTAACCAGCCATCCACATCATTGCTCAGACAAGCCAACAAATTAGTTGAAAGCGGCTGCCACCTGCTGGCCTTCACCCCTCGATTCTGGTCGTCTCGGATTCCGGTCGTCTCGGCCTCTCGGCTTCTCACCCCTGAAACAGATCCAGTAACTGCAGGCGGGTCGCCGTCAGCCGTCCCGAGAGGGCTTGGGCAATGCATTTCATCAGCTGGTAGCCAAGGGCGGGGTCGGCGTCGCAGAGCGCGAGCACTTCAGCGCCGACCATTTCCACCACGCAAGTTGGCTCCAGGCACCGAGCCGTTGCGGTCAAGCGGGCGGCACCGAGCATCGTCGACCAGCCCAGCAGCTCACCCGGGCCAATCGTCAAAATCGTGGTGCATTTGTCGGGACCACAAATTTCAAGGAAGACGCTTCCTGAGATCACCAGGTAGCAATGGGTCGCCGGGTCGCACTCGTTGAAGATCACGGTCCCGGAAGGAAACTGCTCAAACTTGGCAAGTTTCAAGAGCGAACGAACCTGGTCATCGCTCAACCCGCGACAAAAGGTGAGGGAGCGCAGGGTCTCAAAGAGATCCTGAGAGGGTGTGGTCACGTCACTCATCGCCGTCTCCTGATTCAAGTTGGCAACGGTTTGCCTCATGACGAGGCAACCTGACTCCATTTTACAGTTGCCAGAATCCATCGACCAGCCATTGGGGGCAAAGCTCTGAGCCGAATATCGTGTTGAGGCCCTCAAGGATTCCAATGGCTACCGTAGCTCCGCATTTCCAAGGCGGACACCCGCAGCTTGGCTGCGTGAAGTAGCTCCGCATTTCCAAGCCGGACACCCGCAGCTTGGCTGCGTGAAGTAGCTCCGCATTTCCAAGGCGGACACCCGCAGCTTGGCTGCGTGACGCACGAGTCTCGGAGAGACCCGCCTACGTAGGGCTGCAACTCGGGCAGCCAAAGATCACCGACTGTGGCCCTTTGTCGCTTTCAGTGGGGATGAATCGGGGATAAAATAGCGACTCCGCCCTCTCACCTCTGAGAATTCGGCTCGCACCTTGGCGACCAGCTCTTCCTGCAGAAGACTGGACGCCTGCCCCCGTGCACCGCCAGGTCACCCCATGAGACCCACTCGAATGACGAAACCCGACCCGGCCCGCCGCCTCTTCTTGAAGGCTTCCGGTATTGCGATTGCCCTGCCTTCGATGCAGTCGCTCTCGACGCGATCGGCTTCCGCAACGACTCGATCGTCCGCCCAACCGCCTGTTCGCATGGTCTGTGTCGGCAACGAATTCGGCATGTACCCCGGGGCATTCTGGCCTCAGGGGAACGGTCCCGATTACGAGCTGAGCGAGTTGCTCCAACCGCTCGCGGACCATCGATCCGACCTCACCCTTTTCTCCCACCTGGATCACGGTCTGAAAGGAGGCCACTTCGCGGTTCACACTTTCCTGACTGGAGTGAAGGCAGCGGAGGCCCGCGCCCTTCCCGAGGGAGGCATCAGTCTCGACCAGCGAGCCGCTGAGCACGTCGGCTCCCAAACACGTTTTCCTTCGTTGACGATCGGCTCAGAAAGCGGTCTGCATGGGGGCTGTAGGATGAGCTGGACGCGAACCGGCACCCGGGTGCCACCGATCCAAGGGCCGCGCGAACTCTTTCGCATGTTGTTCCACGATGACGACGCCAGCGCCAAGCGAGCGGCAACGGATCGCATCGATCTTCAGGGATCCATTCTCGATTCCGTTCTGGGCGACGCGAAGTCGCTCGGCCGTCGCTTGAATCAAGAGTGACAACCGCAAGCTCGACGAGTACCTGGCGAGCGTGCGAGATGTCGAAGTTCGACTCGACCTGCAGCGGCAATGGCAAGACGTGCCCAAGCCTCGCGCAGCGATGGATGAACCAAGCGACGAAGGGCTGACCCGCGACCTTCCCAAAATCTACGATCTGATCGCACTCGCACTGCAGACCGATTCGACGCGTGTGGCCACCGTGGAAGTCGGGGGATCGTTCGCGGCTTCCGACCTGGGGATTCGCAAGGGATACCACAGCCTTTCGCACCACGGCCAGGTCCAGGAAAGCATCGACCTGCTCGTGCAGATCGAGCGTTATCAAGTCGAGCAATTCTCGCGTTTTCTCGGTAAGTTGAAATCGATTCAACAGGACGAGAGCGATCTGACCTTGCTGGACAGCACGATGGCCCTGTTCGGCAGCGGCATGGGCAATGCGAACTCTCACACCAATCACGATCTGCCAGTCGTGCTGGCCGGCGGCGGCTTCCGACACGGCGAGCATCGCAGTTATCCGGTTGAAGCAAGACGCCGCGTTCCACTCTGCAATCTGTACGTATCGTTGCTGCAACGATTCGGATTGGAGACCGATTTCTTTGGGACCAGTAACGGAACGCTGAATGGTTTGGAGTTGACTTGATGATGTTGACCGGCACTCAAGTGCGGCTAGCGGTTGCGGCTTGCCTGGCGTTCCTGTGCTTTGCAGTGCGCGGCTCCGCCGAGACTCCCGTCACAAAGCAAGCGAGAGACGGCCCCCTCCGATCAAGTTGGTTTCGAGCTCAAGATTCAACCGTTCCTTCGGCAGTACTGTACGGACTGTCATGGTGCGGATGAACAGAAGGGAGATCGTCGCTTTGACTTGCTTCCCCGCTCCATCCACGGCGACGAAGTGCTCGTTGACTACCAGGATATGGTTGACCAGTTGAATCTTGGCGAGATGCCACCCGATGACGCCGAGCAACCATCCGAAGACGATCGGCGTGCGGTCATCGATTGGCTGACCGCACGGCTTGATCAATACCATGAGACCCACAAGGGATCGGGTGGCCAGACCGTCTTGCGACGGATCAACGCAAGAGAATACCGAAACACGGTGCGCGATCTCTTGCATCTGAACACCATCATGTTTGATCCGACCGATCATTTCCCTCGCGATCAAACCACCGAACACCTCGACAATGTTGGCGAGACGCTCGTCACCTCGGGCCACTTGCTCGCTCGCTATCTCGATGCGGCCAGTCGAGTGATTGCCAAGGCCATGGGGCCAGAGGAACGCCCGAGCAAGCAGACGTGGCACTTTCGAGACGGCTTCGATCAACAACCTGAAATCGATCAAGTCCATCGCCGAACCAATGGTTTCGAGCACTTGACGCTCTACGATGTGGTGGGAGCCGACAAGCACGAAGGGGCCTACGCACCAATTCATGCTTTTGCCGAAGGGGTGCCCATCGATGGCATCTACGAGATCCGCTTTCAGGCCGAAGCGGTGAACCGACTCCATCCCTACGATCCAGATTTCGTGGGAACCGATCCGAGCGAACCACTGCGTCTTGGGATCGTGGCCGGCGACCATTTGGCTGGGACCCTCCATCTCCCGCAGCCGAGTCGAGCCTCTGCTTGGCCGAACTGGAACTGGCCGATGAACCCGAGTGGTATTCGGTGCAAGTTTGGCTCGATGCCGGGCTATACGCCCCGTTTCACCTTTCGAAATGGTTTGATGGATGTGCGGAACATGTGGGCCAAGCTGATCCGCAAGTATCCCGACGAATTTCCAAAAGGAAGTGAGAAAGGAATCGTCAGGCCGCGATTCAATGCGATCAAGTTTGGCAAGCTCCCGCAGATTCATATCCATGAGGTTGAAATTGAGGGGCCACTCGTAGATCAATGGCCCACACCGAGCCAACGCGAGCTGCTAGGGGACGAGACGATCGGCCCGCAAGAGGTCTCCCAATGGGATGCGAGCACAACGCGCTCGACGCGTCGCACGCTTTGCGACGCGGGCCTACCGTCGGCCAGCCAGCGATGAGGAAGTGGAACGCATCATGGAAGTGATTGATTCACGTCGGCAGATGGGCCGCACGCCTCTTCAAGCTTACGGAGACGGACTGCAAGCGGTCCTCTGCTCACCACACTTCCTCTATTTGGAGGAGCCTGGCGAGGAAAAATTGTCGCCCTACGCGCTGGCCTCGCGATTGTCCTATTTCCTTTGGTCATCGATGCCTGATGAAGAGCTGATCAAGCTAGCTGCCTCAGGTGAGTTGGTTCGCGATGACGTGCTACGCGAGCAAGGCTGAGAGGATGCTGGCCGATCCCAAATCGGATGCGATGATCGAAGGCTTTCTCGGAAGTTGGCTTGGGATGCGCGAACTGGGAGGCATGCCACCAGATCGCAGTCGACTTTCAGGAGTTCTATCATCACGATCTCGACAGCGCGATGCGACGTGAGACATTCTTATTCACACGGTACTTGATCGACCAGAACCTGGCGGTGAGCCACTTCCTTGACTCCGATTACACCTTCGCAAACAGAGCATTGGCCCGACACTATGGGATCGACCCGCCAGAGGGCTTTCAGTTCGAGAAGGTATCGCTGAGGGATCGTCGACGCGGTGGCCTGCTCGGTCAAGCCAGCGTTTTGACGCTGACCGCCAACGGAATCGACACATCACCGGTCGTCCGCGGTGTCTGGCTATTGGAAAACCTGCTTGGAACACCGCCGAGCCCACCGCCGCCCGACGTCGAGCCGCTCGATCCCGATGTGCGTGGTGCCAAAACGATTCGGCAACAACTCAACAAGCATCGCGACGTCGCCAGCTGCTACGACTGCCATCGAAAGATCGATCCGCTCGGATTTGCACTCGAAAACTATGACCCGATCGGTAGGTGGCGCGAAGCCTACCCCACGGCGCCAAGATTGATTCATCGGGTGAGCTTCCCGGCGGCAAGACATTCGAGGACATCGAAGGCCTGAAGCAAGTGCTTACTGGTTCAGAACGACCTGTTTGCCGCGGCGTTGGCTCGAAAACTGCTGGCCTATGCGATGGGAAGACATGTGGAGCCGACCGACCGGCCATCGGTCGATTCGATTCTGCAAGCGACCGGTGACGAGCACCGCCTTGCGAGACCTGATCGTTCAGGTCGTCCTCAGCGAGCCTTTTCGAACCCCCTGAATCACGGACAGGGCATGCCGTGACGTGCTGACAGGAGCAACCGATGAAAATACTGAAGGGGGCTGTGATCGGTGCCGGTTACTTCAGCCAGTTTCATTACGACGCTTGGTCTCGCATCGAAGGCGTCGAAATTGTGGCCTGCTGTGACCGGGAGTTGAGCAAAGCGACCGCGGCTGCAGCGCTAGCATGGCATTGCTGAAGTCTTCACGGACTTCCGAATGATGCTGGACGCATTGCGATGTCGACTTCGTGGACGTCATCACCCGGCCGGACACTCATCTACCGAATCTGCCTGGAGCTGGCCGATCGTGGTGATCGCGATGATCTGCCAAAAACCATTGGCACCCAGTTTCGAAGAGTCGGCACAACTTGTGGAGAGCGGTCGAGTCGAGGCAGGCGTCCGCTTCATGGTGCACGAGAACTTCCGATTCCAGCCCTGGTATCGCGAGATCAAACGGCTAATCGAATGAGGGCGCGATCGGAGACCGATCTGCACACGATCACCTTTCGCAACCGAGCCGGCGATGGGTGGGGCGAGGACGCGTATCTGGCTCGGCAGCCCTACTTTCAAACGATGGAACGCTTCCTCCTTTACGAGGCTGGCATACATACCATCGATACGTTTCGCTATCTGGCCGGTGAGGTGAATCGCGTCTGGTGCATGCTTCGCAAACTGAACCCCGTCATCGCTGGTGAAGACACGGCGATTCGCGGTGATGGAGTTCGCGAGCGGCGGAGTCGGTATGTATGATGCCAACCGTTACAACGAGTCGACCGCAGCGAACCCACGCTACACCTTTGGCCAGCTGCTGGTCGAAGGCAACGGTGGCTCCATTCGACTTCATGACGATGGTCGCTTGACCACGCAACGACTCGGTGAACCGGAGCAAGATCACGATTACCATCACTCCACGCACGGTTTCGCTGGCGATTGCGTGATGGCGACCCAACAACACTTCGTGGACTGCGCTACGCAGTGGACAGCCTTTCGAAACCAGCGGCAGCGAATACCTCAAAAGCATCGCCGTCCAGGAAGCGATGTATCGCTCAGCCCAAAGCGGGTGTTGGGAAAAGCCATGAGTGATCCTTCTGCCAAGCGCGATCGCTGTTGTGCTCGAGCGACTTCACGGCGGGAAGGGCAAACTCATGCCGTCAAGGCGTTTTGAATTCGTTTCACCAGTTCCCTCGTCGGCTCGCCTTCACTTCGCAACTGGTAGGACGAAGCCGCAAGGAATCGATCGCGCCAAGGTCGCGACAGACTGCGATAGTCCTCGAGCGCTGCAGAGCTGAATTTGTAGTCGTGCGAGTCATTCCCCTTGAGGAACACAAGCCGCCGCGCGTGATCGACCACACTCTGAGGGTCGCCGCCGCCCGATAGGTACTGATACAGCAACGTTGATGCTTGGACCCGATTGCTACCGAGCGTCTCAAAAATCTCGGGGACACTTGCTCCAACCTTGTGGTCGCCTGAGTTCAGTTCATCGATTCGCCGATCTTGCAAGTCACCTCGGTCTCGCGCCGCCTGACGAAACATAGGAAGGAAGGCAGCGTTCTGCAGCAACAAGAACTGGCGTGTCGCCTCATCGCCAGAGGTTCGAAAGGCATGGTGAATCGCGTTGGTGGTTGTCACAGCATGCAAGCGCAACAATGCCCCGCTGCCGCATCGGCAACTCAGCTGCTGCCGCGAAGATTCCATCCCATACCGATTGGACGCTGGTTCCACCATTGAGGATTTCAACCACCAGCTCACTGGCCTCCTGCGGCGAGCATTCATGGAGCGTGCGAACGACCTCACGCGTCGCTCCGTCGTCCAGTTTCCCTTCGCGCCACCGATCGGAAAAGCGATCACAAAGCTCCCAGTTGCTCCGCCCCATACGATCGGCATCCAGATCGCTTTGCGCGGGATTCGGTTCCCCTTCGTGATTGAGCATTGCATAAACCAGGCTCCGCAATACCGGCTCGGAATAGTCCCAGCCGATTGTCTGTAGCGTCCGGAAGGCATTGCTGAGGTAGATCACTTTGTGGCCAATGCTACGAAAATCTCTGGCTGCATAACGCGACAATTGATCGAAGACCTGGTTCGCTCCGCAGTGCCGCACCACGCCAGCGATAGCGACATCGGCAGCCTCTTCGTTCCAGTTTTCGAGTGCCTCCGTCAGTGCAGCGTTAGCACGGTGGGCGGGCGGCACGGCCCCTTCATCGACCGCCGGAAGGGTCCAGTTCCCCTCCTGCTTGTCTCGCGCCTGTGAACTCTTGAAGTTGTCGACCGCCCAAAAAATCGGCAGCCAACGATCCTCGTCAGCGCTACTGATGCTGGCCAGGTGCGCGGAGTTCACCACCAACACCGCATGAAATTTGAAACCAACGGAGGGGCGAGGCTGTACGTTTCGCACCCCGGCTAAGAGGAGCGCCGCCAGCAGTTGTCGGTAGGGAAGTCCCTGCTGAACTTTGATCGCCGTCTGTTCGATGATGGTGTCTCTCGGCGTCTGCTCGAGAAACTGGACGAGCGGTTCGATATCCGCCGAAAACCGCGCGATCCCCTGATCGACTTGGACATCTTGAGCCGAGAGTGGCCCGAGCGCTTGCAGCACACTGGAAAGCCCGAGGCCACCAGCGGTGGCTGCTAGAAATTGTCGCCGCCTCAACATGGACATCGTGAAACCCTCGGGGAGATAGGGGAAGATCGATCGTAGCTCAGCTACCGTGCATGCGTCTCGGGAATACGTTCATTACTTACTTCCGATGCCAAGCCAAGTCTTATGTTACCACACGGACGACTTTGAGAAGAATCACTGGCCTCGGAGAGACGGTGATGAATGGGTTGCCATGGCTGGACACAAGCGAGGCGAATTTGGCGCAACCTGTTTCCTCGCTCACGCTCTTTGAAGTTGCGATTTTTTAATAACCCGACGCGTTAGTGAGGAAATGGAAATATCGACGCTGACATCGACTCGCTTACGCGTCGGGTTATGAAAATCCTCGTGCGGTAGCCAAACTCGTGCGGTAGCCAAACTCGTGCGGCAGCCACAAGCCCAGCTTGGCTGCGTTGATCACGAGTCTCGGAGAGACTCGGCTACGGTAATTCACAGTGCTTCGCGAAACTCACCGTTGGATTCTTTGGAAAGCTGCTGGAGGAAACTCTTGGTAGCACCGTCAACGGCGATTCCGATGGTGTTGAAATTCAAATGTCGAAAGCGATTGCGATGCAAGATGTCCGTCACGATCGCTGGCTTGGCAACAATCTCGCCGATCGTCGGTCTCCCATCGGTCAACAGAAACACCGCTTCGAGTTGGTCATCAAAATCCAGGGAGTACCTGAGTGCACCGTAGGTATTGGTCTTGTCACCATAACCGAGCCGGCGAATGAAGTTCACCGCCTCCCGTTTGTTCTCCTCGGTCGCCGGCACCAACTCGTTACGCCAATAACGAACGCTCGTGTGATAGAAGACGATCGCGAACTCCGCCTCACCAGGCAATTCGTAGATGGCACGCGTTAGCTCGGCCTTGGCTCGCTCCAACCTTGTCATGCCGCCCCAATAATCCTTCATGCTGCCGGAATGATCGATGATGAACATCAAACGCTTGGCATGGATATCAATCCCATAGTACTGCTGCGGCTTCAAACGCATGCGCTGAAGCGACTCTGGCTCGAAGTTGGCTTGCTTGAAAATGCTTTCGCGTTCTTGTTCGTCCGGCTTCCCTGCAGCTGGATCACGAAACAGGGCGTACCGCTTCTCGTCCCCTCGAAAATCGTCCACGGTGACTTCTTCGAGCAGCTTCGTCCACGTGAAAGCGAAGCTGGCCGTCAAGGGAGGCTCGCAGTTCGGCCAAGAATTCGATTGCGTCCGGATGCTGCATCTGCACCAAGGCACGGATGAGATTGAAGCGAAACGCGTACATCGAGGCGTACTCCGGCCGACCGGTTTGCTTCTTCAACGCCTCGATCGCGCCGTAGAACTTATTGCGACCGAGAACCTCGGCGCTGATCATCGCGATGCCGAGATGAGAAGCATCGAGCAGGTCGATCAACAACTCCTCGGACTGCGGATCGTCGACTTGCCCAATCACGTTGATCAGCGAAACCGTGCTGGGGCGAGCAAGATCTTCAGCCTCCGTCTCGTCCACATGGTATTGGGCCGCCGTAATCAGGTCATCAAGCACCGCTCGCCTTGCCACCAGATCCATCCCGATGCCAGCGATCGCTCGCAAACGAATCACTTCGTTGCGACCCGTTAGGCTGCGATAGAGAACTGAGCCTTTCGGTGATTCGGCCAGGGCAACACTCCCTGATGCCAGAGCGAGCAGCATGACGAACGCGACGACACCACGCGGTCCAGACACCGGATCCCCATCCCTAATCGAGGCATGTTTCGCAAATTGGCTCTACAGAGAAAAGCCCTTGCACGGACAGAGACCTCAGCGATCAATCTGCGGAACGCCGCAAACCCGACGAAACCCGCTTTTACGCCTGTCCCCCTTCTTCCCCTGACCAAAATTGTATCCGATCGACGACGACGGTCAAAACGGAACCATTCAACGCGTGAATCAACGGTCGTAGCGTTGTCGGCCAAGGCCCCTCCGACTACGACCGACTCTCGACAGCTTCCATCTGGGCTCGCTTGATCGACTCGTCCATGTCGTCGAAGACTTGACCAGCGCCCGAACCGAACACGCGGCCGATCAGCAAGTTGGTGACGTTTCCACGATGCTCGGGATGCTCCTTCATGAAGCGTCCGATGCTGAACTCCTTGGTTGTAGAAGGCGTGGACCAATTTGCGAATCCAGCCAACACCTTCCTTGAATGCCGGGATCCAACCTCCAAGTTGGTGGCGCTGACATCATTCTTTTTCAGACCCTCCACGACAGCGTCGCCCGCTCGAATCCCCATCTCGAGCGCGAAATAAACGCCCGAGGAGTAAACGGGGTCGATGAAACCCAGGGCATCGCCAACCAAGACCCAACCATCCCCAGCGCTCTGCTTGGTCATGTAGGAGAATTCCTTGGCGACCTTGATCTCGCCGAGCCGGGTCGCGTTCTTCAGTCTTGGAGTTAGACCGGGACAACGCCCAAGTTCTTCCATGAAGACCTCTTCCGGAGTGCCGCGTCCCTTCAGCAAGCTGGAGCTGTCGCCAACGCATCCGATGCTCGTGATGCCCCGCGAGAGCGGGATGAACCAGAACCAGCACTTCTTGTCTTCGGTGTTCATGATGATGGTGGCCCCTTCATTGTCGCCCTCACCACGCACTGCATCCTTGAAGTAGGTCCAGATCGCTGCCTTCTTCAAGTGAGGATCGACTTCAATCAGTCCCAGCTTGTTGGCGATGAACGACTGCTGCCCGGTTCCATCGATTACCACTCGACAGCTGATCTCTCGCTCCGTTCCGTCCTTGCCGCGGACCACAACGCCATGTGCTTTGCCCTGGTCATCGAAACGGACGTCGATCAGCCGGGTCTCGTCATAGCAATCGGCACCGACCTCGGACGCCCGATCGAAAAGCATCTTATCGAACTCACTTCGCTCCACCTGCCAGGTTTCACTGCAATCACGGTCGTCATGTTGGCGGAAGAAGAACGGCTCCGATTCGGTTCCCTTGTGGGTGACGAATTGAACACTCTTCTTGACCTGCCAGCGATTGGACCGCAAACGATCGTTGACTCCCAATCGCTCAAACGCCCAGAAGGTCTCCGGCATCAGGGATTCGCCGACGTGAAACCGAGGCATCGCCTCTCGTTCGATCAGGAGCGTCTCAAATCCAGCCTCCGCAATGATCGTCGCTGCGGAAGAACCCGCCGGTCCACCACCGATGACCACACAGTCGTAGTTCGTTTTCATCAAAAGGGTCTCGTATGAAGTTTCGCTCGGAATCCCCCCGGGGGAGGCAGATCTCCCCACGTCCTGGAAGGGCCCGCCTCCTGGAAGGGCGTCCTTGGAGAGATCGCGGTACGCATCTATACCGACAGTATATCGGCGAGGTAACTGGGTTGAACGGGCTGTAATCAACGGCAGACCGCTCGACATGAAAACAGCCGCGTGAAAACAGTCATGGGGCGGATTGACCTACAATGGGCCGCGCCGGGAGGGCGGGTCCGCCGTCTTGCGTGAATGATCCCGGCTCCTGTCGCCGCTCGATCCGACGGCCGCGGCGGCCAGCAACTCGATGAAACCAACACCGACCAATCCTTCTGGGTAAGAATTTTGATGAAACGAAACAGCCTGATCTGGAGCTGCTTGCTCCTCAGCCAACTGCTGATGTTTCTCGTGATGCCTGGCGTGTCCCGTGCCGCCGACAAGCCCAACGTCGTGATCGTCATCACGGACGACCAGGGCTACGGAGACCTCTCCTGTCTAGGCAATCCAGTTTTGAAGACGCCGGAGATCGACAAGCTCCATGCCGAGGCGGTCCGATTGATGGACTACCATGTCGCTCCCACCTGCTCGCCGACTCGATCCGCATTCTTGACCGGGCACTGGACCAATCGGACGGGCGTTTGGCACACGATCATGGGTCGATCGATGCTGCGTGAGAATGAAGTCACGATGGGCCAGGTCTTCCAGGACAACGGCTATGCCACAGGCATGTTTGGCAAGTGGCATCTGGGTGACAACTATCCCTATCGTCCGGAGGACCGCGGGTACACCGAGGTCATGCGTCACGGCGGTGGAGGCGTCGGGCAGACCCCGGATTACTGGGACAACGCCTACTTCGATGGCAGCTATTGGCACAACGGCGAACCGGAGAAGGTTTCCGGCTTTTGCACCGACGTCTTCTTCGACTATGCCAAGCAGTTCATCAAGTCGCAAAGAAGAGGACGGAAAACCGTTTCTCGCCTACATCGCGACCAATGCTCCGCACGGTCCGATGCATTCGCCGGAGGAGTTCAGCGAGCCGTATCAGCGATCAGGGCGTCGGACCTGGCCAACTTCTACGGAATGATCGCCAACATCGACGACAACGTTGGCAAGCTACGCGAGTTTCTGGATCAGGAAGGCTTGACGGACAATACGATCTTCATCTTCACCACTGACAACGGGACCTCCTCGGGCGACGAGGTCTTCAACGCCGGGATGCGAGGCAAGAAGGGGAGCCAGTACGACGGCGGGCACCGTGTTCCGTTCTTTCTTCACTGGCCGCAAGGGGCATGACGCGGCGGCGTCGATGTGAACCGATCACCGCCTACGTGGATGTGCTGCCAACGCTGATCGATCTGTGCGATCTGCAACCACCCCTGGTGTCAAATTCGATGGCATGAGTATCGTGCCGCTGCTCGCGGGAAAGGTGCCGGCAGATTGGCCCGATCGCATCCTGGTGACCGATTCGCAGCGGGTGAAGGATCCGATCAAGTGGAAGTCCAGCGCTGTGATGACCTCCCGCTGGCGTTTGATCAATGGCAAGGAGCTTGTATGACATCAAAGCCGATCCGGGACAGAAACGGGACGTTGCCGCCCAGCATCCCGAGGTGGTGGAGCGGTTGACGCGATTTCTACGAAGCCTGGTGGGCGGAATTGGAGCCGACGTTTGCCGATGCCACTGCCGATCTACTTGGGTCACCCGGCGGAGAATCCGGCCAGGCTGACATCCCACGACTGGATCACGACAGGTTCGACGCCCTGGAACCAGTCGCACATCCGCGGTGCCATGACGGGAAAGGCCAACACCGGATTCTGGAATGTGATGGTTCACGAAGCTGGGGACTACGAGGTTCGCTTGCGACGTTGGCCCGAGGAAGCCGATCAGGCAATCGATGCGGCGCTGCCGCCCGGTGCTCCGGTACCGGGGGTCAAGGCCTATCGCGTCACGCCTGGCAAGACGATCCACCCAACGAAAGCGACCCTGTCGCATCGCCGAGTGGCGGTCGAGAAGGCCCGTGCACTCGGGTGACAAAGAAGTGGTGTTTGACATTGCATCTCCCGCCGGCAAGACAAAAATGACAGCCTTGTTCGAATCGGCCGACGGTGAAATGCACGGAGCGTACTACGCATACGTCGAAGAAGAAGTAGCATTCGCGGCAAGGGACGCGGCGCGGGCGTGCGTGCGTGCGAATTGAAACGGCGATTGTCCGCTCGTGCCGGACTGCGAATCGCAACTCGGCATTTCTTTCAATGGTCAATCAAGTGATGAGCTTTCCTTTAAGTGATGAGCAGATTCGGGACTACGACGAAGCGGGCTACCTGCTTCTCAAGGGACTGTTTGACTCGGAAGAGATTGAGCTGCTTCGACGCAGTGCCAAGGAGGACAAGCAGCTGGATGAGCACGCCTTTGGCCGCAACGACGGGGAAGGGGGTACGGTTCGGCTTTCGCTCTGGAATCATCCCGGAGAGGGAATCTACGGCGCGTTCGCCCGTTGCAATCGGATGGTCTCCGTCGCCGAGCAATTGCTGCGAGACGAACCCTACCACTATCACTCCAAGATGATCATGAAGGATGCCGCGGGTCGGCGGTGCTTGGGCCTGGCATCAAGATTATGGATATTGGTATCGCAACGGAGTGCTGACGCCGAACCTGGTCAGCGCCTTCATCGCGGTCGATCCGGCCACGCGCAGAACGGATGCTTGCAGGTGATTCGCGGTTCGCATCATTGCGGCCGCATCGATCATCAGTTGACCGGCGACCAGGCCGGCGCCGATCCGGAACGGGTTCAAGCCATTCTTGAAGCGAATGGAGCTCGTTTACGTCGAGATGGATCCGGGCGACGTCCTGTTTTTCCATTCCAATCTGCTGCATCGCAGCGACCAGAACCATTCCGAGCGACCGCGTTGGTCGATGATCTGCTGCTTACAACGCTCGCACCAACGATCCCTACAAGGATTCACATCATCCCCGCTACACGCCGATCGATCGGCTGCGAGGATTCGGCCATCAAACAGATCGGGATCAAGCGATTTGCCGATGACTGCTTCGGATGTGGCCTGGCTCGATCCGAATCACGACGCAAGTGCGAAGACGTTTGCCGGCACACGCAATGACCGAACGTCGAATCCGAACGTGAAATTGCCGGATGCAGTCCATCCTGCGATCAAGCTGGATTACCTGCCCGAGTTGCCCGTGATCGATCGTTCGGCATCGGCTGCATCGGCAGCGGTTTCATCATGGCGGATTGTCAATTGGTCGCCTATCGAGCGGCGGGATGCAACCGCTGGCGATCGCCTCGAGGCGTCCCGAAAAGGCGGCGGAAGTCGCCGAGCGGCATGGATCGGCACGGTCTACGCGACTTACCAGGAGTTGCTCGCGGATACCCGCTTGCAGGTGATCGACATCGCGGTTCCGCCCGATTGCCAGCTGGACGTGATCCGCGAAGTGGTCAAACATCCGACACATCCGCGGTGTGCTGGCCCAGAAACCGCTGGGATGCAACTATCAGCAGGCAAAACAGATCGTCGAGTCTCTGTGCGAGACGCGGGGATCACGCTGTGCGTCAACCAGAACATGCGTTACGACCAATCGGTGCGGGCCTGCAAGTCGCTGCTTCGACAACGTGTTGATGGACGAGCCGTCACTGGGCCGACCCGTGCTTGGCCACGATCGACATGCGGGCGATCCCGCATTGGATGCCGTGGCAGCGAGCGACAGGGATGGCTGACCTGCCGCATCATGTCGATCCATCACCTGGACACGATGCGATTTTGGTTTGGCGATCCCGATCGAGTGTTCGCCAGCTTTACGGCCGATCCGCGAACCAAGTTTCCTCACGTCGACGGAATCGGGCTCTACATCCTGGAGTACGCCAACGGACTGCGTTGCATGATCTGTGATGACGTGTGGGCCGGGCCGGCTCGCGAGGGCGCCGCATCGGACATCGGCATCCGCTGGCGCGTGGAGGGCACCGAAGGCATGGCCCGTGGGACAATCGGTTGGCCCGGCTACCCAGAGCGGACCCCCAGCACGATCGACTTCACCACCATTCGAAGCGGCCAATGGCATCAGCCGCGATGGGACGAGGTCTGGTTCCCCGATGCGTTCCTCGGCCCGATGGCGGAGCTGCTCGTGTGCGTTGGAACGGGGAACCGAACCAGCGCTGAGTGGCAACGACAATCTCAAGACCATGGCCCTGGTCGACGCCTGTTATCGCTCGGCGAAAGAGCAGCGGGCGATCGAGCTTTCGTAGAGGCATGATCGCGAGTGGCGAGATCGTGCTTCGTTGATGGAGAGGTAGCGTCGACCTTGGAGGATCGGCGGTCGGACCGCTTCTTACGATCACCGGTTCCCAATCGAGTGCTTGCTCGATGGCTGCCTGATACTCCGCATCGGTCATCGACAGGATCTCTCGCATTTTGGCCAGGTGTTGATCTGCTTGGGGCCCATTTCGTCCCTCGGCCGTGGCTGCCAGAAACATCGCTTGCAGTGCTTTGGTCCGCTGTTTCGGCGTCCCACCGTCGTGAAACGGTCAAAACATAATTCGCGGCTTCAACCCCGCTCTGCTCGGCCGTCGAACAGAGCCAGCCCAAGTTCTTCGCGGTCGACTTCCCGTTCGAGCAAGTGGGAAGCGATCCGTTGCAAGCGACTCGATTTCCGTCTTGCTGATGTGACCGTCGGCAAGCACGACCAGCAGAGCGGCCCGAACCGCCTCATCACGAAACTGATCTTCCTTCAAGGCCTCGTGCGACTGCTGGTCCATTTCCAGCACCGAGGGATCCCAGGTCGATCGACACTTGTCGCACTGGACGAACAATTCCGCACCGCCGACTGGCACGGTCGGAATGAAGTAGAGCGTCAGCCAGGGCCGCCGAGCGCGGAGGCGGTAGGTCTGGGTCAGGGCACAGGTCGGGCAATAGAAGTTGCCGCGATCTCGCGTGCCCGTCAGGTTCATCGTTCCGATCAGGATCATGATTGTCTGATGCAAATGCGAATGTCGTGCTCTGGATCAATTCGCAAGGCTGAACGGTGCTCGAATTGGCTCTGCAAATCTTCGTCGACGGCCGGCAAGTCCTCGTAATCGTGTTGATGGCAGATCGCTCGGGATCGGAACGCAACCGCATGCCATTCTGATGGATTGGCGATCGTGGCGGGGAGCGACTTTGGCGATTCTGACGATCGTGACGATTTTGCTGGATTGTCGGCCGCGGTGTTGTCGATGCAAGACGAAAGGTCTCCATCGGTGGACTGAGCTCTTTCGCCGCCACGTCATCCGCACTACAATGCCACTGCTGCCCGTTTCGACCGTCCGCACCAGCACACCGCTGGCCACCCAGCGGCTGCTTTTTCAGCTCAACGCAGATCAACTGGCATCCAGCGACACTACGACCAGCTCAGCTCGGGCCGTCGCGTGCTGCGGTTGTCCGATGATCCCTGCGGCGCGGGCCGCGCCCTCGGGACTGCATCGGGGAATCGACCGCGGCAATCAACTGGTTCGCAACGCCCAGTCGACCGCCAGATTCTATCAGACCGCTGACGACGCGCTTGGCTCGCGTCGATTCGGCGTTGATCGAAGCCCGGGCGGTGGCGGTTCAGGCGGCCCAAACCGTCCTGTCGGACGACGAGCGGGCGGCACTTTCCTACACGATTCAGCAAACGATCAATCGGTCTTCGCCGCCGGCAATACGATCTATCGCGACCACCAGTTGCTCGGTGGTTTTCTCGATCGGCGATGCGTTCCAATTCGACGGCGACGAGATCGTTTACTCGCGGCAGCAATGCGATCGGCCGAACCGCACTTGGGGGCGGGGCGCCCCAGTGACGATCAACGTGACCGGGAACGAGGCATTGGGAGCCAATTCGGTCTTTCTTGACGGCGAAGAGCTTGAACGCGGCCCTCGATGCGCAATTCGCGGCTCGTCGATCTGCGGCAGGGCCAAGGGGTAACCCCTGGGGTGATTCGTTTGTCCGGCGGGGCAACTGGGTCGATCTCGACCTTCGCGCCGCGGCCACGATCGGCGACGTGCGTCGACATGATTTCGTCGGTCGAGATCGACGGCCGCCCGATCCTGGCCGCGTTGACCAACGACGGGATTCGCGTCGAGTACGCCGACGGACTATCAGGGACGCTGGCCATCGCCGACACCGAGGGGAGCCGACTCGCCGAGGAACTGTCGATCAGCAACCCGAGCGGGCGTCGCAGCGCCACCGTTGATCGGCGACCAGCTATCGCCTCGAGTGACAGCGGCGACGAAAATCGCGGACTTGGACGACGGCGCCGGGCTCGGATCTTTCCGCGGGATTCAAATTGTGCAGGGCGATAAGACCTTCACGGTTGATCTGAGCGACGCGGAGACGCGTTGGCGACGTGCTGATTGCGATCAACCGCAGCGGAGCCGACGTGCGCGCCGAACTGGACGAAGCCGAGGGCGAATTCAAGCTGCGGGCGCTTCGCAGCGGCGTCGACTACTCGGTGGGCGAAAACGGTGGCGACGCCGCCAGCGAACTGGGAATCCGTTCGGCGACCGAGAGACCACGTTGATGCCGATCTTGGACGGCGGCCGGGGCTGACGACTGAACGCCAACGGACCCGACCTGCTCATCGATCGCCCCGACGGCGTCGTGCTGGAGATCGATCTGGACGGGCGCGGAAACGATCGCCGACGTGATCCATCGGATCCGCAATCATCCCGCTAAATCAGGACACGCGCCGCGTCCTGGTCGATCTCGAACGACGTCGGCAACGGGCTGCAGCTCAAGGCGCCCCCGGGGGCCAATCCGCTCACCGTTCGCCAAACGGGATGCGAGCGATGCGGGGGTCCGACTCGGGCTGATTCCGCCCGGAAGCAGTCAATCGGTTGGCAGCGTCGTCGGTTCGGCCGACACGATCATCGGAGCCGACTACGCTGCCCGCGATGCCGGCGGAGCACTCGACACGTTGCTGCGACTG
Organism: Pirellulaceae bacterium; assembly: GCA_963767665.1. Taxonomy (GTDB): domain Bacteria; phylum Planctomycetota; class Planctomycetia; order Pirellulales; family Pirellulaceae; genus Rubripirellula. The sequence continues at coordinate 205,992 of CAVYFC010000016.1, forward strand.
CAGCGGGCGGTCGTCGAAGGAGACCAGCCGGAAATCGCGCGGCTGCAGGAGCGACTCGATGCGGATTTGGATCGAGCGAGCCGGCCCGCGGGGCGCGTCGGGGTGTGGGCGAGCAACCTCGAGCAGCTCAAGACGGTCGCGGAGGACAAAGTGGTTCAGCTGCAAAGTCAGTTGTCGGACGAGATCGACGCCGACCTGGCGACCGTGATCAGCGACTTGAGCCAACGACAATTGGCCCTCGAGGCATCCATGCGAGTCATCGGCCAAACCGCCCAGTTATCCGTCTTGAACTTCTTGTAACGATTTTGTCGATTCTCTGGCGTTGGCCTGGCCGATAAGCAAGATGAGAGGCTGGCGCCGGCAGGTTCGGCGGCCGCTGCCGGATCGTTCTCACTGACAGTCAGCCTACCCGATTCGGAATTCCGGCCATGCGGATTGACACCCAGCGATTTGGCACTTTGCAGATCAACCCTGACGAGCTGTTTCTGTTCCCGCAAGGGCTTGATTGGGATGGAGTCGCTGCGGCAATGGGCCTTGCTTCCCGACCTGGACAATCCATCGGTTGCCTGGCTGCAAAGCGCCTCTCGAGGTGACCGGGCGATCCCGGTGATCAGCCCGCGGGCCTTCTTTGACGACTATCGCGTCCACGTGACGCGGCGGGAACTGGCCTGTCTGCACCTGCAAGCCGGTGCAGAGATCTACGTGTTGACGACGATTTCGGGACACGTGGGACGATTGACCACCAATCTCCGCTCGCCGCTGCTGCTGAATCTCAGTCGACGATTGGGATGCCAGGTGATCACGGGTGACGATCAACCGATCCAGCAGCCTTTGCCGTTGGCGAGCCCCTCGAATCAGATCTCGGTTGCCGATCTGGTGCGTCAGGCCGCGTAGTCCCACCAATCGCCTCCCTGCAGTGATGTGACGAATCCGCACGATCGGTAAGTGCGGACATTCGCGGGGTCGGTATCAATTTCTTTGACATCGCGGACCGATCAAAACCCTTGTCGAGAAGGAATGGTTGCTTCCCCAGAGCAGGCTTCTGATCCGGGCAATCCCAGTCACACCATCCACCATCTCTGATCACCTCGAGGACAACATGCTGGTCCTTTCCCGCCACCGAGACGAAAGCATCATGATTGGCGACGATGTCGTGGTGACCATCGTTGACATCCGAGGCGACAAAGTTCGCCTCGGGATCGAAGCGCCCCAATCGATTCCCGTCCATCGCCAAGAGGTGTACGACGCGATTCAGCGGGAAAACCGTCGTGCGACGCAGACAGGGTCGGGGGCGACCAAAGACATCGAGCCGCCCAAGAAAGACTAAGTGCTGCCTGGACGGCGTCGGCTGGGAGCCGCCAATCTACGAGCGGCGCTTCCCTGTCGCAGCTGTGAGCTTTGTCGATTCTGCGGCATACCGTAGGCGCAGTCTCCCCGAGGCTCGTAATCAACGCAGCCGAGCTGCGAGTCGACCGCCTTGGAAATGCGGACCTACGGCAGGGCACGCCGATTAGGCACACCGATCTCGTCGCGGACAGCGGATCATCCGTCGGCCAGGACTTTTCCTGGCAGAACGTCGTCAGGAGAAGTCCTGGCCGGCGATCAACCCGGAAATGCTCCAGTCGTGGGCCGGCTTCCAGGCTGTTCACCCTCGATGGCTCGCCCGCGACGCCGGTCACCAAGGGGCACCTGGTCTGCTTCACGACAGCTCCTTCTGTCTTAGCGAGCTCCTCGTTCTCTTCGCAGCTTCTCGCCTGAAGACGCCGTCTTTGGCACGGGACTCGCATTCTACTCCTCTTGGCATTCGAACTGCAGTCGATGCGGCGGATTGGATGTTGCAGGTTGCATCAGTTGTTGCAAATTGCAACAGGTCAGAAACGAGTCAACTTGGCTCGAAGCCTCGGAAAGCCTGTTTTTTTCGTAGCGGGCGTAGGGAGCGAGAATAAACTCTGATTCAGAGTCTTTTCGGACTGCTTTTCACCCAATTCACCTCGCAGCCCTCCGATGGCGGGGCCGACCGGAGACGGTTGCCCAGATTCAGCGAGTTGAATTCTCGGATACCCGAGCAACGCGTCAGCGTTCACTGCAAAGCGGAGATATTTCAAATGGGATTGCGACACGTCGCACGCACCGTTCACTCGATGGTCCCTCGGTTCCTATCGCGATTGCTTGTCGGCTTTTCGGACGGCGGTTGCCCTCGGCGCGGATGTTTCCGACGGCGCCAATGTTCGAATCGCCACGTACCAGACACCGACTGGTGAGGGATACTTTGCCGCTTCGATCCAGCCATCGGCGGACGACGCTTGCTGGAGGCGGTGCGGTCGCAGCGGGGCCGACATGGTGGTCGTGGTCGATACCTCGGCGACGCCAGGTCGGCGAATTCCGCAGCGATTCGATCGCCGCTTTGCGAGGCGATCATCGGCAAACTGCGTGCCGAAGACCGGGTGCGGATCTTTGCCGCCGATGTGCAAGGCGACCGATTTGAGCGGTTCGTTTCGGTACGCGGCGAACAGACCGACGAGGCAATCGCCAAGCTGAAGAAGCGATTGCCGCTGGGCAATACGAATTTGATGTCGGCGATCGAGTCGGTGCGAGCCTCCTTGGTCTCGCAACCCAGCGATCGCACTCGCTCGATCGTTTACATCGGCGATGGGCCGTCGATCGACGCCTTGGGCAACGAAGCACGTTTTGCCGCTCTGATCGATGCACTGCGCGCAGATCAGATCGCCGTTCACAGCGTTGCCATCGGTGCCACCAAGAACATTGAACTGATGGCGATCTTGGCCAACCAGACCGGCGGCGTCTTGGGCGTCGTTGGTGACGACGCCGACGAACGACGCGATGGCGATCGCTAGCCGCGTAGGTGGTTCGGCAACGATGTCCCCGATTTGGCTTATCGGAAGTCAAGCTGCTCGATGGGATGAGATCGGTGCAAGCCGATCGGTTGCCACCGCTGCGTTTGGATCGCGATTCGATTTTGATCGGCAACTTGACGGGGCGAGGCTTCGAGCGGAACGCTCGAGCTGATTGGTAAGACGCACCGGATCGCATCGGTACGAGATTGTTGGCCGAAGCGTCGCTGGAACGAATCATCCCGATTTCGCTTTCCTGCCTGGATTGGTCAAGCATGCCGAGGCGAACCAGGGGCTGATGTTGCCGACGGCTGGTTCTGGCATGTTGCGAGAGACCGCGCGGGTGCTGGCCGCTCAGGCGGAAGAGCTGGTCCGTGCGGCCAACATGGCGTTGCAGCAGGGCAACGAACGCGGGGCCAAAGCGGTCGCCGAGAAAGCCTTGGAAGCCGACCCCAACAATGCCGACGCCCAAGTCGCTCGAGCGAATCACGGGCAATCGACTGATCATTCAGAATCCGCGACGACCCGTTTGGCGGTTTTGGTGACGATCCCTTTGGCGGCACCGGCGACGATCCGTTTCGGGCGGTGCCGCGGCCAGCCGCCGGCCAAGGATCCGTTCGGCTGCCGGCGAGCGACGATGACCCGTTTGCCGCTGCCAGCACCCGCAGCTCCCACTCCCAAGCCACCAGCTCCGGCCCCCCCACGTGCCGACACCGCCCAGTGCGGCGACTCCAGCTCCGGCTCGTCCCGCACCGGCCGCGCCTCGTGCTGCGGCTCCGCACCGCGCGGTGCCCGATCCATTCGGGACGCGGCTGGCCTGCCGGTCGGCGACGATGAGTTGCTCGAACAACCGGGGGACCTGCTCGATCGCGTGCAGGCCCAGCGTGCGGCAGAAGAAGGTCGCTGGCGTGCCGAAGTCCGTGCTCAGCTTCGCGAAGCCCAACCGATTGTTGCGAACCGATCCGATCGGGCGTGTCTGGTTCGCTCAAGAGCCTGCTGGCTCAATCTCGAAGCGGCTCCGGATATCAGCCCACAGCTGCGCAACGAGTTGGCGTGGTCAGGTTCGGGCGGCGATTCAGGTCGCCAGTCGCCGCGAAGCAGCCTACATGGAAGGTCAGCGAAATCTCGAGCAGCAAGCACAAGGCGCCGCTGCCGTCGGCGCGATTGCTCGAAGAAACGTTCCGTCGCGAAGCAACGCTCAAGACGCTCTCGCAGCAGATCAACGCATTGATCGACGAAGGTCGCTACGAATTGGCTGACGGCGAGCCATCGCTCGAGTTCGCTCGAATCGCCGGCGACACGATCATGCGTGATTCGGTGGCCGGACGTCACTTCCCTGAATTCGCATTGATGCTGTCAGACCTACGCTCGTGACCGACGCTACAACAGAAATGCGAGCACGAAACTTCGTCGACGCCTTTTCGTTGGTGCTTGAAGTCGAACATTCCGTTCGTCGACGAGCCACCGATTCAGTATCCCGACTCCGATTGGTGGCAACGCATGAGCCGTCGCCGAATCGAACGGTACGGGGCGATCGAATTGGTGGGTGACAACGAAACCGAACGCCGAATTCAGGCGGCACTGGGCGAAGAAACGAGCCAGAGCTTCGTGGAATTGCCGCTCAGTGATGCGGTGCAACAGATCAGCGAAGCTCACGACATTCCGATCGTGATCGACAACCGTGCTTTGGAAGAAATCGGACTGTCTGCCGAAGAACCGGTCAACGTCTCGCTGAAGAATGTTTCGCTGCGATCCTTCATGCGTCTGATGCTTCGTGAGCACGAATTGACCTACATGATCAAAGACGAAGTCATGCAGATCACCACCGAAGAAGCCGCAGAGCAGAACTTGGTAACGAAGGTCTATCCGGTCGGTGACCTGGTCGTTCCCATCATGCAACTCGGCGGCGGCGGCGGCATGGGCGGCGGCATGGGCGGCGGCATGGGTGGCGGCATGGGTGGCGGCATGGGTGGCGGCATGGGCGGCGGCATGGGCGGCGGCATGGGCGGCGGCATGGGCGGCGGCATGGGCGGCATGGGCGGCGGCGGCGGTGGTATGTTCGCCGTGCCAGATGAGGTGTCGCTCGGTACGAAGTCAGCCACGAGTGTTCCTGCTGAATCGAACGACGCACCCACTACGATTTCGCCCACTCGGCCAAGCAGATTGCTGCGATCGTGTTGAAGGTCAACGAGGGTGAGTCGCGAGATGACGCGTGGGATCGGTACTATGCCGACCTCGAAATCAACTCTGCCGAAGACCTGACGATCCTGGATCAGCGCATTCGCTCGACAGCTCGATACCTGTCGGCCAAGGCGAACAAGGCGCAAGAGGCTGGCGAGGTGGAGGAATCGGTCGAATGCCTTGCGGAGGTCCGCGACGCAATCGCCGGCGCGATTCGGGCCGGACACGTCCAGCCCTGGATGTATCAGGTCTACGCGCTTGCATTGAAGGCGACCGATGCTCCCAATGACGAAGTGGAGCGGGCGTTGTTGTCGGCGGTCGACGTCGCAGAAACGCCCGAAGACATTCTCCACGTGGCGGCCAGACTCGAAGACATCGGCTGCCGATGCGGCTGCACTGCGTCTCTGTCAGGAATGTGGCTGCCATCGATCCCTATCGTCGAGAAGCCTACTTGCTCGGTCTGCGACTGGCGCAGCGCATTGACGACTGTGAACGGTTTGACTTGGGCCTGCAAGGGAGTTCTCTCGCAGGCTTGGCCGGAACAGTTCCAAGTCGATTGTGGACGAGGCCCGCTTGGTGGCTCGTGCGACTCACGCCGAGCTTATTGAAGCAGGGGCGCACCGAAGAGGCAGCGGCTTTCAACGCCGAACTGAAGGAGGCCGTTTCGCATGACGTCATCATCCGTGTCTCTTGGACCGGCGATGCCGACCTCGATTTGGCCGTCGAAGAGCCATCGGGAACGGTTTGCTCGCTCGAGAATCGAGCCAGCGCTGGCGGCGGCACGCTTCTTGGCGACGCATTTCCTGGCAGTGGCGACGAACCATCGGGAACCGTCTCGGAAACCTACATCTGCCCACAAGGCTTTTCGGGTCAGTACCGATTGCTGGTCCGTCGCGTCTGGGGCAACGTTTCAACCGGTCATGCGACCGTTGATATCATCACCGATCTTGGCCGACCTTCGGAGCGGGTGATTCGTCAAGAAGTTCCGCTGACTGAGAAGGATGCTTTGGTCGTGTTTGAAGTCAAAGAAGGACGTCGAAAGCAAGAGATTGCGGATGCCCAGCTTGCTCAACTGCGAGATCTCCAGCGGGATGTTCGTGGCCAGTTCTTGGGGCAAGCGGTCAACAATCCGCTTGTGAACAATCCGCTTGCCAACAATGTGGCGGGCAGTGACAGCAGTCAAGTGTTGACCGATTTGTTCCGCGACGCCCAGCGTCTCGGCATTGCCGGTCGGAATCCGTTTGGTCTTCGTGGCGGGGTCGGTTTCCGTCCTGAGATCACGGTGTTGCCACAGGGAGCAAGCCTGTCGACATTGGCGATCATTTCGGCCGATCGTCGTTACGTCCGCATCACCCCCTTGCCATTCTTTTCGCAGATCGGCGACGTGACCACCTTCAACTTCGTGACGGGTGATACTGGCAATGGCGACCCGCCCGCCGGCGGCGGTGGCGGCGGAATCGGCGGCGGCGGCGGCGGCGGTATCGGCGGAGGCATTGGCAACTAGAGTCCAACGAGAAACAGCCGGGAATCAGACGCGACGGGCCATTTTCGGACCGTCGCGTTTTTCTTTGACTGCGGTAGCCGTCTCGCTCGTATCGCAGCGGTGCGAACTGCGACTCGGCACTAACCTGCGTTCAACGACCAGCAGGCAGGTGAGCGGGAAACGCCTGGAAGCGTTGTTCCTTGGCATGCGAACGTCTCCTGGGAGCAGACGCCCCGGTCATGTTATCTTGTTCGCGACCCGAACGGTTTGATCGATGGGCGGCGTGCTACGATCGATGGGCCACTCTCCACCTCCGTCTTGCTGACTTCATGAGCATTCAACGCAATCCGACTCGCGCCGTTCCATTGGGAACATCACCATTGGCGCGGGCCACCCCATTGCGGTCCAAAGCATGACCGCGACCAAGACGCAGAATGTTGACGCGACAGCGGCCCAGGCCGAGGCGTTGCGCGAGCGTGGTGCGGGCGTGGTGCGGATTGCCGTCGACAGCGACAAGGATGCTCAAGCGCTTGCCGAGATCCGGCAACGCACCACGGCAAACCTGGCGGTCGACCTGCAGGAGAACTTTCGGCTTGCCGAGCTGGTCGCCCCCTTTGTCGACAAGATCCGATACAACCCCGGACACCTCTACCATCATCAGCGCGACAAGCCCTGGCAGGACAAGGTCCGCTTCATCATTGATCAGGCGGCGGAGCATGACTGCGCCGTACGGATCGGCGTCAACTGCGGCAGCGTCGATCCTGACAAGAAGGAAAAATACGATCCCAAGGACTCGATCACGCCGATGCTCGAGAGCGCGTTGGAACATTGCGAGTTCGTCGACTCGCTCGGCTTCCATCGGTTCGCCGTTTCGCTCAAGGATAGCGATCCGGCCAAGGTGGTCGAGGTCAACCGAACGGTTTGCCAAAGAGCGACCCGATGTGCCGCTTCATCTTGGTGTCACGGAGGCCGGCATGCCGCCCGATGGCATGATCAAAACCCGCATCGCTTTTGAGCAGTTGATCGGTCATGGGATCGGTGACACCGTCAGGGTCTCGCTGACCCTTCCAAACGATCGCAAGCCCGAAGAGATCGACGCGGGGCGTGGCATCGTCGAGGACATCTACGCCGGACGTGTCCGCAGCGTGGTGAAATTCAACGACAAGGCCCTCAATATCATCAGCTGCCCTTGTTGTTCGCGGGTCGAGAACGAGGCCTTCATCGAACTGGCCGAGAGTGTCAAGGAGATGACGCAGTACGCCAAAGACTATGAGATCACGATCGCTGTCATGGGTTGTCGTGTGAACGGTCCGGGGGAGACCGACGACGCGGACCTGGGTCTGTGGTGCGGTCCGGCCAAGGTCAACCTCAAGCGTGGCACCGAACCCCTGGGGGCGTTCGGCTACGACGAGATCCTGCCACGATTGAAGCAGGAGCTCGATGCCCTGATTGCCGCCAAGTAGTCGGCAAGCAAGCAGGGGCCAAAGCAAGCAGGGGCCAGGCCACGAAGTAGCGGCCACAAGTAGCGGCGGGCTCAGAGAGCATTCCCTCGTTCAGCTCGCCGTCAATGGAAAGAGGGAGTTTCAATCGAATCGACCATGGAGCATCCAGCAGTAGCGGACTGCCGATGCGGATTGGCTTCTTGAGCGAAGATTCCGAAAGATCCACCACCATCGCCCCTGATCGGTTTCGATCCGATAGTAGTCGCGGCGAATCGAGGGGCCATGCCACCAGCCGGTCTCGATCCGTTCGGGCCCCCAATGGGCCGTGATCGCATGAACGACTCCGGCAAGCTGCAGACGCGAGGGAAGCTGCGGAGAGGTCACCTCGCGACGGAACGGACCTTGGCCAAAGGCGACCGCCAGAGGAATGGCTTGAGCCAGCAGGGAGCAGGGGCGGCGCATCGGGTCACGTGGGGAGGGATCTTGTGATTCGAAATCCAGTGATTCAAGCTCTCCTGGTTCCAAAACGGGCGATTCCAGGTTTTCAGGGGTTCGCTCGCTCGGTTTTGGCGTTCTTGCCTGAAGAGAGAGAAAAGGAGAGGAACTTCGCAAAGCTGACCGCGCTCTAAGCGACCGGGAAGAACGAGGCTTATCTAACAGGACACGATTGCCAGCCATTGGCAAAGCGGTGAACGCTTTTTCCGGCAATGGGTCGTCCTCCATCCTCACTCCAACTACCGCGTCACGTCCGAGCCTACCGCTGAGTGAATCGATCAATCGGCTCAGGTTTGAACCGCTCATGGAAGTTGGGAGTGCCACACCATTCGAAAATTCGTCGTCGAACAACGAGGTTTGCACGCTGCGAAGTGGCCCAGAGAGGGTGACTTCCAGGGTCAACCGCTCCACAAGCGAAGGAAGTTTTAGCGACTCCAAACGGTTGGTGATCAACCCCCTGAGGTGATCCACATCGATCGTTGGGGCGAACAAACCAATCTCGAAGGTCAGTGGCGGGTGGTCCGTCAGGTCCAGGCGGCACGTCACCCGTAGTGCCCCACGCTGGCGTGTCGCCAGGCCCGCCCTGACCTTCTTCACCAACCGCTGCACACGATCCTCGAGGATCCGCTGGTCACTGGTGGGATACTGCAACAGATGGGTTTCCCGGTGTTCGGCTGCCACGCGATGGACCAACAGCGGCTCGTCGACTTCACCGAGAGCCTGGGCAATGCGATCGACCAATTGGTTGCCAAGCCGGGGAGCCAGGCCGCTTCGTGGCAATCGCAACAGCTGATCGATTCGTGTGACACCAAGTCTCGCCAGGGTGGCAACGGTCACCGGTGCGAGACGAAGCGATTCGACGACCAGCGGCTCCAGTTCTGGCTGCAAAACGCCTGGTGGGGCGATGAAGCGGGCAGACCCCTCGTGATTGCGGACATAGTGAGAAAGCCCCCAAGCCGCGCCGACTGAATCGGCAATCGCCATCCGCCCCCTCAAACCGATCGATACCAAGAGTTGCTCAGCGGCTTGCAACAGAGCCGCTTCACCACCAAACAGATGGGCCACACCGGTGATGTCACCAAGCAAGGCTTCACTTTGGTGCCGCGGATGGCCTGCCCAAGGTTTTTCGTCGAGCGTTTCGATGGCAACCAGCGGAGTCAGCTGCTGCTGCAGCAAGCTGGCGATTCGCTCGATCGCTTCCTGATCCATTTGCCGATCGTGTTGGCCAATGATCGCTGGCGGAACACCTTGGTGGCTGGAGAGCTTCGCAGAGGAAGCTGTCAAGGACGACCGCTGGACCATCTCGCTTGCTTGCGAAAGGGGCATCCCAGTGGTCACCCCCAAGGACCGGGCGCGATGACAGCAAGCCACCAGCAGCCGCCCGCGTCGTGGATCCTCTTTCCAAAGCAGTATCGGTGAGCTGCACTGGTTTGAGCTGCTGCTCTGGTTTGAGCTGCCTTGGGGATCGTGGCTAGGCTCGTTTGGCTCGGCGAAGCGGAGTCTTTGGATGGGCCAATTCGGAAGCCAAATGCACAGCAGCCTTTTCATTGTTCCCGACACTGTTTTCCTGGGGGTCACGATTCCAAACATCACTGCTGTGAGCGATCGGCGGTCGGGGATTGATCGCCTTGAGAGCTCCTCGGTCATCAATCTGAATCCAGACACTTTCGCCTAAACGGCCCCCGCGACCGCGATCCAAGGTGATCTGCAGCCGCCGCCCCCCAGCGGGTAAGTCTCGCCGGCTCCGATTCCGTGAAGAGGGCTGATTGGCGACATGCAGGCGAATCTCCGCAAAGCTGGGACGATGACGGGTCGCCTCAGGACGAAGAAACAATCCTGGCGTTCGTCCCACTTCGGCGGCTAATTGAAAGCGTCTGGCGTCCCGGTCATCCAAGCGAGCCCCCAGCGGGGCCCAAACGGCTGCCACCGATTCGCATCGCAAGGCCTGATCAATGGACCAGACCAGGTCGGCATGACGGCTGCAACGAACCCACACGATTCGATCAGCGGGAATCCCCAGAGCGACCGCTGCAGGTGGATAAAACTGCTCCTCATCACTGACCACCACCAGCGGCCCACGACCGTGACGAGGGCAACGCAGTTGGTGGGCTGCCGCAATCAACGCCAACGACGCCGCACCACTCCCTGCGGCCTCCGCTACCCACTCGGTGATCCCGTCGATCCGCAATCCCCCTTCAGGAAGCAAACGATCCATGGCATCACAACCGGTGGAAAAGGTGGTCTTGCGATTCGATTCGGGAGCCGTGCTGATGCACCCCACTTTCGATCGCAATTGCCGCAATACCGCCTGGCGATCAGCAACGGGGCGATCAGCAACGGGGCGATCAGCAACGGGGCGATCAGGCGAGTCACAGGGCGATCAGTAACGGTCGGGAGATCAGGCACCACCTGGCACGCCCGAACCGCAGGCAACCTTTCCTCAGACGGCCTTTCCTCAGCCGAGATCTTGGAAGCCGAGACCTTGGAAGAAAGGGCTTTGTTGGAAGCCGGGGCCAGCGAAACACTTCGCCCCCCCACAACCTGCTCTTTCACCGCAAAATCGAAAGTTTGCTGTTGAGTCGCCATGCTGGAAAGCTCGAAGAGTCAGCGAGGAAAGCAAGGTCGGCCAATCCATCGACGGCAAACAAATGCTAGCAAATAAGTGTTCTTCTGTACAGTATCTTGTTCGGCAAATCAAAGGGGCCAACTTGCGTCCAAAACCAACGGGCTTCCGCACGAGCCACATTGGCCATCCCCCTCGCTTGCCAACACCCAGCCCTGCTAGAGGGAGAGCGAAATCTGTCTCCGCCCCTACTTGGCTCGACGGGCAGCAATCTGAGCTCTTCGCTTGGCCATCAGGTCGTATCGCAACAACACCAGCCGGGCCAAATCTCCCATGTGCTGCAGGCCGCTGTCACCCTGCAGCTGGGCAGCCGGACTGTCCCCTTGCAAGCCGACGACTGACTTGCCCGACACCGATTCGCTAACCGAAACCACCGCTGCGTCCGCCATCCCAGTCGGGGCATCAAAGAGAAGCATCTGAGTCATGGAAGGGTCTCCCGCGAAGAATGATCGTGTGAATCGAGCTCTCAACGGCTCGACCCCCAGATTCTTCGCGACCCACATGACACGTCTGGTCACACGCTCAAGCAAAATTCTGAGCCAACTCATTGCGAACCTGCAGACCCCACGACGGGTCGTTAGGGGGTGGCTACCAAGGCCCTCAAAAAGTGCCGACATGGAGGCCATTCCATTGGCAACCCGCGTTTGAGGCCGAGCCAGACGTGTTTCGCACGAAGGACCTGCCCGCCACCGCTGGGCATTGGTCGATCTTCGCCGCGGACTATACTATGAGGGCAGGATTGAATTTCTTTTCTTTGACCGGAGGACCCCACCCCACCGTGCGTGAACCAATCAAAGTCCGAGATGATTCACCGGAACGAAGCATCTTGGCGCGGTTGATCTTGCCAGACCAAAGTGTCGAAGTAGATCCGCTTGAAGAACTCCACGGGTTGGCCACGACCGCAGGAACCGAGGTGGTGGACGAACTTGTCCAACGACGTTCGACGCCCGACCATTCGACCTACCTTGGCAAGGGCAAGGTCGAGGAACTGAGACAAATGGTGGAGAGTCAAGACGCCGACGTGGTGATCTTTGACAATGACCTGTCGCCGGCCCAAATCCGCAACCTGGAAAAGGGAGTGGGGGTGAAAGTCGTCGATCGAACGGAGTTGATCCTCGATATCTTTGCTGCCGGAGCTCGCACCTACGAGTCTCGATTGGCGGTCGAACTCGCCCAACTCGAGTACTCGCTGCCGCGACTTGAAGCGGATGTGGACACACCTTTCGCGCCAGGCAATGGGGGTGGGCATGCGGGGTCCCGGTGAAAAGCAATTGGAAGTCGACCGACGGCTGGCCCAGAAGCGCATTCACGACCTCAAGCAAGACTTGGGGAAGGTCGAACGTCGCCGTGAGCAGCAGGTCCGGGCCCGCAAGGAAGCGCCCACCGTCTCGCTCGTCGGATACACCAACGCCGGCAAGAGCACCCTGATGAACGCGTTGACCGACGCCGATGTGGTTGCCAAGGACAAGTTGTTTGCCACGCTCGATACGCGCACCCGCCGCTGGCCGATTCAAGGTTGGGGTACCGTCCTGCTCAGCGATACGGTCGGTTTCATTCGAGACCTGCCCCATGCGTTGGTAGCCAGTTTCAAGTCGACACTCGAAGAGACGCGTCAAGCCGACCTGCTCCTGCATGTCGCAGACGCCAGCAGCCCCTCCGTCTTCCATCAGATCAGCGCGGTTTACAGCGTGCTTCAAGAATTGGGGATTGAGGAAAAGGATACGCTGTTGGTGCTCAACAAGATCGATGCGATCCACAATCCTCAGGTGCTCAACCGTGTCTTGGATCGTTACCCCAATGCGATTCCCGTGAGTGCCCGAAGCAAGAAGGGACTCTCGGCGCTGGTGGAGGCCGTGGGGGAGGCGTTGGGTCGCGAGTTCTTGGACATCGAGGTCGAAGTGGACCACGCCGATGGCCGATTGCTGTCCTATCTCGCGGAGAAGGGAGAAGTCCTCTCGCGCGAATATGGTGAGGAGCGGATCACGGTGCATGTTCGGATACCGACCGGAGCCATGGGGCCAGTGCAACGATCGGCGCTGGCGATTCGACCTTGCGGCCTCGGGGAGAGCGAATCGGACGAGACATCGCAACAGGATTCAAAGATGGGCGAGTCGCAGGACCCGTTGCCAATCTCCGCGGTCGATCCCTCCAGTGAAGTGGCGTAGCGATCCGTTTCAGGTTGTGCTTTCAGGTTGATCCTCGATGCGTTGGAACCCCCGGGATGCGGTTGCGGTCGTGACCGGTGCGAGCAGCGGAATCGGTCATTGCTTGACCCGGCTACTGCTCGAACAAGGTGCCAGCGTGGTGGCGGTCGCCCGTCGGGGCGTTCCCTTGGAACAACTACAACTTGCCCATGCTTTCGACGTAGCCGGTACGGCACACGACGTGACGGGTACGGCGCATGCCGCGCTGGAGAACGCATCCTCGAGCTTGGTCCGCGGCAAAATGATCCCTGTGGTGGGTGACATCACCGACCCCGCCAGCAAGACGCAGGTGATCCAAGCGGTCACCACTCTGCGCGACGGTCAGGTCGATTTACTAGTCAACAATGCAGGCATCGGCGCGATCGGTCGCTTCGTTGATGCCACGCCGCAGCGAATGCGGCGGGTCATGGAGGTCAACTTCTTCGCACCCGTGGAGTTGACCAGGTCGATGATCCCGCTCCTCCGCCGAGGCCGCGCACCGGTGATCTGCAACATCAGCAGCGTGCTCGGGCATTGTGCAGTTCCAGGAAAAAGCGAGTATTGCGCGAGCAAGTTTGCCTTGCACGGTTGGAGCGATTCGCTGCGGGCTGAATTGAGAAGTGAAGGAATTCAGGTCACGATCGTCAGCCCCAGCACGACGCGAAGCGAATTCTTTGACTCGCTCATCGAAACGGGCCAGAGCGAGACATCGGCCAGTCTTGGAAGTTGGCCACCGGAGAAGGTTGCCCGCAAGACGCTGGCAGCCATCAAGGCGCACCGCCGCGAGGTGATCCTGAGCCTTGGCGGCAAGGCGTTGGTGTACGCGGACCGATTCGCGCCAGGACTCCTCGGCGCCGTGCTCGCCAGAAACACCAGGAACCCCAGCGACCGCAAAGGCTCGTAGCATACGCCGATCGCCCGTACGATGGACTTCCAAGTCGGTCGCGTTAAGACGAAATGCCCGTACGATGGACTTCCAAGTCCGTCGTGTTAAGACGAAATGCCCGTACGATGGACTTCCAAGTCCGTCGCGTTAAGACGAAATGCCCGTACGATGGACTTCCAAGTCCGTCGCGTTAAGACGAAATGCCCGTACGATGGACTTCCAAGTCCGTCGCGTTAAGACGAAATGCCCGTACGATGGACTTCCAAGTCCGTCGCGTTAAGACGAAATGCCCGTACGATGGACTTCCAAGTCCGTCGTGTTAAGACGAAATGCCCGTACGATGGACTTCCAAGTCCGTCGCGTTAAGACGAAATGCCCGTACGATGGACTTCCAAGTCCGTCGCGTTAAGACGAAATGCGTCGCCGAGCGACTGTTTGGCTATCGACGGACTTGGAAGTCCATCGTACGGGTGAAGAGTCGTCCGGCTCTTGACCCTTGCTCGGCGAAACCTGAAGCACACGCATGGAATCACTCGACATCCTCTACGAAGACAACCACCTGTTGGTCGTCAACAAGCCCGTGGGGATTGCGACGATGGGGGCCGAACAGGGCCCCACGGTCCATTCAATGGCTGCGGACTACTTGAAGAGGACCTACCACAAGCCAGGCAAAGCGTTTGTAGGGGTAGTCAGCCGGCTTGATGCCATGACCAGCGGTGTGCTTGTCCTGGCCAGAACGAGCAAGGCCGCCTCACGCTTGTCAACACAGTTCGCGGAGCGGTCGGGCGACGGGACCACCAAGATCTACCTCGCCGCACTCGATGGAGACTTGCAGGCGTCCCAGGGCGAACTTACCGACCAAGTATTGAAGGACGACGCGGCGCATCGCATGCGAGTTGTCCCCAATGGCGCACCCCAGGCCAAGGAGGCGAGACTCCGCTATTGCCAGTTGATTGCAAACGAGTCCACATCGGTCGTCGCGGTGCGTCTGATGACAGGAAGAAAGCACCAGATTCGCCTGCAGTTTGCCGAACGGGGCCATCCGGTCCTGGGAGATCGCAAGTACGGTTGCAAGACTCGCTTTTCGGCGGGGATCGCATTCCACAGTTGGAGATTGCGGATCATGCATCCGACCAAACGGACGCCACTCTGGTTTCAGGCCGATCCACCTCGCTCGTGGAACTCGCTACTGAGGCATCTGTCGCTCGATCAGGACCTTCAGCGAAGGGTTGACCGTTTGCTTCAAATTGAATCGGCACCTTGATAACTTTGTGTGCCACACCAGAGGGCGGCTGTGCAGACACCATCTTCTGATCCGACTTCGTTTTGCGAATGCCCTGGAGGGAGGACTCGTGACAGCTTCGAGACTCGATTCGGCCATGTCGTTCATTCCTGATCGCATCGTCTCGGGCGGGCAAACGGGCGTCGACCGAGCGGCGCTCGACGTCGCGATTGCGATTGGCGTTGCTCACGGCGGATGGTGTCCGGCGGGACGATTGAGCGAAGATGGTTCCGTGCCGAGTCGTTATGAGCTTCAGGAGACGACCTCAAGTGATTATCCCGTGCGGACGGAACAGAATGTCATCGATAGCGATGCGACGATGATCTTGTGCGTCGATCAGCTACGAGGTGGAACGCGTTTAACGAAACGACTTTGTATGCGTCACAACAAACCCCATTTGGTGGTGCGCATGGACAAGGGACAAGAATCGGACGTCCTTGCATGGTTGTTGAGTCATCGGCCGAGTTGCCTGAACGTGGCTGGGCCGAGAGAGAGCACATCGCCGGGGATCTATCAGCTCACGCTGGAATACCTGTTGCGTCTGCTGCAATGATTCGGGAGCTGAAATCGGCACGCAGGCCTACCAAGGGATTGGATTCTCCCCTTTCTGCACCATTCGGCACAACCTGACCAGGACTTGTGGATCGCGCTCCGTTTCCCAACCGGAAGAGCAAGCCCTGCATGACTTCTCGCCGATAGCAGAAAGGTTCCCGTCGCCGTGCAACCTTTCCCAAACCTCCAGGCGACGAGAGGGGATGCCACCAACCTTCCAAGCCTCTCATCAACACGAGCGTCGCCGCGTCAAATCGCGGAGGTTCTCGTTCATGGATGCGCTGCCTTCGGTACCTAGGAGTCTGACCGAACCATGTATCTGCGCCTGAATCCCAAGCCGTGTCTCGTTTCTGTCTCGCTGCTGTTAGCGTTGCTCGTCCTTGGTGTGCCGGATGTGGCTCGCGGCGGAGCACCCGATCTTGGGGATGCGGTGGAATCCGATCCTGGGCAGGAATTTCGCGACAATGACTGCCACTGGATGCCACAAGGAGATCATGACTCTGCGCAGTCTCGCCCAGCGGAGGGAACATGGGAAGCAGATTCAGCGAGCGCGACGGTAGGAATCCTCGCCTCCGCCGCCTGTGCGCGTGCCGGAGTTTGCGTCGAGCAACTCATTGAACCATTTGCCATGGTCGGCCCCTACATTGAGAACTCGCTCGATGCCGTGAAGCAGTTTCAAGCATGGTGGGACGCCGCTGGCAGAACGGAGAAGGAAGATGAAACGTCTGCATCCGATTTGATCGAATTTGATTTCTTTCGGGTCGAGATCGGTTTGGATCGAAGCGTGGAAGTGGCGGTGATGGAACCGATCAACACACAGGCATTTGGCAGGAGCGTGTTGGTTGCTGAGTTCAAGGGATTCCCCAACGATCCAATCGCGCTGCAAGCCAATCCGCCGCGTAAGGATATTCTGGTTGGGTGCTCACCGATGATCTTCACCATCGAAGAAACCTACATGGCTTACGACATGACAGCTCGTGACGTCCAGCTGTGGTGTGTCTTCCCCACGACCACGCGACCGTTCTGCATCCGCAATCGAGGCGTCGGCTTCGACGCATCTCCGATTTGGGACGAGTTTGATCAAGTTGTGCAACCGCAAGCGACGGTCCCCTCGGATTCCCTGGCCTCGCGATTTCAATGCTCGGCCTACTGCATGTTGGACGAGTGCGTTGAAAGACTGGAAAATTGGGCCGCGCACAGACTCGTCGGTTCGAAAGGCAGTTGAGCCCCGAACGCTCGGCCGGCGGCTTGCCGAGGTGAGATCCCAACGAAACCGCCTGGCGAGCCGCGCCGCTCGTCTCTTGGCGAAACGTTGGCCGGCATTACCGCCTGCGCCCGTGTTGAGCCCGACCGGGGCAGCATTGCTCGCCAGGGCGGGCATCCGCGATTTCGAAGGACCGATGGTCGATGGCCTGAACAGCAACGCGAACTCTCGAATTGCTCAGACAACGGTGGAATCGGAGCGGCGTTAATCGTCGAGGTTGATGGCGTGCTCGCGAAGTTCTTCCAGCGAAGCAAATTCAAGTGTTGAAATGTGACTCGCTTCGAGAACCACTGGTGGTGCGCACCCGGCGTCGTAAGCTTCCTTCCACCGGGCGGCGCAGAGGCACCATCGATCTCCCGGTACCAAACCAGGAAACCGGTACATTGGAATCGCTGTGGTCAAGTCGTTGCCTCTTGAGCGACTGAATTCGAGGAACTCCGCGGTGACCTGGACACAGACCACGTGCAGCCCCGTATCTTGCGCTCCGGTGTTGCAACAGCCGTCGCGATAAAAGCCGGTCATCGGATCCTTGCCGCAGACAGCGAGTTCTCCGCCCAGGACATTCTTGCCAGCCATGCTTTGGTTATCCGTCAATCTAGGTGCTTCGGCCATTCAGGTTGCCCACATGGTACCCTGAGGATGGTTGTTTGATCGATGCCCCGCAGCGGCGATTGCCGCATCCGAGATTGCAGTGAGCCGATCTCGGGCATGACTCGCCGTCGTCAAAGACACGGGGATCGACATGATTCCCTTCCCTGGCATTCGCCACGCGAAACGTTGTCCAGAAATGCAAGGCTCACCGATCCTTGGCGATCCGAAAATCGAAGCAAAATCCTGTATAGTAGCGGTTGGATTTTCTAGCAAACGGAGCGAGCTTTCTCGAGTTTTTGCAATGGACGCGATCTTTCAAAATTTGACCGATCCGCAGCGCGAGGCGGTCGCGCACGTGGACGGCCCGCTGCTGATTCTTGCCGGCCCGGGATCGGGCAAGACCCGCGTGGTCACGCACCGCATCGCCAACCTGCTGGCCAGGGGATTCCGGCCTGGCAGATCGCGGCCTTGACCTTCACCAACAAGGCGGCCGACGAGATGCGGTCGCGCGTCGATGCGTTGGTCGCCGGGACAATCGGTTTGGATGGGAACGTTTCATCGGTTCTGCGCCCAGCTGCTGCGCCGCTACGCATCGATGGTCGGGCTGACCGAGAACTATTCGATCTACGACACCTCGGATGCCAAAGCAGGCGATGAAGCGGGCGGTGATCGCGGCCGGGGTTTCAACCACCCATGCGTCGCCGGAGCAGATCGCGGCGTCGATCAGCCATGCCAAGAATCGGCTGGTCACCCCCGAGATGATGGAAGGACACGCGCTGAAGCCCCGCGAGGCGATCGCGGCGCGCGTCTATCCGGTCTACCGGCAACAGTTGCTGACCGCCAACGCCGTCGATTTCGACGACTTGCTGTTTCACGTCGCCCATCTGCTTCGCGAGAACCCCGAGCTGAGGGCGGAGCTGGACGCGAAATTCAAGTACATCCTGGTCGACGAATACCAGGACACGAACCTTGCCCAGTACGCGATCGTTCGTGCCCTGTCGATCGATCATCCCAATCTTGCCGTCACGGGCGATCCCGATCAGTCGATTTACGGTTGGCGCGGTGCCGACTTGAACAACATCCTCGACTTTGAAAAGGACTATCCATCGGTCAAGACGGTGCGGCTGGAAAAGAACTATCGCAGCACACCGAACGTGCTGCGCGTGGCCGACCAGTTGATCCGACACAATCGTCGCCGCAAGGCGAAGGACTTGTTCACCGACAATCCCGAAGGGGATCCGGTCGTCCTGCGTTTCTACGAGGACGGCTACCAGGAAGCCGACTCGATCGCCGATGAGATCACCTCCGCGATCACGTCAGAAGGGCTCAAGCCGAGTGATTTTGCGGTGTTTTGTCGAATGAACGCGATGACACGGTCGCTCGAGCACGCGTTTCGCAGCCGCAGCCTTCCCTACCAGATCGTCAATGGTCTGGAGTTCTATCAGCGACGCGAGATCAAGGACCTGCTGGCCTACCTGCATCTGATCAACAATCCCAGCCACGACGTGGCACTGATCCGAATCATCAACGTTCCCACCCGGGGCATCGGAGCGAAGACGTCGAGCGGATTCGTGACTTTGCGGACCAGCAGGAACATTCCCGATGCTGGAGGCAGCCCGCCGCGTCGATGAAATCGGCTCGCTGGCCAAACGTTCGGCCTCGATGGTCTCCAAGTTCATCAAGCTCTACGACCACCTGTGCATCAAGGCCAACGCGCCGCTGGAGGATCTGCTTCGCTTTCTGGTCGAGGAGATCGAGTACGACAAGTATTTGGAGAAGACCAGCGGTCGAGGAGCAGGACGTCAGTCCGATGGCCAACGTCGACGAATTGATCACCGCTGCGGTGGAATTCGATCGCCAGCATCCCGAAGATGGATCGCTCGACGCATTTCTGGAACAGGTCGCCTTGGTGTCGGACACCGATGCCTTTCAAGGAGGCCAGCGATCGCGTCACGTTGATGACGCTTCATGCCGCCAAGGGACTGGAGTTCACGCGAGTCTTCATCATCGGCGTCGAAGACGATTTGCTTCCCCACAAGCGATCCAAGGAAAGCGAGTGGCAAATCGAGGAGGAGCGACGGCTGCTGTTCGTCGGCATCACGCGCGCCGAACAAGGGACTGCAACTGAGTTGCTGTAAGCGGCGCGTGGTGCGAGGGGAATTGCGCCCGGTGATTCCGAGTCCGTTTCCTGAACGAATTGCCCTTGGAAGAGATGCGACGCGATCGAGAGCAACGCCGGCCGCGATTGGTTCGACGACGACAATCGATCAGAGCTATCCCGATTCCTGGGATCTACCTAACGATGGACCCCGATTCGGTGCGGGAATCGTTAGGGCCCGTATGACGAATCGAGTGAAGAGATCGTCAGCCGAGGCGCCGCGGGCTAGCTCCCGCCTGTCGATGAGTCGTTGCAGCCAGGCACCCCGAGGTTCGCCCGCTGGTCACAAGTCGGCGTCTCAGTCTGCGCACGGCGGCGGATCTGCTTGCCAAACCGGCGACGCCGTTGACGGCCTACCGGGAGGGGATCCAGGTGCGACACCCCGAGTACGGTGAAGGGGTGATCCTCGCGGTCAGCGGCCGCGGGCCGAAGCGAATCGCCCGCGTCGCAGTTTGAGGATGGGGAACATAGTTTTCGATTCGCCTTTGTCGATCTTGAATTGGTCGGGACCTTGAATTGCTCCGATCACGGAGGTGCCTTCTCAAAGCGGAAGCCGCCCCTTACAAAATGGGTTCGCACGGCCCCCTTCCCGCTTCCTGAGGCACTCATGACCGGCACGACCTTCGCAAAAACGGACGCCCTGGTTGGCGTCATCATGGGAAGCCGCAACGACTGGGAAACGATGAAGTGGGCGTCGGAGGTGCTGGAGGAGCTTGAGATTCCTCATGAGCGATTGGTGGTCTCGGCCCATCGAACGCCAGCTCGCATGGTCGCTTACGCCCAGTCGGCTGCCTCGCGCGGCTTGCAAGGTGATCATTGCGGGGGCTGGGAGGCGCCGCCCACCTGCCTGGCATGGTCGCATCGGAAACGAATCTTCCCGTGATCGGCGTGCCCGGTTCAAAGTCGCGCGCCTGCAGGGATTGGATTCGCTGTTGTCGATCGTTCAGATGCCGGGTGGGATCCCCGTGGCGACGATGTCGATCGGTCAATCGGGTGCCAGAAATGCGGGGATCCTGGCCGCCAGGATCCTCGCCCTTGAGTGACCCGACAGCTGCTGCGAGCGTTTGCAGGCGCTTGTTCAAGAGGCAGACCGATGCCGTGTTGGATTCGGCAGAGCTATGAGTGTGCGAACAACCGCATTGTGAACAGACGACGACCATGCGCCGAGCGGCAACGCGCATGATCCTGCCGGGAGCCACGATCGGGATGGTCGGCGGAGGTCAACTCGGTCGGATGTTCGCGATGGCGGCCGCATCGATGGGCTATCGAGTTGTTGTGTTCTGCGAAGGCGACGACACGCCGGCGGCCCAGGTCGCCCACCGTTGCGTCGTTGGGGAGCTTGGATGACGCCGCGGCGGTCGAAACGTTTGCGCGGCAATGCGACGTGATCACGCTGGAGTTCGAGAACATTCCTGCCGAAACGATTGCGCTGTGTGGCAAGTTTGCACCGACCTATCCCTCGGCTTCGGTGCTGGCGACCGCCCAGGACCGGATCTCTGGAAAAGACGACGCTGCGCGACTGCCGGTCTGCCGGTCACCCCGATGTCGCCCGGTTCACGATCGCGATTCGCTCGCGCAGGCCGCGCAGCAATTGGGCTGGCCCTTGATCGTCAAGACGGCGCGCAGTGGTTACGACGGCAAGGGGCAAGTTCGAGTGGAGTCCATGGAGGACGCAAAACGGATTCGCTGGAGAGACTGTGACGCCTGGATCGCGGAACAGTGCATCGATTTCGATCTGGAGGTTTCGGTGGTGGTGGCACGAGCCGTTGACGGGCGAAAGGAAGCGTTTCCCGTTTTTGAGAACTCCCATCGCAATCACATCTTGGATGTCACGGTGGCCCCCGCTTCGATCCCCGCGGCAGTCGCCGAGCGAAGCGGTTCGAGTGGCCTTTGCGGCCACCGAGACGTTGCAGGTGGTCGGGCTGCTCTGTGTGGAGTTCTTTGTCCGGGGTGGCGAAGTGATGATCAATGAGGTGGCCCCGCGGCCTCACAATTCCGGACACTTGACCATCGAGGGCTGCGAGACGAGTCAGTTCGAGCAACACGTGCGGGCGATTTGCAACCTTCCCTTGGGTAGTACCGCGCTGCGAAGTGGCGCCGCGGCGATGGCCAATCTGTTGGGGGATCTTTGGCATTCTGACGGGACGCCACCAGCATGGGAATTGGCGCTGCGAGGATACCTCGGTGAGCCTGCATCTTTACGGCAAACAGGCGGCCAAGGTAGGCCGCAAAATGGGCCACCTGACGATGACCGGCGACGATATCCCGACGGTTCGGAGCCGAATCATCGCTTCACGACAGAGACTGCAAAGCTAAAGCGGCTCATGGCTTGGTCAAGACGGCGTCTGTTAACGGTCTGCTTGTCACGGTTGCCTCTTATCATGGTCGCGTCTTGCTCACTTGACTGACCTGCAGGCACTACCTTGCCTCGAGGGGTTTCGTCCAAAATAGATAGAGATACTTTGCCAGCACGTAGATCGCGATCGCGGACCACAAACCGAGCGAGTCGGCTACAAAGTCGGCAACATCGGGAGACCGTCCTGGGACAAACCGCTGCGTGAATTCGTCGATCGCAGCGTAGGCCATGCCGGCCAGCCCAATGGAAGCTGAATCGCCGAAACCAGCGAGGTGAGTTGGTGACGTAGCAGAGCAGTCCCCCGAGCACAAAAAAGGCCGAGAAGTGCTTGACCTTGTCGTTCACGTTGGGCGTAACGACCAGGGCGCCAGGGAGATGGGTCCCGACGAAGATCGCCAGCCAATACAGCCCCAGCACCACCATGGCCAGACGAAAGCCAAAGATGGTAATTTTTGTGACCGGACGCATTTCGGTTGAACCAATCGGGTAGGCTGGAATCAGAACGTGAAACAGGGCATCGACGGCGAATCTGCCAAGAACTTGCGACGTGATTTGCCATCATACGTTTCACCCGACATCCCACTCCGCCTCCGTTACGAATATTCGAATCCATCGTTTACCGAAGGTATGCATCGTGAATCAAGTGTGGTTTAGCCAGTCATTTTCTTTTTTGACTTCCCTGTTCGTTGCCGCCGCCTTGTTTTCCGCGACCGCTTCGGCCCAGGCACCGAGCACGACCGAAGATGCAAGCAAGACATCCGCAGCGGAAGAAACGGCCGATGCAAAGGACAAAGCCGGCGCGGACGACCGCAAATCGAAGGATTGGAAACCTCTCAACGGATCCTGGGTGGTCAGCCAGTTCGGCGGCGACGGACCGGTCGAGATTGGTGACAACTCGATCAAGTTTGGTTTCGGCGATCCGCTGACCGGCATCCGCTGGGAAGGGGACGTGCTCCGCGAGAACTATGAGATCGAGTTGGAAGCCCGGCGAACCGACGGGTTCGACTTCTTCTGCGGCTTGACGTTTCCGGTCGGCGAGAACAACGTCAGCTTCATTCTTGGCGGCTGGGGTGGCGGCGTCGTCGGCATCAGCAGCATTGATGGCCGCGATGCCAGCGAGAACGACACGACCTCGTTTCGCAACTTTGACAATGAGCAGTGGTACAAGGTCCGTGTCCGGGTGGATCCCAACGAGATTCGCTGTTGGATCGACGACAAGGTCGCCTGCTGCGCATCCTCGTGAAGGCCACAAATTCGACATCCGCTATGAAATGGACCAGTGCGTGCCGCTTGGGGCTGGCAGCCTTCCAGTGCAAGTCGGAATTCCGGGACATCCGCAGTCCGCAAGCTGAGCGACGAGGAGATTGGCCGCGGCCAAAGAAAGCGTCAGCCAGGAAGAGAATCAGATGAGCAACGGAATGGACGATGAGTCCAGATCCATTGCTCGGACGCGGATGCCCACTGGATGGCTCGTGCGTTGGAGCAGGCGATCGAGGCGGCGACGTGCGGATGAAGTTCCGGTTGGGGCGGTGATCGTCCGCGACGGCGCGCTGATCGCGGCGGCGGCGAACCAGCGAGAGATCGCTCCGCGATCCGACCGCCCACGCCGAGATGATTGCGATCACCCAGGCGGCCGCGGCGATCGTCGGATTGGCGTCTGGAGCGGGCGACGCTGTATGTCACGCTCGGAGCCTGCGTGATGTGCGCCGGTGCGATCTTGCAGTCCCGCATTCCGCGGGTCGTTTTCGGTGCGATGGATCCGAAGGGAGGGGCGGTGTGCAGCCTCTTCGAGTTGCTGGCGGACTCCGGCTGAATCATCAGTGCATGGTCACCGGCGGCGTGCTGGCGCGAGCCGTGCGGCCGAGTCTTGACCGAATTCTTTGCCGTCCAAGCGGGCGTTGGGAAAAAAATAGCGGCGTCCACATCCGGGGTGCGGATTGCCGAATCGACAGGCCCGGCTGTTTCGGACTGCGGAACGGTGTGAAATTGTTCCGATTTTGCAGATTCTCCGACTTTTGCCGTATCTCGGGCCAAAGAAGCTAAGCCTTTTCGCATGATGCGGCCGATACTATCCGCACAACCCGAATTAGTCGGACCGGTGCGCTCGGGAACCAAGGGGTGATGTCAGGCGCGACGGAGGCTTTTTGGGGGCGTGCGAAACGGAATCGTTGGACGGACCGATTCGCGAAAAGGGACGGCAGGATTTGGCCCCGGGCCACATCCTCAACAAAACTAACTGCAAGACGGTGGAACAAGCAATGTCGGTACGGAAGCTGACTGCAAGCCTGCTCACAGCCCTCGCCCTGCTAGGCGGAGCCGCACTGGCGCAAGCACAACAACATGCACCTGGCCGATCCTCATCGAGTTCGACCCCGACTTTCAGTGGTTCGAGCCGGTCTATGACGTGGATCTTCCGGACATGAAGCCGAAGCAAACGAGCTCCACACGGGATGGTTCGCGACCTACGACCGATTGAACCTGTACGGCTCGCGGCCGGAGCTGGATGAACACGGCAACTGCCGAAACGAAGCTCGACGGCGGCTGGGGCTACCGGTACGAAGTCGGTTACATGCTTCCCGGCGATGACCACGGTTGGCTGTTCAACTGGACGCAACAACGACGTCGGGCCAGTATCTTCACTCGTTCGTCAAGAACGGCTGAATCGATACATCGATCCGGATGATGGGTTCCCCGTCGTTACGCCTCCGTTCGGTGTCGCCGTGCGTCGTGAGGAAGACAACAACATCGGGTACCCTTTCCGCTTCTACGACATCGTCAACGATACGTTGAACTCGATCGACTACGACAGTTACGAGCTGAACAAGACTTGGCGGATGGAGCCGTATCACTACGGTGGGATCCTCGAGCCGTTGGTTGGTGTGCGATGGATGCGAATGGACGACACCAACGGTTTCCAGGACTACCTGCAGCACGGACGAGAGTCCGCCGCTGATTGGCCCGCCTTCACCTGTCGCCGAGCAGATCACGACGCAAGGTGCGACGACGGAGAACGAAATGTTCGGACCGCAGCTTGGATTCCGCTACTTCAAGCTCGCAACCGCTACGTCTTCTCTGTCGGCTTCACAGCTTTCTGCGGTGGCAACTGCCAGTGCTCCAAGTCCCTGGCGTTCTCAACGCTGACGATCTATGACGGTAACACCGTGGGCTCGAACGTGATTCGCATCATCGAGGAGACGTCCGATCCGATCTACACCCGCAACGAAGAGTTCTATGTCGGCTTCGACGTGCGAGCGGAACTTGGATACCAGCTCACAAAGATGATTCAGATTCGAGGCGGCTTCCAACTCATCGACATCGCTCGCGGTGTGTGGCGAGGTGGCGACGGGACGTTCACGCCCGGTGGCTCACACCGATCAGGATTACCTGATGGTCGGGGGCACGTTCGGGATCAACCTGAACCACTGATTGCGTTCAGCGAACTCTCAAGAGCATGGGGCAAAACAAACGGCCCCGCGAGATTTATCTCGCGGGGCCGTTTCGTGTTTGAATCACGCGTTCGGAAGCAACAGGACCGATGCCTGGTCAATGATCGCGACTACGTTCGGGCAAGTTAACCGATACCGCCTCTCGAAGGAATTCCTGACGAAGCGGAACGTTCCCAACGCGTTCGCTGCATCCGCTCGGACACTTGCAACCAACTAGCTCTTGGCAGCAAGCGAACGCAGTTCTTCGAGCTCGACCGACAAGCGATGTCGCAACGGGCTCTCAGGACGAAGCTCTTCTTCAAGCAACTCTTCCGCCTTGTCGAAGGTCTGCTCGTCACGGTTCGGGTCGTTCATCAAATTTCGAAACATGCTCTCGACAGTGGACTCAGTAAGCAATGGAATCTCCTTGGATGAGGCATCTGCGTCACGGTCCAACCCGTGGATACATGGCCGGTCGTGTATCCAATCGCCATCCGGGCAGACTTCACGCTACACCTCGATTTTAGAGGAGTCGCAGCCCCATCGCAAGGGCTTGTGATCACCTTGCTGCTCGTGCGTTCTGCAGCAGGTTGTTCATCCCGCCAGGTACGGCCATCCGAGGCTGAAACCCCAGTTCCGCCAAGTGTTCGGCGACTGTCGAGACCGTAAAGCGAATTTGCTCTTCGCTGTGCTCGCTGGTGATAAAGAACCGCAGCCGGGCTGCCGATTCGTCCACGGCCGGATAAAGAATCGGTTGCACGTTGATCCCATCCCCTCGAAGCCGATGCGACAAACGCAGGGCCACCATCGAATTGCCTGTGATCACCGGGAATCACCGGCGTCCCGCCACTGTCACCCGTATCCAGATCCGCTTCGCGACAAAGGCTCAGGAACACTCGCTGCGTTGGTGCAGTCGCTCGACTCGTTCGGGTTCCGCCTCCAAGGTCTCGATCGCAGCCAAGGCGGCGGCAACCTGGGCCGGCGGCATGCCGACGCTGAACACGAATCCCGGTGCGGTGTAGCGAAGCAATTCGATCAGCGCATGACTGCCGGCGATGTATCCGCCACAGGATGCCGCCGATTTGCTGAGCGTTCCCATCCAAATATCGACGTCTCGGGCGTTGAGTCCGAAGAACTCCGACATCCCATGACCCTGGTCGCCCATCGTGCCGAAGCTGTGGGCCTCGTCCACCATCAGCATGGCCCGGTGCCGCTTCTTGACCTCGATGAATTTGGGGACATCGGCAAAGTCACCGTCCATGCTGTAAACACCCTCGATCGCAATCAGACACGCGACGGTACTGCGAACGTATCTCCGTGAGCATTCGATCGAGGGCCGCATAGTCGTTGTGGGGGAAAGGCCGACGGCGGGCACCCGATAACAGCGCACCCTGCACGATGCTGTTGTGCGCCAGCGCATCGTGAACGATCAAATCGCCCGCGCCGACGAGGTGACCGATCGTCGTTTCATTGGTGGCGTGCCCGCCGACCATCAGGATCGAAGCATCGACACCGATGCAATCAGCGATCTTCCGCTCCAACTGTCCGTGGATCGGCTTCTCGCCCGAGACCAACCGACTCGCCGAAACACTCGTGCCGTATTGCTTGACCGCGTCGGCGGCCGCCTTGACGACTGCCGGATGACCGCTCAAGCCCAAGATAGTTGTAGGAGGCAAAGCTGATCAACTCGCGACCGTCGACGATCGTGGTATCGCGAACCACTCCTTCGTGAACGGTGAAATACGGGTTGGGGACGCCGGTCATCAGCATCTGTCGCATCGTCGTCTTGAGCCGGCGATACTCGGCGAACTGCTCGACGCTATCTTCCGGTTCGACTGCCGGAGTGCTTGACGGCGGGCGGCTGCCGTTGCGACCAGTTCGCAGCGTATCGCCGCCATTGGTTTCACCTCGCAGCAGAGCTTCGGCGCGGGCCTCGCCACCGGGCGGCAGATACCGCTCGATCGCAACGGCCGTTTGACCGATCGTTTCGATTTCATCCAGAACCTGCTCCGGAAATCGACCTTCAAAGGTTCGCTCCAATTTGCGAGCGATCTCCAACCGTTCCAGGCTGTCGAGCCCCAAATCGAGCACGATGTTGGTGTTCACGTCGAGCGCCGTGGCACGCTCGCCCGCGACGCGGCGGACATGATGCTTGATCGCTGCGATGATCGCTGGATTGACGCTGCCCACATCGAGCTTCGTCGCTATGGCCTGCTGCAGCCGCGGCCTTCATCATCGGTTGGGCGTCGACGGTTCAGAGACGCGTTTTCAGCCTCCTCCCAACGAACCCACTTTGCGATCACCTTCAGGTCGCCGTCGCGAACTGCATGCAGACAGGCGTGACGCTGGATTTTTCCACTGCTCGTTTTGGGCACGCTGCTGTTGCGGACCAAGAAAATCGCGTCGGGCGGGAGCTCGTGTTCCTCGGTTACCGCGCGGCGAATCTTTTGCAAGTTGGCGTCCCAATCCATCTCTCGAGCGCGAACGGTTTCGGCAACGATGATCAATTGCTCTCGGCCGTCATGATCCATGGCAAAGGCAGCGACCGATCCGGCCTGCACCACGTCGCAGGCGCTTTCGACTGTCTCTTCAATATCCTGTGGATAGCGGTTGACGCCGCGGACCACGATCATGTCCTTCAATCGTCCGGAGACATAAAGCTGTCCCTCGAACAGGAAGCCCAGATCGCCGGTTCTCAGGAAGGGGCCTTCGCCCGTTGCTGGTGTAGGCGTGGAACGTCCGCTCGGTCGCATCTTTGCGCTGGTAATAGCCGACACCGACCGAAGGGCTTTGCACCCAGATCTCGCCGATCGAATCGCCGGGCAACACCTCGCGCGTTTCGTGGATTGACGATGACCACGCTCTCGCTGGAAAGCACCGCACCACAGCCGACCAGTTTGCGTGCCGCTTCGTTTGCTTCGTCGACCGGTCGAACGATCTTCTTCTCCAGGCGACCACCGTCAAAGGTGGTGATCACCGGTCGGTTTTCCTTGCGGGCCGCCCGTGACGATCAGCGTCGTTTCCGCCATCCCATAACAGGGCAGAAGCGCACCGCGACGGAATCCGTAGGGTTCGAATCGCTTGCAGAACGCTTCCAACGTCGAAGGACGAATCGGCTCGGCGCCATTGAAGGCGATCTCCCACGTCGAGAGGTCAAGCCCTTCCAGCTCGCGGTCATCAATCTTGTCGACGCAGAGCTGATACGCAAAGTTGGGCCCGCCGCTGATCGTGACCCCGTACTTCGAGATTGCCTGCAGCCAACGGGCCGGTCGCTGCAAGGAACGTCATCGGGCTGGTCAAGACGTTCGTCTTGCCCATGTACAGCGGCATCAGCACGCCGCCAACCAATCCCATGTCATGGTAGGTCGGTAACCAACTCATCCCGCAGGTGGCCGGCTTGGGCTCGAACGCTTCCAGGATCAGTTCGCTGTTGGCGATCAGATTGCGATGATTCAACATCACCCCTTTGGGCGAACCGGTCGAACCGGAGGTGTACTGCAACACCGCAAGGGAAGACTCTTGCAACTTGGGCGGCCGCCATTTCGCCAGGTCGCGAACGCGTGGACTGTCGGTACCGAGCAACTGAACGCCAATCAAGTCGTCGTGGGGCTGAGTCGCCGGTGAGCATATCGACGACCGAACCGGTCGAGAGCGCCCACCTGGCATCGGCATCCACCACGATCGATCGAATCCGCGACGCTTTGCGGTTGCGACGCGGTGGATAGGCGGGCACGGCGATCGCGCCGGCCGCATGGCAGGCAAAGAGGCCGATGATGAAGTCGATGCAAGGCGGATAGAGCAACAGAATGCGATCGCCCGTGCGAACGCGACATCGCTCCTGCAGGTATCCAGCCAGGGCTCGAACTTCTTCCCACAGCTGCGCGTACGTCAACCGCTCCTCAACCGATTCCATATCGGTGAAAATGTAGGCAGTATCGTTGGCGCGGTGGCACGGCCCAGTGCTGCAACACCGAAACAAAATTGTCTCGTGGCGGAGGCTGGCTGCCGTTAAAAAATTTCAAATCCACGGTGGAGGTCGCCCGCTCGGATCAGGTGTGGTGGTGCCGGAACCGGGGTCAAGTACTTTCGCCATCTCGGCCTTGGGGGAAGGCCGATGCTAGGTGCTGTTGCCCGGAACATGTAAGCTGTTAGGGATCGCGCGACGATCGCACCAAAGCCTGTCCCGGGCCGCATCCTTTCGAAGACGCGTTGCGGGCGACGGGTACGGTGATTGATTCGTCGACGATCCATGGGAGTGAAGTTCTTGGTGGTCGTGTCTACGTGCTGGCAACGACTGGCAAAGGCTTCAAATCAAACCGTCATTTTGCGCCAGCAATCACGACCCAAAAACCCTACTCTGCTTTGTCGGAATTTTTTAACAGCCTGGATGAGCCCTCGATCTCGTCCTGGCTCAACCCGAAAAACTCGTTTTACCGTGCTGTGATGTCCATAACGCCCCCCGCCAGAACCTCCGCTGTCTCGGACCCCTCCGACTCCACGCCAGAACGTCTCTCGCGAGATTTCGACGGCCGCGCCGATGGAGTTGGTCGATCGCGTGGTGAATCTGCTCGATCCACAAGGCAATATTCTACTCGGGACCACGATGCGAAGAGGCTTGTCGGGCGGTCCATCAGCGGAGATATCGAGGCGGTTCGTCGGATTTGCGGCCAGTTTGCGATCTGCGAGCAGTCGGGCAAGACGATTCGGATGGCACGTTCGATCGGGCGTCCCATGCGGTATTTCCTCGCCAAGCGGGCCGAGGGGCCGGCCTTGATCATCGCCGAGCGGATGGACGAAATCGCCGAGCAACTTCGCCGCGAAGGACTCGACCGACAATTCCATCCGTCCTACACGCGAATGGTGCCAGCCCATCATGTGTTGGAACTGCAACTGGTCGGTTGCCCCGACCCCAATCCCACACTGACCCGGTTTTTTGCCCCAAGACGAAATCGATTGCCCGCCGATATCGACTCGATTGGGGCGGAATACATCGGCAAGCTCGCGGAGGTTTGCGACCAATGGCTCGCCTCGATCGATGATTCCGAGCCGATCGGCGTTCTCTTCAGCGGGGGAATCGACAGCGGCAGCGTGCTGGTTTTGTTGGACTACCTGATGCGCCGCCGGGGACAATCACCTGCTCGACTGAAAGCCTTCACGCTCACCAGCGGCGCTGAGGCCAGCGACGGGGGCCAGGCGGCCGAGTTTCTTCGCCGGATTGATCGCGAAGTCTACTTGGAACGGATCGAGGTCTCGCCTGACGAGATTTCCTGGCGCGACGCGATTCGCGTGATCGAAGACTACAAACCACTCGATGTGCAAGCGGCCACGATGGGATTGGCACTGTTGCGAGAAGTTCGTCGCCGCTACCCCGAGTGGCGGTACTTGATCGACGGGGACGGAGGCGACGAGAATCTCAAGGATTATCCGATCGAAGAGAACCCGGAACTTACCATTCGAAGCGTGCTCGGTAATCGAATGCTGTATCAAGAAGGCTGGGGTGTCGACGCGGTCAAGCACTCGTTGGTCTACAGCGGCGGTCAAAGCCGCGGGCATGTAAGAACCAGCGCACCGGCGAGCAAGCTCGGGTTTTCAGGTTTCAGTCCTTACGCGCTGCCCGACGTCATCGAAATCGCCGAGGCGATTCCCTTCGTCAAGTTAACCGACTGGGATCAAAATCGGCTGTATCAGCTCAAGGGAGCGGTCGTGGCGTCCGGAATCAAACAGATCACCGGCGTGGAGATGCCGGTGTTCAGCAAGCAACGGTTCCAGCAGGGGGCAGTCGATCCGGCAATGTTCGCGAAGCTATTCCCGCAGGACGAGAAGGAGTTCCGCAAAGCTTTCGCGGAACTCCATGCGTGATTGAATCCCGGGCTGCGTGCCTGCACCGCCCGCAGGTCCAGGACGCAGGTCGCAGGTCGGCGGGTCGCATGGCCTGCCAGCGCCGGCCTTCTGTCTACTTCGCTTGCCGGTTGATTGGTTCTTCGACGACGAGCGATTCGGGGAAGTCGGCGGCTTGATTGCCACCGTGCGTTTCCCAACGCTTGTTCTGCGAATTGCCACGCGGCTGGTTCATGGGGATGTCCATGCCGCCCGCTTCACCCAACATCGCGTAAAGACGATTCTCCATCTCACTCGCGACCGACTTGTAGTCAGGATCATTGATCAAGTTCTTGGTTTCACCCGGATCGGTCGTCAGGTCGTAGAGCTCGTCGACATCCCACAGTCCATAGTAGGTGATGTACTTGAATCGATCGCCACGCAGGGCAAACTGAGTGGGTGATTGCGGGAAATTCTTCTCCCAGTAATAGACGTACAAGAAGTAATCACGCCACTCGGAATCGGGCTCGTTGGGCAGATCCAGGAAGCTCTCGCCATCCATGTAGTCAGGCGTGCTCAGTCCGGCGGCATGCAAGATGGTCGGTCCGACGTCGATGTTGCCGATCACTTGCTCGAGGACCTCGCCTCCTTGGTATAGCTCCGGGCATTGCATCATCATCGGGACTCGAATCGATGCCTCGTACGAGACTCGTTTGTCGATCAGGCCGTGCTCGCCCCACATGAAGCCGTTGTCACCCATGTAGATGATCAACGTTTCATCGTAGATGCCCATTTTCTTCAGCTGATCGATCACACGGCCCACACTGTCGTCCACGGCAAGCAGCGATTCACAGTAGCGGCGATAGAGGTAGTCGAGACCGTTGTCGCTGTGGTAGCTGAAGTCGATACCATGCCAGCTGTTTCGCTGGTCACGGACCCAGCGTGGCGCGTCATTCTCCGCCGAGATTCCTTCGCCGCGAGGCAGGAAGCTCAAGTCGACATCCTTGTACCGATCCGCATGACGCTCGGCGGGAGTGAAATTCGAGTGCACCGCCTTGTGCGACAAGTAGAGGAAAAACGGTTCCTCCGAAGAGGATTGTTGCTCCAGCCAGTCCACGGCGTAGTCGGTCAATTCGTCCGTGATGTAACCCTTTTGCTTGACCCGTTTGCCGTTCACATTGAGGGTGTAGTTGGGATTCGGTGGGAGGTAGTTGCCCTGACCCCGGAAGCTGATCCAATGATCGAACCCGGGGCGGGGATCGTCATGCTCCCCACCCATGTGCCACTTGCCAATGAAAGCCGTGTTGTAGCCCGCTTGCTGCAAGTACTGCGGAAAAAAGATCGTACCTTCGGGCACCAAACGGTTGTTATCAATGACCCGATGCTTGTGCGTATAGAGTCCCGTCAGGATCGAGGCGCGGCTGGGCGAACAGAGCGAAGTGGTGACAAAGGCGTTCTTCACATGGACGCCGTTGGAGGCCAGCGAATCGAGGTGGGGCGTCTCCAGAAACGGATGCCCCATGAAGCCCATGGCGTCGAACCGATGATCGTCGGTCAAGACGAACACAACATTCCGGGGCCGCACGCCGTCCCGCTTTTCCACTTTCGGCAGCTCAGCGGACCATCCCACTGAACAGGCAATCAGCAACACCCAAACAAAACTTGCGCAAACTCGCAAAGGCATAAAATCGGCTCCCATAAAATCGGCTCGGGGGGAAAATCATTTCTTGGGGGATCGACGGAAGACCGCCACCACGTCTTCAACGGGAACGACGAACAGTTGGTTGTCGTGTTCCAGATCCACAGGGATCGCGTTCTTAGGATGGAACAGAATTTTGTCATACTGCCGCAGCGGCAATTCCTCGTCGTTCTCCACGACGGCACTGATGGTCACGATCCGGCCGGTGATGGTGGGGATCTCGGCGGCATCGGGCAGCGCGATGCCACCCCTGGTTTCGCGTTTCGGCTCGTCCTTGCGGACAAGCACGCGATCACCAATCGGTTCCACGTGCTCAAAGGATTGCGCAGTCTTTTTTGCCATCTTCGCTCCTAGGCGGTGAATTGTTGAAAGTCGAATTTCGCTCCACGAAGGATCATTCCGGTAAGGTGAAATGCGGAGCAAAATGCGACTCTCTCGGGCTTGGCAAGTATGAATACACAGCCTCTCCGAGTCTCAAGCATAACTGGATCAAGGAAGCTCGTGCTCGGCACTGCGTCCACCATCCAAGCCAATCATTCTCGTCGGCAGCTGAAGCCTCGTCGAGGGCCGGGATCACAATCGCCCGAGAGTTTGGCGGCCGTAAAAAGACGCCGTGGGACGATAACCGAAGCATCGACGTCCGAGGCCGAAAAAAGTCCCTTTTGGCTGCAGCGCGTCACGTTAGGGGGCCGCCACTTCCGCGAGCGAAACGCCCAATGTCAAGACTCACAGGCTCAATGGACAGGCTCGCCCAGAGGGTCCGACCCGGAGAGTACCATCGTCCCCCTAGCTCGGGATGAAACTCTTGGCGTGCGCCTCTGCGCTGCGCCAGTTCATCATCGTGCGTGGTCATGATCCGAGCCAACTCCTCAAGGTTGGTCGTCGCCACCCAGCCAAGTTTCTCCTTGGCCTTCGACGCATCGCCAAGCAGCAGATCGACCTCTGCCGGTCGAAAGTAGCGAGGATCGATTTCCACGTAGTCTTCGTAGTTCATTTCAAGCTGTTCAAAAACCAATCGGCAAAAGTCCCTCACCGATTGGGTGCGTCCCGTGGCAAGCACAAAATCGTCAGGCTCTGCATGCTGGAGAATACGCCACATCCCCTCCACATAGTCCTTGGCATAACCCCAGTCCCGTTTGGCATCCAGGTTCCCAAGAAAGAGACGGTCTTGCAGCCCGGCTTTGATTCGTCCGGCCGCCCGCGTGATTTTTCGGGTCACAAAGGTTTCGCCACGACGTTCGGACTCATGATTGAACAGAATTCCGTTGCTGGCGAACAAGTCGTAGCTGCGCCGATAGTTCACCGTCTGGTGATAGGCGTAGACCTTCGCACAGGCATAAGGTGATTGTGGATTGAACGGTGTGGTTTCCGTTTGAGGAGTCTCCAGAACGTCACCATACATCTCGCTGCTGCTGGCCTGATAAACCCGAACAGGCTGTTCCTGATTCAGCAACCGGGCCGCCTCCAAAACGTTCAGGGCACCGACACCCGACGGTCTGCAGCGTGTAGACAGGCTGATCGAACGAAACCCGAACGTGGCTTTGAGCGCCCAGGTTGTAGATCTCATCGGGTCGAATTGCGAGCACCAAATTGGTCAATGCCTGTCCGTCGGTCAAGTCGCCGTAGTGCAAGGCGAACTTCGAATCGGCGTGAACGTCCTGGTAGATGTGTTCGATTCGTTCGGTTGAAAAGGTGCTGCTGCGGCGAACCAATCCGTGAACGAGGTAGCCCTTTTCGAGCAAGAGTTCCGCGAGATAGCTTCCGTCCTGACCGGTGATCCCCGTGATCAGTGCAGATTTCGACATCAGATGAACCTTCGATGGAGATACGGCGAAATGCAAGCTCGCCATTGACGCCTGCTGCGGCTGACCTCGCAACCCCTCGAGCAATTTTCCTTGCTCCGACGCTTGGCCTGCGGGCTACGTGATAACCAATCACGGTCGCGTTGGACAGCGCCAACTTGAAGGACTGCCATCGTAAATCGCGGCGATTTTCGCTTTGGTTTGCTTCCCTCAGCCGGATATCGCGCGGCATCAAACCAGCTCCTTTTGCTTCATCAGCTCGCTGGCAAGCCGGCGTTCATCGGGGCCCGCGCATCGGGCCGGCGTTCATTGAGGCCGGCGTTCATTGAGGCCGGCGTTCATTGAGGCCGGTGTTCATTGAGGCGATGATGGAATTTGGCCAGCGGTCCAGTCAGAACGAGCGAAGCTGACCCTCGTCCTGTTCGTTCAAATAGGCTTGGTAGGTTTGCTTCACCCCCTCTTCAAGCTCAATCTTGTGCCGCCAACCCAGCGCATGAAGACGGGTGACGTCGGTGCATTTGACCGGCGTGCCATCCGGTCGCGAGGGGTCAGTCAGGATGTTCCCCTGATATCCGACCGTTTCCGCAACCAGCCGGGCCAGTTGCAGAATGGTCTGATCGACGCCGGTTCCCACGTTGACCCAATCGGGCGGATCCGCGACCTGCAGCAGATGGACGGTGGCGTCGGCTAAGTCATCGACATGCAGAAACTCTCGACGAGGCGTCCCGGATCCCCAGATCGTAACCTGCGGCACGTCAGTCACTTTCGCTTCATGAAATCTCCGAATCAACGCAGGCAACACATGGCTGTGTTCGGGATGATAGTTGTCTCCCGGGCCGTAAAGATTCGTCGGCATCGCGCTGTGGAACATCGCGCCATGTTGGCGACGGTAGTACTGGCAGAGCTTCAGGCCGGTGATTTTTGCCAACGCGTAGGCTTCATTGGTCTTTTCCAGTGGTCCCGTCAGCAGCGCCTCTTCGTGAATGGGTTGCTCGGCGTCGCGCGGATAGATGCAGGTGCTGCCCAGGAACAGAAAGCGTCCCACTCCAGCCTGAAAAGCCGCCTGGATGGCGTGAACTGCCATCAGCACGTTGTCAGCAAGGAATTCAACGGGAAAGGTGTTGTTGGCAACGATTCCCCCAACCCTTGCTGCCGCAAAAACGACCATCGTGGGACGCTCGGACCGAAAGAAATCCAGCGTCCTTGCGCGTCACATAAATCCAGCTCGTCACGTCCTGCGGTCAGCACCTGGCAGGGCAATCTCGGCGAGCCGACGGCAGACCGCCGAGCCAACCATTCCGCGGTGCCCGGCGACAAATATTCGTTGATCAGCAAGTTCTTTCATTCGGTAGAGGTTAATCAACGCCGCCAAAGTCGTCATCAGCAACTCGTTGGCTTGTGATGGGGTTCACTTCCGAGCGGCTCACGGCGGACTCTTTTCATCGTCTCTTCCGGTCGTTCCGTTTGCTCCGATCGCGTTGCTTTTTGTGTTTGGGGAAGCTGATCTCGGCAAACTGCATGGCAGCCCAGTTCTTTCCGATCTATCCCCCTGCAGCCACCTCACGAGTCGGAAGGACCGATCGTTCCCGGTGCTGCACCTCCCAATTCATGGATGAGACAGACACGGATGCGTAAGGACGTAAAACGATCGCTATTGCTTTGGCCTGCCGCTGCGTCGCTGACGATCACAGCGGTGTCGTGGCTTCCCACTCAGTTCGAGGGGGAACGAGTCTTGGCTCCCCAGTTCCTTGCCGCGATCACAGCGCGGCCTCGCATTGAGCTCCTCAAGCCGGAAACCAGCCTGACGGCGGCGCCGATTGAGATTGTGGCTCGAAGCGAACATGGGAACCGAGCGATGCGACTGCCGCCGCGCGTTGCGGAGGTCTTTGCGGTCGCCGCACCCATGATCAAGGCTCCGGTTCTGGACGAGCAACAAGAGCTTGCGGGATTGGTGCTCCAGTCCAAACGTCCGACGGCCCCGTCCATCTCGGAGCTCGCCAAGAGATTACTGGAGGGCGATCTCTCGGCGGCTGATCAGATCGCCCGCCCGCAGGCATCGAGCGAGAGGCTGAGCACCGAAACGCTCGCTCAGAGTCTTCACCCAAGCAGTGGACAACCTCGCGATTCGAGCGGCATGCCAGCGGCTTCGGCGCCGACGATGAAACGATCCGAGACAACGATCATGAAGCCCGACGGGGCGATTCGGGTCGAGCCCCTACGGGCCACGTCGATGATGCCGCAATCCGCTGGGCCGCAAGCTTGGGAACCCGATCTTCCCGATCTCTCCCCCACCCTTGCAACGCCTGCCTCGGTGGTGCCGAAGTCCAACCAGGCGTTGGGCCGACGACAGTTTGCTTCGCCAGCCCTGAACGATTCCTACCCGAGCCCGCGACTGCACGAGTCGGCTGCCGAACTCGAAGAACCTCTCGCCGGCGGTTCTCTCAACTCGGATCTCGAATCGCTCCAGGCCGAAGGGACATCCGACGCGTTGGATGCGTCGCAGCGAGTCTTTCCGATCGTCGTCGATCAACCGAATGCATCGCTCAAGCAAGAGTCGCTGGCCGGATCACCACGTGGAATCGACCTTGCAAATCCAGCTGGATGGCCCGTGACGACCAGGCTCGATGAGCAACTCAAGTTGCTCTCGGCGATGGCAATGAACTCGCGCCCAAGCGGACAGGATCAGCTGGTCTCGCTTCCCAAATCGGTCCAGTCGCGGTCTGAGGCGGCGCTGTCCGCAGAATCGGGATCCACTGATCGGATCACACAATGGAGCGAGGAAGTCACGCACAGACTCGAAGAGCTGCGTTCACTTCCGCGTCTGGGTGACCAGCGCGCCGGCGTTCTCATCGAAGAACTGGGGACGCTCGCCGCCGAAGGACAACGTCATGCGGAACAGATCGACGATCGCTCACAGCAGATCCAATGGCTTGGAACCTGCTATGCCGTCGCCCGGCGTGTCGCCGTTTGGCAATTGGTCTGGGAAGTGACGCGAGGTGACAACGCTTGGATGGTTGGCGATCTGTCCAGGGCCAACTCCAGGGACAATGCCGTCTCCGCCACGGAAGCACTCGGTCAGGTCCGCAGTGATCTTGAGGAGACGGGCGACGTGGAAGGCTGGACCCGTTACCTGTTACTCGACGAAATCGATCGAGTCGCCAGCAAAGGCAGTAGCGAAGGCAGTAGCGAGGAGCGGCGAATCGTGTCGCAGCGGGTCCTTTCACGCATGCAATGGCATCGGCTCGATCCGGAACAGCAGCGTTGGCTCCAACGCGAATCGGTCGCCCAATTGGCCGATCTCGTGCGGCCATGGGCACAGGATGCAGTGGACTACGCCAACCTGATGCACCAAGTCGAGATGCAGGAAACCAACTCGCTCGACATGGCAGCCATCGATGTGGCCGGTGCGGTTCAAACCCTTCGCTACGCAGACAATCCTCTGGCCAATCAAATCGCCAAGGCACTCGATACACACTATCGAAACGCGAACTTGCGGCTTGCGATCAGCGCCAAACTCTTGCAGCGGTCGATGCCTGAACTCGAAACCAAGACCGTTCCAGTCAATTCGATGATTCTTGGTAGCCGCGTCAGGGGCAACAGTCGTGTCGAGACGTCGTTGGGCATCGAGCTCAAGCCGTCGCCGGACCGATGGTTGCTGCGATTGAACTCCAATGGCAACGTGACCACACGTACCACCGGCCAACGTAGCTCCGTGGCGGTGCGAACGCTCGGTCAGTCCCGGTTCGACACCGGTACCGACATCGAGATCACGCGACATGGGGCTCATGTCAACGGCACCGAAGTGGAAGTCCGAGGGAATACGCGACTGGGGCAAATCGACACCGACTTCGACGGTTGGCCCTTGGTCGGCCCGCTGGTTCGTAGCATCGCAGAAAACCGTTATCAATCGATGGCCCCTCAGGCAAACCGAATCGCCAATCGGGCGATGAAGAAGAGCATCCAAACCGAGGTCGATGAGATGCTCGACGAGCGCGTCGAGCGGGCCGCTGAGCAACTCGGGCAGCTGGTGCTGGGACCGCTGGGCCGGCTGCAGCTGGATCCGAAAGTCACCGACATGCAGACCACCGAGGAACGTCTGCTCGCCCGGTTTCGCGTCGCAGGTGACTGGCAGATGGCAGCGTTCACACCGAGGCCCAGAGCGCCTTCGACGAGCTTGATGAGCGTTCAGGTGCATCAGTCGGCTTTGAACAACATGCTGGAGACGCTGGTTCCCCATGGTGAATCGATTTCCATGCGAGAGCTCTTTCAAAGTGTGGCCGAAACCTTCGGGCAAGCGGAGATCAAGATGCCCGACGACATCCCCGACGATGTGACCGTTCAGTTCTCACGGACTCGCCCGATCACGGTCGAAATCGATGAGGACTTGGTTTGGATCACGCTGCGGATCGTGCGGCTGCGTCGAACCGACTCGGTAGATCTGACCCAGTTCATCGTGCGAGCGGCCTACAAGCCGCGGGTGGACGGAATTCACGCGAGTCTGGTTCGCGACGGGCATCTGCGGATTAGTGGTCCACGGATGTCGATGCGTGAGCGGCTTCCCTCGCGCACGATCTTCAACAAAGTCTTTTCCAGCAACCAAGAGATCCCCATCACGATCAAGCGATTCCAAGAACACCCGGTAGCCGAAGGTTTGGCGATCAGCCAGCTGGAGCTGCGAGACGGATGGCTCGCCGTTGCCGTCAGTGACGAGGATGCACCAAGAATTGCATTGGCCCGATGATCCTCTTGCCCAAATGACACACTGGCCCGAACGACCATGACGGACAGCAAGGTACTGCTTGATGTGAGGTCAAGGTGTGGGAAACCGGATTGCAATGGTCACACAGATTGGACCTAGCACCGATCCTAAAAAGGGGTCTGAAACTCCGGCGACGGCGGGTCAGGACCCTTTTCGGATCGGCGCTTAATGACCGAACGCCAACTCGCAGAAATGAGCATGAGTGACAGGTTGCGGACAACTCCAAACCAGAAAGAAGAGAGCTTGGCCACACCATCTTCCCACGGGATGACCTTCCACAAATCCCGCGCCCTTGGCCGCTGTCAGTGCCGCCTGCGTCGTCCGTAAGACGAGGCGATTGGCCGACGCCCGAATGTCCGAAGCGTCACAATCCGATTCCCCTTGACTCGCATCCAAGAGTGTTGCTTCCAACGTGTCCACTTCACGTCGCAGTTCATCGGTCGCTTCCCGCAGATCTTCACGGCGTGAGGCCTCTTCCCCCAGAAAACCAACCGCTGCACGCGACAAACCAACGGCCAGCGTGGAAGTTTGCAATCCGCCCGTTCGCGCCCCCACTCCCGACTGCAGCACGTTCTCGATGGGCCCGCCGAGCAGCATCGATCGGTGGACGTGGACGTCCTCAAACGTAACCCGGTCGGTGCAACTCGCAGACAAAGCGACGAGCTCAACCCCTGGGCCAGCCTTCACACCCACCGTTGCGGAGGGGACGGCCACCAAAATCTGCCGCCCATCTTCCATCGTCGCCCCGGTCACAATCAGATCAGCGTGGGGGGCTCCGGTGACCCAAGGGGACATGCCATCGAGTAGAAAACCGGATTCCGTTTCTGTCGCCCTCAGCACGGGTCGATCCAGATGTCGCCGGCTTGTCGTCAAGTGGCTGATCCCAACCGTTGCAAATTGCTCCCCACGGACCAACGACGACAGCCATCGCTCAGCGACCTCTTGGTTGTCGGACGCGGCAATTCGACGGATCGCTCCCATGTACTGCGTGATCACAAACGTGGTCGTCAAATCGGCCTCGGCCAATCTCAGGTAACCTTGCGTTTGCTCTCGCTCCGACCATCCCATCCCCCCATGCGTCTCAGGAAGGAACCAACGAAACACGCCTGCGTCACCACAAGCCCGCAACGACTCCGCCGGCCACTGCGCAACGCCAGCCCAACGCGATGACCAATGTCGGAGCTGAAGAGATAAATTGTCCATGGATTCGCCGTTGGGCGACTCGATGGGCGTGAGATCTTGCATTGCTACGCTGCGCGATTTCGAGGATCTAAAATTGCTCAGATTACTGGTCACTTGAGCGTCAAATCTGGTTATGTTCTCGGCTTCAAACCGCTATTTTGGTTGATTCCTCAACGCGCACTGTCGCGAGGAGAAGCCTGAGTTTACCCAGATTCACCAGAGTGAAATCACATACACCCCGACCTACCAGGATTTGAAGTTGGGCTTTTGGCTGCCGCTCGAGGATTTTCATAACCCGACGCGTAGGCGAGTCGATGTCAAAATCGATGTTCCCTCGCTTACGCGTCGAGTTAGGAAACGAGCGGAACTTCAAAGCTACCAGGTTGGGCCCTTCACGGTATTTCTAGCAGATAATTCATCAACAGCGAGTTCCAATGAGCCAGACTGAATTACCGCCCGCCGTTTCACAAACTTCCTCGTTGCTGCAGTCACAGCAGGCGCATCACGCCGACGATTCGTACGGCAAGCTCTGGGCCCTGGCGAACAATTTGTGGTGGAGTTGGCACCCGGAATGTGATCAGCTGTTTCGCGACATCGATCCGATTCGCTGGCGTCAAATCGATCACAATCCGGTCGCCTTGCTGCGCGAGATGACGCCCGAGCAGCTGGCCGAGCGAGCCAGCGAGATGGTGCTGCACAGCCGAATCAACTACGCCTATCGTCGACTGCAGGAGTACCTCAGCAACACGCACACTTGGGCATCGACCAACGCGGGTGTGTTGGGCGCCAAACCGGTCGCCTACTTCTCCGCCGAATTTGGCATTCACGAATCGGTCCCGATCTACAGCGGCGGTCTGGGCGTTCTCTCTGGCGACCACATCAAGAGTGCCTCCGGTCTCGGCGTCCCTCTGGTTGGCGTCGGGCTTTACTACTCGCAAGGCTATTTCCGTCAGTATCTCGATGACGATGGCTATCAGGGCGAGGACTATCTGGAGACTCAGATCAACAATCTGCCGATGGTACCGGCCCTCGACGCCGCGGGCGAACCGATCACCGTTTCGATCGACACACGCCAGGGACAATTGCTGGCCAAGGTATGGGTGATGCATGTCGGTCGCGTCCGTCTTTACCTGCTTGGACTGCAACGTCGAAGGAAACAAGCCGGAGGATCGGGAATTGACCAGCCGACTTTACGGTGGCGATCAGCGCACTCGTATTCGCCAGGAATTGGTCCTCGGCGTGGGCGGGGTCAAAGCGCTGCACGCGTTGGGCATTGATCCGGGCGTCTACCACTTGAACGAGGGCCACTCTGCCTTCGGGCCGCTTCAGGTGATCAATTATCTGATGCATGAAGACGGGATGACCTTTGCCGAAGCCCATCATCAAGCCGCGACGGATGACTTGCTTCACCACGCACACTCCCGTTCCCGCGGGCCATGATCGTTTCCCGCCGGAATTGGTCGAGGAGCATCTTGGGACCGCTTCGCGATTCGCTGGGGTTGTCCGAAGGTGACTTGATGGCGTTGGGGCGTGTGGATCCACACAATCCTCACGAGTCATTTTGCATGACGGTGATCGGCTTCAAGATGAGCCGCTACGCCAATGCGGTGAGCAACCTGCATGGTGTCGTTTCCCGCCGTATGTGGGCCCATAACTGGCCAGATCGCCCGGAAGACGAAGTGCCGATCGGCCACATCACCAACGGTGTGCACGTGCCGAGCTGGTTGGCGGGGCAAATGGCCTTGCTTTACGACAAGCATTTTCCTGCGGATTGGAAGAGCCGGATTCAGGAGCCGAAGGTCTGGCAGAGCATCCACAGCGTGGATCCAGGCGAACTGTGGGAGACGCACAACGCGCTGAAGAACAACCTGCTGTCATTCGTTCGCCGCCGAGTGAGCCGGCAATGTCGCCGACGTGGCGAGAGTGACGAAGTCGTGGAAGCAGCGCGACGCGTACTCGATCCGCAAGTGTTGACGATCGGATTCGGTCGACGGTTTGCCACCTACAAACGGGCCAACCTGTTGTTCAGCCAGGTCGATCGCATCGCCGACCTGCTGCAAAACGAAGAGCGACCGGTTCAACTGATTTACGCTGGCAAGGCCCACCCCAAGGATGAGCCGGGCAAACGCTTCATTCAGGAAATCGCCAACCTGCGTCACGATCCTCGATTTCGAGGGGCGGGTGGCCTTCGTCGAGGATTACGACATCAACGTTTGCCGCCACCTGATCCAAGGGGTCGATGTGTGGTTGAACAATCCGCGACGCCCGCTTGGAGGCCAGCGGTACCAGCGGTCAGAAGGTCGTCCTCAACGGCGGATTGAACTGCAGCATTCTCGATGGCTGGTGGGCGGAGGCCTACAACGGCGTCAATGGATTCGCGATCGGAACGGGCCGCAGCCACGTCGACGACGTGGTCACCGACCGCCGGGATGCCGAAGCACTCTACCGACACACTGGAACAGCAGATCATTCCCTGCTATTACGATCGGGATGCCGATGGGCTTCCCAAGGCTTGGATCAATCGGATGATGCATAGCATCAGCACCCTGGCATGGCGGTTCAGTAGCCATCGCATGGTGGCCGATTACACCGAGCGGGCCTACCTTTGGGCAGCTGGCGGTGTGAC
The DNA here is from genome assembly GCA_963767665.1 of Pirellulaceae bacterium. Taxonomy (GTDB): domain Bacteria; phylum Planctomycetota; class Planctomycetia; order Pirellulales; family Pirellulaceae; genus Rubripirellula. The sequence continues at coordinate 249,650 of CAVYFC010000016.1, forward strand.
CTGCGACATGCGTTATCGCTAGGACCTTTTCGTCATGAATACTTCGCCGTCCCGTTCATAGCAATGGTCCGGCGGGATCGGTAAGAATCACAATGCTTGACATTGCGATGGCATTGGTCGGGGAACTCGCCGCACGAAACGTGCGCGTTGTCTTCGCGGAAAGCTGCACGGGCGGGATGGTTGCTGGTGAGCTAGCGAAGGTCCCTGGTGTTTCGCAATGGCTGTGTGGATCTGCGGTCACTTACCGCAGCGATACCAAGATCCATTGGCTGGACGTCGGTGAAGATACCCTTGCCGTTCACACCGCGGTCAGCCAAGAGGCAACGGCCGAGATGGCGGAGGGCGTCTTGGCGAAGACACCCGAGGCATCGATCGCGGCCGCAATCACTGGACATCTCGGACCGGATGCACCAGAGAATTTGGATGGCATCGTCTTCACAGCAATCGCTGCCCGCCATGATCAAGGCATTGACGTACATCCCCAAGGCAAACATCGGCTGCGGGCGAACGAACGAGAGACCCGCCAAAGCGAAGCGACCGCGTTGCTCCTGCGGCAATTGATGGATTACCTCAAGTAGTCGATGAGCAGTTCTCGCATCGGCGCGATCCCTTTGTAATGCAGTGTCGCATCGGGACAAGTCTTGAGCACGCCGTGCAAGATCTGTCTTTCCTGAACGGACAATTCTCGTAGTGGGGCCTGGTACGTATGAATCGTGAACAGGATCGCCCGACTCGTTGGAAGCCGTGAAAGGGTCTGACGCTCCACTCGAAAGTAGCATCGATCACCGACGTTGTCCGAGCGGAGCGAGGCGAGCTCCTGTGCCAACGCGATGGCGTGCTTGGGTGATTGGTCGAGTCGAGGGGAGCAGCGGACACCCCAATTCGTTCGCCACACCGGTCGGTTTACTTTCAGTTTGGCCAACAGGCGTTCCGTTGACGTGGACAGGACCGACTGGTACTCCGGGACAGGAGCGTGGGTGGACAGAATCGACAGGCCGACTTTGTCGGCAATGCTCCAACCACTGGGAAAACAGACGACACCCGCAAGGATCGGATGTCCCCGTTCCTCATCGCCCTGTTGCTCATCGCCGCGCAAGACCACCACGTCTTCCTGGATGGTTCGAGCAACATTCAGCAGCGCCAAGCCCGGACAATCGGCGTCATGACTCCGACTCGTTGAATCCTGATCAATCACCGCATCAGGGCTGGCCTGGGAAGCGAGCATGCTGGCCGCTTCCTCACAAGCCGATGAGCTTTCAGGAAGCGCCTGAAAGTAGTTGGGGAGATCCTTCTCCAAGAGCTCGCATTTCAGTGCGACCTCCTGGTCGGATTCCCTGGTGCGATCCAAGATGCCCTCGCCAGGTGGGATCGCACGAACACCAAAGTCGTGTTCGAAGCGATCATTCCGTAGCGGGAAGTGACGCATGAGATCCGATCACTGAGTATCGAGCAATCGTTCGATCATCACGCAATTGCGACCGCTGTTCTTGGCTCGATAGAGCAGTTGGTCAGCACGGTTGAACCAGCTTTCGCCGTCATCATCCGGTCGAAGCCTTGCGACTCCGATCGACAAACCGATTCGACCGAGTTGTTCGCCACTATCTGCGAGTTTCAGCTTGTTGGTCACGCAGGCCTTGCGAATTTCATCTGCAAAGGCATTGGCTTCAGCGATGTCATGCACGCTCAGGAAGACCGCGAACTCGTCGCCGCCGTAGCGAGCAATCCGAGCATCTTTCCTCAGTGCTCGGCATTGCGACGCCACGAACTTCAGGACCTCGTCACCTACCGAATGGCCAAAGGTGTCGTTGATCCCCTTGAACTCGTCCAAGTCGATGAGAAGTAGGAAGGTCGACGTCTGGTCGCGCGAGACCTGCTGCTTGGTTTGCTCCATCACATTGTCAAAGAACCGCCGGTTCCCGACACCTGTCAGCGGATCGGTCATGATCTTACGCTGCGAAGCATCAAGATCTTTGCGAAGATGCTTGACCTGCTTTTCGGACTCATCGAGTCGCTCGCGGGTCTTTTTCAGCTGAGCCTGCATGTTTTTGTTGCTCTCGAGCAACTGCTCAACACATCGTCTGACCGCTTCGGAGGACTCGGGTTCTTCGGTGAGCGTTTGAGATGCCGAGCTGATCGTGGAGCTGAACTGCTCACCCGCATCAATTTGTGAGCGGAGAAGCGAGCCGAATTGGGCGAGCTCGTTGGACAGTTCACTGCCCACACGGTCGCTGACCGGATCGGTCTCGCAGCAGAACTGATCATAAAGCTGCTCGAGGAACTCCTGGTCCACCGAGTGCGCCTCGTTGATCGCATGATCGAGCTGCTCCCGGATCGCCTCGTTCTTGTTTTCGACGTAGCGGTACCAAACCTGGTAAACCTTGGGAGTCGGCGGCGTCTGGAAACGGCCGATGTAACCGAGGGCTTCCTTCGCTAGTGCAAAGGCTTCCGCAAAGTCAGTGGTCGGTGGATCTTTTAGCGAGCTGCTCATGAATGCACGCTTCGGCTCTCTCGTGGTCGAAGTCTTTCATCCCCAGTGATGAACAACCAATCTTAGGTTGTGGATCCAGCGGTAAACCACATGCAAAGCAACTTCACGCAAATATTCCTGGGTCCCTAGCGTCAGGCAAACGGAGGCGCATTCGCTACAGGCTACACGATCGTCTCGGTCCGCCAGACGATCGTGCTCATGCCCTCGGTAGAAGCACAAACAGGTCCATTCTGGGGCGAAGCCCAATCACCAGCGACTCGCGACGCCATTTTCGCGGCTTCTGCTCCTGCGTTTGCCGCGGAGGGGACGAACTAGGTCGCTCCCTCGCCACCAGCGTGCTTCGCAAATCCCGAGGCGGCTGGTGGGATCGGCAGCCCGAATTCTTCACAACCCTCCACCACCACTTCGCGAAGCTTGCCGACGAACTCGTCGGTCTCCCCCTCCGACAGCCGGGCAAAGACCTTCGCCAACGCGGTGTAGCCCTCACGCTCCAGATGCACCGTGCGCTGACGAAACTGCAGTTGCGAGTGAAGGTCATCGCTGCCCTCATCCTCGCTCAGGCGACAGGTAACATTGACGTCGCCACGCTCTGACTCCGCACGATTGATCAAACGTTGAATGACTTCCTGATAACCGGCCAGGTTCTCGTGATCCCATTGGTCAGAAAAGAGATCGTGCCCGACGAGTAACTCATGCATCCGCTCCAAGAAAAGGTCGATCAAGTCACCAGCGATTACGTGTCCATGTTGGGGTGCAATGACTTCGACTCGAGGTCGTAGCCGCAGAATCTGCTTGACGGCGTAACGAAGCACCTCGCGCGACGGCATGTAGATCTGATGAAACTGAGCGATACCATTCCAGTCGTCCTCGTTGGCCCACAAGTGGACATCCCCGAGTCGATTCAACCCACCGAACAAATCGCCGCTGTAAAGAACCCGTTGTTCCGGATCGTACAATGCCATCGCCCCTCGAAAGTGACAAAACGGCGTGGGTACAAACTGAAACGGTTGCCTGGTGGTTGCTGCCGACGCGCCTTGCGACAATCGCAGTTGCCCAGGACGAATCAGCGTGTGCTGCAACAGTCGCCACACTTCCTCCGACGTGATCAGCTCCACATTGGGATTCGCATCACACATCTGAGGCGCATTGCCGGCAACATCCGGATCCTGGTGATTGATGGTCATCACATGGACTTCGCTTGGATCACCTAGCAACTGCGAGATATTCGACTCCACGACCGGATAGTCGAATTGCGACCCCGGATCGATGCAAACGTTTCGCCGCGCCCCAAACTGACGAAAAGATCGAATGTAGGTATTGCATTGCAACATCGACTCGGGATTGCGATGCCCCACCATCCAACAATCGTTGGTTAGCTTCAGAGGCCCTCTCGGAGAATCGGGCAATGGGCTGGTTGATCCCCGGTCTTGACGGTCGGACATGGCAGCAGTCTCACAGTGATGAGAGGAGGGCACGGCGGATCGTCAAGGCATTCAACAATCCGTCGGCCCCTGTGCCGAGCACTTCCCGTACCGGAGAGCCAGAACCGACCAATGACACGTGATCTCTTCCACCGGGTCATGCCGATGCCCTTGCAATCGGACGTGACCTAGCGACACAACCCTCAAAATGTGTGTCAATGTGTCGCGCCTTGGCCAGCCGTAATGAGACGCCCTGAACCTGATCATCTCGGGCTATAGTGCAATGTGTGCCCTGGCCAGCCGTAATGAGACGCCCTGAACCTGATCATCTCGGGCTCTTTCGATCGCGCGGCGAGGCTCGAGAAGCGTGGATCGAGGATCAAGGATCGAAACACAGGGATCGCGGCGGGCTGCTAAGTCGCTCGCAACGGCGATCGTCAGGGGGAGAGCCTCCTTCGCTCCCAACTCGGGTCGCCGATTCCTTTCTCGTAGCAGATCCGGTCGTGCAGCCGATTGGGGCGTCCCTGCCAGAACTCAAAACGCACCGGTTCGATGCGAAATCCGCCCCAAAAGCTTGGCAGAGGGACTTTTCCGGAGGAAAACTTCCGTTTCAACTCGTCCATTTTCGCCTCCAACAGGCTCCGCGACGAAACGACTTGACTCTGCTGCGAAACCCAAGCGCCAAGCTGACTGCCCCGGGGGCGCGAGACAAAGTACTTGAGTGTCTCGGCCGTGCTCACCTTGGTGGCCGAGCCGCTGATCTCAACCTGTCGCTGCAGAGGGAGCCAGGGAAACAACACCGAGACGTGGGCATTGGACGCGATCTGCGTTGCCTTGCGGCTGCCGTAGTTGGTGAAGAACACAAAGCCGTCGGTATCGAAGTACTTGAGGAGCACGGTGCGTTGGGAAGGACGACCGTCGGCGTCGACTGTCGCCAGAGTCATCGCGTTGGGCTCGAGCAGATCGGCGTCCGCTGCTTCACGATACCACTGCTCAAACTGACGAAACGGACTCGTGTCGACATGATCGACATCAAGGGGTCGGTCGGCGTACTCTTGGCGGAGGTCGGAGAGGTCCATGCAATGCTGTTCAACTGTGAGCATTTTCGGAAACCACACGTCTTCACAACGACGTGTCGATCAGCTTGTTCGCAATGATCGTGTTCAATCTTCGTCACCCAAGATTTCACGCTGAATCTCGGGAAGTTTGTCGGCATGATAGCGGTGCGTACGAAGCGCATCGAATCCCGCGAGAAACACAACCGCCAACAACCCGATGATCACACAGGTCCAGGCGGCGAGCCAAACGGCACCAACGCCGGCGAAGGCGGCAATCAAAATCAGGACGCCACAGGTAGCGATGATGAGATGGATCCGCCCACGCGATCGCGAGCGTTTCGCCCGGTACTGGTTGTCCAGTTCCGTTACAAACGATTCGTTGGGCCAGCCCTGTGTTTCATGCCAATGCAGCCAAGCTGCGAAACAGCAAAGCGTGATCCCAAGTACTAAACTGCCACCAAACATCGCAACCCGCGCTTTTTCAATCCAGTCATTGTTTCTTCAACCATTGATGCACGACCCAAACGACCGCCGCAAGGGACTCGCCACTGCAATTTGCCGGCACGTCTTGTTCGGTGTGCCAGTACTTAGGTGCACCGATCCCAGGTCGTGGATAATCGAAATCAATCAAATCAATCGTCGGTATCCCCGCAATCTGGTTCAGGGGAATATGGTCATCCTCGATGCGGTGTCGACTACGTGAAACGAACGCTCGAACTCCAAGCTCGTCGGCGGTTCGCCAAACACTTTTGACGACGTCTCGAGCGTACTTCAAACTGTTTTGTTCATAATAGATCTTCAGCTCACGGTCACCGATCATGTCGACGAGAATACCGGCACGATAGGGAACCGCGGGAGGCGACGCCTGATATTTCTCCGCAAAGAAGGTCGAGCCGAGGAAATAATCATCGCGACCTTGTTGCCAAACAAACTCCTCTCCGTCGAAGAGCACGATGTCGACGCCAACATCATCGGGCAGGTCGTTCATCTGGTGGGCGAGTTCCATCAACGCCGCCGTCCCGCTTGCTCCATCGTTGGCCCCGACGAAGACGACCGCGACGGTTCACGCGGGTCGCTGTCGGGATAAGGCCGTGTGTCGTAATGGGCGCAAAGCAGGAACCGCTTGGGACGATCCGGGTGCCACGAGGCGATCAGGTTCGCCATGGGAACCGGCGAGCCATCCTCGGGATGGCGAATCTCGAAAGTCTGCATCGAAACAGTCGCCCCTTGGGCGGCAAAGAACTGCTGCAGATAAGCTTGTTGCCGTGCCATGCCGGGCGATCCCGAAGGCCGAGGGCCAATGTCGCAGAGTTGAGTCAGGTAGCCCATCGCGCGTCCCGGATCGTAGTCGGCCGGAATCGCACCAAGCGTTGGAGAAGTCGGATCTGGCCCCCGATCGAACCATCCACGTGACGAGGCGAACAGCAACACGGCACCAATCAACGCCGCAGCCCCCAGCATCCAGTACGACCACCCCTTCTTAGGCGAGGTCTCCGTCAGCTGACGAGTTCCCTCCTTGCCCTGCCTGGATGATTGAGAACCACGAGCTGAAACTCGTCGGGAGGAGGCGTCCGTTTCGGCTTCGCTAAGCTTCATCATCGCTTCATCATCCGTTTGTCCGGCGGTGACGGGGGCCCATGTGTCGATCGATCGCACTCTTCAAGGAGAACATCTTGCGACAGGCGTGGCAAATCATGGCGAGCCTCCTCCTGCGGAAACCCTCCACCTGCGAAAACACCGCGAATGCGATCGAATGCCCACTTTCCTTCGCGGTTACAGACGAATCGAGGGGAACGCAGGGCGGGGAATCTGACGAGGCCGAAGTCTGGGCATATGAAAACGTTTCTCCATTGTCGCGGAATTGTCGGCCTTGACTACGGGTCCGATGCCCGGCGAAAGCATGCAGCCAGCGAAATTCCCGCTGCTTTTCAATTGAAAGGGAGCCGTATAATCAAGTGGCTGTCATCGCAGGTTGCCGAAGCACCCATTCGAAAAGGGATCGGACCCTCTCCGGCGAGGGTCAGCCCCCTTTTCGGATAAGGTTGTCGAAGTCGAAGGATCGTTCAGTCGGAGCGATCCCATTTCCAAGATGAATCCGACGCGCTGGAGTCAGCTTTGCCCAAATGCCCAAATCCGAACCGATTTCCATGGCGATGCCTTCTCCCGGGCGCCTCCCCGTGCCTCGGCAATTTCCCGTGCCTCGGCAATTTCCCGTGCCTCGTAATTACTGCCGGGCGGCTCTTCTCGCCTGCGCCCTCGTCGCCTCCTGGGCAGGGACGCTTGTGGCTCAGCCAGCCCAGATCCCTGACCAGCCGGGCGGACCTGCGGAGCCCTCCGGTCAACCGAATCGGCTGAAGTCGGGATTTTGGATCGATGTCCCGCTCCCCATCGACTCAGATGCGGCGAACAAACTCATTCGCCAACTCGAGAACCTCGCCGACTCGGCGCCGGACGACCAGCGCGTCACGGTGGTCCTTCGCTACGGAGTGGATGGCGGGTCGCAGGGCTCCGCGGGGACTGTCTTTGAGGATGCCTTGAAGCTGGCCCGCTCGATTACCAGTTCTCGGTTGCAGCGAGTGAAGTTGGTGTCGTTCGTCCCCGGGGTGATTGAGGGGCACGGCGTCCTGCCCATCCTGGCATCCGAGAGCCTGATTGTCGGCAGCGACGGCGTGATTGCTGACGCGTCGGCCGGTGAAGTCGCATCAGCGCGAGCGGACCCCACCATTCTCCTCTCCTACCTTGCGATCGCCGATCAACGCCGTCTTTTCCCACCGCCAATTGTGTCGGCATTGGTTGATTCGAATCTGGAGCTCGCCCAGGTTTCCAAGGTAGGCGGTGGCCAGATCTTTGCTGCGGGCGAGGAACTCACCTCCTTGCGTCAGGCGGGCCAGGTCCTCAGCGAATCGGTTTGGAGCGCCTCGGGAGTTCCACTTCGCCTGAACGCCAAGCAACTGAGGTCGGCACAAATCGCGAGCAACGTGGCCGACTCGATGGAACAAGTTGCGGAGATGCTTGATCTTGCCACGATTTATCCCGCCTCCGCGAGTGTGGCGGTCGGCCCATCGAGAGGCATTCTCTTGGAGATCACCGGTTCGATTGCCTCGGGAAGAGTCAGGCGCTGGCAGAGCAATCTGAACTCCACGCTCAATTCGGGCGACATCAACACATGGCTGATTTCGATTGATTCCAGCGGTGGGAGTCTGAACGAGAGTGCCTCGCTGGCGAGCTGGTTTGCCCAACCCGAGCCCCCATTGAGCACCGTAGCCGGACTGGTTCGAGCCGAGGCGCGAGGAGATGCGGCGTTGATCGCGTTCGCATGCAAACCGCTGTTCATGATGCCCGAAGCGCGCGTGGGTGGGCCAGGCGCCGAGTCAATCTCCAGTGAGCAACTGCTGAGATACGACGAATTGATTGAGGAGATTGCCAGGAAGACGCGGCGGCCTGCGGCATTGATCCGAGGCCTGCTTGATCCAAGTCTCAAGGTCTACCGTTACACCAACCGCAAGACAGGCCGCATTCGATATGCCACCGAAGAAGACTTGGTGCGTGGAGTCGAAGACGTTGCTGCCGAAACAGAGAAATGGGTGCGCGGCGAAGCGATCGAGCTTGGGAACGGGTTATCCGCCAACGAAGCGATCGCGTTGGGGCTGGCGGAAGGGGAGGCACGTTCGCTCGAAGATGTGTCCCGGCAAATCGGTTTGGGAAAAACGCCACCCCAGGTGACCGATCGCGGAATCGTGCGAATGGTTGAGCGGATCGGCCGCAGTGGTACGCTTGCTTTCTTCTTGCTGTTCATCGGTTTTGCGGCGCTCTCGGCCGAAGCCAATGCTCCGGGCCTGGGCCTGCCCGGCTTTGTCGCATTGCTTTGCTTCGCTCTCTATTTTTGGATGAAGTTTCTCGCCGGCACGGCGGAATGGTTGGAGCTGGTCGCGTTCACCCTTGGCATCGCGTGCATTGCGATCGAGATTTTCGTGATACCTGGCTTCGGCGTGTTTGGCATTGGAGGCATGGCACTGACCATTCTTGGCGTCGTCCTGATGAGCCAGACGTTTGTGATTCCTCGGAACGTTTATCAGGTCGAAGTGTTGGCTCGGGGCATTTGGCTCGCCCTTGGAGGTGCCGCCGGATTGGTGGGAGGTTTCATTGCGATGCGAATGTTATTGCCGCACGTCCCGTTGATGCGAGGACTCGTGATGGAGCCCGTCAATCAAGCTGTGCTGGACGAGTCCGAGAAGCTGGGCGATTACAGCTACCTGATGGGAGTGACCGGCACCGCCACGACCCCCCTGCGGCCCTCTGGTAAGGCGAGATTTGGCGACCAGATCGTTCAAGTGGTCAGCGATGGAACCGCCATCGCGACGGGAGACCCGGTCCGTGTCCTTGAGGTGCATGCCACCAAGGTCGTGGTCGAGCCAGTGGAGAACGGATGACCTTTTTCTACTTGCTGGTGGTTTTGTTGGCGTTCTACCTCTGTCTTGTCGCGGAGTTCATGCTGCCGACCGGAGGATTGCTAGGGGTGGCCGCGGTCGCACTCATGGTCGTGGCCATCGGGATCGCGTTCTCACATAGTTCCGTGACGGGCCTGTCCGTCATGGGGTTCATCTTGCTGACGGCGCCGCTGGTCTTGATGGGAATGGTGAGGGCCTGGCCCCATACGCCGATCGGGCGACGCATGCTCAATCGACGTCCCGGACAACGAGCCGAAGCGAGTCCACGTCGCACGACACCAAGCGGGATACCCATCGACGACTTGGTGGGTCAAATGGGTGTCGCCAAGACGAACCTCCTTCCCAGCGGTCTGATCGTGATTGGCGGCGAAAAAATCGATGCAGTCAGCACCGGGATGCCAATCGACGCTGACACGCAAGTCATCGTGACGCATGTGGATTTGGGGCGGCTACATGTACGGGCGGCAACCGACGAAGACCACGCACAGGGTCAAGACGCACCGCCGCAATCCCCACCATCCTTGGAAGGATCGCTGGACGCATTTGAAATTGATTGAGCCACTCGGACCTGAATCCAATCTCGACTCGCCTGCCGAGAGGCAACGGAAGCAGCCTGGGTGATTGAGAACCTATCCGAAGTTGCGCGGTCGATCTTTGAAATCGAAGATGCGCAGTCGGGCTTGCCACAGAGGAGCTCTGATTCAGACGGATCTGTATTACCCCAACTCGCATCTGTGTCCATCGGCGCCGATCCATGGCGGATCACTCGCGTCGCCAACGACTGCGCGGTCGATTTTCCTATGGCATGTCGATAGGTCGTGGAACTGACTCCGAAGTCCGAGTCCTTACCCCCTACGAATCAGCTCGAACCACGAAATGCACCGGAGATCGCGCGGGGCCGTTGGACGATGGTCAATCAATGGCGGGATCCCGGTGAATTCAACCGTTCTTAGGCCATCGAGAAAGTTGGTCGATGCCTCTGATCTTCAAATTCGCTTTGCCCTATGATGGGCTTCTGTTTGGCGGAGGATCGTTGCAATCGAGCGTCCTAGTGACTGACAGTCGAGTGGGCAATTTTTTGGTGACATCGTGCGCATCTTGTTTCTTGGCGATCTGGTCGGCAAGCCCGGTTATTCCGGAATCTTGAAGCATGCGGAGGCGATTCGTGACGAGTTGCGCGTGGATGCTTTGATCGTCAATGCCGAAAATGCATCGGACGGCTCGGGACTCATGCCCCGACAGTATCGACGGCTGATCCAATCAGGCGTCGATGCCATCACGATGGGCGATCACATTTATCGCTGCAACGACTTGATTCAGACGCTGCAAACGAGTGATCGAATCGTCAAGCCAGCGAACTATCCGGCCTCCGCCGCGGGGCGACCATGGATCGTCGTCGAGACCGCTGCAGGTCCGCTCGGTGTGATTTCGATCATGGGTCGTGTTTACATGCGACCGGTGGATTGCCCCTTTGAGGCGCTCGACCGTGCCTTGGATCAAGTTCGTGATCGGACGAATCATGTGCTCGTTGACGTGCATGCCGAGGCAACCAGCGACAAGCAATTGATTGCGCGCTACCTGGATTCGAAAGTAACGGCCGTGCTCGGAACGCATACTCACGTTCCCACCGCCGACGCCACCGTATTGCCGGGGGGAACGGCCTTTCAATGCGATGTGGGAATGTGTGGACCTTACGAAAGCATCATCGGCCGTGACATCCAGCGAGTGCTGCAGACCACGCGATCGTTCGAGCCCTGCCATTTTCACGTTGCCACACGCGACGTCCGCCTCTGCGGCGCCCTGGTCGAATCCGATGCTGACGGCCGGGCAATCTCCATCGAGCGATTTGAGCGAAGAATCGAAAGTTAGTGACCGTAGGTCCGCATTTCCAGGGCGGACATTCGCAGCTTTGCTGCGTTCTTTACGAGTCTCAGAGAGACTCGCCTACGGGGTCGCCTACGGGGGATTGGCGGGGAACAACGCCGTCGCCACCAAGACGCACTCGCATCCGGCTTCGCACAACGTGTGCACGTCATTGGAATTCCGAACGCCACCACCCGAATGAAGCAGCAAGCTGGGGGCCTGCATTTGGATTCGGCGGCAGATCTCCGCGGTCACCGGACCTGCTGATGTGCCAACACTTGCCAGGTCCAAGATCACCGCCCCGGCAATGTTTGCCCGGCCCGCAGCCCTGAGCCAATCACTCTCGGTCGCTCCCGCGCAGAGTAACTGTTGCTTTCGATAGTCCAATCCAATCCAAGTCCTGTCGGCGGAGACGCACTGAGTCAACTTCTCCAATGAATCATCGCAACGAGATGACTCCGTGGCGGCAATCCATGCGGCAGACCGATAGCGCAGCGCCAGATCGATTCAGTTGCTCACGCTCTGAGTCGGACTCGTCCCCCTGCCAACCGATGTCAACCAGCACTTGCTGGAGATCAAGATCGAGCAGTCGCCCGAGCGTTCTCGTCTGCAATGCCTTGCCAGCGAGCGCATTCAAGTCCGCTACGTAGATTCGGGTCAGCCCAAGTGCAAGGTAGTGCTCGGCAAGAAGCAGAGGATCACCGCCGCAAAAGGCAACATCGCAGTAGCGTCTGCGGTTTCCCGCGATCGCATGCACAGCGCGGCCGTCAATGAGATCGATGACACCAACCAGCCGATCGGCCAGTCCAGAATCGATGGCACCGATCAAGCGGTTTCGTTTCGCGAGGGAAGCGAAAACAGCGATTCCACTTTGACGATGGCGTAGTCATCGGGGAACGTGTGAATGGCCTGCACCAGCATCGAACCGCATCGGGTCTCGACATTGATGTAGCTCAACGCCCCCAGCGCCATTCTGCCGCTGGCGTCAAACGTATGCAGCAAGCCCTCGGTGGGACCATTTCCAAGCTGCTGCTGGACCATCCAGAACAAATCGGGTTCCACTGGTTCCAGCTGAAAGTGGGTCCGATAACTGATCCCGCCACGGCACTTGGCTCGCTCGGTACGGCTTCCCTTCAGTGGCTTCGAAAGCAAGCAACGGCGTTTGGGAAGAGGTTGATGGGCACTGGTGGCGACTTCGCAAATCGTCATGCCACCTGCGTTCCAGGTGATCACATGCCCACAATTGGTGATGTTGATCTGAGCAGAGTAATTCGTGCGTTCAATTCGCCGACTCTTGTGAATCGTGTACAGCTCGGGATGAAGCGACCGGCTGAACACGTGAAACGCTAATTCAGCGACTTTGGGACGAACCGAAAGCACAGCAGAGTTCCGTTTAACCAACGAGTATCAAGAGCCGGACTTGCGATTGCTGTCAACGGTGAACATCTTCTTGAGGAGTTGGTCTGGACGTGAAAGTTACTCAGCGCACGACCGATGCAAGGCTTCCTGAACCTGACGGTCGAGCTGGAAGCGATCACCTTTTCACAGATTCGAGTACCGGGTATGCGATCGAACATCCAAATTCACCTGTAAACTAATCTCAGTGTCGCCATTATAGGCACCGTATCGGAACTGGCTAAAGAGCGTTTAAGCTGGTAACCCAAGAATATCTTTTTTCGGCATCAGCTCATTTTCCCATTGACATTGACAGCGAAGATATGCCCCATGGTCGTCGTGATCGATAACTACGATTCTTTTACCTACAATTTGGTCCAGCGGTTGGGCGAAATCGATCCGAAAGTGGATGTCCGCGTCTTTCGAAATGACGAGATTTCGCTTGCGGAAATGGATCAACTTGGTCCCTCCAGAATCATTGTTTCGCCGGGGCCTTGCACGCCCACCGAAGCGGGTATCAGTGTCGAGTGCGTGAAACACTTCGCAGGAAAGGTTCCTTTGTTGGGCGTCTGCCTTGGCCACCAGTCAATTGGCCAGGCGTTCGGTGGTACGATCGTTCGCGCTCCGGAATTGATGCACGGTAAGACCGACCGAATCCGTCACGACAACCAGGGCCTGTTCGCGAGTCTTGACAACCCGTTCGTCGCGACTCGCTATCACAGTCTGGTCATTGATCCGCCCACCCTTCCGCAAGAACTGGAGATTTCCGCGTGGACGGATACCGGCGGCACCCGTCAAATCATGGGAGTCCGACACAAATCGTTGCCACTGGAAGGATGGCAGTTTCATCCAGAGAGTTTTCTCACCGAGCCGGGCATTGAGTTGCTTCGCCGCTTCCTGACTTGGTAACGTTTGTCGCTGCAACGCGTTACAGGATCGGGTGCCGAACGGATCAAGCATGAGATCGAACAGGGGACGGCCGCCGCATGAATCACTCGCAAGCTCCCAACGATTCCCTCCCCAATCAAACTCGATCCGTCGACGCTCATTCCTCCCTTGACTCTCCATCTGGGAGCCTCCGCGGCAACGGGTTTCTACGAGCATGCCTTAGCGGCTTGTTTGTGATCGCAGCAACGGCCGTGGCTCTGCGCGATGGGCCGGGCCTGGTGGTGTGCCTGTGGCAGTCCAGTCCCCTGGTCCTGGGACATTTGGTCGTCTCACAATTCGCAGCATCTCCTCGATCCCTATTCACTGACTCACGTCTTGCATGGCGTGATCCTGTTCTACTTGCTGGGTGCCTTTCTTCCTCGGATCTCAACAAACCGGCGATTCCTCATCGCTTTGATCATTGAATCGGGTTGGGAACTTCTGGAGAACTCTCCCTTGATCATTGAGAGATATCGATCGGTGACCATTTCTTTGGATTATTACGGCGATTCAATTGCGAATTCAATCTCTGATATCCTGGCTTGCGGTATCGGCTATCTGTTTGCACAAAAACTGGGCTGGCGTTGGTCGTTGGCTCTGGTTGTTGCCTTTGAACTGTTCTTGCTCGTGACGATCCGCGATTGCCTGGCGTTGAACGTGATCATGCTCGTGCAGCCAATTGAGGCGGTCAAACAATGGCAGATGCAGATCGGTAGCTGACAAGCAGAACAAAGCCGGAGGCAATCGCGTGAATTGCCGAGCACTGCGCGTTGCCATTCGTGGATAACTGCGAGAGCCCTCTCACTGATACCAGCGTTCAAAATGTGGCTGATTCGAATCGGCGATCGGATCTTCATCAATTTGGGGTGCAGTGACCGCGCTCGCAACGGTGACCGCCTGGTCCCCTCGCTCGGCACTGGATTCAAGCTGATGAAGCCAGATGGATTTCAGAGTACCCAGGCTATCGAAAAGACTAGGACGAAGCATCAGCAGCACGCTTTCAGCAACCCGCCGGTTCGCCTCGGGTAACGCTGCACGTTGGCTCGTACGTCGGCTCAGCGTGTCGTGCATGGACGCGTTCATCAGCCACATCGCGGTGTGCTGGGAAGCCCCCTGTCCAAGGGCGCGCATGTCGTCGCAGTAATGTGCGGCGCGAGCCGGATCAAAAGCATACTGAAGATTCCGCGTTGATCGCACCGCCATCCTGCCAATCATCGCGTCAGTCCATCGCTCCACCGCTTGTCGAAGTCGATTCAGCCGAACAGCATCTTCGATCGAATTCCCACGCCCGTACAGCATGATCTTCTGCACGCGGTTGCGTGCCTCAATATGCGTCGTGTGGACCGCATGAGTGATCGGAGAGATTTCTTCGATGCCGCTTTCCGCTTCGATGATCGATGCCATCGCGGCAATCACTCGCGTCAAGATCTCCGTCACAAGGACCTCCTCCATCACCACCAGGTGGTCGCGCCACCAATCACGAAGTGAGTGAAAGTCGCCGGCGACTTCGGCACGGCGATAGCGGGCCAGCGTTTGATGCCACAGTTCAAACCGGTTTCGCGAAGCAGTCCAATAACTCGCGACGGCCTGCGAGACAAACAGGCTCCGGCCTCGAATGATCACAGGTCCATGTTCGGAAAGCAGAGATGCCAGGTCGGCGGTCAGGACGCAGTGCATGGGGGCGATCACTCGGCGTGGGGGCAATTTGCATGGAGCTCCCCAAATGCACTCGATGTGCCAGCTTGCTGCTTCCGAGCCAGGCGTCGCTCGCCTAAACAAAACCGTTGCAAGGGTTTAGATGAATTGCCAACGGGTCGCCAAGGGACCTCAACAGCTGTCGCACGATGTTCGCCGGCAACGTCGCACGTGGCGATTTCGCAACGTGGCGGGTGACGATGTGGCGCAAAAAAAGACGGCCTGGGTTGTTGTGCCCCAACGGTGCGATCGAATTCACGATCGAGTTGAATAACCCAGGCCGTCATGATGGGATCCGCTAGTCTGAAGGCGTTCGCCCCACCAAGACCTTCTTCAGAATCCCTTGTCAGAGAGTTTTATCGTCGGATCGATGCGAAAAATTCGCCCCAACTTGTGAAACTTGCGGGTATCCACCTGCAAAAGAATCGGTTCACCCGGAAGACCAGTCAAGAAGTCAGCAAATCTGCGTGCATCTGGGTTGGAAAAGTCGATCCCCCGAAGCTGCCCGTTCACTGATGCCCGTTCACTGATGCCCGTTCACTGATGCCCGTTCACTGATGCCCGTTCACTGATGCCCGTTCACTCATGGCCGTTCACTCATGGCCGCGGCGCCGCTGTTCCAGACGCTTGGCGTACTCGACGACCACGGGGCGTTCGGTTAGCTGCGAATTGACGTGGG
The DNA here is from genome assembly GCA_963767665.1 of Pirellulaceae bacterium. Taxonomy (GTDB): domain Bacteria; phylum Planctomycetota; class Planctomycetia; order Pirellulales; family Pirellulaceae; genus Rubripirellula. The sequence continues at coordinate 265,624 of CAVYFC010000016.1, forward strand.
GACGGCATTGCAACAGCGTCTCCTGGGCTTGCTGCGCGGTCATGCCTCGGTATTTCATCAACCAGCACAACGCGACCGTTGCGCTCCAGCGCGCCCCGCTTTGCAGTGAATGTAGACCGTTTCACCGCGCTGCGCGTGATCCTGCACGAATTCGACGGCCCGCTCGACATCTTCCATGCGAGGATGGGTGAAGTCGGTTGTCGGAATGCGCAGTTGCTCAATGCCGTGTTCAGCGTACTCCACCACCGGACCGGCGTATTCCTCACATGTGTTGACCACGGCGCGCACCCCTTCTTCGCTCAAACCATCCACGTCGCTACGAAAAGGAAATGCCCCCACGATCACATGCGGATCGATGCGATCCCACCAATGGCGCACCTTCAGGATCCGCCCCAATAGAAAATTCCAGCAGAGCGTCGGATAAAAAACAGCTCGTGCATAGAAACGTCTCAAGCTGGCATGACTCATTTTGGGTCGAGCTTTCCGATCAACAAGGTCTCGGATTGATTCATTGCATCTTGCATCACTTCGGCGATCGTCACCGGCACTCCTCCGCGTTGCTTGCTGAGCGACGCGGCCTGCATGAAGGCATACAACTCGATTGTCTCGGCGGCCTCGACTGGTGTTTCACGCGAGCGAAAGAACTTCCCGATTTCAATGACCAATGGCTGGTAGCCTCCATAGGGACCGATCGATCCGATTCCTTGATCGCCGAATACGGTTCCTCCGTAACCACTGGAACCGGCACGGATACCACGAAACGTTCCGATGCGCCCGTCGGCCCAGACCCCGACCGCGAACTCGGAGTCGGCGGTCGATTGATGCGTCACTCGCAGGCAACCGGTTCGCATGCAAGTGAACAGCGATTCGACGCCGTGAATGCCATACCAGAACAGGTCCACGTGCGTCGGTTCCAATGCACAGGGGCTGAAAGCATCGCACCCCAGCACGTGGCCAAACTTGCCGCCACGCACCTCCTGTGCCCCCGGACTGAAGCGGAGTGACGAGCTTGAGAAGACCGGCACCCCGTAATGCTCGGCAGCCCGATAGATTGCCACCACCTCCGCGAGATTCGAACCTGCTGGCTTATCGATGAAGACTGGTTTTCCAGCTCGAAAGACTTCGATCGCCTGATCCAAATGCAATCGCCCGTCATTGGTCTCCAGCAGCACGCAGTCGACCTTGGTCAACAACGTCGCGATCGAATCGACGACCTCAACCCCCATCGCCTGGATCTCTTCGGTGAATTTCGGAATCCGGCTGGCGCTCGACTCGATATCTGCGCTGCCATGGGGGTACGCGGCGACGACGCGAAACCCCTCAATGGCCGGGTCGCTCGCTGGTTGACGTTGAAACTCCTTGGTGAAAGCGGTCACATGGGAGGTATCGAGCCCAATGATTCCGATTCGCATTTTGCTGCCCTCCTCGGCAAGTGCTCTGGTCTGAAGGTTGAGAGCGAGGCCATGGCCGAGAGCCAAGAGGCCAATCAGGGCGCCACGAAGGGGGACAAGAAAATAGCCAGGGGGTCGCCTGGGGGCCCCAGCGCTACGAGGTTGGGCGGATCGACCTGTCAACATCGGGATACTCGGATTGGGGAAGGGAAGGAAGCCAGGAACGCCAGGATTCCATTGATGACAGAATCGTACTCGACAGCCCGGTCTAGCGGGGCCAGGTGTGCGTGGTCTGGCGGGTCCAGGTGTCCTCAATCAGGCATTTCGCCGTTCCACTCGGTCTTCAGCGAGGCCCCACCGAACCCGTACGAAGCAGGTGACTGTCCGAAACGTTAGAATCGAAAGGGTGTTCCATGGGGAGAGACTTCGCCGGAACGGTTCACGCCCGCCCTGATCGCTGAACAAGTCGATTCGCTGGATCAAGCGATTCGCTGGAGGAGGCGATCCCCTCAGCAGACCTTTTCCGCCGCCCTGGACATTCCAGACTGACGGCGACAATTGAAGCGGACCTCACTTGAAACTGGATTGCATGCCCTACCGTTCCTTCCTCCTTGTGTTGCTGGTGTCTTGGATCGCAGTTGCGACCGCTTGCGGGGCCGACCTGGATGAGGCACGGGCGCTGTACGCATCCGGGAAATACGTCGAGGCCGAGGAATTCGCGGCGGGTCAGGTGGAACAGGGAATCTGGAACGAGCAATGGCCTCGCCTGCTGATCCAGTGCCAGATGACAACCGGCAAGTACAAGGAGGCGAAGCAGACCTATGAGGACGCCATCAAGCGCTACCCGACGAGTTTGACGCTAAGAATGTTGGGAATCGAGGCCATGCAGTTAGCCGGCCTCACCGATGAGGCATCACAGGCGAAAAATCAAATGCTGGTGCTGATGCAAACAGCCCCCTCGAGGTATGCCAGCCGGGATAACCTGGTGGCGATGGGACGCTACTTCGCGATGCGGGGCGAGGACGCTCGGCAGGTCCTGGAACTCTTCTTCGATCGAGTTCGTGATTCTGATCCGAGGCACCTGGAGGCTTACCTTGCCTCGGCGGAGCTGGCATTGAGCAAGAACGATTACAAGGTGGCATCGGAAACCCTCGGTCAAGCCGAACAGATCGATCCGAACAACCCACAGGTGCACTACTTGCTGGCCCGGGCTTGGGAAACGACGGACGGCGAAAAGGCCAATGCGTCCCTTGCCAAGGCTCTCGCGCTCAACCCAAAGCACGTGCCTAGCCTGCTGATGACGGCCGATGCGGCTATCGACCGCGAGCAATACGAAGCGGCGACCGCCACACTCCGCGAGGTGATGGAAATCAACCCGCACAACCAAGATGCTTGGGCATTGATGGCAGTGCTGGCTCATCTGCGAGGTGACTTTGATGCCGAAGCCGAATTGCGTGACACCGCGCTGAGCACTTGGGGAGAAAATCCGCGAGTTGATCACCTGATCGGAAAGAAGCTCTCGCAAAAGTACCGCTTCGAAGAGGGCGCCGCCTATCAGCGCCGAGCGATGGAATTCGATTCGTTGTACATGCCCGCGAGACTGCAGCTCGCCCAAGACATGCTTCGGCTTGGCAATGACGAAATCGGCTGGGAGTTGGTGCGGCAAGTGGCCAAGGACGACCCCTACAACGCGGTCGCCATCAACCTGCTGAACCTCAACGGACGGATTCAAACCTTTGACGTGCTGAAGTCGGACGGGATCCACGTGCGAATGGAAAGCAACGAGGCATCCATTTATGGCGACGACGTGCTCACGCTGCTACGGGAAGCGAAGAAACAGTTGTGCGACAAATACGACGTCGAGCCACGTGCGCCAATCGCCGTTGAAATTTTCCCCCAACAAAAGGACTTCGCGATCCGGACCTTTGGACTACCCGGCGGCGCAGGTTTTCTAGGTGTCTGTTTCGGCCGTGTGATCACCGCCAATAGCCCGGCCTCGCAAGGTGAGTCTCCGTCCAACTGGCAAAGTGTGCTGTGGCACGAATTCTGTCACGTCGTCACGCTGGAAAAGACCAAGAACCGCATGCCTCGATGGCTCAGCGAAGGCATATCGGTCTATGAGGAACGCCAGCACGATCCCTCCTGGGGTGAAGCGATCACGCCGATCTATCGCAAGATGATGCTCGGTGACGAATTGACGCCGGTCAGTCAGCTCAGCAGTGCCTTCCTGAATCCCCCATCCCCAATCCACCTTCAGTTCGCGTACTACGAGTCGTCCCTGGTCGTTGAGTTCTTGGTGGAGCGTTACGGGATTGAAACGCTCAAGCGAATCCTCGATGACCTGGGATCGGGTTTGATGATTGACGATGCGTTGATCAGCAATGTGGGGTCACTCCAAAAGCTTGATGTGGAATTTGCGGAGTACGCGAGGAATCGAGCCGAGAGTTTTGGGGAGCAAGCCGATTGGTCTCGGGAATCATTTCCCGAAAAGCCAACGGACCAGGATCTGGTCGAATGGGTCAAGCAAAACCCCAACAGCTACTGGGGGCTGCGAGGATTGGCAGAAACCTATGTGAGCGCCGGGCGTTTCGAACAAGCGAAAGAAGCCCTGGAGAAGCTGCAGCAACTCGGCAGCCTGACGGGTGAGTCGGGAGATCCTCTCGTTCTCTTGCGCGGGTCTACCGAGAGTTGGGAGAATCAGAAAAGGAACGAGAGGCGTTGGAGAAGATCGTTTCGCTTTCCAGTGATTCGCTGCCAGCTCTGCGACGTTTGATCGACATCTCCCGCCAGGAAGATCAATGGGAGCGTGTGGCCATGTTCGGCGAGCAGGTTCTCGCGATCAATCCACTACTGCCCGAGGGACATCAGGCGCTATCCGATGCCGCGGAACAATTGGAGCGTCCGCAGGATGTGGTCCGAGCCCTTCGCGCCCTCGCGGTGATGGATCCGGTCGACCCGGCAGCCGTCGACTTCCGCATGGCACGGGCCTATGCCAAACTGGACGAGAAAGACGCAGCCAAGCAGCATGTGCTGCGAGCCCTGGAAGAGGCGCCGCGGTATCGTGATGCTCATCGACTGCTGATCGAATTGAGTGAAGAGCCCGTTGCGGAGAGTGACGGCGCAGAGAATGCCGTCACGAAAAATCCAGTTCCTGGCAATCAAGACTTGGAAAAGCCTGCGGACGAAGTTCAAGACACATCCCGGCAAGAGGGCGATCTCGAGCAGGGAAAACCCAACCAAGAGGAAAAATCGCCATGATGCAGCGAATCGCCATTCATCGAACTCGAAACATTGGCGTGGCGCTGGTTGTCTTGCTGTTGATCTTATCGAGCGTAGCGATCGCCCAGCGCCGTGGATGGTATCGCAACGACGAAACCTCGCGAAATGGCGTGCCTGACTGGGGTATCGACGAGAACTTCAAGTCCGATGTCTTCACCTTTGTAAGAATTCGCTATGACTCCTACGGCGGTTACCGACGACGTGGCGGTGGCTGGGCAACCGATTATCGGGATAGCGATTTGAATTTCTCGCTCCGGTTGCAAGAACTGACCTCGCTCAAGGTCAATCCGGAACCCATCGTGCTGGAACTGACGGATCCACGTCTGTTCGACTATCCCTTCATCTACATCATCGAACCGGGGGCATTGGTTTTTAACGAGGCGGAAGTTGAAGCGCTCCGCAAGTACTGCCTCAATGGCGGTTTCTTGATGGTGGACGATTTTTGGGGGGACTCGCAGTATGAGAACTTACGAATGGAGTTGAAACGAGTTTTTCCGGATCGCAACCCATTTGAAGTTCCCCTTTCGCACGAGATTTTTCAGTGCGTCTATCCCATGAAAGAGAAACCTCAGGTGCCGGCGATCAACGCTGCCTACGCAACGCGCGACGGGAGAATCGGTTCTTGGGAGTGGTCCGACGACGGAAGTGATACCCGCACGCCTCACTACCGGGCGATCACCGATGACGAGGGGCGGATCATGGTCTTCATTTGCCACAACACTGATTTAGGCGACGGATGGGAACGAGAAGGAGAGTCCCAGTGGTACTTTGATGAGTTCTCCGTGAAGAAGGCTTACCCGATGGGAATCAACATCGTCACCTACGCAATGACTCACTGAAAACCGTCCGCTACAACCGTACGATGGACTTCCCAGTCCGTCGCTCCCTTGCACGCTGGACTTCCAAGTCCGTCGCTCCCTTGCACGGGACTTCCAAGTCCGTCGCTCCCTTGCACGCTGGACTTCCAAGTCCGTCGCCAACTCTTCAGCCGTCTTGCCGCCCCAATGATCGAGTTCGAAACAACAGGAACGAACTTGACAGAATAATGCAGGGCAGAATGATACCTCGCAGAGTGGTTGCCTCGTCGCTTTTCCGCGGCTAGAGCGTTTTCATTTTTCACGTGCGTTGCTGGAAACGCGGACCTACGGCCGGGCAAACCGATCAATCACAGCCACTGCGAGGTTCGAATCGTTGCGGCAAAGCCGCGTGGAATGACGATCTCGGAGAGACCGTCCTACAGCAAAGTAACGCTGACCCGCTAAACCTTTTGCAGCTTCTCCAGCGGCACGTAGTAGCGAATGTAGCGCTCTCCGTCGCTGAAGACCTGGCCCTTGCTACTGGCGACCAGAATGGTGGCACGCCGGGTGATCCGATTGACGCGACCGGAGATGACCTTGCCATCATGGGCGAATCGAACGATGTCTCCCACACGAATGTTGAACTTGATCAGTGCCCGCTCTCGCTGAGTGATCAATGCATGCCGGTAATCGGTATGCGCGAAATAGCGTTTGGCAATCGACTGGAATCTTACCTCGTTGCAGTTTCCATCGTTCCATATCAGCATCTCAACCAAATGGATGAGTTCATGTTCGGCCACCCGTTGCATCGCCTCCAGTCGATTGCGACAGCGGCGCCCGGTGACCTCGACCTGTTGATCTGCATCTTCAAAGGTCTGGAACAGGAGTGTTGAGGAGAGCACCAGTTCAAATTGTCGACGACCCCCGCGATTGCCATCGGGGTAGTGGGTGACGAGTTTTCCGGCAACCTTGGTCATGCGCGAGGAAATGCTGAAGTTCATTCCTTCGGATTGCGCCGCGGGAAGCACCTTGCCGTTGAAGAAACGCTCGTCATACATGCGGATCATCCGCATTAGATCTTCTCGACTCAGCCGGCTGAAATTGGGTCGGTCGATCGTTCGACTTAGAAGCAACGTTTGATCAAAGATCTCTTGTTGCAGTCGATCAATCTCTTCCCGCTCAAAGTTCCGCAGTGCAACCTCGCCGGCAAGCCTACCAAGGTACTCGCGGTCGCGGGGGCGAATCGATCCCTTCGGCCCGCCTGTTGCACGACCGGCTTGCCCCGTCTTGGGTTTGGATATCCGTGTCATCAAGATGCGCTTGGTGAGTGATGCCACGAACCGAATCGCCGGCGTCCAGTGAAAACGCTTCACAATCCTATCACGGCTGGATTGGCAGTTGAAGCGACAACTCCCTCTCGCCACGACGAACGATTGCGGTGACCTGATCGCCTTGAACGCGATGACTGATCGCATGATTCAGCAATTGTGTTTCGGATAGCAGATCATCGTGACCATCATACGAGATCAGCAAGTCGCCTTTTTGGAAACCCGCTTTTTTGGCCGCCGCATGAGGTCCGTACTGGCCAACGGACTTGACTCGCAATGCCATCTTTCCGTCCGCAATCGATTGTTCGTGACGGGCCGTATCGTCCAGCGTCTCGAGAACCATTCCGCCTGTCACCATTCGTCGTAGCGGCCACGAGGTGGCTCGCCAGGAAAGATCCCCAGCCTGTCGCCACCCGGCTGGCAACTCCAGCCACAACGTCATCTCCTCTTCATCGCGCTCCACGAGCATGGCAATGACTCCCCCCGCTTCATCGGTCTGATGCAGCACCCACTGAATGTCAGCAAAGGAGAGAGGTGGCTGACCGCCGAAACGCAGAATCTTATCGCCGATGCGCAAGCCGGAGGACTCCGCGACCGACCCGCTGGTGATCGCCTGGACCGTCGCACGCTGCTTTGGATCGAGGATCAGGCCAATCGATTTTGGATGAGGATAGGGAAACAAAACACGCTGAGGAATCGGAAGCTTTTGCGACCAGTAGTACTGACGCTGAGCATCACCGATTTGGTGACAATGGATGCAACTCTTGGCAACCTCTCCGTCGTAATTCAATTGATCGGTAAATTTGTCTCTCAAGCTTGGATACTTCTCTGGCGATGAGACCTCCGGCGTGCCTCCCCGTTTACCCGCGACAAGCGATCGATTGTTGGGATAGTCAGCATGTAGATCGAGCGCGCCTTGCAGAGCCTTGGCAAGACCCGGAAGCGAAACATCGCCATACCACTCGGTACGATCCGAGCGGGTTCCAAATCGACCGTAAACGGTTCCGTCCGCATTGAGCATGAAGACGGCAAACGATTGATCGGTGTCGTACTGGAATTGACTCAGGTCCAGACCGTTGGTCGAGACCTGCCGCACACAGACAAATTTCTCAAGCAGGGGCCGGATCACGGGGTCCTTGTCGACGAGTTCATCATCCAATTTGACACACTCTTCACAAGGGATGCAGCGCAGCACGACCAAGATCGGCTTGCCAGTCTCGCGAGCCTGACGGAAGGCCTCATCAAGATCGTTGTAGATCCAAAAACCATCCTCGGTGACCTTGCGTTTGTCTTCCCGAACCATTTCATCGCGGGTCTGTGCTTCCACCGGAAGCGCCAAGACAAACAAGCTAAGGAGAGACAGGGTAATGGCTCGATTCATTCGACCGCTCCTTCGAAGAACAGGTAGTTGAGAGCTTAATATGATAAGGCAAACGGAGCTCCGCGGCGCGTCCTTCTCCATACCGGGCAAGAACCGATCATTCTTTCCCGAGTGATCCTCGCCGCCACTCGGTTCATCGCGGCTACATGGTCAGGACGGCCTTGACGCAACCGTCCTTGCGGCCAGCGAACACATCATAGGCCTCGATCCCCTGGTCGATTGCAAAGCGGTGGGTCACACACCATGAGAAATCGACTGGATTCTGCTGGAGTTTTTCGGCAAGCAACGGCATGTAGTGCCTGGCGGGACAACGACCCGTTCGATAGTGAAGATTCTTGTTGTAGGCATCCGCCGGTGAGAAGGCAAAATGCGGGGTGCAGTGACATCCTATCGTCGACATCGTACCACCGGGCCGAATCAGCTGGTAAGCAAGCTCTTGTGCTTCCGGCAGTCCGACCAATTCCATGACCCCATCGGCACCACGCCCCTCCGTTCGATCATGGACCAAGTCGCAGGGCTTGCTCAGGACCGTTGCAGGCCAGCAGCCCAGCGAGCGGGCAACCTGCAGTCGCGACGGGGTGGGGTCGACTGCGATCAAACAGGTGGCCCCTAAGGCAAAAGCAGATTGGATCGCAAGCAAGCCAACGGTGCCACATCCAACCACGACATACACACCCGCCGAATCGATCCCGGCCATCTCCGCAGCAAAGTAAGCGGTGCTTAGGTTGTCCCCCAGCAACAGCGCGGTTTCGTCGCTGATTCCATCGGGCACCTCCATCAGGGTCGCATCCGCCAGCGGCACGCGTACCATGGTGGCCTGTCCCCCATGAAGTCCGTGGCCCTGCTCACGCCATCCGAACAGCTGCCCGGTGTCACATCGCGAGGTCAGTCCGATCCGGCAGAAATAGCACTCGCCGCAACTGGTCGAAAAGGGAGCGCAAACACGCTGTCCGATCGACACCTTGCGGACCTGATCACCGATCGCGATCACCTCGCCAACGAACTCATGACCGAGCACCGTGCCTCGGTCGATCCCCAGCTCACGCCCAAAGAACGGATGGAGGTCGCTTCCGCAAAGTCCGGCAAGGTGCACACGGACAATCGCGTCTCGCGAATCCTCGATGCAGGGATCGGAGACCGAGCGAACATCAACCTTTTGGATGGTGTCGAAGCAGACCGCTTTCACGTGCGTTCTCTCGTTAAGCTCGCACGAGCTTTCGGAAGGACTCGTTGAGCTGCCTTGTGATGGGGCCTGGCTTCCCATCGCCGATGATCCGTCCATCAAGCTTGACAGCCGGGATCACTTCCGCGGCACTGCCGGTCAGGAAACACTCATCGGCAATGAAAAGATCATGCCGGGTCATGGTGGTCTCGATCGTTTCAATCCCCGCTTGCTTTGCCAACTCGATGACGGCGTTGCGAGTGATGCCTTCCAAAATGCCGGCCTCGACGGGAGGCGTGATCAGCCGCCCTGCCTTGACGATGAAGATATTGTCGCCGGTGCATTCCGTGACCTCGCCATTATGATTCAACATCAAGGCCTCGACACATCCAGCTTTCAATCCCTCCATCTTCGCCATGATGTTGTTGAGGTAATTCAACGACTTGACGCGCGGACTGAGGGCACCCGGATGATTCCGAATGGTGGCCGCGGTGACCAACTCCAGCCCGTTCTCATACAACTCACTAGGATAGAGGCTGATCTTGTCCACAATGATGATCACTTGAGGGTTGCCGCAGCGAAAGGGATCCAGCCCCAGCGCGCCGCTGCCACGAGTGACTACCAGGCGAATGTAGCCTTCATCCAATTCATTCTTGGCGACGCAATCGTTGACGTCGCGAGTCAATTCCTCAATCGACAATGGGATGTGCAACCCGATCGAGCCAGCCGACTGCCAGAGTCGGATAAGGTGCTCGTGAAGTCGGAAGACCTTGCCACTGTAGATCCGCATGCCTTCGAAGACGCCGTCTCCATAGAGCAAACCGTGGTCATAGACGCTAATCTTCGCGTCTTCTTTGGAGAAATAATCACCGTTGATGTAGATCTGCTGACTCATCGAATCGTTCAAGCGGGAATGGAGTGGGAAACGGGTTGGGGGCGGGACGGCTGGCGGAGTTCATTCCGATTTCATGTTTCAGTTCATGGCTCGGCCCGTTTTCGTGCCCGATGGAAAACGAGGGCAATCGGGGAAGGCTCAGCGCCTAGGGCGTGACTCAATCGACGTCGGCGGAAGTGACGGCGCCGACGACGGCCGCGTCAAAATAGTTGATCGACATGCCGGCGTCGACAACGATGGACTGTGCCGTGATCCCGCTGCTTCGAGGGCTTAGCAAAAAGACAGCGGTATTGGCGACCTCTTCGGTTGCAACGGCCCGTCCTCGGGGGATGACTTTTTCCGCAAAGAGGTACGAGTCCACGTAACCAGGAATGCCGGCCGAGGCACTGGTTTTGAGCAGTCCGGCGGCAACCGAATTGAAACGAACCTCGCTGAATCGGCTGAAGGACTTGGTCAGAAAAGCCAGGGAAGACTCCAAGGCCGCCTTGATTGGGGCCATGAATCCGTAACTTTCGCTCGCCATCCGTGTCGTGCTGATGCCAATCGTGACGACCGAGGCATCGCGTGCAAGCAGGTCGCGGATCGCGTTGCAAACCTGAATCAGCGAGTAAGCGGAAATATCAACCGCCTGCAAGAATTGAGCACGAGTCGTTTCATGGAAGGGACGGATTCCTTCCGGATAGTCGGCGAAGGCGATCGAATGAATCAGGCCCGAGAGGGTCACGCCTTGGGCCCGAAGCGTTTCGGCAAGTCGGGAAACCTCCTCGCCCTTTTCCACATCGCAAATCAGCACCTGCCGATCGGCAAGCAATTTTGCCAGGCTTTCCTTTCGGGCCTCGCTGCGCACGCTGTAGATCACGGTACCGCCGAGTTGTTCAATGAGCATGGCGATGCGGTGGGCGACGCTTTTCTTGTTCGCGACCCCCATCACCAAAAAGGTCTTGCCGGCTAGACCCATGAAATCGGCCGCGGGTTCGCCACTCATCCTTCACCCCCCGACGGTTCGGTTGGTGAGGTGGATGCAACGCTGCATGCGAACTCGAGTCGCACGGCAAGTTTACCCTTCAGCGTCATTTTGCCAGTCATGTAAAAGGCGTTGCTCACTTGCTCGTTGAGCGCGACATGGACCTCGACCGTATCGCCGGGACGAACCATCCGCTTGAACTTGACGCCGTCCATCCGCGTGGCGACGGGAACAGTCGCTCCCCCGAGCACGGCTTTCTCTGCCAACAGGACCGCACCGGCCTGCAGACAACACTCACAAAGGATGACGCCGGGAACGATTGGGAACCCAGGAAAATGGCCTTGAAGAAACGGCTCGTCATCGCGAAACGTCTTCCGGCAAACGATCTCGGATTCGCCTTGCGAGACAATCTCGTCCAGCAGTCGCATCGGGGGCCGATGAGGGATTTTCTCTTCAATTTCTTGGGCATTCATCCGGACATCAGACGTCAAATCGTGGCGGGGCGTCAAGCGGGTGCCGCCTGACCTCAGAGAAGGCTTCGTGATATCCTTGAATGCGTCGTCTCGAACCTGATACGAGGCTGTCGCAAGCGATCCACATGGCACCAGTTTTCCTAGCGGGTTGGGTCAATTGACGTTGCTGGCCGATTGCGAGTTCGATCGCCCTTCCGCTTGCAGCCGGGGCCGAGCGACAGTCGTGAAGTTGCACTTTTGGCTGCTGCACGAGAATTTTCATAACCCGACGCGTCAGCGAGGAAAGATTGACATCGACTCGCTGACGCGTCGGGTTATGAAAAGAGGGCAACCCCAAAGAGCGACAGCGAGGGGAGAACTGTTTTGCAGCTTGGCCAATTTCGATTTCTGATAAACCGAATTTCCTCTCCTCTCGTTTGGCCTCGACTCGCGGAGGGGAGAGCCACTTGATCCTCCTGAATCGTCTGTAGAAACATCCTTCCAAGATCTGCGCGACCTCCCAAGCTCACTGCCTAACGGATTCCTCTCCATCCATGACCATCCACTACGCCAACGGAAGCCGCACCGCCTCACTGACCACCGAGGATCTGCGGGATGCACTCCAGCAAACCTTTGAAAGAATTGGAACGCCCGAGCGTGCCCTGTTGCTGCCCCCTGACGCGACGAGGCTCTTCAGTCGTGCTGGTGAGCTGACCGTTCTCTGCCATGAACTCCTTGGCAATCGGGTCACCGACATCATGCCGGCATTGGGTACCCACAGCGAGATGAAGCCCCACCAACTGGACCACATGTTCCCGGGTGTACCGCATGAGTTGTTTCGCCCCCATCGTTGGCGTGACGACGTGGTCACCTTGGGCACCGTTCCCGCCACCTATGTGTCGAAGGTCACCGAGGGACTTTACAACAAACCTTGGAAGGCCCAGGTCAACAAGTTGCTTCGAGACGGCGGACATGACTTGATCTTTTCACTTGGGCAAGTGGTGCCACACGAAGTGATCGGCATGGCCAATTACAACAAGAACGTGTTCGTGGGTACCGGCGGCCAGGATGGCATCAACGAGAGCCACTTTTTGAGCGCCGTCTACGGGATCGAGCAAACGCTCGGACGCGCCAACACGCCGCTGCGTCAGATTTTGAATCATGCACAGGACGAGTTCTGCCAGTCGATGCCTTTGCTTTATGCACTGACCGTGATCCAGCAGATGCCCGATGGAACCTTGCACACGCGTGGGCTGTACATTGGCGATGACCACGAGACCTTTTTCCAGGCAGCGGAACTCTCGCGTGAGGTCAACATCACGCAACTCGATCATGCCCCCAAGCACGTTGTCGCCTATTTGGATCCGTCCGAATTCAAAAGCACGTGGCTCGGAAACAAAGCAATCTACCGAACGCGTCTGGCGATTGCCGATGGTGGTCGGCTGACAGTGCTAGGGCCGGCGGTCGAAGAGTTTGGCGAGGACGGGGAAATCGATCGTCTGATTCGCAAGTATGGCTATCGAACCAAGGCTGAGATTCTGCAGCTGGTGGAGGAGAATGAAGACCTCGCCGCCAACCCGTCTGCCGCCGCCCATCTGGTGCATGGATCCCACGAGAACCGATTTGAGGTGGTCTATGCCGCCGGTAAGCTGACCGCCGACGAGATCGCCTCGGTCAACTACTCACCGGGAGACGTCAACGCCTTGATGAGCCGCTATGACATCCACAAGCTCGACGATGGCTGGCATACCGACATCGATGGAAGCGAGTTCTACTTCATTCGCAATCCGGCCCTCGGCTTGTGGCAGGCAAGTCTCTAGGCACCACCCCACACCGTACGATGGACTTCCAAGTCCGTCGAATGAGTCACTCTCCGTACGATGGACTTCCAAGTCCGTCGAATGAGACACTCTCCGTACGATGGACTTCCAAGTCCGTCGAATGAGTCACTCTCCGTACGATGGACTTCCAAGTCCGTCGAATGAGTCACTCTCCGTACGATGGACTTCCAAGTCCGTCGAATGAGATACGATCGCACCGACCGACGGACTTGGAAGTCCATCGTACGAAGAGAGTGGGCTGGGATCAGGGATTCTTGTTGGGCGCTCCGGTGTGCTCCTTGATGAACCGCACCAGCAGCGCAAAGGCTGGGGTTGCCATCTGGCCGTGGTTGAATCCATCGAGCTCATAGAGTGTCGTTTCGCGATGGCCGGCGACCTTCATCATCCGCCAGAGGTAGGCGTTCTCCTCGTAGCGGCCCAGCATCTCCAGTTCTCGGTCGCCCGTGATCAACAGCAGCGGCGGTGCGTTGTCTCGGACATGATAGAGTGGCGCCAGCTCATTAATGAGCGGCTGGGTATCCTTCAAGCCGAGCTCCTGACGGGCTGTGAAGTGGGTAATCGTATGTCCGCTAAAGGGCACCAGTCCAGCGATCTCATTGGCGTCGACGCCATGTCGTTTGAGCCATTGCTGGTCCAAGCCGATCATGCTTGTGAGGTAGCCTCCGGCCGAATGACCGCTGACGAAGACCTGGCTGTCGTCGCCGCCGTATCGTTCGATGTTGCGAAACACCCAGGCAACGGAGGCGGCGGCATCGTCCAGACAATCCTTGACCTTCACGTCGGGACTGAGTCGATAGTCGACCGCGACGACGGCGATCCCCTGCTCGGTCAAACCCTTGGGGACGTCCCGTTTACCACCGGTTAGACCGCCGCCGTGGAACCAGACCACGGTAGGAAAGGATTGCTTCGTCGTGGGATGATACACATCCAAACGACACATCTTGCTGATCAGCTCATCATTGCTTTCGCGGTAGGGAATGTTCTGAACCAGCGTGTAGGAGGCGGACTTGGGCGACGTAGCCTCTTGGGTCCAAGCGATCGGAGGCAGCAGCAAACCGGCCGAAAGCGAGATCGAGAAAGCGATGCGAAGCATGGAGATTCCTAACTCAGGAAGGGCGAGAGGAACGAGCCGAATTCAGAACCGATCCTTAGTCTATTCAGTTGCTCGCTAGCAGAGGTGCCTGGCTGCAGGCTGAATTGTTTCGGATTCGATCGCTGGGGCGGAATCTGGACCTCCCCAAGGACTGTGGGTCACTCATCGGACCGATCGTTTCCAGGTTCCGCCTACGTCCAAACTCCTGGTTTCGTTATCATCATCGCTCGAGTCGCCGAAAAAGGCATACCAACCGCAACAGTCGGCTGAAACGCGCTGCACCCCGATCAGAAACCAACGCTCCCTTGTCGCAACGTATCACGGATGAAGTATCGACACCGACCAGGTTTGGAACCTTCGGCGGTGTCTTCACGCCCTGCACGCTGACGATTCTCGGCGTGATCATGTTCCTGCGGTTTGGCCAGGTCGTCGGCCAAAGCGGGGTCGTGCTGGCAATGCTCATCGTACTGGCGGCCAAGGCGATCACGACACTGACCACCCTCTCTTTGTCAGCGATCGCCACCAATACAAGGGTTCGAGGAGGGGGTGCGTACTATTTAATCAGCCGCAGCCTCGGGGTCGAATTCGGTGGGGCGATTGGAGTTCTCTTCTTTTTGGCCCAGGCGATTTCGGTGGCGATGTACGTCATGGGCTTTACCGAAGCGCTGACGGGCACCTTTCCCCAACTCTCCACGCACTTCATCGGGATCGCCTCGCTGGTGAACCTCGTCGTGTTTGCATGTGTGTACATCGGGGCAGGTTGGACGATCAAGGTTCAGTACTTCATTTTGGCGATTCTGGTCGCGTCACTCGTCTCGTTCTATGGTGGTGCGATTGAAGACTTCAATCCGGCCTACCTGCAGGCCAACCTGGGTCCCAGTTTTTCGGAAGGCCAGAGCGTCTTCACCATGTTTGCGCTGTTCTTCCCTGCAGTGACGGGGATCATGGCCGGCGCGAACATGTCGGGAGATCTGGCCAACCCATCCAAATCGATTCCCAAGGGAACGCTGTGGGCGGTGGTGATCACCGGCTTGGTCTACCTCTCGATGGCAGTCCTGCTGGGGTGTGCCCGACCTGCTTCGGTCTTGATTGAGAACAACATGGTGGTTCGTGACATCGCCACCTGGCCTGTCTTGATCACCGCTGGGGTGTTCGCAGCGACACTGTCCTCGGCGCTCGGCAGCATGATGGGGGCACCGCGTATCCTGCAGGCGTTCGCTCGTGACGAGGTCTTCAAATCCCTCAATTTTTTCGCGGCTGGAAGCGGCGTGACCTCGGAGCCGCGGCGAGCGACGGTCATGACCTTTGCGATCGCCCAGGTCTGTATCGCTTTGGGGGATCTGAACGCCATCGCTCCGATCATCACCATGTTCTTCATGATCACCTACGGATTGTTGAACCTGGCGACCTTCTACGAGGCGATTACCAAGAACCCAAGCTATCGACCGACCTTCCACTATTGCCACTGGACGACGTCGCTTGCGGGGACGATCGGCTGCATCGGTGTGATGTTCCTGATCAACTGGGTGTGGGCGACCGTCTCGATCCTGTTCATCGCCGGGCTGCACTGGTTCATTCGTTATCGAGAGGTGGAGTCGCGTTGGGGTGACCTGCAAAGTGGTGTGATCTTCGAGCGAGCAAGGAAGTCGCTGCTAAGACTCGAGGCCGAGGTTTATCACCCCAAGAATTGGCGTCCCATCATCATGGCCCTCTCGGGCACCGGATGGACGCGGCCCCCACATCCCAATCTATGGGCATTGGCTGACGTCCGGCTCTGGGATCTTGACCCTGGCTCAGGTGGTGACCGGTGATGTGGAGCAACATGCCGAAAGACGTGATCGCTACGAGGAGTTGCTTCGCAACTTCATCGCCCGAGAGCAACTCGAGGCGTTCCCCGCCGTTGTCTGTGATGAGTTTCTCTCCGATGGCATTGAGTCCCTGATCCAGTGCCATGGAATTGGCGGCCTGCGGACCAACACGGTGCTGCTTGGCTGGCCGCGGGACGAAAGCAAGTCGGAAACGTTCGGCAGCAATATCCGCCTGATCACGAGAATGAATCGCAGCGTGTTGGCGGCTCGATTTCTCTCCCATCGGGAAGCCGAGGAAGATGAACCAGGTGACGTCTCCGAGCACTGGAATGTGCCACAAGGGACCATCGACGTCTGGTGGCGCGGCATGAAGAACGGGGCGCTGATGTTGCTGCTCGCCCACTTGCTTCACCGAAATCCGGCTTGGCGAGCGAATCCGATTCGCGTCCTTCGCGTGGTCGACAACGAAGAGGCGATCGAGGAGGTTCACAAGCACCTGATCGAATTGGGTGCTTCCTCGCGAATCGAGTTTCAACCCAAAGTTATCTGCGACAACGGTTCACCCGGGGAGATCATTCGCTCCACCTCCCACGATGCCGCTTTGGTGCTGCTAGGCTTCCAGACGCCCGACGAAGGCGAGGAAATGGAGCTGTTTCGCCGAATGGAAGAAATCGCAGGCGAATTGCCGAGGGTCCTGCTGGTCGACAGTGCAGGGGGCATGGAACTGGAATCGTAAGCCCGCCCGAAGTCGTGAGTCTTGAAGTGGCGCGTGTTGGCTGACCCAAGAGGATTTTCATAACCCGACGCGTCAGCGAGTCGCTGTCTCGATCGATATTTCCTCGCTGACGCGTCGGATTAACAAAAGAGGGCAACTAACTTCAAAGGTCGTGAGACCGCCCGACGGCTAACGAAGCCCTGGCGACGGACGTTCGGGAGAAAAGGCCCTGGCCCTGCCGCGACAACTCCCAAGCACCGAAAAGGACGATGCTAAAAGCCAAGTCGCCTGCAAGCGTGTAGCCAAAAAACGGAATCGCGTTGGTGTAACAGGCGACGAGGCCCATCAATGTCATCCCGTACCACCCGCCAAGCCAAACGCCCAAGTTGCTGATCAGGAAGAACAACGAGGATGCGACCAACGATCCAGCTGGCACGCTCAGAACACGTCGTTCGCTCCGGCCGATCCAGCGGCCTACCGGAACAGCGGCCAACACGCCAGCGTAGACCAACGCCATCGTCACGGGCTGGTAGAAACCCATCCCCGGAATCCGTAGCAACTGACCGACCACGTCGCTGAGCAGCAAAATTGCGACCGGCACCAGATAGGCCCGGCGGCCCGACAGGTAACAACCTGCGAACAATCCGATTGCACCCACACAGGCGACGTTCGGCGGATGCGGCAGAAAACGGCTCGCAGCAGCAACAAGGACCAACAAATAGAACATGGTGGGGGGACCGTCTAGGAGGGGGAAACTTCCAATGATTTCCTATCCCGATGTTCTAGCTGCTGCGACAGTCCAGGGAAAGACCTTGAGGGCAGCGGGCAATGAAATGAGGGGCTGGCAGCTTGGCCAAAACCACCGAGCCGCAGCAGGATTGCCCATCCCTGGCTTTCTCTCATTCCCGATCGGCCGGACACCGCCGGGCTCCAATCCGGGCGTATCACACACACGCCCAACTGCCCAACTGCCCAACTGCCCAACTGCCCAACTGCCCAACTGCCCAACTGCCCAACTGCCCACTGCCCAACTGCCCTACTGCCCAACTGCCCCACTGCCCCACTGCCCCACTGCCCTACTGCCCCACTGCCCTACTGCCCTACTGCCCTACTGCCCTACTGCCCTACTGCCCTACTGCCCCTATTGCCCCACTTACGGGAACCCGATGATCAGGCCCGACGCGACCAAGCTTTCCATGATCAGGGCGCGTCGATCGTATGGGGGACGCTGCATCAGCGCCGGGGTGCACGATCCGGACCGGTAGTAGCCCAGCGTGTACTCACACTCGCACGGCTCCGAGACGGTCATCAGGTAGGGCATCATGGGGAAAGTCGCCAAGAATCGCGCCCCACTGGCCAGCGGTTGCAGGTGCCCCCATCGCTCTTGACCGTGCCGCTCCAGCATCCGGTCCTCAAAGTAACGCGGATTGGAGAAGGTGTTGGCGGCGGCCCAATTGACAACGGTCCAGTTCCAAGGGGCTCCACGCTGCGACGCGCTCTCAGGAAGCAGCATTGTCGGAGCGGCCTGCTCGTCCCGATAATCCTGTGGACTCTGGCGATCCTCGGAAATCCGGATCGTCGTGGAGGGTGCGTCCAACGGCGGCAAACGGAATCGCCCCTCAATGGTCTCGGGAATCAAATCCTCACGAAGGGCCCGGCGAAGAAGCTCGTTCTCGTCAAGCATTCCCCCATCAACGGGCTGTTGTGCTGAGACACCTGCTGTGGTCAAGACTCCCGCCAAGAGCAGGCCGAGTCGCACAATCCAGTTTCGATCCATCGCTTTCATAGCCTCATCCCATCCGTCGGTGCTTTAGACGCTGTCATTTGATGTCGACCCAATCGCCGCCCTGATCCGAATAGTTTCAAGCCAGGCGATACAATCGTTAAATGTTAAAGCAACGTGAGTTTTCCGCAGATCGTGGCACCACAGCGTATGTTTGAACGATCACGCCGCTTACCGGCATGTGCCCGGCCAAACCGATAGGAAAGCCAAGTAGAGCAATTTCCGGGCTGCTGCCAGCGATGTGGCGGTCAATGGCTTTTCCCCACGCTATCTACCGGTAGACATTCATGACGCAGGAAGAACCGATCACCACATCGATGCCGATACGTGTGCGACTCCTGCTCTTGGTCGCATTCTGCGCTCCGACGCTCTACTTCGCCCTGTCCGATGACCTGGTGACCGCAACGGTATGCATGGCATCCGGGATTGCTGCTTTCGGTGGCTATCGCACCGGCGCCGGCTACATCTTGGCCATGCTCGGAGCCGCCGCCGCTGCGATCGCCTTCGCCCCATCGATTGGACTGAGCCAAGAATGGCGAATCAGCCAGTGGTTGGGGACTTCGGGTCTCACCAATCGGCTCTTGAGCGTTTCCCTGGTCGGCTTGCTGATTGGGCTCGTGACTTTGTTTCTGCTCTCTTTCTTGATCCGCCGCGTCTTTGCCAATCGCCCGAGGCTCGACTCCCTCAATCGCTGGATCGGATTCGCTTTCGGCGCGGTCGAAGGGGTCATCGCCATGGTGCTCTTTCTGGGAGGCCTGATGATGATCGAGCCCCTCGAGCTTCAACGAAGCGAGCTACGTGACAAAAACGACGTTCGGGGCCAGGCCATTTCCCGGTTCATTCTCAACACCACTGCCAGCACGCGCAAGAGTCGCATCGGACCAATGCTCGTTGCCTACAACCCGTTCACCCGCATTCCTTCGCTGAATCAGGTCGAGGAAATTCAACAGAGCGTTCGCGTCCTTTCGGAGCCCTCGCAGATTCAGCGATTGCTGGAGCATCCGTCGATCCAGCAATTGCAGCAGCGGCCTGAAGTGCGGCGAGTGATGAGCGAGCTTCAAAGCGACCCCGACGTGCAAGAGATCCTCCACTCGGGTAACCCGATGAACCGCCAGGCGATGATGACGCTGATGAATCACCCAGCGGTCCTGGAGTTGCTCGACCAGCCAGGATTCCTCGAGGAAGCGGCCGAGGTGGTTCGCACCACAACCGCCGGACAAGCGTTCCCGTAGGTCCGCATTTCCAAGGCGGTCATTCGCAGCTTGGCTGCGGTTGTCCCGTAGGTCCGCATTTCCAAGGCGGTCATTCGCAGCTTGGCTGCGGTTGTTACGAGTCTCGGAGAGACTCGCCTACGTAGGACAGCGTTCCAAGACGATTCTGCACCTCTGATGAGGCACGCGAATTGCACGCTTGTATTGGTAACGGCCGCAATGTTTCTGTCGCGACGATACAATCGGGTGCCCCAGAGCGTGTGAGACTTCGCCGCTGCCCAATTCCTTGGAGAAGCACAATTGACCAGACCGCCCAACGGCTCTCGCGACGGGGGTCGACGTGATCCCGCATCGGAAGAGATCGCAGCCGAAGGAATCGACCGCACAGATCCG
Source organism: Pirellulaceae bacterium (assembly GCA_963767665.1). Classification (GTDB taxonomy): domain Bacteria; phylum Planctomycetota; class Planctomycetia; order Pirellulales; family Pirellulaceae; genus Rubripirellula. The sequence goes on from CAVYFC010000016.1 coordinate 286,117, forward strand.
CCCCCCAAGGATTTGGTGTCGCTAGATACGGGCCATCCCATTTGGGATCACTTCTTCACAGTCGCTCCGCTCGTCGTCGTCGGAACTCGAGAAGAGGACGGCCAATACGACTTTGCACCGAAACACATGGTCACGCCACTTGGATGGGACAATTACTTTGGGTTCGTTTGCACCCCTGAGCACGCGACGTATCAAAACATCCGGCGGGAAGGGACCTTCACCGTCACCTTCCCCAACGAAGACGCGATCGTATCCACCAGCTTGTCAGCCTCGCCCCGCTGCGAGGATCAAAGCAAACCTGCGCTCGATGCGATTCCAACCTTTGCCGCTCAACAGATGAATGGCAGATTTCTCAAACAGGGCTGCATCTTTCTGGAGTGCGAACTGGATCGCATCGTCGATGGTTTTGGTGTGAATAGCTTGATCGCAGGTAAAATCGTGGCGGCCAGTGCCGTGGCGGCTGCCGTCCGCAACGTCGAGGTGGATGACCAGGACACGTTGGCGGCCTCGCCCGTTTTGGCTTACGTTGCCCCCAGGCGTTACGTGTCGATCAGCCGAACGCTCTCCTTTCCATTCCCGAAAGGGTTTCAACGCAACAAGGATGGACCGTCGTGAAGCCGGAACAGGCAGGTCGTGTTTTCAAGCATCTGCGCGAGGCAGGACGAAATGGTGCAGCTGCTTTCGCAGTGTGCATCGATCGAGAGCCCCTCGACCGTGCCGTCGACGCAGTCCCCCGTGTTCGAATTGTTGGCGATTCGGCTGAGCGCTTTGGGCTTCCGTTGTCGTCGGCTGAACGGTGGCAACTCGGGAGGGCAACTCTTGGCCATTCCCAAAGAAAGCCCTCGAGCAACGCCAAAGCAACTCCTGCTTGGGCATGTTGATACCGTTTGGCCCATCGGAACCCTTGCCTCGATGCCGGTGGAATCGCAAGACGGATGCCTCCATGGACCGGGTGTCTATGACATGAAAGGGGGATTGGTGCAGGCGGTCTTCGCGCTCGAGACTCTCTACGCGCTTGGCATGCCTCCGCGTCTGACACCAATCTTCTTCATGAACTCAGACGAAGAAATCGGTAGCCATGAATCAGCAGACCATATCCGACGTCTAGCACGAATCGTCGATCGCGCCATGGTCATGGAACCTTCCCTCGGTCCCTCCGGCCAGCTCAAGACATCCCGCAAAGGCGTTGGCCGATTCATCATTACCGTCCTCGGCAGGGCCGCTCATGCCGGGCTGAATCCGGAAAAGGGGATCAGCGCGATTCTGGAACTCTCCCATGTCGTGCAAACGCTTTTTGCGCTCAATGACCCCGACCGCGGGATCACGATCAACGTCGGAACGATCGATGGCGGCATGCGACCCAACGTCGTGGCGCCCCAAAGCCGTGCGGAAGTCGATGTGCGGGTCCGCACGCATCAAGATGCAGCGATGATTGAAAAGGCCATTCATTCGATCGAACCCACGGTTCCTGGAACTGAATTGAAGATCGAGGGGAGAATCGGACGCCCGCCATTGGAGTCAACAGTCAGGAACCAAAAACTATGGCATCGTGCTCAGGAGGCTGCCGATGCATTGGGGATCGAACTCGACCAAGGGGCTGCCGGGGGTGGATCCGATGGCAACTGGACCAGTCTCTACACCGCGACCCTTGACGGTCTTGGCGCCGTCGGAGATGGCGCTCACGCGTTGAATGAGCATGTCGTCGAAGAAAAGATGCCGGAGCGAGCGGCACTCTTGGCATGCTTGATGCTGGGAGATGAGATCGGTTCTCGGCTAACCAGCAAGACCGCTAGGGAGCAGGCCGCTGAGTCGCCTTAGGTGAGGTATCCGAAATGACTGCCCCATTCACACTGACGTCGCTGACCCGGATCGCCGACTTGGGGCAAAAACCTTTCGAGATCACTCCGCTCAATCGCTCGCAGTGGGAAACCGGCGACTACGCAGTTTGCGAAGTGGTGGCGACGTCGCATTCGACTCATATCGAATTGACGACCGGGCGGATGAGCGAAGTTGACGTGAGCGATCGAATTGTTGGGGCGTTCGGAGTCCGGGCTGCAACCCTAGAAGCGGTGGGCAGCTGGCAAGATGTCGGAGACTCGCTGCGACTGCACGCGATGACGGCCGCTGGTTTACTTGGCATGGTCACGTCACAGTCGACGTTCATTCCGAAGCCGATCGAGCTCCTGTACCTGGGTCATGTGACCCGTGGAGGGTCGAAAGTAGGCATGCGCGACTTCCTGGTCACACCTCGATCGACATCGTTGACCTGTCCCGTCTTGCTACTGATTGGCACCTCGATGTCGTCCGGGAAGACCACGTCGGCCAAGGTGATCATCCGCCGGCTCAAACGGATGGGGTTGCGCGTAGTCGGTGCGAAGCTGACAGGTGCCGGGCGCTATCGAGACATCCTTTCGATGTCCGATGCCGGTGCGGATGCAATCTTCGACTTTGTCGATGCAGGCCTGCCCTCAAGCGTCTGTGACGAAGCGACCTTCAACGACGCCATGTCAAACCTACTGGGACGAATCTCTGACGAGCATCCCGACGTGCTCGTCGCCGAAGCGGGTGCGTCCCCTCTGGAACCTTACAACGGCGAGACAGCGATGCTAAGGATCCGCTCTCAAGTCCGCTGTACGGTGTTGTGCGCCTCCGACCCCTATGCCGTGGTGGGGGTCACTCAAGGTTTTGGATTCCAACCCGATTTGGTCGCAGGTGTCGCAACCAGCACCTCGGCGGGCGTCGAGGTGATTCGGCGACTTGCCGGTCGCCCTGCGCTCAACCTGCTCGATATCCGATCTCACGGCGAACTCGATGAGCTGCTCGTACGACATCTGATGCGTTAGGCGCGATCTCCGTCGTGAGAACACAACCCGTACGATGGACTTCCAAGTCCGTCGAACGAGATCCACTCTGTACGATGGACTTCCAAGTCCGTCGATCCGCTTTACCGTCGGTCCACCTTGTCAGTCGATGGGCGACGGACTTGGAAGTCCATCGTACGGGGGAAGCATGAAGGATTTTATGGAAGGAGCGGCGCCTCATGGATTCCCGAAGAATTCTGTGATGAACTTCAATAGATCCGTGGTCGTGAGGATACCGACCACGAAGCCTCCATCCATCACCACTGCATGATCCACGTTTCTCGCCAAGAGTTGGCGGCAGACTTCATCGATCGGTTCGACGGGACTGATGGTCATCACATCGGTCTCACAAACCGACTGCAGCGGCGCCTCAGCAAAGTCAGAACCCAGTCTTATTTTTGCTTCGAGTAATCGCTGTCTCGTTGCGACCCCCTTCAGATGTGAGCCGCTCATCACGGGGATGTGATGGAAATGAAAATACTCCATCAGCGCCAAAGCCTCTCCTGCTGATTCGCACTGCTCGGCTTCCAGGGGCAGATGTGACATGTATTGTCGAGCTTCGGGGGCATGACGCTTCATGCTGACTAGCCTCTATTTGTCTTCCTTTGCCACGGTCAACCAGAGATCTCTTGGCTTTACCGCTTCACGCAATGCATAGGTGGCGATGATTGACTCACCCTTCCGCTCGGCTTGGGAGTCGACTTCTGTTGCCACGATTCGAAAAGAACCTTGATAGCTGCTGTCGCCGCTCGCCACCAGCTTTAGCTTGACCGTTTTCGATGAGTCACCCTTTTCTTCGGAGAAGACCGGTTCCACGGTCACACCCTCGGGCAAGTCTTCGGCCGCAACCCGTAGCCTCCGATCAAATCCTTGCAGCCGGGTGATGTTCACAGGAATCTCCGTTTCGGATCCTGCCTTGATTAGGAAATGATCCGCAGAGACCTGCAGCTCGACGCGGGGCTGGCTCTGTTCGACAATCACGCTGTAAGCATGTCGCAGGCCGAAGCCGTCGACGAGATCTGAAATCTGTAATTCAACGTCCGCCGCTTCCTTCGCCACGTACTCGAGTCCGGCGTCGTACTCGTTGCGACCGCGATCGTCATTTTTGGCCAACTCGGCATCGTTTCCCGAGTTGACCAATCGCAGGACGGAGTCGAGAAGGAAGCCTTTGCGCTTGGATTCGACCGACACTCGATACTTCACGTCGCGGGTCACAGAAAAGCGAACGCGATCGACCTCCCCTGGTGCTCCGATGTGACCCGAGAAGACGAACGGCAGTCGATCCGCTCGAGGGACGATCGCAGGATCGTCTGACTCGAACAGCCGATCCGCGCCGGTCGGCCCGCTGTCTTGCCACTGCCAACCCAATGATGGTGGCGAGGAAATTGTCGGTGGGGAAATCTCCGTCTCAGGCGAGTAGAGAATCTCGGGTTCATTTGGCAAGTTCCACCCCATGGGTTGAAACTCGCGGCCATCGTTAGCCCCCACAAGCGGAAGGACATGATCAAGCATGCCACCGGTCGTGACCCGCAAGACATACACGTAGGATGCGTTGCCGGCGTAACCGATCGTGCTGTTGGGGGTCTCCGGAAATGCGAACACGCGCACCAGGAACTCTCGATCGGCCGTGACTGGGAAGACCAGCTGAGGATCCAGACCGCAATCATCGTCCGTTTGAATCAGCACGTTTCCGCTGTCGTCCGCTAACTGCAACACGGCATCCATCGGAGAACGCAGGACTCGGTTGCCCATCAACGACACGACAAGTGTCTGTCCTAATTGCGCGGCAATGCGATAGGAATCGAGGTCACCCGACTTCTCCAGTCGGCCGCAAACCACCGCAGGACTATCGATCTTCATCGCCTCGCCATTCCTGTTATTCGGCTCCGCTTCGACCAGAACCGGCTGCGATTCCACAATCAACGGCAAGAGACCTGATGCGGACTGATCATCATGCAGCCGAATCCAGGCCACGCCGGGAGGTGCCTGCGGATTGACGATCACCTGCAACTCACCCGATTCCTTCAGAGGCGATATCTGCACGTCATTTCGATCACACACGATCTGCGGCGGCCAGTTCGCGAACTTTCCCTCCGCCTTGATCTTCGCTTCCTCACCAGCGGACACCGCCGGTGGATAGAAGCGATCAAGCTGGACCTGCCCGATCGCGACGGAATCGGCCATCACGATCCCAAACCAGCTCACCCCGGCTGCCAAGCAAACGAGATGGAAGGACGCACTGCGCGGCTGCTTGCTCAAGCTGCTAACCCATCAACTCCGAGATCGGTGTCGCGTCACTGACCAAATGCACAGGGCGACCATCGGGAGAGTACATCAATCTGACCCGGGTCAATGCCAAGCTTGGCGTAGACGGTCGAAACGAAATTCTCGGGCGCGAGCACTCGTTCGATCGGCCGCGTAACCCTGTCGGTCGGTGGCGCCGATGACCTGGCCGCCAGGCGTTCCGCCACCGGCGAACATGACGCTCATGGCATTGGACCAGTGGTCGCGTCCGCCATCCTTGTTGATCTTTGGTGTCCGTCCGAATTCGCCCAGGGCGATCACCATCGTCCGCTCCAGCATGCCCTGTTGCTTGAGGTCCTCGACCAAGGCGGCGATCGTTGACTTCAAAGGGAGGCACCTTCGATTCGAAGGCGTTGAACAGATCGCGTGTGATGGTCCCAGCCGCCATGGTAAAGCGTCACGAAGGGGACTCCGGCGCCGACCAGTCGTCTTGCCAACAGGGCTCGCTGGCCGAACGAGTTTCGGCCATAGGCATCTCGGACCGAATCGGGCTCGCGATGGATATCGAAAGCGGCTTGGGCCTCGGCACTGCTGATCAACTGCAGTCCTTGGGCAAAAAACTCATCCGCCGCCATCACCGGATCGCCTGCGGCTGCATCGGTGATCCGCAGCATCTTGTCGACTTGCGGCGCGAATCGCTTGTCGCGACTCGAAACGTCCTTCGCTCAATCCGCCGGGCAACGTCACGTCACGGACGCGGAACGAGGAAGAGTTCGGATCTGTCGGGAACCACAAACGGGGCATGCTTGGCGCCAAGAAAGTGCGGGCCACCCGATCGCGACATGTTGGGAATGGAGAAGTAGGCCGGCATGCCCTCGGGGAGCACCGACCTGGTGCGAAACCACACTGCCAAGACTCGGGTGGAAGCTGACGAACGCGCCGCATCCGACCGGGATCCGTGGCGGAGCGCCGGTCATCATGTAGTGGTTGCCCGCCCCGTGGTTGCCCTGGTCGTGTCGAATCGATCGAACGATCGCCAAATCGTTCGAGATGGCGGCCAGCCGAGTCATCAATTGCGAGAAGTGGATCCCGGGCGTCTGGGTTGCGATCGTGCTGAATTGACCGCGGATCTCGGCCGGGGCCTCCGGCTTTGGATCAAACGTCTCGTAGTGACTCGGTCCCCCATCCATCCAAATCAAAATGCAGGCGTCGGCTTGTCGCTTTCCGCCCGTTCCGGTCGGGCTGCCGCGGCGGCAGTCGCGCGAAGCGCCCCGCAAAAACCGCCGGCCACCAGTCCGCCCAATCCCAACACCAGACTGTCGCGTCGGGAGATCCCCTCGCAATTGCCTACCGAGCGTTTCTTCCTTCGCATTTCTGTCAACCTGTTGCCCACGGGTTAGATGTTGTGGTTGAAACTTGGCGGTACTTTTCAAACCGGAGCATTGCCGATTTGTTTGCACACTCAATCCTGGATCGAGAACTCCGGCGCATTGATCATGGCCCACATCAGATCCTCCAAGACGATCGCGACGATCCTCGGCCGATTCAAGAGTTGCCGCCGTAACGTCGAGTTCGCGTCGCTGGGAAATCCGAGAGAACGTCGCGAGGTAGATCTCTTCGATGATTTCTCTGGCCTGTCATGTCGCTGGCGGCCAGACCTCGCCGCGCGTCCTGAGTCGCTCCGGATCCGCCGGTCGAGTTCGTTCGAGTTCATCAGGTGCAAGGCTTGCGTCATCGTTCCATCCGGAGTCCGTTCGCAGGGCGGATCCTGGTTTTCATTTGGCCTGCCGAAGGTATCCAGAAAGATCGAATCAACCCGCGTCGTCCAAACTTGATTGGCCCTCGACTCCGAAGGCATCGCATCAAGGGAGGCGGACGTTTCGGTCACATCCGCGATCGCGTCCATCAACACTTCCGCCCGCAATCGATGGCGATAATGGCGCGAGTAGTTGACTGCGATCCGACGCGTTCGATTCGGTCGGGATGGAACTGTGCGAATAGGCCCGCGACAGGGCGATCCGGCGCAGCAAATGCTTTTGACTCGAAACCGCTGTCGACGAAAATCGCTCGGCCAGCGCGTCGAGAAGTTCCGGGTTGGTCGGCGGGTTGGTGCTGCGCAGATCATCCACCGGCTCGACCAGTCCACGCCCCATCAGTGATCGCCCACAAACGATTGGCTTGGACGCGTGCGAAGAAGCGATTTTCTTCGCGAGGTCATCCAGTTCGGCCAGTGACTCTGCCGAGGATCGGTCTGGTCGACCGCGTGTGAGCGCCTCGTAACAGCGGCGTGGGCTGCGAGCGTTTCGCCCGTGAGCGGATGCTTGACCTCGCCACGATCGGCAGCTGAAGACGATTTCTTCGCCACCAGAAATGGGCGGCGATAGACCCGGTCCCTTTGCGGCCGACCCGAGCAAAGTAGGCGGCGAATTGATAGAAGTCGGTCTGGCTGTAGCTTTCGAAGGGATGATGGTGACACTTGGCACACTCCAGCCGAACGCCAAGGAACAACTGGCTGACCATCGTTGTGATCTCATCCGGGCTGCGTCGATCGCGATACAACGTTGCCGCGCCGTTATGCCAGGTACTGCCTTTGGCCGTCACCAACTTCGCGAACGAACTCATCGTAGGGCACGTCGTCGCGAAATTGCTGGCGGATCCAGTTGTCATAATTCAACACCGCCTTGATGCCGACGCGATAGGGATTGGGACGCAGCAGATCGGCCCAATAGCCCGCCCAATGATCGGCATACTCGGGACGCTCGCAACAAATCGTCAACCAAGTTGCTCGCCGCTTGTCGTCGGCGTTCGAATCGAGGAAGCGTCGTGCTTCGTCGGGCCGATGGGAAGCCGACCAATCAAGTCCTGGTAGACGCGGCGCAAGAAAGTTGCATCGGCAACGGGCGGCGATGGTTCGATCTGCTGGGTTTCCAGCTTCGCGTAAATCAAGTCATCGATGTAGTTGTTGCCGGGGCAGTTTGGCGAACACGCTCGCTGGGCACCGGTTGTTGGCGAGGAATGACGACATTGGCGACGCAGATGTGATTCCTGTAGCGGGCCATCACCGATGTTTCTCCGGGAAGCTGTCCGGCTGTCATCGTGCCCTCTGAATCGACCGACTGCCACGACGCGTCGTCGTTGGAAAGATAGGTGGTCAGCTAGGTCACATCGCGTGATTCGACCGTCGCTGTAATGCGCGACCGTTCGCAGCGAAGCGGATTGGTCGGGCGTCGAGCGTGAAATCGGTCGCTTCAAGGGCGACCGCCTCCAAGTCGGGCTCTCCGTCGATTCGCCGCGTCGCGCCCTGGTCGATCCAGCTGTAAAGGGTTTGGTAGGCCGGCACTGTCGCGGTCGAAGCGTCTTCCGCCACCATGTGGCAGTTCGCCCGTCGCCTTTTGCAGCAGCAAGCTCTGGTGCGGTGCCGGCGGAAACAGTCGCCTTCCGCGGGCGTCCTGGGTCAAGGCGTTGTAGTCAAAGTCAGAATCGAATCCCAGCAGAGATAGCTGAAAACCATTCTGTCCCCGTTGCTTGCCGTGACAGGGCCCGGAATTGCAACCAAACGCCGAAAAAATGGGCTGCACATCCAGCTCGAAGCTGACCGATTCAGCGGCACGCACCTCAAGGCATCCGAGGGCAAGAATCCACAAGGCCAGACCGAGCTGCCGCAGGGAAATATTAGCGTTGAGCATGGGAGGGGGGGAGTGAGGAACTCAAGGCGGGAGACTTCACAGTTTAGCCGTTCGACGACCCGATTGCATTCCAACACCAACCAAAAGCAAAAAACCGATCAAAACTCAATACATCCGCCCACGTCACCCACTCACGCCACTCACCCACTCACCCACTCACCCACTCACCCACTCACCCACTCACCCACTCACCCACTCGCTCCTCACCCCTCACCCACTCACTCCTCACCCCTCACCCACTCACCCACTCACCCACTCACCCCTACTCAACAACCGCTTCCCGTTCGGCGGCAGCCTGTTCATCTCGGCTGCCGTTGCAGGCGGGCGATTTGGCGGCGAATCTCTTTGGCTTCGGACTCCACATCCTGAAGCTGTCGCTCGAGCTTCTCGATTCGGCGATCGAGATCGGTTCCGGTGATGCGATGATAGAACTCCAGCAGGATCATCGCGCGGAGGGCGCGGACGGCGGTTCCACGGAGCCGATAGACCCGCGCCATTTTGGTGACCTGGGAGGCCCGCAGGACTCGAAGCGATCGCAGGAACGAGAAGAGCGGGAGCACAATGATCGCGATGTCCAGCCAATGAGACTTGCAGTAGGCGAATTTCTTTTGTGCCACCGAGAACATCAGGATGAACTCAAAGGCAAAGGCAAACCAGATGACGCCTGTGCTGACGTGCAGCATCAGCCTCAGCCAAGTGTACTCCACGACCTGCGTCTTCATGAAGTATTCCACGACCAGCACGGGCAAGATCAACAGAGCAATCAGGATCATCGGCGCGCTGAAGTGGCGTTCCAAGCGTTTCCGCAAACGTTTGTTGGCTTGTCGCCAGCCCAGTCCCGGCAGCCAGATTCGAAATCTTATCTCGGGGCTTCGGGCGCACATCCGAAACGAGGGACAGATGCAGCACAGCAACCCGAACAGGTGATACTTCAAGAAGCGAATGTTCCATGGTCGCGTCATCCAATGGAACACCGCTTCCAAAATCACCACCGGCCAGATGAACAAGATCAACGTCACCGCCAAATCTTGGATGCGGTGATCGATCAGCTCGCTACCGAGAGAGATCCGCACACGCTCGGCCACCGACGCTCCCTCTGCCTGGGCAATCACCGCCCGTGCGTTCTCGGCGAGATTCGGAACATCCACCCAGACCACAACCAGGATGGCTTGGCAAACCAGAAAGATCAGCGACAAGCTGAACATCAACGGTGCCGTTCTTGCGGCAATCCAGAGCGTCAGATGATGTCGCCGACCATGCATGAATCATCCTGCTTTCAATCAAGACTTGTTCAGGACGTGCGTTTCTACTTCAAAGGCTGGAATCGCGTCGGCACAGGGTGCCGAGCTGGAAAAGGGGTCAGGCCCCAATAGTGCGAAGCACCCTTCGGGCCGCTTGCGGCTATTGGGGCCTGACCCCTTTTCCAGCAACGCACATGAAAAATGAAAACGCTCTAGCGGACAGTGTACCCCATTGCTTTCAGTTCCGCGCGGACGCGATCAGCGTGATCCCCCTGAAGTTCAATCACTTCCTCCTGCAGACTTCCACCACTTCCACAGGAGGATTTGAGGCGTGACAAGAGGGCGCGGAGATCCGACTCCTTTGGATCAAGCCCCCAGACCACGGTCACCATGCGTTTGTGCTTGCGACGATCCACCCGCAGTTTGGCGACCTGCTTCGAAGGAGCGAGCCACTGTGGCGCCGACTTCGTTTCGGCCGGATCACAACGGCAATCCTGTTCCAACTCGCCGCATCGATCACAGCGAGGGGGAATGTCAAACGGGGTACCAGCGAAGAGTCTTGTCATGGGGAAATTCGTAGCAAACAAGGGGGATGATGAGTGGCAAGAAGCGAGAAGTGAGTCGCGAGAAACCTTTGGCGAGATTGCCTCTCAGTCTTCGCCAATCACTTCGTCGGGCAACTCGAACGATCCTGCCAACAGCTCGCGATCCTCGTTGATCAGCTCGGGGTAGCGGGCGTTGATCAGTTCGACGGCAAAAATCTCCTGCACGGCTTCCTCGAAGCGCAAGAAAGCGACGGTTGCTCCCGTTTCGATCTGGATCACCCACACGCCGCAGATTCTTTCCTCCAGGGCTCGCTCGGCGATGGGGACGCCGCCGAAAACGGCCGACTCGCGAACTTGCGAGAGACCGACGAAGGCAAGCGGCCCTGCGAAGGCGAGACCGCGTGTGAAGCCCTCCAAGGTACAGACCGTTTCGAAGCGACCGGTCTTTGGATCGATGAATCCAAAGCCGCCCGTTCCCGATTCCAACAGCCACCATCGATCGCGATACCAACGTGGTGAATGGGGCATCGACAAACCGCGACAGACGATCTCGTCGGTCTCGATGTCGATCACGATACCACCGTTACGCTTGTTGGCACGCCAACCCGCCGGCTCATCCGATTGCCCGAGGGCCGTGACATGACTCGGTCGCCCATCCCGCATGCCCAGACCATTGAGGTGACAGCAGTCTGCGGGAATGTAACGAGTCACAAAGGGCGGCCGCCAAACGGGAACGAAATTGTAGATCTCGCTTCGCCGACACAGACAGGAGAATCGCGTGTTGACGAACCACAATTCGGCCGCCACCCCCTCGCCAACCCAGGCCATCTCATGAACCTGAATGTCGCCGGTCCAGTGAGTGATACGAGGCAGAAAACAGGCGTCATGTCGGGGCCCGCCATGGTCCTCGGACTGCTCCAGTTTTCGACAGACCGCCGGAAGGTTGTGGAACTCCCAAATGCTGGTGTCCGCCCCAACGGCAATCCGATTGTCGGTCACCGCCAGCCCCATCGGCTTGTCGAAACTGCGAAAGTGAGTATTCAGCACTCCGTCGTGAGATCGAAGCACCACCAGCCGCCCGGCCTGGTAGGTGGTCACCAGCAGCGACATCCCCAGCTGCTCCAGAATCCCTGGCAGGTTGGACGTATGGACGCTTCTCAGCGGCTCGTTGCCGGCCTCGGAGGGACCACTCGCTTGATGTGGATTTTCAGACATGCGGCCAGCGAGAAAGGGGAAATCGGGATCGACACTGACAATGCCTTGGGAATAACGCTCGCAGACGAAGCCTGGCAACCCCTGCTCGCAACCGCTGCGAGGGGGAAGCGGCCGAAAACCATCGCAAACCTCCCAGGACCCGTCAATTTTCCAATCGGACAACTCGTTTGACGGCAGCCCCTTCTGCTGGGAAACCATCGAGAAAGCCAGGAGCGGGAGGGAAAACAGAGCTAGGCCGCGGCAATCGTTTTATCTACCCTGTAATTTCCGAGGAAAGCCCGTTTTTCTAGCCATTCTGAAACCGATTCTCACACCCTCCTCTTCATGCTAAAAGCACTCGAGCTGGCCGGTTTCAAGAGTTTCGCTGATCGGACTCGGTTTGATTTCCCCGACGGGATCACGGTGGTCGTTGGCCCCAACGGTTCGGGAAAGTCGAACATCGTCGACGCGATCAAGTGGGTGCTGGGTTCGCAGAGTGCCAAGAGTCTCCGCGGCAAGGACATGTCGGATGTGATCTTCAAAGGTTCACAGACCCGCGGTCCGGCCGGCGCGGCAGAAGCCACGATCGTCTTCGACAACTCCGCCGGCACCCTCCCCATCGACGCACCCGAGGTACACGTCACCCGACGCGTCTATCGGAGCGGCGAAGGGGAGTACCTGATCAACAACGAACCGGTGCGGCTCAAGGACGTCAAGGACTTGGTGCGAGGCACCGGAATTGGGATCGACGCCTACAGTCTGATCGAGCAGGGCAAAGTGGATCGGATGCTCCAGGCCAACGCCAAGGACCGTCGGGCGATCTTCGAGGAAGCGGCGGGGATCAGCCGCTTCAAAGCAAAAAAAGTGGAAGCCGAACGACGACTTGCCCGTGTCCAATCGAATCTCACACGCTTGGGCGACATCGTTGACGAGGTCGGCTCACGTCTCAAGAGCATCCGCAGCCAGGCGAGCAAGGCCGAGCGTTACCGCCAGGCAAGTCAACGCCTCAAGGACCTTCGCACTCAAGTCGCCTGGGCCGATTGGCTGGAACTGACACAGGATCTCGAGTCCTCCGAGTCGGAACTCGCCGCCACCGTCCACCGACATCGCGAACTGGAAACGCTTCGCGAAAAGATGACCGAGGAGCGGCAAGCCGCGGACCTGCAGCTCCAGTCAATCGCCGAAGAAGCCCAGATCGTTGAACAACAGCGGAGCGAATGGCTTCAGAAGATTGCGGAGTACGCGGGACGTCGAAGCGCCGACCGCGCCGCCATCGTGGACCTGCGAGCCAGTCTTGCCAAATCGCTTCGTCGGGTCCGTTTGCTACAAACCCAAGCGGGTTCAGCCGCGGCGGAACTGCGAAATGCAACCGAACGACTCGACGCGTACGAACAGGAACTGGCGAGCGTGCGCGCACGCAGCGCGCGAGGCCGAAGCCGAACGAGATGCGATCGAGAAGGAGGTCGCTCAAGTTCGCCAACAGCGTGATTCGGTCCAGCAACAACATCTTGCCACGGTGCGTCGCGTTGCCGATTTGGAATCGCGACGCCAGCGATCCGAACAACGTGTCGCCGAAGCTGCCCGCACCATCGCCAGCCTGAACAAGCGAAGCCAGGCAGCCAAGGATCTGTATGCCGAGGCAGCAAAGCAAGCAACGGCGGCCCAAACTCAGGTCGAAGCCGCTCGATGCGAAGATCCACGGCCTGGTCAAAGAGATTGAGATCGCTGACGCGAAGCTTCAAGACAGCCGTCGGACACGGGAGCGTCGCCGCGAAGAGGTCTCCGCCTTACGGATGCGACTGCAAGGACTCACCGAACGACTCAGCGTCCTGCAGGATTTGGAGCGACGTCAGGAAGGAATCTCGGGGGGCGTGCGGACAATTCTTGAACAGCTTCGTGATAGCTCGTTATCGCTCGCCAAGAATCTCCATGGCATTGTCGCGGAACGCTTGGAAGTCGACGTCAAAGTCGCTCCCCTCATCGACGCCGCTTTGGGGGACCGAAGCCAGTACGTGATCGTCACCGGTGGCGAGTTGCAAAAAGCGATTCTCGATGGCGCGATCACCATCAATAGCCGCGTGGGCCTGATTCGGCTGGACGAATTGCCCAGTCGCCGGCCTGGGGATCGCATTCGGCTCGACGGACTCAAGGGGGTCATCGGACGTGGGGACCGGATGATCAAGTGCGAACCGATGTTTGAACCGTTGGCCAAGCATCTGCTCAGCAGTACCTGGTTGGTCGATTCGTTGGAAACCGCTCTGGGGCTGCGAAAGCTCAGTGGGGCCGGCTTGCGATTCGTCACCGCTGGTGGTGAATTGCTGGAAAACGATGGGTCGACGGTCGTCGGTCCCGCCGCCTCAGCCAGTGGTCTGGTCAGCCGCAAGAGTGAGCTGGCGACGGCGAAGAAATCCATATCGCATTACCAGTACCAACTGAGGGAAGCGGAGGAGGAAACGGGACGCCTTGCGGCTCGTGTCGATGAAGAAACGGCACAGCTTGGGCGATTGGAACAACGGCATCGCAACCTCATCGCCGAGCGGGCAGCCGCCGATGCCGAGCGACGTCATATCGATCAGCGCCGCGATGGCCAACGCGTCGTTTGCGAGGAGATCGAGGAAGAAATTCTGGCGATCGCCTCACAGCGAGAGGCGGCGCATCAGGACTACGCTTCCTTCGAAACGCAAATTACAGACGGCCGTAAGGAAATCGAACGTCTCGAGCTCGAAGCCGCAGATGTCGAGGAGATGCTGTCTGAATCACAGACCGCCCTGCAAACAGCAACCAGTGGCGTGATGGCAATCTCCGTCGACGTAGCGCGCGCCGAACAGAAATTCGAAGCGTTGTCGACGACCATGGAACAACAGCGTCGCGACCAAGGGCAACGTGAAGCGGCCGTCGAGGAAGTCCGTCAACTCGCTGCCGATAACCGTGTCCGGATCGATGAGTTGACCGCACGGGTGCTCGACGCCACGAGCCGTCTGTCGACTCTGCAATGGGATGCCGACCAAAGCAGCGACCAACTCAAGGCATTGGCCCAGAAGGCAGCCGACGTTCGTCGTGATAACCGGGACATCATGAAGGCGAGCGAAAAGGCGATGAAAGAAGTCGCGGCCGCCAGCGAGGCGGTCCATGCGATCACCTCACGCCGCGACAACACGCGGATTCGACGCGACACGCTCGCCGAACGTTTGCTCGAAGACTACCAGATCGACTTGCAATCGAGTGAACCGCCCGAGGACTGGCAGCCTCCTGAGGACCGTGACCAGACCGAGAATGAGATCACGCACCTCCGTGGGCAGCTGCAAAAGACGAGCAATGTCAACATGGAGGCGCTCGAAGAACTAGAGGGTCTGCAGCAGCGATACGATCAACTGCATGGTCAGTACCAGGATCTCGAGCGCCGCCAAGGACTCGCTGCAACGGATCATCGGGCGAATCAACGCCGATTCGCGGCGACTGTTTCTGGACACGCTCGAAGCGATCCGTTTGAACTTCCAACAGCTTTATCGAAAGTCATTCGGCGGTGGTCACGCCGATCTGATTCTCGAGGAAGGGGACGATCCGCTCGAGGCGGGCGTCGAGATCGTCGCGACACCGCCAGGCAAACCGAGCTTCAGCAACTCGCTCCTTTCCGGTGGTGAGAAAGCGCTGACAGCGGTCGCCCTGCTGATGGCGATTTTCAAGTATCGCCCCAGTCCGTTCTGCGTCCTGGACGAGGTCGATGCGCCGTTCGACGAAGCCAACATCGGTCGATTCGTGATGGTTCTCAATGAGTTTCTCGATCACTCGAAGTTCGTCATTGTCACCCACAGCAAGAAGACCATGACGGCGGCGACGACCCTTTACGGTGTCACGATGCAAGAGTCGGGCGTCAGCAAGCAGGTCTCGATTCGCTTTGAAGACGTCAGCGAAAACGGCGAAATCACCGAGGGCGAAGCTGCCTGAGGGCAAAGTGACCTGACGCCAAATCGCAAGCAGACCGTCAGCCTCCCTCGTCCGACGCCGGCCCGCTGCTGACCAGCTCGTGGCCCCCGCTGATCAGCTCGTGATTACTGCGCGTCCCCATCGCTCCCCACAAACCGTAGGGACTCTCGCTGCCGGGAACCGACTGGCTGCCAACATAAACGGTCGCCGCATTCTCGTTGCCCGCTTCGATGCTATCCGTGATGAACTGGATCGCGCCGTCGGCAAAGGCCACATGAGCTCCTCCCTGATGTCGACTGCTCGATGGCAAAATGCCCCAAGTGTCGTCCCTGTCCCTGGCGAGAGTGATCTCGCGATTGGGAGGCAAAATCGTATTCATGACCGTGTAGATCGGCATCCCATCGGCCCATCGAAAGCCACGACGAGCCCCGCGCATTGCACTCAATTTGCTCGACGAGTCAACGTCCTTCCAAAACTGGGGACGCTCCACGTCGATCTTGCCGTTCTCGCGGGCCCAGTTCGGTTGATCGCGAAGGAGTTTCGCTTCCGTCGCAGCAATCGGAAAGGTTCGCGTATCGTTGTCACCCAGGTCAGTCGCCATTTCACCAAACAGGATCGTGTTGGCCAGCCCATCGCTGATATCGGCCAATCGCGTCACCACGCGAGGCACAAGAGCACCTCGCATGGCGGCGTCGCATTGTTCTTGTCGCGTCGGATCGATCGTGAAGGTACCGGCCACCTCCTTCATGGGACCAGATTCGGAGGTCAGCACGCTATCGCCAAGACAGATCGCATAATTGCTCCGGGCCAGAGCTGGGCTGCCGATGCCGGGATCGCTTGGGCAACGGAGAACCGGGAGCTCGATTCGCCAAGGCGGGTAACGACCATCAAATGGCTCCGGCCCTCCGATCGACCATGTGATCGAATCGTTGGGATTGGAAACCTGGCTGGAGTCAAACATCGAGCCATCTTCCATCATCACGGACCAGTCATTCTCTCCCCAAGCCTGGGACGACCCCTTCAGTGGCTCCGACAACGCGGAGACCAGTTCCGGCTGTCCCATGAAGGGCAACAGCGCGACGAACACGCTGAGTCGTCGATCATTGTCGAGGCCGGGCTGAGTCGAGCCATCGGTACCAGAAAGCTGCTGAGGCAGATGTTGATAGGTTCCGTGGTACATCTGCATGCCGGTCGAGACCTGAAGCAGATTGTTGGCGCAGCTGGTTCGGCGGGCCATTTCTCGGGCCGATTGGACTGCCGGCAACAGCAACATGACCATCACGCTGATCAGGACAAGCACACCGAGAAGTTCGATCATGGTGAAGCCACGCCGAATGGTCGCTGATCCAATCATGTCCGTTCTCCCTCGACGTCGATCACCAAATGAGTCGCCATGTTCGGTGGATCACGACCCAAAGTCAACGGACCGTACGAGTTGACTTTTTGGGCCATGGAGTCGATAGTAGAAGATGACAGGTTGTCTCAACCGAGATGCCCGTCAGAGAGTTTGAATCAAACTAGCGTGGGTTTGTCGATAGTCTGGATATCCAGAGGGAACGTACGCGAGGCGATTCGACTCATTCACTCGATTCAGGGGGTGACCTGGATTCGACCGGATGTCGTGAAGTGAAGGTTGCGTGTCGTGGTTGATCAGTGGGCCACGTAAAAAGCTGATCAAAAATTTTAGTTGCAGATGAAAGTCTCGCACTGGCCGCCTAAGAACAGGTAGCCCGGACTGAGGGGGATCGCCAGAGTCGCCCGAAAGTCCGTCACAATTCTGGATCGCTCGTCGTCCTGCTCGAGACGCGACGAGTTAAAAACCGATTCGAGCTAGCGAATTGCGGAGCCTGTCGAACAGCGCCGCAAGGAGCGAAGGGGCTTCTTCGGAAGCCATAATAGCTCGACTACACACGTAGACGCCGTCATGGATGCATCGCGGGACGCGGGTTCAATTCCCGCCGCCTCCACTCAAAGGCACCGTCAGGAACTGGCGGTGCCTTTTTTTGTTTGTCGCTGCCTTCAAGTGACGTGCCATCGGCATTTGCATCAGTACCATCTTCGCGGTTTGAGTGACAAACCGCGTCCTCTGGCGACTTGAAATGCGGACCTACAGTGGTGCGAACGAAAAACTCACAGCCTCTCCGAGTCGATTCTCTCGGCGATTTACGACTCGGAGAGTCGTGCTACTCGAAACAACCGATCCGTTTGAGTAGCTGGACAGCGACACTCTTGACGAGTTCTCCAAGTATCCTAACCCGCAGCGTTAGCGCTTCGGGTTACTTTTGGCCCCTAGGGCGGCAATGTCTCGCTAGATCGAATTCAGGACTTCGCGGATGTCCAGCAAGTAGACCTGTCGGCCCCCATCGTGTGGGCTGTCAATCGCTACCAAGGTCCCATCGTCACTGCTGCGCGGATGTGTGTCGCAACGCCACTCGCCACGATAGGCTGCTGGTGACGGGAAATGTCCAAGGTCGAACCGGCGACCACTGGGGACATGGTAAAGGTAGACGGTTTGACGCGATGTCTGCTTATCTGGATAGGTGTCGTTCAAGATCCAATCGCTCCAAGGATCGGCAAGGAACGTGTTGTGGCCATTGGTCGGCATCTTGTTATGTCCGACCGGAATCACTTCGCGCGTCTTGTCGGTGAACTGATAGAAGCCGTTCGGATGGCCAATCGGTTTGGTCCACATGGTTACCTGCTCATCGTTCTTCCAGATGAAATGCGAGGTATGTCCACTGGGATCGAGAATGTAGCGATCGGAACCGTCCACGTTTGCGGTGAACATTCGCGTTACGAAATTGCCTTCGAATTCCAGCGTCTTGGGATCAAACTTGGGTCGGTACCGGTGCAACACGATGAAGCGTGTTCCCGATGGATTGATGAGCAGATGATTGAAGTAGTGCCAGGCGTCCGAATGCGTATGACCATCGGGCCATGGAATGGCCGCGACGTCAGAGAGCGAGAGAATCAGCTCGTCCTTACCGGTTTCAAGATCGACACGCCAGATTCCAGAGTCTTGCGGTGCTGGGACTGTCACATGTGGATCGGAAAGCCCGTCGTAGCCATAGCCAGGACGAAGATTGTCGATCCGTCGAAAATCGACGGACAGACCGAATCGGCCATCTGGTGAAATCGTGTAGATCGGCCTCGGGATTGTTCTGATCGATGAATCGGCCATGGAGTACAGCCGGCAAACGAAGGAATCGCCCTCGCGGTCATTCCAAAGGATCCTTTCACCGCGGTCACCCACCCATTGAAGCATGCAGCCTTGTTGCCAGCCCCAGGCTCGGCTCTGGCCAATCTCTCGCCATGCATCGCCGTCCTTGGTATCGACGTAACCCACATTGATCGTATCCTCGCCCGTGGGGGCTCGGCCCTCAAAGGAGGTTTCATTGGACAAGACATAGCGGCTCGTCGGATCGAACTCGCGTTTGTCGTAGTAACCGAACCAATGATTGCGAGGACCACGAGTGATCGCGCGGGTCGGAACGAATGTCTCCAGCGGACCGGTTTCCGCCGCTCGCGCGACGCTCTGGAAAGTTGACGCGACGCTTGCGGCGATGGACGAGCCCATCCAACGGTGAAACTGACGGCGTGAAAAGGGCATGCCAACTCTCGAGATCATGGTTCGGCTTCGAGGATCGTCGAACATGATAGCCAAATCGCGCGGTGCTCGGTGTTGCGCCGTGCGGTGCTCGGGTCAAAACCAGAATGGTCGCGTGGCAGGTTGGCGATGCGGTGCGGTTAGATGTGGTGCGGTTAGATGTGGTGCGGTTGGATCGTGCAGCGAGGCTGGGTAGGTAGATCGTGATCGACGGACTTGGAAGTCCATCGTACGGTGTGCATCGTACGGCGTGCATCGTACGGCGTGCATCGTACGGTAATGCTCGCTGGCGTTAGCGTTGCTCTCGATAGGTCGACCAGCTCATGTAGATCATGGCGGCACCCAGGAGCACGAAGGCGATGTCCATCAGTAAGTTGGCGCCCTCGCAGCGGCGCCATATCCGCCATCCCGAGCATCCCCATGGCAGCATCGGCCAGGAACAGCACGGCGACCAAGATCGACGCCACAAGGCTGATCAGACAAAGCGCCTTGGGCATCAAAAACCTCGCCGAAGAGACAGAGAAAGAAGAGTTAACACGGATGCAGTCACTTGGGAGGTCGCAGTATAGTTGCAAATCGCCACGTTTCCCAAGCCTACGTCTGATAGCTAAATTACCGAATGCTCGGTGGCTAGCCTTCTGTACCGATAAATCCGAGAATTCCGTGATCCAAAGCGAGAATCATTCATGAAAATGGGGAATGCCGGTCCTGAAACGGAAGAAAACGCGTCGGCGGAGACCGACCGTTTGATCGCCGAGTCCCCTTGGGGATGGTGGCGGTCACAGATGCCGATCGCCCCGAACTGGGCCTACTTTGACCACGCGGCGGTGGCCCCGTTGAGCGGTCCGGCTGCCGACGCGATTCATCGTTTTACCGAAGAGGCAGCCCTCCTGGGTGACACGGTTTGGCCATCCTGGGCCGCCGGGTTGGAAAGGCTCCGTGACCAGTTTTCCACGCTGCTGGGGGCGGATTCGTCGGAAATCTGCCTGGTTCCCAATACCACCACCGGGATCAACTTGGTCGCCGAAGGTTGGCCTTGGCAGCCCGGAGACAGTGTGGTCATTCCCGATGGTGAGTTTCCGAGCAATCTGTTTCCCTGGCAGAATCAGCGATCGCGTGGCGTCGAACTTCGGATCGTGCCGCGACGCGATGGCGAAGTCCGAGTGGACGATCTGATCGAGCGGGTGGACGAGTCGACCCGCCTGATCGCCGTCAGCTGGGTTGGCTATGCGAGCGGATACCGAGTCGATCTCGATGAGTTGGTCGACCGTGCGCACCGAAACGGGGTGATGGTCTGCTTGGATGCGATCCAAGGTTTGGGAATGTACCCGCTGGATCTGAAGCAAACGCCTGTCGACTTTCTTGCCGCCGATGGCCACAAGTGGTTGCTTGGCCCCGAGGGCCTGGGGGTCGCGATGATTGCCAGCCGACATCTGGAGCGGATTCGCTGCGGCAATGTCGGTTGGAACAGTGTCAAGAATTCGTTCAATTACACGACTCCGCAGCTTGAGTTGCGATCGACCGCGGCCCGTTTCGAGCCCGGTTCGGCAAACATGGTGGGTGCGGCCGCACTCAGCGCATCGCTGGATATGTTCCTGAGGGTTCGCCGCATTCACGGCCAGAGCTCGATCCAAGATCGGGTCGTGGATCTCGTATCGCGACTCGATCAATCGTTGCAGGCCATCGGTGCGACGACTCGACTTGCCTCCGATGTCGCCAATCGCAGTGGTATTTTGACCTTCGAGGTTCACGGCATGGATCCCACGGAGGTCCGTCGAAGGGCACTTGAGCAGAAGGTCGTGGTCAGTTGCCGTGGCGGTGGCGTGCGGGCCAGCGTTCATGCCTACAATGATGAGCAGGATCTCGCGCGGCTGGTGGAAGTCGTTCGGCGCTGCCTGTAGCGGCAGTGGTCCCAAGACTTCGCTGTTCGACCTCCTCTCCAACTCTTCTCGTGACTGTCCCGGAGAATGCAAGATGCCTGCCCTTCGCACTGCCGTCTACACTGGCTCGTTCGATCCGATCACACTCGGGCATCTGGACATCATTCGCCGCGCTTCGCCGCTGTTCAATGAACTGGTCATCGGGATTGGATTCAACGCCGATAAGCAGTCGCTGTTCGAGCCAGAGCAGCGCGTCGATTTGGTTCAGAGTGTGACCGGTGACTTGGACAACGTTCGCGTCGAGATCTTCACTGGGCTGGCGGTCGATTTTGTCCGCAGCCTTGGAGCCCGAGTGATGGTTCGCGGTATGCGGCCGCTGACGGACATCGCCGGCGAGTTCACGATGATGATGGCCAACCAACAGCTCGATCCTGAAATCGAGACCGTGTTCCTGATGGCAGCCGAGCGTTACGCCCATGTCAGCAGTTCACTCTTGAAGCAGATCGCGGCCTTGAGCAGCGATGACGAGCAACTCGCGAAGTTCGTGCCTCGCGCGATCATTGGGCCGCTCAGAGACCGTTTGCACGCCCGTGCGTGAAACGAATGGAAGTCGAGCAAGAACGCGTTGCCAAACTGGACGCACGCAGCTTTGCTGCGAGTCGACGTAGGTCCGCATTTCCAAGGCGGACATGCGCAGCTTTGCTACGAGTCTCGGAGAGACTCGCCTACGGTATGCCGGCTGCCTGTGTCGAATTGCTCAGGCCGTCGCCGGGGTGCTTCGGATGCTGGATCCGTTTTGGACTCGGCGTTCGCGCGAGGTAACGAATTGGCTTTCGACTTGTGCGTTGATAAATGAGGCAGCGCGACGTCGCCTTCTTGCCAGGATCGTCGCCGCGGACGGCGTTCCGGTTCCATCTTGTCGAAAATCGTTCCCATCAAGCTGGGATGATAACAGACAAATGACCACCAAAGTCCAATCGCAGCCGATCCGAACAGGTCGCTGAGGAAATGAGCGCCGCAGTACAAACGCTGAAGAAGGGTCCCAGCACAAAGCACGGCAAACAACCATCGTCCACGTGGTAAGACGACCCACAGACCGACGGTCAACGCGGTGGCGGTTGCCAAATAGGCACTGGGGAACGCGCGTGTACTGGCGTCAAAGTTAGCGACGTGAGTCAGCGTCCAGTCGAATGACCAAATCCAGGCATAGTCATTCCCGGCCGCATCCAAGTTCAAAGAGTTGGGGCGAGGACGAAGGACAAACATCTTGGCGAGCGTCGATACGGCACTTCCACCCAACGCCAAAACGGCGAGCCGAGGGACATGCCAGCGGCACTTGGGTGCTAACAGCAAGACACCGAACAGGATCAGCGTGATTCCTGAGCCATGCGCATAAATCAGCATCAAGTTCAGGGCGTCACCCAACACATCCGGTATTGGGTTGGGCGAACCAGCGGGCTATCGGCATGTCGACCAGGGTCGCCATCGGGACCAACAGCAACGTGATCCCGGCCACCCAGAGCAGACTGGCCATCCGAAACCGTGCCGCCTCGTCCACTGGGGGCCGAAGTTGCGTAGGAAGCGACCGCGAGGTCGCCGAGATTTCTGCGTCGCTCGACATGTTCACACAGAGTGTTTCGTGAAACCATTCGGATCGGCAACGGATGCCGGTTTCCTTCGACGGCACGGAGCCTACGAAAAACAATCCGGTTGTCGAAAGAGAGGAAAGTGAACGTTTGGGGATTTCCAGGGCGCACCCGAGGCCCTCCCGCTCACCGCGAGGATGACACCCGAAACCTCGAGACGTAACCATCGGTCGGCTCGCTCGCCCGGCGTGCCAATCCGCCCATTCTCTGCCTGTTGCGACGCGGCCGGCCGCCGATCGCACTGCCTTCCGCCGGCCCATGCCGAATTCTCTCTTGTGTCGGCAAAGAATCTCTGGTTACAAGCCGATCACCTCTTGAAACGACACCATCCTCCTGTCGCAGGGCAACGAATGCCGCCCCGTCTTCCACTGCTGTCGATCCTGCTGCTCGCGGGACTGCTATGCCAATCGCAGTCACCGGGGCAAGTCCCCACTCGTGACGACGTGGATACTGCCCAAACAATCGATCTGCCCTCCGACCCGGCAGCGATCGTTGCCTACGTGGGACGCACTCCCATCCTGCTTGGGGACCTGATGCCAAAGGTCACGCGCGAATCAATGAGGTCCTTTCCAAGTCAGGTCAGGACATTCCGGAAGACCAGCTTCACTTTGCACGTGTCAATCTCATTCGGGGACTGCTTGCTCAAGCCATTCAGAACAAGATGATGCGGGAAGCCTTCTTGCTGGATCAAGTCGGAACGGAATCAGCCGAGAAGCGGGAGGAAGCGGATGAAAAACTGACCTCAAGGGCTCGCCAGATGTTTTTTGAGTCCGAGCTCCCGCAATTGAAAGAACAGTACAAAGTCAGCGACCTCTCGGAGCTCGATGCGTTGCTTCGCGAGAAAGGGAGTTCGCTATCGGCACGACAACGTGAATTCGTCGACCAGATGTTGGGGCACCTTTACATCCGCAGCAAAATCGAACGGGATCCATCGGTCTCGATCGCGGAAATCGTTGAATATTACCAGGCGAATTTGAAGGAGTTCGCACGGCCACTGCGTGCTCGCTGGGAACAGATGAGCGTGATGAAAGCGAACTTCCCATCACGTCAAGAGTCGCTTGAAGCAATTTGGGAAATGGGCCGCGAGGCCTATTACGGTGGCAGCATGCAGGCCGTCGCACGTGAAAAGAGCCAGGAGCCATTCGCCAAAGAGGGCGGAGTCCATGATTGGACGGCACAAGGCGCGTTGGCTTCGGAGGCGATCGACAAGCAGATCTTCTCGATCCCGCTCAATGCGATGAGTGAGATCATCGAAGACGATCTCGGTTTTCATATCGTCCGAGTCTTGGAGCGTCAGGAAGCGGGTGTGACTCCGTTGAGCGAGGTCCAGGATGAGATTCGTGCCGCAGTGCGTCAGGAAAAGATCGCCAAGTCGCAAAGCGAGGTGATGGAGACGATGCAGGTCATGATTCCTGTCTGGTCGATGTTCCCCGATGACCTGGCTGGAGCGAAACCGTTGCCCGACAGCATCGCTCGTCGCAACTCGTCGTCGAAGAATCGATGAGCCCGACATGCAGAATGATCATGGACATCCTCGTCGCTTGACACGATACGTTTCCGCCGTTTCGTTACTCGTGTCGCTCACCCTCGTCATGGTCGTCGTGGTGATTGGGTCCGCGGGTTGTGGGCGACTTGCCTATCGACTCGACAATCGTGTGCCCGAGACCTTTGTACCCAACCCCCTTGAGCTACCCCCGGCTGAGGACAACTTCGTCTGGTCCCAGGTTGTCGATGCCGTGGACGACTACTTTCGCATCACGCGAGAGCAGCCAGTGCAAAATTCGGGTGGCATCATCCTGGATGGTCGAATCGAAACCTCGTATCGCATCGGCGCGTCACTGTTGGAGCCCTGGCGAAAGGACTCCACTTCTGGGTTTGAACGCCTGCAAAGCACGCTCCAGTCGATACGTCGCCGGGCCATCGTGACGGTTCGCCCCATGGGTGCCGGTTACACCCTCGAAGTCGTTGTCCAAAAGGACCTGGAAGATACGGACCGCAGCCAATATGCGACAGAATCCATGGCTAGCAAACGACACGATGGAACGGTGGTCCGGCTGCAGGACACCTTTGATGGTCTGCCACAGACCCTCGGTTGGATTCCGCTCGGACGCGACGCCTCGCTCGAGCAGGTGATCCTGCAAGACATTCATGGACGGATCACCCAAAGCGATCGCAAGCGATTGTTCCACAAAGATTGAGTGATCTTGAGTGGATTGTGGAATGCCGCCATGGGGCTGGCATCTTCGAACCGCCATGTTGGGGCCGCCATGTTGGGGCCGCCGCGACCGCATGACTGGTCGCGGGGCGAAACTTGCCTCAAGGATCCGATTGGCTCGCAAGTATTTTCTTCAGCGTTCGCGGAAACGGCACAATCGGTAAGGCTTGCCTCTCTTCTCGGGGGCCGAACTATAGACTTTTTTGAGGACTAATCTTCTCTTGCATCCGCGCCGATACCCTTGCTGCCGGACGAGTGAAAGCGGTGCTGAACGCGGCGCCGATGTGATCTTTTCGCAAGCCCCTCAAGGAAGCTGATGATCGGTTTGTCACCTCGCAAGATTGACTACACGACGCTCTGTAACACCATCGAAAAAAGGCTCTGCCAACTCGGACATTTGGAACCCAATCAATTCCCCATGACGCAACGCGAGGTGGTTCGCGGCGGAAAAACCGTAGGTGTCTATTTTTGCCTGCATGGGCCGCGAAGTGTGAAACTGACCGCCATTTGCGATTTCTTCAAGAACACAGTGATCTTCTACGGAAGCGACGGCATTCGTCGCGAAAGCATTCAGATCGGCTGACTCAACAGCGGAACCTTGCCTGTCCCCTTGAGGGATCCCCTTGAGGGATTTTGACAGCGAACTTGACGCTCGCTGGTGGAAAACCGTACAGGGCGATCATGGTTCGCTCTCCACTGCTTCCTCTTGCCTGCCTTGCTCTGCTCGGAACCCTCAGCGGTTGTCGGATGGGAGTGCCGTTGCATGTTTGGGAACCGCCCGCCCTGGCCTCAACGGTGGGCAAGCGTGTGGTGGTCTCGAGCGTCGCCGGACCTGAGAAGCTCTCACAGCAGGTCAGGGAGAAGCTTCTGGCAATGGCTCCGCGCGATCCTGGACGTCAGACCACGTTGGTCGACTATGCAGCCCTGCAGGAAAAGTCGGAGATCCAACTGGTTTCTGCGACCGACGACGAACCCAACGATTTGGCACTGGCCTCGGTCTCACGACGGGAAGGGGCCGAGTTCCTGCTTCGCGGCGAAGTCATGGAGGGCAGCCGGGCCCCACGCATCGAGGAGGCAGGCAGCGAGACTTCAAATCAAGAAGATGCCGAAGCCCTGACGATTTCCTGGTGCCTGACGTCGCTCGAGGATGGCGAACTGGGAGGTGGCGTTCCCATTTCGATCGACACCCAACAGGCGATCGACCGCTATCCTGACCTGGCCCTCAGTGGCAGCCGCGATGAGGTGCTGACGACGGCCGCCGTACGCGAAAGCTTTCGACTGCTCACCCCGTCGATTCGCCGTGAGCAAGTCGAGATCGAAAACGCCTACCTGTTGCCGGGATGCCGTGAGCTGCGGCGCGGTAACGTGGCCGCCATGGCTGGTCAGTGGGGCGAAGCGGAAAGGATTTGGTCG
Organism: Pirellulaceae bacterium; assembly: GCA_963767665.1. Taxonomy (GTDB): domain Bacteria; phylum Planctomycetota; class Planctomycetia; order Pirellulales; family Pirellulaceae; genus Rubripirellula. Next base: position 312,573 of record CAVYFC010000016.1, read on the forward strand.
AAGGTGCTTGAACGTCATCCTTCGTTGGTTCCCGCCATTCACAACCTGGCACTTGCTGCCGCCGCCGGACAGGACTTCTCTCGCGCAAAACATTCGGCGCGTCGGGCCATTCGTCTTCACCCCTCGCGCTGCACCAAGAAACGCTCGTTTGGATTGAGACACGCCAACGTGCGTATCACCAAGCCTTCGACCTGGCCGATCCTCCCGAGGGTTGGTTTGTCACTGGCAACGCATCACCCGTCGATCGCCCCAGGCAGTGAGCCACTCACCAGTTCCCAAAGCCTTGGATCAAGCAGCGACTGGGCAACCAACGTGGCACCCTCAAAGTTTTGGTCCTTGGTATGAATGCTCGGTACGGCAACGGTGCAGGCCCCGGCTGCGACAGCCGAAGCGCATCCGTTTGCACTGTCTTCAAGCACCAACAGCTGATGCGTGGGAATCCCCAGCTTTTCTGCTGCCATCTGGTAGATCTGAGGATCGGGCTTGCCTCGCGTGACATCGTCGCCCGTCAGGGCGAAGGCAAGGCTCTCACGCCAGGAGATCTGCCCGAAGATGACCTCCACGAATTTTCGGCGGCTGCTGGTCGCGAGCCCAAAAGGTAGCCCCGACGTCTCCAAGAACTCGATCCAGCGAGCCAGCCCGGGCATTGCCTCGACCCCTTGCTCGAGCATCTCCGAAAAGAGGACGTCCGACTCCTGCAGCAGTTGCTCCGCGGAATCGGTCAAGGAGAAGTAGTCCACCATCTCTTGCATCGCGGCGACGCCGACTCGTCCCATCATCCGCTGCTGTAGGCCCTTGCAGAAACGATGACCACGACGAATCAGCAACTGGTCACCCACTTGCCAGTACAATCCTTCTGTGTCGAAGAGCAGCCCGTCCATGTCGAGCGCCACACCGCGAATCATATTGAGTTCCTGAGGGTACGAGATATGAACAACGTTTGAATCGGAGTCTTTCGTGTCGGAATCATTTGTCGATCGCATCTTGGTGGGTCCTTCGATCGACGGCAATGGTCCGCTTACCCGATCGCTGTACGAAACGCAAACTTCCGGGATCATTCGTGCCGATGCCGCGCATTGGTCGATTGAACCCTACATTCCGCTTGCGCCCTCCACTTTGATCGAGTACTTGATCGGACGCGGGGAGTTGAAGCCAGGACACGAGCGGCCATTCCGAGAATGCTGCGATCACGTCGATAAGATACTGCAGGAACGTTCCGCGTCGAACCTGGCGCGTTTTGTCGAAGCTTACTCGCCGGTCGATCCCGACGCTGATTTCAAGGTGCCGATTTCTCTCGCATCCAGCCGTACCGCGAACAAAGGGGATGGGACTGGGGAGTCCTTGGAGTCCCAAGTCGTTGCAAGAACGGTCCGATCACGGCCAGCCGATCAAACGATTCCAGCCGCGGAAACGAATCCAGCCGATCAACAGGGCCCTCCGACACAAGCAGGCGTGGAAGCCGACGATCCCTTGGAGCAACGTGTCTCCAAGGTGGTTTCGATCTGCGACCAGATCTTGTCGGAAGCCGGCTTTCGGCGACTCAAGATTGATGAAATCACGAGTTGTGTCGGCGTGGTGAGCCAGTTTGGTGTTCCCCTTCACGTTGATCTCGAGATCTTTCAACAGCTGGCCGTTTTCGCGCGGCGACATCGTGGGCTCGCGGATCCGCCGCAGATTGCGAAAGTTCTATCGACGCGAGGTGGTCGAGGTCCAAGTCTTTCAACGAATGGTCGTGATCTTTCGGCTTCATGTTGATGACGAATCGCAAGAGAGTCTCGCAGCTTCCGCCGTTCATCTGAGAATGTTCAAGAACATCCCCAAGCAGGATGTCGATACGCTACTGCCGGGCACGCGCGTCCGCATCTCGGGAATCGATCGAGTGAAGATCATCGTGCCGAGCCTCGGCGGTTTCTTGATGTCGTTTCGCCGGCTTGTGCAAACCGCATTGCTGTTTGCCATGTTCACATTGCACTGGAGTGCCATCTTTGTCGCCTTGCTGATCGGCTACCTGATGAAGAGTTTGTTCAGCTATTTTCAAACCAAGAAAAAGTACCAGCTGAATCTGACACGCAACCTGTATTTTCAAAAGCTGGATGCCAACGCCGGCGTCGGCTACCACGTGATTGAAATGGGACACCAACAATGGTTGCTCGAAGCGATCCTGGCGCAGTACGCGATCCTGACCAGCGACAACGGGCTGAGCATTCGTCGGCTACGTCGAAAATGCGAGCGTTTGATCAGAGAGGCGATCAATGTGGAGGTCGATTTTCAAGTCGATCGCGCCCTCGCGAATCTCCTCAAGGTCGGTGTCGTCCGTCCCACCGATGAAGGTACCTGGCTCCCCGAACCAACGAAATTCCCGTAGGCGAGTCTCTCCGAGACTCGTAAGCGAAGCTGCGAACACTCTAACCTTCGCGCAGTCCTTCTTCCACTTGAGGCAGATCGTCGAGTGATTCGAGACCAAACAAAACGAGGAACCGCTCGGTCGGATAGTAGTGCGGCAGTTTCTTGCCACCCTCTTGGGGCTGCTTGCGTTCCATACGAAGGAGTTGTCGTCGGACAAGTTGATTGAGCAGGGCGTGGCTTTCGCGACCACGTTGGTCTTGGACCTTTTGACCGGTGATTCCAGGCTGATAGGCAACGAGTGACAACACCTCAATCGCTGCCTGATTCAGTTTTGCCTCGCGGACCTTGCCGAGGAACGATCGTCGGACCGTTTCAATTTCGGGCGAGATCGTCATGCGGTAGCCGTGCTCGTCCCGAACGATTCGCAGCGCTTGATCGGCGTCTCGATACGACTGGTTCAGCCGTTCGACGATCTCTTCCACCTCTTCGGGCGTCATGTCCCGCATCAGCGAAGCAAGTCGTTGTTCGCTCAGTGACTTGCTCTCGGGGTGCCCCACGAACAGCGCCCCTTCAATAATCGTTTCGGGAGTCACGACATGATCGTCGTCTTGCGAAGATTCCGCAGGAGCCAATGACGGCGAGGGTGACGCCTCCTCCTCTCCATCCTCAGCATGGTCGCTGCCGGGCGTCGCGAACGCTTCCGGGTCATGCTCTGCGGCGACTCTTGCGTAGGCAGCCCCAAGGTCATCGAGCGACAGTTCGCTGAACTCATCGGGTGTCGCCTCTGGGGTGTCGTCATGATCCGCCATTGCCGACTCCTCGTTAGGCTTGTCCGTTGGTTCCATTCCCAGTCGCTTCTCCCAGTTTGTCCCATCCGACGCGACCACCGCCGCCGATCAGACCCATTCCTGGATGGTGGGCTTGATCACGACCTCCGGCACGTTGGCGCGTGGCGGCAAGGCACAGATGGTGACCACGACCGATGCGATGTCCTCGGGTTGGAGGATCGCATCCTTGTGCTCTTGCGAGACAGGGGTGGGACGGTTTTCAAGGATCGGCGTGTTCACTTCCCCTGGATAGACGTTGGTGATTCGCACTCCCTCATTGCGGACTTCGTTCGAGACGGCGGTCCCCAAGGCGGTCATCGCAAACTTGCTCGCGCAGTAGACCACGCCACCGAGAGAAATGGCACGCTTGCCCGCCACAGAGGAAATGTTGACCACCAATCCATCGCGACGAGCCCTCATCGCAGGCATCACCTCGCGCATGCAGCGATAGGCGCCCGAGGCGTTGATCGAAAGGACTCGTTCCCAATCCTCCGGTGACATCTCGGCCATGGTTCGCTTTTGAATGTTGATTCCCGCGCTGTTGACCAAGATGTCGACATCGCCGACGTTCTCGCGGATGTCTGCAAAGAAGGAGGCAATGCTACCGGGATCCGAAACGTCTAGCGTGTGAGTTCGAATCGGATGCGGGCTATCGACCGCTCCCGCCAACGCCGTCAACGGTTCGATGCGGCGTCCACCGACGGTCACTTTGCATCCCGCTTCGGCCAGTCCCTTTGCAATCCCTGCTCCGATGCCAGTTCCACCACCCGTGATGGCAACAATTTTTCCTGCGAGCTGACTCACGCTTTCAGATTCCTTCGGAAGGGGGAAGTGTTCAAAGGGGCGAGTTTACCAGAGTCGAGACAATTCCATAGTCCTGTCCCCAGGCCCGCATGCTCAGGCCCGCATGCTCAGGCCCGCATGCTCAGGCCCGCGTACCCAGCAGGCCCGCAACCGCAGGCCGGGAGCTCGCATTTCGGCGGAACGTGAACCGACTTTCGTTTCAGTGTCGAATGCGAAATTGCTTGGTCGCTTTCAAGTGCTCTCGCAATCGCCTGCGGCATTCGTGGGCAAAGCTTGCGACCTCCTCGGTTCGGTAGCTCGGATAGGACCATCGATGGTGTTGCCACCGCTTGGCGACATAGGTCAGCGTGACCTCGGCGAACATGCCATCGCGGAGATAGATGCGGTGGTCACGGTCCTTGGTGGTGGCAAGGACCAACTTGGCCTGCGTGATGTAGCCAGGATCGAGATTCAAGGGCCTTGGCTCAGGATGATCCGACTGGGCGGCATACGGCGCCTCCCAGCGGTTGGTCAGATGCTTCCAATCGGCGAGTCCGGCGGGATCTTGAAAACCCTCCGAAGCGATCAGTGTTTTGGTCAATTCGCTTCCCATCGTTGGCGTGTAGTAGCCGCCCGCCTCGAACGGAATCTCGTCGGAGACAAATTGGACGCCGCCCCATTGCTCACCGATTTGCTGCAGGGCCCATTGCGTAGCCCCTTGGTGACGCGAGATCACGGCGCAGAAACGGACCACCGGTTCAACAAACCGAACAGACGCCAAGTTGGGTTCCTCCTCTCGGTCGGGCAGGCAAAGATTGTTAGACTCGGAAGCTGACGACCATCGTCGCTCTCCGCTGGCTCGGCGTAAACCACCTCTCTTCGTCGAATCCGATCATCATGCACCCATGGATCTCCAAGCGTTCCGAGGCCTTTGACAGCAGCGGGATTCGCCGAGTCTTCGACTTGGCTGCCAAGTTGACCAATCCCATCAACCTCTCCATCGGCCAGCCCGACTTTGATGTGCCCGATGAGGTCAAGGAGGCGGCCATTGAGGCGATTCGATCTGGAAAAAACGCCTATTCCCCGACCCAGGGGATTGCGCCGTTGCGAGACAAGTTGAAAGCCGAAGTCGCGGCGAGCTACCCGCATCATTCCGATCGCGATCTGTTCGTCAGCAGCGGCACCAGCGGCGGGTTGGTGTTGACGATGCTCTCGATGATCAATCCGGGCGATGAGGTGATCTATTTGGATCCTTATTTCGTGATGTACCCGGCGCTGGTGAAGATGTGTGGCGGAGTTCCGGTTCCCGTCGATTCGTATCCCGACTTTCGGCTTGATCCTGACAAGATCGCTGCAGCGCTCACCCCTCGCACCAAGATGATCTTGCTCAACAGTCCCGCCAATCCGACAGGCGTGACTGCCGGAGCCGAAGAACTCGAGGCGGTCGCCCGACTGGCTGCGGATCGCGAGATCGCGCTCGTTTCCGATGAGATCTACAGCCGTTTCTTCTACGATGGCGATTTCGTCTCGCCAGCCTCTTTCAACGACCAGACGATTGTGATCGATGGCTTCAGCAAGAGTCACGCGATGACGGGGTGGCGCGTCGGGTACGTTCACGGGCCAGCCGAAATCATCGGCGTGATGCTCAAACTTCAGCAATACTCCTTCGTCTGCGCGCCGCAGCCCGCCCAGTGGGGAGCCTTGCGGGCGATGGAGGTCAGCCTGGCTGGACACATCGATGACTACCGCCGCAAACGGGACATGATCTATCGAGGCCTGGCCGATTGTTACGAGGTCACGCAACCCAACGGAGCGTTCTACCTCTTTCCCAAGGCACCGATCGCGAGTGGCGAGGCATTCGTCGAGCAGGCGATCGCGCAAGGACTGTTGATCATTCCAGGCAAGATCTTCAGCGAGAGGGATTCGCATTTCCGAATTAGTTTCGCCGCCCCCGATGAGACGCTTCAGCGTGGCATCAAGCTGCTGAAACAGATGGCCAAAGAGATCGACAAGTAACACAAGCAGCCCGTACGATGGACTTCCAAGTCCGTCGAATCTTGTGATGGTCCGTTCAAAATCGAGACTCTCGAAGCCCACGACGGACTTGGAAGTCCATCAAGCCATGCATCCTTTAATCGACGGACTTGGAAGTCCATCGTACGGTCCATTGTACGGTCGATCCACTGCTTCCACTGATTCACACAGGAGCATCCTGATGAAACGGCTCTCGTTGACTGGTCCGCTTGCCTTCGTCCTGTTGGCGATCCATTCTCTCGCGTCGCTGGCGGGGGAATACAACCAGGTGCTCGACATCGGCGATCCAGCGCCGGCGTGGGAAGGGCTTGTCGGCGTCGACGACAAGACGCATGCACTGGCTGACCTTTCATCCAAGCCGGTCATCGTGGTGGTCTTTACTTGCAACAGTTGTCCTTACGCCGTCGATGCCGAAGATCGTCTGATCGGACTGCATGAGAAGTACCAGGATCGTGGTGTCGCACTGGTTGCCATCAATGTCAACCAAGTCGAAGAAGATCGGTTGCCCGCGATGAAGGAGAAAGCCAAGGAAAAGGGCTTCGCGTTTCCCTACTTGATCGACGAAACGCAGCAGATCGCCAGGGAATATGGAGCGAAAAACACGCCGGAGTGCTTTCTCCTCGATGCGGATCGCAAGGTCCGCTACATGGGATCGATCGACGACAGCCCCGACGGCAAGCAGATCAACGACAAGTACCTCGAAACAGCGATCGATGCGGTGCTAGCCGGCAAGGCGCCGAAGATCGGCGAAACGGTCCCCATCGGGTGCCTGATTCGCTACGCACGTCAACGGTCCTCCCGTCGACGCTCGGCAACCGAGTGAGCGGCCAGGCCAGCTAGCCGTCACCCACTCACCCACTCACCCACTCACCCACTCACCCACTCACCCACTCACCCACTCACCTCCCTACTCACCTACTCACCTACTGATCGAACTCTCCCTCGAAGATGTCCTCACCACTCAACGTCTGCAGAATCACTGGGCAGCCCGCCTCAAGCATGTCGAGAACCTTGTCGAAACCCTCGGCCTCGCCGTAGTACGGGTCGGGTACGTCCTTGGGCCAGTCCTCGTCCAGGTAATCGCTGAACATCCGGACGTGGGTCGTGACGCCGCCGGCGAGTTGTTGGAGCATGGCGTGGTTTTCTGCATCCATCGCCAAGACCAGGTCGTAGCGATCTTTCTGCAGGTCCTCTCGCGTGACTTGACGCGCGGTGCTTCGCAGCTCATAGCCACGTGATTCGGCGGCGGTCCGCATTCGTTGGTCCGGCCTCTCACCGATGTGATAGCCATGAGTGCCTGCCGATTCGACTTCCACCGGAACGCGGAATTCCTCGGCGAATCGTCGCATCACCGCCTCTCCGGCGGGCGATCGGCAGATGTTGCCCATGCAAACAAATAGGACACGTTTGGCCATGCTCCGGCTCCTTGTTCCGATGCGTCGAACAGGTCTGGCTTCTTAAATTAAGGGATTTTGCCGCCCCCGTCATGCTGCAAACGCGAGTTCTCGACCGTAGGCGAGTCTCTCCGAGACTCCTCAGAAACGCAGCAACGCTGCAAACTACCCGCCTTGGACAACTACCGGGCTTGGAAATGCGGGTCTAAATATGGCTCCGGCCCTTTTTGGCGTAAATGCCTCTCGCTCGGGCGCCTGCCTGTTCCTGGGCAACTCTGATGGCGAACCAAAGGGGCGGTCCCGACGTCATGACCGGCGAGGAGCTGAGCCTGGACGCGACCGATTGCTAGCGAATTTGGAACGTTTTGGGTGACTCCTTGGGGTTGTCTGTGTATCATTCCTGGGAGGGGGTGTGGTTCGCAAATCGGGCGTTTTTCCAACGAAAACGGGCGTGGTCCGAGATTGCCTGGTGCCGCATCGCCGTGCCTATAGGTCTCGGAGCTTGCCTTATATGCTCGCAAGGGGTACAATCTTGCCTTCTCGGATGTCACGTGCTTATCTGTTCGATAACGGAGTTCCAGAGATGTCGGTTCGCTTCACGCAATCCTGTCCAACTTGTGGTCGACGACTTCAGATTCGGGCTTCGCTGCTTGGATGCACCGTAGCCTGTCAGCATTGCCAGGCGGAATTCGTTGCGGACTCTGGCGGTAGTCGTGAACCGGAGAGCACCGACACCGACGCGATGGACTCATCCGATTCTCTCATGCTCCGTGTGGAACAGGTTCTCGAGAAGGCTCGTCAGCAGCCCACGGCGTTTTTATAGCCTCGAGATTGCCTCCGACTTTCGTGATGCCCCAGGTTGAGGCGAGCATGACGCTGTTGATTCCAGAGCCGATACCAAGCATCGCCACGCGGTCGCCTTGTTTCAGTTCGCCGCGAGGCGGCGGCTGCAGCCAGCGTCAACGGCAGGGCGACCGAACCGGTGTTGCCCAACATCGGAAACGTGATGCTGTCGCGGCCGGGCTCACAGGCCCATGGCTGCGAGCATGCCGGCGCGATGGCGGCTGCCGACCTGATGACACACGGTGCGATCGATCTCCGCACGGCTCCATCCGGCTTCTGTCAGCAGCCGATCAAAGGCGGCCTTGCCGGTGGCGATCCCTTCGGCCATCAACCTTTCCGAATCGGTATCCATCAGCGGCTGCATCGACGCGCCGGCCGAATCACTGTCGCTCATGCAAAGGTCGTGGAATTCGGTACGGGCTTCGGCGATGGCGACTTCCAAGGGAGTGCCATCCGGAGAAAGGCTGCGGTGTGTCAGCAGCCAGGCACAGCTTCCCGAACCAATGGTCAACGAGGCAAAGGCTGGCTTGACCGACTTTCGTGTCAGCGAGGTGTCTTGATTCAACGCCGCGATCGTCTGTTCCAAAAGCGGACGACTGTTCTCGGTGCCCACCACGATCCCGGCATCGATCGCGCCCGACTCGATCATCATCGCGATTTGGACCGCCCCGTTGATCAATCCAAGGCAGGCATTGGAAACGTCGTAGACCCAACAGGAACTCGGCAGTCCAAGCCCATGATGGACGCGGGATGCGGTGGCCGGTTCCAGGAAGTCGCGGCACACGCTGGCATGGATCAAGCATCCGATCCGATCGCGATCCAGGCCGGCTGCCTCGATGGCCAGGTTAGCACTGCAGATGCTCGGTCCACTCGGCAGGGTGCCGGCGGGCCAGAGGCGCCGCTGGGCGATTCCGCTCATCAGTTCCAGGCGGCCTTCGGGCAGTTGCAGACGCTCGTAAAGCGGCTGCAGCTGTCTGCTCGATCTGCTGGCTGCTCCAGACTTCCGAGGGAATTTCAGCACCGATCGATTCGAGAGAGACGTTGGAGAATCGCAAGTTTCGCTCTAAGTGGTTGAGATCGTTGGCTTTTGGGTAGTTATAGCCGAATGCAATGCGACTTCTGAACCGCCGCTCCCGACAGGCTCTTGCTATCAAAAAAACGCAATGCTAGCACTGCCTGTAGTGCTAGCGTTGGGGTTGAGTGGGAATATGTAGAAACCGTTTGGATCCTGTTTGGAGGCTGGCTACCTTTTCGCCCCAACATGGGTGACGCATCGTCGCATCACCTGAGCCGAATCCTGAAAACGAGCAAAGCAAGAGGGTCGGTTTCGAGTTTCTCACCTTGTCCCCGCCCTGCTTCGTGCGTGTCTGCGAACCGGATCATGGTCGGGGCCCATTGCAGTCAGAGGACAGCCTGATTCCTGGAGCACGACACACCATTGTCACCGACGAAGAGACACAGCGGTGATTGGTTCTCTCGCGATGACGCTTTCGTGGTTTAGTCGATGCGGGACGATTCCGCATCTAATACATTCGCGAATTCGAAGAGGACCTTTCGGATGTCGAATAAACCAGTCATCGGAATGAATGCTGACTACCGTGCGGCCGCTCGAAGCATGCCCGCATACAGCTACATTGCGGCAGGGTATTTTCAGTCGATCATCTCGGCCGGGGGGATTCCGGTCGTGATTCCCCCGCTGGACGATCCCGGCTCGATCGCCCAAGTGCTCGAACAAGTCCAGGGCTTTGTGATGATTGGGGGTGCCGATCTGGATCCCCGTAACGATGGCTTCATGTTGCATCCCAGCGTCCGACCGTTGGATCCGATCCGCGAGAAGAGTGACCGGATGCTGATGGCGGAGATCGCCGAACGCCGCACTGCCAGTTCTCGGAATCGGCACCGGCATGCAGTTGTTGAACGTGCAGCAGGGCGGCAACCTGTTCTTGCACATCAAGGAGGATCTGCCCAACGCGGTGCCACATCATGACCCTCAAGATCCCAATCATCGACACACGCTCGATGTGATCAGCGACTCATTGGTCGGTCGCGTTTATGGCGATGGCGAGATCCGTGTCAGCAGTCGCCATCACATGGCGATCGACGAGGTCGCTCCGGGATTCCGCGTGACCGCTCGTTGCCCAGATGGTGTGATCGAGGCCATCGAAAGCGAAATGATGGATTGGTTTGCGCTGGGAACTCAGTTCCATCCAGAGTGTGGCGCCGCGTCCGCACTGGACATTCGCATTTTTGAAGAATTCGTCGATGGAGTCCGCGAGCGGATCGAACAAGATCTGCGTTTGGTTGCCTGATCATTCCGTCGGTCGCTTCCTTCGTGAGAGTGACCGGCATGCCCCGTTCATGTGCAAGCCCGGGATCATCGTGGTCCCGGGCTGTGTCCCCGCAGCAAGCCCGATCGCGCGAGCCGCAAATTGATAGACAATCCCGCTGAGGAGGGTCCGTTCACAGGGAAGTGACACTAGCCGAATCGAACGTGAGTGCTTCGGTACCTCGTCACAACCTGGCGCACGGATTTGCGCCGTCGCAAACGGCAAGATGCCAACGCGTAAGTGATGGGTGCTCCACCAAGAAGCCAATGGTCACGGATGATCGTGATCCGCCGCATGATGCAATGGATCGAAGCGTCGAAATCGACTAGTGTAAAAGTCAGGAAGGACTGAGAGGCCGGACGCGCGACGAGTCGAAGCGCGCCCGGCCTTTTTTTTCTCTCTAGTCCGCGAAATGTCCTCTGCGAAATGTCCTCTGCGAAATGTCCTCTGCGAAATGATGCTCAGCGAGGCGATGCTCAGCGGAGCGATGGTTTTGGCAGCTCGCAGTTGCCCGGAATAGCAATTCATGCAATTTCTTGGCCGCCATCATTTCGCCAGAAGTGATTCCGCCGCCTGAACTTCGATCAAGTCGCCAGCGGAATCACAGGCTCGAAGCCCATCTTCTCGGCCGGATTGACGGCAAAAATCTCTTTGCCGACTCGCCTCCCCGCAACGTTTCTTGCCCGGCAGCGTTAAGCTGGACGGCGGCAAATCATCATTCCTTTCCCTGTCATGTCTTTGTCTTGGAGCCAACCGTGCGATTTCGTCCCTTTCTATCGATCCTCTCGATTGTGGTTCTCACGCCGTTGCTGTTTGCCGACAACTGGCCTCACTGGCGAGGAAACGGCAACGGAGTAGCGGAAAATGCATCCCCTCCGTTGCAGTGGAGCGACAGCAAGAATGTGAAGTGGAAGGTAGAGATTCCAGGCCAGGGCTCGGGCTCGCCCATCGTCTGGGATGACCGCGTGTTCGTGATTTCCGGAGTGCCCGCGGCTGGCGGCGCTGGCAACGGTTCGAATCGGCTGCAACCGCTCGAGTTCACGCTCTTCTGTTTTGATCGTGCCAACGGCAAGTTGTTGTGGAAGCAGGTTGCGACCGTGGCCACGCCCCATCAGGAAACGCACAGCACCAATAACTTTGCGGCGGCGTCCCCATGTACCGATGGCGAACACGTCTACGCCCACTTTGGATCGCGAGGCCTGTATTGCTACACGATGGATGGCAAGTTGGTGTGGAAGCGGGACGACCTCGGAAAGATGGAGACGCGGAACAGCTTTGGAGAGGGGAGTTCGCCCACGATTGAAGGAGACAAGATTCTGGTCCCCTGGGATCATGAGGGGCCTTCGGCTCTCTACGCGCTCGACAAGCGAACAGGAAAGACGATCTGGAAGGCCGATCGCGATGAGCCGACTTGCTGGGCGACCCCTTTGGTGGTCGACGTTGGCGACAGCAAGCAGGTGGTCATGAACGGTCAGAATTACGCGCGGGCGTACGATTTGGAAACGGGTGCTGAACTTTGGCGCTGCGGCGGTCAAACCGAGCGGCCGGTCGCTTCGGCCGTTGCCGACGCAGGGCTCGTCTTTGTTGGCAGCGGTTTTCGAGGCGCGTTCCTGGGAGCATTTCGCCCCGAGGCACGTGGCGACTTGGAGGGAACCCAAGGGGTCGTTTGGACGATCGATCGCGATACACCTGACATCGCATCGCCGCTGTTGTCATCTGGGCGACTCTATTTCTACAAAGGCAAATCGGGTGTGTTGAGTTGCGTCGACGCCGCGACCGGTAAGGTGCTCTATGGGGCGACGCGCGTGGCGGGACTCGACACGATCTATGCCTCGCCTGTCGCCGCCGGTGGTCGCATCTACCTGACCGACCGCAGTGGAACGACCGTCGTCATCAGCGATTCAGCGAAGTTCGAAGTGCTGGCCACCAATTCGGTGGGAGAAACGGTCGACGCGACCCCCGCGCCGGTTGATAATGAACTGTTCATTCGCGGCGACCAGCACCTGTTCTGTATCTCGGAATCTTGATCCGGCTGATGCAGGGCTCCAGTCGTTTCTGCACCACGAGACCTCCCTTGAGAATGCCAAACGTGACGCCTAGCTCGATGATTCGCCGTTGCTTCGTGGTGGTCTTGGCCATGGTGCCGGCCGTTTGCGGGATCGCAGACGACAAAGCCGCTGCGGGGGAGGACGCGGGCGATCCGAGACAGGTCGCACAGGCACTCCTTCGGCAGTACTGTTTCGATTGTCATGGCGATGGGGCAAACGAGGGCGAGCTCACGCTCGATGAATTTGCCGGAGCCAACGACCAAGCCAAGCATCCCGAGCTCGGACGCAAGGTCTTCGAGAATCTACGGTCCGGAGTCATGCCTCCGATCGATGCGGAAAAGCCAACGCGCGACGAGCTCGAGGCGATTACCACTTGGATCAAGTCCGACGTGTTCGGAATCGATGCCGAGAATCCTGACCCGGGCCGACTGGTCATCCGTCGGTTGAATCGTGCCGAGTATGGAAACACGATCAATGATTTGATGGGGATTCGTTTCAACGCCAAGCTGATCTTCCCCGCGGACGATTCCGGACACGGATTCGACAATGTTGGCGATGCCCTCTCGTTCTCGCCGATGCTGATGGAAAAGTACTTTACGGCCGCCCGCATGGTGGTCGACCAGGCTGTGCCGAAGCAGTCGAAGATCGTGCCGCTACAAGTCCTTCGTGGTCCCGATTTTCTTGATTCGCAGGGACGCGCCGCCAATGAGAGACTGGATGGGAAACGCTCCCACGAGTTGACACGGACATTGACGGTGGAGGAGCCCGGTCGCTTTCACATCGACCTCACGGTCGCTTCGGATGGATCGTTCGATTATGACCCTGCACGTTACACCGTTGACTTTCTACTCGATGGAGAAAGGCTGTTTTCCAATGAGTACGGTTGGGACGACGGCAAGCTGATTCCGTTTCACTTCGAGCGGCAATGGGAAGCGGGATCGCATGTTCTGGAGTTCAGGCTGACGCCGATCGTGCAAGAATCGGATGACGAGGAGGAGACGTCCAACCCGTCGACGTCGGTTCGATTCGAGATTCGAGAGGTTCGAATTGAAGGCCCAGAGGGAACCGATCGTCTGGTCCATCCACCCAACTACGAGCGATTCTTCACCCGTGATCAGCCGCCTGAATCGCCTGCCGAGCGACGTGAGTACGCATCGGAATTAATCCGTCGCTTTGCTCGAAAAGCCTTTCGCGCCGGTCTCGGACGAAACGGTTGAGAAGCTGGTAGGCCTCGCCGAGACGGTTAGCTCTCAGCCAGGTGAAACGTTCGAATCGGGCATCGCCAGGGCGATGGTCGCGATTCTCAGTTCCCCGCGGTTCCTGTTTCACTTGGAGGCGGCCGGTGAGATTGCGATCGATGAGAGTGCGATCGATGAGCGGCAGGAATCGCAAGGCGGGGTGGCGTACGGCCCGGTGAGTGAATTGGCGCTTGCCTCGCGGCTGTCGTATTTCCTGTGGTCAACGATGCCTGATCAGGAACTGATCGACTTAGCAGAGGCAGGCCAACTGCGAAGTCAACTTTCGCAACAGATTCGGCGGATGATGAAGGATGAGCGCGGCCAGCAGTTTCTTGAGAACTTTGTGGGCCAGTGGTTGCGGACCCGGGACGTCGCTCAGGTTTCCATCGATCCCTATGCAGTTCTGGGCCTGAAAGAAGATTTCGATGCCTTGTTGGAAGAATATCGTCGCGTCCGGGCGTTGCGCGGCAACCAGGAGGAGCGATCACCCGAGGAGGAGCAGTTGCGGGAGCGGTATCGAGAATTGCGACAGATCGGTGACCGCTTCGATGCGAAATTGCGCGAAGCGATGCGGCTCGAAACAGAGATGGGTGTGGAGTACATCGTTCGCGAGGATCGCAGTCTGTTGGAACTGATCGATAGCGACTACACGTTCCTCAATGAGGCCCTCGCGGAGCACTACAAGATTCCAGGCGTGGTCGGCAGCGAGATGCGACGTGTCGAATTGCCAGAGGGAAGTCCGCGCGGCGGCGTGCTCACTCAGGCGTCGATGTTGCTGGTGACATCCAACCCCACCCGTACTTCCCCGGTCAAACGGGGTCTGTTTGTACTCGATAACATTTTGGGGACTCCCGCCCCTCCCGCCCCCGGCGGCGTGCCCGATCTGGAGGATTCCGCAGAGAGATTCGGTGGCCGCACGCCGACGCTGCGCGAACTGCTGGCGGCTCACCGCGAGGCGCCGCTGTGTGCGTCCTGCCACGCCCGAATGGACCCACTCGGTTTAGCGCTGGAGAATTTCAATGCGCTCGGTGAGTGGCGTGATACCGAGAACAACAACCCCATCGATCCGTCAGGCGAATTGATCACCGGTGAGCGATTCTCGGACATTCGTGAGCTGAAGCGAATCCTTCGTGAAGAGCACCACCAGGAGTTTTATCGCTGCGTGACCGAAAAGCTGCTCACGTACGCGATCGGCAGGGGGGTAGAATATGGAGATCAGCACACGATCGATTTGATCGTCGGCGATCTCGAACAAAGTGGCGGCAGGTTCAGTGTCCTGCTCGAGGGGGTGATTCGATCGGTTCCGTTTCAAATGCAGCGTTATCCGACTGCAAGAAGTGATGGATTGGCGTCGCCGTGAGGCCGATCAAGGCCTCCGTGGATTCGATTCGCGTGGTCTCTCAAGCGAGGCTTCCAATCAGAAAGTAAAGGTCAGAACAATGGATCGTAGGCGATTCTTGAATGGTGTCGGAGTGGCGGTTGCACTTCCGGCTTTTCCCTCCCTGCTTGCACGCGGCGCCGAGACGCCCGCATCGGCTTCCAAGCAGGAACCCGGTGTCACGTCATCGGGCGCTCCGATGCGAATGGCTTTCATGAGCATTGCCAACGGGGTCCAACAAGATCATTGGTTTCCCACTGCTGACTTCGAGCTCAGCGAAACGCTTTCACCTCTTGATCCGATCAAAGAACACATTCAGGTGATCAGTGGGCTGGATCACATCAACGCCACGGCGGGACCCGATGGTGCGGGGGACCATGCTCGCTCAAGTGCGACCTTTTTGACCGGCATGCGGGCTCGCAAGACGGCAGGGAGCGACATTCACGTAGGGATCTCCGTGGATCAACGGGCCGCGCAGGCGATCGGATATCGAACTCGTTTGCCCAGTCTCGAGCTGACTTCGGATGTCGTTCGAAATGCGGGCGGGTGCGATTCTGGATACGCATGTGCCTATCAATACAACATGGCTTGGAGTTCGCCGACCACACCGGTCACTCCCGAGCCGAAACCAAGACAGGTCTTCGAGCGGATGTTCGGGGCTGGCGTCGGTGCCGAGCGGAAACGCAACTACCTGCTGCGGCAGGCGTCCGATCGGAGTGTGCTTGATTTTGTGCTGGAAGAATCGAGCTCGGTGCGAAAGCAGCTCGGTGCTTACGATCTTCGAAAGTTTGACGAATACACCGAAGTGGTTCGTGAAACCGAACAGCGTTTGAAGGCAGCCGAGAAGTTTTCGGAGCCTCCATCGACCGATTGGCCAACCCCCGGCGACAGCATTCCCGCCGACTTGGCCGATTACATGAACCTGATGTACGACATGGTGGTCTTGGCCTTTCAGACCGATGCCACCCGAATCGCCACATTGCTGTTGGCGCACGACGGCAGCAATCGAACATTCCCCTCGCTTGGAATTGCCGAGGGACATCACTACATGACCCACAACCAACAGAAATCAGAGTATGCCAAAAAGGTAGCGATGATCGACCGCTATTATGTCAGCTCCTGGGCTCGCTTTCTCAAACGCCTCGATGAGATCGAAGATGTCGACGGCAAATCGCTGTTGAATAACTCGATGATTGTCTTTGGCGGCGCGATCGCTGATGGCAATCGTCACACCCATGAGAATCTCCCCGTGGTCCTCGCCGGACATGCGGGCGGCGCCATCAAGACAGGGCGTTATTTGCAGGTTGAAAAGCAACCGATGTCGAACTTGTTCGTCAGCATGCTCAACCGGTTCGGCATCGAGACGAGTCAGTTTGGCGATTCCAATGGTCACCTGTCGGAGATCGGCTGATCCCATCGCTTGGTTTCATTGACTGGGGCAATTTTTGACTCGGATTCCGGCCACTCGAGTTGGCTCCGCTTCGTGACTCCCTCCCCGGCCGCTACCGCGTCCGACCCTCCAAGGGAGGGTGATTGCCGTCTGGAGATATCGACCAAGGATCTGTCGATGCCTGGGACCCTGGTTGTGGGACCCTGGTTGTGGCACCCTGGTTGCGCTGGACGACTGAATGACCTGGAATCTGAACGACATGGAATCTGAATGACCTGGAAACTTTCGGACTTTGGCAAACATCTCTGTGGCGGCAGCGGCATCGGCGAACTGATGGAGGACCTTGGCCACGCCATCGCAGTGGGTGGTGACAAGATCCGCATGCTCGGCGGTGGGCAGCCAGCTCACATCCCAGAAATGGATGCACTTTGGCGTCGGCGTCTGGAAGAGATCTGTGCTGGGAGCGGCGAGCTTGAGCACATGCTGGGCAACTACGAGCCGCCGACGGGCAATCCGGCCTTCCGTCAGTCGGTCGCCACACTTTTTCGACGCGAATTCGGTTGGGATCTTGGGCCAGAGAACGTCGCCGTCACCATGGGGGGGCAAACCGCTTTTTTCTTCCTGTTCAGCGCGCTGGCTGGTCATCATCAAGACGGAGTGCACAAGAAAGTCCTGTTGCCGCTTGTCCCGGAGTACATCGGGTATGCGAATCAGTCGTTGGGAAGCGAGATCTTTGAGTCCGTCAAGCCGCGCATCGAGTTGCATGGCGACCATGACTTCAAATATCGCGTCGATTTTGACTCCTTGAAACTTGGTGACGACATCGCCGCGATATGTGTATCGCGTCCGACCAACCCAACTGGCAACGTCCTGACCGACAATGAAATTTCGCACCTCGCCGCGTTGGCACGCGCTCATGATGTCCCCTTGATCATCGACAATGCTTACGGTGCCCCGTTTCCCAACGCCATCTTCACCGAAACGACCCCTTTTTGGGACGAGCAGGTCATCTTGACGTTGAGCCTGTCCAAAATGGGCTTGCCCGGCACCCGTACGGGCATCGTGATTGCCCGTCCAAGTGTGATCGCAGCGTTGGGTTCGATGACCTCGATCATTGGGCTGGCCAACACGAACGTGGGCCAGGCGATTGTCAAGCCACTGATCGATTCCGGTGAAATTCTTCACCTCAGTAACGATGTGGTGCAGCCTTACTATCGCGCCAAATCCCTGCAAGCACGGGCCATGGTCGACGAGTACTTTGATCCTTCGCTCCCCTATCGGGTTCATGTCAGCGAGGGTGCATTCTTCCTCTGGATGTGGTTCGAGGGATTGCCCATCACCTCACGCCAACTGTACGAACGACTGAAGGAGCGAGACGTGTTGGTGGTGCCGGGCAACTATTTCTTCTTTGGCTTGCAGGATGACGATTGGCCTCACCGCAACGAATGTCTTCGTGTCAGCTTCACGATGCCCGAGAGTGTGGTACGTGCCGGTCTTCAGGTAATCGCGGAAGAAGTCGCGACGGCCTACGCGGGGTCACACCAAGTTACCAAGGCGCCAAGTCAGTAAGGGCAAGTCAGTCAGGAACCGAGCAGCATGCGGGGCGCGGCCTTCCTCCGAGTTGCTGCCAGTTCACAACCGGGTCGTTTTTCGGCCCAGTTGCCCACTTGTTGGCAATCGTGACCGACGTGCCTGAGCAATCCGACATCAAACTGGGGCCCATTCACTCGGGCGCATTCACTCGGGCCCAATGACTCGGGCCCAATGACTCGGGCCCACTAATTGGTATCGCCACTCAAGCGAATTTTGAACGGCTCGGTGCATTGGTTGCGATCGATCGCGAGTACCACTCGATGCGTGCCAGCGGCCAACTTTTGCGAGGCCAAGTCCCAGACGGGTGTTGGTTTCGAATCGACCCAGGCCTCGATTCCCGTCTCGGGCAATTCGATCTTCGCGATTCCATCGGCTGGCATCTCGACGTTGAATCGGATGAACGAAGTCGGTGGCGTTTGGCGGTGTTGTTTGAATTGATCGATCTCCTCCAACGGAAGGGAGCCATCGACCTTGCTGGTCAACAGACGCCATGTCATCTCGGGATCGTCGGTCGCGGCGGTATCGGTGCTGGTTCGGTTGAGCCGACGATTGGCTTCGTTGCTGTAGACCAGCGTTTCCAGTGATCGAACGATCGGATCGGTTGAAACGGTGAAGGCGGGCTCTCTTCCCAAGGCGCTCAGAAAGGCGACCAGATCAACCAGTTCTGATTTGGTTAGCGTGTCCAGCAGTCCTTCAGGCATCAATGAATTGCCCGGCTTCTCCTGTTCGACCGTGTCGACATCGACCTGGACCTCCTTTCCGTCGGCAAGCCGCAAGCGGATCACGTCGTCGCCGCGACCCGTCACGATTCCATTGATCACCTCGCCATCTTCGGTCAAGATGCTCAAGGTCGTGTAACCTTCCTTCAGCTTGACACTCGGCGCGAGCAGCGATTCGAGAATGTAATCTGGTTGGGAACTGCCACCGACACTGATCAGGTTGGGGCCGACGAGTCCTCCCGCGTTGCCGATGGCATGGCACTGAATGCACTGCAGTTTTTCGCGGCGATAAATCGTTTCTCCTGCGGAGGCGGAGCCCTCCGCGGCGGCCATCGCCAAGATCTCGTCACGCAGTTCAGGTGTGAGTTTCCAGGCGGCGTTCTCGAGTTTGCCAGCGGTTCGAATTGCCGTTTCGAGTGCTTCATTGCCTCCCCCAGATCGCACGGCTCGCAAGAGTCCACGCGCTAAGTCGGCTGGCAACTCTCGCTTGGCAATCGTGTTAGCGAGGAGTTCCGGCGAGCCTTTGCGATTGAGCAACCCGACGATCATGCCGGCTGCGGCGTCGGCAGTGGCTTCATCCTCAAGCAGGTCGGCGACCGAAACGATCGCTGCTTGAGGACGTCGTGCGGCGATCGAGCGTGTCGCAGCGACGCGCGTCTCGATGTCAGGATCCTTGGACAAGGCATCGAGCTTCTTTTTGGCGGTGGCAGAGTCGAACGAACCAAGTGCTTCAATCAAACGCTGCCGGATCGGTCCCTCGGCACCACTGACCGCGCCGATCAACACCGGTTCAAGCTGCTGCACTTGCCAAACGCCTGCGATCCTGGCAAGCATTTCAAGTCGTTGTGGATCGAGCGACTGGCCACCGCCGAAGATCTGTTCCAGTGTGGGGCCGATGTCTGCAGGGATCGTCTTGTCGCGAGACGTTCGATCCAAGAGAGGCTGGAATCGTTTCGTCGACAGCTGGTTGGTATCGGCTTGTAGCAGGGCGCGAACCGCGCTGCCAAGCTGCGATGCATTGCCCGCAAGGGCGATCGCGCTGACGATGGCATCGAGCGATTCACCGCCGACTTTGCCAGCTTCCAGCAGGTTCACCGCGACTTCGGCTGCTTGATCGGTTCCGATCGCCGAGACCGCCAATGCCAACTTGTCGGGTGCATCCTCCCAGTTCATGGCTGTCAGGATGGAGCCGTCGTCATAGGAGGCGTCCAAGCTACGGATTGATTGCCAGATTGCGAAATCAAGGTTGTCGTCCACGTCGTGGTTGGTCGCATCCAGCACAGCTTGAAAGGCGTCGAGGTGATCGTCGGCATCGAGCTGTCCCGCACTGACGACCGCTTCCAAACGGACGCGTGGATCGTCGTCGTTGACCCGCTCGAGCACCGCCTGCTCCACTCCTCGCATCGCATCAGCACCGAGTTCCTGGCGTTGTCGCCAGAGACTTCGGATCATGGTTCGCCGCGCCACGGGGGCGACGGAGTCAATCGCCGCGCGAAACTCGTCTCCCGTTGGCTGTTCCAAAACTTCGTAGATCCAGTTCCGATCCAGATTGCGATCGGCAGGATTCTGGCTTGCCCAGCGGTCGATTGCCTCACGAACTTGATCAGGATTTTCGGAGGCTTGTTGCCAGAGTTGTTGTCTTGCGAATTGACGCACTGGCAGAGATGCGTCTTCGAGCAGATGGATCAGCTCGTTGGTGTCCATCCCTGCAAAGTCTGGCCACAGGTCCAACTCGCGTTCTGGGAATGACACTCGCCAGATTCGACCGTGGGTTCGATCCCGACGCTCATCACGAAAATCAACTTCGCCATGTTGAATGATGGGGTTGTACCAGTCGGCAACGTAGAGGGCTCCGTCAGGACCCATCTTGGCGTCGATTGGTCGGAAGGCGACGTGTGGCGTGGTGATCAGTTCAGGTTGCTGCCGACTGATGTAGCCACTGCCGCTCGGCTTGATCGTGAATCGACAAACACGATGGCTGCGAAAATCGTTGGCGACCAAATCACCCGACCATGCGGGCGGAATGTGCGTGCCAGAAAGGATCTCCAGACCGCAGTGTTTGGGGCTTCCCGGATTGAGTCCCTTGAGCCAACGTGTTGCCCCCGGTGAGGTGACGAACACCGAATCTGGAAAGGCGTAATTGATGCCTTCAAAGAAGGCGCCGTCGGTCACAAACGACTCCCCCACCGGATCAAACGTATGACCCCAAGGATTGACAAAGCCCTTGCAGAAGACTTCGAGACGCCCCGTGGACGGTCGGTAACGCCAGATCCCGCCGCCATCCAAATGGCGCGTTCCAAATGGGGTTTCGATATGGGTGTGGATGTAGATCGATTGATTGAAGTAGACACATCCGTCCGGACCAAAACGGAGCGTGTGAACCAAGTGATGTGTGTCTTCGGTGCCGAACCCGCTGAAGACAACGCGTCGCTTATCGGCGACGCCATCGCCATCGGTGTCTTCGAGGTAGAGCAACCGCGTGCTCTCGGCCACGTAGGCTGCGTTGGGGCCGTCGGGAAGCACACCCGTCGGAATCAACAGCCCATCCGCGAACACGGTTCGCGTGTCGGCGATGCCGTCACCTGTGGTATCGCGTAGGACGACGATCTTGTCGTTCGCGATCTCACCCGGCGCGATTTGCGGATAGACCTCACTGCTGGCGACCCAGAGTCCGCCCGTCGAATCAAAATTGATCTGAATCGGTTTGCTGAAGTCTGGGTCGGCCGCGAACAGATTGACTTCGGCCGCTTCATCGAGCCTCATCTGGGAACGCTCGGCTATCGGGTCTGGCTCGGGGATGTCGGTCAAATCCCTTTGAGCGGAGGCATTCGATGACAGCGTTGCCGCAAGAGTCAGAACAATTGCGAGACGGGAGTGGCAGGCGAGAGGTTGGGCGAGCACGGTTCACCAGGGCTAGCGTGATGGATGGAGGCAGGGCTTTGAGGCGATTATAAATCACTTGAACCATAGCCGCTTGCCTTCGATGACTGTTGGAGCCGGCGATGCTCGTTGAATCGATCACCCACGCCCCCCAGAATATTTGGCGATCCCCGAAACGTATGGCGATCCCCAGCATGTTTCGGGTGCCGCCTCGGGGTGGCGGGTGGTGCTGGGACGCGAGTTGGTTTTGGCACGCCAGACGAAGGAGCCATCCGGTGTCGGACCAGCGGGGGAGCCAGCGGGGGAGTGAGCGTCGCCAGTGCTCCCAAGTTTGACCTGGGACGAGCGGCCGTCTAATCTCTAAACATTGGGATTCTGCGGGACTGGACCCGATTTGATCCGTACGCCAACTGAGGGATTTTGGATGCGAGCTTTGGTGTCTGCGAAGGACAGAGATCAGGAGATCAAACGACACAACCGTCGTGTCTTCATGGTGCTGGTCTATCTGGCCTCGATCGTCGTCGCCGCGACGGCCATGGGGCAGGGGCAAAAAGCGAAACAGGATCCCAAGTTGCAGCCCCGCCCGGTGCAGCTGAAGACCAAAGACGGTATCGAACTGCGAGCCTTCTACTTTCCTTCCGAAAAGGGAAAGGAAGCTCCAACAGTACTGCTCGTCCATGAATGGCAGGGGCAAGCGAGTCCCTACGCCCCGCTGGTGCTCGCGCTGCGAAAGGCCGGGTGCGCCGTGCTGGTGCCCGATTATCGTGGGCACGGCGGAAGCCGTGAATACATCAATGCTCGTGGTGAGAGGGCTGAGTTCAATCTTTCTCAGATGTCGCGGCAGGATGTGGAAGCCATCGTCAATTTCGATTTGGAAACGGCCAAAGGGTTCTTGAAGGATGAGAACAACGAAGGCCGGTTGAATCTCAATGCGTTGGTCGTGATCGGCGTTCGCGAGGGGTGCGTGCTGGGTGCCCAATGGGCCAAGCGAGACTGGGCATTCCCAAGTGTGGGACGCCTCAAGCAGGGCCAGGACGTCAAGGCGATGGTATTGATCTCGCCGGAGAAGCAGATCAAAGGGGTCCCCATCGACCCTGCGATCAGCGACCCAAACCTGATCCGATTGCCCATCATGATCGTGGCTGGTAGCGAAAGCCCCGAAGCCAGCGAAGCGAGGCGAATTGGCAAGCGGGTCGAAGGATACAAGACTCGACTCGGCCGCGGCGAAGCATCTGGGTTCGAGCTGAGCATGCCCGGTACGGCACTGAGCGGACCCTCGCTCGTCAGCGACGTCAGTAGTGTGATCCCGGCCATCGTCAAGTTCGTGACCGGTGAAGTGGTTGTCAGTGACACAACCAATCCCTGGGTCGAACGACAGTAATCAGGAAACCGTCGTCATCGTAGGCCAGGACTTGTCCTGGAAAAATTTCGCCAGGACAAATCCCGGCCCACCGACGAACTGACTTCGCCCAGCCCTGCGAAGCCAACCCTCAGGCGCGGATCGCTGCCAACTGTTGCTGAAAGCGGTCGAACAGGTAATGGCTGTCGTGGGGTCCGGACGCGGCTTCGGGATGGTATTGAACACTGAATGCGGTTTCCTCGCGATGACGCACGCCGGCGATCGTGTCATCATTGAGGTTTCGATGCGTCACGACCAGGCAATCGGGCAGCGAGTCTTGTTCGACCGCAAATCCGTGATTCTGTGTCGTGATTTCGACCTTGCCTGTCTCCAAATCGAGGACCGGTTGATTGACGCCGCGATGACCGAACTTCAATTTGAATGTCTTGGCACCGCAGGCAAGCGACAGGAGTTGATGTCCCAGGCAAATCCCGAAGACGGGCGTTTTGCCGATCAACTCGGCGATCGTTTTTTGAGCGTACTCGAGTGGCTCCGGATCACCCGGACCGTTGGACAAGAAGACTCCGTCGGGTTCCAGACTCTGAATGTCCGCGGCCGACATATCACCTGGAACGATCGTGACCCGGTTTCCTCGCGATGCGAAATGACGCGGGATGTTCCATTTCATCCCGAAGTCCATGCAGACGATATGCGTTCCCGTTCCCGAATCAACCGCCGCCCCGATTTCCGTCGTGGTCCAATCATCGAGCTTTTCGTCCCAGGCCATCGACTCTCGTGGCATCACCTCGCGGACCAAATCTCGTCCAACCAAACCGGGTGAGGCGGCTGCTTTTTCAATGAGGCTTTGATCGTCCAGATCGATCGTGGAAAGGATGCCACGCATCGCCCCTTTCTCCCGAATGTGCGCGCACCAAAGCCCGGGTATCGATCCCATACAAACCGGGAATGTTGTGCTTCTTCAGGTAACTCCCGAGAGCACCTTCTGCGCGATAGTTGCTGTAGATCCGGCTCTCTTCTCGCACAATGAAACCAGCCAGCGAGGGGACATCGTGCTCGATGTCAATCGAGTTGACGCCGTAGTTGCCAATCTCGGGATAGGTCATCGTTACGATCTGCCCGCGATAGCTTGGATCGGTCAGGATCTCTTGATACCCGGTCATCGCCGTGTTGAAGACCACTTCGCCAGTCACTTCGCCGTCGGCTCCAAAGGACGCGCCGGTGAATACAGTGCCATCTTCAAGTGCCAGTTTCGCAGGGGTCATGCTGGTCAATTTTCCAAGCGGAAGGGAATGGAACGAGCGGCCCATCCTTGGGTCGAAACAGACGCGAAGATACCAAAGATTGACATTTTCGCGAGCCCCTTTGGAGGGAGGAGCCATCCTGCTCTCGTCCTGCAAACGCTTGACCCGGTACCTGTTTTCCCCAGCTGGATTGCGAATCGCCGCCCGCGTCCATCCCTGGTTGGATGCGCAGCGTGCATCATCGGTCCGATGGGCGTGATCGCGGTCGTTGACTGGGTCGCAACGGATCAAGTATCGATCAGATCGTCGGGCGAGAGGATCGGGATTTCGTTCTCATCCGTTTCCTGCTTTTCCCTCCAGGGCTTGCCTTCGCGATAACTTTCTAACTCAATCTTCAGTTGATCAAGCTGATCGTGATCGTCGGCCGTACCGAGTTCGACCGCTTTGCTGCTCCACTCGACGGCCTTTTCGAAGTCCCCCGTTTCGGCGTAGGCAGCGGCCAAAGTACTGAGGATGTGGGCTTCTTTGTAGTCACTGAGCTTCGCTGATTTTTCCGCCAATTCCACCGAGCGTTTGCCGTCTCGAACAGAATCAACGGGTGAGGTCGCAAGGACCCACGAGAGGTTGTTGTAGACGCCGGCTGCTTCGTCCCGTTGGTCCTGGTCCGGCTCGACCAGTTCGATATTGCCAAGAGCGGTGACGGCTGCTTCGTAGTCCTCGACTGCCCCACTGTGGTCGCCGACACTCAGCAGTGCATCGCCGCGCGATCGCAAAACGGCGACGTTCTTTGGATCGGACTCCAGCACGCTGGAGAGAATGTCGATCGCCTTTCGCGGACGCTTGTCGAGCGAATACAGACTCGCCAGTCGCAAGCGATGAAACACGTTCTCTGGATTTCGATCGGACAGCAACTGAGCGTCGTTGATGGCATCGGCGATCCGGTTTTCCGCTAACGCGATGCGAGAGCGAAGAGCGATCACCATGTCGGCGTTTGCGATCTGAGGGGCGACTTGAACCGCAGCCCGATAGTCTTCCTTGGCCGACTTCACATCATCACGATCCAGTGCGATCTCGGCCCGCTGCAACAGAGTCATCGGGTCCTTGGGCTGCATCGCGATGGCCTTGTTCAAGTCAGACATCGCTTCGTCAAACTTCTGCTGCGATCGATAAAGGATCGCTCGCATTCGATACATGCCTTCACTCGGCGTGGTAGCAAGCATCTTGGTGATCAAATCCACCGCTTCGTCGACCCGATTCAAATTCACCAGCTCTTGAACGGCCGCCCCAGCGAATTCCTGATTGGTTGGATCCTTGAGCAAGACCGTCTCCAGGTCAGCAATCGCCCCTTCCACATCGCCGCTCTTCAAACGCATGCCGGCACGATCCTGGAACGCTTTGAGGTTTGTCGGATCGGCCTCAATGGCCGCGTTCAAATCGGCAAGCCGTTTCTCGTCGTCATCCTGGGTCAGGGCCCGCAGCACGTAAGCAGCGCTCTGCTCAACCGGATCGTCTTTGAGCAACTCAATCGCTTGGGTTGTCGCTTCAGTAATGGCTTGCTTGTCACCGCCGGGAAGCAGGTTCAATCGAGCAATCAAGAGATAGGCCTCGACCAACGTCGGGTCATACTGCACGGCTTCTTCCAATCCCCGCAGTGCTTCATCACGAAGTTGGACTTGGCGTCGACCCGGAGCCCGGATCATTGCGGCAGCAAGCGTCTGGCTCCGCTGCAGCAAGACCGAACCGAGCATCTTCTTGGCGAAGGATTGGTTTTCCTCGTCGAGTCCTTTCTTGATCGCCGACTCGAGTAACGCACTGACCGCCTCGAGTTGCTCGTCGGTCTCAGCATCGATTCGCTTGATGACGGCCTCATCCAGATCACCTTGCCCCTTGAAGGTACCGTCAGTGTCGCTGCTAGTTGGCGTGTCCCCTTGAGCCGTTTCCGCTCCTTGGGGATCCTCCTTGGCCGTTGCCGGTTCGGCCGTTGCGGACTCCTGGGCCACTAACAATGGACACGCCAAAAAGAAGGCGAACACCGTAAAGACGAAGTGACGGGCAAGCGAACGCGTGGGGCAAGTGGTCATGATGGAAAATCCGTCTGTGTCAGAACTTGTTTCACCCATTATGACGCCTCGACTACTGCAAGCGTAGACGAGGTCGCGGATTTAACTCGCGGGATTCATCAAGACGCCACCCACGGGGCCACATCCACCTGGCCATATCCACCTGGCCATATCCACCTGGCCATATCCACGGGGCCATATCCATGGGGCCATATCCATGGGGCCATATCCACGGGGCCATATCCACGGGGCCATATCCACGGGGCCACCACTCACGGGGCCACCACTCACGGGGCCACCACTCACGGGGCCACGAGCTTGAAGCGTCGCAGATTGAGTGGCGAACGTCCGGCTGGGCTCAAGTCTGGCTTGCTGGAGATTGCCAAAGCTGGAGACTGCAGGACGCGGGAAGTTGATCCTTGGCGGAGCCGATCGCCCGCCTCGCCCCTCTCCACCGTCGCCCGCCGCCCGCTCAAGTTCCCCGACTGTCGGCAGCGCTGGCTGACTTCGCTCAAAATCGAGTGTCCCTCATAATCGTTACAAACCCAATCACCGCGCCGGATCGCTCCATTCCGATCCCTGTGCTCGACCCTACCTGAGGGAAGAGACTGATGTGCCGATTGAATGATTTGAAGGGAAGATCGGACCTCGGTCCGGCAACCAGTACGCTTGCAGGAGGCACGGGGAGTCAACCATGAAGGTCGGCAAAAAGAACAGAAATTGGCTTCGCGCCGCGGTGATCGCCTCGACGCTAATCGGAGCCGTCGGTCCCAACGCTGCTCTAGCCGGCGAGCCCATACAACGTCTCGGGCGAACCCTCGGGGTCGGATGGGGCGACGGTTATCATACCTGCTCCGACTCATGCCTGCGGATTGGCGCCGACCTTCCGCCCCGATCCTATGCCGATGCCCACGCCGCCGGTGCTCACGCCTCTGGGCCCCTGCATTTCACCCGGATGGGCCATCAACGGGGGACAACATTCTACGACCGTTTTGATGCCGATCGCTCGGCCGGTTGCGATTCCTGCTGCGATCAGCTGGGTTGCGACACGCCGCCCCAAACCTTGATCCTCGGTTCCCAGGTCGTCCGCGGCCATCGGCTACCACCAAATACAGCGCAAGCGGTTGCTAGCATCGGCGCCCCCTCGCAATCATTGCCTGTCCCCGATTCCCCTGTCCCCGATTCCCCTGCCTCCAATTCAGGAAATTCAGCGGCTCGATCCTTGCCTGTCCCTGTTTCTCCGTTTTCGGTTCGGGGGGATGAGATGGCTGCGTATCGCAGTACCGATGGGTTCAGCTCTGTGACTCGTACGATGCTGCCCGAAAAACAGTATCCCCTGCGCCCTCAAGCCCCGGATCGGGTGACTCCCAAATCGATCGTCTTTCCCCTCGCCTCCAGCCGATCGACTGCAGGTCTTCCGCTTCCCGAACAACCGCCCAGGATCACCGCTGAGGCTGATTCGGCGCCGCTGAAATCCCCATCGCTGGATTCGTTGACAAGCCCGCAGCAGTCAAGTGCTGGCATGGCGAAACCCGTGCCGTCCAGAACGCCACAGCTGATCTATCCGGTGCATCCCTGGGACGCCGACACACGGCCGTTGAGTTCGCCCGCTCTCAACTCCAGTGCTCCTGTGGAACGTTCTCCCGCTCAGAGACCGCCACATGTGGGGCTCGCCCCAACCGCGAAACCGGCTGATTCCCCGTCGAACACGGGCAGCACACCCGTACCAAGGGTGACCAAGCATCCGATTGCCGGCCAACCTGCTCTGGTAGCCTCGGCTCCCACGACCCGCTTGATGCCGACTTCGACTGCGGAGCGAGCGGTGAACCCAACGGCTAGCAGCTCCGAAGCGGCTGAGCCGAACGCAGCCGTCGAGAACGCGGCCGTCGACACGCAAGCGGAGCGGGTCGCAATCGCTCCCCCACAAACGCGACTTGTCATTTCCGATCCGATTGCGTCCCCGACCAGCCAACCTTCGGTGAACAGCCTCTCGAGCAGCCCCTCTAGCAATCCGTTAGCAACCAACGCCTCCGCGACGAAGGCCGCGCCAGCGACGAAAGGTTCGACCGACTTTCCGACGAGGGTTGCCACGCTTGCTTCAGCGCCAGCGGCGACGCCCACTTCGCTCGAAACCCCGGCCAAGGTGGTGGAGGGGTCGGCGGAGTCGCAGCCCTATGTCTTGACCATGAAGAAAGAAGAGAATCGGCCGCAGAGACCTCATCGGCTTGGTGGCGCTGACGGAAAAAGTCGCCGCCGTCACGCCAAGCAGGCTCGGTAGCCGAGTTGTGGAAGGGGGCTCCGCAGCTTCGCAATCGGCCCGGTACGTCGATCCAGGGATGGTCCGCTCCAACCCATTTGCCGCACGGCCAACGCTTGAGCTGGCCAAACGGGCACCTGGCGAGAGCCACGGTGTGATCCACCAGCCATCTTCCAATGCCTCGATTCAACAGCGTTAAGAACGCCGTTTCGCTAGCCCTCGGGCATACCGCGTAGGCGAGTCTCTCCGAGACTCGTCATCAACGCAGCCAAGCTGCGAATATCCGCCTTGAAAATGCGGACCTACCGCAAGGCAAACCCGTGAATCACAGTCTCACCGATGCGAAAGCCGTTTGCTGGTTCGGCAACCGCTTCACTTAGCTGGACAGCGCCAGTTTCGATCTTTCGCCACGTCAATCAAGGCGAATTCTCAGATGGAACGGCTACCTGTAGCCGAGCCTCTCCGAGGCTCGGATTTTTGGCGGCAAAGCCGCGTGGAATGACGGTCTCGGAGAGACCGCCCTCCAATAAAGTGGCGCTGTCCAGTTAGTCGCATTGGCAAAAAGAAACGGCACTGGCAAGATAGCCGAGTCTCATCCGCTCAATTCAGTGGATCGCCGGGGATGATACCGGCGCTTCCGGGCGGAGATGGATAGCTCTTGGGGGCTCAGCGCACGCTCTGGTTTAGAACCGGGGCCAAGTCTTGCTGGCACTGGAGAGTCGTCCAGGACGTTGGAATCATAAACACATTGATGGTTCGTCGATTCCTCGGCGAATCAGGCCTCAACGGAGCGATAGCGAAATGCAGCGGACTTTGGTTTTGCTCAAACCAGATTGTGTGCAACGGCGGTTGATGGGAAAGGTGATCGGCCGATTTGAGGAAAAAGGCATGAACATCGTCGCGATGAAGATGATTCGGGTGACGCCTGAACTATCGCGACAGCATTACGCCGAGCACGTCGAGAAGCCATTTTATCCCAGTTTGGAAGAGTTCATCACGTCAGCCCCCGTCGTCGCCATGGCGATCGACGGACTCGAGGCTGTCACCGTGGTCCGCGAGATGCTCGGGGCGACAAGCGGACTGAAGGCCGCTGCAGGAACGATCCGCGGTGACTTCAGCAGCAGCCGGCAGATGAATCTGGTCCACGCCAGCGACAGCGTCGAATCGGCCAAACGAGAGCTCGAACTTTATTTCGACGCCGAGCGAGTTCTGCGACTACGAGCCGGTGGTCGACCGCCGTTCTTGCGACCGCCGACGAGTCTTGATGTCGGGACGCCGCAGCGCATCCCAACCGTTTGAAAGCCGAGCCCAGACTGAGAGCCCAGGCCGACTGAAAGCCCAGACCAGTCTGAAAGCTCAGCCAGCTGCTACTCAGGCCAGTCTACTGACGGTTCAGCTTTTCTTCCGCACGTGCGGCTCTCAAGGCCGCCGCTTCGCGTGGCAGCTTGAACTCAGGCCCAGCCGGGAAATACTGCACGTCGTCCTGCAAGTAGTAGGGGCTTGGTAGCGTTTGCCCATTGAGCGAGACCTGGCAACCTGTGGCTCCGACCAGACAGAAGCCGGCGGCGAGCGTCAGGACGATGCTTTGGATCGTGCGTCGATTGGTTTCTTTGCCGTTCATCTTGATTGCCTTCGCATCCAGGCGGTTCTGGGAGGACAGCGGTAGAGGTATGGACTAACTCGGTTAATCCTCGTCACAACCGATATCGACCTGACAACCGTTAAATCTTGACTACCAAGCATTGAAAAGTCTCGATTTTGTCATTCCGTTCCGGTTTTCCAGGGATTTTGCAGTGGGTTTGCAGTGGGTTCCCAGCGGTCTCGCAGCGGGCCAAACGGCCCAATCGGCTCCCTCGATCTCACTTCGCGACCCCTCAAGGGCCCCCGTCTCCTCAAGGGCCCCCGTCTCCTCAAGGGCCCTCCAGGCTCCGACTCTTGCACGCTGCGAGTCGCCTCGGACGCGGTTCGGTTATTAGGTCTATTCTCTGGCGTCCTGTTGTGCCTCATGCTCCTTTGGTGGCGACCGAGACCGGCAGCAACATCCATGCCTGATGTACCCATTCCACCTGTCGAATCTCCGTATGCCGTCGCGAGAAACTTTGTTCGCATTGCAAGCAACTCCGCGACGATGAGCTTGTTATCCGATCGCACAGACCGAGCCGAGCCAAGCCTCCTAAGCTACGCCCTCCCGCGTCATGGTGTCTGTCAGAGGTCGAGCGTCGACGTAAATCAGTCCTGACTTGAACGCCCTGTAGTCTCTCTCCCTCAACTACGAGTGTGTTCTGGTTTGCGTTGCCGCTCGGCCCTCTCAGCCAGGCCCCACTTGGTTCGCGCCTCAGGCTGCGCGGTCGCCTCCCAATCCCGATCGCCTACTCCTCCCGAGGCACCCATGGCAAAGAAAGACACGTTTCGCATCGTGACACGTGGTCGCGATGGATCGCTGATGATCCGTGATTTCCCAGACTGCGAACCACTCAATCGAATGCACGTCCAAATCGGCACCGACGACTGCAGCACCGATCTAGGGCTTCGCGGCATGCCCGTCTTCCGCGGACTGATTGGCCCGATGCCCGAAGGCAAGAACATTGTTCGCTACGAGTCGCCAGAAGTTTTCGAGTCGCTGACCAAGGAATGGGGAAATGCCAAGCCGCGGCGCCGCCGACGTCGAGGAAGTAGCCCGGAAGCGGAGGCGAATGCCGATGCTTCCGCGGAGATGTCTGCTTCTTAGACAGACAGCGGGCTTCATTCCAAGCTTTCCCCGGATGTCTCCTCGCCAAGAGGTCGTGCGTCACGATGCCGAAACGCAGCGAATGCAAGCATTCAGTTCTCCTTCCAGGCTCCCGCCTACGGGCTGATCCTGCCGCGAGAGCCATGACGCGAGAGCCACGACGCGAGAGCCATGACGCGAGAGCCACGACGCGAGAGCCACGACGAGAGAGAGCTATGACGCCCGGAGAGCCGTCTTTCGCGTCATCCTTACCCCTTCGCAACGGCTCCCCTCGGCTGTGAAACGCGACGCCGGGGAGGCGAACTTCGAGCGAACTCTGGAGCCCGGACGCCGAGCGTCGGAGGCCAGTCATCCGGGGGGCGTCCGGGGGGTGCGTCCGGGGCCAGGCATGAACTGACCTTGTCGACAAGGCAAGTCAAAGACTAATTCGGAGGTTGATCTCGCTCCCAGAGTCCCACCTTTCGTTCATCGCCCGATGAATCCGTCGCCAGGGTTAACCAGTTCGATTGGCAACGAGGGCATACCGTTGTGGTTTGCTGTTGCGTTGCTGCGCCGGCTTGCTGGCGGTCTTCGTTGGATGCGGAACGACCCGCGAATACCAGGCGACCGAGCAGCTGGTTCTGAGCGACGCGGTCGATCAAAGCATTTCACGAATCGATTTTCGTCCGCTCAGTGGTCGCAGGGTCTACCTCGACACGAGCTACCTTCGCCAGATGAAGGGGGACATGTTCGTCAACGCGGAATATGTCACCAGCGCTCTACGGCAGCAAATCGTCGCGGCCGGATGCTTGATTCAGGATGCGAGTTCTGATGCGGATGTGATCATCGAGGCACGGATCGGGACGCTGGGCGCTGACGATCATCGTGTCACCTTTGGGGTCCCGCAGAACAATGCGTTATCTGCGGCCTCCTCGATGATTCCTGGCGTTCCGCAGATTCCCACCATTCCGGAGATTGCGTTCGCCCGCCGCGAAGCTCGCGAGGCAGCGGCCAAGGTGGCGGCGTTTGCTTACGACCGCGAGACACGGGCCCCGATCTGGCAATCGGGTGTCGATAGCTGCGGTCTCGACCGCTCGCGATACCTGGGTCATGGGGGTCGGTCCCTTCCAAGGCGGCTCGATTCGTGAACAGACCAAGCTTGCCGGCAGCACCCTCCGTTTCGGCGAAAAGAGCGCCACCGGTTCCCCCGCACGCTTCTTTGATCGCCCTCCGGTGGACTACACTGCCGAGGTCCGCTTCCAAGAAGGTTGGCCAGATCTTCGATGACGGTGGGTTCAGCGCCGACATGCTTGGGATTCCGGCGGGCGAAATCGCCAGCGGACGCTGAGATTGCCAGTTCCGAAGGGGGTGAGGGTGCGGCACAATCTTCCGAGGCGGAAGCTGAGATCGCAGAGCGTTCCGAAGAGACCGGAAAAATTCAACGATAAGACGACTTCACAACGTCTCGCTGGCGAAGTGCCGGCGTCGACGACATGCATCTCCCCAATCCTCCAAAGCTGAGCGATCTCTGACGTGACCCGCGGTCAATATGAATTGATCGACTTTGGCGAGGGTCGCAAGCTGGAGTCGCTGGCAGGCTATCTGATCGACCGTCCCTCGCCGGCGGCCGACGGCTTGTCGGCGCCGCGTCCGACCATGGGGTCGTGCCGACGCCAGCTTCGACGCCGGACAGAAGGCATGGCGGTTTCACGACTCGTGGCCGGACTCTCTTGCAATCGATTGCGGCTCGTTTCAGATGCCGGTTCAGCCCACACCCTATGGCCACATCGGTTTGTTCCCCGAGCAGGCGGCAAATTGGGACTGGTTGTTCGAGCGAGCTCAACGGTTGGTGCAACGATGGGGTCGCTGTGCCGACGAGCCCGTGTGGGGGCTCAATCTTTTCGGTTACACCGGGGCGTCCACGATGGCGATGGCTTCGGCCGGTCTGGCCGTGTCCCATGTGGATGCTGCCCGTCCAAACGTTCAGGCATGTCGTCGAGCGGCGGCGAGACAATGCTCTCGGGGATGCCACCATTCGCTTCCTGGTCGATGACGCCGCCAAGTTTGCGGCCCGCGAAGTTCGACGCGGTCGCCGCTACCGCGTGGTGGTCATGGACCCACCTGCCTACGGGCACTCGCCAGGCGGCAAGGCCTGGCGGCTCGATCGCGATCTTTGGCCGCTGCTGGAGCAGTGCCTGCAATTGTTGGAGGACGAGTTCGCGATGCTCATCACAGGGCATTCGCCACAGGTGGATCAAGGAGACGTCGCCGATTTTCTCCGCCGACACAAAAACTGCAGGCTCGCTGGCAGGCGTCGGGTTTGAATCTAGCATCCGGGACGGTCACAATTGAAGGATTCCCGAGGACGGTCACTTGACGCTGGATTCTGGGTTCGGCTGTGGTCCCACCGTCTCGCCTCGCCTGAACCGCAATCGGGCTCAGCCTGACACACCGCTTTTACTGGAACCATTCGTGATCGAGTCTTTGCAACGAGATGCGACAGCGGCTGATCGATTGGCTGGCACCCCACCGCCGGCTGCTGGTGGCTTTTTCGGGCGGCGTCGACAGCAGCCTGGTCACGGCCGCGGCCGGTCACGCCGGTCTCGACTTACTGGTTGCCGTGACGGCCGACTCGCCCAGTGTTCCCCGCTCACAAATCGAGCTGGCACAGCAGATCGCCGAGCAATTGGGAGTCGAGCATTTGATCGTTCCCACCGGCGAAACCGCTCTTCGTGAGTACCAGGAAAATAATTCACGTCGCTGCTTCTTCTGCAAACGAACCCTGTATGACTCGATTGGGGCCTTAGTCAGGCAACGATTCGGGGCTGAATTGAATGGGGTCCGAGATCGCCTCGGGAACGAACGCGGACGATTTGGGTGATTACCGGCCAGGCATCGAGGCTGGTCGTGGGCGGGGCGTGTTGACGCCCCTCGCCGACCTCGGCTTCGGCAAGCAAGCGGTACGCCGGCTCGCCAACCACTTTGGATTGTCCAATCACGACCTGCCCGCATCTCCATGTCTGGCGAGTCGGATTGCCTACGGAACCGAGGTAACGCACGATCGTTTGCTTCGCATTGAACAAGCCGAAAGCTTGCTTCGAGCACAGGGGTTCCGCGAGGTCCGCGTCCGTTTGCATGCCGACGAACTCGCCCGAATCGAGGTCTGCAAGGATGAACTGGATCTCCTTTTGAGTTTGGATCGTGATGGCGAATTGACTCAACAGTTTCGTACGTTCGGTTTTCGGTACATCACCGTCGACCTGCAAGGATTCGAGACCGGCAGCATGAACCGCGGGCTCGTTACCATCGAACTACCGCCAACCATCGAACTACCGCCAACCATCGAACTACCGCCAACCACCGAGCGGAAAGAGGCCGTGTCTTGACAGAGGAAAAAAGAGGGAGCGATTCGAGCGACGAATCCAAGGCGATCAAACCGCAGTCGCTCCAGAAGACACAGCCGGAACTGTCGCCTCTCGGTCCCAGCGACACCGAGCCGATGAGCGGTAGCCTGATCGGAACCCGCTTGGGCGATTTTCAGATCATGCGCAAGCTCGGTCGCGGCGGCATGGCCGATGTCTATGCGGCTCGGCAGCTGTCACTTGGACGCGATGTCGCGTTGAAAGTGCTTCGCACGGAGTATGCGCGCGACAAGGACTACGTCGAACGCTTTCGACGCGAAGCACGTGCCGCGGCCAAGTTGAACCACCCCAACATTGTGCAGGTTTACGAAGTCGGGACGGTCGATTCCCAGCACTATATCTCACAGGAACTGATCGAGGGTGACAACCTGCGTCAACGTCTCGACCGCTATGGGGCCATCACCGCCGAGGAAGCGGTCGAGGTTTTGGTTGGGGTCGCCGCAGCGCTGGAAGTCGCATCCGAAGCGGGCATCACACATCGTGACATCAAGCCCGAAAACATCATGCGCTCGACGCGCGGCATCATCAAGGTTGCCGACTTCGGTTTGGCGCAGTCTCGGTGCCGACGTGGCGACGTCACAGGCCAGTTTGACGCAAGCGGGGCTGACACTCGGCACGCCTCGCTACATGAGTCCCGAGCAGGTTCAGGGGAAATCCGTTGACGTGCGGAGCGATCTCTACTCGCTTGGCGTTAGCATGTATCACTTGCTTGCCGGACGTCCTCCGTTCGAAGCCGACGATCCGTTGGCGCTCGCCTTGATGCATCTGCATGAGACGCCGATGCCGCTGGACCGGGCGCGTCATCGCGAAGGGACAAAAGGCGAACCCGATCTACCCGAATGGCTCATTGCGGTGGTCACTCGGTTGATGAACAAGCTGCCGCAAGACCGTTTTCAATCACCGAGCGAATTGCTCGACGCGGTTCACAACGAAGCGGCAACCTCGAACCTCGGTGGATTTGGCGTGGGAACCGCAGCGGCCACGATTCGGCTGCAGCGAGCGACGGATCGAGCGCGGCGCGAAAAGGCTGGCAAGCGTCTCAAGATCGCAGCCGGCGTGTTGATTCCTGTTGCCTGCACACTTGCCGCAGCCTGGCTGGCTTCTCAAAGCAGGGAATCCACCGTCTCCAAGCTGCTCAATCCCGAGACGGTGATCCAAGCCGATACCGTTCAATCGCAGTACCTGGCGGCGGTGGATCGAAACGATGAGGCTGGTTGTGCGCGGTCAGCAAGTACTTCCCTGCGGCGGCCAATGCGACCAACGCCGGCTATCACGCCAAAGCCACGTTGCAGCTGGCTAGCCTGCTGGTCGCACAGGGACAGCTCGAGCGAGCCGATCGCGAACTGGAAACGCTGTTGCGAGATCCTTCGGTCGATCCCGTCTACCAGGCCATCGCGCTGGCCCGCCGCTGCTCGGTGCTGGAAACGTCGGGGCAGACGGCCAAGCTTGCCGAAGCTCGTCTCGAGTTGCAATCGGTCTACGCTGAGCTGAAGGCCTCCAATCCGGGCGCACGCCAGTTGGTCGACCGCGTCCTGACGCGAAGCGAACGCCTTCAGCTCGGCCTGATCGATTCCTAGCAGGATGCTGGACCCGAGCGTCGGGCGGTCGATGGTAGGGGCTGCGTCTCTCTTACGAGTCTCGGAGAGACTCGGCTACGGTAGGCTGAGTGGATGAAGAAAATGTCCTAGCTCTCGCCATGATGTTCTCGGATGGTGTCGATCAGGTCGACGATCGCTGGACGGAGGTTTCGGCCTCGACGCCACATGAAGACGATCTGTCGCTGTCCCAATTGCCGTCGCAGTGACTTGGCGGCAAGACCTTTGCAGAGTTTTCCGTCCGCGCGACCAGCCAAGATGCCGACCCCCATGCCTGCTTGCACACAGGCGATCGTGAAACCACTGTTGTCGGTCTCGACAACAATGTTGGCTTGCAGTCGCTCTCGGTAGAGCGCTTGCTGCAACGCGTCACGCCCGTGAGTCCCTTGTGCGGTGACCACCAGGTCGTGCCGGACCAACTCTTTTAAGTTGCCAGACGTTGACGTCGCAAACGGGTGATGCTTCGGAGCCACCGCGAGAAAATCGACACTGTAGGCGGGCTCGTATCGAATCGCCGAGGAGGCCTGTTCGAGGCCCGCTTCGAGTGACAGGGCCAAATCGGCTTCGCCAGAGACGATCAGCTCTTCGGCGGCGTGTTGTTTCCATGACGAATCATCAAGCGATTGCCATGTTGACGTTGAAATCGATTGAGCGGCTGAGCAAGGTCCTCGACCATCATCCGCATGCCGGTCACCAGCGTGATGGTGTCATGATCGGGCTCGTCCCGCCTGACCACTTCGAACGTCGACTCCAGATTCACGAGGATTTCATCAAAGGCCTCGTACAGCCGCATGGCAGCCGGAGTGGGGTGCACTTGGCGACCCGCTTTCTCGAAAAGGCTGACACCGTAAATGCGTTGCAGCGACTGAACCTGTTGCCAGACCGTGGGCACCGACAACTCCATGCGTCGCGCCGCCCCGGCATAACCCCCTTGTTCAATCACATGTCGCAGTGTGAGCAACTGCTGCACGTCCAGGTCACCCGCGCGGATCACACGCTCATTGATCTCCTGCCCACTCATCTCAAGCCTGTTTTACTTTGAGCTAATGATCATTAGCAAAGATTTTATTGTGACTAATGACGACGGCCCCTACAATGCCCTGCGTGTCCCCGCCCATTTCTCCTCTCCCAAAACTCGCCGACCGACGCTTCGTCGTTCACATTGGCGAGATCAAGCTCATGTCACGATTCGTCATCGCTGGTTTGCAAATTGTCGGGGTGCGTTGATGCGGATTGTTGACTTGAGTCTTCCGATCGACGGTCAAATGCGGGGTGTTGCGATCCGTCCAGCCCGTCGCTTGGAAGAGGACGGCTGGAATGCCAGCACGCTACAGCTCTATTCGCACGCCGGCACGCACATCGATGCGCCCTACCATTTTTTGCCTGATGGGAACACGCTCGAAGAACAGGACCTCAGCGTCGTCGTGGGAACGGCGCTCGTTATCAATCTCGCTCCGGTGGTGCCACGACAGTTGTTGCGCGTGGAAGACCTCTCGGCGGACGCTGATCGGATCGTACCCGGCACAAGACTGCTGCTTCGCACCGATTGGCATCGGCGCTATGGAACCGCGCAGTACCGAGACGAGTTGCCCCGTATCTCTCTGGAACTGGCTCAATGGCTCGTGTCGCGCGAGGTTGCGCTTGTCGGCGTCGAACCTCCGTCAGTTGCCGACGTCAACAATATCGAAGAACTGACCACCGTTCATCAAACCCTGTTCCGGGGAAATGTCGTGATCGTCGAGGGACTCGCCCACCTCGATCAGATTGCCAGTCGCGAAGTGCAGTTTGTGGCCTTGCCCCTCAAGGTGCTCGGTGGCGACGGCTCACCTGTCCGTGCCATCGCAATCGAGTCGGATTGATTTTTGCATTCATTTTTATCGTGATCTGTGCCCACATCGAGAGTTCCGTACATGTTCGTCGTCGCTGTTGAATTTGAAGTCGACCCTTCAAGAATCGAACCGTTCCGCGTTGCGATCATGACGCAAGCTCGCAACTCGCTAGCCAAGGAACCGCAGTGCCAGCAGTTTGATGTTTGTTTCGATCCCGACCGTCCAGATCGCTGCTTCCTGTACGAGAAGTACGATGATGAAGCGGCGTTTGCAGTCCACCGTCAAACGCCGCACTTCGCCGACTACGATGCAACCGTCAAGCCATGGATCAAGAGCAAGTCGGTCTCGCTCTGGACTCAGGCCGAGTCATGATCCCAACCATCCCCGTACGATGCTGTGGCGTGGTGCGTGGCGACGGACCTGGATGTCCATCGTACGGGGATGCTGTGGCGTGGTGCGTGGCGACGGACCTGGAAGTCCATCGTACTTTGATTTGGACGTCGTACTTTGATTTGAAACTTGGCCCTGATGATCTCCTTTTGATTCGAGAGACATGAAGAACTATCGCATCGCATTGCTTCCCGGTGACGGGATTGGTCCCGAGTGCATGGACGCAACCTGCCTGGTCTTGGACCAAATGGTCGAGGCCATTCCCGGACTCAGCCTGACCTTCACTTCGCATCGAGCTGGCGCCGAACTGTATCGGGACACGGGGGTGGCCTTGCCCGACGCGGTGCTGGAAGACTGCTTGGATGCCGACGCCGTGCTGCTTGCGGCGATCGGGTTACCGGATGTTCGCAAGCCGGATGGAACCGAGGTCCAGCCGACGATGATGGTCGGACTTCGCCGGGCACTGGATGTGCATTCGGCAGTCCGGCCGGTCAAGCTTTATCCGGGGGCTCCCTGCCCGCTTCGGGATGTCGGACCGGGAATCGACTTCGTCGTGATTCGCGAAAATCTCGAGGGTCTGTTCGCCTCCTTCGGCGGTGGCAGCGTGGTCGGTGACGAGGTGGCGACCGATACGTTGGTGGTCACTCGTAAGGGAACTGAGAAAGTGGCCGACTATGCATTTCGTTTGGCAGCCCGTCGTCAGGGGCGACCGAGCGACGGAAAGCGAGTGGTGACCTGCGTCGATAAGGCCAACGTGTTTCGCTCGCTCGCCTTCTTTCGCAAAGTCTTCTTTGATGTGGCCAAGTCCTATCCCGAGATCGAGAGCAATGCCGTTTACGTCGATGCGATGAGTCTGTACATGGTGCAGAACCCCTGGGACTTCGACGTGTTGGTGATGGAGAACCAGTTCGGC
Source organism: Pirellulaceae bacterium (assembly GCA_963767665.1). Lineage (GTDB taxonomy): Bacteria > Planctomycetota > Planctomycetia > Pirellulales > Pirellulaceae > Rubripirellula. The sequence goes on from CAVYFC010000016.1 coordinate 352,147, forward strand.
GACATCCTCTCGGACCTCGGGGCGGGAATCGTTGGCGGGCTTGGCTTGGGGCCCTCTGCGGAGATTGGCGAGGAACACGGCTTGTTTCAACCTTCGCACGGTACCGCACCTGCCCTTGCCGGCAAGAACGTTGCCAATCCGCTGGCGACGATTCTGTCTGCCGCGATGATGCTCGATTGGCTGGGCGATCGAAACGAGGATCCGGTCTGCATCGATGCTGCGGTCACTTTGGAGCAAGCGGTCGCCAAAGTGATTGAAGCGGGGTCTGTCCGCACGCCCGACATGGGTGGCACGCCTCCACCACGGAAGTCGCTCAAGCGGTGGCCGACGAAGTGGCCCATTGCGTTGCCCAACGCGTCTAATCGCGAACCAGAGCTAACAAGTCGTAACCCCTCCCCTCCCAGTTTCCAGCTCCAGCGGATTTCGAATTCGCGCGGAGATCAATCGAGAGAAACCAGTCATGAGAATTGCTTTGGCCCTCAGCATTGCCCTCTGTTACGTTGGTCTGATTGTCCCGCTGTCGTACGCCGGCGGCAGCGATCCGATCGTCGACGAAAGTGTTGTCTTCGCGGAGAAGGATGGGGCGGTTGCCGTCGAGGCAGAGCACTTCTTTCGTCAAAGTGAGACCGATGCCCGCGCCTTTCATTTGACGACCGCAGACCAGACGCCGTCGATCAAACCGGATGGAGATCCCTCGCATGTGGCCGGCGCCAGTGGTGGTGCCTACCTGGAGATCTTGCCTGATACGCGGCGAACCCATGGTGACAAACTGATTCGGGGTGAAAACTTTTCACCAGATCCCGGAAAGTTGGCGGTCCTGCTCTACAAGGTTCACTTCACCAACCCGGGTCGCTACTACGTTTGGGTTCGCGCCACTCAACCGGATCCGAGGACAATGGATTGCACGTCGGAATCGATGGCGACTGGCCTGCGAGTGGACAGCGGATGCAGTGGTGCACTGGCAAGCAAAGCTGGCACTGGGAAAGCAAGCAGAGAACCGAGCAAGAACACTGCGGCGAGCCCTACAAGATCTATCTCGATATCGAGCAGCCCGGCGAACACACGATCGCCTTCTCGATGCGCGAAGATGGGTTTGAGTTCGACAAGTGGATGATGACCACCGATCGTGATCTGTCGCGACCCGATGGCACCGGCCCCGATACTGCGGTGCAACAGGGCGAGCTGCCCGATGCCTTTCAATTCGTCGCGCAGAAGCCAAAGTATCCGGAGCATTGGGGGCAACCACCCATGATCCAAACCAGGGACTACCGGCCGCTGCCCGGCGGTTTCGGACAGGGCAGCAGCACGCTTGCCAATTGGATTCAAGCCAACCTCGATAAGGATGCCGCTTCGGCTGGCAATGCGGGAAGCCCCACCAAATCGGTCAGTGACAAACCAAGGATCGAGCCACGCAAGCCTGATGGCGACGGAAGTGTGGAAGTCAGCGGGCAGCTCAAGGCCTGGCACAAAGTCAGCCTGACCTTTGACGGGCCCTACGCACACGAGCAGGATAACGAACCGAACCCGTTTACCGACTATCGTCTGACCGTCACGTTCCGCCATAGCGATGGGACAACCTATGAGGTACCCGGCTTCTTCGCTGCCGATGGTGACGCGGCCAATACTTCGGCTCATGCGGGAACGAAGTGGCGTGTTCACTTCGCTCCCGATCGAACGGGTGACTGGAAGTACGACGTCAGTTTCCTTTCGGGCAAGCACACCGCCTTGGGTGATCCCGGAACACCTGTTGAGCTGCTCGATGGGAAGACTGGTGATCTGAAGGTCGCAGCGAGCGATGCCAGTGGACGAGACTTGAGCGCTCACGGCCGACTGCGTTATGTCGGAAAGCACTACTTGCAATTCGCGGCAACCGGCCAGTATTTCCTCAAAGTCGGAGCCGACGCGCCCGAGACGCTGTTGGCGTACGTCGACTTTGACGACACCGTTGCCGGCAATCCAAAGAAGGCGCCACTGAAGACCTGGGCGGCCCACGTCAAGGATTGGTCCGCAGGAGATCCAACTTGGAAGGATGGCAAAGGAAAGGGATTGATTGGCGCGGTCAATTATCTTTCCGGCAAAGGTTGCAACGCCTTCTCGTTCTTGACGTACAACGCGGGTGGCGACGGTGACAACGTTTGGCCGTTCATTCAACGCGATGACAAGCTGCATTACGACTGCAGCAAGCTTGATCAGTGGGGCATTGTGTTCGATCATGGTACGCGAATGGGCATGTACCTGCACTTCAAGATGCAGGAGACCGAGAACGACGACAACATCGCTGGTAAAGGCGGCCCCAAAAAGGTTGACGAATCCCTCGATGGGGGCGATCTCGGCCGCAGCGCAAACTCTACTGCCGCGAGCTGATTGCACGTTTCGGCCACAACTTGGCGCTGAATTGGAATCTAGGTGAGGAGAATACCCAGTCGACGAAGCAGCAGCTTGCGATGATTGATTACCTTTCCGACGTTGACCCTTACGATCACCCGATCGTCATTCACACGTTCCCCAATCAACAGGATCAGGTCTATCGACCACTGCTCGGTAACCGATCCAAGCTCGCCGGTACCTCGCTGCAGAACAGCGCAATCGGCGACACACATGTGCAGGCGGTGAAATGGGTCAAGGCATCCGCCGACGCCGGCAAGCCTTGGATCGTTGCCTTTGACGAATCAGGCAGTGCGGCTCACGGCCAATGCCCTGATCTGGGCTACGAGGGCTTCGATGGTCATGACCGCAGCGGCAAAATGATCTACACCGAAAATGAAGTGCGACAGCAAACGCTCTGGGGCACGCTGATGGCCGGCGGTGCCGGATGCGAGTACTACTTTGGTTATCAGTTCGCTCAAAACGACATCGTTTGCGAAGACTGGCGCAGCCGCGATCGTAGCTGGGACTACTGCCGCGTTGCCATCGAGTTCTTTCATCAGAACGAGATTCCATTCTGGGAGATGGTCAACCAGGATCAACTCGTAGGCAATCCAGATCACGGCAACGACAAGTACTGTTTCGCCAAGCCGAACGATCTCTACCTCGTCTACCTTCCCAAGGGTGGAACGAGCGAGATTGACTTGAGCGACGCCAAGGGGGAATACCAAGTCAGCTGGTACAACCCAAGAAGTGGCGGCGAATTGAGCGAAGGTTCCACCAAGTCGGTGAAAGGGGGAGGCAAGGTTGGCGTGGGTCAGCCACCTGCCGATTCCGATCAAGACTGGCTGGTCATGCTACGCAAGCAAGACTGATCGGTTGACTTGCTTCGGTTCCATCGCCGTCGCTGAAAAGGATAAACGTAGGGCGGTCTCTCCGAGACCGTCATGCTCGGCTTGCCCTGCGTTTCGTGCGAGTCTCGGAGAGGCTGTGAGTTTTTCGTTCGCCCTGCTGTAGGTCCGCATTTCCAAGGCGGACACCCGCAGCTTTGCTGCGTTCTTTACGAGTCTCGGAGAGACTCGCCTACGGTAACGCCGCGACGCTTGATTCACCGTTGAGATTCAGTGCAGGTGACGCCAAAGGCATCGCCCGATTACAGACGGTCCATCATGAACGTGCCGTTGTCGGCCACGTCGAACAGTGGCAAGTTGTATCGCTGGCGACCTTTGTATCCGCCAGGTCGGAACACGAACCCGATCGCGACATTCCATGACTCCTGCTCGTTGCCTCCCGAGAATCGACCCTCGTTGGGGATCAGGTAGGTCAGATCCGTTGCCAACAGGACACTCGAGAAGATCGGAAGGGTGATCTTGGTACCGAGCACAGCATCGCTGTGGTCGGTCCAGCCCGCGAAGCCAGTGAACTCGCCCGCTCGCACCATCGGACAACGATAGAAGAGACGGAACTGATCGGTGGGTTCCATACCGATCGTCGAAAAGATCGTGTTGCCCGTTCCATCGGTGACGACCGTGTCTGACGATTCGCTTCTGACACCGGCCATGAATTGAAAGCCAAAGGTATCGCAGGATTCTCGACGCCAACTCGCCTCGCCTCGAAGTTGCAGCGAGTTGCTCTGGAAGTACCAGTCCTGATTCAGGTAGTCCAACACCAGGCCGTATTGCAATCCGTAGTCCACTCGGCGAAAGAACCCACCGGTGACGAACACCTGGTAGCGTCGGTCGGTGGTGAACCCTGCGCCCCAGAGATTGCTCTGAGTCGCGCGAACGCCAAACTGGCTGGTAACATCACAGCCGAGCCAACGCTTGAGCGAGGCGCCTTTGTTGAAGCCTTGATAGAAACCAAAACTGCCGGTACCGCTGCGCTGATTCGGGTTGTTGCTGCTCGTGCTGACGAAGTTCAGCGGACCGGTATAACCCTGATGGCCGTACATGAAGTCGATGGAGCACCAGTTCATTCGCAGGATGGGGACACAGAGCGGAATGTGGTCCATCTTGCCACTCGAGCAGGCATCGCACGGGCATTCACCGGACGCTTCGATCCCACAGACAGGATCACCGAGGTAGCCTCCTTCGATTCCACAGCTGTTCTCACAGCAACCATCAGTGCAACCTGCATCACACCCCTGCTTGCCCCAGTTGTAGGAACGGACCGTCTCGATCGCGCTACCAAGGCCGCAACCCACTTCGAAACCGCAACCGGGGTCCTCTTGGTAGAAAGCTTCGGCGCCGCAACTCGCATCACAGTCGCCGCAGTCGCAAACCGGACCGCAACTTGAGCCGTATGACTGCAAGAAGTTGACGGTGCGAACGCTGCCATCGGTCAGTGGAGGCTGTTCCCGTTGCGGATCGCCATCGGACCATTGCCCGGAGGCAGCACGCGCCATCGGCGACTGAGATTTTGAGGAGTGGACCACGGCAGCCGCGGGTTGTTTGCGACCCGGTTCGGCATGCGAATCGCCGCGGGATCGTTCGGCAGCAAGGCTGTGCGGAAACGGAGAAAACGCTCCCAGCACAAAAAAGCTCGTCGCCAGCAGGAGTCCAACGGTTCGGCGTGACGTTATCATGGCGTTGATTCACTTGATCGATTCGAAAGTCCTGGTCGGCGCGCTGCAGCGGCGCGGCACCGGGGTAATCCATCCTTTCCATCGGAAACGCGCAACCGGCATAATGAGAAAACTTTCCCCAATCGCTACTTTTTTACAGCCCCCATTGGTGGTGCGACGGCCTGCACGGGGCCTGGCATGCGGAGCGATTTTGGTCGCTTTTCTCCTTGTTTTTCCCGGTTGGTTGCTCGCTCAAGGGGACGCGGGCGATGCCCAGCCGGCCTACCCCAAAGCGGTCGCCACCGCCGGAGACAAGCTGTTTGTGGTCGACCTCGATCTGCCCGGTGTCTGGGAGATCGGCGAGTCGCGGAGCCTGTTTTTCAAGGGCTCCAACCTGCTACGCAAACCGATGAATCGGCCGCATTGCGTGACGCCACATCCGGCCGGTGGGATGTTGGTGGGTGATTCAGCGACGCGAGAGGTCTACTGGATCGAGTCACCCGATGCGGAGCCCAAGCCTTTGACGGGCGGCCACATCGGCATTCCCATGGCCCTGGCGGTCGACCCATCCGGGAAGATCCTCTACGTCGGCGATGCCGAGAAGATGGCCACCTTTCGCTTGCCGATCGAAGGGGGCGATCCTGAGTTGGTCGCACGCGTCAACGCGCGAGGCTTGGCCTTCGATTCCGAGGGTCAGCTACTGGCCGTCACGCCTGACAAGGAAGCGATCCGGCGCATCAATGTGGAGAGCAAAGAGGTCGAGACCCTCGTGGACGATCGACCCTTTCAGTTTCCCAACGGCCTCTGTTGGGCAGGTGATCACGGCTACGTCACCGACACGTATGGCAACTGCATTTGGAAGGTGGATGCTGAGGGGAAGACGGAGAAATGGCACGAGGGCGATCCCCTGGAACGACCCGTTGGAATCGCCCTCTCAGAAGATTCTCTCTTCGTAGCCGATCCCAAGCTCAAGCAGGTCTTCGAGTTCGATTTGAAGACCAAAGAAGCAAAGCCCCGCATGTAGTAGGTCACTGATTCGACGAACCTGTGTACCGTAGGCGAGTCTCTCCGAGACTCGTACGAAACACACGGTACGTGCGAAACACAGCAACGCTGCGCGAGGCCGCCTTGCAAATTCGGCCCTACGGTACGTACGAAACGCAGCAGCCCTGCGCGGCCGCCTTAAAACGACAGGACCGCATCTCCTATTTGCGATGATTTCTCGTTTTCTTGTCCACGATCCGTCGGGCGGACATGGTTTCCAGTTGTATGGATGAGTCAGAGGCGAAACGAGACCGAGTTTTCTCGGAAGTACTGAAATATCGGGTGGAGTTGACGGCTTACGCCCGTTCGTTGCTGGGAAATTATGCGGCGGCGGAGGACGCGGTGCAGCAAGCGATGCTGGTCGTTTTGAGGAAATACGATCAGTTCGAGGAGGGGAGCTCCGCGTTGGCTTGGTGTCGAGCGATTGTGAGGCTCGAGGTGTTGCGAATCAAGCAGCAACGTCAGCGTGAGCAGAGCTTGGCCGAACGCTTGCTTGACGATGCGATCGACGCCGCCTTCGAAGAAAGCCATGCGATGCGGCGGGCCGTCGAATCTGACTCGTGGCGGCAGGCCCTCGAAAACTGCCTGGAACGAGTCCCACCACAAGGTCGCGCTGTCTTGAAATCGCGTTTTGTGGAGGAGATGAGCTATCAACAAATTGGAGATCGAGTGGGAATGACCCTTGAAGCGGTTCGCAAGTCTTTGTTTCGCTTGAAGAAGCAAGTTCGAGCCTGTGTGGAAGCAAGCCGGGGGGACGTCTCATGAGCAACGACCAGGAATTTCACGAGCTCATTGAGCGTCATCTTCGCAACGAGTTGGACGATGCCGAGCGTGAGCAATTAGCACGGCGGCTTGATAGTGACCGAGAGTGTCGCGGCGCCTTCGTTGATCAGGTGGAGTGGGATACGCGTTTTGCTGATGTGCTGCGAGCTTCGCCAGATTCCGGCGATTTTTCAGAGCGGGTCGCAGCTGGTGGCAGTGCGACCGATCTCTCCTTGCCCGCTTCCATTGATGCCGCGAATCTAGACCCAGGGCAAGCCTTGGGGTCGATCATTCCCGACCCATTGGAACGCTTTCCCTTTGCTTGGGTTTTCCTGGGCGTTGCGTCGATCGTGATCGCGGTACTTGGCACCTTGCTTTATTCGCATCGAGCCGAAGATCGACCAGTTGCTCGAATCACAGGCCTGAGTGGCTCCCTTCTTTGGACGGGTGATGGCGGGCTTGTCGAAGATGATCTCGCGGTCGGGACGGTGCTGACTGGCGGAACCGTCCAAGGCATGACTCCCAACGCATGGGTCGAGATGGAGTTCAACGACGGTTCCACCTTCGCGATCTCTGGCAATTCCGTGCTGACGTTTGCGGATCAGTTGCAAAAGGAACTGTATTTACGCGAGGGTACGTTTTCGGCCAATGTGAAGCCGCAGCCCAAGGGTCAGCCGATGTTGATTCATACTCGGTCCGCGACTCTGGAGGTGCTGGGTACCCAGTTGAACATCGAGGCTGGGTTGACGTCGACGACCTTGAACGTCACCGAGGGCCGGGTGCGGATGACGCGACTGACAGATGGAAGCATGGTGGATGTTCCAGCCCGCCATCGCGTCATCGCTTCCGATGAACATGAACTTTTGCCCGAACGTGTCCCTGATTCGATCACGCATTGGCAGAGTCGATTGATGCAGGGCCCCGAGGGTACGCTTGGGAAATGGATCCAAGGATCGGAGCATCGGGAGGCGAGCCTCAAAGCAATTCCCTTTGTCGTGACCACACCCAAGGTGGACAATTTGACCATCTATGCTGTGGGCTTTGGCGTGTCACGTGGAGACGGCGCACCGGTGATCCTGCGGTCGGATAGCCAGGTTCGAATTCGAGGACGACTCGATTCAAGCAACAGCGTTTTCTTTGGTGTGACTGTCAACAAACCGAGTGGTGAGTTCGCCGGCAAGTACCAAATCATTGAGTCGATGTTGAGTTTGGGTGAGGAAAACCAATTCGATGTAATCCTGGATCTGAGTGATTTTCGATTGGATCCCTCGCTCGATGGCCTCAAGGAGAAGCTGCCCTCGGATCCAATCGGATCGGTCGTCGAAGCCTTCTGGTGTCACTCCCTGAACGAACCGGTCGGACTGGAACTCTTTGAAGTTGCTTTGTTTTCGGAGGTTGGGCCATGAACGTTTCCCGAAGATCCCGCCTTTCACCATTACCCGCCTGATCCAACATGTTGAAGACACCCACCACGCCGACGGCCGATCCGCGCACACGATCTGCCCAGAGTTCACCGGAGGGGCAACACCGACACGGCAACACCAGCGGCAGTAGCCAGTTGAATTTGTGGTGGAAAGCGTGCCTGACGTTGGTGGTCGTGTCCGGTGTGATCGCGGCGATTGGCGCGATCGCGAGCAAAACGATGCCCGCTCAGGAAGACGCGACCAGGCTGACCCACACGGTCGGCCGCGGCGATCTGCTGGTGACCGTTACCGAGCAGGGGACGTTGGAAAGTTCGAACAATGTCGAAGTCCGCTCCAAGGTTTGGGGCTGGAAGACGGTGAACTGGGTGATCGAAAGTGGCGCGGTGGTCAAGAAGGACGAGGTGCTCGTTCGACTCGACGCGTCGGAGATGGAAAAGAAGGTCGATGAAGCGAAGATCCACCTGGAGAATTCGCGGGCCGACATGATCATGGCGGAAAGCAATGTTTCAGTCGCCGAGAAGAGCATCATCGAATACGAACAAGCCACCTTCGTCGAAGAAATGGGCAACATCAAGCAGGAAATCTTTGATGCTGAGCAGGCGGTGTCTCAGGCGGAACTCACCTACAACTCGGCGATGCGGATGGTGGCCAAGGGGTTGTTCAACAATCTGCAACTGCGAGGTGAGAAGTTCAAACTCGATTCCGCCCGTCAAAAGCTGGAGCTGAAAAAGACGCGACTGATTGCGTTGCAGAACTTCAAGAAGGACAAGGAAATGGAACGGCTCAATAGCGATCTGCGGGCGAAACGGGCCAGATTGGAGGCCGCCCGAGCATCGGTTGCCTTGAATCAGACAAACCTCAAGCAACATGAAGATCAGCTTCGATACCATACGATCTCGGCGCCGCAGGACGGCATGGTGATCCATCCCAAGGCAGCAGAATGGCGAGATGCACCCGACGTTGAAGAAGGGGCGAACGTCCATACCAACCAGGTCCTCCTGATCATGCCAGACCTCACGCAGTTGCAGGTGAAAGTCGGTATCCACGAGTCGATGATCGATCGAGTCGAACCAGGCCTGGTGACCAACATCAAGATCGGGGAAGCCAGCATCGTGGGAGAGGTCTCCGAGGTGGCGAAAGTGACCAAGCCGGCGACCTGGTACACCGGCAACGTGGTGAAGTTTGACACGGTTGTGTCTCTGAAGGGGCAGTCGGGCCTGAAACCTGGACTGAGTGCCGAGGTGGAAGTGATCATTGCCGAGCACCGGGATGTCCTCACGATCCCGGTTGCCGCGGTGGTTGAATCAGGCGACGAACAGTTTTGCTGGGTCAAGCAGGGATCCGACGTTCGCCGACGTGAGGTGCTGCTGGGCGACAGCAATGATTTGTTCGTTTTGGTCAAGGCTGGGTTAAAGGAAGGGGATGAAATTGTGCTCAACCCGATGGCCTTTATCGATGAGGCGCAGGAAACGGCAATGAGGCAGCAAGACACCACCTCGGTGGAGCTCCGCGAGAACCAGGCGTCTCGGGTTGGTGAGGATGAAACGGCCTCCTTCTCGGAAGAGGAACTGTGAACGCGTGGTTGACTGGCAAGGCGGAAACTCGCGCGACCGCTGGCGCGGGAACAACGCGGATGCCGTCGTTGCACCCAAATCCATCATCGGGTGATCGATGTGAATAGCAAGTTTCTAAGATCGCTGCAGCTGGGCTGGAAGAGCCTCATGCTTCAACGCATGCGGGCTGGGCTAGCAGGGCTGGGGATCTTCATTGGCACCACGACCGTGATCTGGCTGGTGGCGATGGGGGAGGGGGTCAGCTACCGCGCTCAACAGCAAATTCTGGAGCTGGGTGCGAAGAACATCATCGTCCGAACGGTAGAGCCGATCGCAGATTCAGGTGTGTCGGCGGCGAATCGGAGGGTCAAGGTATACGGATTGCTACGCGACGATTACTACAGAATCATCACGAACATCCCAACGATTCGCACTGCTATCCCGATGCGCGAGGTTCGTTACGAGCTTCGTGTTGAGGATCGCAAGGCCGACGCAAAATTGGTGGGCTGCGTGGAGGACTACCGGGAGCTCAATCGGCTGGAGATGGCACGTGGCCGCTGGCTGAAGAAGGACGATCGCGGCAGCAAAGTCGTTGTGTTGGCCCATGCGACGGCCAAGCGGCTGTTTCCGTTTCAAGATCCGATTGGTCAGACCATTTGGGTCGGCAGCGAGTTCTATTCCGTGATCGGTCAAACGAAGCCAAGGACCGCATCAGCAGCGATCGGGGGGAGCCTGGATGCACGCGACTACAACCTCGATGCCTACATACCTCTTCAGACTTTGCGGAAACGCATCGGCGACCTTGTCTTGCGTCGCAGTGCCAGCGGTCAATTCGAAGGTGAGATTGTTGAGTTGAGCCAGATCACAGTCGGCGTGCATACGATTGAGGAAGTGGATGAGACGTCACAAATCATCGAGACTCTGCTCAAGAAATATCACGACCGCGAAGACTATGCCGTCGTGATTCCCAAAGAACTGCTGCGTCAGGCGGAACGAACCCGCGCGATGTTCAACGTCTTGCTCGTGGTGATCGCTGGCATTTCACTCTTGGTCGGCGGAATTGGCATCATGAACATCATGCTTGCGACCGTGACCGAGCGCACCCGGGAGATCGGCATTCGCCGCGCCATCGGTGCCAAACGACGCGACATCGTTCAGCAATTCCTTTGTGAGACGTTGGTTCTGACTGGCATTGGCGGGATGCTGGGCGTCGCCTTTGGGCTGATGTGCGGTCCGCTGTTTCGCTTGACTCGGGCGGTCATCACGATCCTGTCGCCAGACTTATTGCCGCCAATCATCTACAATTTGGAGCCCCGTATTGCGCCCTGGTCCATCGCACTTTCCGTCTTCATCTCACTTGGCGTCGGTCTGATTTTTGGCGTTTACCCGGCAAGGAAGGCCGCCATGTTGAATCCGATCGAGGCACTGCGTCACGAGTGATCGAATTGGAATCCGTACGCGACCCCGAGATTGGCTTGCCGTAGGCGAGTCGCCACGAGACTCTTGATCAGGCAGGAAAGCGACAGGGATCCGTTTGGCATTTCCGACACAACCGTGTGTGATGCAGACTCAAGCTGCCTCACCATGACATTCACCTTCTAATCCTATCAAGCGAGATTGAATTCGTGTTGCGAACGCTTTGTGTAACGTTGTCGGTGTGGGTCTGTTTGCTGGGGACGACTCGATCGTCGGCTCAGTCAATCGAAGAGAATTGGCATCAGTGGCGAGGGCCATTGGCGACCGGTGTCTCGCCGACTGCAACGCCTCCCATCGAGTGGAGTGAAACGAAGAACATCAAGTGGAAGGCGGAGATTGAGGGGAGTGGGAGTTCAACGCCTATCGTCTGGGGTGACAAGGTCTTTTTGCTGACTGCGATCAATACGGGGGAAGTCGATCCAGCTTTGCCGAAACCCGAGGACCAACCGAAACGAGTCTTTGGCATCACAAATCCCAATACCCTTTACGAGTTCGTTGTGCTCTGCCTTGACCGCGAAACGGGGAGCGAAAAGTGGCGTCAAGTGGCGACCAAGCTCGTCCCACATGAGGGTCACCACAGCGACAACGATTTCGCATCGGCGTCTCCCACCACTGACGGCGAACGACTCGTCTGCTGGTTTGGATCAGCGGGGCTGTTTTGCTTTGACTTGAATGGGAACGAATTGTGGCGGCGCGACCTCGGAAGGGCGACGATGGGGGCCAGCCTTGGTGAAGGCTGTTCTCCAGTGCTGCATGGCAAGACGGTGGTGATCGTTCGTGACCACGCGGGTCAATCGTCCATTGAAGCGTTGGATGCGACGACCGGACAAACGCTTTGGAAGCGAGACCGAGACGAGCCCAATGCTTGGGCCACACCGCTGGTGATCGAGCATGGCGGCAGGACGCAAGTGATCACCGCCGCCTCCAATTTTGTTCGTAGCTATGATCTTCAAACTGGCGAGATCATCTGGCAGTGTCGCGGCTTGACCGGCAATGTCATTCCCTGCCCCGTGTTCGAAGGGGAGGTCGTCTACTGCATGAGTGGCTACGAAGGTTATTCGTTACTCGCCTTGCCCCTTTCTGCCCAGGGCGACGTTTCCGGTGCTGACAACGTCATTTGGTCCAAGGACAGCGGCACTCCCTACATTCCATCGCCGCTGCTCTACAACGGCATGCTCTACTTCAACCAGTCGAATCAGGCGATCCTGACGTGCCTGCATGCAGGCACGGGTGAAACGATCCTGGATCGCACTCGTCTCTCGGGGCTGTCGAACCTCTATTCATCGCCGGTGGGAGCAGCTGGAAGGGTTTACTTCGTGGGACGCAATGGCGCGACTTTGGTGCTGGAGCGAACCACCGAGTTGAAGATTCTTGCGTTCAACGAGCTAGATGATTCGATCGATGCCTCGCCGGCTATCGTGGGGGATCAACTCTTTTTGCGAGGAAACCGACATCTGTACTGCATCGCCAACGAGTAGGATAGGCGTCCATTGGATGGTTCGATAGGCTCGCTACTGCCCACGAATTCCCTCGATTTGGATTACCTGGATGATACGTTGTCTTGGATTGGCTCTGTTTTGTGTGGCTCCCCTGTTGACCTCGGCTCGAGCGGAGGAGATCGCGTCAAGCGAAGAGACGGCCTTGTTATCGCTCGCGAGCGAGTTGGAAGCGGCAAGGCTTGTGGGTGATGTCGAAGCGATCAAGCGGTTGACCCTTGCCGATGCACTGTCAATCTCTGAATCGGGGGGCGACCCAACTCACATCCTTGCCGATGTCGAGGCAACGGCGCGTCACCTTTCCGAGGGCAAGGTTTCCAATCCCAGTACGTTCGTAGCGGAACGCGACGTACAGATCCACAGCGGGGGCGCCGTCGTCACCGAATTGGTTCGCGTCACTGGGAATCGACCTCAGCCGCCGATTCGCCGCAGCCTCTTCTGGGTTCGAGATGGTGAGAGTTGGAAGTTGGCCCACATGCATGCTTCCCCTTACCTGCGCTGGGAATCATCCATTGCCGCCTTCGAAGCGGCGGACCAGCAAGATCAGCCCCGCGCGGGCGGCGTCGTCTTTATCGGCAGCAGCAGCATTCGTCGCTGGGAGTCGTTGGCCAACGATTTTGAGGGCTTTCCCGTACTCAACCGTGGCTTTGGCGGATCACAGATGATTGACAGCGTCCTCTTTGCCAAGCGAATCGTGACCCCCTATTCGCCTGCGGCCGTCGCGATTTATGAGGGGGACAATGACATCGGAAAGGGAAAAAGCGCCGAGCGGGTTTTCGCGGATTTCCAGAGTTTTGTTGATTCAATCCAAGATGAGTTACCCGAAACACACGTCGCCTTCATCGCCATCAAACCGAGTTTGAAACGGTGGGCTCAATGGCCCGAAATTCGGCGAGCCAATCAATTGATCGAGGAGTTTGCGGCGACACATTCCCATGTCGATTACTTGGACATCGCGACACCCATGCTTGGAGAGGACGGGACACCTCGCGACGAGTTGTTTGTCAGTGATGGCTTGCACCTGACGGAACAGGGCTATGCAATTTGGGCTGATGTGATCAGGCCGTGGGTCGCGAGCTTCGACTACAACTGATGCTGGAGGGCTTGCAGGAATTTGGTGACGGGCGTGCCAACGCCGACCATCCTCCCTTGCTGTTCGCCGCCACCTGCATTGACCGCCACGACCTGTCCCCATTGGTCGACGATGGGGGCTCCACTGGTCGCTACCAACTGAATGTAAGGCTGCTCAAACTCGTAGAGCAGCCATCCCTCCTCGGTCCCCAAAATCCTAGCTGCATGGGTCGTCGCAGCACTGCCGATGACTCGCGAGAGCAACCACACCTGTTCTCCGATGACGGGGTCTCGTCGACTTAACGGCAACGGCCGGAAACCGCTTTCGTCGCTGGTCACACAGGCAACGACATCGCCAAAAACCGATCGATTCGGAAGAGGCTTGGCATCCTTGAGCAACACGGGACGCATCTTGACGGTGCCAAACCAGTTGTGGTTGTAGCAGTCTTCGAGTTGCAAGCCATGCCAAGTAGCCGGTAGCTGATCGGAAGGAATGTCGTTGTCGAGTCCACCTGCGGGACCGAACAGGTGCAAGGCACTGATGATAAAAGTCCCCGAGGCCTGCTCAATCTGGGCGGCAAACGCCGTTCCCGCATCAACGAGGCCCGCTCGAGTTTCAAACTGGGGGCGAAACAACGTTCCCTCTTGAAGCGTCGGTGGTCCGAGCGGTTTCCCATCGGATCGAAGCGAGACGAGATCTTTCGGTGTCTCCCGCTCCGCCAGCGAAGTCAATGGCGAACGAGTGTTCGACGATGCTGGAGATTCGCGCTGCAAAGGCGAAAAAGCGGTCCGGTTGGCGCGAAGATCACCGGAATCGCTGCGAGATTTGGCGTACAACAGCAATCCAACCACGACGATGGCGGCCAGAAGCGAACCGGCAAGCGAGAGCAGAAGCACCGCGGAGGATTGTCTGCGGCGACGGCTCTGTCGTCTCGGTGTAGGTTGATGGGACCTTGCGGTGAGGTGATCAATCGCGTGGGGATTTACCGCCATGTTGGGACTTGGCAAATCGGGCGGTAACGAGGTGGACAGACGACTCGAAGAACCGGGGCGACCCTCCGGCAAGACAGCGTGATCTGGTGAGGGACCCGCAACGCGAACCAGTGTCGCAACGCGAACCAGTGTCGCAACGGGGATCTCTTCCTCCTCGTCAATCACGACTCCTTCAACGATCTCCTCGTTCTCCGGCAATCTCTCGCTCTCTGGCAGTCTGCTGTCGGGCCGTCGTCTGGTGTTGCCTGCAGCGTTGTTGCCGGAAACGTTTGCCTTGTCTCGAGAGATTGATTGACGCAGGCGTTCGGAAAGGGAGGCTGAGTCTTGCTCGCCGCGGTGGCGCAGTTCGTGCAGGGTCGAAAGCCAGCGTTGGGCGGACACCCATCTGCCTTCAGCGCCGGTGCGTACCTCGATGCCCCTCTGATCCATCGACTTCAGGAGCTCGCACGCCTTGGTGAGCGTGAACGGTCCCTCGCTGGCGCTTCCGTAACGAATGTAGATCCCGTGCGAATGGAGCACCTGGATCTTACGCCGAACGGTCTCCGCAGCATGCCAACGACTGTTTCCCTGTCGGATTTGCAGCGTCTTGCTGGACGACTTGCGCAGCCGCCGACGCATTTCGGGTTCGGTCATGGGACCCTTCACGACCCCACCATCCATGAGATACCAGTCTGAAGCAGAGTCTTGGGGCATCCGCGGCGTCTCGTTATGGCGCTGAGCCGGTGGCAGGAACGGAAAGAGTCAAATCGTATGGTAATCGCCAAAGCCTCGCCGTGCTTTGAGCGAGGGGGGACCTCGGCGTTTGGGCTGCCTCAGCTTCTCCAGTCGCGGGCAGGACGCGAGCGGAGCAGGTTGGCATCTTCGTCATCGAGGAAGGTCTCGGTGGCCGGATCCACGCGGAGCTTTCGATTCAAAATCCAAGCTGCAGCGGCCGCGTGACAAGCGATGTGTGAACGCCGCATCACATCGGGATTCGCGGCCGTTTCCCCACGCGAACGCATGCAGTCGAAGAAGTTACGAGCATGCGCCGAGACGTCGAGGCCTCGAACTCGCTTGCTCGCGTCGGGCAGTTCTTTTTGTAGCGAGCTGTTGCTGACGACAATTTCCCCTTCATCGCCCGTTTCGACCCAGCCTTCGTCACCGATGAAGCGAACCGGACAAGTCCCAAGTCGCGTGATGTAATGAGGGGATCGATCCCCGAATGGGTCGGCCAAAAAGTCGATGATCAGCTTCACGCCATTGGCATAATGGCAAACGATGTTGTTCTCCGTGGGCTCATATTCGATCGGCATGGTATCGTCGGCCTGATTGGCCCATTGACAAAGGTCGACCGTGTGGGCGCCCCAGTCGAGCAAGCGGGCTCCCGAATCAAAGTCCCACTGACCACGCCAGCGACCATTGACGTATTGCTGGTTGAAGGGTCGCCAGGGCGCCGAACCGAGCCACAGATTCCAGTCGACAACGTCGTGCGGCGGCAGAGGTTCGGAGGGAAGCCAATTGTTCTCCAGGACCGGAATGTAGACCGACGCGTGCATCGTGTGGAGCTTGCCAAGTTTCCCACTGTGAACCAATTCAACCGCTTTCTGAAAGTTGGGCACGCTGCGGCGCTGGGTTCCCGCTTGAAAGACACGTTTCTCACGATGCATCGTGTCGGCAAGCTGCTGGCAAAGTTCGATGGTGATGCCGCAAGGTTTCTCGCTGTAGACATCTTTGCCCGCTTCGGCGGCCAGCATGGACGCCTCCGCATGCCAGCGGTCGCCGGTGGCGATGAGCACGGCATCGATGTCACTGCGGTCGAGCAATTCACGAAAGTCGCGGTAAAGGACGCAGTCTTCGTTGCCATAGTGGTCGTCGACCAAGGTCTTTCCTTTGTCTCGACGCGTCGCCTGCACATCGGCGATGGCAAGGCACTGAATGTCCGGGAATTTCAGGATCGCAGTCAGGTCATACGTGCAACGTGGACCAATCCCGATGACTCCCAAGCCGATTCGTTCACTCGCAGCGACTTGGTCGGCAGCCCCAAGCGTTCGAGGGGAAACCATCGAGCCGACCGTGGCGGCTGCCATCACAGTGCCGGCGGACGACAAAAATTCGCGACGCGAGGCTGACTTTGCTCGATCCATTATGCTGACCCTTTTCTAGTTCCACGAGGTTTTCACGAGGCAACGAGTCGGACCACGCCACTTCCGGCGAGGAGCGAGAACTGGGGAGCAAACCAGCAAACCCAACCGACTCAGCCAGCCATTTTATGCCAATTGCATCCCAAATGTGGGAGCATTCGAGAAGGAGGGCTCCCGATTTGCCCTTCGGGATGACGGGATTGCCCCACAGCGAACCAAAACCAGTGAACGGTGACTTCAAGTACGATGGACTTCCAAGTCCGTCGACCTGTGACGCCTCGTGAGAATCGACGGACTTGGAAGTCCATCGTACTGAACTCAAGATCCATCTGCTGCTTCTTGTTAGATTCAAATCATGAAACACGTTCAGAAGCGAGATTCCCGACATGGGGTTTGAAAACGTCGAGTTCAACCTTTGGTATGCCGACACGTTGACCCCTGGCTACATCGCTGGATTGTCAAAGCGTTGCACCGAGTTGGGACTCCGAGCGATCAGCTTGCAAGGTACGGGAATTGGCGGCGACGGCTCGTCCGGAGTGACCAAGGATGTCGCGCACGAGCTGTGGTTGATGCACTACGTTCGCCTGCTCGGTGGGCGTGTGGTGAAATTCACGGGGGCCAAACGTGGGACACAGGGAGGGCTCGACGCGATCATCGAGGTCTGCAAGTGGCGACATGAGGGAAGATCGCGAGGGTTTTGCGGAGACAAGTCAGTCGTCTGAATGCGAACCGTTTGAGTTCGCTCGATTTCAGCGGTGCCATCCAATTGCATGAGACCAAGGGCGTCCGTCGATGATGAAAACGGTACACGATTTCGAACGTCAGCTGCGAGCGATTTGTTCCTACGTGCCAGTTGGTATTTTCTTAGGCGATCAGGCCGGCAACTGGTCCTTTGTCAATGAAGCTTGCGCGAAAATACTGGGTGCGAGTGGCGCCGATGGCGGAGAGCTCGCATCGCTTGATTGGTTGCAACGCGTGCATGGTGCTGATCGCGCTCGAGTGACGAAGCGATGGAATCAATTTCTGAGCTCCCAGGAAGGCTTCTCAGAGGAGTTTCGCTTGGAGCAGCCCGGGGTCTTGGAGCAGCCCGGGGTCTTGGAGCAGCCCGGGGGCAGGCCTGTCTGGGTTCAGGTGGACGCGAACAAGCGTTGCGATTCCGGGGGCGAGCCAGCTGGTTGTATCGGTTCGGTGATGCTCACCTCGGCGCATCGTCAGACCGAGCAATTTCTTGAACTGGAGAACGAGTTGTTGGAGTCCGTAGCGAGCGGGCTACCGATCAAGGAAGCGCTGTTGCGTCTCGTGCGATTTATCGAAAAGCAATCGGACGACGTGCGAGCTTCGGTGCTGTTTGTGGATCCAGATGGGACGAGGCTATTGCATGGCGCAGCACCCTCCATGGACGCCGCCTACAATGAAGCGATCAATGGTTTACCGGTCGGTGAAGGGGTCGGCTCTTGCGGCACCGCGGCGTTTCGCGGAACACCGGTGTTCGTGGAAGACATCCAGTCCGATCCGCTTTGGGAGGGTGCCCGCGAGCTTGGTCGTCGATTCGGCGTTCGGGCTTGTTGGTCGACCCCGCTGAAAGATCGCAGCGGAAGTGTCTTGGGGACCTTTGCGATCTATCGCTCGATTCCCGGAGGTCCCACAGCCCAGCATTTGAGGATCATTGACGTTGCGACTCACCTCGCATCGATCGTGCTGGCGCGGCACCGAGACGATCAGAAGCTGTTGCATAGCGAACAACGTTTTCGCCGACTCTTCGAGCATGCGGCGGTGGGTGTCGCCCAGGCCGATTCGATGTCCGGGGTGATTTTCGCGCCAACCGTCGTTACTGCGAGATCCTCGGTGTGACTGCGGAGGATTTGCAGGGCAAGACTTGGATGGCATTCACGCATCCCGCGGACGTTGCAGCCGATGAGAGGGAACTGGCTCGTTTGTTGTCTGGCGAGATCCGCGAGTTCTCATTGGAAAAGCGTCTGAGGCGGAATGATGGCTCGATCATTTGGGTCAATTTGACCGTCTCCGCGATGTGGCCCAGCGGTGGCAAACCGACCACCCATAGCGCCATCGTCGAGGACATCACGCAACGCAAACAGGCCGAGGAGGCGTTGCGATTGAGCGAGGAACGCTTTCGGAATCTTGTGCAAACCGCACCTTTTGGTGTGCTGCGAAACGATTTGGAGGGACGGATTAGCTTTGCCAACGCAGCATTGGGTCGCATCTACGAGTGCTCGCCGAGCGACTTGGTCGGCACGTCGATCTGGGATTTGGCGTTCGACGCGTCATCGCGTGAAGCCATGGTCAATCAGTTGCGCCTTGATGCCCAGGCCGTGGACGATTCCCCACAACCAACTTCGACCACTGGGTGTCTGGTCAAGCACAAGACGTTCAGAGAGCGAGCGATTGATGTGCACATTGACTGGACCCATGAGCGAAATCGCGACGGCGAGATCATCGGATGGATCGGAGTGGTTTCTGACGTCACAACGCGTCGCGAGTTTGAACGCAGGCTGGAGTTTCAAGCGGACGTCCTCAACCGTGTCAGTGATGCGGTGATCGTGACCGATCAAAGAAGCAAGGTTACCTACGCCAATGAAGCGGCGGACCGGATGTTTGAGATCTCCGACGAGCATCGCAGCGGGGCCAGCTTGCTACCTCTTCACGAGCAGCTACTCGTTTCAGGGGCCATGCATCGGGAGGTGCTTGCGGCCCTGGAAGCGTGGGGGAATTGGCAAGGAGACGTCGAGGTGGAAATCGATGGGGAGCAGGCCACGGTCGAGGCCAAGCTGAAAGAATTTCGATCGCCCAACAGTCAGGGACATTACCTGCTCTCGCTCGTTCGAGACATTTCGATGCGAAAGCAAGCGGAGCAGGAGCGTCGGCAGCATCGCGACGCGCTGGCTCACATGACACGTCTGGGTACGATGGGTGAGTTGGTGGCGGGAATCGCGCACGAAGTCAAGCAGCCGCTCTATGCGATCGCGAACTTCGCCACTGCCGCGTCGATCTCTCTGCGAAATCTTCAACCTGGCGTCGAGCTGCAAAAAGAATGGCTGGACGATCTCAATGAATTCAATGATGGCGTCCGCCGCGCGTCACAACGGGCCAACGAGATCATTCAACGACTCAGGGAGTTTGCCGGCAAGAGCGAACAATCGCGTGAACCAATCGACCTCAATGAGGTGGTGCATGATTCGATCGATCTGGTTGCTTTCGAAGCCCGTCAGTGTGACGCGATCGTGCGGACCGATCTGCAAGACGGATTGCCACCGGTGACGGGAGATCGAATTCAGTGTGAACAAGTGCTGGTGAACCTGTTGCACAACGCCTATGAAGCGCTCGCCAAAGTCGATTCACCGCGTCGTGTACTCGTTCGAAGCCGATTGACTGGCGATCAAATTGAAATCCAAGTCGAAGACAATGGCCCTGGAATTCCTTTCAACCAGCACAGCAAGATCTTTGAAGCCTTTTGCACGAACAAGGCGGGTGGCATGGGCATGGGGTTGGCGATCAGCCGCACCATCGCCGAAGACCACGGAGGCCGCCTTCGTGTCGACACGAACGCAGATGGCGGCGCGACGTTCACGATCACGCTTCCCGTTCCCAACGGAACCATCGACGAGCTGCGAACGCGGGATGGCAAAATCGCGCCGCGACGGAGGGAATGATCATGAACTCGTGGCCCGCCGCTGGGTGATTCGCCCAGCCGATTGCCTTCACTGGCTCGCGATTCTGCCGTCTGAGGCGATTCGATCGGTGAAGTCGTAGGGGTGGAAAGAACGCCCGATCTCCTCGGCAAGCATCTTCAAATAGAGCTTGCGAAATTTCGATTCGGTCGTCTCGCTGGTGTATTGTCCGGCCACGTTCGGATAGGTGAACTCGTCCAGCGTTCGCGAGTATTCAACATTGCCAGTCTCGGCATCGATCACGTTGATGACCACGTCGGCACGACCGCGGAAGAGAGTGGCCCCATCACGCAGTCGCAGGTTTGCCAGTTCGATACCAAGCACCTTTTCGGCGCCGACCCCTTTGCCGATGGAGTCGAAGTCGAGACTGTCCCATCCATTGACATCACGCCATTGCTCGATCTTGTCCTCGCGCACCAGTTGGATCCCTTTGACCTCCTTGGTCAGGATTTCACCGACGAAGCGGCTGAGTTCGCGAGACGAGACGTCGTTGGAGTACTGACTGCTGTCGGTCAGCGTAATCACCGCGACCGTGGCATCCTTGAAGCCCTCATACTCGGCGGGAATCAGGTCCATCCCCACGGCATGCATGAAGGTTGCCACGCCGGTGCATCCAGACTGCACCATCGCCGCGCCGGCAAAGATTGCAAGGCAGGCGATCCCCACGATTCGTCCAGGGCGTCGCTTGGGAACAGGGCGTCGCTTGGGAAAATGGGGAGCCATCTCCATCGTTAGGAATCCTTCTGCAGGTTGGGTCGTAATCACAACGAGCCTCTACCTACGAAGTTTCCCGATTTCTATGCCACACCGATTTTTCGTCCTGGCAGAAAATGGGTAGGCCGCCCAGCACTACCGTAGGCGAGTCTCTCCGAGACTCGTAATCAACGCAGCGAAGCTGCGAATCTCCGCCTTGGAAATGCGGACCTACGGTAAGTTCTCCCCCTTGGAAATGCGGACCTACCGTGCGTCGCACATTTTCTCACCAGCTTTCCGGGGCTTGGCCATTGCTAAGACCACAGCCTTTGCAGCCACTGCAGGAGGGAGATCGCAAAGATGCCGGCCGCCGTCAGGGTGACCAGCCATTGCGTTTTGTGAGTCGGCGCCCGTGCGGTCAACAGGGCTCGGACCGCAAGAAAAGTGATCCACAACGCCAGGATCGCAAATAGGAACCCGCCGACGCTGGTCTGCACGCTCTCGATCAAATTACCCCGCATGAAATGGGCCCACGAGGTCGTCATGCCGCATCCAGGGCAACGAATTCCGAATAGCAACCGCATGGAACAGGGAGGCAGCCCCAATTGCTGATGCGTGCCCAGCCCCATCGTGCTGGGCTGCAGTTGCCTCGCCACAGCAAGTCCTGAGAGGGGGATGAGGGCAGCGATTGCAGCGATGAAACGAATCCGAAAGGAGCCAGTGCGAACGGTATCGCCAAAAACAACTGGCAATTGCAGCGAATCGGTCCCGTTTCCGGTGGCCTTGGGGCTTTGGGTTGAATGGGGGGAGGTCACGACTGGCTTTGCTGCGACAGGTTCTTGTTGTATTCAGATATCGTGACGGATGGTCAGCGCGAAGCAACGGTGAAAAACATGAAAAAGTTTTCTTGTTCACATGCCCAAGAGCCGTTGACGGGTTTGTGATCGGCCCGTAAATTTTGCTCCTTGCCCCGGAGTTGCTCCGAGGGCAGAACTAGCGAGTTAGGTAGGTATCTGGTGAGAGTCTCTCTCATTACCTCACTGGATCGCTAGCGGACCCCACTTTCCTCAACTTCTCATTGGTCATCCATCGTGTCAGCCGGAGCAAGCGAAGTCATTCGGATTCGTATGGAAGCGTACGACCATGCGGTACTCGACCAGAGTGCCCAAGAGATCGTTGATACGGTCAAGCGAACTCACAGCGAAGTGCACGGGCCCATTCCGTTGCCGACGCGAATCGAGCGATACACCGTGTTGTCGGGTCCTTTTGTGAACAAGAAAGCTCGTCAGCAGTACGAGATTCGTACTCACAAGCGTTTGATAGATATTGTCCAGGCAACCGCCAAGACGATCGAAGCATTGAATAAATTGAGTCTCCCGGCCGGCGTTGACATCAAGATCAAGGCATCTGCGAGATAGTCGCTCAGCGAGCTATCAGCTCAAAGGCCCGGGGGTTTATCTCGGTGAGGTTGGTGCCGTTTCGGCACTTTCCGACGAGAAGCTAGCACACAGTTACCTGAGACGGTTTCCGAATGAACGGAAGTCCGGTCGATAACCCCGGTGTGGTGCAGTTCCATTTTTTGGGTTGAGGGGAAGTTGTTTCCTCTTGGTCTGGACTGGTAGCCATTGATCGTTGGTTCGGCCTGGCGAACTTGGAATCCAACACGAACGACGGACGTCCCGAGGAAATCGGGGCGAGATGAAAGTTATGTCACCATCAATTCTCGGCCGGAAAGTCGGGATGACGCAGATTTTCCTTGAGGACGGCCGGGCAGTGCCTGTGACCGTGATTCAAGCAGGTCCGTGTCATGTGCTGCAGGTTCGCAGCGAAGATCGCGACGGCTATCAAGCGGTTCAGATGGGTTTCGAGGACAAGCCAAGGCGATTGGCAAGTCGTGCTCAGCGCGGTCATGTCGCCAAGTTGGAAAGCAAGCGAGCCAAGAAGCTTGCCGCCTCGGGTGTCGAGTTGGTTGCCAAGGCTGGTTGCGAGCCTCAGCGGTTCATTCGTGAGTTTCGAGGCGAGTCGGCTCTTGAGGTCGGGGCGACGGTGACGGTCGATCAGTTTGCTGAGGTGAAGCGAGTTGATGTGACCGGCACCAGCAAAGGTCGCGGTTACTCCGGTGTCATGAAGCGACACAATTTCTCTGGTCAGCGTGCGTCGCACGGTGTGAAGAAGGTGCATCGTCATCCTGGTAGTACCGGTTGCAGTGCAGGGCCAAGTCGTACGTTCAAGGGCCGCCGGATGGCAGGTCAGTACGGCAACGTGAAGAAGACGTCCCGCAACCTGGAGTTGGTGCGAGTGGACGCAGAAAACAATTTGTTGCTCGTTCGTGGTGCGGTCCCCGGCCCGAATGGTGGATTTGTGAGTATCCGCGAAACGAACAAGGTGGGTTAGGAATCATGGCCACGTTGAAGGTTTATGACGAGTCTGGCGGAGAGGTCGGTACTTATGAGATCGACACGACTCAGATCGCCGATCGGGTGAACAAGCAGTTGCTGCATGATGCGGTCGTGATGTACCAGGCGAACCTGCGTCAGGGAACTCACTGTACCAAGACTCGCGGCGAGGTCGCTGGTTCGACCAAGAAGATGTATCGCCAGAAGGGGACCGGGAACGCTCGTGCCGGTGGCAAGCGGACCAATGTTCGCCGCGGCGGTGGTGTGGCTCGAACGGTCAAGCCTCGCGATTACAGTTACCGCATGAATCGAAAGGCGGTTCGCCTGGCCACTCGGATGGCGATTCGCTCCAAGATTGACGACGGCGAGTTGGTGGTCGTTGACAAGCTGGGCTTCGATGAGCCTCGGACGGCCCGGATGGCTTCGGTCTTGAAGGCGCTCGGTTTGGACGGCAGCACCACCCTGGTGACGACCTCCGATTACGACGTCGCGGTCTACAAGAGTGGTCGCAACATTGCCGGCGTCAATGTCCAGCCGGTTCGCGAGCTCAATGCCCTCTCGGTGCTCAAGCCGCGACGCATGTTGGTGACGCGAGACGCGCTGGACAAGATCAAGGCCGGCACGTTTGCGACCGGATCGGAAACCGAAAATGGTCAATCGGCCTGAACACGAATAAGACGAAGTGACAATCGATGACTAGGATACAACCCCCGCAGCCGACCGAAGGTGGTCCACAGCTCGAGCCGCATCAGATTTTGTTGCGTCCGCTTGTGACCGAGAAAGGTGTGCACCGGGCGTCGCGAAACAATCAGTATGCATTCGAGATTCACCGCGAAGCGACCAAGTTTGACGTCAAACGTGCTGTGGAAGAATTGTTCAGCGTGAAGGTCGCCAAGGTCCGCACGCAGACTCGAAAAGGCAAGATGCGTCGGTATCGATTTCGATACGGTCGCACTTCCGACTGGAAGAAGGCAATCGTGCAGTTGCACGAAGATCATCGAATTGACTTCTTCTAGTGATTGGGTCCTTTGACCGCCTGGGCCTGCATCGGCGGGTGATGGCACTAACCTTTTTAAACCGTTTACTGGCAACTTTGAACTGATCATGGGCATTCGAGTCTACAAGCCGACCAGCGCTGGACGACGCAACGCGTCGGTTAGCGACTTCGCCGAGCTGACGCCCGGTTACAAGCCTGAAAAGTCGTTGCTGCTGCCGAAGCGCAAGACCGGTGGGCGTAACAACCAGGGCAAGATCACCGCGCGTCACCGGGGTGGTGGCCACAAACAAATGTATCGAGTGGTCGATTTTCGGCGTGCCAAAGATGGTGTGCCGGCGACGGTCAACTCGGTGCAGTACGATCCAAACCGCTCCGCTCGCATCGCACTGTTGCATTATGCCGATGGTGAGAAGAGCTACGTGGTGGCGGCGGCCGGTGTGAAAGCTGGAGACAAGGTCCAAAACGGTCCTGAAGCGCCTCCGGTTGTGGGCAATTGTTTGCCGCTGAAGAACATTCCGCTTGGTACGACCGTTTGTTGCGTGGAATTGCGTGCCGGACGGGGTGCCGTGCTGTGCCGCTCCGCCGGAACGCAGGCCACGTTGATGGCTCGTGAAGCCGACTGGGCTCAGTTGTCTTTGCCCAGTGGTGAGGTCCGGCGTGTGCCCAGTCAGTGCCGGGCCACGATTGGTCAGGTTGGCAACAGCGATCACATGAACGTCCGATTGGGTAAAGCAGGTCGAGCAAGATGGCTCGGCCGTCGGCCCCATGTTCGTGGCACCGCGATGAACCCGGTTGATCACCCGCACGGTGGTGGTGAAGGTCGTACCAAGGGTGGCCGTCATCCTGTTAGCCCGACGGGCAAGAGTGCCAAGGGTGGAGCCACCCGGCAGAAGCGAAAGCCAAGCAACAGTTCGATCGTTCGACGTCGCAAGAGTCGTCGCTACGGTCAGCTCAAGCTGCATAAGTAAGATCCGATACAGAGCTGAAACTGCGAGTGGTCGCAGTGAATTCAACCAAGAGAATTGTTACCCGCAAACGGTTAGCTGAAAGTTCATGAGCCGAAGTAGCAAGAAAGGCCCGTACGTCGACCCGAAGCTGTTTTTCAAAGTGCAAAAACAGGCGGAGACGGGGGGTGTCGAGCCGATCAAGACGTGGAAGCGAGCTTGCACGATCGTTCCTGAGTTCGTGAACGTGACGTTCATGGTTCATGACGGTCGCAAGCACGTGAAGGTCCATGTCACCGAAGACATGGTCGGCCACAAGCTGGGCGAGTTTGCTCCATCGCGGACGTTCCGGGGACACAGTGGAAAGGGGGGCAAGAAGTAATTTCTTGCAGCAACCAATGGCCAAGTTCAACGCACTGCACAAGAACGCTCGAATCAGCGCCCAGAAGGTCCGCCTGCTGGCAAATGTGGTTCGTGGCATGTATGCCGATGAGGCGCTCGACACCTTGAAGTACCAGCCGCAGCGTGGCGCCCGGATGCTTGAAAAGGTCATCAAGAGCGCAGTCGGCAACGCTCAGGACCCAGACCAGAACAGTGGTCGCAGCCACCGCATCGAAGAATTGGTGGTCACCGATGTCTGTGTCGACGGCGGTCCGATGTTCAAGCGAATGCGTCCACGTGCCCGTGGTAGCGCCTTCATGATCAAGAAAAGAAGCAGTCACATTCGCGTTGGCTTGACGCCAATCGATGAGCTGTAGTTAGTAGCGTCGTCTGCAAAGCACCATCTGGACCTGGCTTTGCGAACGACACGTCAACCTAAGATTCCAACTTCCAACGACAACGAGTCCCTGATGGGCCAAAAAGTCAACCCAATCGCATTCCGAACCGGCGTCACCCGTGGGTGGTCGAGTCGATGGTACGCGTCGAAGCAGGACTTTGCGGAGCTGTTGGTCGAAGACCGCAAGTTGCGCAATTTCATCAAAAATCATCCGAAGAAGACCCAGTACAAGAGTGCCGGGATCGATCGGATCGAAATCGAGCGAACCCGAGATGAAGTTCGTGTGATGATTTACGTCGCCCGCCCCGGTTTGATCATCGGCAAACGTGGTCAGGAGATCGAGATCCTGCAAGCTGAACTGCAGAATCTGATTGGCCGTCGCATCAACTTGAAAGTGGAAGAGGTCGGACGACCGGAGCTGCAGGCACAGCTGGTCGCCGAAGATATCGCACAACAGCTCGCCAAGCGGTCGAGTTTCCGCCGAACGATGAAGCGTTCGTTGGAACAGACCATGGATGCTGGTGCCAAGGGCATCAAGATCCAGATGGCGGGGCGTTTAGGCGGTGCCGAAATGGCCCGTCGAGAAAAGGCAATTGCAGGCTCCATCCCGTTGAGCACGCTACAAGCGAAAATTGATTACGGGTTCACCGAAGCGATGACGCCACAGGGGCACATCGGGATTCAGGTGTGGATAAACCAAGGTACATACGGAGACGACACCGATGGCGCTGATGCCCAAGCGGGTCAAGCATCGAAAAAGCCAAAGAGGTCGCATAAAAGGTAAGGCGACGCGAGGCAACAAGGTCGTCTTTGGTGACTATGGACTGCAGTCCCTTGATGCGGGCTGGGTCAAGGCCACGACGATCGAAGCCGGACGTATCGCTGCCCAGCAATACGTCCGCGGCGAAGGAAAACTGTACATCCGAATCTTCCCTGACAAGTCGGTCTCCAGCACCCCGCTGGAAACTCGAATGGGGAAGGGGAAGGGTGAGCCAGATTTCTGGGCTGCGGTCGTCAAGCCAGGCACGATCCTTTACGAACTCGGGGGCGTCACGGAACAGCAGGCCAAGGTGTGTTTTGCTCGCTTGGCCAGCAAGCTGCCCGTGAAGGTCCGTTTCGTGGAACGCCGCCCCGCCTGATTGGGTGGGGGTGCCGGGCGTGCACCGATCCAATCACGGATAGCAACAAAGACACCAGACATGACTAAGAACACTGAACTCCGCGAAATGAGCGACGAACAACTCGAGGCGACCGCCACCGAGGCGGCCCACACCCTGTTTCGTCTTCGTTTTCAATCCCAGTCCGAACGCTTGAACACTCCCAGTGAGATGCGTAAGAACCGCCGCTTGATCGCTCGGATCAAGACGATCCAGCATGAGCGAACCCTCGCGAGCAAGTAAGGCTCTGCGGGTCGGCTGTTTGAAATACACCGTCCAACACTCCATCGATCACATCATTCGGAACTGATCTCCATGCCGAAACGCGTCGTTTCCGGAATCGTGACCAGCGACAAGGTGAGCAAGACTCGTCGTGTCGAAATCAATCGCCTGGTCAAGCATCCGAAATACAAGAAATACATTCGTCAACGCACCGTTTGCTACGCCCACGATGAAGACAACGTCTCGGGTGCCGGCGACCGTGTGGAGATCATCGAATCCGAACCGCTGAGCAAGCTCAAGCGATGGCGATTGGTGCGAGTGCTGGAAAAGAGTACCGAGGTCGACTTGGCCGCGCTGCGTGCAGCTCGCAAGGGTGCCACGCAGGCAGAGTCCGAAGCGCTCGAAGCGGCTCACGCCGGCGAGCAGGCAGACGAATCGGCTCAGTAAGTTTAAGAAACCATCAGCGGGCGACCGTTCGCCGACGCTGCGATTGATCAGCTAGTAACGGCATCACGCCTTTTTCAGTTAGTCACACGAACATGATCCAACAAGAAACTCGACTTGATGTCGCCGACAACACCGGTGCACGCGAAGTCATGTGCATCAAGGTGCTCGGCGGAAGCCGGCGCCGCTTTGCTGGGCTCGGCGATATCATCGTTGTCTCGGTCAAGAGCGTCATTCCTGGTAGCGATATCAAGAAGAAGGCGGTCGTCCGGGCGGTGATCGTGCGAACCAAGCAGCCGACTCGTCGACCCGACGGTAGCTACATCAAGTTCGACAGCAACGCCGTGGTGCTGATCGACAAGGACAAGTCGCCTCGCGGGACACGTATTTTCGGGGCCGTGGCTCGCGAATTGCGAGATCGCAGCTTCATGAAGATTGTGAGCTTGGCCAACGAAGTTGTTTGAACCGGCCGCTCGAAGCCAATCGAGCAGCCTCCATCATTCCGACCCAATTCAAACGTATTAGATAAGCCGAAACGATGTATTTTCGCATTGACGACGAGGTCCAAGTGACCGCCGGAGCCGACAAGGGGCACCGGGGCAAGATCCTCAAGGTGGACCGCAAGAAGAACAAGGTGGTCGTCGAGGGTGCTGGACGGGTCTGGAAGCACGTCCGCCGGAGCCAGAAGAATCCTCAAGGTGGTCGCTTGAACAAGGAGATGCCGATCAGTGCCAGCAACGTGATGCTGATTGATCCGACCAGCGGAAAACCGACCCGCGTGGGCGTCCGATTCCTTGCCGATGGCAGCAAGGAGCGGTTTGCGAAGAAGAGCGGTGCCAGCCTCGGCAAGATTGCACCCGCTCGTACTGCCCACTCCACCAAGAAGTAACCGATCCACTACCGCGATCCACTGCGGAACCCAACACATGGCCCAGACCAAACCAAGACTTCAAGACCCGCTACGAGGAAACCGTTCGCAAGGCGATGGTGGACAAGTACGGCTACAGCAATCCCCACCAGATTCCGCGTCTCGAGAAGATCACGTTGAACATGGGGGTGGGTGCGGCCATCGGCGACAAGAAGATCCTCGATCTTGCCTATCGATGCGATGACGGAGATCACGGGGCAAAAGCCGGTGATCACCACCGCTCGCAAGTCGATGGCGAATTTCAAGCTTCGCGAAGGAATGCCGATCGGCTGCATGGTCACGCTGCGGCGCCATCGAATGTACGAGTTTCTGGACCGGATGGTCTCGATCGTCTTGCCTCGTGTTCGTGACTTTCGCGGTATCAACCGCAAGGCGTTCGACGGGCGGGGCAACTATACCCTCGGCTTGACTGAACAGTTGGTGTTCCCGGAATTGAACCCGGACAAATTCACTCGAGCCTCAAGGAATGAACATCACGATCGTCACCTCGGCCAAGGTCGAATGACGAAGGACGTGATCTGCTTGAGATGCTCGGGATGCCGTTCAAGCAGTCGACGAAGAAGACTGATGCGGCGTAGGTCGGTTTGCATACGACGCCCAATCCATAACCACTTTAGACTAGAAAACCGAAAGTCACCCCGTGGCAAGTAAATCGAAAATCGCTAAGGCCAACCGAAAGCCAAAGTTCAGCACCCGGAAGGAGAACCGCTGCAAGTTTTGCGGTCGTCCTCGTTCGGTTTATCGCAAATTCGGACTGTGCCGAATCTGTTTCCGCGAAAACGCGAACATGGGGTTGATCCCCGGTGTTCGCAAGGCCAGCTGGTGAGAATCGAAAGAGTAGGGGAGCTGACAATACTATGATGACCGACCCAATTGCCGACATGCTCACTCGCATCCGTAACGCGGTTCGCGTGGAGAAGCCATTTGTCGATATTCCATCCAGCCGTTTCAAGCGTGGCATCGCCGACGTGCTGAAGCGAGAAGGCTTCATCTGGGACTGGAAGGAAGTGGAGGAAGAGAATCCATCCGCGACGCTGCGGCTGGAACTGAAATATGGTCCTAACGGTGAGCGAGTGATCCAGTCGATTCGCCGATTAGCAAGCCGGGCCGCCGTTTGTACATCCGTGGCAAAGAGCTCAAGCCGGTCCTCGGCGGACTTGGAATCAGCATCATCAGTTCCAGCAAGGGCGTGATCAGTGATCGTGAAGCTCGCCGGGACAACATCGGTGGCGAAGTTTTGTGTGAAGTGGCCTAGTTGGTCTTGAGACCACAGGTTTCGTCATCAGCCGAGTAAACCTTGATTGAATTGAAGCAACTGAAATGAGCCGCATTGGAAAAAAGCCGGTTAGCATCGCCGACGGTGCGAAAGTGTCGATCAGCGGGCGGACCATTGAGGTAGAAGGGCCCAAGGGTAAGCTCTCCTACGAGCACCGCCCCGAGGTCTCGGTGGCGCTGGACGAGGACGCGCAAGCAGATCATCGTCAGCCGTGACAACGAGGAGCGACCCTCGCGGGAGTTCCATGGTCTGACGCGTGCTTTGATTGCCAACATGGTTGAAGGGGTGACCAAGGGCTACGAGAAGACGCTCGAGATCGTCGGCGTCGGATATCTCGCCGCGATCCAAGGTGACACGCTCCAGGTTCGAGCCGGTTTCGCAAACGAGCTGCATCGAAAGATTCCAGGCGACCTGAACGTCACCTGCCCCGACCAAACGCACATCGTGATCCAAGGATGCGACAAGCAGAAGGTCGGCCAGTTCGCTGCCGAAATTCGCTCGCTACGCAAGCCCGAGCCTTACAAGGGCAAGGGTGTTCGCTACCAGGGCGAACAGGTCAAGATCAAAGCCTGGTAAGTCAGCCACCAAGTAGGTCGCCGCCACCAAGAAGACGCACCGACCTACGAATCATTTTTAGGTCGGTTCCCAATCGATCGGTAGTCAGATGGATAAAAACAAACAAATTCAAAAGAAACGACTGCGTCGCCGTCACCACGTTCGCAACCGGTTGCGTGGGTCGGCGGAACAGCCTCGGCTATGCGTTCACCGCTCACTCAAGCATTTCAGCTGTCAGCTGATCGACGATTTGTCCGGCAAGACGCTCGTGAGTGCCAGCACCCGTGACAAGGGGCTTCGCAGCGGCGTCGGTAACGGCGGTAACTGCGATGCGGCTGCAGAGGTTGGTAAGTCGATTGCCGAAAAGGCGACGGCTGCCGGTATCAAGGCGGTCAAGCTTGATCGTGGCCACAATCGTCTATCACGGACGCGTCAAGGCATTTGCCGAGGCGGCTCGTGAAGGCGGCCTCGAATTTTAATACAATCACATTCAACAGCTCACCTCCATTCGAGGATCAGTACCATTAGTAACGCATCACGCAAGCAACGTACAAACGAGCCCGAAGGCGTCGGCGAGGGCATGCTCGATCGCGTCGTGAAGATCAAGCGATGCGCCGCAGTGGTCAAAGGTGGTCGCCGCTTTAGCTTTGCCGCCATGGTCGTCGTCGGAGACGGCAAGGGCAAGGTTGGCTGGGGATACGGCAAGGCCAATGAAGTTCCACCAAGCGTCCAGAAGGCTCAGAAGCAGGCAAGCCGCAGCTTGATCCCGGTGCCTTTGGTCGAAGGTAGCATTCCCCATCAGGTTTGGGGCCATTACGGCGCCGCACGCGTGCTGTTGATCCCAGCCGGTGCTGGTACCGGTATCATCGCCGGCGAAGCGGTCCGTGCCGTTTGCGAGGCCACTGGAATCCACGACATTTTGACCAAGTCCTACGGGACCAATAACCCGGTAACGTTGGTCAAGGCGACCATCGACGCCCTGTCCAAGTTGCGAACCGCTGAACAGGTCGCTGCCCTTCGCGGGTTGACCGTGGAAGAACTGGCCTCGTCTAAGGCGTTCCGGGGTGGTCGAAGGCCTCCCCTACAGCAATTCAACTCAATCGCATCTCGAACATCTTCAGTCATTGAATCGGTTTTCATCATGAATCTTAACGATGTCCATCGCGGCATTCAAAAGAACCGCAATCGAAAGCGGATCGGTCGCGGTGCCGGTAGCGGGACACGGTAAGACCGCCGGCCGTGGACACAAAGGACACAAGAGCCGCAGCGGATACAGTCGCAAGCCCAACTTCCAGGGCGGGGCGATGCCAATGTTCCGCCGCGTTCCCAAACGAGGCTTCAACAACCGCTGGGCCTTGACCATCTTTGCGGTCAACGTCGGTCAGATCAACGACGCATTCGAGGATGGTGCCGAAGTCACTCTCGAGTCGCTGGCAGCGAAGGATTTGGCAAAGGGGACCTTCGACGAGGTCAAAATTCTCGGGGATGGCGAGATCACGAAGAAGTTGACCGATCTCGGCCCACCGCTTCAGCAAGTCGGCTGAAGAGAAGATCACTGCTGCCGGTGGAACGGTCAACAAACTGCCTCCCAAGCGAACACCGAAAGAGCGTGTCGAGGCGTTGCAGGCAGACAAGAACAAGGCATAGGTACGCTTGCGAGTGTGGGCGTGCTCACCTTCGCCAAGTTGGAGAAACGGTTTTCCGACGATCATGTGTCGGGTCGTTCCCGATGGTGCTGGCACCGGGGAACCTCGGCCAGATGAAAGTGGTTGCCCATCTCCTATCGCCCCTATTTCTGCCAGCCGGTACACTGCGGCTTCAACCGATATTTTCAAGGCGGGCCTGCCGTCATGCAGGGTTCCGGATCCCCGTTGTTGGGGAATCCTGAGGCTCGCCAGCGATGTTATTCCCGGCACGATTTTTTGGACGGACCTGACGCATGTTTGAAAAGCTGCGCATTATTTTTTCGATTCCCGAGCTTCGCAAGAAGATTCTGCTGACCATCGGTCTGCTGGCGGTTTATCGCATCGGGTTCCATATTCCCTTGCCGATGGTCGCAACCAACCTGGCCGACACCGGTGGTACGGC
The DNA here is from genome assembly GCA_963767665.1 of Pirellulaceae bacterium. GTDB lineage: Bacteria > Planctomycetota > Planctomycetia > Pirellulales > Pirellulaceae > Rubripirellula. The sequence goes on from CAVYFC010000016.1 coordinate 385,177, forward strand.
AGCCGACTTCTTTGAGAAGGTCGCAGTCTTTTCGGCGAGTGACTTGCGGCAGGCGACCATCTTCGGTCTGGGGATCATGCCGTACATTTCGGCCTCGATCATTTTTCAGCTGTTGGGCAGCGTCTACAAGCCGCTCGAAGAGTTGAAGAAGGAAGGCGAAGCGGGCCGCAAGAAGCTCAATGAGTACACGCGATATTTGACCGTGGCGATCTGCGTGGTTCAGAGCTACATGTACATGAAGTTCATGTTGATGTCGGGCGGCGAGGCAGGCTACGGGAACATCAATCCAAACTTCCTCAATGCTGATTCGACGGGGCTTTATTTCGGTTGGCAGATCGTCGCCGTGTTGGTGATGACCTGCGGTACCGTGTTCCTGATGTGGCTTGGCGAGCAGATCGACGAATACGGAATCGGCAACGGGATCAGTTTGTTGATCATGGCGGGGATTCTGGCGCAGATGCCCAAGGCGCTGTTCGAGTTGGTTGGCAACATGAAGACCGAGTTGACGGGATTGAGCCGCGGCCAGATCGGGATCGAGACACTTGTCTTGCTGGTCGTGCTTGTTCGTCGGGTGTCGTCTTCGGCGTGGTCTTCATCACCCTCGGCCAACGCAAGATTCCGACACAATCGGCCAAGTTCACTCGCGGTCGCCGGGTCTATGGTGGCACCCGTCAGTACCTGCCCCTGCGGATCAATCAGGCCGGCGTGATGCCGATCATTTTTGCCAGCAGCCTGCTGATGATTCCGGGCATGCTGTTGGGCGGTTTGGCCAGCTATGCCGGAAGTGAGAGCTTGTTGTTCAAGCCATTGAACTACATTGGTTTGACGCTCAACGATCAGGCCTCGTTTATCTTCAATCTGTTGTACGTCGTGCTGATTTTCTTCTTCTGCTACTTCTGGACGGCGATCACGTTCAATCCCGAAGGAAATGTCGGACAACCTGCGTGACAGCGGGACGTTCATTCCGGGCTATCGTCCCGGCAAGCGAACCACCGATTACCTGGAAAAGGTCATGGTGCGAATCACGTACGTCGGTGCAGCGTTCTTGTCGATCGTGGCCATCGTCCCAACGATTGTTTACGGTTCGCTCGGCGTGCCCTATTCGATCGCCGGCTTCTACGGCGGCACCGGACTGCTGATTGCCGTGAGTGTCGCGTTCGACTTGGTTCAGAAGATTGACAGCCACTTGGTGATGCGAAACTATCGCGGCTTGCTCGAAGGGGCTGGCGGCGGCGTGTCGCCGGTGGTTTCAGCCTCACTCGTCGCATGTCGATGGTACGCCAGCTTCCTTTGCGAAGCGGTGGCGACTCGAATGAGCTGCCGTCGGATGTGTTTGGAGGTGAGCCGATGCGGATCGTTTTCATCGGACCTCCTGGTGCTGGCAAGGGAACGCAGTGCAGACGCTTGGCCGCCTATCTTGGCGTTCCTCATCTCTCGACCGGCGAGATGCTCCGCGAAACACGAGACGATTCTGAGCTGGGCGGATTGGTCTCCAGCTACATCGATATCGGGCGTTTGGCCCCGGACGACCTGGTGATGCCGATCGTGACCAAGCGATTGCAGACCGAGGACGTGTGCCAAGGGCTGCCTATTCGATGGCTTTCCCCGAACGGTCAACCAGGCGGAGAGGTTGGATCGAGTACCTTGCATCGCGGCCAAGATCGGCTTGAACCTCGTCCTCCATCTGGACGTGCAGCAGGAGAGTTGGTCAAGCGACTGCTGAATCGCGCGAAGATCGAGAATCGAGCGGATGACACCGCAGGCGACCATTTCATCGCGGTTGGAGGTTTTTCACAGCCAAACGGCGCCGGTCCTGGAATACTATCGTGAGCAGGGGAGGTTGGAAGCGGTCAACGGGATGCAGAGCCCTGATCTGGTCTTTGAGCGAGATCGTCGACCTGCGTGCGAATCTCGACGCTAGATCATCCCGGACATCTCCCTTTTCCCTGTTCGCTACCTCGGGTCGCCACTTTTTGGCTCGGCGTCCTACAATGAGGCTTGATCGGGAGAGGTGACAATCCAAGTCCTGGATGACTCTGTTCCTGCGGGGCGGGGTGAGTTCCAGGCATTTCGCTCGGCTTTCCTGGCCAAGGATCTGGGTGAATCTCACAAGAATGAGGCTTAACGTGATTCCAAGCTTGGTACGACGTGGTTTTTGCTTTCCCGCTGGTGGCTTGGCGAATGTGGTGCTGGGCCCGGCGAGCTGGTCGGCTGCTGGCCTGGCGGTCGCTGTGGTCGGGCTTGGCCTCTCGCTGCTGCCTTCACGTGGCGGTGGGTCAGGGAATCTTTCGGTCGGTTCAGGGAATTCAGGCGGGCCGGTTCATCGAAGCGCCCCGAAACATCCAGCAGCAGCTCCGCGAAGCCGAACGTGCTTGTCCGAGGAGCGTTACAGCGACGCGGTGGTTCGGCCTTGGCGATCTCATGTCGTTTGAGGCGGACTCAGGTGAACGGGCGAACTGTCGGGTCAAGATTTCTTTCTAGAGGTTGACGAGACTCGGCGCGCCGGACACGCCGGTCAACAAGAGCCTGCTTCGCACCGCGCGGGAGATGATCGGCAAACTGCCCGCCGAGGCGATGGAAACCTACGAACTGCGTTACGGTCCGCTTGCACGCAAGGAGTTGACCGAGGCGGCTGCGTCGACCGACTGGGGAGTCGGTGCGTGAAGTTCGTCGAAAGTATTTTCACACCTCGGCTGGATACGAAGCCTCCTGCCTGCTGGCCCAACGCGAGATGCTCGAGGGACGTCCTCTGGCGGCTTCAATCTATCTGGACGACGTCGTAACGGTGCCTCGCGCGGTGCGATCATCTTGGGTCGAAGCGTGTTGCTGCATGCACGCCGCGGCGCGGAAACTTGTCGGGCGACCCGCCCGAAGCTGGAGAACAGCTGACCTGGTGATGCGAGGCTGACGTCGAGGGGACGACCATCGCGTGGCCGAGGCCGACGAGCTTGCGGCCTGGGTAGGTGAAGGCTTTGGCACTCTGGCGGATTTCTCGGTGGCTCAGGATCACCGAGTACCGCCATGTTTGGCGCAGGCCCGATCGAAATGGGGCGGCGAGTGGTCAGTTGCCCACTGTCGAACGAACGTTGGATGCTCGACACCACCTCCAGCCCGCTGCAGGAACGGGCGGTGCGCAAGATGGCCGAGGAGCTGACGACCAGTGGAAAGTTGCCACCGCCGAGTTGGGTCCCGCTCCGCGTCGGCGATCAGCTGTTGATGCGGACCACCGAGCGATTGGTGGGGGTGGATTATCGCACCGGCAAACGAGTATGGACTTATCCCTGGCAATCTGGATACGAGATGTTCGAAGATGAGGAGCCGTCGATCGATGAGTTCCCCGGTGAATCCAAGCCGGCCGACCTACTGACCCAGCGGGTTTGGAATGACGTGCCTTATGGCCAGATCAGCAGCGATGGCGAACGGGTTTACATTTTGGATGACCTGCGCGAGGTCGAAATGGCGCAGCTCAATCCGATGCTCGAACTTGCGAGGCGTCCGTCCGGCCGACACCAGTCACAACACGTTGGTGGCACTTGAGCTGGCGACCGAAGGAAAACTTCGCTGGCGAATTGGTTCGGGGGCCGACGAGGCTTCGCAACTCTGCCGATGCGTTTTTTCTCGGTCCGCCTCTGCCTCTGGATGGGCGTCTTTACGTGATGGTGGAGATCGCCGGCGACATCAATCTCTGTTGCCTGGATCCGGAGACGGGCACGGAAATTTGGCGACAACAGTTGGTCGCAGTCGAATCTGGTGGAATCGAATACCGATCCGATTCGTCGCGTGGCTGGCGCGATGCCAACTTATCATGATGGTGATCTTGATTTGCCCCACCGGTGCCGGCGCGATCGTCGCGATTGATCTTGGCGGACCGGATGCTTCGTTGGGGAGTCAGCTTTGATCGCAACGTGGAAATGATTCGGAGTGTCTCCGGAGCTGGTCGGCGTCCGGAGACGCGGGCAGCTGATGCAGCGATGGTACAGCGGGGCTGCGATCGCGGCTGAGGGCGCGGTGCTGGTGACACCCATCGAATCGGACCGTTTGTTTGGGTTCGATCTGTTGACTGGCGAGAGTCTGTTCGCCGAAAAGACCTCGAGTTCACATGCGGTATCTGGCCGGGATTCGTGATGGCCAGTTTTACGTTGCTGGCAGCAACCAGATTCGCGCCTTCGATTTGCAAACCGGCTCACTCGCTGTGGACGACCCCACGCGACATGCTGGCTGCCGGCCAGCAGATCGCCGGCTTCGGCGTGTTTGGTGACGGGGAATACCTGTTGCCCACGACCGGCAATCAGATCATTCAGATTTCACTTGGAAGATGGCGCGGTGATCGATCGGCGCGAGACTCGTTATCCGCTCGGCAATCTGGTGGCGGTCGACGGTGAGGTGATTTCTCAAAGCCCGACCTCCTTGGCCGTTGCATTTGGTGAGGCGACGCTCGAGCCGCTGGTCAATCAGATGCTTGAGAAGAATCCGGATGACTTTGACGCTTTGGTCCGCAAGTCCGAGTTGCTGATTCAGCGGGATGAGCGGGCGGACGCCTTGCAGTTGCTGGCCCGAACTCGCCAGATGCAGCCCGATAACGATGAAGTTCGAATGCTTAGCGTTTCCGCGATGCTGGGGGAATTGCGAGAGAGCACGGAAATCGATCGCGAGTTGGTGGAGACACTTGACGAATTGATTGATCGACCGTCGCAGCGAGTGGAGTTGTTGGCCTTGCAAGTTCGAGCGGCCATGCAACGCGGGCGAACGCTTGGAGGCGGCCAAGCGATTGCTGGACCTCTCGTCATTGGTGATCTCCGAGCCATTGCTCGATCGCTCAGCCAACCTGCTATTGAATGATTCCGCCCGCCAGTGTTCGCTCGATAGCTGGTTGGCGGCTCGCGCCGCCCAGTTAGCCGACGAATCTGATCGAGGACGAGTTGCGGCAGATCAATCGAGCTGTTGCGTAGGGAAACGGAGTCGCGACCGTCAGGCATCCACCGGATTGCTGAAGCAGATGCTTCACCAACTTGGGTGCGCTTGCGGGTGCCGAGCCGCTGCGAGACGAAGTTGGCTTCGAGAATGCGTCAAGAGCAATCGTTGCTGGAACTGGAACGGCTGGCACTGGACGCGCGATTCCCAGTGATGCTGAGCTCGCAGAGTTGTCCACAGAGCGTCTTGTGGATGTTGGTCGATGCTTATGCCTCGGGAGGGATGCCCAAGGATGTGATTCGCGTACTCGACCAAATGGCAATCGCGTCGAGATGGAAGCCGAGGACAGAGCGAATCGCAGAGATCCGTCGCCTGGCCGAAGCACAGGCGAAGCCGTTTGATTGGCCACGAGAAGTCTCCATGAACTGGGATTCTCGGACGCACGCGAATGCATGCGGGGTATGCCCTCGGATCAGCGTGTCGCCGAAACGAATCTGCTTGGCCGGCAGGCAATTCGAAGGCTGGCGATTGATCAGCGAGGCGAACCAGCCCGCTCGGGTTGAGGGACCCCACGGGAATGTTGCGACGGATTCCCACGAGGGCAATGTGGTGGACATGGACAAGGAGGCCCAGGTCTGCTGGAGGCGCCATGGTGGTGGTGATGCCCGACGGGTTGATCGGAGTCGACCTGTTCAACTTGCTTGCCGATAACGGCGACGCGGTCTGCTGGCAGCGAAGCATGAGCGGTGACGGAGGACCGGTGGCCCGCCGACGAAGTGCGATCACTCCGTTCGATGATCAGGTGGTCCGATACTACATCGCATCCAACGTGACCTCGAATATCATTCCCGAGTTTCGGCTTGGGCCGATCATGGGAGATCGCGTTTTGATTCTGCAAGGCGGCGATCTGATGGCGATCGATTTGCTGACCGACGAGACTCTATGGCGTAACTCGTCGGCACCCCTCAGTGGAGCGGTGCTCTGTGACGGTCGACGCGTCGCCGTCGTGTCGCCCTCCACCGAGGAGGTCGTCTTCTTTGATCTGCTCGATGGCACGAAAGCTCGGTGTCGAGCCATGGCGGGGTGGCCAGATCTGGGAAGCCGATCGGGACGCATGTGTTGTCCTACCGAGAAACCGAAACGACCCATCAATACGATCTGATGTTGACCAATCCGTTCAACGGCGAGGTCGTGCTGCAGCATCAGTCGATGGGGGCGAATCGATCGCAACAGCGATGCTTCCGTCTCCTGCTGCGTATGGACGCGTGGTCGGCGGTCGTCACTTGGCGTTGCTCGATAATGAGGGAAATGCTTTGCTCTGGGACCTTGCCCAGGGAAGCGAGATCTCACGCACGAAACTGCCTGCCTATCCGGACTTGGTCGGACTGAACGTCATCATGCTTGGATGGAACCATGGTGCTGTTGCCGAAGAAGAAGAGCAGAGCCAGGATGGTTTGCCCGATGCGCCGCAGCTACAAACCTCCGATGGCAAGTTCCATGTCGACGGCGCATGGCGTGCACGCGATTTCGCTGGTCGATGGTTCGGTGCAATTGGGGCCAGCAATTTGAGCGGCCGTGGGGCTGCACACTGACGCAGCCGGCCGCCAGCCCGCTGCTGCTCTTTTCGCGGCAGCCCATTCACCTATTCGACGACCAGTGCCGTCGAAAAACGCTTGATGTGATGGCGATCGATGTGCGTGATGGACGCGTCGTGGATGAATCGAAGGGAAGCCAATTCTGAGCGGCAACAACGAGTTGGAAACCAAGGTCACGGTCCAGCCGACGCTCTCCGAATCATCGTTCAGCTGGGGGCCCAGTTGCTGACTTACAGCTTTGGTGAGCGTGCGGTGGGGCCTGAGAACGAATCCGAGCCGGCCGAGATCGAGTAACTCCCGTGACCACTTGATCAAGGCAACGAGGAGTCGGCCAGGAAATCGATGGTCAACCCGCGACCGCCATGGTGCCTGGATTTTTCGGTTTCTTCGCCCATTTCATCGTTTGACCAGACTTGTCCGTGGATCTGCGATTCTCTCTTTTGTCGCCCCGTGGTTGGTGCGACAGCTGAGAATCCCGATCACGGAGTCAGGTCAAATGTCAAAATACTATGTGCAGTGTGGTCCCATTGAGGTCATTCTGTTCTGCTTCGTCGGTGGATCAGGCGGCGATGGCGGCACTGGATCGAACTCTGCAGAACGCATCTCTGGATCTACGATGACCGGGGCTGAGTGATTTGGACCGAAGGGATCATCTGATGCTCGAAGCTCTCTTTCATCTGGATCCAGTGATTCGGATCAGCGAGCAGGGTTCGACCGTCGCGATGCGATGCAGATCGGCACGCCGGAGACGGTTGACCGATGGCATCGACTGATGACAGGGATCAATCGGCTCTTCGTCGCGGCTGGGCTGCCACCGCGTGCCATTTCCTCGCTCGGGTCGACCCCGCAAGTGCCGATCACGCAACCTCGTTTGCCACGCTAGCTGGACAACGCCACTTTGCGGCCAAACGTAACCCGAAGCGTCAGCGAGGAAATCAGTTGCGCAACAAGCCTCGCTGACGCTTCGGGTTACGATCGAAATCTCCACATTCTGTGTCGGCGAAACGACTTCAGATTGCTATCACGCTCAAGAATGGCGCTGTCCAGCTCTCCCTTTTGTCCAGTCGCCCAAACGGAGCGGCTGGAACCGGCCCAGGCCCCACAGCTGGATGGCCGACTACTTTGCAAACGCGGCGCTGTGGTCGCGGCTGATCATGTTTCCGCTTGGACAGCCCCACGACCGCTCCCTGCAGCACGGCGTCTTCATGGTCCAGCGTGATCTTGCCTTCGGCATTCGGTCGTGCTGCGATGTAGGTCGCGTCGACCGGGACCGTGGGAGCCACGCCGTTGCGGCTGATCGCGCGGCCACTTGGTGAGTAGAACTTGGCAGTGGTCAGGCAGAGGCCGAAGCTGGCCGATCTGCATTCGGAAGATGCCCTGAACACTTCCTTTGCCGTAGCTGGTTTCCCCCACGATGACACCCCGATTGCTGTCTGCAATCGCACCGGCAAAGATCTCGCTCGCACTGGCACTGTCACGATCGATCAAGACGGCCAGCGGAACATTCCAAGTGTTGGCTCGGTGAGCCATGTAATCGAAGTTCTCTCGGACATTGCGACCTCGAGTCGTCACGATGCGGCCACGTCCCAGGAAGCGATCGGCAACCTCAACAGCTGCGGAGAGTAGGCCGCCCGGATTGCCTCGAACGTCAATGATCAGTGACCGCATGCCTTCGCGATGCAGTTTCCACAGAGCCTGCTCGACATCTCGCGTGGTTGTCTTCTGGAAGTTGGTCAGTCGAAAGTAGCCGACGCGGTTTTCGACATCGACGAAGTGAACGTTTTCGACACAGGGAACTTCGACTCGGCGGCGCTGGACCGTCATGTCGCGTCTCGACACCGTCGATTCCGACCACGGAAATGGAGACGAAGGTGTGTTCCGGCACCTCGAAGCAGGTCGGCGACATAATCGGGATCGACTTCACTCGGTCAAGGCCGACTCGACACGGACGATCCGTTCACCCGGCTTGATCCCAGCTTCTTCCGCCGGCCCTTTGGGAATCACCGACAAGAATCTGCAGGCAATCCTCATCGGTTTTCAGTTCGATCCCAAGTCCGACAAAATTACCCTCGATGTTCGAGAACATCTCGTCAAGCTGGCTGGGTGACAGCAGACGCGTGTAGGGATCCAGTGTCGAAACCGTTCCGCTCAGGAACTCCAGCACGGTGGCTGTACCCGACAGACCGAGTTCCGCTTCGGCGATATCGGCCACGAAGGCGACATTTGCTCGAAGATCAAAACGTGTCGAAGTGCTTCGATCCTTGACGTGATGATGAATCGTTTGACGAAAATGCTCGATCTTCGCCGGATCGGCACCGGCCAGCAGGCGATCCGTAAACTTGGCTTCGGTCAGCGCAACTTCGAGCGCCGCTGTGCCGTGAATCATCACCCGCTGCCAATCGACCGCGTCGACATAGTGTGTCTGCATGTTGGCAAGGATTTCGGAGTACAGGTCCAACGCCTGACTGGTGCTCAGCTCGACGAACGAGCGCCATGTAGCTCTCGTCTTGGTACCGTCGATTCACGTCGATAATGCAGACGGCTGATGATCAATCGCTGGTAGAGCGTGGTGCTATCGGGGTACTTTCGAGATTCGGCCTCGTAGTGCCGAATGGCGTCGCTCCAAAGCTGCGACCTTTCGAGCTCCAGGCCCTTTTCGATCGCTGACTGCCTCGCTGGCAGCGACCGTTGCACGCGAGCGTCGACCACGACTTGGGCCGCAGCCTGGCACGACGTCGAAACGATCGCTGCGAAGCAGAAGAGGGCTGCCGCAAGCGACAGAATGCTCAACCGAGCTGCGACCCGTGCCACGAGATCCATGCGCAAAGTTTCCGATGAGCATCAGAGGGAGGGCTCACAAGCGAATGGGTTGGGAGGAAACGCTCGCTTCATGGCCGTGCAATGATGCTCAGAACACGCGGCCAAGGGAATATAGGTCACAAACGGTGCCTGGTCAAAAAACCAATGCTGCGGTAGACCGGAAAAACAAGCGTGACCTGTCCAGCCCTCATGCGGTGCATGGTGATCGGCACGGTTGTTCCGGTGATCCGTGCATTTGCCAATCGCAAAACCTTGGCAGCAATTTTGTGTCGCACAGACCCGTCTGAGTTTCACGATTCGTGTTTCACTCAGTTACCAATGCGCTTCCCGGCGCAAGAGACGACAAATCATGTCGTGGCGTCACCCATCACGATAGGCATTGTCCACCTGACGGACAACTCACGGAAGGTATCCGCGTGGCCAGTTTGACGGATATGCCACGAAAGTTCTCTCGGAGAGTGATCGCATTTATCGGAAGATGCGTTGACAGCGGACGGCGATGGTTTCTAACGTCTGCCATCTCAGGATGGGATGCGGCACACCTGTCCGCCGGCAGGCATGGAAGTCGCCTGTCACCGGGAGAGTTCGGTCGCGGATAGCCCGAGTTCACCAGCATGAAGCACAGGGAACCTCGCTTGGTCGACGTACGGAAGCGGCGTCGGTACGATCTGCCGAGGCGATCGCTGTTCGCTGCGCCCAAGCAAAGCGCGGCATCGTTGCCTGTCGCGTTGTTGATGCTTGCTGTCTGCACCAGCGGCTGCGCCACGACGAGCTATCTGTCGCCTCGCGCCGTTCGTGAAAACGCACTGGCCACCAGCCTGCAATTGGTTGGGCCCGAGAGGTCCGTCAATCAGCGAGCGGACGCAAAACACGCTTCGGCGTTTTGACCTGGAGGATCGATACGAAGACGATTGCGAGATCTGCTTTGCGCACATTCGCCAACGTGTCAATGAGCATCCCGATGCCGATCTGATCTATGCGTTGAGCGAACTCTCCTACGTGGAGGGCAAGAAAGCCGAACGTGCGGGACGTCGTCAGCGACGCCCTGAATCATTACGGCGTCGTCGCTAACCAACAGCTATGACTATCTATTCAGCGATGACCTGGAGACGACTCGCAATGCCTACGATCCGCAGTTTCGTGCCGTCTGCGACCTGTACAACGAATCGCTCGAGGACACGCTGCGTCTTCTCTGCAGCGACAAGAAGATCGAACCCGGCCAAACCTACACGATCGAAACGCCGAAACGAAAATTTGTCGTTCGAACCGAGATGCGCGGACAATGGAGGCCGGATGAGTTTGACCATTACGAGTTTGTCAGCGATTACGAGATCAAACGCTTCGCAATCGCCACACGACCTATGGGCTGGGCGTGCCGCTGATCGCGGTACGCCGCCCCACAGGCGACGACGGACGAACGTGAAAAGTACTACGCCAAGGGGCTCAGCTACTCCGTCACCGCGCTGATGCGATGCGTCAAGCCCGACGATGGTGCCCGCACCGGCGAGGCCAGCACCTGCGTGCTGGAGTTCTTTGACCCGCTCACTGCCAATCAGATCCTGCTGGCCAATCAATGGGTGCCGCTGGAAACGGATTTGACCACTCCGCTGGCCTTTTTCTTCGACAGTCCCGAATTTCGCAAGCGAAACCGGGCGACCGAAGGGCTGATCAATCCGAACCATTCGCAGAGCAAACGAGGGCTCTACATGCTCGAGCCCTACGATCCGAATCGGATTCCCGTGCTTGATGGTTCACGGCTTGTGGTCCAGTCCGATGACGTGGATGGACATGTTCAATGATCTCCGCAGCTTTCCCGAGATCCGCGAGCGTTACCAGTTCTGGTTTTATCTCTATCCGTCGGGCCAGCCGTTCTGGATCAGCGCCACGCAGTTGCGCAAGCGACCTGGTCGCGATGCGCGACGCATTTGACCAGACACATCGCGACACCGCGATGGACCAGATGGTGCTGGTTGGCCACAGCATGGGTGGACTGGTCAGCCGATATGCAAACGATCGATAGCGGCGACGAATTCTGGCAGATCGTCAGCGATATCCCGGCTCGCGACGCCGAACAGGCGCTCGCGAAGATCCAAGGTCCGGAAGAGGATCGATACAAACTTGTCAGCACCCTGTTCTTTCGTCCCAACCAATCGGTTCGACGAGTCATCACGATCGGAACGCCGCATCGAGGCAGCGAATTCGCCAACGACTACACACGGTGGCTCGCTCGAAAGATCATCAAGCTTCCCAAGATGGCGATCCGCACCGGCAACCGACTGGCCGCGGAGAACCCGAACTGTTCAAAGATACGCAACTGTTGACGGTCGCCAATGCGATCGATTCGCTGGCCCCGGAATCTCCGATCTTTCCGGTGATGATGCGAGCCAAGCGCTCGCCGGGCGTCAAGTATCACAACATCATCGGTGTCCTTGAGAATACATCCTTCCTGTCCGGGCGACGTGCACGCGGTGACGGAATCGTCGACTACAACAGCGCCACCATGGATGACGTGGAGAGCGAATTGGTGGTCGATGCGCATCATACGTCGATTCACATGATCAGCAAGACGATCTTCGAGGTTCGGCGAATCTTGCTCGAACATCTGCACGAGATCGATGCCGACGACCGGGTTGCGCGACGCGATGACGACATCGCTCGTTCCGACGAGCCGGAACTCGACCAAGGTCCAGGTCGGCATCGACGGTCATCGAACGCTAAGCTCGATCGGCGATCAAACCAGCTGTCATGACTAGGTTGCCGAAACAAAGCCGGCCAACGGAGCACGCGCCGAGCTCTCTCGTCAGCTGGACGGACGGCGAACGCGGCCGACGAAGATGCGCGCATGCTCCTCGATCGACTCAGCCTGCTGTGTGACCCGACTGCGCGTCCGGAATCGATTCTTCGTCGGCCTGCTTGGTATGGCGGCCAATCTTCGGCTGGGGATGAGCGAACACGGTCTCCCGCTCGCCCAGCTCGCAACTCCAGCATCGCTGTGCATCGTCGCATCATCGCGATCTGCCAGTTCGCCCCGAACGACTCGCACTTCGCGTGGAGCCTCGATTCCAATTCGGACGCTGTTTCCGCGAACCCGAACCAGCGTGATCTTGATGTCATCGCCGATCAGGATCTGTTCGTTTGCTTTGCGTGTCAGGACTAACATGGCTTCTCCTTTGCCGTGATCTAATCGAATGGATCGAGTGTTTGTCCCGACGACCAGCCGGGCGTTGATGAAGCTGTGGTAAAGCACAGACCGTGCCAAAACGTTCACGATCGCGACCCAGTTTCGGAACCTCAACGTAGCTTCCTATGTAACGGTTTGCGAGTCAATCGTCCGACCAGCTGGTTGGCAAGCTGCCGTCGAATAATCAGGCAGTAGTATTTTGGCAACTCGTTTGAAGCATTGGATTCGGGGAAGTTTTCATGCCGTAAGCTTCGCTGGATCTCCGTAAAGTGACAGGCGGCGGGCGTTCGATGCAGTGGCGGCGGAGCTCGACGTGCACCTGTGATTCGTCTTGAGTCAAAATCGCGGATTCTCTAACGTTCGCATCGCTGAGCTGGACGTGAAACATCGATGGATCCATCCCGTGACCAATCATGCTCCGAGAATATTCAGGTGCCTAAACCAGGTAGTATCCTGTGACCCAAGAACCGGTTCAAAGGAGTGACCGAGATGCCTCTTCAACCCGCCCGCATGCGACCATGGATGTTGTCGCTGTTACGATTGATTACCGCTGGTCGCATTTTGCTCTGCTGCTCGATGTGCCCCGAGTCGCATGCGTGTCGGCGCAGGCTCCGACCAGCGTCGCGCTCCGAGCGGCCGACCACCAACAATGAAGTGGTGGCGGTCGTCAATGCCGATCCGATCACTCGCAAACTGCTTGCCGACGCAGCGATTCGACGATTCGGCGCCGACATTCTGGACAACATGATCAACCGACACTTGATCCTGCAGGAATGCAATCACCGGGGCATTGAAGTCACCAAGCAAGAGGTCAGCGACGAGATCCGTCGGCTGGCCGGCAAGTTCGGGCTGACGTTGGAGAGCTACCTGAAGCTGCTTCAGGAGGAGCGAGACATTTCGCCGGGACAATACAGCCGAGAAATCATCTGGCCGATGCTGGCACTGCGTCGCTTGGTCGCCGACCAGGTCCAGGTGACCGACGATGAGTTCAATCGTGCCTTCATTTCTCAGTTCGGCGAAGCGGTCAAGTGTCGTTTGATCATGGTCGCCGATCGAGGCAAAGCCGTTGACTTGCAGCAAGCAAGCCGTCGCCAATCCGCAGCAGTTCGCACAGCTCGCGAAGAAGTTCAGCGAAGACGAAGCGAGCGCGAGCGTTGGAGGATTGATTCCTCCGATCCGTCGATACAGCGGAGATTCGCGATTGGAAGAGGCAGCTTTGGCTTGGAGAACGGAGCCGTCTCCGAGGTGCTTGCAACTGGGCGATCAGTGGATTGTGCTTGCAGGCGGTGCGTCGCATTCCGGCGACCAACCCCAGCCCCCAAGCGCTGCCGGCGATCAAAGAGCAAATCAACGATCGAATCCGTGACCAAAAGATGCGCGGCGCTGCCAGCGAGCTATTCGCTCGCTTGCAACAGGAGGCCCAGGTCGTCAAGGTGCTTGGCGATGCGGAGCAGATCGAAAACAGTATCCGGGCGTGGCGGCAATCATCAATGGCCAACAGGTCTGCGATCTCGCAGGTTGGCGAGGAATGCATCAAGCGTCACGGCGCGGACGTGCTCGAGGGAGAGATCAATCGCAAGCTGCTGGTTCAGGCCCTGCGCAAAGAGAAGAAGCAAGTCATCCAGAGCCGACTTGGACGCGGAAATCGCCCGGGCAGCGATCAGCTACGGGTTACGTGCAGGCGGACGGCTCGCCCGACTTGCAGTGCCTGGTATGAATCGGTGACCAACGATGGCCAGACCACTCGTGAGCTGTACATCGAGGATGTGGTCTGGCCCAGCGTCGCCTTGAAGAAGCTGGTCGAAGGCGAGATCGAGGTGACGGAGCAGGACCTGCAGGAGGGATTCGAGTCCGCCTACGGTCCGCGCGTTGAAGTGCTGGCGATCGTGCTTTCCGATCAACGCAGCGCTCAGAAGATTTGGGAGATGGCTCGCGACAACCCGACCGACGCATTTCTTCGGCAAGCTGGCCGAGCAGTACAGCGTCGAACCCGTTTCTTCCAGCAATCAAGGAAAGGTGCCGCCGATTCGAAAGTACGGTGGCCAGCCGGCGGTCGAGAAGGAGGCCTTTGCGTTGAAGCCAGGCGAGCTGAGCGGCATCATTGCGACCGGCGGCAAGTACCTCATCCTTCGTTGCCAAGGATTCACCGAGCCGATCGTATCGGATCCCAACGCCGTTCGCAGCGAGTTGGTCCGCGACCTGACCGAATCGAAAACCAATCGCGCGATGGCCGATCGATTTGAGAATTTGATCGAGTCGTCAGAAATCGACAATTTCTTGGAAGCCGAGGCGAATCCTCGGGTGGCTGACCAGGCCCTCAAGGCTGAGCCGAGGCTGAGCCCTCGCCTCCAGAAAAGACTGGGTTCGGCTGTTTCAGCCGGACCCTTTTTTGTTGGATTGGACAGAAATCTCGACGCTTCGGCGAGAGTAACCCCTGGGCGGTGTTCGTTGTCTTATCGACAATGTCTCGAATTCCTTGTTTGACACATCCAGTTGTCGGTGACCACGTTCATGAGCGAACCTTTTAATATCGACACCCCGAATATCGATGCACCCGCGATCGATACGCCCACGACCGATCCGGTGCCCGAACCGTTCGAGGTTCGATTTGCCTCGCGTGTCGATCGCTTGCCGCCCTACATGTTTGGCCGCATCAACAATTCGCTCTACCAGAAGCGGCGTGCCGGCGATGACGTGATCGACCTGGGGATGGGCAATCCGTCGGATCCTCCCGATCCGATCGTGATCCAGAAGCTGGCCGATGCGGCGGCCGACCCAGGCAACCACGGCTACAGCAAGTCCAACGGCATTGCCAACCTGCGACGCGAGGTTGCAAGCAAGTACTACCGCAAGTATGGCGTACGGCTTGATCCCGAGCACGAGGTCATCGCCTGCCTGGGAAGCAAAGAGGGATTCTCGCACATGTGCCTGGCCCTGATGGGCCCCGGTGACACGGCCATGATCCCGTCGCCGTATTTTCCCGTGCACATGTATGGCGTGATCCTTGCGTCGGGGAACGTCGTTTCGCTGGACGTGGCCGACCCCGATCGCTTTCTGACGAAACGTGGCCTACACCTGCGAACACATGGCTCCCCGTCCGAAGATTCTTGATCGTCAACTATCCGCACAATCCTTCTTCGGCGGTCGTCGAGCCGAGCTTCTTCGTCGAAGTGGTTCGCTTGGCGAAGAAGTATGGCTTCCTGGTGATCCATGATTTCGCCTACGCCGATGTCGCCTTTGACGGGTACCAGCCGCCGAGTTTTCTGGCCGCTCGCGGTGCCAAGGATGTGGGTGTGGAGTTCACGACCATGAGCAAGGGATACAACATGGCGGGCTGGCGCGTTGGCTTTTGTGCCGGCAATCCGGACATGATTCGCGGCTTGGGCACGATCAAGGGCTACTACGACTACGGGATGTTCCAGGCGATTCAGATCGCGGCCATCGTTGCCTTGCGGGAGACGGAAGCGAACGTCGAACGGCAGTCCCAGATCTATCAGGGACGCCGCGATGTGTTGGTCAGCGGACTGCGACGACTCGGTTGGAAGGTCGATCCGCCCAAGGCCGGCATGTTCGTTTGGGCTCAGGTTCCCGAGCCGTGGCGAAGTTCGATGAGCACCATGGACTTCGCCATGAAGCTGCTCGAGGAAGGCAACGTCGCGGTCAGCCCGGGAAGCGGATTCGGCACTGCGGGTGAAGGCTTTCTGCGCATGTCGCTGGTCGAGAATGAACAGCGACTTCGTCAAGCGGTTCGTCAAATCGGCAAGTGCACGGCCGCTCAGGGTGCTGCGCAGGCAACCTAGCAGGCTGCTACTCACCGCCTCATCCCGCTCGTTGTATTTAGCCCAATCCGCTAGCATCGGGTTGGAAGCACGCAGCGATCGTCGTCAGATCATTCACCGACGCTGAATCGATACCGACTCGGGATGGATGACGCACTTCGCTCAGTTTTCTGCCCAACGGTCCTTCACGGCCGGCCGGATTCAATACAATGGTCCCCTCTCGGTTGAGATCGTCCATTTGTTGAAGCAGGTGATTGATGTTGCGTCCCTTCGGAATTTCCTTTCTGGTCCTGATGTTGGCCTGCCTCGGCTCCCTTGCCAGGGCGAACCATCAGGTTTTGTTGCAGGGGCAAGGTCGGCTGGCGATCGTCGATCCCGACGGGACCATTTCATGGGAGATGCCGTGGCGTGACATCCACGACATTCACGTGCTTGAAAACGGCAACATCCTCACTCGCCAGGGCCCCGCTGCCGTTGTCGAAATCGATCGCGATCAGAAGAAGTCGTGTGGCGATACGATTCGAGTGTCGAAAACGGAAATGCCGGGAAGAACGTCGAAGTGCACGCCTTCGAGCGGCTACCCAATGGATCGACGATGATCGCAGAATCGGGAGTTGCCAGAATTATCGAAGTCGACCGGAACGGCAGGCTGCTCAAGGAGATTCCTCTGGTCGTCGACCATCCGAGCACTCACAGCGACACACGACTGGTCCGGTCAACAGGTTCGGGAACTTATCTCGTCGCGCACGAATCGGATGGCAAGGTGCGAGAATACGATCGCGAATCCGGTCGGGTCGTCTGGGAATATGAAGTTCCGATGTTTGGAAAACAGGCCAAGAACGGGCACGGACCAGAAGCATTTGGAAATCGCCTGTTCACCGCCCTCCGGCTGACGAGCGGTAATACGCTGATCGCAACCGGCAATGGGCACAGCGTACTGGAAGTCACGCCCGAAAAAGAAATCGTTTGGCAGATTCATCAAGACGATCTGCCTGGCATTCGCCTGGCGTGGGTGACCACGCTCGAGGTCCTGCCCAACGGGAATCGGGTGATCGGGAACTGTCACGCTGGTCCCGGCCAACCACTGTTGATTGAAATCGAATCCGAAATCGAAAGAGGTAGTTTGGACGCTCGATCGTCACGAGGACTTTGGCAATAGCGTCTCCAATTCGCTGCTGCTCGACGTCGTGGGGCGGTCCCTCCGCTAGGATTTCGAGTCGGTAGCCGACCCTGGCCAGCCCCGTTTCCTGCCCGTAACGTCTATATTGTTGGACTCGGACCAAGATCCTCAACTACTGAATCATCGGAGAAGACGAATGAAGCGTTCCTTTTTCTCGTTAGCCGCGTTGTGCCTGGTTACTTCGGTCGCGTTTGCCCACTGCCAGGTTCCCTGCGGGATCTACGGCGATCAAATGCGATTTCAGCAAATGCTCGAAGACGAACAGACCATTTCCAAAGCTCAGCTGCAGATCAACGAACTGGCGGATGGAGAGGTCGATGCCCAGGCGGTCAACCAGATGGCTCGCTGGGTTAGCACCAAGGAAGATCACGCGACCAAGATCCAAGAAACGATTGCTTCTTACTTCTTGGCCCAAAGAATCAAGGCGGACAATCCGAGCTACGTCAAGCAGTTGACCGCGGCACATGCCGTGATCGTCAACGCGATGAAGTGCAAGCAGTCGGCCGATCCGGATACCGCCAAGGTGCTGGAAAAGTCAATCTTCGATTTGTACCGCGCCTACGAGGGAAAAGAGCCTGACTTCGAGCACAGTCACTAGCCCGACAAGCTCGCATGCTACCGTAGGCGAGTCTCTCCGAGACTCGTAAGAAACGGGTCAAAGCTGCGAATCTCCGCCTTGGAAATGCGGACCTACCGTCGCCACACGATTATCGATGGGTCTCTCCGAGACCGTCACGGCTCGCGGTCATGCCGCCGCGAGCTACGAGTCTTGGAGAGGCGGTCAGGTCCTGCTTCGGATGCTGTGGTAAGTCGTCTTTTTCTCCTCGCCAGATCACGATGGCGGTAGGTCACTTCGCGATCGAGATTCGAGCATCCGCTGCTGGCCTGCGAGTCGCTCGGCCCTGTTTGCTCAAATACCGTGGACTGTGGTCTCGATTACGAACACCGCGTCACCTGCCGTGATGAACAGGTGGCGGCGTTCCGGTCCGGCGAAGGTGACATTTGCCGTCCATCCTCGGGGCACGCTGATCGTCTGAATCTTGTCTCCTTTGGAATCAAAGACCGTGACCCCTTTGTTTCCAGTCAGGTAAACGTTCCCTTGGTCGTCGATCGTCATGCCATCGCTGCCCGATTCGCAGAACAGACTCTTGTCCTGCAGGGATCCATCTTCGGCGATCTTGTAGCGGTAGGTTTTTCCCGCCTTGATGTCGGCGACCAGTAAAGACCGCTGCTCGCGATCCCCCACGATTCCGTTGGGCTGCATCAGGTCCTCGATGACTTGTGTCAGCTTGCCATCGGGAGCCAAGCGATAGACGCCACGCGGATGATCGTCGGAGAACGTCTGAGTCCAATAGGGTCGCTTGTAGAGCGGGTCCGTGAAGTAAACGGCTCCATCACCATCCACCCAGCAATCGTTGGGGCCACCAAACGGCCTGCCGCCGAACCCTTTGGCGAGCAGCTCATGGTTCTTGCTCTTGATGTCGATTTTCCAAAGTTCGTTGTTGGCATCTGCGCATGCGATCAAGCTCGAGGGGCTTGCAAAGAAGAGACCATTGCTGCGGCCGCAAGGCTGCATCCATGTCGTGGCTTGACCCGTGGAAAAATCGTAGTGGACGATTTGGTCGTTGGGCTGGTCTGTGAAGTAGACATTGCCAACTTCGTCCGCTGTCGGTCCTTCCGTGAATTTGTATCCGTCAGCGACTCGTTTCAATTCCGCATCGGGAGCGGTTATCTGTCCATGCGTGGTTGTCACCGAGACAAGCAGGAAGGACATCGATAGGAATGTTGCCAGGCGAGTCATGAGACGTTCGTTCCGTGTGAAGAAGTTTCAAGTAAAAAATTGGACAGACATCGATTCTGTCATCCATCAAGTCGGCCGAGAGCGAGTGGCCAGGATCAGAGTCTATCGTAATTGGGTTGATGCCCGCTCGGTTGGCAAAGTGTTATCTTGGAAGGTCGAGGACGGTCCCGACCTGCCTGGCCAGACCTGGAATCACCTCCTGATAGACAGTCGAGTCCGGCGTATTCCTTCACGTCTTCGCCGTGATAACGAAGCCGTGATTCCCAAGCCGTGATTCCCAAGCCGTGATTCCGAAGCCATGATTCCGAGGCCATGATTCCGAAGCCATGCTCCAGAATACGACCGCGGTCGGGTAAACTGGCTGGTTCGAAGGAGGGTTGCGATGGAATACGAGCACACACAGCCGGGAACCTTACTGCGCCTGATGCTGGGTGCCGTCTTGCTGTTGTTCGTCGCGATCACGCTCTTCGCAATGCTCCAAAGGGGCCCTTCCGAGTGGCAGGCTTTGATTCCCGCGGGACTTCTCGTGCTCGTGCTGATGTGCTTTCATTCGTTGACGGTCAGAGTGACAGGCAACGATATCTCCATTGCATTCGGTATCGGATTGATTCGCAAAGAATTCATGGTTGGCGACATCGAGCGGGCTGACGCCGTTCGCACTCGCTGGTACCACGGTTGGGGAATCAAGAAAATTTGGGGCGGATGGTTGTACAACGTCTCCGGGTTCGATGCCGTCCAGCTCACCATGCGCAATGGCAAGCTCTACCAAATCGGAACGGATCAGCCTGCACAGCTCTTGGCGGCGATCAACGAGGCGATGAAACATGCTGGCCATCCCAACCCTCTCTGATGAACATACGGAGGGTTTTGACCGATCCTTCTCCTTGAGGTGATGTCGAACATGAATGGGAGTCGAGCGATTGTTGAGTGAAGTGACCACCGTTAGCGGCGAGAAATTGTGTATCGGTGCCGCAGGTGTCGTGAAACAGCAGGATACGTCGTTTCAAGAAGTCGATCTGAAGCAGGTCAAGCAGTGCCTGCTTTGGCTCGATCGCGCTCAGGCAACCGGTGAACCAACCGTCAGTAGCTTCTGGCTCCAGCACGTCGTGCAGCAATGGGCTGGGATGTCCATTTCCAACGGTGCCGTGATCGTGGCGGCCCATCGATTGGGATTCGCGATCGGACGTGAACCGGGGGACGTCTCGGCCAACGTGAGCATTGGCGTTGCCACCCACTGCATCGACGAGTTCGACTGCGGCTGCGGGCATCCATGACACGATTGCTGGCATGACGATGTGCGGGTCTCTACCGTAGGCGAATCTCTCCGAGACTCGTAAAGAACGCAGCAAAGCTGCGGATGTCCGCCTGGGAAATGCGGACCTACAGTAGGGCGATCGAAAAACTCACGGTCTCTCCGAGACCGTCATTCCACGCGGCTTTGCCGCGTTTCTTACAAGTCTCGCAGAGACTGTGATTCTTTGGCTTGTCCTGGCGTCGATCCGCAATTCCCAGGCGGAGAAATTCAGCTTTGCTGAATTGGTTACGAGTCTCGGAGAGACTCGGCTACGGGTAGGCGTCCCATCTGAGAGTTCGCCGTGATGTACGAAGCGAAAGATCGAAGGCGACGCAGTTCCTCCAGGCTTCCTGGATTCCGGCGTTCGTTCGCGATCCCGTTGATTGCAGCAGCGTTGGTAGCCGATCCGAAATGAAAACTTCTCCGCATGTTGAAAAAAAACGGACAGATTCAAGGTAACCGCGGCCGATGACCTGAATATTCGTTTCAATTCCTGCAGAGTTCTGTCATGTATAGGTCTGTACTCGGACTCATGATTGCAAGCATGCTACTGGCCTGTGGCACCGTTTGCTGGCAGACACTTGATAACGAATCGGTCACCGTTCTCGACGGCCTCCGTCACTACGTTCTGCTTTTTGTTCTTTGCTAGCAATGTGTGCAGCTGAGAACATTTTGGGGGACAAGCGGTCGACCTTTAACCTGGCGATGCGGAAACAACATGAATGAATTGAAGGACCTCGGGCAATCGGAAGTAGGGCTCTCCGTCATTGTGCCGCTCTTCAATGAAGAGGAGTCGGTCGGCGTGCTCCTGAGCAGGCTTGGCGAGGCGTTGGGACCCTTGCACGACGGTCCTGCGAACCGCAGGGCGTCAGCCGATTGGCCCAGAATCTCCGATCACGGTGAGGCTCTCAGGTGTGAAATCATCCTCGTGGACGATGGCAGCACCGACGGCACCTACGAGCGAGCGGTGGAGGCGAGTTCCACGATTGCGATTCCTGTCCGCGTGATTTCTCTCCAACGCAACTTTGGCCAGACGGCGGCGATGCAGGCCGGCATTGATGCGTCGCACGGCAGGTTGATCGCGACGCTTGACGGTGACCTGCAAAACGATCCTGCTGACATCCCAATGATGGTGGAGCAACTGGAAGCCAAAGGACTTGATCTCTTGGTCGGACGTCGCAAGGATCGCCAGGATGGCATGTTCTTGCGTTTGATCCCGTCATGGATCGCCAATCGTTTGATCGCCCGAGTCACAGGGGTGAAGATCAGCGACTATGGCTGCAGTCTGAAGATCTATCGCGGTTCCATCATCAGGCAGGTGCGACTGATGGGTGAGATGCATCGCTTCATCCCTGCTTGGGTCGCACTCGTCACCAATCCATCTCGGATTGGCGAGATCGACGTACGACACCAGGCTCGCGAGTTTGGGAGCTCCAAGTATGGGATCTCTCGAACGATCCGCGTGATTCTGGATTTGATGTCCGTACTGTTCTTCATGAGATTTCGCGCACGCCCGGGGCACTTCTTTGGGGCAGTCGGATTGTTCATCGGCTTGCTTGGCGCGGTGATGCTAGGGAGCCTGGTCGTGTCAAAGTACGCCATGGGCCAGGACATCGGGACACGCCCGATGTTGATCGTGGGATCACTCGCGATGTTGTCTTCCGTACAATTCATCTGTTTCGGCATCATGGCGGAGATGTTGTCTCGCGTCTATTACGAGTCGACATCGAAGGCAACCTATGTGACACGCGACGTCCACTTCAGCACTACGGAGCTAACGGCCAGGCTCGGAGCCTGGCGGCCGGTACTTTGAGCCTGCGCGGTGCGGGGCATCGATCCTGGTACGGGCGACACGACTCGGAAGGCGGGTTAGCACGGATGATGGATTGGCTGGTCCGCGGGCGATTTCGATTGCCGGCACTGCTTGGCGTCTACTTTGCGGCGCACGTACTGGTTCGAGCCACGATGTCAACGTCGCTCGACTTCGACGAATCGGAGCAGGTGCTGCTGTCACAGTTTTGGATGCTGGGCTACAACAGCCAGCCACCACTCTACACCTGGATTCAGAGTGGACTTTTTGACGTTTTGGGCTATTCGGTGTTCTCCCTGGCGTTACTGAAGAATGTCTTCATCTGGCTGACCTATTGGTTCGTATTTGAAGCGATTCGCAAGGCCACCGGCAGCCTTGCTCTGGCAGCGGTGTCGACGCTCGGCATGCTCACCATCCCGCAGATCGCCTGGGAGAGCCATCGCGACTTGTCGCATACGGTGGCCGCGACGTTTGCCACGACACTCCTTTGCTATGGGGTGATTAGCCTGGCGCAGGATGCGCGATCCAGCGGTGGTCTGCGTTGGTATGCGTTGATCGGTTTTGCCGTTGGGTTTGGGGATCCTGTTCAAATACAACTTTGCAATCGTGGTTGTGGGATTCGTGGTTTCGGCGCTCACCATTCCCAGGTTTCGCCAACTATTGCTCGATCAAAAGATGTTGGTTGGAGTGCTGGTCGCCGCGGGCATGCTGATCCCCCACGTCGTCTGGATGATCGATCACCCAACTTTGGTATCCGACAAGACAGTCAAGACGCTCACAACCGGCCAGTCGGAGTTTTGGGTTGACAACGTCGGCAGTGGGTTAGCCGCGATGACGATTTCGCTGGTCAGCTGTTGCGCCTTCACTGTCTTCGTCTTCTTTGTCATGTTCGTTCGCAGGCAGGATACGAGCATTCAAAGTTCCAACACTGACCTCGACCAAGCGGATTGGAGTGACACGCGGTTGCTGCTCGAGCGGTTTCTTTTGACGGTCCTTGCCGTCCTACTCTTGATCGTGCTGTCGGGCCACGCGGTGGAATTCAAGAATCGATGGTTCCAGCCCTTGATCTGCCTGTTTCCCGGCTATTTGGCTTTGACTTTCGCCCCCTACGTGTTGCGGCGGCCTCGCGCGATGAACGTATCAGTCGTGACGACCCTCGCATTGATGCTAGTGATTCTGATCGCTGTGGTTGCCCGTCCGGTGACGGGAGGCTACCGGGGCAAGTACTCATGGCTGAACGTCCCCTACGGTGATGCTGCCAAGCTGATTCGTGATCAAAGCGAGAGGCCACCGGAAATCATTGTCACGGCAAACGCGCGGATCGCAGGCAATATGAAGGTCCAGTACCCGGATGCTACGGTGATCTCCTGCGACGCCCAGCACTTGACCGATGGCGTTACGAAACGCGATCCAAGTACTCCGCTACGCATCCTTGCATTTGCCGACAGCGAGTCGGCTGACTCGATGATCGAGCTCGCAGCCTTCGCTGAAAAGGTATTCAACGCGAGGTTGAACGTATCCGCTGGCTGCCAGGCGATCGACGTGGGTTACGTGTATGGTGCCACCGGGGACACGCGACATTTCCTGTACAGTGAGTGGGACCTCGAATCCAATGATCAGCTGAAGCCTCAGGTGGAAGCGGCCGTGGCCTCAAGAAACCTTGAGGGCGAGTACGCCAGGTAGTCAAGCGAGTTGACGCGAGGGAACGAGTTTCATCACTGGGCCGTGTTTCGCTCGATTGGGAAGATCGTGACCGTGCCACTGACCTCATTGGAGGCGAGCAATAGCGGTGCCCCGTTGGGACTCTCTTCGACTGAGATGAACTTCAGGTCTTCGACACCCAGATCGCCAGTCGGATCGCCCGTTAGCTGCCCACCTTCGACGAGATCACCATCGTTGATTCGCGAGTTTGGATTTGGGCCGAAGTTAGCGGAGGACTTGGTTGACTGGTCTTCGCTGCCATGTGCCTGAACGTTGAACAGGATCAGCGAGCCGGCCTCTTCACCGAAGAGTCCCGAGACATCGAGGATTCCTGAGGTCTCCCATTCGCCTGCACCGGGACGATTGTCGAACGGGGTCGCATCGGCAGTGGGGTCAAGCCGAACGCTGCGGTCGATTGTAGCGACACGCGTCACGGCAGCCATACGAGGATCGAGGCGAACGATGCCCGCCTCTTTCTTGTTGACTGCATCGGGACCAAACAGGAATTCACCGCTTAGCGTATCGGTCTCGGCCTTGTCTTCCTGGACATCGGTGAAGCCGTCATCGGCCCAATCCAAGTTGTCAGGACTTCGCAGTGCTCGCGTCGGATCGGCGTCGCCATTGATATCGAACGGCGAGCTATCCTCGGAGAGGATGATCGCCACGTGAGTGGTCGTCCCGGTATCGATTTCCGTCACGCTCTCCCAAGCACCACGTCCCAACGCTGGGACCTGCCAGAGTTGTCCGGTGGTGACGTCCAGCGCCCACTCAGCCCCACCCATGGGATTGAAATTGCCGCGGTTTTCTTCACCAGCAAAGTAGATCGGATCTTCCAGGCCGCGTCCCTCGCCGAACTGATGCTAACTCTTCACATTGAGCCAAGGACAGGGGTCGAAATCACAAGGACCGTTGGATTCCGGCAGCGCATGACCGCTTGCCTGGATCTCGCATCAACATCAAAATCAGGCGGTCGATAACTGGCGAAGCCGCGATGATTTCTGGCTCAAGGGAGTGTCTTCGACGGCCATCAAGCAAGTTCCATCAAACAAATGGCTCGCGGGGGAGCAGAAACATGCAAACAGAAGTGAAGTTACCGAAAGCGTTCTCGGTGCAAAACGAAAACGAGTTCTTTCCGATTCAGCATCTGATGGCCCGGATGAATCCCAAGTTGATGGTGGTGGAAGTCGCGACCGGCATGCACAAGAGCGGCGGCCGGACGGTCTACTGGGGACTCACCTTCCTTGATGGTCAGGCCATCACCAAGGGCGAAGTCGAAGCCGCTCTTGCCGAAGCAGGGTTTGATTTCTCACGCGGGACGATCCAACGTCTAAGCTTCACCACCGAGCGCGCCATTGCGGGCTAGTCGCGCGAAAGGTCGAACTGCGGATTGGCGTCCCAGGGTGCACGGTCGTCCTGCGATTTCAAACCAATACCCCCTAGCAGAGTCGAACTGCTGTTTCTGGACTGAGAATCCAGTGTCCTGGGCCACTAGACGAAGGGGGCATGCTGCCAGTGAATGTGAATCGAGATCGAGATCGAGAGGAGCTGGCGTCCTGTCAAGCAAGCCCCAGTCTCATGGCCACTGTTCTCATGGCCACTGTTCTCATGGCCACTGTTCTCATGGCCACAAAAGAGCAATCACAATTTCAAAATCTCTCATCTGATCTCAGCTCATGAAATTATCATCATTACTGACAACTCGGTAGGGTCTGCCTGGCATTTCCAAAGGTGCCCTTTCCACCGGTCCTGAATGCTGCTTTTTTGCTGGGCGTTGCCGCGGTCAACTGCATTGCATGGCCGAGGCTTCTCGTTCCAAGAGCTGGCGTTTTCTCTCCATTCCCCAACGATAGCCCCCAAGTCCGCCGTCGGTGCGGAGGACGCGATGACAGGGGATCACCACCGCAAGCTCGTTAGCTGCACATGCATTGGCGACGGCCCGAACCGCGGTTGGTTTGCCGATCCGCTCGGCCAAGGCGACGTAGGTCAGGGTCTCGCCGAGATGGGTTGCAAGTAACTCATCCCAGACTCGCCTCTGGAAAGGGGTGCCGCGAACATCCAGTGGCGTCAATGCCTGTTTTCCTGGTGAGTCAATCCTGTTCACGATCTCCCCCAACCAAAGCTGTAACCGATCGCCCGGATCCTCGGCAACACGTGGCCACGCGGTTGCCAGCCTCTCAAGCAGTTCGGATTCACGATCACCAAAATGGATTTGAAGGATACCCCGCTCGGTGGCGAGTACCAGAATGGGCCCGAACAACGTCTCGGCGACAGCACCGGTCACGTTACCTTGCGTCTCAAAGATACCAGCGTCTCTTGCTTTCGTTGTGTTCATCTCTCAGGGATATCCTTGACGACTCAAGTTACTTTTCGATTTCAAGACGTTCTCAAAGAGCATGCTCGTTATGTTCCATGTTAGCGATTGCGGAATCTCTGGTCAGTCACCTCGGTCTCGGTCACCTCGATGTCGAGAGATCAAGAATCCGAAGCGGTCAAGAATGGCGACCAACGGAAGATGGCATGAATTGCCGCCGAATTCATCGTGAGCAGTCTTTTCAGGCATCGTGAGTTGGAGATTGTCTGCCGCCATCTTCGATCTTCCAAGGTGTAAGATGGTCATTCTGGCGGCTTGTCGGAATCTGATCTTGGGCCGCTCAACCGCTCCAAAACTTTTAAGTTCTGGGTCGATCCGATCGTTTTCATGCGGCTTCTACTTGTGAGCGCATCTGACATGAAGTATCTGGTCTGCTTTTCTCTGTTTCTACTCTCGTTACCGCTCCCGGCCCAGGACGTTTCGATACCCGAGGTCCATGATGAGCGATTGCAGCTTTCACTCGTCGCCAAGGAGCCGGATCTCGTGACGCCCGTTGCATTGGCTGCGGATCGCAGCGGCAACCTGTACGTGTTGGAGACAAACACACACGCGCGGAGTTCGAATTATCGAGGTCCAAAGAGTGATCGCATTTTCGTCTTTCGAGATACTGATGGAGATGGAGGTTTCGATCAGCAGCAGGTCTGCGTCGAGGGGCTCCGCAATGGGCTCTCCATGGCGTTTGCGAGTGATGGTCGTCTCCTTGTTTTACAGATGAAGTCGATCTTGGCATTTGAAGATACCGACGGGGATGGAGACTTCGAATCGCCAGAGACGATTCTCTCGATCGAGACCGAAAACAACAACCATCATGGCGTGTTCCTGGCAATCGCTGTCGACGATCAGGACCGTGTTTATGTCTCCCTTGGCAACATTGGCGGGCATGCCTACACGATTCGCGGCAGCGATGGCACAACGATTTCCGGCCAAGGCGATACCGGATTGATTGTGCGATGTCGTGACGACGGATGCGGCACCGACTCGATTTGCCCACGGTTTCTGGAACCCCTGTGATCTCAAGTTCGATACAGCAGGGCGATTGATCGCGACTGATAATGATCCCGATGCGCGGGGGCCAAACCGAGTTCTGCATGTGATTCAAGGCGGACGTTACGGATATCGATCGAGGTTTGGAGCGAGCGGCCTGCATCCGTTCGATTCGTGGAATGGTGAGTTGCCCGGGACGCTTCCCATGTTGGCCGGCGTTGGCGAAGCGCCGGTTGGCGTGCTTGACTGCGATTCGACGGCGCTGCCCATGGATTACGCGAGCGATCTGATGGTGGCGGTCTGGGGCACGAATCAAGTGGTTCGCGTCCATACCCAGCCGAGGGGCGCCTCATTGATGGGTGAGGTCGAGACTTTGATCTCGGGCAACGAAGGGTTTCGCCCTACAGGTCTTGTGGCCACAACCGATGGCACGATCTACATCGGCGACTGGGGAGATCGGCGATACCCGGTTCATGGCAAAGGACGACTCTGGCGGTTGCGAACGAGAACAGAGGTTCCAAGGCTTGAACCAGCCTTGCCATTTTCGCGAGCGACCGAAAACGAATTGCAACAAGAGCTCGCGCGGATAGCGGCCGGCGAGAGTCGGGATTCGTTCGATGATCTACTCAAATCAGCAACGAGTGACGACGCTTTTCTGGCCAGTGCTGCAATCACTGCGTTGGGAGACGAGATCTACCGCGATCGGTTGGTTGCGTTGATGACGAGCTCGGATCCGGGGGATGTTCGTTTGGCGTCCTTGCTGGCACTTCGGGGTCGTGATGTCTCGGTCGATGTCGAACCATTGAAGCAGTTGCTCGCCGACTCGGATCCTCGAGTCCGGCGGATGGCAATGGTTTGGCTGGGTGAATCGCATCGATTCGACATGGCCGCGGCGCTAGCAGAATCGATGCCGCTGCAGGTCGCATCGCCCAATCTGTTCGAGACCTTTTTGGCAGCCTCTCAGTTGCTTACCGAAGCTGAATCGCAACGTTTGCAGAAGGGCATCCCCGGGACGCAGATCGATCGAGATTTCGATCAACGACTGATCGCTCGCCTGCTTACCGATCAGGCGCAGCCAGATTCGGTCCGAGCGATGGCGTTGAGATACGTTGATCTTTCGGAGACCATGCCAGAGCAGACGATGCAGTGCCTGGTGGAGCTCGCCGGATCTGAGAATTTGGAAGTCTCCCGCGAGGCGATCCGGACGCTTGGCCTGTCGAACTCCGGCGCCGCCGTGCAAACGATCCTCGCAATCGCAGTGGACGAAACTCAAGACAGTCGTTTGCGCGCCGATGCCCTTTCGTCGATCAGGTCCAAGACGTCTGGCATGCTACGTGAGTTTGTCGGACTGGTTCGAGATCCCGATGGTGACGTTGCATTGGCCGCTGCACGGGCCCTTGGCAGATTGGACGAGCAGGATCCGAATGCAGAGGAACTGCATGCCTTTCTTCGTGAAGAAGAGAAGCGGGAGACCTTACCTGATACATCGCCAAGGTCACGCCTGATCAGGCAAGTGCGTTTTGCATTGGGACTTCCAGACCGAGAATCACGCCCCAGGAATGACGCGGAATGGGAAGCCTTGCTTGGGCAAGGCGATGCCGAAGCGGGGCGACGTGTTTTCTTTGATCAGCGGACGAACTGTGCGAAGTGCCATCGGATCGACGGTCGTGGTGGCGCGGTCGGTCCAGATCTCAGCAACATCGCTTCGTCAAAAACACCAGCGCAGATCCTTGGATCGATTCTTCACCCGTCGCAGGAACGATCGCCAGATTATCAGGGCTACAGCGTGGTGATGCTCGATGGACAAACGCACCAGGGAACGCAGTTTCATTTTCGAGGAGAGTCCGCTCAGTTGCTGACCGTCGACGGCAATTGGATTCGTTTCGCATTGGATGACACCGAGGACTATCGGGCACTTGATGTTTCTTTGATGCCCGAGGGATTGGCCGAGTCAATTTCAGTCTCGGAAATGCAGGACCTGATGAGCTTTCTCGTGCGTGATCAGATCTAATCATTCTGTGGGAACGTTTCATTCCCTGCGGCCAACATGCGTTCCACAGCCTCTCTTCCAGTCATTCCGATGGTGATTCCATGCGATTGTGCCTGGGGAGTCGCGCCGACGATGATCGCGCCAAGAAGATCCTCGGGTTCGACCAGCGGATGAGACGGAGTACCTTTGGCGATGGCGATCGCCTGACCAAACTCCGATGCGGTCGTCAGGTCATAAATGCCGCAGCCAACAATTCCGACCCTGGTCATGATGGAGCAGTACTGGCCCCCAAGCCAACGATGGCTCATTCCGTTGGCGCAGCCATTTTCGAATTGCATTGGACGCGAGACCGTTCGTGGGAGTGCTTCGCTCATCGGATCGACTCATGGTGGTGTAGGCTTGCAGAGGGTCATGCTATTGTCATCTCGTCCGTCCATCGGGAATGGATGAAACGACAAGCTGAAAGGTATGGTACTTGCACTTACATCGGTGAATTCGGTCTGTCAGGAGGTTCAGGCAATTTGGTAAAGTTTGAATTGGACCATCCTTCGGGGAATCCAAGAACCAGTCTACCGTCATGTCAGCACTCGATTTGAAGTATCGGCCACGACGTTTGTTGGTCGAGCGGCTTGAGCAGCGGCTCACCATGTGCGCCGGTCCCGTCGTGTCACAGCCGCCCATCGAGATCAATTCCTATGACCAGGAGATGCTGGAGCTGATCAATCGGGCGCGAGCGAATCCACTCGCAGAAGCTTCGAGGCAGGGGATCGCTCTGAATGAGGGATTGCCGGCAGGGACGCTTGGAAGCGAAGTTCGTCAGCCGCTCGCTCCGAGCACTCTCTTGACAGGTGTGGCAAAAGCGCACTCTGCGGACATGATCCAGCGGTCCTACTTCGCACATATCAACCCGGATGGGATAGGGCCTCTGGAACGAGCAGAAGCAGCCGGCTATTACACGACCTATGTGGGTGAGAACCTGTCGGCCAAGGGCCTGGTCTCTCTGCCCGATGCGGCGAAGGCACTTCATGACAGTCTGTTCTTGAGCGCTCCACATCGCGTCAACACGCTGCTGGGCGGTTATCGTGAGGTGGGCCTTGGTCTGCAGTATGGTTCCATCAAGTTCACCAATGGAAACAGGCAGGACGGAAGCATTGTCACGCAGCTCTTTGGCGGCGGTTATCCGGGCAAGATCTATGTGACGGGCGTCGCTTACGATGACACACTCGATAACAACTTTTACAACGTCGGGGAGGGTCGAGGTTCGATCATTGTTGAGGCGCGTGACGAGCAGGGGCATCGGGTGACAACCACCTCGGGTTCTTCCGGAGGTTACGCGTTGTCCCTGGATCCTGGCAACTATCGAATACTCGCTTTCACTGCGAATCGAACTCGCATGCTTGATCTTGGATCGGTGAACCTGGTCAGCGCGAATGTCAAGAAGGATGTTCACGTTGAGAGCTTCGCCGGCGCAGCGAACGTGCAGGAGTCCATCGTGCTTTCGGGTTCCGGCAATTCGCTGGCCATGTCCGATGCGAATGTAAGCCTCATCGACGTATGTCGGATCGATATCCGGGGTAGCGGCGACAATGTGCTTCAAGTTGATGCAACGAAGTTGCGAGATTCGCGTAATGGCTACACGTTGTTGGTCATGGCTGACCGAGGGGACACCGTCAACTTTGACGCGGGCTGGGTGCTGGATAGCACGCGAATCCAAGAAGGATCCTTCGTACGGCGCTTCAAGAATGGGGCGACCTCTCTCGATCTGATCGGTCCGAGCGATTATACGAATCCGTTGGATAGGTTCGACGTGAGCGCAGACCGCGCTGTGACGGCAGGCGATGCGCTGGCGGTGATCAATGAATTGGCCTCCCGTCGACACAGTGATGATTCCACGGGCGCTGTTCGAACGGTGACCCAGGGCGATCTTGATTCCTTCAGCTACCTCGATGTCACAGGTGATGGACTGATTACGGCGCTGGATGCCTTGAATGTGATCAATGAGTTGGCTTGGCGTTACACGCCGGGCTCGGGATCAGGAGAAGAGGTCTCGAGAACTCCGTTGCCCATCGCGCATGTCGATGATGTTTTCGGCGGCTCGTCCCCGATCGCGTCGCTTGCCGAGGTTGCGAGCGAAATGCTTGAAGCGGAACGGGACAGGGCTGATGCCCTTGGCTACGCTGCCGCGGCATTTGGAGCCGCAGCGGGCCTGGATCCCATCCCCATGAACTCCCGGAGCGTGCGAGACGAATGGCGGGTGTGCGGGCCTGTCATTTTCTGAGTTCGCGTTGATCGACAAGATGATGGGATTTGCGGGTCACGCCGATTAGAATGATCGTGCTGGAGCTCAGTCCAGTTCGGCGGAATCGTGTTCCAGATCTCGAAGGTTCAAGAATCAATGGCTCAGGCAAGAGGGCGTCACCATCGAAAGCACCGTCGCCTGTGTTTCGAGCGAGTTGAGTCGCGACGACTGTTGGCCGCCGACATGAACCGCGGTTTCGAGCCAATGGATATCAACGAAGATGGTGATTTGTCCGCCGGAGATGCTTTGATGCTGATCAATCGCATCAGCCGTCATCGCAACGGCGAATCGTCTCCAGCACCGGCCAAGATGGACCTCAATGGCGACGGCGACATCACTGCCGCCGATGTGATTCAGATCATCAATCGACTAGCCGTCAAGCTATTCGGCAATCATCCGGGAGGCTTGGAGCCCGAATTTCGATCGATCGACGGGAGCAACAACAATTTGCGTCATCGGGAATGGGGTTCGGCGGGCAGCGAGCTCGCGCGAATCGTCGATATGGCCTACGCCGACGGGATAGGCGAGCCCTCGGGACCTGATCGCCCGTCACCGCGGTTGATCAGCAATCTCGTGTCGGCTCAGCACACCGCAATGCCGAACGAGCGCGGCCTCAGTGATATGGTGTGGCAGTGGGGGCAGTTCATTGACCACGACATCGATTTGACCGCCGAGGGGGATGTCGAGTTCCTTCCAGTTTCTGTTCCTCAGGGCGATTTGCAATTCGATCCGAGTGGGACCGGTTCTGAAGCGATTGGGTTCACCCGTTCCGCTGTGGCTGACGGTAGCGGGGATACCGCGGAGCGCCCTCGTCAGCAAATCAACCAGATCACGGCGTTCATCGACGGGTCGATGATCTACGGGTCCGATTCAGAGCGCACCGCCGCACTGCGAGCTTTTCGTGGTGGCCGGCTCAAGACGAGCCAAGGTGATCTGTTGCCGATGAACGAGGCGGGACTTCCCAACGCCGGAGGAAACGGCGATTCCCTGTTCTTAGCGGGTGATATCCGGGCGAACGAGCAGGTTGGGTTGACGACCATGCACACCCTCTGGGTACGTGAGCACAATCGCTTGGCGGACGAAATCGCCGCTGACAATCCGTCTTTTTCCGATGAATCGGTTTATCAACGGGCGCGTCGATTGGTGATTGCCCAAATTCAAGCGATCACCTTCAATGAGTACCTTCCGGCGGTCTTGGGCTCGGACGCGATCTCGCCCTATCGAGGTTACGATCCCCGCGTTCAACCAACGATCAGCAATCTTTTTGCGACCGCAGCATTCCGTTTCGGCCATACCCAATTGTCGAGCGAACTGAAGCGTCTCAATGACGATGGGACGGAGATTGCCGCTGGACCTCTCCCCCTCCGACAATCGTTCTTCAACCCGGCGCCGCTCAAGACAGATGGAATTGATTCGGTGCTCAAGGGGCTGGCCAACTCCGTGTCACAGGAGATTGATACGCATCTTGTTGAGGACGTGCGCAGCTTTCTGTTTGGGGCTCCCGGCGAAGGGGGTTTCGACCTGGCTTCCCTCAATATTCAACGCGGACGAGATCACGGATTGCCCGACTACAATTCCTGTCGCGTTCAACTAGGACTGGGGCCAGTGGAGTCGTTTTCGGAGATCACTTCCGATCCTGAACTGGCGCAAGCCCTCGAGCAGGCCTACGCAACAGTCGACGCGATCGATGTTTGGGTTGGCGCGCTAGCGGAAGATCATTTGGCAGGAAGCAGCGTGGGCATGCTCCTTCACCACGTCATCGCCAAACAGTTTGAGACGCTTCGAGATGGCGATCGCTTTTGGCACCAGCGTGCATTCGTCGGAGAGGAGTTGGCCAGAATCGAAACCACGCGTCTTTCTGATGTGATCCGGCGCAACACCAGCCTTCGTCAGGTACAGACCAACGTCTTTTTTGTCGCCGATGCAAGTCCCGCTTTGGCCTCCGGGTTCTAGTACCTCCGACTGAACCCCCGTCGACTGAACCCCCGTCGACTGAACCCCGTCGACTGAACCCCGTCGGCTTTGCTCCCCTCGGCCTACCGGCGCGAGTGATCGGATGCTCGATCGGTCTCGGGAGAGGTCCTTGTCTGAGAGCCGAGGATCACGTTCGTGGGACCGAGCTGCCCATGCGCTCATGCCTCGTTCTTCTTGATTTTCGCACCGATCGGCCAACGAACTGTTGAGCAAAACGCCGTCGAGCAGATGCCGGAGAATACGGCCCCCTCGGTCTATATTTCCACAAATCTTCCTACGTTACGATTGAGGGTGGTGCTGGCGGCAACTACCGTGAATTTTGAAGAATTTGTCGAGCAGCGGAGTTCCACCCAGCTTCCTAACGGTTGCAGGAGTTGCTCGCGAGATGCCCAACCACCTTGATACCCTCCTGTGACTGCCATGCTAAAGCATCGCCCTTTCGCCTTTCTGGCTGCTTTTTGCTTGCTTGCGAGCCCGTTTTTGTCGACCGATGCGGTCGCGGAAACCGTGATCAAATTCAATCTGGCTGGCATGAATACCGGCCCGGACGTCGCTTACTCTGGTGGCGAATTGTCGACCGTTCCCGATGGATCGGTGGGGCTTGCCAGTCAGCAGTCGACGGATGTGAGCTACCAAGGCTTCCTGGGTGACACCCTCACTTCGATCTCCAGTGGTGCCTCGCTGACCCTCAGTGGCGTGACGGCTCAAGGCTCCGCCGCTGGCGGCGGAGGGCTGATCTCGCAGATGACCAGCGGTGGCATGTTCAGCCTGTTCGACAACGCGAATTCGCTGCTGTTGTCCGGCAATCTGGGAGATGGCGTGATTGCCGGATCATCGACGGGAAGCTCTGGATCGTTTTTCTCGACTTCACCGGTCGTCTACACCGCCGGCTCGCTGTTGCCCATGCTTCAGCCTGATTCCGGTGCCATCACCCTCAGCTTCCTCGACGTGCGAACCGGCGGGAATCCGGGTTTGGTGATCGACAACGGCACGTTGCTGAACTTCACGGCGACCGCAAATGGTCAGCTTTCGGCATCAGCGGTTCCCGAGCCATCGGTGATCGGTATGGCAGCGATCGGCGCCTTGGTTCTCCTTCGGCAGCGTCGCAAGATGGCGAAGAAAGCCGCCGCTTCGGTCTAACGCCGCATCCGAGCAAGAGACACGCCAGTGATCACATGGCGTGCTCACGCAACCAAAGAATCTGTGACGTGTGGTGTTTAGCGTGCCACGCGTAGTAGTGGAGAGCCGACCAGAGTGAGACGCACTCGCCCGTCTGCGGATGAACGAAGGTCCGTTGGAATTGTGCGTCGCTCATGCTCTCGATCGTCTGACTCCATTTCAGGTGCAGACCGGCGAGGAGGGCAAGTGGCGGAGCAATGTCGCCCTGGCGGCAATCATCCAGCTCGACCCAATCGGCCTCCTCATAGGCCTTGATCGTTGGGTTGTCTTCCGTCAAAGCCCACTTGAAACGGATGTAACTGTGGACGTGGCTATCGGCAACGTGATGGACGATCTGGCGGATCGTCCAATTCCTGTAGCGCGTCTCAAGCTCCTTGTCATTGAGCCCTTGGACCGCTGTTCGCAATTGCGTGGGTGCCGAACGTAGGGAATCCAATCGTGCGATCCGAACCGCGGGGTCGATGGGATCGCACGAGGGATCAGGAACGAACGAGCCCGCGGGATGGTCCGGAGGTTCTTGGCCCATGGCTAGCACTTTTGGAATGCGTTGAATCAATCGATCTGCAGCGAGGAGAGCTTGTTGAGAAGATCGCTTGCTTCCTCTGGCGTCAATGGCCGCAACCCTTCTTCCTCATCCATGCGATGGCCTGAGAAGAGATAAGCCAGGTTCTCGAGCTGGCTGACGTCGAGGGCAAGCGGTTGCGGGATTTGCCAGATTTTTGCGGCTCCGTCCTCGCCAGAGCTAATCATGCTGGATGAGTCTGGGCTGAACACGACATCGGTGACCCAATTATGGTGGGTCATCATGGCGGATAGAAGTCTGCCGTCGCGGGCGTCCCAGAGGGTCGCACCCATGCCGCAAGCGGTGGCAACATAGTGGCCGCAGGGACTAAAACGAGCTCTCACCAGCCCACGACTGATGGACATGGGGGGTGTCAGAGGATGACCGTTTTCGGCGTCCCACAGGCGTGCGGTACCGTCTCGAGCCCCAGTCAAGACTCGCGAACCGTCGGGCGAAAAAGAGATCGTGTGCACGCCGCCGCGATGAGCAAGCGGCTCGCCCCGTTTCTTGCCACTGATGGTTTCCCAAATCTGTCCGTTGTGATCGTTGCTGGCCGTTGCCACCAGTGAGCCGTCGGGTGAAAAGCAACAGCCTTCGATCCTGTCGCGATGCCGCAATATCGGGCCAACCGGTTCGCCGGTCTTGGCGTCCCACACGCGAGCAGTGCGATCATTGCTGCAGCTCAGAAAGAGACGGCCATCGGGGCTGTACACGGCCTGATTGACGTCGCTTCGGTGTCGCACCTTGACCACGACTCTGCCCGTTTCTAGTTCCCAAACCCTTGCCAGATTGTCCTTGCTGGCGGTGAGCAAGTAGCGATCGTTGGGACTGAATTCGGCATACTCGACCGCATCGTCATGCTCGAGCCAAGCGGTCACGGCATGACCGTCGACGCTGGCCCAGACACGGGCCCGCCCGTCCCGTCCGCAGGTCGCGAAGCGAAGCCCATTGTGACTGAAGACTCCATGGTTCACCGCACCAAGATGACTGATTTCGACGCCACGCGGTTGACCTGTGCGCACGTCCCCAGAGCTTTGCGCTACCGTTCTCGCAAGTCGTGAGCAGCGTTCTGCCGTCAGGGTCAATGGCTGAGGAAAGCACGACGTCGGTATGATCCACAAGAGATTGCTGCTGCGCGATTGTGCTAAACGACCAGACTCGAATCATCTTGTCGGCGCCGGCTGTCACCAGGCGTTTGCCATCGGGTAGAAACGCCACGTTCTGAACGAGAAAACCGTGATGCATTGCCGGGCATACCTCGCGGCCTGTTTCCGTGCTCCAGATCTTCGCCGTGTGATCCAGGCTGGCCGTGGCAAGGAATCGCCCATCCGGGCTGAAGTCCAATTGCGGAACGGAATTTTGGTGCGTCATCGGGCTCCCGATCTGCTCACCGGTTGCGACATCCCAAAGTTTCGCGTTGGCGTCCCAGCCCCCGCTTGCCAGGCGGGTTCCCGAGGGATCGAACTTGATGACGCGGATCCTCGCACCATGGTGCAGCTCGTCGCCGCGGGCCTGGCCCGATTTCGCGTCCCAAAATTTGATGATTCCGTCGTCTGAGGCGGTGGCAACCAGTTCGCCGGAGGGATCGAAGCAGGTCCAACGAACGGGCCCATCGTGGGAAAGCGTCGCAATCGGCGATTCGGTTTCCACGTCATACAGCTTTGCGGTATGGTCTTCGCTAGCCGTCACCAGCCGTCCAGCGGATGGACTGATCGCCATACAGGTCACGGCGCGATCATGGCCAGACAGGTCTTGTCGTGGCTCTTTGCTATCCGTTCTCAGCGAGAACACCGCGCCGCTGCGAATCCCGACGATGACTTTGTTCGTCTGAGGATGAAACACGGCATCGCGAATCGACTCTTCCACCCGCTCGGAAGAGAACTCCGCTCTTCCCGTTTCCACATCCAGGATCTGCAGGGTTTTGTTTGCGCCGACAAGCAGTCGCCGATTGTCGGGGGAAAATTTCAGAACCGAAATCGATTCATGCTTGGCATCAATCGGACCGAGCACCTTTGTATTGTTCTTCGTATTCCAAACATGGAGGCGGCCATCACGGCTAGCGGCGGCGACCAACTCCCCGTCGGTGCTGAACGCCGAGGCGGAGGTTTCGGCCGTCAGCCGCCAGATGTTGACGGGGCGAGGAGCCTCTCGAAGGATGGATGTCAAGCGGAAGCGATGCCCCCATTCTCGTTTGGGGTCGCCTGCATCCAGTGCCAGGGCTGCAGCATAGGACGGCAATGCGGCGACGGGATCCGATTTTCGAACCTCACTATCGCCACGATCCACATACATTTTGACGAGATTGTTGTGCATCGCCGCGACCGAACGCTCAGCTTTTTCTTGCGCCTCCTCGGTCTCATGGATTGACTGCTGCAGATCGTTCGCGAGCTCCCGAGTTCTATCAGCAATCAGTTCCGATTGCTCCCGGAGCTGCGTCTCCTTGAACGCCAATAGGGGACCGATGATCGAGAGTAGGACCAACGCCAAGGCGAGCGAGCTTCCCAGCGTTGCGACGGCCCGGTTTCGCCTGCACCAACGCAACAGCTTTGCCGACCGGCCAATCGGACGAGCCTTGATTCGTTGGCTGTTTAGAAAGCGACGCAGGTCCTCGGCCAACGCATTGGCGGTCGGATACCTGGCTGCCGGGTCCTTTTCCAAGCACCTCAAACAGATCGTTTCCAAGTCACGGTCAATGTCTGCGTTCAACGCGCGCGGTGCGACGGGGTCCTGGCTGATGACTTGACGCAGCGTCTGCATCATGTTCGCTGCATTGAATGGGGGGCGACCGGTCATCAGGAAGTACAGAACCGCACCCAACGAATACACATCCGATCCAGGGCCGATTTCATCGCCGAACCCGGCAGCCTGTTCTGGCGACATGTAGTTGGGTGTGCCAATGACCTGACCGGTTCCCGTAAGCTGTGAATCGGAGTCGGTTCGTTTTGCCAAACCGAAGTCAGTGACCATGGCATGGCCCGTCTCATTGACGATCACATTGCTAGGCTTGAGGTCACGATGAATGATGCCCCTTTGGTGCGCGTAATCCATCGCATCGGCGATCTGAACAAGGATTTGAGCCCCGCGATGCCC
The DNA here is from genome assembly GCA_963767665.1 of Pirellulaceae bacterium. Lineage (GTDB taxonomy): Bacteria > Planctomycetota > Planctomycetia > Pirellulales > Pirellulaceae > Rubripirellula. The sequence continues at coordinate 423,698 of CAVYFC010000016.1, forward strand.
ACTCAACGGGCCTTTTCGGCAAGTCTCTGCCAGATTGTTGCCCTGGATCAATGCCATCGAGAAAAAGTGGTGACCGCAGGCCTCACCCACCTCATAGATCGGCACGATCGAGGGGTGTTGAAGATTGGCGGCCGCCTCCGCTTCGCATTGAAACCGCAGGACGTCGTCCTCCTCGGCGAACTGGCCGGCCAGAATCACTTTGAGGGCGACAATTCGATTGAGCCGTTTCTGCTTGGCCCGAAAGACCACCCCCATCCCTCCGCGAGCGACCTCCTCAATCAGCTCGTAATCACCTAGCTCGCGCGGCAGGGAAGCTTCATCACTCGAACTATCGGAGGGTGCCTCGACTTGTGACGAGCGGCCTGACATTCGGATGGTTTGTGAATCAATCCTTGACTTGCTGGAGCCCTTTGGGCCGGGATCGATCTTTTTCGTGGCCGGAGGGGCATCGAGCCGCGCGACCGCTTTGCCATCGGATTGGAACTCCCCTGACAAGGAACCGCCCAAATCCGCCCCCGAATCAGCTGGATCGGGAATGGAGGGATCACAGCTCGTCATGGAATGTCCTAGGCCCCAAGCTCAAATTCGGTCTTGACCCAATCCACAGGAATCAATCCACAGGAATCAGTCCGCAATGAGTTGTCCGCACCGTCATGCTGACAAATCTTGCAGCGTTCTTACGGATCCTTGTCGAGTCAGGTTCGAACCCCAAAATTGTATCGCGCCCTACCAGATTGCCGAACCGCGATTTGGAACCGAATTCGGTTGGTAACCTTACCCCTCCAGCTGGCCCAAACTTGATTGTATTCGGGCGCGCCATACCAATGAAGAGATTTTGCCTGAGGCCCCACGGGTGAGATAGGTTGGATCTTCGCCGCCAGCCTCTTTTGCCTCGAAAGTCGCCATGGTCACCTAGATTCGTCGAGCACGCTGCCAGTCGGTGAGCGCACCATCGCTACCCCAATGCCGACCCGATGGAAGACGACCTTTCTGATCTGTCGGCTCAGAATGCTGGTTTGGGATTGAGATCGCGCAGAATCGGTGTGTCGGACGAGCTCTGGAGGTGTACCCGCTATTCCCCCTGAACGATTTCTTGCAAGAATGGGCCCCTCCGATTGAATCCCCTCGTCCGAAACTCCGAGGCTTTGAACTCTCTGACTTGCGGCGCAAGAACGTAGGCAAGTCTCTCCGAGGCTCGCGCGAAACGCAGCAATGCTGCGGATGTCCGCATTGCAAGCGTGGTCTCACGGTAGGCCACAAGATCTGTTCACAGCCTCTCCAAGACAACCCATCAGGATGACCATGAAGCCGCTGGCAAGATTTTCTTTTGGTGTAGGTGACCGTTTTGCCCATCAAGCCAAGGCGCAGCTCCGCGCTTTTCAGTTGCTCCAGAAAGATGGGATCGATGTGGTCCCCGTTTGGAACAAATCGAATCGCGAGCACACGTTTGTGGGATCGGAGCCTCCGAGCGTGTTCGATGCCGCAGCCGAAGCGGTGAAGCAGCTGGACTGGACGTCCGATTGGCACGTGGATGCCGACCACATTCAATTGCAAACCGTCGATCGATTCATGCCCTGCTCCGATTTTTTCACGATTGATGTGGCTGATTCGATCGGCCAGCGTGCGAGCGGCGAAGAGATTGCAAAGTTCATCAGCCGCCATCCAGAGCTGATCGGGCCGCAGCAGATCGACGGTTTGAGCAGTCCCATCACGATAGAACGAAGTGACGTCGAGGCGGTTGCTGCAAAGTACTTGCTCGCCGTCAAGGAAGCCGCGGAGATCTACCGGCACATTGCCAAAGCGAAGGGAGAGTCTGAGTTTATCGCCGAAGTCTCGATGGACGAAACCGATTCACCCCAGACTCCACCAGAACTGCTGATCATCCTTGCCGCGATCGCGGACGAAAACATCAAGCTCCAGACAATCGCTCCGAAGTTCACCGGACGTTTCAACAAGGGTGTGGACTATGTCGGCGATCTTGAGCAGTTCGAGAAAGAGTTCAATGACGATCTGGCGGTGATTGCCCATGCGATTGCAGCCTATGGGCTACCCGCGAACCTGAAGTTGAGCGTCCACAGTGGTAGCGACAAGTTCAGCCTCTATCCGATCATCCGCAAAGCTCTGGATCGCACCGGCGCAGGGGTCCACTTGAAAACGGCCGGGACGACGTGGCTAGAGGAACTGATCGGTCTGTCGGAAGCTGGTGGCGCCGGATTGGAGCTCGCCAAAGAAATCTACGCGTACTCCTTCGAGCACGTTGACGAACTCTGCAAGCCTTACGCTTCGGTGATCGATATCGATCGAAGTCAACTGCCCGATGTTGCAACCGTCAACGGCTGGACCGGCGCGGATTTAGCCAATGCCATTCGGCACATTCCCGATCATCCCGACTTCAACGCGAATGTCCGCCAACTGTTGCATGTCTCCTTCAAGGTGGCGGCCAAAGCTGGTGATCGCTACACCAATTTGCTTGATGAGCATGAAGAGATCGTCGGCAACGAAGTGACCAAGAATATCTACGAGCGCCACCTGAAGCCACTGTTCGTTGGATAGATGGATCTTCCATGTTGACATGTTGCCGTCGAGCAATCTCATCGTTGATGTAGGATCATCCGTGGGCCAGGCATGGTCTTGGCAAAGTGTCGGTCAGGACTTGTCCTGGCCGACAACGAACCTCAAGACGCGATAGCGCAGGGCGTGACCAGTCTCCTTCAATCATGCCGCGCGATTGACGGGCTACGCAAAGCGAGTGGCGGGGATGTCTGCCTTGGGCAGCAGCTGAAAGCTTCGCGCTCGCACGTTACAGGTCCGCGAGTGGCGAACTTGCGTCACCGAATTCGTTGATTGGCAAGCCCATGCGATGGGCGAGTGAAAGATAGAGACTGCAAAGTTTGCGATCGTCATCGCCTGCTTCGCTATAGTCCAAGACACGTCCGGTTTCCAAAGCTCCGCCCAATCCACCTGCCATCAGCAGGGGGACTCGGGTTGAATCGTGTTTGCTACCTGACCACATGTTGTTGACGAACAAGAGGCAGGAATGATCCAGCACCGTACCGTCTCCCTCGGGCATCGCGTCCAGACGACCAGCAAGGTAGGCCAATTGGCTGCAGTAGTAACGGGAGATCATTTCCCAGTCATCGGAATGGTCGTGGTGCGAAGCCGAATGATGAGCGCTACGAACGCCGAGGAACGGATAAAAAAGTCCCGAGATGTCCCGACAGAGCAGCAAGGTCGCGAATCGCGTCTTGTCGGTTTGAAGTGCCAAGGCAACGATGTCACACATCAGTTGCATGTGTTCACGAATGTCCTCTGGTAGACCATTCTCTGGGCGAGGCATCGAGAGCACGGGTTGTGATTTTGCAGTGGCGCGATCCAAGGCTTTGCCCTGGTCCCCCCGCATCCGATCGATACGTTTTTCGACCTCGCGAACACTCGAGAGATACTCATCGAGCTTGGCCCGGTCTGCTGAACCCATTGTTCCCCGCAGGCTGGTCGCATGTTCGCTCACTCGGTCCAGCACGCTCTTGTTGCGTCGACTGCCGCGATTGTCGAATAGGCTGTCAAATGCAAGCGACGGGTAGACTTCCATCGGCACCGGTGACGTCGCATTCTGCCAGGAAATGTGCGAACTGTAGGCCATCGAGAAATTGGTCTCGTGATAGCCAGTGACGGGTTGCTCACATCCGAGCACCATGCTCGGTACAGCCGTTTCTTGACCCAAGTGATTGGCAAGCAGTTGGTCGATGCTCATCCCACCACGAAGCTCCGCCCCTTTCTGAAGCGACGCACCAGAAAGAATGTTGCCCGTCTGGCCGGGATGAATGCCGACTCCCGTCGAGTTCTTATTGAAGAGACCTTGAACGACGTTGAGTTTCTCCTTGAGCGGTTCCATTGGCGCGAGACTCTTGCTCAGCACCATGTCGCTGCCGGAGCCCTCTGCCCACCAGTGATCTGGATGGACGCCGCAGGCCATGAACAGCACTGCCAGTCGTTTTGGAAACGGATTCGATTCCGCCTGCTTGATCGCTTCATCACCCCACACGGCGATCGAATCAAGCCAGGGCAAAGACATCGTCACACCCGCTCCCTGAAGCAACGTGCGGCGGGAAATGGAGCGCCGAGTGACCGTGCCGAGAGACCGTGCGCGGCGATCAGCGGAATCGTTACTCATGGAAGCCTTTCGTCGCCTCAGTTGGAAATGGAGTCACTCTGGTTTGAGCCAACCGCAGAGACGTCCTCCTCGGACAATGGCTCGGATCGCGCTACCAGGTCTTGGCCTCGCTTTGTCAAAAATTGTGGGCTGGTCACAATGCAATCCACCAAGACGCCAAAATGATATTCGTTGGCGGCGAGCTCGGATCGCATCTCGTTTAGCAAATGTTCGTCCGAGAGCTGCAGACTACGTCCCAGCGCAAAGGATAACAGCTTTCGGCAGAGATTTTCAACGAATTCATCCTCACGATGTTCCCGAAGGTACTCACGCAACCCGTCGACGCCCTCCCCTTCGCCAGCCCCCGGAAAGGTCGCCGAAGTATCCACCTCCCGACCCCCCAAGTCGGTTGTGCGGAGTTCGCCAACGGGGCCAAAGCCCTCAAACACAAGTCCAATGGAATCGATCCGCTGATGGCAACCGGCGCAGCTCGCGTGATCACGGTGACGGGCCAGTGCCTCCCTGAGGGTGAGTTCGCCGAGCTTCGCTTCATCGCTGGGTAGTTCGGGAACATTGGGTGGCGGAGGCGGGATTTGTTCGCCGAGGAGATGGCGGACAACCCAATAGCCACGCTTCACCGGACTGGTTCGAAGTCCCGGCGAGTTTTTAGTCAGAAAGACTGCCATCGGCAGCAGCCCTCCTCGCCCGAATTTGTTCGCATTCTCGAAATGCAACCAGCGATCATCTGCCAGGCCATCATCATCGCCGCTTGGAAACTTGTAGTGGGCGGCGAGGGAGGCATTCGCGAACGTGTCCGGCGCGTATAAAAAATCGAGAACCGATCGATCGCGTTGGACCACGTCGACGAAGAAGCGGATCGGCTCCTCAAACATGGCGGATCGCAAGGCGTCATCGAATTCGGGAAACCGAGACCGGTCGACGCTGTTGTGTTCCTCGAAGCGACGAAAGTCGAGCCAGTTTCCGCCAAACTCTGTGGCCAATCCACGCGATCTCTCGTCTGAGAGCATTCGCCGCGCTTGGGCGAGCAACACATCGCGACGCAAAAGCTCTTCCGATTCGGCGGCCTGCAAAAGCTCCCGATCTGGCAGGCTTGACCAGAGGAAGTAACTGAGTCGACTTGCCAGTTCGTAGCCGGTCAATGGCTGGACGCGATCGGCGTTTGACGACAGATCGAGCCGATAACAGAAGTGGGGCGACATCAAGATGGAGACAATCAGGTCCTCGATCGCTTCGTCGTGACGAAGCCCATCCGCTTCCCGTAGCGAATGATAGAAGTCAACCAGCTCGTCTCGTTCGCTCGAAGTCAGGGGACGCCGAAATGCTTGCTGGGCAAACTCCAGCACGGCGCGAATGTGCTCGGGTTCCGCGTCCAGTCGGGCGTTCTCCATCCAACGAATCTGTTCGTTGATCTCGCGAAAGAAGTGGTCGATGGCGTCAAGTTCCGCTGCGCCACCCCCTTGGTCGCGGGCCTTGGCGGAATAGAGCTTCGCAAGTCGTTCGATCATCTCCTGGGATGCCGCGGACTTGTTCTCCGGCCGTGCGAAATCAAACACTTCATCGCGCATGAAGCGTGAATCTGTCCGATCGAACCAGAGAAACCCAGCGTACTGTCGCGTGGGTGCCGAGGTGATGAAGTCAAGCTCCTGCCAGAGGGCATCAATTTCCTGCTGGGCAGGCTCGTCAAGGATCAAGTCGTAGAGCGGCCGGTCATCGCGAAAGTACCCCATCATGCTGTGAAAGCCGGCGCTCAGGAGTCGTCCTTTCTCTCCCTGTTGCTTGCTCTTCTCGTCGACGTAGTCACGACCTCGCTCCGAAATGAAGAATGCATCAGGAAATACGGAACAGAATCGTTCAAAGGCGGCAAGGACTTGCTCGCGCTCGGGCCCGTCCGGGGGAAGCGTCAGGAGACCATCGATCAAGTCGTCTCTTTGCTGTGTATCAGAGTTCGCTTGACTTGCTTCTGAAGGTTCGGAAGTAGCGTCGAGTGTGATCAACGCCTCCTGATTGAACTTGCGTCGATGTTTCACGTACTGACGGTTCTTCCACAGCACAAAGGGTTGGGAACCAGGGTTGCCACCGGCAATCTTCAGATTGGGAAACGTGAACGTCAAACGTTTGCGAAGGTCATGTATGAAGTCTCGAAGCCGCTCGCACCCCTCTTGGACCGCTATCTGCTCTCCAACGTCTTGCGGTAAGTCCGACCACATCGTTTGCACGGTTGCAATCGGACCAGCGGCGAGATCATGGTCGTTGAGAAGACTCCAGATGGTTGCGAGATACTTGACACTTAGATTGCTCGCTTCGGCAAACTCAGCAAGGGAAGCGTTCGGCTTACCAAGCTGATCTCGATAACGATACTGCCAAGCCGCGACGAAGTAGTCGGCCAGATCGATCGGTTGCCGCTCGTAGAACTCAATGATCCGCTTCACGCAATACTTGTCACGATCGGTATTGGTCACGGCAGGATGCGGCGCGAAAGCGATCCCATCAGGGGTGAGCACCAGGTGCTCGACGACCTGACGGGCCGCCCCCAGGTACTTGTTGAGCAATGCAGGGGACATCGCCAATGACTCGCCCGAGTTGTCAAAGCCTGACTCATTGGCGGGATCGACGGGAAAGGTGTCGGTGGGGCGAATGTCCACGCCGGTTAGATCGCGGATGGAGTAGTTGTACTCCGAGTTGCTGAGTCGGCGGGCGAGAACGGGCCCCGGATCGCCAGCGGTTCTCGCCGCCTCCGCGTCGCGAACGGACTGAAACCACTCGATCACCCCCTTTCTTTCATCGGATGCCGGTTCGTAACCTGAATCCTTCGGGGGCATTTCCTGCGATTCGAGTCGTACCAGGATGGTGTCCCAAATCTTGTGTTCGCGGACCACATCGGCACTGGAAGCGAAAACACTCAAGTCGAGCATCGCTTCCGGCTCGTCGTCTCCATGGCAATCGAGACAATACGATTGCAGGAAGGGCTTGACCGCTGAGTCAAAAGCAAGCTGCAGTGGGTCGTGAGCGGCGTCGATCGTGGGCGTCTGACCGAGAGTCGGCACAACGGGGAATACGGAAAAAGCGAGCAGCAGGGATGCAGCGAAGCAAAGCTGTGATCGAGCTGGGGCCATATAGGAATTCTCTGTCATAACCGTACGATGGACTTCCAAGTCCGTCGATTTCACCGGATACCGTTTGATGCGACGGACTTGGAAGTCCATCGTACGGGCTGTTGTTTTTGGCGACGGACTTGGAAGTCCATCGTACGGGTTGTTGTTTCTGGCGACGGACTTGGAAGTCCATCGTACGGGTTGTTGTTTCTGGCGACGGACTTGGAAGTCCATCGTACGGGCTGTTGTTTCTGGCGACGGACTTGGAAGTCCATCGTACGGGTTGTTGTTTTTGGCGACGGACTTGGAAGTCCATCGTACGGGCTGTTGTTTTTGGCGACGGACTTGGAAAGTCCATCGTACAGGGGCCAAAACATCGTACGGGGGCCATGGTACCTGGGCCTTCACTGGGCCCCAGTTTAACAGAACAAGTGCCCGCAAACGTTGTCGGCTTTTGCCCGTTGCGATAGATTGTGCCCCTTGTTTCGCCTCGCTTGTCAGAGATTGGATGGAGCCACTGAATGGAGCGTTTTACCGTCGTCATTAGCGATGCCGCGAAACACGACAAGGGATTTCGAGGGACGCGGGCGTTCTGGTCGCTCGCCAGCCGGTTTGGCGCCTACGCCGAACTCGGGCTTTTCTGGTTCCTGGCCGAATATTTCGGGCGATCAAGGGTGTCGCTCATGCGGCCGTCGCAGTTGCTCGAGCGCTCGCGGCCCCACCAGACCGATTGGCTGTTCGTGGGGCTGCCAAACTCTTTGAGCAAGGCGCATCTTCGGCATGTCAAGTATCGCCGCCTGGTCCTGTACGATTCCACCGACCTGCACGGCGTCAACTTTGGAGACTCCGACACCGAATGTCTCCTCTCGGAAACCAATACATGCCTCAAAAACTTCCGCGATCGCCGCTGGGACTTCCCCTATCACATCGGATTCCTACCGATCAAGCGACCTCCCTTCAACAACCGTCTTCATACCGCACTGGTCATGTCGGACTGGAAGAAACGCTTTGGACAGGTTCCTGAGAAGCGATTCGACGTTGGTTTTGTCGCTCGGCCAACTGGCACCATCGAGACGAATCAGCGGTTACGATGGATGGTAGAACTGAAACGTGATCGGCCCGATTTGACGCTTTGGGGGGGGCTGGTCGGTGGCAAACAGTGGCGAGAGGCGTTCGCGTCGCATCCGGATGCCACGTTCTTGGAGTCTTGTTGGCTCGACAAGCGTAAGATCGGATTCTTCTCGTACTTCGCCGGGCTGTGTCAATCGAGGGTCGCTCTCGCGCCAAGTGGCTATGCGCCCTGGACCTATCGGCACTTCGAGGCGATCTACGCGCACTGCATGGTCGTCTCGAACGATTTGAGCCACTTTGAGTTTCTGATCCCGTTTCCGCGCGAAGGGATGGTTGAAGTGGCCGATGGGGGATCGGTGGTGCCTGCTATTGAAAAGGCCTTGGAGATGCGAGCGAATTCGCCGGAAATCATCGATGACAATCTCGCCTCTTTGAATCGCTGGTTGGACGCTGGGCTCTACTCGAAGAATCGCCAGGACACCCTCGATCGCTTCATGGCTGAACTCGAGGAACGATAGAGGGTCATTCGCTATGTTTTGTGAGCCAATGGTGCCAGCACGATTCTGGAAACGTGATGCGAGCGGCATCCGATCAGCCATCGGCACGACATGACTGAGGAAATGGGTGCGGCTCGCTGGGAATCGTCGTTCTTGGCGCGGGCGTCGATTGCCGCACGATCTAAAGAGATTCGCTTTTTGTCAGCTCAGATGTGGCCTGACGCGCGATGGCGGTCTCGCCGTCGTATATACATGGAGTCCTTCGAGCGGGCTTGCTTGCGGCGCGATCCTGGACTCGCGCTGGTGATGCCGAAGCATTTACGATTTTCAAGAACGTGCAAGACATGAGATGAAGACGCCTCTAGATCGCCTGACGACGCCGAAACGATTCTCAAACGCTACCCATTTGGTAATCGCGGTCGCGTTGCTGATGGGCCTCGGCGGTTGTGGTCGTGAAGGAAGTTTTCCTGATCGCCCGATCACCCTCATCTGCCCCTGGTCGGCAGGGGGCGGCACCGATCGCGTCTCACGACAGGTGGCTTCTCAGCTCGAAGAGAAGCTAGGCGTTCCGGTGAATGTGATCAACGCGACGGGTGGTTCCGGTGTCACGGGACATACTCGCGGCGCTCGAGCCCGACCCGATGGCTACACGCTGACGATGGTAACCGTTGAGCTGAACATGCTTCATTGGCGTGGTCTGACGTCGGTCAACTTCCGTGACTTCGCACCACTCCAGCTACTCAACCGTGATAGCGCCGCCTTGTTCGTGCGAAGTGACAGTCCCTATGAATCGTTGGACGATTTGCAAACGGCGATCGCGGCCAGCCCTGGAAAACTCAAGGCCAGCGGTACTGCGTTCGGTGGCATTTGGCATGTCGCGATGGCTGGCTGGTTGAACGCGCGGGGAATGGATCCGACATCGGCGATCTGGATCTCAATCAACGGCGCGGGTCCGAGCATGCAGGAACTCAATGCGGGTGGTGTCGATTTCGTTTGTTGTTCCCTGCCTGAAGCCGATGCGATGCTCGCAGGTGATCAGGTTCGCTGCCTTGGGGTGATGTCCGAATCGCGCGTGCCGGGATTCGAAGAGGTGCCAACCTTTGTCGAGCAAGGTCACGACTGGTCGATCGCCGGCTGGCGAGGCGTGGCGGCGCCGCGTGACACGCCACCGCAGCGGCTTGAAGTCTTGTCGGAGGCTCTCCAGGAGATCGCCAACAGCGAGCCGTTGGTGGAATTCATGGGAAACGCTGGCTTCAACCTCAGCACCGAGGGGCCCGAGGAATTTGCTGCGACGTTGGCTCGACAGGATGATCTCTTTCGCGATGTATTGACGGGGCCTGCCTTTGCTTCAATGAGTGGAGAACACTTTGGGCCCATGCTCTTTCCCGCGCTGATCGGCTTGCTCCTGTTGCTGGTGCTGGGGGGCGTCGCGTGGCAAGTTCACAAAGAGGCTTCGCAAGCATCTGCGATACCATCGAACCCGGGGGCCTCGATCGCCCCGGCGTTGATGGTGATTGCGGCGGCTGCTTTTTACCTCGTCGCTGCCGAGTGGCTCGGTTTCGTGTTGACCGCGGCACTCATGGTCGGTGGACTCCTGGCATGCTTTTCGGTCCGTCTGCCGTCGGCCTTTTCAATCGGTGCCGTACTGAGTGTGGTCGTTTATCAAGTCTTCGCGATTGGACTGCGGGTGCCACTTCCACGTGGGCTGTTAGGTTGGTGATGCATCATGAACGCTGATCTACTGGAGGCGATGCGGCAGGTCTTCCTCGATCCCATGGTCTGGGGCGTGGTCTTTCTGTCTGCTTGTTATGGCGTGTTCTTCGGGCGCGATGCCCGGCCTGACCGCAACGATGGGCGTCGCGCTCTTCGTCCCGATGACCTATTGGATGGAGCCCGTTCCCGCTTTGGCTGCAATCGTAACGATGGTCGCCTGCGCCATCTTTGCCGGTGACATTCCGACGACCTTGGTGCGGGTTCCCGGCACGCCTGCCTCGGCTGCCTACGCCGATGATGCTTACGCGTTGGCTCAGCGCGGTGAGGCCGGCAAGGCACTGGGGATTTCACTTTGGTTCAGCGTGTCGGGCGGTCTGCTTGGTGCGTTGTTCCTGATGCTGTTGGGGCACCAGTTAGCGAAGCTGGCAGCCTGGTTCAGCGTCTCCGAGTACTTCTGGCTGTACTTAATGGGGTTGAGTTGTGCCGTGGTGGTCGGCCGCTTCGGGATCGCCCGTTCGTTGGCAGGGCTGATGATCGGATTGCTGTTTTCGACAGTCGGCTTGAGTGCGGTTCACGGCCAGGCGCGATTCACGTTCGGCCATCCGGAACTGTTTCAGGGAATCAATTTCATCCCGGCGATGATTGGCCTGTTTGGTTTGTCGGAGGTGTTGCGGAACACAATGAATCTTGACGCCTCACCGCAGGCTGCCTCCCAGTCGGCTGGTGGTGGCGCGATCCTGGCCCCCGCATGGAAGTTGTTCCGAGAGCGTCCGCTCGCGTGGCTTCGTAGCAGCGCCGTGGGATCGTCCATTGGCATCCTTCCGGCGCATGGGGCGGACATGGCTGCTTGGGTTTGTGTGGCGATCTCGAAACGATTCAGTCGGAATCGGCAGGCTTACGGCAGCGGGTCCGTCGAATGTATCGCCGACGCCTGTGCAGGTAACTCGGCGTCGCTTGCCGGTGCGTGGATTCCAGCCATGGTGTTTGGCATCCCCGGCGACTCCGTGACGGCCATTGTGATCGGCGTGCTCTACATGAAGAATCTCAAGCCCGGTCCCGAGATTTTTGAGCAGCAGGGAACGTTGGTCTATAGCATCTACCTCATCTTTGTTCTAGCGAACCTGGTGCTGTTGCCGGTTGGATGGTTTGCGATCAAGGCGGGACGCGAGGTGATGCGGATCCCTCGACGTGTGTTGCTCCCCGTGATTCTGTTGTTCTGCATCGTGGGCGCCTATGCCGTCAATGGCAGCAGTTTTGATATCGCGTTGATGCTCGCCTTCGGGTTGCTGGGAGTGGTCTGTGAGCGATGGAAGATTTCGATTGGAGCGTTGGTGTTGGGATTGATCTTGGGTGGACCACTCGAAGAGCGATTCGTCCAAACGCTGGCGGGTGGACAAGGGAGTCTGGGCGTGTTCTTCGACAGACCGGTAGCCGCAGCACTCGGTGGCGCCTGCTTGCTGCTCTGGTCCATCGTGTTGATCAGCGCCCTTCGGCGGGGCTTTGGGCCGACCGCGGACGAATCGAGCCCGTTGTAGGTCCGCATTTGCAAGGCGGACATCGGCAGCTTTGCAGCTTTGCGCACGAGTCTCGGAGAGACTCGCCTACGGTATCGGGTGATTCACGATGCAATCAGATCATGGTCTTGCTGCATCCTGGCGCTTCGTCTCCCTGGCGAACATCTCATCCGAAGTCTCAAGGCCAAACTCCTTGAGCACGTTGGGGACAGAAACCTCAGGTGAACGGCTTTCGATTCGTGCCCAGGCTTCGACGTGATGCACCTTGATGTCGACCGCACGTCCGTATTTCGCTTGGACGGCGTCGAGCTTCTTGATGTTCTGATGGGTTTGGACCACCGCAACGTCGAGATTCAACGGTGTGCAGATCCAAGAATCAAACCGTCCTGTCGAAGCGATATCGTCTCCCAGGACATCGACGATCTTGCTGTCGTGAATCCGAGTGCTCGACACCACGTAGAACTTGTGAATCCAAGCCAAGCCATTGAGCATCTTGCCCCCAGCAAACGCAGAGGGCCAGAAAACGATCTCCGCCCCCTTCTCGCGCAGACGTCGCCAATTGTCATGCCAGTTGATGTCGTAACAAGTCTGGATGCCAATGATTCCAAAATCCAGCTCAAAGACGGGTGGGTCGAGCGGGCCGGGCGTGATCCCTCGGTCGAGCTCATCCATGGTTGGATTGATCTTGCGATACTCGCCAACATACTGGCCATTACGATCGATCACGACGGCCGAGTTGTAGAACCTTCCTTCATCGACCGTACTGATGGAACAGATCACATTGCATCGATGCTGCTTTGCAAACTGAGCAAAACGTCGGGAAATCGGTCCTATTGGCTTTTCGCTTGAGGATGCCAACGACGGTTTGTCGCCCTTCAGATTCGCGACATGGAACATCTCGGGAAGGCAGATGATGTCGGGCTGTTGGGGAACGATCTCTTCCATCCGCCCCAGCATCAACTCAAGCATCTCCTCCGACGTCTTGGCCGACAGTCCAGCCTGGCAAACGGTCGCGACCCAAACTTGCCTTGGCAGGCGAGGCAGCGCCTGCGTTTCACTTGCCAGCAGACCAAACCGAGCGGGCGTCAGGGCTGCTGCGGCGAACCCAGTCGAAGTGGCGTTCATGAACAAGCGTCGCGAATACGATCTCACGAGGAATCTCCCATTGGGACGATACGGTCAACGCACGAACGTGGAATGCTTTGACTGCTCCGAGAAATCAAAGGCGTCGTTTTCCAGCATGGTTCTACGGAGCGCAATACGAACCTGGATTGTAGGAAACCCTGAGCTCATGCGGCGCATCGCGATGAGCATTCCTTCACTATTTCGTCGAAGAAAGGGCGGCCTCTGGCAACATCAGGATCGAGCCGATGAAAAAGCAGATCGCTCCTTGCAACGTGAACGCATAGGAAAGCGTGACTGCCTCCCCATTGGCGGCGCCGGGCAAGTCGATGGAGAACAGCGCCGCAATCATGAACCCGAAGCAGCCGAGCAGGTTGGCGAAAACGACCCACCAGGTGACGCTCCTTGGCTTCCAGCCCCAATGCGTATGACAAGTTTCGACGAACGCCAGGTAACCTGACAGCAGGAACAAGATCGAGCCCAGGATGTCTGGAAGCCAAACGGTCAGATCCTCGGCCAACCAGTTCAGTGACGGAATCATGGCGTCGAGAGTGTTGACATTGAATAGGATGGTTCCAACAAACTGCAACGCACAACTCAACCAGCCAATGTCACCGGGCCGCCAGCCGATCCATTTGCGTGATGGTTCGGCGTCACTGGGGTCGATGGAAAACTGTGGTGCATTGGCTGCCTGGTAGAGCTGAAGGTAGGCGGCGATGGTGAAGGGGATCGAGCCGGTAAAGTAGATTGCGTTGACAGCGGTTGAATTCAGCCCCCAACCCTGGGCAAATGCCGGCGTGAGGCTCAACAGGCTCGCCACCGCGAACAGGAGCGAACCAATCGCGAAGAGCGTGCCGATCCACCAGTTCATGTCGTGCGGAGACCACAAGCACCGCATGAGAGTGACCGCGAGTTCTCCTGCCTCGGCTTCGACGCGAAGGTGTTTGCGATGGTGACGTGAGCTCCAGGTCTGCTCTCGAGAATCCTCCGAGCGGAACACGCGCCGCGTGATGAATGGCCAGGGGCCGGTCTCCTGGATCAGGTTCGTCTCCTGGATCAGGTTCGATGCCTTCATGGAATCCGGAATTCAATCGAAGAATCTTCGTGGACAGGGAAAGTTGGGGATCGAGCAGTTCGACGCGGCGGAGCAGTCCAGCCGTTATGATGAATTCTCGATCTCATCCGCAGGAACGGGGATTCTCCGCACCGCTGGGGTCCTCGTTGTACGTCGTGGAGGCAATACGTGAAATACACCTACGTTTCTTTAGATGGCACCAAGCCGGGTGAGATCGCCGGTGCGACTTCGAAGAGCCTTCTGGATCGAATGCGGGCTGGCGATCAGGAAAGTTGGCGACGCTGCGTTCGACTCTATGGCCCTCTCGTTTACAGCTGGTGTCGGCGAGCCGGCTTGGCGTCCGAGGACGCGGGAGATGTCTGTCAGGAAGTCTTCCGTACGACGTCAAGCATTTTCGCCCGAACCTTTCTCGCGTTTCTCTATTTGCTCACGGAGCTTCTCAAGCTTCTGGAGAGCTCGATCGCCGCATCGTCTATCTTGCTAATTCGGTACTTGACCCCTTTGTCTTCTCTAGCATTGACGTTGCCTCATCTCGCAGCAATTGAAGGGTGAGCTTGCGGTTCGTGCCACATCTGGATCTGGCCATTTCCACTTCGGCGGCCTCGTTGGCCTGGATGAGCCACTCGCTCGCCTCGCTGTGGTTTCCAAGTTGTTCTTGGCACATCGCAAGAAAGTACTATCCAGTAGGATCGGTGACGATCATCCACGGGTCCCTCGACGACTTGCTCCAAAAGCGTCGCCGCCTCAGCCAGTTCGCCAGCACGAAACAGCAGCGCACCCAAATGCTGTCGGTACTCGAGTGCCTGATTCATCTGATTCGTGCAGCCGACGTGCCACTTCGACGATGTGATCGTAGTCGTCCACGGCTCCCGGCGCCAATACGCAGGTCCAGACAGCCCACATTTGATCTTCAACTGAAGAATCAACGTCAACCATATCTTGCATCTGCCGACACGTTTGTTGGTAAAGATCGGTCGGCTCGTTGGCGATCTGTGTGAGAGCAACCCGATAATGTCGATCTGCGTCGGGGAGTCAACCGTGCCGTACCACATCTGGATAGGTCTCTATCTTCGCCAGATCGAATTGTTGTCGTGCGCATCGCAGAAGGCTTCGTGTTAGCATTGCGCCAGACAAGGAGTTCCCTTGCGAGCAAACCTGAGGGCGGTTTGGCATGAATCAACCAAGAATTTCTTCATCCGTTAGCTCCGATTTGTTGCAAGTTTTGCTGCAACATCCACTCTAGGAGGGCGATCGCCTTTTCAAACTGACATTGCAACTCCATTGTCGATACGCATATCTGAATGCTTCCGACTGTGCGAACTCCTCTCCCGCGGCTGAATCCCAGACATGCAAACGGTTATCTGCATCGAGTGCCAGGAGGCGACTTCCGTCGGGGGACCAAGCGACTTGAGTGACTTCGACTTCAAGTGGAATCGTGAGAAGTGTCTCACCACTATCGGGATCCCACACCTGTACATTGTGATCCGCGCCCCCTGAAGCAATGCGCCGATTCCCGGGATGCCAGTCAAGCGTACGTACCGGCCCACGGTGCTTACTGCCAGAGAATCGTCGTATCAGTCCGTCGCGGTTGAAGACCTCGCACACACCATCTATTGACGATGTCGCGAGTTTTCGAGCATCGGGTGCCCAGGCGATGGCAAGCGCTCCAGCGGGAGCTCGATTGATCATCTCACCAGTCCACCCGTCTATCAAGTGAATCGAACCAGCATACATCAAACTCCCACGATCTGAAACCAAGCCCCCGCCCACGATGGCGAGGTGAGTGGCATTCGGTGACCATCTTAGGCAATTGCAGCTAACGATTGCTCCCTCGCCGATTTCCATCTCTCGACTGGTTTTCGAATCGAAAATGACGGGTTTCTGCCTATACCCGAGATCAATCGCCAATTTCATCGTATCTGCTGAGCCGGCCATGCCCATGTTTCCGATAAACTGGCTTGAGAACACATCCAGAATCTGCTGGCTTGTGCAAGCAGTGAGAAGGTTGTCATCGGAAATGCAGATCGCCAGGTCCCTGCCAACATATCGCCATTCTCCTTGTTTCGGATCAAGTGAACGGACAAAGACTTTCTCGCCACTAACTACGTTCAACTGAACGAGAGCTGAATTGTTGGCAAGGTATTGGACCCACTCATTATCGAGCCATGCGACCCGACTCTCGTCGTGCCAATACTTTCCTGCTTGGCGAGTTACCGCTTTCAAAGAATGGACGACAGTACCGGTCTTTTCAACTAGTGGCCAAACGATGACTAGCCCGTCAGAGCCGCAGGAAACCAAACGCTCGCTATCGGGACTCCAGGCGAGTCAATGCACAGTCCCCTGATGTCCAGAGAACGTTCGTACTAGCGACCAATCCTTGGTGGCCCATACTTTGACGAAGCCGTCATATGAGCAAGTCGCGAGCCATTGATCGTCCGGACTCCAGCGTAGTCTTGTGTCCGCTGTGTGTGCCGCAAAGCGGTGAACTTCCTTCTGGCTATCTTCCTCGACAACGATAATCCAGCCATTCGAATAGCTGAACACGACCAGTCCTGACTGGTTCGAGAAACTGGCTTCACAAGTATATGCCTCATCTGCTTCTAGATCGATTCCATGTGGGATTTTTTCGTTCCGGGAGTCCTCGTAGATGGAAATTCCATTTCGCTCGGCGACCACCCAGATTCGATCAGTTTTTCGACCCCAATCGGCAGATCTTACGTTCCCAGTCACTGCGAGCTGTCCTTTGAGCTGCCACTCATTTTGAGCTCGTTCGAATCGGAATACCGACGGTGTCCGGGCGTACTCTCCGAAAATGCAGCCGGCGAGCAATTGTTGGCTGTCTTGGCTCCAACGAATGCTCCATACTGATCCGCCGTACGGTGGCAACTCGGTGAGTCTGTCAGTGTCGCGTTCCCAAATTCGAACCCTAGCTGGGCCCGAGGCATTTCCCCAGGCAAGGAATCGCCCGTCGGGGCTCCATCGAACGCACTTCCCAATCGTTATTCCAAGGTGCCAATGCTGCACGCGTTCACCCGTGGTTGCATCCCAAACACTGCATGCGCCACTGTCGCCGGTAGTTGCAATCAGTTGACCGTCTGGACTCCAGTCCACGTCGACAACCGCAAATGGGCTGGCCCTCCAGGCGAGCGTACCCTGATTAGCCCGTCCGGTCAGAAATCCCACTCCCAGTCGCAAATGTCGTCCTCGGTTGCGTGACGCAATAGGAGGTCCATGGCTTCCGAGTTGAGGCCATCCTCGATCTGGGCGGCAGCAAGCCTCATATCCGAAACGTAAGTTGCCTGTTTCGCGCGTCGGGTCTCCGATTCAGCTATGCCACGTGCTTTGGCTGCTTCTTCCGCCATTTTCAGTGCGTCGGAAGAAGCATCTCGCGCCGACCTCTCATTGGTCTCTGCTATCTGTCTGGCGACCTTGGCGTCAGAAGCGGACTCGCGCACTTTGCTGCATAACTGAGCGAAACACCAGTCGCCGTCAGGAGGATCAGAAGCAACAGCGTTATCATCGAAACGGCGGCGCGATTGCGACTGCCAAACTTGCGCAGCTGATAGACGATCGATGGCGGGTGCGCTTCGACCGGTTCACCCTTCAAGTATCGCTTGATGTCATCAGCAAACTCGGTTGCCGATTGGTAGCGTCTCGTGCGATCCTTCTCGATCGCTCGGCGACGACCCAGTCCAATTCGCCACGTATGTGCTTCGCAATGCGATGAACATCTGAACGATGATTTGTCGCCAATGTGCTCCGCGCTTCCGCCTTTAACGTGCTGATCCGTCCGCTCGCTCGCGGGGCCTCCTGTTCGCTGATCAACCGGCGTAGTTCGTCATAGCCGAGCCGGTTGAGCATTTCCTTCGATACTGGTGTCGTTCCCGTCAACAACTCGTATAGCAGCACTCCCAGCGAATAGATGTCACTGCGCGTGTCGACGTCCAGCGCTGACATCTGCGCTTGCTCGGGACTCATGTACATCGGCGTACCGATCATCTGTGCGAACTGCGTGTAACATCGTCTTGTCGGTCAACGTTGGTCATCGCCTTGGCGATGCCGAAGTCGATGACTTTGGGACGGCTGTCACATCATGAAGCGTCGACCAGCACATTGGTTGGCTTGAGGTCGCGGTGGATGATCCCTTTCTGGTGGGCGTGTTGAACGGCCTCGCAGACCGTCGCGAACAGTTCCAGCCGCTCGTTGAGGTGTCAAGTTGCTGTATCGTCGCAAAACTCCGTGATCGGGATCCCCTCGACCAGTTCCATCACAAAGTAGGGCCGGCCGGTCTCAGTGGCACCGGCGTCGAATACCTTGGCGATGTTGGGATGGTCCATCATCGCCAGAGCTTGCCGTTCGGCTTCAAAGCGGGCGACGACCTGCCGGTGTCCATGCCCGGCTTGATGATCTTCAGCGCGACCTTGCGGCGAACCGGCTCGACTGCTCGGCCATGTAGACGACGCCCATGCCCCCTTCGCCGATCCGTTCGAGCAGCTTGTAGGGACCGATCGAAACTCCAATTTGCTCGCCGATGTGGGTCACTCGGTCCTGGCGAGTCATGATGCCGGGCGAAGTCTCAGCAATGGGCTCCAGTCCGTCGCCCTTGTCAAACATTCGAAGCAGGCGATCAATGCGACCGCGAAGCGATTGGTCGTCGCCGCAAGCGTTGCTCAAGAACTCGTCGCGCAATTGCGGGTCCGAGATGTCGAGGGCTTCATTGAAGATTGTTTCTTCATGGAGTTGCATGGATCGGTCCGATCGTTCGCTCGGCTCCGGAAGGTTGAAAGCGAGTCAATAGTTGGCGTGAAAACGATATCGCACAGTCTGGGGCGTTGGTATCTACACAAGTCGCGCGGCGTCGCGGTCGTCCTTTGCAAAACCCTCCCTCGGGAGGGTCGGACGCGGTAGCGGCCGGGGAGGGGATGCTTCAAGAGCCGCAGAAGTAACAACGACGAGGGAAACAATCTCTAGAACTTTCCCTCCCCTCGCTTAGGCTCGACCCTCCCTTGAGGAGGGTGTTTCGACTTGTGTAGATACCATTGCCCTCCGGGAGGGTCGGTCAATGACTGCCAGTTTGATTTTGAGCTTTGATTCCTGAGCCACCACCACTGCGTTTCTGAAACGAATACTCCAATCGAAGGTACTTTGCGATCGCTTGGCCAACGGCTTCAGCGTCTCGCTCCACATCTTCATCGCTGAAGCGAAGAACATCCCATCCGAGCTCGCGCAACATCCTCTCACGTGCTTCATCTTGTTCCCCAGTCTGATCGTGGTAACCACCATCAATTTCCACGACAATCTTCTTTGCTTCACAAGCGAAGTCTGCAATGAAGCCACCGATCGGATGCTCTCGTCGGAACTTCAAGCCGCATAGCTGTCGAGCGCGCAGAATGCTCCAGAGCAATCCTTCGGATGGAGTGCTTTGCCTGCGACGTTCACGTGCGTTTGAAATTCGTTTGCCAGTCATCGATCTCAGTTAGCCACTCACCTCCAAGAGGAGGTCGTGCAGCATCAAGTCATTGATGAGGTGCTTCCTATATCACCCTCCCGTTTCGGGAGGGTCGAGCCTAAGCGAGGGGAGGGTCTTTGTTTTTGAGCCCGACATCAGTCTATCAGGAGAACCTATTGGCCCTCTCCTCGAAGGAGGTCGTGCAGTTTCTTAGTCAATGGTTTGCAAAGGTTTAACCCTCCTTCCGGGAGTGTCGGACGCGATAGCGGCCGGGGAGGGCTTCTTTCCAAGCGGGAAAGCTCAGAGGTCTGGTTATCCCGATTGGCCCTCTCCTCGCTTAGGCTCGACTCTCCCAGAGGGAGAGTGAATTCGCATTCGCAAACCCCATGCATGATTGAAACTTGAAAACTGCACGACCTTCTTCGGGAGGGTGGAAGCGAAAGGCAACTCCTAAAACAGGTTCGAGAGCAGCAGCAACAGGTCTTCATCGGCGGGTCGGAATTCCTCATCGGAGGCGAAGACCGCGTCAATCTGCGAGGCGGGGACGACGAACGAAACGGTAGGAGGTGGATCTGCGATGCCTTGCGGATTGTCGTTGCCAGCAGCGAGTGCGAAGCTATCGCTGGCGGCCTTCTTCCCTCCCGTCTTGTCGCGAGCATTGGAGTATTCATAAACACGATCGGTGCCGCTATCGACGATCCAAATCGATTGGCTGTCGCCAGTCGGATCGATTGCGATCCCGGTCGGACTGCTGGCGCCAGATGTGTTGAGCTTCCAGCTGCCAACAAACGTTCCGTCGACGGTGTACTTGAAGACCTTGTCGTTTTTGGCGTCATTGACGACCCATATGTAGTCGCCATCAGTCACGATGCCTCGCGGTTTCTTGTTGCCGGTCGTCAGTTCAAAACTACTTGTCGGGCTGTGATTGCCACTGTTAAAAGAAGTTGCATCCGCGAACCGATGGACCATGTTGAACTTATCGTCGACAAGCCAGATATCCGATCCATCCGTCGCGATGCCTTGTAATTGAGATTTCGTGCCGATACTGGAGGCGTACCAGGATCCGAGGGCGTTACCGGAGGTGTCATAAACGTAAACGTTTAGGTTAGCGTCGACGACCCAGCTCCTGTCGCCGGCGGGCGACGTCGCGATACCGCGAGGAGCCGAGTTGCTGTTGTCGATTGGTTGTGATTCGACGGCCGAGCCATCGGCGGCATATTCGAAAGTGTTGTCGGAGCCACCGTCGTTGACAACATAGAACTTGGTCGCCGGTCCGGCATCATTGTCGGTGATCGTTCCTACCGCCTCGGAGTCACCAAGCGCAACGCCGACAGGACTGAAAAGAACGATCCCCATGTTCTCATCGGTTTCAGTCGACGAATCGTTGATGGTCGAAACGGACACGGTTTGGGTCAGCGATTCGTTCGGTAAGAATGTCAGCGTGCCAGAGGTGGCCTCGAAATCGCTGCCGGCTACGGCGGTGCCGTTGGTTGTGGCAAAGCCCACGGTCACGGGATCGTTGCTGGCTGCGGACAGTCGGACCGTGAACACCAACTGGTTTCCTTCGACGGCCGTCGCATCGTCGATCGAGACGGTGAGCCCCGCAGACGCATTAAAATCTCATGCCGTAGATGATGTAGCTCTCACCGGCCATCGCTTCCCCGTTCTCGTCCAATCCGCGAAGTCGGCCCGATCAAGAAGTCGTCGAAACCGTCTCCATTCACATCCCCGGCGTGCCGACGAAATCGCCCTCGATGGTCGTCGGCATTCGGCGCCAAGGATCGTAATTCCTGCTGAATCAAGATTCTTCAAGTCGATGGATCGGAGCAGTAGATCCCACCGAAAACAACATAAGCTCTCGCCGGAATCTTCTCGGAGGTCGGCGACCCCGCAGAGAGTTCGGTATCCAAGGACGACATCGTCGAATCCATCGCCGTTAACGTCACCCGCATCGCAATAGCCCGAATAGAGACTAAAGACCCGGCTTTGTCAAGCGACCTCCGCCTGGCACCAGGACTGCCCACATCGAGCGATGGACGGCGAGCGAAAGCGCGCCAAGACGATATAGGTTTCCGAAGCGTTCATGCTGATTACGAAGCTGCCGAGTCAGCAGGTCGCCATAGCCGTCATCGTTCACATCGCCTGCTACAACCGGTCATGCCAAGCGATCCGCCACAAGACCGCGCGCCAGGATGGTGACATCGGCGGAGCCCGTTGTCGAAAGATCAATCGGCGATCGGCAACGCACCGCCAAGAAACACATACCCACGCGCTCCCACACCCGCCACAAGGTCGCCTACGATCAGGTCGTCTGATCTCGTCTCCGTTTACGTCTCCTGCGGGCTCGCGCCGAATACCCACTTCCGACAATCGTGATGTCTGGCAGAACCGGAGGCGGCCAGATCGATTGTCGCGGGCAGATCAGCATCGCCGTAAATCACGTCCTCAGATTTGCCATCGACAGTAGTAAGCCGTCTTGGGACACTCGGCACCGATCACAATATCATCGATCCATCGTCATTCAAGTCGCCTGCCCCACTTACTGTAACGGCAAGATCGCCAGCTTCGGCGCCGAAGATCGTGACACATTGCTGCCCAGATTTCTAAGATCAATGTTCCGAGAGGGGTCTCGAACCACCAAGATCAATAGGTTTCGCCCGCATCCGCCGGCTATTATTGGGGCCATCCCCGTAACGAACCGATCAAAAATCGTCAAATACCATCACCGTTGATATCTCCTAAGCTGCTCCATCTCGAGTATCCCCGATCCGATCCTCTTCGGTCGGCCCCATGGATGTGATCCCGCGGAGCCGAGATTCCCCAGGTCGACGGTGGCGGGAATGTTGGACCACCACCGAACACGACGTACGCGTCGCCAGCATTTGGTTACGAAATTGTTCAGCCCGTCGCTCGTCCCGCTGCCAATCAGCATGTCATCGAAACCATCGCCGTTGAAGTCTCCCGCGTTTCGAGATGTCCAGCCGCTAAAGTCACCCGCGTCCTCACCGTAAATGGTTGGCCCTGATCGGCCGCTAGCGTCGCCAGATCGATGACGGTCAGCAGTCGACGATCTTCGACCTCTCGAACCCGAGACGTCGTCGACGATTGGGCTTTTAGGATGTGGCGGCCCTTCGTCGGCTGAACGCCCGCCGAGACTGGAAAGCTGCTGACGGATCCTCGGGTTACCTGCCTGGTCGTGTCGTTCGCTCTTGGCCATCTCGAAGGTCCTGGTTTTGAGTGCTGCTTTGGGCGTGAGAGGTGCTCGAGTGGTCGCAGCGGAATCTTCCGCGAACCACTCAACTGCTGCCCGCACTGACATGCGCCATCGCTCCAAGAACCTGATGAGCGAATTCGAAAAATTCTCGCTCTGGGGTCGACTTCTTCGCGGCCTGCCGCGTGACCCCTCTCCTCGCTTAGGCTCGACTCTCCCCAGGGAGAGTGAAGCTTGTTGACGCGATCGTCCTCTGGGTTTCCTTGACGAACATGCTCTCGTAACACCCTCCCACTTGTGGGAGGGTCGGACGCGCTAGCGGCCGGGGAGGGTCTTCATGCGATTGATGCTCGTCAATCGCCCATTTCATCGTCCATGCCATCCATCTTGTCGGCCAACCATGCACGGCGTAGCGCCAGACTGCGAACGGCTGTTGCCGTGGACACGCCCAGCGCCGCTGCGGCGTCGTCGATCGTCATGCCAGCGAAGTAGCGAAGCTTGACCAGTTCCGCTTTCTGCGGATCGAGCTCGGCCAACTGACCGAGTGCATCGTCGAGCAACAGAATGTCGACAGGACGCTGGGACGATTGCGGCTGAGTCGCGTCGAAGTCAACGCGGACCCAATCGCCACCACGTCGCTGACGACCTTTTCGCCTCGCATTGTCGACCAAGATTCGCCGCATCGCTTCGGCCGCGGCAGCAAAAAGTGCTTCTTCCCGTCCCACTTGGGCTCGTTCGATGCATCGATCATTCGCAAGTAGGCTTCGTGCACCAAGGCCGTCGTCTGCAGCGTGTGCCCCGATCTTTCCTGGGCCATCTTGCTGGACGCCAGTCGCCGCAATTCCTCATAGACCAACGGAAACAGCTCGCTGGTCGCTACCCGCTCGCCTCGATCAATTGCGGATCAGAATCCGAGTCAGTTCGCTCATCGAGTTCTCGCTCCCACCATCATCACCGGCTCCCTTTTGGGTGGGCGAGCAACAGCCCACTGGTGGCATTGTAGATAGGATGCTTCAGCCGCCGCTAGTATGCAGACCCTGAATCGATTCCCACGAATCATCGACGGGCTGTTGTTTTGAAACTTTGGAATGAAGGAGCACAAAGTGGACGTCGGCATCGAATTCTTGAGCGCGATCAAGAACACGTTGGAGGCGAACAAGCGGATGGCTGATCGGGCCATTGAACAGACCGCCGACGACAAAATGCATCTGGCCCTCGATGAGAACACGAACTCCATCGCCGTGATCATGAAGCACGTCGCCGGGAACTTGATTTCCCGCTGGACCGACTTCCTGACGACCGACGGTGAGAAGCCGTGGCGAAACCGGGATGACGAGTTTGTCGATACCTTTACCAATCGAGCCGAGTTGATCGCCTACTGGAATCGCGGCTGGTCGTGTGTGCTCTCGACGCTCGATAAGCTCACGCCCACCGATCTTAACACCACCGTGACCATCCGCGGCGAACCACATTCGGTGCCGCTGGCCCTCGAACGCTCGTTAGGTCACACCTGTTACCACGTTGGCCAGATCATCCAGATTGCGCGCGTCCATGCTGGCGAAGATTGGAAGACGCTGACGATTCCTCGGGGCGGTTCGGAGCAATTCAACCAGACCAAGTGGGGACAGTCGGGCAAGTCACACTCGTAGTTGTTGAAACCAAGACGCAGAATCGTTTCGGATCATGCGAATCGCTTGATCAGATTGGCCGTCTTCTTGACCCCTGCAACGGGCTCTTCGCCGAGGTACTCGATGGCGATGCAACCTTGAAACGATGACTCGTTGATGACGTTCATCATCTTTGCAAAGTCAATCTTCGTTTCGTTGCCGTCTTCGTCAAAATCCCACGATTTGGTGCAGACCGATTTTGTGTAGGGCAACAGTTGCTGCATCCCCAAGTAGATGTCGCCGTCAAAATTGCCGAAGTCGGCAATCAGGCCAAGGCGGTTCGCACCAACTCGCTCAACCAATTCGATGAGCCAAGCGGGATCTTTTGAAAAGCCTGTGATGTTTTCGACGAGGACCGATACGGGCGAGTCGGCCATCGCGTCGCACAAGGCGCCGATGCCTTGTGCGGCATGATCGAGCTGTTGCTGCCGATCTCCTTCGCTGGCAGCTCGAACGCGAATGTACTCGCACTCCAAGTGCTCCGCGACAGCGGCCCACTTCAAGTGGTCGTCAAGAGCCGCCTGACGTTGCTTCGCAGAGGGAGCATCAAGGGCTGGCTGGGCACCACAGAGTAACGCGCGGTGCCGGATGCCGAGTTGCCGTGACCGCTCTGCGATCGCATCTGCTATCGTGAGATCCTGCCGAAGTGCGTCACAAAACTCGACCGCAAACTCAACGTTCGTGAACCCAAACTGCTGCTTGACGAATTCCGGGTAGTCTGGCGTTGCGAGCTTCCCATCCTCGAACAGCTGCTTCAGCGAGTATTGGTGGATGCTCAGCTCAAATCGCTCGGACTCGGCCGCAAGGGCCTGTCCCTTTGCCAGGGACCCGATCGCAATCCCGGCGACGGCTCGCCCGCCAATCCGTAGAAACTGACGTCTGCAACAACCTAAAGCATGATGAGCCATGAGATAAACCTCTGAAAGTGACACTTTGCTGGTCGGATCCGAGGAAGCGGAATGCTGACATGGTAACGTGGTGAGGAGGAAGGATGTGCCTGCCAGAAAGACTTCTCGCCAGGAAGACTTGGACAAGTCGTAAGTCGCGTTGTGAGTGATGAGATGAAACTGAACGGTCGATTCTATTTAGCGGCAGTTGTCCTTTTTGGGCTTCCGCTTTTCGGTGTTGCCGTGGTTCAGGCGGACTCGGGGCCGCCCAACGTTCTGTTCATTGCGATGGACGATCTCAACGATTGGGTGGGCTGCATGGGCGGTCATCCCCAAGCGATCACGCCCAACCTCGATCGGCTCGCTCAGTCCGGCGTTCTGTTCACCAACGCCCACTGCGCGGCGCCGGCCTGCAATCCTTCTCGCACGGCAATCTTCACCGGTATCTCGCCTCATCGCAGTGGGCTATACGACAACCGACAGAAAATGCGAGAGATTCTTCCCGATGAAGAAATCATCCCGAAGACTTTTTCTCGACACGGTTACCATGCCGCTGGTTCCGGTAAGTTACTGCATTACTTCATTGATGCGAAATCGTGGGATGACTACTACCCATCAGCAGAGAAAGAGAATCCGTTTCCCCGCACGATGTATCCCCAGCAGCGGCCGTTGAGCCTACCGCGTGCTGGGGAGTGGCAGTATGTCGAGACCGATTGGGGACCCATCGATGCAACCGATGAGGAGTATGGTGGGGATTTCCTGGTAGCCGAGTGGATCGGCGATCAATTGGCGATCGAACGCGATCAACCATTCTTTCTTGCTTGCGGTCTCTACCGACCTCATGAACCGTGGTTTGTGCCCCGCAAGTACTTCGAGCCCTTTCCGCTTGACTCGATCCAGCTTCCGCTTGGTTACCGGGAAGATGATCTCGATGACCTACCGCCACAGGGCAAACGTCGCGGTCCGAATCGTTACTTCGATCACATCCTGCAGCAAGGTCAGTGGAAGCAAGGCATTCAGGGATACCTGGCGTCGATCCACTTCGCCGATGCCATGCTTGGCAAGGTGCTTGACGCACTCGAGCGAAGCCCCCATGTGAAGAACACGATCGTCGTGCTGTGGTCGGATCATGGCTGGCATTTGGGAGAGAAGCAGCACTGGCAAAAGTTCACGCCTTGGCGAGTTTGCACGCGCGTCCCATTGATCATTCGCGTCCCGCCGGGAACGCCCGGCCTTCCCGACGGGACCATCCCTTCCAATTGCGATCGGGCGGTCAATCTACTGAGCCTGTTCCCCACGCTGCTCGAGCTGTGTGGACTTCCCGCGGAATTGCATCACGATGGTCCGAGTCTGGTTGGGCTGTTGAGGGAACGTGTTGCCAGTGCACCCAATGCAGGTGATTCCGATGCAGATGATTCCGATGCTTCGGCGCCCCAGCCAAGCCTCACCTACCTGGCCGATCCGGGAAGCTACGCGCTGAGTACCGACCGCTGGCGACTGATTCACTATGCCAACGGTGAGGAAGAACTGTATGACATCCAGTCCGACCCCTATGAATTGACCAATCTCGCGTCGCAAGCTGAGCATGCCGAGCGATGCGCCGAGCTGCGAGCCATGGCACCCGTCACGTTTGCGCCAAAACGCCGGTGATCCAGGCAACTCCTTGAGAGACCAACTCGACAAGCCTTTCGTTCCGATTCCCCGGTGGGAAGGAACGCACCGCAGACGAGTATTGATAAATTCATGACAAAGCAGGGCTTGATCTGGTGCGAATTGTTTGGACCAGTACCGAGGTCAGTGTTATCGAAGGTGTTCGCCGCTGATTATCAGAATCGACGAGTGCCTCTCACAGCAGTCGTCTTTCCTGTATCACGCTGCAAGAATCACTTCTTCTCAGCGGCCTTCAATCGTTGCGGCTGGAACTTCTTCTTGGCTGACCGCTGATTCTCCAAGTAGCCGCCTCACGTTCACCTCGACCTCAACGATAGCAGCAGTCTTGGGTGATCGGTATAGATTCGCTCGACCCCAATGTTCAGCAGTCGCCTCATGGTGGCCCGGTCGTTGACGGTCCATGCGCCGACTTCGATCCCCGCGGCTTTGATCTTCTGCACCTTCGCCGGTGTGACGCCTTCATGATGCACGACCATAGCCTCGAAGCCATGCTTCTTGGCGATGGCAATGTCGTCGTCGATGTTTGTGTCTTTGCCTCGGTCCCAGAACACAGGGATGTCAGGTGCAAGCCGTTTCACTTCGGCCATGTACTCAAGGTTCCCGTCGTTGAACCCGACCCAGCGCTCGGCTTTCATCGATTTGACGAGGGCCACGGCATCGGCCACGCAATCCATCTTGGGCTGGATGGAAACTCGGGTACGGTTCTGCTTCATGACCAGCCGTAGCACATCTTCCAGCAGCGGGATTCTTTGAGGCGGGCATTCCTCCATGGTCTTGCCGGTTCGTCGCCGAAAATCGGTGGCGACATCGACCTTCGCCAGTTCTTCGTAGGTGGAATCGGCCACGACAAGATCTTGATCTCCGACACGCTTTGTCGTTCGATCATGAGTGACGACAAGTTGACCGTCCTTGGTGCGCAAGATATCGAGTTCGATCCAGTCGGCTCCGACGTCAATGCCGCTTGGAATGCAGGGATCGTGTTCTCGGGACACTCGCCCGAATTACCCCGATGGGCGGTGACACCATTGTCAAGAAACGCAAGGCGGTCGCTGGCTACAGGGAGACCGTCAATCTCACGAATGGTGATCTTTGGTGAAGACGCATGCAAATCAAACTGCGTTTCTTCTGAAACAACTCCAGCCAACTCAGCGTGAGAGCCTCGGGAATCGTCTTTGCCGGGCGGATTTCGTCGGGCGTCTTGCCCCAGTAGAAGCCAATCCAGCCGGTAGCGTACTGGTCGTGATGCGTCGATGAAATCCTCAAGCTCGTCGGCACCGCATTTCAGGACGAAGGTTTCTTCAATGATCACCGGCTTGCCGACTGCCGCAAATCCTTTCACGGTCTCAATGGCCTCAGCCACCTTTCCCTTCTCGGGATAGATGTGCATGGCGATGAAGTCGAGATCATCGGCGATCTTCTCGGGGACGAACCCGGAAGTCAGGCCGGGACGATCCAGACTCCATGGCACGAGGCCGACTGTGATCAGATGCCGCTTGTCGTGCTTGCGGATCGCCGTCGACGAGTGTACGAATCCACTTCCGGGCAACGTCGACGCGGTTGCGGTCTTTGCCGATCCAGAGCGATGAACTGGACGAAGTGCTTGTCACCGAATCCCGGCCCCAGCCAATCGTCACGCTTCTTATCTCCACCGGGAACAACCGGTTCGTTCATGAGGTCGTAGCAGAAGATGGCTGGACTTTCGGCGCATGTCTTGGCGACGGCTTCCCAGAAGACGGCCTGCGCTGCCCAGCGATCCTGCTCGGGCAGTTTGTCATACCAATCGGGTACGTCCTGTTTGTGGTAGCAGCCGAGCCCGGTGAGATCGAGGTACAGCCCAGTTTGTTCGGCCAACTTGACGAGCCGAGCAAGTTGATCAAGAGAATGCTGCCGTGGCTCGGTCGGACTCTCCATGAACGCTGCCGAACTGGAGATGAATGCGGACCACATTGGCCCCAAGCTCTTTCATCTCTCGAAATGCGGATTCAACCGTGGGCCATTTGTCATCCCAGTAGTCTTCGAGCAGTTCCCCGTCGCCCTCGTGGTCGTAGTTGAATCCCCATGGAATGAATGGCCTCCTTGATTCGGCCAGCACGAAACCTTTGGCGTCCTCGGAGACTCGCACCCATTCCAAATCTGCCGCCAAGCTACATGCCGATGGTGCGCACGCAATGAGCGCAACAAGGGCAAGTGACTTCCACAGCGGGAACATTACCGCTTCTCCCTGAGTTCGCTCACCTCGTCTCGCAGTCCGCCAACTTCGTGCCGTAACTCATCGAGTTGCTTCATGATCTCGTGGATAACATCGCCTTCGTGATGACGATGATGCTCGTGTAGTTCGCGCTCTGTAGCTTCGGCTCGTTCGGCCACATGCTCTGCGATGTCGTGCAGCCCAGCATGATTGAGATGTTCGACTGCAATCCGCATGTGTTCGAGGCGACGGGCGATGTCATCATGTGGTCCACCTTGTTCATCATGGGACTCACGTAACATGTGTCGCAGCCTATTCTCGATCTCTTCGGCCTCACGGCGAATGGCATCGAGCCGCTCTGTCCCGCCCGCAGTTTCCGCCATTTCCTGCCGTTTCCTCTCCTCCTGTCGCAGTTCTTCGAGATGTAGCCTGAGTTTCATGATCTCAGGATGCCGCTCACCAACAGCACCACGATCCAGGTTCTCTGCTTCTTCGAGCATCGCCATCGCTTTGCGTTTCAGGTTGGTTGCCTCCTCCTTATGGCCGTGCTCAGCGAGTTCGGCAGCTTCTCGCTGCATCGCCTTGGCCTTGTCTCGGAGTTCGTCTGATTCTGACGCCCAGACAAATGCCGTGAGAGCCAAAAACGCGAAGATCGTTGCGCCCAGTTTGAGATAGGTCATGTGGTTTCCCTTTTTGAATTGGATGAGCGAACTGGCTGGACAGCGCCACTTTGGCGGCCAATCATAACCCGAAGCGTAAGTTTTGAAGTTGCGATTTTGGCTGCCGCGTGAACCGTTTTTAAAAATCACTTGTTGGAATGACACGTTCGCGGAATCAAATGATGCTCGGTGGTCGGCTGGCGCATCCGGCGCTGACAGAGCCTGCAGAAATGACCAGACGCTGCCTCTTGGTCCCGACCATTCATTTTTTCAGTAGATCCAATGCCGCAGCTGTCATCGTGTGAGTTCCCGTTCTCAAGGAAGGCTCCACATCGGGGTAGTACTGGTTGCTATGCAGCGAAGGTGGGGGAACACCAAGTTGTTCAAACCGATCGAGTCGATTTTGACTGACCGTGCCCAACGAGTACATCACGATCGGTACGCCGGCACGGCCGTACTGACTGAAGTCTTCGCCTCCCATCGAGGGCTCATCCTCGATCACGTTGTGCATGCCAATCGTGTCTTGAAACACGCTCCGGAGACGCGCCGCCAGGTCCGCATCGTTTTTCAAGGAAGGCGTCCCTTCGCTCACGGTGATCTCCGGTTCTGGAGCATCGAAACTAGCGGCCACGGCCTTGGCTTTGCGGCGGATCGCCTCCAGGATTTTCGTTCGCACCTCGTCGCTGTAGCTTCGCACGGTGATCTGCAGCGCACAGTCGTCACCGATGATGTTGTGCTTGGTGCCGCCGTGAATCGACCCGACTGTCACGACGCCCGGCTCGATCGGTTTCAGCTCACGACTGACGATTGTCTGCAAGGCAATGATCAGATGAGCCGCCTGGACAATGGGATCGATCGCCGTGTGGGGTTGCGAACCGTGTCCACCCCGCCCTTTGACAAGGATGTCCACGCTATCGACATTGGCAAGTGCATATCCGGCGAGCAAGCCGATCTCCCCCGCACGTCGGCTGCCGCTGCAATGGAGCGCCACCGCAAAGTCTGGCTTGGGAAAACGCTCAAACAGACCATCCTTGAGCATGGCTCTGGCTCCCGCCCCACGCTCCTCCGCAGGCTGCGCGATGACCATCAAGGTCCCCGACCATTGATCGGTGTGCTCGGACAGATAACGGGCCGTTGCAATCAAGTTGGTCATGTGAAGGTCGTGCCCACAGGCGTGCATCACGCCCGTCGAAGCGCCACTCGGCAATTCGATTGTCTTCGTTGATGCATAAGGCAGCTGGGTCTGCTCGGTGACGGGAAGCGCATCCAAGTCACAGCGTAGCATCAGAGTGGGCCCGGGTCCGTTCTTCAGCAACCCGACGACACCATGCCCACCGACATCCGACGTCACCTCGAAACCACTGTCTCGCCAAGTCTGAGCAACAAACGCAGCCGTTTCCTGTTCCTGATAGGAAACCTCCGGGTGAGTGTGCAGCCATCGATAGGTCTCCAGGAGTCCGGGTAGCTGTTGATCAAACCAACCCGTTACGTCACGCGGCCCTTGCCCCCAAGCTGGCAGCAGCAGCATCCACGCGGTCAAGATTCCAAAAAATACTCGAATCAACATACTGCCCTTCACAAAGAAGCCTAGGTTGTCGTCCTAAGGGAAATGGTCAGGCCAATTGTATCGCACTTTACCGAGCAACGCGTCGGTCAAACCCACCTTGAAATGGCTGGCGACCACGAGTCAACGCGACAGTCGAAATCTTAATATTTCGCCGTTTCTGCAAATCCAACGGAACGGACCAGTCGTCATACCGAACGACCACTGCAAGGTGCCCTCGCCTCAACCACAATCCTCCACGACTCTTCCGATGATCAGGTGTCGACATGAACATGCGAACTCACCGGCGTTCACTCCACCACGCGTGCTGTCTCCTTGTTCTTGCTAGCGGCTGCGGCACGCAAGCTCGAATGGGCGCCACGGACGAAGCTCGTCAGGCGGTCACAAGCTTTGCCTCCCTCGAGGCCGAATCGCCGCTGGCAAGCATGCCCGACGAGGGCATCGGTTCGGAACAAGGGGGCGAAAAGTACGACCGAATCGTCGACAATCCATTCCAACGGGTACTCGATCACCCGCAGAGCACCTTTTCGATTGATGTCGACACCGCTTCTTACAGCAAGGTGCGACAGTACTTGATGGAATATAGCCAGCTTCCACGCCCTGATGCAGTTCGTATCGAAGAGCTGCTCAATTACTTTCCCTATCAATACGCGCCTCCTACAGACGAGAATTCCGAACCCTTCGCCACTCATGTAGCGGTTAGTCAGTGTCCTTGGAATCTCGAACACCGCCTTGTCCGCCTTGCACTCAAGGGTCGCGAAATGAAGCGCGAGTCACGGCCCCATAGCAACCTTGTGCTGTTGATCGATTCGTCGGGTTCGATGAAACAACCCAACAAGCTTCCTCTTCTCAAGCGTGGCATGCGTCTACTTCTTGAGCAGCTGGGTGAGACGGATCGAATTGCGATCGTAACGTACGCCGGATCGGCTGGACTCGTCCTCGACAGCACCCCTGCGAGCAACGCTGATCGAATCATGCAAGCTCTCAACCGACTTCAAGCAGGTGGCAGCACCAATGGGGGCGAAGGCATGCAGCTTGCCTATCAAGTTGCTCGTGATCACTTCATTCCGGGTGGGACCAATCGCGTGCTGCTCTGTACCGATGGCGACTTCAATGTGGGAATGACGGGGACCGATCAGATGCTTCGGCTCGTGGAGAACGAATCCAAAGATGGAATCGATCTGACCGTTCTCGGCTTCGGCATGGGAAACCTAAACGACGCGATGCTGGAACAGATCAGCGGCCGAGGAAATGGAAACTATGCGTTCATCGATACTTACAACGAAGCCAAGAAGGTGCTCGTGGAGCAATTGACGGGAACCTTGGTCACGATCGCCAAGGATGTCAAAATTCAAATCGAATTCAACCCACAATCAGTCGCCGCGTATCGGTTGATCGGCTACGAGAATCGGATGCTCGCCAACGAGGACTTCCATGACGACAAGAAGGATGCCGGCGAGATCGGCGCCGGACACAGCGTCACGGCCTTGTACGAACTGATTCCAACGGGAGTCCAGGTTGGAGACTCCATCGCGAAAACCGATGAACTCAAATACCAGACGTCCCGAGAACTCGCGTTGCCAGCCCAATCGGGCGAATTGCTGACGGTGAAACTCCGATACAAGCTACCCGGTCAAGTCGAGAGCAAGCTGATGGAACGAGTCGTCCTCGATGACGACGCTCGTTTCGAACAAGCCGAAAAGGAATTCCAGTTCGCCGCTGCCGTCGCAGGATTCGGCATGCTTCTACGAAATAGCGAGTACTGTGGCGACTGGAGCTTCGAGTCGGTGCAAGAGACGGCCCAGTCAGCCATGGGGGATGATCCCAACGGGTTCCGCGAAGAGTTCTTGGAAATGGTCGCCGTAGCTCGAGGGCTCCAGGGAGCCCGGTAGAGAAAGTCGTTCTTGGAAGAGGTTGTCAGAATGATGTCGGGCAAAATGATAAGAAATCGAACATGGAAGTTGAGGGAATTCTGCCAACCATCATTCTGCCGACAACTCTTCCTCTGCCACGGGCCGTTGCTTCCAGATGCTTCGGGCTTGACGGCTAAGCACTTCGGCGCGTTCGCTTTGGCCATCTTCGCGAAGGGTCTCGGCAAGGAAGGCGAGCTCGGCTGCCATCTCTTTTCGCCCGAAGACCGAGGCGGGTCGAGCGTTGAGAAACGCAGCTTGCTGAGCCACTGACTCCTCCAAGACTTCGATCGACTCGTCCAGGCGATTCAATGCTCGAAGAGTCGCTCCATGCTCGCGGAGTGCGGTAGCTAAGTAGACGCGGTAGGCGGCGACCTCGGGAAATCGCTGGCTCAAACGTTGGAGCAGGTCGGTGGACCGACGATGAATCGAATCCGCCAGTTCCAGGTCGATCGGTCGGACCAAGGTTGCCTGCAGATTCAGCCCGCGAGCGAGAGCGATTTGATATCGAGGGATCGTTGGAAAATCTCGATTCAAGGATTGCGACAGGCTGGCGGCTCGGGTGATCTTCTCCATCCGATCTTGTTCGCTGGCGTCGTCGCTTTGAGCCGTCAGGATCAGCGTTTCGCTGAGCTCACAGCGATAGTCGGGGACCTCTGGAAAGTCGTTGACCAGCCGTTCCAAAATCGAAGTCGCAGACTGGCGGATCTCGGTGGCGTAGACATGCTCGTTGCAAACCTCCGCAATCGCGTGATAGTTCAAATAGGCACGGGCAAGCGCGAGCCGGAACTTCGGTTCCATTGGGTTCTCTTCCGACAAGCCCTGCAGAAGCATGATCGCGTATCGATGTTGATGGGTGCTCTCCTCACCGAGCCTCAATCGCCAGAGAACCAAGCCAAGATTACTGTTCGTCTGTGCAAGTTCAAACATGCAATCGACCGATGCACCTGTTTGGCAAGCTCATTGGTCAGCAGATAGCGAGCTTGCTCAAGCACCTGCTTTGCTTCGCGCGAGTGGAACTCGCGGTGCATCAGCATGGCCAACCGATTGAGGACCGCGGCGGTCTCGGCGGGCAATCCCCTATCGGCATCCTCACGCTCCATTTGTTGAACGAGCAGGTCGGCGCTTCGCCGATAGGCTTGGCGTGCATCGTCATAGCGACCCAACCGCTCGAGGATGTCTCCGGCGCGACGATAGGCCTTGCCCGTCTCTCGCACCAACCGGGGGCTCTGCGCATTCTGCTGTGCGAATCGATCGTAAAACTCGAGCGCCTCTTCGAGCACGACAGCCGTTTGGTCGGAGACAACGAAACGAAACTGCGGTTCCGTCTCGCTCTCGTTCACTTCGGGCGCCACCGGATGTGACATCCAATCGGATTCAAAGCGTTCCAACAAGCGGTCCATCGAACCCAAGGCCAGGGTCAGGTTATTCTCCGCGCGAGCCCCTTCCACCTCGGCGTTGCGTTTCTCATCAATTGCCTTGCGCCAATTCCAACTCACTGCGGAGAACGACAGCACGGCACCGAGGCTGAGGGCCAGGCTCATGCCGGCAACGGCAGGATTTCGGCGACTCCATCGGTACAGCCTTTCGACGGGACCTGTCCGTCTCGCCTGAATCGGCCGATCTTCACAGAAACGCCGCAGATCTTCTGCCAGGGCCTGGGCCGATCGATAGCGACTGGAGGAAGACCGGGCGATCGCCTTCAAAATGATGGTCTCCAAGTCTCTCGGAATCTCATCACAGATCGAACGGGGCGATGCCGGGGTGCATTGGGAAACCTGTCGAATCAGTGATCCACGGTTCTCGCCTTCGAAGGCCGGGCGCAACGTCGCGAGTTCGTAGAGTGTCAAACCAAGCCCATACACATCGCTACGTGGATCGTAACGTCCATGCAGCTGCTCCGGCGACATGTATCTCAGCGTGCCGACCACATCACCCGAGCGACTGAGTCGTTCCTGCTCGTGGGTGACGGCCAAGCCGAAATCGGTCACCCAAACTCGCATGTCGGCATCCAGGATCAGGTTGCTCGGCTTGATATCACGATGCCGTACTCCCGCATCGTGGGCATAATGAAGCGCGTCGGCGACCTGAATCCCAATCGCTGCGATCTGCCGCCAATGGTCGCGACCGAAGTGGCGATGTCGAACCGATGGTCCATGATCGACGATATCCTCGGGTCCGAGATCGATCGCCGGATCAAGATCACAATCCGTTTCGGCGATTGAGCGCTGCAGCGGAGTTTCCATCAATGCCTGGCGCGAGGGCTTTCGCTGCTGCACCACCTGACGGATCCATTGCTCTCCATGCGAGCCCCCGGTGATTGGTTGCAGACTATCGATCACGGCATCGAGCGAGACGCCATCGATGTACTGCATCACGAAGTAGTGCATGCCATCCTGCTGGCCAACGCCGAAGACGGGAACGATGTTGGTGTGATGCAACTTTCCCGCCGTTTCGGCCTCGCGCTGAAAACGCTTGAGTTGGTTGGAATCCCCGAATGCTTGTTTCGGAAAGACCTTGACAGCGACCCGGCGGTGCAGCGACTGCTGCTCCGCTTCGTAGACAATGCCCATTCCGCCGTGACCGATCTCTCGGACGATCTTGTAATCGCCGAGTCGTTCCAGGCGATCGACGTGCAACCGAATCGGTCGATCGGTTGACTTGGTCTTCAATGACTTGAGATCCTCCATTGCGATCATCGCAGGGAACAGCTCGCTGATCTGCTCGGCGTATTGACGATGGGCCGCGATGTACTGATGAATCTGCGGATCTTCTCCGCGGCGTCGGCGAGCCAAGAACTCTTCGCCGAGCACCTCGACCGGATCGCGATCTCTGGTTTCACTCGCCATCGAAGAAATCCGGTATCTGTTCAAGGAGTTTGCGTAGTCGGGAGAGGGCACGAACGTAGCGATTGCTGGCCGCAGCTTCGGTGATCCCGAGCAACTCAGCCACCTCACTGTTGCCCAGCTCTTCGAAGTGACGCAGCGCCAGGACTTCGCGATCAATGTCGTCCATCGATTCCAGCGTCGTTTCCAGCTGTGCCAGCATCTCCTGACGCACCGCCATCTGGCTGGGTGAAACGATCGCATCAATGAAGTGTCGCGCGATGGCCGCCGAAGTGGCTGCGTTGTAGCTTTGGGGGGCTAGCTGCACTTCTTGACGAACGTCACGTTTGCCGGCCAGCAAGTGTCGGCGATGCAGGTCGATCATCCTTTGCATCGTCACCTGACGAAGCCAGAGGTAGAAGGACATCTGCGGCAACTTGGCGTAATGATCCAAGCGACGATATGCCTCGATGTAGGCTTCTTGAAGGACGTCCGACAGATCCGTTCGGCGCGAAGTCGGGGATCCATTCGGAACTGGAGCATCTGCTTCAGTCGAGACCGATGCTCGGTGAACTGACGGGCGAAGTCTTGCTCTTGACTGTGCAGCGAGACGGCTGGCTCGATGTCCTCGGCTCCAGGCATGGGGATTCTATTCAACGCCTCGGCTTGGCTAGTTCACACATGAATTTGATCGGCCCTCTCTCCGCACGTTCTGTCGCGGCCGCGCCCGGCAGCACCTGACAGCAGAGCATTGTCTACGAAAGAAAACGGCTGACGCTAAGATTTTCAACCGAGATTTCTGGGGCAACACCCTGTATTTTGCGAATCCCCCCAAGATTCTCTGCAGAATTCCAGTTGAATCCTCGCCATTTGTACGTATTCAGCATCGTGGGAGCTTCGACTCCTCTCACAGCCACACCCCAACGTGGGGGACCATCCACGGGTATCCGACACGCATCTGTGAAGCGGGCTTGATCGAAGCGATCACCTTTCACGCGAACGCAAAGACTTCTTCATGATTGCCTTCGACCAAGATTACCGTGATTTCGATGGTGATCCCGACACAGCGCGAATGATTCGCGTTTCCGCAGGCGATCGGGAGGCGTTTGACGAATTGGTCGAGCGAAACTTTGCCTCCACCGTGCGAATCATTGCCGCCATGCTGGGCACCCACTCCAGAGCCGAGGATCTCGCGCAGGATGTCTTCCTCCGAGTCTATCGGTCGCGAGGGCGCTACCTGCCCACGGCGAAGTTCTCAACATTCTTGGGGACGATCATTCGCAATGCAGTTCTGAATGAGAAGAGAAGGCTCTCACGACAACGCGTCACCTTGACTCAATTCATCGATCGCAA
Source organism: Pirellulaceae bacterium (assembly GCA_963767665.1). Classification (GTDB taxonomy): domain Bacteria; phylum Planctomycetota; class Planctomycetia; order Pirellulales; family Pirellulaceae; genus Rubripirellula. Next base: position 461,337 of record CAVYFC010000016.1, read on the forward strand.
CGGATCTCCAGATGCGGATTCGGGCAGCACGGCAGCGCCCGCTTACGAAGTCGACATGGTCCAGCAGTTGGATTCGCAACAAACCAAGAAGATGGTCGCGAAGGCGATGGCGGACTTGCCCTGCCGACAACGCCGGGCAATCGAGTTGGTCCATTTCCAAGGGATGACGTATGTCGGAGCTGCCCAAGCAATGGAAACGAGTCGCAAGGCGGTCAAATCGCTGCTGGGTCGCGGTAAACAGTCGCTAAGCGAAGTGCTCGAGGATCACTACACCTCACGCTATGACGCTAGCAATCAGCATCCCAAATCGCCTCGATAAGCCTCTTCTTCTGGACGCCTGGCGATTGGCCGTGTGACGGTTGCAGCATGACGTAGTATGATGCGTTTTGGGCGCACTTCTCTACAATCTCGGCAAACCCAAATCTCGGTAAATCCAAAGAGATCGATCCGGCTTTCCTCCAGGCGTAGCGTCATGAAACCTTGCAACCGAAGATCCTTTGTCAAACGGACGGCAGCGGCAGTGGCCGCCCCCATGATCGTCCCAGCCAGCGTCTTTGGGCAGCAAGCCCCAAGCAACCGCATCACGATGGGTTTCATCGGCGTGGGAAACAACGGTTACAACTGGGCCAAACAGTTTCTAGAGGATGACCGCTGTCAGATCGTGGCGGTCTGCGACGTCAACAAAGAAGGCCCAGGATACTGGAATGGTACCGTTCGCGGCCGTGAGCCAGCGCGACAACTGGTGGATGCAGCCTACGGCGGAAAGACGTGTGATGCGTATGAGGACTATCGTGATGTCCTTGCCCGCGACGACATCGATGCCATCTACATTGGCACGCCCGATCATTGGCACGCACTGATTGCTGTCGCGGCGGCCAACGCAAAGAAGGATGTCTACGGACAAAAACCGCTCGCGCTAACGATCGACGAGGGTCGTCAGATGGTCAATGCGGTCGAAAGAAATGGAATTGTCTGGCAAACAGGAAGTCAGCAGCGAAGCGATTCCAACTTTCGTCGTGCTTGCGAACTGGTTCGCAATGGCCGCATTGGGCAATTGAAGTCGGTTCGATGTGGGCTACCCGGTGGCGTACCCGATTACGGCAAGACGGCCGATCGCAACCAACCCGAACCGGTACCCGATGGCTTCAACTACGACTTCTGGCTTGGGCCGGCACCGTGGGCCGAATACTGCCCGGCACGTGTGGGGGTCAACTTTCGATGGAACCTCGACTACAGCGGCGGCCAGCTTACAGACTGGGGCGGACATCATCCCGATATCGCCCAGTGGGGAATGAACACCGAGCGGACCGGTCCGATCGCTATCAAGAACGTAACGGGAAAATTCGCCGAGGGCCCGATTTACAACACGGCGACCGAGTATTCGTTCGACTGCATCTACGCCAATGGTGTCACCCTTACGATCAGCAGCATGGAGCGACCGGGCGTTACCTTCGAGGGGACCGACGGCTGGGTCTGGGCAAATCGCGGCAAGCATGAGGCCAGCTCGGACGAGATTTTGAACTCGGTCATTGGCGAAGACGAAGTACACCTCTACGAGAGCTCCAATCACGTCAAGGACTTCCTCGATTGCGTCCAGTCGAGAAAGGAACCCGTTGCCCCCGTGGAGGTCGCACATCGTTCGATCACTCTGGCCCATCTAGGCAATATCGCCCTGCGCTGTGGCCGCGAGCTCCGTTGGGACCCCGCGGAGGAGCAATTCGTGGGAGATGAAGGGGCCTCCGAGATGCTCAGGCGAATCTATCGCGAGCCGTGGGACAAGGAATGGGCTCAGCAACTGGCTCAAATCCCAGGATAACTGGCTCAAATCCCAGGGTAGAAGAGTCAGGATAGAAGGACTCGGGATCGAAGGTTCAAGATAAGAGGGGGAGCGTCGCGAGGCGATCTCCAGGTCGTCATGCTGCGCCGCAGCGCCCAGCCTAGCTCCGCATCTTCAAGGCGGACATTCGCAGCTTGGCTGCGTCACTTAGCTCCGCATTTCCAAAGCGGACGTTTGTAGCCTGGCCGCGTTTCCTGCACCCCCCCAGGGGCCCTAGCCTACCGATACACAATGCAACATTGACTTTTGAGCCGCTTCAGATACTGTATTGGAGGTTCTTGCGAGCATTGACGCTCTGAAGAATTCCCACCTCCCATCCCACCTGAACTTGAGAAGCAGCGGATGCTGCCTTCTTTGCACGATCTCGCGATGCGATTCCTTTTGCGAACGCAAAGTGATTTCCGTGCGGACGCGTTTCGAGTTCGCTGTTCCACTCCGCCCCTTGCATGTGTGTTCCGTCATGAATCGTTTGCGGAATCGCCGGATGGTCGTTTCGATCAGCTCGGTCGTCCTGGGTCTCCTGCTGGCATCTTCGGTCCAGGCGCAGGAAATCATTCCAAACGGAGCGACAGCACCGGTCGCCGACTCGCTCCCTTCGTCATCTCTCGCGTCGGGATCACTTTCCCCGACACTTGAGGGGGATGACCAGGCTCTGGTCCGCTTCTCCTTTGAACGTACGCCTTGGCGCGATGTGATTCGTTGGATCGCCGATGAAGCGGGCCTGGCCCTGCATGTCAGCGACCTTCCCACCGGCAGCTTCTCCTACACCGATCCCAACGAGTTCACCTACCAGAACGCGATCGACCGGATCAATCTTTTTTTGCTGCCAGAGGGTTTCACGATGGTTCGCAGCGGCCAACTCTTGTCGGTGATCAACTTGTCGGATCCCCGAAGCCTGCAACAGTTGGATTCCTTGGCAGAATTGGTCGACGTCGATGAGTTGCAGGATCGACCGAGTCACGATGTCGTGAAGTGCATTCTGCCACTTGGCGAGATTGATGCGGAGGAAGCGGTCCAAGAACTGGCCGTCCTGAAGCTGATGAAAACGCCTGAGGTGCTGAGCAAGACCAACCAACTGCTGATCACCGATACGGTCGCGAGACTGCGAAATGTTCAGAAGATCTTGGATGCCTTTCGATCCGACCAGTTGGCCAACGGAACGGTCGTCAAGAGCTTTGCACTGGAACATGTCGACGCGGAAGACATCCTTGCGGTGGCCCGTCCGCATCTTGGACTGGCACCTGAAGAGACGATCGGAATCGACGTGAGCGTCTCCTCGGACATTCAAGGCAAGAACCTCTTCGTGACCGGCGTAGAGGATAAAGTCAAACTCTTGGAGGGACTTGTTCAAGCGATCGATCGTCCGAAAGCCTCGCTATCGACGGCCGATGGTCAGGCGGAACTCCGCAATCATCTTGTGGCAGGCGGGAACGTTCGCACGGTCTACGACGTGTTGCAGACCTTGCTGGCTGGCAAAGAGGTTCGTCTTTCGATGGACGAAGCCTCCAGCAGCGTGGTGGCATTGGCCTCGCCGGCGGTTCAGCGTGAGATCGAACAAACCGTTGCACAACTGCAGGCCTCGGACGCTGATTTCGAAGTGATCTCTCTGAAGACCGCTGATCCTTATCTGGTGATCAGCCTGCTGGAACAGCTGCTGGACCTGCCGGGGCCACTGGACGATCCTGACGATATAGATCCCGATGCCCCCAAGATCGACGCCGACCCAGCAAACCGACGTCTGTTCGTGCGAGCAAAACGACCACAACTGGATCAGATCAAGAAGATCGTGTCCGAGCTTGATGAGGACTCGACATCCGACGATCGTAGCCAGTTGAGGATCTTTCCGTTGCGCGGAACCCAGGCCGAACGCGTCCTTGAATCGGCTGCCAAGTTCTGGCGCGGCGACAACCCAGTCGTGCTGTATCGATCGCTTGACCAATCGACTCCAGAAGCGACCGAGCGAGTCTTGACCGGCAGCGTTGACATTCAGCAGTCTCGACCAGAGACGCCGTCAGTCGACACTAATTATCAGCGTTGGCTGACCACCAACGTTCAGAATGCCGCTCCCATCATTCGCTGCCAGCTGACGCCTCGTGGCTTGCTGATGCAGTCGGACGACCCCGCTGCGCTGGACCGATTTGAGGATCACCTTCGTGCGATGGCAGGCCCGTTTGACTCACTCCCGTCACCACCGATCGTCTTCTATTTGAAGTACACCAAAGCGGCCGACGCGATTCGGATGTTGTCAGAGCTCCTGACCGGTGGCGAGATGGCTTCGGATGCAACCGAGAGCACCCTGGTCAACGGTTACGTCTCCTCCGCCGACAGTTTCTTCGGGAGCTATGTCATCGCTCAAGATGGGACGGTGACCATCGGCGCGGGAACCTTGACCGTTGTCGCTGACTCGCGACTCAATCGTCTGATCGCCCAGGGCAGTGCCGAGGAGATTGAGGAGATCGAAAACTATTTGAGGATCATCGACAAGGACAACAGCATCACGCTGATCGAAACCTACGGCACGTCCCACGTGATTGAGCTGGCCAATACGAAGGCGAGTGAAGTCGCGGCAGCATTACGTGAAGCTTTCGCCGGGCGAGTCGTCGCAAACGCCTCGTCTCAGCCCAATCAAGCGGGTTCCCAAGCAGGTTCTCGCGCCGGCGAAAATGCAAAGCCTCAAGCTCGCGACCTGGACAACCGCGGCGAGGGAGGTGACGACTCGCGCAGGGGGACAAAAAGCAAAACTCGGGCAAGAGTGGTGGGCAGCCCCCTCGCGACCTTGAACCGAAGATGACCATCGCCGTTCATGAACCGAGTAATTCGCTGATCATCACGGCGCCGCAGCCCCTCTTTGAGGAAGCTGAAAAGCTCGCCTTGTCGATTGACTCCCGAGCCGAGCAGATGGTGGAAGTGTTGACGCCGGTCAACGGAGAGGTGTTTGAAACGGTGCTCCAACAATTCTTGGGGCAAAGTCCAACTCGTCCACCCTCGTCATCGAGAGACTCGAGCTCCACTTCCCAGCGTTCGTCGTCGAATCCGTTCCGTAGCAGCAAGAACGACAAGTAATGAAATCGGTTTTCATCGTCCTTCGACTCTCGCTCATGCTATGCATGCTGACCGTCATCCTTACGTCTCAGCCGAGACAAGCTTTTGGGCAGGCTGGACTGCGGGAAGCGCTTGAGCGGTTGGATCGGGATGAGGATGGTGAAGTCGAGCCAGAGGAAATCACTCCGCTGGCACGTCCTTATCTCGAACGGATCATGCGGGCGAGTCGGATGTCGATCGATCGTGACAACGATATCGACGATCTGCAGGAGGCGGCACGACGCTACTACGCTCAGCAAAACGGTTCATCCGATCGCTCCGTTCGAGCTCGTGGGGAAAGCACGGTCAAACCGTTCGGGACCGATGATGATGAGCCGATGGTGCCGGAATTCGGTTTGCCTGAGGTCAAGTACCCCTACACGCAGGACGATCTCGATTTCGCAGACCGCACGCTACGAAGCAACGATCGTAACCGCGATGGATACATTGACCGCAGAGAGGCGACTCGTGAGCGATGGACTCACCGAAATCCTTTCGATGATGATTTGAACAAGGACGAACGACTGAGCCGACTCGAACTGGCCCAGCGTTACGCACGGCGGCGACTGCTGGACCAGGCCTCCGACGAGCTCCGCCAGAAAGCCTGGCGGACCGGTGGTGAAGCGCAACCGTCCAATCGACGAGACGGAAATGATCGTCGCGATGATTCACAGTGGTGGCGCAGTGGCGGCAGCAGCTTCTGGTTGACGGCCAGCGTTCTCGGTCGTTTTGACCTCAACAAGAATGGTCGACTGGAGGCACACGAGCAAAAAGAATTGGGCATTCCGATTGGGCAAATCGACATCGATCGCGACGGAGAAGTCTCGCGAACGGAACTACATGCCTACCTTGCTCCTCTTCAAGAAGAGGCAGGGCAACTCGCGGAAGGAATCCCAGGTTGGTTTTACGAGCTGGACGCGGACGACGATCGACAAGTCTCGATGTCGGAGTTTATCAGTGAATGGACCGAGGAAAGGATGACCGAGTTCACGTCGCTTGATCTCAACGCTGACGGCTTGCTGACCGCTGATGAAGTCGCTCGTTCCAAGGCGATGATTGGTGGTAGTTACACGAATCTCAATGCCGAGGTGTTGCCACCGGGAAGAACCGTGATCTCAGAAATCGAGGTCAGCGAGGACTACCTGATTGGCGACTTGAATGTGCAACTCTCCATCACCCACTCCAACGTCTCCCATCTCGACGCTTTCTTGACGGGCCCCGACGGGCAGCGCATCGAGTTATTTACGGAAGTGGGTGGCCGCGACAACAACTTCGAAGCCACCATTTTTGATGATCAAGCGACCCTCCCGATCGTCAAGGCTCGCCCTCCCTTCAAGGGGACCTTTCTACCGGAGGCCGCCCTCAAGCGAGAACCGAGCCTCAGCCACTTCACCGACAAGAGCGTTCAAGGTGTATGGCAGCTGGTGATTCGGGGAACGCGTAGCGACCGATTCGGAATGCTGCATAGCTGGAGTTTGTTGGTTCGACCCCTGGAACAGATGCCTGGCCAAACGGCAGGTGTTGAGGCGGATGGTCCGCAGGCTCAAGTCGAATCGGTTTCCACGCCAGTGGTTTCCGCTCCGGACACCCAAAGTCAAACCCGGGAAGAATCGCCCAGGATCAGCTGGAGCGAACCGTCGAGGCCAGCGATCGATTACGAAGGGATCAGCCGTCGCATGCAAGAGGCAGTGAAGGCGGGAAAGATGACCGAAGATCAGGTTCGCGAAGCTTGGATCGAGATCAAATCAAAATCGAGCGACAAGCAGAAGATCGACAAGCAGAAGGTCCCGGCCGAGTGGAAGCAACCGAAGCGATCGATCGAGGAGAAAGAGGCGATGCGACGCGAACGCGAGTGATGCTGCTCGCGTTTGTCGCTCCTGCTTCTTGTTGGTCAGACCTTATTGATCCGTGTTATCAGATTGCTTCTCAAGCATCCACGAGTAGAGTTCGGGCAGCGCGTAGGCAGAGGACCACGAATTGTGTCCGACATGCTCCAGTGTCGTGAAGCGGACGTCTTCACCACCGGCGGCCTTGATCGCCTCCACCATCTCGATCGATTTCGCGATCGGCACCGCCCTGTCTTGATCGCCATGGAAGACCCAGATCGGAAGTGCTTTGAGCTTGTCGGCATCTTCCGTTTTGCCGCCGCCACAAACGGGAATCACCGCTGCGAAACGTTCGGGATGACGGCCTGCCAGCGTCCACGACCCATAACCTCCCATGCTTAGCCCGGTCAAATAGACACGTGAGTCATCCACTCGCAGATCCTTGGTGATCTGATCGAGCAGCCGATCGAGTTGTCCTTGTCGTGTTTCATCGCTCCAGGATCCATCGCCAGGACACTGCGGCGAAACGAGAATGAAGGGCAGATCGTCACCTCGCTGGGCGAACATCGGAGGCCCCCATTTGGCGACCAGGCTCAAGGGCCCGTAACTCTCTCCCCGCCCATGGAGGAACAAGACGAGCGGCCACTGCTTGTCGGGATCCTCGCCGTAAGAAGGGGGCAAGTAGAGAAGGTAACCGAGGTCACCTGAGTCGTCGGCAAGAACCTTTTCCACCTGTGTACCGGGATTCTGTGTACCGGGATTCTGTGTACCGGATTCTGTGCACGGGGAGTCTGTGCATCGGCTTTCGGCGTCGACTGCGCTGCGGCAAGTTCAACCCAAACACAAACCATCAACAACAAACAGAGGGATCGAAGCATCGAATTCTCTCAAATGAACAAAGGGATGAACGAATCGCACCGCCGCAAATTTCTCGTCGGCAAAGCATTGTAGGCCCTGGCGCCGAGCGTTGCATCAAACCGTACGATGGACTTCCAAGTCCGTCGCCCCCTCACCACTCACCACTCACCACTCACCACTCACCACTCACCACTCACCACTCCCCCCACCACTCACCACTCACCACCACCCACCACTCACCACTCACCACTCACCACTCACACACTCACCACTCACGCCGAAACTTCCGAAGCCGCCGGCGGTGAATCGAGACCCGGGATCTCTCCTCGCTTCCCCCAGAGCCCGGCCAACCAGCTCGGCAGAGCGCTCAGATCGTCGAAAAAGGTGTAGAGGACTGGGATCGCGAGCAGGGTCAACACCAAGGACAACGTCTGGCCGCCGACCGCCAGCACCGCGATGGAGCGGCGTTCCTCGGCACCAGGACCGGTGGCGATGAGCAGCGGCAGCAGGCCGGCGACGAACGACATGGTCGTCATCAGGATCGGCCGCAAGCGGTCGCGATTGGCCTGCATGATCGCCGGATGACGCTCCATCCCGTCGCGACGAAGTGCATTGGTGTGATCCACCTGAAGAATGGCTGCTTTCTTAACCACCCCGAAGAGCACCAGGATGCCCAACGCCGAGTAGAGATTCAGGGTCTCGCCGCCCCAGTACAAACTCAGCAGCCCAAATGGGATCGCCAGGGGCAGCGACAGCAGAATGATCAGCGGATAGACCAGGTGCTCGTACTGGGCCGCCAACACGATGTACATGAAGATGATGGACATCCCAAACATCCAGACGAAATCGGTTAGCGTGTTTTCCAGCTCGCGCCCGCCGCCTCGGACCTCCACATCGAAGCCCGGTGGAATTCCGAGCTCCCGCGCAGCTTGCTGCAGCGCATCGATCCGATCGGCCAGCGCATATCCGCTGTCCACATTCGCCCGCACCGCGACCATGCGTTGACGGCTGAGACGATCGATGCGCGACGCCGATTGTGAGAACTTGAACTGCACCACGTTATCGATTCTGGTCAACGAGGTTCCGCTACTCGGAGAGCCTAGATCCCATGTTGACGCCGCCGATGTCGTGCCGACGCCAAGCTCGCCTGAAGCGCTCCGATTGGTCCTCACGTACAATTGAGAGATCGAGGGGACATCGTTGCGATCAATTCCCACCAGACGGAGTTCAATGTCATAGGCATCGCCGGCGGTTTGATCCAAGTACCGCGAGACTCGATCGTCACCACCCACGGCCACGCGCAGACGTATCGGCAATCTCGCGAATCTCGACGCCCAACACGGCAGCCCGTTCGCGATCGATCGAAACCAAGAGTTCCGGGTTGTCAATCTGAAGGGTCGAATAGACATCGACGATGCCCGGAACGGTCTCCGCTTTGGCGCGTAACTTCTCGCTGAAGGTCAGCAAGCGTTCGGCATCGGGACCGGTGACCGCCAGGTCGATGTCGACCGGAGCACCTTGTCGCAGGGAAGTCAAATTCCGCACAGAAGCTCGAACGTCCGGAATCGCCTTCAATCGATTGCGGATCTCGGTCATCTTGTCGCGCTGACTGAAGTTACCTCGGAAGGCTTCACCGGGATCGCCGGCCCAAAGTCCGCGCCAAAGCCTGGATAGCGAGAAGGTTCGTTCCCGACTGTCCTGCAATTGAACGAACATCCCGGCGCTGTTGACGTCTCCAAAACTCCGCGTCCCCACGGTTGTCAGGACAGTACGGATTCCTTCGATTCCGGCCAGTTCGGCTTCGACCTTGTCAATCGTCTCCTTCATCGCCGCAAGACTGGCGCCTTGGCGAGCCTCCGCACGCACCTCGAATTCTGATTCATCGACATTCAAGGGGACGTAGTCACGTTTGACGAGTCTACTGAGGGGGACATTGCTGGCGATCACGGCAATCACCACCGCGAGTGTCAGCCAGCGAAACCGCAGAGCGACCGACAACATCCAGAGATAGCTGCTCTCGATCCAGCGATAAAAACCGCGACGCGACGCCGGCGCTTTGCTGGGATCGCCTTTCGCTCCCGTCTTGATGGGGCGAAGCAGTTTGCTGCACATCATCGGCGTCAGCGAGAAACTGATCAGCATCGAAATCAGGATGGCAACGCTTGCTGTCACACCGAATTGAAACAGCATCCGCCCCGTCACACTCGATAAAAACGAGACTGGAAGGAAAACGATTACAAGCGACATCGTCGTCGCCAACACAGCCAGGCCGATCTCCTTGGTCCCGACGATGGCCGCTTCCTTCGGTGGCATTCCCTTTTCTTCGATGCAGTGAAAAACGTTCTCGAGCACGACAATGGCATCATCGATCACCACGCCCACCATCAGAACCAAGGCGAGCATCGTGACGTTGTTCAGCGTGAAACCAAACCACTTCATGAAGGCGAACGTGGCGATGATCGACGCGGGGATCGCCACCGCCGCGATCAGCGTGGATCGCCATGACCGCATGAAAAGCAAGACCGTCAAGCAAGCCAAGATGCTGCCCGAAACGAGATGCCGTTCGATCTCATGCAGCGCCTCGACGATGTATCGCGATTGGTCCTGAATGATGGTGACCTTGACGTCGGGTGGAAGCAGATCGTCACAGCGAGGTAGACGCTCTTTGATTCCCTTGATGACCGCGACGGTGTTCTCGCCCGATTGACGCTGAACCTCCAGGACGACCGCCGGCACTCCATTGAGCCGCGCCAGGGTGCGCACTTCCTTCGTCCCATCAGTTACCTCGCCTAGATCGCTCAAGCGGATCGGAGAGCCGCCAACGGTGGCGACGACCAGGTCCGGGAAATTGCGCGAGTCCTCCACCCGACCGAGCGTTCGCAGCGCCCGTTCCCGATTGCCTTCGTTGACTCGGCCTCCCGGGACCTCCGCGTTTTGATTGGCTAAAGCTTCACGAACCTGCAAGATCGAGATCCGATGCGCTGCCAGGCGTTCTGCATCGATATCGACCTGGATTGCCCGGTCGGCGGCACCCGCGATCCGAACTTCACCGACGCCACGTGACGATTCAATCACATTCTTGACGTAGCGGTCGGCCAAGACGAATAACTCGCGTGACGAGCGTGGGCCCGAGACGGCCAAGGTCATGATCGGTGACGAATCGAGATCTCGCTTTTGCACCACCGGTGGGTCCAAACCGGGTGGCAAGCGACGGACCACGCCGGCAACCGCATCTCGAACATCTTGGATCGCCGCGTCAATGTCCCGATCAAGTTCCACGGTCACGATCACGAACGATCGACCGTCGGAGGAAATCGACCGTAATTCATCAATCCCAGCGACGGTCGCGACCGCATCCTCGATCACCGAGCTGACTTCCGATTCGACTTCCGCCGAGGCCGCCCCAATGTACGTGGTACTGATGTAGATCTGTGGCAGGTCCATGTTGGGAAATCGATCGACCCCAAGCTGTGGAAATGCGACCAATCCGGCGACCACGAGGGCGGTCACCAGCATCAACGCGAACACAGGTCGCTTCACACAAACTTCAGCCAGCCAGTACAAGGGGTGCTCCTATGGTCATTTGAATTGGTTTTCTGCTGAGGTCGGGATCCGGCATTGCAAGTCGGACATTCACAGCGTTGCTGCGTTGCTGCGTTGTTTACGAGTCTCGGAGAGACTCGGCTACGGTAGGTGCTGTGTTGTTTATTTAACCATGGGACTCAGCCGCCACTTCTGGTGCACTTCCCGTGGAAGTCTCGCCAGGCGTGACGACAGCGTTGCGCGTTGCGGGTTCGGATGCTTGGGGTCCCGGCGTGACACGGGCGACTCGACCTTCCTCCGCACGTCGCAGAATTTGGTCGCCGAGAGACAACCCCTGAACGATCTCGCGTCCCTCGTCTCGACGGGGACCGGCGAGGACTTCTTGCTCGGTGACCACGCCGTCAACGACTTTCCAGACCTTCTCCACCCCCGCGAACTCGGACAAGGCGGAATGTGGAATCACAAGTGCCCTGGCCCGAGTATCGACCACGATCTCCGCTTCCGCGAACACACCAGCGCGAAACAGCTGGTTCGGGATTCGGAACATCCGCCTCGAACGCGAGGGATCGACTGTCGGCATCGAGTGCGGGACTGACGCGATGATTGTTGCGATCCGGGGGTCTTCAACAGAGACGACTTGCAAACGGACTTCCTGGCCCACCGAAAGAGACCGGGCGTAGCGTTCCGGCACCGCTCCGCGAAAGCGAAGAGGATCGGTGCGGACGACGGTGGCAATCGGTTGGCCAACCTGAACGAAGGTACCCGGCGCGGCTTGTCGTGTCCGCACATATCCGTCGATCGGGGCGCGAATCGTCGCGTCTTGCAATCGCTGACGGGCGACGGCAAGGTCGGCTTCACGGATACCGATCAGCGCGATCTTTTCGCGAACCGAATTGATTGCCGCAGCATGTCGCGCCTCGGCTGCCCGCTCGGCCGCCAAGGCAAGATCGTACTCGCCTTGAGAAACAGCAAATTGACCGAGCAGTCGTTGGGCCCGCTCCAAGCTGCTCTTCGATTCGTCCCAAACGGCTTTCTCCATTCGCACCGGCGGCGCATTCTGGGGATCGAGCTCGGTCGGCCGATCTTCCTCCGACAAACCGACCGCGGCCCTGGCCTGGAGCAATTGTGCTTCTGCCTGAATGACCTGCAGCTCGAACTCATGTTGGTCCAGCATGATCATCGGGTCGCCCACTTCGACCGCATCCCCGAGTTCGACATGAACTTCCTGCGACCCGCCCTGCAACTTTCGCCCCCACGACGGTTTGTTCGTCGGCAACCATGCTGCCCTGACTCCGAATGATCGTGGGCCACGACTTCAGCTCCAACGTGATCAATTCGACATCGATGGCCTCGAGTTCTTTGTCGGCGGCCGCATCGGTTTTCTTTTCAGTCGGCGCATCCAGCGATGACAAGCAAACACAGCAGTACCATTGACCGCCAATGGGCAAGGCCAGACGCATTCCACATCTTGAATCATCTCGGGGGAAGGACACCCTGTCACGGTGGGCATCGTCCGGTGGACATCGTCCGGAGGACGACCGACGGGGTGGTCGAGCGGCGGGAGCTCAAAAAGGCGGCGGGAGGATCGGGACGCTGCCCCATTACAATCCTTCGGGGCCTCGCCATCAAGCAGATTCTGAGAGTCATCGCCCGTCAAGGGCCGCCGCGATTTCTTCCAAGACCGATCCATCTGGTTCAATTTTGCTTCGGGCAACCAGGCGCAGCGTTCGCTGGGGGTGCCCCGATTCGCCCCAGGGCCCAAGCCGAAGCGCCGCGCACAATGGGTTCCACATCCGCGAGCCCTAACTTGAGGGCCTCGATCGAATCGTCTCGTCCCTGGTTCCCCAGCACAATCGCTGCATTGCGAAGAATTCCCCTGCGCCGCGACCTCCATAGTGGCGTGGCTCGATATCGCTCGCGGAACAGCTCGTCGCTGATGCTGAACAGGCCGGTCAATTCGATCGAGTCCAGCGGATCCTCTTGATGGTGACTTGCCCGCTCGGGCTTTCGATTCCACGGACAGACCTCCTGACAAACGTCACAGCCGAACAGCCAGTCCCCGATGGGCTCACGCAGCTCGACCGCAATGGGGCCACGATGCTCAATCGTCAGGTAGCTGATGCAGCGACTTGCGTCGAGGACGCCCGGCTGTGCAAAGGCATCGGTGGGACACGCCTCCAGGCAGGCGGTGCAGGTGCCACAATGCGAGGACTCGTGCGGCGCATCATAGGGCAGCTCCACATCGGTCAGCAGGCAGGCCAGCAGAAAATAGCTTCCCTGGTGCCGATTCAACAACAACGTGTTCTTTCCGCGCCAACCGAGTCCCGATTGTTGGGCGACCTCTCGTTCCAACAAGGGGGCCGTGTCGACCACGCCTCGGGAACGCGAAGTGGGCTCGCGGTCGGAGATCAGTTGGCTCAATCGTTTCAGCTTGGGGTGAATCACATCGTGATAGTCAACTCCACCCCAAACGTATCTGGCGATCTTGCCATGAGCTTTCGGCAACGGCCGAAAGGAAGCTGCTGGGTAGGGAAAGGCCAGCACGACCAGGGAGCGAACTCCCGCAAGAATCGATGCAGGATGGCGATACGCTTCCTGGCGGCCACCGAGGTAGGCCATCTCGCCCGCGTAGCCTTGTTCGACCCATCGCACCAGGTTGTGAAAGCCGGTTGATTCGACAGCCGGTGCGATCCCCACCATTGAGAATCCTTCGGCGGTAGCCGCTTCGTGCAACAGCTCACGCAGCGTGGCCACCGTTACCGACCGGTCGTGCGATCGGGTTGCCGTGCGATTCGACCGCTCTCCCCTCGGATCGCGTGACGGTAGTAGGTTTCCAGACACAGCGTGGCCATCGACGTCGTATAAACCGTTCCACCATAGCCTCCCCACAACGTATTGGAAGACCAACTACCGTCGGATTGATGCGTCGCCAACAGCCGTGCTTTGAGCGATTCATTCCACTGTTGCCAGGCATCGTCCTGGAGCTGATGAAGCGCCAGGGTGGCGTAGTACCAGTAATAGTAGTTGTCTTGGCTGACGCCAGGGGGTTGCTGCAAGAGGTAGCGTTCCGCCTCCACGATCTCGTCGGCGGGCACTTGTTCGCCGATGAGCAAACGGGTTGCCAGCGCTTCTGCCGTCATCGTGCGACTGGGGGCTTCGCCTCGACGGTAGCTCGCCAGTCCTCCATGAGACCCCATGCGAACGCTTTGCAGAAACCGCTGCACGCCGGCGACCGATCGCGGATCGAGTGCGATGCCGGCGCGATGTCCTGAATCGAGAACCATGGCCTGCCATCCGAGTTGGCTGAGATCGCCGGCGTCCCCGTCCTTGTACCGCCAACCGCCGGTCGTGGGATGTTGCAGACGCTGCGTGTAGGCGATCGCACGCCGGGCCGCCAACATCGCAGACGGATCCTTTGTGATCGCCGCTGCCTCGCCAATCGCCAGCGCCGCCATTCCATGACAGTAGGTTGCCTCGTAGACCGAAGCGTTTCCCGCCAACGATCCATCCGGTTTCTGGTGACGAATCAAATAGGCCAACCCGCGAAAGACATTTTCCGAGTACTCGCCACGTAGGTGGGTATGTCCCGCACCCATCAGGCTTAGCAGCGCCAAGCCGGTGATCCCGGTTTCTGCGCGCGACCCGGCGTTGCCCCGAGCGGTCCCCAGTGGTGCTCGCTCGACACCCGCTCCTGAGGCTCGAGGATCCCAGGCACCATCGGGCCGCTGATTGGCGACGAGAAACTTGAGTGCCGAGCTCGACGGCCGCCTCGGTGTCAGCATTGCCTCCGGTCAGACGCAGCGCGTGTTCCTTCGCCGCGCCGGTACGATTGGCGAAGTCCGCTTCCAGTGCACCGACGACCGTTGCGGGTGTCGCTTGGGCGACCGCAGGCGATGGCGCCGTGGAAGCGTCCGCCACGCGAGCCTCGCTGGAACGATCATCGCTGGCCGGCTGCATCGGTTCGGCAGTCACCGGTTCGGCGGTCATGGCGGTAGCCGTCGCTGGATCCGCTGCCTCGACTGGCGGAGGATCCGCAAAGGCGTCCTCCAACATGCTGTCCAAGTCGGATGCGAGGTCCGGTGTCAACGGTGACTCCATGGAGGCCAGCGATTCGGGAAGGGTCTCGGGAACCTCGGCGGGAGATTCGGAGTCGGACGATGGCGGTTGATCCACCGAGTCCTCCGGCAAAGCCGGTTCGGCCAGGTCGGTCAAATTGGCCACCGGCAGGGGTGAGACCAACGCTTGGCTCTCACCTGCAACCTCCTCGGGCATCATCTCTGGCTCAAACGCGGAAATGGCGACCGCCTCGATGCCGGCATCTTGCCTGGACGCTTCATCAACGCTGGACGATCCACCGGGGCTCGAGGGCAACAGTGGGACGAGAAAGATCAAGGCAATGTGGAAGATCACCGAAACGATCAAGCAGATCACCCCCGCCTGACGCCCCTGTCGCCGCCGCCTTCGAAAAAGCCAGAATGCAGCCAGCAGCAAGGCGACCGAAGCCGCGGCAACTGTGTAGATAAGTCGAGGATCTGCCCAAAGTCGGGCTGGATCGTTCAACGCCGCATCCTCTGCGTCGAGATACCGATTTGGTCCACGCCGCTGCTTCTCACCGCATGCAAGACCTCGACCGTTTGCTGCAGTGATCCGCTGGCTTCGCCACGAACCGCGACCTTGAGCCCCGGGTAGTTGCGATGTTGATCGCGCAGGGCATTGGTCAGCTGCGACAGGTTCACGGGCTGTTCATCGAGCGTGATCGATCCGTCGAGCGCGATCGCCACGACACGCTCGTCGGGGGCCCGCGTGATCGAACGCATCTCGCCAACCGACGGTACGTTCACTTTGATTCGGCTTTCGGCCTCGCTGAACTTGCTGCCGACCATGAAAAAGATGACCAGCAGAAAGACCACATCAATCATCGGTGTCAGGTTGATCGTGGCGTCTTCCGACCGTTCTCGGCGTTTGGACATGGATCGATTCTCTCCGGTTCGTCGAAGTCAGCCCACGTGTGAATGCGACCGCGAGGGCATGGGACTGCGAATGCATCTGGGGTTCGGCCGCGTCATGGCCCGATCAGGCCGCGCGGCGTTTGCGACTGTTTCGGCTGTTGCCTGCGTTCTCAAGCCCCTCCGCCGAAATGCAGTCGACCACTCGCTGGCACAGCTTGTCGATCTCGTTCAAGTAGCTGTCCGATTTGCTGCTGAAGTACATGTAGGCGAGGTAGGCAGGGATCGCGACGGCAAGGCCACCAGCCGTTGTCATCAGGGCCACGCTGATTCCCGAAGCCAGCATCTCCGGTCGCCCCAGCGATTCTTGGTTGCTCATCGTATCGAACGATTGAATCATGCCGAGCACCGTACCGAGCAGACCGATCAGCGGCGCGACATTGCTAATTGCGTGAAAGACTCGAAGAAAACGCTTCAACGAATCGGCGACGCGATCGCCCGCATCCATCACCGCTTGTTCCACCTCGAGCATCGGTCTTCCCCAGCGACGCACCGCCGCTTGAAACACCTCGGCTACCGGACAATCGAACTCGTCGCACAGTTCCGTCGCCTCCTCGTAACTCAATTGACCATCTTCGACGCATTCGGTGAAACGCCGAACAAAAGGACGTGGGATCACACGTCCGCGGCGCAGCGCGATCATGCGTTCGAGTGACAAAGTGAGGACAATCAAAGAACAGACGCCAAGGGGGATCATCAACCATCCGCCCTGAGCGATCTTCTTGACAAACTCGGGCGGTTGCCAGAAACCCTCCGAGGAAGCCTCCGCGCCACCCGACCCATCACCGCTTGCTGCGGGATCCATGGCAGCCGATGGAATCGAGGGGATCGCTGTGGTCGTGTAGTTCTGTGACGATTGCTGATAGGGCTGCGCGTAGCCCTGGCCACCGTAACCTTGGGTTCCATTGCCACGTGAATTGGGGAATTGCCCCATGGCCGGACCAAGGGTCGAAAGCCACCACGTGGATCCGATCGCCAGCACGACCAACGGCAGCACGCGTGATGCGAGCGCCGCCGAGTGCCGGCGTGCCGAAGTGTTTGCGAAGGTTCGGTGGTTGGGGCGACTGCGCCGGTCGGTTTCGATCATCTTCGTATCGTGGTTGAAGAGTTGAAGGACGGCCCTGCATCAGGCGAAATCGCGGCCAAGCGACGACGAGCAAGCTCGGCGTGCGAGGTATCCGCGAAGCGGCTCAGTAGGTTTCCGTAACAAACCGCCGCCTCGCGTGTCCGCCCCAGTTGCTCAAATGATTTTCCAGCTTGGATCAGGGAAACCGAGACCCACATGCCTCCCGGATCGATGCCTTCCACACGCCGATAGGCCTCAATCGCATCGGCAAAGTCCTGCTGCAAATAGTGCGTCTCACCGATCAACCACTGTGCTCGCCCCCGCAGGCTCGCTTCGGTATCGTTCAATCGCACCACCTGCTCCAGCAGTCCGCGAGCACGATCGAATTCCGATCGCCGGATCGCCAACTCCGCGTCAAGTAGATCGACCAGGGAGTGCTGAAATCGATCCTCTCCCGCGGCAGACCGCGCCGAATCGATCCGCTGTTGCGCATGCATGACATCATGTCCGACCGACGTCTCCGCTTCGGCGCATCGCAGCAACGTGGAGAAATCGGTGGCGTGACGTGTATCGACCAAGTGGTTCCACCAGGGACTCGCCTCTTCGACACGACCGACCTGCATCAATGACTCGGCGAGCAATCGCTCGACTGCAATCGTCCGCGACGGTTGGTGCTCCGCCGGGTTTTCCGACTCCGACGCCAACGCCAACATCGACCAGCGTTCCGTGCGGCCTGCCCATCGGCATGCTGCCTCGCGTGCTCCGGCTTGCACCGAAGCTTCCGCGGCCGGGGCAATCAGGATCGTCGCCAGTCGTTCGGCATCCGCATCCCGTCCCGACTCGGATAGTTTGACAAGCAGGTCCGACGTGGGTTGTCCCGATGGATCGATCGCGGCCAGATGTTGGGCAAGCTTTGCCCAGGCGTTCAGATCCCTCTCCTGCGAAGCCGCCAGAATCCCCTGCACGGTCATGCTGACGTCGAGTTTGTCCAAGCGGCCTCCGTCGGCGCTTTCGATCAACCATTGTCGCACGGCGGTGGGAACGAGATCGACTGCCAAGCCACGATGACTGGCGACAACTTCCCAGGCGGACTCCGAATTCGGCCAGCGGCGAAGCAGATCAGCCAGCATGGCCGAGGCATCTTCTGGACGCTCGGATTGCTTCAAGCACTCAGCACAAGCGCGCCGCCCGAGAGGCATCCACATGATCGGGATATTGATCGATGAAATTGGCAAGCTTGCGGGCGGCAGCGAGTGGCTCACGGCGCTCGATGGCCATCGCCCAGGCGTCTCCCAACATCGCGGTGGCATGCTGGTCTTCCAAGGCATGCTCGCTTGCCAGCGTGTACGCCTGCGATGCGATCTCATGTGCGCCGATTGCCAGCGAGGTGGCGCCGATTCGCAACAGAATTGCTACCACCATCTGTTTCTGCGCGTCACTGGCTCCGACTTCCGGCGCGAATGTCGGTCGCAAGACCTCGATCGCCTCGGAAAGCTGATTGACCTGCGTCAGCACCGATCCGGCCGCCATCCGCACCAAGAGTTTTTTCTGCGGTTCGAGGCCGGCTGCGGCCGGGCGCTTCGAAGTGGCCACGGATCGCTTGTAGAAATCGGCGGCTTGATCCAGCTCCCCGGCTTGTTGCAACGCACGTGCAAGTCGAGCCAGTGGTAGTGTCAAGTCGACGTCCTGCTCAGGTTGCTCAGCAAGCTTTCGTCCAACCTCGACGGCCTGGGCAAGGTCTTTCTGCTCCAACAGTGCCTCAAGCTGAGCAATCGATGGTCCCGGTGGTTGGGACGCGACCTGCGGAGAGGCTGTCTCTTGTGCGGTGGCATGGAGTGCGGGCAGGCAGATCGCTTGCAGCGCGTAAAGGCACGTCGCGAGCGCAGCGGGAAACGCGACCATTCGTGTGACGGAAGGAATCGTCCTGATGCTTGAATGCGTCATCCATGAGGTCCACAGCGAGAGATTCTCCAAGCCATTGCCTTGGCCGAGACCACCAGCTGCAACCGAAAAGTGGCTGGCATGGTCCCACATAGACAATGCAGATACCCCAAATCCCACCACCAAGGCAATCCCGGCTCAAAGACCAGTCCCAACGGTGACAAGGAAGCTTTGCTAGCAAGGCGGACATTCGCAGCTTGGCTGCGATGCAATCGTAGGTCCGCATTTCCAAGGCGGACATCCGCAGCTCGGCTGCGTCACGTAGGTCCGCATTTCCAAGGCGGACATCCGCAGCTCGGCTGCAATTCTTACGAGTCTCGGAGAGACTCGCCTACGGTAACAGGGGCCAGGCAGAGTTCGGCATCAACGACTTGCCGGGGGCCGGGTCGCGATTCAAGACAGCAGCGTTTGTAGGAAAAATACCGTGAGCCCCGCCGCTTAACCAAGCAAGGTCAGCGGGGCGACTCGGCGCAGGTACCAGCCGAGGCACATTATCAAGCTATCAACTGGCCAACCCAATGCGAATGGGCGTCTGCGCCGACAAGCGACAACCGGGAAGCCACGAAGTTTCCCCAACTCTCCCTGCGATGACCTATGCGGCTAGCCTCGGTGAGTTGGGGTCGGACGGAAACTCAGCCGTGCATCGTTGAACCAAGAAAGGAAACTCCCCGGGTTCATAGTCGAAGAGCACCTTGCAATGGTGCGGATCGATCCGATTGAATTTCCAGTCCAACCGTCGCCAGAACGATAACGAGTTTGACCACCGAGTGATCGTCTCGCGCAGCCTCGCTGCAGGAGCGAACTCCTTGTCTCTCAGCTCGACAAGTAAATCCAAGGCACCGCTGGGAGTCCCTTTTAATGTCAGCGCCGTCGCCATGTTGAGACGCGCATAGTCGTCGGCATCACTTCGCAGGACCGTTGTGCCGGGGTTCAGAACCAGCACACGATAAATTTGTAGGGCCTCCTCGATGCGTCCACATCTCATCAAGCACACGCCGAGCGTGTTGGATGTCCATGGTGAGCGAGGCGCCGTTCGCAGTAAGTTTGCAGCTTCCTCGTAGGCTTTCCTCGACACGAGCACCACAACGCGCGCTAGCAACGAGTCACTCGGCGCACCTCCCAATTCGGAAGACAAGGGCGACTTGGATTGGATCTCTGTTTTGGATTCGGTTGGTTTCGTTTTCATTGAATTGCTTTCGGATTGCCTGTGACGCTCGCCTCGCGCCGGAAGAGGACCGGCGCAAGGACGAGTGTCGACAGAGGGAATAGGTGGATGAACTGAGGCCGAACGGTGATGCCCGCTAAACCTGCAGTCGCACCTGCAATTCAACCAGCGACCACGGAGATGAAGAGCACTCGACGGGACGCTGCGTGGAACCGAGCTTGGACTCAAGCTGTGAAGCCACAGGAGCCAAGATTCCTACCGGAATCGCCCCCCCCAAGCCCTCACGATGAGCCTTCCAGCTCAACGACGCCTGCTCGGTGGGAGCCCACCATACCAATTGGCTCCAGGCCTCAAACTGATTCGAGCTCGAGTGGATGGAAGCTTCCACAGATCGCAATGGAATCAAAAAGAGGCCGCAGACCAGTGCAATGCGCCCTGCAGAGAGAAACCACTCTCGCAGGTCGGAGTCGATCGAATGGCATTGCCGCGGCATGGTAATGGGTCCGACGATGTCGCGCGGTTCACAAGGCGTTGCAACAGACAAACGCTAAAACCTTTCGCTCGACGCTGTTCAGCGATGCACTTATCGTGCCAGAAAGCTCTGCTTCACCATGCCCCCTTGAACCCGTGGATCGCCGAACGGACCATCACGGCATCAGATCATCGAACTGGTCGAAGTCCGAAAACAGCTGATCGACAACCGTTTCGTGGACGTCGAGAAGGGCTACCTCTTGCAACACCCCGTCCTGGCTTGCGAAACCATCTGTCGCTGACGGTGGCGACGTGACCGCATCGGCCAACTTGACGGTTGGTCCGGACTGGTCGATATCCGAGTCTGGTTGCCGTTGAGAATTCTCAGCAGCGGGTTGGTTCCGAGGAACGACATTCGAAGGGACTGCAAGAACTTGCGTCCAATCACCTTCCATCTGCAATTCTTCGCCGGAAGGATTGCTCCGCGATTGTCGCGCCAACTCGTTGATGACCCGCAGGGCGTCCACCGCCGTGACAAGATCGTCACCACTTTGGTCGAAGTAAACGTCGGGCCAAGCGTCGACACCGATCGGGTCATCGAGCTGTTGCGTCTCGGGATCGGAAAAGACTCTTCGGCTGAGCTCGTTGATGATGCGAAGGGCATCCGACGCAGAAACCTGGCCGTCGTCATTGACATCGCTAGGGCGGAGAAAATTCTGCCAGGCGTGAGGCAGTTTGGCTTGAATCGTTTCGCCACCCCCGCCGATGTGCTGAGCGGTCAGGACGAAAGAACCCGCAACAACAATCGGCTCGGTCATCCGCCAATCGGAAGCATCCGCCACGGTAATCTGATCGCCTTGCCCTCCGACGATCTCGAGGACGTTGACCATCGGCGACAAGCGAGCAACCGCCGCCACGTCGATCACCACCTGATTGGCATCATCGTCCGAAAGATCCAACCAACGGATTCCCGAGACCTGCACCGCAGCACCTGTCAGGTCAAGTGACTCACCGTCCCCTTTGACCACCAGGGTGTTTCCACCATTGGCGCCATCGAGTTGTAGGCCGTTGATCGGCGTCGAAAATCCTCCCAGCAAATCGATCGTCACCGTCTCATTCGCGTCCCCACCCAGGATCGCGATCGAACCGAGATTGGCGATGGGCACACGAAAGCTCTCGACACCACCTTGGCGAACGACGAACTCGCCGGAGAGAACCGATATCTCGGCCGATGGATCGACAAGTCGCAGCGACGCAGCGGGCTGATTCGAACCATCTTGAATCGTCATCTGGTAGTCTTCCACCTCACCATCCGGGGCGGCTCCCGTTGCCGCTAGTCCGCCGGCACTGCTAAGCCTTAACCGGGCGAAGGTGGTGCCCGCGATCGAACCGTCCGGCACGACGTAGGCGAGCAAGTTCGCCCCGTCACTGACGTCAACGCTCTGGTGAACCTGTTCACCGGGATCATCCCAGTCCCCGTCCTGGTTGAAATCGATCCAGGCGTCCAACTTTCCTGCTTGAGATGCGTCCACGAGCCAGCTCGCCAGCGTCGACTGGCCGGCAACAGCCACCGCGTCAGCGACGAATGTCAGGCCGTCCTCATCATCACCATCGGCATCGGCCGCCTCGGAAGGTTGACCATCCAGATCCGCATCGACTTCATTCCCCAAGAACAACGCACCGGGCAGATGACGGGCCCCATCCTGAGACAGCAGCACGGGATACTGCCCGGGAGCATCACCGAAATCATGGGGAGCAATGACGTCGATCGAAACGGTTCGCTGGACGATGTTGTAGTTGTTCTGATTGATCGGCGTGAACGTCGCCGTCAAGACTTGATCCTCGCCGACACCAAGGACCGATCCCAAGTCTGGTTCGTAACGGAAGGTTCCATCCACATCGGTCGACGCATTGAGCTGTACCTCGCTCAGTGGCGTCCCGGTGACAATATCGGTCGGCTCATTCCAAACGATGATTGGATCCGCCTTGTTGACATTGATTTTGACCGTCGCCGATACGGGCGATAGGTTGGGTGAGGTCGGTACGAAGGTCACGGTGAGCGTTTGGTTCAGCCCTCCGGAAAGAAAAACGCCGGCGGGTGGGATGTACGAAAACGCTCCCGGCACGTTCGCGGTCGCGTTGAGCTGAGTCGAACTAAGCGGCGTTCCAAACGTAATGTCCGCCGGGTCTTGCCAGATGAGTTGCGCCTCGGTGATCGATTCGAATTCCACGGCACCGATATCGATTTGACCTGCATTGATTCGCGAGAACCCATCACCGCGCTGATCATTCACCAGAGGAGGTGAAAACGTATTGGCATCAAAGGCAGCATCTCCCGTATCGATCACTGGGCTTGCCGTCAGCGGCAGATGCGTGAGTGTCAGGCCACCGTTGTTTGCCAAGGGTCCAAGCGTTGGATCGATGATGCCGCCGCCAGCAGAACTGCCGACGAAGTTCCCAGTCGTTGGGTTCTGATTCTGCGACTCACTCAAGGTGGTGCCCGTGCCATCTCCGATCAGGCTGAATCGAACCGCCTGAGGGCTTAGCAGGACACCGACACCGAGGAAGTCTGGCGCGATTCCATCATCCGTATTGGCAGCGACAATGGAGTGGTCGATGGTGAGGGACATCAAGCTGTTGGAAGGAACGCCAATTCCACCACCGGAACCGGAAGCGGTGTTGCCAGTGATCGTGCTGTGTTGGATCGATAAGTCGCCGCGATCCGCAAAGAGGCCACCTCCTGCTGAGGATGACCCGGTTTGGTTGCCCGAGACCGTGCTGTTAATCAATTGCGTGGGGGACAACAGGGCGCGAAATCCACCACCGGGTGATGTGGCGCCAGAGGTGGAATTGCCGGAGATCGTGCTGCCTCGGACGGTCGCCTCGGCCGAGATCATCGCGATCGCTCCACCACCAGCACGGTTCCCGCTTGTCGAGTTTCCCGACAGCGTGCTGTCCGTGATGGTCGTGACGCCATCGAGCGCGTACAGGGCTCCCGCCGACGCGTAGTTGCCGATCGTCGAGTTGTTCGTGAAGGTACTGCGGACAATCGACAGATCGCCGCCGCCAGCCCAGATGCCGCCGCCGCTTGCGAATTCTCCCGTCGTTTGATTGCCTGTCACGAGCGAATCCACAAGCTCCAAATCGCCCGAAGGAATCTGAATGCCCGCGCCGGCCGCTGCAGTGCCCGTCGTGGTGTTGTCAGCCACTTGCACTCGATTCAAGGTCAACATCCCCGACGAATCGAATCGGATCCCCGCACCTCCCTGGCTGTCACCGGTCAGTCGGCCTCCGCGAACGGTCAAGTCCTCCATCAAAACGTGAACTTGATCGCCGCTAACCCGGAAGACGCCCGACGAAGACTGCCCGTCAATGATTGTCGCAGCCTCCCCAGCCCGATCAGGTTGACCGAGTCGGTGATGACGAGTTGGCCGAGCGTTGGATCCAACAGCACACTACCGACCAAAGCTTCCTCAAAGCGAATGTTGTCGATTCCCTCGCTCGCATTGGCCAGGCTGATCGCCTCACGAAGACTCAGATCCGAAAGATCCGAAGCTGGATCCGCATCCAGTTCATCATCCAGCGTGGTCACCACGAAGCTGACGTCTTGCACCGTCAGCGAGGTCGTCGCCATCGACGCGTTGCCACTGTCATCGGTCACCGTGAAAGTAACGTTGGTGGTCCCAAAGGAAAAACGTGTCGGCTCTGCGGCAATCTCGAGCGACTCATCGGCCAAATCGCTGGAAGCCGCGCGGATCAGCGCGATCAACGCCTGATTGCTCAGGTCCGCACCATCCGGAAGGTTGGAATCGATCGTGATGGAGTCAGGAAGCGCGAACGATGGAGGAGTCGAATCCCGGACGATGATCTCCACGTCGGCTGTCGCAACATTGTTACGAAAATCGCGAGCCCTGTAGGTGCCGATCGTCGTACCAATCGGAAAACTGCTTCCACCGTTGAAGGTGACGATTGGATTGGGATCGACGATATCGGAAACGGTCGTCACAAACGGCAACGTCACATCGCTCACACCCAGCGGACTTGTCGCTTCCAAGGTCACACCTGCCGGCGACACACCGAGCTCAGGGGGCGTGGTATCGAACACCGAAATGACGGCCGTCGCTGTCCCCGTGTTCCCCGAGGCATCCGTTGCCGTGAACGTGATGACGTTCTGGCCGAGGACAAGCAGCGTGGGCTTGTCATGGGTCATCACGGGGTTGGGATCGATTTGATCCACAGCGATCGCCGACGCGAGAAAATCGCTGATCGCTTGATTGGTGCCCAGGAATCCGCCGCGCGCGTTGGCTTCCACCACCATGTTGCTGGGCGGAATGACTTGCGGTCGAACGTTCTCGGTGACTCGGATACCGATGTCCGCAAGCATCGCCTTTTCCAAAAGCGTGAGTTCCTGTGGAACCTGTCCGTCAATGATGGCGTGCGACATCAAGTGCATCGACGGCGAAAAGGCAAAGTCCTGGTCGGGAAAACCTTCACTGTCGAGATGGGCCACGCTCGATTCGAGCAAGAACGTGGAGGGTGAAAAGAGCGGAACTCGACCTCCATAGACCGACTTGGCAATCGGACCATCGAAGAACAGTCCTGCATCGGGGCCAGGCCCACCCACGCTGTGCTGGGCCCAAGCCGCCGCGTCCATTCGGAATGCTGTCTGCGAACTCGCGTCGCCGTCAATCAATCGATTCCCAGCGACATCCGAAACGTACTGATCGAAAACGGACCAGGTTCCCGGCGAGGTGAGTCCATTGCCCGAATCGTCACTGCCATTGATGTTGGTCGAACTCGTGAACCCCAGTGTGTGGACGAGTTCATGAATGATCACCGCTTGAAAATCGATCTCATCATCGGCGTCAACATCGGAAGGATCGAGCGCATAGGTAAACGTATCGGAGCCACTGAAGAAAAAGACCTCCAAGCGGCCGTCGGCCAATGCACCGTTCTGGTCAATGTCATTGATGATCTTGCCTGGGATCACTGCATGCGTGAAGCCGCCACCTGCGAGGGGCAATGCGGGCTCGGAGGTCGCTTTGGCAACCGCGGTTGAATCAAACGAACGCGAGAAGACGTCCATCTGGATCGTCGCGTCGTGCAACAACCCATCGCCAAGCCGAGTTGCCGCTGACTCAAGTGCCGACCGAAACCCGGGTCCTTCGGTCGGATCATTGAAGCCGATCGAGTTACCGCCCAGATAGTTGAACTCGAACGACACCGCCAACAGGCGGCGATCTTCGAGTGTCTCGGCAACAAGCCTTCGTCGTCTCAGACTCGTGGATGAACTCCGATGACGGCTGCGAAATCGTGATGTCATGCAGATCGAGAGCCCGAAGTGAGAAGGAGATTTCCGTGCCCAACTAGGTCTTGTGGCAAGACGCGGATGACATGACCCGCGATGGGATCGCCAGCCCGCCGCGGTTCGTCCTCCAGCGGTCTTCGCCATCCAATGAAAATCGACCGGCCAGCAAGCCCATCGTGCACCGATTGAGCCAGTCCCTAGTTTAGTCGTAGACCCAACATATTCGACCACCCGCTCGCTGTGGAAGTTTTGGATCGCCACGGCCAAGCCAGGGGGATCGGTCCAACAGGGACCTTTTGCCGAACCCCCAAACTCAACGGCTCGGCTGCGATTGGGCAAATTGCTCGAGCGGCGGAGATCAAGGATTGAACCCCCACTTGGACGCATTTCACGAAAATCCGGTTCCACGCTAAGCACCGACTGGGAGATCGTTTTCGGACTTTGTTGACGTTTCGCGTCCGATATCGCCGGATCTGTTAAAACGGTGCTAGCGGAGAGACGCTACCACACAAAGCCCCCTCTTGTTCCCCACAAGAAAGTCAATCACGTGCGAATCGCTGGAAGCCTGGCCCTACTCCTGGTCATCTCGGTCTCGTCGGCAACTCGAGCCGCTCAGCCGAATGTCGTTTTCATTCTGGCCGACGATCTCGGCTATCGCGAGCTGGGCTCATTTGGCCAAAAGCGAATCAAGACACCGAATCTGGATCGCCTAGCCAGCCAAGGCATGCGATTGACGCAGCATTACAGCGGCAACGCCGTCTGCGCTCCCTCACGTTGCGTGTTGATGACCGGCAAACATCCGGGGCATGCGTTCGTGAGGGACAACAAATCGACGCCGCCGGAAGGGCAGTGGCCAATCCCGGACGACGAAGTCACCCTCGCAGAATTGATGAAGCAAAAAGGCTACACGACGGGTGCCTTCGGCAAATGGGGACTCGGCGGCCCCGAATCCAGCGGTCGTCCTCTGAACCAAGGTGTCGATCGTTTCTTCGGGTTCAATTGCCAGGCACATGCGCATAGCTACTATCCGTCGTACCTGTGGGACGACGACCAACACCTCGCCCTGGCCAATGAGCCGCCAGTCCCGGGACATGCTTCGCTCGCCGAGGGCGCCGACCCGAGTGACCCCAAGTCTTACGATGCGTTCAAAGGCCAGGACTACGCCCCGGACCGGATCAATCAACAGGTGCTCGAGTTCATTCGCACCAACAGGGATCGCCCGTTCTTTCTTTACTATCCCACCGTGATCCCGCATGTTGCGTTGCATGTTCCGGATGAGGAGCTCAAGCCTTACTTGGACCAGGGCTGGAATGACCCACCGTTTACGCGCGACTCTGGCTACGGGTACACACCACACTTCACCCCTCGAGCGGCCTACGCAGCGATGATCACAAGGCTGGACCGGTACGTCGGAAACGTGCTTCGTCTACTCGACGAGTTGAACCTCGCCGACAACACGATCGTTGTGTTCACAAGCGACAACGGAACGACCCACCTGGACCAGGAGGTCGATTTCGAATTCTTCTCGAGTGTCGGTGAACTACGTGGCTTGAAAGGTTCGCTGTACGAAGGAGGTGTACGAGTTCCCACCATCGTGCGATGGCCAGGAAAGATCCAACCAGGATCGACCAGCGATCGCGTCAGCGGGTTCGAGGACTGGATGCCGACTCTGATGGATGCGATCGGCGGACGTGAGATCATCCCGGCGGATATCGACGGCATCTCAATGATTCCCACGCTGCTAGGTCAACCACAGGACGAACGACCCTACTTGTACCGAGAATTCTCCAGCTATGGTGGTCAGCAGACGATTCGTGTTGGCCGTTGGAAAGCGGTTCGCCAGAATATGTCCAAAGGGAACCTCGAAATCGAACTCTATGATCTCGAAAGCGACATTGGCGAACAGAACAACGTTGCCGACCAGCATCCTGACGTCGTCACGAGACTTAGCGCCATGATGGAATCGGTACGAACTCCCTCGCAGGACTTCCCCCTCTATCCGCTCGATCCCAAGAAGCCTCGATAGACCAAGAAGCCTCGATAGACCAAGAAGCCCGATAGACCAAGAAGCCCGATAGACCAAGAAGCCCCGAGTTTCGGGGGCCAATCTCATCGATTTTCCTCGACACCAATTCTCACCACAGACTTGCTGTCGTGTGGTTCCTTTCCTGGGACGCAACAAGATCCGAAACGACGAAAACGATTCAGCCTGCAAGAGCGCACGTCATCGGCCGCGCTCAACGCCCTACAATGGCTTTCGACCCTCTCGACTTCCCCACCTCAACCTGGAGTTTCCACATGCTTTCTCGTCGTTCCATGATGTCTTGCTCCGCAGCTGTCGTCGCCAGTGCACTGACAGGCAGCCGTAGCTGGGGGAATCTCGCTTCGAAAAGAGAGTTCACCATGGATCTGCGTTGCGGTTCGATCGGTGTCAGTGCAAATCAGCGCGAGGCGATGCGATTGGCCGCCAAGCACGGCTTCGAGTCGGTCAACGCGGAGCCGAATTTCCTTGGCCAATTGAGCGAAGGCGAGATCAAAGATCTGCGCGATGAGATGAGCGCCAAGGAGCTTGTCTGGGGTGCCGCGGGTTTGCCAGTGGAGTTTCGCAAGGACGAGGCCACCTTCCAAGAAGGCTTGGCGGAGTTGCCGAAGCTTGCCAAGGCGATGCAGAAAGCAGGTGTCACGCGAGTGGGAACATGGCTGATGCCCAACTCAGACGAGCTGACATACGTCTCGAACTTTCGTCAACACGCAACACGCCTTCGCGAGTGTGCCAAGATCCTGGCGGATCACGACCAGCGATTCGGCTTGGAGTATGTCGGCCCCAAGACGCTGTGGTCTGCCAAACGCTATCCCTTCTTGCATTCCATGGCGGAAACGAAAGACCTGATTGCAGAGATCGGCACGGACAATGTCGGATTCATTCTCGACAGTTGGCACTGGTTCACGGCCGAAGAATCGGTCGAAGATCTGCA
Source organism: Pirellulaceae bacterium (assembly GCA_963767665.1). Classification (GTDB taxonomy): domain Bacteria; phylum Planctomycetota; class Planctomycetia; order Pirellulales; family Pirellulaceae; genus Rubripirellula. The sequence goes on from CAVYFC010000016.1 coordinate 490,414, forward strand.
GACGTTGACCAACGCGGATATCGTCGCCTGCGACCTGAATGATGCCCCCAAGGGTCGCAAGATCGATGAACAACTTGACAATCAGCGAGAGCTGCCGATGGCCACCGGCGTGATACCGCTCCATGACTTTCTCACCGCACTGGTCGCCATCGGCTACGACGGGCCAATTCGTGCCGAACCCTTCAATGCAAAGCTCAACGCAATGGAAAACGACGATGCGGTTGCAGCGACAGCGGCGGCGATGAGGAGCGCGTTCGCGCTGGTCGATGGAGGCCCGGTTTGATGAAGGAATTGACAGAATGGTGTTGGGCAGAATGATCAGCGAATGACAGACAAGAACGCCCCGCTGCCAATCCTCATTCTGCCAATCCTCATTCTGCCAACCATCATTCTGCCAACGGTCACATCGGCGTCTGTGTCGGCGTCGCTTGGCTCGTTTCGGTGGTAACCGGCGTAGCGGTCTCCAGCGGTACGAGCAGATCAGCGCGTTTGGATTGCACAGCCCGCTCGGTTTCGTAGCGTCGCCGGACGGCTGCAGCCTCCTCCTTGACGAGCTGATCGTACTGTTCACCGGACATCACGCGAACCTTCGAACCGAGCAGCTCGGGGTCATACGTCAGCCCAGGGTGATCCTGAGCCGTCGAGTAACGACTGATTGACGGATTCTCTTTTTGAAGCTGAGCTTCCCGACGTGCGATTTCTTGATCGGCAATTTGGCGTTCGATGCCCTGAGGTTTCTTGTTCTTCGCGTTACCGAAGGGATCGTAGTCATCGTTGGACGACGACCACCGGTCCCACCAAGTCAGCCGACGACCAAAGATACTGGTCACAATCCGGTCCGAGCGGTCGATCATGTAGCTGGACACGGCGCGTCCTCGTTTGAAGAAGGAGCTCGGCAACCATTCCGAATCCCAGCCGGTCTTCGATTTCTCCGCCATGTAGCGAATGTTCGCAATCAGATCGTAGAGCAGGTCGAGCCCGACCTCGTTCTCCTGCATTTGTTCCTGGGTGACACCGTAATTCAAGGCACGTTCGGCGAGATAATTCAGCTTCGGTGTCAACTGGCGAATGCCGCCCCGTCCCCAGGTCTTGGCTTCTCTGGCAACCTTCTGCTCATTGAAGATATCGGTCAGGATCGAATCGACAAGTTCCTGGCCAATCTCTTTCATCTCAGCATCGGTCAGCGGGCGGTCGATGTAGTCTTCTGAAAATCGAGGAAAGATGCGCTCACTCACCAAGCGGATGAAGCGGTCCACCTTGTCTTCGAACTTGAGCGCCAGGAAGATACCGTGCTTGTTGGCCTGGCTGTTGATGAAGCTACGGTCGATTGCGTCGATACCATCGACCTCATAAAGCACGACGCTCCCCTTGGTCGAATCGAGCGTGCGCCGCACCTCCAGCTTGCCGACATCCCGTTTGCGGAAAAATCCCCACGATGTATCGGTGTCCTCGGTGTTGTAGCGGTGCACGATGATCCAACGATGCAGTGGATCATCCTTCTGCAGTTTCTTCGATAAGTCCTCGGCATGCTTCTCGAGCCATTCGGGTGATGGCTGAAACAGGAACGTTCGCTTGTCGATATCGAACTCATGCATCGCACCGAGTGAGATGTCGGCAAAGTCGCGAGCATCCCCCGTCGCCCCTCCGACAACGTCTTGGCTCTTGGCGACGAACTTGTTCCATCTCTTGACTTCACGCAGAAACGACTTCTGCGTCGCCAGCCGGCTCGGCGAGTTGCCTGAATCGATCGGAATCAACGACGCCGCCAGCGCGTCACCACCCCCCCTGCGAGAATCGCCGACGACATAAAAGTTGATGTCATAATCGGCAGCAGCTCGCAGGAGCTGAGACTTGGCGAGCTGCTCAAAGGCGACTGTTTTTCCGTGAGGCGTCTGGTAGTAGTTATTGGGAATGATGATCGTCATGCCGCGCCACTGCTCCAGCAGCGATTGGTCCTCGATCGACGTCGCGAACAAGATCAAGAAATCCGTAATAGGAAACATCCCAAACATCCAAGCTGCTGCCGAAGTAATCAGCCAATTGCGTCCAGCGTTGGATTTCGTTGACGGTCGTCTTTTGATTGGCGATCAACAAGAAACGCGAGCCTTCCTGTCGCAGATACCGTTCGGAAACTCGAATCAGTGTCTTGCGATAATCAACACAACGGTACGACTCAGACTGAGCGCTTGACTTGGGACGCTGCAGGTCCAGATCGACGCCAACCGTGAACGCTTGGTAGGGAATCACGTCCGTGGTGTCACGAATCCCAACTCTCGTCTCGATCAACTGCATTGCACCGGGGGTTAGCTCACCAATCGGTTTATGAAAAGGATGCTTGACCAGATCGTAAGCTTGCTCGCTGTCGTCAAAGAAAACGATGTGCTTGGAATCGATGTCACCACCGAGATACCGAAGTTGGGAACGAACCGCCCGATACAAGTACTTCTGGTCGAAAGTTTCCTGACTCACATTCTTGACCGCCCAGATCACGCGAGTCGATTCGCCCGGTGCAAGACTTCGCAGCGACGTTACGGGCGTCAGTTCAATCGGAAAGCGAACATGAATCTGATCGCCATTCTCGAAATTCCGAAACGGTCTTGAGATTCCACTCTCCATCGACGCCAACGGATTGACATCGTGACGAAGACGGAACGGCTGATTCCTTGGCTCCTCGACCACATAGTCTCCCAATCGAGCATGCAAGCCAGATTGCGAAAACGTATGGGTCTCGCCCGGTATCAGTGGCTGATGCATGACAAGATCTGTCCCGTCGTAAAGCAACCAGCGATCCACTTCCAGAAACACGCGGATCATGTAATTCGCAGGCAACGGCATGCCGCCGCAATTTCGGACCACCACGTTGTCGATCGAAACGAGGCTGTCGGGTTCGAGCACCTCGTACTCGCTGGTCACATCAAACGAAACCAATTCCAAGTCGTACGGCGAGTCGTATTGGTGCTGGCCACCCCACTGGTCGACCACGATGATGCGCAGTCGCCCCGCATTGCCTTGCCGTCCGTCTTGCGCCCGGTAACGTGAGGGCGAGCCGTCGCGACCATCGCGACCATTGAATCCCCCCGGATTCGATCGCATCACCGTTCGTGTTCGTCGATTTCCTTGCGAGTCGGTATACGAGTGGCTTTCGGTCCAGTGATAGCTGCTTCCACCGCGGCCACCCCGGCCACCCGTTCCACCGCGTCCCGGTTCACCTGCAAACCCAATGTCGCCCCCGACGAGATCGCCTTTGAGGAGCATCAACAGACCTTGGTCTTGCGAACCGACGGTCAACTCCACGTCGGCTCCCTTGCCACCAGAAGCTCCGTCGCTGGGATTTCCGGCGTCGCCCCCGTCACCTCCCGGCCCGCCGTTGCTTCCGCTGGAAAAACGAGTGGCATTGCGTCCGCGGTATCCGACGCTGCCCGGTTGTCCATCGCCACCTCGACCCCCGTCGCCGCCGCGGCCGCCGTGCCCGTCGACGAAGTAGTAACCGTCATCACCTATGTGCGTTTGATCGGCAAAGGACGACGGATACTGTCCGCGCGAAGCGACTTCCCCCTCCAACACCATCACGTCGCGGCCTCGCCCACCGACACCATAGCCACCCACACCATAGCCACCCACACCATAGCCAAGGTGCAGCCGAACCAGCCCGGCGTCTTCCCCCTGTTGCGCACGACCGGCATCCCCACCGCGGCGACCGTGTGATCCCGGGCTGCCAGCCGGCATCAGAAAACTCTGCCCGTTGCTTCCATCGAGGCCCCGGCGACCACTGACATTGATCCTGCCGAGCAAGACCTCTTCACCGTCCGAGGCAAAACACCCGGCGTCGATGGAAACGGAACCCAGGCGCTCAGACACAAATTGAATCGGAATTGGCAACGCACACCCCCGCGAGTTCGTTGAAATCGTCTCCTGTCGGTCCGCATTCTCAAGGCGGACTTCGGCAGCTTTGCTACGTTTTTTGTTGACGAGTCTCGGAGAGACTCGGCTAGGATGACTCGCCGTACTGATCGACAAGTCCCTGGGGAACCCGTTGGAGCTTCCCTTCGCGATCGATCACGGCTAGCGTCACCGTTGCGTCGACAAGGACCTGCTGGTCGCGTGTGATCACGTACTCATGAATGATTTTTGCCGCCGTGACCCGATCGATCCGGGTGCAAATTTGAATGAGATCATCGTACTTTGCTGGCCTTCGATAGCGGCAATCGACTCTCACGACCACGACCAGTTGCCCCTCCTGTTCCATCTGGCGGTAACACCCGCCCGAGGCCGCAGCAATTCGGTACGTCCGATCTCGAAGAACTTGAGGTAGTTGGAATGATGCACGAAGCCCATCGGGTCCACTTCGTCATATCGAATACGAAGTTCGATCGTGTGCTCTCGCATCCGTTTTTGGATCCCATCGAGTGAACTGGCAAGGACACCTGTCTCCGCTTGGCATGCAGGCTCGTCGCGACACAGGATACCGTGCGCGACAGGCAAGTCCACACGCGGAGCCCCTTGCCACCAACAAGAAAACCCCGACTGCCACGCGGGCAATCGGGGTTGCAATCTGAAATCGACTGGTCGGTCCAATTAGCGGACGATCGTCTTGCCCAAGCAAGTGATCACGACCTCGACCGAGTGACCACATCCTGGGAATTCGTAGGTCAAAATCTTGCGACCCAGGAATCCGCGGCGGCAACCAGCCAAGCAGGGGATTTCCCCAGCACAGCAAGCCGGCACACAAGCGGTGACTTCGTACTGGGCACAGGGATCGCAAGGATCCTGAACGCACCAGCTCACGCTTACTGGAGGAGGAGGTGGGCAGCACACGGGAGCGGGATCACAGCATGCTGCTGCATGACTGAAACAGCCAGCGTCAGTCGCATTTGCGGTCATCACGAGCATGGCTGCAGCCACGCCACTCATGACCAGTCCACGGAGGGGGTTCATGTTCAATACTCTCTTGGTGTAACGAAAACGTGTGGAGAACCAGAAGCTGTCCATTCTGAACACGTTTGGCATGCTTTGCAAACGGTAGACTCAACCTGATCAAAACTTCGCACCCTAACTACCGATATTAACGCCTTCATGGTTCATTACGAGGCCGGATCGTCCATCAAAGGGGGCAAACCGAGAAGTCTGCCGATGATCGCGGGGAATGATTGCGGGGGACAGGCAATGATCGTGATCGCGAGGACATGATCGCGGGGACAGGATCGCAGGGAAATGATCGCGGGGAAATGATCGCAGGGACAGGAGATTGCTAGCGTCCGCCCGCAAGTGGATGGTGGGCGAGAAGACTCTTGGATCGCCCCGGACCCCGCACGCTTCGAAGTTGCGCCCCTTTCATAACCCGACGCGTAAGCGAGGAAGTACCCATATTGACATCGACTCGCTTACGCGTCGGGTTATGAAAATCCTCGTGCGGCAGCCAAAAGCGCAACGTCAAAACGCGCACGTGAGGACAGCAAAACTGGAAATGCTCGCCTGAGTGCCGGTCGGTCTTGCCTCAGCACCGGCATGCCGATACCCTTCGCAGGGAACAAGGAAGTTTCACGCGGTCAGCTAAGGAGGGCGAAAGCGTGCTGAAACGGAGATCGATTCGCACCAAACTCGTCGTCGCGTTGACCCTCTTGTCCGCGATTGTGTTGCTTCTTGCCTCCAGCGGCTTCTGGGGGTTGCGGCGCTACCAGCAGCTTGCCGTCGCGATCACGCAACGGGCCTACGAATTCGAGCTCGCGCATAAGTTGCAGCAGACCGCTGGCGACCTCGACTCGATCAACGCGCGGATCAAGAAGCACCGAGCCTACGAAGCCTGGAAGTCGAGTGAAGGGCTGATTGAGTCCGATTTTTGGCACGATCCGATCATTGATCCCATCGGCGAACCGGTAGATGAGTCGCTGGTTCGCATGACAAGGTCCGCGATGCTTGAGTTCGAAGAATATGGCATGGCGCAAGACTCCTTTGTTTCAACGCTCGCGCGATACATCGAGATGGTTGAGTCCTCTCGCGTGCAGAAGCCTGTCCTGATCGACATCACCGATCACCTCGATCGTCTGTATGGGATTCAGAGGTCCTATGGAGAGCTTGTCGAGAACCAACACACCCTCCACCGCGATGTGGCGACGTTTTACAGCCAGGGCGACAAGCACCACAAAGCCTTGAAAGACAAGACGGATCAGCACCTCAATTCGATTCGTCTTGGGATGGAGGCATTTAGCGACGAAGTACGTGGGCAATGCAAGGTTTGGATCATCATCACCTCGATCTGCACGATTTCCGCTTTCGTGATGATGGGGCTGTTGATCGCAGCCTTTCGCTCCTTGGTCGTCAAGCCATTTCGCACGCTTGTCGACGGCTCACGATTGGTGGCTGGTGGACAATTTGATCATCGCATCGACCTTGGCACCGGTGACGAATTGAGCGAACTGGCCGAGGCCATGAACGAAATGACCGATCGCTTTCAAGGTGCTCTGGCTAAGGTCGAATCGTGGTGCACGAATCTGGACCGCCAGGTTCGCGAACGAACTCGTGAGGTGATCCAGAACGAGCAACTAGCGAGTGTTGGTTTTCTCGCAGCTGGTGTCGCTCATGAAATCAACAACCCTCTGGCGTCCATTGCTTGGAGCGCCGAATCACTTCAATCGCGTGCTGCCGAGCTGACGATGCAGGCCTCGGATCAGCGAGTCATCGATGACGAACTCTACGAAGCGCTGTGCACGAACCTTCGTCGAATTGAAGACGAAGCCTATCGATGCAAGGGGATCACCGAGAAGCTTCTTGACTTCAGTCGACTCAGCGAAGTGCAACGCGCCTCGACGGATCTGACGGAACTGGTTAGCGATGTCGTCCTGATGGTCGGCAAGGTCGGGAAATATCGCTGCAAGACGATTCGAACGCACACCGACGAGGCCGTGATCGTCTCGATCAATCCACAGGAAATTCGCCAGGTGGTACTGAATCTCGTCACCAATGCCCTGGAAAGCCTCGATGGTGACGGTGCCGTTGACGTCCATGTCATGGCAATGGATGAACATGCCATCGTGGTCGTTCAAGACAATGGCTGCGGCATGAGCAACGAAGTGCTGATGCATTTGTTTGAGCCCTTCTTTACCAGGCGACGCGATGGCTCGGGAACCGGCCTGGGCCTGAGCATCACCTATCGAATTGTCTCCCAACACGGCGGCTCGCTGATCGCCCACAGCGAGGGAGAGGGCCGAGGATCTCGGCTAGAAATGCACTTACCACTGGTTACTGAATCCGGTGAATCCCGCGTCACAACCACGAGTGGATGGAACCATGAGCCGTACCAAAGAACCTAGCCCTGCTGCGATGCACATACTCTTCGCGGATGACGAGAGGAACTTGCAGGAGCTGATGCGCACCGAACTTCCCCGCATGGGATACTCGGTGACGGTTTGCCCCGATGGACTGACCGCGGTTGCCGCATTGGAGAAGGAATCATTCGATTGTCTGCTGGTCGACCTCGACATGCCTGGGATGAACGGCATCGAAGTGATTGGAAAGGCGCGCGAGCTTCGTCCCGAGATCGAAGCGGTTGTGATGACGGGGAAGCCGAGCAAAGAAACGGCAATCCTGGCACTTCGCCACCAAGTCTTCGACTACCTGACCAAGCCATGCCGATTGGCCGACATTGCCGGCTTGCTCGGACGTGTCAATGAACGCCGTCAGATGAAACGTCGCTTTGCGGCCTTGGAACATCGATTGCGTCGCGCCGAAGGGGATTCCCAACTGGTGGGAACGGGCGGGGCAATGGATGACGTCAAACGTCTGATCGCGAAGGTTGCACCGACCGATAGCACCGTACTGATTCGAGGTGAAACCGGGTGCGGCAAGGAATTGGTTGCCCGAGCCGTGCATGAAGCGAGCTTGCGTGCCGACAAGCCCTTGGTGGCGGTCAACTGTGGAGCTTTGCCAGAAAATTTGATCGAAAGCGAGTTGTTCGGTCATTGCCGCGGAGCCTTCACGGGGGCCGACGCCTCTCGCACAGGACTCTTCGAAGTGGCCGATGGCGGCACGGTGTTTCTCGACGAAGTTGGCGAGTTGCCACTTTCCATGCAAGCCAAACTCTTGCGCGTCCTGGAAACAGGTGACATTCGCCGACTGGGTGACAATCAAACGGTGCATGTCGATGTCCGAATCGTCTGCGCGACCCATCGCGACTTGGAAAAGATGGTTGAAGAAGGAGCATTCCGCGAAGATCTGATGTTCCGCATCAATACCTTTGAAATCGTGGTCCCACCCCTTCGTGAGCGACAAGAGGATATCCCGCTGCTCGCGAAGCATTTGCTGCGACGACACCGATCCGACGGCAGCGACCAACTGCTGTTCACCGAAGAAGCGATGAAAGAACTGCAGTCTCACCGCTGGCCGGGAAACGTACGTGAGCTCGCCAACGTGATCGAGCACTCAGCGATCCTCTGCGAATCGCTTCCAATTGGCACCGAAGATCTGCCACGCCATTTCGGCAAGCGGCAACTGCGAAAAGAGATTCGTGACTCCGGGCCCATGACCCTTCGGGACCTGGAAATGGTTGCCATCGAACGGGCCCTGGATCGCAACGATGGCAACAAACCGGCGGCAGCCGAAGAGCTAGGGGTCAGCCTGAAGACCCTCTACAACAAACTCAATGCGGCCGAGGAAAAGAAGCTCGCGGGCTAGCGTTCCCTCAGCCGTGTATTGCGAGACCAGAGACCGGAGGGCTTGCGCCTCGCTGTGTTCTGAATCGTCTGATTCGCATCGCATCCGATGAGCGGCCCGTGGTCCAACTTGCCAATTACCGAGCGGGCCAAACAGGCGACGTGACGGTGAGAGATTTTCTCGATTCACTTTGCGAGCGAGATTGTGTCGGCAAGGCAAATGCTGAGTGAGGCGTGCCAATTGCCGATGAACCTTCGGATGAGTCCAAAACAGACGATGCTGGCTCCCGATGCGAGATGGATCGCATTCGACTGAACTCTTCGTGAAATTTGACGGCCGCGCGCCCTCAATGGGTCACTCTTGAGCCAGTCTCTGGCGGGGGCTTTGGTGCGCCGATATAATGCCGCTCTTTCAAGGCTGCAGGCGCGACGATCCGAGCCGACTTGAACCTACTTCTCACCTGGACCGGAGTTGCACGATGGGGTTGTTTGACATCCTCCGCGGCGAACTGATCGATATCATCCAATGGATCGATGATTCGCACCACACACTTGTTTGGCGTTTTCCCAGACATCAAAACGAAATCAAGAACGGCGCCCAGCTGATTGTTCGCCCCGGCCAGGTCGCGGTGCTCGTCTCCAATGGGGAATTGGCCGATGTGTACACACCTGGCCACTACGAATTGTCAACGCCGAACATGCCCATCATGTCGACGCTTCAGGGATGGAAGTACGGCTTCGAGAGCCCCTTCAAAGCGGAAGTCTATTTCGTCAACACGACACAGATCACCGACTTGAAGTGGGGCACGCCGAATCCAATCATGCTTCGCGATCCCGAGTTCGGGCCGATTCGGATTCGTGCATTCGGCACTTATTCTCTCAAGGCGATCGACCCGCGCCCTTTGCTGAAGGAGATCGTTGGTACCGATGGCGAGTTCGGCGCCGACGATATCACGCAGCTACTTCGCTCGCTGATCGCCTCCACGTTTGCCGACTTGATCGGCAAGCTGCAGATTCCGGCCCTGGATTTGGCGGCCAAGTACACCGAGATGTCTGAATCACTGCGGATGGCGGTGGTGGAGAGAATCGATGACGAATACGGGCTGGATTGCCCACAACTCTTCATCGTGAACGTCTCCTTCCCCGAAGCGGTCGAGAAGGCGCTCGATGCAAGGACAAGCATGGGTGTGATTGGCGACATGGATCGCTTTCAACAGTTCCAGATGGGCAATGCGATGACCGCTGCCGCCGAGAATCCTTCGGGTGGCGGCGCAGCCGATGGAATGGGACTGGGGATGGGATTTGCCATGGCCAATCGCATGATCAATCAACCGGGCGGCGCTTCCTCTGGAGCTTCTCCTCCTCCTCCCCCCCCGCGGCCGCGGCATGGCACGTCGCCGTCAACGGAGAGACCCGAGGACCCTATTCGATTCAGCAATTGGTAGCGGCCATCAACAGTGCTCAGGTCACGTCGGAAAGCATGGTCTGGACGGGAGGCATGCCCGCATGGGCACGAGCCGACCAGGTTCCCCAGTTAGCAACCTATTTCCAGGCATTGACACCACCTCCACCGCCGCCGGCCCCATAACCGAGCCAGCGTGCTGTCCGCGGAACCGCCGCTCGAGCGAATCGGATTCGCCGACGCGGATTCGCGAGTGTGTGCCGGTTTCCCGGTTTGAACTCGCTTCAAGGCTTGTGCCCACGTCACATCCATCCCTGCCAGACGGATTTCAATCTTGCCGACTGCTCCACGCCCAAGCGAAACGAATTCCCAGTCGTTGTGCCGCGCCGAACTTGGCACTGGCGTTGAATGGTTGATCGATGCCTTCGAATGCGATGAGAACCGTTTGCAAGATCCTGACGTGATACGGTGGATCTGTGAGCAGGTGATTACCGACTTAGGCCTCAAAGTGATTGGCCAGCCGCAGTCTTACCGCTTCGATCAGCCTGGTGGTGTGACAGCTTTCTACATGCTGAGTGAATCCCATCTGGCCTGTCACACCTATCCCGAACATGGGATCGCTACTTTCAACCTGTACTGCTGTCGAGCGCGGCGTCCATGGGATTGGGTCAAACAGCTTCAAACGCATCTCGGTGCTGGTTCCGTGACGACAAACCAGGTATCGCGCGGCACGCGAACGCAAGAGGACAGCGACCGCCAGGACCGGCCTGCCGTCGGACAACCGATTGAGGCGAATGGATGAAGCGACGGACCGCCTCTTGTCCTGGTTGTGGGGCTCCGGTGACCTTTGGCATCGGTTCGGTTGTCGCTATTTGCGATTTCTGCAAGACGACCGTGGCGCACGGCGACAAGAAGGTCGAGGACTTCGGCAAGGTGGCCGATTTGGTGGAAACGTCGACACCATTGAGACGCGGCTTGACCGGGGCGATCAACGGAAAGGGATTCACGATCGCTGGGCGTGTGCAATACCGTCATCCCGCCGGTGGTGTTTGGGATGAGTGGTACTTGCAGTTTTCGGAAGGACGCTGGGGATGGCTAGCCGATGCGCAAGGCAGCCTGCTGTTGACGTTCGAGCGTCGACTTCGCCACGATGCCAAACTGCCCAGCTTCGAATCCCTGTCGGTTGGGACCAACGTCGAATTGGCGGGAACCCCCTTCTCGGTTTACGAACGGGGCACCGGAATCTGTGCGACCGCCGAAGGAGAGATCCCATGGGATTTTCGTAGCGGCGCCGAGCACCGCTTCATCGACCTGAAGGATCCTCAAGGGCGCGTGGCAACGCTGGAACATGGTACCAAGCCACGTCTTTTCGTCGGAAGACAAGTCTCAATTGATGAGCTGAATCTCGCCGGAGAAGGTTGGCAGAAGGAGCCGGAAACGGTAGCCGCCGGCGCACTGCAATTGAACTGCCCCAATTGTGCAGGCCCCCTCGTGCTTCGGGTCCCCGATCAGTCGCTGCGGGTCACCTGCCCAAATTGCAACTCACTGCTCGACGCCAGCAACGGCAAACTTTCCTATCTGAAAACGTTGAAGTCGAAAGAGAGCTTTCCGATCGCCCTTCCGCTGGGAAAAGAAGGGAAATTGTTCGGTCAGACGTACACCGTGATCGGCTACATGCGCCGGTACGCGACATGGGAAGGGAAGATGTTCCCTTGGAATGAATACCTGCTGCACAGCCCGAGTGTCGGCTTTCGCTGGCTGGTTCAGAACGACAACCACTGGTCATTCGTCGAACCTCCCAAGCAACCGATTGCTCCGAATTTGGGCAGGCAGAAGTTGTTCAATCATGATGGGGATCAGTTCCGACTCTATGATCGGGGCACCGCCTTCGTTCGCTACGTGCTTGGTGAGTTCTACTGGAAGGTTGAGGTTGGGGAGCAAGTCCGCACGGCCGATTTCATTTGCCCGCCCAGAATGGTCTCGTTCGAATGGTCGGAGACCGGAAGCTCGCAGGAAGTCAACATCTCGCTGGGAACCTACCTGACGGTGGACGAGATCACCAACGCATTCAAAGTCCGCGGCATTTCGCGTCCCTGGGGCGTCGGCGTGATCCAACCTGGTCCATGGCCCGGTTGGGGCGTGTTCCTGCTGTGGCCGATGTTCATCCTGTTCCTCGTGATGATTCAGGCGGCGTATAGCAAACCGGGCGCCGCGAACGGCGCCGATGGCTGGCTCTGCTTCTACTCGATCCTGTTCGTTTCAATCGTCCCTTTGGCTAGCCTTGCGTTTCGTTATGCGTTCGAGGTCAATCGCTGGCAGAATAGTGATTACAGCCCTTATGCGACGGAGTGATCACTGATGAAGTTTCGATTTTCTTGGACGGCAGCGTATTTGATCTTCGGATTATTTGTGTGTCTCGGCTTCGGTGTCGCGGCGGCCAGTGGTTGGCGAGCGCCAAATTTTCATGTGCTGGATGGCTCATCCGGCGGGCGTTCCTACGGTGGTTCTTGGGGAGGAGGAAAATAGTTTTGTTTCAAATCATTGCTCAGATTCAATCGTCTTCGATTCGTGTTGCCGGAGATGCGCCCAGCCGACTGGCTTTGCTGGGAGGACAACTTCTCGCAGTCATTGTCTTTTCGCTCGTGGGGATCCTTGTGTTCATCGGGTGCCTCTATCTGATTGAACGATTGACCCCGTTTTCGATTCACCGTGAGATCATTGACGAGCACAACACATCGGTGGGGATCGTGATTGCGTCCATCATCATCGGGATGTCACTGATCATCGCGGCCTCGGTGCTCGGCTAGAGCATTTTCAACAATAACGTAGCGCGCTGGAAAAGGGGTCAGGCCCCAATAGCCGCAAGCGGCGCGAAGGGTGCTTCGCACCATGGGGGCCTGACCCCTTTTCCAGCAACGCACATCAAGAATGAAAACGCTCTACTTGAAGATCCCTGGGACGCCTCCTTGCTCAATCGTGCTCCACTCTCACTGCTCTACTTGAACGTCTTGGCGGTTGCCACGTGCGGATTGGTTTACGAATTGGTCGCGGGGACCCTTGCCAGTTACCTGCTGGGCGACACGGTGACACAGTTTTCGCTAGTGATTGGCGTGTACCTTTCGGCACTCGGTGTTGGCGCATGGCTCTCGCAATACATCGACGAGAAGCTGGCTCGAACCTTCATCGAAGTCGAACTGGCACTTGCCTTGATCGGCGGGCTATCGGCGCCGATCCTCTTCTTGTCGTTCGCATGGCTGACGTGGTTTCGGATCGTGCTATTTGGCCTCGTCTTCGTGATCGGCACTCTGGTCGGCTTGGAATTGCCCTTGCTGATGCGGATCCTGAAAGAGCATCTTGATTTCAGCGACCTCGTGTCACGGGTGCTCACGTTCGATTACATCGGCGCGTTGGTCGCTTCGCTCCTATTCCCGATTCTGTTGGTTCCCTATCTGGGGTTGGTTCGAACGTCACTGGTGTTTGGGCTTCTCAATGCATTGGTTGGACTGTGGGGAACCTACCTGCTTCGTCCTCTGCTATCGACACGCGGCATCTCGAACCTTCGCGGCCGCGCCGTGCTAACGGTCGGTTTTCTGATCGTGGGACTGATCAAAGCGGACGCGCTGACGCTCTGGTCGGAAGAAGTGATTCTTGGCCACTCGATCGTCTACGCCAAGCAAACGCCATTTCAAAGAATCGTCGTCACTCGTGATGGGCAGGGGTTTCAGCTCCATCTCAATGGCAACCTTCAGTTCAATTCAGCCGACGAGTACCGGTATCACGAAGCCTTGGTCCATCCGGCGATGTCGGCCTCCGCCAATCCGCGTCGCGTGCTGGTGCTCGGCGGCGGAGACGGGTTGGCAGTGCGAGAAATCTTGAAGTATCCCTCGGTCGAAAGTGTGACCCTCGTTGACATTGATCCCGGCATGACGGAGCTTGCGCGGGAGCTCGAACCACTCCAAGCTTTGAACGAGGGGTCGCTCTCCCGCGAGAATGTAACGGTCGAGAATCGGGACGCCTTCGCCTGGGTCAACGAGGAACATGAGCCGTTTGACGTGGTGGTGATCGACTTTCCCGATCCCAGCTCGTTTTCGGTTGGCAAACTCTACACCTCCTACTTCTTCAAGATGCTGAAGCGATCCTTGACGCCCGATGCCGTGATCAGCATCCAGTGCACCTCGCCACTGGTCGCGCGGCAGTCCTATTGGTGCATCATTGCTACGATGGAGTCAGCTGGTTACACGGCGCGTCCTTATCATGTGTCGGTTCCAAGCTTTGGCGTTTGGGGGTTCGCATTGGCGACGATCAACGGCAACGAACCTGGGCCAACGCCCTTGGCAGAATTGAGCGGAAACCTACGCTTCCTCAACGATGACGTGCTGCCCGACATGTTTCGGCTTCCGACGGACATCCAACGTGTCGAGGTTGAAACCAATCAGCTGAACAATCAGATTCTGGTGCGCTACTACGATCAAGAGTGGGGTGGGCGCGGGTGACCAAACTGCATCGTCGTGAATGGATCGCAGGGCTGCTTGGATTGCCACTTGCCACGCTGCCGGGCTGCTCACGAAGTCAACTGCCGCCGGCTGGTGAGCTGAAGCAGACGAATTTTCGTGTCGGGCATCAAATTCGTGATGGGCTCGTGGCGCCGAGCGATATCGACCTTCGGAATCATGTGCCGGTCGTCATCATTGGAGGTGGCGTCGCTGGTCTCAGCGCGGCTTGGCGTTTGAAGCAAGTCGGTTTTGAGGATTTTGTCGTCTTGGAACTCGAAGATCGCCCCGGCGGCACGGCGCGAAGCGGGCAAAGTGGCGACCTGAGGTATCCTTGGGGTGCCCATTACATCCCGGCTCCGATGCCTGAGAATGGTCCGCTGATCCGCTTGTTGCAAGAGATGGAAGTCGTTGAGCGGATTGACGAGGGGGGCGTTCCCGTCGTCGGTGAGGCATTTCTTTGTCGCGATCCGCAGGAGCGTCTCTTCTTCGATGGTCAATGGATTGAGGGCATCTATCCGGAAGAGGGAGCTTCCCAGGACGACCTGCGGCAGCTAGCCGAATTCCAAACCGAGATTGATCGCTGGGTGGGGGCACGAGACGATCAGGGAAGGCGAATGTTCGCCGTGCCGATGTCGGTCGGATCCGATGGCGAGGAGGTGCGTGCGCTCGACCGGATCTCGATGGCCCAATGGATGGACGATCATGGCTGGAATTCGCCACGGCTGAGATGGCTGATCGATTACGGTTGTCGTGACGACTATGGATTGACAATCGAGCGAGTCAGCGCTTGGGCGGGTGTCTTCTACTTTGCATCACGGATGCCTGGCCCGGGGCAGGAATCACAGAGCGTGATTACCTGGCCGGACGGCAACGGCCGGGTCATCGAACACTTTCTAGGCGGACTTCGCGACCAGATTCGTTGTGGGCTGGCGGTCAACGCCGTGCTGCCGGACGATACGACCGGTGACGATTTCAATGGCCGGCTACAGGTCATTGGGTTTGACACACAGACCCATCAATTTGCTCATTGGCAGGCCGAGCAAGTGATCTTCGCCGCCCCGCAGATGCTAGCCCGGCATTTGATTCGCAACCTCAATCACACCACGGTCCGCGAGCATCGCGAATTCCAGTACGGATCCTGGTTGGTGGCCAATGTTCACCTGCGGGATCGTCCTGCCGAGAAGGGTTTTCCAATGTGCTGGGATAACGTGATCCAGGGATCGAGCTCGCTAGGCTATGTGACCGCCACGCACCAGATGGGGATCGATCATGGACCGACAGTATTGACTTGGTATCACCCGTTTGCCGAGATCGAAGCGACGGAGACACGAAAGCGAATGCTGGAGTTGCAATGGTCCGACTGGGCCGAATTTGTGGTGGAGGATCTTCAACTTGCTCACCCGGACATCGCCGGGCTGATCACACGAATCGACATCATGTTGTGGGGCCATGCCATGATTCAGCCTCGCGTTGGCTTTGTTTGGAGCCAGTCAAGAATCGCGGCCCGCAAGTCGCTTGGCTCGATTCATTTCGCAGGAACGGACTTGAGTGGGATTGCTCTGTTCGAGGAGGCGTTTCATCACGGCATACGGGCTGCCGAGGAAGCTCTCGATCGAATCGGTTACGATCACGACAGTATCTTGCCCACGCAAACTGACTCGTCTAGTTAGAATTTTCGAATGGCCGCCGTGTCTTCTGCCGTCTCTACCAAGACGCACACTTCGATCCCATGGCTATTCTCGCCAAAGGTCGATCTGTTCACCTTTCTTGGCAGTGCGATCTTGGCTCTGACGCTCTTGGTGATTGGGGCGCCGCTGGGATTACTCAACAGTGATTCGCCGGAGTGGACTTGGATCACGACGATCCTGTTGATCGACGTGGCTCACGTTTATGCAACGGGTTTCCGCGTCTACTTTGATCGCACCGAACTTCAGAAACGACCTTGGCTCTATGGGCTGACGCCGATCCTGGCGTTCATGATTGGGGCCGCGATCTACAGTGAGAGCTATCTCTGGTTCTGGCGATTGCTGGCCTATCTCGCCGTTTTCCATTTTGTGCGTCAGCAATACGGCTGGGTCGCCCTCTATCGATCTCGAGGTCAGGAGCGGGAACGAATCGGATACTGGATTGATTCCTTGGCGATCTATTTGGCGACGATCTACCCCTTGGTTTACTGGCATGCTCACCTGCCGAGAAATTTCTGGTGGTTTCTGCAGGGAGACTTTTCCCAATTGCCAACTGAGATTGCCTCGATCCTTGCTCCGATCTATTGGTTATCGTTGATCGCCTATGCGACGAGGTCGGCTTATCGTGGATTGAGGCGTCGCGAGTGGAATCCAGGAAAGGACGTTGTGGTCGCAACGACAGCGGTCTGCTGGCACTTGGGAATCATCACCTTCAACTCCGATTACGCGTTCACCGTGACCAACGTGATCATCCATGGCATTCCCTACATGGTGTTGGTGTATTGGTTTCGGTGCGTCCGACCGAGTGAACCGACCACGCGTCACTGGCCCAAAATCGCCGCCTTTCTGGGAACGGTTTGGATCCTAGCGTATGCCGAGGAGATGCTCTGGGATCTTGGCCTTTGGCACGAGCGGGGCTGGCTATTTGGCAGCGACCCTGACCCTCGAATCCTTGCAATGGGTCCTGGTACCTCTCTTGGCGGTACCTCAGATCACGCACTACGTTCTGGACGGTTTCATCTGGAAGCGTCACTCCGC
The DNA here is from genome assembly GCA_963767665.1 of Pirellulaceae bacterium. Lineage (GTDB taxonomy): Bacteria > Planctomycetota > Planctomycetia > Pirellulales > Pirellulaceae > Rubripirellula. The sequence continues at coordinate 507,677 of CAVYFC010000016.1, forward strand.
CCGACAGCTTTTCTGAAGCCGCCACCCCCCCCCCCACTCACCCACTCACCCACTCACCCACTCACCCACTCACCCACTCACCCACTCACCCACTCACCCACTCACCCACTCACCCACTCACCCACTCACCCACTCACCCACTCACCCACTCACCCACTCACCACGTAGCCTCGGCCGCACGGATGTTGCTTTGACGCAACGCCAGTCGCGCTGTCCGCTGCGCGAGTCCGAAATCTTTTCCGAATGTCATCACTTCACCTTGACTCCCCCAAGGCGTACTACAAGTTTCTGGTGGATGCGCCAGTCACCGCACCCCGCACGGGTTCTCGGTGTACCAATTCAATCTCACCGCAAGTGTGAGACTCTGAACGGGTTTCCGAAAAAGGCAAACCGATCGCGAGATCGGGACGCAAAGCCACGGGTCTCTCTGAGATCGCCGGGTTACCGAAGAACAAGCAAACCGCTCCGTCAGCGACCGCCCCACGATGGCGGCAGCAAACACGGTTGGTTTTGGAGAGTCTCATGCATCAATCAAAGATCCTTGTTGTTGACGATAGTCGCAGCGTTCGAGCGTCGCTTCGTCGAACGCTCTCGTCGGCGGGTTACGACGTCACGCTGGCCGCAGACGGACTGGAAGCCGTTCAGTTTGCTCGTCGCGACCGCCCCGATCTGGTGATTCTCGACATCCAGATGCCTGATATGGATGGTTACACCGCTTGTGATGAGATCCTTGCGTTGGGAGATCGTCAGGCCTACCTGCCCATCATCTTTCTCACCAACGACACCGCGAAGCATCTCAACGCCCTGGGAAACGAGCTCGGTGCCTACCTGCACAAGCCCGCCTCGGACCAACATCTTCTCTCAACCGTTGAAACGCTCCTCAACGGCTGTGGCCTCCAAGAGAGCTGCGTGGGGACCAACGAATGAAGATCAACGAACCTTTCGGCGAGCCGCTGGAATACGACTCGTCCGACAACGCCGGCCGGATGGATGCAGAAATTCTGGCTCGGATGAAGTCCGAGTTCCATGAGTTCTTGGGTTCAATCCGAGATCGACTGCATACCGTTTCCGAATCGCTGATTGAGCTTGATCGCGAGTTCAGCCGCCCGCCTCAAGTCAGCGAGCCCAAGGTCGAAACTGCTGTGACCGATCCAAGCGAGGCCACCCAAGGATTCACTCAGAAGGTTGCCGAAGAGCCCGCTGAAGCGCAGCAGCCTGGATCACCCGGCATAACGCTGCAGGCGAGCCAAGATGCAAAGACAGCTCCAAGGAGTCAATTCGACATCTGGCCGGAAGCTACGGTCCCAGCTGCTGAAGCTCCAGCACCGGTTGTCCAAGCTCCAGCACCGGTTGTCCAAGCTCCAGCACCGGTTGTCCAAGCTCCAGCACCGGCTGTCCAAGCTCCAGCACCGGCTGCCGAAGCTCCGGTATCGGAGGTCGAATCTCCAGCCCCAATGAGCAGTCCACCAATCGACACAAGCTCGGATCCGATGGAACGGCTCAACGCAATCAAAGCACGCCTTGCCAGGCAGATTGAAAACTCCTAGCCGCATCCCTCGGCCACTTTTCGTCCGACTATCCAATTTGCCGAACATGAACGCAATCGATCATTCCAATCAGGGCTCCACTGCGATGCTGAGTGACTTCTCCGCATCCGACAAACACTGTGTCTTTCGCAGCGGTACTTACTGGTACTCCGTGCCAGCCGTCTCCGTCCGCGAAATCACCATCGCGCCCGAAATGGTGCCCGTTCCCCAGAGCCACGCATCGTTGGCTGGTCTTTGCCACTTGCGAAGCGAGTTCGTGCCAGTCATCTCGCTGAGCTCGCTGCTCGAAGTCGACGAACGAACGGTTTCCCAGCCAAACAACAAGCTAATGGTCATCAACGGCACGACCGTTTGGGCGCTATTGATCGCCGAAGCGGCCGCCCTTGAGTCGTTGGAGACGATCCTGGCGCCAGAATCTCGCATGGACGATTCCCACAGCCCTGTGATGGGAACGGCGATGTTCAACGAACAGATTGTCCGCGTGCTGGACCCAAACCGACTTTTCCGGCTTGCGCAGCAAACACTTGAAACCACGTGGAATCAACCGCATTCAGCCGCTTACGAAACCCGCCGTGAACAGGGGAACCTCCGTTGAAAATCCAAACACTCTTCATGCTGACCCACGGAGCGTCTGCGATTGCCGTCGCCACGCTGGCTATCGTTGCCTCGCAATCGGGTTCATCCATGAACTACGCGGTTGCAGCCGTCCTATCACTTCTTGTCTTGGCTGCGGCCTGTTGGTTCACCACCATTCGCATCACCGATGGCCTGGCCGCCTTGGAATCTGCCGTCGCCGATCACGAAGAAGCGGAACGACTTCGCACGGGCATCCTGGAGATCGACCAATCGGCTCTAGCGATTGGAAAGTGTGCCGCAAGTTGGGAGCAGGTCGCCGCCGATACGCGACGTCAAGCGAGAGACTTTCAAGGCATCTTGCAACTTCTCAGCCGCCGCGGCGCAAACAGCGAGCCAAACAGCACGCACCTGCGTGAGCTCTTGGCCGGATTGGGAACGACCATTCACTCCCATCTTTCCCAGATCGAGCGAGGTGCAGCCGAAATCGAGGACTTCACACGCTCGATTACTGAAGGAACCGACGCTCAAGGTCATGCCGTGATCAAGACGACCTCCTACGTCGAACAACTCTCAGGAACGATTGACTCGGTTTCCTCGAACGCGGCCTCGGCTGCCGCCGCCGCCAAACGCACGAGTGAATCGGCAACGGCAGCGCTGACGCTCGTTCGCGATTTGATTGCAGGCATGAACCATCTCCGCGGAGAATCTCAAAACTGCGAAAAGAAGCTTCGTGGCCTGTGCGATCCGTCTCAGCAAATCTCCGGCATCGTGGGCACCATCAGCGACATCGCGGCCCGCACCAACATGTTGGCCTTGAACGCTTCGATCGAATCGATTCGCGCAGGGGAGCATGGACGTGGTTTCGCCATCGTCGCTGACGAGGTTCGCAAACTCGCCGAGCAAGCGTCCGACGCGACACGAGAAATCGCTAGCCTGATCGATGCAATGCAGCTGGTCACGCAGGAGTCGATCCGAGGCATCTCGCGTGAACGCGAACAGATCGAAACCGAGGTCGGCCGAGCCGTCGCAGCAGAATCAGCTCTGCAGAACATCTGCGGTGCCTCCGAGAGCGACGCCAAGCACATCCAGCGAATCGTTGAATCGTCCACCACCCAGTTGCAACTGGCACAGGACGTCGTGTTGGCGGTCGAACAGATCTCGAAGCTGGCGAAGTCCAATCGTGGTGGTGCCGAAAGCGTCTGCTGGACCATGAAGTCGTTGTCGAAGACCAACCCACAATTCCATAGCCGCGGTCGATCGACTTCGACAATGTGCCAGCATCTCGAGCGACGAGATCCATGAGGAAGCGAGGATCATCACCCCCGCCGCTCCAATTGACATGCCGATGGCAAACGCCGAACTCGTCTCCGTGGTTTAAGAGGCTTCACAGTGGATACTGAAATGACACCATCGGACAATGATCAAGGGCTCTCCATCGACGCGATGCGAGAGATCCTGCAAGACGTCTGCCAGGCGACTTGTGATTCCGATCAACGCGATCTGTTCGAGTTTTCCTCGCTGCTAGCAGAGATGGTCAATCTGCACGACGCGTGTGAACATGATGCTGACGTGTTGCAGTTCATTCGTGCCGGCCTCGACGAGATTCAGTCTCTCGTCGCGGAGGATCAATCCAACTCCGACCAGCTCGAGGCTCTTCGAGAAGAGGCGATCGATCGCTGGGGTGAGCTGCTCTCATCTTCCGATGATTCAGACCTTTCCCACCACGAACACTCCATCGCCTCTTGGGACGCTGGCGATCAGGAGGAAGGCCTCGAAGAGCAAGACGACCTGATTGCTCCTAGCGTTGAAGAGATCAGCTCGCTGCTCGGACAACTTGGCTCCATCTCCGTTAACGGCAACGCACAGGTTTCCCTTGAACCCGTTTCTGATACCGGCTCATCGAAAGCTGTTGAGCCCTCTGCCGGTTTACAGACGCCACAACACACCGACGACGTCGCGACCGCTTCAAACGAACATGAACCCCTGCCGTCGATTCAATCGGAGAATGCCTCGACTTCGATCGATTCGCTCGATCCCGAGCTCCGTGAAGCCTTCTTGGATGATGCGTCGAGCTGCGTGAGCTCGATGGAAGAGTCATTGCTACGGCTCGATAACAACGCAAACGACGCGGATGCACTGAATCAAATCTGTCGCGAACTCCATACCTTGAAAGGGGCCTCCGCAAGTGTCGGACTAGCAGATCTCGCCAGCCAACTTCATGAGCTGGAGGACCGACTAAGGGATGATCATACTGCCGGACGAGCACCGGAGATCAATTCGCTGCTGAAGAGCGTCGACACCATTCGCGCCCAGATCTCTGGTCCTGAGCAAACTTCCGCAGAGCCCGAGGTCAATGGCCAAACCGGTGATTCGGCCACTCATTCCAACGCTTTGCGTCCGGCACCGATGCCGTCGCTCGCAGACTTTGGCGATGGTCCCTCCGACGATGAGATGGTGCGCGTCAAGTCGTCGCAACTGAATCGTTTGATGGACATGCTGGCAGAACTCGTGATGCTACGTAATCGCCGAGAAACGGAGCTTTCCGACCTGCAAGAAGTTTATCACGAGTTGATCGGAAGCGTTTCGAAGATGCGGCTGCTGAGCAACGAAGGGAGTGTGGTTTCCAACGCTTGTACTTCCCTGCAGTTGTCGGAGGTCGCCAACGATGTCTTGGAAGTCGCACAACATGTTCGAGACTGCGCTCGCCCGGTTGCGGAAGGCAACACCGCTGTTTCGCAGTTCATTCGCCAGTTCCGTCAGGAGCTGGTTGCCCTCCGTCGAACACCCGTCTCAGGGCTGTTTCGACGTTTGCAGCGTGTGGTGCGAGATGCGGCCAACGCGGAAGACAAGGAAGTACGTCTCCAGCTCATCGGTGAAGATGCTGGAATTGAACGATCCTTGCAACAACGACTCTACGAACCTCTCTTGCACATTGTCCGCAACTCGGTTTGCCATGGAATCGAGCGACCCGAGGAACGGACCAAGAGCGGCAAGCCATCGAGCGGCACGATCACGCTCGAAGCCAAATCAGGTCCCGACCTGTTCGTCATCGAAATTCGTGATGACGGGAGAGGACTCGATTATGACGCAATCCGACGTCGTGGGATTGAATCCGGGTTGCTAGCCTCGGATCAGGCGCCAGCCGCGAAGAACTCTCACAGCTGATCTTCCATCCTGGCTTCTCCACCCGACAGTCCGCCAATCAGGTCGCCGGTCGCGGCGTTGGCATGGACGTGGTGGCCTCGACCATCCAGCGGATGCGTGGTTGGTTCGAAATCGACTCCGAACCCAACCAGGGAACGCGGATTCGGCTTAGCTTTCCACTGCCCTCGGTCATTCAACACGCGATGGTCTTCCGCTCTGGCGGGCAACTCTTCGCGTTGCCCATGCAATCCGTGCGAAGCGCTGGTGAATCAAACCAAGAGTCCGCGTGCCTCTGTTTTTCACAGATGCTGGGTTTTCCTCCGGCCGAGACAAGCCAGCAGATCGTACTGGCATGTGAATCTCCTTCCGGCAACACAGGCGGCGGTTCGAATCGCGTGACACTTTTGGTCGATGAAGTCGTCGGACCGGAAGAAGTCGTTGTGCGTCCGCTGCCATCCCTGCTCAAGCAACATGCCTACTGCTCGGGTGCCACGCTCTCGGGGATGGGCCAGACCGTGCTCTTCCTGGATGCTCGCCGTTTGGTCGAGTCACAGAGCCGTTCGCTCGTCCAATCCGACCAGATCCACACCATGAGCGACTCGCCAGCTGGGGAGTCGCATGGCGTCTCTCGCTCGCGATCCCAACGTCCACGCGTGTTGGTCGTCGACGACTCCCTGAGCGCACGCAAGCGGGTTGTCCGATCACTCCGACGATACGCAGTCGATATCGTCGAAGCCGGTGACGGCAAGAAGGCTCTCGACATTCTCAAGAAGCAACACTTCGATGCCATCTTCAGCGACATGGAAATGCCACATGTCAGCGGGATGGAATTGCTTGCCGAGATCAATACGACGGACCGTCAAGATGTTCCGCCTGTTGTCATCATCAGCAGTCGAAATGAAAGCGAGTTTACGAGTCGTGCCAGGGAGCTTGGTGCGAACAATTATCTTTTCAAGCCACTTGGGGACGAGGCACTGGATGGTGCCCTGGCAGGTATTCCTGCTCTCCGACACCTGGAAACCGAATCAACGAAAACCCTTCAGATGAGCGGAGAATCTCATGACCGATAAGACCATTCTTGTCATCGACGACAGTGCAACGATTCGCAAGCTAGTCGATACTCACCTCAGCCCAGCTGGTTATCGCGTGGTCCTTGCACCCAACGCGGAAGACGGGCTGAAACTCGCCGCGGAGGTCCGACCAGACCTGATCCTTTTGGATCATCAGCTTCCAGGCACAACCGGTTACGAAGTCTGTTGCAAACTGGTGGAAGTCGCCCGAGTTGCAACTGATTCCCGTGGTGGTCAGCTCGACCCTTCGCAAGAAGGCGTACGCCGAGTACATCGACTTGGACAACGTGGTCGACATGTTGCCCAAGCCATATACCGAAGAATTGCTGCGCACGACCGTCGCCAACGCGCTCGAAACCGCCGCGATGATCGTTTCCTCACAATCTCACGGGACCGCGGTTCCCGAGGTGATCGACCAGCTCGACGAGGCGGCGCTTGCAGGCTCATTTGCTTGCTTCGGACTGCGTGAATTGCTGGACTTCTTGAACAACGGACGCAAGACCGGCGTGCTCGAGGTCGAAGCAGATCGGACACGAATTCGATTCCATCTTGGAGCGAGGTCGCATTCAAGGCGTCTATGCCACGGGCATCGATGGTCGTGAAGTCGATGACATGGCCCGTCGCCTGCCAAAGTCGTTGGCCAATCTGTCGCCCGTCCTCCGAATGACAATCGGCGGACGCAGCTGTGCCGAGGTCGATGGCTTCGTGCAACTGCTCGACCAGAAGGTGCTCGACCCGCGCCTGATGACGAAGTTGCTTCGCTTTCAAGCGTCGATGCTCGTCCACTTCGCCTTCACGCAGTCGTTGAAGGCGTTCCGCTTCGAAGCCGGACACGCAGCGAATGCTCTTCACAAGAATCTTCCTCTCGACATCAGCCTGTTGGCTCTGTTGGTCGAAGGTGCCATTCACCGAGGCGAGCAAGACGAGCAGAGCGACGATCGTTGCCTGTACGTGCGACGTGCCATCCGTGGCCAGAACCTGGATCGTGCTGGCCTTTCCGCGCGTCACATGAAGGTGCTGAATGTTCTGTCGGAACCGAAGAACGCGCGAGAACTGGGAGAAAGTCTCGGCTGGAATCCTGACGAAGTTCGCCAGGTGCTCCAGGGATTCGCGATCGCGGAACTCGTCGAAGAGCGACATCAAGCGGTCCCCGGACAATTTGTGGTATTCGAGCCTGATGCGGGAGCCGCGCAGAACCTGCGGTCGTCCCTCGAGGAGTCGGACAATCGCTACGCAGGCAAAGTGGTCCGCGACAAGCTCGCTCTCCAGCTGATTCTCAAGCGTGCGGTACCCCACACGCTGATCTTTGCCGGGGACGACGATCAGGTGTGCCAGATCGTGCATCAGATGTTCGCCTCTCAAAACCCGCGGGCTGCAAATATCCGTCGCATCGCACTCTCCGGACCGACAGGCGACAGCATCGACTGGGAAAGCCGAGTCGGCTTCAAGCCCCATGATGTCTTGACACGTCCCTGCAATGCAGAAGCGATGTTCGAGTCCATGGATCGGATTTTCGAAGCCTTCCCCATTGAGAATGAGATCGCCCCCTCATCGCAGGACGAACGACCAGACCAGGACCAATTTCATCCGATTCCGGCGGTCGATCATGACACGATCGCAGCGACCACTGCAGGAGCTGAATCATGATCACACAATCGTCACCTACCCAAACGCTCGTACTGGTTGCCACCAATCAGTATGGCGCGACGCATCGATACGAACTGAAGAACGATCAAGGCGTGTTCGTCGGCAAGTCGTCCAACTGCGGACTACAACTGCATGACAACAAACTTCTGGATATTCACTGCCGGATCGGCATGAACGACGGAGTCTTGATGATCCAGAACTGGATATCTGCGACCGGAACGCTCGTCAACGGCACCGAGATTTCCGCGGAACAGGAGATCTCCATCCATGACGTCGTCCAAGTCGGAAGCCACACGATTCGTATCGCGGCATCTAGTAAGGCTGCCGATGCGATGGCGACCGAGGTTGCGACCAATGCAAAAGCAGCGGCCCCAGCCGTGCAGCCACCGCCAGCAGAAGAGGCCGTCTGCGAGCCTGAACCCGACATGAGCCTGGAGGATACCGACTCGCTGTTGGAGTCGCCTACCGCATGCCTATTGGGAAGCGAGGACGATGACTCGACGACGACCGCCGATCCCATCTCCACGCTCGACCTCGATTCGGAAATTGACGCCGGTCTCCAACTGGAGGCGAGCGCCGACCAGGAATTGGAGTTGGCCCTCGATATCGATCGCAAACTCGAGCTGGATCCCGATTCGATGGATTTGGAGGGTGACTTCTTTTCCTTCGAAGAAGAGGAAACCTACGACCGCGAAACGGTCGCCCTCCTTCAAGCCGAAATTGAGGATCTTCGTGCAGCCCTCGCCCAGCGCGATGCGGACCACGGCAACGAGCACGATGGGATCGACGAAACGTTCGAATCCTCCACGATTGACGAGTCGGATGAAGTTCTGCTGCGAATGCAAGAGCTCATCGAGGAAGCCAACCGAAGCGACGAACAGGTCGCCTTGTTGGAAGAGATGCTTCACGCCGCCGAAGATGCGAATCGTTCGGAGCGAGAGGAGCGGAACCAATTGGAGGCGTGGGTTCGGGACATCGAACAGCGGATCGGAACTCGTGAAGAGGAGCACGCCGCGGAAATCGATTCCTTCAAGCACCGTTTGCAGGAATCGTCCGATCAGCAAGATTCGACTGCAGAAACAGCTTCGTCAGGTTGCGGCCAGTGGCGGTGCCAGCGCCAACAAACAGTACGAGGAAATTCTCGAGAACCTGCAAGGCAAGAATCGAGAGCTCGAGGAGAGCGTGGCCAGTTTGCAGAAGCAACGATTGTCGCTCGAAAAACGAATCGCCGCTTTCGAGAATGGTCAGGGCGAAGAGCTTCGCGGGGAGCGAGCCAAACTTGCCCAGGAACAGGCCAAAATCTCACGTCTGCGATATGAGCTCTCCGCCAAGCTAGCCGAGATCGAGCAAATGCCGAAGGCGGGTAACAACGCTGACCAAGAAACGGGTCAGCGAATTCGTGCTCTTCGCGAACACCTTCGTGAGATCCACGAGCAAGAGAAGCAGGAAGTCAAGGAGACGACCCTCGCGACACGACTGTCAAAGCTCTGGAAGCGAACAGAATACTAATCACGTGTTAGCCCAAGAGACGTCCATGAATATCAACTCCAACGCAGGAAAAGGCATCGGCAGCCTTTCGGAACCCATCGACCAACTTGAATTGGTGATGGCCGATGTCGAATCGTTTCTTGTCGACTGGCTTGGACGTATCGAGCAACTTCAGGCCATGTCCTCCAAGCCGGATGCTCATCTGCGAAAGCGGATACGCGATTTTGAACTTGAAAAGAGCCAGTGGGAAGCCAAACGCAAACGAGAGACACAGGACATTCACGAGAAAGCCGAGGAATTGACCAAGGCCTGGCTCCACCTGGAGCAGGAACAACGTCGTTTTCTTCAGTTGCGGGATTCCCATTCGCGGGATTCCCAGTTGAAGGATTCCCAGTCGCGGGCGAGTCGTCCCTCGGCCGTGGAAGCTTCGTCTCGCTTGCACGCCGGCGAACCTCCAGCCAACGAAGAGCAAGAATCTCCCCGATCATTGCCTCCTGCAGCGGTGGCTCCGCCGGAATCCAATCCCCGTCGGCCAAGCCCACTGCAGGGCCAACGGGCCAGCGCCACGGCCGCTGGACAATTCGAACAACTACGTCGTGAAATCGAATCAAGCCGGCACCAGCATCGCCGCGTGTAACGTTCGCACCAGGCTCTACTCAATCGGAGAATTACCTTGTCCATCGCAACCTTCCTTACCGATGCGGTCGGCTTGTGGAAACAACGCCCCCCGCTTCTAGAAGCCGAGCGCAAACGAAAGCCCGCACAAGCAGTCGACGTTTCCGATGCACCACCCGATACACGACGATTGATTCGCAATCGTCAGTACTGCCGCGTTCTCTCCAATGAAGGCAGCATGCCTTTCGATGACCTCTCGGTGGAATGTGGCTGGAAAGCGTTGGAACAGGAGATGGCCTTGGTCCCAGGTGGAGAGGTCTGTCTGATCAGCGACCTGGTCATCTCAACGCCGAGAGGCTTCGAGGTGGAATCGAATCCTGACGAACTCGTCGCGGTCGACTCGTTTTATCTTGACCGGGAATGTGTGACCAATGCGGACTATCTCAAGTTCGTTCAGTCCGACGGGTACAGCAACCCGGAGTTATGGCCAGAGGACGTTCTGCCGAACGTGCTCCAGTTCATCGATGCCACCGGTTGCCCGGGACCGAAGCACTGGGTGGAAGGTGCCCCGGCCCCCAACCGACTCAATCACCCGGTTGTCGGGATCTGCTGGTACGAAGCGAACGCCTACGCGACCTGGGTCGGCAAGCGATTGCCATCGAGCGAAGAGTGGCAGCGTGCAGGAACTTGGCCAAAGGGACACAGCGGCAACACCTATGAGCTTCGCTACCCCTGGGGCAATGCCTTTGATCCCACCAAGGCGAACGTTTGGGCGAGCGGGCAGGGCGGCACCGTCCCAGTGGAAGCCTTCAAGCTGGGAAACACACCCAACGGTGTGCAACAGCTGATTGGAAATGTCTGGGAATGGGTCGACACCCAGTTCTTTCCCAATGCCGAGGAGGGTGTCTCGGTGCTGCTGGAGGAAACCATGGCAGAGGTTCGAGGCGGAGCCTTTGACACCTATTTCCATTCGCAGGCAACCTGCCAATTCCGCACCGGTCAACCTCTCTTGTTTCGCGGCGCCAACATTGGATTCCGCTGCTGTGTCGGCACCGGTGCCATGACGCCACGAAGCAATCCCACCAGTACTCGATCCGCAGCGCAGGACCAAGCATGATTACCACACCGGCCCAAATGAACAAAGGCTTTCAGCCCGTCGTTGTCGATTGCATCTCCTGTGACCAACGACTGGGTGATCGGGACGAATTCTGTTCGGAATGTCAAACGCCGGCAACCCTGAGCAGATCCGTCGCATTGCGAGGGGGTGAACATCGGTTCGTCTCGGTCCTTGGTGCGAGCAACGCAGGCAAGACGGTCTACTTGGGGCTGCTCCTGGACATCCTGAGCAAGGGGCCCGAGGACTTTCGCGGAATGGCGAGCAGCGCCTTTTCGGTGGAACTGCAGGAGCAGGTGGTCACGGCACTGGAACATCGCATGTTTCCAGAAAAGACGCCGGCCGAAGCCGACGCTTGGAAGTGGCTTCACTGCCAGATCTCAATCGCCGAGAAGAAAGAGTCGCTTGACATCGATCTGATCTCGCCTGACTTCGCTGGCGAAGCCATTGCCATGGAGATCAATCAGGCGGGGCTCTACCCTGCGATCCAGAACATCGTCGCCAAGTCGAGCGGGCTGCTCGTGCTTTGTGATTCGATGCGAGTTCGAGACGAAGGATCGGGTGAAGACCTGTTCGCGATGAAGCTTGCCTCCTATATCGCTCAGCTACATGGTCTGTCGAGTGATGGCAAACGAGTCAAGAGTCGCCACCAGGGTCCGTCCATCGCGATCGTCTTCACGAAGTGTGACGGATGCCCCGAGGCAACTCAGGACCCGACTCAATTTGCAGCCAACAACACGCCGCGATTGTTTGAGTTCTGTCGCCGTACCTTTTCGCGACATGCATTCTTTGCTGCAAGTGTGGCAGGCAACTCAGGCATGTTGGCCGATAGTACCGGTCTGCAAATGCGAATCCCGTTTCACATCGAACCGCGAGGCGTGGTGCAACCCCTACAGTGGGTCGTCGGGCATCGTTGCTGAGCCATCGAAAGCCGGGCTGACGCAGCTCGGCAACTTCAACCTTTCCTCAGGCTGCAAAGCTTGACATTGAGAACGCAACTTCAGCCTGGAAGGGCGGACCTTCCTCCTTGGGACCACCATGCAAACCATCAACGTCGAACAAGCGATCTTCGCGTCGTCTGATCGCGGCAGCATGAAGGGTTATCAACTCGTTGCCAAATCACCGGGGGTGGATCGTTCGATCTCGCAAGCGCTTTGCCGTTGGGCACCGACCCAGATCCCCAGCGACGCTCCCGATCAATGGATGATCAACTACTTCCCGATCAACGATGAAACGGTCGCGGTCACGCGAACCGTGCTTGGAGGCCCGGAGTACAGCAGTCGGGGCGGATTCCAAGTCGTCACGCTGATCCTGCTGCTCAGGAACGACCAGTTCCAGGCCTATTCGTGCAACCCCATTCTTGTCGCAAAGACAGCGTTGGCAGTCGGATTGCTCAGGCTGCCTCTTACCATTGACTGCGATCAGCTTCCCGTCGTGAACCTGCCAAGACAACCCTTGGTGCTACCCCCCGATTCATCAACCGAGCACTCCGACGCGGTGGGTCGGAGCATCGCCTATCAGCCAGAGACGTTGGACAAGATCGCCGACATGATCCAGCACGCACAGCGGGTCGCACTGATCGGCATCTCCGATCCGATTGCAATCGTGGAACGCGTGATCTCGAAGCTTTCGTTGGATGTCCGTCGTGAATTCAGCTTCACCACCGGACTCTCGCCGACGGTTCGCAGGCCGTTTCAGGCACACTTCTTGGCGAAAGCTGATCTAGCTCGCCAGCGTACACTCGACGCACAGAACATCACGCGAGTCGAACTCACCGCTTGAAGGTTCTTCCTGTTGCAAGTGCCGACTCGCTGGAAAAGGGGGACGATCCCCAAGCAAGAGATCGAACAGCGGATCGAACAGCCAGGCAACCACAACTCGCTCAATCGGCGCGGCAATTTCTGTTAGATCTGGGACGACTCAAAGGACATGACTTCGTAGCTGTCGCATGAAGCGGCCTAGCAGTCGGTCGGTTTCTGGTGTCTCGTCACACATCGCTGCGAATGCTTCGATCGTCTCGCCGGTAATGGACTCAACGTACTTGGGATAAGCGTGAACACGCTCGACCAATGCCGCTCGATCGAGTTCTGGATGGAATTGAGTACAGTAAATGTGCTTGCCGGGAAAGCAGAAAGCCTGGTTGATGACCTTGTCGCTGGAAGCCAATCGCAGGGCTCCCGGTGGCAGTTGCACGACGCAGTCTTGATGTCCCATCGGAGCGAGGAAGCGACTTCCTAGAGGCGCAAACAACGGATCGGCATGTCCCTCGTCGGTTAGGAAGACTTCGACGGTCCCCAATTCCGCGCGGCTCATGTCGGTGACGACTTCACCTCCCATCGCCTTCGCCAATGCCTGGAATCCCCAACAGGAGGCGAACGTGGGTTTGCTCAAATCAAACAGTTCTCTCATCGCCTCCAGCACAGGTGGCAACCAGTCACCCCCTTCTGCTACCGAATAATCACCGCTGCCGCCAAGCAGGACCACGTCGACCTGACCAAGCTGCTGTACCGTCGGCACACCCGAGAGCAGATCGTAGACCTTGATCTGTTGGGCTTGGCAATGCAGCGCACGGGCGAAGCAATTCACTTCCTGTTGCCGCATGGGATCATCAGGATTGCGCACTTGCAGCAGAAGAAACTTGTCCATCGCTTCGAACGATCCGGGTCGTGGATCAGCCATCAAAATTGACGTCGCCAGTGATCTTGTCTTTGAACATGGCCAATCGACTCATCGCCATATCGATATCGCGTTCGGCGACTCCATGCGCTTCCAAGGCATCTGCGAAATGACCGCAGAACTTTGCGAAATGGTGGGACGTGATCCCGCGACCACGATGAATGGCGGTCAATTCCACTCCGGCGTAGTCAACCGGGCCATCGAATGCTGAAGCGAGAAATTGGTACTGCATGTGCTGCAGTCGCTCCATCGACGTGTTCTCGAAAAAGCGTGCCAATTCAGGATCACTCAGGACCCGTTGGTACATCTCCCTCACGACCTCCGCGAGCTTCGACGCCCCTCCCAATCGCTCAAATAGCTTCGTCGATTCATCTGACATCGGCGTTCTAAAACTCACTTCCGAAGGATGGCAACATTCCGAGAGGTCATTGATAACTTATCGATGCCGATCTGTCACGACAGCCTACCGTTGAATCATGGCGAGACCGGCCGAACGTAGACCCGGAGACGCTTGCTGGAATAGTTGCCCGCATTTCCCGTGAATGTCCAATCGGGATTCTGGCCACCACCATTGCCAATCCCGATGTCGGCGTCGGATCCCGCACTCCAGTGATTGATGGCAAAAACCGTTTCCCTAGCTGCCGGATTGTGAATTTGCATCGACCCGTAGCCGTCGGTCGGTGGTCCCGGATCGTCCCCAAAGTCAAAAGAGTTCGTCGAGGCTCCGGGAACACCTGCTCCATTGTTGGGCCCGTAATTGTTGGGCCAAAACTCGAGGTTTCCCCCGCTGATGCGTAGCCCCTTGGTCAAAGTTCCGACATTCGAGAAGACCTCCATGGCGGTCACCTGTTGCTGAAAGACGGCGCCGGAATCCACGGTCGGAATCCCCAGTTTGGCTGGTTCCTCGGTGAAGGCATCGACGGCGACGAAAACTTTCTGGTCACCGTACTGCTCGGAGTTCAGTTCAAGCAGATAGCCAACTCGATCGAAGGCTGCGACATCTCCACTTCGGTCGACGTCATAGCGAATCTCCTTACCCAGTTTGGACAAATCCAGGTCGTAGACCAATTCATAATCCTTGTCGACGGAAACCATGCTGAGAAAATCGGGCTCCTCGCCGCCACGAAAGGCCCCGACGGGCAAGCCTGTAGCCCCAGTCAGGTTTGGCTCCGCCAACTTGTCCCAAGCAAACCGAAACGCAACGGGCGTCTCCACCTGATCCGAAGTCAGCACGATCGAATCACCATCGATCACCGCATTGGCTGTCTTGTAGCCCCGAGAAGCCGGACCAATCAATTCAAAATGAGTCGGCTGGTTGCCATCGCGAGTGGTCAGGCCGCCCCCTGTGTTCTGGAAGTTGATCTTGATTCGGTCACCCAAGACTTCCATCGTTGCCATTTCAGGACTGTGGGCGACCGTCTCCTCAAATCCATAGTCATGCTTGAGCGCGAGCAGAGCCAGACGCTTGCCGACATCCTGTTTGTTCGGAGGATGAATGTTATTGAGGGTCGCAATGTCATTGATCACCACCATCCCAGTATTGGGGATCTCCAACACCGCTTCCTGTGCCTCCCAGAAGCGGGCGAGAATCTCTGGGTCTTCATCGCCATATTGATAGGGAGCGATCTGAACATAGTAGAAGGGAAAATCACCTTGCTTCCAAAGTTGCCGCCATCCGCCAATCAACGCCTTCTTCTTTTCCGTGTAGAGCATCCCCTCGGCGTGATTCGATTCGCCTTGGTACCAAATCGCACCCCGAATCGGGTAGCCGACCAAAGCATGAATCATGCCGTTGTAAAGCATCGTCGGATCTTGATGGCTGGTAAATGGCTTGAGGCTGTCCGGGAAGGCCGGTGATGGGTCGACGCCTTGACCGGCCTGCAATGATGCCTTCGCCGAAGTGACCCATGCCTCCGTCGCCGAAATCTGTTTCTCAAGCAAACTGCGATAGGCATCCGTTCCAGGCGTGCGTCCCATGACGGAGTCAAAAATGCTGTGCAACGCATCGACTTGCTGGAAACCGATCGGTGGTGTCCAAGGTTCGACACGAGTTCCCCCCCAGGATGAATTGATCAAACCGATGGGAACGTCAACTTGCTGTCGCAAATGCCTCGCCATGAAGTAGCCGCAAGCGGTAAAGTCACCGACGACTTCCGGGGTGCAAACTTGCCACTGCGATTCGATGTCATCGAGTGGCACCATGGAAGGGCGATGGGCAACCTTCATGTGTCGAATCAAGGGGTGATGGGCGGAGGCAATTTCTTGAGCAGCGTTCGTACTGGAGCGAACCGTCCATTCCATGTTGGACTGTCCCGAACATAGCCAGACTTCGCCGATCAGGACATCGCTAAGCTCAATCTCGTTGGTCCCGGACACACGCAGGACCAAAGGATCCATACCACCCTTGATCGCGGGCAACTCGACGATCCACTTTCTCGAAGCATCGGCAGTCGTCGTCGCTTGATGCTGACCCAGCGAGACCTTCACCATCTCTCCTGCGTCAGCCCACCCCCAGATACGCAGCGGCATCTCCTGCTGAAACACCATGTGGTCGCCAAAGAAGCCAGGTAACCGGACCTCCGCTCTCGCGAGGTTCATCGACATCAGGAAAAGCGTGGCACATGCCAGGGAGAATCGGCAAGGCTTCTGAAAAGTCATGTTGATAACCAGAGCAAGATTCGTAGATGGAAAAAAGTGTTTGACCGATGAACCGATCCGAACTTGGATCGAACTCTCTATGCAAAGATCTCTTCGACAACCCTTCCGTAGACATCCGTCAGTCGAAAGTCACGACCTGCGTGTCGATAGGTGAGCCTTTCGTGATCAATGCCAAGCGAATGCAACAGCGTTGCGTGCAGATCATGCATGTGAACGGGCTTCTCGACCGGCGCGTACCCGAAGTCATCCGTAGCGCCGTAGGTCAGTCCCCCCTGCACGCCTCCGCCGGCCATCCAAACTGAAAAAGCTTTGGGATGATGATTGCGTCCATCCTTGTTCTCTGCGTAGGGAGTTCGTCCGAACTCCGCCCCACAAAGCACCAGCGTATCCTCCAGCAGACCTCGCTGGCGGAGATCCTGCAGCAGGCCTGCGATTGGACGGTCGACTTTGGCAGCTTCCTTCTCGCTCCCTTCCCGAACCTGTTTGTGGTGATCCCACGTGTAGTCGGTCGAGACCTGAATGTACCGCACCCCCTGCTCCGCAAACTTACGGGCCAGCAAACACTGGCGACCAAAGTTGTCGGTCGGCTCGCTGCCGATCCCGTATTGCTCGTGTATCGACTTGGATTCGGAATCGAGATCCATCAGGTCGGGCACCACCGACTGCATGCGATAGGCCAGTTCGTAGTTGGCAATCAATCCCTCGATCCGTTGATCGCTCTGAAGTTCATCCAGATGTTGGCGGTTGAGCGATTGAATCAAATCCAGCTGCCGTCTTTGTGACGCTCGATCCATTCGCTTGTTGATCAAATTCGAAACCACCGCTTGTGAAATCGGGGTTTCCGCGGACCCGATGGCCGTTCCCTGATGTGCTGCGGGTAGAAAAGCAGAACCATAATTCTGGACCCCACCGTGGCCTCGCGGAGGCGAAATCGTCACGAAGGCGGGCAAACTTGCGTTCTCGGATCCCAAACCGTAACTGACCCAAGCTCCAACACTCGGCCTGACAAGATTGGCTTGCCCCGTATGAAGACGCAACAACGCCTCACCGTGAGCACTCCCCTCGGTATGCATCGAACGAATCACACAAAGCTGATCGGCATGCTTGGAAAGCTCGGGAAACAGTTCGCAAAGCCAAACCCCGCCGTCGCCATGCTGGGCAAACGAGAATGGAGAAGCGAGGAGCGTCCCGAGTGAGTCCTTGTCGACCCCGACGGAACTACCTGTGAGCGGCTTCCCAGCTTCCCGGTTCAGAATGGGCTTGGGATCATATAGATCAACATGACTGGGCCCACCCCACATGAACAGAAAAATGATGCGTTTGGCTTTGGCCGGAAAATGAAGGCCGTTCTGAACACCTGAAGGGTTGACGGCTGAATCCGCAATGGCTTGTTCAGCTGCCATTGCCGCTAGAGCGACGCTACCGAACCCGGCGGCGCTGGACCGTAACATTTCACGTCGTGTCGAGACAGGCTCGAAGCTTCGGCAACTCATCGATCACTCCAGAATCTGAAAGCGGCTTGACGCCAGCAGCGCATGGCAGGCTGCAGACCAGGCTCGCTGCTGGCGGTCTGATTCGCGACCAGCCAGTTCTTCCACAGGCCACTTCTTCGCAACCTCCACAAAGGCTACCAACTGATCTTGTAACGGCGGCGTCGAGTATCCGCTGAATACCAATCGGCACATGGCGTCAGCAATCTCTCTCGGCTTGCGGTTTCTTGATCGTTCCAGAACACGTGCGGCGATCGCATCTGCAGCAGCCATCACCGATTCATCATTCATCAAATAGAAGCCTTGCGTCGCCACCATCGTTTCAGGTCGCATCCCTGTGGTTGCGTGTGGATCGGCGAAGTCGAACGAATCGAAGAGTTCGGGAAGATCGTTACGAATGACTGGCAGATAAACACTTCGACAGGGAAAGTCGGTACGACGACGATTCTTGTTCGCTCCGACCGCCGTCGCCTGGTCGCCCAAGTACCAAACCGATGATTCCATGGGACTGATATCGAGCTGCTGGCCAACCGAGAGCATGGCATCACGCAAGGACTCCGGATCGAGACGCCTCCGATGGGCGCGCCACAACAACCGATTTTCAGGATCCACCGCCTGTGCCGCCGGATTGTACCGGCTACTCATCATGAAGGTGCGACTGCTGACAATCGTGCGAACGAGCGATTTGACCGACCAGCCTGAGTCGATCAGCTCCGCTGCGAGATAATCCAGTAGCTCGGGATGGCTAGGGGCCTCACCCGTTCTTCCAAAGTTGTCTACCGTTCGCACAAGGCCTCGCCCGATCAGGTGAAACCAGACACGATTGGCAATCACGCGCGCTACCAGACGGCCAGCCCCTGCATCGACATCGGCCAACCACTGAGCCAACTCGATCCGCCCGCTCTGACCATCCGCGATCATCAACTTGCTGTCACCCAGCACCTGCAAGGCGCCACGTGGAACCGTTTTTCCTTGCCGATCAAATTGACCGGCTAACCGAATGGACTCATCTGCAGGCGATTCGACATCGCTCGGGACCATGGCCCGGGGGGGTATTTCCAGCGGTTTGGTCGCTGCGTTCAGTTCCTCAATCCATCGCGTCTGCAAGGCAATCCGCTCTTCGCGAGGCGTTGATTCGTCGGCGGCACCTTCCGCAAACGCGTCCTCGTTCTCCTTGACAAACTTGGCCAGCGCTTCCTGATCGTTCTTGTCGAGAAGCTCCAACGCAGACTTTGCTCGGGCAAGTTGCTTCTTCGCCTTTGGTTGGTTGCGCCAATGGACTTCGTAGGCTTCGTCGCGTTTCTCACCACCCAGCCCCAAGCCGACCAACTGCTCCATCTCGCGTTGTTGGCCGAGCATGTAACGGGTTTCCAAGACCTGCGTGGAGGTCAAGATGCCTGCCAACGCATAGTAATCCGCGGTTGGAACCGGATCGAATTTGTGATCGTGGCAGCGTGCGCAGCCGAGTGTCATTCCTAGCAATGACTTGCCAATCGTATCGAGCTGCTCGTCAGCGATGTCCATTTTGCGTTCATTCGGATCGTTGCCAAGGAGTACCTTGGGACCTACCACCAAGAATCCCGCGGCGGTCCGCTGTCGATCACGCTGCTCGATCGAATCAAAAGGCAACAAGTCACCGGCGATTTGCTCCGTTTGAAACTGGTCGAGCGGCATGTCCTCGTTGACCGCATCAATCACCCAGTTGCGGTAACGCCATGCTTCGCGAAACAGAAAATTCTCATCCAGCCCGTTGGAGTCGGCGTAACGTGCAAGGTCCAACCAATGCCTCCCCCAACGCTCGCCGAAATGCGGCGAGCCAAGCAAACGATCGACCAGTCGCTGATACGCTCGTGGGTCATCGTCACGAACAAATGCGTCGACCTCTTCCAGTGTCGGGGGCAGGCCAAGCAATTGAAAGGAAAGGCGACGAATCAGTGTTCTCCGGTCGGCGTCCA
The DNA here is from genome assembly GCA_963767665.1 of Pirellulaceae bacterium. Classification (GTDB taxonomy): domain Bacteria; phylum Planctomycetota; class Planctomycetia; order Pirellulales; family Pirellulaceae; genus Rubripirellula. The sequence continues at coordinate 527,657 of CAVYFC010000016.1, forward strand.
CCGCCGGCGTCAGGCCCTCCGACTCCAATCTGGAGAGCACAAACGAGTCAATCGGCGAGCGCAGACCAATGCTTCTCAACGACGGCGGGAGCCAATGACTGCTTCAAAGGCGCAAACGCCCAATGCTCGCGGCCCGCGATCGGGTCAGACGGTTGCACGGCGTGCTCGGCATGACGCGCTGGGAGCCTCGCGAGGATCGGCCGCGCCACCGCGCACCCAGTTCTCGAGATGGGCGATCTGCCGAGCATTCAATTCCCCGTCGGGTGGCATCTGGACGTCATCGTCCTCGTATCGAACGGCCTGAAGCAGCCGGCTCGCCACCGCATCACCCGGGACAATCACCGGGCCACTGTCACCACCCGCTTCCCATCCCGGTCGACTATCCAGAAACAATCCGCCCTGTCGCTCGCCTGCCTCGGCGGAGTGGCACTCGTAGCAATGCTCGACGAACAGCGGTCGAATGTGCTTCTCGAAATAGGCAAGCTGCTCGCCAGTGATCTCGATTGCACGCCCGTCGGCGGCGGTGGCAATCGGTGGACAACCAAAAAGGCAAGCGAGCAGGAAGACGGGAAAGGCGGGAAGCGTCTGGCTCATCGATGCCATTTTATCCCAAGCCGAGCGCCGCTGCAGCATCCTCCCGGATTGGCAAGAAAAGGGTCGCTGTGGATCTCCCAAGAGGGTCGGTCGACACAGCACAAGACTCTCCCCCGCCCCGCAAAGGCCCAATCTTGCCGAAGGGAGACTCGTGAAGCCAACGCATCAACCCGTCGACTCAACGTTCCGGTGTGGATTCCACTTTGATTTGCAGTTCCAGGATCTGATTCCGCAGTTCTTCCAACTGCCATTGCAGGTAGGAGATGGATTGTGATGAATCGTTCTGCGACATGGTTCTCTCGAGATTCAACCTGGCAACGTTGGCAACGGCCAGGGCGCGATCGAGCTCAAGAGCGCTAACCGTTCCGCCGTTTGACTTGAAGGTCGCCTGCTTTCGGGCCACATCCGCTTCAGCAAGTTCCAGTGCCGCCTTCGCACCACTCAAATAAATCTGACTGACATCGGCATAGTTCTCCTGCTGACTCTGCCGCAGTTGCTCCGCGTCGACCTCGACATGCTTTTTCAGAAAGTCGATCGTTCGTGCGGAGATCAGATCCGGAATGCGCCGGTTCCAATACTCGGCACGTTTTAGATCAAGTTGGGCCAGCTCGAGATGGGCGCGTGCATAACGAACCTCCAAACTCTCCTCCGGCTCGCCGACCGCGCCCTGATCCTTGGACTGAATTTGGGGTGGCTCAGCGAAAACGCTGGCTCCGGTCCAAACGAGCGTCAGTCCCATCCCTAGGGCAACAATCGGCTTCGTGAAGCGATTTAGGTTGATGGTCATGGTGTCCTCTCCGCAACGGGATGTGAAAGAACCCTCATAGGGTGCTGAGGAACACCATGGAGCAAGAACCGTACCACGTCACAGCAGTGCCGCTCACAGCCGCAAACGTGCGATTGGGCACGGCGAGTGTGCGGAACGAGTTCAGGTACACCCCGACGTTACCGGGTGTCGATGGCCAAGCATGGCCAGGCCATCGGATTTTGGTTATCGAGTTTTGGTGATCAGGGCTTTGGCTGATCAGGGTTTGGCCAGCGGGTTTTGGCTGGTGGGGCTGAATCCGCCTCGCGCTCGTTACCATTGATCGGGTGCATTGACGCCACAGCAAGCACCTCGGCGGAATCGCCAGGTGACGCCAAAGCCGACCCAGTAACTCTCCACCGACGCCGCGGTCTCGCCAAACTGCTGAGTGGCATTGAACATCCCGCCGCCGAAAAGGTCGAGGTCGACACCAGGCAGAAAGTCCTGAACACCAACGCCACCGCTGATTCGACTTCCGTTGATATTGGGCAAGATTGCCTGCACGTAGTTGGCAGCTGGAGTCGGGTTGAACACACCACCGATATCGGAAAGAGCGATATTCCGTGTGGCATTCTCGGCCCAGGCATATCCGAGTCGAAGCTTCAACCGGTTGTTGACCATGTATTGCAAGCCAGTCTGGACAGCCCACTGATCATCCCAGATCGAGCCAAACAGGTCAGTGCTCGACCAGTCGAAGTAGAGCAAGTCCACCGCCAAAAGCAGGCGTCCATTCATCAAGGACTCGTTGGCAATGCCGACACCGAACGTATTGGGCAGCGAAAGCTTGACATCTTGAAAGGGCGCATTGACGGCCAAAGCTGGACGAAGGAAATCTTCGAAGGTGTGCTTCTCCTCCGTTGACCAGAAAGCACCGACCGTCGTCTCATCACTCAAGTCATAGTTGACACCAAGCGTAGCTCGAAGGTTGTAGTCCGGCGTTTCAGCGGTAAGCCCCGAAAATACGCCGTCAAGCACGGCGGTCGAAACCATACCTACAAACCCTAAGGAAAGGCGATCCGTCATTTGCACACCGAGGCCGACACTGGTGGCCAGCACTGAAAATTCGGCTGTGGTGCCGTTGCTTTCCTGTACCTGGCGGTAATCAATCCCTAACCCAGATGACGTTAGTAAACCGATGCCAGCGGTCACGGGAAGCCCCAAGGCTTCATAGTCCTGCGTGGCGGCGATGTTGCCCACGATCGAGCCAGGCCGCTGCGACTTCGCTTGATACTGAGAAACATTGGCAACGGGAAAATCGGCCTGGTTGTCAATGTTGATCGTCGGTTCTGCCCAGCCGCCGCTAAAACTGAACTGGGTCCCCCTCTTTTGCGTCAGGGTCGCCGGATTGTTCATCAAGCAAGACTGCAGATCCTGTGGGCGGGCGATGCTTGTACCTCCCATACCGCCGGAAGCTGGCATCATACTTGCCCGCAAATCAACACCGAAGGCTTGGCCGTAGACCTCCGACTCAATTCCCGCCAGGCTTGCGACCACAACCAAGCACGCAAATCCATTCTTTAACGACAACATCTTTCAGCACGCCTTTGCCTCATTGGACGGGGGCGCTTCATTTCGCCTCGTCCCTGGTGATTTCCTATCGCCACGATCCTCAAGTTCGCGTTGCTGACTCCTGGAAGCCCAACGATGCGCCGTCGCGAACGACTTGCGGATCTCTAGCAATGGATTCGGCCAACCGTGACCCGAAATCTGAATGTCCCTTCCGGAAGCCTCACCACCGTTGCTCGTGACCCAACTGGAGCAAGATGATCAATCCTTTCAATCAGCCGGGAATTCTGAACAAGCTTGTGGCGGCCCTGGTACCACGCGATGGGATCTGGTACCACGCGATGGATCTGGTACCACGCGATGGATCTGGTACCACGCGATGGATCTGGGAGCCTTCGAAGAGCGATCCATAGAATCGAGCCACGCCCTCAGCCCAATCATCAAAACCAGAGAAAGGGCTCCATTTATCTAAACCGTCATGCAATTTCGTCTCCTCGTGGCTCGACCTCCGGGCACCAGAGGAAGAAAAAGAGGTTCCGATGATCGATGGGGTCTGGCTCAGCCTTGCCCTTGCTCAGCCTTGCCCGTACAGGAGCGATGTTTCGATATTTGTCAGCTGAAAGGCATGTCGCATCACGGTCCTGGAACCGACCGAAAGCGTTGCAGAAAAGTCGAACATATCCCCCACCCTCTCGTTCAGCTTCACCCTGGCCCTGAGGGTATCACCCGGTCTGGCAAAGCCAATGAATTTGGACCGTTTCACACGCACAAGCACACCCAGCGCGTACTCGTTGAACTGCGGATCATGAGTGTTGTACTTGGGCATGGGATTGTGGCGTGCGGCGATCAATATCCCGGCTGACTGCGTACACACCTCTCCCATCATCGCACCGGGAAAAATGGCGACCCCCGGAAAATGTCCCTCTAGGAAAAACTCCTTTCCCGTGATCGTCTTTTCTGTTTCGATATTCTCATCGGCGATCGAAACGATTCGATCGACCATCAGGTAGGGCGGACGATGGTGCAGATAGTCCTCGACATTTGAGAACTCGTGCCGATACGTTTTCGTCATCATTCCAACTCGGGCATATCTTGTCGTGATTTGAACAGATCCGTCGATTGGTCAAGTTTGCCGGTGACTCGCCACGTATAGTGGTTCACCGCATCGACGTCACTTTTCTTAAGTTTCTCGCGAAAGCGACTCAGTATAGGGACGCACCCACCCCCGAGGTGGCTGCGAGCATGGTCTGAATTCCGCATGAATAAGCAAACGCAGACGGTCTTGTTAACCGGTGCGACAGGTTACGTGGGAGGGCGTCTTCTGCCCCTGCTCGAAAAGCGTGTGGCGCACGTTCGATGTTTGGCGCGGCGTCCGGAGTACCTGGCCTCAAGAATTTCGGGGAATACCGAGATTGTCAAAGGTGACGTGCTTGAACCGGACGACATGTTGGAGGCTCTTCAAGGGGTCGATACGGCCATCTACCTGATTCACTCGATGGGAACGGAGGGTTCCTTCGAAGAACAAGACCGCGCGGCAGCAGAGAACTTTGCGAAGGGGGCGAGGGAAGCCAACGTGCGAAGAATCATCTATCTCGGCGGGCTTGGGGAAGACGGGCAGCCTCTTTCGGCGCACCTCCGCAGTCGCCATGAGGTCGGTGACATCCTCCGCAACTCGGGCTGTCAAGTCATCGAGTTTCGAGCCTCCATCGTGATCGGCTCGGGAAGTCTTTCATTCGAATTGGTGCGAGCTTTGGTCCAGCGACTTCCCGTGATGATCTGTCCGAAATGGGTCAGCGTGCAGGCTCAACCGATCGCCATCGAGGACCTGCTCGACTACCTCCTCGAGGGGCTTGCCTGGGACCACGACGAAAGTCGTGTTTTCGAAATTGGCGGCCCGCGTCCCGTTAGCTATGGCGACATCATGCGGGAATACGCCAAGCAGCGTGGACTGAGGCGTTGGTTCATCTCGGTTCCCATCCTGACGCCGCGGCTTTCGAGCTTGTGGCTGGGATTGGTGACGCCTGTGTACGCGCGGGTCGGACGAAAGCTCGTCGACAGCCTACGAAATCCGACGGTTGTCAAGGATGATTCGGCACTTCGAGTTTTCTCGGTGCGGCCGCGAGATCTTCCAGAGGCGATCGCACGAGCCCTTGCCAATGAGGACCGCGACTTCGCCGAGACTCGCTGGTCCGACGCACTCTCCTCATCACGAGGCATCATGACCTGGGCAGGTGTGAGATTCGGAAATCGTATTGTCGATTCGCGTAGCGTGACCGTGCCCGTTGGCGTCGGCGAAGCGTTCCGACCGATCCGCATGATTGGCGGGCAACAGGGCTGGTACTACGCCAACTTCCTTTGGACCATCCGCGGTTGGATCGATCTGCTATGCGGCGGGATCGGCAGACGACGTTCGCGCCGTGATCCGGACGACTTGCAGGTGGGTGACGTGGTGGATTGGTGGCGAGTCGTTGACTACAGTCCAAACCGCTCGCTTCGATTGGCTGCCGAAATGAAAGTCCCGGGTCGAGCCTGGTTGGAGTTCGCAGTCGAACCTTGCGAACAGGGCTCCGTCATTCGTCAGACCGCAATTTTTGACCCCGTCGGCTTCTTTGGCTTTGCCTACTGGTACGGAATCTATCCGCTACATGCTTTAGTATTTCGAGGCATGCTGCGAGGAATTGCAAAGGAGGCGGAATCACCAACCACACTCTGATGGACTCGTGAGAGAAAGTACCGCTGTCCAGCTACTCAAACTGAGCGGTTGTTGAGAGTAGCACGACTCTCCGAGTCGATTCTCTCGGCGATTTCCGACTCGGAGAGTCGTGCTACTTTGGTGTCGAATCACGAGGCCCGACGTGAATGGGAACAATGCGAAAACGCGCTCGAAAAGCATGGCTGACCGCAAAACCGCTCAGTTTGAGCAGCTAGGGAACAAGCCATCGTGCGGTGACCGAGCCTTCGGCCGCGTAATCGAGCCGTGCTCGGACGTGTCCTTCGTTTCGCAAGTACAAAACGTCGGCGCTTCGGACCACGGTCCGGATGACGCGAAAATTCTCGCGGCCCCGTTCCGACTCGACCTCGGTCACCTCGCGATCACTTGTGTCCGGCGGCTGAGTGCTAGGACGAACCAGTCCGGGAGGTTCAATGGATGCGTATACCGCGCGGCTTCGAAGAGGTGTGGTCTTCCACGCCTTCTCTTCCTGTTCGATTCCAACCGCTACCACGCTTCCCTCCAGCCGCAACTGAATCTTCGTTGAGGGTCGGTAGAAGAGCCAACCTACCTCCGAAAGACCATTCTCTTCGTTGAGCTGATGCACCTTGGCCGAACGAATGTCGGTAAAGAAGTCGAGGCAACGTGACTCGCGATTCACACCACGAAGGATCACCGTTCGGGTCCGCGGCGACGCGAGCCCCGCTCGATCGACCTCCACCGTGGAGAAGGCACCCAGATTCCAGGGATGTCGCTTCGATGCGACTCCCCCGAGAAGGCTCTGCCACAGCCAATCATCAAGCTGTCCCAGCGGCTCCAGCGATGTGAGGATGTCGTCAAAGGCAGTTCGCAGACTCATATCGGTATCAGCTCAACTCAAACGCCTATCATGATTCGGCTTACCATGATTCGCTCCAATGGGGCACCAGATGATGGTATCGCAATGGCGAATCGCAGGCAGTGGGTAGGGCAATTGGCCAGGAGGCGATGGCGCGATTGGTCGGGGCGATCACGGAACCGAACGGCCAAACGAATTTTTCATGAGACGTCTTAGGGTTGAATGCTGCCCGATTTTCCGATCGCCCGGATCAGTGTGAATCCAAGCACCACCGATACCAGACATCCGATTGCACCGGGCACGGAAGTCTCCCAAAGCAAGGGTTTGACGCTGCTGCTGAGCAATGACGTTGACCCCACAAACAGGGCTGCCGTGAGAATCCCGAGCACCAATCGATTGACAATCGAATCGAGTCGCCGATGCTCCAGTTTGACATCGAAACTTCCCTTGCGAACGCGTTCCATCAAATCCGAAATATCGCCGGGAAAAGACTCAGCCAGTCTCAACCAATCTCGCTGTGCACTCTGTACCTTTCGAAGGAGCCTCTGAGGCGACAGGCGGCGTTTGATCGATTCGACCCGGTACGGCTCGAGCAACTCGACGATGCTGAAGTCAGGCGACAGTTGCTGGGACGTCCCTTCCAACATCACCAGCATCTTGATCAGCATGCTGACTCGTGATGGAAGCAAAATGTGGTGACGACGAATGATCTCCACCATTTCATTCAAAGCGCCGCTCAAATCGAATCGCTCAATCGACTGCTCACCGTACTCGTCAACAAATTGGACCACGTCCGCTCGAAGAGAGGATCGGTCAAAGTCGGGTGGCACGTCTCCCAGTTCAACCAGAGCATCGACCAAGCGTTCGGTATCTTGATCAACCGCTGCCATCAACAGATCTTCGATCTGTTCACGCAGCGCTTCGTCGACGCGGCCGACCATCCCGCAATCGAGAACGCCGATCACAGCATCCTGTAGAACCATTAGGTTGCCGGGATGCGGATCGGCATGGTAGAAGCCGTCTCGAAAGACCATCTCCAGAAACATATTCGCGCCGCGGCGAGCGATGTCAGAGAGATCGAACCCCGATTCGATCAACAAGGGAGTCCGCGATACGCCGATCCCCTCCAATCGATCCATGGTCAACACACGCCGTGAACACCGCTCAGGGTAGGGTACAGGAAAACGGACGCCCGACTCATTCCTGAAATTCTGGGCGAAGCGAATCAGGTTGCGTTCTTCGCGAGTGAAATCCAATTCCTCGCTCAGTGACCGGCGAAACTCTGCTGCGGTGGCAACGGGCCGGTACTGCGCCAATTCTTTTGAATAGGTCTCCGCCAACGCGGCGAGTTGCATCAAGATTTCAAGATCGTTCTGTACCTTCTCTTCGATACCTTCATGCTGAACCTTGACGACAACATTCGTTCCATCCTCCATCACAGCATGGTGCACCTGCCCGATCGATGCGGAGGCGAACGCCCTGGGATCGAAATCTCGAAACAGCTGGTCGGGCGGCTGACCGAGCTCCTGTTCGATCGTTGCGATCACCTGCGCAGGATCGTCCGCGGGCGTATCAGCCTGCAGCTTCGTGAGCTCCGCTGCCATCTCGGGCCCGACCAAATCAGGCCGCGTGCTGAGAATTTGACCCAACTTGATGAACGTCGTGCCAAGTTCGGTCAATGCCATGCGCACGCGCTGTGGCTCCGACAATTCACTGATCTGCTGACCGTCGCTGCTGCGAAGCTGGCGCTGTACCCAATCCGCCTTGACATTGGACAACCACGGCGCGATGCCGTACTTCGTCGCAACCGCAACCACTTCGTGAAAACGACCGGCGTTGCGAACCATACGTGGCAGATCGGAAACGTCCAATGCTTGCACCTGCTTGAGCGGACACTCTTGACGAGACACTGATGATTGGTCGAATCAACGGTGGTTCAACACCACGGCGGCTCCCCAGCCAACCTGCCGGCAACGCCACTTCAGGGCGAGAACGGCGCCGCCCTGATCAAGGGGTGATTCAACTGGTATGACTTCAACTGGTATGACGCGGGTACCCTTGCCGCACTGCCGAGGGCGGCATCCACCTCACTTGGATTCGGTCAAGGCTTTGCCTACCCGTTGAAAACCGACCTTCAATTCTCCCGCAGCCAGCTTGAGCGCGGCTAACAAGTTTTCCGCGGTATCTTCAACGGCCTTGCTCACCGGTTCGTACTGATCCGATAACTCATCGTACTTCCCGGAGAGACGGTCATACTCGTCTCGCGCATCCATGCTGGCAAGATGCATTTGCAGGCGCAGCTCATCGCGTTGCTGCTTCAACTCGCTGACCATTTTGTCGAGGGATGATTTGCTGTCTGACATGGGAGCGTCCTCATGGTTGGGGAAACGAAACGAACAGTACCAGCGTATCCGACGTCTCCGCACGGCAAAACGTGGCTACCGCCGGACAATCCGATTATGAAGGTTCCAGATCGGCATGAAGATGGGAAGTTGGGGAACTGTCCAGAGCAGCGGATTGGAATCCTGGCTCTCTCCAGGGCAATCCTCCACGGCATCCAAATCACCCGCCGGCGTCGATTTCAGAATGCTTCAGCGCCAGCGAGAATTCCCCTTTTGCGGGCTTGGAGAAATTCCATCGGCTCGGCTGCGGCAGTCCGATTGCCCCGGATTGCGCAATCGCTAAGGTTTGAATGGAGGAAAGCATGGCAGCTACGTGATTTGCCTGAAAATTAGGCGGATTCGACCGTAGCTACTTCCGGTCGATTGACTATCTTGCTCCATTGGATTGCGTCGCGGTGCCTTTGAACCTGCCGGTAGAAAACGGAGACAAGAGATGACGAAACTAGTGCGTTGCCTGCTGCTGGCGGGGTCGGCCGCTGCCGCGATCACCATCCTGCCCAACGAAGCCCATGCCCAGCAAGCCTTCGCGGTCACCCCGGCTGCCCCAGCGGTGGTTGGATTCACCGCCGAGCGTCGTGGTCTGTTCGGCTGGCGAACCGTGTATCGTCCAATCGTGGCTCCGGTTGCCACTGCCGTTCCAGTCGCACCCGCGGTCACCGTGGCCCGACCGGTCATTTCGCAGTCGGTCATTTCGCAGTCGGTCGTGATGGCCCGACCGGTCATTTCGCAACCGGTGATGTCGCAATCGGTCGTGATGGCTCGACCAGTGGTGAGCGAACCGGTCGTCGTTGGCTTCGCACCTTCGGCCGCTCCGGTCACCAGTTTTTTCGCGCCGGCTCCAGCGCCCGTGACAAGCTTCTTTGCCCCGGCGCCGGCTCCCGTTACCAGTTTCTTCGCTCCACCCACCGCCGTCGTCACCCCCGTTCCTGTCGCACCCGTTCCTGTCACGACCTTCCGCGTGCCCGTGACGGCTCCCGCATTTCCGATCTTCGGCTTCTAGTTCTACCGGCCGATGGTTGACGGAGCGTTGACCGTTGACACAACCGAAAAATTCGCGACAAGGCCTGATTCGTCAGGCCTTTTTCTATGGGCGGTGGACCAGCCAAGCCGCGCTGTCGCGGAACGAGAGGTACCGCCAAGTGACAGCAAACTCACAGCGCAAGGCGACTTGAGTCTGCTACAGTGGGCGGGCTGGACAGCCCACGCTTGTTGGAGTGTTAGAGTTGACGCGAATTGAGGATCCTTTGATTGTCGTGGAGTCGGTATCTCGACTCTATGTCGACGGTAACGTCCTCGCGTTGGACAACGTATCGCTGACCATTGGCCGAGGCGAATACGTTGCCATTGTTGGTCCCAGCGGAAGTGGCAAGTCAACACTCCTGAATGTGCTCGGAGGACTTGACCAGCCGACTTCAGGGCGTGTCCTGTTCGAGGGCAAGGAAATTGTTTCGGTCAGCGCCCTCGATGAGCTTCGATCGCGGCAGATTGGCTACGTATTTCAATCCTTCTATTTGCTACCGACCCTGACCGCCATCGAAAACGTTCAGTTGCCGATGTTTGAGACCTCGCGAACTGCGAAAGAGCGATTGCAACGGGCGGGCGAATTACTGGATATCGTCGGTTTGACGCATCGCGCTCGACATCTCCCCTCGCGATTGAGCGTGGGGGAGCGTCAACGTGTTGCCATCGCCCGATCACTGGCCAACGATCCAAAAGTGCTGTTGGCCGATGAGCCCACCGGGAATCTTGATACGAGTACCGGGGAGGAAATCCTGCAGTTGTTTCGATCGCTCCATCAAGAACATGGCATGACATTGGTGGTGATCACCCATAGCCGCGACGTTGCCGAACGGGCCGAGCGAATCGTGGAAGTGCGGGACGGCAAGATCTGTCGAGATGAGGCAGCCTCGCCGCAATTGTCCACCCCCAGGGATTGAAACGATGGCAACCCGTACGATGGGCTTCCAAGCCCGTCGGCTGGAAAAGGGAGACTGGAAAAGGGGTCAGGTACCAATAGTGCGAAGCACCCTCCGGGCCGCTTGCGGCTATTGGTACCTGACCCCTTTTCCAGCTTGCGAAGCACCCTCCGGGCCGCTTGCGGCTATTGGTACCTGACCCCTTTTCCAGCTTGCGAAGCACCCTCCGGGCCGCTTGCGGCTATTGGTACCTGACCCCTTTTCCAGTCTCAAGACGCGACAACCAGCTGCGAAAGCTCACGATGCAACGTCGCCAGATGGGGAAGGTTCTTGTTGAGAATATCGTCAGTATCCGGACCGAAATCGAGCAGGCAAGCAACTTCACTCACGCCGATCCTCGCTAATTCGCGACAGGTACTCACGCAAGTTTCGACGGTTCCCATTAACGAGCGGCCACCGATGAATTTGTTCAACATCCAATGGAGCAATTGATCCAACTCCGCTTTCGGTAGCCCCTCGGTGTCAATCGACTGGCCTTGGCTGAACGCAAGTTGCTGGAGCAGATCCAGGTTCGCTCTGAGATATCGCGTGTAGGCCTCGCCAGCTTGGCGGTGAACGTCATCGAGGGAGCCGGCAACGAACGTGTGCAACGTGACCGCCACACGACCAAGCGGATCGGTGTGACCAGCCTTGCGTCGGGCAGTCTGGTAAACCTTGATCTTTTCTTCGAGCTCGTCGATGTCCTGGTGGAAGAGATGGGTCAGTATCCCAAAACCGAGTTCACCCGCCCTTCGAAACGTTTCGGGATTGCCAGCAGCGGTCAGCCAAATGGGAATTTCTTTCTGGATGGGCGTCGGATAGGTACGGATGGAGATCGGTTGACCGCTTCCATTGAGTCGCTCGATCGTTTCACCTCGCCACAGTGTTTGAACGGTTTCGATTCCTTCAAACATGCGTTGGCTCCGGTCGACGTAAGCATCCGGCATCAAAGCAAAATCGTCCGGATGCCAGCCGGAGGCAAAAGCGAGCTCAACACGTCCGTCGGACAAATTGTCGACCACGGACCACTGCTCGGCCACACGAACCGGATCGTTCAACGGCATCACCACGCTGCCAGCCCGAAGCCGGAGAGTCTTCGTCTCCCGCGCGATCGCTGCATGAATGACGGCCGGCGAAGGATAGAGACAACCGAATCGAGTGAAGTGGCGTTCGGGAAGCCAGAGCCCCTCGATTCCGATGCGATCGGCAAACCGTGCTGATTCCATCAGCAATCGATATTTTTCGCCCTGCGCAGTCCGTTTCACTGTCACCAAAGAACATCAGTGACATCTTCAGATGGCGATCGAGCGGTCGTGCCCCGGCCTGCTTGTCATGCGCTCGATCAATCGCCGCGAGGCACTGCTCTTTGGTTCCAGCGATTGACGTGGGGATCCAGCTACTTGGCACATCGCGACCCTCGGGCCAACACGACCAACGGCCCGACGGATGACGAACCACGATGAATCGCTCGGACTTCGTCGGGCGATCGCTCATTGCGACAACTCCTTCGGACCGAAATGATACTCGGCACAACCGACTTCGATGCCAGCTCCAGCGGAAACGATCAACCACGATTCCTCGCTTTGCGGACGACCCGACTGAATCGCATCGGCCCAGGCCATTGCGATACCCGAGGTGAAAGCATCCACCCTTTCCGCGTTGAAGGAAGTCGTGATCCGGTCCGGTTCTGTCTGCAGGACCCCGGCGATTCGATCCATTGAGCAGGCCAGCGGTGCGGCGACCAGGATTCGCGCGAATTCCAGGATGGATTTTCCCTTGTTGTACAAATGCTGGCTGATGCAATCGGCGATGCACTCGAGCATGACGGCGTCAAGGTCGGCGGACTGACGGATCACCAGTTCGGCCATGCCGTCCCGGCAAGTCGTCCAGGCGGCAAGCCTGTCGGCGTACTGCGGGTAAGAGCGAAAGCAAAAGTCTCCAAGGCCTGTGTTGGGGTCGGCCGTAACTTCCAAGGCGAGAGCCGACCCAATCTCTGCGATGCCGCGCTGTGGCCGGCCCGGCAGGTTGTTCTCCAGCTCGGAAGCCGTCACCACAGGCGCGAAATCGATCCCGAGCGCATCAGGTTGGCGACGACACCAAGGGCAGTCAGGGTACCCCGCCCAGAGTCAGTGAGGTCGAAGGCGAGCGTTTTCTTGCCGTTGGCGTGAGGGCGATCGGCATTGATTCCAAGCTCGCCAGCCAGAATTGCCGCGACCGCAGGTTCACTCAGAAAGTCGTCGCGGTAGATGCCCGTATGAACCAACAGCTCCACCTCTTCTAGCGACCAGCCGGCCCTCGTGAGGCAAGTGGACGCCGCGTGGCCCGCCGCTTCGACGACTCGCAAGGATGCCTGACCTGACCGGTCGAAGGTGTCCCCACCGTCCCCTCGATCAGGATCGGACACGGTCGTGGCTACGATTTTCACACCGTACTTGGCAATCGGTTTGACCTCGATGTCTCGTCCGCAGGACCTCTCGGGTAGATCGGATCCCGCATGATCGATCAAACGCTCCGGTAGTCGGTCGAACTGGTAGAGACCCGTTCCGATCGTCTGACCAGACCCGCTGATCGCAAAAACGGCTTTGTCACCCGTGCGAATCCGGCCACTGCGAATCGCATCCATGACGGCGATCCAGTGGGTCGTGCTGGCTGTGTTTCCACGAGTCGCAAGATTGTTAATCGTGTTGGTTTGATCACAAACCCTCTCTCCGAAGAAGCGATTCAGTTCCTCAACGGCACCCTCGAGAGTCGTCGACGACGTCTGATGCATGATCAAGTGCTGGACATCTCGTGGCGACCAACGATGCGTCTCCAACACACGATGAGCGTGTGACACGCTGTGATCGAGAGTCACCGCCGAGGCCTTGATGGCGTCGGTCAACATGATGGCCCCGCCATGTGATCGATCTGTGGCTTTGGCAACGCAAAGATCGTGATGGCTCCCAGCCGTGTACAAATCAAGCGTTTCAAAGCCGGAGCCATCATCGGACAATTCAACAATCACTGCCGCTCCCGCGTCCCCGAGGGTCAAGCAAGCCAGCCGGGGATCGAGGAATCCATCGAGTTCCAACTGCGCGGTCTTGGTCAAATGGGTGATGTATTCACCACTGACCACCATCGCACGTCGCACGCGTCCGCTTAGCAATTCTGCTTCGACAATCGAGAGGGCCGTGAAGAAGCCGGCGCAGGCATTGCAAACATCGTACGCCAACGCGTTGCAAGCACCAATCTGCTGCTTCAACTTCGAAGCGGTCGAAGGCTCGTACGAGATCTGAAAGTTGGGTCCGTCATAGCGAGAGATGTTGCAGGCGATCAAAAGATCAAGCTGATCCGCTTTGAATCGCGAATTCCCTAGACAATCCAATGCAGCCTTGCGAGCGAGGTCAATCGAAAACTCTGTTTCGCCCGCGACATGACGGGATTCGATGCCGGTCATTCGCTGGAGCGGAAAATCGAGCGGCTTGCGGCAACTGGCTACAACTTGTTGCGTCGATTCCTCGCGGGGTGGCAGGTACGTCCCCAAGCTCTCGACCACCATTCGCAAAGCTCCCCTTTCGCTTGGAACGCTCGCTTGTTGCGTGCTCGCTTGTTGCATGCTCGGGCGTTGTGTGCTCGGGCGTTGTGTGGGAAGCGATGTCGGCATGGCCGAACTTGGAGGAATCGCCGACGCATCCGGCGATGGCGCGGATTGGTTCTCCCGCGTCTCGATCATGCTCGCCAATTCGGCAATCGTTTGGTACTGAAACATGGTTTCCGCCGAGACGGGAAACCCCTTCCTGGCAGACAGGTCGGCTGCCTGCAGTGCCTGGAGTGATGCTCCGCCAAGATCGAAGAAGTTATCGTGAACGCCAATCCGATCGGCGTGTAAGACTTCTCTCCAAATCTCGACCAATGACGCTTCGGTCGCAGTCGACGGGGCGATCGACTCTCCCTCGCCACCCGCTTCGGCGGTCTTGGGACGGGGAAGCCGGGCAAGGTCGACTTTCCCGTTGAGCGTCAACGGAAAGGCCTCCATGCGTACGAATTGCTTCGGCACCATGTAGCAGGGCAGGCTAGCGAGTAATTGCCGTCGCAGCTCGGCGTCCGCTGTAATCAACGGGTCGGTACCGCTTCGACTCGTGAAGTAGCCGACCAACTGCACATCAGGTTCATCCCCGACGGCGGTCACCAGTGCATGCTCGACTCCGTCCAACTGCCGCATCACCGATGCAATTTCTCCTGGCTCGATTCGATGGCCGTCAATCTTCAGCTGATCATCGATCCTGCCAAGGAACTCGAGCTTCCCATCATGGGTCCACCTTGCCCGATCGCCTGTGCGATACATGGTCGCATCGAAGCGGTCATCAAAAGGATTGGGAACAAATGCGTCAGAGGTCGCCACGGGAAGCCTGCGGTATTGGAGTGCCAGACCAGGACCGCTCAGGCAGAGTTCGCCCGGAACTCCCAGTGGCGTTGTTTCGAGCGCGGCATCGACCACGTGGGCACGCACATTTGCGATCGGCCGTCCGAGCAACGGATCGCCTCCACCCGGCCGGCAACGTTCGGTGGTGGCCCACACCGTGGTCTCGGTGGGACCGTAGGCGTTGAACATTTCTCGACCGCGACACCATTTTTCAACCAGGGCAGCCGAGCAGGCCTCCCCTGCTGAAATGAGGATTCGCAGATCAGGCAGATCATCGGCCGGCAAGGCGGCGAGCACCGATGGAGGCAACGTCGCCACCGTGGCACCTGCGTCGCGAATGTGTTTCGCAATCTCAGAAGTGGTGGTGCGAATCAGCGTGGAGTCAATGACATGCAAGGTCGCTCCCGCGTGGAACGCCATCATGATCTCGAAGACCGACGCATCGAAACTGAGGGACGCGAATTGCAGACATCGATCGCTGGGAACAATGCGGAAAGTCTGTTGCTGGGCCACCGCCAGGTTGGCGACACCCCGATGTGCGATCACCACACCCTTTGGTCGTCCGGTCGATCCAGAGGTGTAGATGATGTAGGCAGGTGAATCGGCATCAATGTGCATGGCCCCATCGATCATGGCCTCTTCGATCATGGCCCCATCGATCATGGCCTCTTCGATCATAGCCTCTTCGATCGACTCACTTGCAGCGGCGACCCTCTGGCATTCACTCACGTCAAGCACCGCGCAGGTCAATGCGAGAGACGACACCGATGAAGTCTCCCGTGCTGCCAGTACGATTCGGGGAGCCGCATCGTCACAGATCGACTGCAGCCGTGCGATGGGATGCTCCGGATCCAGGGGAACGTAAGCGGCACCAGCCATCCAAATCCCAAGGATTCCCAGGACTGCATCGATACCCCGGGGAATCATCAAGCCAACCACATCGCCTTGAGCCACACCATGCCGCCGTAGCTCCGCAGCGATGCGTGCTGCTCGCTCCTCCGCTTGCCGATAAGTCAGACTCGCGTCAGCAGACTCGATGGCAATCGCGTCAGGAGTCTCGATCACCCATCGTCGAAAGCATGCGGGGCCCGACTGCAGCGGATCAAACTCCGTGTCGGTGGCATTCCATAGCGCGATCAGCCCCTCTTGCCCTGGTGGTGCAAGCGGCGTCGATCGGACGGGCGTGTCGGGATCAGCTGCAATCGCTTCGATCAGGGTTTGCAGACTTTCCGCCAAGGTCGCGATCGCTTCGGCGCTGAACAAATCCGTGTTGTAGCGGAATGTCAGCTTGAGCTCTTCCTCCAGTTCAAAGACGATCAGCGTCAAATCGAACGGGGCGCCGCGCTGCTCCATCAAGAGAGGTTTCAGACGGAGCCGATCACTTGATTTTCCGGGTGCGAAATGCGACTCCTTGAGATGACGCGGCTTGTCCCAGATGAACATCGTTTGGACCAGCGGCGAGCGACTGGCATCGCGCGGCGGACGAATTTTCTCGACCAACTTTGCGAAGGGAAAGGCTTGATGCTCCAGAGCATCCAGCACTTCTCGTTGCGTGTCGCGAAGGACATCCCGATAACTCGGCGTGCCGACAATCCGAGTCCGCAGCACAAGTTGGTTCAAGAAGTAGCCGACGATCCCCTCCCATTCCGAGCGGCCACGACTTGCCGAAACGGTCCCCACCAGCAGATCGTCCTGGTTACAAATGCGTGACAGAAAGACTTGGTAAACGGCCAGCACGATCGTGAACATCGTGGCTCGCTCAGCATGAGCCACCTCGCGAAGCCCTTCGACAACTTCCGTTGGCACCGTCCACTCCAGCGAATCCCCTTGGAAGCTCTGCTCGGGCGGACGTGGATAGGTGGTTGGCAAAGCCAGAAGGTGTGGTGCTCCCTGCAACTTCTGCTGCCAAAACTCCCAGAGCCGAGAACCCTCGTCACTCTCGTCCAGTTCGCGTTCCCACTCCACGTAGGCATCGTAGGTAGTCGGCAGCGGACCCAGTTCGATCGATCCACCACCGATGATCATCGCGTACAGATCGATCAATTCTTGAATCAGAACATCCATCGACCAAAGGTCGGCGGCAACGTGGTGCATGGCGATCGACAGGACGTCGCCAGACCGGCAACGCAACAACGAAAATCGGATGACCGGGCCATGCTGCAGATCGAATGGACGATCGGCTTCGTCCCGAATCCAGTCCACGATCTGTGACTCTTTCCAGTCGTGGCAATCCCGCTCGCCAATCGAAACCTCGATGAAATCGGACAGCACTCGCACCGCCCGATTTCCCTCCAAGCGATAACAAGTCCGCAACACGGGATGGCGTTTGACGAGCGTCTGACATGCCTTCGTCAGGGCCACCAGATCGATTGATCGCGTGGAGCGGGCAGCAAAGGCAAAGTTGTAGGCCGGACCGCTGGGTGCCCGCTGATGGATCATCCAAAGAGCCAACTGGCCGGTCGACATCGGACCGAGCACACGTTGCTCCCCACTCGAAATCGTCGCGTCGGTCTGGACGGTTGACCCGGGGGCGTGACGAGAGGCAAAGTCGGCGACAGAATCGTCAGCGATCGGTGCGACCGAGGCTTCACGCGTGATCTTCGGCGCACTGGACTGAGTTGACGCAACCTCCGGCAATTGATCTCCAATCGGTTGGTCCGTCGAGGCATCCCCCTCCGGTTGATCTTGCTGCAGCGCAACGTCAATCAATTGCTCCACCGTCTTGCCCTGGAGAAAAGCCACCATGGGAATCGAGACATCGAGATCCTTATCAAGCCGATTCTTCAGCTGAATCGCCATCAACGAGTCCATCCCCAGATTGCTAACAGGTTGATCCAGGTCCAGCTCCTCCGGCTCCAACCCGAGTACCGTAGCGACGGAGGTTCGTAAGTAGCCTTCGACGGCATCACGACGATTGTCGAGCGTGCTGTTTTGAAAGGCATCGATCCAACGCTGCAAGTCGGCCGAGGCAGCCATTTTCGACGCTCGATTCATGTCGGCTCGCGCTTCTGACATGCACTGCGATTCGACGTTCCCGGCAGCCGCAAGCAACACCACCTGGCTGTCGCCAGCCGATTGCGTTCCCGCCGAATAGGGCACCGCAGACGGATCGGCGAAACCGCAAGACCGCAACAACGAAAGCCAGGTCCGTTCTTGGATCAGTGGGTAATCAGGACGAAGCTCGGTATCGCGAAACCGCCACCAACCTTCTGTCAGACCGAAGATCAAGTCGAGCAATCGCTCGCGGCGCACCCCTTCCAAAGCGATCAAGAAGCCTCCCTCTCGCAGCAAGCTTCGTGCGTGACCGAGTGACTGCTGTAAATCGGCTGTCGCATGCAAGACGTTTGCGGCAATCACAAGATCGTACGAGTGCTCGTCGAAGCCCTGGGCTGACGGAGTCGATTCAATGTCAAGCACTTCATACGAAAGGGCATCCCCAAAACGCGAGAAGGAATCCGCGATCAGCAGCGGGGATGCGTCGGTGAAGACGTAGCCATCGATCCAATCCGAAATTGCGGACAGAACAAACGACGTGGTTCCCCCCGTGCCGGCTCCGATCTCAAGGACCCGAAACTCGCGTCCCAGTCCGCTGGTCTCTCGCAGTAGCGTGACGACCGACTTGGCCGTTTGCGCAACCAAACGATTGCAGCACCGCGAGGTAGCAGAGTCGCGATAGAGCCGTTCCAAATCCGAAGTGCTACCGTCTGGAAAGAGAATCTCCAGAGCCGCGAGCTCGCCAGTCAGGACGCGTGGGAGTGCCAGACCGGACCGCCTTGCAAGCTCGAGCTCGAGCGTGACGCTTGGGTAACTCGCGACAACTTCACGAAACACCCGGTCGATTTCTGCGTCAACGTTCGTCAGCGGTCGGATGACCCTCCAACTTCGACTTGTCGTCCCTCCATTTCGCTCATGCAGGCCAAACCTTCCCTCTTCTTGCAGGATCTCGCAGATTCGTGTCAGCAGTCGTTCATGCTGCGGCGCGATGAGTCCCTGTGAAATCAGCGACAAGGGCGAAACCGTCTCGCCTGCGTGGATGCCGATGTTCAGGCTGGCCAGAGCGCCGCCCATCCATGCCGCGACCAAGCGATCGATCGCCGGTAGAGCTTGTGCCGCCTGCTGGAGGCCGAGAACAATGGACGACTCCACCTCTGGAGTCGACTCGCACCTGTCGTCCTCGACTCGTCGGATCACGTCGCTACAGGTGACAACCCGCGAATGATTCTTTGACCCATCGCGTTCGTCGCTTGGATGCTCATCGATCCAATGACGTTTGCGATGCAACGGATATCCTGGCAGGACCATTCTTGCTGGCCGCGCGGAACTGGTATTGTTCGAAGTACTCGCGGCAAATCGGTCCCAATCCAGTTCGGCACCACTTGCATACAAGGCGGCGATCGCTTCAAGAACAGATCGCCAGCCATCTTGGTTACGGTCGAGCGTCGGTTGAAAGCGAACGCCAGTCTGCTTACCAAGTTGACCGAGTGTACAAAGCGTCGGATGAGGCCCGAGTTCCAACGCGATGTCACAGGAGCGACGTGCCAATGCATCGAGGCGCCGACAAATTGAACGGGTAGGCGACTGTGATGACGCCAGTAGTCCGCGCCGAGCAACTCACCACTGGCCACCTCACCCGTCAACGTGGAAATGTAAGTTTGATTCGGCTTGGAGAGCTGAAACTGATTGACCAGATCCCCGATCGTGTCGAGTGCCGGCTCAATCAGTGATGAATGAAAAGCTTGCATGATGCGCAGCGAACGAGTTTCCGTGCCTCTTCTCTGCAGCAACCTTTGCAGAGCCTGAATGCCGGCTGAAGGTCCTGAGACGACGACGTGGTCGGGGCCGTCGATGGCGGCAACCGACAGACCCTGATTCAGATCGCGGAGGTCTCGCTCGACCGTTTCGATCGAAGCAAACACGACTGCCATGCTGCCGACCGAGGGAAGTTCCGCAATCCTCTTTGCTCGCGCTGCGGTCAACCTCAGTGCGTCCCGCCAATGCATCACGCCAGCAACGACCGATGCCGCGTATTCGCCCATCGAGTGCCCCAGAACCACCGACGAGTGGATGCCCCAGTCGTTCAGCGTTCTGGCCAGCGCCAACTGCAGGACAAAGAGCGCAGTTTGCGAAGCTGGACCCGACAGTAGCTCAGCGACCACGCCATTGGTCGCCGGATCAGACGCGATCACCTTGCCGACTCGGTATCCGAACTCCTGCTCCAAGGCGTCGTCACAATCGTCAACGCACTGCCGAAACACCGGCAAGCGATCGTACAAGCCCTTCCCCATTCCAACGTGCTGTCCACCCTGACCAGAGAAGAGAAAGGCAAGGGAGAACGCATGGTCCGTTGGCGCGATCCCCTGATGAAGCGACTTGGCGGGCTGATCCTCTGCGAACCGCTGCAATGGATCCCGGATCGAATCCGAAAGGTCTCCCACCACGGCCACGCGATGACGATGAGACGACTTCTGTTGACGCGTCGCAGCAGCAAATCCGGCAAGATCCAGGCCTGGCTGTTGCAAAAGCTTCAAGTGATCCGTGACCGTCTCTCGCAAGGATTCGGCATCCAATGCGGAGAATGTGAACAGATCGAGACCTGGTTTCGCCGCGGGCTGTGAGGGCTTCACTTTGTCAACTTCGACCGCTTCACCGACGATCACATGCGCATTGGTCCCTCCAAAACCAAACGAGCTGACGGCGGCGATCCGCCGCATCGGCGTCGACCACTCGGCACCGTCGCCGGCAATTTCGAGCCGTGTCCCGGCCAGATCAATGTGAGGATTCAGCCGTGACAAATTGGGCTGAGGTGTGATCCCGTGATGCTGTAGTTCCAGCACGACCTTCAACAGGCTCGTCAGCCCGGCGGCCGCTTCGGTATGTCCAACGTTCGCTTTGACTGCTCCCACGCGACATGGCATGGCGGCATGCGACGAATCAGAATCTTCGCCGCTATAGACCTCGCACAAGCTTCGCACCTCGATCGGGTCACCCAAAGGGGTCCCGGTCCCATGTGCTTCGATACGTGTGACCGAAGCGGCTGGCAATCGGGCATCGGCCAGTGCGTCGCGATAAAGTCTCGCCTGAGATTCGCCATTGGGTGCTGTGATCCCATTGGTTTGCCCATCCTGATTGATCGCCGTACCGAGGATGACAGCGCAAATTGGATCACCATCCGTCAAGGCTCGATCAAGTGGCTTGAGGAGCATGGCAACGCAGCCCTCTCCACGAACATACCCGTTTGCCGCGGCATCGAATGTCTTGCACAATCCATCGGGCGAAAGCATTTCGCTGATCGACAGGGTCTCGAAAACATCGGGGCCGAGAATCAGATTCACACCGGCGACGAGCGAAGCATCACAGTCGCCTGCTTGGATCGCGCGAACCGCTTGATGCAGTGCCACCAAGGATGACGAGCAGGCAGTATCGATCGCGAGGCTTGGGCCGTGCAGATCAAGGTGGAAGGACAAGCGGTGAGCCGCCATGCTGGCGGCATTGCCCGTCATCGCATAAGTCGATCGCTCACCCCCGTTGAGCAGTATCAATCGCTCGTAATCGCGATTGGCAATCCCAACAAAGGCGCCGGTCCGCGAACCGGCGAGCCGGTTGGGGTCGATGCCTGCCGCCTCAATCGCTCGCCAACAGGTCTCCAACAGCAAGCGGTGCTGCGGATCCATGCACTTGGCCTCTCGAGGTGAAATCCCAAAGAAGGTCGCATCAAACAGATCGGGATCCTCGATCCAACCGGCCCGTCGTGCGATCGCGTCGCCATGTCGGTACCGATTTCGTTGGTCGGGCGGTTCCCCCACCGCGACCCCACCCCGTCGCAGCAGTTCCCAAA
Organism: Pirellulaceae bacterium; assembly: GCA_963767665.1. Lineage (GTDB taxonomy): Bacteria > Planctomycetota > Planctomycetia > Pirellulales > Pirellulaceae > Rubripirellula. The sequence goes on from CAVYFC010000016.1 coordinate 549,704, forward strand.
AGGCAGAGACACCCACACATTCTGGCAATCGACAATCCATGCCAATGATCGCCACCTGCCGCCTTGCCTCCTCCGGCCGAGGTTCGCGAGGAGCGTCCGACGGGCTGTTCAACAGGTCACCACCGCTTGTCGCATCTGATTGCAAGGATTGGGCGACCGCGAGAATGTTGGGCGCTTCGTAAAACAGCGTTGCCGGGATGCTGCGTCCAAGAAACGATTCGAGTTCCCCAGTGATCTGGACGGCGCTGACGGAGTCGAGTCCGTATTGAACAAACGGGCGTGAGGGATCGATCTGATCGGCGGGGAGACCGAGCTGTCGAGACAACCGTTCGGAGAGCCAGCGATGGATGTCATCGAAACTTCGCGAGACCGAAGGAGCCTGCCCGGTCGACTTGGAACCGATCCGAAAAGGGTCAGGCCTCGTTTCGGATCGGTTCTCCGTGGACGGCAAACAGGACTCCAATGGCTGCCTGATCGTTGCATCACCTTGAAAACTCTGAGCCACGGATTGACCGACGACAGCGGGATGCTCGGGTAACTTGCCTTTCAAGAACCTCCGTTTGGTCTCCAGTCGCCTGACCTTGCCACTGGACGTCTTTGGCAGCGAGCGTTTTGGGATCAGGACGATTTGCAGCGGTTCCAGCTCGTAAGTGTCGACGAGCGCCTGACGGATCATTCGCTTCAGTTCCGTCGCCTCGACCGTGCTGCAGTTGCCTTCCGTTTCGGCGACAATCACCAACCCCACCTCCCCCACATCGTCGACAGCCTCGAATGCGGCCGCGGCGTTTCCAATCAACAGGGTGCTGCAGTGGCTTGCGGTGGCTTCCAATTCTGCTGGCTGAAAATTCCGTCCACGGATCACGATCAATTCCTTCATGCGACCGCTCACGAAGAGTTCTCCGTCGCTAAGGAAGCCAAGGTCGCCTGTCTTCAAGAACGATCCTGAGTCATCCTCCAATCGCCCGTCGAAGATCCGTTGCGTTTCCGCTGGGTTCTCCCAGTAGCCTGGGCTGACGTTCTCGCCGCGCACCCAGATCTCGCCGACTTGGCCGGACGGCAGTGGCAAGCCGGTATCCGGATGGACGATGCGCACCCGTTGTCCCTCCGCCACACGTCCACAACTGACCAGGGACGAGCCGACGACTTCAGCAAGCCCTTCGGACTGCTTGAGGTTGCTGTGAATGGGCAACACCCGCCTGCGCGGCCCACCCGACACCATCAGCGTCGCTTCCGCCAAGCCATAGCAAGGAAAGAAGGAATCGATCTCAAATCCGCATCGCGAAAACTTTTTCGCAAAGCGAACCAACGAGTCGTAACGAATCGGCTCGGAACCGGTGTAGGCCAACGTCCATGTACTGAGGTCAAGGGAATCCAACTCGGATTCAGCAATTCGTTGCAGACAAGTATCGTAAGCGAAGTTAGGTCCCCCACTGATGCTCGCACGATACTTGTCGATTGCTCGAAGCCATCGAATCGGTTTTTGAACAAAGGAAGCGGGCGGCATCACATGCGAGCAGGTGCCGGCGTACATCACTTGCAGCAGGCCACCGATCAACCCCATGTCGTGGTAGGGGGGCAACCAGCTCACCGACCAAGCATCCTCTTCTGGGTTGACCTCAAACGACCGGTAGATCATCCGAAGGTTTGCCATCAGATTGCCATGCGTCAGACAAACACCTTTGGGCTCGCTTGTCGATCCCGAAGTGTATTGCAGCATCGCGAGTGAATCGGCAGACAATTCGGCGCGGTCCACTGACTGGTCGTTGGATACGACAAGTCCTCGACATCGATCCACACAAGCTCGGCAAGATTTGGCGTCGCTCTCAGAATCTGATCCCGACGGCGCATGATAGTGGAGTCAACCAAGGCAATCGAAGCGGAGGAATCGCTGATCACACAATCGAGACGAAAGTCCCTGCGATTGGCTCGAGGAGGATAGGCGGTGACGGCGACCAACCCTGCGCAAAAGGTGCCGAACAACGCAGTCAGATAGGATGGGCCAGGCGGACAGAGGATGACGACGCGCGGAGCCGACCGTGAAGCGGAAGGGAGATCCAAGCTTCGGATCGTTTCGCGATTGGGCGCGGAACCCATCCACCGAGCGACCGATGGGGTTGCCGAAAGAACCGAGGCGACGTCCTGCGCGGCGCGATGCAACTCGACATACCGCAGCCAGCGGTCGTCCAGCCCGTCACCACCGAAAAAGGTGTAACCGCGCTGGGCATGGCGGCCCGTGGCTCGGTCGGTCAACAGATCGACCAGCGTTTGCACTATCTTCTCGTCTCGGATTTGTTGCTGCATCACGGTGGGGTGCCACCCGAGCTTCCTTGTTCACGGGGGGCTTGCACACGAGAGACCTCGTGTGTCGGGAGCTCACTGACAAGAATAGTTCAACCGACTTACGATTTCCAAGCAGGCAGTACATGGCACGCATCGTTGTAACTGGCGCATCCGGCTTCATCGGCACAAGACTGGTCGAGCGGCTCCGCTCCGAGGGGCATGAGGTGACCGTGCTGCTGCACCTGCGAGAGGCCGCTGACCAGTCGCTTGAGGGTCTTCCCTTGATTCGTGCCGATGTCACCCAGCCGGAGTCGTTGCAGGGAAAATTCGCTCACTGCGACACGGTCTTTCACTTGGCCGGCTGCACGATTGCACGCTCGAGGGCCGATTTCTTTGAGGTCAACCGTGATGGAACCGCCAACGTCGCCAGGGCATGCGCCGAGGAGCCGAGCCCTCCCAAGCTGTTGTTCGTTTCCTCGCTTGCAGCGGCTGGACCTGCCCGCGGGGGACATCCGCTCGCCGAAAGCGCTCCCGCCGCACCCGTTTCTGACTATGGCCGAAGTAAATGGGAGGCAGAAAAATTCTTGCTGGAATTCTCTGAACGGCTCCCCATTCAGATCGTTCGGCCACCGGCGGTGATGGGTGAGGCCGACCCTCACATGCTGGGCCTGTTCAAAACCGCCAAGGCAGGATGGGTCTTCACACCCGGCTGGACCCCCTTTCGATACTCGATGATTCATGTCGATGACCTGGTACGGGGCATGATTCACGTTGCCTCGCAACCCGAGGTGCTCACGAACCCGGGTCCGAGTACCAGCGACGTGATCAGTCCCGCACCGGCCCGTCCTGGATTGGTTCATTTGTCTCAGAGTCCTCCGATGACCTTTCCCGAAACGGCTCGAGTGGTGCGTGATCTGTTTGGTGGCGGTGCGGTCCGCACCGTGGGCCTCCCCAAGAGTCTCTGCTGGCTGCTGGCGGGAACGAACTCGTTGGCGGCCAGTCTGCTTCGCATTCGCCCCCTGCTGAATCTCGACAAGATGCGCGAAGCAATGGCGGGAGAGTGGATGGCCGATTCCACACACCTGACCGAAGAACTCGGCTTCGAATTTCCCCATACCCTTGAGGAGCGAATCCGCCAGACCGCGGAAGGCTATCAACGAAGGAAATGGCTTTAGAGCATTTTCAACAACAACGTAGCCAGCTGGAAAAGGGGTCAGGCCCCAATAGTGCGAAGCACCCTTCGGGCCGCTTGCGGCTATTGGGGCCTGACCCCTTTTCCAGCAATGGAGAGCATTCATCGCCGTTTCCCATCATCATCAATCGCAATCGGTGGGGAAAGTCGAGCCTCGGCGAGGAGCGGGGCCATCCAATTTGCGAGGCTCTCAGTACGACGATCGCGTTCAGGGCTCCCCCCGACCGATCCCATGGGTTTTCCGTTGACCCCCAATCGCGTTAGTCGATAGGATCACCGCATGGGAAGCGAGTCCCATTATTTCTAAAATGCACTGACGTCAAATCGAAGGAGTGTCGCATGTCAGCAATACGAGGAGGGAACTATTCCGATGAGGGTTGCCCCATTGTGAGTGGTCTTTCAACGACTCGATCGACACCGCCGATTCGCCGCCGCGTGTTCATGCATCGTTCTGTTCTGGCCGTCGTGATTTCAGTCTTCCTGCTGACTCAGACAGGTTCCTCCCTGGCTGAAACTCCCAGCGCGATCGTGGCCGTTCCCGTCGATCTGACTCATCGCGAATTACCACGACTGCAGCCTGGGATCGTGGTCACACAGCCGCAAGACTTTGGCTACTCCGACGTCGTCACGATCGTCTATCCGAGGTTTGCCTCGGGGGCCATCGATAGTCTGCCTGATTATGCCAAGCGATACGCCAGCATGTTCCACATGACCATACTGGCGAACGTCGTGGGACATCCTGTGCAAGACCAAACCGCATTCTTGCTAGACAAGATCGGGATCGGTTTCGCAATGGAGATCAACAACAAGCTAACAATCGTTACCAAGGACTCGGCCAATGCGTTGGGCGCCAGTCTCGGGATGATCGACCGGACGGTGCTGAGCGGAAACGAAGATTGCCTGGTCGATGTCGTCCAGATCGCGCGGACGGATCGATTGATCGTGTTCGACGCCAAGGCAAACCTATTGATCGGTGACAAGCACGAGCCTCGAATCCTCCGTCACTTCGTTTGGGCATCGCCTGCCTCTGGAAAGCTCGGCATCCTGATTTGGCAGTTGAAGGAAAACGGTCCTGGTCCCCATGCCATCGATTCGGCCCACATGCAACTGCTACCCGCTGGCTTCAAGGAGGATCGCAAGATTCATGTGTCAGCCGGCAACTTTCTCTCTTCGAAAATCCCGACTCCTGATCGCTTTGCCCTGGAGTCCCTACCACAGGGCACGCCAGTCCCATTCAGTGAGCGCATGAAACAAGTCGCTGGCAAGAGTAAGATGACCGCGAGCGATCTCGAATCGTTGCTAGCTGGTGCATCGGAGTCGCTCGCATTGATGTCACCGACGTCGGTCGCACGTAAACCATGAAGCCCGCCGCCTCTGTCACTGATTGCCGCCTCTGTCACTGATTGCTCGATGGCTCGATCTCCATGCCTTATCCTTGTTTGCCTCTTCCTTCTTTGCCCGGCCAGGCATGCGGCGAACGGGCAAGAACCGAATGAGATCTGGACGACGCCTGTTCAAATCGGTGGCGTCAGCATCACGCTCCCAGCGCCGAGCCTAAGCGATTCCTTGGATGTCGAGCAGCAAGAGAAAGCGATTAGCGTGGTCGCGGGCAAGTATCCCTTGGATCGCTTCCTCAAGGATTCGATCGTCGCTCCCTTCCAACTCAATCGCGAGAACATCAAGAACGCGGAGGGCGAACGCGTCGGTCACCGCGTCGACGTTTGGTTTGTCGCTTACGGCCCTCTGGATGCGATTGACGACCAAGATCTGTTCACGCAGATGGTCGATGCGAGCGGGTCGGAGCGTGAGGACTCAGGACGTGGCGACTCAGAACGTGGGGACTCGGGCCAGGCGCTCACCGCGGAGCAATTGGCCGCTCGGGGCTTGATCCTGCAAGACGATGGGGATGCGAAGTCGGACCTCTACCAGTTTTCGGTCGGTGTGATCGACCGAGTCTTGGTACAGGGGGTGATTCTAGCCACCACGTTGAGCACACCCAACTCACACACCGCCAGCGTTCGGCTCGATGAGCGTTTCAAATCGGACGCCGAGTTTCCCAATCAGTGGCGACACCTCGACGGCGACACGCAGGATTGGGTCCCCTACAGCGGCTTGGCCGGCTATGCCAAGGCGACTCGACTCAAGGGGCCTCTGCTCCAAGAACATGGCGATGCAATCCTGGTCGAGTGCCACGCGGTCATGCATGAACCGGGCGACTGGTTTCGAGGCCCGAATCTGTTGAGCAGCAAACTGCCCTTGGTGACTCAAGACGCCGTTCGCAAGTTCCGTCGCAACCTCGCCAGGCAAGTCAGCCAATCCGCCAAATAGATCTAGCCTGCCAAATAGATCCAGCCTGCCAGGGCTATCCCACGGTCGCTAGGACTACATGAACATCGAATTGAAGGTCAACCAGCGCACCGTCAGGAGGGTCAACACAAGACAGCTCCACCAGGAGGCGACTTGGGCGATGGGCCGGTGATGCAGCGAGTAGAGCAGCGTGATTGTGACCGACACCGCGAGGGTCTTGAACAGGATCAAGCGCACGGGGTCCTGTATCAGCTCATTTCCCAGCGGATTCATCTCGCGCATCGTACCGGTTGCATTCGCCGCGATCGTCCAAATGAGATCGACCACCGAAAGCAGTCCAAAGATCAACAATGACTTGAGGACGACCTTGCGGGTTTCGGGTGATACGACGGCCCCATCTGGTACCTGCTCCAAACAAGGCTTGTTGGAAAGCAGATGTCCAAAGGCCACGACGACGACAATCATGGCGAAAAGAGTCAGCGGGTAGCTGATGCTGTTGGCCCATAGGCTCGCCTTGACAATTCTTTCACTCGAGGCGTCGGCCAAGACGACATCGGAAACCGTCTTCGCGGCGCGCGTCAAGAACTCGGGGCTTGGATTGAATTCGGCGAGCACATGGTTCCACGCTTCTCGCTGCTCCGGCGAGTTCAAATCGACGGGCGGCTCGAACACTTGATAGGAACCAGGATCTTTGCTGGCATTCTTCACCAGTGCGACGAGTAGATCGTGGCCAGACCGTGAACTTTCAAGCAGCATTGGCCTCATGCCATTTGAGAGAACAACGACACCATCCATGTAAGCGGTGGCATGACAGGCATCCCAAAGCTGATCGATCGGCTTGAACGATCGAACTCGGTGAGAACGTCGCCTTCCTTCCCAACCGTCGGAACGCCAAGACCCACGACGATCGACTTCCACTTGCTTGAACTCGGTCAGGTCGAAGTCGGCGGCAGTGAACACCAAATCGTTGATTAGCAGCTCCTCGCCGACCAAATCAATTTTATAGGGAGGCTCCACGTAGGATCCATTGACAATCAAGTAGCCTCGAGGAACAGGAGTGATCTCGGCGTCGTACGCTTCACGAAGCGACTGCCCAAGGGATTCCGTCGTGCCAGAAGAGCAAAACAACACAAGCAGGGCGGCGGCGAATTGACCGAAACGAAGGACCGAATTGCCTTGGAAGCGTGTTGCGAGGGAACTGGGTTGGATACTCATGGGCGTTCCTGAGGCGGAGAAAAGGCCGGTCGAGACTGTCGCAGCCGATGCCAGTGCGACTTCAAGAATTCGCAGCGGGTCGTCGGAACACTTGTATGAACTCCGAACAGATCGTGTGGTTCTCTGATCGTTTCTCCAAATCAGTTCTTTTTTTCTCCGAGCTGAGGAACCTGAATCTCTCTGCAAATGATTGGACAGCACCGCGGTTTCTCTTGGGCCTTCGCTCCAGGGCTGCGAGTTTTTCGTCATACGGTGCACTACCCTTCGCGAATCTCGCGGAGGCTCGCAAAAAATGCAGCCAAGCTGCCAATGTCCGCCTTGGAAATGCGGACCGATGGTAGGCCAGACGAACCATCGTGGCCGGATGCGATGGGCGGGGGAGTAAGAACCTGCGTGCTTGAGCTGTGAAGATTTTCCGATTTGGCGTCTGTCGAGGACCAAACCGCGAAACCACCAGGGCCGAAAAGTGTTTCAAACGATTGACGCAGTCGTGGGGATCCAGAGCAGCAAGCATCTCCGATGGAGTTTTTTAAAGGGACGAAACTTGGGAAATCACCCCACAACCGCAATGCCTACGGTTGAAGTCGATCCTGTATCGACGCTTCTTGACGGCGCCTACTTTCCGAATTGGACAGCCACCGAAATGCGACTCAGCTCCGTGTGGGGGTTGTCCGTGCCAGCCGATCGCGGATGCTTCTACGTGGTCCTCAAGGGAGGCGGCTGGTTCAAACCGACTCGTGAAGGTGCAGAGCCGATTCAACTGACAGTCGGCGACCATTTGGTGGTCACGTGCGGGATGGCGCACGAATTGGTTAGCGAGCTGACGGCCCCGTCGGTCCCGGTCGAATCCTTTCTGGGAGAGCCACTTCAGTTGCCGAAGCTGGACGATGGCACCTACACGCTGGCTCCCATCGATGACAACTCGACGATCCTGCTGTACGGTCAGTTTGATATTTCAGAGGGGAAGCAAAACCCTTTGGACGTGGGGCTTCCCGATTTGGTGCACCAGAACCACCGCGAGAACCTGGCTCTTTCGCTTTGCTTGCCGATGCTCACCATGATTCAATCGTGCCGCCGCGAACGCCCGGCGGGCTGGAAGGTGTTGGTCCGGCGACTGAGTGAGTTGGTGCTCTTGCAATCGGTCGCCGTCGACTTGACTCGCCGCGTTCGAGAGCCCAACGAATCCGAAAGTGGCGAGTACCGAATGATGCAGGCGGTCACCGACTCAGTGGTGGGACCGGTCTTGCGAGTCATCGTCGAGTCGCCCGCGGCACCTTGGACCATCCCTCAGATGGCGAGAATGGCGAAGGTTTCCAAGTCCTCGTTCTCGGAACGTTTTCGCAGACTGGTCGGCATGCCACCGCTCCAGTACTTGACCGAAATCCGCATGGGCAAGGCGCGGCGACTCCTTCGAGAGAACAATGTCGACATCAGTGAAATCGCCATCCTGGTTGGCTATGAGTCCGCCTCCTCCTTTAGCAACGTGTTCAAGCGATGGAACGGAAAGTCGCCCATCGAGTACCGCCGCGGCTCCAAACTCGAGCAAAAAGAGCAGTAGAGCAAGGGTGGGAATGTTGGCGGAGACCCTCCGCGTGGATCGGGCAACGACAGCGGTGTCAGATGGATCGTTTGCGGATTGATTGAAAGCCAGGAGTTGCCCTGGCGGGATCTTTCCAGGACAAGTCCTGGCCTTCGGATGATCCCACATCGATGTTGAAAATTCCCTGGAGCATTTTCAACAATCATGTGTCCTCCCAAGAAGGGGTCAGGTACCAATAGCCGCAAGCGGCCCTTCGGGTGCTTCGCACCATTGGTACCTGACCCCTTTTTGAGAGATGCCTACGTCAAAGATGAAAATGATCTAGCGGACGACGTACATGACTTCGTCAGGGGCGATCACCAGTAGGTACTGGTTCCTACCGTCCACCACGTCGACACTCTGAGTTGCGCCGAAGACAAGGCGCACCCTCGTAGCCGAGAGCTTGAAGGTCCACCTGGTGTGTCCCGACCGGCAGCTCGGCCCGCAGCACCTGGATCTCTCGCGGCAGCAAGCCCCAGCATCGCGTGTCGGCATGCTCCACGCCGCTCCATGCGGAAGCAGCGGCGAAGTGAAACAGCGAACCCGCGTCGCCATCAAGCCCGAGACTGTCCCCGACTTTCGCCACGGCTGCCTCCTTCGTCACGCGACGCACCACGGCTCGCGCAATGGTCCAAGGCATTTCGGCCGTAGTTTGACGGACGGCTAGTTCTCCCACATCGGTCAACGTTTGGGTGGCACCATAGAGATGCCCGCCGATTCGCACACCGACCGCCGCGATGTCGCTTGGCGGCAAGACAACTTGAGGGACTTTCACTGAGGCGATGTTCGGAAGCGTGGGAACATCGCGTTGATCATCTCCCTCGTCATTGGTGGTCGCGTTCAAAGCAACCGACGCGATTTGCAAAGCCACCGTCGTGGTGGGCGCCACCGTTTCTTGCAGCATCGGGCCTCGGCCGACACAGGCGATCACGTAGAGCACACCGTGACCTGGGGCGCTGTGCACACCACCACTGGCACGAGAGATGTCTTCCTGTGCAGGAGCAAACTGTGGTCGTACCGCACTGACCAACTGGTAGGCGCGGGTCGCATCATCGTAATCGTGGTGGGTCGCTTCGCGCAACATGCCGCGCAGGTAAGGTGCAAAGGCAATCGGCTGGTAGGCCTCGGCAGACTCGGCCCCACCTCGTTCTTCAGCCCGGCGAGCAAGTTCGGTCTGCTTCGCCATTGCTTGCAGCGTGTAGCTTTCGGCGTCGAATTGGTCATCGGCCAGAGAACAGATGGCCAACATGGCGCGAATCATGACCTCTTCATAACCGGCGGGACGAAAGACGCGCGCGGTGTCATCGGTCGCGATCGCAGCCGCTTCGTGAATCGGCGTGATCTCCGGCAAGCGGTCAAAGCGGTCTCGCAAGGTCAGCAGTCGACGTTCCGCGGCCTTGGCATCTCCGGAAGCGAGCTCCACCATCGCCAAATCGAGCGACGACGCATCCTTGAAACGACCCCGTCGCTGCGAAGCCTCGCGAAGGGTCTTGTCGGCCTGTGCCAAATCACCCGCGGCGAAGGCATCCCGAGCCGATTCAATGCTCTGCAGTGACCGCGCACAGCCCACGAGGCTCCCACATGGGACCAGCAGCATTGAAACCCAAGCAAGCCATGGGCAAACGCCACGCGCGGTCCCTTGACTCGCGCACGACTTGCCCCCCGTCGCGATTGCCGGCAGATCAAGACTAACCGTCCGCTTGGTCGAACAAACCGTAGTTCCACCATTTCCCGGCTCGGGTCTTGCTGTAGCCCTTGCGAATCTCCGCCGATTCGATCAGCGATTCGCCGCTGTTCAAGTTGACCAACTCGAGCGTCAGCAGGTAGTCGCGTTGGCTGCTCTTGTTGCGATCGGTGGTGCCACTGGTGATCGTGGCGTAGAGCAGGTAATCGACCGGTGCTCCCTGTCGTCCCAACGTCGCCGCGAACAGGGCTCGATTGTCAGGCAAGAAGAGCGAGTCGGGACGAAGCCGAGACTCCAACAACGCGGCATCGACCATGCGCCGGCTGATGCATCGGAATGTTTCCGCCGAATTGAGCTTCATGTCGATCCGCTCGTACAACTGGTCCTTGAAGTCCCCGAGCTCCTCGGCACTCTTGTTCTCGATCCCCACGAAGCAAACATTGGCGGGCCCGAACGGCTAGCGCCGAACCGATTGGGGCAGCCCCTTCGGTTGCGTACTCGATCCCCTCAAAGGCGACAGGTTGGACGGCGGGGGGGCATCGCCCAAGCAGTTTGGCGACCGCTTCATCCACCAAAGGATTCCAGGTCGCAGCTCCGGCGGCGTGACTGCCGACAAGGTCCTTGTCGTTGTTGGCCAGGATATGTCCATATTGATGGGCACACCCGACCATCGAGAGACAGACTGCCAGGCCCGCGATGAAACGGGCCATGCGAAACACTCTCATCGGCGGAAGACTCCTCTGATAGCTGATCCGGCCCACTCTGGGCAGGAACAGTCCATGTTTGAATGGCGTGGATCGACCCAATCGCGAAGTTTTCTGCCTCCCTCAAAAGGGAAAACCTTGGCAGAATCGCAGACCGTCGCCTTGTCGGCTGCTCGCGAGGTATCAAAATATCGACTCCCCGGACTAGGCCGCCCCGCCGACCGTATTCCGGCTGACGATCAGCGATCCTGGTTCACCCCAGCGCGGCCAGGGAGATTTCATCGAGTTTTGACAACCATTCGATCGGAATTCCCTGACTGGTTGCGTTGACAAAACCGATATCACCGAGAAACTCTTGATGACACTCCCCAATCCCCTGAAGCTCGTAACTTGCCATGACCTCCCAATCTCGCGATTTGCGGGACTGGACCAGAGTCAGGGCGGGGCACTGGCACGATGGAAGTCGGGTTTCGCCGTCGGAGAGCCTCGATAAACTCACCTCGCGGTCGAGACGTCAGAATCGCGACGCCTCCCCATCGCGCGTTGATCGTTGCCCCTGATCCTTCATTCCATTGACACGAATCATCGTCCATGTCTGTTTTTTCCCCTGAGACTTCCGTTACGCCCGGCGAGCTGGTGATTGAACCCCGGATTTCCGGTGTCACGACCGTCGAACCGGTACCCACCGGCACGCGGCTTCCCGTCACCGTCGCGGTCGACGACGATGATGACTTGGACGACGACGATAGCGATGATGAAGACGATGGCTTCGGCAGCGAAGGGGAAGAGGCGGACGACGAAGGTGGTGACGGATTCCAAGATGAATTGGATCAAGATGACGACCTCGACGAATTCAATGACATCGACGAAGACGACTTCGACGACAGCTTCGATGACGACTTTGAAGAGGAACTCGAGGACGATTATGAGATCGAGATCGAAGATGAAATCAGTGCCGAATTCGGTCTCGGGAGTGGCGACGACGAAGAGAATGAAGAGATCGACGACGATCTCGACGATTTTGAAGACTTCGAGAACATCGACTAACCCTGCGCCGAGACCCCATGCGAACGCGGTGGCCTCGCGTCGCTCCTTCGCTGTGATCCTCTCTGTCGTCAATTGCCTGGTCTTGTCGACATTGATCAGCTCCAATGTGCGTGCAGCGGACCGCCCCAACGTCTTGTTGCTTTGCATCGACGATTTACGTCCGGAATTGGCTTGCTTCGGCAAGACCTACATTCAATCACCCAACATCGACCAGTTGGCGAAGTCGGGCAGAGCGTTCCACCGGCACTTCGTGCAATCTCCAACCTGCGGCGCGTCGCGTTATACGCTTTTGACGGGGCAGTACGGCCAGGGAGGAAACGACGCGTTGTTTGCTCGCGCGAGACGATTGGCGAACGACAACATTGATCCGAGCATGCCCGAGTGGTTTCGCCGTCACGGTTACACCACGGTCTCGATCGGCAAGGTGTCGCACCATCCGGGCGGACGGGGCGGCCCCAACTGGGACGACCCGGCTGAAATCGAAATGCCCGATGCCTGGGACCGTCACTTGCATCCGTCGGGTCCCTGGCAGCATCCCCGCGGTGCGATGCACGGACTAGCCCATGGAGAGATTCGAACCGATGCCAGCAAAATGGATCTGTTTCAATCCTCCGAAGGGGATGACTCGATCTATCCCGATGGCTGGACCACCGACGAGTCACTGCGAGAACTGGACTCGCTGGCAGCGGACAAAGTGCATCCCTTCTTCTTGGCGGTCGGAATCATCCGCCCCCACCTCCCGTTCGGTGCCCCAGCCCATTACATGCAACCGTATCGTGGCATCGATCTCCCAAAGATTGAGCATCCTGAAAAGCCTGCGGGGGTGACAACCTGGCACGGTTCGGGTGAATTCATGAGATACAATCGCTGGGGAAAGAACCCCAACGATGATCCTGAATTTGCTGATCAAGTGCGCCGTCACTACGCGGCCTGTGTCAGTTATGCAGACGCTCAGGTCGGCCGCATCATGGAGCGACTCGGCTCGCTCGGTCTTAATGACAACACGATCGTCGTGCTTTGGGGGGACCACGGTTGGCATCTTGGCGAACATGCGATTTGGGGAAAACATGCTCTGTTCGAAGAGTCCCTTCACTCTCCTTTGATCGTTCGCTATCCAGGCATCCGCCAAGCAGGTGCCGCCACTCGCTCTATCGTGGAAACGCTCGACGTTTTTCCCACGCTGTGTGATCTCACGGGACTGCCCATGCCGACATTCGTTTCCGGCGTGAGTTTGCGGCCCATTTTGGAGGATCCCACTGCAGTCGGACATGACGCCATTTCCTACACGCCCAAAGCGCATACGATTCGCACCGACCGATACCGCTTGATCCGCCACAAAGACGGCGCGGTCGAGTTGTACGACCACGATTCACCGCAAGCCGAGACCCGCAATCTGGCCAGCGATCATCCAGACTTGGTGGAGAAGCTTCGCCAGCAGTTGGAATCGCGACACCAACTCAAGTAGCTACGTAGGCGAGTCTCTCCGAGACTCGTAAAGAAAAGCAGCAAAGCTGCCAACATCCGCCTTGGAAATGCGGAACGACGCAAAATCTTTCGGCGCCGGTTTCCGTGAACCCACCCCTCAGGCAGATGGCGATTAGGTCGTGTACTCGGAATTGAAGGTCACGTAGTCGGTCGTCAGATCACTCGACCAGTACGACGCCTGCCCGGGCCCATCCCCCACCTGCAGTTCGATTGACACTTCGGGGCAACGCTTCATCTCTTGGCTCAACACGGCCGCATCGAACGAGAGCGGCGCACCGAGATGATAAATCGATTGCCCGCAAATCTTCAAACAGGTCAATTCGGGAGCGATCTTTGCCTCGGCATAACCGACCGCCGAGACAATGCGTCCCCAATTTGGATCTCCCCCAGTGATCGCCGTCTTCACGAGCGGACTGGCGGCAACCGTCTTGGCAATCACAAGGGCATCCTGGTCACTTGCCGCACCGCTGACATGAATCGCTATCACATGCGTGGCTCCTTCGCCATCGGCCACAATCAACTTGGCAAGCTCAATCGAAAGCTCATCGAGTTCTCCTTGAAACATTGCGAGAGATTCACCTGAGAGAGCGGCACCTTGGCCGCTGGCCAGGAGCAACATCGTATCGTTGGTGCTGGTATGACCGTCGACACTGATGCGATTGAAGCTCTTATTCGCGGCCTGGACCAAGCGCGGCCGAGACTGAATCGGCCGACAGAGGAGCGTCGGTCAGTACGACTGCGAGCATGGTAGCCATGTTCGGGCGCAATCATTCCGGCTCCCTTGGCCATCGCGGCGATCCGGTAGGTCTGCTCACCGCAGGCAGAACTTCGCGAAAGACAATCTTTCGAAATTGATCGGTCGTGCAAATTGCATCGGCGGCAAGCAAGAACGAATCAAGCCCCTCGTCGAGTCTTGAGTGGGCGTCCGCGATGCCTTCACGGACCTGGTCCATTGGCAGGGGGCGACCGATCACGCCCGTGCTCATTACCAACACATCGCTTGACTCGCACCCGACCAACGACGCGGTAAGCTCACACATCGCTTGGGCGTCTTTCATCCCGGGCTCACCAGTGCAGGCGTTGGCGTTTCCGCTGTTGGTTACGATCGCCCGAATGCTCGCCGAGGGAGTTCGCGACTCGGCAAAGCACCACGGGGGCGGCGACAATTTGATTCTTGGTATAGACGCCGGCTCCGTTGGTAGGAGAATCACATACGATCAAGGATAGATCGAGTTTCCGACTGGCTTTGATGCCGCAGGTGACCCCCGCAAAGCGAAATCCACGCGGAAGCGACACCGTTGGATCGGACGGGACGGGTGAATCCTGGTCTGGGGATGTCATGGGAACTCGCGTTTCTTATCGAGGTCGGGGGGTATTGTGAAAGAGCCACGGGATACCCAATTGACCAAGTCAAATAGTATCCTCGTGGGACGCTCCCACGAAGTTCATGTTGTCGCATACTGAAGTCATTTCTTGAACCATCCTCTCCAGCTTCCGAATCAGCCAGTGGCAAGTCACGCCGATTCTCTGGGCTCCAGCGTTGACGAGTCGCCCCTGGTCCAGACTTGGATGCTTGGCAAGAGGTTCGGGGAATTCGCCGCGTTGTCCGATTGCACGCTGGCGGTTCAAAGGAGAGAAATCTTCGGGTTGTTGGGTCCCAACGGTGCCGGCAAGACCACTTTGATCCGCTTGATGCTCGGTTTTCTTCGTCCTACCCGAGGGCGATGTGAGATCAACGGCTTCGATCCGCAGGTTGATGGTGTCGGCTTACGCCGATCAGTCGCCTACTTGCCCGGCGATGCAAGGCTGCCAAGACACATGCGTGGCACCAGCGTGCTTCGATTCTTTGCCGAGATGCATCCGGGCGGTGATCTGGACCGGAGCCGTCAAATTGCCGAGCGTTTGGAGCTGGAGACGCGCCGGCACGTCGCCTTCATGTCAACCGGTATGCGACAGAAACTGGCGTTGTCGGTGGTGCTGGCACTCGACACTCCGCTGGTCATTTTGGATGAGCCGACGGCGAACCTTGATCCCACCATTCGTGCCATCGTCTTGGATCTGGTCACCGAAGGCGCGCGAAGCAGGTCGGACAGTGATCTTTTCTTCTCATGTGCTCGGAGAGATCGAACAGACTTGCGATCGAGTCGGCTTTCTCCGGCGGGGACGGCTGGCCCGTCAATTGATCATGAGCAAACTGTTTCAACGCCATCGCATCACCGGCTTCACCGAATCAAGCAACCTATCGATACCCGAACCCTGGCAAGATCAAGTGACGTTGACGACCGAACCTCGCGGCGATCGGCTGCGATGTCGGATCGATACCGCAGGCGATCTGGCTGACCTGCTGCCATGGCTCCACTCGCTCAATCTCGAACAGCTACGAATTGAGCCCTTGGGCCTGCGCGGTCTACGACTCGGTTCATTTTGGCAACGACTATCTCCGGCATGGAGGACGAAGCATGATCAACCGCGTGCTCGTTCGTAAATACATCGGACAATCGATGCTACTGTTCCTGGCCTGTGCGATTGCTCTGTTCGCCTTCGCTTGGGTGAGGGTTTGGGTGGTGAGCTTATTGGACATGGGTCAGTTCCAAACAATCCTCGAGCAGTTTCGCGAGTTTGAGAAGTACGCACCAATCGAGTTCGATGTCTTGTTCACCTATCCAGGCCGGGTCGGGATGACCTATGACGAACCGATCGTGATGCTCTGCACGGTAATCTGGTGCATCTCACGAGGGAGCGATGTGGTCAGCGGCGAGCTGGGTCGCGGCACGCTGGAAATGTTGTTGGCGCAGCCGATACGTCGGGCCACATTGATGTTGTCGCACGCGACCGTATCGGTCCTCGGGCTGGCCGGTTTGTGTCTGATCGTCTGGGCTGGAATTGGTGTTGGAATTCAAACGACAACGGTTCAAGAGTCGATACCGGCTCCAACGATGCGCATCCCGTGGATCAACGTCGAGATTCCGATGACGGTGGATGAGCCCGTCAAGCAGGAGATACCACTCCGCGACCGCGTCGAGGTTGCCACGTTTGCGGCATCGACCTTCCATTTGTTTGCGTTCGGTTTCTTTCTGCTTGGCCTCAGTTCGATGTTCAGCTCGATAGACCGTTATCGCTGGCGGACGGTCGGCGCGGTGGTCACGGTGTACGTGGTGCAAGCAGTCATGTTTGGGCTCGGTAAGGCGGCTCAGTCGCTCGACTGGTTGCTTTCTTTGACCTTCTTCAGTTGTTACAAGCCACAGAAGATGTCGTCGCTGGTCGCAAATGGTGGCTTGTCGGCACCATGGAGTCTGGTGGAGACCGTCCCTGGCGGCAGCCTGCCGCCGCTGTTCTATCCGCTGATCCTGATCGGCTTGGGAATCGCTTTCTACGCCATCGCGCTCTTTCAGCTTTCACGACGCGACCTGCCCGCGCCCCTGTAGTGGAATCACGACAACGGTGACATGGCGAGAGTAGAAATTCGACTGCGCGATCAATCGTGTCGGCGAGGTCGGTCTGCCGAACGACCTGTGACCTATTCGTCGTGTGACCTATTCGTCGATCGCCAGCACATACTTCCCGAATTGTGGCGAAGATTCCATCCTGGCAATCGCTTCCTGGCCCTGGTGAAGGGGAAAGACGCCATCGATCACCGGTACGATCCGGTGCTGCGTTACAAAGGCAAGCATGGCAACGAAGTCCTGAGGCGAGCCCATGGTCGATCCCTGCAGGCGGAGCTGCTTCCAGAAGACCTTGAAAAGATCAAGCTTTTCGGGTGCTCCGGCGGTCGCTCCGTAACTCACAATCCGGGCACCCGGAGCTGCAACTTGTATCAGCGCCCCATACCCCGGCCCACCCGCGCTGTCGATGATCACGTTGGGCGAGGCGTCTTTCGCAATCACTTCCTTGGCCCAACCCTCGTCACGATAGTTGAACCCGCCGCGCGCTCCCATGGCGATCGCGCGGTCAATCTTCTCTTGCGAAGAGGAGGTCACCCAAACCTCAACACCGGCGGCGACAGCAAACTGCAGCGCGAACATCGCGACACCACCTCCCACTCCGGTGATTAGAACTCGGTCGCCCCGACCCAATCTTCCCTGCGTCATCAGCGCGCGATAGGCCGTCACGCCCGCTAGCGGCAATGCTGCCGCATGATTCCAATCCAAGTGGCGAGGCTTTTCATGAAGCTGGGAATGATCGACGGCGACTTCGGTGGCGAACGTGCCATCTCGTGGAACTCCCAGCACCGCGAAGTCCTTGGCTTGAGCATGGGAATCGCTTCCCCAGCCGAGCCCCGGATCGATGATCACCTCCTGACCGATCCATGAATGATCCACGCCTTCACCGCAGGCGGTCACGACCCCTGCACCATCGGACCCAAGCACCACGGGGGGCGCGATTCCGGGATAGAGCCCTTTGGTGATCCAAAAGTCGCGACGATTGAGAGCCGCTGCGTGGAGACGGACGATCACCTGCCCGCTGGAAGGCAACAAAGCGTCGCGGTCCAAGAGCTCAAGCGGAGCATTCAACTGCGTCAGAGTAAGCGCATTCATATTCTGCGATACCAACCTTGTACGATGAACTTCCAAGTCCGTCACGTGCGATGGACTTCCAAGTCCGTCACGTGCGATGGACTTCCAAGTCCGTCACGTACGATGGACTTCCAAGTCCGTCACGTACGATGGACTTCCAAGTCCGTCACGTACGATGGACTTCCAAGTCCGTCGATTCCGTACGATGGACTTCCAAGTCCGTCGATTCCGTACGATGGACTTCCAAGTCCGTCGATTCTGAGCTCTTCCCCCTCAGCTGTCGACGGACTTGGAAGTCCATCGTACTAGGTATCGTAGCGGGTTGTCGCTCTGCAGGGGCGTTTTCGTGAAGCTAGTTGGCCGCGTTGATCTTGAAAATGCTTTAGAATTCGGATCGCTCGAACCGAAACGGCCATCATCCGGGAGATCCTCCATGCTCGCTCGAAAGCTCCTTCTCGCAACCGCCTTCTTCGCCTCTACCATTGGCCTTCGCAGCGTAGCCCAAGAAACCGCGCAAGACACCGCCACCAAACCGGTCGCACGGAACATTGCGGCCATCGATGCGGCGATGCAGGAGTTCGTCGATCGTGGGGAGATTGCGGGCGCGGTCACCTTGGTCGGGCACGATGGCAAGGTCGTCCACCTGGGGGCCGTTGGCATGAGCGACATCGAGGCCGCGAAGCCGATGCAGCCATGGTCGCGTTTTTCGATCGCCTCGATGAGCAAGCCGATTACCGCAACGGCGGTCATGATCCTGCAAGACGAAGGGAAGCTCAGCATCGACGACAATGTCAGCAAGTACATTCCTGCCTTTGCTGAGGTGAAACTTCAAGATGGCAAGGCACCATCGCGCGAGTTGACCATCCGTGACTTGATCACACACACCTCGGGGCTAACCGGTGACCAGGTCTTCACCGGATCGCTTGCCGATCATGTCAACGAGTTGGCCAAACGCCCCCTTGCTTTTGAACCCGGTTCGAAATGGCAGTACAGCCCCGGTGTGAGCGTCGTGGGTCGTATTGTTGAAATCGTCTCGGAACAACCGTTCGAGACCTTTTTGCAAGAACGAATCTTCGAACCGCTGCAAATGACGAATACGACTTTCTATCCTGACCAGAAAGCTCAGCGTTCTTTGGCAAAGATCTACAAGCCAAGCGATGACAAGAAATCGTTGGTTGCGGCTGAGAATCGCATCACGGACTTCAGCTCGAAGAATGGTCCGAATCCATCGGGCGGATTGGTCTCGACCGCTCGCGACCTGTTTCGCTTCTATCAGATGGTGCTGAACGACGGTCAATTTCGCAAGACGCGAATCGTTTCACCCGAGGCGGTCGAAAGCATGACATCGCCCCAGACCGGTGAACTGCAGACGGGATTCACTTCGGGAAACTGCTGGGGACTGGGTTGGTGTGTCGTGCGGGAGCCCCAGGGGGTTAGTGAGGCGCTTGCGCCAGGCAGCTTTGGTCATGGCGGCGCCTTCGGGACGCAAGGCTGGGTCGATCCTGAAAATGGAACGATCTACGTCCTGTTGATCCAGCGAACCAACATGGGCAACAGCGATGACTCCGACGTTCGCAAGACCTTCCAGAAAGTCGCCAGCGAATCGATCGGTGAGTGAATCGGTGGAGTCGCCAGAACAGGGTCGCGCAAACCCACCGCGACCTGACGGGCGAAGCGGGACGCCGCAATCGCGCTCCCAGCATGAGTTTCCCGTTTGGCTGATGCGCACATCGATCCAGCGGATTCGGGGGGCGGCGCAGACGCTGCTGGTTGGACCACAATACAAGCGGCTGGCCCGATTCTCCCACGACATGCGAACCTGCACCCGGTCGGCGCTTGATGTGACTCGTGCGTTGGAGCTCTGTCTCAAACCACTTGCAAACTGCCGATTGGGGGCGCGTTGGGCGTCGGCAGCATCCCGAGTTCGCGACGGGGCGAGCCTTGCCGAAGCGTTGCAACCGGGTGAAAAACTGCTTCCCGCTTTCTATTTACCAGTGATCGAAGCGGGTGAGGAAAGTGGTCGACTCGACGAAGCGTTTGCGTTTCTGGAGCGCCACTGCAGTCTGCTCGCCGGACCCGCCGCTGCAATTCGCAACCTTTGGCTCTTCCCAATCTGCATCATGCTCGCCGGATCCGTCATCAAGTTGGGACTGAACCTGGCGTTCGGTTCCTTCGCTTCTGCCGCAACCACGTTTGGGGCCGAGATGGTGTCGTGGTTGCAACTTGGAATCATGGTGGCCGTCATCATGCTCACCCCTTTGAGGATGCTCTTCGATCAAGCCAGGCTCTCCATTCCTTGGCTCGGCGATCTGGAGCGCGAGATCGCGGTGTATCGTTTCTTTCGGGTGATGTCGTTGTTGTATGGAGTTGGGGGCGGACGAGTGGAAGCGATGATTCGCACGGCATCAAAGACGGTCACCAATCAGGCGGCGCGGGAGGATCTTCTCAAGGCCGCCTCGGCAATTGAACAGAACGCGACCGTTGGCGAGGCGTTTCACCGCGTGTCGCTCTTGAGCGAAGATGAGCGTGGCACGATCGACGTGGGAGAACTGTCGGGCTCGCTGGAAGACTGTTTCGAGCAGATCGCAGATCAGGCGGAAGCGAGCATGATGTCGAAACTAGCTTTCCTACAGCCCATCCTCACTCGACTCGTCACCGGTATCGTCGCCTTCTCGATCATCACGACGATGTTCGCTCTGATCGCACGCTAGAGCCGCTAGCGCATTTTCATCTTTGACGCAGGCATCTCCCAAAAAGGGGTCAGGTACCAATCGTGCGAAGCAGCCCGAAGGGCCGCTTGCGCTATTGGTACCTGACCCCTTTTTGGGAGGACACATGATTGTTGAAAATGCTTTAGCTCCCCTCGTCCCATCCCACCGGCTGAGTCCAGGCCTGCTGAGATTGGCCTTCAAAGGATGGATCGACGGGGGGTTGATCGCTCGTGACGACGGCGCGGATGTAAAGCTCGGACCCCTGCATCTTGTAGCTCGGTGTCAGCCCCTCGACCTTTGCCATGATTTTGCCAATTCGATCCCCCTCAACGTTGTCTTTCAGTGTCGCAATGAATTCAGTGACGTAAGTGACCCCCTCTTCCCCCTGGATATCGAGCGACAGCGTTTGCGACTTGGAATCGAATGAGACATCATCCAGCGTGACGCCACTGGATGCATAAAAGTCCCCACGTTTCATCGCACGAATCAGATGCTCCGGCGTGAGGTAGGCTGCGCACCATCACCCAGCCACGACCGGGACGCGAACCTGGTTCTCCGTGATACTCATGGCTATCGTCCGTTGCGATTCCCATGATCGGTGGCACGTTGAGCGACGTTCGTCGAATCGCATTGACAAGGTCCCAGATTCGCTCGACGCTTGGATGGTCCGCGTCACCCAAATGGTTCACGCCAGGGTGGCCGTTGTAGACCTCGAAGAATCGTTCTGAGACCACGGCTGCCAGATCATCGGCGGTCACGGCATAACCGAAGTTCGGATGGTTCAGGTGAGGCAAGACCTCACGACCGTGAACCCGCTGGTGCTCAAGGATCGCTCGCAGGTTGTTTTGCATCGCCTCACGAACGGTGTCGCCCCTGGCAGGCGGAATCACTTCGGCCAGGTTCGTGGCGTTGATGTGGACCGGCTTCCCTTCGGCCCTGTCACTGATCTCCTCTGCGGGAATCAGAATGAACTCGCCACGCTGTTCAAGTAGATGGCGAAACTCATGCAAAGGTTTCAAACGAACCTGAAATTCGGGACTTCCCTCCGAACCTTGGGTCTCCACCCAGGCATCGCCAAATCGCGCTCGATAGCGTTCAAGGATCTCCGCATCGCTTCGTTTGACGATCTCCTTCATCGGCATCCAGCGCATCCCATCACTGAGCACGTTGTGGTCGGTCAGCGCCAGGAAGTTGTAACCACGACTGGCGTACCAATCGACGATCATCTCGGGAAACTCATCACCATCGCTCCAAAGAGAATGCGTGTGAAGATTCCCCTTCCACCAACGAAGGGGCGGCTGCTGTGCGAAACCGATGGCCGGAGCGAAACAGAAAAGGAGTGCGGCGAGCAGATAACGATGGACTGGCATTGGGGGTAGCATCCGATTCGTTCGAGCGAAATCGATGGGAAGGAATACGATGGAGGCCTCATCATACCTTCATGATTGACGTGAGTCGCTGGGCATACACGATGGGCTTCCAATTCCGACCCGCACGATGGACTTCCAAGTCCGTCGATTTCCGCACGACGGCCCCCCAAGTCCGTCCTACGGGATGGATTACTGCGGCGCGACCATCTGCATCAGCAGCGCACAAAGGTAGGCCCCGTAGGTACCCAGCGCGTAGCCAACCACTGCGAGCAAGACTCCCACCGGCGCCAAAGAGGGATGGAAGGCCGCAGCGACCACCGGCGCACTGGCCGCTCCTCCGATATTGGCTTTGCTGCCGACGGCGAGAAAGAAATAGGGAGCTCGAATCAATCGACCGACGATCACCATCAACGTGACGTGAAATAGCATCCAAATCCCGCCGACGAGAAACAGTCCGGGATGTTCGACGATTGCAACCACGTCCATCTCCAGCCCGATCGTGGCAACCAAGATGAAGATACAGACCGTTCCGATCTTGGAAGCACCAGCTCCCTCCAAATTCCGAACCCGTGTGAATGACAACAACACGCCCACCGTGGTTGCCAAGACGATGAGCCAAAAGAACTCCGAGTTGAGACTGAATTTGTTCAGCGACGGAGCATGACTTTCGATCCATGGCGCGATCAAGTCGGCCATCACGTGACACAATGCCGTGGCACCAAATCCAAACCCCAATACCTTGAAGAGGTCCGTGGTGGTCGGCACTCGAGCCACTTGAAGGGAAAAGTGTTCCATTTTCTCGCGCAGGGCTTCGACGCTCGAATTGTCCGCTCCGAATCGGCGATCAATCCACTCTGTCTTGCCAATTCCCAGTAGCAAGAAGGCCATCCAGATTTCGGCGACGAAGATATCCACCGCGATCATCACGCTGAACAGGTCGTCACTTGGGTTGAAGATCTCTTTCATCGCCACCTGATTCGCGCCACCGCCGATCCAGCTTCCCGCGACCGTTGTCAAGCCACGCCAAACGGCGTCACTTCCTTGGCCTCCCACCAACTCGGGAGAGAACATGGAAACAATCAGAATGGCCAGCGGTCCGCCCAAAATGACACCGATCGTTCCGGTCAAAAACATGACCAATGCCTTGGGCCCCAGCTTCAAGACTTCGCGCAAGTCGGTACTCAGCGTCAACAACACCAGACTCGCGGGCAGCAGACAACGCTTGGCAACGTAGGGCATGCTGGAAACCTTTGGATCGACCAGGCCAAAGAGTGTCAGCAGCGAGGGGAGAAAGTAGCAGAGCAACAACAGCGGAAAGATCTTGTAGAACC
Organism: Pirellulaceae bacterium; assembly: GCA_963767665.1. GTDB lineage: Bacteria > Planctomycetota > Planctomycetia > Pirellulales > Pirellulaceae > Rubripirellula. The sequence goes on from CAVYFC010000016.1 coordinate 573,123, forward strand.
GAACCCAAAATGGACTCGGCAGGCTGTGTGTCCAAAAGACCAGAGCCAGAATCGTAATCAGAATCCCAAAGATGACAGGGTCGCTGGTGATCAAAGGGCCGTCACCGGGTTCCGCTGCGACCTTGGCCTGTGGGTCCAAGGGTGCCGTTTCCGTTGCGATGCCTCCGGCGGCTCTCTCGCCATCTTGATCATCTTGCGCCCAGGCGGGGCAACCGACGCCGACGACCATGAAGATCAGGAACAGGCCCAGCGCGGATCTTGCGATTCCCATCAAACGATATCCGTTCGGTGAATGGCTGCGTGTCAGAAACCGCGACGAGCCCGTGAATTCGGACGCGCCCTACCGTAGGCGAGTCTCTCCGAGACTCGTGCAAAACGCAGCAAAGCAGCGTTGATTTGCTATGCACGAGTCTCGGAGAGACTCGCCTACGATAGCGAAATCACTGAGCAGCTAGGAAGCGATGCGGACGCAATCGGTCACGCGGTAGAGGACCCCCGCCTGACGTACCGATGGCACCAGCTGGGCCTTCAGATCGGGGCTGGGGAGTTGTCCTCGCAGCACGACCGAGGAATTCTCGATCGAAACCTGCAATTCGGTCGCATACTGCTGAAGCAGCGGATGGACCTGGAAGACGAAGCGAATGTTGTCGACCATTCGACGATCACGGGAGCTGCATTCTTGAGTTGTCATGCGTTCGTCTCCGAACAGGTTGCTTGTGTTGGACTGGAAAAGGGGTCAGGCCTCAATAGTGCGAAGCACCCTTCGGGCCGCTTGCGGCTATTGGGGCCTGACCCCTTTTCCAGCTGGCTACGTTATTGTTGAAAACGCTCTAACAACCAATGCGTAAGCTGGCGGGAAATGTTACGCGGAAAGGTGGGGCAATTTCGGGAATCTCGCAAAAGCTGAATCCAGAAGCAACCTCAATCTTAGTTTGCTCTCTAAACAGAGCCCCTCCCACAATCGCCTGCCTGGGAAAAGCTAGAAAACGAAAAACAATCGGCCCTGGTTTCGGCTTGGATCGATCGTTCGTGGTTTGACCCGACCGACGACTCTCCTTCAGCCCTCCCCTGTTCTCGCGATGGCGCCGAATCCGATTGGCCTGAGGACAGATTCCAAAATTCGAGTCACATGCACCAGCCTCTGCTTTCGAAGTCTGGTTCGGAGTCTGGCGACAGCGCCGTCGGCGCACAGGCAGCATGAACGACCATCTCAATGCACCTTCTCCGCCCGATCACCCGCGCCGAATGCTGTCAGGCGGTTCGAATCCTGATACAACGTTTCTCTTCCATCCTTGCCCCTACCAGGTCTTGATCACGGCATGTCAGCGAAACCCAGGATCTTTCTGACTCGCGAACTTCCTCCGGCAACCATGGCCATGCTCCGCGAGCATTCGCATCTGACCATGAACACGGAGGACCGCTACCTCGAGAAACAGGAGATCATCGACGGTGTCCGCGACGTGGACGGGTTGTTGTGTTTGTTGACCGATACGATCGACGACGAGATTCTGGCAGCCGGCAACAAGCTGAAGGTAGTGGCGAACTTTGCGGTTGGTTTCAACAACATCGATGTAGCGGCGGCTACCCGTCGAAAGCTCCCCGTGACCAACACGCCCGGCGTCCTGACCGATACCACGGCCGACATGACATGGGCGTTGTTGATGGACGCCGCACGTCGCGTCGCCGAGGGTGATCGATTCGTTCGCCAACGAGAATGGCAGGGATGGGGCCCGCTGCAGTTTCTCGGAGCCGATGTCACCGGCGCGACATTAGGAATCATCGGGCTTGGGCGAATTGGTCAAGCGGTTGTCCGGCGGGCAAAGGGATTCGACATGACGGTGATTTACTGGAATCGAACTCGCTTGAGCCCCGAGCAAGAGCAGCGACTCGGGGTTGAGTACCGAGAGTTCGATGACGTGCTGCGGCGAAAGCGATTTTGTTTCGGTACACGTGGCGTTGAATGACGAGACGAGGCATTTGATTTCTTCCGAGCAACTGGCGCTGATGAAGTCCACCGCCTGCATCGTGAACACGGCGCGTGGTCCCGTGATTGATGAAAAAGCACTCGTTGCAGCCCTCCAGGAAGGCACCATCGGTTCAGCTGGTCTGGATGTGTACGAGAACGAACCGCTGCTTGAGCCGGCACTGTATGATCTAGAGAACGCCGTCCTGGCGCCTCATCTTGGCAGCGGCACGATCGGAACCAGGACCAAGATGGGGAACATGGCAGCTGAGAATTGCCTGGCAGGTTGCCGCGGTGAGCGTCCCAGGAATCTCGTGAATCCAGAAATCTATGATTGAGTACCTCGCGCCGCTCCTCTCGCTCGCACCCATTGTTGTGGTCGGCGTCTTCCTGGTGGGTTTGCGATGGCCTGCCGCCAAAGCGATGCCACTGGCCTACGTGACGGCGGTGTTGGTGGCGTTGTTCTTTTGGCAGTTGAGTTTCCAACAGGTTGCCGCGGCGACGGTCAATGGCTTGGTCGTGACGGTCACGCTTTTGTACATCATCTTCGGTGCGATCCTGCTGCTCAATACGCTCAGCGAGAGTGGCGGCCTGTCGGTGATTCGACGTGGCTTCACCGACATCACGCCCGATCGACGCGTTCAAGTCATCATCGTCGCCTGGCTGTTTGGATCGTTCATCGAAGGTTCGGCGGGATTCGGAACGCCGGCTGCCGTCTGCGTGCCGCTGCTGGTGGGACTGGGCTTTCCTGCGAAGTCGGCGGTGATTTCCGGGATGTTGATCCAGTGCACGCCGGTGTCGTTCGGGGCGGTGGGGACGCCGATCCTGGTCGGCGTGAAAAGCGGCCTCAACGGGGCCGAGGAGGTGGTGGCCTACGCAGACAGCATCGGGATGCAGTGACTGGACCGAACTATTGCCCGATCATCGGTGCCCGGGTTGCGATCCTGCATGCGATCGCGGGGACGCTGATCCCGTTACTGGTGGTGACGGTGATGACACGATTCTTTGGCCCCAAACGCACCGCACGTGATGGGCTGAAGATTTGGAAGTTTGCCTTGTTCGCAGCGTTTGCGATGACGATTCCCTACGTGATCATCGCCCACCTGCTGGGCCCTGAGTTTCCATCGTTGCTCGGTTCGCTGGTCGGCTTGGCGATTGTCGATTCCGGCAGCCCGTCATGGCTTCCTGATTCCAGAGGGCGAACCTTGGGACTTTGAGGAGCGGTCGACCTGGGACGATTCATGGAACGGATTGACCGAGGTGCGACTGGAAGAATCATCGCACCGAATGTCGATGCTGATCGCTTGGATGCCCTACCTGATCATTGCCATGCTACTTGTCCTGTCGCGACTTCCTGAATTGAACATCGGGCACGATGCTCAAGTCCCTGGCGATCCCCAGCGATCCCGCGTTGACGGAAAATCTGTTTGGGTCCACGGTGACCGATCAAGCCGGTTCAACCCCTTTATCTTCCGGGAACGATTTTCATCGTCGCCTGCCTGGCGACGGTCGTGCTTGCACCGGATGAGTGGGGCGGCGGTTGGCCGCGCGGTGCGACGGTCGACAAGAATGATCGTTTCGGCATCGGTGGCGTTGTTGTTCGCGGTTCCGATGGTCCAAGTCTTCATCAATTCCAGCGGCGGCGGCGCAGGATTGGAGTCGATGCCCGACGTTCTGGCCGCCGGCGTCGCCTCACTGGCGGGAGGTGCCTGGCCAGCCTTTTCGCCATTGGTTGGGGGGATCGGCGCTTTCGTCGCCGGATCCAACACCATCAGCAACATGATGTTCTCGCTCTTTCAGTTTGGCGTGGCGGAGAGAATTGGTGCCGATCCTCTCTGGGTTGTCGCACTTCAGGCGGTCGGGGGTGCTGCAGGAAACGTGATTTGCGTTCACAATGTGGTGGCTGCCTGCGCGGTGGTGGGATTGGTCGGTCGAGAAGGGGATGTGATACGGATCACGTTTTGGTGTTTCTGTATTACATTCTCGTGGCCGGCACCCTGGGCATGATTCTCGCCTAAGAATCAATCTGAAAAGGGGTCTGCGATCAAAAAAGAGGCCTGACCCCTTTTCGGATGCGTCTCCCCTCTCAATTCCTTTTTTCGACAATCGCATTCAAAAGCCATGACAGTTCCTCCTCCGCTGAATCCTCGCGAACGAATCTTGATGGGCCCTGGGCCGAGCACGGTGCCGCATCGCATTTTGCGAGCTCTCGGTGCTTCGACCTTGGGGCATCTGGATCCGCAGTACATCGGGTACATGGACGAAACGTGCCAGATGTTGCGGGAAGTCTTCCAGACCAGCAACGCCTTGACCTTTCCGGTATCCGGTACCGGTATGGCGGGAATGGAGGCGGTCGTCGTCAATCTGGTCGAGCCAGGTGACGAAGTCATCGTTTGCATCAACGGTGTGTTCGGTGGGCGGATGAAGGACAACATGGAGCGGGCCGGGGCGACGGTGCACACCGTCGAGGTGCCCTGGGGCGAGACGTTTTCGGACGAGTCGATCGCCGAAGTGGTCGGCAAGCACCCCAAGGCGAAACTGCTTGGCATCGTTCATGCCGAAACGTCCACCGGCGCGCTGCAGGCGTTGCCTGGCATCTCCAAGATCGTGCATGACGCGGGCATGTTGTTTGCCGTCGACACGGTGACCAGCCTGGGCGGGCACGAGGTCAAGGTCGACGACTGGGGAATCGACGCGGTCTATTCCGGCACACAGAAGTGCCTGTCTTGTCCGCCCGGATTGTCGCCCGTTTCGTTTTCGCCGCGTGCGATCGAGCGGATGGAAGCCCGCAAGACGAAAGTCCAAAGCTGGTACTTGGACGTTTCGATGTTGAAAAATTATTACCTCGGTGCCGGAGGCCGAGCCTATCATCACACGGCTCCGATCAACATGGTTTACGCCCTGCGCGAAGCGCTCTCGATCGTTCTGGAAGAAGGACTTGAGAATCGCTTTGAACGTCATCGTCGAAATGCACCAGTTGTTGCGAGCGGGACTGGAAGGCTTGGGACTGAAGTACATTCCCAAGCAACTCGCTCTACTCGCTCAATTGTGTCTCCGTTCCCGAAGGGATCGATGAAGCGGCGATTCGACGACGACTGCTGGAGGAGTACGATATCGAGATCGGTGGCGGCCTCGGCGTTTTCGCGGGCAAAGCATGGCGGATCGGGCTGATGGGGCACAGCGCGACGCGACGAAACGTTGGCACGCTGTTGTCTGCGTTGAAAGACTGCATGAGCTGAACAAGGAAACAACGGATTGACGGTGACAGTCGCTTGACGGACTCGAATCGATCTTTCCGAGCAATCGTCTGCTTCAAGACGCCGCCTTTCGCGCGGCGTTCGAATCAGACGGTCTGACGGCGTTTCGCACCAAGCCGTTGGCCGTGGTGATTCCCGAGACGGCCGACGAGGTGATCGCGGCGGTTCGCTGGTGCCACGAGCATCGGTTCCGTTCGTGGCTCGAGGCAGTGGCACGAGTCTTTCCGGTGGTTCGCTTACCGGTCGCCGGTGGCATCGTGATCGCCCTGAATCGCTTGAACAAGATTCTCGAGCTTGATCCCGATCAGCGAATTGCGGTGGTGGAACCTGGCGTCGTCAATCAGCACGTCAGCAATGCCGCCGCGCCTCACGGACTGTATTACGCACCCGATCCATCCAGTCAGAGCATCTGCACGATCGGTGGCAATGTTGCCTTCAACTCGGGCGGCGTGCACTGCTTGAAGTACGGCATGACTTCCAATCATGTGCATCGGTTGCAAGGCAGTGCTGGCGACCGGCGAGGTGGTGACGATGGGCGGCCACAGTGTTGAATCGGTTGGCCCAGACTTCACCGGACTGTTTTGCGGAAGCGAGGGGCTGTTTGGCGTCGCACTCGAGATCACGCTCCGTTTGCTGCCCAAGACCGGAACAGTTTCATACGGTGCTGGTCGGTTACCACTCGCTGCAAGCGGCTGGCGATGCGGTCTCGGCGGTGATCGATTCCGGTTTGCTTCCCGGCGCACTGGAAATCATGGACGCGTTGGCGATCGAAGCGGCCGAAGCGGCGGTCGGCTTGCGGTTATCCTCCCGGAGCGGCAGCGGTGTTGATCGTCGAACTGGAAGGCCCGCGAGAGCGAATTGAATACGAGACGGAACAACTCGATCGCGATGCTTGCGCGAAACCGACTCCGTTTGCCCAGCGTGTGGCGGTGGATGAGGCCGATCGACTCTCGATTTGGAAAGGTCGCAAGTCAGCGTTCTCGGCGGTGGGGCGATTGAGCCCCGACTTTCTGGTTCAGGATGGTGTCGTGCCGCGAAAACGACTCGGCGAAGCACTCGTGCGAATCGAGCAACTGTCGCAAGGAAGCGGGGATTCGCGTCGCCAACGTCTTTCATGCCGGCGACGGCAATCTGCATCCGCTGATCATGTTCGACGGCAACGAAGAAGGTGCCCTGCATCGCGCCGAAGCATTGGCCGCCAAGCTGCTGCGGCTCTGCATCGAGATGGGTGGATCGATCACCGGCGAACATGGCGTGGGAATGGAGAAGCGAGACTTCCTTCCCGAGATGTTCGACGAGCCATCGGTCGCGATGATGGACCGAATTCGGCGGGCAATGGATCCGCGGTTGATCGCGAACCCCGGGAAGATGTTTCCCGGCAAGGAGGCGCCGGCACTCAGTTCCGATCGGACTGCATCCGCTGGAGAAGGCAGGGGTGATCAGCCGTGAATGACGATCGAGCTGGTCCCCGAGAACGACAGGTCCCCGAGAATCTGGATCAACTGCGGCAAGTCGCTGGCCGATGTCGCGTGCGTGTTGCCGGTTGGCAATCGCACCAAGCCGTCCGCTGAGCCGAGTGACCGGAGCGACGCTGGTTTCGCTTCGTCGCTTCGCGGCATCATCGAGTACGAGCCGTCGGAGTTCACCTTCACCGCTGGGCCGGAACACCGCTGACTGAAATCGAACAGACGCTGAGCGAAAAGCAACAGTACTTGCCGTTCGATCCCATGCTGGTCGGAAGCCGGCGCGACGCTCGGTGGCACCATCGCCGCGGGCTTGTCGGGTCCCGGCCGATTTCGCTTCGGCGGCGTTCGCGATTTCTTCATCGGCGTCAACTGCTCAGCCGGCGATGGCGAACTGGTTCAAGGCGGGCGGCAAGGTCGTCAAGAATGCGGCCGGGTTTGATCTGCCCAAGTTCCTGGTCGGCAGCCTGGGACGATACGGATTGATGATCGAAGTCACCTTCAAGGTGTTTCCCAAACCGCCGGCCACCTGCACACTCCGACCTGCATGCCGGTTCACATCAAGAGGCGATGGAGTGGATCTCGCGACGTCGCTTGTTCGCGTTGGGAGGCCGATGCCGTCGATTATCGCCCCGCTGATCGAGCGCTTGTACGTGCGATTGGCCGGACCCGAGCGGTGCGATTGAAGGAATCGCCGAAGAGATCCAATCGAAGTGGTCCGAGAGGCGAAGTGCTCGACAGTACCGAAGCCGATGTGTTTTGGCAGGGCGACCAGCGAATTGAACTGGACGGAATTGGGCCCAGCGCGTGGTCGCCAAGGTTCCGACCACACCGTGCAAGCTTTCTGTCGTTGCAACAGCAGCTTGAGAACCGCGATGGCGTTAGCGGTTCATCTCAGTGTTGCCGGCTGGTGTCGCCTGGATTGCCGCTCGACGATCCGTCACAGGTTGCCATGGCTCGAGTGATCAACTTCGTTCACTAGGGCTGGCCGGATTGGTCGTCCGAGGAGAGGTGTCGTCGCCGTACTTGGGAAGCTGGCACACGAGCAAGATGCAACTGGCGGTCAAGCAGGCGATGGATCCATTCGGAAAGTTTCCAGGAGTTTGACCGATGCTGCACGACATCAAGCCCGACGGAACATGGTCCGCTGGGACCGGAAATGGCCAAGGCGGTCAGCACCTGCGTGCATTGTGGTTTTTGCCTGGCTGCCTGTCCGACTTACCAAGCAACTGGGTCAGGAAGCCGATTCGCCGCGCGGCCGGATCGTGTTGATGAAGGAGGTGCTCGAGGGAACGTTGCCGCTGGAGGAGGCCTTGCCGCACATCGATCCCTGCCTGGGATGCCTTGCTTGTGAGCCGGCGTGCCCGTCGGGCGTTCCCTATCGCGACTTGATCAGCCCCTTTCGTTCGCTCGCCGAAGGCAAACGCCATCGCTCGCTGGGCGATCGATTTCGCCGCATGCTGACGCAGACGACGCTGCCTTATCCCGGTCGATTTCGGATGGCCGCGTCGGAGTGGACGACTGGCCAAGCCGTTGGCGCCGCTGCTGCCGAAGTCGCTGCGAGTGATGCTCGATCTGCTGCCGACTCGGTTGCCAGCGAAGCAGACATGGAAGGAAATCAATCCGGCCATCGGCGAGCGGCGAGCCCGCGTGGCATTGCTGACGGGATGCGCCCAAAGCGTGCTCGATCCAGACATCAACACGGCCACGATCGAAGTGCTGACGCGATGTGGTGTGGAAGTGTTGGTACCGAAATCTCAGGGTTGCTGCGGGCGCTCAGTTGGCATGTCGGCAATCTCGCGCAGGCTCGTCACTTCGCGGTGAACAGAATCTCGCGGCGTTCCCGACTGACGTCGATGCGATCGTCACCAATGCCGCCGGATGCGGCTCCGGGATGCACGAGTATCACCTTGATCTTGAAGGGCACCGAGCACGAGCAGCAGGCGATGCGTTTCGCGATCGCGTTTGCGACGTTTCGGTATTTCTCGATCGGCTCGGCGATTTGCCGCCGTTTCCCGATCGCGGGGCGACCACTGCGAATCGCCTATCATGACGCCTGTCACCTGGCCAATGCACAAGGGGTGCGTTCGCAACCGCGGCGGCTGTTGCGAATGATTCCCGGCGTGGAGATCTGCGAGATCGCCGACGCTCATCTCTGTTGTGGATCGGCCGGGACCTACAACATCGACCAGCCCGAGATCGCCAGTGCCTTGGGCGAGGAAAAGGTCACGAACCTTCTTTCGCTTGCGAGCCTGATTTGGTGGCGACCGGCAACATCGGCTGCATGACGCAATTGGCGACCCATCTGACCAAGCAGGATCCAGACTGCCCGTGCGGCACACGATGCAAGTGCTGCGTGATGCCTATCGAGGGTGAAGCGTTTCCCCATTCCCTGAAACCAAGAAGCGAACGATGCCTCTATCTCATTCCGACCTGCTGAAACTGAAACGTTGGAACACGCCCACGATTTACAACGGCTGGGAGCAGATCACCGGGCATGACATCGCCGGGGACGCGTTCAACCTGGAAGAGACGCACGACTTCATGCCGCAAATGGGACCGATGGTCGGCTATGCGGTGACGGTCGTGATCGAAGCTTCCAATCCCAAGCACAAGCAGAACAAGACCGCCTCGGCCGAGTACCGTCGCTACGTCGCCAGCATTCCAGGTCCGAAGATCGTCGTCGTTCAGGACTTGGACAAGCCGCGAGTGATCGGATCGTTGTGGGGCGAAGTCAACAGCAACATGCATCGCGCATTGGGCTGCGTCGGCACGATCACCGACGGCGCGATTCGAGACGTCGACGAGATGACCAACGCCGGATTCAAGGCGCTCGCCCGCCGCTTGTGTGTGGGTCATGCGCACGTCTGTCCGGTGCGATGGAATTGCGAAGTGGAGGTTTTCGGCCGAAAGGTCCAGCCCGGGCAATTGATTCATGCGGACAAACACGGCTTCATGGCGATCCCCCAAGAAGACGAATCGAACTGCTTGAGGCGGCGTTGTTCATGGACAACAACGAGTGCAACACGGTGATCGCCGCAGCAAGAGGCTGCGCCGGTTTGAGTCCAGACGAGGCGGTCGACCAAATCAATCAAGCCGCCGCCCAGTTCGGCCAGGCAACGCAACAACGTTTCCAAAAACAAGGAGAATGGTAGGCGAGTGACATCAGTCCGCTACCCGACAATCCCATGATCCCCATTTCGCTCGCCCAACCCAAATGAATCACCCTCTCGCTTGCGGGAGGGTCGGACGCGGTAGCGGCCGGGGAGGGTCTTATCACGAGAGCGAAGCAAGACGTTGGAAAGCCGAACTCCCCTCTCCTCGCCGAGGCTCGACTCTCCCCGAGGAGAGTAACTCAATTCCCCCACTCACCCACTCCCCCACTCCCCCACTCACCCACTCACCCACTCCCCCACTCCCCACTCCCCCACTCCCCCACTCCCCCACTCCCCCACTCCCCCACTCCCCCACTCCCCCACTCACCCACTCACCCACTCACCACCTCCTCGCCCCCATGCTTCAGCTCATCGCTTCGACCATTCTCGCCTTCACATGCCTGGCCACGGTCGCAACTGCCGACGAGCGTCCCAACGTCGTGTTGATCCTGGCGGACGACCTGGGATATGAAACGGTTGGTTGCTATGGAGGTTCGTCGTATGCGACGCCGAATCTTGATCGGCTTGCCTCACAGGGTCTGCGGTTTGATCGTGCCTACGCGATGCCGCTGTGTACCAACACTCGTATTCAGTTGATGACGGGCAAGTACAACATTCGCAACTGGAAAGCCTTTGGGATTCTCGATCCTGCTGAGATCACCTTTGGGCACCTGATGCGGCAGGCTGGATACAAGACCTGCATTGCGGGCAAGTGGCAGATGACGAGTTACGATCCGCCGGACTATCCCGGGGCAGCCCTGCGGCGTAATACCGGGACCCATCCTCGTGATGCTGGTTTCGACGAGTATTGCGCTGTGGCACGTGGGCCACACGGAAGAGAAGGGTTCGCGCTATGCCGACCCGGTGATCGAGCAGAATGGCAAGATACTGGACAGACACAAAGGGCAAGTACGGGCCTGATCTGTTGGACGGACTTCATCAACGATTTCATCGAGCAGAACCAATCGACATCCATTCTTCGTTTACTACTCGATGGCACTGCCACACAATCCCATGGTGCCGACGCCCGACAGTCCCGAGTGGAGCGACCCCGAGCGACGGCACAGTGATGAGACCCCATTTGCCGCCGACATGATCGAGTACACCGACAAGATGGTGGGCAAGGTGGTCGACAAGATCGATGCCCTCGGGCTCCAGCGCAACACGCTGATTCTGTTTTACAGCGACAACGGCACGAACTGGCGAGTGACGTCGAAGTTCGGAGATCGGATGGTTCGGGGTGGGAAAGGAAAAGGAACGGAACTGGGGATTCGCGTCCCAGCGATGGCTCGATGGATCGGAAAGATCAAGGCGGGCTCGGTCTCGGATGCGCTGTTCGATTCCGTCGACTTCTTGCCGACGATACTCGAAGTGGCGGGTGCCGAAGCGTCGCATCCCGCCGATGTGGATGGGCTGAGTTTCGTCGGATCACATGACCGAAGAGGACGCCGGGCCCAAGGCCATGGGTTTACATCGATCAGGATCCTCGTCCAGGTTGGGACAAGGATCGTTTTCAACTGATCCGACTGGCGCTCAACCAGCGATTCAAGCTCTACGAGGATGGTCGGCTGTTCGACTTGCAGTCTGATCCGTTTGAACGAGCCCCCAGTTTGTCTCGAAGATGACGAGCCGGCACGAGCCAGGCCGCGATTGCGGCTTCAGAGCGTACTCGACTCGATGAAGCCGTTTCCGCTCTTTGATCCCTCGACGGTGCCTCGACCGAACCCCAGCGATGCTTGGAAGGATTCGCGGTTTCAGGATCAGGGAGGTTACGTCGTGATCGAAGCGGAGCAGTTGCCGATCCCGCGAGACGAGTCTTGGTGTGGCGAAGCGAATGTGACGGGCTATCGCGGACTTGGGTACCTACGTTCCCTCCGAGATCAAACGATCCATGATGGCGGGTCATCGAGTGTGACCGGACAGACTCATGTCGGCGTCATTGTCGACAATGCGGGACCATGGCGAATTGCCGTCCGCTGCCGCAGCGACCACGCCGCTGGATCCGAGCGCATGCTGTGGTTCAAAGCGGACGGTGGAGACTGGTTGGCGGTATCGATTCCCCAAGAGGTCGAACCAGGAAATTGGACCTGGGTCGATCCGCTCTCCTCAGGCTCCTCGGCAGCTCAAGCTGCTCAGACGGTTGCTTTGCCTGAACGGGGCAACGATTTCTGGATTGCGCCAGGGAGTGCGAACCTGAAGATCGATCGCATCGTCATCTACCAGGAGGATGAGAGCGTCACGAGCACTCGACCTGCAAACACCCGTCTCAGAGTTCCATCCCTGGGCCAGCCCCTAACTGGCGGTACCGTAGGCGAGTCTCTCCGAGACTCGTAGTCAGCGCAGCAAACCTGCGGATGTTTGATCAGCCTCGCAAAATTCATCCCTACAGCAGTTCAGCGTCGATCTCATCATCAGGGCTCACACCGAGCCCTTGGAGCACTTCGCGGAGCCGCGAATCGAGATCATCCAGTTGTTTGATGACGTCGTCTTGTCGTTGCTCGAGTTCCTTGAGCAGCTGGCCAGGTTCATGATCGCCAGCGAGCGACGTGGGATTGGGTGACATGCGGTCCGATTTGGGTCGACGGGTCGAGGCTGGCCGGGCTTGCGGGGGCGGCACCAAAAGGCTGATCGGTCGATTCTGCGAGCAGTTTTCACTCGAGGGTCGGTCGCAGCGGTCCCGAAGCCCAGGAAAGCTGTAGCGATCAGCGGGCATGGAGCGATCAGGCGAAACGGTCGGCCGGGCGGCGGCGAGGCGGAAAAAGTGGTGCCCAAAGCCGAGCCCATCGATGACGGGGTGCCGAAGGGGACAGAGGCAGCTGGAGATCCAGGAAAATTGAAGCTCAGGGCCTCATGAATCGGCCGAAGGACCATTGCCTTGAAGGGTGCTGTGTCGGTAGACTCTGGGGCTTCGCCGAGACCGCCGCGGGCGGTGCGCATTTCACATCCCTCTGACGGGGAGACAAGATCTGGCAATGTATTCGGAGCAAAAATGGTCAAGTTAGTGGTTCGTGACAGGGAAACGATTCAAGAAGCAGTCCGCCGATTCCGGAAATTGGTTGAGCGCAGCGGCATCAAGAAAGAGATGCGCCGCCGCGAATACTACGAAAAGCCGAGCGAGACCAATCGCCGCGCCCGCCTGCGAGCCGAGCGCCGCGCCCGCCGAACCCGCATGCTCAGCCGCTAACAGAACGTAGCAGCGGCAAATTCATCGCCTCCACAAACCGTCGAGGCCCTCCTGAGAATCGCAAAGCGAACCAGGAGAATCCGCGTCCCACATTTTGTAGACGCACCCGGGCGATTAGCTCAGTTGGCTAGAGCGCTTCGTTTACACCGAAGATGTCGGGGGTTCGAGTCCCTCATCGCCCATTTCACAATCAGAATCACGCGACATTCCCGATGATTCTGTCTCATGCCTGGCTGCTGTGTACTAAGCAGACATTGAACGGGCGGGTTCGGGTTTCTCTTCAAAGAACCTTGGGTGACCAACCGGGGGTGTCCACAATCCCGCACCGCCGCCAATCGTGAGCTATCAGTTGGGGAAACCTTCTACCACCCGTTCCCCCCGTGAATCGCAATGAACGTCAAAGCTCTTGTATTGGTTTCTCTGATTGTGCTGTCAGTAGGTTGTTCGCCCAACGGTAGCAGTTCGTACCGGCCTAGCAGCGTCACCCACGCCTCCTATTCATCGTCGTCAACGTCGTCGGAGGATACATGGGAGTACAAGCTCGCGTTGCTGAACAAGGGCACACACGTCTCCACCAGTGACCCAACAGTAAAACGATTTCGGGGCTTGTTGGATCGCATCACCGCGAAATCGGGACTCTCGGACAAGCGAGTCGCCGAGACAACCTACGGTCATCACGAACTAGTCAAGAAAGCCGGGGATTCGATCAGTCTGTTACGATTCATGGATGAGTGCTGCCGAACTTACGAAACAGGCGAACAACTTGGCGTTTCGTATGAGGAAATCCTTACAACGGTTGTCATCATGGTCGAGAACGGTTGATCCCTGTTTCAGAATTCCCGAGTCGCGAGAGAGGATGGAATGCCCCGAGAGTTTCACGATCTCTTTATCCTTGGTCTTTTCTGGTGAGATCGTCTTTACCTCAACGAAGTCATTGCCCAACCGACCATCGGAGCCCGCTGCACCGGGACGGTGGCGTTTCAGGCCGAACTTGATCTCGGCGTAGAGTTCGCCGAGCTCGCCACAAATCTGTAAGTAACGCCCCGTCCGCTTCTTGTAGAGTGACGCTGCCTTCAATAGCTGCTCGAAGACTCGTATCACCTCAGCATCCGCCCCGCCGTCCCAGACCGAATTTCTCACTGGCTTAGTCGTTCGTTGATGTACGACCAATACCGGTGAAGTCTTGTTCGCCTCAGCCCTTATGCGATGGCGAGAAGGTCCGCCCGTCCAGCGTCGTCCAAGCCTTCCCAAATCCGTAGTAACTCGTCGGTTTGTTCCGATGGTAACGCGGAGACTATCGCCCGCCAGAATTGTAAATTGGTCCATCATTGGCGGAGACTTCGCGAAATCCTTGGTTTGCCCAATGTTTTGTGTTCTTTCAGCATCCAGCTAACGTGCCTCACCGCCGATTTCTCAACCAGAATCACGGGGCAATTCCGGTGATTCTGTCTCAACCCCGCCCACTGTTTACGACGGCGTGTACCAAGCCGATATCGATACGATTAGGCTACTTGCCGCTGCCGGTGCCGGTGCCGGCCATGATGCGGAAAGGGTTCCGACGCCGCCTGACCGATGGCATCGGTGCTACCTGAAAAAAGGCCTGCCCCCTCTACGGATCAACAGGTCCCAATCGATCGCCCGTTGAGGCGACTTTGTGGATAGAATCAAAATGGTGCGTTGCCAGACTTTGGATTTGGGGTTCACCGCGAGAAAGGGTCAAACACCAAGAGCCGGAATTGCCCTGCGGGTGTTTCATACGTTTGGTGTCTGCTCCCTCTTCCTAACGATTGCCAATTGATGGCTCAAGTTGCGAGCCAGTCGCGTTCACGTCGCCGAGTTCTCTATTTTGAACGTCAAAACTTCTTCGCTCGTGTCGTTGCTTGTTCTCGTTTGTGGATTTGTGTCGGGTCCGATCGGTACTTCGATTGCTGCATCGACCGATGAGACAACTCAAGCGTTTTTCAAACAGTACTGTTCGGCTTGTCACTCCGGCGCAGAACCAGAGGGAGGCTTCAAGGATTCATCGCTATCAATCGATTTTGGCAACACGGAGAATCGAAACCGGTGGCTCAAGGTTGCCGAGCAGCTCAGCGCCGGCACAATGCCTCCTCCCGACGAGCGTCGTCCAGACAAGGAGAAAGCAAAGGAACTGCTCGATTGGATTGACCAGCAGATTGTTGACGCCGAGACGATTCGGAAGGAGGCAGAGGGTCGCGCCGTCATGCGGCGACTGAACCAAACGGAGTATGCAAACACGATCCGCGACCTACTTCAGGTCGATGTCGACTTGGAGGGTGTGTTGCCGGATGATTCCGTTGTTGGCGGATTTGATACGGCGGCTGATTCGTTGCACTTTTCCTCGTATCAGTTAGCCGGGTACCTGGAAGCGGCTAACCGTGCGTTGGATGCGGCGTTTGCCAACGGCCCCAGACCATGGATCCTGGATCGGCGATTTGATCCCAAGTCGGAAGCTGTCACACGCCGGAAGGATGTCTATCGCCATCTGGATGACGGAGTGGCAATTTTTGCATCCGACTTGGCATCGAACATTCAAATCGTCTTTTGGAATTGCCTCACACGGTTTCCAGGAAAGTATCGATTTCGGATTTCGGCTTATGCCTATCAGACCGACCAGCCGGTACGCTTCCATCTCAATGGTGGGAGGGAAAACCTGGGCGATCCCCCTTACCTGATCGACTACTTTGAAGTTCCACCCGGCGAACCGACGGTCGTGGAGTTCGTGACGGAGATGGAGGCGAGGCGGAATATTCGGCTGCTCGTTGATACAAAGATCCGGCCACGTGATTTGGAGCGCACTGGGGGCGCAGCGAACTACGAAGGTCCCGGCCTGGTATTGCAGTGGCTAGAGGTGGAAGGTCCGTTACTGGAATCTTGGCCGCCACCGAGCTATCGGCTGTTACTGGGGAACCTTCCACAGCAGCGTGTCGCTGGCGAAAGTGAGCGCAGCGAAGTCGTGTCACAACAGCCACTGAAGGATGCAGAGAGAATTCTCCGCGAGTTTGCGCGACGTGCGTTTCGTCGACCAACGACGGAAGAGGAAATCCAGCTCTTGGTCGTTCGTGTCCGTGACAAGCTGGAACAGGGCGTTTCGTTCGAGCGGGCGTTGCGCGTCGGATTGAAAGCCGTGCTCGTTTCGCCCCATTTCCTCTTCCTTCGCGAGCAAGTTCGTCCTGTCGAGAGCGGGGAAACGACGCGTGACCCGAAACGGTCTGGGAGGCTGGATGAGTTTTCGTTGGCCAGCCGACTGTCCTACTTTCTGTGGAGTTCGATGCCGGACCAGGAACTGCTGCGGTTGGCGGAAAACGGCAAGTTGAGTCAACCGGACGTGCTGCACGACCAGGTCGAACGCATGCTGAAGGATGAGAAAGCGAAAGCGTTTACCGAGAACTTTGCCGGTCAATGGCTTGGACTTCGCGAAATTGACGCGACACAGCCTGACCACCAGCTCTATCCCGAATATGACAGGCTTCTGCGAGCATCCCTTATCCAAGAAGTCCATTTGTTTTTCGACGAGGTGCTGAAGAACGACCTCCCCTTGGCGAACTTTGTCGACTCCGACTTCAGCATTCTCAACGGCCGTTTGGCTGAGCATTACGGAGTGCCGGATGTAACGGGTTTGGAATTCCGCAAGGTGTCTCTGCCCGAGAACCTTCACCGCGGCGGAGTCATGACGATGGCTGCGATCTTGAAGGTGACAGCGAACGGGACAACCACTTCACCGATCGTGCGCGGCGCATGGGTACTCGATTCGTTGCTCGGAACGCCACCTCCCAGGCCGCCGATGGGCGTCGAGGCGGTCGAGCCTGACATTCGCGGGGCGACAACCATTCGTGAGCAGCTTGCCAGGCATCGACAGGTCGACTCGTGCGCGATCTGTCACGTGTTGATCGATCCACCCGGGTTTGCGTTGGAGAACTTTGACGTCATCGGCGGCTGGCGCGACCATTACCGCAGCATTGGCGAGGGAACACCCGTGCAGGTTCATGGAAAGCGAATGCACTACAAGCACGGACCACCGGTCGATGCTTCCGATGTGTTGTCGGATGGTCGGCGGTTCGACAACATCGACCAGTACAAGCGATTGATCTTGGCCGACAAGGATCAGATCGCCCGAGCGTTGGCGGCAAAGTTACTGACCTACGCAACCGGAGTTGCCCCCACGGCGGCCGACCGGCCAGGAATCGAATCCGTTGTGGAAGCGGCTCGCGGCAAAGGCTACGGATTCCGCTCTCTGGTGCACGAGATCATTCAAAGCGAACTCTTTCGGAACAAGTAATCCCATGCAAGTCTCTCGTCGACGAATGCTTCGCGCCGCTGGCGTCTCGCTGGCACTTCCTTCGCTGGACGTTTTTGGCTCCAAACACGCACATGGCGGTGCCGCCCAACTCACGCCGCGCCGCATGGTCTGCATCTGCGCTCCACTTGGGTTTTATCCCGGTGATTTCTTTCCCAAGGAAACCGGCAAAGACTATGCACTGTCGCCCTACCTGGAATTGCTGCGCGAGTACCGGGAGGATTTCACGGTCATCTCCGAACTGGCGGGAATCAGCGGTGGGCACCAAGCGATCGACGGTTTCTTAACCGGTGTGCCGGGGGCCGGACAGCCGGGAATACGAAATGGCATCTCGGTCGATCAGTTTGCGGCACAGTACATCGGGGACCAAACCCGCTTCTCCAGCCTGGCGCTTTCCGGACAAGGACTTGGGCTTTCCTGGACGCGAACCGGCGCCCGCGTACCGGCTCACGACTCTCCGTCGCGCCTGTTCGCACAGATGTTTCTGAAAGGAAGCGAGGAGCAAAAAAAGGCCAAATTGATTGACCTTCGGGAACGTCGTAGCGTCTTGGATGACGTCCGCGAGCAAGCCAATTCGATGCTCAAGACGCTCGGCAGGGATGACCGCAACACGCTTGACGAATACCTGGAAAGTATTCGAGAACTGGAACGGCGTTTGGTGATCGATGAGCGATGGGTCAAGACACCGAAGCCGACCGTCGATGCCGAGCCTCCAGAAGACATTACCAACAAAAGCGATCTGATCGGTCGGACCAGGTTATTGTTTGACCTCGCGCATCTGGCCATTCAAACCGATTCGACGCGGCTGATCACGATCATGTTGTCCGGCACGACAAGCTCTCCGCCGATTGAAGGTGTGACGCTAGGACATCATGACCTGTCGCATCACGGCAAAGACCCGGGAAAACTTGCACAATTGCGAATCGTCGAGCGTGAGTGTTTGAAAGTTTTTCATGACCTTGTCGCCAAGTTGAAGCGGTCACGGGAGGGCGACGAAACCTTACTCGACCGTACGATGGTCTATCTGGGCAGCAACCTCGGCGACGCAAGCAGTCATTCCACCAACAACTTGCCGATCCTACTTGCAGGAGGTGGATTCCATCATGGCAGGCACCTGGCGTTCGATCCCCGTCATTCTCCTCCACTATGCAACCTCTACGTGAGCATGCTGCAGCGACTGGGCATCGAAGTGGACACGTTCAACTCCGGGACGGGAACGCTTTCCGGTTTGACGACGTCATCGGCCTAGGCTGATTTTGCTCAATGAAAGTTGATCGTGCTCCAATCTCGAATGAGCTTGAAAAACAATCGATTAGAATCAGGTTCATGAAGATCATGTGTTCAGACACTTGCCGACGATGCCTCGCGCAGATACTGCTATTGGCCGCAGTGTTTCTCTCCTCGCCTGTCGCCCGTGCCAATGACAAATCGCCGTGCCCCGGACCTGGCTGTCTGGCGGAGGTCGATGCGTGGTTCGCTGAGGAAGTCTGGGCAAAGGTTGGCTTGATGGAGTGCATCAAGTGTCACAGACAGGGCGGGGATGCCGAGGACACTCGACTCGTCCTGTACGAGTTGGGACTGACGAGGGACGACGAGCGGAAGAAGCTGATGGCGCTCAACCGTGATGCGTTCGTAGGAGCGGCGCGGCTGAAGTCAGAAGACCGGTCACTGCTGTTGGCCAAAGTCGTCGGCGACCTCGATCACGGCGGCAATCAGGTGCTCACGCGGGACTCGACCGGATATCGCATTTTGGAAGAGCTTGTTCGTAGAGCGAATGTACCCTCGACGTCGCCGTCACGTGAAATGCTCACCGACTCGAGCGAGTTACCATTTTTTGACGGCGTGGTCATGATTGGATGACCAACGACTGTTACGACGGGCAACTTTGTCATTGGCCGGGCGTCTGCCCACCAGCGCGGAAGTCGAGCAGGTAGCGGAGGGTGGCCTGAACACGGTCCCACGACTACTCGAGGGAGTCATGCGCGAGGACGCCTTCTTTGAACGTCTTCGCGAGGGATTCAACGACATTTTTCTAACGCGCGGCGTTGACGGAAACCCGGACGCGACGGTGCTGTCGTACGAGCACTTCGAGAAGACGCGATTGTGGTATCAGAAGTACGACCTCAGCCACATCCAGGATGAAAAGGAGCGTCGGCAGGCCGGATACAAACTGGCGAACGACTACCGGGCGGCACTGCTTGGCGAGCCGATGAAGCTCATCGAGCACATTGTGCGGAACGATCGGCCGTTCACCGAGATTGTCACGGCCGATTACATCATGGTGTCGCCGTATACCGCTCGTGGCTACGGCGTCTTCGAGGATCTGAAGGATAAGTTCACAGATCCCGATGACCCATTCGATTACGTTCCGGTCAAGCTCAAGGCGCTGGTTGGCCGCAATCGCTCGGAAGACCAGGAATCGATAACTGGATTCTATCCGCATGCGGGTCTGCTTAGCACGTTTCAGTACCTGAGTCGATATCCGACGACGGAGACGAACCGCAATCGTCTTCGCGCCGAATGTACTACCAGCATTTTCTCGGCGTGGATGTACTCGAGCTGGCCGCCCGCGGCTCGGATGCGGCGGCGGTGACCGCAAAGTTTGAAATTCCTACGATGCAGGCGTCGGAGTGCGTGGTCTGTCACAAGACACTCGATCCGGTCGCGGGGGTGTTTCAGAACTACTGGCGGTTCGATCGGAACTTCGCCATCTATGGCAAACGCCAGGAGGGCTGGTTCACCGATATGTTCGTGGCCGGCTTTGAAGGCGAAGATCTGCCGGCCGAGGCACGGTGGCGGGCTCTGCAGTGGCTCGGCGAACGGACCGCCAAGGATCCACGCTTTGCCATCGCAATGACCGAGCATGCGTTTTACCTCCTCACCGGTCGCCGCCCTCTGCTGCCGCCGAAGGACCTCGACCATCCGCTTGACGCGGCGCGCCGTCGAGCGTGGCAGCAACAGCGCAAAGAAGTCGAGACGATTGCGAGGCAATTTGTCGATGCCGACTTCAACTTCAAAGAACTGATCAAAGGTTGGGTGGTGTCCGATTTTTATCGAGCCGATGGACTGGCTACCGCGGCGACAACAGCCCAACGCCGCACCGAACTCGATGACATCGGGGTCGTGCGGATGCTCAGCCCAGAGCAGCTTGAGCGAAAGATCGCGGCCGTCTTCGGTCGGCCTTGGGGACAACTGACTGGTGAGACAGCGATGCTCTACGGCGCCATCGATTCGAAGGAAGTCACTGAGCGTGCAACCGATCCGAGCGGGGCGATGGGCTCGATCCAACGAACACTCGCCAATGACGTCGCTTGCCGGAATGTCGCCTACGACTTCAGCCGAAAGCCGGCGGATCGGATCCTGTTTCCAGAGATCGAACCCGATGTGCGGCCTGGTGCGTCGCCGGAATCTGACGTGCAGATTCGCCGTGCCATCGTGCACCTTCATCAGCGCGTGTTGGGCCGATACGACGAGCAGGACTCTCAGGAAGTCGATCGTACCTTTGGGCTCTTCAGCGGAATCGTTGCTGATGCGGCCGCTCGGAAAGGTATCGATACTCGCGAAGCTTGGAGCTGCCGGCAGGGGCTCGAATCGCCTGTGCCCGATCCCGATTACACCGTTCGGGCCTGGCGGGCCGTCGTGACCTACCTACTGCGTCAGGAGGAGTTCCTCTATGAGTAACCTCCCATCGAGGCGTCGTGATTTTCTGAGGTCTTGTGCGCGTGTCGGGCTCGGCTTGGCGGCGCCGATGCGACTTCATCGAACAGTGCGGGGGGATGACAAACGAGGAGTTGCCATCGTACGACGGTCCCTACTACATCGTTTTCAACGCCGCCGGCGGCTGGGATACGACCTACCTGATGGACCCGAAGGGCGTCGGCGGAATCAACCGGCTTTACGAGAACGGCGACATCCTCACACATGGCGTGCACCGGTTTGCTCCGACTCGGAAACACAAGCAGGGCGGCCTCAGCAACGAGGACTTCTTCACCGAGTTCGGTGAAGAGTTGCTGGTGTTCAACGGCTTGGACTACTCGGTCAACAACCACTCGCCGTGTTCGCGGTACATGGCAACCGGCAAACTCGACAGTCTGGCGTATCCAACCTTTGCGGCACTGGTGGCGGCCTGTCAGGGGCAAAGCTGTCCGCTGTCGTTTCTGACCTTCGGCAATTATTCGGCGACAGGAAACCTCGTCGCCATGTCGCGCGTACCCTACCTGCCGTCGCTGAAACGAATCGCCAACGCCGACTCGATCGAAGGGAATCAGCGGGCGCCCTATCACGACGATTTCGCGCTGAATCGCATTGAAGGGGCACTTGCCGAAAGACGCGCCGAACGGAGAACGCAGCCGCTTCTGCCGCGTCGTCAGCACGCGGAAAACATGTTGTATGCGGCTCAGGTCAATTCGAAGGCACTCGCGCGGGTCACGCCGCATGTTCCAAAAGACATCCCCAAGCAGCGACTGGCCCGGCAGGTCGAGATCGCGCTGGCCTCGTTCAAAGCGGGAATCTGTGTCTCGGCGAACCTGTCGATTGGACAGTTCGACAGCCACGCCAATAATGACCGAGACCAGATGAAGCTGATCCCCGAGTTCCTGGAAGGCATTGCTTATGCGGTACACCGAGCCGAGGAGCTGCAGATTCGCGAGAAGCTAGTCGTCATCGCGCAAAGCGAAATGGGCCGCACGCCGACGTACAACCAAGGCGACGGCAAGGATCACTGGTCGATTGGTTCCATCATGTTCCTCGGCCCCGGAATTCAAGGAAACCGTGTCATCGGCGCGACCGATGAAAAACAGTTTGCTGTTCCACTGGATCCCCAGACGCTGGCGACGGTTGCAGAGCAGGGCATTCGCGTTCGCCCTGAGCACGTTCACGAAGCGCTACGACAGTTCGCAGGCATTGCCGATCATCCGCACAGCCGGAGTTTCCCTTTAGGTGTCAAGCCAGGGGAACAACTGCAGCGACTCTGGGGGTAAGCTTCGCAACGGTCCCGAAAGTTGAACGGGGATGAAAAAACAGCGTTTTCTGACAGCGTTGTAGTTGGTGTTCGCGATCGCTTGCGCGATGGCGTTGATCAGCGTTTCACCGCCGCCATCCGTCGCTGGCGTCGGTCCCGCATAACCGTGGTGGCGAACACGCTCTGACTCCGGGAGCTTTGGCTCTAGTTTCCTGCCCCAAATGATCGTTCCGTCCGCTCGATTGACGCACACAACATGCAGCGTCAAGTCTTCCATCGTTGAGATCTGTCACCTGTTCCGTATCCGCTGTAGCGAGTCACGAAGACTTTCTCGCCCAAGGTGCTTGGAATCGAATCGCCATTACCCGGCAATGCGACACGCCAAGCCAGATTTTCGGTGTCGCTCCATGTCACAGGTCGATTCGTTTCGTCGGAGATTCCCAATCCGCCAGGGCCACGAAACTGAGGCCAGTCTTTGGCGAATGATTTCGTGATCAGTACAATCGATGACAAAAGAATCGCTGAGAGCACAAGCAAGTGGACTCGGTTTTTCATCATGACTCCGTTGAGCATCGATTTGCGAACAAGAAATAGCCACTCAATTTGGATTGACCTACTGAGTTGACCATCGATCGATTGGTTGATCTTGCCGCTCGGTCACAAGAATCGCTTAGGTTAGGCTCGGTTAGCCCTGATTGATTCGCTGTCGCTAGTACGCCTGGAACCCCTCACCCACCTTTGACATCGGGATTGATGTACCTCTCAAGCAAGATCCTGCTGCAGAGTCGCACTTTGTTCTTATCTTTGACTCTCGCAATCAGGCGGTGATAGCTGTAGAGCACCTTGAACAGGTGACCTGCCGCGATCCAGTACCCGTTCGGGTTGTCGGTGCCCCACATTTGATTCCACTGGGCTCGGTTTTCTTCATCTTCCCAGTAGTCGGCATTCATGATGCTCTCGAGTGACCCAGGCGTCTCTTGCGGATGGAGCCTCGGATCAATTTCGGGGACTGCCGCAGCGATGTGCACGGCGTGTCCAACCTGTCCTGCCTTCGCTAAGTCGTGATAGCCCATCAAGTCCAGGTTCATCAATGCTTCGGTGTGCGTTGTCATGTGTGTGAAGTTCGGACGTCGAATAGAAGGACGTCCCAGCAGCGGTTCGAATCGCGCTAGACTGTCAAACAATGCCTCGATCATGGCCTGCGTGTCGACATAAGTCGCTGAACGCAGATCCTTTGGTCTCTCCGGAGCCATCCTGGCAATCTGTCGGCTAAGCCCGCACAGTGATTCAATCAGAGCCGGCGTGGCCATCCAAGGCACATCGCGCAGAGCTTTCGTAGACATCGATGCAAAAATCACTGCGTGCCCATGCGCCCGCAGCCCATCTTCAACAGCAGGAGCCGCTGCTTTGGGGACTCGTTCAATGAGTGCTTCATCAGGATCTTGGTAGGGCAACGGAGCAAACTGTTCCGGCCGCAACTTGATTGCAGCATCAAGTTGCGACTTGATCCCAGAAACGGTCTCGGCGTCGAGGTTGTTTTCATTGCACAGGTAGTAACCTGCGATCACCGCAGCGCCCCAGTGCGCATCAAACCAACCTTTGGCTTTCGCCATGCCCGTGAGACCTCGGACAAGGTACGAATCGTCCAAGCCGCCCACAGATAGGTCTCCGTTGACTCGAGTATCCGCCTCCTGCTCCGCGCCGGCGCAGTCATCGGTGACACCATACAGCCCCAGCCCTGTAACAATTCCCGTGCAAAGCCTGACGAACTCTTTTCTCTTCATGCCGTTCTCCGCTGCTTCCCCCAAGTAATTCTCAATTCTACATGACTCGTCGCAATTGATCACGAAAAGCTTTCACTCGCCGGCTTCGAAAACGGTAGTTTACAGGTGCTAGGCTCTGTCTCCAAACGCCCTCAACGAGATCCTCCAGCAAGGACTGTCGGATGAGGATATGTATTTTCGTCGAAAAGCCCCCGCGAGCACGACCTAATGCGTGGTCGCTAGGCCCTTGCGTTCGCCTCATTCATTTTGGAAGTCGGACACAAACCGACTGAACCGGACCCGACCTTGAGGGCTCCTCTCAAGTGCGTCGGCCACGTTCTCAGGAATCGGTGTCCAGTAGGCCGGCATTTTCGCTGCAACTTTTGGGTTCAGTGTGTAGAGCAGGGCGAAGTTGGTCAGCCAGATTGCAGGTGCCATCGACATCCCAACCCGCGTGCTCTCACCTCCCTTGGTGTTGGGCACAAGTTGAGCCGCGTTCGCTTGCGTTTGCGCTGCAAAGCCAAAGGCGGCCTCAATCGTGAACGCCGACTCGTAGAGCATCTTCAACGAATCCTCCGCACCATTGTTCATGAACCACTTATCAATGTAGCCGCAATACGATGGGTCACTGGGTTTACATTGGCAGGGAGGAAGCAACAAGAAGTTCGCCTTTCTCGTCGGGGCGTTGAGGTTAGCCAGGCTTTGTAGCCAACCGTCCTCGGTCGCGTAGAGACCGTGTAGTACCCTCCCTTCGAGAAACAGGACAATCGAATCATGCATCCGAAAGTTCGGATACCCACCGATAGGAATCTTGATCAGCGTGCAGACAATATCAGAATTGGCAGGTCAGTCAACTTTTTTAACCGGCGACCGGATACACTCCGCCCTCGCCCTCCATCCTTCATGAATTGGCGGGGACCAGAATCCTGACCGCCATTGATTTTCGAACCGCCCAGTCTCATTCCGATCTCATTCCGAAAATGGAGTCGTCTGACTAAAATCAGATGTCTTGATCTCGTCACCAATGAGCATCCCATCCGAATTGGCGAACTCGCAACTGTAAATCTAGCTACTCAAACTGAGCGGCTGTTGAAAGTAGCACGACTCTCCGAGTCGATTCTCCCGGCGATTTACGACTCGGAGAGTCGTGCTACTTTCGTGTCGAATCACGAGGCCCGACGTGAATCGAAACAATGTAAGAACCCGATCGAAACGCATTGCTTCCCACAAAACCGCTCCGGTTGAGTAGCTGGGCGACTGATTGCCCACTCGTTTGTACGGCCAGCTACTTGCGTTGCCGCGATGTGTTGAGAATGGAACTCGATGCATGTCGCAAGAATCGTCGAGCCACTGGCTTCTGACCGGGACGCCTCAAACATGTC
Source organism: Pirellulaceae bacterium (assembly GCA_963767665.1). Taxonomy (GTDB): domain Bacteria; phylum Planctomycetota; class Planctomycetia; order Pirellulales; family Pirellulaceae; genus Rubripirellula. The sequence continues at coordinate 598,565 of CAVYFC010000016.1, forward strand.
GTCGATCTCGAGCTCCCCGATGATTTCAACACTTTCTCGCAGGCAGGGCTACGCTCTGAGCCGCTCGGACGATTACAAACAGAGAGGACGGAGAATGTCGTCTGGAAGCGCAATCAGTTTCATGACTCATCAGTTTTCCTTGGGTTCGTTCATGCGTAAGAACTCCGTTGCCATCCTGGCTTCACCAATAACGCGGAGCCCGAAGAGCCCAGACTCAATCCTTGTTCAAGCCGACCATGTTTTCCGTCTCAAACTATATAAAAGACTTTTCCACCGACCGAATGATCGGCACCATTTGCTAACTCAAGGATCTGGCCATGAACGAAGGCAAGAGAGACGACCATCAACCATACGTCCTTGGTCACTCCAACCACGAACTCGATCGCCTTCGTGCGCAGGCGTGCTTCCTCGAGCCGGTTACCAGGCAGCTCCTGCGTGAAGCTGGCATTCGGCAAGGCATGCGAGTATTGGACATCGGCAGCGGCGCTGGGGACGTCGCGTTTCTTGCGGCTGAGCTTGTTGGTGAGGCTGGGACGGTGCTTGGCACCGATAAGGTCCCCGCGGCGGTTGAAGCAGCGACCGAGGCGGCGCGGCAACGTGGGATCCGTCACGTTCAATTCCGCGAAGGGAACCCCGCGGAGATGACATTCGAAACTCGCTTCGACGCTGTGGTTGGCCGATATGTGCTCCCGTTTCAGGCTGATCCCTCCTCAATGTTACGTGGTCTCGCACGACATTTGGCCCCGGGTGGATTGCTCGTCTTTCATGAACCCGACTGGACCTGCGTTCGTTCGTTTCCTCCCGCGCCGCTGTATGACCGAGCCTGTCGCTGGATCGCCGAAACAACACAGTTGTGTGGTCAGTCGTGGAATTTCTTGGAAAGGGCTCACGCGGTTTTTGTTGATGCGGGCGTCGCACCCCCTACGATGCGGATGCAAACCTTCGTTGCCGGCGAATCCAAGGCTCAAGAGTGGCTGTTGGGAGTGGGCGATATCGTTGAGAGCTTGCTGCCGGCCATGGTGAGGCTCAACGTGGCGACGGCAGAGGAGGTCAATCTCGAAACCTTCCGCGACCGTCTTCTCCAAGAAGTAAACGCAAACCACAGCGTCATCGTGGGTCGGTCCGAAATCGGCGTTTGGACAACCGTGTAGCGGCCAAGTTTGACAGAATGATGAAGGGCAGAACGATAGAAACCCGTTCTCCAAATGATCCCAAAGTATCGCCGTTCGAACGAAATCATTCTGCCAAGTCCGCCGCGACTACTCCTTGCGAACTCGTTCCGCTCGCAACATTTGCATCATGGCCTGTCCCATGGCCGCGCCGATCAGGTAATAGGTCTCGGCATTCGAATTCCAGTGGTACCCCTGTTTGGATGGGGATTGGTCACTCTCGCGATAGAATTTCTTGGTGCCGACGAAGGCGACGTTCCCCTCGAACTCCGGGTACTTCGCGACGGCCGCTTGGGCTGCCATCAGCGACAGGGCGCGGGGATGCGTTTCGTTCTCTCCGGTCATCCCGGTTTCCGCAATCACGAAGGGCAGTTCCGGCGCATTCAGGTCGCGTCTCAGATCGTGAATCAGGTGGGCGAGGTTCACTTCGTAAGCATCGTTGAACGCCTGGTTCACACGATCGTTCCAACCTTGGTGCCAGCCCATGCCTGCCAACTCGGGCTTCATTCCTTGAAGCTCGGGGAACTCCTTGCCCACATCGGCTAACAACTCCCGGGCACGCGCCAGCAGTTCTCGATAGTAGGGCCCAGCTTCATTTTCGCTTGCCGAGGGTGGTCGAAAGTCTTCACCAAGACTCTTGCCGCCCCAGGCAAGCTTGATCAGCAAGACCGGTTCGTCGATCGCATCGCCAACCACCTTGCCAAAGCCAAGCTCGGGGCCGATGCGATCCTCGCGGACTCCAAAACCGGGTCGCAGTTTTCCTTTGCGGTTAAGGTAATGGATCCAAACGTCCTCCCGCTCAATCCAGTTGCCATCCTGATCGAGCAGCCTTGAAAAGTCAGAGTCCGGCCGCTGGCGCGATAGAAATTCGAGGCTGCCTTGTCCCCCCTTGCGGTTCGCATCAGCGGGAATGACCCCGTGGCCTTCCATGTTGGACTGCCCGGCAAGGATAAAGACCTTCAACGGCTTGGTGGGGCCCTCACTCACACTACCCCGATCGCCTTGTGGATTGGTTTCTCCGGAGACGGGCAGCGAGACAAGCAGGGCCAATGCCATGGCTGAAACAAGGATACGCATCGTGACGGGAACTCCGGATAAGAGGGGCCAGGATAAGAGGGGCGATAAGAGGGGCCAGACCATCTTCGGTCCAAAAAAAGGAGACTGCAAAGGAAACGGCCTGCGGGTACCCAACTTGAGAACCCTCAAAGGCTGCTTCGACGAGGCAACCGCTGCGAATTTGAAGTGCCATCCAGTCAGGCGTACCGGAGGTCACTCAGCCTCGCTCAACATCCAGTGTGACACTACCAACGAGACTGATCCACATCATCTGCTTCAAAAACTGCCCCGTGTTGTGAGATAGTGGGGGAAGATTGCGGGGGAAGATAGTGGGGCAGATAGTGGGGCAGAAGATAGTGGGGGACAGGCCATGACGGAGGGCTCTGAGAACTGTTTTTAGGACGTGGCAGTTGCCTGGCGTACGCGCTTCAATTTCGCCCGATTCCGTCCTCGGCCTTCCGACCGCATGGCCGGCTGGTAATGGAAACGACGTTAAGATGTGCGGTGCGATCGCTGGAGTTCACCTTGACTGTATGCGTAATCAGCATCCTCTCATGCCTCAGAAGGGGTCGAACATGAATAGCAGGACTTTGCTTCAAGGCCTATTGGATTCACCACTGACCAGTAGCCCTGGTAAGACTGCGATTCGAAGCGAGTCGGCAGGGATCAGCTATCGTGAACTGGACGACCGTTGCCGACGCATTGCGGCCGGCCTGAGAGCATCTGGAATCGAGCGTGGCGACCGCGTCGCTTGGTTGCTGCCCAACTGCTTGGAAGCAGTGGTTACGACCCTGGCCTGCTATCAGATCGGAGCCATCGCGGTCCCGTTGAATTACCGTTACGTCACGGACGAGGCATGCGACGTGTTGCATCGCACCGCCGCGAAGTTGGTCGTGTTTCATCAAGATCGTCAAGAAGTCATCCGTCCTCTGTTATCAGGGGACGACTCACTGACCGCGCTGTCGGTGGGAGGATCGGCCGCTGGCACAGACGTCTTTGAATCACTTCTGACCTGTGGGCGGATGACAGAAGTGACGGCAGTCGAGCCAGAACATGCTGCGCTCATTCTCTTCACATCAGGAAGCACGGGGCGGCCGAAGGGTGTCGTCCATTCTCACGGCGGCGCCCATTTTGCCATCGATGTTTCGCGCCGTGTCTTTGATTTCCAAAGAGGCGACGTGGTCTTGGTTGGAAAATCGATTAGCCACGCCGGTGGGCTGCAGACGCAACTGATGCCCACGCTGATGGTTGGTGGAGAGGCAGTGCTGGCCACCAAACCGTCGCCGGCAACAGCGGCCGCCTTGATCCAAGCTCATCAGGTCACCGAGTACGGAATGTTGGCAAGCGACTTGCTGGACTTCATTGAGTTCCTGGAACGGAACCCCGTCGAGATGCCAAGCTTGAAGAACGGCATCGGTTCCGGCGACAGTGTCCCTGCGGAATTGCATCATCGATTCCGGGACCTATTTGGCTGGGAAGTCATGGAGGGAGCTGGGATGACGGAGGTCGGTGGATACTATGCAGCGAATCCTCGCTATGGAAAGCGCAAATGGGGATCACTTGGGTTGCCAACGCCCGATACAGAGCTGCGGATCCTGGACAAGAATGGTGCTGAGTGTTCGATTGGGCAAGTCGGTGAGATCGTCCTACGCACGCCCTCCACAACGAAGGGTTATTGGGGCGATCCGCAGTCGACAGCAGAACTATTTCTTGACGGTTGGCTACACACCGGTGATTTGGCGCGTCAGGATGAAGACGGGTACATCTGGTTTGTTGGCAGAAAGAAATTGATGATCGTGCGTCGCGGGTCGAATATCGCGCCGGCTGAAGTTGAGAACGTCATCGACGAGCACCCGCTGGTTCATGCATCGGTGGTCGTCGGTGTGACGGATTTGCGAGACGGCCAAGTCCCCGTCGCCTGTGTCGCACTGCTTCAGAAACAGGACGATCGCGCGGAGCAATCGCTGCGCGAGTATGTCACTGAACACCTGGCGGGCTATAAGAATCCGGAGCACTATCTATTTTTCGATGCCCTTCCCCGAACGGGCACCGGCAAGTTCGACCGGCACCGATTGCGGGAGCTTGCCGAACGTCAATTTGGAAACGCCACCTGAGCTCGCGAGCAACGCAGCCCATCAGATGAGCTGCTAGTTCTTGGTCAGTCGAAAGCTAAGAAGAATGGCCGTCCCCGGCCACTACCGCGTCCGACCCTCCCACGAGCGGGAGGGTGAGATGCAGAAAAGGGTGCAGAAAAGGGGACAGGCAAGGACTGGGCCCATCACAGTTGCTTGCAATGGCATGGCGATGAATTCATGCCTTGCCCTGTCGAGGCGTTTCTCGGGCGAAGTGGGGATACGACGAATGGTAGCGGTTGTGATACTCGGTCGTGGAATCTGACCACAGGTCGGTTTCGGACAACCACACCTTGGGCGAAAGGCAGTCCTAGGGTTCTGTAGCAGGTGTTCTGCTGCTTGTTGCCTGGAGATTCCGCATGCGTATCGTCGCTTTTCTCACGTGTTTGATCATGACTTCGTCCCTTGCGTTCTATGCGTCGTGGTCAACGGATACCGATTGGCATGCCAAACAGAACCCGCATTTCAACGACATTCTTTCTACTCGGGACAAATCGCTCTTGGACCAGTTCATGGCAACACTGGATCCAGCGATCATCAAGGAATGCGTTGCCCAGCATGATTCGGGACGCGAAGTCGATTTGGACCTTCTATCAACCGCTGGAGACTTCGACATCTACGCCCGTTATATGCGAATCACCAAGTTTGAGGCGGTCAAGAAATTCAATTACGTGCTACTTCACTCATCGTCGAAGCTGGAATTCGAAGATCGACTTGCGCGATAGTGTTGAACTGAATTGGAAGTGCTGAACAAGCTTGGCGACGCCAGGCCATTGCCACCTGCCGAGAAGACGGCTCACGGCTGAAACAGGACCGATACCCAAAAAAGCTGCACCACGAGACTTATCCAAGGGGCCATACTTATCCAAGGGGGACAGGGCAAGAACAGCCAAGCAAGACTTCTTCGACAACGTTCTTGCTGGCATGCCTTTTCTTGACCGATGGAAGCCTATCCCGTGTCTGCGAGGTGGCATCATTGAGGTCGCCTCCGCGCTTCCCTGATCACCGTCCGGACATGGATGGGCAGCGACGCCTGCCGTTGCTGATCATCTCTCTGATGTCATGACCGCGAGAATACCACGACAGAAGTCAGGCAAATCGTCCGGCTTTCGACTCGAGACGAAATGGCGATCGACGACCACGGGAGCGTCTTGCCAAATTGCCCCAGCGTTCACCAAGTCATCTTTGATGCCCAACGATCCGGTCACCTGGACGCCGCGGTAAACACCAGCTGAAATGGGGATCCATCCGCCGTGGCACACTGCCGCAATCAGCTTGTTGGACGAATCAAATTGGCGGACGATTTCCAAGACGCCGGGATCCCGCCGCAATTTGTCTGGCATGAAGCCACCAGGAACTACCAGTCCGTCGAAGTCATCGCTTTGGACCTGCGAAATACTGATATCGGAATCGCAGGGATAGCCGTTCTTGCCCACATAGCGGTGCTTCGCTTCCGGCCCAGCCAACACGACGCTGGCTCCAGCCTCGATCAATCGAAGCTTGGGGTACCAAACCTCGAGGTCCTCATAAACGTCTCCCAAGAACATGAGGATTTTCTTACCCGCGAGCGGTCGATCCATTTTGTATCGCCAATGAAATGATGTGAAGAATCCGAGATCTCGCGATCCGTATGAGCCTGAAGAAACGGATCCTCCAGCACTCACATTTGCAAGAGGATCGACATACCAGGGGACGGAGCCAAGTACGGCACGCGGCCCGATTGCTGCGGCTGTGCAAGTCTTCGGTTGGCCTCGTTTCCCCCGAGCCAAGATGGTGACCTCTTCCACCCAGCCAAGCAACCCGCAGGGAAACGCAGCTCCACCGGCAAACATGGCCTGTCCCCCGGTCGCTTCCCCCAGTCGCTTCCCCCAGTCGCTTCCCCCAGTCGCTTCCCCCAGTTGCTTCCCCCAGTTGCTTCCCCCAGTTGCTTCTTCCCGAGTTGCTTTCCCAGTTGCTGTTGCATCCCCTAGCTGCAGATCGAGTGGGGGGGCAACCAAGCGAATGTGATCGCCAGTCGGACGAATCTGAGTAGGTCGCAGTCCCGGCTCCGCTGGTTCTTGTTCGCCAATGAGGGGAGATTTTGAGGAGGCGGGCCGTTACAACCGTCCTGTGCGATACGACTGCCATCGGAATTTGACCTGATCCACGTGCGGTTCAAACAAATCGATGGCTTCCTTGGTGCATCCGGCATATGCGTTGAGTGTCGCCTCACCACGACGACATGCTTTTCCCGATTCGATCACTTTATCTCCACCGATAAAGGCAAACCGTCCGTAAGGGCGGGACGCAAAGTCATGGGTCCACCACTCAGTAGGTGGATCGCCAGACCGCCGAAGGGAGCATGCTCAGTGATCTTGTGACGCACTTAGATTTGCCTGTCACCTCTTCTCCTACTCGGGAACCATTCCATGGTCACTTTCAACGTCAATGCAGGTTGCGAGACAGAAAGCCACCGCCGGACCACCCATCAACGGGGGTATTGATTGAGGAGGCTTGTCTGACGAGACTCAATCGTTAGATTTCCCCGACTCTTCCTGTTTTAACATCGCGTTCGATTTTAGGACGCGAGCTACAGCAGCAAAATCCCGTAGCCCGCAACGTCCGAATGGTTCTCTTCGTCGCTACGCCCAGCAGCCATGGTTCGTTGCGAAGCGTCCTTGGGGCCCGAGCGTCCATGGGACCAGTGACTCACTTTTCGAAATCACTCTTCTCTTGAATGCTTGACCATCTTCGATCGGTCTCAGCAAGACCTTCCAAGCAACTAGGTTTGTCGCTCATGCTACGCACGTTTCGAAATCGAAAGCACCAATCCGATGCACAACGGCAGCGGAAGAATCGACGTTACCTTCCCTTCGAGGTGCTCGAGACACGGATGGTGTTGAGCGCGATTTCGCTAGTCGAACAGGGGCCTGCGGGAAATCAGCACGGCGGCGACGCGCACTACGATCGATCGGGGAACGAGTATCACTGGTTACCGGCACCGACTGAAATTTCCAGCGATGCAGATCCCGGCAAAGCAGATCCCGGCAGTGTAGATCCCGGCACTGCAAATACCAGCACTGGCAATCCGGTTACCTCTGCTGCCGCCTCGGCGACACTCGCCGATACCTTTGCGCTGCATAGCAACCCCGGTGCCTCGAAGACGATCTACTTGGACTTCGACGGACACACCACGAGTGGCACTTACTGGAACAGTTCGTTCAATGGTGGCCAGGCGATCGTAACGCCGGCTTACAACTTCAGCGGTGACTCCTCCTTTACCGATTCGGAGCTGTCGCGAATCCAGGCGATCTGGCAGCGCGTGGCCGAGGACTTTATCCCCTTCGACGTCAATGTCACGACCGAGGAACCGTCGCTCAGTGATCTGATCAAGAGCGGCAACAACGATTCTGCGTGGGGCGTCCGGATGGTGATTGGCGGTAACAGCTCCTGGTTTGGTAGCGCCGGTGGTGTTGCCTACCTCGGCTCCTTCACCTGGAACAGCGACACACCCGCCTTCGTCTTCGAAGACAACCTCGGCAACGGCAACGAGAAGTACACGGCGGAGGCAATCAGCCATGAAGCGGGCCATGCGCTTGGTTTGAATCACGATGGTCGAACGTCACCCGCCGAAGAATACTTTGCCGGCTATGGCAGTGGTGCCACCGGCTGGGCGCCGATCATGGGCAACAGCTATTACAAGTCGCTGACGCAATGGAGTCGCGGTGAGTACAACGCTTCGAGCAACCAACAAGACGACCTTTCGATCATCACCACCCGGAATGGATTCGGCTATCGATCGGATGATCACGGTGACAGCCGTCAGTCCGCAACGACACTGGCGTTCAGTCAGGACGCTCTGAGCGCAAGCGGAATCATCGAACGCAACACGGACTTCGATTACTTTAGCTTCACGGCGGTAGCTGGTGACCTAAGCCTTGACCTTCTGCCATTTGAGCGAGGCCCAAACCTTGACATTGCTGCGTCCCTGTTTGACGCTGCCGGTTCGCTGATCGTTGCTTCCAATCCTGTTGGCAGCCTATCGGCAAGTCTTTCAGCAACCCTAGCCGCAGGTCAATACTTCGTTTCCGTCACCGGCGTTGGACAAGGCAGTCCACAATCGGGCGGATACAGCGATTACGGCAGTCTCGGTTCATACACGATCAGCGGAACGATCGTCAGCAACATCGTTGGACAGGTGTTTGCCAATGACGACACCGCGACCGTCACAGAGGATTCGGGAACCACGCGGCTTAGCGTGCTCAGCAACGACACTCACGAGACAGGCGGTCCCCTGTTGATCAGCTCGGTGGGGAATGGTTCGCAAGGCGGGACACTGACAATCGTCAACCAGACGGCGATCGATTATCGACCTACCGCGAATTTCTTTGGTCAGGAAACGTTCACCTACACGATCACCGATGGAAGCCCCGGGAACGAGTCAACGGCCACGGTCACCGTCACGGTATCGCCTGTAAACGATGCGCCGACAGCACAAGACGATGCCTTCAGCGTCACGATCAACAGCACACAAACACTCGATGTGCTGACGAACGATACCATCCTGCCCGACTCCGGGGAAACTCTGACCATCACCTCTGTCAGCGCCGGCTCAGCCGGCGGAACGCTCGCAATCATCGGCGGCCAATCGATTCAGTACACACCGCTGGCCGGTTTCACCGGGCAGGAAACTTTCACCTATACCGTCAACGACGGGACTGTGGGCAGCGTCGACACGGCGACGGTAACGATCAATGTTCAAGACCCTTCTCTTGCGATCAATTTCAACGACTACACAATCGGTTCCTACGCGGGCAGCCAGGATGCGGGAGCGATTGCTAGTGTAGAAGACGCAGGCGCGACGCTGCACGTTACCGGCAACGGCTGGAAGCAGATCGCGTTTCCGTATCAGGTCACCGCCGACACGATTCTCGAATTTGACTATCGCAGCCCTGCCAGGGGTGAAGTCCACGTGATCGGTTTCGACAACGATCTGAACCTGTCGGACGTTTACGGTTTCCAGCTATACGGTACTCAGGCGTGGGGACGCCAGAACTTTGCCAACTACGCAAGCTCGGCTCCCGGTTGGAAGCACTACCAAATCCCAGTCGGACAGTTTTACACGGGCTCGTTTGCCTACCTCTACTTTGGTAACGATCACGACGTGGCCAATGCCAATGCCGAGGGCTACTTCGCCAACGTTACGGTCTATGAAGAGGGCGCGGTCCCGGTCAACAATCCTCCTGTGGCCATTGCCGATGCCTTCACGGTCGGCGAGGACAGCGGCTCAACGACGCTCAACGTTCTCAACAACGACACGACCGATGCTGGCGAAACGCTGACGATCACCTCCACCGGCGCAGGGTCGAAGGGTGGCACGATCACGATCGTCGGCGGCACGTCGATCGATTACCAGCCAGCGGCCGACTTTTACGGCACCGAAACCTTTACCTACTCGATCAATGACGGCACGGTTGGCAACAACGCCACCGCGACGGTAACGCTCACGGTGACAGCACAAGCCGATGTCGTGGCGGATGCAGCCACCACCACCAAAGACGCGCCGATCTCCATCGACGTGCTGGCCAATGATCGCTTCATGGGAACGCCGCAGGTAACCGCCGTGACTCAGGGAACGTGGGGGTCGGTTGTCATCAACGCCGATGGCACGGTCACCTACACACCCTCCACCGGTTTCACCGGCGACGATAGTTTCAGCTACACCGCGACGTCCGGCGGAGTCACTGAGACGACCGTCGTTGCGGTGACGGTCACGCCCTCTCAAAGTCAGTCTGCGATCAATTTCAACGACTACACAATCGGTTCCTACGCGGGCAGCCAGGATGCGGGAGCGATTGCTAGTGTAGAAGACGCAGGCGCGACGCTGCACATCACCGGCAACGGCTGGAAGCAGATCGCGTTTCCGTATCAGGTCACCGCCGACACGATTCTCGAATTTGACTATCGCAGCCCTGCCAGGGGTGAAGTCCACGTGATCGGTTTCGACAACGATCTGAACCTGTCGGACGTTTACGGTTTCCAGCTATACGGTACTCAGGCGTGGGGACGCCAGAACTTTGCCAACTACGCAAGCTCGGCTCCCGGTTGGAAGCACTACCAAATCCCAGTCGGACAGTTTTACACGGGCTCGTTTGCCTACCTCTACTTTGGTAACGATCACGACGTGGCCAATGCCAATGCCGAGGGCTACTTCGCCAACGTTACGGTCTATGAAGAGGGCGCGGTCCCGGTCAACAATCCTCCTGTGGCCATTGCCGATGCCTTCACGGTCGGCGAGGACAGCGGCTCAACGACGCTCAACGTTCTCAACAACGACACGACCGATGCTGGCGAAACGCTGACGATCACCTCCACCGGCGCCGGGTCGAAGGGTGGCACGATCACGATCGTCGGCGGCACGTCGATCGATTACCAGCCAGCGGCCGACTTTTACGGCACCGAAACCTTTACCTACTCGATCAATGACGGCACGGTTGGCAACAACGCCACCGCGACGGTAACGCTCACGGTGACAGCACAAGCCGATGTCGTGGCGGATGCAGCCACCACCACCAAAGACGCGCCGATCTCCATCGACGTGCTGGCCAATGATCGCTTCACGGGAACGCCGCAGGTAACCGCCGTGACTCAGGGAACGTGGGGATCGGTTGTCATCAACGCCGATGGCACGGTCACCTACACACCCTCCGCCGGTTTCACCGGCGACGACAGTTTCAGCTACACCGCGACGTCCGGCGGAGTCACTGAGACGACCGTCGTTGCGGTGACGGTCACGCCCTCTCAAAGTCAGTCTGCGATTAACTTCAACGACTACACAATCGGTTCCTACGCGGGGAACCAGGATGCGGGAGCGATTGCGAGCGTAGAAGACGCAGGTGCGACACTGCACATCACCGGTAACGGCTGGAAGCAGATCGCGTTTCCGTATCAGGTCACCGCCGACACGATTCTGGAGTTCGACTTCCGAAGCCCACGTCAGGGCGACATTCACGCGATCGGATTCGACTCTGCGCTCAACCTATCCAGCCAGCGCACCTTCAAACTTTATGGTACACAGAACTGGGGCCTGAACCACTTCGACGACTACTCGAGCACCTCTCCAGCGTGGCAGCATTATCGAATTCCCGTCGGGCAGTTCTACACTGGATCATTCGCCTACCTGTTCTTTGCGAATGACCACGATGTCTCGGGCGCCAATGCCGAGGGCTACTTCTCCAACGTTACGTCTATGAGGCGCCAGCGGGCGGATCCGTTGACCATACCCCGGATCAAACCAAGCCCAAGAAGTCGGATATCGACAAGACTCATCCTGGAATATCGACAAAGGCAGTAAAGCTTGTTTCGACCGCCATTGAAACGACTGGCCAGGAGGTCAGGCCGCTCTCACGAGATGACTTCTTCACTGGGCTGGGGGCGAGAAAAGCGATCAAGTCGTCCGAAGCATGGACCGCCGGATTGGAAAGATTGATCGTCGATCTCGCGTCAACACTCCGAAACGATTCATAATCAAGAAAGGCGACTTCGGCCGAACCGCGACTGATGCAGCGAGGCAAGGATGCTCTGGTCGCCCTTCATTCTTACGTGAACACGGCCTTGGGCTTCATTGAAACCTACGAAGAGACCACCGACTCCCTAGCTGCTCAAACTGAGCGGTTTTGTGGTCAGCCATGCTTTTCGAGCGCGTTTTCGCATTGTTCCCATTCACGTCGGGCCTCGTGATTCGACACCAAAGTAGCACGACTCTCCGAGTCGTGAATCGCCCAGAGAATCGACTCGGAGAGTCGTGCTACTCTCAACAACCGCTCAGTTTGAGTAGCTGGACATTACCACTCCGGTTGACTTCTCCAAGTAGCCTTACCCGAAGACATCTGAGTTGTCGTCAAGGGTTTGTTGTTCATTTGAGTCGTAAGCGAGGCGAATTCGGCGCAACCTGTTTGCTCGCTCATGCGCTTTGAAGTTGCGATTCTTTCATAACCCGACGCGTCAGCGAGGAAAGATCGAGATTGACATCGACTCGCTGACGCGTCGGGTTATGAAAATCCTCCTGCGGCAGCCAAAATCGCAACTTCAAAACTCACGCGTCGGGTTACCATTGGCCGCCAAGGTGGCGCTGTCCAGCTTGAGCATTTTCATCCTTGACGTGGCCATCTCCCAAGAAGGGGTCTGGATTGTTGAAAATGCTCTTCTAGCCGAGCCAGCGATCGAACCATTTCCAGGCCTCGTCTTGCATCGTGACATCGAACTTGTGCCGGCCAGGATAGAATTGGCACCGGTAGGCGTCCCCCGCGTTGGCTTTGCGGTAAACCTCGTCGAGAATCTCATCGGCTCGCCGCATCTCTGGCAGCGTGAAGAGCGGATCTTCAAGATTGTTAAGCACCAGTGTGGGCAGTGGGGCTCGAAGTCCCAATACTTCGGGATAGTCCAGGTCCCGAGGCAAGCCTGGAATGTAGATCATCCAGGTATGTGTGTATGCCTTGTTCAACAGGTAGTCGCGCCATGTCGTCATCATCCCCACACAGCAAGCGCATTTGATTCTTGAGTCGATTCCAGCCAAATATGTCGTGCGCAAACCTCCTCCTGACAATCCGGCGCATCCAACACGGTTGGAATCGACATCATCGCGAGAGCAAAGGTAGCTCAACGCGGTTTGATCCTCGGCGATGAAGACGCCCGGCCAGGTCAAGCCAGCGCAAAACAGGCTCTTGGCCATCAGATGCTCATGTTCGCTGGCGAACGCGTTGTAAGCTCTGACTGCCTCAACGCTGTCGCCATCCATTGGCGGCAGCCCCCGAGTTACGACATTCGGCAGGTCGGCGGGAAGCACTTTACGCGAGCCGAACGTGAACGCATCGTGCACCAGGACAACATAGCCGCGTTTTGCCAGTTCGTTGGCCCAGGCACGGCCTCCGTAGTCTCGGGCCTGGTGTTCGACGATGAGGGGGTGTTGCGGCTGATTCGATTTCGTGATTTTCTCGTGCCCGAAGAACTTCATGCCGCCATGGTCGTGCAATCCAAGCACCGCCGGAAGTTTCTCGGTGGCATTCTGAGGCTTGACAAGCACGGCGGCGGTCCGCGGCCCATACGGCAACTGCCAGGACAAGTGCTCGATTTCGAGTCCCTCCATTTGCTCCTTGGCCTCGACTTGGACGCTGCCCTGGATTGGTGCCGGGGTCTGCAACAGGCATTCGTGAACTCGGTCGAGTGCTTTTTTTTTCCAGGTTTCCAGATCCCTGAACTCGTCGCGACGGAACGACAGTCTTGCCGGTCCATCACCCACGATGCCTGCCGCCCATGGCCCATAGCTGCCAATCATGTTCGGCTCGACATCTTCAGGCAGATTCGAGCTCGCTTCTTGGCCCATCAATCGTCGCTCCTTGAGAAAGCTGGCTGAAACCAAACCTGCCGCGGCGCCGCCAAGTTGAAGAAGTTGCCGACGATCAATCGCCTGTTTCTCATGCATGATTCGTTCATTCCCCGTCAGAAATCGACGAATGCCCTGCGGCCCTCAAGCTATACGGCCCTCAAGTTACCAAGATAACGTGCCGAGAGCCCGAGCGAGGCCGGTATACATTTGCCTGCCGAAGTTGCCCCGTGTGCAGCAAATTCCAGAGTCGAGTCGCTGGGGCACAGAAAGGCGGAGAGGGAAGCGCCTACCAGCCGCTCTGCATTCTCCGCAGCTCAGCGTCCCCTTCCTCAGACTTCCACAAGGAAGGCCCCGGCAGCGAGAGGTCAACTCCGCGAAACCACGAGATGATTTCGACAAAGCGAACCTCTTCTCGTAATCAATTTTGGCGAATCGCAGTTCTTGTCTCTTGAAGTTTCGAAGCACAACAACACTGCAGAAAAACTGCGCGATCACTGCACAGATTCATCAAGTTCAATCTTTAGAACCTTTCCGAGGAGGGTTCCCAATCTCAGTTTCCTCCGTGACCGTTGGTGCGTTGACATCGCTGCCCCCATTCGCGCGAGCCGAGCCCGCCTGAACGCTCGCCACAAAACAACGAATCGGCCGAACGACAAAAAAAGACCGCCCATCAATTATGGGGCGGCCTTATCACCTTCAGTCTGCTATCGGGAGAATACGCGACGTCTATGCCTTCTTGGCACGCTTGCGTCGAGCGGCACCTAAGCCGCAAACCCCCATGATTGACCAAATAGCCAAGGTTGCAGGCTCAGGCACAACGCCTGGTGCCTGCGACGGCACCGGGGGCTCATCGGTAAAAATGCCTTCAAGCTTGCTGGAGCCATTACGATCCGCTCCAACTGACATCACTCGAACTCCAAATCCTTGGCCGAGGAAAAGGTCGGTCGAGAGACTAGCCGTGCTATGCGTCAGCGTGAAGGAAGCTACTCGGTAGTCGTCGGATCCAATTCCCGCAGTACCGATCTCGAAGCCCATATCGAAAGCCCCGAACGAGCCGCTGCCGTTGAGGTTATTGCCGCCTCCAAGATTGATCACGCTGTTGGCTGGTCCAAATTGCGCGGTGATCGCAGGATTGGGGGTGATCGCAGGATTGGGAACGACGCTAAGACCACCCAACAAAGCTTCGTCGCTAATGTGGAGGAAAAGGCCGCGTAGATCAGCGATGGAAGTGTTCGTATCGACGCTGAGACTGATTACGATCTCTCCTGCAACGGCGAACGTGTCGTCCATGGTCACGGTCACCTTGGCAGGATCTCCGGTGAAGGGGCTAGCGGTCCCGGTGATCAATCCGCATTGAGCGGATTGCATTTCCCAAGTCAAAAGCAAAGCAAGTATCAGAAAGCGTTTCATTTTGGCTCGATTTTCAGCAAATTCTCGCGACCGTCACGGTCGCCTATCTGTGATATGGGCTGCAGGTAATCAAATATCAAACCTCACCAACACCCACTAACTACCCATAATATTCAAGCCTCCTAAATTCACACATGTTATGCATCAATTTTCAAAACCATTGGTGCCAAACACCTCAAAAGAGGGGGTTGAGCTGCATAAACATCGTGCCAGCCAACGAACGACCTGCAACGAATGGGCCTCCTGATCACTTCGGTCCGCCCCTCCAGAGGGAGGAGGTTCTGCAACGGAGAATAAGAGAGTGCGAGATGAGTAGATACCGCTGCCCGAGGGAGACGATTCAAGAAGGCGAATTCGGATCTCGCTGCGGTGGCTTGCCGTCGGACGGTCCGAGCACCTGGTTCATCCGATCCAGGACCTCGCCCAGCCTCTCGCGATCGCCGCCGGGGACCTCGGCGGCGGCCCAGCCTTGGTAGCCGATCTCTCGGAGGGCGTTGCGGACCGATGGCCAATCGGCTTCTCCCTCGCCTATCAGCGTCCGCTCATTCGCTCTGGTTCGATCCTTGACGTCAAGCTTCCTGATCCGCTTTTTCAAGACTCGAATCCAATCGGCTGGCGGACCGAGGCGAATGTGATTGCCGATGTCGAAATGGACACCTACCCAGGGACTGTCGATCTCATCGATGTAGTCAGCAAACTGCTGCGCGTCTTCGCAGAACCCGTTCCCCACATTCTCGATCAAGATCTGAATCTTGAGTTGCTCAGCCAGTGGCAAGAGTCTGCGGATCTCGACGATGGATCGGTCCCAGACCTGTTGATGGTTTTCCTGCTCTGGATCGGTCACCTTGCCCGGAACAAGCAACACGCTGGCGGCTCGCACATCGGCCGCGAATCGCATCGCTGTCTTCATGTTCTCCAGCGCCTGCTCACGCACGGCCGGATTGGGATCGGTGTGTCGGACCCTCCAATGTGTTGAGTTCACGACACCCTCGATCGGGAGCCCAACTCTGTCACTAGCAGCCAGCGCTGCCGCGGCGTCCATTTCGCTGGGACTATCGAGCTCCACTCCGTCGAAGCCAAGGTCCTTGAGTACCGTGAACTTCTCGTCGAGAGTACCGTCGAGCTGTACCATGTTCCACTTGAGCGATTTGTAAATATGCCGTCCGATCGCAAGATCATCCTCGCCCGTGTCAAGATCTTGTGCTGATGCCACTGCGGCTCGAATCGAGAAACAGCAAGCAACAACACCTTTTCCAACCGTGGAACAGAACTCGCGACGCGTTGCTTTTTCAAACATCATGGATGTCCTTACTGGTTTGGAGAGCAAGCAGAATATCAGAATCACACCCGTACGATGGACTTCCAAGTCCGTCGATCTTCAGGTTTTTTCATGCGGCGCGACGGACTTGGAAGTCCATCGTACGGCTGAGACTTGTCGACGGACTTGGAAGTCCATCGTACGGCTGAGAACCGTCGACGGGCTCTCCGACGCATTTCGCGAGATCACAAAAACTCAGTGACGCCGAACTCCTAACTCCAATTCTCGTCGGCTAGAAATCCTCGGTATTGTCGCATGATTCGCTCGCGATGGATATTGAAGAAGATCATGGCGGAAAGTACTAAGACTCCCACGCCGATCAAAATCACGGCTCGAATCACTCCCCCTTCTCTCTGGAATTGTAATCCCAGTTGTCCGAGCACATTGATTACCAGAAACGCGAGGCCGATCGTGACGAAGGGCCGGATCCTGAGCGCGATACCTGCCACAATTCCTGCGAGACTGAGAGCGAGCACGGCGACGAACTGCAGCAGTCCCGTGCCATTGGCCATGAAGACTTCGAATGTGGAGACCGCCAGGATCGCTCCCGCCGCCGCCGTGCGAATGCCGCTGAGTGCTTGAGGTTTCAAGTCATGACGATGGAGCTGCGCCAAGAGCAGAACCGTAATCGCCGCAGGAATCACATAGAGTTGTGCGAGTCCGGTAAGTTCCTTGGCCTGCGGGATCCAAAGGTAGATGGCCAGATTGAAGAGCACTGCGGCAACATAAAGCGTCCAGCGAGCATGCGAGCGCTGCGAGACCACGAGGTAGAAGGAGCCAGCCGCAAGCAGTACGAACGCCGCCACCATTCTTTGGTCGAGCGGCATCACTAGCGGCAAAACGACTGGAGCTAGCAGCGCCATGTAGTAGGTCGGATTGAGAAAGACCCTGGATCGCGGATTCTCGACACGCCCAATCAGGACATTCAGTCCGTACAGGGCAAAGCTGTACGCGATCACCAAGAAAGCGGCGAGTGTGCTTCGTGAGAAAGTCAAACCGAGAAGCGACATGCAAAAATAGAGCATGGCGGTGAAGACAGCGGCAACCGAGGTGTAAACCAGCAACTCGGCTCCCGCCTCCCAGGCCAGCCACAGCCAGCTGACGGCAACGAGCGCCATTGCGAACGCAAAGACAGGCGACGGACTCAGCATCATCATTGAGGCAATCGTCAGGACAGCGGCAAACGCAGCCGACAGATGCGCGAGCACGATCAACGAATTTCCGACCTGTTGGAAAAACGTCTTGCCTGCCTCCGAAATCCCATTCTCTTCATCTGTTTTCAGGCGGCGGCGAACGACGAACTCGGTGAGAACGTAGAGGCAGGACAAGCTTGCTGTTGCTAACGCCGCGAACTTGCGAAACACAATCGGATCCAACCAGATCACGCAAGCCGACAGCAAGCACAACGGAAACAAGACCGCGGCGGCCGTCACTGAAATATTGTTTTGCCACCGTACGCCCACCAGCAGGCTCGTCATGGCAGCAAAGAGCAGAGTTACCGGCAGGTTTGGAAACTCGGGACCAACGAGCCAGTAGATCGGCAAGGTGATTGCAACGGCCGAACCGGTCATGCCGACAGCCCACCCGACCAATGCACGACCTGACGCGGACTTTTCTTCATCACTCAATGGAAGACGAAGAACAGCAAACACGCGTTCTCCAAATTCACCTTTGAACTGAATGGCGATGATGCCCCACAACAACCCCATTGCCGACAGAGCGACATCCGCAGTGATGTCCCAACCACGATTCAGACAGGCACCGAAGAAACCAACGACCGTACTTGCAACCAGCAAGTGCAGCAGCATCGGTTGCGGTTGCAAGTACATCACATGGAAAAAGAGAACAGCACAAAGGAGTCCATTCAGTAGCCACGTCCAACCTGGATCCAACGGTGTACTGCCAACGATCATCAGCAGGAGATAGCCCGTCTGCAGCAACAAGCACGCGGTTGCAAATACCAATGGCCACTGAAAGAACGATCGCTCGCTACTGGCATCCTGCAGCCCAAGCAGGGCATTCAATTTAGCCGGGCGGAGTCGCACGAATCGGGCAATGACGACGAGTCCATTCATGGTTACGAGGGCAACGAGGGTCAGGGTTGCGGTGGACCAGTTCATCGCATCATTTGCCAACAAGAGCAGCCCCGTGCTTCCCAGCACCACGGCTACATCCAACCAAACCACAACGCGAGTTGCGCGGACCGTCAGCAGACTGACAATTGCTGCGACGGTGAAGGTGAGTGCCACTGGTCGAATCGCCAAACCATCGAGCCAACCTGCGAGACTTGTTGTCCATCCTGCAATACCATCGAGACCGCCAGTTCCCACGGCAATCATCAGGGAAGCCACCGAGGCAGCCATGGCCATCATCGATCCAAAAGTGGAAAGTGGCTCTGCGAAGACGAGCGTTGAAGCTTGCGTGTCCGAGTGGGTATCGTTCCGACTGCGCGTCCATTCCTTCAGCAGTAGCCCGATCACGACGAAGATCAGTGCAGTCACGGCGACGTTGGGGCCGATCGCTTCCAGACCGGAACGAGTCGTTGTGACGATCAGAACACCAAGGGTCATTGCCAAACAGGCTAGATGAACAAGCATTCTTCCCAGCGAAAAGCGATGCAAAACGTTCATCGAACGGGCATTGAGCAGCAGCGCCAACGCACCACCCATGATGGCCGAAAGCAGCGGGGTCAGCGCATGGGTTGGCGATGAGATCATCCATGCATACAGGCTTTGAAAGATCGCCAAGATCGCCAACATGGCGGAAGACCGAACGAGAGGTCGCTCGTAAACTTCGGTCAGCAGCAGCTCAGAATCCTCATCCGATTCGATGACCGATCCAACACCGCTCCATTTTTCGATCGCGAAACCAGCAATCCAAAACGCTACGGCAAGGAATGACCAGGCAACGCCGAGCTTGGGATCCCCCAGGTGATGGCTCATCAACGCCGGAAAGACGACGACAGACAAGATCGCCGCTGCCAAATAGGTGAAGATTGATGTTTCGTATAGCTTTGCCGCTAGCGAACAAGTCATGGCCGCAGCGAACAAAGCGATGATCGCAGGCATCGACCAACCGTCCCAGGAGTTCCTCCAAGCGATGTTCGCGACGATCAATAAAGCGCCCAACTGAACGAAGACGAGAGCGGATTGGCGAAGCGGGTTGAACCAGAGGGACGACCAAGTGCTGGCCCGCATCGGCAGTGGAGGCGAGACCCAAGGCGTAGCCGGCAGTCGACGTGAGGACATCGTCGCATTCAACAGCTCGGGGAGACGACTTCCCATCCGACTTTGGTAGGCAGCGATCGTCATCAACGCCAGTCCGAGCAAGGAGCACGCGACCGCGATCGCTGCGATGGCGTTTCCGAGCGAGTACTCGATGATTCGGCTCAACTGAACGATCGTCAAGCCGAGTGCAGCCAAGGATAAGTAGCTGCCGAGTTGCGATCGATAGGTGGCGCCTGACAGAGCAAAATGGAGCGTGAGAAGGCCACTTGAAATCGCAAGTGGAAATAGCACTTGCGGCGATGACAATCCCGCGACCGCTGCGACCACCAGAACACCCACTCCGGCAGCAAAGACGAGATGATGGAGCAAGCCAGCATAGAGCTCCCGTCGGCTGCGAATCCACGAAAGACGCGGACCCTCAACAAGCGAATCCTTTCGTCGCAGTGAGATGACGGTTGCTACTATCCATCCAACCAAGACCAAACAGGCGGCGATCACGAGATGCCAGGCGACAGCCGCCCGATCGGGGAGCTCCCGCAAGGCGGTCAACTGCATCGTTGCGTGGACACCCACCCCGAAACTGAGAATCGACATTGCGTAAAGCAATCGTTTCTCAAAGCCGTCCGACGGTTGCGCGGCTTCAGCCACATCCGACGAACTGGAAAGTCGATCCAACGCTCCCAGCAGACCGAAACCGAAGGTAAAGGTAGCGATCAGCCAAGTGCACGAAGCGAGGAAGATCGGCATGACGGTGAGCCAAGCGGGGAATCGCCCCCACTGCATCGCAACTGGGGCAAGAGCCGCCAGGGCTAAGAATACCGATACATGAGCCAAGGGCTTGACCCACAGAGTTCGGTCGGTGGAGACCAGGGGCAAAGGTGGCGTCACCCAACATTCGTTGAAACGCCATCTCATCCCTTTGCCATCGTCGCTGACAAAGAGGTCGGAATCTGGCTGTTTTCGAGGACTGCCTACCCAGGCGCTGATCCCAAACAGAAGCGCCGCCACCGCTGAAGCGATTGACTGAATGGCAATTCGGTCGCCCGAAGCCGTCCACATCGAGACAAAACCCAGCATCGCGATGAGGAGAAAGCTGAGTGCCAAATAGGTATGCAAACGCGAATGATAGACCAGGCCAGAGATGCAGAGCGACGTCGCGAGCAATGTTGCCGTCAAGACATGAATTGGTGCGTCCATGCCCAAGGACTCGGTATCGATTAGCGTTAGACCAGCAAGAATGGGTAGCAAGATCGCTGCAACCACCGACACGAAGTGGTGCAGAATCCCAGCATAGAACTCGCGATTCGCGATGAGGCGTTGCTGCGTTTCTCCATCGAGGTTGTCGATCCTGCGGTTGATCGCCCAAGTCACGGAGGTCGCAATCAGGCAGCTGACGAGTGAAACTCCGGCACCCACAAATGGATGGAGTCGGATGGCTTCGATCTCAATCCAACCCTGATTCAGGACCAATTGTGCGGCTGCGTGACATGCCGCATAAGCGAATCCGATGCTGATGGCATAGATGACGGGTATGCGAAAGGTACGTGTGCTCAGCAGGAGCGTGAAGCTTGCCAGCGCGTAGGTCAGTGGTGCGGGCCTCGTCCAGATATTGGACACCGACCACGAAGAATCTCCTTGCATCACGGACAACACAGCGATCGGACTACAAACCAGCGCGTAGAGGGCAAGAGGACGAATCCAAAGATCAATCCCAGTCGCTGGAAGCACCGAGATTGCGGGGAGCCACGACGACCTTTCCTGCATCTCGGTGACCGCTAGAGGCGATCTCTTGTACGACAGACAGGATACGACCGCAGCGAGAAAACCAAGCCCGGCAAGCACGGTGGATTGTGGCATCGAAGGCAGCTGCAGCCATTGAAAACCACTGAAGACTGCGAGGGTCAAAGCGATCAATGACAAGTAAGAGCCAAGTCTTGTCCGATAGGCGGAAGCCGCCAAGGCAAATAGGATCGCTAAGAGCGTGGCTGAGCCGAGCGTCCAGGCCACGGGACTTGAGCCCAACCAGAGAAACCACAACATCGCGAGCGAAACCAGCCCGATGACCGTGGTCACGTGGCAGAGTAAGCCGCTGTAGTAGTCACGACTGAGTTGAACAGAAGCCTCCTTCTCCTCCGCACAACGCCGCAGCAATGCGTTGCACCACCAAGCGTAGCTGCTCGCGATGAGCCACCCTAGCAAAGAGATTGCCGATGCAATGGCAATGTGAGCAGTGGCAGCTGATTCGATGGACCAACCCTCGAACCAGCTTGCTTGGGCAATGGAATGAATGGCAAAGTAGGTTGCCAAGATACCGACCACGTACAGCCACGTTTCGCGATAGCTTTTGGTCAACCAGAGGAGCACGACCGCGGCGATCGCTGCGCCCGCCAACGCTGTGAAGGAGAAATTGCCTTGCACGACATTGGCGACGGAGATCGCCAGTCCGAGTAGACCCAAGGGAATGCCACCGAGGGACAGCGGATTCGACCACAAGCCGGGCAAGCGGTCAGGAAGTGGAAGCCGATAGCGACCCGTGAAACAGACCTGATCTTCTGGTAGGCTTGCAGTTTGTTTCAGATTCGAGCGAGCGATGAGCGTGGCAACGATCGTCGCTAGTAGTCCCAACGCCGCGCACCAGATCGGAATCATGGTCACTGCAGCCGCCAACGCTCCAAAGATCGTCAACCTTGATCGATACTGCAGGCTGCAACCAACGAATGCAATGATCGCTCCCGCCAAGGCGACGCCATCGATCAGTGCGACGGCATGGAAGCGATAAGGATCGTCGCCAACAATGTGACGAGAGAATGCAAGCGCTGTCACGACGACTGCCGAGACCAGCGAAACATCGGTCAAAGGGGTTCGCCACGACACTTTCAAGCCTCGGCGCTCGCCGACACAGGCAAGGATACCTGTGATCGCGGCAATCCCCGACAAGACAACGGTCGAAACGGGGCCCGCCGGCGGTTCGATTCCCAGCAGGGCAGCGAGGCCCGCCAGGACACCCGCGACGTAGACCAACAAAGGTTGCTGCCGGGCAAACGCCATCGACAAGAAGAGGCCGCTATAGGCCGCAAACGTTACCCCAAGCCATACGGGTGAGTTTGTAGCAGGGATGAAATGAGTCCAGGTGGTGACCGCCATGATCACGGCAGCGAGTCCCCACTGGATCACGCGAAATGGCGTCGCAAATCGAAGCGGGTCGACGGACTCCTCCTCCACGATCCCCTGTCGCGTCTCGGAAGCGGCGCTTCCTCTGATCCCAGTTGCTGAAGTAGTGATCGAGAAATGCGATCCCGGCAAAGAGCGGTAGGCATGCAAGCCCCCAGGATGCCGGCCCGTAAGCCCGCACGACCCACTGCGAGATCAAGATGTGATATTGGGCGATGATGGCCAACAACATCAAGAACAGCGGCGGTATCGATTCATATTTCCACACCAACCATGCATAGAGAACAATCGCAATGAAGAGGGCCTCCGCGGCACTGACGCTTTGCAGCCACGGTGACTCAACCGCGAAATCACTCAATCGATTGAACGCATTGGCAACGAAGGGCGCGGTCGAGACGGAGAGTCCCAGCAACGAGATCGCATAGCCTACAAAGGTGAACCGACTGAACCGACGAGGATCCTTTTCCACTGTCTTCAGCCGTGAGTCTGTCTGGAACACCATCGCTGCGAGCAACACGAGTAGTGGTCCGTAGTGCGCCGCAGTGATGTATCCGTGCCCATGCCCTGCCCACGACGGAGTCCCACTGACTGCCACGTGCAAGAACGCGAGGGTCACAACGGTGGCGTAAGCCAAAGTCCCGAAGATAAAGTACGCCGTTGTCTTGCGACGCAGAAAAAGTCGCTGCAGAAAGTCGCGATTGAATCGGTAGACCCCATATCCCAAAACGGCAACCGCAAAGTACTGGGCAACGGACAAGCCAATCGCCCCGAAAAGTGGACTCGCCGTCGCGAGCCATCGCAGGGCGGGTGCCAATAGCATCACACAGCAAACGCCGACCAAGACACGTGAGTACAACCGATAAAACGGTCTGGCAATCAGTCCCGATGTGACCATCGACACGCCGTAACACGTCGCAGCGGAGACAATCCCAAAGAGGAGGCCGATGAAGATTGCAAGTGTGTTCATGGCTCAACCGATGCTCGCTTGGATGACGATGTCTGTGGTCGAAACAGGCACGAACGTTGTCAGCACCGCCGCCGCAAAAACCAGTGGGATCAGCAAGGCAACAATCACGAGCAACACGTTGCTGGAGTTTTCCAGCTGCGGGTACTTGATCCGCATGAAGTATGCCAACGCGAAAATCGCACCGGTTGTCGTGGCGAGCGACAGGAAGACCAGCGAGTGCATCAAGATCTGATTCTGCTCGATGTTTCCCCAGAACGTGACGATCAAGACCACGAAGCCAGCGATCAGGGAAAAGGCCCCGACGAACCAGCCAACGTTGTCGACCAAGAACGGCTTGAACACCGTTGACCACTGCGAGGTCGCATCGATCAACCGTTGTGTTGGGCTGGGGATCTCCGCTTCGATCTCGTCGAAGCGTTTTCCGGCCCGCGATGGTGGCTGGGCCTCAGGCTTCTGCGTTTCAGGCTGCTGTGTCTGAAGCTGCTGTGTCTCAAGCTGCTGTGTCTCAAGCTGCTGGGTCTCAAGGCTCTGGGCCTCCAAAGCCAGCCGGCGGAGCCGCGATCGCAGGAACATCAATCGGTTCGACCAGGACTGCATCGATCGGCAGAACTTCGTGCAGCACTTCGTCCGGTTCGACCAGACTCGCCATCACAATCTCTTCACCGATCGGTTCGTCGACCTGATGACTGATCGGAATCGCCTGATCACTAGCGGGAGTCGATGCGGCCTCCACCTTCGAGCGTTCCGCAGCGATGGTCGCATTGAGCTCAGCCAGAGCTGCCTGAACCGCCTGGTTACCAGGATTCAACTCGCTTGCCCGCAGGAGCCGTGACTGAGCTTGGTCAAAATGGCCGAGCAGCTGCAACCTTCGTGCTTGCGATAGTAGCTCAATCGCTTCACGGGCATTCCTCGCGGCGAGTTCTTCCGCATGCTTCCGTCTCAGCTCCTCCAGCATCTGCTCGGCCGGGAATGCGGCGGGATACTCCTTGATGCCCGCCTGCAGGATTTGGACCGCTTGCCGGTAGTGCCCTCCCTGAACGACGCCCCTGGCGGTCCGAATCAGCTTGTCGATCGCGAGAACCTGGACACGCTTTGCCTCGCGTCCTTCGATCTGGCGGAGTCGCATCCCGTAAAAGTCTTGGATGGCTTCCGATTGCTCCGGAGGCACCTCGTTCGATTCCACGAGTTGTTCCAAGTCCGACAGGACTCGATCATAGAGTTGCTTCCTCGCCTGCTCGCTCGGCAAGGAAGCGTCGAAAGAACTTGGTTGGGCAGGCTGTGGCAGAGCCGCGTGGCAACCCTTGCACCAAAATTGAAAGTAGGAGTTCTTTCTCCCGCAATGCGTGCAGACGAGGTCGGGAACGTTCATGGCAGGGCGAACTTCTGTTGGGATCTCGGCGCCTGTTACGTCTAAGCAACACGAAATACGAGTCTCGGAGAGACTCGGCTACGTAGTCCACCTTTCCAAGGCGTTCAGCTTGGGTTCGCTTTTGCTTGCTGTTTCAGTGCGGCGAGTTCCATCTCCACTTCGGCGTTGCGTTGGCTCCGTTCGACTTCTCGGTCCAAGTCGGCTGAGAGATCGGTCAGTTCTGCGTAGGCTGCTGCCTCGGCTTCCATCCCTTCGATCTTGCGCTCCATACGGTCGAACTTGTCAAAGTTTCTCTGGACCCGATTGAGAGTTGGAGCCACACCTTGCACTTCGCGACTTGCCTCTGCCGCCATCTGTCTTGCGATCAGGCTATCGCGGCGTCGAATCGCCTCGTCGAGTTTCTCTTCGATTCTGCGAAGATCCGACTTGAGAGCATCGCTGGTCTTGCGGGCTGTCTCCCATTGAGGCTGCAGGCTATCGGCGATCCTCTCGTGCTCTTTCTTGCGGGCCAGACACTTGCGTGCCAAGTCTTCGTCGTCGCGGGCCACCGCAGCTTCAGCCTTCGCGTGCCACTCGTCCGCTAGGCCTCGATTCTTTTGCAGGTTTGCTTCCAGCTTCTTTTCACCGGCAATCGCCTTGGCAACGCCGTCCCTCGCAATCGCGATCTGTTCCTCCATCTCAAAGATCAACATCTTGACCATCTTCTCGGGGTCTTCCGCCCGATCCAGCATGTCGCTGACGTTCGCGTTGATAATGTCCGACACTCTCGCAAAGAAATTCATGGTCACTCTCCATTGAATATTGGGTTTCGCCCGTCGGGGCATTGAGGGTGGTAGGTCTTCAAGAGCAATCCATATACCGCAGGCTCTTGCGATGTTTCGGCAAGTCTGCATCCAGACTTCTACCCGCCAGCTCTCGGCCCCGCATCAACTAGAGCCTTCCCTTCGACAGCAATAGCGCACCGTCTCACATTTGCCCAGGTTTTTGCAAGGAGTCCATTTGCAGGGCATCTCGCGGCGGCAAGAAACATGCGCAGAGTTAGACAACTCCTGGAGCGGTCCGCTAACGCGACCGCCCGTTCTGCGCGATATCGTCACACTTCTGGTCCGGACTGGCACTCAGGCTCTGCTTACCGCATCCCATTCCAGCGATAGCGTCCTGATTGCTGCGATATCTGCGAGCCTCGACGAGACGGTGAGTTCTTCGTCATGCGGTGTATTACGTAGGCGAGTTTCTCCGAGACTCGCAAACGACGCAGCAAAGCTGCGGATATCCGCCTTGGAAATGCGGACCTACGTAGGCCACGCGATCTCTTCACAGCCTCGGTGAAACTCGCGACCCGAGCGACACGCGCCACAAAAAAAGGGCGTTCCTCACGGAACGCCCTTCGAGTCCAGCTGAGTGATCAGCACATTGCATTAAGCAATCTTGCTTCTGCTTGCGACGAGCGAACCTCCGCGTGCCATCAGCCCAAGAGCGCCAATGCCAAAGATCGCCAGGGAGGCCGGCTCGGGCACGGTCGGGGTGGGGTCGACCACTTGACCATTGCGAACTTGAAAACGTAGCGGCCGCAAGGTTGCTGTTTCGGCTGTTGGAGATCAAACGCATTAGAGTCCGCCATCGAGGAACTGCGCCGCTGATCTGCACGAGCCGGGAAGCTCGAACGACACGTCACTACCATTGGAGTAGCCAACTACGCTGACGGCCCCGAGTCCGACGGAATCGCCGCCGCTAAACGTTCCAGTATTCCCACGAGAATTTGGTCATAGTTGAACTCAATGTCAAAATCGCCAGCGTCTGATCGTCCGAACGATCAATCAATACCAACTGAAAGCTGTTGAGCGGAGGACCTTGTTGAAAATAACCAACATCGACGTAGTTCACTCCAAAAGCAGTTTCGCCCATCTACAGCTCCGGCACCGTAGGTAACAGGATCGACCTCCTGACCCACGCGTATCAACATCTGCGAAAAACGGCGGCAATGATCACTTCGGTTGGTCGTTCGACAAGCGTGAAACGGAGTGAAGGTACTCAGATGGCAGTCGAATGTAACGTTTCCGTTGTTGTTCGACGTACAACTGCGAGTATGTCGGTTCCGAAAAAGTTCGTATCAAATCCGATCCCTACCAATCCGGTCGATCCATCATCGTTACGGGCTAGCGTGTTGCCAGTCAAATCCCGAGCGAATGGCACCTGCCTGTGCTGCCGTCGACAACCCGAGGGTCGCGGCAAATACCAGGCAAGCCATGCCCGGCGTCAAAATGCTTCGTCGAATCTTCGACGAGTTAAAAATTGAGTGATCATTACTGATTGCAATCCTGATATTGATTGAGTTCCAAAAAGAAGACGTTTAGACAATGCGAGATGTGTCAACGACTTCGATGGGAACCTTCAGCATGCAAAGCGCTACTGGATCAGGAATCACAATGCGGCTCTTCAAGTGGAGCCACCGAACCAGCTCAAGCTGAACCGTTTCTTGGTAGGAGTAGACGAAGGGAAACGTGTTGAAGTCTCCACCGCTCGGAGCACTGTTCATCCCAAAGTCGTGGTGGGAAGATCGAAGCAGTGTGGGAACTGGATGTTCTCCTCCGGCAAACGGAATGTCGTCCGCATCAACCACGGCGGACATACCCGAGACGTCCGTGGAGGAGGTGATCACACCGGCTTCCGATACTTGCGACAGGGCGACAACGGCAAACAGGACGAATGACATCACTCTGATGCCATGTAACCGACCCAATCGTTTGCTACTTCTGTGCACTGTCCACCTTTCAAGCACCCCTCCCTGTAGCGGGAGGCAAGTTAACCGGTAGCGATTCTGCGTTTCCTTGAAATCCAGATCAATCGGTAAACAAGGAGCAACCGATCACCCCCCATCATGCTGAACGAATCAAATTCCAGATGCAAGCAACTTCTGGTACTTTTTTCCGGCATTGGGTGGTAAACAGTGACCGTCACGTCTAATCCGACCACCGAGACAGTCAAATCGGGGGGTACCAGGCATGGGCGCAGGGCGGCATGGGGACAAGCACAGAATCGCGGGTTCCAGAGAAGGGGCATGGGGACAAGCAATCAAAGATGGGGACAGGCTCAGAGTCCGGCCTGGAATCAAAGATGGGGACAGGCTCGGAATCCGGCTTGGGAAAACAGGTAACCCAGAAAGCCCTGCCGGCCTGGGAAGCGCTGGCGATCTGGCGCAGCCGCGGAGCTTGAGGCGAACTGATCCGGTACGGTGGATCCGCACGCTTCAGGAGCATGTTTTTCCAGCGCATTCCCTCGCGCCCCGAAGCATTTGGGAGCTCGGCGATCTACTCTCTAGATCCCAGTGATTGAGCTGGGTAGATCCTTGCTGTCAGCTTCCCATGCATCGCAGCTGATTCCGTTTGGAATTGCAGCAGTCGCAACATCCGCTCGATCTGCTTCTGGTTGCTCTTTCACGAAGCGGATAAGAGAGGTTATAGAGCATCCCAGCCGGGGAGATTCTGCGCACGATTGCCTGCGGATTGTGACCTCCCCATTTCGTGAAACATGGCAGGCGGAAACCGCCTGACCTCAGATTGCATGGATGCGATCGATCATGCCTCTCAGCAATTCTCTCACTGCAAACCTCGGACGCTGGTGCATCCTGCTGATGGCTGCCCTGGCCATCGGCTGCCGAACCCCGCGACTATTCTCCAGGGCGAGCATTGAGTCGACTCACAAGATTGCGGCTCTTGCGCCTCCGGTGGAGGAGTTGGAAGAGCATCGTGACGCGGTCAAGTTCCTAGAAACGATTTCGGAACTGGAGCATGGTCCCGAACTCGACGACGCCATTGCGACGTTTCATGAAGCGGAAACAGCCCGCCATCGTTCCGATCCGCTCTGCGTGGCACTCTATGCAGATGTCGCGCTGAGTTGCTGGTCGCTGCTACCCAGTTCGGACGAACAGCAAGCGACCCCAGTCTCGTTGGCTCTCAGCGACAGCGCAGCCGAGATCTCCGAACCTTCCAACGACCTGCCCTGGTTGCTGTACCACCGCAGTCTCGAGCGGCTCATGCAAGAAGCGGTGAAATTCGATCTTCTCGACCCACAACGGGGCATCGCTCTGGTGGACTCCGAGGGCAATCGGCGTTTCATCCAGATCACGCAACATGGATTTCCTTGGCAGCCGGAGGACTTCAATCAGTTGCATGTCGTCCGCGCCCCGCTACGCTCGCATCTCAAACGATACTGGGTCGATCCTGGGCTGGGGGTCTCCATGGTTGCCATCCGCGATCGCCCGAAACCGACCAAGCACATGGGCACGTTGGTTCCCTATTCGGCCACGGCCGTGTTGCGGCCGGCAACACGCACTCCCTCCAAATCCAAGTACAGCCAGGTCGCTTACTCGGCTGAGTCAACGGTTGGAGTCCTGGAGTTACACGATCCTCTGCGGGTCACTCAGTTCTCCGATTCAAATCGGGAGTGGGACCTGAATCGCGATTCCTCCGCTCCGCTTGGCTTTGCACAGAGCCATTTGAACCGACACAACGTGAAGAGTTTTCTCAATCCAGCCAGGGATGATGAGTTCGCTGGATTGAGAATGCTCGAACCGTATCAGCCGGGCAAGATACCGATCGTCTTCGTGCACGGCCTGTTGTCGGATCGGCTCACGTGGCTTGACCTGATCAATGATCTTCGTCATTCGCCATGGATCAGCCGTCACTACCAAATCTGGCTCTATCAATACCCCACTGGCATTCCCTTCATCGTGTCTGCCACCTCGATGCGCAACACGCTCAAGGAAGCGGTCGACGAACTTGATCCAGAGGGAAACGATCAGGCACTGCGGGAGATGGTCCTGGTTGGCCACAGCATGGGCGGCCTGGTGTCGAAACTCTTGATCAGTGAGAGTCAAGACAATCTATGGAATAGCGTCGCAACGATGCCAATCGATCAGGTAAAGATGGCACCCGAAGGCCGCCAACAGGTCGAGGCCATCTTCTACTTTGAGCCTCTTCCATTCGTCAAGCGTGTCATCTTCATCGGCTCACCTCATCAGGGATCCCAGATCGCGACAAGCTGGATTGGCGTGCTTGGTTCGAAGCTCGTTCATCCATCGAAGGATCGCGTCAAGGCGACCAAGACGATCCTTCATGACAATCCAGGTGTGTTCAAGGATCTGGAAAAGCACCTGCCCACGAGCGTGGACATGCTGCGACCCGATAATCCTGTCCTGCTGGCAACCTATCAATTGCCGGTCAATCCGGAGGTCAGGCTGCATACGATCATTGGCACCGGTCGTCCGCTGCGCGACGGCACCGAGGCCGATGGCGTGGTCCCAGTGGAGAGCGCGCGTCACCCGGGCACGATCAGCGAAAAGCGAATCAAGACGACCCATACATCGCTCCCGGACGATCCCGAGACAACCAGCGAAGTCATCAGGATTCTCCATGAGCATCTAGAACCTTAGAGCGCGACCGCCTTGCGTACGATGGACTTCCAAGTCCGTCGAATCTGGGTGGCTTTCTCGCGATCTCCTGCAAGGGAGGTGCGACGGACTTGGAAGTCCATCGTAAATTTTGGAGGCTCAGCTTTCCATGGAGAGGGTTGAGTCCAGCATTCGTTCCTCTTGGAGGTCAATCACCGTCTCCGAATCGGAGGGGTTCACGTGCGCAAGCACGAGCGTGATGTTGTCCTTGCCACCGTTGCGTCAGCGCCGTGCTGGTCAACATGCGACAAGCCTCGGCGGTCGAGTCACTCATCCGAACGATCTGCAGCAAATCATCATCGGACACCATGTCGGTCAACCCGTCGGAGCAAAGCAACAAACGATCGCCGGGTAGCAAGGTAATATGAAACAGATCGAAGCTGGCCGGCTTGCCGCTGGTGTCAAAACATCTCGTCAATACGTTTCGATAGGCGTGGGTGACCTCCGCAGGCAAGCCATGTTCTTTCAGTTGCTCGGCCAGGGTGTGATCGTTGGTGATTTGTTGCAACTGATTGTCGCGAATCAAGTACGACCGCGAGTCGCCAACGTTTGTGATGACCGCATGATTGCCGAACAGGTAAGCCGAGGTCATTGTGGTCGCCATGCCAGCCAATTTCGGATTCGCCTCGACCTGAGCCTGCATTTCACGATTGATCGCGTCGCAATACAGACCAACCCGCTCCTCAAAATCATCTCGAAGGCCCCCAAGGGGGCGCATGATCCAACTACTTAGCTCGCTTGCAAACTTGAGCACGGCGCGGATCGCCGTCGCGCTGGCGATCTGACCGGATACCTGTCCTCCCAGACCGTCGGCGACGACGAGCAGCCACGTGTCGGTTCGGTCCCTGGGCAATTCCGAGTCGGGAAGGCTGCAGGCGAGCACCTCGCTGGTTCGCGATCGGCGGACGACGGCAAATTGGTCTTCGTTGCGAGCGCGAACGGCACCGCGATGGGTGGCCGCACCGATGTCCAACGACGCTTCCTGAAATGACTGAACCAAGACCTCGTCATGGACCTCAACCGGCTTCAATTCATCAAGCGTTTCATCATCATCAAAAGACATAGTCACTTGCTTTCGCAAAGGATCGAATGCGGAGATTCTCGCCCATCATGATTCGCCAGCGATGTCCGGGCAATCCAAGGGACGACGCGCAAGAACCAATCATAGAGGCAACCAGATGCCCGCGTCTAACACTTCGGAAATATTATGCCCGAGCCGACCTCCGGCAGCGCGGCATTCGGGACAGCTTCTGCACCCAATCGCCGGATCTCAAACGCTGGGCCAAGATGACTCGAATTGAAATCGGAATTCGGCTACCCTATGCCCCAAAAGCCACCCGCTTTGAAAAGACTATATGTCCTTGCCTGACAAAGAATCTCAATCTCGAGTGCAAACGGTCTGCTTGCTGGTCTTGGTGGCAGTCGCCATCACCTACATGGTCTATTGGCTGCGTCCGGTACTGGTGCCGTTTGTGGTCGCGGTTTTCGTGGTCAGCGGAATCTCCCCGGTGTTGGATAACCTGGAACGGCGACTCGGTGTCACACGAATCGTGGCAGCGGGACTGACGTTTCTTGCGGGCGTTGTGGTTTTGCTCATCTTCGGCATCTCGATCTGGATGTCGGTGTTGGAGTTGTCCAACAATGCGGGAGCTTATCGATCGAGAGTTCGGGAATTGGTTGAGGAAGTGGAGGAGAAACTGCCCTTCCGTCTTTCTGGTGAAACGAATCCTTCGAAGCCAGTGGATCCGGCGACGAATCCGACCGATGAAAAGATCACTCAATTTGTCGATGCCATGCTGCGTGACGGGATTTCGGTCGTGTCCCAATCACTGGTCTCACTCGTTTCGACCAGCGTGGTCGTCTTGATCTTCGTATTCTTTCTGCTGATGGGCTCGCCGGCCGTCGATCATGGGAATCAAACCGTCCAAGAGATCAACGATCAGGTGCGTTCCTATTTGGCTTTGAAAACCGTGATTTCAATCTTCACGGGAGTGGCGTTCGGTGTTGCGCTTCGACTTTTCGGCGTGCCGATGGCATTCACTTTTGGAGTGATGGCGTTCCTGCTTAATTTCGTGCCGAATGTGGGTCCCATTGTTGCCAGCCTGTTGCCAATTCCACTGATCATCTTTGACCCCGAGGGCTCGCTGATCTGGATGATCGGTGCGATCACGGTCACTTCGATGATTCAGCTGATCAGCGGAAATCTTGTCGAGCCAAAAATCATGGGGGAGTCTTCGGACCTTCACCCCGTGACCATTCTGCTGGCCCTGATGTTTTGGGGAATGATGTGGGGGGTGATCGGAATGTTTCTGGCGACGCCAATCACGGCCGCATTGAAGATCGTGCTGGAACGGCTCGAGACGACCCGTGTCGTCGCCGATCTGATGGCCGGACGCATCGGGCGCCCAACGATTTTCGACCGAGTTACTGCCTGATCCTTGGGACGCTGCCGACTCAATTCGAACGCCCCGCGACGATCCCCGTCCGACGAGCACCCTACGCTGACGAAATCGGCATCAGCGTTTAGACTATCCGGGCCCTGCTCGGACACCGGCAGAGCTGTACAATGGGGTGTCCTCCGAAATCCTGATCCGGATCCATCACCATCATTCACTCGAGAATCGCCGATTGGGCTCTTCCGCTTGAGCGCGGAGACTTCGTCAGCGCGGGACCGTTAACGCACCACTCTAGGTCGGCTCGGAAGGCCTGATGATGCGAAACGCGAACCATTCCCGGTCTCGGATGGTGCCCGGTCTCGGATGGTGCCCGGTCTCGGATGGTGCCCGGTCTCGGATGGGTGCCCGGTCTCGGATGGGTGCCCGAAGTCGGATTGATCGAAGGTACGGTCCCAACAAGATTCCCGGTCGGAATCATTCTTTTCGAGCGAACAGGACGATGATCGCCCCATCTCAACCAGCCATTCTTCAACGATCTCCAAGTGCTCGACGGTCTCCAAGGAGCATTGGATGGACTCTTCTCCCGCTCGTCTTCCTGCTGGGCTGTTCCCAGGCGAGCAATGAGTATGTCGAGCCACCACCGCCAGCGGTGACGTTTGCCTATCCCATCGAGGCACCGATCACGCCCTACGTCGATGAGACTGGAATCACCGAGGCGGCCAACGAAGCGGAGGTTCGATCTCGTGTGCGAGGCTTCCTGAAGTCGATCGACTTTCAGCCGGGACAACCGGTGAAGCAGGGGGACTTGCTCTACACCATCGAGAAAGACCAGTACGAGGCCGCTTTCGAATTGGCCAAAGCGTCCGTTGAAACTGCCGTCGCTGCGATCGGTGTGGCGGAAGCCGATGTGAAGACCGCCGAGTCGGCCGTCCTCAAGGCCGACCAAGACCTGGATCGCGAAAAGCGATTGAAGGAGCAGAACGCAAGCTCTGAAGCACAGTACGACGCAGCCGTCGCAGCATCGGCCGCCTCCAAGGCTTCGCTCGAGTCGGCTCGCGCCAACGTCAAGGCGGCCCAGTCGATGAAGCAACAAGCCGACGCGGCGCTGCGACAAGCCCAACTCGATCTCGACTACACCGACGTTCATGCCGTGATCGATGGTCGCATCACCAAATCAAACGTCAAAGTTGGCAATCTTGTTGACAATGGCAGCGAGCTGGCAACGATTGTCGACGGCGACCAGATCTTTGCGAACTTCAGCGTAAGCGATCGCGCGGTGCTGCGAATCATGAGTGCCAGAGAGACTGCCGGGCTTGACCAGAAAGACCCCAAAGAACCGTTCTGGCGCGAGCTGCCTGTCTATCTGGCTCGCGAGGGAGACAAAGGCTATCCCTTCGAAGGCAACGTGAACGATGTCGATCAAGCCGGTGTCGATTCGGCAACAGGAACCCTTGGGATACGCGGTGTCTTCGATAATTCGGAGAGACTGCTTCTGCCTGGGCTGTTCGTTACGCTACGAGTCCCAGTGGCCGACGCAGTCAACTCGCTGGTCATTCCTGAGCGGGCGGTTCTGCGTGACCAACAGGGAACGTACGTGCTCGCGGTGGGAGATGACGATGTTTTGAGTCGCGTTCCGATCGATCTCGGACAAACCGTTGGCGGTTGGGCAATCTTGCTTGGCGGCGTCGAGCCGACGACTCGCGTGATCGTTGATGGGCTGCAATTCTCTCGTCCCGGGGGCAAGGTCGTCCCGAATCAGGCGAATTTTGAAGTCGATGCGAAGATGTTGATCCGAGGGCTGAGTGATCCGCAGCGTTCCCTCACGTCGCCACAAGGCGATGCCGATGGAAACGCTCCAATTCAGACATCGAATGAGTCCAACCAGCCCACCGTCGAGTAGAGCAACGAGCCGCTGATGTCACGCTTCTTCATCAATCGCCCGATCTTCGCCAGCGTCATCTCGATCATCATCGTGATCGCAGGAGTGGTGTCGTTTGGCTCTCTGCCGGTGGCCAAATTTCCGGAGATCTCTCCTCCGACCGTCACCGTGTCGGCGGTCTATCCAGGCGCCGATGCCTCCACGATCGCTGAAACGGTCGCGACGCCGATTGAGCAGCAGGTCAACGGCGTCGAAGGCATGCTGTACATGTCATCCAAGAGTGCCAATGACGGTAGCTATAATCTGACCGTCACCTTCGACCTCGGCACCGACATGGACATCGCGTCGGTGCTCGTTCAAAACCGCGTCTCGATTGCGGAACCGCAGCTTCCCCAGGAAGTCCGCGCCAGGGGATCACCACGAAAAAGCGTTCTACCCAGATTCTTCAATTCGTGGCACTGACGTCGGACAACCCGAATGTGGAT
Source organism: Pirellulaceae bacterium (assembly GCA_963767665.1). Taxonomy (GTDB): domain Bacteria; phylum Planctomycetota; class Planctomycetia; order Pirellulales; family Pirellulaceae; genus Rubripirellula. Next base: position 633,957 of record CAVYFC010000016.1, read on the forward strand.
CCACTGAAACTGAGCAATCACGGACTCAAGGTCAAAGATGAACTGAGCCGAATCAGTGGGGTCGGCGACGTGACCGTGTTTGGTGCCGGCGATTACAGCATGCGAATCTGGCTGGATCCGCGCAAGCTAGAACTTCGAGGTTTGACGACCGACGACGTCCTGCAAGTCGTCCGTGAACAAAACGTACAAGTCGCTGCCGGTCAGATCGGCGCCCCACCCGCTCCCAAGGGAACGGCCTTCGAATTCACCGTCAGCACGCAGGGCCGCTTGGTGACCGAGCAGCAATTTCGAGACATCATCGTCCGCACGGGTGAAGATGGCCGCGCCCTGCGACTCGGTGACATTGCGGAGGTGGAACTGGGCGGCAAGTCCTACACCTACGACTCCAAGTTCAACGGCATCCCTTCGGCCTCGGTGGCCCTCTACCAGCTGCCTGGGGCCAACGCGATCACGACGGCCAACGAAGTCCGCGCAAGATGAAGGAGATGGTCAAACAGAGCGATTGGCCAAAGGGCGTCAATTACGACATTGCCTTCGATACGACCCTGTTTGTCGAAGCCTCGGTCACGGAGGTCTACTGGACGCTGTTCATGGCCATCTCGCTGGTGGTGCTGGTGATCTTCATCTTCCTCCAAGACTGGCGAGCCACGATCGTCCCCGTGCTGGCGATTCCGGTCTCTTTGATCGGCACCTTCGCAGTGATGAACGCGATCGGGTTCTCGATCAACATGCTGTCGCTGTTCGGTATTGTGCTTGCCATCGGGATCGTTGTCGACGATGCGATTGTCGTGGTGGAGAATGCATCACGACACCTCGCCGATGGCCTGAGTCCCAAAGAAGCAGCGATCAAGGCGATGTCGGAAATCACGGGGCCTGTGATCGCAACGACGCTGGTCCTGCTGGCCGTATTCGTACCCAGCGCGTTCATGCCGGGAATCACTGGACAACTGTTTCGTCAGTTTGCTTTGACAATTTCAGCCGCGGTCATGATCAGTACGGTCAACGCACTGACGCTCAGTCCTGCACTCTGCGGCATTGTGCTGCGAGCTCCCAAGGAGTCTCGGTTTGTAGGTTTCCGGCTATTCAACTCAGCGTTTGATGGGGCGAGCGGAGCCTATGCTTTCTTGATTGGCTGGCTCGTACGCTTGATCCTGATTGTGCTGATCGTCTACGTCGGACTCGTCGCCGTCACTGGCCTGTTCTTCAACGCACTGCCAACCGGCTTCGTCCCTTCGGAAGATCAGGGCTATTTGTTTGTCAATGTGCAACTGCCGGACGCGGCATCGACCGAGCGAACCACCGCTCTCCTTGATAAGCTCGGAGAAGACTACAAGAAGATACCAGGGGTCGCCGATCAACTCTCCATCTCTGGCTACTCATTGCTGGGAGGTTACGCCGGATCGAATCTCGGATTCTCCATCATCATTCTGGAGCCTTGGGATCAGCGGGGAACGCCCGAGACGAGCATTGACGGTATCACCGCCGCGCTACGAAAGCGATTCTCCAAGGTGCAAGAGGGGATCGTCTTTGCCTTCACACCACCACCGATCGACGGACTTGGTAACGCAGGTGGCTTCCAGATGGAGGTCCTGGACAAAGGTGGCGCAGGCTACACGCAGCTGCAAGATGCCGCGCAAGACCTGGTCGCCGCGGGCAATGGGCAATCAAAACTGACGGCCCTCAACACGACCTTCCGAGCCAACGCCCCGCAGTTGTTCGCCGACGTCAATCGCGCCAAAGCCAAATCCATGAACGTTCCGCTGGGAACCGTGTTCGGGACGCTGCAGGCCTACCTCGGGTCCACCTACATCAACGACTTCACCTACGACAACCGCTCCTACCAGGTACGCGTTCAGGCCGCGCCAGAGTTTCCGCGACACCTCAAGATATTGAACGGTTAGATGTCCGGGACCGAGAAGGTCGTATGGTTCCGCTCAGTTCGCTGGTGGAGGTGAAAGAAAAGTTTGGCCCCTCCGTCGTTCAGCGATACCAGCTCTATCCGAGCGCCTCGATCAATGGGTCGGCGGCACCCGGTACGAGCTCTGGTCAAGCCCTGCAAATCATGGAGCAGATGGCGGACTCCCGACTGCCTCCTGGGTTCGGTCATGAATGGACGGGAATGTCCTTCCAAGAAGTGAAAGCAGGAAGCGGTCAGGCGATCATTGTGCTGCTAGCTGTACTGGCGGTCTTCTTGGTGCTGGCAGCCCAATACGAAAGCTGGACCAGTCCGGCTGCGGTGATTGCCGTTGTCCCACTCGCGGCGCTCGGAGTCGTGCTCGCGCTGGTGATCCGACATGCCGACAACAACACCTACACGCAAATCGGAATCGTGCTGCTGGTAGCGTTGGCCAGCAAGAATGCGATCTTGATCGTTGAATTCGCGAGTCAAGAACGGGCCAAAGGTGTGGAGATTCGCGAGGCAGCTAAGAACGCCGCAAGACTCCGCTTTCGAGCCATCCTGATGACCGCGATCTCCTCGATCCTCGGTTTCCTTCCTTTGATTTTCGCATCCGGCGCCGGCGCGGCGAGTCGTCAAGCGGTTGGCAACGCCGTCGTCGGCGGCATGATCGCAGCAACGGTCTTTTCGTTGCTGTTCGTGCCGACCTTCTTCGTCGTCTTCCAAAGACTGTCGGAATGGGGCAGGAAGAAGGAAGTGAGTGGTGAGAAGTGAGAAGTGAGAAGGAGGTGAGTGGTGAGTGGTGAGTGGTGAGTGGTGAGTGGTGAGTGGTGAGTGGTGAGTGGTGAGTGGTGAGTGGCGAGTGGCGAGTGGCGAGACAGATAGCTAGTTAGCTAGGAAGGAAGGCGAAGGATGGGGTGGATCGACGGACTTGGAAGTCCATCGTACGACTCCCTCTTCGCTACCGACTCACTCGTCGCACGGGGCCGGGGATAAAGCCGGGGTTTTGCTGCAGGGCAACCTGAGTCGCGATCTCACTGTTGCGTCCCATCGTGACCACCCAACGCGGTGGATAAGGATTGCCGGCGCCCGGGTAGAGCGTGACTTCCCAAGCCGACGTCAAGCCCGCTTGGATCGCTTGCATGTTCAAATTCATGATCGCGATCTGCTGGTTGATCTGTTGGTTCTGCTGGTAAGCGGCCGCAAGCGATTGCAATCGCAATTCATGCTCATCCGGCTCGCTATAAGCGGGAGCGTATCCCTCTTCCGCCGGCAAGCCTTGGTCTTTCAACCATGCAGGGAATCCAGCCTCGAGCAAGGCACGATCTTTCTCTGTAAAGAGGAAGAACGGGATGCCGTACTCGTCACCGTTCTCCAGTTCCATGATGACGCCGTCCAACTTGTAAGTCTTTGGCTGTCCATTGAGAGTCAACACCCAACGATCCAAGTCCGCCCGATTGGCAACCGTAAAGTTCTCGAAGTGCTCGACCACGGCGAGCAGAATCCTTTGGTAGATCTCGGGGAGATTCCGGTATTGCTGGTCATTCACAAAGGTCTGCCCACGACGGCGCTGGATCGTGACCTCTCGCTGCGCGTAGTCAACCACTTTTCCAACGAGTTTGAGTCCCTTCACGGTCGTCCATGTCTGCAAGGTTCCCAGGTTCTTGTCATGCGTCTCCAAAGCTGCCTTGCTTTTCAGGAATTCACGATCTTGCTCACTCATGTTGGCGATCGGGAAGGCTCCGAGCTCGCCATTTTCCCGTTGCAGAATCGCCGTCTCGTCGTCGAATCCAACCAGCTCCGCTTCGATCGTATAGAGTCCGGTGACATCTTTCCAAACGCGGGCATGCGAAGGCGCAGCCAGCGCGCCTACCAGCAAGAATCCCATCAAAGGTCGAATGGACCGTAGCATTGGCTCTCCCCTTCTCCGAATAACGAAGATCGTCGGTGAATCGAATCGTTGTCGCTTCTGCAATGATAGTTGAAGGGCTGACCGAAGACAGGTCGACGGCAAGACGTTTTGGCAGGAATCAGTCCTGAGCCAACCACTCTCTAGCGGCATCCTCCTGGCCGGCCTCAAAATATTTGATGCTTGACATGGTGAAGGGCTTGCAAATGGTAGACATCCATTTTTCCCAACTGCTCTCTCCGACCATGGCAATCTTGCTGATGTCCGTGCAATGCTTGGTCGCGAACTTGATGTCTTCCCAAACCGCGCCGAGCTCCCAGCCATGAAAGTCATGCATCATGAAGAGGATTTTGATCTTGCCAACTTGCTCGATCATCGACGCGACCGCCGGCTCGAAAGTCTCGTAATCATCGGACGACAATTTGCCGCTCACCGCGACCTCGAGGAGTCGGTTGTTGGCGTTTTCAGTCAGGGCAATGGTCATGGCAGTTTCCTTGATGAAGGATTCGAAATGGGATGAGGAACCGACCGACGATTCCCGTCGATTGTTATAGCAAATCTTGGACAACTCGAAATGGAGACCGATCGGTCAAACTGTGGTCTCGCTGCCATCGCGCTGCCTCCTCGACAGCATCTCGTTGGCCACGGGATCGCTGAGAAATCCTTCCCGCACCGGATCCCACTTTAGGGGTCGTCCGAGCCTGGGGAGAGACGCTTGGGTTCGTGGGCTTCGCGAGAGCGAGACGCCCGGTTCCGTAACTGACAGCACCGAGTGTATGTTCCACTAACATGCACCTCCTACTTCCTTTGCTGGCCAGCCTGCTGTTTGTCAGCGGTTTGATCTTGATCAAGCGAGCCGGCATCGCAGGCGCCGCCCCCATCACCACGTTGTTCCTGACCAACGTCTTCTCCTCGCTGGCGTTTTCGTTCATGTGGTTTCTGGGAGGCACTTTTGCGGGCTGGAGCCTGCTTTGGCAACCGGCCGTGATTGCCGGATTGTTCATGCTGGGCCTGACACTTACCTTTGCCGCAATCGAACGGGGCGACGTATCGATCGCCACCCCCATCTTCGGAGTGAAGGTTGTCTTTGTCGCCATTTTGTTGACAGTTCTCGGGCTCGAAGAGTTACCGATGTCCGTGTGGTACGCGGCGATGCTGGCGGCGACCGGCATTGCTTTGATTCAGTGGACCGGTCGTGGCCATCCCAAGCGAGTCGCCTTCACTGTCTTGTTTGCATTGTCGGCTGCGGTCTCCTATGCAACCTTCGATGTGCTCGTCCAACGCTGGGCACCAGCCTGGGGAGCCGGCCGATTCTTACCCATCGTTTATTGGATGGTCGGTGCCGCATCCCTGGCAATGCTCCCCTGGGTCACCTGGGGCAACCTTCGCCAGCAGCATGTGGTGCGGCCACTGGTTGCTGGCTGCATTCTGATTTCGATGCAAGCGATCTGCATCGTCGCCGCGGTCGCCATCTTCGGCGATGCAGCTCGTGTCAACGTGGTGTACGCCCTTCGCGGCTTGTGGGGTGTGCTGCTCGCATGGGCGATCGCCAAAGCCTGGGGCGGAGCCGAGAGCGAACACTCGCGCGGCGTGATGCTCACTCGTGCAGCGGGGGCCATTGTGCTCACCATGGCAGTGGCGCTAGTCATCCTTTCGGGCGACTGATCTCCTCCGCATCGCAGACACTCTCGCCCGCCCTATTCGATACGTTGGTGGGCTTGAAGCTGTGAGCAGCAACTAGGGTGTTGCCTCTCGCAGCACAGAAAAGTCGGCGAAGCATACGTAGATTCCGAAAACGATCGCAATCAACACCAGCCCTGCCGGCTTGGCGTAACGCCACGGCGTCATATCAACCGCCCCCACATCCTCCTGCTTGAATTCCGTTTCGCGTGGCCAGACTTCGCCGATCACCAGCATCATGATCAGCAGCCATGCAAACACGAGTCCCAAAAAGTGGTACTCGTGTAGTGAGCTCACGATCGTCTTGAATGGTTCGACAAAGTAGCCGACCGCGATCGCAAGGAATCCAAGGATCAACCCTGCCTTGGCGGCAATCGCCGGGACACGCTTGGTCAGCATCCCGATCAGAACCACAGCAAAAATGGGTATGAAGTACATCCCATTCATCTTCTGAAGGTAGCCAAAGATGCTCGTGGTCTGTGCCAGCAGGGGTGCGATCGACATGGCAACGATGGCGACGATCCAACCAAACACTTTCCCACTGCGAACGACCTCTGCCTCACTGGCGTCTTTGCGGAGCACGTTCTTGTAGAGCCCAAGACTAAAGAGCGTACAGGAACTATTGAGGGCCGAGTTGAAACTGGACAGGATTGCGCCGATCATCGCCGCCGCAAAAAAACCAGTCAGCCAGTCGGGAAGCACTTTGTTCACGAGCATCCCGTAAGCCAGATCGGCCTTGATATCCTCCCCGGCGAACATCGTGTAGGCGATCATACCGGGAACGACCAGGTAGAGAGGACCGAGCAACTTGAGAGCCCCCGTCAACAAGACCCCTTTCTGACCCTCCGCCAAACTGCTGGCACCGAATGTGCGCTGAATGATTTGCTGGTTGGTGGTCCAATAGAAAAGGTTCAGCAGAAAAATACCGGAGAAGATCGTCCCGAAAGGGACTTTGGAATCGTTACTCCCGACAGAATTGAACCTGGCCGCTTGCTCCTCCAACAGACGGTTGGCACCTGCGGAAATACCACCATCACCGCCAAGCTGTGACAACGCCAAACCGGTGATCAAAAAACCTCCTACAAACAAACCGACACCATTGATCGTGTCGGACACCGCCACGGTTCTCAGACCACCGAACAAAGCGTAGATCGAACCAATGATTCCCACCATCCAAATGAGCAACCACAGGGAGGTCGTTTGCGCATCGAGTCCAAGTGTTTCAGGCAGCGTACCGAGCATCGATGGGACATTCAAAATCCCCATCATCCCAGCGGCGCCGGTGTAAAGAATGATCGGCAACAAAATCCCGACGTAGGCAACCAAGAAGATCAGGTTGGTGATCACCTGCGTGCCGTGGTCAAAACGAATCTCCAAGTACTGTGGCACCGTCGCCACACCACTCTTGAGAAACCGCGGCAAAAAGAACCACGCCATCATTACCAAAGCAACGACACAAACCACTTCCCAAACCATGACGCAAAGCCCGTCGGTGAAAGCGTCGCCGTTGAGTCCAACCATTTGCTCGGTTGAGAGATTCGTCAGCAGTAGCGAACCGGCAATCAGCGGAAACGTCAGCGTGCGTCCAGCAAGGAAGTAACCTTTGCTGCTGCCATGATCATCGCCGCGCGTGATCCACCAGGTAAGAACAGCGACCAAACCGGTGAAGAACAAGAAGGAGAGGATTGTGAGCACAGTCGAAATCTTTCCGAGTTGGCGTAGGGAACCGGTGCCAAGAACGCGGATGACATCGTAAACCTGCGAATGACGCGAACCAATGAGACCCAGCGTCGTATCCCTGAGTTTTTTTGCCAAAGCGGCTCAATTTCAACCGAAACCCTACCTTGGCGAGATTGCCAAGAATGTCGGTTGGCGAGACTCGGCCGACTGGGGACCCGGGAAAGAGGCTGTGAACCGTGCCGCAGCAGCTCTCTTTTGGAGTTGCGGTTTTTGCTGACGCATGAGGATTCTCATAACCCGACGCGTCAGCGAGGAAGGATTGATATGGACATTGCCTCGCTGACGCGTCGGGTTATGAAGAAGCGCAACTCCAAAACTTACGCGTCGGGTTATGAAATGAGCGCAACATCAGAGAGCGGCTCCTAGGAACCGAATGAGCCGCTAGGTGGTTTCTTCCTGAGGGCGAAGCCGTCGATCAATGATCCAATCGACGAGCCATACTGGGACAAATCGAGCCACGAACACCGACAGACGCGAGTCCCAACCGACGTGATAGCGAGCTCGTGGACGCTTCGCCAACAGAACAGCCACCACCTTCGCCGCGACGCGATCAGGAGAGGCACGGAGCGATTCCGACTGATGCATCAACTGCTGAAACCGCTTCATTCGCGGTCGATAGTCGACGCCGATGGGCTGCTCCGACGACTCGAGGCGGTCCACCGCCTCGCTCTCGGACTTCGCATAGATTGCTGTCGCGGTTTGGCCAGGGCTGATCAAGACGACGCGAATCCCGTAGGGCCGAAGCTCGCGACGAAGGGCATCTGAGAGAGAGTCAACAGCCGACTTTGACGACGAGTAAGGACCCATCATCGGCAGCGCGAGATTGCTCGAGGCCGATCCGATGTTGATCACGCGACCGCCGCGCCGGCGAAGTGCGGGAAGGAGAGCCTGCGTCAAATTCACCAACCCGAGCACATTCACCTCGTACTGGTGTCGCCAATCCTCGACGCTCACGAGTTCGAGCGGTCCTGCTACGACGATTCCGGCATTGTTGACCAGCCCATCGATTCCATCCGGGAAACGTTGCTCGATCTCGCCGGCGACTCGATCGATCGAAGGTTGGTCGGTCAAATCGAGAATCACGGGCTCGATGAAAGCCGATTCGCTTCGCAGGGAAGCGGCGTCAACTTCGCGACGCACGCCTGCGAAGACCCGCACACCTTGACGCGCCAAAAGGATGGCGGTTTGACGACCGATGCCAGTGGAGCACCCGCTGACGAGCACCACTTGGTCTGCGGCCTTGCCACGCATCAAGCGAACCTCAACGGGACATCCTTCACGTGGCAGTGCGACACCGGTCAATCCACCTTGTGAAACATGGTTGGCCTAGAAATCGGCGCTATACTTATTGACAAGCTCCCGTCGCATGGCGGCGGTTGCTTCATCGAGTTGGCGCCAGATCTGTTGAACGGAATTGGCTCCGGCCGTTCTCTCTTGACCACGAATGATCGCGTCGGTTCGGCCCTTCTCTTGAAGTGATGCATTCATCGCGCTGACGCCACTGGAAACTCCGGTGGGACCGAAATCGACGCCATAGTAGCCACTATTGGCGCGGTAGCCGCCGAAAGAACTGTTCATATAACCGCCAGAGGTCGGATTGTTACTGGCAGTTCGAACCGAGGTTCGCATTCCGACGCCCTTCATCACTCCTTCGGCATTCCTGAGCGAGGAGGAAACGGTCGCCCCGAAATCCAAAAGTTGCTCGTCGACGTTCTTGATCGGCATTCGATCGATTTTGCGGGCGTACTTGTCGTACCACATGGCAGCCTGGCCAAACGTGCGCACACCATCGCTCGACGGCTTGTCTCGCAAATCGTCCATCAGGGTGGTCAAAGATTTCCAATACTGCTGAGTCGCCAGTAATTTGGCCGTGGCTTCCTGATCAACGCTCGGCGAGGAAGCATCTTGGACGGCGGTGGTCAGTGTCGCTGGCAGTTCCAGCACGCTCATCACTCGGCGTGCGCCGGAGGGGGATAGCTTGCCGCGAAGAAAGAACGTGTTGCCACTAATGGAGGGAGTCCAGCTATTGAGATCGTCAATCATCGCCCCTTGTCGACCGAGAATCTCCAAGAGCAATGGCTTCCCGATCTCAGCAAGGATTTCGGGTGACTCGGCGAAGTCGACGCGAATGGCACCGATGGCATCGTTCTCAACCGTGATCCCAAGTGTAATGCCTTGGCAGCTCGCAATGACCTTCGCGACCTGATCCAAAGGAATGTTTATCCCTTTGAGCTGCTCGAATGTCGCCGCGCGCTTCTGGACTTCCGCCTCGGAAATCGCACCCGAGACATCCATCGCCATCACGATCGGCGAACCAACCTTCGTCGCGTACTCGAAGGCGGTCTCCAAATAGGACGGCAACTTGCCACCGGCGGTCGTGGTGTCCGTCGAGCGGAGCCAACGTGCAACATCCTGGCGGTTCGCCGGCGTGTAGGAAGCGAGCAGGTTGGAACTGAGTTGAACCACGTAATGGTCATCAGGCAGTCGAGCCGCGCTGCGACCGGCAATGTCATCGATCGATCCACCGAAACGCTGGGCCACCTCCGTCACGCTTCGATCGGTGCGCAGCCTGATGAGCCCCAGCTCCCATAACGACTTGCCAAACTCATGGTCGGTTCGTCCGGCAATCAAGACCTGGCTGGAATCGGGTGACACCGCGGTGATGCCAGCGTCAAAGGAAGCCTTCAACCTGGCTGCCCACCTCTCGCGGTCGGCTTCGGGAGATCCCAACAATTTCTCGACATTCATCATGACCAGCGTATTGGCATCACCCGGAATCCGAGATTTCATACCCTCGAACTGCGCCAGCAGGGAGGTGGGGGAGAAGACGGCCAAAGCGAAGAGCAAAGCGGGGATTCGACGTTTCATAATGGCTGCAAAATGGGAGCGGATATGTTTCGCGGCAGGCGGTCACCAGGGACTTCTGCGTACATAAATGGAAACGGTGAGAAGAGCATCACAGAAGAAAAAGTATAATCTCTCGACGCCCGGCGCGTACGTCCCCCCATCACCAATTCCTGGAATGAAACGAGACGAAATGCCCCGTCATCCGCCCAAGCGATGGGAGCAGGAATCAAGCAAAACTTCCCTGTTTTGTGGCCATTTCCTCTTTCCGGGGCCGCCTCCCAAAAGCGGACGGTGTGAATGCAGTCGCGGAAAATGACCACACCGATCGGCGGACGATCCGCCGATCAAGAGGCGCGTTGTTTGCGCTGAAGCCAGCCCTGGCTGACGTACCAGTCCACCGTTTGGTTGATTCGCTCTTCCAAACTCCGCTCGCAACAGAACCCAGTATCGCGACGAAGCAATGCGGGGGAGCAGGCCCAGGGACCCGCCGTTGCCTCACGTGCTTTGTCCAGGTTCAGGATGTGGGGTGTGCCCCGAATCTTTGACACGAACTCGTTGATCGCCGAGACGGTCCAAACGGCAGCGCCGGGCGCTCGCACGACCCAAGCATGCGGCCGGCCCAAACAACGACCGATCATGCGACCGAATTCCCCATAACTGACCGGTTGCGGATCCGCAGCAAAGTAGGTCCCCAACACTTCTTGGCTGGCAACCATCCGCTCACCACGCTCGGCGGCCAGCGTCAAAGCCGCGGCCAAATCATCGGCGTGGATCGCGGAAAAAGGATAATCTCGCAAGCCGGGTAGAAGGTGGATGCCCAGACGCGAGATCCCTTGAAACAAATTGAAACTATCCTTGTCTCCCTCACCAAACACGACCGGAGGCCTCACAATCGTGATCGGGACCTGCGAGGCGAATTCGCGAGCCGCAAGCTCTCCGGCGAGTTTCGAATTCCCATAAGCCGACACTGGCTCAGGCGGATCGGACTCCTCTCGCGGCCGATCTGGCGGCGCTGGTCCTGCGGCAGCGAGGGAGGAAGCAATCACCAAGACAGGAGGTTGGTCCATTTCGGAACAGGCCATCGCCACGTTCCGAGTGCCCCCTTGGTTGACCTGAAGCAAATCGTCCGCGTGCAAGCTCTTGGTCAGTCCCGCGAGATGATAGACGACATCCACACCGTGCAGGGCTCGACGCATCGACTCCAAGTCTCTCACATCGCCGATGCAATAGTCTGGATCAAACTTCTCCAAGCCGTCGCGGTTGGAATTTCTGCGTACCAGGCAAGAGACTTGCTGGCCTCGCTCGGAGAGCAGTTTAACCAGGTGGTGGCCGATGAATCCCGATGCGCCGGTTACCAAAGCGTGTGTCATGTCATGCGCTGGATTGGATTCGGGTTGAGTGAGCTCTGTCAGTGATCGAGGATAGTTGTTGGACTGACGACCGTAGGCGAATTTCGCAAAAAGGCCAGTGATGCCTGGAATCCTTCACGACACACCCGGTACAACAAGATCCTTGACTATCATTCCTCCCAGGAGGTCTGTCGGCAAGGAATTTCGCCCGAATCGCGACGATTGACCAACAAACACTTTAGCGAAACCGACCCAGATGGGGTCACAGCGGTCGAAACCAGGCAGGCTGGAACCGCTCGAAACCGAAAAGGTTCCTCCCTCGGTAACTCTCGCCTCCAGTCCTAACCTGCGAGAGCTGATGCTCGAGGATCAGTGGATTCTCGCGGTCCTTCACCGAATCACTGATTGGATCCCAGACGACGCGGACGGATGATCTCGAGTCGAGTCGAGTCGACGAGCACGAGCACGAGCACGATGGTGAAGATGGTTAAGGCAAGCTGAAGGACTCAATCCTCTCGCTGTGGTCTTGCGAAGTAAAGGAAGGCAGCCACGATTCCCATTGCAACCAGCACGGAAATCGCGGTGGTGGTGGTCGGACTCAAACCGAATGCGAATGCCTTGATACCGAGGGCAGCCAGACCCGCGATTCCCACAGCGGTCAACGCTTCGCCAGCGATCACACCGCTGGAAAACAAGATGCCCCGATGGACCACACGATCGTGTTCTTCTCGCGGCGTCCTCCTCGTATAAAAATGAGAAATCAGCCCACCGATCAAAATCGGCGTCGCCAATCCGAACGGCAGGTACATTCCAACGGCAATCGGCATCAGGTGGGCTCGGAATTTCGAACCGCGTGATTGCAGGACGGCATCGACCGCGAGAATCATCACGCCCATCGCAACGCCAAGACCAATCATGCCCCAAGGCAACTGCGACTCACCCGAAAAACCCTTGGCCAGGCTAGCGAACAGGTTGGCTTGCGGAGCAGATAGTTGCTCGCCGCCGATTCCACCCGGCGTGTTCTCGTGTAGCAACGTCAACACCGGCGCCATCACCACGGAAGCCACGGCGACTCCCCCAATTTGCATCATTTGCTGACGAAACGGTGCGGCGCCGACCAGCGAGCCCGTCTTCAGGTCATTGCAAACGTCGCCTGCGGTGCAAGCCACACAACAGACGACCGCCGCGACACCCAGGGTCGCCACCATCGCCTCGACGCCCGAATAGCCAAACAGCCACAGCATGCCGCCGGCCACCAGAACCGCCGTGATCGTCATGCCCGATACCGGACTATTGGAATTCCCGACCAGTCCCACGATGTAGCTTGCTACCGCCGTGAAGAAGAAACCCATCAACACCATCACCGTGGTTGCCAGGATCGTGATCCCCAAACCATTGGTGAAGCGATAGTTGATCAGGCCAAGAATTACGACGCAGGCGATTCCCAGCACCAGAATCAAGCCTGTCGGAATATCGCGTGCTGAAGTTGGGTCTTGGGCCGACGAGGAGCGGAATCCATCGGCTAGATGACGAACTGCCGCCATCAACCCGGGCGCACCGACACGAGCGAGCTGATCCCGCCCATCACCATTGCCCCCACTCCCACATAGCGGATCTGCGTGCTCCAAATCCCATACGCCCCATCGACTGCATCGAAGGAGGATTCTCCGGAGGCCATCGCGGCGACGCCACCGTACAGTGGAATCCCAATCAGCCAGCTGAGTGCACCCCCAATGAAGATCAACACTGCCACGTTCAACCGCACGATGAAACCGACGGCGACAAGCATCGGAGAAAGATCGCCGCCGAAGTAAAAGATTCTGCCGCCAGCCACCTTGGCGACTTCCAACGTGTCGTACAACACTCCCAGAAGTCCACCGCCAATCTTGAAGAACGAGCCCAGGATACCGCCGGCTATCAGACTGGCGGCAGCGGAATGGTCCGAGTGCTCGGTGTTCCCCGCCTCCAAGACCGCAGCACAGGCCAAGCCTTCGGGATAAGGCAATTCCTCGTTGTCGACAACGAACACCTTTCGCATTGGGATCATGAACAGGATCCCCAACATCCCACCGGAAAGGGCGACCATCGTCACCACCCAGTAATTGAACGATTGCCAATGCCCAATCAGGATCAGCGCAGGCATCGTGAAGATAATCCCGGCCGCCAACGACTCACCAGCCGACGCACAGGTCTGAACCTGGTTCGCTTCCAGGATGCTCGAACGGCGAAAGAAAAACCGGAACAACAACATGGCCATCACGGCAGCAGGGATCGAAGCCGATACGGTCATCCCTGCCTTGAGCCCCACGTAGACGTTGGCGGCTCCCATCACCACGGACAACACCAAACCGAGCACAATCGCTCGCAGCGTCAACTCCAGCGGCGTCCCGGATGAATCGAGGGCTGAATCGACCGATGAATCATTGTCTTGATGGGAAGGGAGCGACTCGTTCATCCGATTCCTCACTGACTCAGTCTTTGCCGTCGAAGTTTGCCGGCAACAACATAACAGAGCCAATCGGTCACCGGAATCGAGCGTGCCTGGCCGGACAGCGCCAGTTCGCCTGCAGTTGGTAACCGGAAGCGTGAGTGTTGAAGTTGCGATTTTGGCGGCAGCAAGAGGATTTTCATAACCCGACGCGTCAGCGAGTCGATGTCACTAGCGATATTTCCTCGCTTACGCGTCGGGTTATGAAAAGAGCGCAACTTCAAAACTCATGCTTCGGGTTAGGAGACTCGGAGAAGTCAACAAGAGTGGCACTGTCCAGCTGGACGAGCCGCGATCGATTACGTTGCAGGGATGAGATGAACAATTGATTCGTGCGACATGTACCCATGGTCTCACTCATCACCAAAAAAAACCCTCTCGCGAGCGAGAGGGTGAGTGGTTCTACGTTAACCGGACGGTGCCGGCCCCTAGGCATGACTGACGGCGGCCGGTCGCTTCTTGTTGCCCCGACGAAAGTTCTTGCTCGATCGAGCGGCTTGCTGATAAGACTTCGACGCGCCACGACGCGGTGCGCCACCTCCAGGCGTCTTCCTTGAGCGACCGGGCTGCGAGGAGACCGACTCTTTCCAGCGGCGACATGCATCCGGGTTGTCGATGGTGATTTGTTGTCCGATCAACTGCTCGATTTGAAGCAATTCCTCTTGCTGCTCCAGCGTGCAAAATGAGATTGCGATTCCATCTGCGCCGGCGCGGCCAGTGCGGCCGATACGATGAACGTAGCTCTCCGCATCTTCCGGCATGTCATAATTGATCACATGGCTGATGCCATCGATGTCGATTCCGCGAGCGGCGACGTCGGTGGCGACCAACACACCGACCTTTCCACGTCGGAACAGGTCGAGTGAGCGTTGCCGAGCATTCTGGGACTTGTCGCCGTGAATCGCAGCCGCTGTCACACCGGACCGATCAAGCTTTTTGGCGAGCGCGTTGGCGCCCCGTTTGGTCCGTGTGAAGACGATGGTTTGGCAAACGCCATCCCCTCGCAACACATCCAGCAGCGCGGGCAACTTTGCGGGTCGTTCGACGATCTGGACACGTTGAACGATCCGCTTCACACTGCGTGTCTTCGGTGTGACATCCACCGAAATCGGATTGAACAACATCGACTCGGCCAGCTCACGAATTTTTGGTGGCATCGTCGCGGAAAAGAACAGCGACTGCCGTTCCTCCGGTAACTCACCAATGATCCGCTTGAGCGCCGGCATGAATCCCATGTCCATCATGCGATCGGCTTCGTCGAGCACGAAGATCTCAATGTCGCCCAAATCAATGTGTCCCTGATCCATCAGGTCGAGCAAACGACCCGGCGTCGCGATCAAGAGATGAACGCCCTGGCGAAGCGATTTGACCTGCGATCCCTGGCCGACGCCTCCATAGACCAACGCCTGGCGGTAGCGAACGTGCTTGCCATATTCGCTGAAGCTCTGCCCGATCTGCACCGCCAATTCCCTGGTGGGTGCTAGCACCAAAACCAAGGGGCGATTGGGGACGGTATGAGGCTTCTCTTGCACAAAGTAGTCGAGGATCGGCAAGGCAAACGCAGCTGTCTTGCCAGTACCTGTTTGAGCGCAGCCCAGGATGTCTTGGCCGCTGATCGCCGCAGGAATCGTTTGAGCTTGGATTGGGGTAGGTGATTCGTATCCCTGCTCGCGAAGCGCAGATTGGATTGAATCGGAAAGGTCTAGATTTTCAAATGTGTTGGAATTCAATGTGTTCTCTTTGGATTGCAATGACGGTTTCCAAGCGGTCTTCTCTCGACAAGCGTCCCTGTGACGATGGTCGGCGATGACGGCCCGTGGTTCTCGAAAGGCGTTTTCGTCGCGTCCCCCTTGCCCGTATGCCACCAGCGGAAAGCCGGGGCACGGCGGTGAATCACGAAACGGACGCCTAGCGGTATCAAAAAAACCGCGCGAGGACCGAAACCATTGGTTTGGATTGGTTTGACTTCACAGCGAAAAAGAGGTGGTGGTAGTCCCTATCCACTCAGTCATTCGCACGTGGCTCCCAGCAAACAAGAAAGCTGTGGAACAATGGTTGCGTCATTGGGACGCCAAGCAGCCACACCATCACAATCGACACGATCGAACGGTCAGCAGCAGGGGGCGAATGAAATCTGTTCGCCCGGCGAGAAACCAAGCTTCCAGCTCAGTCAATCTTCTCGCTTCGGCTAAGACACGCGACCAATAGGTTTCCGCGTCTCTCGTTTTCTTCCCAGCCGAAATCAGAGGCAATGAACTCGTTCACGGTTCACTGAAGTGCCCCAAGGGTACACCGAAAGCCACGATTCACCAAGGGGTTTTCTGATGGCGAATCGTGAATCCCAAAAAGAAAGGCACCCAGGAGCGATTGCCGGGACTGGTCAGACGGCTTTGCCAGCTGGCCCCTCGACCGGCTCTGTCACCATTCCCCCCGGCTCTACTTGTCGGCAAGGAGCTTCAAACCAGGTTGCTCATCCGACTTCGACTGGTTCCAAGAGTTTGCCGACCCAGCCTCAGCCAGCGCCGCGTCATGCAGGCTCGCAAGCTCGGATCTCCCAAGTCGAACCGATGGGTCAGAGACCACTTTGTGACTCGATGCCTCCACGAGTCCGTGAGGTGAATCGACAGTTGCGTCCTCGGAGGCATCATTCGCTCGAACTTCGCCTGGGTGCACCGCGCCACTGGCGGCGAGCAAGGAAGCGGCGGCCGGCCCGGACGCCCCAACGACACTGGACGCCCCAACGACACTGGACGCCCCAACGACACTGGACGCCCCGACGACACTGGACGCCCCAACGACACTGACGGCCCTGGCGATATCCAATCCGTTGATCACCGCCCAACTGTTGCTCCCTCCTAGATCTCGAAGCCTCAGGTTCAGTTGACCGTCGACCACCTGTGTGACGTAGGTATTGCTCACGTACTGGAATGCCGCGGTCGAAACGTTGTCCACTTGCACGTCTTCCAGATAAATCGCCATCTGATCGTGTCCGATCAATGCTTCGCCCTGGATCACCGTAACTTCGTATTCACCATTGGGAAGATCGTAAGCAAAGGTTGCGTCGGCGGTGTAGTTCAGGTCTCGAGTCAACGCATCGCCACCTCGGTTCATCGAATAAGCCGAACCGACCTGCCACCCGTATCCAACCGATGCATTGTATCGATCGCTACCGGTGACCCGATCGTAATCCACAGCGACGGGTGAAGAGGTCGAACCGAAGTCGAGCTTGGCGACCACATCGGGGCCAGGCACGAGCGTAAAGATCGCCTCGAATTGGTCTTCAGGCGACTCACCACCAATCCCATCACCATCTTGGTCCAAGAAATTGCCTGCGACGTCCGTGATCTCAGAGCCAAGCACCAATCGGTAGCCACCGCCAACATTCCTCTGGTCAAACGTAACCTCGAATTCACCCGGCGAGACTTGGTTGACCCCGCTGGGCGTGATCGGACCATCCGGTCCCTCAAAGACGACGACATCTGCGAGCGTGAAACTACTTCCATCGATTGGCTCGCTGAAGGTCAACGTCACGCGATCGATCGGCCCATCGACGTTCCCGCTGGCGCTGCTTGCGGTCACACTTGGCCCCATCAGATCAGGACCGACATAGAGAATTTCAACGGCATTGATGGCGACCCAAATGTTGCTTCCGCCGAGATCATCGAGACCGAGATTCAATTGGCTGTCGCTGATGCTGACACGATGCGTGACGGTCGTGTATTCGAAAGCAGCGGTTGTGACCGAATCAACGAGCACTCCCTCGAGAAGCACGCCCATCTGATCATGGGGAATCAGTGCTTCGCCCAGTGTCACCGAAACGTCGTACTCTCCATTGGGCAGATCAACAGAGAAGATGGCCTCGGTGGTGTAGTTGAGGTCCTGCGTCAGTGGCACTCCGCCGCGATTGACCGAGTAGACCGCACCACTGCTCCAACCAAAGCCGGCGGTCTCGCTATAGCGGTTGTAGTTGTGGACCTGTGTGTAGCCATCGGCAACCGGTGATGACGTGGTTCCAAAATCGTAACGGCCAACGATCTCCGGACCGGCTTCCAAGGCAAAGGTCGTTTCGAAGCGATCATCGACCGGCTCCCCGCCAATACCATCCTGATCCTGGTCCATCAGATTGCCGGCAACGTCAGCAATGTTGGATCCCAAAGCAAACGTGAAGGGCCCCGATTCGTTGATCGGCTCGAACGTGATTTCGTAATCACCATTGGCATTGGTCTGGACGGTGAGCGGTGAGATCGGGCCCGAGGGACCCTCGAATGTCTCAATGTCATCCAAAGTGAAGGATCCCTCTTGGAGCGGTTCACTGAAGGTAAGTTGAATCCGATCGATGGGTCCCGTCAGGACGCCCGTCGCATCGGTGGCAGTCACCAAGGGGCCCGTCAAATCGGGTCCCGCGTAGGCGATCACCAAACCATTGAGATTGACCCATGGATTGGCGCCTCCCAAGTCTCGAACGCCCAGGCTGAGCTGTCCGTCAGCCACGCTGGCCCGATAAGTATTCACGGCAAACTCGCCTGCGGCCGTGGACACCGAGTCGACCTGCACACCTTCCAGAAAGATTCCCATTTGGTCGTGCGGGACGATGGCTTCGCCCATTGTGACGATCACATCGTATTCGCCGTTCGGGAGATCGATCGCAAACGTTGCATCGGTGGTATAGTTGAAGTCTGCGGTGAGTGGCTCGCCGCCTCGCTCGAGCGAATACACCGATCCGGTCTGCCATCCATACCCGGCCGATGCATCGTAGCGATTGCCGCCGGTGACTCGCGTGTATCCACTTGCAACCGGCGAGGTTGACGTCCCAAAGTCGTATCGGGCGACAATCTCCGGACCAGCTTCCAAAGTGAATGAAGTCTCGAACCGATCGTCGATGACCTCCCCGCTGATCCCGTCCTCATCTTGGTCCATCAGATTGCCGGTCACATCGGCGATGCTCGATCCCAGTCGGAAGGTAAAGGGTCCCGACTCGTTGACCGGCTCGAATGTGATCTCGTAATCGCCATTGGAAGTGAGCTGCACGGCGAGCGGAGTGACGGGACCAACAGGACCCTCCAAAACTTCGATGTCTTCTAGCGTGAACGATCCCACTTGGAGCGGTTCACTGAACGTCACATGAATCCGATCGATCGGTCCCGTCAACACGCCCGTCGCATCGGTGGAGGTCACCCGCGGGCCGGTCAAATCAGGGCCTGCAAAAACGATGTCCAAGCCGTTGAGATTGACCCAAGGATTGCTGCCTCCTAAGTCACGAAACCCAACACTGAGCTGTCCGTCTGACACGCTGGCCCGATACGTATTCACAGCGAACTGTCCTGCCGCGGTGGTCACGGAGTCGACCTGCACACCCTCCAGGAAGACTCCCATCTGATCGTGCGACACGATGGCTTCACCCATCGTAGCAATGACGTCGTACTCACCGTTGGGCAGATCGATGGCGAAGGTAGCCTCCGCGGTGTAGTTGAAGTCTCCAGTGAGCGGCTCGCTGCCTCGCTCGAGGGAGTAGACCGATCCCGTTTGCCAACCGTATCCGACAGCTGCATCGTAGCGGTCACCACCGGTAACTTTTGTATAATTGGCGGCGACCGGGGATGTCGCATTTCCGAAATCGAATCTCGCCAGTGCGTCGGCTTTGACGAAGCCATGCATTAACTCGTCGCCAGGGAACTCACCACCGATGCCGTTGCCATTGGCATCGATCAGGTTCCCAAAACGATCCGTGATATTTGGGGAGACCACCAACTTGTAGTCCCCGGCGCAGATTGAGAGGCGAAGGTGATCTCGTAAACCCGATTGCTTGAGCCAGCCACGCTCTGGAGGGCAAGCGGTCCGATGTCGCCATCGGGGCCGGTCAACGAAAGGATGTCATCCAAGGAGAAACTTGACGCATCGACCGGTTCATTGAACGTGATCCGCAGGTGGTCAAACGGATCCAGGATCAGTCCGCTCGGCTCAACCGATGCAAAAAGTGGCCCCACCGTGTCGGGAATGATCGCCGCGGCCACGTTCAATCGGCCACCGGTGACCGTGATCCCTTGAAGTGATTCGACGGGGTCGGCGGATAACAACACGCGATCGATGAGCTGCTGGTAGCTCTGCGTCGGATCCAAATCGCGAACCAGGCTCAGTGCCCCGGCGACGTGCGGCGTGGCCATCGAGGTTCCACTGGAGAGACCGTAAGTACCGTTGATCGTGGTGCTGAGAATGTCGACACCCGGCGCCGCGATGTCGACGCTGGTTAGCCCGTAGTTGGCAAAAATGGCCTTGGCATCCCGGTCATCGGTCGCAGCCACCGCCACGACGTTGTCCAAGTCAAAACTGGCGGGATAAAACGGCTGGGCGTCGTTGTCGACGCCGAAACCAATCCAATCCCCATTGCCAGAGGCAGCAACGAAGATGTGATTCGCGTCACGAGCATCGCGGATAGCATCGTACAAAGCTTGTGAATAGGGATCGCCGCCCCAGCTATTGTTGGAAATGTGGGCACCGTTATCGACGGCGTAGCGAAGCGCCTCGATCGCGTCACTGGTCGTTCCCGATCCGTCAGCTCCCAAGAACTTCAGCGCCATGATTTGCGTGTTCCAATTGACACCGGCGATGCCGATCCCATCGTTGCCCACGGCGCCGATGGTGCCGGCAACATGTGTGCCATGATTGTGATCGTCAAGTGGATCGCCATCTTCGTTGAAGAAGTCATAGCCGTGGACATCATCCACGTAGCCATTGTTGTCATTGTCAATGCCGTCCCCAGGGATCTCATCAACGTTGACCCAGATGTTGGCTGCTAGATCGGGATGCCGATAATCGACACCGGTATCGATCACGGCAACGATGGTCGCTCCCGTGCCCGTGATCACGTCCCAGGCCTCGGGTGCGTCGATGTCGGCATCCACAATGCCGCCGGTCTGTGCCTCGTTATGCAAGGCCCATTGTTCATCGAAGCGGGCATCACTCGGAGTCAGCGCAAGGCGGACTTCATAATCGGGCTCGGCATAGAGAACCTGAGGATCTTTCTGATAGAGATCGACAATCGATCCCAACGAGACACCTGGCGCCAAATCGACTCTTTCAAGTCCAAAACCAAGCGATTTGCTGGCGATAATTCTCGAAGGACCATAGGTGCTTGCACCTTCGTCGCGCTGATGCCCCTCCGTGCCATAGCGAACGATCAGGCTTGATGTCGCATGGGAGGTGGGATCAATCTGGAGCTCGGGCAAGTCAATCACGAACGCTGGATTTGCCGCTAGGCAGCGTCGGTCCTCGAGCGATTGCAGCAACATTCGCCGCGCCTTGGCAGACCGCGTGTTCCGATTGCATGAACGTGAAGGGGATCGCAACGCGCGCAGCCAATTGACAAACATAACTCAAGCCTTGCCTTGAAACGGGAACTGCAAAGCGGCGAGTATGGTGGACGCGAACAGCACGCATGCACTGTACAAACGCCAATTCGGCGCAAAAAAATTGCACCACTGCCGCAAAAGTTTCACAGAGCCCCTAGACTCACAAGCGAAGCAAAGGGGAGAGAGAAGATGGCATCCAAGACGATCCGATGACCACCTCAATTCGTCGCGCCAACCCGTACAGTGAGCGCCATGGATGGTGTCGTCGTGAGCACAACGCGACTGCATGCTTCGCTGCCAGCTTAGGTACGGAAGGCACGTCATCAAACGCACCCATCAGACCCCGTGCCTCACCAACTCGCGTCTCATGAATCCAAGCAGATTCAGGCTAGACGCCGAGCAGTCCCCGTAACCAAAACCATACTACACGAGAGCCCTGGAGCAAATGTTATCCGCGATTTTCAGTAGATCGTTCGAATCGCAGTCCACTGGCAACCGACAAACACGAGCGACAAAAAGGTCGATTCTGAGCACGACGCCTGGAACGGCAGAAGAAGTTAGCGCAGAGGCGGAGAGACGCGAGGACGCCGACAGGAAGGAATCAGAGATGGGGCAGAGATTGGGGACAAGCCATTTGGACAGAGATTGGGGGCGAGATTGGGGACAAGCCATTTGTATCGACGGGGAGAGATTGGGGACGAGATTGGGGACAAGCCATTTGTATCGACGCAAGGATCGAATCGGGATCGAGTTTCCGCTCGGGGAGAGGGCCGAAGCATCCAAGTTGAGCTGCTTGACACTCGAATCACGCAGGGCAGCACAACCTGTCTACGAAGAATGCGGGTACAAAAAGTAGCTAGTGCGCATCTACATACCGTGCGTCAAGAATTGCGCCGGGCAAGCTTGGCTTCGTCTATCACCGAGTGTTCAGCCGAGCGAGCCGGCAGATTGCAACCAGCTCTGGCCGCGACGGGCCGCTTCTTGTTGCAAGTGCTCGATGGTGCCCGCAGCTCGCTTGAAACGTCGGCCGAAATTGCTCACCGCATCACACCAAGCCGCCGTGTCGATGCCAATCCGAGATAGGATCGGCTTGAGATGGTTGGGGATCGAACCTCGCTTGTCGGTTCGAATCTGACGGCCCGTCCAGTCCAACAGCTCCAGGTAGGCGCGCAGCGATACCGATAGAAAGCCTTTCTCGCTCGCACGTCGCTCGCCCCGGCTCGTGTCACAGCCAAGTGGGTCATCCTGCTCATTGATCTCAATCGGACTCATCCAGCCACTGTGCTGACGACGTCGACTTCGCTCCCACTGATGGTCGCTCACGCGCGAGCGGTCACTGCGATCGCGAAGGTCGTCGATGCGATCCTTGGCCCCGGTGAATCGGCTCTTCTCTGGGCTCACCGCCATCGCCGCACGAATCGGATTCAGATCAACATAGGCGGAGCATGCCAAGATGGCTGCCTCATCGAGTAGGGCTTGGGCACGAAATCTAGCTTCCCAGAAGTGGCCTGTGACTTCGTCTTCGCGGTTGGCCCTTCTCGCGATGGTCTCCGACAGGCACTTCATCCACCAGCTCAAATCGCTCAGCCGTCGACGCCGTTCCGCGAGCACCTCGGGTTGACTGACAATCGTATCGATCTCCGACTGGCTCGGTTCGACCTCCGTTCCATCCCGATTGCGTCGCACGGGGAACAACCGCAGCCAACGCCTGGCCACTTCGGCATCGCTCCAGCTCTCGACAACATCCGGTCGCGTGCGGAGAACCAGGTGAAGATGATTGTCCATCACCGTGTAGGTCAGACAATCGATCGCGAACACCGAGGCAAGAAACTCCAGCCGATCACGAATCCATTGGCGGCGATGATCGAAGGACCTGCCCGTCAGCGGATCGGAGCCACAAAGAAACGCACGCCGAACACAGCGTTGCATGCAGTGAAAGATTTGCACCCGAGTCGGATCAACGACTTCACCCCGTGCTTGTCTCGCCATGAGTTTGCCCCCCTCAAGGTTTGAGTCAATCAACGGGGAGATCTTAGCGACATCTTCAAAGCCGTCAACAAAAAACTTGCCGTCACCCGTTTCTTTTTCTGTCGGAATGATTTCGGCTTCCTGGCCTGTCCCCAATCTATTTTCCCCAATCTCTTTTCCAATCTCTTCTTGGCTACCGAGAGACATTGGCTTCAATCGTCTTGGCCGACTTTGCCACCATAGGCTACGAAAACGGTCTTCACATATTCTTCCAAACGCTTGATCAGCATTGGATCATCCGACGATAGCGATGCGTTTGGATCCAGCTCTCCACCGCGAGACGCCAGTACGATTGCGGCCACGACATGTTCCACATCGACTGGCAGGTCTGTCTGATCTCCCAGTTGGACCGCCAAGTCGAACAGTACGTCTGCGATAGATGGATCGACGGTTGCCTGGCCTGCTGCCGTAACCGAGATTCCTTGCACAATCCTATGATCGCTGGATCCGTTCATGAGCCGTCACAAGGCTCCATTGACGAACCCAAGGATCGCGTTCGTTTCCAGATCGCCGACGATTCCAAGTTCGCGGTTGATCGTTCCATGATTCTTCCCTTCCGCTGCAAAGACCTTGGCATCAACACCAGCCTCGTTGAGAGCTTTCGCGAAGGCTTGTGAACGAGCCGTCGAATCCGCGCGACTTGCCACATGGAGGATCAGGAACGGGGGAATGCCTTTGCCCTCGGCCACGTAACTCATTGGCGAAACTTCCTTCTGATTCGCCCGGTCCTCACCGAAGACCGAAGTGTAAGTCCGACCCCGTAGCGGCCCAAGATTCCCGACCTGACTCGCCACGTCATAGGCGGCTGTATCGATGGGCACGCAGCCTGTGATGTCGGTGAGAGAAAGTCCTTCGGCCTGGAGGTACTGCTGGTCGGTGCAGATCAGAGCCGCGAGGTGTGCCCCAGCAGAATGACCCATTACGAAAAGGTTCTCGCGAGATCCGCCATAACCACCGATATGATCGTGTACCCATCTAATCGCCTTGGCGACGTCGCCAGCCATTTCCTTGACCGTCGCCTCTGGCACGAATCGGTAATTGATCGAGACGAAGACATAGCCGTTCTCAACAAACACATTGGGTTTGCTTTGGACGGCAGATTTATCGCCTCTGCGCCACCCACCGCCGTGAATCCACAGTACGACCGGATGATCTCGGCCTTCGCTGGGAGCATACACATCGAGTTTGTGTCTTGCGTGACCATGCTCAACATAGACCAGATCGCGATCCACTCTCATGGGTACGACTCGAGAGGCACCTCGCACCTTGATCCAGTCAACCTCTAGCTTGAACGGTCCGGGCTGTTTGTCGCCGAGCAAAAAGCCAAGCCCTGTCACCTTGGTGGGATCAAGTTTCTCGTTCGGAAACGCTCTGCCTCGCCAGGTGGCCACGAAATTCACTGTTGGCAAACTGACCTCGATCCATTCATCCTTCTTTGATTTGAAAGACTGGCGGTAGGAGAACCTCCCGACATTTCTGTCCGCATAGAGATTGAAGCTGTACTCCCGACCATCGCCACGCACTCGAGCGACAATGGAGTCACCTTTCCGAAGACCGAGCCTGGTGCCGCTCGCTCTGACTGACGCGAAGCCGCCGTTGTTCTCCAGCGACAGCGAGCCGAAGAATTCCAGGTTCTGCTCTTGGTTGATCTTGAAGCGTCCCTCAGAGCGACCACCCATGACACCGTCGTTGACGGTCTGCCACAGCTTGGAAGCATCCGGTTCCTCGAACGTGATCACTGTGAGATCTTCCGCATCAGCAATCAAGGGCGAGAGGGTCAGCACGAATGCCAGCAGGACAAGCGACTCGACTTTCATTCCATCCTCTTTACGGAATTTTTTTTCATTGTACATCATCGTTCATCCCCCCGTAGCTCAAGTCGGAAATCCTCAAGGTGAGCAAAGAGGGACAGGCAAAGTCATGCGGGAGCGGCAGCGTGATGAGTGCCGCAAAACATGTTTCGAGCAAGAAAGCGTGCCAACGCCCTACGGCTTGCAATCAACCGCTCGTATTGAAAAGTCGAGCAGCGAAGACCAGCTCGACTTGCTGGGGCTTCATCAAAGGGATTCCCGAGAGCCCTTCAGTTTGAATTGAAATCGCATGCCATTGCTCACGAAGAAGCAGGCCTGTCCCCAACGGCTTCCCCAACGGCTCTCCCCCAACGGCTCTTTGTCCCCAACGGCTCTTTCTCACGAAGAAGCAGGCCTGTCCCCAACGGCTTTCCCCAACGGCTTCCCCAACGGCTCTTTGCGTTTCGATCGGCTTGCGGAGCCTGCCCTGCATCCGCCCGGTTTTGAGTGGACATTCCTCGTGAATTCCCTGACAATGCATCGAAGTGTCAATTCCACCGTCGGCCGAGAAAAGAAATGTTTGCTTTACGTGCATGCTGTTTCGCCCTTGCGTTGCTTTGTTTGCCTGTGACGGTCCGCGGCGACCGGTTACAGCTTTCCAACGGTGATGAAATCGAAGGCGAGCTGTTGGAAATGTCAGGGGATCAGGTCAAGTTTCGGCACCCCATTCTCGGAACCTTCACGATTCCTCGGTATCAGATTCATGCGATTGAGTTGGGACAGGAACGCGGCGGAAACCGCATCATGTCGGATGGCTCGGAAGCTCCGCCAGAGACTCCTGAAGAGGTGATCGACCGATTGGTCAACCCAGATTTGAATGCGGCGGCCGTCAAACAACTCGAGAAAGGTTCCAAGCGGCACCCCACGCCCCAAGATGTTGTCGAGCAGTTGCGCAAAGAGGGCGTGGATGCCAAGATGATGAGCCAGCTGCATGCGATGTTGCCTGGGTTCGGCAGCCCGGTTGTCCAGCAGCACTTCGAAGATCGGGTGAACGGTTTGATGAGTGGCTCGCTTACCATCAACGACATTCGCAACGAAGCCATCGATGTTCGCGATCAGTTGAAAGAACTGATGGATGATTTGGGCCCGGGAGGCGAGGCCCTCCGAGGCTACTATGGCATCTTGGATGGATTCATCGAGAAGACCGATCCGGACACGCCTCGGAAAGTCCCCGGCATCCCCCCACTCACGCCGAAGCCGATTCCTCCGCAATGAGCCGCTGTCATTCACGGCTCTGAAATTGACATTCGCGACGTTTGCCGGGAGGCCCCAGATGAAGTTGAAGACTCGATTCCGATTTCTCCTCGCCTTTTCGTGCATCGGCTCCGTGGTGATTGGTCAGGAACCAAAGGTGCCGCCCGCGCGGCGCCGCAGGCCAATCCGATGATTTCGAAGATCGCCCTGGGTTCGTGTTCGAGTCAGGATCGGCCGATGCCGGTCTTGCGAACCGTGGTCGAGTGGAAGCCGGATATGTTCATCTACCTGGGCGACAATATTTACGGTGACACGCGAGACATGGCCGAGCTACAGTCAAGGTATACCACGAGCTCGCGGATCGAACCGGGACTTCCAGGCATTGCGTGCGCAGATGCCCGTGATCGCAACCTGGGACGATCATGACTATGGCGAAAACGACGCCGGCAGAGAGTTTCCTTTCAAGGCTGAATCGAAGGAGATCTTTCTCAAATTCTGGAGTGAACCCGATCCGAGTCCACGACGCGAACATGCAGGGATCTACACGTCTTACCTGTTCGAGGACGAAGCGATCGAGAAGCGGTTGCAGGTGATCCTGCTGGATACGCGAAGCTTTCGCGACCCGCCAACCCGCAACGAATTGACCTCTTGGAAAAACGAATATCGACCCGGATCACAGTGCACAACAAAACGATCTTGGGCGAAACCCAGTGGTCATGGCTACGCGAGCGTCTTCGCGAACCGGCGGATCTTCGCATCGTCGGAACAAGTATTCAATTCAGTCATCAGCACAACGGCTGGGAATCTTGGACGAACTTTCCGAGTCAACTTCATCGCATGATCGACCTGATCAAGGAATGCAATGCCAATGGTGTCGTCTTCATCTCCGGCGACGTTCACTGGGGAGAGCTCTCGATCCTGAGGCCGCCGGGCTGTTATCCCCTGTATGACCTGACGGCCAGCGGAATCAATCAGGAATGGGATGAAGTGGAGCC
This sequence comes from Pirellulaceae bacterium, assembly GCA_963767665.1. Lineage (GTDB taxonomy): Bacteria > Planctomycetota > Planctomycetia > Pirellulales > Pirellulaceae > Rubripirellula. The sequence goes on from CAVYFC010000016.1 coordinate 661,280, forward strand.
CAATCAGAATCGCTATCGGTCAAGCGTGCATGGACCATCACTTTGGCATGATCGAGATCGATTGGACACAAGAGGATCCACGCTTGTCGCACTGCGGATTCACGATTTTTCCGGCCGGGCACGAGTGCGCAAATGAGTCCGGCTGAGCGAACTGCAGACGCCCTGAGCGACGCATCGCCGACTTACATCGGCCCAAAGAAGAAGCCCGCAAATCGTCCGATTTGCGAGCCTTACAAACAGTGGAGCTGAAGAGATTTGAACTCTCGACCTCTGCATTGCGAACGCAGCGCTCTCCCAACTGAGCTACAACCCCGTTTCGGCTATTGCGTGCTGGAAAACACGATGCTTATGAGCCGTCCAGTAGTTTATCCGCTGTGCCGCGTTGTTTGCAACTATGGGCATCCGGAGCCACTCCAAGCGTTCGGTCGCCTCCCGTCGACCCGGTAATGGCGGGATTCTAAGGGCGTTCAGCAATCAACCTGAAGCAGTGATTGGTGGGTGGGATCACTGGTTCCACATTCCCTCACTGGCGGTCGATCCTTCGCGTTGCATCGAGGTCGCGCGTTGCATGGGGGTCGCGGCTTGCACGGCTGAATGCCTAGGAAAGCAAGGATGCAAGAGCCGACGAACACCGCGCGCACCCATCGGAACTCAAGGCTGGCAAGCGAGCGAGAGGAATCAACGACTTGCGACTTGCACCTCCATGCCTGCCTCGTCATTGCATCCAAATTCTTCGCGGCTTGGGCGTTATCAATGCGGTCGGTATGGTTCGTTGGAATCGACGGGCGAATCGTTGTCATTGGGGAAGTTAACGACTTGCCCGCCGACACATTCTCCCCCGGGCAGCCGCCATCAAATCGTTGGCGAGTGGAGCGTTGCCGTTGATGGCACCCTCGTTTTGCTCTCCGCCCGAACATCAGATTCCTTGGACCATGAGTTCGCGTTTCGTGGTCGCTGGCGTTCACGATTCCACTCGGGCGATCGGCGGTGCAAACGGATGATGGCTGCCCTACCCGGGACGGGGAGCCGGGCCCTTGGACAGAGGTACAAGGGAGCGGCGTAGCCTGCTGATGCCAGTGCGTGGGCGGATGCGGAACCCTTGACGCGGATCTACCGTTTGAGGATTTCGCCTCAAAGGCATCTTTTCTTCATCTACTCCATTGTTCTAGTACTCATTTGATGCAGGGTTCATTTCATGTTTCAAAGTCTCTTTCGCAGTACAGCGGCTAGATCGGCGACGCGGTTCCGAGGTGCTCGTGCTTCATCCAAGAAGACCAATCCACGAACTTCGAAACGACTGACGCTGCAACCACTTGAAACGCGACGTCTGCTTGCCGGTGACGTCACCGCCGAGCTCACCGCTGGCACGCTCTTTGTCACTGGCGACGACGCGAGTAATTCTGTCAGGATCGACACGCGGTCGCGGGTCCAGCAGGACTCGACGCGAGTTTCCGGAGGTGTGACCAGTGTTTCGCTCGATCCAGACGTCTTGGCTTTGGCAGGATTTCAGATCGTGGACGCAGCAAACACTGTGACTCCGGCAAGCGAATCCTTTCTGGTGGGTTTCTCGATCACCAAACCGACCAACTTTGACTTCACGACTTCCAACGGTTTCACTCCCGTAGGCGGGACGATCGAGCATGAGGGAACGGTAGTGCTTGGAGCGACCGAATCGGATGCCACGTTGACCGTCGGGAATTTCTCAATCGGATTCGATGCCGAACGTGTCGCAGGCAACGCTAGCGGTTTCTTCGTGGCAGATACGTTCTCAGGGCTAGGCATTCTGTTTGACGTGAGCTCACCCGGTTCTCTCCAATTGGATGACGCAACGTTGTCGATTGGGGATGCTGATCTGCTCATTTCACCTGAGTTCGCGGAACTGCTGGGCAATTCGGGCTTCACGGGCGTTGATGCCGGTGATGCTCAAATTGATGCATTGACGGAGCAGGTACAACAACGTCGCGTTGATGGTGGGAAGACCAGCGTGGAACTAGACGTTGCGCTGCTGGAGTCGGCCGCCGACTTGAGGCTGACGAGTGCCAACGGAACCGCGAGGCCAGCCCCTGGTGATTTCCAGGTCGCCTTCAAGATCCTGCACAACAGCGATTTCACTTTCGATCAAGGCGTCGGATTCACGCCGCTTAGCGGACGCATCGAACATCGCGGCACGGTTGGATTCAACGAGGACACGGCCGAACCGATTGTAGTCGGCAACTTTTCGATTGGCTTCGACGCGACGCGAGCCCAGCAAGAGGCGAGCGGGTTCTTTGTAGAAGACACCGTCGCCGGACTCGGTGTGCTCTTCGATGTGGGTGCACCAGGAACTGTCGATGCTTCCGATGGAAGATTGACGATCGCGGACGCGGATCTACTCGTATCGCCGGAACTTGCCGCCGCGCTCGGAAAGCCAGCCCTGGCTGGAGCGGTGGTTGGTGCGGCCCAGATTGACGCAGTCTCCGAACAACTGCGGGAGCAATTCATCCGTGTCTCGGGTGGCTTGGGCGGTGGTCGTACTCTGGTCAACGGAGGCAGATCCGCAGAATTTCTCGCCGACGACATCGAGAACCTGATGATCGACATGGGACTCGGCAGCGATTCGGTTCGTATCGATCGCGTGAATCTCCCCGGCGACCTCTCCATCGATCTTGGCGACGGACGACACAATCGGGCGACCCTTCATAGCGTGCACGTCGATGGAGCGTTATCGATCCTCGGCGGTGATGGTCGTGATAATGTTCGGGTCTACAGCAGCGAGGTGGGTACGCTTGACATCGATGCGGGCGCGAACTCCGATTCGGTATCTCTTCTTTGGACGAAGGTCGTCGGCGATGCCGAGGTCGATCTTGGAGCTGGCAGAGACCGACTTTCGCTGATCCTATCGAGGGTCGGTGGACTGGCCGATTTCGATGGAGGCTCCGGTAGCGACCGCCTTGACTCCTTCTTCAGCCGCTTCGGTGAACTGGAAAGAAATGGATTCAATCGACGATGGTTTTAGCCACCAAACGTTGACGAACGTGCGACCTGACTAAAAGGTCTGGCGGTTGAGCAAGCTCTACCGCCGTGCATTTTCATGAGGCGTCGTTCTCTTCAAGTCGGTCGAGAGCGACGCTGGATCGCTAGTGAAGCCGGGAGCCTAGCTGCTCAAACTGAGCGGTTTTGCGGTCAGCCATCCTTTTCGATCGCGTTTTTAGATCGTTTCGATTCACGTCGGGCCTGGTGATTGGACACCAAAGTAGCACGACTCTCCGAGACGAGTCTCTCGGCGATTTACGACTCGGAGAGGCGTGCTACTCTCCACAACCGCTCAGTTTGAGCAGCTGGACCGGGGCGGTTTCGATCTTTCGCCACGTAATTCACGGCGAATTCTCGGATGGAACGGTTACCTGTAGCCGAGCCTCTCCGAGGCTCGAATTTTCGCGGCATAGCCGCCTGGAATGACGGTTTCGGAGAGACCGCCCTACAGTCAAGTCGCGCCGTCCAGCTAGTGAACTTTTTGCGTTCCACTGCCGAGATCGCAGTCGAGTGAATCGGCTGCGATCCAACCGCTCATCAGGACCATCGGCATACCGGGTCCGGGATGTGCCGCGCCTCCTGCTAGATAAAGCCCTCGGAGGTCCTTGCGACGGTTGCCCGGCTTGAACGCGCCGACGAACTTGCCGTGACTGGCCAAGCCATAGATGGCGCCGTCGAGAACGCGATAACGATTGTGGATCCCTTCGGGCGTCAATGACGCTTCGTATCGAATCGCACTGCGAAGTCCCTCCATGCCCGCCGTACGCTCCAGCTTGTCCAGGATCACTTCCCGGTACTTCGGCAACATCTCCTTCCAATTGTGATGCGGCCGGAGATAAGGCGTGTGGACCAAAATGTAGAGTGCCTCGCATCCATCGGGAGCGACGGCCGATTCACTGATCGACGGAGCACACACGTAGGCGCTCGGATCGGGCGCCGGATCACCCTTGCGATAAATCCAATCAAACTCCTCTTCGGGATCTCGGGAGAAGACAAAGTTGTGATGCAGCAATTGTTCGTAACGTCGGTTGAGCCCCAAATACAGGACCACTCCGCTGCATGCTGGTTGGTGTCGATTGCGTTTCATGAACTTTTCAGACTGAGGCGTGCCTCGCAAGAGTTCACGATACGTTCGGACCGCGTCGCAGTTACTGACCACCGCATCGCACTGGATCGTCTGGCCATCGGCGGTCACCACGCCCTGCACCTGACCTCCCTGCACCTGACCTCCCTGCACCTGACCTCCCTGCACCTGACCTCCCTGCACCTGATCGCCGGAGGTCGCGATCTGCATCACGTCGGTGCCGACGCGGATGTCCACTCCTAGCTCTCCAGCAAGTTTCCCCAAGGCTTCCGGGATCGCTCGCGTTCCACCCATCGGATACCAGATTCCTTCATCGGTTTGCATGTGCGCGATTCCACAGAGCACAGCTGGCGAGGCGTAGGGTGACGACCCAACGTATTGGGTGAAGTGATCCATCATTTGCGCCACGCGATGGTCAGCAACATGCGACCGCACAACCGAGGCGACGCTTCGCCCCATCTTCAACGAGAGCACATCTTTCAAGACGGCAGCGGAAAACGCTCCACCCACTTCCATCGTGTCGGCCAAGCCTCCGACCGAGCGCCAGAAGAAGAAACGATCGGAGACGTCGTGCAGCTGTTTGCTCATCCGTATGAATCGTTCGTAACCCTCGCCGCTGCTCTTCTTTGCCGAGAACTCATCGATGTTGCGTTTCATCGCCTGGACATCGGCCACCAGATCGAGCACCGTGTTGTTGCTCCCGTCGGGCCGATCTCCCTCAAAGAAGCAGCGCCACTGTGGATCGAGAGGGATCATCTCGAGGTAGTCTTCCAGCTTGCGATCCGCCTCGGCAAAGACGCGGCGCAGCACGCTGGGCAACGTGACGATCGTGGGCCCCATGTCGAATCGATAGCCTTCGGCCGAGTGCACCGCCGCCTTACCGCCGATCCAATCATTTTTTTCCAACAGCGTGACGCGGTGCCCACGCGCCGCCAAGACACACGCCGATGCGAGTCCCGCCAGCCCACCACCAATGACCACCACGTGGAGCGATCGAGAATCCGTTGCAATCATGTTTCCATCCAGGTTCGTGAGAATGCCGCCCAACATCGCTTTGGATGCCGCCGCTTTGAATGCCGCCGCTTTGAATTTTGCCAATTACGTTGAATCGCGTGAAGGGTTTTCTCCCGCCCGGTCCGATCGCCGTGCGGAGAAAGCCTGTTTCATCCCTGCCCATCGTTTCGTCAAGCTGGCGGCATGTACTAGTTGTAGTGCGCCGAGCAAGGTTTGTGCATCGGACGATTGACGAGGCATCAGGTGCGGCATCCATCGGCCCCGCCGCTCCGCCATCACCAGGGGAACGGTCATCGCCAGCAGCCCTTCCCCTCCCCGAGTCACGCCGAAACCGCTGTTACCACGGCCGCCAAAGGGTACCCGAGGGTCCGCGGTCGGAACAATCAGATCGTTGATGGCAACCGAGCCGACACGCAGCTCGCCGGCCACCAGTTTGGCCTCGTCGCTGGGCCCGAACACGCTGGCAGCCAATCGGTAGGGGCAGCCGTTGACGAGAGGTATCGCCTCCGCGATCTGCTCAACGCGAATCAGCGAAAGGATGGGTGCGAACAGATCTGCCGACGCGATCTCGTCATCCGGTTGGACGCGGTCGAGCAACAGGGGCAGCATCGTCCCCTCGGATTGCAAACGGCCTGCGTCAAATCGCCCCTGGTGATCGATGGCCCCGGCAGCCAACGCGCGTTCCACGGTGCGTGCCACCGAATCACGGGCCGCCGGATGAATCCGAACCGCCGGCTGCGATGTCAGTTCGCCCGCCAGCAGATCGAGCATCGGGTCCGCGGTCGAAGACTCGACGAACAACCGACGTGGTCCGATGCAGGTCGCGCCGCTGTTGAAAGTCAATCCGAACGAGATCGCTTTCACGGTGGTCGCAAGGTCAGCGTGGGGCAGGACGACCACAGCATCGCATCCACTGAGCTCCATGATGGTTGGAGTCAAAGTTTCCGCAGCGCGACGAAGGACCGCGCGGCCTGTGGAGGCGGCTCCGGTCAAGACAATCAGATCGACACCGGCATCGATCGCCGCTGTTGCAGCCTCGGTCGACGAATCAAGGACCCGGAACACCTCTTCGGGCACGCCTGCCGAATGGAAAGCTCTCGCCAGCTTCTCACTGATCGCTTCGCATCCGGCAGCAGGCTTGAGCCATACCTGATTGCCGGCGGCCAAGGCTTGTGCCACCTGAACGCCAACCAGAAAGATTGGGTAGTTCCAAGTTCCCAAGATCAGCACTTTGCCATGGGGATCACGCCGAATTTCGCTGCGAACGCCCCATAACCAAGCTGGACGCCCTCGCCAGCCAAGCCGGCGAGCACGCAGCAGTTTCGGCCCTTCGCTGCCGATGAATTTCAGCGCCTGCGCAAAGCGGAAACAGTTCGCCGGTGATCGTCTCCACCGGATCGACGCGCTGTTCGCTTTGGCACAGCTCGGTCCATCGTTCCCCCTCCTCAGCAATCAAGGGGGCAACCGAAGCGATGATGCGGCAGCGTCGATCGATCGACACCTTCGACCAGTCTCCTCGCCCGCTATACTCCTGCATCGGCCTGCTCGCACCCGAGGTGATCTGGAGGAAAGAATGTCAATCAATCCCGTTGAGCGTTCAGTATTGGATGCAATCGCAAATCGTTGGAGCCCCTATCGCTTCTCTCCGGCCGAGATTGAAGATGAAAAACTGCTGCGCATGCTGGAGGCAGCCCGCTGGGCGGCGAGCAGTTTCAATGACCAGCCCTGGTCATGGATCATCGCCAAACGTCAAGATGAGGATCAGTTTGAGCGGATGATCGGATGCCTGATGGAGGCCAATCGGTCCTGGGCCCAAAACGCGGGGGCACTGATCCTGACTGTCACCCGAAGCTCGTTCGAGTACAACGGCAAGCCGAATCGTGTCGCACTCCATGATCTTGGCCAGGCTGCGGCTCACATGGCTCTGCAAGCAACCGAACTGGGATTGCAGGTCCACCAGATGGCCGGGGTCAATCTCAGTTTGGTCCGTCAAGAGTACGGAATTCCGGAGGGTCATGAACCTCAAACTGCGATCGCCATCGGTTATCCAGACACGAGCCAGCCGGTTGGAGAATTGGCGGAGGAACTGAGCAAGCGCGAGAGTGGGCCGCGGGAACGAAAGGCTCTCGGTCAGCAACTATTCTCAGGAAAATGGGGTAGCTCCGCTGAGTTTGCGTCTTAACGACTTAATCGATCGACGATTCGATGGCACGAGGTCCAAGTAGGACTTTGCCGCATTCGGCTTGGCAATCGGTTACATTTTGGCCGGTTGAATTGTCGGCACTGAGGTGACGTCACGTCGAATGTGACGTGATCTGGAAGTGAAAACGGGTTCATCCACAAGTGAGTCTTCGGCACCCCCAGGACGCAGAGTAACGGGGCGGCTTGAAACGGGCCCGGAGAAAGAGGACGCCGAAATCAGGATCCCGCTCGAACCTGTTTTCCGTATTCACCACACTAGGTACACCAATCGCAGCCCCATACAATGCGGACGCAAGTCAAATCGCAAGCTTGAGTTTGACAGAGCCGGTGCCTTCTGCGATCTGTTGGCACTGCGAGCGAAATCATTGACGGATGCGTTGTCCCCCTCCCCAAGTATTTGAGACAGTTGTCGGTGACAGACAATTGGGATCCTGGAATCGTCTACGCTGAGCTCAGCGATGTTGGCATGCGCCGGTCCAACAATCAGGACTCCGCAGCTTGCCTGCCAGCCAAGAGCCGGGAGAGGTTCAGCACTCACGGTCATTTATTCGTCGTTGCCGATGGGATGGGGGCTCACGCTGCTGGTGAGTTGGCGAGCAGCATGGCGACCGAAAAGATCGCCATGCACTACTTTCGCTCCAGCAATTCAAAGTCGCAGGAGGCCCTTCGCTCTGCGGTCACCGAAGCGAATGCTGAAATCCACCATCGCGGCCAGAACAATCCGGAATTCCACAACATGGGAACGACGGCCAGTTCGTTGGCGATCTTGCCCGTGGGCGCCGTGGTCGCGCACGTAGGCGATTCGCGCGTCTATCGCTTGCGTCAGGGGGTGCTCGAGCAGCTGACCTTCGACCACTCGCTGGTTTGGGAGATGGAGGCCAGCGGTCACGGGGATAGTGGCATCTGGGGCCAGGCCATCCCCAAGAATGTGATCACGCGATCTCTGGGACCCAACGCATCGGTGGAAGTCGACGTCGAAGGCCCCTTTCCCATTGAGCCGGGCGACCGCTTCCTGATCTGTAGCGACGGCTTGACGGGTTTGGTCGATGACAAAGAAATCGGCACCCTGATGGATTGCCTCTCGGAAGAGGAAGCGGTCCGCGTGCTAGTGGATCTGGCGAATCTTCGTGGGGGCCCTGACAACATCACTGTGATCATCGTTCATGTCCGCGGCGCATCGGAGAAGGCGGGTCTGACCTCGAAGACGCCAGTGTCGAAGCAGCCCCCTCTGGTCTCGCCCCTGCTCCTTGGCGGAGCGGTTCTTTGTCTATTGGTTGCCACGGTTCTCGGTGGACTGGCTCTGGGCGGGCAATCACAAACCGTCGGCGCCATGGTCGTGATGCTGATCTTGGGCGCGATTGCCTCCGCTTTTGCCGCCGCCCAATATTTCAAGAATCGAAAACGAATGGAGCATCGTCCCGTGGTCGCCGGCGGTAATGGGCCTTACCGTAGCTATGACGCGAAACCGACCAGTGAGCTCTACGATCGCCTCGGCGCGACCGTTCAGGCGCTTCGCAACGCGGCCCGCGAACGAAACTGGATGATGAATTGGGAAGAGGTCGAGAGCTTTCAAGAAAAGGGAAGCGACGCGCTTCGAGCGAAGGATGCGAAGGAAGCCATCCGTTTTCAGGCGGAAGCGATCATTGAGACCATGAACCAATTGCGCGAACAACACAACCGAGCCGCCAGCGATACCTCGATCGATTATTGAACCAGCCCAACATCCTTTGGTACTGCACCGACCAGCAGCGTTTCGACACAATCGGTGCCCTCGGCAATCCGTATGTCGTCACGCCAACGATCGATTCCTTGGTCCATCAAGGAGTCGCATTTACTCGTGCCTATTGCCAGAGCCCCATTTGTACGCCAAGCCGCTCTAGCTTCATGACGGGACTCTACCCGTCTCGGCTTCATAATACGCGTAACGGCAACGAGTCCTTTCCCGATTTCCCCCCCGTGATCACGCGTCTGATCGCGGATGCAGGTTACCACTGCGGATTGATCGGCAAGTTTCATTTGCAGAGCTCAGGCTATCGAACGGAACCTCGCCTCAACGACGGTTTCTCCTTCTGGCGATTCAGCCACGCACCACGAGACGATTGGGAGCAAGGCCACGACTACGCCGACTGGGTCCGCGAGCAGGGAGGCGATCTTGATGGGCTTCGACGCAGCGAAGCGGGTCTGCCGACGGACTTGCATCAAACGACCTGGGCTTCCGAGAGAGCGATCGAGTTCATTACCGCACGCTCCCGATCGGACGCCCCTTGGCTGTTGAACGTGAACATCTATGACCCGCATCCGCCATTCGTTCCGCCGAAAACCTACGCCGAGCGGTTCGAGGCTGACACGATGCCTGGCCCCTATTTTCGTGACTCCGATTTGCAACATCAACGCAAGCTCGCCGCACTCGACTTCCAAGACGAGCTACGCACGCCAGAGGAGCATGACGCGTGGAATGTCCAAGCCCGCTATTATGCGATGATCGCGCAGATCGATGACCAACTGGCCCGCATCCTGCAAACGCTCGAGCAGCTTGGTCAGCTCGACAACACCGTGATCCTGTTCACGAGTGATCATGGTGAAGCTTTGGGTGATCACGGTTTGATGTTCAAAGGTTGCCGGTTCTACGAAGGGCTGGTTCGAGTCCCGCTGATCTTTTCCTGTCCTGAAAGGTTTGCAGCCGGGATACGGAGTGAGGGACTGGTCGAATTGCTAGACATGACGGCCACGCTCTTGGAGTTAGCGGGTGTTCCCATTCCCCCATACGTTCAGGGACAGAGTTTGTTGCCGATTCTTCGAGGCGAAGCCGACCCGTCGATCGGTCGCGAATTCGTTCGCAGCGAGTACTTCGACGCTCTCGATCCTCACTTCACCGGTGGCAGTGGTACCTTTGCGACCATGTTTCGTACCGAATCCCACAAGTTGAGCATGTACCACGACAAGCAGCTGGGTGAGTTGTACGATCTAGCAAGTGATCCGTGGGAATTCGCAGATCTCTGGGATTCTCCCGCCCACCAGGAGCTCAAACACGAGCTGATTCGCCGCGCATTTGATGCGCACGTGGTTTTGACGACCGACATGGGCTCCCCCCGGATTGCCCCCATGTAGAGGCTTCGATCGGATTTCGAAGGCGTTATTCGGCAGCTTTGCTGCGTGTTTTGAGAGTCTCGGCGAGAGTCGCCTAGAGCGTATTCATTTTTCATGTGCGTTGCTGGATAAGGGGTCAGGCCCCAATAGCCGCAAGCGGCCCGAAGGGTGCTTCGCACGATTGGGGCCTGACCCCTTTTCCATGACCCCTTTTCCACGATTCGAAGCAATCCGTCTCGGTAAATGCCCTAGCACGACCTCTCGCAAATTGCACCGGCCTGCAAAACGCTTACACTGGTTCGGTTAACGGGTCGTCGATGTGAGGCGACCGAGAGCGCCGTTGTGTCGTGGTTCCCCTGTTACCAAGGAAATGTCGGATGCGTCGTACACTTTTAGGCTCCCTCGTAGCCATCACGTTGTCTCTGAGTTTATGGACGGTCGGCGAGCAACGCGTTGGCGCTGCGGAGCTGTTCGGCTTGACTCCTGGAACCGTCGAACTGCAATCGGCTGGCCCGCTTGCCTTTGGACCTTCGGGGGTCCTCTTCATTGGTGACGTCAAAGCGGCCAAGGTCTACGCTGTCAACACAGAAGATGAGAAGAGCAGCAAGGCAGGCAGCTTCGAGATCGCGAATCTTTCGGAACAGCTTGCTGCGGCGTTCGGCAGCGACGAAGTGACCGTGGGAGATCTTGCGGTCAACCCAGAGACGGGCAATGCATTCATGTCGGTTATGGCAGGCGACGAGGCAGCGATTGCCTCCATATCGCCCGACGGTTCGATTAGCAAGTTGAACCTGGACAAGATCGCTCATGCGTCGGTGGCACTGCCCAACGCGCCGGAGGACAAGGAAGTGAAACGCGGGAGTCGCAGCAGCAATGCTCGAGACAGCTCGATCACCGACATCGCTTACACAGCTGGCCGCGTCTTGGTAGCCGGACTTGCAGCGGGCGATTCTCCCAGCGCCGTGACCGAATTCGATTTCCCCTTCAACGAAGCGGCAACCGGTTTCCGTGTCGAAATCTATCACGCCGCTCACGGCAAGAGCGAAGACTACGCTCCCATTCAAACCTTCGTGCCGTTCAACATTGGGGGCGAGCCGAGCCTGCTTGCGGGATACGTTTGCACGCCATTGGTCAAGATTCCTGTTGGCAAGTTTGACAATCAATCTACCGTCAAAGGAACGACCGTCGCCGAACTGGGTAATCGCAATAAACCGCTCGACATGATCGTTTACAAGAAGAACGGCAAGGATTTTCTGTTGATGGCGAACAGTGCTCGGGGCGTGATGAAGATCAGCACCGAGAACCTGGATGAGAATGCTGGTCTCACAGAACGGGTCCTCGACGGCGGCGTGGCTGGCCAACCTTACGAATCGATCGAGTCGCTCCAAGGCGTGATTCAACTCGACAAGCTTGATGATCAGCACGCACTGGTCGTGATCCAACAGGAGAACGCCCCGATGTCGCTGCAAGCTGTCGAGCTACCGTAGCCGAGTCTCTCCGAGACTCTTTATATAGGCAGCAAGCTGTCGGTGTCCGCCTTGGAAATGCGGATTTACGTAGGCGAGTCTCTCCGAGACTCGCGGGCAACGCAGCCAAGCTGCCGGTATCCGCCTTGGAAATGCGGAGCTACGGTAGGCAGCCAAGCTGCCGGTATCCGCCTTGGAAATGCGGACCTGCGTAGGTCGCATATCGACGGGAGGCTGGCCTGCGAAGGGCAGCCTCTCAACGCATTTCGACGACCTGATTTGTGACGACAAACCGCCTCACGCGACCCAAGCGGTCGCTCCGCCAAGCTCAACGCGCGTTGCGTTTCGAGTCCCTGGAACAACGCCGTGTGCTGGCCACGTTCGTGGTGACGACCACAATCGATGTGGTCGACCCGAGCGATCAAGTGACCAGCCTGCGTGAGGCGGTCGCGTTGTCGAACAGCCAGCCGGGCGCGGACACGATCACGTTTGACGCCGATATTTTGGCCCAAAGTGATCGCATTGTGCTTTCGCTCGGTCAGCTGCAGATCACCGATGAGCTACGCATCACGGGACCTGGAAGTCATCGGCTCAGCTTGGACGCCGCGGGCATCTCGCGCCTCTTCGTGATGGAATCAACGACGGCGAAAGATCTGACCATCGATGGACTGACGCTGCGCCGAGGATTCACGAGCGAAGCAGGTGATGCAGGAGGGGGCGGTGCGATTCGCTTTGACTCCCCTGGCAACCTGACTCTGAACTTTGTCGCGATTGTCGACAGCAGGACGCAAGGCAACGGGGCTCATGGCGGTGCGATCGATGCCAGTGCTGGGAATGTCGTCCTGAATGCTTCGCAATTGCTGCGCAATTCGACCGAAGGTGACGGGGCTTTGGGCGGAGCGGTGCATGTGAAGGCTGGGGCACTGTTGGTGTTGGACAGCGTGCTCAGTGAGAATCATACGGCGGGCGTCGGCAGCAAGGGAGGCGCCGTCTTCGCGGCCGGTTCGACAGTTTCCATTCAGCAGAGCCGTCTGGCCGACAACTCGACGCGTGGCGCGTCGGCGGATGGGGGTGCGATCTTTGCGACGTCAGGCTTGACCCTTCAGGCGAGCGTGCTCAGTGGCAATTCCACGTTAGGGAGAGACTCCGACGGAGGCGCGTTGTTTGCGAATGTCTATCTCTCGATCGCCCAGAGCGACCTGTCAGACAACCAGACCGCCGGAATCGACGCCGCTGGTGGCGCCATCGCGGCCGACTCCGCTTCGATCGTTGTCCGAGCGAGTTCGCTTACCGATAATCAAACACAAGGCTTGCGCGGAGATGGCGGGGCCATTCTCGCTGTTCGCAGTGACATCACGATCAGCAACAGCACCCTCTCGCAAAACCGAGTTTTGGGGGAACAGTCCGATGGCGGTGCTGTGGCCGCGATCCTCAGCACGCTCCAAATTGAATCCTCTACGATTGCTCGAAACGAGGCAAACGGAAGTGGCGGGGGCATCGCCTTTGTCGACGTCAACAGTCAATCGCTGACGATCCGAAATACGATTCTTGCTCAGAACCTCGATGACGGGACTGCTTCCGATTTGCTGTTTCAATCGAGCTCACCCAGGCTCGTCGTCGAGTCCACGTTGGTTGGTGACAATACGGGGACGTCGTTGAATGAAGCGATCACCCCTGATGCCAATGGCAATCTGATTGGCGATCCGCTTGGGCAAGGATTGATCGACCCTCGCTTACAAGCACTGGCGTCGATCGGACTCACCAGAATTCATCCCCTGCAGTCAAGCAGCCCCGCGATCAATGCGGGCAGCAACGCGTTGGCAGGCTCGCTTGACCATGACCAGCGTGGGGTGCCCTTTCAGCGAATCGCCAATCAACGAGTTGACATGGGCGCGTATGAAAGTCAGTCGATTTCGCCGTCTGCTTTGATTGTGACAACCACCAGCGACGAGTTCGACTTTGGCAACAACCTTGTAAGCCTGCGTGAGGCCATTTTTGTCGCCAATGGAATCACGGGAAGCGACTCCATTCGTTTTGATGCCACCGCACTGGGCGAGCGGCCCGTGATTGAGTTGCAAGGTGGCCAATGGTTGATCACCGAATCGGTGACAATCGAAGCCGATGCAGGCCAAACGGTGACACTTGACGGACTCGGCCACTCGCGTCTGTTCACGATCGCTGAGGGGAGTCACGACGTCGGGTTTCGAGGCCTTGTGCTTCGCGGCGGCGAAACAACATGGGAACGTGCAGGTGGTGCTGCGATCCAATTCTTGTCGTCGGGAACACTCAACCTCGAGCGGACGACCGTCACGAATAACGAAACCCACGGTGCCGATTCACCAGGTGGCGGTATTCACGCGCCGCTGGGGCAAGTCGCGTTGATCCAATCCAAGGTCTCCGGCAACACGACGTCTGGCGCGAGATCGCCCGGTGGGGGCATCTCGAGTGGCGGCGGTCTGACTGCATTCCAAAGTATCATTTCAGCCAATCGAACGTTGGGAGTCGACTCGCATGGCGGTGGCTTGTACGCCACGCGATCGGGGAAAGCTGAAATCGCCTTTAGCAGTATCTTCGACAACGAGGCAATCGGAGTAGCGTCGACAGGGGGTGGTATTGCGACAAGCGACATTGATGTCACCGTGAGCAATAGCACGATCTCGGGGAATGTCGCCACGTCGGACGGGGGCGGCCTCGCGACGCAGCTTTCACCGGCGGTCGATCTGCTCATCGATTTCTCGACGATCGGTTTCAATCAGAGCGATGGAATTGGTGGTGGATTGCAGTTGGTGAACCCGCTTGGTGCTTCCGCAACGATCCGTCATTCGATCATCGCGACGAACGAAGATCAGGGGTTGGCTCCTGACATGCACATCGTGGGATCCGCCAGCGGGCTGCAACTCGAATCGAGTCTGCTGGGGAGCAACGGCGGAACCACGCTGGCCGAGTCACCGACGCCTGATGCCAATGGAAACTGGATCGGCGATATTTCCGGAGCCGGTGCAATCGATCCTCGCCTGGCACCACTGGCCTTTCGTGGTGGCCCCACTCCGACGCATGCGCTACTCGCCGGCAGTCCCGCGATTGATGGGGGAGACGGCACGTTGAACACGTTGACGGCGTCCGACCAGAGAGGAACCCCTTTCTCTCGCTTCTTTGGAGCGGCACCGGACATCGGTTCCTACGAAACGCAGTCACTCAACTCAGACGCTTTCTTTACCGTGACCACCACGGACGATGAAGTGGACGCCCTCAACGGAAAGGTCAGTCTGCGTGAAGCGATCCAGTTTGCCTCAGGCAGCGTTGGCGTCGATACGATTCGTTTCGACGACTCTGTGTTCGCGCTGCCACAAACCATTTCACTGGCACTCGGCGAGCTCTTGATCCCCGACGCAATGGAGATTCGGGGACCGGGCAGCGAGCGGCTGACGATCGATGCCGGTGGCAACTCACGTGTGATGCATGTCACCGCCAGTGTGGGAGAGGTCGTGATCAGCGATGTGACCCTCACCGGTGGCAGCACTTCGGAGTCAGGTGCTGATGGGGGTGGCCTGCTGGTCTCCAACGCCAATATGACCATTCGGTCGAGCGTCATTACCGGAAACCGCACGTCGGGCGCAGCTTCGCATGGTGGTGGCATCTACGCCAGCGGCGGCAGCATTCGAATCATCGACAGCTTGATTTCTAGCAATCGCACCGAAGGCTCCCAGTCACGTGGTGGTGGCGTGGCAACCGAGTCGGCGATGCTTTCGATCCAAGCTTCGGCAATCGTCAACAACGCGACCGAGGCATCCGGCTCACACGGAGGTGGTCTCTCCTTCGATCAATCCGTCGCTTCGATCGTCAACACGACGGTCTCGACCAACGAGGTCAGTGGAAGTGACAGCAGCGGCGGCGGAATTCATGTTGGCGCGGAGAGTCAACTCCAAGTTGTCAACTCGACCATCACTCTCAATGAATCGGTGGGGGGCGGCGGCGGGGTTCATGTGACCGAGGGCCTCCGTGAAACGCTGACGATCGACAATACAATCGTGGCGGGCAACAGGGACGACTCTTCCTCGCCGGATTTGAAACCACCCTCCCTTCCCTCCAACCTCTCGATTCGGTTCAGCTTGATCGGAGATAACGAGGGAACGCAGTTGGCGGAATCGCAAACGTCTGACCCCTTGGGCAACTTGATTGGATCGTCCGACGGCCAGGGCTCCATCGATCCCCGGCTGGGAGCACTCGCCCTATACGGTGGGACGACACCCACGCATCGACCGCTGCCGGATAGTCGTGTGATCAACGCGGGTCTCGATGACCTGGCTATCGATGAATTGGGCAACGCTCTTGTCGGCGATCAACGAGGTGCTCCGTTTACACGCTTTGAATCGATCGTGGACATCGGAGCTTTCGAATCACAGCCCGCTGTTGAACCAATCATCGTTTGGCCAACGCCTGAGAACATTTTTGCTGGAACCGTACTCAGTATTGAACAGCTCAACGCGTCGACCAATACGCTGGGTAGTTTTGCCTACACACCCGACATCGGCACCATCCTTGCCCTCGGTGATGCACAGACACTCTCGGTTCAGTTCAATCCGCTCGATGGTGTCCACTACACGTCCAGTTCCGCTTCGGTCGTGATCAATGTCGTCGAGCGTTCGGACCTGGGGGATGCACCCAACTCCTACGGGACCAGGCGGGAGACGAATGGCCCCCGGCATCTGGTTGGCGATCTTTTTTTTGGAGCGGGTGTCGATGCCGACGTCAATGGCAGCCCGAGCACCGATGCCGATGGCGATGGGAACGATGAGGACGGCGTCGAGTGGGTCACGAGTCTTGTCGCCAACGAGTCGAGTTCAACCCTGGCGACGCTGAGTGTGAACGTCTCGGCACAAAGTCAACTCGATGCTTGGATCGACTTCAACGGCAATGGGACGTTTGATCATCCCAGCGAGCACTTGGGCGGAGGCCTGAGCATCGAGCTGCGGCGGAGCAGCAACCTGATTCCCATCACCGTTCCCGCAGGAGCGACGAGTGGCCGGACCTACGCGAGATTTCGAGTTAGCCTCGATGGCGGACTGAGTCCAACTGGCCCCGCAGACAACGGCGAGGTGGAAGATCATGCGCTCACGATCTTCGACGGTGGTTCCTCGCCGGAGGTCGACATTCATCTGCCTCGTGGACCGATCACGCTTTCATCCGACGGGATCCAACTCGTCGTGAATCGACAGGGCGAGGAGTTATTTCGCTCGCCAGTGGGATCGGTCGGTCGCTTTGTACTGTTTGGCGACGCGAGCAGCAACGTGGTGACCATCGATTCTCGAAACGGTAACGCGATCCCAGTGGGCGGCTTCAGCTTCGATGGCGACGGTGCGATCAACACCTTGCGACTTCTCGGCCCTAGTCAGCCGATCGACATGACTTCGGCAGGCAACATCTCACTGAGCAACCTCGATGCGATCGACATCACGGATCTGGCCGCGCAGGTGATCCGTATCGATTCGGCAGCGGCGCGAGCAATGGATCCCACAGGGGGTGGTGTGATCATCGTGGGCAACGGGGCCGATGCCTTGGAGATCGTCGACGGGCCGATGTGGCGAATGGCGCCGCCGGTCAGTCTGCTTGGCTCGTCGTTCAGCACCGCTTGGATCAACGAAACGTTCGTTCAGGTTGATTTTGCGAGTCCATGGCAGAACCTTGCTCAGTTTGGCGACGTGAACAATGACGGCAACGTCACGGCTGGTGACGCGCTGAGGATCGTCAATGAACTGGCTCGTCGAGTCCATTCGAATCCGGTGACGGGTGTGCTTGCCGATCCCGCGTTTCTTGTTAGCTGGCCGGACCTCTATTTCGACAGCAACGGTGATGCAGCGGTGACCGCACTGGATGCGTTGCGTGTCATCAATCAAATCGCACGCGGCACGCGACTCTCGGCATCGCCCGAGGGAGAATCCTTGGCGCGGAATGATCCGACCGACCTTGCCATATCCGCCGCCACTCAAAGCGACCTGGCCAGGTCCTTTTCGACGGAGGGGCCATTCGATCTGGAATCGTCGTCGAAGTTTACCAACAACAGATTGACAGAACGCACGATTGAATACGTTTTCGAATCGACGGGAGGCATGCCTGGCCAGGCCCCAAGCGGTCGTTTGCGTGATCCGATGATGCCGCGTGTAGAACCGGGACCGAAACCCGATGGGTTAACCGAGGAGGCCGCGGCCAACGCTGATTTAGCCCTGCAAGAGCTTGATCAATTCGCGATCAACGCGGCGTCGGACCTTGCGAATCTGCTCGGGCGTACGATTTTTTGCGCTGGTAACGCCTGATATTTCGCTTTGATTACTTGCGGGCGACGTGAAATCTTGTGTGCCGGCTATATTCAGAAAGGCCCGCGGTGTTGACAATGAGGACGCGGGGTAGTGATGGTGCCAGGTGTTCTGCGCTCCGGCGAGCATCTCTACTTCCCAAGGTATCGCTGTCCCGCTTCAGCATTTTCAGCATGGATCTAGGATCATCCGTCGTCCAGGAAAAGTCCTGGACTACGATCCGTCTGAAAACGCCATCGTCCAACTTTTCTCTTCCGTGCTCGAGGAATCCTCTCCATGGTCCGTCGCATTCTCACATCCATCGCCCTGTTGCTTGTGCTTGCAACGCTGGTGGTTGCTGCCGATCGTCCTAACATTGTTTGGATCGTGTCGGAGGACAATTCCATTCACTACTTGGACCACTTCTTTGAAGGGGGCGCTGAGGCGCCTCAGATCGAAGCATTGGCGGCCCATGGTTTGACATTCGATCATGCCTATTCCAATGCCCCGGTCTGTTCGGTGGCCCGAACGACGTTGGCGACCGGCTGTTATGGTCCTCGGATTGGGACGCAGTTCCATCGTCGTTATGCATTGGCGGCCATGCCCGAAGGCTTGCAGATGTTTCCGGCTCTATTGCGGCAAGCTGGTTACTACACGACCAACAACAGCAAGAAGGATTACAACGCAATCGAGGGAGACGGGGTGTGGGATGAATCATCCAACCAAGCGACATGGCGCAATCGCCCCGACCAATCTCAACCCTTCTTTCACATGCAGTCGCATCCCGAGTCGCACGAGGGGACGCTTCATTTCAACCAAGCAACCTTCGAGAACGAAAAGACGATCAGCGATCCGGAAACGGTCAAACTTGCGGATTACCACCCCGACACGCCACTGTTTCGTTACACACACGCTCGCTACCTCGATCGCATGGCGGCGATCGACAAGATCGTCGGCGAAACGGTCGCAAAGCTGGAGGAGGATGGGCTTCTCGAAGATACCTTTGTCATTTACTTCGGGGATCATGGTGGCGTTCTGCCAAGAAGCAAGGGCTATCTCTATGACTCGGGGTTGCATGTCCCCTTGGCGATTCGGGTACCCGAGAACTTCAAGCAGCTCGTCGATGGCGAGTTCGGCGAACGTGTTGGTGGATTTGTCAGCTTTGTGGACTTCGCGCCGACCACCCTTCACCTTGCCGGGGTGAGCGTGCCCGAGCAGATGGATGGCAAGCCGTTCCTGGGGGCCGGCGTTTCCATGAAGGAAGTCAAGGCTCGAGACCAAGTCTTTGGCTATGCCGATCGGTTTGATGAAAAGTACGATTTCGTTCGTTCCATTCACCAAGGACGATTCCAGTACCTGCGTCACTACCAGCCCTACCTCCCGGATGGATTGCAAAACAATTATCGATACAAGAACCTGGCCTACGAAGAGTGGCGTGAGCTTTTCAAAGCTGGCGAACTGAGCGGAGCTAGTCAGCAGTTCTTCAAGCCAAAGCGAGTTGAGCATCTCTACGACTGTGAAGAGGATCCGCATCAGGTCAACAACCTTGCTCTCGATCCTCAGTACAAGTCGATGCTGCTGGAAATGCGTGGGATTCTGCAAGAGAAGGTGAAGTCGCTGCCCGATCTGAGCTTCTATCCCGAGAGTTATCTGACCGAACATGCGATGGAGAATCCTGTTGCGTTTGGCCAAGAATACAAGGAAGAGATTGCGGAGTTGGTCGACATCGCGGATCTCGCATTGCTGCCCTTTGAGGATGCCAAGGATCAGCTGCAGTCCGCGATCAAGTCGGAGGACCCAATGAAGCGATATTGGGGCGCCATGGCCTGCGCTTCGTTTGGACTCGGTGCTGTACAGTTGGCATCCGACGCAGCGCCATTGCTCAAAGACGAGTCGATGCCGGTACGGATTCGTGCTGCGGAGTTTCTTGGCCAGGTGGGTACGATCGAACCGCAGGAGGTTCTGATTGAAGTGGTCAACACAACCAAGAATCCGGTTGAAGCGACCGAGGCGCTCAACGCGGTGGTCTGGTTCAAAGACTTCTTCCAGGATCGTTATCCCGTGAGTCGCTCCGACTTCCATCCGATCAGCAAGGGGGCAGACATCGAGGATCGATTGAACTACATCAACGGTGCTCCCTACCCGAAAACGGGAAAGCCCAAGGGTCGCAAGGCCAAGAAGGCGAACGATTGACGGCTTGAATCGGCCGGCGATTGTGAGATCACCGCGCCGAAGATGTTTGCTCACCAGCTCCGCAACCACTCTTGGACGAAGATGAACTCGAGCCTTCCCGATCGATTGCACCAGATTGCCTCGCTGTTGATCGACCAGGATCGAGCGCGTCATCGTTTCACCACAGCGTGCGGCGTCTGGTTTTTGGTTTGGTGGCGGGAATCTCGTTCAAGATCACCAGGGGACGTTGTGGTTGGTCGGTCGCTATCGAAACCAAGGTGACTCACGGACCGGGCTGGGTGCAGGTGAGCGAGGCCTCGAACTTGCTTTGTTCCGTTCAGACGACCATGGCCAGTCGTTTCAAAAAGCATTCCATTTCAGCAAGACAGATTTGAACGTGGGCGACCGAGACGTGTTGTCGATCGAAGGATCCGTCCTAAGAATCACGGACCAAGGAGTGGAGCTCTATGTCTCAACGGAGAAGGGAGGAATTGGCTATCCCGCAGGCTTGGAGTCTTTTCTGAAGCCGGGGACGGGGATCTGGACAATCGACCGACTTCAAGCCGATACCATCGAGCGATTGGTCGATGCCGAAATTGAAACGGTGCTAGAGACCGCGAATCCTCAGTTCATTCACATCAAGGACCCCTTTCTCGGTACGAATCAGGGCACACCTTGCCTGATGTTCTGCACGCATCCTTTTTGTTGGACCAGTTCCAATACCGGATACGTGCCCCTTGATGGGCACCCATTGTCGGCCGACCGTGCGAACTTTGACTTCTTTCCTCGAGGGTTCACTTGGGACGTTGCCATCACACGTGGGACGTCCATGCTAAGGCTACCTCGCGTGGGAATCCTATCGGACCAGGACGCTGACCTCTTGTTCTACGATGGTGGCGAGTGCGTGCGAAACCTGGACGAGCATGACTCGGCGGTCAAGCGACCTCGCGGATATTCCTGTGAAGAGCTGGGTGGCGTCGCCTACTGCCTGAATGACGATCTCAATCAAGTTCGTCGTTTGTCTGTCACCGCCCCCTCCTTTCTAAGTCCCCATGGAACGGGGTGCAGCCGCTACGTGGATGTCATGTTTGACGGAGAGCATTACAACGCCACCTGGCAGCAAGCTCAACAAGATGGTTCACAGCCGTTGGTGATGAACAAGGTGGCAAAGGAGCAGCTCGAGGCACTGCTGCGATAGTTGGCGGTGTCGTTGTTGAGCAGGCTTTGGGCGGCGACGCGGTACTGTGGGACGGAATCTCCGAGACCGTTATTCGTCGCAGCTTGGCTGCGTCAGTAGCGCCGCATTTCCAAGGCGGATAGCAGCAGCTTGGCTGCGTACCGTAGCTCCGCATTTCCAAGGCGGATACCAGCAGCTTGGCTGCGTCAGTAGCTCCGCATTTCCAAGGCGGATAGCAGCAGCTTGGCTGCGAACTCGAGTCTCGGAGAGACTCGGCTACGGTAGGTCGGTGACGAAGATCTCGGTGAAGATGAACTGCGTGCCGAGTCCCGCCAGGATCGCGAGCTCCAAGAGTACCCACCATTTGCCCGGCGCGTACCGCAACATCAAACTTCCGACTGTCATGACCATGATCGCGGTGGTAACCGCGAAGGGCAGCGTCCCCAGCCCCAACACGATCACGTAGACGCAGATCGCAAGCAGACTCGCCATGGCGAGCCCGGGACGCCGTTGGTAACTCAAATGCTCAGGCCCCACTGGTTTCAACTGATTCATCACGCGGCCGCTTCGGCTGTCAATCAAGGTCCAGACAAATAGCAAGAGCACGATCGCGCCGACGTACACCGGAAACGCAGGCAGCGAGGATGGTTTCTCGGTCATGACCGCCTCGAAGCTCGCGATCGTTTTCTGGAGTCGTCGGTCGAGGGCAGGCCCACTCTCAAAAGTGGGATCCATTCGCAACCGGCTCAGCTCCTCCCGTACCTTCTCGTCTGCCATGCTCGCTTCCAGCGCATTGGCGAGTGTCTGCAAGACGTTGGGTGGCGTTCCCTTCGGAGCCCACCAGTAGTTCGCGTTGCTAAGTTCAACGGGAACACCGAGTTCGCTGGCGGTCGGTACTTCGGGGATCGCCTCGTGCCTTTGTTCGCTCAGAACAGCGATGGCGCGGATATCTCGATGCGGCGGCGTCCCCTCCGATCCTTTGAAATCGAGATACTCCGAGAGCGAAAAAATACCCGCCTCCAGATGACCCCCGATGATCTTCGAATAACGATCGGCACCCCCACCCGAAGAGACGACACTGAATTCGGCGCCGGCCAAGGCCTTTTCGAGTTGCAAAGCGGTGAAGTAAGCGGGGGCTCCTAGATTGGCACCGAACCGCACCGACCGCGGCGACGACTTCGCTTCGCGCAACAGATCCATCACATTTTGGAATGGCGCATCGGCGCGAACGAGGATCACCATCGACATTTCGCCGGTCAACGCGATTGGTTCAAATGCCTCGGGTCCATAGCTGACGGTACCGGCGAGCTTGGCCGTGATGATCGCGTTGTGGTGACAGAGGATCCGATAACCATCGGGGTCGGCGTTCTTGACTTCGCGGCTTCCAATCGTCCCGATGCCTCCGGCCTGGTTGACGATCACAAGTGGCTGAGAGAGCAGTTTCTCTCGAGCGATGCCCTGCTCGATGATCCGCACAAAGGTGTCACTTCCACCACCAGCTGCGTAGGGGACGACAACATAGATCGGACGGGAAGGATAACCACGATCCTCCAGCTGCCATTCTCCCTTTCGAAACCACCACCAGGACAAGCCGATGATCGCCATGATCGCAGCAACATGCCAAACGCGCATCGCAGTACTCACTGGATCGCTCCGCTTGTGTTGGATCGGAATTTCTTGAGCAGCGGCAGGGCCAGCATTCCAATCGCGACCGCGATGAACAACAGCGAAATCGGTCGCGTCAAGATTGGCCAGTAGCTGCCATCCGAAGCCTGAAGTCCAAGGCTCAAGTTCTTTTCGGCGATCGGACCGAGTACAAAACCGATGATGAACGGTGCGAGTGGAATCCGACAGGTCTCCAGCAGAAAACCAAGGACCCCAAAACCAAGCATCACCCAGACGTCGAACAGACGATTGGACAGTGCGAAAGATCCGATCACGCAAAAGCAAAGAATGATTGGAAGCAAGTAAGGCCTCGGTACCATCACCACACGAGCCAACCATCGCATCGACAGCAACATCATCGCCGCCATCGCGACGTTGGCCATCAGCATCGCTCCCATGATCGTGTAGACCATCGAGGGGCTCTCGGCAAACAGACGTGGCCCAGGCTGCAGGCCGTGGATGACCAGCGCGCCGAGCAGAACAGCCTCGACCACACTCCCGGGCAACCCCATTGCGATCAACGGAATCAGGGCTCCACCGATCGTGGCATTGTTCGCTGCCTCCGAGGCAATCACTCCCTCCTCGCATCCTGTCCCAAATTTTTCAGGCTCTTTCGACATGCTCTTGGCCACGCTGTACGCGGCGACCGAACCGATGTTGGCGCCGATCCCAGGCAAGATCCCAATCCACGTACCGATCACCGAGGAACGAAGCAGATTGACGGCGTGCTGGGCCAAATCCTTGGGACGCAACCACAGACTCTGCTCGCCGAGCGAGATCGGCTCGCCCTTCTCTTCGATGTTGACGATGTCTCGAAGGATCTGATTGACGGCAAACAGCCCGATCAACACCGGCAAGAGCTGGAACCCGTCGTTCATCTCCGTGATTCCAAAGGTCAACCTGGCATGGCCTGTCGCCACATTGATCCCAGGCATCGCCAAAAAGATGCCCAGGAACCCGGAGAAGAGCGAGCGGGAAAGTGACGCGCCGCCAATGGTGGCGATCAAGACGAGCGCCATCATGACCAGCGAGAAGTACTCGAAGAATCCGAACTGCGATGATAGCCGGGCGATCGGACTGGTCAGCAGCACCAGGAACACCCAGGAGACGGTACCACCGACGGCGGAAGCCATGACTCCCAGGCCCAGCGCACGACCGGGCTGTCCGTTTCTTGCCATGGGGTAGCCATCGAGCGTCGTGATGATCGATGCCGGCGTCCCCGGCATCCGTAGTAGCGTTGCCGTGATCATGCCGCCGCTGACCGCACCGACATAGATGCTGATCAAGAACGCCATCGACAACAGCGGGTCGGCGCCGTAGGTCAAAGGCAATACGAGCGCAATCAACATCGTTCCCGTCAGGCCAGGAACCGCACCGACGAAGATCCCCATCGCCGTACCAAGCAACACGACGCCGATCCCAGACAGGCTCAACAATCCGCTGATCGCCGCTTCAATTCCCTGCATGGACTGCGCACCTAAAAGTTGGCTCCGACTCCACTTCCACCGCCATACGTTTCGGCACGACTTCGTTTCCGATCGCTATCGCGTTTTCAGATTGACCGCAGGACAGTAGTCGTAGGCCAGGACTTGTCCTGGCAGCATGTCGCCAGGACAAGTCCTGGCCTACGGATGATTCCACTGACTCGCGAGCAACTGGCCGCTGGATGTTTAGACGCGGGCCTTGGTAACACCTTCTAGCGAGGCAAGCTGCTGGTCGCGACCTACCAGCAACTTGTCGACTTCATCGATGGAGGCCGTATCGAGGGTGCGGCTTCCAGCGACGACGGTTTGCGCGATCTGTGCTGGGCTTCGCGAGCCGACAATCGCGGCGGTCACCTCGGGCCTGCGCAACACCCAGGCGATCGCGAGCTCCGGGATCGTCCAACCAAGCGACTCCGCAATGCGTCCCAGCCCCTCGACGAACTTCAGGTTGACTTCAAGTTGCGGCGACTGAAAGCGAGGATCCCGGCTGCGATGGTCCGTGTCGGAAAGATTCCTCGCACGCTCCGCGGTGAACCCACCGGTCAACAAACCTTTGCCCATCGGACTGTAGCAGATCACGCCGATTCCATTTTCATGACAGTAAGGGAGGACTTCGGATTCGGCCTCGCGCGCGATCATGCTGTAGGGCGGCTGCGAGGAATTGATCGGCGCGATTGCCTGCAGGCGAGCCATTTGCGACGCGGAGTGATTGGAAACACCGATGAAGCGAACCTTCCCCTGCTTCTGCAAATGGACGAGGGTCTCCCAACCCTCCTCGATTTGATCATCTGGTTCGGGCCAATGCATTTGATACAGATCAATGCAGTCGACGCCCAAACACTTCAAGCTCCCCTCGCACTCTGCGATCACGCTGTCTCGTTGCAAGGACTTACCAATCTTGCCGTCACCCAGATTCGTGCGGCCACACTTGGTCGCAATCAGGGGGCGGTCGGCCTGCGGGATCGATTGAAGGGCCTTGCCGACGAGTGTTTCACTCTTCCCAAAACCATAAACAGCAGCCGTATCGATCCAATTCACTCCCAGCTCCACCGCCTTGACGACCGCGGAAATCGCGTCATTCTCGTCCTGATCTCCCCAACCAAACGGCCAATCACCGCCGCCCATCGCCCAAGTTCCAAGCCCGATCACGCTGAGTTCTGGTCCGTTCTTTCCTAGCTGTCGAGTCTGCATGAAATCGATTCATTCCTATTTTGAAAGGGGGGGACTTTCGAGACGGATCAAGAGACGATTCTACCTTTGATCGGGTCGGCTCGCACCGGGCGGACGGACCCTGGTGACGCATTTCCAAGGCGGATACCAGCAGCTTGGCTGCGTATCGTAGGTCCGCATTTCCAAGGCGGATACCAGCAGCTTGGCTGCCTACCGTAGCTCCGCATTTCCAAGGCGGATACCAGCAGCTTGGCTGCATAACGTAGCTCCGCATTTCCAAGGCGGATACCAGCAGCTTGGCTGCGGATTCGAGTCTCGGAGAGACTCGCCTACGGTAGGGCTACTCGTGGCGGAGGGCCTCGATCGGATTCATGTAGGCGGCTCGTCTTGCCGGATACACACCAAAAATGAGCCCGACGCCGAGCGAAATGAACAGCGACAAGATGACCGACCACGGGGCGATCCGAGGTTCCAGGTTGTAAATGATCGGTGGCAACATTTCCGGATTGATTGCCGTCAAGATCGATCTGACCAGGCGAAACAGTGGCCCGCACATCAATCCAAAGCCGACGCCAAGCAAACCGCCGCTGCCCGTCAACACCAACGTCTCGGTGAGGAACTGGTAGATGATGTCGCGCCGTTTTGCTCCCAAGGCTCGACGGATGCCAATCTCGCGAGTCCGTTCGGTGACGGTGGCCAACATGATGTTCATGATCCCGATCCCACCGACCAAGAGTGAGATACCGGCGATCACCACCAACAAGATGTTGAACATCGCACGCGTGCGTTCGGCCTGGCGCAGGAGCTCCTTGGGAACCACGACCGCGTAGTCCTCTTTGTCGTGGTAGCGTTTGAGTAGAGTCTCCACGATCGCGGCCGTCGCATCGACCTCTTCCATCGATCCGACGGTCAGGGTGATCTGAGTCAACTCGACAATCTCGCCCGTGAAATCGAAACCACGGCCTTCTCCGACGCGGACCATGATTTGATCACCGACGCGATGCCGAAAGGTTTCCAGCGGAATGTAGGCATCGAATGCATAATCGCGCGCGGCCAGACTGCCACCGATGGCCGCCGATGCGGCGCGAGGCTTGGTCTGTCCGATCACCGTGTAGACATCGCTTTCAACGCCCACCTTTTTTCCGATCGGACTTTCCATGGGAAACAGCCGTTTGGCCGTTTGATCCGCCAGGACAATGACGTTCTCACGACCGTCTTGCTCGGTGATCCAACGCCCACGAGCAATCTCCAGTCGATTCAGTTCCAAGTAGTCGATGCTGCTGCCGACCAGATTGACGTCAGCGGTGCGCCCGTTCACCAGGAATTCCCGAGGCACTTCTCGAATGGGGACAGCTCGGGTGATGGTGGGGATATTGGAGAGGATTCGTCGGTAGTCGGCGCGTAGTAATCCGTACGTCTTCACGCGATCCGATTTTCCCTCAGCCGACTGGGGCTCGACGCTTCGGACAATGATGTTGTTCGCGCCCAACTCCATGATTTGCTGCTGCGCGTTGTGACTGACCCCTTCCCCCATCGCCACCAACCAGATCACGGTCGTGGTACCAATGAAGATGCCGAGTGCCGCCAGCGCGGATCGCATCTTCTGCAGAAACAGGCTCTTGAGGCCAAGCCGGAAAGTTTGAAGCAGCGCTCCGCTCATTTTGCCCCTGCAGCTTGTAGCGCGGCGTCGATTTCTCGAGCGTCGACTTTCCCGTCCGCATTGCTGTCGATCTCTGGAAACTTGCTGCGATTCTCGTCATCGAATTCGTCGATCGTCAGCGCGCCGTCACCGTTTTTGTCTGCGGCGGCGATCAGCTGGGCTCCCGGCAACTGCTTGGCGGCTGCCGACTGTTTCGCGTTTGGCTTGTTGTCGTCACCCGCATGGGCCTTCTCATCCTTCTCTGGGCGATCGGCGCCGCTGGCAGGCGTGACACCCATCGCGTCTTGCGCTCCGTCGGAATCGCTTGCCTTGGAGTCCTTGATCGGCTTCATCGCCTCGGTTTGCGCTTCCTCGAGATACGCCGTTGGGTTCAAAACCACCTCATCCCTTTCGGACAAGCCTGCGGTAACGATCGTGAACTCGTCATTGGTATCACCGAGTTCAATCACTCGTTTCTTGATGCCTTGGCTCGTCTTGACCCAACACATGTAACCACTTGGCCCCTGCACAATGGCTGCCACTGGAATCTTGAGAACGTCTCGGTGGTCGGCAAGCACAATGTCGACCATGGCACTCATGCCTGGCTTCAGACCGGCCTGTGACTCCAAGCGAATGATCGTGTCGTACTTGACCATGTTGCCGGTCCACCATCCGGCAGGTCGCGTCACTTCCGCAATCTCGTCGACCTCGCCCACCAGGGAGCTGTCTTGCAACTCGACGTTGGCGCGCATGCCAAGCCGCAGTCTGCCAACCTTCGACTCATGGACGCCGACCTTGACTTGCATCTTGCTCAGATCGGGAATCATCAGCAGGGTCTGCTGCTCTCGAACGACCGCCCCCTCTTCAATATCGGGCGTCTCCTTCCATTCAGCAGCCGAGGGAAAGATCACCATCCCTTCGGACTTGGCACGAATGACGCAATTGACCAACTGTTCCTTGTCTCGATTGAGCCGATCTCTTTCCAACTTCAAGGATGCATCTTCCGCTGCCAGTCGGGCCTTGGCCGCTTCGATCGCGCTTTGCAGGCCCTGCAGTGTTTTCTTTCGCTTGTACAGGTCCAGCGTTTCGAGTTGCTTCTTTTTCAACTCCAAATCCTTGCGAGCCGAATCCACGGCGAACTTCTCACCCTCCAACTGCAAACTTCCAAACATTCCCTTGGATGCCATTCGCATGGCTGATTCATACGAGAGCTGCGCCTTCTTGGCGAGCTGCTCGGCATCAAAAATCTGTTTCTCGATCAGGTTGCGTTCTTCCTGGTAAGTCCCGTTGAGGTATTCCTCCAGGTTGGTCACTGCCACATCGACCTCGCTTTGCGCGATGATCTGGTTGGCAACGGCCCGTTCGTACGTGATCTGCTGCTGAGTGATGTTGTCCTCAATCATCGCCGTATCGAGTCGCACCAGTTCGTCCCCTGATTTGACGAAGGTGCCGGTCTCGATCACCCAGAGGACCGTGCTGCCCCCTTTGACCATGCACTTGATCTCCTCGTTGTTGGAGCTCTCGAGCATGCCGTTCTCGGTGACCGTGACCAACATGTCACCCCTGCGCACCGTGTGGGTCATGACCGCGATTCCGTCATCGCCGGTCAAGGAGGCGGACAGATAGGGAATGGCTCCAGCTACGACTGCGACGAGTCCGGCGAAAAGAATGGCAAGCTTGATCCACATGATCGAACGTCTCTCTCGTGAACAAAATCCTCAATCGTTTCAGTTCGCCCCTGCCGACAGGCAAGCAGGCAGGCAGCGAGTCGGGCAAAGCGAACGGCTTTTGAGTAACCCGACCGGTTGCTGACCGACGACGACACGAGGCAGAGCATTGCCGTGGGTGGGGGCTGCCAGAATCGCATCCTGGTGTCGCAACCTGGTGTCACACCTGGTTGCAAGAACGCGATGGCAGCCGGACGCGAAGCTGCGGAACGACACGCCTGCCCTCTCTATACTATCGCAGGCACTGGCGGATTTTCGCCTTGCATTCCCGTAACCATTTGTAACCTGAGACGCAAGCTTTGAAGTTGCACTTCTTTCCTAACCCGACGCGTCAGCGAGGAAATATCGATTTTGACATCAACTCGCTGACGCGTCGGGTTATGAAAATCCTCGTGCGGCAGCCAAAATCGCAACTTCAAAAGGGGCGAGCGATGCGTCTCTGGGCAAAACCAACGCGAAGAAGCCCCCTCTTTTGGCCGGAAATCCGAGTCGACGCCAATCCCTGGTGAACAAGTGCTGCGAGACGGAAAGTCGTCGCGAGGGAGTCAACTCTCTGTCACAATGAAGGCTTCACCCTGACAAGGATAAACCATGCTACGAAAATTGTCGTTCGCGATTCTGATCTCGTTCCCCGTTCTGGTAACTGCCCAGGCCGAAGAGCCAGTGTTCTCCGGACCGCAGGTTGGCGAAACGCTCCCCTCGTTTCAGACGCTGGCCTTCTCCGGTGGTTACGAAGGGAAGTCGATCGATCTGGTCGAGGTCGCTGACGGTGGGCCGCTGATGATCGTCTTCGTCCATGAGCTGACGCGCCCTGGTTTCTCGTTGACTCGCGCGGTCACCAGCTTCGCCGCCGATCGTGAGAATCAAGGGATGACCGTCGGCGTGGTATTCTTGACCGACGACGTCACGCAGGCCGTCAAGCGAGTCGCGAACATCCAGCATTTGCTTGCGGACGACATCATCGTTGGGGTCTCGCCGGACGGCAAAGAGGGCCCTGGCTCTTATGGACTCAATCGCAACGTCACGCTGACCATTCTTGTCGCCGACGACGGCAAGGTCACCGCGAACGATGCGTTGGTTCAGCCCCAAGGAGAAGCCGATGGTCCCGCAATCCTGCAGGCGATCGCGGCCGTGACCGGAGGCGGCGAGGTGCCATCGATGAAAGACCTGGACGCTCGTTATGCACCGGAGATGAGGATGCAGCGAGGTGCTGCCGCCGGCCGCCCGATGGCGCAACTCGGCACCCGAGGTGAGTCCGACCCGCAACTGATCGCACTGCTGCGTACGGTGATCAACAAGGGGGCGAGTCAGGAACAGGTACAAGAGGCGGCAGCAAAGGTTGATGCCTACATCAAGGAAAACGCTTCGGCCAGGAAGGAGTTGGCGCGAATCACATCGACGGTCGTCAAGTCAGGCAAGCTCGAGATGTACGGCACACCGATGGCCCAAGAGATTCTGAAGAAGTGGCTGGAGGTTCTGAGTGACGAGAACGGCGGCGATGGTGAGAGTCCGGCCGCTGGCTCGGATGATTCCGGCGATGATGACAAGGATGACGATGACAAGGATGAGGTGTAAGGCGTGCGAGGCTGGATCTTCCTGCTAGCGGTCGTGATCGCGGGCCCGACAAGGGCGACCGACTTTCGAAACGACATCATGCCGGTGTTGACCAAAGCGGGATGCAACACCGGCGCCTGTCATGGCGCGGCGGTGGGCCGTGGGGGATTTCGACTCTCACTTTATGGCGGCGACCCCGGCTCCGATTTTCGTTCGATCGCCCGTGAGTTGGAGGGGCGTCGTATCAACCTGGCGGATCCCAAACAGAGCTTGCTTGTCGTCAAGCCCACGGAAACAATCGAACATGGCGGCGGTCAACGACTCGACTCCGGCGAGGAAGGTGCAAGTCGGATCGTTGAATGGATCGAACAGGGAGCCCGCTGGAACGGATCGGGTCAGACCGACCAGACGCCGAGAAGTCAATTCGTCGGACTCACCGTTTCGCCCCAGCAGGTCGTTGCTTCGACCGAGCGTCCCACCGTTCAGTTGAGTGCCGTGGCACATTTTTCGGATGGCTCGGATCGCGATGTCACCCAGTGGACCGTGTTCACACCCGAGGACCCATCGGCAGTCCGATTCGAAGGGTCCGATGGTCAGGCAACGATCGGCCGCCGAGGACGTCATGTCGTCGTCGCGCGCTACCTAAGCGAGGTCGTTCCCGTTGAGATCATCATGCCGTTCGATGGGGAGGTGGTCGATGCCAACTCAGATACGTCGACTGGCTTGATCGATCGGCACGTCTCCGAACTGCTGCACACGTTGCGGATTCCGATGTCTGCCGCGGCGGATGACGCCACGTTCCTGCGTCGCGTCACGCTCGATCTGACCGGACGTCTTCCCGATTCGGTGACCACCCAACGCTTCGTCACGGCCAACGGTTTGGGCGGGGAAGGTGCCCCGAATCGCCGAGCGATTTTGACAAGCGACCTGCTCGAATCGGATGAGTTCAACGAGTACTGGACGCTGCAGTTGGCCAAGCTGCTGCGAGTCCACACCCAGCCGCAGGACACACAGGGCGCCGCCACCTATCATCGCTGGATCCATCGCCAGCTCGTCGATCGCGTTGGCTACGATCAAATGGCAAGCGAGCTCCTGCTGGCGCTCGGGGACAGTCACGAAGTTGGACCGGCGAATTTTTATCGGACCGTGGCGGGACCGCGAGAGCAAGCGGAACTGACGAGCGAAGTCTTCATGGGCAATCGCCTGCGCTGTGCCAATTGTCACAACCATCCGTTGGATCACTGGACGCAAGACGACTACCACGGCCTGGCGGCGATCTTTGCAGGGGTGCGTTCGGGACGAGTGGTATCACTTGATTCCAAGGGTGTCGTGATCCATCCCAAGACCGGGGAGAACGCGCATGCCAAGGATCCCCGGCGAAGTGTTTCTGGTGACCGAAGACGAGACGGTTCCCGACGCCCGCCTCGCCTTCACCGACTGGTTAACCAAGCGTGAGAATCCCTACTTCGCCAAGGCGATCGTCAATCGATTGTGGAAAGCGATGATGGGACGTGGTCTGGTGGAACCGGCGGATGACCTAAGAGCCACGAACCCGGCCACCCACCCGGCACTCCTGGATGAGCTTGCCGAAGACTTCATCGCCCATGGTTATGATCTTCGACACACACTCGGGTTGATCGGCAAGCAGTGACGCGTACGCTCGCAGCGCCGATGCGAGCGAGGGCAACCAGCACGACGATCGTTTCTATTCGCACTTCCTTCGCAAGCCGATGCCGCCGGAAGTCTTGGCTGACGCGATCACCGATGTGCTGGAGGTGTCGGAGTCGTACGGCGAGCTACCACAGGGAACGCGCGCGGTTTCGCTGGTGGACTCGAAGACCGAGTCTCGTTCGCTCGACATCCTCGGCCGCTGCAATCGCGAAGAGACGTGTGAAACGTCCGAAGGCTCCGCTGGTGGTGGACTGCCACTGAAACTGCACCTGTTCAACGGTGAGCTACTCAACCGCCGGATCGGGGCAGCGGGAAGTCGTCTCTCGCGGCTGATCCAAGCGGGAACGCCTCCGCTGGAGATCGTCGACGAGTTCTACCTCGTCGCCTTGCAGCGCCATCCTCGCGAGGTGGAGCTCGAGTTTTGGAAGGCACAACTGGATGGATTGGCGTCTGGTCAGTCGGAAGGGAGTCGCCAGATGTTGGAGGATTTTGTTTGGAGCTTGCTGACCTGCAACGAGTTCGTCACGAATCATTGACCGCAGAGTGAAGAGGCCGTGTGGATGAAAGAGAATGCTGCTCGTTGCGATGGTTTCCTTCGCCGCGATTTGATGCGCGTGGGTGGCCTGACGGCGCTCGGTCTGGGAGTCGGTGATTTTCTTCGCCTCCAACGGCTCGCTGCTGCCGAGTCCCATTCGCTGCCGAGCGTCCGGGCCAAGGCGTGCATTTTGATTTGGCTCGACGGTGGACCGAGTCATCTGGAGACATTCGATCCCAAGCCCGATGCACCTGCGGAGGTTCGAGGCCCGATGTCGACCATCTCGACAACGCTTCCAGGCATCCGGATCAGCGAGAGCCTTCCGCGGACCGCTGCGATGCTCGATCGTATCGCGATCATTCGCTCGATGACCTCGCCGCTGGGTGAGCACAATTTCGGAACGCACTACCTGATGACGGGGTACAAGCCGACGCCGGTGCTGGAGTACCCAACCTACGGCGCCGTGCTGTCGGAGGTGCGACAGTCCGCGGGTGTGTTGCCTCCCTACGTTGCAGTCCCCTCGTTTGCGGTGGGTGGATCCAAAATCTCGGGTGGCGGTTATCTGCCGGCCAGGAATCGACCCTTCTCGGTCGGTGGCGATCCGAGCAAACCAGACTTCCAAGTCCGCGATCTCGATTTCTATCAAGGCATGGACCTGAACCGGCTCGATCGCCGCCGGCAATTCGTCGCTGCCATGGATGCGTTCAGTCGTGAACAGGACAGGTCACCCGCGCCGATCACCGATCCCGATCTGACACGGGCTTACGACTTGATCGCGTCGAAGGAGGCGAAGCGTGCGTTCGAATTGTCGGAGGAGCCGCAAGAGATGCGGCGGCGATATGGACCGAAATCGATCGGGCAATGCTGCCTGCTCGCGCGGCGGTTGGTCGAGCGAGGGGTGCCCTTCGTGACGGTCAACGATCGCGGCTGGGACACGCACGAGAATCTCTACACCAGGCTCAAAGAGGGTTATACCGGTGCGGCGACACCTGTCGGGCTTGTGCCTTCTCTCGACCAGGCCTTCTCGACGCTGGTCGGCGACCTGGACCAACGCGGGATGCTCGACGAGACACTGATCGTGGTGATGGGTGAGTTCGGACGAACGCCGAAGCTGAATACGCGCGGCGGCCGCGATCACTGGCCGAGAGTTTTCAGTGTCGCCATGGCGGGAGGCGGCATCCAAGGAGGACAAGTTGTCGGGAGCAGCGATTCGGTGGGGGAGGGCCCCAAGGACCGACCGGTCACCCCATCCGACCTGGCGGCAACGATCTACACACTCTTGGGAATCGATCCCAAGATGGAGTTGCACACCGCCGATGGTCGCCCCGTTCGTGTGGCACCCTTCGAGTCGGAAGTGATTGGCGAATTGCTGTAAGGCAGTGAGACCGCGAACGGGACGCCCTTCTCAGCGAGGCTGTGACGAATCAGCTGCCTAACGTAGCTCCGCATTTCCAAGGCGGACACCAGCAGCTTGGCTGCCTACTGTAGCTCCGCATTTCCAAGGCGGACACCAGCAGCTTGGCTGCGTTTCGTACGAGTCTCGGAGAGACTCGCCTACGGTAGACTTCCTAGAACTGGGAACCGGGTGTTCGCCACATCAAGTTCTGGTCGCCGCTACCTGACGAATTGACCGGTTCGGTCGATGGACCGGGAATCGAACCGCCCGACTGCACCCCGACCGATTGAATCGGCGGAGGATTGATCGGCACGGCGCTGTTCGAGGCGGGCAAGGGTGTCAGCCTGCTGGCGATCTCGGCGGAGGGATTCGACTGGTAGGGTGACGAAACGTTTTGCAGATTCGTGTTGGGATAGGCGTTGGCCGGATAGCTCGCTGGCGGAATCGTGGGAGCAGGGCTGGCGTTGGGATAACCGGTCGCCGGATAACCGGTCGCTGGATAGCCCGCATTGGGCGATCCCCAACCGCTGGTGGGCGTCTGCGGCGGAGGAACCGAAACACTCATTGTCGAATTGGACGGTTGATATCCCGGCGGCAATGGAGCCCCGGTCATGTCGATCGCTTGCATGCCACCAGCACGTGGGTCCATGCTCGAGGTGTTCGTTCCGAAGGTGGAAACGGGAGCGACTCCCGAATTGGTGAAGCCCGTTTGATTTGGGGCGGAAGAGGAAATCGGGTTGGTCTGAACCACCGATTGTCCGCTCGAGGTCCAACCGCTGGGTTGAGGTTGAACGCCCGTTCCAATCGCATTGTTACTTTGCGGAGGATAGGGACCGCTGGGCATCGGGCTGACTTGCCCTGGAGCGACCGTCCCGGAGGGAACGGGACTGCCCATGTAACTATTCGGGCCTAGATACGATCCGGTCGGCGGCGGCGTCACCTTCGTCTGGGCTCCGAAGGGATTGAGCATCGGTGCCTGACCTGCCCCCATGGGGGACAGGGCGGGAACGCCAGTGGTGGTTGGATTCTGATGGCACCCGCTCAAAAACAGCGGGAATATCGCGATCAGTGACATGATGGAATAAGGCCTGCGCATTTCCGGCACCTGGCGAGGGTTGATCGGGCTCGACTACCTCGGATCGGTGCGAGGGAGGTTGGCCTGATACGGCGGACAAAGGTCAGCTGAGCTTTAACAAAATCTGTGAATTTCACGAAAGACCAGAAACGGCGGCCCGCACAGCTTATTGCTATCAGGTAGCGATCAGTTCAGCCTGTAGCGGTTTGCGCGGATGATTTGTCTTTAGCGGGTGTATCGGATGCGTCGATGATTCGATCTGAGCGGGTGAGCGTTCTCGGAGATCCGCTCGTAGACCGCAAGATTCTCTCTAGACCCAATAAAGGTGGTCGCAAATGCGCCGCTACTTCAATCTTCGATTGACCTCAGTCGCCGCACTGCTCCTTTGCTGTGGTGTTCAGGCCCTGGAGATCCAAGCCCAGGAAATCAACGGGCCGAGCCTGCGAAAGTTGCCAGTGCCGGCCGCCCAGGCCAAGACGATTGCCACCGCGTTGAGCATGCACTACCGGGACATGCCAGAGATTCAGATCGCCTCGGATGTCAGGAACCAGCAATTGGTGGTGATGGCGCCCGAGGAGGCTCAACAGACGATCGCGAAGGAAGTCAAGGCGATGCTCGCCTCGCACCAACAGGCTGCCGCGAGGAATCGTGCGCCGGTGACGGTCGGATTGAACTTCATCACTTGGCGGGAATTCGAGGACGACTTGCAACGCCTGGCGGGCGCTCCCCTTCCCATCACGACGAGCCGTAACGGCGAGCGGGCATCCTTCCAGTTGTCGGTCACTCCGATGCAAGGGACGACCGTCGAAGTCGATCGACGAAACAACACGGTCACGGTGATTGCACCCCAACCCTCGGCCTCAGGCTGGGAGAAGCTGATCTCCACGTTGGATCAACTTGTGGGCGACGACGACGAAGTCCTGGAACTGATCCGACTGCAGAAAGCCGAGCCCGCCCCGATCCAACGGGCGTTGCGTCTGCTCAAGGAGCTGGAAAACAAACAGGGCGGCGAAGTGGAGGCGGCTCCCGTTGCCATCAATTCACCTTTTCGTAACGCCGTCTTTCAGCAGCCCCAAGGAGAATGCTGGTGGCCAGGCGGCTCCACCGAACCCACAGCTCCCCGCCGACGGGCTCGATGGCGACGAAGGGGGTGCCGGGGTGATTGGTGATACCCAGATTCAATTCGTTCCCGAACTCGGGACGATCATCATTCGAGGTGCCAAGCGGGACGTCGAACGTGTGATGGAGGTGATCAAGCAGATCGAAGAGCAGAGCGAGGTCACCAAGCCAGACGTGGAAGTGGTCGATCTTCAGTATGCCGATGCCAATGCGGTCGCGACCCTGCTGACACAACTCTATGAGGACGTTTTGTCGGCCCGCCAAGGTGAGGTGAGCATCACTTCGCTCGATACTCCCAATGCCCTGTTGCTGATTGGGCGTACCGAAGCGATCAAGGTCTTGCGCGAACTGATTGAAAAGATCGACCAGCCCGTTCCCGAATCGAGCCGCCTGAGAGTGTTTCGTTTGCGGAATGCCTCGGCCGTCGATGCGGAGACGACGATTCGAGACTTCTTCAGCGATCGACCGGGTACGGGAGACGACCTGCGACCCAGCATTGGGCCACGTGTTCGCGTGCTGGCCGACTACCGCACCAATTCGTTGGTGGTCAGTGCCGCTCCCCGTGACATGGAAGAAGTCACCCGTTTGATCAACGACTTGGATGTGGAACAGATCACGGCACAAAATCAAATCAAGATCTTCCCGCTCAATCATGCGATTGCCGAAGAACTTGCTCCGGTACTGCAGGAAGCCATCAACGGTGAAGGGGATGGAGGTGGAAGCGAAAACATCACCACTCCGTCGACGACCCTCTCGATCGTGGCAGTCGATGCAGACAACAACCAGGTGATCGATTCAGGCATCCTGGCAGGGGCGGTGGTCACCGCCGATTCCGGTGCCAACGCGATCGTGGTTCGGGCACCTGCCTCCAGCATGCCGCTGATCGGTGAGTTGATCCGCCAGTTGGACAAGGCACCGGGAATCGATTCACTGGTCAAAGTGTTCACGATCGAGAACGGTGATGCGGTCCAGTTGACCACCGCGCTGCAGGCCCTCTTCGGTGAGGACGCCGGTACGGCCGGAACCAGCGTGGGTGCGGCCAATCTGCCTTCGTCGACCGGCGCGACCGAAAGCTCGCTGGTCCCCCTGAGATTCAGCACCGACCTACGAACCAACAGCATCATTGCCAGCGGTGGTGCCGACGATCTCGACGTCGTCGAAAGCATCCTGTTGCGGCTCGACAGCACCGGTTTTGCAGAACGCATCACCGAGGTGATCTGGCTGCGACATCAAGCGGCATCCGATGTCGCGGCGGCAATTCAGTCCTATGTGCAACAGCGAACGCAGACGGTCAACACGATCCGGCAGTTCCAGCAGGGACTTGGGACCCTACGATCTTCCCGATCGCGACTTGGTCGTTGTGGCCGAACCGGTCACCAACAGTATCTTGCTGAGTGTCTCGCCACGGTTGTACGAGGACGTGCGTCGCATGATCGATCAACTCGATCGTCGCCCACCGATGGTCCTGATCAAAGTCATGATTGCCGAGGTCGCGTTGGAGGACCAGTTCGAGATCGGTGGTGAAGTCGGTCTTCAGGATTCACTGCTTTACGATCGTGGAATCGCAGCCGGGTGCCTTTCCAGGTGCGACCGATCCAAGCGACACAGGCTTCAACTTCAATAACAATGGACTGCAGCAGTTTGACCCCACCACGGGACTGCCTCTTGGAAACTCCTTCGGACAGGGAAACCTGGCTGCGCGTGGTGTCTCCAGCTTTGGAGTGGGTCAGATCAACAACAACCTCGGCTATGGTGGCTTCGTACTGAGTGCCGCTAGCGATTCGATCAGTCTCTTGCTGCGAACGCTTCAGGACGCGAACCGCCTGCAGATTCTCAGCCGACCGCAGATCATGACGATGGACAACACGGATGGCTTCGTGCAGGTCGGTCGCCTGATCGCACGTGTCACCGACGTGATCAACAACGGCGTGGCGGGAACCCAGGTGGTGACCCAGGATGTCGAGGTGGGTTTGATCATGAACGTTCGCCCCCGCGTCGGCGCAGACGGACTGATCGTCATGGACGGTCGACGCCACTCGATCTGCCCGCGACGACAACAGTGGGACGCTGATCCCGACCGGCATTGGCGGGCAAACGGTCTTGATCAACGATATTCTCAGGACGACGGCCCAAAGTGTGGTCGCGGCCTACAGTGGCCAAACGGTCATCTTCGGCGGTCTGATCCAGAAGTCGCGATTGAACACGAGTCGGCGAGTTCCTTTCCTGGCGAGACATTCCAATCCTGGGATACTTCTTCAAGTACGACAACGAGATCGAGACACGTAACGAGTTGCTCGTCTTCCTGACTCCGATGCTGGTCACCGGCGAGGAAGACTTGGATTACGTCAAGCAAACCGAATCGAGCCGCATGAGTTGGTGTTTGGCAGACGTGGTGGAAGCCAACGGCGATGTTGGAATGAGCGGAGGCTACGGACTCTGGGGACCGGCAGTCGGTCAAACGATCTATCCAGACATGCAACCAACCGTGGACGACATCAATCGCAGACCGAATCCGGAAACGCCGGTCTTCCCTGCAGGCACGTTCCCAGGCGGCAATGTGCCTCTGGACAACATCCCACAGGTTGGCATTCCACAGGGCCATTTCCCAGCACGAGCGGCCTACCCCTACGGCCATCCGATTCCACAAGGCGTCGTGACCAGCCCTTCGGACAGTGTGCTTTACGAACGCGAGATGCTTCCGTCAGATGGATCGGTACCAAGCGGATCGATGCCGAACGGTCCAATGCAAAACGGACTCATGCCAAATGGTGCGGCCCCAGTGCCCCCACAGGCCTATCCACCGGCCAATCCTGGCGTGCCCGTCAATCCACAGGAGACTCCGCTGAACTTGCTTCCGCAAGACGAACTGGACCTGTCGAGCGGATTGATGACTCCGCCAGCCAATTCGTCGACCGCCTCGGCAACGGCAACCCCATTTGATCTGTCGAGGTTGCCAGCTGCTGCGTCGCAGCCGGCACAGACCGTCAGCTTCTCTGAGATGCTGGGCGACCCGACCAGCAAGGTGTCAGCGGCCACTGCGCCACGCCCCTACGCTGCGGCACCGGCCTATGCCGGCCAACCCACTGGCACCCAACCCACTGGCACCCCAACCCGCTGGCACCCAACCCGCTGGCACCCAACCCACTGGCAAGCCAACTCGACTTGGATCGAACGACTAGATGTTGAAGTACGGTTGATTCTCCGCAAATCAATCGGATGACCCAAACGCGTAACCTTTCGTAGACGAATGGAATCTCTCATGCGAGTTACCAGAAGACGTTTCACTGCTACTGCTGCTTCGCTGCTGGCATGCACTCAGATCGGATGCTTCATGACGCCCGATCGAACATTGCTGCAGAAGAATGTCGGCGGGGTGAAAGAACGAAGCCTGATGGAACGGTTGCCATTGATTGGCAAGAAGAAGACAAGCGAGATGCCGGAGCCCTACCCGAATCCGGTGAAGATCGCCGCGACTTGGACTCCTGACACACTCGTTCAAACCGGACGAACGCCCACTCGTGGATTTGGTGGTCGTGTCTTCTTCTATGATGAAAGGACTCGGCCCGTACCGGTGGAGGGGACACTGACGGTACACGGCTTCGACGATTCCAGCGGTGACCCCGACCAGGGCGTGAAGAAGTTCGTGTTCACCCCGGAACAGTTCACTCGCCACTTCGGACAATCCGACTTGGGTGCGTCGTACAGCATCTGGATTCCATGGGACGCCGCCGGCGGCGACCAACGACGGATCTCCCTGGTCACATCGTTCAAGACCGCCCAGGGGGAAACCATCCAAGGGATTCCAGCCACCCTGCTGCTGCCTGGCAAGGACACCGACTTGAAAACGCCCGAGGAAGTGGCAATGTTCTCGCCTCAGTACCAGGAATATCTGAGCGCCACTCAATCGGCAACGCCTCCCACCACCGGATTGACCACGACGACGATTCAGCGTCGGCGGCCCGATCCGGCAGCGGTCAATCCAGGAATCACGATTCCCTCACGAAGGCACGGCAGTCAAATGGTCGCGGGCCAAAGTGGCACGCGGTCATTCGATATGGACATGATCAAGCGTCCCACCGGGCCAACTCGGCCAACAATCCTGCCAGCGAGCGCACAACTGCCCATCCAGCAGTAACGCGCGTAGTTATTGGCACGAAGTGGCTGTCAGAGATCGTGTTGGGGTAGGTCCGCATTTCCAAGGCGGACACCTGCAGCTTTGTTGCGATGGCTTTGCGAGCCTCGGAGAGACTCGCCTACGTAGCTTGCTGCCTGATTAGATCCCACCTTGGGATGCGGCGGCGGCCATCAATCCGCCGCCAATGGCTCCGCAGACAATTGCCACGGCCAAGTACTTCCAGGTTTCCCTCCAGTTCTTGGCGACGTGATAAAGCGCGTAAAAAGGGATCAGCAATGTCATCAGTCCTCGGCCAACACTTTGCTTGAATGCGTGCACGACGATCATGATGAACGAGCCTTGCGAGATCGCATAGAAAGCGAAGCCCACCAGGACCAGGAACAGGGCGACCGGATTGGCCGGCGCGGCGGCATCGACACGACGTGATGAGTTGACGACGAGCACCGCGATCGTCAACGCACTGCCGATGACGAACAGCACCAAAGCCAGCGCCCACCAAGGCATCCCGCCCCCGGCGAGCAACTTGTCCTGCATGACCTTGTCCTTGACCATGTCATCGGCCGCTTTTTGCAAGGCCATCGTGCCATGGTCAATGTCGACCCCTACCGTCTTGTGAGCCTGGAATTGAGTTCCCGACTCCTTGTGGTATCCACACTTTGTGCAGAGCACGGCCGAGGCTTTCATTTCCGCGCGACAAACGGGGCAGAGCGCTTCGACAGTGCTGCTGAAGCCCTCTTCGTCGAACAGGTCATCCAAGCCACCAGAGTCGGGCAAGGAGGGGGCCGGGACTGCTGCGGGAGGCTTTGCCGCCGGCGCGCGACCTGCACCGGTTGCAGCACCACCGGTTGCTGCACCACCGCCTGCTGCAGCACCGCCTGCTGCAGCACCTGCTGCCGGGACCCTCATCGTCGCGCCACAACCGGGACACTTCACCGCTTTGCCAGCAGCACTGTCAGGGATCTTCAGGGCCTTGCCACACTGGCAACGAATTTGAATCGGCATGATGGGATGAAAGAAAAGGGTCGGGCAAGGAGAACCGGGGCAGTCAACGAGAAATCAGCAGGCCTTTCTTGCTGAGCCTACAGTCTACTCGCTTTTTGGATCCGCTGACGACAGGAATTCGATCACAGGATCGTCCCGATGGGAACTGGATGACCGCGGTCGACAAGGGTGCCCGCCGCTTCGGAGCGATCGCATCGGTCGCTCGGCGGCGCGACGGTCGCATTGTTTTCTGATCAGGATTTGTAATGGCAGAGCAGTTTGGTCGCACGCTCGATGGTGAGAGTGAGACTGATCCGCCAAGTCGTCGTGCAATTCCATTGGCAGAACCGTTAGGACCTGATTGCCGCCGGATGGACCACTTGAATTGTCGCCAAGCCCCAGGAATCCGAGTGGAGCCGACCAGAGCCTGAGCAAGATTTTCTGCGACTGTTCCCCTCGCAACCCGGTTCTCCGTTGAACGCCACCACCCCCTCGCCGAAGCGAAGTTTCGTCGCCGATTCTCTGGCCACTGGCATGCTCGTCATGCTGGTGATGACGGTCGTGCAGCGCGGCGGTGGGATTCGTCCGAGGGATCTGGTTTTGCCGCTTGCTGGATGATGCCTTGCTGGGCCAATGGTCGATGGCCTACGACTTCGTCGTGATGGTGACGCCGATCATGCTGCTGGGACTGCCCGGTTCGTTGCCACGGTACGTCGAACACTATCGAATGCGCGGCCATTTGCGTGCCCTGGTGCGGCGAGTCTTGATCGCAACCGGCGTGCTGGGAACGCTCTTCTTTCTACTCTTGATCGCCATGCCGCAGTGGTTCGGCTGGCTGGTCTTTTCCGAGCCCGCCAATGCATCGCTGGTTCACAGCGTGGGGTTTTGTGTGGTGGCGTTTGTGGTTTTCGGTTTCGTCAATCAACTCGTTTCATCGCTGCGACAGGTTCGTGTGGTCTCGCTGATGCAGTTCACGCAAGGGGTCGTCGTTCACCATCCTCGGCGTCGGCTGGCTTTCATCCGGCGGCGGCGTGTCTGGATTGATTGACATGTTCTCGCTGGCAACGTTGATCGCGATGATCCCCGGGATGGTTGCTTTGCGTGCGGGTTGGCAGGGACTGCCGCAATCCGAAGAGGCTTTCGATGCACCGTCGATGTGGCGACGACTGCTGCCCTACGCCGCCGCCCTGTGGGCGATGAATCTCCTGATCAACGTGTTCTTCCTGTCGGACCGCTACATGATCCTGCATCTCTTGCCTGGCGGTGACGGGGGCGGGCAGGCGGCGGTGGGGCAGTACCACAGCGGCCGCATCATTCCCGGCTTGTTGATGAGTTTGGCGACAATGATCAGCGGCGTGTTGATGCCCTACCTGACAGCCGACTGGGAAGCCGGTCGTCAAGGAAAGGTGCGTGAGAGAATGCAGCAGATCCTGTTCGCGGTGGCGGCTCTGTTCACGGCAGGGGCGGCGGTTTCGTTGTGGATCGCTCCTTGGTTATTTGCGGAATTGCTGGAGGGACGATACGGCGAAGGGCTGGAGCTGATGCCGATGGCATTCGTGATT
Organism: Pirellulaceae bacterium; assembly: GCA_963767665.1. Lineage (GTDB taxonomy): Bacteria > Planctomycetota > Planctomycetia > Pirellulales > Pirellulaceae > Rubripirellula. The sequence goes on from CAVYFC010000016.1 coordinate 704,497, forward strand.
GCGATCTGGTTCGCCCTGGCGACGATCGGACAGGAGTACCTGTGGGTCGCCGAGCGAGGCAAGTTGGTTGCCGTCGCGATCGGAATTGCCCTGCCTGGTCAACGTGGGCTTGAACTATTGTGTTGCTACCGATTTGGGGGCTTCACGGTGCGGTCGTGGCAACGATGGCTGGCCAACGGAGTGATGCTCGTGGGGCTCTGGGCGGCGATGGCACGTCATGGATTCCCGATCGACATGAGCATGATTTTCCTCTCCTTGTTTCCGGCGACATTGTTGGCAGGCCCCACCATTGCGATCCTGTTCGTTGGCGTCACGGCCTTGGCGAGTCCTGCGGTACGAGTGTGGTCAAAGGACGCGTGGCTGGCGCTCGCAGCGACGGCGGCAAGGCCGCGCGGCGGTCTGACTCCGCGCACTGGCTGTCCGGCTACTGCCCTGCGGCTATCTGACTCCTCGCGGCTATCTGACTCCTCGGGCGATCTGGCTCCTCGGGTTGCTCGGGACGTTTCGCGTCCCTGGCCGGTCCTGGATCGACCCGTTACCCTGACGGCATGAATTTTCTTTCTCATGCCCTGCCCTACCTCGATCGATCCTCTGCTGGCCGTTTCGACCGGTGTTCCCGATTGGCTGAGCGTGGTGGATCGCAAGATTCGTGCGCGGGGGCGAATGGCCAGGCCTTTCTCGAGAGCGAGGATCCTCGAGCTGCGACTGGTGGCTCACGGGATCATGCGGCACATCGAGGATGACCGTTGGTTTCATGGAACCGAGGCATTCGTCGACACGAACATGCGACTGGCGATTGAGACTGCGCGAGCTTGCTGCCGGGCGACTGCCGGGTTTCGGCCCACGTTCGTCGGCCACATCCTGATCGAGATGCTTCTGGATGCGTTTTGGATCCGAGATGATCGTGGGATCGCCGAACGCTACTACGCGGCCATCGATGCGGTTGGATCCGAAACGATCGAGCGCTGCGTCAACGCGATCACTGGCAAGCCGACCGAGCGGTTGTCTCCGGTGATCAGGCGATTTGTCGACGCCCAGTTCTTGTACGACTACCTGGACCACGACAAACTCTTGATGCGATTGAACCAGGTCATGAAGCGGGTCGGATTGATGCCTTTGCCGGCGGAGGTGCGCGACTGGCTTCCCGAGGCAAAGAAGCTGGTAGAATCGCGACGTCAGAGGCTGCTGCATGCGCCGGATGACCGACATCCCTTTCCCGATTTTCCGAGCCCGTAAAAGAGAAACTGTCTGCGATGAAATACGGAATGAATCTCCTTCTTTGGACCGGCGAAGTGACCGACGAAATGCTGCCGGTCTGCGAGCAGCTCAAGGATGTCGGGTACGACGGCGTCGAATTGCCGATGTTCAACCTCGACCTCGACTACGCGGCACTCGGCAAGCAACTCGACGCGATGGGCTTGGCTCGCACCGCCGTGACGATTCGCGGCGAAGAGGACAATCCGATTTCGCCCGACGCCGCGGTCCGCGCCAAAGGTGTCGAGCTGAACAAGAAGACGCTCGACTGCTGCGCCGCCGCGGGCGTGGAAACGCTTGTCGGACCTTATCATTCGGCACTCGGTTACTTTAGCGGCGCCGGTCCGACCGAGCGACGAATGGAAGTGGGGCGTGGAGAGCATGCGGGAAGTCGCCGAGCACGCCGGATCGGTCGGCGTGCGACTGGGCGTCGAAGCCCTCAATCGATTCGAGTGTTACTTGCTCAATACCCACGCCGATTCGGCGCGGTTCGTGCGCGAGGTCGATCATCCGGCATGCGGCATGATGTACGACACCTTCCACGCCAACATCGAAGAGAAGTCGGTGACCGAAGCGGTCAAGGCGGGGGGCGACAAGCTGATTCATATCCACATCAGCGAAAATGATCGAAGCACGCCCGGCGCCGGCGGCGTGAACTGGGACGAGAACTTTGATGCGATCGCAGCAGCGGCTACGACGGATGGCTGGTGATCGAAGCGTTCGGTCTGGCCCTTCCCGAGATCGCTGCGGCCACCAAGATCTGGCGTCGCATGTTCAAGGATGAGATCACGCTGGCGACCGAAGGCTTGAACTTCATGAAGACCGAAATCGAGAAGCGATCCTGATGGACGATCCTTCAACGAACGAAGAGGAAGGCCGCGGCGAGGACAGCCAACCGAGCGGCGGCAGCGTGGTGATGCTCTCCGGTGATCTGATGTTCGCCTCGCGAGTTCGCGCGGCGGCTCAAGGTGCCGGGCTGACCTTTCACTTCGGTGGCTCTCTCCCCGATGCCGATCTGCGAAGCGTTCGCTATCGTCGTGCTGGATCTGTCCACACGCAGCGGACTGATCGGCTCGATCGCTGGACTCTGCGCCAAGCGGTGCCCGCAAGCCAAGCTGATCGCCTATGGACCCCATGTCCATGTCGATCGATTGCGTGAGGCAAGGTCATCCGGAATCCCCAACGTCATGACCAACGGCCAATTCAACGCTCAGCTATCCGAGCTGTTTGTTGAGTAGCGCCGCCAAAAAGGGGTCAGGTACCAATAGCCGCAAGCGGCCCTTCGGGTGCTTCGCACGATTGGTACCTGACCCCTTTTTGGGCCCCCTTTTTGGGTGCCCCCTTTTTGGGAGATGGCTACGTCCAAGATGAAACAGAGAACGAAAAAGCGGCGACGTGATGGGCACGCCGCCGCTGGAGGTGAATCTCTGTTCGGTCAGGAAACGGACTACTTGGCTCCGACGAGCTGCTGCTTCTTCTTCGCTTCGATGATCTCTTCCTGAATATTCGATGGCGTTTGGCGATAGGCGGCCAGTTCCATCGTGAACGTTCCCTGACCCTGCGTCAAACTTCGCAGGTCGGTGGCGTAACCGAACGTTTCCGCCAGCGGCACTTCCGCCTTGATGACGCTGACACCTTCGACGATGTCGTTGCTGGTCATGATACCACGGCGACGGATGACGTCACCGACGACGGTCCCTTGGAAATCTTCGGGGCACTCGATTTCGACATTCATGATCGGCTCGAGCAACTTCGGAGCGGCCTGCTTGAAGTACTCGCGGAAGCAACCTTGGGCGCAGATGTAGAACGCCTTTTCCGACGAGTCGACTTCGTGGAAGCTACCGTCATCGAGGTCGATTCGCGTTCCCACCACGGGATACTCGGCGACGGGGCCTTTTCCAAGGCTGTCACGGAAACCCTTTTCGATCGGCGGGATGTACTGCTTGGGAATCCGCCCACCGACGATGTGCTCTTCGAACTCGAAGCTGTCCTCGCTATCGGATTCGATCGGGCTCAGCTCGTCCCTTGATGTGAGCGAACTGACCCGAACCACCCGACTGCTTCTTGTGCTTGTAGTCGAAATCGACCGACTTCGTGTCGGGCTTTCTCGGTAGCTGACCTTCGGCGCACCGACGATCAACTCGACGCCGTACTCGCGACGGATTCGTTCGATGTAAACCTCCAGGTGCAATTCGCCCATGCCGCTGATCAGGATCTCGTTGGTTTCTTCGTCGGTGAAGACTCGGAACGTCGGATCTTCTTTGCGGAATCGTTGCAGCGCCTTGCCCATCTTGTCGCCATCGCCGCGGCTCTTGGGGCTGACCGCAATCTTGATCACCGGATCGGGCACGAACATCGACTCGAGCGTGCAGAAGTCGCGTTCGTCGCAGTAGGTGTCACCACTGGCCGAATCGATGCCCATCACGGCGACGATGTCACCGGCGGATGCTTCATCGATTTCCTCGCGTTTGTCGCTGTGCATTCGAACGATTCGGCTGAATCGTTCTTTGCGACCGGTACGTTGGTTGACGTAGGTTTCACCCTTGGCGATCTTGCCCTGATAGATCCGCATGAACGTCAGTTGGCCAAACGGATCGTCGACGATCTTGAAAGCCATGCCAACGAAGGGAGCCGTCGGATCGGGCTTCAGCAAGATGCGCTTGTTTTCGTCAGCCGGATCCTTGCCGCGAATTTCGCGATCCAGCGGACTGGGCAAGAAACGAATGACCGCATCCAGCATCGGCTGGACGCCTTTGTTCTTGAACGCCGTGCCCATGTAGACCGGCGTGGCACCGGCGAGGACGGCATCGCGAGCGACCTTGTAGATCAACTCCTTGGGAACTTCTTCTTCGCTGAGCAGCAGCTCCATCATTTCGTCGCTGTACATCGAGAGCGCTTCGAGCATTTCTGCTCGCTTGGCTTCCGCTTCGTCCTTCAGGTCTTCCGGGATCGGCCCTTGGACGACTTCTTCCCCTTCGGTACCGGCGTGGGTCAAGGAGACCATTTCGATCAGGTCGACCACGCCTTTGAAGTTGTCCTCGGCGCCGATCGGGATCTGCATCAGGAAGGCTTCGGCGTCCAATTTGTCGCGCAGTTGCTCGACGACGCGATAGGGATTGGCGCCGGTGCGGTCCATCTTGTTGATGAAGGCGATGCGCGGCACTTGGTAGCGCTTCATCTGACGGTCGACCGTGATCGATTGGCTTTGCACGCCACCGACGCTGCAAAGCACCAGCACGGCCCCGTCGAGAACGCGCAGGCTGCGTTCCACTTCGACCGTGAAGTCGACGTGGCCTGGCGTGTCGATCAGGTTGATGTCGTAGCCCTTGTACTTCACGCTGGTCGCGGCGCTGGTGATCGTGATCCCGCGTTCGCGTTCCAGCTCCATGTGGTCCATCGTGGCGCCGTCACCGTCACCGCGAACCTCTTCGATCTTGTGAATCCGTCCGGTGTAAAAAAGGACCCGCTCGCTCAGCGTCGTTTTGCCCGAGTCGATGTGTGCGCTAATCCCGATGTTTCTCAGTTTCTCCAGACTCATAACTTTCACCTAAACAGTGCCTGCTCTTCGCGACATTTCCGGGGACGCGGATTACAAAATCGCGTCAGAGATGGATCGCCCGGGGATGGCAAGGACAAGCTCAGTCGTTTGTTCCCTGCGGTTGAGCGCAGCGATAATTGTGGAATGCGATACGTTGATACAAAACAAATGGTGGCGAATACCAGCCTGGTTGGGTAGGGTGACCGCCCCAATCCTTGACCGTCCCAATCATTAGCCGGCCTTGGCCCGCTTCGGACATCACCGCCCCTCAGAGCGTTCTCCCCTTGGAGCCCGATCCTCCGTAGCGGCCCGATCCTCCGTAGCGGCCCGATCTCCCGTAGCGGCCCGCTGGGGACCTTCGCTCGAACCAAACGCGTTGGGCCGACCCGCGGGCGAACCTGTGGCGACCTTTCGAAGCCCCTCGACCTTTCGAAGCCCCTCGACACCCAGGCCTGGTCGTTGGGATTCCCCAGGACTGGTCGTTGGGATTGAATGCCGCCAAACACCGATGCCGAAATCGATAGGCAGGCAACCATTTGCACTGCAAATCCCCAGCACTCAGCGCTCTCCAGCATTCGGCGTCGTCAAGCTTTCTCCTGCCTCGGCCGTCTGTCGATCCGAAACTTCCCGAGCCGCTCCGGTCCCTCCCGCTTTGTCGCCCGCCATGCGAGGGCCAACGGCGGCAAGGAATTTTTCGTCGCGATCAAGGGCATCTCTGACCGCCCCTTGGATTTCGAAAACGCGGACGTTTCTCCACCCATCGGAGCGTCTGGGAAATATGGCAAAGGTTTTCCTTTCGCGAAAGGGCAAATCCCGGTCCAACTTCCCCTTGCGAGCAACTTTCTTCAGCGGCATACTTTGCGGCTGCTTCTGTTTTGGCTCGCGAATTCTTCGCTTGTTCCCCACAGATTTTTTATTGGCGAGTCGGCCACGACGTCAGTTGGCCGACCGTTCAGACCGTTCGCCTCTCCCCATGAGATCCCCATGCCTCCTCGCCCAATGAGCACTCGCAGTCGCGCTCGAAAGCGATCACGAGTCCGTTCGCGCACCCGCAAAAAAGACCCGATTTTCGTCGATGGCCATCGTCCGCGTCCGATGTACGTGGATTACAAGGACGTCGAGCTGCTTCGAAGAAATGATCAATCGCCAAGGCCGCATCGTCGGCCGTCGCAAGAGTGGCTGTACCGCTGCCAGCCAGCACGCCGTGACTGCCGCGATCAAGCGAGCCCGTTTCATGGCGTTGCTCCCTTACGTCGGGCGAGTAGATCTGCTGCGGACCGTTCTTGCTGTAGGTTCGCTTGTCCAAGGCGAGATTCGCAGCTTGGCTGCGTTGCTCACGAGTCTCGGAGAGACTCGGCTACGGGAACACTCGGCTACGGTAGGGCATCACGGCTTCTCCTCGATCGAGGTTGGCATGAGCTTTTCGACGACGCGGCGGGTTGAATTTCGTGACACCGACGCGGCTGGAATTGTTCACTTTTCTGCCTTTTTCCCGATGATGGAGTCGGCCGAGCATGAGATGTTGCGGTCGCTTGGGATCTCGGTCCTGCCCAAGGACACGGCGAATGGGGGTGTCCCTGCGGTCACCTGGCCTCGCGTTGCGGCCAGCTGCAACTACGCGTCGGCGGCCCGATTCGAGGATGTGTTGACGGTGACCGTCCAGGTCGCCCGGATCGGCACGACCAGCGTGGAGTATCACGTCCGCTTCATGCGCGGAGACTGCCTGATTGCCGACGGCAAGATGACGGCGGTTTGCTGCCGACTGATTCACCCTCCATCGGCGGGGGGACGCGAACCGGAGACGCGTCTGGAAAAGACACCCATTCCGGATTCGATCCGCGAGCTCCTGAACCGGCATCAATGATGTCAAACCTTTTTCGGCGTCGCTGCGTACAAGCCGCAACGTGGTTCCCGCCAGATTCGGCTCTTCGCTCCGCACGGATTGCACTCGATGTTCGGATGACGTCATGGCTTCGTCCCCTTTGCTTCGAGGCCGGCTGGCTGAAATGATCATCTTGCCTCGCTGAGTTTTCGGTTGGAACGAAGGATTCTTGAAGGCAGCCGGGTGCGACTGCTGTTGAATCCGGGCTGATCGTCGGTCAAGCGATGCAGTGGATGCCCACCTGGTTGACCCCGATCTGGGTGATTGCGGTCGGCTTGGCTTGGGGCCATCGCCGCGGCTGATCTATCTACGGGGCCTTGATGCTGCTGTCCTTCGTTCCCGGTCTTGGGGACGCTGGCCGATTCGCCGCGTCGCGGCGTGATCGCTTCGCTGCTGGTCGGAGCGGTGATTTGCGGCTGTGCTCTGCGTGATGTTCGTGCCGCGGGCGGAGGTCTATTCCGAGTCGCTGTACCTGCCACTGATCTGCATCGGTCTGCTGACTTGGTTTTGGAACGATCTACGGCGTTTGGCACCGAACCCGGGCGAGTGGGGGCAGATGTTGAGCGAAGGCGTGGTTCCCTACCTGCTGGCGGTCGCCGGATGTTACGTATTGATCGGCTTGGCGACCACGCCGATGGTCGCCCGGCCGATGGAGTTCATCGATTCGATCGCCCAGGTCAATTTGATCGGCGACGGAACGGAGCGAATCCGGTGACGTCATTGAGGGATCCTCCGCCGATGTGCCGCCGGAGCAGTTGCCGTTCGTTGCCGGCCAACATTTCGTACGACCTGCGCAGCGCGGCGAGTTGACGATCGAAAGCGACAAGACGGTCTACCTGGCCGACTCGGCCGATCCGGTCAGTTTCTCGCGAGCCCCGTCGCGCGTCAACGCGAACGAGCGACTGATGTTCCGCTACGAGAATCGCGATGTGCCGCCGATCCCGGGTGACCCGACGCGACTGCACATTCAAAATCGCGAAATCGATCCGGCGACGGTTGTCTTCACCTTCAAGTACATCCCGACGATTCCCCAGGCTTCGACGATCGTCGGCGATCGCGATCGCCTTCTTCTTGCCGATCACCGGGCTTGTGGCGTTTCGTCAGGCCGCACCGCGCGTTTGGGCGCTGGCGTTGTCGACCGCCAAGAACGAGATGGCCCAGCCGCTGTACCTGTTGCTGCTGGCGATCGGGTTCTTCGGCGTCTTGCTGTTCGGGATCTATCCGTTCAACACGCTGGGCGATGACATTCGTCTTGCTCAAGGACAGCGGCGTGACGTTGATCATGGTGCTGGGCATGCTGCAGGCGGTTTGGAGTGCCGGAACCAGCGTCAGTGACGAGATCGAGGGCCGCACGGCCTTGACGGTCTTGAGCAAACCGGTCAGCCGGCGTTCGTTCATCCTGGGCAAGTATGCTGGGATCATGCTGGCAGTCCTGGTGATGTTCGTGATCATCGGTGCGGTGCTGCTGATCGTGATCAGCTACAAGCCGATTTACGATGCTCGAGAAACGACGCGCGCGGCCACGACGTGGCAGGAAGGGCATGACGAGATCATGACGACGATTCCGGTGCTGGGGCTGTATTTCATGGAGACGATGGCGATTGGGGCGGTCGCGGTGGCGCTGGCGACGCGATTGCCGCTGTTGGCCAATTTCATCACCTGTTTCGTGATTTACGTGATCGGCAACCTGACCTCCCCCCTGGTGGCCTCGACCGAGGGGAACAACGAATTGGTGGGATTTGTGGGCAAATTGATCGCCGTCGTGGTGCCGAATTTGAATGTTTTCAACGTTCAATCGGCGGTGGATGCGGGAAATCCGATTCCATTGATCTACTTGGCGGGGGCTTTCAATTATCTTGTGTGTTTCGCGATCGCCGTTTGGATGCTCGCGATGTTGCTGTTCGAGGACCGGGATTTGGCCTGACGAACAGGGTTACTGCGGCGAACCTGGTTCGCGGGCGGAATCGGGAAGGTCTACTTCCACGTCGTCTCGGTTTGCTGTGACGGATCGTAAGCTTGTCGTTCACAAGAGGAGCCGACGAGGTTGATTCGATTCAATACGCTTGCCCAGCCGCGACACGAAAACGAGGCAGCGTGGCTCGCTCCTGTCACTGCTGTGGTCGATCGCGGCGGGATTCTGGTGCCGGTCGCTGGTCGTCCTGGTCGGGATGATCGCGGTGCTGCTCAATTCCGGCGGCCTGAGCAGCTCGCGCGTGCGACTTGGGACGGTTTCTGTGGTGTGCCGATTCCGCGACGTCTCTGCTGACCAGACCCCGCTGGTCAGTTGACCGAGCTGGTCGGCCGTTGCTTTCTGGTTGCCGCGATCTTCTCGCTTGCCGTTTGGCTCAATCGCGTGGACGCCGACGCTCGGGCCACGACGAATCGTCAAAGTCGCTGCACGCTCGGATCTTGGGCCAGAGTCTGCGCCGCGCGGAGCTGGAGGGTGCGGCCGCGCAGCGATTTCGGGCCGAGCAATTGATCGGGCAGCAACTGCCGCAACTGCAACGAGGACTGTCTCTGTGGTACCGCAACATTCCGCGCAGCGTGCTGACGCTGGTGGGTTGCGTTGCCTGGTCGCTTGCTGGTCAACGTTTGGCTGGCCATGATGGCGGTGATCAGCGGCATCCTGCTGTGGCAACTGTTTCGCAAGCTGCGTCACGACGACGAGGCGAATCTGGTGCACTGGGAGGTCCCACGGGCTCGGCGGCGGATGGCCGAATTGGTGGGTCAGGCTCCGCTGCTGGCACGATTGCAGACACAAGGTCTGGCCGACAGTGCGTTCGGCGCCGAACTCGATTCGCTCTACCGACGATTGCATGACGAGGACGTCGCAGTCGGACGCGTCTGGCCGATCTTGTTCCTGGCGATCTGCGGCTGCCGTCGCGGTGATGATGCTTGGGCCTTGGCGTGAATCTGTTCGATGCCGACAACGGCTGAGCCTGCCGGCCGCGTTGGTGCTCGGCTTGGCACTCGGTGGCGCCGTTGCTGCCGTCGGCCGATTGCTGCCTTGGCCTCGGCGCTCGACGAGAGCGGCGAGGCGAGCGACGCCGTCTATCACTACCTGGAACGCAGCAGCGAGATCGCCCCGAGCGAACAACGGGTCGGCCTGGCCGGGCTTCGCGATGCCGTGGAAATCCAAGGGGTCTCGCTCGGTGATTCGACCGGCAAACCGATCCTGAGCCACTTGAGCTTGAAACTGATGCCGGGATCGCTGGTCGCGATGCTGGGGACCGATTCGGTTTCCACGCGGCCCTGACCGAACTGCTGATGGGCTTCGGGATGCCGTCGGAAGGTCGCGTGACGATCGACGGGATTCCGCTTCGCGACATCCATCCGCAAGGCCCTGGCCGGAACGTGATGTGGATCGAGCCCAACGGCCCGATCTGGGACGGCACGATCCAGGAGAACATTTGCGGCCGCGACGCCTCGATCAACACGCGCGACGTCGTCGAGGCGTTGGAGGAGGTGGACGTCTACGAGCGGCTGCAGCGTCTTCCCGAAGGGCTCAACACGATCGTCTCGCCGGGCGATTCGATGTTGAGCGAAGAGACGACTTATGCGATGGCGGTGGCCCGAGCGCTGCTGCACAAGCCGCCCATCGTGCTGGCGCTGGAACCGCCGCCGCCGGCGGAACATTTGGCCGAAGATCCCTGCCTGCAAGGCTTCGCGAAAGTTGCGTCGACGCGGGAGCTTGGTGATGATTTTGCCGCGTCGACTGCAAACGCTGCGTCGGCTGATCGCGTCGTGCTGCTCAACGGACCCAGGCTGGTTGGCGAAGGCAAGCATGCCGATCTGCTTGCCAACAGCGACCTGTATCGCCATCTGAACTACTTGCTGTTCAACCCCTATCGCCACCAGAAGCCCGAGCGGTCGAGTCGCGTGAGCTCGGCGGGCGACTCGCGGCGTGTAGAGACAGCAGTCCTGAGGGCAGACGTCGTGCCACGGCCCGAGCTCGCCGACCGCTCGACGACGTTCCGGTCGCCGCTCAAACGCTCCTCGACCAACTCGCGGATCATCTTGACGAACTTCGGAACTGGGTTCCCGCAGTCGCGGCACGGGCAAATGGGATCCCGTTCTCGCGACAGCCGTGGCGGCTTCTTCATCCAGGTCAAACATGCACTTCCATGTGATCGCTGATGAAGCCGATCGGCACGATCACCAATCGCCTTGGGCTGCTGGGAGTCGACCGAACTCGTTGATCACGTCGCAGACATCGGGCTCCAGCCAAGGTTGCTGGGGGGGGCCGCTGCGACTCTGATAAACCAACCGCCAATGCGAGACGCCGCTAGCCTCGGCCACCAAACGGCACGACTCGTTGAACTGTTTGACATAGTCGCAGTTGTCCGACATCGACATCGGGATGCTGTGTGCCGTGAACAGGACGCACGCCTCCGGACGCCGCAACATCGAGCGTTGCGATGGCGTGATTCAGTGAGTCGCCATCGTGTCGATGAAGCCGGGATGATTGAAACCCATCCGCACCTTTTCCACGATCGGTGCTCCCGCGCCGACTTCTTCCTGAGCCGCGGCAATGTTCTCGCGATACTGGCGACAGCCGCTGTAGCAGCTGAACATGCTGGTGAAAAACGCCAATGCCCGCTTGCGTCCGTCATCGCGCATCTCGTCGCAAGCGTGTCGGCCAGCAGCGGATGCCAGTTTCGATTGCCCCAGTAGATCGGCAGGTCGATCCCGGACCGCTGTGAATTCCGCGCGCAATCGCGTCGAGCAGCTCGCGGTTCTGTTGGTTGATCGGACTGACACCACCAAATTGCTTGTAGTGCTCCGCAACTTCCATCATCCGCTCTCGCGGCACGTTCTTGCCGCGCAGCACGTTCTCCAGAAACGGAATCACATCGTCCGGGCCTTCCGGGCCACCGAAGGAAACGAGCAGAAACGAATCGTAAGGAGGCAAGTGTCGGTCATGCAAATCTCATGGGTCGTGATACGCTTTCACACGTTCTACTATCGATCCGGATCAAGTGGCAACTGGCCGCAGGCATTCGTCTCGAACCGAAAACCTGTACGATGGGCTTCCAAGCCCGTCGACTTTTTCGCTCTAACTTGGGCGACGGGCTTGGAAGCCCATCGTACGGGGTCGGACGTGGAAACTCGTCGTATCGCGACGGGCTTGGAAGCCCATCGTACGGCTTGTGGGCTTGCCTCGCTCAGGGACGCAAGTGACACATTCCCGTCAATCGGCTGGGAGCGAAACATCATGCCGACTGCGATTCCAGCCGAAATCAAACGAGAGGTGCTGGCGCCAATGGGTGTGGCCTCGGTCGAACCGTTGCCCGCCGGCATGAGTGGCGCAAGCGTCTTTCGATGCCAGTTCCCGTCGGGCCGATCAGAACTGCTCAAGCAGTGGCCGCCGGGTACCTCGGCAGAGCGGGTCGCCGAGGTCGACCGTGTGATTGTCCATTCTCGCGACCACGGTTGCCGCTGGACGCCTGGACTCGCTCCCATCGGTCGTGGCGGCGAAACCCATCGCGTGGTCCAGCAAGCCTGCTGGCAAATGATGGACTGGATTCCGGGTCAACCATTGCCCGCAAACGCTCCGCTGCAGCTGATTGAATCGAGCAGGGCCAGGCGATTGCCCAGATTTCATGCCAGCGTCGCCGATCTTGGAGTGGTCACCCAGTCAGCGCCGGCAGTCATCGGCGCGACTTCGCGGCGCGTCCGCGAACTGACACCCAGATCGCCGAGCTCATGGCGATGGGGCCGGATGCCGTGCCTTGGGCTGTGGAACACGGAAAATAGACTGACTCGCGCGCTCCACCAGGCTCGGCAGCTGGTGATCTGGAAATGGGATGAAGTCGCCGACAGGATCACCCGATCTCTCAACCGGTATGCCTCCGAGCCGCTCCACGACGCAGTGGGTTCTGCGCGATATCCATCGAAAAAACGCGTTGTTCTTAGAGGGCAACCCAAGCGGCTTGATCGATTTTGACGCGGTCCGGATCGACACACCCTGGACCGATTTGGCGCGCTGGACCGGCAGCTTCTTGGGGGGGCCCCACAAACCGAGCGAAGTTTGGGATGCCGCCATGGCGGGTTTCTGCCGTCAACACGCATTGAAACAAAGCCGGGAGATGGAGTTTGGCGGCCGTTTTGCGAGGGATCTTTCGTTTGCCACCAACTGGATTGGACTCGCCAATTGGCTGGTGTGGCTGGTCATCGAACGACGGGCGTTCGGTGCCTCGTCGGAGGTGATTGCGGGCCGTCTCGACGAACTGCGGCAGCTGGCGATCTTGGATAGCTAGGCAAGTGACGCAAACGTTGACTCGCAATTCGCCAAACAACTAAAATCTGATCGGGCCGTGACTTTTTGACCCTCAAGCTGAATTCAATGAAACCAATTGCGAATACAGGCTGTTTCGCCCTGACTCGATGGATCGTTCTGGTCGCTTTGATCGGCATTTTCCATGGATCCGATGGCGTTGAAGCCCAGGATGATTTTGGTGCCGATTTGTTTCCGAATTTCTCCTTGGGGGATTTCGGAGAGGCAAAGGATGACGAGCCCGTTCACTGGGCCGCTCGCTACCACGTTGATGCTGATGGAACGGGGCGAGTGGAGGTCGAAGCAGCCCTCTCGCCGACGTGGCACATTTACTCGACGACGCAGAAGCCGGGTGGTCCGACACCAACCACTTTCCGCATCGCCAAGCCAGCGACGGCCAAACTGACTGGGGAGTTCTCGCCCGATCACGAACCGACCAAGAGTGTCTCGTCAATCTATGATGGACTGACCGTCGAAGAGCACGAGGGGACCGTGGTTTGGTCGGCGCCGATCACGGTACCGCCAGGCTTCGACCAGCCCGATCACCGTCGCGGTCAAAGGTTTGGTTTGCAAGTCGGGAGGCGACAACCGTTGCCTGCCTGTGCAGGAAGAGCTGGTAGCCACCTTTGCAGTACCGGGCGACAACGCTTCGCCGGTGGCCTCGCAATCGGTCGCGGCACTGACATTCGCAGCTCAACAAGGCGGCGCCGCAGCCGGGGCGTCAAAGCCTTCGGCAAGCCCCGCGGTTGGGAAACCATTTCGTGATGGTGAGTACGTCGTCGAATGGGTCGCCTCCTTCTCGCCATCGCCCATTGCTGCCGGCCAAACGGGCGTGCTTCGATTCACCGCGAAACCCGACCCGACGTTTCATGTTTACAAATCGGCGATCGATGACGCCGACTCCTCGCACGAATTTCGTGATCACGGAAAAGAGTGGCCTGCAGATCGGTGAGCCGGTCGCCGACAAGCCGGTCGTCAAGCAGGCGTTGCTCGCGACTCTCGAGGTCAGCTACTACAAGGGTCAAGTCACGTGGCAAATTCCGGTCAAAATCCCAGAAGGTACTCCGGCGGGTGACAAGACCATCGAGGGTATGATCGGCTATCAGGCTTGCACCGATTCCAGTTGTCATCAGCCGATGGCGTTGAAGTTCACGACGACGATTCGGGTTGCCGATGCCTCCGGTGATCAGGCCATCCCGATTGAGCTCGTGTCCACCAAGCGGGCCGACGCCCTGGACGCGGCCGCGATGACCAAATGGGTTGATCCGATCAAGTTGGGATGCCAGCTCCGTCACTGCAGCCGTCTGACAACGACCAGGCCTCGGCCGCACCGCTGCTGGGATCGTCGGGCGGCGATGATGGCAGTGGCAGCAGCAGTGGTAGCAGCCGTCGCGGAGTGTCTGAAACACCCGAATCGGCCTCGGCGTTCCCAATCATTCTCGGCTTGGCGTTCCTCGGCGGATTGATCCTCAACGTGATGCCCTGCGTGTTGCCGGTGGTGGGCCTCAAGATCATGGGCTTCGTCAAGCAGGCGGGCGAAGACCGGAGCCGCATCTTGGTGCTGAACCTTGTCTATGTACTGGGCATCATGTCGGTGTTTGCCGTGCTCGCCGTGGTGGCAGCGGTTTCCAAGTTCGGATGGGGCGAGCAGTTCACGTACTTTCCCGTTCGCCTGGGTTTGACCCTCGCACTGTTCGCGCTGGCGCTGAGCTACCTCGGTGTCTGGGAGATCCCGGCACCCGGAATGGCAGGAGGCAAGGCGTCGCAAGAATTGCAGAGCCGCGAAGGGCTCGCGGGCGCTTTCAGCAAGGGTGTCTTCGCCACGATCTTGGCGACGCCCTGCAGCGGTCCCCTGCTGGGTTACATCCTCGGCTTGACCTTGAACCTTTCACCGGCTCACACGATCGCGATCTTTCTGACCGTGGGGCTCGGCATGTCGCTGCCCTACGTGATCATCGGGCTACGTCCCAGCCTGGTGACTTGGCTTCCCAAGCCGGGACCTTGGATGGAAACGGTCAAGCAGTTGATGGCGTTCTTGTTCTTGGGAACGGTGGCATTCTTCTTCGCTCAATTCAGCGACACGCAGAAAGTCCCGGTCTTCATTTCGCTGATCGGCGTCTGGTTCGGCTGCTGGATCATTGGCCAGGTTCCGAACTGGGCGGAGTTCCAGAAGCGATTGTTGGCGTGGATTGGAGGCGTCATTGCCGCCACCTTGATCAGCGTGTGGGCGTTCTCGTATCTCAAGCCAGATCACGAATTGGCTTGGGAGAGATTATAGCGAGTCCCGTCTGCAACAACTTCAAAATGAGGGTCGCACGGTGATGGTCGACTTCGGTGCCAAGTGGTGCGGAACCTGCATTTACAATTATGAGGTCGCGATCAACACGCCGAAAACTCGCAGTGTCCTCGATGAGCTTGATGCGGTCGCCATGTATGCCGACTGGACCGATTACAACGAGGAGATCAAGAACAAGCTGGAGGAATTGAACAGTCGCTCCATTCCACTGCTGGCGATTTATCCTGGCGGCCGTCCGGGCGAACCGATCATCCTGCGTGACATCGTCACGCAAGGTGCGGTCATCGAAGCCCTGCGCGAGGCCGGTGCGAGTGTTGGACAGTCGGCGAAAACGTCGTCGGGTCGTCCCAACGCCACGATTGCCTCGGCAACTCCTTGAGCGGCAACACGAGTTCGTTGGCAGACTTTCAAGACACGATTGTTGCCATCGCATCACCGACGACGCCTGCACCACGTGGCGTCGTCCGCTTGTCGGGTGACGGCGTCGAGTCGATCTTGACTCGGATGGGAATCAAGCAGGCACTGGATGCTTCCGAGAATCAACCAACAACCTCACGGAGCCATCCAACTCGATCCAGACGCTTCGACACGCAAATCGATGTTGGGGCGCCGATCGGACCGGTCCCCGTTAGCGTGCTGTGGTGGCCAACGCGGCGAAGTTACACGGGGCAACCCTCTGCGGAATTGCATGCGATCGGTTCGCTGCCGATCCTGACCGCCCTTGTCCAAACCGCCATCGACTGCGGCGCTCGCCCCGCCAGACCAGGTGAGTACACGATGCGAGCGTTTCTTGCCGGGCGACTCGATCTGACTCAGGCCGAAGCGGTGCTCGGTGTGATCGAAGCTGAACAACGAGGGACGCTCGATCATGCTCTGCGACAGCTTGCCGGCAATCTCTCTCGTCCCCTGGAACAGATTCGCTCCGACCTGCTCAACCTCCTGGCCGACGTGGAAGCGGGACTCGATTTCGTTGACGAGGACATTGAGTTCATCAGCGACGAAGCTCTGATCGAGCGTCTCGGCCTGATCGGCGACCAGATCGCATCCACGTGGCGTGTGATGCAACAGCGTGGCGGTGGTGCGGCACTGCCCGTGATCGCTTTGCGTGGCGAACCCAACGCCGGCAAGAGTTGCCTGCTCAATCGTTTGGCCGACCGAGTCGCTGCAATCGTGGCGGACATGCCAGGAACGACCCGCGATGTTGTCACCACCGAAGCTCGCATCGCAAGCCGAATCGTCACCCTGGTCGATACGGCGGGCATTGAAGACAGCCAAAGTGAGGTGGAGCGTCAATCACAGGATCAGGCCCTGCACGAGCCAGCAAGCCTGCGTGAGACTCTGGTGCGTCGACCGATCTCGGGGTGACTTTGACGAGGCGGCCGCCAAGCTTCGTGCGATCGCTGCCCATGAACAACGTGATCGAGTGATCGATCTGTGGGTCGCCACCAAGGGAGATCTCGTCAATCGAAAAGATTGCAATGGTCCGGTTGCGGCGAGCGAAGGCGAATCGGGCGACTCATGGATTGAGTGTAGCGCTGTCAGCGGGCAGGGCATTGAGCGTTTGCAACACGAGATCGAGCGAGCAATTTCCTTCCGAGACGCCGAGGAAACGGGATCGGTCGTTGGAACCGCTGCACGCTGCAGTGATTCGCTTCGCACCGCGGGCCAGGCCCTTGCCGAAGCGATCCGCCTGACTCGCAGTGGCGAAGGTCATGAGTTGGTCGCAACCGAGCTGCGGACCGTGGCCCAGTGTCTTGGCGAGGTCACCGGCGCCGTTTACACCGATGACATTCTCGATCGTGTCTTCAGCCGGTTTTGTATTGGCAAGTAGGTCAAGATCGCGATCCAACCGACGAGGGCGATCGCAAGCGAGCCTCGTAGCCACCAGGGCTGATAGCGAAACGTCACCCGATGCTTCCCGGCTGGAAGCACGACCCCTTGGGTTAGGAAATTGACTTGGTGCACCTCGATGGGCGTCCACTCGTCGGATCCTTCCGTTTGAAAAATGGCGGACCAGTTCCCATCCTGATAAGTGCGACGCGAAAGCAGCGCAGGAGCAGCCAACTCCACGTCAAAGCTGGACTCCTCGGCCTCCTCCCGTATCGTGGTGAAGTGGGTTAGGCCGGCCGCGGAATCCCTGGCGACCGATTGGCCCTTCAAGTGGGGGCCCTTCAAGTGGGAGCCACCCGCAAGCTCAATGACTGGAATCGGATCGCCACCCCCCTCCGCGACCTCGCGAAGCCTCTGCTCGAACACCGCTAGTGTGGACAGAGAAGATTCGGCGACGCGCCATTGGTCATGGACCTGCAACGCCTCCGGTTGCTCCTCGAAACGGACCAGACGATCGACGAGATGGAAGCGTTGTTCACCCCTCGATACCTCCTTGGCTCGACCCGTGGTGTGAAGCACGCCTCCCACGCCGAGCCATTTTCGCATCGCATTCCAAAACTCTCGTTGCTCTTGCAATGTCATGCTCTTGGTCAACGACACGGCCGCGTCCCAAAACAGGGCAACGTTCTGACTCCGAATCGAGACCATGTTATTGAGGACGGGCTGGTGATCCGTCAGGTGCCAGCGTCCGAACCAGGCGACGCGGCCGCTTGCTTCAACCTCCAGGCCTCGTTGCTGGCGGCTGGTTTCAGCCCACAACCGAGGCCAACCGCCCTCCGACTGGGTGCGCATCCAGCGGCGATCATTCACGCCAGAGATCGAATCGTACTCATCAACCAGCGCTTGCTCCGCCGCGATTGGAATGCTCAGAATCAAGCCGCGCGCGGCGAACGCACTATCGAACACGAGCAGGATCAAGAACGACCAGAGCAAGTTCTCTGGCGACCAACCCTTGGACCGCTGTCTCCACAAGAACCAAGCCAGAACGATCACGGCTACCGTTGAATGAACCAGCGAACGGGTGATCGATTGGAGCGCGGCGTTCAGCTGCAACGGTCCCCAAAACTCATCTCTCGCCAAGGGATCCGTGGGCCCGTCGTGAATCAACGAATAGGCCGAGGCTCCCAACCACATGGCAATCGAAGCGATGATCAACGTGATCATCACTGGCATCACGATTCGACGCAATCTCTGACAACAGTCCTCCTGGTCCAGAAAGCTCGCCGTCGTCATCGCGGTCGCAAATGCAAAAACGGTCAACCACTTGGCGGGATAGCGGAACGAATCGTAGCCAGGAAGCAGGTGATAGACGAACCAGTAAGGGCCTCCCACCGCGCTATCGATCGAATTCAACGTCCCAGTCGTTGCCTGCACCCACCAGATGAATCCAAAGTGCCCCATCGCGAGCAAGATGGACAGGAACGCGACTCCCATCCACTCATCCACCCCATCGGATCGCCATCGCAGCAGACGGACCAGGCAGACGAGCGCTACCAGCATGCCCATGTAGATCGACGGCGTCCACATGCGACCATCGCCGGGAAGCAACCGGCTGATTCGCTGATTGATCGGAAACAGTTCACCGAACGCAGTCGGCGTGACCAACTCGAGCGCATGCCATGGCGGTAGCGAGTACGAGAAGGCGCGGTGTCGAAGGCTGCCAACCACCGGGGGTGAAAACCAAGAAGCTGCCGACTCTCGGTTGCCGACACGATCACTTTGCCGACTCCAATCCAGCGAGGCCGCGATCTGTGGTGCCGCCAAGACAGCAGCCAAGATCGGCACAATCAAAATCATGGGCAACGTCAGTGGAGATGACATTCCGCGCAGGCGGCGCAGTCCCCACAGCAAGCCCACGATCATCATTCCATGCAACGCCGTCTGCGGGTCACCACCCAGCACCATCATGGCCAACGCGATCGCAGCGATCATGACCCGGATGGATCGCCCCGGACCTGCTCGGCTGAGGAGCGCCCCAAGCACCAACGGTAACCAAGCGGCGCCAACCAGAAAGGGAGGATTCGAATACAGGAACAGCACGGAGCCAGAAAAGGCGTAGGCCGCCGCCGCGATGCTGGCGGCAATTGGGGACAGGCCACTCCAGCGTGCCGCGATCCATGTCGTCAAGGTTGCCAAGCAGAGGTGCAAGGCGACGTACCAACCGATCGCAAGGTCGGCCGACATCGGCATGGCATACAAAAGCCAACGAACCGGATAGAACACGGCGCGTCGTCGTTTCACCGGCCAGTGGGATGCCCGTGTGGTCCAGTGGATTCCAGAGGGGAACCCAGTTGTCCGCTTGGCGCTGTGCGACGTAATCGTACAGCGGCGTGTAGAAGTGGCTGACGTCCCGAAAGCCCAATCGATCATGGCCAACCAGCACCGACCCGAGGATCACCAGGATCGCAAGCGGCGCGACCAGGACGCTTGCTCGGGCGTGAAACATGAGGTGGAGCTATTTTGGGGCAGTCACGATACCTGAACGCGACTGAGTTCGAAGCGAATCGGCGCGATCGACGACTTCCGTCGCCGGCTCAAGTACTTTGGGAACCAGTTGAACGTCAACAATCCGCTCGTCCCGAATCTCTCCGGGCCACAGAGTTTCCGAGACAAAATCGAGCCCTGGCCACTGGTACCAGGGCGGTTTGAATCGCTCCCGTATCGTCTCGGTCCGGTATCCGTCCTTCTCGATGCGGAATTCTCGCGTTCCATAATAAACGAAGCTGCTCGCCGCTGGGGAGGTTCCGATCACCTGATTGTCAACCGAAACGGTCGCACCAGGAGGGCTCGTGCGGACCGTCATCCGCCGTCGCACACACCCCACCAACGCAATTGGCATGAGCGCAAGGACGAACAATCGCAAGGCTGGAGATGGCGTGGGCGACATCAAAATCAAGACGCATCGAGACGGGAGAAATGTTTCCAGTTCGTTCCTCTCGTAACACGCAACCAGCCGCCCACGCTAGAGCAGTCCCACCGAGGGCTCGGGAAACCGACTCCATTTCTGCAACCGATGCGGCGTGAAACATCAGTCCGATTTGACGATGTTCGTGATCCGGTCGACGGCGGTCCGCAGCGACCGGGCAGCCATCACAAAGTTCGTATGACCGCTGACCTCCGGCTGGATCTCCTCATACAGCTCGGTGGCTCGACGTAGCTTGCCAAGCTTCTTCTTGGCCATCTTCAGATAGACCGCCGGGTCCTCGACCTCGTCCACGGGGCCAACGGCGAGAATGAAGTCGTAAAGATCGCGGACGATGTCTCGCAGATCTTCGTCTTCCTCCGATTCATCCGCGTGCTTCAGGAAGGTGCGGATCATCCACACATGGGCAACCTCGGTATCGATCGCCCGCACTCGCTGCAGCGGGTCTCGTGAATCTTCTGACATCAGCCCGTTGGACGATCTTCCGAGTCAGAGTGAGCGGCGTGAGGGGCGGCTTCCACCTCGAGCGCGGAGCGCCGGTCGCTGGTGCGGCCGGCGCGTGCCCGTGAGGTGTGTAGCCTGCCGTCAGACAGATCCCCAGAGCAACAAGGAGCATGCCCACCCACATCAGCGGATTGACTGATTCATCTTTGTGAAGATTCATGTAGGCGACGATCGCGTTGACGGTGACAGCACCCCCAAACACAATCGGCATGACATAGGAAGGTTTGCCGCCGGCTTTGGTCAAAGCAAATGTCAATGACAGAGCGCCGAGTGCCCCGAGGCAACCTGCCAGGAAGCCCCACTTCATCGCCGGTCGATACTGTCCGGAGTAGTCGAAGTTGTCATTGAAGGCCAACCTCATCATGAGCATGCCACCGATGATCGCGATGACGAGGTAGGCGACGCCAATGAAGACGTAGGGCTTGAAGGGGCCCCACTCCCGATTGGGAGCCCGGGCGTTGGTGAGAGTTGGCCCGTAGAGACCCCAACAGAGGGCGACGCCCATGGCACATGCGATTGCCAACCACTTCATAAAAGATGCTCCGGTTTTGTTTGTTAGACGTTGAATAAGAAATGGCAGATGTCGCCGTCTTTCATCACGTAGCTCTTGCCTTCAACTCGAAGTTTACCAGCCTGGCGAATTTCTTTTTCGCTCTTGAACTTTTCCAGGTCTTCCAGCGAGTAAACCTCGGCACGGATGAAACCCCGCTCGAAGTCCGAATGGATCACACCGGCTGCCTGTGGGGCGGTCGCCCCGATGGGGATGGTCCAGGCTCGCACTTCTTTTTCGCCTGCCGTGAAGTAGCTCTGCAGCCCCAGCGTTCGATAGGCTTCGCGTGCAATCTGGCTCAAAGCGGGGAATTCGAGTCCCGCGTCGGCCAACATTTCCGCTCGATCGGCCTCGTCCAGTTCCGCGATCTCCGATTCAAGCTTGGCACAGACGCACACCACACCCGCGCCCGATTTCTCGGCATACTCCCGCACCTGACCGACCAACGGATTCTGGCCCTGCAGGTCATCCTCACCCACATTGGCGACGTACAGCACCGGTTTGGCCGTCATCAGCCCGTAGCTTGAGATCGCAGCCTCCTCCGCGGCGGTTAACGTCATGGTTCGCAGAGGCTGGTCGTCGGCGAGGTGCCGGTTGCACTTCTCGATCACCTCCACCCGCAGCTTCGCCTCCTTGTCGCCGCTGCGAGCCGTTCGCTGCGCCTTGGCCAAGGCGTTCTCCAGCGTCTGCATGTCGGCGAGCATCAGCTCGGTTTCAATCGTTTCGATATCCGAGAGTGGATTGACCGCCCCCGCCACATGCGTGACATCGGGATCCTCGAAACAACGGACGACCTGAATGATCGCATCGACCTGACGGATATGGCTGAGGAATTTGTTTCCCAAGCCCTCTCCCTCTGCAGCACCTTTGACGATTCCCGCAATGTCGACCAATTTGAGGGCCGCCGGGATCACCTTCTTGGTCCCAATGTAGTTGGTGATCACGACCCAGACGTTCGTCCGGGACATTCACGATCCCTTCGTTGGGCTCGATCGTGCAAAACGGATAATTCTCGCTCTGCGCAGCCTGCGAGCTCGTCAAAGCGTTAAAGAGTGTGCTCTTGCCGACATTCGGCAAGCCAACGATTCCGGCTTCCATGGCAACCTGATTCGAGTCCCGAGACAATGGTGTTCGTGCAAATCGTATCAGGCTGGATCGGGAAGGGCAGTGGGTGGGGGCGGAGAAGCGAGTCGCGAGCAGCGAGTGGCAAGTCTCCGTGGGGGCGGAGTTTCATTTTTTTTGCGGTTCGAGTGGAGAATCTCCGGGGGCAATGCCGATGAACTCTCTTTGCACGAAGCAATTTGATCATAGCTTTCATGGACGAAGCTGGTGGCTACGCCAAAGCCCAGCTTTCCCAGCTCGGCGGTGGCGATTTTTCGCTCCTTCCAGCTCCGAGCCTGTCCCTTGAGAACTCTCACACTTGGCGTCCTTATCGTTTGCGGCGGCACCCTCGCGGCGCTGCCGTTTCGTCGGCACCAGACGATTCCTGACGCGTCCGCGGAACCAACCCAGGTTACCGGTCCGACTCAATCAGCCTTGCATGCCTCGAACGAAAAGGCCCCCGCCGAAAATGCGGATCGCTTCACGTCGTTGCCGGGGACCGATCCGCTGAGCGACCTGCCCTATCCTCAGGATTCACGTCGGTTCGCCGCCAGCCCGCCCCTGCCAACCCGTCAACAAATCGACATTCCGTTGACCTACGACGATTTGGCGGTCCCGCTGGACCAGCCCAAACCGGTGATGGAGCGGTTCAGCGCCACGACCGCCGTTCGCGAACAACAACTCGAAGCCGATCGGATTGCCGGCCTGGTCATGCCACCGTTGGAATCCTTGCCGTTGGCCCAGCAGCAACAATTGGTTCGTGTCGCCGAAATCGTCGCCGGCCAAACGGCCCCCTCACCACCCCGAGCATCGGGGCGTCTGGCAAGCACCACGCAATCCGATCCCTCGACCTACCATGGGTCGCAATCGCAACTGCAATCGCTGCCCCAAGCCCAGCAGGTCGTCGAGCGCGAGAGGCATTGGATTCGCCAACCAAACTGACGTACCGTAGCCGAGTCTCTCCGAGACTCGTAAGAAACGCAGCAAAGCTGCCAACGTCCGCCTTGGAAATGCGGACCTCAAGCAAACGAACGATCGCGACGCTGGAAGACCTCCCATCGTCAACGTGGCACGCTAGAACTAGAGCAACTCGGTTCGCTTTTCTTGCTCGAGCCGTTTCACGACCTCTCGGACTCGCTCCTCTGCGTGTTTGGGGGCGACAAGTGTGGCATCCGCAGTTTGCACGATGATCAAGTCTTCGCACATCGATGGTCACCACGGTGTGACCGGGACGTGTCATCACGATGGAACCCCGAGTATCGATTCCAACGTGCGACCCAACCACTGTGTTGTCATTGGCATCCGGTTCTCGGAGACGTGAAAGCGCTTGCCAACTGCCAACGTCGTCCCAGGAGAAGGGAGCTTCAATCGTGACCACGTTGTCGTACCCTTCCATGACTGCATAGTCGATTGACTTTCCTTCGATCGCTGTGAACTCCTTCTCAAGGGTCGATTCATAAGAGTCGGTGCCCATGGAAGCCGCGATCGCTTCGATATGCCGGTACATCTCGGGCACGTTCTTCTTGAGTGCGTCCAAGATCGTCGACGCACGCCACAAGAAGATGCCGCTGTTCCAGTAAAACGTCCCCGCCGCCAGGTACTGTTCCGCGGTCGCGCGATCCGGTTTCTCACGAAATGTTTCGACCTCATACGCATCGACCGTCTTCGCCGCATCGATGCGTTTGCCTCGCTGAATGTAGCCAAAGGATTCGGCCGGATAGGTTGGGCGAATGCCAAAGGTGACGATGCGAGTGGGGTCCAGGTCGATCAACTCCTTACCGGCGGCGATCGCAGCCTGGAACTGCTCGTGCGAGGAAATCACATGGTCCGAAGGCATCACCGCCATCGTCCCTTCCGGATCGACCCGGTGGATCAGGGCTGCGGCCAACCCGATGCAAGGCGCGGTGTCACGTTTGCAAGGCTCACCGACCACATTGTCGGCGGGCAGATCGGGCAGTTGCTCACACACCGCTTTCGTTAAGACTCGGTTGGTCAGCACGAGTTGACGCTCCGGCGGCACCAAAGCCCCCAAACGGTCAACGGTCGATTGCAACATCGTTCGTTCGCCCGAAAGGGCGAGCAATTGCTTGGGTACGAGCTTGCGGCTGGCAGGCCAAAATCGAGTTCCGCTGCCGCCGGCCATGATCACTGCGTGAAGCATGTTCATCCAAATCAAAAAGAAGTCATTCGAATACGAATCATCAATCTGCCAGATCTCATTCGCTACCAGGTCTCATTCGCCACCAGGTCTCATTCGCTACCAGGTCTCATTGGGCAGTCCCCTGGGGCTCTTGCCGAAGTTTCTCCAGCAGCAGATCACGAGCCTGGCGAAACTCCCCAATCTGCGGAGCCAACTCGACCGCCTTCTCCAGACGGCCCATCGCTTCCTCCATCTGACCGGCCAGGTAGAGTGCCAGTCCATAACGATATTGAATGCTGGCGTTGTCGGGAGCCAAGTTGGCATCCCGCTCCAGCAGCGGCAGTTCCTCGGCTCGCAGCTGGGCCGCTTGCTGCATCATGGCTGCACCGCGTGGGCCCTGTTCCTGGCCGGCGAGGCGTTCCAGTAGCCCAGCAAGGTTCGAGCGTGCGCCGGTCATCAGCGGTTCCACACCAATCGCAGTTTCGTAGGCTTGGATCGCCTCGGCAATGCGTCCTTGACCTTCACACAACATGGCCCACCCGAGATGCGAACCGGCGCGATCGGCGCCG
Source organism: Pirellulaceae bacterium (assembly GCA_963767665.1). GTDB lineage: Bacteria > Planctomycetota > Planctomycetia > Pirellulales > Pirellulaceae > Rubripirellula. The sequence continues at coordinate 729,421 of CAVYFC010000016.1, forward strand.
ACATCAGGGCGTCATTGACTTCGCGGATCGCCAGGCTGACGCGAGAACGCTCCGATTCGGACAGGGTTTGATAGGCCCCCGAAGCGACCAGCACGCGAGTGGCTTCCGTGCGCACCAAGCGCGACTCGTCACGCAACAACGGCATCAACGCTCGTCGCGTCGCGCTGGGAGGCGCCGACATGAACACATTGATCGCCGCAGCGCGAACGATGGGGTGTTCCTCGGGATTCTTCAAAATTTCGGCAGCCGTCTTGTAGGCATTCTCGACGCCACTTCCCGCCAATTCGCTTGAGCGCGGAAGCTCGCGCGATGGCAGGTGCGTTTTCATCGCTCTCGCTGGCCAGACGCAACATCTTCTCCACCGCCCCCTCCTCGCCACGACGATACGAGGTGATCACCTCGCCGAAATGGGGAGGTGTCTTGCGATCGGCGCCGTACCATTTCTCGCAGGCGTCGTCACACCACTGATCGGTCTTCAAGACAGCTTCGGCAATTTGCTCATCACCATTCGTCAACGGCCTCCAGCCAGTCTGCATACTCGATCAAGTCACTGCGTTTGGCCTCATCGATCGACGCCAATTGATCCGCGACATGACAACTGCTGCACGCGTTCGGCGTCCCCAGACTCACGGAGAGATCGGGGCGAGGAACCCGCAGGCTATGGTCTCGCCGCGGGTCCACGTCCATGTAAGTCCGATGTGGCATGTGGCAATTGACACACTTCGCACCCCTCGCTTCCCACCGCATGATGATGATGCGAGGGGACGTCGTACTTCCCGGCCGCGTGCTGATGACACGAGGTGCAAGTCTCGTTGCCCGGATGCTTCAGTTTCAACGAATGAGGGTCATGGCAATCGGTACAGCGAATTCCCTTGTGGTACATCCGGCTTTGGATGAACGATCCATACACGTAAACTTCGTCCTTGATCTGGCCATCGGCAAAGTACGTGTCAGCTTGCAGGACTTCCTGCTGAAAGTGATCGCAGTAAGGATCACCGGCAAGGAAGTTTGCATCAAGGATTCCTCGTCGGCTGTGACAAGGGGCACAGGTTTGCAGCTGGGGCTCCGGCATCCTCGCCTTTCAATTTCGCCAAGCCGTAGCCGTAACGACGATCCCAGAACAAGGACTTGTCATGGGCCAACTCGACATGCAAGCTGCCCGGCCCGTGACAGGCTTCACAGCTCACATCGATCTCCGAGAAGGTCGTGTGATAGCTGATTGGTTCGCGGGTCGAAGTTGCGTTTCAGGTTGGTCGAGTGACAATCCGCGCACATCGTCTGCCAACGCTGGGCAATGCCGGTCCAATGGAGCGGATCATTGGGCTCCAGCTTTTCGTCCACGTCCGGCGGCCTCAGATAGAACCAGCGTTTCGCTTTCGTGTCCCAGCTGATCCGCAACACCTGGACTCGCGCGATCTGGTCGAGCGGCATGTCGGGCGTGCGGTCGAACTCAACCATGTACTGCTGCAAGGGCTCGACGCCAAACACGTACTTGCACATGGAAGTCATGCATCTCCCCATCTTCGCCCTCGGTGTGGATCATGAAACGATCCCCATCGCGATACATACGACTGACGATTCCGTCGTGCTCAAACGTCACATCGTTGAAATCACCGAGCACAGTTTCGGCAGTCGCAAGGTCCATCGCCAGGTCGTGGTGCGACCCTTGGTACGCCTCCGCTTCGGCCCGGTGACAGTCGACACAGGAGGATCGTCCGACAAAGGTTGCCTGGATCCCAGGTGGCCGCGCGGACCAATAGTCGGCGAAAACACCTCCCACCAACAGGAGCAAGACACCGAGGGCGATCAGGGTCGTTCGACTGAGCGGGATGCGCGAAAGTGCAGACAAGTGACTGATGTGGGGAGTGGGAGACAGGAGGTCGAACTGGGGGCAGTCTACTCAGATAATAGCCGACGTGCTTCTGACCGCATTTGTTGAATCAGCGTCACTCGGCCCAGCTCGTTCGTTCCAAGATTTTCCAGCAATCGGGCGGCCCGTAGCATCTGTTCGGCCGCGAGCGCCTTGCGGGTCGCAGCCGCTGCATCGCCTGCAGGCCCCCGATCAGAAGCTGGAGAGAAGTCAACGTCTTCAAGCAACGAATCAGGATCGAGCCGGCTGGCGATGGGACTTTCCGCCATCACCTGAAGCACATCGTCGGCGATCGGATCACCCGTGCCACCAGGCCTGAATTTTCCATCGGCTGCATCCTGAAAGGCCTGCGGCACACGAAGCTCGGGTGCCGCTCCCTTGAGTTCAGGTGGCTCTGCCGACCCCTTGGTGAATAACAGCGCAAACAGAACGCCGGCGAGGGCCAACAATGAAAGAGCCCGAATCGATAGTGGCACGAGTCTCTCCTGGCCAGGGCCTGTTGGAACAAGTCTGACGATGGACTTGGCAGCCCTTCGCGCTAGTTCCTGCAGTCTACCAATTCGATCCAGCTCCGCGAAGCCGTTTTTGAATAGAGCGGTAGAACGCCAACCGTAGCCGAGTCTCTCCGAGACTCGTAAGCAACGCAGCAAAACTGCGGATGTCCGCCTCGAACTTGCGGGACCGCTGCAACGGCTACAGCATGATGCCAAGAACTCGGGTTCGATAACGCCGACGATGACAACGATTGCACTGATAGACCTCCTTGATGAACAGCATTCTCTCGAACCAACGCCGTCGCGTTCGATGAAGCATACGCCCACAGCGAGGGCATTTCAGACTGGCCATTCAGACTCCTTCCAAACTCAAAGCTTCGGAATCACTGCTCTTATTCTAGATGGAAGGCATGGCAGGTCCATGCAGGAGAAACTGGAATCTACGCATCCAGAGAGACGATGGCCACTCTCAAATCACATACATTGGTACCGGTTGGCCCCGTCACAAGCAGGCCCCCCGCCTGGCGAAAGAATTCGTAGGCATCGTTCCGCCGCAAGAAGTCAGCTGGGATCGAGCGATAGTTCCATTGCCATCGCATGGACGTGTTCATCCAGGATTGCCCCCGCCGCGTCGGTCGGTCCATCTTCGCCGTCAGTGCCCCCCGAAAGGATGCACATCCGGGACCAAATCGCGTCGCTCGATCCCTCCTCCAGCAGTCGCTCGTAGGCCGCCAGGACGAGTTGTTGATTGCGTCCTCCTCGCCCCCGAATTTCTTCCGGCGCGAGCTTGACGGTTGGTTCGCCACCGGTAATCAAACAATCGTTGCGGTGTGACTGCCGTCTCGGCGCGAAGCATCGTCAGTGTCATCTCTGCCAGATGCCGCCCCACTGCTTCGGCGGCTCCTTCGCATTCTTTTGCCGATTGCATGACGTGGTTGTACCCAAGCTGCTCGGCCAGAATGCCCGCCTCATCCACCGCCAACGCATTGTTGCCGATGACCAACGTCGTATGAGGGCAAGTCGTTGCCACGTCCGCTGGAGTTTCGCCCGATCGATTGATCTCATTTTTCGACTGGGTCTGCGAGTTGGACTCGTTCTGCGCGTTCGACTGGATTTGCGCGTTCGACTGGCCTGCGAGTTCGTTTGGGCGTGCGGGGAAGCAGCTTTCTCGAGCAGTCTGTAAACGCGATCAGGCAAGGTTCGTTTGGGATCGTATCGGTGCAACACCTCCAACGCATGTGCGGGCGAGCGTGGGATTCGGGTACGGTAGGACCCGAGGCGATCAAATCGAGTGGGTCACCGAGCACATCGGACAACACCAACGTCACCAGTTCATCCGGCGCGACAGGCGCGGAGCAAGCCGCCACCTTTGACCAGGCTGAGATGTTTGCGAACGGTGTTCAGTTCGGTGATGTCGGCCCCGGCGCCACTGAGAAACTGCGTGACTTCGAGCTTGTCCTGCAGCGTGATCCCTTCCTTTGGTGCCGGCAGCAGGGCACTGCCACCTCCCGAGATCAGGGCAATGCAGAGGTCCCGCTCTCCAGCATTCCGCACAAGCTTCATGATCTCGCGCGTCCCCTCGGCTCCCTGCTCGGTCGGTTCGTTGACCCCCGCAGGCCTCGCGGGGTGGATCTGAATGCCTGCCAGCGATTCCTCGGTCCCCTCCGGCACGTTGATCCAACCAGTAATCGGCAACCAATCGCCAATCGATTCCAGCAGCCCCTGCGCCATCGCAGTTCCCGCTTTGCCAGCCCCCACCACGATCACCCGGTCAAAGTCGCTTTCTCGACCAGCTGCAATCTGCCGATCTGCAACTGGTCCCCGTCAACGCGCACGGTCCGCCGCACCAATGGTTTGGCGCGAACGGCATTGACACCAGCATTCCAAATTGCAGTCGCATCGCATCGTAGAGAAGCCATCAGCTGGTCCTAGTGGTGAGTCCGTGCTCGTCTGTGATTTTCGATCATCCCCGTTCAATGGGATTCCCGTTCAATGGGATTCCCGTTCAATGGGATTCCCGGTCCAATGGCGACGGTAGGTCCGCATTTCCAAGGCGGACACTCACAGCTTTGCTGCGTTTTGTACGAGTCTACGTAGGTCCGCATTTCCAAGGCGGACACTCGCAGCTTTGCTGTGTTTTGTACGAGTCTCGGAGAGACTCGCCAACGGTCAGCGCCCCCCTGTCTGCCCCGGCATGGCGAACACTGTTATAAGTTGCAGGTGATGAATCGACCAACCGAGATGCCCGATCGTGACGAATTGGCCGCGGAGTACTTTGAGCTTCTGCCATTCGAGCCTTATCCGGTCCAGGAAGAATCGCTGTTGGCGTATTTCACTGGCGAGCAAGGTGTGTTGGTTTGCGCGCCGACCGGCACCGGCAAGACCTTGATCGCCGAAGCCGCTGTCTACGAGGCGTTCCGGACCGGCAAGCGGATGTATTACACGACGCCGCTGATCGCCCTGACCGATCAAAAACTGGACGAACTTCGCTCCTCGGCCGTGCGTTGGGGATTCTCGCCAGACAAATCGGCCTGGTCACGGGGAACCGCCGAGTCAACGCCAGACGCGCCCGTCCTGGTGGTGGTGGCCGAGATCTTGCTCAACCGACTTGCTGAATCCCGAAGCCTTTCGATTCGAAGACGTCGGCTCGGTGGTGATGGATGAATTCCACACCTTCAACGACAAGGAACGGGGGATCGTCTGGGAGTTGACGCTGGCACTGCTTGCCGAGCCACATCCGAACGATGCTGCTCAGCGCGACGGTGGGCAACGCGTTGGAGTTCACCTCCTGGCTGGCTCGAGCCCACAACCGCCGGCTTCAGTTGGTCGTCGGGACCGAACGGAAGGTGCCCCTGCAATACGAATGGATCGGTGACGAACTGCTCGCCGACTTACGCTGAGAAGATCGCCGCCGGGAGACGAAGTCGCCAGGCGATCGCCGGCGCTGTTGTTTTGCTTCAGCCGTTCGCAGTGCTGGACCACCGCGGAGCTGCTGAAGGGCAAGAACCTGATCGACAAGGTGCGACAAAGCGAGCTTGCCGACTATCTGAATGCAGCCGAAATGTCCGAGGGGGCCGGACCGAAACTCAAGCAGTTGTTGATGCGCGGCGTGGGCGTTCATCATGCCGGAGTGCTTGCCCCGCTATCGCCGAATGGTGGAAGAGCTGTTTCAACGCAAGCTGCTGGCGTTCTGCGTTTGCACCGAGACCCTCGCTGCCGGTATCAATCTGCCCGCACGCAGCGTGGTGCTTCCCAGTCTCTTGAAAGGGCCACGCGACAAGAGGAAGTTGATGGAAACCGCATCGGCTCAGCAGATCTTCGGCCGTGCGGGTCGCCCGCAGTTCGACGATCGGGGTTACGTGTTCGCACTGGCCCATGAAGACGATGTCAAGATTGCCCGTTGGAAAGAAAAGTATGATTCGATTCCCGAGGACACCAAAGACCCCGGGCTGATGAAGGCCAAGAAGCAGCTCAAGAAGAAGATGCCCAAGCGACGCAGTGGTGAGTCGTATTGGAGCGAACAGCAATTTGAACAGTTGCAGCAAGCCGAATCCGCGAACCTGGCCAGTCGCGGATTGTTGCCGTGGCGGCTGTTGGCCTACCTGTTCGGCAGAGATCCTCGAGTCCAACCGATTCGCGACATGGTGGGGCGACGATTGCTGACGTCCAAAGGAATCGAAGAGGCTCAGCGCGACCTCAATCGCATGTTGATCACCCTCTGGTCGGCAGGTTACATCGAACTCGATCCGAAACCGCGGCCCGCCAAAATCGTCAAGCCAAGCCAAGCAGGAGGGCAAGGAAGCCGAGCCCCGCCGCGACCGATGGACTGTTTGGCGCCATCCTCGATCAGATGCGGGCACCCGAGGCTGGAATCCGAAATCGGCAAGCGAAGAGAACACCGATCCTTCTCTGATCGAAAGCCGTGGTTACGAGGTCGACGATTATCGACCGGAAACGGCAACGCCGACCGAGCGACTCGATCGGCTGGTCCATGTTCGCAGCATCAACCCGCTCTTTGGGGTTTACCTCGCCGATCAACTGGCGATCGCGGATCCTGCCAGAGAGAATCGCAGCCTTGGAGAGTGTGCTGGAGGTGCCGGCGACGGTTGCCCGATTGGCTCGCGTTCCCTCGCTCGAAGAGATGCCAGCCGGGACACTTGGCCACGACACGTCTTGATCCACAGCTGTTGCAACTCGGCCTGGCAACGGCCGAGGAACTTGGTGCCCGTCCAGAACAGGATGAGGACGAACCGATCGTGGATCGTGGATTCGGACGCGTGATGTTTCAAGAGCCTCGCGTTTGGCCATTGACGATCGGAGAAAAGATACTGCGTTTGTTTCGAAACGAGTACCCCCGTGTCCACAACGTGAATGTCCAACCGGTGTGGATCGTCGGCGAGTTGATGGAGTTCGGTGGCCAGTTCAACAAATACGTCACCGCTCGCAAACTGCAGAAAGAAGAAGGGATCTTGTTTCGCCATTGCTTGCGGATGATTCTGCTCCTCGATGAGATGGCCAACATCCCGCCGATTGAGTCGACGGTTGAAACATGGGAGGATCCGCTCGATGAATTGGCCGATCGAGCTAACCGAATCGTGCCGTGCCATCGATCCGCAGAGCACGGACGAAAGTCTTTTGCAACCGGGAAGCAAAATCGACGACTTGATCGAGCCCGGGCGCCGCAACCACTAGACTGACCACATGTCCTGGGACTATCGATCGATCATGAGCGGCAAGCGGAAAGATCCGCTGGCGTTTCTCATGCGTGCTGGATTGCGAATCGCCAGTGGTGCCTATGCGCTCGCCGTGACGATCCGCAATCGACGCTATGACTCCGGGTCGAAGGAGATTCATCACAGCATCGCAGCGGTCATTAGCGTCGGCAACCTGACCACGGGGGGCACGGGAAAGACACCGATCGTTTGCTTTCTAGCCCAATGGTTTCGCCAAAGCGATCTTCGTGTCGCGATCGTCTCGCGCGGCTACGGACGCGGTGATGCCGATGCCAACGACGAAGCGATGGAACTGCACGACCGATTGCCCGATGTCCCGCACGTTCAAGACGCCGATCGCGTTGAAGCCGCACGCGTCGCCGTCGAGGAACTGGAGTCGCAGATGATCCTGATGGACGACGGCTTTCAGCACCGACGATTGCACCGAGACCTGGACATCGTGGTGATCGATGCCACCTGCCCATTCGGTTATGGATACCTGTTGCCGCGGGGCCTACTACGTGAACCGCTCAGCGGTTTAGGCCGCGCGAATCTGATCATGATCACCCGCTGCTCGCTGGTCGACGAACAAGTCTTGGCGAGGGTCGAACAGACGATCCGCGAAAAGAATCCGCAGGTTCCCATCGTCCGTTGCGATCATCGGCCGGCCGGACTGCTCGAGCAACCTGATCACCTGCTTCCCCTCACTGGCCTTCGCGGCAGCCGGGTTGCGGTCATTTCCGCGATCGGTAACCCGGATGCGTTTGAGCAGACGGTGCTCGCCTGTGGCGCGGAAATTGTCGCAACCCATCGACTGCCCGATCACGATCCGTACGGACCGGAGACAGTGCTAGCAATCCGTCAGGCGATCGAGAGGATGGGAGATGGCGTCGATCAGGTCGTCTGCACGCACAAGGATCTCGTCAAACTTCGAACCGATCGATTGGGGGGCAAACCGCTGCGAGCGTTGGTGATCGAGCTGAAGATCGAATCGAATCAAGAAATGATGAACACCCTTCTGAAAGGAATGCTGAAGATCGCGCAAACGCCGTTGTCTGGTTACGAACCTCCGCTAGAATCTGAGGTGCAATGACCGTTCCGATGGCCGCAAGGATTCATCGCCTTCAACAATCTAATGGAGTATCAACCATGTATCGTCCTGTCGGTGTAGCAATCGCTGTGGGCATTCTCTTCCTCGGTTCGGGATCCGCGTACGGTCAATTTGGCCCAGTGGTTTGGCAGCAGCCCGCGCCAGTGATTTGGCAGCAACCGGCGCCGGTCGTTTGGCAACAACCCGCACCGATCGTCTCGCGGAGCTTTCCGACCGTCGCGTCCCCAGTCGTCGTGCAAAGCCCAAGCATGGTCGTCTCGCCAGCTCCAGTGACCCGCGTCTATCGCCCAGCGTTCATCGGTTACCAACCGGTTCGGACCACCTACACGCGTCGACGACCAATTCTCGGTGGAACCGTCACGCGATACCGCTATGGTTTCCAACGAGTCGCCTTCTAGCTCACATTACCGTAGGCGAGTCTCTCCGAGACTCGTAAGAAACGCGGCAAAGCTGCCGATATCCGCCGTGGAAATGCGCACCTACCGTCGTCCACACGATTCTTTGACAGTCTTTTCGCCAAGAATCGACCCAAGTCGTATTTTGCTCAGCAGGCAAAGACTTCCAGCGGGATAGCAAGTATAAACTCACATCTTCTCGGAGAGGCTGTGAAAATATCGACTTGCCCTATCGTGCGTCCGCATTTCCAAGGCGGTCGCACGCAGCTTTGCTGCGTTTTGTACGAGTCTCGGAGAGACTCGCCTACGGTAATTCACTCACAGCCTTGGAGAGTTCGTTCTTGCCTGGGTTGGAATCGATGAAACAGTGGCTGAAGCAGTGGGCGGTAGGTTACGGGAGATTCGTTCTCATTCGTTGGGCTTGTGATCGCGACGTTGTGTTTCGCCGCATCGTTGAGCCCCTCGCTGCTTCCCAGACACTACGTCGCGGAAGGACTGCTGTCGGGATTCGCGCTGGCCTTCGGATATGGTGTCGGCGTTGCGTTCGTGAACATTTATCTGTTCCTGGGACTGCCTGAGCCTTCGGAAAAGACGACGCGTATCGCCAAGTTCATCATCGTTGCCGCGGTGGCGATTGTGTTCGTGGCTTTCTTGTGGCGGATGACCTACTGGCAAAACTCAATCCGCGTACGGATGGAGATGCCGCCGGTGGAGACCGCCTACCCCTACCGCACCGCTGGGATTGCCGTTGTCTTCGGCGCGTTGTTGGTCGCCGCAGGGCGACTTTTCTTGCTCGCTTCTCACTACGTCTCCCGCAAGCTCAATCGATTTTTGCCTCAGCGAGTCGCGACGGCTCTGGGGTTCACCTTGGTCGTGATTGCCGTGCTTTTTCTCGCAAACGACGTGATTGCGCGAAAGCTGCTGGATGCGGCCGACTCTTTCTTTGCAGCGGCGGACGTTCGCGTCGACGAGGGAATCGAGCAACCAACGGAGCCGCCGCTGGAATGTGGAAGCGAGGACTCCTTGGTTCCTTGGGATTCGATCGGCCGTCGTGGCAAGAACTTTCTAGCGGCCGGTCCGACGAAGGAGAGCATTTCGAGCTTCCTGGGAGAGGAAGCCAAAGAGCCGATTCGTGTCTATGTCGGCTTGCGGACGCGACCCACCAAACGAGAGCGAGCAGAATTGGCGCTTCAGGAACTCATTCGAGTCGGTGGATTTGAACGGTCCACCTTGGTGGTTGCAACGCCGACTGGAACGGGCTGGCTGGATCCGTCGGCTGTGGACACGCTGGAGTACCTGCACGGTGGCGACACCGCGATCGTGAGCATGCAGTATTCGCACTTACCGAGCTGGATCACGATTCTGGTCGATCCGCATCATTCGATCGATTCGGCGAGAGCTCTGTTCGATGAAATTTATGGTTACTGGACGACGCTGCCGAAAGATTCGCGTCCGAAACTGTACGTTCACGGCCTGAGCCTGGGATCGCTGGGATCGGAACTTTCCGCGGATCTATTCACGATCTTCGAAGACCCAATCAATGGGGCGGTTTGGAGCGGGCCTCCATTTCCCAGCACCGCCTGGAAATCAGCTGTCAACAATCGAAATGAAGGGAGTCCACCTTGGTTGCCGACGTTTCGTGATGGACGCCTGCTTCGATTCACCGCGAATGAAAACGCTTTGGATCCGGAAGAGCCATGGGGAAGAATGCGGACCGTCTACATCCAGCATGCCAGCGACCCGATGATCTGGTTCTCGCCGGCCTTGGCGTGGAGCTCGCCTGAGTGGTTGAAGGAACCGCGCGGACCGGATGTTTCGGACCATTTGCGTTGGTATCCCATGGTGACGTTTCTGCAGGTGGCATTCGACATGCCCATGGCGACCAGCGTCCCGATCGGCTACGGCCATAACTATTCGCCATCCAGCTACATCGACGCATGGGTTGCGGTCACGCAACCAGAAGCGGTTCGCGGCGAACGAGTCGACGCACTCAAGGAATACTTCAAGTCTCGGGAGACTCCCTTGCCGTAGAGGCAGGTTTTCCGCTGCGACCGAGAGCAAGGCGTGTTCGCCAGCCTATGGTCTCAATTCTGGCGATCGGGCTGAACTCAGTAGCCGATCCACTGGAGTCAGCTGCAGACACCATCAGAATGCTGCTCTGGAAGCAGACAACGCTGCAATTTCCAGGCAATCTCCATCGTTCGAATCACGTGAGGGTCCCACTGTGGCATACGATTTTGGCAACTTGTTCGCCTCTTTCAAGGCTATTTTCGTGACGGGTTTGATCGCGATCCTACCGTTGCTGCTGACCATCTTCATCATGAAGTGGGTCGCTGGGACGCTGAACGGTTACATCGGTCCCCGGACGATGCTTGGCCGCGCCCTGCAATCGGTTGGCTACAAATTCTCGCCGATCTCGAATCTCACGCTTGCCTACGTACTGGGGATCTGCTTCTGTTGTTAGCGATCTTGATTCTCGGGATGTTGCTTCAATCGGGAGCAAAGAGAACCATGACTGCGATCGCCCAGCGAACCGTCTATCAATTGCCGTTGGTTCGTGCCGTTTATCGAACGACCGACAAGTTTGTCAATCTGATGCCCTCCGGCGATGTCGAGAATTTGAAAGGGATGCGTGTCGTTTACGTTCGATTCGGCAACTCAGCCGTGAGCCCGGGAACGTTGGCACTGCTACCCTCGATGGAAGTGTTTCAGATCGCCGACGTGTCGCACTGGATCGTGATCATCCCCACCGCTCCGATTCCCGTCGGAGGGGCGATGCTGTTTGTTCCAGCCGAGGCTGTATTCTCAACCGACATGAGTATCGACGCGTTTGCCGGGTAGCTTTGTCTCGCTCGGTGTCACCACGCCGCCTTTTCAGGTTGGCGAACCGATCTCGCCACCGCCACCGTCAACACCCAGTTCCTGACCTTCATTTGAAAGCGCCTGCTCCTTGGCGGCCATCAGCGAGGTGCGGAACAGCAGCCACAAGCCAAACGCCAGCACGATCAACTCGGCCAGCAGGCAAAGGATCAACGCCATCAGGCTGAGCATGTCCACGGCCGAGACCCAACTGGCGGAATCGTTGCGGTCGTTTGTACAACCTGGACACCTCCCTGAGGCGTCGCCAGAAAATAGAACAGGAGATGGGCGACTTCGACCAGCATCACCAAAATCGAGAACAAGATACCTAGCGTGCTGGCGACGATCGCCGGTCCAGGCGGCGCGGATCAAATCTTGTAGGAGGGACGTCGCTCTGGATCATCGATTCGCTTTCCCAATTGAATGTGTCGATAGAACCAAAAGGTTGTGAAGGCCAGGACAAGCATCCCGGCAACCGTCAGGTATTCGACCAACGCGAATCCCGCACGCGGGCTGATCGTGGACCGAGCAAAAACGAACAGATAAATCATCAGGGCAACAGGCATCGCCCCAACGATGAGTTGGAGACCAGAAACCAAACCAGCCCAGCCGCCGAAAAGCCCCTGATAGCGATGCGACCGCTTTCGGATCCGAGGCAGCAAAATCCATGGCGTCTCTCCAAGGCGATCGAGTGCAGTTGAGTTGGCTCGCGATGACTCTACGGTATCACAGCAACGCCGATACGGGTTGGCAGCAGATCGCAGAACCTTGATTCAGACCCTCCAAGATTAGCGACTGAAATCTGCGGCGAAAAGGTACCGATAGCCGCCAGTGAGCCAGTCAGGCAATTTCGAACGAGGAGTCCCTCCCCGGAGCACCGCTTGCCAATTATCTCGGCAACCGAGGCTTTGGCGAGCGTGGCCAGACTGCATTGTTGGTGATGGCTCGGTGAAGCCCTGCCCCCAAAGGACGATCGGCAATTCAGTCGACTGGAGATTGTCCTGGACGATGCTATAACATCGCATCGCTGTGAATTGACAGAAGTCGAAGAGATCGATCTTTGAATTGCTTACACAAGAGAGAGCTCTGATGTTGATCCGTGAGTTCAAATTTCGGACGGTGGCGTCTAGGTTTGTTGCTTTTGACGTTGCCATCTCCTTGCCGTTGGCTGTGATCGGTACGAGCCAACCTCGGCGGAGGTCGTCCGACCGGTCAAGACGATCATCGTGACCGAGGGTGAGCAGAACCGTATCCGCACCTTTCCTGGTACCGTGGAAGCGGCACGTCGGGTCGAACTGGCATTTCGAGTGTCGGGTCTGCTGGCGGAGCTGCCCGTCACGGAGGGGCAGGAGGTCGCCAAAGGTGATCTGATTGCCCAGCTCAGACAGGACGAGTTTTCCGCCAGGCTGGCAACGCTTCAAGGCGAACTCGATCAGGCGAGAGCTTCGCTCGGGCTCTGCTTGCCGGGGAGCGACCCGAAGAGATTCGTCGCCGCGAGTCGGCGTTGCGGTCGGCCCGTGTCCGATTGGCCAACTCCCGATGCGGAACTTCGACCGTTACCAATTGCTTGTAGGTCGTAGCGCCGTCTCCAGGCAGGAGTTCGACAGAGAGCCGAGACCAACTACGCCGTTGCACAAGAGGAATACAAGGCTGCTCAGGAATCGCTTGATGCAATCAACGATCGGTCGCGTCGAAGACATCGAGGCGGTTGAAGCCCAGGTCCGCGCGCTCGAGGGGCGTGTGGTGGAATCGCAGATTCAGCTCGAAGATTCGACCTTGCTGGCCCCCTATGACGGTGTGATTGCCCAGCGATTCGTCGACCAAGGCCAAAACATCACGCCGGGCGATCGCGTCGTTCAGTTCCAAGACGTCGATGAGATCGACATTGCGGTCGACGTCCCCGAAGCGGTGATGGCGGCCGAGATTCGCCGCGCCGACATCGTCAACATGACGGCAGAATTGAGCGCAGCGCCAGGGATCGCAGTTCCCCGTCCGAATTCGCGAGGTGGCACAGGTCGCCGATCCTGTCACGCAAACGTTCAACATCCGGGTCGCCATGGAAGCGCCCCGGACCTTCGCGTGCTGCCCGGCATGACCGCCAGCGTCACGGTTGCCTATCGACCGCGCCGCGGTGCTCGGCGCACGAACGTTGATCCCGATTGAAGCCATCGTCCGAAACCAGTGGTGGTGATCAAGTTGCTTGGATCCTTGCCGCGGACGGCACGGTCGCGTCGCGACCGGTCAAACTCGGCTCGGCATTCGGGGGCGGCGTGGAAGTGGTCGAAGGTCTCGAGCCCGGGGAACGCGTGGTGGTGGCCGGCGTCCGATTTCTCCGCGAGGGAATGGAGGTGCGAGACCTGGGCGACGCACTGGGAGACCGCGTCATGAACCCCGGAGTTCTGTCGGTCAAGTACAACCGAGTGGTCTTCGTCGCCATGGCAATGGTGTTGGTGGGGGGCGTGATCGCCTATTTCCAACTGGGTCGGCTGGAAGATCCCGAATTCACCATCAAGGAGGCGTTGATCGTCACCCCCTATCCGGGAGCCAGTGCCGAAGAGGTGGCACTGGAGGTCACCAACCCGATCGAAAGCGCCTGCCAGCAACTGGGGCAACTCGAACGGGTCGAGTCGGAGTCGTTGCGGGGCCGCTCGATCGTCAAGGCGGTGATTCGGGATCGTTACGACAGGGATCTGATCCCACAGGTCTGGGATGAGCTGCGACGCAAGATCGCCGATGTGCAGCCGACATTGCCCCCGTCGGTGCGCGGCCAGTCGATCGTGGTCGACGATTTCGGCGACGTGTATGGCATCTTCCTCGCGGTATCCGGTGAGGGCTTTACCTACCCGGAACTGCGACGCTATGCGGAGTTTCTTCGTCGCGAGTTGATGCTGGTCGACAACGTCAAGAAGGTCGAGCTGTTCGCGGAGCAGCGTGAACAGGTGTTTCTGGAGATTTCCCGACAGCGATTGGCCCGACTGGGCATCAACGAAGATCAGATCTATCGTTTGCTTGAGGCGCAGAATGTTGCCGCCGACGGTGGTCGGGTCCGCGTGGGCGAGGAGCATCTGCCGATCGATCCCGAGGGTGGATTTCGCGTTCCCGAAGAGATGCTCGACCTGGTGATCGGTTCGGACCGAACGGGCCGCCAACTCACCCTGCGCGATGTGGCCGAATCCAGCGTGGCTACTCCGACCCGCCTCGTCGGATTCTCCGCTTCGATGGCCAACCGGCGATCGGCATCGGCATCTCGACGATTCAAGGTGGCAATGTCGTACGGATGGGCGAAGGGGTCCGCGAGACGCTGGATCGACTCAAACGCGATCAGCCGATCGGCATCGAAATCGGCGAGATCAATTTTCAACCCGAAGCGGTCACCGCGGCGACCGGCGACTTCGTGTTCAACCTGGTCAAGGCGGTCAGCATCGTCATCGTCGTGCTGCTGTTTGCGATGGGACGCAAGACCGGCTTGATCATCGGGTTGGTGTTGTTCCTGACGATCATGGCGACGTTCCTGGTGATGTTCATGGAAGGGAGCCTGTTGATGGAGCGGATTTCGCTCGGCGCCCTGATCATCGCGCTCTGCATGCTGACCGATAACGCGATCATCATGATCGAAGGGATCAAGGTTCGGATCGAGGCGGGCGAGGACAAGACTGGAAGTCGTTCGCGATGTCGTGGCACAGAATCAATGGCCGCTGTTCGGAGCGACCGCGATCGGCGTGATCGCCTTCGCGGCGATTGGGCTGTCGGAGGATCGCACCGGGGAATACACCAATTCGCTGTTCTGGGTGATTCTGATCGCCCTGAGTTTGAGCTGGATTTCCTCGGTCACGGTGACGCCCTTGTTGGGCTGTCTGTTTTTCAAGCCGCTGGAGAAGGATGCGAGCGGTCAGCCGCCGGCCGATCCCTATGGGGGACCGATCTTCCGAGCCTATCGTTCGCTGTTGATTCTGGCGCTGCGATATCGCTGGTTGGTGATGGTCGGTTTGTTGATCGCATTTGTGGCGTCGCTCTATGGCTTCACGAAGGTCGACCAGAGTTTCTTCCCGCCGGCCACACGTCCGCAATTCATGGTCGACGTGTTCCTGCCCGCCGGGACGCACATTCGCGAGACCGAAGCGTTTGCCGCCGAGATCGAGACTACCTGCTTCCCAAGACGGTGTCCAGCACGTCACCTCTTTCGTCGGTGGCGGGGGCTTGCGATTCCTATTGGTCTATTCACCGGAGTCAGAGAATCGGGCCTTCGTTCAATTCCTCGTCGAGGTGGACGATCCAGACAAGATCGACGATGCTGCGTGACGGGATTCAGGAGCACTTGGATAGTCAGTATCCCGATGCCAACGCCATCGCCAAGAAGTTTCTCTTGGGTCCGGGTGCCGGAGGGCGGGTCCAGGCCCGAATCAGCGGTCCCGATCCGGCCGTGCTTCGCAGCCTGGCCGATCAGGCGATCGAGGTTTTGGATCAGGCCGGTGGCACGCAAAGGGGTGCGGCACGATTGGCGCGAGCGTGAAAAGGTGATTCGTCCCGACACTGTTCGAGTCGCAGGCCCGTCGCAACGGAATCACGCGAGTCGATGTCGCTCAAGCGCTGCAGACGAGTCTCGAAGGCCGCGTCGTCGGTTTCTATCGCGATCCGGGACATGCTGGAACCGGCACTGGCACCTATCCCCAGGAAACACGGCTGCTGCCGATCGTCGCTCGTCCACCCCTGTCGGAACGAAGCGACGTGGCGGCGATTCAAAGCATGCAGATCTGGAGTCCCGTTGCCGGACGCATGATTCCGCTCAGCCAGGTCGTTTCGAGCGTCGACATCGCTTGGGAGGACCCGGTGGTGCAGCGACGCGACCGATTTCCAACGATCACCGTGCATGCCGATCCGCGAACTGGGTTGCCGAGCCAACTCTTCCAACGCGTTCGCGACGAGATCGAGGCGATCGAAATGCCCCGGGCTATTTCCTGGAATGGGGTGGTGAGTACGAAGATTCGCGTGACGCCCGCGCCGCTCTTGCCAGACCGCTTCCCTACTTTGTGGCGCTGATGGTCTTCATCGTCGTCTGCTTGTTCAACTCGATCCGCACCACCGCCTTGATCTGGCTCATCATGCCGATGGCCATCATCGGTGTCACCGTTGGACTGCTGCTGACCGGTCAGCCATTCGGCTTCATGGCACTGCTCGGAGTCTTGGCATTGGGAGGCGAGTTGATCAAGAATCAGATCGTCGTGCTCAGCAAGATCTTCACCGAAATCGACAATGGGATGACCCCTTACCAGGCGATTCTGTACGGCGGTACCAGCAAGATGCGTCCCGTTTGCATGGTGGTGCTCACCACTGTCTTGGGAATGATTCCACTCTTGCAGGACGCGTTCTTCGGTGCGATGGCGGTCTGCATCATGTTTGGACTCTCCTTCGCCGCCGTGCTGTCGCTGCTCGCGACGCCGGTGCTGTATGCGATCATGTACAACATCCACGAAGAGGATGATGAGAAGTTGGCACGATCGTAGCCGAGTCTCTCCGAGACCGTGACACCCGTACGATGGGCTTCCAAGCCCGTCGACTATTTCGATCCGTCGACCATCTCTTCGATCCGTCGATCTCGTCCATCTCACGACCCAAGCACGCGCCAATCGACGGGCTTGGAAGCCCATCGTACCGATTGCGACAGCGGGGTTGTAGGAAACCTCTGCTGATTGGCTCGATGACGCGGGAAGCAGCGTCCAAGGCCAGCTCGCCGCGAAGTTTCTCTCGCCAAGCCTCGGGATGGATCTGTGCCTTTCCGAGCCGGAAGTGTGAGGCGAGAAGATTGAATTTCAGGTTAACTGCCCGTTAGAAACGTCACGATCGAAATATTCGCTCAAGCCCCTAAAATCGCTAGACCGATAAAAAGGAAGAGAGCAGCCGGACAGCAACACTTTGGCGGCAAATCGTAGCCCGAAGCGTCAGCGAGGACACAGGCTACGCCGAGTTCGCCTCGCTGACGCTTCGGGTTAGGACGCTCGAAGAACACGAAGAGAGTGGCGCTGACCGCATGCGCTCAACACGTCTGCTTTCAGGAAAGAAATGACCACCATCGCCAAAGCTCGGATCGTGCTGTCGATGGCGTCGTGCCTCGCCTTCACCCCACTGACGCTTCTTGCTCAAGAGCCGCTGACCACCGATGGATTTCCGGGGGACATCGAAGCTGCGCCGCTTGTTGACAGCCAGCTGCCAGCGGTTGATCTGACGCAGCGAATCCAGCAACTCGAAGCGAATCAACAGCGGCTCGAATCGCTGCTGGCCGCACCAATGCTCGGTGAGAGCCTCGAACAGAACGCGCCGGGAGCGTCAGTTGAGCCTGAATATGACGCTTTACCGAACTACGTCTACTCGCCGTCCTATTACAACCGGTACGGTGTCGGTGCACGGGCTCTGGCCGATTACGCGCCTCCTGGATACGAGGCTCGTGACCAGCAGGAAGGTCCGGCGGAACCGGAATTCGAACGGATCGGTCCGCCCCAACGACTGTCACCCAGCGAGCTGGATGATTTTGTGACGCGGGGAATGTTTCCCGGTTCGTTTCTGGTGCCTGGTACCAGCACGTCGGTACGACTGCGCGGTTTTATTCGGCTCGCTGCGCTCTACGACTTTGATCCCATTGGCGTTCCTGATGCCTTTGTCACCAATTCGATTCCGGTGCCGCAGCAGATTGGCGAGAACTTCAACATGAGCGCTCGCATCAGTCGCTTTGCGTTGGAGACTTGGACGCCGACCTCGTTTTGCGATTGGAACGTCCACACCTTGATCGAGGGCGACTTCTTCAATGGCCCAGGCCAGGCGGCGGGCGGAGGGGGGAATCCATTTCGATTGCGACATGCATTCTTCGACTTTGGTTACTTCCGCTTTGGACAGCAGAACTCGGTCTTCATGGACTCCACCAATTGGCCGAGCCTGGTTGACTTCCAGGGCCCCAATAGCTGGACCAATCAGCGGCAGCCGTCGATGAGAATCACGATCCCTCTCGGTGGACCGCTTTACTGGGCAGGCAGCATGGAGCGGCCGTTTTCGGACATCACGACGCTCGACGCGACCGGCACATCGCTGGGGACCAACGTGCAAAACGTGCCTGACCTGGCGACCCACTTGCGGTTGGAGGGCGATCGCGGGCACCTGCAGTTGGCAGGGCTGTTACGCACGATCGGCTATCGTCCCACCGGTGGGAGCGTCGAACGGTTGACCGGCGCGGGCATCAGCGGCAACGCATCGTTACATCCCTGGGCCATTCTTTTTGGCACCGATCCCGTCCACGAGAAAAATCCTTCGGGCTGGACGCGCAGCCGGCTATTGATGCAGGCCACTTGGGGATCCGGCATCTCACGATACATCAACGATCTACCTGGCCAAGGCCTCGATGGACAAGTGGATCCGCTGACCGGCGAGTTCAACCTGGTCGAAGCGACCGGCTGGAACGTGAGCTACGAGCAATGGTTCAACAAGCATTGGCTGTCCAACGTCACCTATTCCAGGGTCAATGTCGATAACAACGCCAACGTCGCCCCCACCACCTATAATTCGGCTGACTACCTGGCAGCGAGTCTGTGGTGGATTCCGGTACCACGTCTCTCCATGGCGATCGAGTACATCACGGGCGAGCGTGAGAACTTCGATGGGCAAGTCGGCAAAGCGGACCGGCTTCACGGGCTGGCCCAGTACAACTTCTAGTCGCGGCACAACTTCTAGTCGCGGCACAACTTCTAGTCGCGGCACAACTTCTAGTCGCGGCACAACTTCTAGTCGCTGGCTGCTTGTGCCAGCATGCCAAACGCCCACTTGCGTTCGGCAAAGCCTTGCCTCCATACTAGGAACCTCCGGTAGACTTGGTTCGTTCGTTCGAGCGGTTTCAGGGTTGCTGCAGACTTGGACTTTTCCTCAACACATTCCGACAGGAGAAGCCTAGGCCAAGGGAGCACTCCGGAGGATCACCGTCGCTTCGCCGGGAATCCTAGCGTAACGGCGCCCGTCCTCCGGTCTCTGTCCTTGCAACTCACGGCTGTCAGAGCCCTGTGAAACGTCGTATTTGCGGCGGACGATTCGGCGAGTCACAGTCTGCTACCTGGAACAGAAGCACTCGCCTTTTTTGACTCGTCAAGAGTTGAAGGGATACATCGATTTTTCTTCAGTTGACGAGGCGTCAGAGGGTCCTGTTGTTCGCGCACGCTCCGGATGGTGATCGCATACACAGCGAGTAAGATCGAAACCTGCGTCTGCTTCGCCGAGCAAGAGGTGTTCGGATCCTTGAATGATTACCTTCATCCAATCTTCACACCAACGAACCGGTAGCTCGTCATGACGACGGAACTCGCAATCGTACTCGGCCTACTCTTGGCGGCGATTGTGATGTTCATGATCAACAAGCCACGGATGGACGCCGTCGCTTTGATCATGCTTGTTCTGCTGCCGCTGACGGGCATCATCGATGTTCCCGAAGCCTTCGCCGGCTTCAGCGATCCAAACATCATCTTGATCGCCTGCCTATTTGTGATCGGTGACGGCTTGGTTCGTACCGGCGTAGCGTTACGCGTGGGCGATTGGCTCGCGGCGAAGGCAGGCAGCAGCGAAACACGATTGATCGCCCTGCTGATGATCGTGGTCTGTTCGCTTGGCGCCTTCATGAGTTCGACGGCGGTCACTGCCATCTTCATCCCAGTCGTTCTTCGGATTGCGACGGGCACTGGGACTCCAGCCGGTCGATTGATGATGCCACTGAGCATGTCAGCGCTGATCAGCGGGATGCTGACGCTCGTCGCGACGACGCCAAACCTGATCGTCAGCGCAGAACTGGAGCGCAAGGGCTTCGAGGGCTTTCATTTCTTCGCATTCACTCCCTTTGGATTGCCCATCCTTGGGCTGGGCATCCTCTATGTGTTGGTCGCTCGACGTTGGCTCGGTAACGATGCCGAGGCGGTCGATTTAGCCAAAGGACCCAAGCTTATCGAATGGATTGAGGAATACGATCTGGCAGGTCGGGAACATCGCGTTCGGGTGACGGCCAACTCTCCGTTGGTCGGAATGGCGTTTGAGGAGCTTCAATTGAAGGAGACCTCGAATGCGAAGTTGGTCGCCGTGGAGCGTCGAAAGACCTTGCACCTTCCCTCCGCCAAGTTCAAGTTCGCGTCGGGCGACGTGCTGTTGATCGATTTGCTGGCGACCGACGACGAAGCGGCTCGGTTGCGGGACATGTACGCCCTGGAGCCCTTGCCCCTGTCGGGAAGCTACTTCACCGATCGCTCGCAGGAGATCGGCATGGCGGAGGTCTTGCTGCCGGCTAGTTCCGAGCTGATCGGCAAGTCGTTGGTGGAAACGCACTTTCACGACGAATACGGACTGCGAGTGATGGGACTTCGCCGTGACCGCGATCCCATCACCGGGCAGTTCGAAGCGGAAGAGTTGAGGGTCGGTGATACGTTGCTGGTCATGGGCCCGTGGAAAGCGATCAGCAATCTGCAAACACATGGCCAGGACTTGGTGGTATTCAATCTTCCGGTCGAGATGGAAGAGGTGCTGCCAGTCGCGGGCAAAGCGTTGCCTGCGGTTGCTTGCCTGGTGCTCGTGATCGGCCTGATGGTCAGCGGTGTGATCCCCAACGTCCTCGCTGCCCTGATCGGCTGTCTCTTGATGGGTGCATTCGGTGTCACCGATCTGAACAGCGCCTACCGTTCGATTGGCTGGAAGACGCTCATCTTGATTGTGGGCATGCTGCCTTTCTCCATCGCACTCCAACGTACGGGAGGCGTGGACATGGTCGCCGACGCTTTGGTCGGGGTCGTCGGAGGAGCGGGGCCGCGTGTTGTACTGGCGTCCATTTTTGCCATCACCGCAATCTTGGGGATGTTCGTTTCCAATACTGCCACGGCGATCTTGATGGCACCCGTTGCCCTGGCGATCGCGGTTGACTTGGATGCATCTCCTTACCCATTTGCAATGACCGTCGCCTTGGCCGCATCCACCGCATTCATGACTCCGGTTTCATCACCGGTCAACACGTTGGTGGTCACGCCGGGCAACTACTCGTTTGGTGATTTCCTTCGGATCGGTATTCCCTTCTCGATCATCGTGATGTTGTTTTGCGTTATCATGTTGCCAATCATTCTGCCCCTTTGATTTCCGCTTGGCAGGCCTTCGAAAAAAGACACGGGACGGACCAATGAGTGACAATGGCGTCGCCCAGAAAAGCGTCATGCAACGCGTTCTGGATGTGGTTGAGAAAGCAGGAAACTTGGTGCCTCACCCGGTCCTTATTTTCCTCACCTTGATCCTGATCGTGATCGCTCTCTCGCATGTGATGGCTTTGACAGGGGTCAGTGTCACGTTCGATGCGATCGTGCCCGAGGCGTCGGCCCCATCGGGAGTAGCTGATTCGAGTGATTCGATCGTCGAAGACCCTCAGATCTACGACACGGGCACCACCGTCAACTACGAGACGCTCGACGAGAAGAACTACGAGATCAAGGAGCAGACGGTTGCGGCGCGCAGCCTTGTGAGTCTTGATGGCATCCGCTTCATGTACGTTTCGCTGATCCCAAATTTCATGGGCTTCACAGCGGTGGGCCTGATGATTGCTGCGATGATAGGTGCTGGGATTGCCGAAGCGTCGGGCCTGGTCAACGCTGTGATCCGTAAGCTGGTGATCATCTCACCGAAGTGGGCCTTGATTTACATTTTGTCTTTGGTGGGCATCCTCTCTAGTGTGGCGGCCGACGCCGGCTATCTGGTCCTGATTCCGCTAGCGGGAACGGCGTTTCTTAGCGTCGGTAGACATCCCATCGCCGGTTTGGCACTGGGATTTGCCGCCGTCGCCGGGGCCTTCACCGTCAACATGCTGATCAAGCCTTTGGATGCGGTGCTTGTCGAGTTCACCAATGACGCAATCGCTCTGGTCGATCCCAGTCAATCGATTGGACTAGCCTCCAACATTTGGTTTTCGATTGTCTCGGTCGTGATGCTGACCGTGCTGCTAGCACTGATCACGGAGCGATTGATCGAACCGCGAATGGGGCTCTACGATCCAGCACTCGCTGGAGACGATCCACCCATTGTCGAGCAAGGAGCGCTTTCGGCCGACGAATCACGTGGTCTGACCTTTGCGGCGATTTCGCTCGTGGCCACGCTGGGGATCTTCGCGTTGCTGACGCTGCCGGAGTGGGCGCCGCTGCGCGACCCCGACACGGGCGTCTTGATCGGCAATTCACCGTTCATGAATGGCTTGATCGCCTTGATCATGATTCTGTTCCTGGTGACCGGTGCCGCCTATGGCTACGGAGCGAGGACGATCACAAGCTTGACTGGCATCATTCAGGCCATCGAGAAGGCGATGTCGGGCATGGGCGGATTGATTCTGCTGTTCATGGTGTTGAGCCAGTTCATTGCCTACTTCAATTACTCCAACATGGGCACGATCCTGGCGCTCGAAGTTGGCCGACGTCTTGACGGCTGCGAATTTCCCCGCCTTGCTTTTGCTGATTGGCTTCATTGTGGTCGTTGCCTTGATCGACTTGTTGATCACCGGCGCGATCGCTAAATGGGCGCTGTTCGCTCCCATCTTTGTTCCCCTGCTGATGGCCCTCGCCGTTGCGCCCGAAGCGGTCCTCGCCGCTTATCGCGTCGCCGATTCCCCCATCAATACAATCACCCCACTGAATGCTTATTTTGTTCTCGTGGTGGGGTTCGCACAGAAGTACGACAAGAGTGCAGGGGTCGGTACCGTCGTGGCCATGATGCTTCCCTATGTCGTCATCATGTTCATTGTCTGGACAAGCCTGTTCGCAGCCTGGCACTTGTCGGGATTGCCTTGGGGACTCTAGCGAGCTCGCGTTTGATTCTTTGCGGCATTCATGCATGATTCGCACTTTGGAGAGTTTGGAGAGATAGGTCGATGAGCAAAAGCCCCGAAATCAATGGACCTGTGATCGACGCGCAGGCCGCCGAAGAACTCTTGATGCGATTTCTCGCGGTCGAGGGAGTCACCGGCGAGGAAGCGGCGATCGCCGCGGCGGTCGCTGAATCGCTGGTCAACGCCGGCGTGCCATCCTCGGCGATTCGATACGACAGCGTGCACGAGCGAATTCCACTGCCAACACAAACTGGCAATCTGTTGGTGGAGCTTCCCGGTACACGTCCAGGCCCGCGTCTTCTGTTCTCGACGCACCTCGACACCGTTCCCCTCTGCGCCGGTGCGAAGCCATCGCGGCGCGGCGACCATATCGTCTCCGATGGGACGACGGCATTGGGTGGCGACAACCGAACAGGCTGTGCGGTGCTGGTCACAATGGTTGAAACGCTACTCAAGCACGAATTGCCGCATCCGCCGATCACCCTGCTGTTCACGGTGCGTGAGGAGAGCGGATTGCACGGGCGCGGGAACTCGATCCCAAGGATCTGGGTGGGGCCACGATGTGTTTCAATGTTGATGGAAAGCTAGCGTCGGAGCTGATCACCGGCGCCGTCGGACAAGAAAACTGGGACGTGGAAATCAAGGGCAAGGCTTCGCATGCCGGTGTCGCTCCCGAGAAAGGAATCTCAGCCACGCTCGTTGGCTCCCTGGGCATTGCAAAGGCACACGCTGCCGGTTGGTTCGGAAAGGTAGTCAAGCCGGACGGTAACGGCACCAGTAATGTCGGTATCTTCGGCGGCAAGGATGGCAAGCCGGCGGGAGATGCCACCAACGTGGTCACCGACTATGTGCACATTGTGGGCGAAGCTCGCAGCCCCGATGTCACGTTCGCGACCAAGATTGCCGCCGGTTATCGAGAAGCGTTTGAGAAAGCCAACGCAGAAGTCCAAGATGCCGATGGTGCAACGGCCGAAATGAATTTCCAGAGCAAGCCGTCCTATCCCTCGTTCAACCTCGGTGATGACTCGCCGGCGGTCAAGCATGCCAAGCGGGCAGTGGAATCGATCGGCCTGACGCCAACCACCTTGTTTTCCAACGGGGGCCTGGACGCCAACTGGCTCGACAAGCACGGCGTACCGACCGTCACCATCGGCGCCGGACAATATGAGATTCACACGATCAAGGAATACGTTGACGTACCGGAATATCTCCAGGGATGTCGGCTGGCGGTTGCCCTGGCCACCCTCGAAGCTTGATCGTCGATGAATTCAAAGCGGCGGCTCAGGCTAATCGGCATCTAACTCAAGTCCCATTTTTTTTGAACACCCAAAAGTAAGTAGAGATTCTCAATGGCAACTCTCGTGGTAATCGATTACGACAGTGAAGTGAAAGCCGAGGAAGTTCGGCTCGCCCTGCTGAAGATGCAGAAGGAGTATCTGATCGACATTGCGGACGCGGTCGTGGTTGTGCGTGATGAGAAGGGCAAGATCAAGCTCCGGCAAATGTACAACCTGACCGCCACCGGTGCTGTCAGTGGTGGCTTCTGGGGAACGCTGGTCGGCGTCCTCTTCTTGAATCCCTTTTTCGGAATGGCCGTGGGTGCAGCCGCCGGCGCGCTTTCCGGTGCGTTAACCGACGTGGGCATCGACGATAAATTCATGAAGAAGATGGCGGAGACGATCAAGCCAGGATCGGCAGCCCTCTGTGTGCTGATTCGTAGCATGACTGCCGATCGGGTCATCGAAGAAGTCCAGCAGTTCGGTGGCGAGTTGATCAAGACAAATCTTTCGCATGATGATGAAACGAAGCTTCGTGATGCCCTTGCCAAAGCCAAGGAGCATGCAGCGGCATCGGCGGACACGACGGCTTGATGGAGATTCCAAGAGGAGTCGATGTGGGTCCGCCTTTCCAAGGCGGACACGGCTCGGCTGCGTTGAATACGAGTCTCGGAGAGACTCGCCTACGTAGGTCCGCATCTCCGAGGCGGACATTCGCAGCTTTGCTGCGTTCTTTACGAGTCTCGGAGAGACTCGCCTACGGTAGCTTGCTGCACGTCCAATAAACACGGCTCCCGCATGAGCGATTGAGTCGAGTTTTATGTCCATTTGAATCTTCTTGCTCCGCATCTTGGAATGCCTACATGATCTCCCGATCCGAACTGAAGTCCCTGCAACGCATCGCGGCGATTGTGCGTCGTTGATGAGTACCTGATACCAGAGCACCTTCCGTTTTCTCTTAGTCTTGGCGCAGTCCAGTTAGTGGCGTCCCCGAAACCAGCGGGCGATTCGTAGCTTGTGGAGACGACGGTAGCGTTTTGTGTCGACGAGCCACTTGTAGATGGAGGCGCCGAACAACGTACCCATCGCAATCGAGACAATCGCCGCCAGCGCCGTGAGCAGACCGTCAATGCCCGCATCGCGGTCGCTGAGCATTTGCTTGACCCCCAGTAAGCTAAGCCCCCCAGGGACAAGAATCCAAAAGGCAGGCAGAAAGCTGACCATCGACGGTGGGCCTTTGAATCGATTCTGGATCAGATAACTCAGGGGTGTGGCTGCCAGCATGCCAAAAAAACCACTTGCTGTTTCCCCAACCAAATCGACGGTGAGCTGTTGCGCGGCAAACGCGACCAGCGCCGCGAGCCACATCCAACGCAGAGAACCGCGCGGCGCTGAAAAATGAAAGTACGCCCCCAGGGCAAAAATCGAAACGCCCAACCAAGGCGTCCACTGGTCAGCGGCGTAAGCGACTGGCTCATCTGCGACATCGACAAGATTCTCTGCGCTGTATCCGACCAGCATCGCGCCGGCCAACAAGCCCATCGCGAGCAGCAAGAGTTGCACAAAGCCAGTAATCAGCCGACTGGACCCACTGACCATGTCACCATAGGCCAATTCAACCATGCCCAGTGTCAGTCGTGCCCCTGGAAGGTACGTCACCAGTGGCGGAATCAAGACGTGCAAAGGATCCAGGGGGAACTTCCATTTGATCAACAGGAAAACAGAAGCGGAAACGATGGCCGCAGCGACCACCGGCATGTGCACGGAAAGCGATGGTCGATTCCGGTTGAAGACCTTCAGCGCCCCGACCATCGCGCCCAAGACGGCCGTTGCCGCGAGGTTGGTCAGCGAAGGCGTGAGGACCAACGCGAGGCCAACCGATAGGATCGCATGCCCGCCGATCGACCCCGCAACTCCGAAGCGTGGCGGCTGCCTGAGGATCTCTTGAATTCTTGAGATGCCCGCTACCGGATCGACTTCGCCTTGTTGTGCTTCCTCGCCAAGTTGATAAACGCCCGAGATCTGGTCCAAACGCAAGTTCTGTGTCGGTCCTTCGGCAAACGTGACATGTTCACCTTGGTGGTCTTCCAGACCTAGAAAGATCGCGGTGGGAAATGCAACCACGCGTGGCCGGCGGCAGCCATAAGCCGCGGCCGACTGACGGATGATTCGTTCCACTTCGGCCGTCTGCTCACCGCTGGCAAGATACGCCTGACCAAGGCGATAGAGAAACTCCAGCAGTTGGCGGCTCCCATCGGTGCTCGCAAGAGTGCCCTTCATTTGATGGACCCGCCGTTCCTAGGTGACATGGAAAGCGACCGATATCGTGACGGCACGCCTGTTATTCATACTATCGCGGTCGGTAACGCTAGGAAGTAGGGTTATCGGTCTTTGCGGTCTGTTCAACGCCCGCAGCAGAAAATGGGGGGAACAAATTCAGCGGACTGGTCAAGAAGCAGTCGTTCGGCGAGCCTCGTCGGTTTTCTCAGCTCCCAAGGGACGCGATCATTGTTCCCGCATTGTCCTCAGCTAGACTGATTGAATATCGCCAACGAGATCCGCTCCCACCTATCGGAAATGATGCATGCGGTCGAATACCAGTTTGGACTTCTGGCTGCGTTCAACCCGTTCGCTCTCCTTGCCATTGCTACTGGCGTTGTCAGGTTCGGTCACCTGCGTCGCGTTCGCCCAAGCACAAACCGGCGAGCCGACACGGACCCCAACAGCAACGCAGGAGACGGCTTCGCAACCATCGAATGCTGAGCAAGCCGTGCGAGCGATGTTCGCCGAGTACATGGCTGCGTTCAACCAGCAGGACGTGGCGACGCTGTCCGCAAGGTGGCAGCCCCAAGGCGAGTTCTTGAATGAGGATACGCGGCGAGCTTGCCGTTGGACGTGAAGCCATCGCGCGGCAGTTTCAGAGCCTGTTCGACGAACGAAAGGATTTGAGGCTAACGGGGCAATTGGATTCGATTCGATTCATCCTGCCTTGTGCGGCGCGGGTCACTGGGCATGCCCTGACCGTTGGTTCCGACGACGAACCCCTTGAGAGCACCTTTCATGCGATCCTTGTTTGTGACGGCGAGCACTGGCGTTTCGACAGCATCGAGGAAAGCCCCCTGCCGACAATGGTGGAACCCGACACACCACTGGCCCCATTGGAGTTGCTTGTCGGTCGATGGATCGATGAGAATGATGGATCACGAACGGTCACGAATGCTCGCTGGGGCGCCAACCGATCATTTTTGGTGCGATCCTATACGATTGACCAGGGCGATGACGAGCCTTTGCAGGGCACTCAGGTCATCGGATGGGATCCGCGGTTGGAACTCATCCGATGCTGGATGTTTGATTCGGATGGCTCGTTCGGCGAAGGAACCTGGTCAACGCGAGAAGATGGATGGGCTGTGAAGTTCAACCAGACGCTTGCAGATGGCACCATCGCAGGTGCAACCCAGGTCATCACCGTGATCGACCAGAACACTCTCAACGTGCAGTTGGTGGGACAGGAAATGGAAGGGGTCACGCGACCGTCGGCCCCAGCAGTCCGCGTTGTACGAGATAGCGATGTCGCAAAACCCGATGGCGATGCAGGACTCGACATGAACAGCGAAGGGAACGATGAGCATGAGTAACCAAAACCCGTATGTCAGCGTGTGCATCGTTGCGGCCCTGTCACTGTTGCTGGTGGGCCGGCGAAGCGAACGCGGATCGTCGCAGCGCAGCGAGAAGCAATTTGGGTGGCGCAAGAGGAAGTGTGGGAACCGCAAGAGGTAACCTTGCAGGCTCGGGGGCGAATCTGTCTCGCCCCAGCTCACCTCGTGGGCCCAGTGCACCGCGTGCACCCAGCGCGGCGCGTGGACCCAGTGCGCCGCGTCAAAACATCTCACGTCCCAATACCTCACGGCCAAATTCAAGCGTGCCATCGCTCGGTGGTGGCTCGTCGATCAACCGTCCTGCCGTGAATCGGCCGTCCGTCACTCGACCCAACCCAGGCCAGTCCCCGCGGAACCCCGGCCCCGTAGGAAGCCGGCCAGATCTCAGCAATCGACCGGGACAGGGAGTTTCGAGACCGGGACAGGGAGATTCTCGACCAGGGATTTCCGAGAACCGTCCGTCTCTTCGACCTGATCTCGGCAGCCCCGGTGCGAACCGTCCAGGCACAGGAGGTCTACCCGACGGCACAACGCGTCCGAATCTGCGTCCCGACGCGGGCAACCGCCCACCATTGGGCAATCTTCCCTCGTCGCGTCCGTCCGCTGATCGAGTGAACGATTTTCTGAACATTCAACGCCCAGAACGTGATCGACCAATCAGCGGCGATCGACCAAGTATCAATCGTCCCAGCATCGATCGTCCCGGCATCGATCGTCCCGCATCGATCGTCCAGCATCGATCGCCCAGCATCGATCGTCCCGGTAGATCGCCCGGTATCGATCGTCCGGTATCGATCGTCCCGGTATCGATCGTCCCGGTATCGATCGTCCTGGTATCGATCGTCCTGGTATCTGATCGGCCTGGCATTGATCGACCTGGTATCGATCGCCTGGTATCGATCGTCCCGGTATTGATCGCCCGGCATCGATCGTCCTGGCGTGAGTCTTCCCGGACTCGGGCGACCAGGCGCAGTCGCCCCGATTGGGGTGGCCGACCGGACCGTCCAATCATTGGTGGAGACCGGAATCTCAACATTCACAATCGACCGTCGTGGGTCAACATTGAGAGAAACCGGTTGGTGAATGTCCGCATCCGCTGGAACGATACGATCATCAGTCGGCCTGGTGACTTGCATCGCTGGACGCAACGTCGTCCCGATCGGGTTGCCCGCTGGCGTTCCTGGGGCAATAGCATTCGCTTCCGATGGCACCTCACTGGAAATGGCGTCTTCGGTCCTATTTGGTGGGCGACGCATCGACCGATATTCTGCCAGTGGCACCACTGGCATCATTGGAATCGCCACTCCTGGGGTTTTTGGTGGAGTCGTCCGATGTTTCCTGGCCTGACATCATGGTTCGTCTGGTCCGGCCCCAGCGACTGTGTGGCAAGAGCCGATTTTTTATGACTTCGGTCCGGGCGGCAACGTGGTCTTCAATGACAATCGCGTTTTCATCAGCGGCGTTGACGTCGGCAGTGTGGATGAGTTTGCTCAGAGCGCCGCAGAGTTGGCGACGGTGCCGCCACCGGATGACATCTCCGAAGTCGATGCAACCGAGTGGATGCCGCTCGGTACATTCGCGGTTTCGACCAGCGAACTCGAAGGGGAACCCACACGATTCGTTCAACTCGCTGTCAGTCAGCAAGGAATCGTCACTGGAACCTACTTCAATTCGCAAACGGATGTGTCGCAAACCGTGTTGGGCCAGGTCGATCGTGAAACGCAGCGAGTGGCGATGCGATTGGGCGAGGATGAAGATCTCGTGATCGAGACCGGCCTCTACAATCTGACGCTCGATGAGGCCCCCGTTCTCGTCCACTTCGGTTCGCAAAGCTTCCGAGTTCTTCCTGCTGGTCCGCATGGATGTTCCCGATGGGGAATGGGACGAAGTGTCTGTGGAGGACTGATCGCAGCGGTTTGTCGAGCGGGGGACGTTCAGAATCAACTGGCCTATCAGCCGACTAGTCTTGTCGAGAGGACGGTCGTGTTTCGATTCAAGTCGAGGTCGTTGTCGGCAGTTAACGCCTTGTTATCATGAGTTGCCGTTTCCAGCGCAAGAGGTTGCCAAGATGCCGCAGACGATCGAAGACCGAAAGTCGTTTTTTCAGAAGGTACTCGACGGGATCGAGTACCTGGGGAACAAGGTTCCTCATCCGGCGGTTTTGTTTTTGCTATTGATCGTCGTGCTCGTCGTGCTTGCGCAGGTTTTCGAGTGGATGGGAACGAGCGTTTCCTACCAGCGAATCAATCCGGAAACGCACGAGGTCGAGGAAGCGACCTCCGCGGTTCGTAGCCTGCTTTCGACCGACGGGATCCGCTTCGTCTTCACTTCGGTCGTGACCAACTTCATCAATTTCGGCCCGGTCGGGATCATCATGGTCGCGATGATTGGCGTGGGACTGGCGGAACGATCGGGGCTGATCGGCGCGATCATTCGCAAGATCGTCCTCGTCGCGCCTCCGCGGGCCATGACGGCGATCCTGGTGACCCTGGGCGTGTTGTCAAGCATCGCCAGCGACGCCGGTTACTTGGTTTTGATTCCCCTGGGTGCGGTTGCATTTCACAGCATCGGCCGGCATCCGCTGGCCGGGATGTCGGCGGCCTTTGCCGGCGTGGCAGCCGCCTTTGGGGCCAACTTTCTGGTCAAGCCGATCGACGGGATTCTGGCGGAAATGACCAACGACGCGATCCACATCGTCGATCCTGCCCAGTCGATCACGCTGACGTCCAACTTCTATTTCGGCGTCGCATCGAGTCTGGTGTTGATCGTGGTCTGCACGCTGGTCAACGACTGGCTGGTGGAGCCGCGACTGGGGCCTTACGAAGGGGAGTCGCCCGTTCCCGACAGCAAAGGACTTTCCCGCGAAGAGTCGCGAGGACTCTGGTTCGCCTTCGTGGCCATGCTGGTGTTCGTCGCAGCCATCTCGCTGCTGACGCTACCTTCGGGTGCCCCGCTGCGAAGCCCCGATACCGGTGCGATCATTGGCGATTCTCCCTTCATGGCGAGCCTGGTCTTCCTGATCATGCTGGCCTTTCTCTCCACGGGCATCGCCTACGGGATCGGCGCCAAGACGATCGGTTCGGCCGACGACGTGATCAATGCGATCACGAAGACATTCGCGGATCTTGCCGGTTTGTTGCTGTTGTTCTTCGTGATCGGACAGTTTGTCGCCTATTTCACCTTCACAAACTTGGGTACGGTATTGGCCGTCACGTTGGCTGACATGCTCAAGGAAGCCAACCTGAACAGCGTCACGCTGCTACTTGGCGTTCATCGTGATCGGGCTGCTCCTGAGCATTCCCGTGCCAAACATTCTTCCCAAGTGGGCGATCATGGCGCCGGTATTCATTCCGCTGTTCATGAAGCTGGGGGTCGATCCCGAGGTGGTGCTGGCGGCGTATCGGGTCAGCGATTCGCCACCCAACGTGATCAACCCGTTGCTGCCCACATTTCGCGCTGGTCGTCGGGTTCGCCAGGCGTTGGCAGCAGGAAGCCGGCGTGGGGACGGTCGTCGCGATGATGCTGCCCTATTCGGCGGCGACGATGTTCGTCTGGGTCATCCTGTTCTTCGCCTGGTACTTGCTGGGCATTCCCGTTCGGCCCGGAGTGATCGACGTCGATAGGGTGCACACACAAAGCCAGCTACTCAAACGGAGCGGTTGCTTAGAGTAGCACGACTCTCCGAGTCGTAACATTGCCGAGAGAATCGACTCGGAGAGTCGTGCTACTTTGGTGTCGAATCACGAGGCCCGACGTGAATAGAAACAATCTGAAAACGCGATCGAAAAGCATGGCTGACCGCAAAACCGCTCAGTTCGAGCAGCGATCGCATTTTCATCATTGCAGTGGGCGGACCCATTGGCCAAGCGATGCATTCCGTCCGAGACGTGCTTGCGAATCAGATCGCGACGACCTGTACCGAGACCTGCATGAACTGAAAAGCGTCTGCCGGCCCACTCCAACTGCCCGCAAGTGGCGCCGCTTTCTCTTGCACGCGTGAGACCGCCACGGAAATGTGTTCCGCTCCGGCAAGCTTGTTGTTGGTTGGATCGAATCCCTGCCAACCTGCACCTGGCAAGTAAATCTCGGTCCAAGCATGCGTCGCCCCATGTTGTCCAGCCTCCATCTGGATGTAGCCGGTGACAAACCTGGCACCAAAACCCCAGTGACGAGCCGCCTCCATCATCAAGACGGCGTAGTCGCGACACGATCCACTGCCGAGCGATCAGCGTTTCGTGGGGCAACTGCACTCCAGGAGTATCGCGGGCAGCGTACCGCAGCGAATCAAAGATGTGCGTGTTAAGTCGACACAGCAAATCAAACGTGTCCGACAATTGGCCCGGCCGATACAGGTCGCTCAGCCACTGGTGCAATGCCGGGCCGTCGTACGGGTAACTGGGCAGGCGATAGGGAATCAAATCCACCTGTTCATCCGGCGAGTACTGAAACGGAAACGAACGGGCCTGCGGATCGATCAGGCAGTCGATGGTCTTGTCATCGCAGAGGTCGACATCGATCTCGGCCAGCAGTCGCAATCGTCGATGCGGGTTCTGCAAAGGTCAAGATCGCGACCGAATTGCCTTCGATATCCCGCAGCCAGCGCACCGATGCGGTCGGTTCGATTTCGACGCGCGTATTCACAATCCGGAGATCGTGACCCTCGCGCGGTCGCATCAAGGCGCGATGCAGTCCCGAATTCGACTGGACAACTGTATTGGTAGCTGGTCTCGTGAATGATGCGTTTGCGCTGCATGATTGGATTGGATCAAATGGTCTTGATGGAAGGGCCTGTGCCGATGGATTCCAAGCCCGTCGGTTGTGAAGACTCGACTGAGTACGACGGCTTGAAGCCCATCGTACCGTTTGCGAATCTAAGATGCCTGCATGACTCGCCAAACTTGCTCGCGGCTTGAAGATCTTTCTTCGTCGCCTTTCCCCTTCCATACACAATGCGATTGTAAGCATCGACGATTTGCTCGGCTGGCCCAGACGCCTGCGGGGCCACTTTGGCTGCGCGGCGAAGAAATTCCGTGGGTGTCTCGTCCTTGCTTCGCGTCGCCCCCTGCTCTCGAGCCCATGCCTCGAATGCTTGAAAGGTGATGACGACCACTCGCCGCACATCGGATTCGTGACCAATTGGATTGCGAAAGGAAGCGAACGCCCGCGGCGGGACTTGCGTGATCGCGACAAGGAACTCGTCCGTCGATGGCTCCTCTCGGTCCGTTCGCCGATTCATCAAGGTTTCCCACCATTTCTGGATCAGATCGCGGTGAAGCCACACGAAGGCAATGACCACGGCAGCCAAAGCGAGAAACACGACAAACTTGATGAGGCCAGTGATCACTCCGACCGGGTTGGCGCTCGATGGAGTGCGTGCTTGGTGAGGACTTGCTGCCGGAGGAAGATTCCCGGACTGGTTCGACTTCGAGCGATCGGCTCTTTGTCTTTCTCGGATTGCCCAGACGATTGGTCGGCATCCGACTCTTGGCCATCCTTGGAATCCGATTGGCTTGTATCGCCCGATTGATCGTCGGCACTCGGCTTCGAGCTGTCACCAGGTTTCGACTCTTTCGCTGCATCGGCACTCGCATCCTTGGACGAGTCCGACGACTTGGTATCCCCGCTGGTTGGCTGTGGCGTTTTCTGACTGGGAGACGACTTCGACGAATCCTGCGGCGACGAATCCTGCGAGGATGACTTGCCGGAAGACTGGTTCTGCTGTCCCTGCTGCTGAGAGGAGGCGTTCTTCCCGGAAGTATCTTTGCTGGAGGAAGATGGCTGTGAATCTGTCTGGGAGTTGGGCTGTGAATTGGGCTGGGACGAGGATTGATTGGATTTCTTGCCGCCCGTTTGATTTCCAGCAGGTCCCTGTTGACGATTCCCTTCGGAGACGTCTCCCTGCTCGGCCCCTTTTTGATAGGTCTGACCCTGCTCTTGCTTTCCTTCGCTCGGGTCGATCGTTCTCGGTGCTTCGGGGTTTCCCTTGTCAGCTCCCTCCTTTCCCCATCCGAATCGACTCGCCTCGGTGTTGCCAGGCGAGTCGAGGCTGATCGGTAACTCAAAGGTGGCCAGCGCACGCCCCGGCATGGGCGCCATGTAGGCGAGCAACAAGACGGTCGGCAATCATCGCCAGTCCGCCAAAGAGCCAAGCGATCGAAACATCGACCGGCATGTCGACACGCCGTTGTCGCAGGTATCGTCTCAGGCCAAGAAAACTGGTGGTCACCAACAGCGACAAACTGGAAAACAGATAGAAGGCAAGCAGTCGCTGCGCATGGTTCCAAGTGTCGGCATCGTTGCGGAGGAAGAACTGACCAAGTCCAAACAAAGGCAACGCGGCCAGGGCCAGGTACATCACCGTGCGACCCAGGCTGGTGAGTCGCTCTGGCGCTTCTTTTTCTTCTCGTTGCCTGCTTGTAGATCGTCCGTACTTGCTGACTCCGGCTGCATCCGCTTGCGGACAAACATGCGGCCGGAATCGACAAGCCCTTGACCACTGGCATCGACCGTCTCATCGATCAACGTGCAGTCGCGCACGATGACGTCGGCCAGGTAGGCGATCAGCCCAAGGATCAAGCAAGACGAACAGTGGTGAGTCGACGAATCGCAACATCGCGAGAAAGGTCGACCAACCCAAGTATCCCTGCGTAGCCGAGCGAGTAGGTGCGATCCCGTTCAATGGCGATACGGGCGATCCCGACCACGCCCAACGTGAACATCATCAAGATCCAGGAGATCCGCGCAGAGAAACCACCACGATAGAGCGTCAGCGTGAGGAAACTGGCAAGACTGCTGATCATCAAGAAGATCAACAGTGGGGCGACCGCAATCGCGGCATAGTCAGCAGCCGTCTTCGTCTGTTTCAATCGTTGTCCGTCTCAATCGCTGACTGGCTAATGTTCTTCCGGATGCAGCTCCGTCCAACGCTTCATCGCCGGACCAATGGTGTTCATTGGAACCCATTTTCCCTTCGTCTTGCTGCTTTGTAAAAGCGTTTCCGGAGAGATTTTTCCCTGTTCGATGCGGTGCGAGCAAGTCAGATTCGCTGATCGGGCCTACACGGCGAGCCTTGCGAAGCCACCCGCTTGCCATGTAGTACCATCCCACTGACATCACACACTCTCCCGCCACAGACGACGATTTGTGATATGAACCATGACGCTCAGAAACGCCAAGGGAGCCTGGATGGATCTCCGAGCGTGAGCTTGTGTGTCTCACGACTCACAGCCGCGGTCAATGTTCGTCCTTTCGGAGCGTTCGCGACAAGGCGAATTCCCCGCATTGCAAGCAGTGAAACAGAAATAGTCTAACGTGAACTTCATCGCCAATGCCATCATTTCATGGGGGGATTCGCCAACATTCAGACAGAGCCCCTCGGCAGAACTACCAGCGACCACTCTTGCGGTCCGCGTCGACGATTCGCTTCGCCTCGGCGCTCAAGCCAAACGGCAGAGTTGGGTTGGTTCAGCTCCAGAAACACCGTGTACTTCTGGTGCAGGGCGTCGGCGTGGACGACCGAGGTATGGGACAGCCGCAGGAAGTGAATGGGAACGCCATTCCAGCGTTTGGTGAAGACACCAGCCTCCAAAGCGGGCTCCTTCTGCAAACCGTAGTGTTGAGTCATCGCTCCCACCAGGCGATTGGGATCGCCGGTGAATGCATGCAGACTGACCCGTTGCAGCTTGCCGGATCCATCGAAGTAATAGGTCAACGTTCCGGCCAAGTCGTCAACTCGCGTCCCGGTGACGATCGGTACCCGCAGCGCCTCCAACTTGGTTTCCGTCGGCAGGACGGTGGAAACACGCGAGAAACGACCGATCACCCATTCCGGTGAAATGTCAAACCGCATCACTTCGCGCAGGTCGGTCACGGGCGCTCCGACGATGCTGGGCCCGGCTGGCGCATTGGCTTGGCCCTGCCCTGATATGAGCTTGGCCGGGCTGAGCTTGGCCGGGCTGAGCTTGGCCGGGCTGGGCCTGTGGCAACTGGACCTGACCTAGGTTCTGCACCAAAGGAGTGTCGTATCGGTATTGGTTGGACGTCGCGGTGACAAGTTTCTCAACTTCATGGTGAGCATGAGCGGCGCCCGAGTTGTCAGCGGGCAGGTAGCCGGATTGAATCGTTTGACTCACGGACGCCACCGTTTCGCGTCCCCATTCGGTTTGCGTGGCGACGTAGGGGGTGCCAGCTACGGCGGTCACCATCGCAGCGGTACGCAGTTGAGTGAACATCGAGTGGATTACCGATTCTTGAGGAGGAAGGAATCACCGCACGGGTCGCCAGTTCCGAGGCACGGAGCGTCTGTGAAAGAATCATTTTGCCTGCGGTAGGTCCGCATTTTCATGGCGGACATTCGTAGCTTTGCTGCGAGTCTCGGAGAGACTCGCCTACGGTAGGTTGGCCTCTCCGTGGCTGGGCTACCATACGGTCTTATCGGCTGGTCGCTCCTTTCTTGTTTGCTTGAGCACGTGATCGCGCTTTGGTTGGTAGCACCCCTGGATCAAGTACAATCGCTCGAACAATGCCAGAACCTGCAATCGGAATCGGTCAAGCGTTGACTTCGCATCGCCAGCAATGTGAAGAGGTGATCGGCTTGTTGGCCCAGTCGACAAGCGGCGATGGGCAGCGCGCTGCTGGCCCTGCTACGTGAACAACACGGCCCCGAGCTGGCCGCGATCGTCTCGTCCGCAGCCCAACTGCAACTCGCTGCGCGAGCCAAGTTGTCGCCACCTGGCAAACCGGATTGCGTCTGGTGGGTCTCTGACAAGTCACTGCAACAAGCGACGCCATGGCAGGTAGCACGGATCAAAGCGGATTGGTTCGGTGAGGAACCGATTCATGACCTCTGCTGCGGAATCGGCGGCGACGCGATTCAACTTGCCGCTCGAGGTATCGTCACCGCAGTCGAACTCGATCCAGTCACCGCGGCGATGGCCGATGCCAACCTCCGGGGGAGTGGCGATGAGAACAGAAACGGGCGAGTCGTGTGTGCCGATGTCACGACGATCGATCTGCAAAAGGGCTCCGCTTTTCACCTGGATCCCGATCGAAGACCCGTGGGTCGGCGGCGAAGCGATCCCCATGCCTTCCAGCCTTCCTGGCCGGAGGTCAGCAAGATGCTGGAGCGTGCCTCCGGTGCCGTCATCAAGTTGGCCCCCGCCAGCACGATTCCCGAAGATCGCATTCCCCCCACCGAATTTCATCGAAGTTGGATCTCGCTAGCCGGCAGCGTGCGCGAGCAATCGCTGTTGTGGGGATCGGCAATCGATCGCGCAGCACGAGTCCGAGGCGAGTGTTCCGCGGTGGTGCTGCGTTCGGACGGCAGCGCGGAACTTTTTGCTCCCAGCGAGACGACCACCCCGTCAGCCAGATCGAAAGGGGACAGATCGAAAGGGGACAGGCCACCTTCGGTCTTGGTCGATCCAAACGGGGCGATCCGAGCAGCTGGCTTGACCGACTCCTTTGCCGCACGGTTCGAACTCGGGCTGCTGAACGGACCCAGCGGTTTCCTGGGAGGCGAGGACCCTTCGATCGCCGAGAACGATGCCCTGGGATCGCTAGCGGTGAGTGGGCGGGTGCGTTGGTGGGGGGCGTGTGATGACCGCAAGCTACGGAAGGAGTTTCGCGCCCTGGACGTTTTTCCAGAGACGATCAAAGTGCGAGGCACCGACCATGATCCGGCAGCGCTGTTCAAGCGATACCGTCGATGCGGCGAACGCCCCGTGACACTCTGGATCGGGCGTCATGGAAAACGTGTCTTCGCGGCGATCACCCACTGAAGTCGTAGGTTTGCATTTACGTAGGTCCGCATCTCCGAGGCGGACATTCGCAGCTTGGCTGCGTTGATTACGAGTCTCGGAGAGACTCGCCTACGTAGATGCCGGGCGAAGTCAGGCCGTTTCTGGCGGGAGGATTTCTTTGGCGCGGGGAAGAAGCCTCGCAGCACCGAGGCTCGGGTGGACGCTCAACAGCAGCGGCAGCATCGGTGTCATCGGGTCGCTCAAATCCGCCAGGTCCAGGTCACTCAGTCCCGCTGGCGTTCGCGCCTTCAAGATTGCCGCGTTGAGTGCGGTGCCGAACGGTCCATAGGGCAACGCAAGCAAACGCTTTTGCCGAGCTTCGAAATAGTCGGACGCTGAAAAGTCTCCGCGTAGTCCAATCGCGTCGTCGACATTCGCCGCCAGGTCGTATCTCTCTTGCTCTTCATGAATATCGACCAGCAGACCCCGTGCTAGGATCGAATCGTCGTAGCGATCTCTCAATCGAGTCGCATCGTCGATTGCCCGTGATTCGTTACCGCCATACCAGTGGCCGCGGGCATGATCCACTTTGACAGACATCGAGAGAGGATGCAGTTGCCAGGCCTCACGCAGCGAGAGCATCGCTTCGCTCAGTCGGTGAGTTGCCATCAGCAAGAGTCCGTACTGATGACGCACCTGCCATCGGTTGGGCTGGACCATCACGAGTTCTTGGAATGCTCGGTCGGCTTGCCGATACCTGCCAAGCGTTTGCCAATCGAGCATGGCGACCGCCAACTGTGCGTCGACCGACCGGGGATCGAGCGCCAACGCCTCAT
This sequence comes from Pirellulaceae bacterium, assembly GCA_963767665.1. GTDB lineage: Bacteria > Planctomycetota > Planctomycetia > Pirellulales > Pirellulaceae > Rubripirellula. The sequence continues at coordinate 768,234 of CAVYFC010000016.1, forward strand.
CGGCGCTCTCTCTCGCCTGACGAATCAACTCAACACTCCGCGCCGTCTCGGTTTGAGCGGCCAGCGTGATTGAGGTCAAGGCGATTCCGGCCAACGGTTCGGCAAAGGTACGATCGGCATCATGGGCCATCTGAAAACAACTCAGTGCCGTCTGCAGACCGAGCGGGCTGTCGGGATCGGCTCGTGTTCCTCCACTGACCAGGCAGTTGAACGATTCCACGCTCGGAGGCGCAGCCTCATCAGCTGACGAGGTCAATCGCTGACCGATGACCGAGGCAATCTCGGTGGCCAGTGAGCTGAGTTCCAATAGATTGTCGGCCGATTCAACCTGCATGGTCTTGCCCCACATTTGACCACCGGTCTTGGAGGAAATGATCTGCAGGTTCAATTCCAGGAAACTCTTGGATCCTTGCGAGACCGTTCGCATGTTGCCCGTCAACAGTGCATCGACTTCGAGAAGTTCACCGAGTTCTCGAAACTCAGCCGGTGTTTCGGCGACCACGGGCCGAAAGCGTGGCACGGTAACCTCGGAGAGTCGCGTCAGCTCATGAACCAGCATCGCTGAGAGTTGCTCACCCCGTTCCAGGTCACGATCACCCACTGGTGATGGCGTGCTGCTGGGAGCGACGGCATCGGCCGATTTGTCAATGAACGCAAGCACTCCCAGGGAGCGGATCCTGGTCAAATCATTGGAACTGCCCCGCGCTAAAATCGCGCCGATCAGCCCACCGGTAACACCTCCAGCCGCCAATGAAATCAAGCGACGACGCGTCAAACGATGCGGAAGATCATCGTGCGCTACGCCACGAGTGCCGCCCTCATTTTTTCCGAGCCCAGACTGTAGCAAGCTCGCGACTTGTGCGGCGGATTGAGGTCGCGCGGCCACATCCTTGGCCAGACACGCTTGGATCAGATCGGCGAGCCCGACGTCTTGGCGTCGGCGCAGTGGATCGGGCTTGGGATCGTCATTCAGGGTCGCGCTGAATCGCGCCGAATTCGTTCGTCCTTCAAAAGCACGCTGGCCGTAGAAAGCTTCATGGAGGATGCAACCAAGCGAAAAGATGTCCGCAGCGGGTGTGACCCGTTCGCCTTGTACCTGCTCGGGCGACATGTAGCCGGGCGTCCCCATCACCAGACCAGTCCCTGTTTCTTCGGCTGAAGATGAGAAATCGGGTGCTCGTGACAATCCGAAATCAAACAATTTGACGATCGTTGGCCCGCTAGACGGGCTCCGGCGCTCCGCTCGTTCGGTCCCAGCGTTGGCAATGGAAACATCGTCGCTGCCGATCGGGCTCGATTCGCGGACGCCGAGCGGAACCAGCATCACGTTTTGCGGCTTCAGATCTCGATGAATCACCTTGGACTCATGCGCTTTGGCCAACGCGTCGGCGATCTGTGCCCCAATCCTACGAACCTCCTGCGGCTCGAGTGGTCCACTCGCGAGGATTGCTTCGAGCGGTTCTCCATCCAAAAACTCCATCACGGCATAAGGCAACCCATCGACGTGGCCGACGTCAAAGAGCTCGACGATGTTCGGATGAGTGATCGCCGCCACCGCGCGAGCTTCTCGCTCAAATCGCTCCCTCAGATCGCCCCGCTTGGCGATCTCGACCGCCAGAACTTTGATCGCAACCCGACGATCCAGCCTTGTGTCGACGGCGGCAAACACGACGCCCATGCCCCCGCGTCCAAGTTCGCTTGAGATCACATAGGGACCGATCCGGGCCCCTGGCGACGGCAATTGCATCCGAGCACCGCGAGTGGAGAGCGGACCAGCCGCGATCGTTTCGCCAACCTTCGCCACCTCATACGTGCTCTGGCCAAAGGGCAATCGTGAGGCGCCGGCCAGCTCGCCGCGGACCATCTCCAACTCGTGCCGAAGAATCTCATGGTTGCTACCACCATGTCGAGCCACCAAGTCATCAATCATGGGCGACTCGCCGCGTCGAAGCGCGGACTCGTAATCGAGACAGATCGCATCAATTCGCGCCAGTTCGCTCGCCGGTAGATCTTGGAGAGACATTCGGTTGGATCACTCAGTGGATCGCAGGATGTTTTTCGACAAAGCAGCAGGAACACCCGATCTTGTACTCGGCTTCATTGGTGCCTTGCCGTGAAATGGGAAGCCGTGAAATCTGAAATCAGGTCAGGCGTAGAAACCTCCATTGTAAAGGTTCAACCAACAAGAAGATCCGTCAATCGGCTTCCTGTTCCGCCTGTTCCGTCCACGTGCGTCGAATCAGCTGCAGCCGTCGCTCGACCGCTCGCTTGCTCAACTCTAGCCGCTCGGCGATCTCATCGACGAGAAACCCGTCCATTCGCATGATGGCGATCTGACGCAGCTGATCGTCCTCCAAGTCGCTCAACAACGACTCGCAGGCTTCCGCCAATTCAACACTCAGGTCTGCGGGGGGCACTTGTCCTGTGACTCCGCCGATTCCCGCCCCAAACTGCTGACCGTTGCGGTCGAAGAAGACAGACTCGCCTCGCACCGATCCGCCGCCTCGTTTCTTACGCGTGTGGTGACGAAGGTGAGCATGGACCTTGCGACTGGTCAGGGTGATCAAGAGCCCCCAGAGGTTGTCGGTCCCCCGCAGATCAGGAAACTGGTCCTGGCGAATGCCCGCAATGAAGCTGTGAAAGGCGGAAAGTGCAATGTCCTCTTCATCGCCGGTTCGCTTCAAATGCTTGGGCAAGCGGCCTGCGGCGACGCGAACGAGCTGCTGGTAGTAGTCCTCCCAGAGCCGCGCGATCGCCTGGTCGTCACCTTCACGAACACGCGACAGGAGATCGCCAAGGGGGTCGGTGGATTGATCGTCTTCGGGCTCCATCCGGTCCATCATGACGGATTCCCAGGCGAAGGGGAACGCGTTTTCATGTCGGGGAGGGTCGTGTTCCAGTGCATCTCGCCCATTGCCAGCTCAGGCGGCGCCCAGGGCGGGTGTCCGCGCTGTGAAATCAGGAGTGACAGCGGCCGGTGTAACCGTCGTGGATGGAGGGACAGCGACTCAGCCAAAGCATCCAACCAAACGCTGCCAATCTCCTCAAACAACGGTCGCGGTCAACTCAGTGTCGCCTGGCTTCAGCATTCCTTTGGCAACGCTGCCAGGTTCAAAGTGGCTTCGTCGAGCCGGGCCAATCGCGATCGCGCCCCCCTGGTCCAGGGCCGTTACGCTGGTCAGTCGGCCGACCGTCTTGTCCCCCGCCTGCAAGGCTGTTCCCGGCAAGGGGACTCCCCCTTCAATCGACCAAGCTACCAGCTTCTTCTGCACCTGGCCCAACGCGTCAAGGCGGGCCACCGTTTCCTGTCCGAGGTAACAGCCTTTGTGAAAACTAATCGCCACGGCATCGCGATCGGCTTCCTGTGGGAGATTCGTTTCATCCAAATCGATTCCAAACCAGGGGAATCTCGCCACGGTACGAGCGGCATGAAAACTCGCCTGATCCCCAAGCTTCGTTTTGAACTGCTCGCAAAGGGTCTGCGAAATGGTTTGCAGATCGCTGCCTTCGACTAGCAACACGCCGCTGCCCTCCCCAAGCCAGCGGCAACCGTAAAGATCCAAGGCAACACCGGCGACGGAAACGGGGATTCGGGACAGCAGAGGAGGATCGCCTGGCTCTTCGATGAATGCCCCGGCAACCGCCGGCGAAAGCACCAAGCCGATGAACTCGGTATCACGAACGATCGGTGTGGCATCCTCCCGAATCGTGTAGCGGTCAACATGTTGGGCAATTCGACCGGATTGGCCGTAGGGACCAATCATACGAACGACGGAGTTGTCGACCCGAAAAAGTAAGACGTGAGCGAGTATCTTGCCACGCACGTCGGTGACAAAGGACTCGTTGCCCTGCCCCACCTCGAGCGACGTGACGCGGTTGGTGGTCAGGTTGTTGACAATCGTGGCCGCATCTTCGCCGGCAACATCGACCACCGAGAGCTGCGGGATCTGGAAAATTTGGTGTTGGTTCATCTGAGAAAGAATACACGATCAGGCTAGATTCTGTTCTCGACGCGTACGAGGGGCTTCTTCACGTACGATGGGCTTCCAAGCCCGTCGATTCCTGACGTCCCGTATTGGATCGACGGGCTTGGAAGCCGATCGTACGACTTGGGAATCCCTGACGTCCCGTATTCGATCGACGGGCTTGGAAGCCCATCGTACGGCTTGGAATTCTCGAAGTCCCGCATTCGATCGACGGGCTTGGAAGCCCATCGTACGGCTTGGAATTCTCGAAGTCCCGCATTCGATCGACGGGCTTGGAAGCCCATCGTACGGCTTGGGAATCCTCGAAGTCCCGTTCTTGATCGACGGGCTTGGAAGCCCATCGTACGGCTTGCTCGGAACTTTTTTGCGCGGTTGGGGTCAGAGGTGAACGGGCCAGTGGGGGACTGCGGGTTCTTCAGGCGGTTGACGCGTGATTGATAGAGAGGAGGCAATGCTGTGTCCTCCTCCATTCGGTATCTGCACAGAATCGCCAGCACTAGACGCCAGCAATTTGACGCACGGGGGTGCGAAAATGAGCCAGGATCAACCTTTCCGAGAGATGTCTCGCGAGACTGCTGAGAGTGTTGCCGCCACACCGCCGGCTGTGGCGAATCCATTGCCTTGGCTGATTCGCAATCTGATTCGCAAGCAAGCCAGCGCTGGAAAGCCACGCGAGAACACTGCCGCTCGGCCCGAGCGCCCCAGTATCTAGTCTGCGTCCATTTTTGCAGTGGGATCATTCGTAGGCCAGGACTTGTCCTAGCCTACGATCAACGACGACCTTCCTGAAAACGCCGTCGTCCCCCGCCAGAACCGATCCGTGGTTGTTGACCGTCCTCGATCCAGCTGGTTCCAATGTCCACTCCTATTGAAGTGGCGCGACATGAAGGCAGGACCAGATGGTGGATCAGACCCTTTCGCTTTTCGCTGCGGCCGAAGAAGACAACCTTGACCGCGCCAACCGCTGGCGGCTCGCCTGAGGCCTCGCCGGTTGGACGAATTCATCGGTCAGCAGCAAATCCTGGGCGAAGGAAAAATGTTGCGTCGCATGATCGACGCGAAACGGCTCGGTTCGATCATTCTGTCGGGGCCTCCGGGTACCGGAAAGACGACACTCGCTCATCTGTTGGCGATCGAAACGGGTGCCGAACTGCGAAAGTTGAGCGCCGTTTCTAGCGGCGTCAAGGATGTTCGCGAAGTCCTGGCGTGGGCAACCGATGTGATCGCATCGGGTGGTCCGCGACCGCTGCTTTTCATTGACGAGATCCATCGTTTCAGCAAGAGCCAACAGGACGCGCTGTTACCCGATGTCGAAGCCGGAGTCGTTGCCCTGATTGGAGCAACCACCAGCAATCCGTACTTCGCCGTCAATGGTGCGTTGCTCAGTCGCAGCCAGCTGTTTCAACTCCAATCCCTTTCGGCAGAGGAAGTCAAAACGCTCCTTGATCGGGCGGTCAACGATACTGAGCGTGGCTTGGGCGGCTTGGGAGTGACCGTCGAGCAGGAAGCGATCGATTACTTTGCTGACGCCTGTGAGGGAGACGCACGGCGGGCTTTGTCCGCTCTGGAAATCGCAGCGCTCAGTTGTCAGGCGGATGGTTCGACCGTCACACGCGCCATCGCAATCGAATCCCTCGGCAGTCGCATGGGTGGATACGATGGAACCGGCGATGACCACTACGATCTTTCCAGCGCCTTGATCAAAAGCATTCGCGGCAGTGACGTCGACGCGGCCCTCTATTGGCTAGCCAGGATGCTGGAAGGTGGCGATGACATTCGCTTTCTCTGTCGACGCTTGGTGATCCTGGCCAGTGAAGACATCGGTAACGCCGATCCCCAATCGCTGGTCATCGCCGTCGCTGCGATGCAGGCATGTGAATTCGTGGGACTTCCCGAATGTCAGCTGACGTTGAGTCAAACGGTGGCTTACCTGTCGCTGGCACCCAAAAGCAACGCATCAACGATCGCCATCGGCGAGGCGCTACGCGATGTGCGCGACAACCAGCTGCTGCCTGTCCCCAAACACCTGAGGGATTCGCATTACCAGGGCGCCAAGCAATTGGGCCATGGGGAGGGATACGAGTACGCCCACAACGCTGCCGGTGGCGTCGCCGCACAAGACTATCTGGGAGTCGACCGAAGCTATTACCAACCAGTCGATCGAGGCTTCGAAAGGGAGCTCCAACAACGAATGCAAAGAATCCAACAGCAGCTAAAACCACCCGCTCCCAACTCCTGATTACCATCTCGCACCTCGCAACTCGGTCAAAACAACCTCATCTGCCCCGACGCGTCCTCTGGAGCGGAAAACAGTTCCACATTCAATCGAGGCATCTCGTTGTCCAGGCCGTGCTTCTTGCGAAAGAGATGAAACATGGATCGAATCTGATCAGCGATTTCGCCGGTTCCCACTTGGCGTTGTCCCCAGGTCGCGTCGTTCATCTTGCCTCCGCGAACCGACTGAATCCGACCGAGCACCAAGTCGGCCTTTGCAGGTTGCGTCCGTTGGAGCCATTCCTTGAAGACCGGTTCGACGGTCAGGGGGAGACGGATCATGATGTAGTTCGCGGTCCTGGCCCCCGCGTCCTTGACCGCCTGCAGGATCGCTGGCAATTCGGAGTCGTTCAAGCCGGGAATGATCGGGGCAACCATCACTCCCACGGGGACTCCCGCTTCGGCCAGCATCCTGACCGCCCGCAAGCGAGCACTTGGAATACTGGTTCGCGGTTCCATGTCACGCGCTAGAACAGGATCTAGCGTCGTGATCGAAACGAACACCTGGATCAGATTGTCGGCGGACAACTTCCGCATGATGTCGAGGTCACGAAGCACCAATGCATTCTTCGTGATCATGCCCACAGGCTGATGAAACTCCGCAGCAATCTCGAGGCATTGTCGCGTCAAGCGAAATCTTCGTTCCGCCGGCTGGTAGCAGTCGGTGACGCCCGAAAAGATGATCGGCTCAACCTGCCAAGATTTCCTAGACAGGAATGCTCGAAATAGTTTGGGTGCTTGATCTTTGACGACGATCTTGGTCTCAAAATCCAATCCCGCGTTGAAACCGAGGTACTCGTGGCCCGGTCGCGCATAGCAGTAGGCGCAGCCGTGAATGCAGCCCCGGTAGGGATTCAGACTGTAGCGAAAAGGAATATCCGGAGACGAATTCTCGACGACGATGCTCTTGGACGCATCGCTCACATATTCGATCGCTCGATGCTCAAGCTGTCGCAGATGTTCCTGATCCCACTCAACGTGCGCGAGATCAAGCTCACGCGCATGCGTCTCAAAGCGGTTCGGCGGATCAATTCGTGAACCGTGACGCATGGCAAGATGAGGACGACAAGGCGATTTGGAATTCGAAGCCGGTACACAACGCCCGACAGACTTCGCACATTGTAGCCAAGCCCATGCGCAGCTCGACTCCCACCGGCAATCCCCAAAAAAGGGCGAGTGCCGCTGCCATGGACCCTCGTTTGCATAGGTCCGCATTTCCAAGGCGGACGTTCGCAGCTTTGCTTACGAGTCTCGGAGAGACTCGCCTACGGTAACCGCCTGCCACTCCGAAAGAGTCGCGTCATCGAGGAGTCTGTTCTACGATCGAATGACGCTCGCGCCGCTAAACGTCGTGATGTTCGATGAAATCGAACGCGCGGCGAGGACTGATCAAGCCGAGGACTTTGCCATTCATGGCCAGCACCGGGACGTGGCGATGTCCGGCAACCGCAATCGCTGCGATCGCCGCCGCGGCTGGATCACTCTCATAGACGACCGTGGGGCTGCTGGTCATTACCTCCGTCACTGGATGCGACGCCACTCGATCGAATCGTTCGGCGACACGCTCCAAAACGTCTCGTTCGGTGAACAGTCCGATCAAGGTCCCGCTGTCGTCGACGACCAAGACACTGGCAACTTGCGAATCGTGAAGTAGTTTGACCGCCTGTCGCACCGTGGTGTCTGGCGACACTTGAGCGAAGGGTTGAGTCTGCATCTTGAGGACCGTTTCCTCCAGCAAAGCCCTTTCGAGCGGGCGATCGAATTCTGTTGGCTCGTAATCAGAAAGAGGATCTTCGAAATTGGATGGATCCGCCATGACATTCTCTCTCATGTTCAAGCTCCCTCACGTTCATGCATCCACGGCTTCCCGCCGAGTCGCTGAACCGTGATTTGTTTTGAGAAACAGTCCGATACGTATTCTGCGATCCCGCGCTGTCCCGTCAACCCTTTTGCCTTTCCCTCACGATCGGTCACACAGACAAAACGTGCACCATTGACTTGCACGGCGTCCCAAACCAGCTCAATGGGATCGTCCTCCGATACGCAGACGAAACTCTTGTCTGCGAAATTACAAACGGGCTGCTCATCGAGCGACGCACCCGAATCCAGCACCTCCAGCACCGAGCGTTCACTAAAAATCCCGCACGGAATCTGCCCCGCTTTGACAATGATCGCACAACCGAGCGATTTCGTCCGCATGAGGGCAATCGCGGCACGAACCACGGTGTAGGAATCGACCAAGATGGCATCCCGAAGAGGTAAATCTCGGACGCGTTCTCGTCTAAATTCTTCTCGAAGTTTCATTGAATTGTCCTCCTTCAAGTCTCGCTAGATTCCTATGTTCGCTGCACATGTTGGGCCGTGCAACCAACGGGTGCCGCCCAAGCCAACTTGCTTGCGATAACGGCGGCGAGTCGGTCCAAATAGCCCCACAACGGCAATCGAAGCCTCCTTTGCCAAGACAGCTCGAGAATGCGGAGCAGTGGTGAAGAAGGCATGATTGCTCAATCAGTGTGCGATTCGTTCAAGCAAATTCACACTCGCGGCCTGAAGTTCTGAGGAAGAAACGACTTTCGCGTCGGTGATCGGATTGCCTCGGATCGCAAACGCTGGATGAGGCTAACTGAAATCGACCCTAAAAGACGGGGAAACTTGGATCGTCGGCGACGCCCCGCGTTCAAAGTGGTAGCGAACCCCTTGGAGCTCCTGTCGAGCCAACAGGCCGGTCTGCGGCAGATGTACGGATCCTGAGCATCAGTGCCTGCCTCGCGAGCAATACACTGCACCTGGAAGATCACCACGAATCCCATTGCTCAGCCTCTCCAAGGCGGTACCGTAGCCGAGTCTCTCCGAGACTCGTAAGAAACGCAGCCAAGCTGCGTCTGTCCCCCTTGGAAATGCGGACCTACGTAGTAAAAAACGTAGCCAAGCTGCGGATGTCCCCCTTGGAAATAGCTGCAGACCTGCTGAATGACAAAGCAATGAATCACGGTCTCGGAGAGACCGCGCTACGAAAGGCGGTGATGAGCAGCACGAACCGGAGTCGATTCTGCAATCGAACGAAACGAACCCTAACGATTGCCATGGTTCATCCATTCGGTAGGCTTCGTGATCTGATTCAAAAGGGCGAACAGGCGGCCGATAAAGTGGCCATGGACCAAAACACGATCACAACGGATGTTGTCCAAGCATGAGCGGCGAAACCTTTTCTCCCGGACCTTCACCACGCACCGTCCGCTCCGCATCCGGTGACGTTCGCGAGGTTCCTGCCGGCTGGGAGCTTCTGCCGCCAGGGGATGCCGCGCTGACTCGTCGGGTCAAAGCCGATGGCGATCACTGGTTGGTCCAGGAGAAGAAAGGGCGCAGGATGTTCTCGAAGGGAATCTTTGCTCCCGCCAGCACCATTTCGCGAATCCAGTCAGACCTGGCAGCCGAACGCTCGACCGAGAGCTACGCCCGCAAGCGAGAAGCAAGCACCCGTCGTCGGGAAAAAAGGCGCAAGAAGAATATGTGGATGACTTTGCCGATGCGGTGATCACGTTCCTCAATTTCCATGAGCAACATGCGGGTCTATCGCGACGGTTGGCCGATGCCGTCACCCGACACGCGACGCCGGTCGGCAGCGGGACCGTGGCTCGGACTCAGCGAATTCCAGTGGAGCAGCGTGCCGAGGCGGCGGTGATCGCCTGGATGCGCCATCAAACAACCGCCTACGACTCGATGACGATTCAACGTGTTCGCGGGAAACGTCGCGAGGTCCGACGCATGCTGGCAGCTCGATCCAAAGCATTGCTCTCGCATTATCGACAAGGCTTTCCTGCCTCCGACGACTGCCCATTGCAAGTCGCATTGAACGAGGCAACTCACGAAGGCAGTTAGCCCTACCGTAGCCGAGTCTCTCCGAGACTCGTAATCATCGCATCTCTCCGAGACTCGCAATCATCGCAGCCAAGCTGCAAGTGTCCACCTTGGAAATGCGGACCCACCGTAGGGCAAGCAAATGGATCACCGCCTCACCGAGACCGCCCCACAACCTGGTGCCCTCCCGCTAAAACGGTAAGTCGGCTTTGGTCTCGCGCAAGATCGCCAAGAGATCAGCCCGAGTGGCTTCGTTCAGATGCCCGTACTCGTCAGCTTGATTATCTCCGCTGAGCACTTGACCAAGCTGGCGCAGGATTTCATTTCGTAGTGGCGTTTGAAGCGCATCGAACGTCGGTGAATAGATCAGGTAGCTGAGCGGATACTTGAACATTCGTGTCTTCAGGTCGAAGTCACGAAGTGAGCGTCCTTGGGAATCCCGTGGCCCTCGCCTGACAAACTGCCGAGCGAAAAGGACGGAGCCTTTGACTTCACTGGTGAGAGGGGTTTCGCCACAGAACAGCATGCGGTCCACCACGTCTTTCGCGATCAGCCGCAATTGGGCTTGCCATTCCTGGTCGGATTCCTCCGTCGATCGGGGTTCCAGCCGCGTCGTGCTGCAACTGTCGCACAAAGAAATCAGCACGCGTCATGGAATTGTGCAATTGCGATTGATGTTCCAGCACCATCAGGGCGACGATGTCACTGTAAGGCGACAAATAGTTCAGGGTGTCGAATTCGTCGCGCAAATTCAATCGATTGCCGTTGTCCCGCGTATCGAGCGTCCCACTGCGCAGGAATGCATTGCCTCGATGCGGCATGTCACCATGGAGCCCAGTGACGTACCAGCCACCCCATCGCTGCGAGAAGGGACTGCGGTCGTCGGTGATGAATGATTCGGCCTGCGCGTCAACGCTGCCATCGATCATCGGTTTGACGCTTCGAACCGTGTGGCCGGGGACTCCCTGGGTCATCGACGTGGCATGGCATCCGAGACAATCGTAGTAAGCCTGCTCGATCTTCGCGCGCCATGGCATCATGTCGACGGTGTAGAACGCTGTCCCTAGTTTTGGGTCGGCTGTCGAAATCTCCATCAGCGAACTACCGTTGACCCAACCCAGGTAGGTGTCGTCGTTGAAATAGATGGCGCGAGGATTGCGGCGGCTGATGTAGCGAACCTGGAGACTCGTCTTGGAAAAAACCAACGCCTGCGACGACTCGGAAATCTCGAGCGCCTGCAACAACGATCGCAAGTAGCCATGCTCGCGTGAATACTCGAGCTTGATCTCCTTCGCCTTGAGCTTCTCGATCAGTCGGCTGACACGGTTGTCGCCCTCGGTTTCCGAGTAATGAAACGGAGCCTCTTCGATATCGATGTCCAAATCAATGTGGAAAGGCTCCAAGCCACTCGATTGCGCACCGCGTTGGGCCAGCAGGCCCGATTGGCCAGCGGTGCACAAGCACAACCACAACGCGAATCGAAATGCTCGTCTCATGCCGCGAAAGTCCACACTCACCGATGCTGGAAGCGAGCCGACGACCCGCCGCCCCGACTGTTGAAAACGTGGTCCCGATGGCTGGCCACAAGGTTCCCGACTCGAACCTGGAAATCCGAAACCGAAACGCCAGCAACTTCAATATCTACACATAATGGTATAGAATCAAATTGGCGGTGTCAAGTTGCGCAAGCCGAGAGGCTGACTGCCGTCGCTCGCGATCTAGGCAGCTAGCACTGGCGGTCGATCCCCTTCACGTCCTTCGAAGGTCTACGTCTTGCTTTCTCAACAGTCCTTCTTGCTGGGAACTGCCGGGATGCGAATTTGCCGTCGCTTCAAGCCAGATGGCCCCCTGAACGGCTACCCCGGGTGGCTGAATAATTTCGTCAAGTTGATGAAGAATCCTATCTGATTTCCGAATTGGCTTTTGCTAATCTACGGCGATTCGAATTTTCCCTTTCTCTCCTAGATTTTGAAGGACGTATATGGAACGAACTAAGGCCGCACCACGAGGTTTCACGTTGGTGGAACTGCTCGTGGTCATCGCCATCATTGGCGTGTTGGTCGGACTTCTGTTACCAGCCGTGCAAGCAGCGCGCGAAGCAGCTCGTCGAATGAGTTGCAGTAACAATTTCAAGCAGATTGGCTTGGCGATTCACAACTACCACTCGGCTTTCAAGCAACTTCCACAACAGGGCGGTGGAACCGGCATTGGACTTCAGTCGGTCAATTGGTGGCAGCCGGGCAACGATGCCAACCACGAGTGCCTCAGTGCGATTGTGGGACTCACCCCCTTCTTTGAACAACAGGCGTTGTGGGAGCAAATCATCAACCCGAGCACCAAGACGGTCACCGGTGCGGATCCTCCGGCGACCGTCGGCATGTTGACCAATCCGGCTCGTTGGAATGCGATGGGGCCGAACCCCAGAAACTATTCTCGCAATCCCGGCTACATTCCTTGGGCCACCGAGATCCCAACCCTTCGCTGCCCGAGTGACCCGGGTGTCGGATTGCCCGCGCTCGGGCGAACCAACTACGCCCTTTGCATGGGCGATTCCCCGAGTCCCTGGCATGCGAATTTCAAACAGGGAAACCTACAGCCGGGGACATCAGGAGGCGTTCAAAACGCTGCCTCCGTTGCCCGCGGCATCTTCATGGTTCGCAAGGTGTGCAAGTTTCGCGATATTCTCGATGGCTTGGCCAACACAATCGCCATGGGTGAAATCATGACGGACCTTGGCAACCGAGACATTCGTACCGCAGCCTCCTGGAATCAACGGGGTGGCAACTTCGTCAATGACAACCCATCCTTGTGCGCCGATGCGATGGAAATCGACCCGGAGCGTCCAAGGAACTGGTGCAATGGCGGCACGGGCTGTACTCCCCCAGAGCAGCTCAGCCAAAACAATCACGAAGCGCGGTGCCAATTGGGCGAACTTCCGACCCCATTGCACTCAAATTTTCACGGTCCTGCCGCCCAATGCCGAGGTTTGTGTGGGTCAGTGGATCGATGGCCCAGGCACCATGCCTCCGAGCAGTCATCACCAAGGTGGTGCCCACATCTTGATGGCTGACGGCGCCGTGGTGTTCATGACCGATTCGGTGGAGGCGGGGAATCGTCGCGCCGGGGCCGTTCGCAGAAACGCCGGCGGTGGTCCTCGCGAGCCAGGATCGCCGAGCCCCTACGGATTGTGGGGAGCGCTCGGTACCAAGCAAGGAAGCGAAACCATCGAGTTACAACTCAACCAGTAAATCGCCGATTTTTACAAGCGAATCGAACCTCGCCCGTCGACGATGGGCGAGGTTTTTTCATTCCGGTCGACTGGTTGGGGCTGCTGCCTTGCATGTTACCAGAGAGGCGCGAGACGCCCCCTCAATGGCAACCCGCTTCGCCCTCTGGTATACTGCGATCGCCCAACCGCGGACGCAGAATGGTCGCCGCAGCAATTTACATAGGGCCCGAAGAGTTCAATCTAAGAGGATTAGAAGATGAAGAAGCTTGCCTTCCTGTTGATGGCAACGATGTGCGTGTTTTCACTTTCGCTGACTGGCTGTGGCGGAAGAGAAACACAGGTCATTGAAGCGCCACCGGCAGAAGAACAGGTAGATCCAGCAACCGAAGGCATGACGCAAGAGGAATACGACAAGGCGATGGAAGAGTCGATGAGATAGGATCGCTGTTTGGCCGCAAGGCTTCCGATTCATACGCACTGTCTACCCTTGCTCACTTGATCGGGAGCGCTGGCCTGTCCTGGCCAGCACGCTCCCTCTTCTTGTTCATCGAGAGCTGGAAACGGCCGGCGTCGAGTTGCTGCACCGCTACCGTAGGCGAGTCTCTCCGAGACTCGTGAAGAGCGCAGCCAAGCTGCGGATGTCCGCCTTGGAAATGCGGACCTACGTAGACTCGTAAAGAGGCGCAGCCAAGATGCGGATGTCCGCCTTGGAAATTCGGACCTGCGTAGACTCTTAAGCACCGCTGCAAAGCTGCCAATGCCCGCCTCGGAACGGGGTCCGCCTAGCCCCCCGAAGCACCTTCCGGAGCGTTTCTCCCGCAGGGGCGTATCTTCCACGGGGCGGCAATGGAACGATGGTATTTTTGCGTTTTTTCGCAATTGCCTGAAAATCCAAAACGCCTGCTCAATTGGCTTCTGCTAAGCTATGCGGGTCCAATTTTCAACGTTCGTTCTTCTTTCCGGATTTTTGGAGGCATTCATGAAACTCCGTAGAAACGCCCCGAGAGGTTTCACTTTGGTGGAACTCTTGGTGGTGATCGCCATCATCGGCGTTTTGGTTGGCCTGTTATTGCCGGCCGTACAGGCGGCACGCGAGGCAGCTCGACGCATGAGTTGCAGTAACAATTTCAAGCAGATTGGACTTGGCGATTCACAACTATCATTCGGCCTTCAAGCAACTGCCCCAACATGGAGGTGGTACTGGGATTGGTTTGCAAACCAATCGATGGTGGCAGACCGGTAACGATGCCAATCACGAATGCCTGAGCGCTACTGGTCGGCATGACTCCGTTCATGGAGCAGCAGGCACTGTGGGAGCAGATTTCGAACCCGGATACCAGAACCGTCACGGGCGCGGCACCTCCGAGCGACTACGGCTGTTGACGAACCCGCCACGCTGGCCCGCGATGGGGCCCAACCCTCGCAACTACTCACGCAACCCGGGATACGTTCCATGGGCAACGGAAATCCCAACCTTGCGATGTCCGAGTGATCCAGGTACCGGTCTGCCGGCACTGGGTCGAACGAACTACGCGATGTGCCTGGGCGATGCACCCGGTACTTGGCACAATCAGTACAAACGCGCCGACTTGGCCGGCGTCAACGGTTCCGGTGCCGTGCAGAACTTCAATGCGATCGCGCGTGGTGTTTTCATGGTGCGTAAGGAGAGTAAGTTCCGGGACATCCTGGACGGTCTGGCCAACACCATCGCCATGGGTGAAATCAAGACCAGTTTGGGTGATCGTGATATCCGCAACTGCGGCTTCGTGGGAGCGAGACGGCAGCAACGACGTCAGCGATAACCCCTCCTATTGTGTGGACCTCGGCCAAATCAGTGCCGAGCAGGCCGACGAATTGGTGTGCCCCTGGCGAAACGGGTTGCACGCCTCCCGATCCATTGAGTCAGAACAACCACGAATCCCGCGGGGCGAACTGGGCTAATTTCCGATATCAATGCACGGCGATGTTCACGATCTTGCCGCCCAACACGGAAAATTGCGTCGGTGTGTGGATCGACTCTCCCGGAACCATGCCGGCGAGCAGTAACCATCAAGGTGGAGCGCATGTCTTGATGGCCGATGGCGCCGTCGTCTTCATGACCGATTCGGTGGAAGCGGGCAATCGTCGCGCTGGCGCGGTTCGCCGAAATCCCCCTGGTGGCGATCTACACACGACAGCCTGGCTCGGCGAGTCCTTATGGATTGTGGGGAGCTCTCGGTACGAAGGCGATGAGAGAAGACGATTGAAGAGCAGCTGAACCAATAGACTGCACGGCCGTTTACGACTGATCGACAAAATGCAGAACCTCGCCCGTCAATCGAAGGGCGAGGTTTTTTTTGTGCCTGCTTTGTCAATCTTCACGAACTCGAATCCAGTGGTCGTGGAAGCGAAGTCCCTGATCCAATTCGATGGCGGGCATGTGGCATTCAATGCATCCTGTTTCAGGTTCGACCGGACAAGCGACGTGCGTTTCCGTACCTGGCTGGTGGCAGCCTAGACAATCTTGGACATGATCGGCGGGATCCATCTCGCGAATGGTCTGGTGCGGATTGTGGCACGTCGTGCACTTCAACTCGCGGTTGGAATCGAGGTAGCAACGGCTTCGCAACAGTCCGATTGGTTGGAACCGGACCAACAGATCCGGATAATCTCGGATCTCCTTCTCGGTGACACATTCGGGGCAGACGATGGCAATCACCACACAGCTGCATTTCAGACTCGGTGTCCCAGGTATCCCGACCGACCGAGTAGGGGGGCGGCTTGGAATCGGTGCGAGCCAATCGAACATGCTCGCTTCCGGGGCCGTGACACTTCTCGCAATTGATGCTGGGAACCAGATCTTCGATCCCTTCCCCGACGATTCTCGCGCTGGTCGTGTGGCAGTAGATGCATCGCTCCAACGGTGTGCCTCGAGATGAATCGCCAAAGAATTCGAGCGCACTTTGCGGCTTCATTTTCGAATGTCCCGGCGTCAATCCGATGCGGCCACCCGGATAACAGCTGACCCGATGTTCAATGCCCTCGGTCTGACCGTCCAAGCCGGGAGCGAGCGTCAGTATCGTTTGTGCATGGTGTCCTGATCCGAGTGACATACTGCAGCGGGTACGGTTCGTTACCGAATTGAGCGGGAAGCGTTGCAAACAATCTTCCTTGTTCGTCTGCGCGATATTCGTACGTTCCGTAGGGTTCTCCCGGAGTCAAAACTCTTGCCTGCGAACTTGGATGCCAGGTCGGTTTGCGAGACCAGGTGAAATGTCGACGCGTGCCCATGTTTGGAATGAAGCGCGTAGTTCTCGGCATGGCACTCGCGACAAACCTCGCGTCCCACCAGAGTCGGTTCAGGCACCGACTGGGCAAACGCCACAAGCCGGATCGCCTCTTGCGTCACAGGCCGGAGGGTACCTTCCGTCGTAGAGCCGCGCAGAAAAGCGTTGCTGAGACCACCACGATTGGCACGGTCATCTTGGTGGCAATAGGTGGCAACACCGGTCGAAACAGCCAGCACGAGTGAGGTCGCCAAGATTCGTACACGGTTCAAAAAATTACTCCAGCCCGGAATGTATCAGGTGCCGCTCCAGCAACAGCAGGATCCAGCCTTCGTTCATTCTGTAGAATCCTGGACTGGGAAACAATGATTGAGTCGTCAGAATACAGCTGGAAAAGGGGTCAGGCCCCAATAGCCGCAAGCGGCCCGAAGGGTGCTTCGCACCATTGGGGCCTAACCCCTTTTCCAGCAACTCACATGAAAAATGAAAACGCTCTAGGAACTGACTTTGTTGCGATCCGTGGTCGTTCCTCCTATGCTTGGATCCCATGCTTGGATGACGACGCAGCCGTCGATCAGATTGACGAAAGAACTACAGGAAGATCGATTGAGTCTCCGCTTTCCACGGTCGATTTTCTTTTCGGTTTGGCTTGGCATTGCCCCCCTACTTCCGATGGGATGTGGTCGGCAGCAAGCCGCACCGCCCCCATCCGATGCGACGTCAACCAGAACGCCATCACCAGGCACGCATCCCCCCAGCGTCACGACAAACGACAGCATCTCGTCACGTTCCTTGCCGGAAGATTCCACACGCCAGGATTCAACCCGCGGGCCGGATGCGACGGCTCCTTCCGAGACGGGGCCAGTGCAAGCGGGTGAGACTCCATCGAACGAGCTCGCCAAAGTCCAGACGCCGCCACCCGACGCGGCCGAGATACGCAATCAAGCGTTGCTGGCTCTGGAAGCAGGTGAGGATGAGACGGCGTTTGCTCTGGGCCGTCAGGCAATGCGGCTAGCGCCGGATGATCCGCAGGTTGTTTTTCTCAACGCGATGATCCTGGGCAAGCGAAATCGGTTTCCCGAAGCGATCCGAATGCTCGACCAACTGGCCGTGACCACCCCTGAGGTCCGCCTACCAGCTCTGGGACAAACGGCGGATTGGTTGGTGCGTTATGGACAATGGTCCGAAGCGGAGCGTCGTTACCGTGCCCTCTTGGAGCAGTTCCCCGAGTCCGCGCTGGTCCACCGGAATCTGGCTCAACTGATGTTGCGTCAAGGTCGAAGCAGCGAAGCCGCTCCGCATCTTGACCAGCTGTGCCGGCTCGGAGACGTGACCGAAGAAGAGTTGCGATCGCTGCTCAACTTGCTGCATCCCTTTGCCGGTGACCGAGCAAGCCCGACGATGGATCCGATCGGAGCTCTGGGGAAGGCACGAAATGAAATCAGTCAGGGGAACTGGGAACAAGCTCGTGAAGAACTCGAAGCCTCGGATTCGATTGGCGCCGCCGAGATCGCACTCCTTGGACGTGTCGAGGCAAAGCTCGGCGACTTCGAGGCGTTGACGCAATGGAAGACCAGTACATCGGACTCGATTGATCCTTACGCGGATGGCTGGGTTGCAAGAGGCTCCCTTTCGGCCAGGCAAGGCAATCACGCCAACGCGGTGCGCAGTTTTGCAGAAGCCGTCCTCCGCGATCAGACCGATCATCAGGCGTACTCCTTGATGGGCGAGTCACTCAAGGCGATCGGGGCATCAGACGAGGCGGAGGGAGTGATGAGCCGGGCAGCGATGATCCAGCAGACGCAGGAATTGGGTGCGAGGATGGCGGCGAGTAGCGAGCCCGACGAGACAGAGATCACGAAGTTGATTGATCTGCTTGACCAATTGCAGCGTCCTCTCGAAGCGCTGGCATGGCGGGGAATGCGACTCGCGTACGCGAGATCCGAAGGATCCATTTCTGACTCAGAAGCTCAGCAGACACTCGAGAAAATCATGAGCGATCGATCACAACTGTTGAACGCGAACCTGGCGAAGGCGCCGCGTCCGTTCGTGTTGTGCGGAATCGACCTCGAGAAGTGGGCGCCTGCCGACTGAGCCTGCGAGAACGGCTTTCGCTTGGAAAGAAAGAAAGCGGGGAAGGCTACGCGGAGACGCGAGAGACGCAGCGGCGCAGGCGAGGAAAGAGAAACGGACTGAGCAAGAATCAACGGACCAAGGGAATTGTTGACGGATTTCCCTGCGTCTCTCGCGTCTCTGCGTAGCGCTTTCTTCTCCTCCCGATCCCACCAACCGACAACGCACTCGCACCTCTATCGCCGCGCATTCTTTCTTTGCCGAGTCGGTGCTGGTTTCGTAACCGTCAGAGTCTTCGGAACATCCCGAAAACGAACTGGAAAGGATCAAAGATGTGGTTTCGGATGGGCGATCAACCGTAAGCGGAAACGTAGTCCCACCACGCTGCACGGCGTCCTCCCTTCGATTCTTGCCATGATCAGATCGGCACTGCAACTCTTTGCCAGTGCGACTTCTCTTGGCAGTCTGCTGGAAAACCGGGCATGCCCTTGAGGATGCCGATGGAATCCAGTCGCGTGGAAAAGAGGCGTCGTGGTAGGGATTCCGATGCCTCACGGACGCTCGGCATGAGCCTGTACGACGCGAGGTTCCCGTTGGCATGTCGGTTGCTCTCCAGAGACGTTCCGGCACCTCGCGGACGCTCACCCCCTCCCTCACGACTCCACAGTGGCCCAGATGAATCGTTCCATTTCGTTCTCTCAGCGTCTGTCGCACTCGACTGAGACGATCGACACCCACCAGAAAGCTCTGGACGTCAATCTGGATCCAAGACGCTACGGCGCTTTCGCCGAGATCGGGGCTGGTCAGGAGGTTGTCCGCTGGTTCTTTCGTGTGGGAGGTGGTGCGGGCACGATCGCCAAAAGCATCTCGGCCTACGACATGAAGGTCAGCGACGCGATTTATGGCAAGGCGGGGCGCTATGTGTGCCGCGAACGACTGCAGGCCATGCTGGACTACGAGCACAGCCTGAACTTGGACCGACTCAAGGAGGGGCGCGGTGACACCACGGCCTTTTTTGCGTTCGCCGATACCGTTTCCGCTCGCAACTACCATGGCACCAATGAGTGTCACGGATGGATGGGGATCAAATTCCAGGCTCATCCACGTGATGACGACAGCCAGATCATTCTTCATGTCAGGATGCTCGACGGTGAGGCAGCGTTGCAGCAGGAAGCGCTTGGCATTGTCGGCGTGAATCTCGTCCATGGCGCCTTCACCCTCTACCACGAACCTGAGCTGCTGTTGGCCTCGCTTCTGGACGGACTTTCGACAGCGCGGATCGAAGTCGACATGGTCGAGTTTTCGGGAATTGCGTTCCGTCACGTCGACAACCGCTTGATGAGCCTGCGGCTGGTGGAATTGGGACTCACCGGAGCGGCGATGTTTGCCGCCAATGGTGAGGTGTTGCAGCCGTCTGAATTTCTGTATCGCAAACCGATCCTCGTGGAGCGAGGGAGCTTTCGCCCAGTCTGCAATGTGAACCTTGACATGCTTCGCTGCGCCTACGAAAAGTTCGTCACCTTGCCAAATGTGGCGGGCAAAGAGGTGGTGCAACTGATGGAAATCACGATGCGGAATCTGAAAGCCGAAGGCGAGATCGATCTCCGAGACTTTCTTGCGCGGGCCGATGTGATGTCGGAGTGCGGCATGCCGGTGCTGATCTCGGACTACTTCCAGTACTTTCGCCTGGCGGCCTACCTCTCGCGTTACACCAAGGGCGAAAAAATTGCGATCACGATGGGGGCCAGTAGTCTGATCGATCTCTTCGACGAGAAGTACTACACCGACTTGGACGGAGGCATCCTCGAGTCATTTGGTCGCCTCTTCAAGAACAACCTCAATGTTTACTGCTATCCGTTGCTCGACCAGACGACGGGAGAGTTGACGACCACCAGCAACCTCGTCATCAAGCCGGAGCTTCGCAAGCTGTACGACTATCTGGTGGAAGGAGGAAACATCAGCGGCCTCGACAACTACGATGGGGATTGCCTGCGAGTTTTCTCCCGCGAAGTCTTACGAATGATCAAGGAGGGGGACGCGAATTGGGAGACGATGGTCCCGGTATCGGTCGCCAACCTGATCAAGACGAAGAATTACTTCGATTACCAACCCGCCTAAGCAGAGACGGAATTTCGCAGCGGCTGATCCAAAGTCGGGCAAAAACGGCACGCAGAGCCGGGGAGTCGCGGGGGAGAGGGGTCGCGGGGCGCAGAGTCGTGGCGGCGCAGAGTCGTGGCGGCGCAGAGTCGTGGCGGGCAGCGCGGCGGCGCAGCGTCACGGCGGGCAGCGTCACGGCGCAGCGTCACGGCGCAGCGTCACGGCGGCAGCGTCGCGGGGTTGCAGGGCAATCGGACAGCGCACCTTGCGTCCCGGACTCGACGTCAGCGTGGTTCCTTCCGCTTTTTTTCTCCCATTTGAAATTGACTGCGGCTCGCGTCACAATGGCACGCTCCAACGAGATCCATTGACTCGATGCCGAGGCCGTCGTTGACTGTCCTGCCACACCGAATCGCATCCTTGTCCGGGCTATGGCTTTGCTTGGGCAACCTGCTTTTGTTTGCTGCGGATGAGATCCCACCTGTTCGCGCCGGCGATCAAGTCGAGGTTCTATCCTTCCGAAAGTGGTACCCCGGTACGGTCGAGAGTTACCAGGATGGGAAGGCCACGGTCACGTTCCAGTGGGGGAACGTCGATCGCACCGGCGAATTCGAATTGCGGGAAATGCGTTTTCCCAACAACGAAGGGCACTGGCTTGTTTGGAAAGATGCGACCGGCAAGTCCAGCGTGGAAGCTCGCTATCTCTCTCGAACCGAAACCGACGTCACAATCCGTAAGGCAGATGGCTCCGAGCTGACGGTGCCCATCGAGAGCCTGCATCCCACGTTACGAAAGCAGGTTTCAAAGACTCCGGTATCGAGCGATCTTACCTTTCCGGTTCACGTCGGGGATCAGGTCGAAGTCAACTACTTTGACAAGTGGTACGACGGGACAGTCAGGTCAGTCATCGGTGATACCGTTTCGGTTGAATACGGAATCGGGGGACGCGTCGACCAGCACGAAGGATTTTGAGCTCAAGGACGTCCGATTTCCCAATGGTGAAGGTCACTGGATGATCTGGAAGGACGCCAGCGGTAAGTTCAAAGTCGAGGCTCGTTACATTTCGCGAACCGATTCGGATGTCACGATTCGAAAGACTGACGGAACCGAGGCCACCGTGCCCATCGACGCTCTGCACCCGACGCTGCGACAGTTGGTAGGGAAGACAACGGTCACCAGTGAGTTGAACAAGATCGACGGGGCGATTCCCATTCGTGTCGGTGATCCCGTCCAGGTCAAGAGCTGGTCGAGCTGGTACGACGGCGTGGTCCAAGAGGTCAAGATCGGTGGCGCCGAAGTGGAGTACACGCGAGGCAGTTGGGGAAAGAAGAACGAGTACTTTGATCTGAAAGACATTCGTTATCCCAATGGCGAAGGTCCCTGGCGGGAATGGTCCGACGCCTCGGGAGGGTTCAAGATCATTGCCAGGTATCTGGCTCGCAACGAAACGCACGTGACGATTTTGAAGGAAGATCAGACCGAGCTTGATGTACCAATCGACCGGCTCAGTGCGCCCATCAAGCGATTGCTCAAGCAGACGCCGATCATTGCGCGGCGTCCTCCGCTGGTCACACTGGCTGGCGCTGAATTGCTCGGGGATGAGGAGGATTTGTCTCCCTCGCAGCGCATGCTGACGTCTCGCAGTCGCGCCCGCAACGCAGCGGCAGCAGCGCCCGACCTGGCTACCGTATCCATCCAAATCGGAACGCCGGTATCCCAGCAAACGTTGCGATTGCCCCAAGCTGGACTCGCTTTCCCAATCGAACCCAAGAGCACGATCGGGGAGGTCGTTCCCATCGGCGGAAGCGATGGCTGGGTTGCGATCTCAACCGAAGGGGATCGATGGAGTCCCGAACTCCTGACCACGTTGTACTGGGCCAACCTCTCCAAGCGGACGTCGCTGGCAGGACCAAGGTTCTTTCCTGACCAGAGGTTCATCTCGTATTCGCCTCATCAGCGACGCGCTGTGATGTACAGCGTCAAGGGAACGTGGAATGAGCCGTATCAAATCTCGACTTACCGTGTGTCGCCGGGGGAGAAGTCGGCTCAACCAGAGATCACGTTGGACATTCCTCAGAAGAAGCATTCGTTCAACCGCGAACCAATCCGCGTGGAATTGGTGGGTGATGATCTGATGCTCTTCGGTTACGCAGGCAAGATCTCGCTTTGGAATCTTGATGAGCGACGTGTGATGTATGAGGTGGGCGACCTGAGTTCCCACAACTTCCGTCTCAGCATTGATCACCGCTACTTTGCCGTGCGCAGGCCAGAGCAACACCATCAGTCTCTTTGACTTGCAAACGGGCGAGCGAATCGGACAGGGAGGATGGGAAGGATTTGGGTCGGCCACGGCCTGCTTCAGCCAAGATGGAAGCAGCCTGACGGTCGCCACCCCGTCGGGGATCTATCGATGGCGTTTATCAGGTGGCGATCCGCTTGAAACGTTGCCGATCGGCGGGCTTCAAATCGGTGACCAAACCGCCCTCGCGGATCTGGATGGAGGATGGTTGGTCGCGGGGCCACAGATTTACAGCAGCGGGCTGGGGCTGATCGTCTGGCGTTATGACGGCGGAGGGGGCGTCAGCATTGCCCACCAACAAATGCTGGGGCGACAAATGTTGGCCGCCGGGACGGTGGGAGGCTCCAACGGAAAATCGGTGCTGGTCGGCGTCGCGACGGTGCCCCACGACAATGCCATTGAGATGATGAAGAAGGTCGATCCCAACACCGTGCGCATGCTCGTCCATGGCAGTCGGGTTCGCATCGATCCGAAAGTCGATCGTCGAATCGCTGACGGTCTCCGACGCGCGGCACAGAAAAACGGATGGAGGGAAGACCCCGGCGCCGAGGCGATCTTGACCGGTTCGGCAGGCCCCGGCAAGTCACAGGAACTGACTTATCGGACGATCTCGTTCGGATCTGGGGGCTCGGGCGAAGAAACCCACAGTGTGACACCTTGGATTCAAACGGCCCAGATCCTCTTCGAAGATCAATCCGCCTGGTCCACGTCCATGGGTGGCGTTCCCTTTTCGCTGACAATCAAAGAAGGGGAGACACTCGGCGGCGAACTGCAGAAATCCTCGAGCGCTTCCTACGCGTTGTTCGAGAGTCTCAATATTCCCGAAGAGATCATCTACCCGAGGTATCAACGCGGTTTGGGACAGACACTGCTCACGCCCAACGGCTTCGTCGACCAAGCAAAGTAAGCCTGCGATTCGAGGCTGAGGAAAGTCGCGAGACTATCTTGAGCTACGCGCCTTCGTATTGCTTACGAAACATGCCATCTTTTAGAGCATTTTCAACAATCATGTGTCCTCCAAAAAAGGGGTCAGGTACCAATAGCCGCAAGCGGCCCTTCGGGTGCTTCGCACTATTGGTACCTGACCCCTTTTTTGGAAATGCCTACGTCAAAGGTGAAAATGCTCTAAGCCCCGCGGTATCGAACGCGTCTTCTAACCGCCGGCGATCTTCTTGCGGGCGATCTCGATGTTATCGCGAATGAAGGGGTCATCCGGCGACAACTGGGAAGCCTCCAGCAATACAGCCAACGCATCATCATAGCGTTCGAGTTTAATCAGCACCGTCCCGAGCATCTGGTGCGAATAGGAATCATGCGGATCGAGTCGCACCGCCTCGCGAAAGTGAGCCAACGAGTCTTCGAAACGGAGTTGGTCGTACAACAGCGCAGCCAATCGCCACTGAGCTTGCGAGTTGGCCGGTTCCAGTTGCACCACTCTTTCCAGCAACGCAATTGCCTCTGTATCACGACCTTTCATGGCGTAGCTCACCGCCGCGTAGAACATCCCCTCAGGATCTGCGCCAAGATTGGTTTGCGTCCGTAACCGTATGGCCTGCTCGGCAATCGGTCCCGCTTCGTCTTGCTTCCCCGCCCAGCTGAGAACTTGCCCAGGTTGGTCAAGGCACGGGCTTGCAATTCATAATCAATCCGCGATTCAATCTGTTGCGTTGCCGCCGCCACCATCTGCTCGCTCAATTGCCCAGCACCAGTCACGACGCCACTTCGCGACATGGCCTCGACGAGTGCAAGCGAAAGAAGGCGATGCCCGTTAATGGTGGGATGGACGTGGTCGAGAAAGAACTCTCGTCCAGGACTGTTGTGACCATATAGATCGATGCAAGCGTTGCTGACAATGCTATGAAAATCGACCAGAGGAATACGACGCTCGATCGCGACTTGCTCGACAGACTGCTGGATTTCGTGAATCGCACGGAGCGGACAAACATCCTCGTCGATGGCACGCTGAAAGGACTCTCGGGCTTCGGCGAATTGACCTTGCGCGTGGAGTACCTTCCCAATCCGGAAGTGCACATCCGCTCGTGCCGAATCGATTTCGCTCAGCCCTTTCCAAGACGAAAGCGCTGCCTCCAGGTCGCCCTCTGCCTCCGCTGTTTCTGCCGTGGCGACGAGTTGGGCCCAGCGTTGCTGCTGCGCCTTATCCAGGTTCACGGACGACTCGCTCTTGAATGGCGAGGAGTCCTTCATGTTGGTCGCCGGGGTGACCAGAACCAGCTGTGCTCCAGCCGCTTGCGCCGTGTCGATCATGCGATGGAGGTTGAACTCGAAATGCTCAAGGACCTGAGACTTGAGTGCGTCGTCTCGACGATAGCTGTCGGGCCCAACTGAGTGATCAAGAATCGCATCGACCTCGGCCGGCAAGAGGGAATCGGGTTGTGATCCGGACCGCTCCGAGGCAAACAGCTTTCGCGCAATCGTGAATGAGCGACTGCGAGCCAACGGCAGCGTCAAGCTTCGAAAGCTGGCCGAGGCGTTCTTCAGATCGCGATAGGTTCTCTCTTCCAGAAACTCGTTGTGGCCTGTGTAGACGATGAACAGATCGGGTGAGTACTGGGCGAGTTCATCCATCACGGCAGCAACCCGGTAACTGGCGTAGCTCACCCCCCCAGCATTGATGACCTCCCACTGCTTCGTACCATCGGTCAGCGGTAACAATTCTCGTAACCAAGCGGCAAACGAGGTTCGGTCGTCAAAAGGGCGACCAAACGTCGTGGAGCCGCCCAAACAGAAAACTCGGACCGTGTTGGGGGCTTTGTCTTTGGAGAACCGCTGGGCATTGAAATAGGGAAGCTTGTTGGCCGCCGTTTCCAAACCCGGCTCCCCGTTGCGAGCCCTTTCGACAAAGAGGGGAAGCGACGACTCAAAGCCGACATAGGGATCCCGATCGGCAAGCGTCGGTCGTACGCCCAGTAGAGCGAGCGTGCCTTCCAAAGCCACGAAGAAAAGGACGGTCGCTAACATTGCGAAACACGTCTTTTTCCAGTTTTTGAGTGTCGGAGGTTGTCGGGAGGATTCGCCCATCAGCGGCATTCTCGGCATGAAATCTTGCAAGGTTGCGTTTCCGCAGCATAGACGGGCGATGCTACAGATCGGATCGAGTGACTTCGTACTCTTGGTCGATGTCAATTGGTCGACGGCGTTCATCCGTCGCAATCGTTACAACGTCTCCCTCGCGATGCGACGGAGCCTGGTTACGAAGCCGACACGGGGAGGCGGGCGTCAAAGCAACAAGCGCCGCGCGACGGCGGCACGTTGCCAGACGGGAATCGGGGTGGGAAGGCAAACGGATCAACGCAGGATGGTCGTCCAACCTGACACGTACTTGGATGCAGCCGTGACAAGGTCGAGGATTCAACTACTGTAATCGATCTCGGCGGAAGTCGAAATCTGTATACCAATCGGACCAACCCCATCTTTCATAGATTCCAAGCGGGGGGCGAGTAGACTCGATATACTTGCTTGGATTGAAGGCCAATGTCAGCTCCGGTCGAGAGGCGTTAGGTCGTGTATGCGTAAGTTTCCATCGATCGTTTGGATATTGGCGGGCATTGGCTTGTCACTCTGTCTACCCGTCTTGGGTAGCGTCGTCTCGGGAGCCTACTTCTCAGACGCGAAGCTTGAGCACCAACCGTTGCATTCGCTGATTGAAGCGGCCGGCGGTTTGATGGCGATCGCCATTGCGGGAATTCTCATCGCCGAGCGTCCACGGAAGCAGGACGCACACCATTTCGTTTGGATGGCGTCCGCACTGGCTGGCATGGGAGCACTCGACCTGTTCCACGCGGGTGTCCGTCCAGGCCCCAATTTCGTTTGGCTGCACAGCACAGCGACCTTCGTCGGAGGCTTGTTCTTCGCTTGCGTCTGGATACCGTCCCGGTTCGTTCGCGTTGGGCAGTTTGGCGAAGGATTCGACAGATCGCTGCCCTGGTATGTGCTCTTGTTTTCGATCGTGTTTGGAGCGATCTACTGTGTCGCGGTGGATGTTCCCGCCATGACCAACGCAGATGGACGGTTCACGATCTTGGCGCGTGGATTGAACTTCGGTGGTGGGCTCGGCTTCTTCGTTGCCGGCGCATTCTTTGTCCGCCGTTTCCATCTTTACGGACAAGAGACCGACTGGCTGTTCGCCGTCCATACCATTTTGTTTGGCGCCGCCGGGGCCTTGTTTGAGTTATCGGTTCTATGGGATGCGGCATGGTGGTGGTGGCACATTCTTCGCTTACTCGCTTACGTCGCAGCCTTCACGTTTGCTGTGGGCGCCTATCTGAGCGCGGAGCATGCGGTCATCCGACTCAATCGAGAGCTCAAGAGTTTGAACCGGGACCTGGACAAGAAGGTTGAGTCGCGGACATCGCAGTTGCAGGCAAGCGAAGAGCGTTATGAGCTCGCGGTTCGCGGATCGACCGATGGTTTGTGGGACTGGAATCTATTGACCGATGAGGTCTTTTACTCGCCGCGATTCAAAGAGCTGGTGGGATTCAGCGATGCCGAATTTCCAAATGTCTTTTCCTCCTTCGAATCCCGTCTGCATCCCGATGACTCCGTCAATGTGATGGGCCACATACAAGCTCATTTGCAAAACAAACTTCCTTACGATGTCGAGTATCGACTCATGGCAAAAGGAGGCGATTACCGATGGTTTCGAGCCCGGGGACAGGCGATTTGGAATCAGAAGGGAGAGGCCACGCGGATGGCTGGCTCGATCACCGATGTGACTGATCGCAAGCTTGCCGAAGAAGACTTGGTGGCGGCGAAGGAAGCAGCCGAATCCGCCAATCGCGCCAAGAGTGACTTCCTGGCCAACATGAGCCATGAAATTCGTACGCCCATGAATGCGATCATCGGGATGACCGAGCTTGTACTCGAGTCGCAACCCAATCGAACCCAGGCCGAGTATCTCAATGTGGTCCTGGAGTCGGCCGAGTCGCTGCTGACGATCATCAACCAGATTCTCGATTTTTCGAAGATCGAAGCAGGGCGTCTGGAACTGGAGTCCCTCGATTTCAACCTGTTTGATCTCGTTGGCGACACGCTCAAGATCCTCGGTCACCGCGCTCATGCCAAGGATCTGGAGTTGGCTTGGTACATCGAGAGTGACGTTCCGAAATACTTGCGTGGAGATGTCACGAGGATTCGCCAGGTACTGATCAATCTGGTCGGCAACGCGATCAAGTTCACCGCCGATGGCGAGGTGGTGGTGCGAATCCGCTGCTCGTCGAGTCGCGATCGCATCGTCACGCTGGAATTTGAGGTTAGCGACACGGGGATCGGGGTCCCGGAGAATCAACGGATCAACATTTTCTCCGCGTTCGAGCAGGCCGACACCTCGACCACCCGCCAGTTTGGCGGAACCGGCCTTGGCCTGGCAATCTCGGCTCGCATTGTCAATGCGATGGGTGGCCGTATCTGGGTCGATGGTGAGAGCGAGCAAGGAAGCTGCTTTCACTTCACGATCAATTTGCAGCAAGGAGTGGCTCCTTCCGACGAGGGCCCTGCGAACGCGTTGGACGTCTCCGACGTGTGTGTGGTCGTGGTGGACGACAATGAAACCAACCGCCGCATCCTGACGCGAATGCTCGAGAACTGGGGAATGGAAGTCGCTACCGCTGAATCGGGTGAGCAAGCCATCGAACAGCTGGAGCGATTCTTTTCACGGGGAAGGGCGAACGCGATCTTGCTGAGTGATGTTCACATGCCCAAGATGGATGGATTCATGCTCGCCGAGAGGCTTCGCTCGGACCCTACGTTTCAAAAAGTGCCCATCGTCCTACTCACCTCCGGTGGCCGATCGGGAGATGCAACGCGGTGCAAGCAGTTGGGGATCGTCGCTCATCTGATCAAGCCGGCCAAGCATTCCGAACTGTTCGATGCCATCACTCGCGCGGCTGGCAAACCGGTGGTCGCCGGCAAGGCATCGGCCAAATCACAAGTTGAGTCGCCACCGATCCCACCCCTCAGGATTCTGCTCGTCGAGGACGGAAAAGCCAACCAAGTTCTCGCCCAAAAAATGCTGCAAAAGTGGGGGCATCAGGTCGAGATCGTGGACAATGGCGAGAAGGCGGTCCGGCAATGGCAAGCAGGTGGCTTCGACCTGATCCTGATGGATGTGCAAATGCCAGTGATGGACGGCATTCAAGCGACACGTCGGGTCCGCGAACTGGAAGTGGTTGAAGGCACGCACATACCAATCATTGCCATGACAGCCCACGCGATGAAAGGTGACCGTGATCGCTGCATCGAAGCCGGCATGGACGCCTACGTTGCCAAGCCATTTCGCCAACACGAACTCTACAGCGTGCTGGACCAGTTCTTCTCCGAGGGAGCTCGCGATAGAATATTGAGCAGAAAGAATTAGCAGACGAGATTCGCCACGGCAACAAGTGCGAGGCCTTTTCGCTGCTGCCTTGCATTCGCAAGCTTGCCCTCAAGGACCAAGGAAACCTGGACAACTCCATCATGAACAGACTGATCCCGCTTGGAATCGTGGTTGCCACACTGCTTGTCGTGACGTCCAGCAGCTTCGCGGCGGATCGTCCCAACATTGTTGTCTTCCTGGTCGATGACATGGGCATGATGGATACGTCCGTCCCATTCTTGACCGATCAAGAGGGGAACCCCAAACGCTATCCCTTGAATGATTACTACCGAACACCGTCGATGGAGCGACTGGCAAAACGTGGGATTCGCTTCAACCAGTTTTATGCGATGAGCGTTTGCTCACCGACTCGCGTGTCCATCATGACTGGCCAGAATGCAGCACGGCATCGCACCACCAATTGGATCAACCCCGCTCAGAATAATGGCGGTCCGAATGGCCCCCCGGACTGGAACTGGGAAGGGCTGCATGAAGGCGACGTCACGCTGCCAGGCATCCTGCGCGAGCTCGGTTATCGAACGATCCACGTTGGCAAGGGCCATTTTGGGGCCGATGGATTCGATGGTGCAGAACCGTTGAACCTTGGTTTTGATGTCAACATCGCCGGCGCATCCTTTGGCGCCCCTGGTAGCTACTACGCCGAAAAGAATTTTGGTGGTGCGACACCGAGAAAACATCATGCCGTACCACACTTGGAGATGTATCACGGCAGCGACACGTTTCTCACCGAGGCACTCACGCTCGAAGCCGATAAGCAGGTGACCGAAGCGGTCAAGTCGGGCCAGCCGTTCTATCTTTACTTCGCCCACTACGCCGTCCATGCGCCATTCGATTCGGACCCAAGGTTCGCGGACCACTATCGGGACTCGGGAAAACCAGCCAATGCCCAAGCCTTCGCAACGCTGATTGAAGGGATGGACAAGTCTCTGGGCGACCTGGTCGACCATTTGGAAGCCTTGGGGATCGCAAAGGATACGTTGATCTTCTTCCTGGGTGACAACGGATCCGACGCTCCCTTGGGTCATCAACACGAGGTCGCCTGTGCGGCTCCGCTGCGTGGCAAGAAAGGAGCGCACTACGAAGGTGGGATGCGAGTTCCCTTCATCGCAGCCTGGGCCAAACCTGACCCCGATTCGAAACTTCAGAGGAGCCTGCCCATCGCGGCCAATACGATCCAAGACCAAGTCGCCTCGGTCGAGGACTTGTTTCCCACGATTCTGGAGGTCACGGGGGCCAGCACGCCGGCGAATCACTCGGTGGATGGACACTCGCTGCGCAAACTTCTCTCAGCCGAGCCAGACACCAGCAGGCCCGAGCAGTTCCTGATGCACTATCCACACGCTCCACATCGCAGCAACTACTTCACCGTTTGGCGCGACGGCGATTGGAAAGTGATTTACCACGCACTGCCGGAGAAGCCAGCCAAGGGAGGGGACCTGCAAATCGAAGATGGGAATTATGAACTGTTCAACTTGGCCCTGGATCCTTTTGAATCGAAGAATCTGGCTGATTCCGAACCGCAAGTGCTCAAGCAGATGATGCAAGGCTTGATCGAGGCCTTGGAGAACCACCACGCCGTTTATCCCGTCGATGACGCGGGCAATCCGCTGCAGCCACAGTTGCCATGAGCCATTGCCACAAACGAAGTCCTGTGGCGGACTGATATCGCGGCTTTGCAGCGGTTGTTACGAGTCTCGGAGAGACTCGACTACGTAGGTCTGCTATTCGCAGCTTCGCTGCGGTTTTTACGAGTCTCGGAGAGACTCGGCTACGGTAGAGAAAATCGTCGCGAGTGCCGATGAGGAATGCGGGTCGCAATCTGCCGGTTGCCCACTCATAATAGTGTCTGGATATGAAACCGTGTTTTGATACTCGAAGTCGAGTGAGTCCGTGCCTGTTCCCCGAGCTAATCGCATCAATCGCACGCGCTCAGCACGACAGGCCATCAGGTCGACTCGAAAGGGCGTTCCCACATCGATGGCGAAAAGCTTCCTGTGGCTTCCGATCCTCGTACTCGCTTTGATTCCCCAGTTGGAAGCTCAAGAGCAGTTGGAAGCTCAAGAGCAGTTGGAAGCTCAAGAGCAGGGGGAAGCTCAAGAGCAAGCGAGACCGAAATCTCTTGTTCTTGAGGACTCTTTCGAGGAGCAAATCGTTCCGCTGCTTGAGCGATACTGCGTGGAATGTCATATGGAAGACGATGCCAAGGGAGGTGTCGCCCTCGATGGATTCTATGACCAGCAGACGGCGTTGGAGGGTGGAAAGCTCTGGTTGCGAGTCCTTGATGCGGTGGAAGCGGGGGCCATGCCGCCTGCCGAGATGCCACGTCCAGGCCACGAGGAGGTTGAGCAACTCGTCAGCTGGGTCGAGAACGATTTCTTTACCGCTCTTTTTGAGCTCGATCCTCGATCGCAAGCGGTCGTGATCCGGCGACTGAATCGACAGGAGTACGACAACACGATTCGTGACCTGATCGGTATCGACCTTGGCTTGGCGAGGGACTTCCCCGCAGATGACATCGGATTCGGTTTCGACAACATCGGGTCGGCACTCAATGTCTCGCCGATTCATGTCGAGAAGTACTTGCGAGCGGCAGAAGCAGCAACACACGCCGCCCTCACATTGCCTGATGTGGCTCCATACCCTCCGGCTGAATTGATTGGGCTGCGAACCTATCCCCTCTCTGCGGATACGCCTGTCGAGTTCGAGCACCACCTCAAGCCAGGTCGTTACCTCGTCGACTTCAGTCTCGTGCGGGCTGGCATCGATGAATCGGTTGAGCCACCATGGTTGATGATTGGACTCGGCGCAGATCGACGTCGAGTGACTGCAACGCGCGCCAAGATGAGACCGTGGTCTATCGGCTCTGGTTGAACGTCTCCGAGGGCGACAAACAGGTTCATGTTGGTCTCGCGCCAGATTCGCTTGATCAGTTGACGGCGGAGCAATCGGCAGAAGCAGCGGCCAACGTCAGTGGCGATCAACGTTACGGAAGTGACCGTGGGCTTCATGTCGATTCGATGGTGGTCCGCGGGCCGCTACCGCGAGTCAATGAGTCTCTTTCCGCTTCGCATCGGAGCCTGCTGTTCTGTGAACCGGACGTTGGTGACGCCTCGCGACGGGACTGTGCCCAACAGGTGATCGCCAGATTCGCGGAGCGGGCGTTTCGCCGGCCTCTCGCGGATCAAGAGATCGATCGATTGATGGGTGTCTTTGAACTCGCCCATTCGCGAGGCGAGAGCTTCGAACGTGCTTGCCAGGTCGCGTTCACGGCAGTCTTGGTTTCGCCTCAGTTTCTCTTCCTGGTCGAGCCCGAAGATTCAAGAGAAAACCGGCCGCTGAACGATTACGAACTCGCAACCCGCTTGTCCTATTTCCTGTGGAGCACGATGCCCGATCAGGAATTGCTCGATGCGGCACGAGATGGCGTGCTGCGCGAGGAACTGGGGCAGCAGGTAGCGAGGATGATTGAGGATCCAAAGTCACAAGCCTTCGTCGAGAATTTTGTCGGTCAGTGGCTCCAGTTGCGCAACCTGAAGACCGTCAATCCTGATCCTGAATTGTTCGCTGGCTTTGATGATGAACTCAAGCAAGCCATGAGGACCGAGACCGAAGCGTTCTTCGCCTTCGTCCTGCGAAACAATCGCAGCGTGCTGGAACTCTTGGACGCAGATTACTCGTTCCTCAATGAAAAGCTGGCGAGGCACTACGGTATCGAAGGGGTATCGGGACCAGAGTTCCGCAAGGTCGCTTTGACCCAGGCCGATCGCGGTGGTGTGTTGACGCAGGCCAGCATTCTCACATTGACTTCCAATCCGAATCGGACCTCTCCCGTCAAACGCGGTCAGTGGATCCTGCAGCAGATTCTGGGCACGCCACCCCCGCCCCCTCCGCCAGGCGTGGTCAAGCTCGACGAGAGTTCGACGGCCAGCGATGCCGCTTCGCTGCGGGAACGCATGGAGCTGCATCGAGCCAATCCCGATTGTGCGGCATGCCACCAACAGATGGATGCCATGGGTTTCGCATTTGAGCACTATGACGCGATCGGCCAATGGCGATCGACCGATCGAGGCTTCCCCATCGACTCCGCCGGCGAACTCAGTAGCGGCATCAAATTCCAGGACGCCAGCGAACTCAAGCGAGTCCTGACGTCTCAGGCGAGCAAGAAATTCACGCGGTGCTTGGTGGAGAATTTGCTAACCTACGGGCTGGGACGCTCCCTGCAGCCCAATGACTACTTCACTGTCGAGGAGATTCGCCGCCAACTTTCAAAGGACCGATTCCGTATTCAGAATATCGTGTTGGGCATCGTCCAGAGTCGCGCTTTCCAGGACCGTGGTGTCACGCAGTAGTTACTCAAACGGTGCGGTTGTTTAGAGTAGCACGACTCTCCGAGTCGTAAATCGCCGAGAGAATCGACTCGGGGAGGCTATAAAAATATCGACTTGCCCTATCGTAGGTCCGCATTTCCAAGGCGGAAGCACGCAGCTTTGCTGCGTTTTGTACGAGTCTCGGAGAGACTCGCCTACGGTACTTCAACGCACGTCGAAAAACTTACAGCCTCGGAGAGTCGTGCTACTTTGGTGTCGAGTCACGAGGCCCTTTTTGGATAGCTTCTGAGGATACGACCAGCGGATCGAACCAAGAATGAAAGAGAGAGAGATGAGTCGTGTACCCCATTTGAATCGTCGAGCCATGCTTCGAGGCACCATGCTTCGAGGTGCCGGAGCCGCCCTGGCTTTACCGTGGCTCGAGGCCTTGCAATCTGCGCCGGCGATGGCCGGGACGAGGCCAAATCAACCTCCCGTTCGGATGTGTTTCTGGTACGTGCCCAATGGCGTGCACTTGCCGACATGGTTTCCCGAGCACGACGGGGTCCTGGTCGACCTGCCTGAATCGTTGCAGCCGCTGTCGTTCGCACGTGACTATCTGAATTGCTTTCATGGATTGACGCATAACACCGCCTTGACCAACGGAGACGAGGAGGGCTGTGGTCACGGGCAAGGATCCGCAAGCTTCCTGACCGGTGCCCAGGCATTCCGTTCCCAGGATGATGTGCGAGTTGGCATTTCCGCGGACCAGTTGTACGCCAGGCACATCGGCAATGCGACAAGATTGCCGAGCCTCGAATTGGGTTGCGAATCACCGAGAAGTGGAAACGCATTTGGTTACAGCGGCACGTACAAGACGCACATTTCCTGGCGGACGGCAACGTCTCCAGCTCCGTACGAGATCAACCCAAAACTGGTGTTCGACCGTCTCTTCACCGACAACGAATCGAGCCAGACTCAGACGACTGTTGCAGAACGCGACTTCTATCAACGAAGCATCCTCGATTACGTTCAAGAAGACACACGTCGAATCCTACAACGAGTCTCTCGCACCGACCAGTACAAGCTCGATCAATACCTGACCGGTGTTCGCGAGGTGGAACGCCGGATCCAGAACGCATCGCGACCGGCCGATCCGCGGGCGGAAGCGTTTGATCGACCGGAGGGGATTCCAGACGACTTTGATACACATCTTCGCCTGATGTGCGATCTGATGGTGTTGGCGTTCGAGACCGACAGCACACGCGCGGCATCCTTCATGGTGACCAAGGAAGCAACCGATCGAAATTATCCCTGGCTTGGCTTCACCGACGGGCATCACGAACTCTCGCATCATGGTGAAGATGAAGAAAAGAATCGCAAGCTGAGAGCGATCGATCGCTATCACTTGTCGATCTTGGCTTCCATGATCGAGAAGATGATGACAATCGAGGAGGCCGACGGGTCGACGCTGCTCGATAACTCCATGGTGCTTTATGGAAGCGGAATCAGCGATGGTGACCGGCATGATCACGTGAACCTGCCGGTCCTGGTTCTTGGCAAAGGTGGTGGAACCTTCCAGACAGGGCGACATCACAAGTGTCGACCGGAGACACCGATGTCCAATCTGTTGCTTTCGATGCTGCATCAGGCAGGTGTGACCGTCGATCGCTTTGGTGACAGCACCGAACCCTTGCCCGGACTGCTGGCATGATCGGTTGGCGCCGGCGAGTTTTGCTGGGCGGCGGCTCGCTGCTTTCCAACCTGCTCTTTGTGGTGTTGCTGACGAGTCTGGCAAGCGAGTGCCCTGCCTGGGCCCAGTCGCAAGGGCTGACTGAAAGCCCATCCCAACGGCGGGACCGCAGTGCTGAGCAGTGGCGAGCGGAGCTAAGCGGTGAGGACTTGCAACTGCGTCGCGAGGCTGCGATCGCGACTCGCACGATCGATTTGTCGCTGCAGCGAGAACTGCTGCCGCTTTTCATTGCACAGCTTGGCAGCGAAGAGGATGGTCAGGTTCGACTCGCGCTGTTTTCAACCTTGACCGACATGGGGCCTGCGGCGAGTGAGGCCGTGGATGCTCTGGCCGAATCGATGCGTGGTGACAGAGGTGGCCGCGGCAGCGAAAAGACGCACCAGGACTACCGGGCCGCTTTGGCTCTGGCCGCGATCGGCCCGCCTGCGGTGGAAGCCCTGCAAGGTTTGCTCGATGAGGAAGCGGCCAACCTTCGCGCGGAAGCTGCGATGGCTCTCGGTAGAATCGGTCCGCCGGCCGGGCAAGCTGCAGAGCCGTTGATTCAACTTTTGGAAGATGAGCGGGCTCGTGTGCGAGACGAGGCAGCTCGATCCCTTGGTCGCATCGGCGCCCCGGCCCTCGATGCGCTCCTCCGTTCTTCTTTCGACCAGAATTCGGAAGCGCGAGCGGCAGTGATTGACGCGCTCGGATCGATTCCCTTGGCAGATGAGAGGCGTGCTCAAGCGATTCTTAACGCACTTTCGGATGAACAACCCGAGGTTCGAGCAGCGGCTATTCGTGGCGTCCAGTCTTTGGAACTTACCCCCGATGCCTGGCGCGAAATCATGTTGGCGAACCTTCAGCAGGAGGACGACGCGCCTCGCCTCGCCGTGATCAATGCAGTCCAACGCCATCCAGATCGCTTGCTGTCCATGAAGCCAGATCTGAGTGAGCTCCTGCTGCATGATTCCGACGGAGTCGCGGAGCATGCCGCTTTCTTGCTGCAAGAACTGGGACCCGATGCGATCCCATCGATGCTGGATGCATTGAAAGGGGATCGCGCAGCGTCAAACAGATCGGGCACGCAATCTCTTTGATGGGAACCGCGGCGGTGGAGCACCTGATGAAAGCGATGGACGCTTCTGATCCCAGGATTCGTCGAGCGACGGCGCTGGCTTTGGGAAGCATCCGACCCGTATCACCCGAAACGGTGGTGGCTTTGGGGGAGGGATTGGACGATCCCGACCCTGCAACGCAAGAAGCGTTTCTTGTTTCGATTGGCAATTTAGGCATGGCTGGACGTGAGGCCGCACCGCCAGTTCGGCAAAAACTGAGTGCTCCAGAGGTTGCGGTTCGCGGCAAAGCAATCGAAGTTCTTTTCCGCATCTCCCCTCGTGATCGAGAGCTTGTCCAACAGCTGACCGCGATGATCGACGACGTCGACGCCGAAGTGCGGTGCCAGGCGATGGATACACTGCGAGCGGTCGGTCCGCTGGGTCGCCAGGCATTGCCCAACGTCATCGATCAACTAGCGAGCGAGTCGACGGAGGTTCGCCAGTCCGCCGCTGCATTCATCGGTAGTCACGGCAGCGCGGCAGGCGAGGCGGTCCCGGCTTTGACAGCGATGTTGCAGGAAGGGGATGTCTCGTGGCGGTTGACGGTGGCCACGACGCTGGGACAACTCGGTTCCGCAGCTCGACCTGCATTCGACAAGTTGAGTGACCTGCTGGAGGATCCCGAAGCGAGCATTCGATCGGCCTCAGTTGAGGCCGTCGGGAACCTTGGCTTGGAATCCGACGCGCTGATTCCCTACTTGGCCAAGGTGCTCAATGATCCGGACCAGCAAGTGCGAAATGGAGCCCTGCGAATTGTCCGAAGGATCGGAGAGGATGGGATCGTACTCGTTCCCGAGATCATTCCGTTGGCCGCCAATGAGGACGAGCGTCGCGGCGTGCTTCGCGTACTGGAACGGCTGGAACGATCTCAAACCCGTCCAGAATCGATCCCCGAGCTGGGCGAGCTGTTGGATCATTCGAGCGTCGACGTTCAGCGTCTCGCGATTCGCTTCCTTGGTCTTGCCGGACCATCGGCGTCCGATTCGCTTCCAAGCATTCGAGCCCTCCAAAATCATTCCGACGAGGCGATCCGGAGCGAAGCTGAATCTGCGATCTCGAAGATTGAAAGCCCGACCGGGTAATCTGGATGGCTGGAAAAGGGGTCAGGCTTCAATCGTGCGAAGCACCCTCCGGGCCGCTTGCGGCTATTGGGGCTGGAAAAGGGGTCAGGCTTCAATAGTGCGAAGCACCCTCCGGGCCGCTTGCAGCTATTGGGGCTGGAAAAGGGGTCAGGCTTCAATAGTGCGAAGCACCCTCCGGGCCGCTTGCGGCTATTGAAGCCTGACCCCTTTTCCAGCCTGACCCCTTTTCCAGCTGCCGGTCATGCGGCGCGGCGATAGACGATTCCGCTGCGGTCGCGACTGACCGGCTCAATCGCTCCTGTCTTACGGAGCACATAGGCCATTTGTTGTGCAACCCAGCGAGGCCGATCGGTCGCTGTGGCGATGTCGAGGGTATTGAAGGTTTCATGCTCTTCAGGCAGACCAATCAAATCGAGTAGTTGCGATGGTTCGCGCAGCTCGATCGTCTCTTCAATCGCCTCGAGCTTGACGTCTTGAACCTGGTAGTCCTTGTGCCATCGTCGCCGTCGCTTCTTGGCAGGAACACGCAACTGCTCAACGTGAACCAGGGGTACCTCAAGCGTCAGGTTCGGATTGGGAAAGACCCGAATGAAGTAGATCAGCTCATCAAAGATGTCGAGCACACTCCCGCGTTTGGGACTCAGCCGCCGCGAGGTCACCGGTCCGCCAGACTTGTTTGCCTTGGCGATCCGAGTTCTCAAGATCACTGGCTTGACAACACGCAGCAGATGTCGAGCAAGCAAGTCATTGCATTTGTCGCGAATCGCTGACAAAGAAGCACACTGGACTTCGATCAGCTCATCACCGCGCACCGCATCAATGCGATACCTCCCCATCACCACTTCGGTATCGCCGTCGTTGTCGGCATAGCAGCGTTTGAGCTGCTGGTGAAGCGAGGTTTCCATCGCAAGGCCTCTGTGTAGATCAGCTTCTCGGAGGCTGTGCACCGGAGTCTCGGAGAGACTCGGCTACGGGAGGGCATCGCACTTGCGAATGGCCGATCACTCCGGATTGATCCCGAAGTCCCGGATCGTGGTCAGCGTGATCAGCGGCACGCCCTTGGCGGCGAACGCGGCCTCTCCACCGGCCAGACGATCGATGATCGCGATCACACTCTCGACCTTGAGACCGAAATCGAGAGCAACCTCGACGGCTTTCAATGCACTGCCACCGCTGGTGATCACGTCCTCAACGATGATCACACGTTGGCCGGGAGCGACCGGTCCCTCAATCTGCTTTCCCGTCCCATGGCCCTTGGGCTCTTTGCGAACCATGAAACCTTTGAGTGGCAGATCTTGCTGACCGGCCAAGGTCACGATCGACGCCGTGATCGGATCCGCGCCAATCGCCATTCCGCCCACCGCGTCGGGAAGTGGTCCTGCCTGACGCATGACATCCAGCATCCCTTCGGCGATCAAGTTGGCTCCCTTGGGATGCAGCGTGATGTTGCGGCAATCCAAGTAGTAGGAAGCCTTCTTGCCGCTGGCGAGTGTGAACTCACCAAGCTGAAGGGATTCAGAGCGGATCAGCTCGATCAACGCATCACGATCATACGACATAGCAAGTCAGCTCTCGTTTCAAGTGGCGATGTGGCTGCTAGAGTTTTACCGACGAATCGTCACCGATGAACCCTGGGACAAAATGCCGTACAGGTCGTGGGCATAGTCGGCTGCCAAGCTGATGCATCCTTTGTCGGTTGCTCTCGATGTGCTTGGGCTGCCATGGATGCAGATTTGGCTACCAAGATCGAGCCAGACACTTCCGTAGGGGTTTTCGGGGCTTCCAGGTGGTACCGGAGATCCGGATTGGTTGTAGAACGTTTTGGCGGTTTGCTTGTCCTGGATGGTGTAGGTTCCAGCCTTGGGGGACGGGTCGCTACCGATGGCGACCGGAAAACGTCCGGCGTAGAGGTCACCGAGGAATAGGGTCAACTCATTCAACGTGAGATCGACTTCCGCTCGGAAGGGTCCCCGAACCACTTTCAACTCGGTACCTGGAAGAATGGTCACCGGATCCTTGACCTGATTGATATTGGCGAGCAATTGCCAAGGCACCTCGTACTTGGCAGCGATCTCCATCAACGTTTCGTTCTGACCCACACGATGGGGCTGTTCCAGAAGGTGTCGCGTCGAATAGATCACCTCTCGAGCCAGAGGGTCCAACCGCGAGAGGAGTTCGCTCCGCTGCTCGCCACTTAGGTTCGGTGTGTTGTAGAAGATGCTGAGCGTCGCCAATGCATCGCGGCGTTTATCATCCAGGTACTGCTTGTCCGCAGTTTCGATCGCATTGGACAACCCTAAATTCGGTGTAGCGCTGGCGCCGGCCAATTCCGCCGTTTGTACCTCGGCAACTCCGGGTAGCGAACGACTTGAGTCCGAGTCGGACGTTCCGCTCGCAAGAGCGAAGTCGCTCGATGGCTGGGCGTCGCGATTCTGGGGCGAGCTGGCAAAGTCCGACGCGACCATGTTGGGATCGGGCAGATCAAAGGTGCTACCAGTGCTCGGATAATCGATTGCGTTGACCGCCGACGCACCGGAGTCCTTGGAGGCATTCGGAAACTGAACGGCTTGTCCGCTCTGATCGGAGGCAAGATCGGTCAGCGAGGTCGTGAAACCGCCGACGCCAGGAAGATCAGAAGCATTGGGAAGATCGGAAGGATCGGGGCCGGACGGATCGACTCCAACATCGCTGAAGGAAGAACCCAATGAAGCGACTCCCAATGAGGGAGTGCCCGCCGGATCGACCGGTGTCGCAACGGAATCGGCAGACGGCGCCGAATTGATCTCCAATTCGCCGAGCGATTCTGGCAAACCGGTATCAACCAACGATCGGTCATCGTTGAAGTCCAGCATTCTTTGCAACTTCAGCCGGTAACGGTTCGGGTGGCGTGGTGAGGGATACATAGGCACCATACATCACCGTCATAAGCAGTACGACGATGGCGGCGGTTTTAAGTGTCTGCACGACTGTCCTCCATGACTGGACCACACAAATGTCCGATCCCAGCAAAGATGAATGGGTTAGCTTCTTAGATCATGATTGTCGATGGCATGAATCATCACTGGGGGCGGATCTTCCGCCAACTGTACGGCAAGACTACCCCATTTCGATCAACGTTAGCCAGAGCAGTTTGCCCCCTGCGAAAACACACCTTAGGAACCGACTTCAAGCCGCTGCCCGCTCACCGCTCAGCCCCGAAAAAGCCGCTCGGAAGTTGTCGGGGTCGATGTGAAGATCGAGCTGCGGGAAGGCGATCGAAATCTTTGCCGCCTTGAATTCCTTGGCAATCGCACTGTTCAGATCGTTCACGACGTCGACATAGACGCTGCGTTCAGGAATGAACACCATCAACTGCACGTTGAGTGTGCTGTCGCCGAAACTCTTGAAGAGCGTGTTGGGGGGCGGATCATCCAGAACGAACGGGCAGTCGGCGGCAATCCGCAACAGGATCCGACGGACCTTGTTCACGTCCGTACCGTATGCCACACCAATCGGCAGAACGATGCGGCTGATTGGATCGCTCAGGGTCCAGTTGATCACGTTGTCGGTGATGAATTTCTTGTTGGGGACGATCAGTTCACGGCGATCATAGTCGGTCACCGTAGTTGCCCGCATCTGCATCCGGGACACGGTACCCGTTACGTCGCCGACGGTGACAATGTCGCCAACGCGAATCGGCCGCTCCACCAGGATGATCAAACCGCTAACCAGATTGGCGAAGATCTCCTGCAATCCGAAACCGAGCCCCACGGTCATCGCCGCAGCCAACCACTGCACGCTGCTCCATGAGAGACGAATCACATTGCAAGCCAGGATGAATCCAGCCGCCGTGGCCAAGTAGCCGATCATGATGCCAAGCGCCTGCCTGCCCCCGTGCTCGAAGGGCAACTTGCTGAACAGCGCGAGCTCGACCACCCCGGGCAGGCGCCGACCGATCAACCAGGTGGCCATGCAGATCAACACGGCCACCATCAGGTCCGTCAGCGTCGTGGGAACATGATGGTCGACAACCCGAATCGCATCCTTGCCGGTGGAATCGACGAACGTCTCCGCCACCGGCTCGATGTTCTGCCACAAGACAAAGCTATCGAGAACACGCAACGCGGGAAAGACTTCCGACCAGATGAACCATCCGCCAACGACCATCAGAAAGATGCAAGCGTATCGCAGCAAGTCGCCGACTTCCTGATTGACCTTTTCCGTACTGGTTTGCGGCTTGGGAGCTCGAGAGACGGCGTCCAGATCCTCGTCTTCGTTGATGGAGTCCAGAGCATCGGTTTCGATCGACAGGTTGGTTTCGGCGCTGAGGTTAAGCTCTTGAGTCGCCTCGTCGTGCAGCTGACGGTTGCGTGCCAAGTCCTTCAGCCAGGCCAGTGAAAGTGAATACACCATGATGATCGCCACCAGCGCCATACCCGTTTCCGCGAGGTGCCCTGATAGCTGGTATGCCGAGAAATGATATCCCGAAATGGACAAACCCACGAAAGCCAACGGGA
This sequence comes from Pirellulaceae bacterium, assembly GCA_963767665.1. Taxonomy (GTDB): domain Bacteria; phylum Planctomycetota; class Planctomycetia; order Pirellulales; family Pirellulaceae; genus Rubripirellula. The sequence continues at coordinate 810,442 of CAVYFC010000016.1, forward strand.
CGCCAGCAGCTGCCATCCAGATCAAGTAACGGCCGCGGGCAATGAACGAATTCCCAGAGCTCTCGCCCAAACTCGTCATCAAGATGCCATGGGGGCGTGTTAGCTGAGCCAACTGAATGCCCAGCAAGGCCATGATCGTGACGAACAGAACTCGCTGCAATCCTTGCATCTGATCAACATCGCCATGATGCGTCAGGTGCAGCAACGTGATCAGCGGCGTACCGGCAACCAATACCGGTTCCAACTTGGATCGCACGGCTTGGGTCGCACGTGCGGGCCATCCGAACACGCGTTCGCCCACACCATCGGCCCGGCAAAACTCTCGAATCAGCTCGCATCCCCAAAGAAACGCGACACTCGTGATCAGTGCGTTGCCAACGCTTTCGCTCCACGTCGACGCCTCGGAGGCAACCTTGAGCCTCCAACCGATTGCCAAGACGAGAGCGGGCCAACGTGCCGACAACAATAATGAGATCGCAAACGCCGCCAGGTCGTGCCAGAAATTTGCTGGCTGGCCCGGTTCCAATTCCTGCGTGAATCGATCCTGTGAGGCTCGCAGACCGCGTGCGAAACAGAACCAGCAACACCACAATGGCCAACAGACCCATGCCAACAGCGGGGCGTTTGAGCACCGAGATGCCACCCACCATCATCGTCTCGCGCCAACGTGCCGGGGACACAATGAAAGCCAGTCCATTGCGGGCTTCCGCCAGGTCGCCGGTCGAGATGAAGTCGGTACTGCGGATCCAGAGGACTCGCTGGTTCAAGTACTCACGGAATTCGGCAACCTTTTCCTGCATTTGCTGGTTGACCAATTCCAACTCATTCAAGTCTTGGAGATAGGTATCCTGGTCGGGAATTGCCTTGTCCAAGAGTTCACGACGATCCTTCATCAATCGGTCGATCACCGCAATGACCTGTTCCTGGTCAAAGTCAGCCAAGGACTCATCCAAGCGATCCTACGATCTTCTCGGCAGCCTCGCTTGGGTCTGCCACTTCGCGCCGCAACCTTTTCCACTCCAGGAGCATCAGGTGCGCGTCAGGCATTGTCCGCTGCACCCATTCGGCACGTGTCTCGTACTCGGTTTCGTCCGGCAGCTCGCTCCGCTTCTTTCGCAACAGCAGCCCAGTGGTTGAAGTGGTTCCGGCGTGGGCGACTCGGTCACGGAGATCGGCGAAATCCTCCTCGATCTCCAGACTTTGCTCGCTCAAGGACTTTGATCAAATCGGTGGCCCGCTGAATCTCAGCAGCCGTCTTCATCCGCTGTTCGGCAATCAAAGCGTTTTGCTCGGCAAGCGACTTGAGGGCCGGGTGCGAGCGTGCCACTTTGCGTCGCGCGACCTCCGCCTGGTAGCGAGATTCTTCCTTTCGTTTCGCATCGATCATCGTCTGCCAACGCGCCAACATCGACTGACGATTGCTCGAAACTCGCTTGGCGAGGTCGCGTTGGAGAGGTAGGAGTTCGGCGATTCCTTCCAGCCGGCGACGTTCCAGCTTGGCGACGCCAAGTTCCTGGATTCGAGCGTTCAGCCGGGCTCGGATTTCCATGTGCTGAGCTCGACCCTCCGTCGTCGCAGGCTCCGGCATCGATGTTTGCTTGGTCAGGTCGGCAATCCGTTGCTCCAAATCGATCGCTTCTTTCGCCAGGGCGCTGAGTCGTTCGGTACGACCCTCGATTTCTTTTTCGCGGGTTCGCAGCAGGGCATTATCTGCCTCCACCTGTTGTCGCAAGCTGGCGACCTGACCCTCCAGTTCTGCGATACTGGTTCCGATCGGCAAGGCCTGGAATTCGGCGTCCGAAAACTGATCCAAGTTCTTTCGCGTCTTCGCGAGCTCTTCTGGGATTGCAGGCAATTGCGCCTCAATGTCGGCACGACGCTTCTTCAAGGCCGCCTCGGCATCGATCCAGTCCGACGCCTTCTTGAGGTTCTCTTTGATCTTCGCCTTGGCGTCCTCCGGAATGTCCTGGGTCGATTCGACCATCGCCTGTTCTTGCGCGATCATCTCCTTCGTGACCGCAGGCTTGTCTGCAGGCGCATCGGGCGCATCCTGAAAACCGACCGGTTTCACACCACCCGTCGTTTCATAGGCAACCTGTGCCAATGCCGCTGGGTCACTTTCCGCCGCTACCTGCTGCAATTCAGGCGGTGCCTGTGCAGGAAGCGCCGCACAGTTGACGAGCCCCTCGCTCAAAACAAAAAAGAGAAGCAGAAAGCCAAATCCGAATCCGTTCCGATGTTGAAACAACATACTCCGCTGCGGGCTTGAAGGTGCAAAATCAAGGGGCTTCTTTCCAGACCAAGCATCATGCTTGACGCCCGTTGGGAATAGTCGAGACCGCCTCGAAGGGTCAAGGCACAAGTCCATCCGATCCGCTTCACATCCTAAGAAATGACTCAGCCCCCCAGCGGCGGAAGAGTACCGTAGGCGAGTCTCTCCGAGACTCGTAAAAAAACGTAACAAAGCCGCGATTGTCCGCCTTGGAGATGCGGACCCACGGTAGGCAACCGTCTCGTTGCGGTTCGACTAAACAGCCACCAACTCTGGATTCCCCTGAGTCTGCCCGCGATGCCCCAAAGTCTCATCTTCCGCAAGCTGCGGATTCAGCCTAGCTCCTTGCTCGCATGAGCGGCACATCAGGGCAATGTAGGCGGAGGGAGCAAAGCAGAGAGCGAGGATCGTTGCGCCGCCAACGCCGCCCGCGATCGAAACCGCCAAGGGTGGCCAGAACCCGCCACCGCTGAGCAGTAGCGGGATGAAACCGGCGATCGTCGTCAAAGTCGTTGCCACGACGTGTCGCGTGGAACGGACGACAACCTGGGTGACCGCCCCAGGATCTCCCTCTCGAGCCAGTCGGTCGTCGCGGATGGCTGCCAGCACGACGATCGAATCGTTGATCGCCACACCGATCAAGCCCATCGTCCCCACGATCGCCATGAAACCGAACGGATAACCCATCAGCCAAAGGGCGCCAATGCCGAGGCCCACCGACTGCATGGCAATCGCACCAATGATCCCGGCCATCCGAAACGATTTGAAGGACAACACCAGGGTCGCGATCATCATGACCAACAGCATGCCGACGTTGGCCATCAGGTCGCCGACGGCATCGTTTCGTTTGGCCGCCTCGCCACCGAGCTCCATCTGGTAACCATTTGGCAATACAAACGCGGAGTCTCGCATCCGCTGCTCGAATGCCTCGACAACCGTTGCCGGCAAAATGCCCGCCGTCACATAGGCCTGGACTTCGTTCATCCTGCGACGATTCAGCCGCGGTATGCTCGCCGATTGTGGCTCCAGTACGACGCGACCGAGTGCCGAGATCGGAATGTTCGGTTGGTTGAGCCCGCTGGTTGCCGGCGACACCAGTTCGAGAGAAGTGATCGAGTCAAGTTGCCCACGTCGATCATTCGCCACCCGAACACGAACTGGCAACTCCTCCGTCTGCTCGAGCACCGAACCGCCCACGGCCCCTTCCAACATTCGGTTCAACTGATTGGCGATCATCGTGTGATCCAGACCCGCCAACTGGGATGCCTCTTCATCGATCTGAAAGCTCAGATTGGCAACGGTCTCACCTAGATCCGATCGCGTGTGAACCACGTTGGCCAACTGCGACAGCGTCGCGCGAACTTGATCGCCCAAGTCCTGGAGCACGTCGAGATCGGGTCCAAACAAACGCACCTCCACTGGCGCGTCGAACGGCGGCCCCTGTTCCAATTGGCGCACCAAGACACGGCAGCCTGGAGCAAACGCATTCAAGTCCGACTGCAACTCCCGGATCGTTGCCAAGGTCTCTTCGTTCGCTTTCATCTGTACGAAGGCCTGTGCATAACTTGCCGTATTTCGACGGCGCGGGATCAGGTTGTAGTAGAACGAAGGTGCACTCTGGCCGACGAACCAGGAAACCTCTTCCACCTTCTCATGCTTGAGAATCTCTTCACGCATTGCGGAAACGGTCCGAAGCGTTTCGTTAAGCGAAGCCTGGGCAGGCAGTTCCAGCTCGATCTGAAACTGATTGCGATCTCCGGGGGGAAAAAATTGCTCAGGCAGTTTCGTGAATTGCATCAGCCCCGCGACTGGCAACAAGAGACCGAGCATGATTCCGATCGCGGGCCGCCGAAAAATTGCCTGCAGCACGCGCTCGTAGGTTCCCAGCAGTCGTGGTAGCCGCAAACCGATCTGCCACCAGTGCCCCCCATGCGCCCGTCGCTCAAACGACGGTTGCGCGAATGTTGGGACCATCTCATCGAAGCGACCATCGCGTTGGCGTGGTCGGGCGTAGGCAGCCACCGCAGGAACCACCGTCAGCGCGAGAAACAGCGAACTCGAAATCGCCAAAATCACGCTGACCGCAATCGATCCCACGAACTCACCTGCCGGTCCCGGCATCAATGCGATGGGTGCAAAGGCCAAGGCGGTTGTGACCGTCGAGCCGAACAGTGGTATGCCGAGATGCGAAACCGACTCGCCAACGGCGGACGCCGGCGTTGCCCCGGCGGTGAGTCGATCGTTGACCTCGTCCACGATCACGATCGCATTATCGATCAACAGCCCGAGCGCGATGATCAAGCCGGTGACCGACATCTGATGAATTGGAATCTCCAGCAATCGCATACCAAACAGAACCATCAATGCCGCCAGTGGAAGTGTGGAAGCCACGATGATCGCGCTGCGCCATCCCATCATCACGAAGATCACCAGCGTGACGGCGATCCCTCCAAGCAAGAGATTTGCCAACAGCCCCGTCAACCGAGATTCGACAAAATCGTTCTGCTGGAATACCGTGGCGAGTCGAATGCCACTGGGTAGGGACTCCCGAAACTCCTGAAGCGTTTCATTCGCCGCACTGGACCAATGGTCGACGCGAATCGAGGGTCGGACGAGGGCGCCGAACGCGATCGCCGGCTTCCCCTCCACGATCGCAATCGTGGTTTGTGGCTGCTTGATCCCCTTCCGAATCAATGCGATATCGGCCAGTCGAACGAATCGACCATCCTCGTCCTGGTGAATTGGGATCTGCTCGATGCGGTCAAGCGTCTTGAGCTCACCGCTGACTTCCAGCAGAAAATCGTCACGGCCTCGAAACTGTCCCGCCGTCACCTTCGCGTCGCTGGCCCGAATCCGCTTCGACAGGTCATCCACGGTCAATCCGAGCGCCGTCATGGCGGACGGGTCGACCTCCACCAAGATCTCTTCCTCGGGATCACCAAACGTGTCAACCTGCTCGGTACCAGGGATCGCGACGAGTTGGTCCTCCAGTTTCTCTGCTAACCGTCTCAGGATCGCATGGTTGGGAGGGCTTCCATTTCCCGCGTCGTTGAAAAGGGAGGGCTGGTCCCAAATCAAACCGACGATCATGGCATAAGCTTTGACTTCGATCTCGTCGAAATCGGGTTTCCTCGCCGCATCCGGAAGCTCCTCCTCCATGTCGCTGATCTTGTCACGAACACGCGACCAGACCGAATCGACTTCGTAGATGTCATCCCTCAATTCGATGTTCACAGTCGAGACGCCGGCGCGCGAAACGGAGCGCATTTCCTTGATTTCGTCGATCTCTTGAAGAGCCTCTTCCAGCTTTTCGGTCACGAGCGACTCCACACGCTCCGCATCTGCCCCAGGGAAACGTGTGGTGATCATTGCTGCCCGCTGCGTTAACAGCGGATCTTCCATCCTCGGCAGCACATAGTAGGAGGACAGGCCCGCTACCAGAATCAGCGCGATCGTCAGGATCACCAGGCGGGGATTGCGATAAAACAAATTGGACATCAGGGTGCTTTCCTCACTGGTCCAGCGCTGGTGAATCAGACGCGAGCGCGGCAGGCGGTCGTGTTTTTGTGCGGACGTGTTGGCCAGGAACGACTCGCTGTGTCCCGGAAACGATGATCAAGTCGCCGGCTTGAAGCAGCCCGCGAACGAACGATCGCTCTGCATCGGTATGCAGGACTTCGACCTCACGCCGCGCCACAATTTCGGCCTCCTTCACAGCAGACTCGTCATCGGCATTGCTGGGTTCGACCACATACAGCGCCCAGAGTCCGCGCGTGCTGCGGATTAGGGCCCGAGAAGGAACCCAGAATCCTGTTCCCTCCGTCTCCTCTTCAAAAGAGACCCTTGCCACTTCCCCTGGCACCACCACTTCCGATGCAATTGGATCGAGCGCAAAGATGGCGGCACGTGTACGGGTTCGCAGGTCGACCACGGCGGACTGCGCGACAAACTGGCCGGGCAAACTCGATTCCCAATCTCCACGTCGACGCGTTGGCCCGTGGCGAGACTGCGAAAGACTTGCGGCGGCAAACCGACGTGTGCCTCCAGTCCACCACTCTCGACGATCTCGAAAACCGTTTCGGCAGAGGAGACCACCGTTCCCTCGTCGACGTGGCGTGCGGAGATCGTCCCGTGAAAAGGTGCCAGCAGTTCACTGTCTTTGATCTCAATCGCGAGATCAGCCAGCGCCGCGGTCAACTGGTCGACGACGGCCTGCTGCGCGTCGATTTGTTCGCGCCGCGTCCCCGCCTCCAACTCGTCCAGCCGCCTCTGGGCAACGTCAAGCTTCGCCCGAGCGGATTGCACGCCGAGTTCCACCTCATCGTGACGCTCTCGGGACACGGCATTTTGGCGAACCAGTTCCGTCGTGCGCTCAAGGTTGCGTCGTTGCAGTTCCAACTGGGCGGCCAGGTCGACGACTTCGGCCTTGGCCGCGGCGATCGTTTCCATCCTCGGCCCCGACTTCAGCTCCGCCAGCAAGGCTTTCGCTTGGTCCCGTTGCGCCTCCAAGCGTTGTCGCTCGGTCTCCAGCTGACGCGCGTCGAGGATCGCCAAAACATCCCCTTTGGCGACCGAGTCCCCCTCGTCGACTCGCAGCTCAATCACTCGCGCCGAACGTTCGAAGCCGAGTCGGCTGATTCGCGCTGCCGCGACCAGTCCGGTGTAGGTTCGTCCGACCGAGAAGGAATCGACCGACAGAGCGGGTTCAACCTGAACAATCAAGGGTTCTGAGTCATCGAGCCCGTGGGGGGCGGGTCGGGCCGCCACCGATTGGGCGGCGGGCGAGTCGGATCGAGCGACCAGCGTCAACGCGCCCAGCAGCACCGCGGCACCGCTCAAAGCCAAGAATCGACGCAAAGTCACAAATTGACGAAGCGTCAAATTACGGCCAAAAAAAGGCTCAGGCGGGTTGGTATTGGAGGCATTCATCGGGGAAGACTTCTTGAAGGAGACGGTCAAAGAGACCTTGATAGTCGTAGTCGGTTGACAAGGGGAGCCAACCAAAGCCATCCAGACACATGTGGATCGAGCGCCGCACCGCGGCAAATGGATCATGCACCCCTAAGTCCGCCATGGAGCCACTGGTGGCAATGATCGAATGAGCCCCGTAGGTCTGGGACCACAGGCCAAACACGAGATCCTCGGGGAACGTGTCCTCAGGCAGTTCGAGATGCCCCTGTGCGATGGCATCACGGACGATCCCCGAGACAATCCCCATGCACCTCGTTTCGCTGATTCGCATCGTTTGACGACGTTTTTCCGAGGTTTTCTCCCAAATCGAGTAAGAGCGGATGAGCTGTTCGACATGAAAATGGCTCGGATAGAGTTTGAGAAAAAGTTCCGCCGCCGCCCCCACGGCAGTCATTCGCTCCCGCGGCGTGCCCTGGTAAGCCGCCGCCCGCTCAAACAGGTCGGTCCGCTTGCCCATGGTTTCCACGGCCAGAGCAATGATGATCTCTTCCTTGCACCCAAAATGGTTGTAGATCGTCCCCTTGGAGTATTCGAGCGACGCGGCGATGGCGTCCATGCTCAACCCCAGGTAACCGCTCTCCTCAAGCAGTGACCGCGCAAGCCGCAGAATCTGGGCTTCCCGTTCCTGGATATCGCGCTGTTTGCGACTGCTTGTATTCATATCGTCACTTTATGACGTAACGTCAAATTTTTCAAGAGTCGATCTTTGCCTCAGCGGCCCCATTGGGCTTCGCGACTCAAAATGCAGAGCGTCTAGCAGGCGGTATTCAGGTCTTGGCTTTGGTACCGATACCATCTCGCCCAGTGCCTCCGTCGTCGTACCCCCCTCGTCTTTTTCAAAACCTCCCTTGGGGAGGGTCGGACGCGGTAGCGGCCGGGGAGGGGCGGCCGGGGAGGGGACACACCGGAGTCCGGAATCTCAATAGCGATCCTGTTCCGCCTCTCCCCACACTCGGGGTTCTCCTGTTTCATCGATTTCGACGTGAATCAGGTTGGCGTTGCAGCAGACAGGACAGTCTTCGACGTATTCCTGGCTCGAACCGGCGGAAGCATCAATGGGAACCACGATCTCTTCCCCGCAATGATCGCAGATATAGCTGGCATCGTCTTGCATTCGATTCTGCCCATGAATCCCGGAGTTCGCTCATTTCTTACCGATATGCCGGGCCTGAAAGCCTGGCGCTCGGCTCCGGCGACCCCAGCTCCGGCGACCCCAGCTCCGGCGACCCCAGCCGCCGCTCACCAACTTGGCCGCCGCTCACGAACTCGGCTTCCCGCCCCGCTTCGAAGCGACCGACTTCTTGTTGGTCTGGGTTCGATTGGTCTGGACCTTTTGCTTCTGTAGTTTCTTCTGCAGATGAGCAAATTTCGTGGCTGGCTTTCTCGCGGTTTGCTGTCGACTTCTCGTCATCTCGATCTCCTTCTCTCATTCTATCAAACGACACAATGGTGTTGAGAAGAACATTCCGAGATGACCGGGAATGCACGTGAATACAGGACCGGATTGCGAGAACCCTTGGGGTTAGCAGCAGTGACACCTCGAACGGTGCCCTCGCCTGGCGAAGATATCTAAAGCAGGGCTGCTCTTGATAGCAATCGTTTCAATAGCTTGCCCAATGGGCCAGCATAGACTGCCTCCGATGTGGGTTCGCTTGTCTCCTGGGGCTCCTCGGAAAAGTTCGCTCGCCAGTCGTCTTCTGCGAACTCCCAGCCCACGTCGTAGCCGGCTTTTTCACTAAGAAAGTACTTGTGGCGTTCGATTTCGGCGATGTCTTCCGGACTGAGGTCGGGGCTTAACCCATTCATGTTTTGCGACGTCCTTTCTATTGAGACTTACGAAGGTAATCCATTTGGGAACAATCAGCGAATGGTGTGCCAATCAAGTGGTTGCCTTGACTGGTCCCACGCCTTGCCGCCCATTATTGGGCGTGGGCCGGCTTCGTCAATGGTTCCGAATCGTCGCCTGGCTCCACCTGATTGCCGCCTCCACTCGTTTTCGTACTCGCTACGTCCTCCGATCAGGATCGGGCTCCATGATCGGGCTTCGTGGTCAAAATTCGAGCAGGCGAAACCATGCCAGCGTCCTCGCGAGTGATGAGCTGACGCTCGCAAAAAACCGCGCCCCCTGCTTGATTTCACAATTAGTATTGATTGCCAAGCAAGCCACTCCCCTCAGGAACCCAGCCCGTGCCGAATCATCGCCCAACAGACCGCCTGAGTGGGATCGCGAAACGTTGCCTGCTGATTGCTCTCCTCGGATTACTGGGCCTCTCGCCGGCCGGTGCTGTGACGATTGTCGTCAATCCGGCCTCCGACGATTCGAGCGACCGATATGGTGGAACCGAAGCGAGGCCAGTGAAGACCATCGCCCGTGCGCTCGCCCTGGCCAAAGCTGGAGATACCGTGCGACTCTACACCGGCGTTTATCGTGAGAGCGTGATCATCGACACCTCCGGGACTCCACAACAGCCACTTCGTCTCGAAGCCGCACCAGGCGCCCACGTGGTGGTCACGGGCGCCGACCGACTGCAAGCGTGGCGAAAGGAGCCTGCCGAAGCTGGTGAGAACGTCTACTCCACGGCGTGGCCCCATCGTTTCATCACGTGGTCGGAGACTGGAACACATCCGGCAGATGACTACCACAAGATGATCGGACGCGCCGAGCAAGTTTTCATCGGCGGGTATCCACTGCTTCAAGTTCTAACGCGTGACAAATTATCTCGCGGAACCTTCTTCGTTGATCTCGAAGACAAACGTCTCTACGCCCAGGCTTCCAACAACGAGCCGTTGGACGGTGACGGGGCACAAGTCGAGGCAAGCGTTCGCGAAACCATTTGGGAGGTCAACGGCGACTACGTCGAAACATCTGGGATCATCTTTCGATACGCCGCGACCCCCGCACAACGGGGCATGGTCGTGTTGAATGGTCGCGGCGATGTTCTGCAAGACTGCGTGGTGGAATGGGGCAATACGATTGGCGCCCAGTTCAAAAACAAAGCGCAAACCGTTCGGCGCTGCACCTTTCGGAACCAAGGACAATTGGGTCTATCGGGTTCCCATTGCCACAAGCTACTGCTCACCGAATGCATCGTGCAGCAGAACAACTTGAAGAACTTCGACCGTAAGTGGGAGGCGGGTGGCTTGAAGATCGTCCTGGCACGCGATGTGATCTTCGAAAAGTCACGATTCATCAATAATCGAGGACATGGTATCTGGTTCGACATTGGGAACGAAGACTGCACGGTGCGGCAATCGCTGATCGCCAACAACGAGGACGCCGGCGTCTTTTACGAGATCTCTTTCGGTCTGCACCTCCATGACAATGTCATCACGGGGAATGGCTACTTTGGAAATTCTGGAAACTGGGGGGCCAACGGAGGCGTCTCCCTCTCGTCCTCGCAGGACTGCATGCTTGAGCGCAATCTGATCGTCGGGAACCGCGAGGGAGTGCAGTTTCGCGAGCAAGATCGGACCACACCTCGCATCGGCCGCGAGGAACCCGAGGTGCCGATCTGGACGCGCGGGCACGTGATTCGGAACAACGTGATCGCCCTCAACCGTGATGCACAGGTCTGGGGCTGGTTCGACGTCAACGATGAACGGCATTGGCCCAGGGCCTTGCAGAAAGTCCATGCCGGGCGACCACTCTCTGCGCGGACCAATCAGGCCACGGCCGAAGACTCCGATTCCAAACCATTTGATCCAGGGAGCCTGAGCCTTGAAGAACTCGAATTGAGCTTTACCAAGAACTTGTTCTTCGGTCGTCCTGTCCGAGGTGTGTTCGTCTGGGGACCCGATTGGCGGCGTACGCGCGCTTATCCAACACTGGACGAAGTGAAGGGCGAATTGAAGTTCGATTCGGGGGCCCAACTCGACAGCCTGACCTTCTCCAACCTGCCCGCCCACGACTTTCGGATTCCGAGCAACAGCCCCGCATTCAGTCAGGAATGCTACCCAATCGGCCCGATCCCCGGCACAACTCTGAGCGAAATTCAGCCCTGACGTCAATCAAGCCGAGGTCAGCCATCGAGGAGCTCAATCGTGGCCTGTCCCCTTTTGCCGTGTTGACGTGTTGCCGTTTTGACCGGAGTGGAAGTTTCCTCCTGGCGAACGGGACTGACGAACGGGACTCACGAACGCGACTGGCGCATCATGAATCCGCGTGACCGACCGACCATTCCAGCGTCGCGGTGATCGGAGGAACGAGCAGCCAGGCAGGAATGTCAGACAAGGACGCCGGGCAGAACGCCCGTGCTGTCGGCAAAGCGATCGGTTTGGCAACCAAACGCCTGCAGCATCGCCACGTACAGGTTCGACAATGGCGTGTCAGGGCTGAACGATAGATGTTGCCCCGTGGCCAATCGTCCGCCACCACCTCCGCCCAAGAGAATTGGCAAGTTGTGCGGATTGTGACTGTTGCCGTCACGAAGTCCGGAACCATAGAGGATCATGGCGTTGTCCAGCACCGTCCCTTCCCCTTCCTGCATACCGCGAAGCCTTTCAAGCAAGTAAGCATATTGTTCAACATGCCAACGGTTGATCAGCTGATACGCTTTGAGCTTCTCTTCGTCGTTTTGATGGTGCGACGTGTCGTGATGACCGCCTGACACACCCTCCAAGAATGAAAAGTTCCGCCCGCTTACTGCATTGCCAAACATGAATGTGCAAACCCGCGTCGTGTCGGTCTGAAATGCCAGCGCAATCATGTCCATCATCAGTCGTACGTGATCTGGAAAATCATCGGGGCGCTCCGACGGCGGCGCCTGATCCATCTGGATTTCCACGCGAGGCTCCCAGCTGCTGAGACCGCTTTGCTGATTCGCAAGCCGTTCCTCGATCGAGCGAACCGATTGCAGGTACTCGTCCATGCGATGTCGATCAGAAGCCCCCAGTCGATGCTTCAGCTCCTTTGCGTCATCGAGCACCCGATCCAACAGCAACGCATCGCGTTGGAAGCCGTCTCGTGGCGGGTGGGCGGCGCGAAACAGTCGCTCGAACACCAATCGCGGATTCAGCTCGCGAGCGAGTGGACTCGTGGGACCACTCCATGCGATGTGCGAACCATAGACTCTCGTGTAGCCAACGTTGGTATCGACGCCGGTCGTCACCGGATCGATCCCAAGCTCCAGCGACGGCAAGGGCGTTTGCTGACGCGAGCTCATCGCCGCGACCTGGTCCATCGATTGACCATTGCAATTCAAATCGATTCCCAGCGACTTGTTGATCGTCGTGCAGGTCAGGAACCCAGAGGTTTTGACATAGTGCCCGTCCCCGAAGTCGCTCGCCTGGTTCCACAAGTTCGTGAGCACCAACAACTGGTCCTTGAGACTCTGCAGCGGTTCCAAACTCGGCGACAGCGCGAAGTCTCGACCCACTTGATCAGGCGTCCACATATCTTGCCGGACACCATTGGGTACAAAGAGAGCCGCCATACGAACGGGCAAATCGCTACGACCCTCGTTCGCATCGGAGGCCCGCGCCGAACAAGGCATCATCGCTTCGAGCCAGGGAAGAGCCAGTGCCGCCCCGGTTCCTCGCAACAGGGTCCGCCGAGAAATCGAAGTGCGACTGGACTCGCTATCACTCAAGTCACAGTCACTCAAGTCAACATCACGACAGACGCTCTTCGCTTTATCATCACTCTTCGACATCGGGACCTTCCGTTTCATTGTTGGAGGGGTCTGGAGGCTCGGCGTGGGATCCATCGTCACTGAGTCCATCGTCACTCTGCAGATCGTCACTCTGCAAATCGACTGCGATCGACGCCTTCGGGTCCAACCCCTGTTTGTATCGAAATGGTACGCTCTTGACGATCTCCAAGATCATCGATTGTGCCTGGTAGTCGTCACGTGCTACCGCTTCGGCGATGCTCTCGACCACGCAAGTTTCCTCGTGCGTCAGCCCTCGTGCCAAGGCATAACCGAGCATTTTGGCAGCCAGATGACGAATGAACAAATCCTTTCGCTGCAACAACAACTCCTTCAGTCCCTCGGGGCCATCGAACGAACTGCCGTCGGGAAGCTTTCCGGTTGCATCGATTGGGACTCCATCGGCCTCATCACGCCATCGGCCAAGCACATCAAAATTCTCAAGCCCAAACCCGAGCGGATCGAGCGCCGCATGACAGGAGGCACAGGCCGGATCGGCGCGATGCTGTTCCAATCGTTCTCGAAGCGACTTCCCAGCCTCAGGCGAACCGCCCGCATCGAGAGTCGGGACCCCTGGAGGGGGAGGAGGAGGAGGCGTCCCCAGCAAGGTTTCCAAAATCCACTTGCCGCGAAGAACCGGACTGGTTCGATGTGGATAGGATGAGACCGCCAACACCGCACTCATCCCAAGCAGGCCTCCCCGAACACTATCCTCTGGCAACTCGATGCGCTTGGGCTGCTCGCGGAACTCACCTTCGATGCGATAGTGTCGTGCCAAGCGGCGATTGGCGTAAGTAAAGTCAGAATCGATCAGGTTCAGTAGCGAGCGATTGTCCGAGAGCAGGTCCTCGAAGAAGAGGATCGGTTCATATTTCATCCCCCCTTCAAGCTCGGAATCATAACGTCGCGACACCGACGGATCGGGCTTGAATTCACGCCCCAGCGCACGAGTGCCTAGCCACTGATCGGTAAAGCTCGTGGCAAAATCTCGAACCTTCGCCCCACGACGCAAACCACGATCATCGATTCGGCTGTGCAGCATTCTCTTGATCTGCTCAGCCAAGACTGCCTCGTCATGGAGTCGACCTTCGTCAGCAAGCTGCATCAGTTCGGAGTCTGGCATCGACGCCCAGAGGAAGTACGAGAGACGCGACGCCATCTCGTGCTGTGAAACCAAAACAGGTTGAGAAGCTTCGTTGGGCTGCTCCCAGAGAAACAGGAACTTCGGCGAAACCATCGCCGCTTCCAACGCAAGGGTGATCGCCGGAATGTACCTCGCCTCCTGCACCGTAGGTCAGCCGAAATAGCTGGACGTACTGTTCCAACTCCTCGTTCTTGATCGGACGGCGAAATGCCCTGGGAAGAAAGTTTTGCAGGACTTGTCGCGCCGCCTCGTCTGGTGGGAGTGATTCGTCGGGCTCCGCCACAATCAATCGCTCGCGCGCCTCAGGATCTTTGAGCGCGTGCTGCAGTGCCTCCCTGGCAGCATCCAGGTACTTCTCGGCGTGAATCGGTGAGATAAACAGTGTTTCCGCCGCATTGTCAAAACCTTCGCCTCCGGCGCCATCGGACGGCAGCGCATGTCCGGCGTCGACGTGAATCTCCAGCAGGTCACGAACCGTGTTGGCGTATTCCGTCCGATTGAGCCGACGCAACATGGGCCCACCCGGCGAAATCCCATCCTCACAAACGGCAGCATGAATCGCGCTACGAATCCATTGAGTCAGACCGGCTCGTGACGCGGGCGTGGGGGCTTCACTCCCAAGGGGTGGCATCGTTCCATCGGACACCCGATCGGCGATCTTCGTCCAACGTTCGATCGAACTGCCGACTTCGTTGACCGAGGCAAAGGCATCCAGATCGAGATCGCCCTCGGCATCGTCCCCTTGGTGGCAATCGACGCAGAAGGTTCGAACGAGCTCGATCGCCTCCACGTCGCTCATCAGCTTCGCGCCCGATGTACTGGATTCCGTGGGACGTGGACTTACCGGTTCACCCGCCCTCGCAAGCAACGGACCAGCGACCAATGCGCAGCACGTGAGAATGATTCGCGTCGACATGTCAACGAAGGGTGGCGGGATGAAGGCAGGGAGACAACGGCGGGCGCTTGATTAGACCACAGAAAGGCCCGCAAGTCCTACACAAGTGTTCAGTCAGCCGTAAATTGTAAGGGCAGAGACCGGAGGGCTTGCGCCGTTCCACTAGGATTCCTAGCGAAACGCCGGAGCCGTCCGGTGTGTTCCCTTTCGCTGCATGGCAATTCACGTCTGAGTGAACACTAGAATAGATGAAGGCCGCTGCTTCCTTGCACGCTATCTCAGGTGCCAATTCAATGTTTTTGCCGATCGCGACACGTGTCGCCTGGATCTGTGCTAACTTCGTTTACCTCGGCTGGACGACTCTCCCGGCCTCGTCGAGCCCTCTCTTCTATCCCCACTGATCAAGAGCCCGTGATGGCAGTGATGCATGAAACAGAGCGTGGTTTCTCCATCGAGTCTTCAATCCCGGTGTTGCGGATGTTGGACGAGTCAAAAGCCAAATCGTTCTACCTTGACTTTTTAGGGTTTCAGGTCGACTGGGAACATCGCCTCAACGGCGAACCGAACTCACCCCTTTACATGCAGATTCGTAATGGCAAGTCGGTCTTGCACTTGAATGGTCACGCGGAAGTAGACTCACCGGTCTGTGAAGTCCGTATCCCGGTACGAGGCTTGGAACGCTACTGCGAATACTTGTGTGCAAAAGAGACGGGACAGGAGAAGCCCGAAGTGGTTGACCCACGCTACGAAGGACGCAACACGGACATGAACATCATCGACCCTTTCGGCAATCATCTCGTCTTTTGGTCACCGCTTCATGTGGATTCGTAGGCACGCAGGCCAGCACGACTTTGGAAGTGGACTTCGATTGCCGCGTCCCACAGAATGGAACACGTCGAATCGCGACGCCGAACCATCGAAGTACGAGCGAGCCGAGACATTGACAATTCGTTGCCCGCTATTCATCGCTGCATTGCTTTTTCTTTGCCCAACTTCTTGGCCAGCCCGCGCCAATCGACGGATGCTTGGCCACAGTGGCGTGGACCATCAGGAACCGGCGTCGCTCTCGATGCGGATCCGCCGACGGACTGGAGTGAAACGAAGAACATCCGCTGGAAGAGGGAGATTCCAGGACGTGGTCACAGCACGCCGATCGTTTGGGGCGATCGAGTTTTTCTTACCGCAGCGATTCCCGTCGGCCCCAAACTTCCTGCGAAACAGAGTGGCCGGCCCGGCGAACATGACAACCTCTCCATTGACAGCGAGTATCGTTTTGTTGTGATTGCCATCAACCGTGTCAAGGGCGACGTGATTTGGGAGAAGACGGTACATCAAGCAGTCCCACTCGAGGGCGGACACTACACGGCGAGCCTCGCTTCTGCGTCACCCGTGACCGATGGCTCGCATGTCTTCGTCCACTTCGGAAGCCACGGACTGCATTGCCTTGACTACGATGGCAACGTGGTCTGGTCCAAGCAACTCGGAACGATGCATACCAAGCATGGGCATGGTGAGGGAAGTTCACCGGCGTTGCACGAAGACACGTTGGTTGTCAACTGGGATCATGAGGAGCAATCCTTCATTGTCGCGATCGACAAGGCAACCGGCGTCGAACGATGGCGCCGCAAGCGTAACGAAGTGACATCATGGAGTACGCCACTGATTCTGGAGCTAACTGGAGCGACGCAGGTCATCGTCTGTGGCACCGAGCGGGTACGAGGCTACGATCTCGCCAATGGGGATGAGATTTGGCAATGTGGCGGCCTGTCCGCCAACATTGTCGCGACGCCCGTTGCCTCAGACGGCATCCTCTATGTCGGTAGCAGTTACGAAAAGCGTGCGCTGATGGCCATTGAACTGCTGGGTGCCAGAGGTGACATCACCGAATCGGATCACATTCTTTGGATTCGGACGCGAGGTACTCCCTACGTTCCGTCGCCACTGCTGTACGACGAATCACTCTACTATCTGACGCACTACCAAAACGTGATGACACGAATTGAGGCAAAGACAGGAAGGGACAATCCAGGTGCGATGCGTTTGGGACCACTTGGCGATATCTACGCATCTCCCGTGGGTGCGGCAGGTCGTGTCTACGTGACCGATCTCGACGGTGTAACGCTGGTTCTCTCTCATTCACCGATCCCAAGAATGATTGCCGTCAATCCGTTGGGGGAAAGAGTGAGCGCGTCAGCGGCAATCGTCGGCCAAGAGCTCTTCCTACGAGGCGACAAGCACCTTTTCTGCATCGCCAACGACCTGTAGGGCGGTCGCTCCGAACCCGTCATTTTTTCGATGTAGGACTTCTGCCGTAGGCGAGTCTCTCCGAGACTCGTACAAACGCAGCAAAGCTGCGGAGCATCTTCGTCTCCTGCTCCGGTTTACTCTCGCCAAAGATCATCGTCATCACGAACAGGAACGACACAATGCCACCGGCGATCTGAAAGGCTGGCAGCGGTACGGCCGTGGCCTGAGGATCGTGGCCCTGAGGATCGTGGCCCTGAGGATCGTGGCCCTCAGGATCGGCTCACCGGCCATGATGAAGAACAGCAAGGTGCCAACTGGATCAATAACGGCCCAAAGGATGCCAAACTTTCCAACCGCTTCATGCATGCGATCCACAGACGATCTGCTCCATCGGAGATGCAAGGATTAGCCCTATACATTTTTTCAAGATGATCGCCGACTTGCTTACTGCCCCGTCTTGTTCCTCCCCGTCTTGCTCCTGGCGTTGTCCACTGTGGATGCGAGGATTACTGATATGATGCTAGGCCGATCAGCTGAACTTTTGGCAGGACAACTGATTTCCTCTAATCTTGGGACGACAATGGCTCGCGACACCCTGGTACCTCAGCGGTCTTCCGTTTCACTCTTGAGCGGATTGTTGTTCTTCACCCTCCTGAGCGGAGGAGCGAAGGCGGGCTCGGGTGACATCTCGGGAGGCTGGATCGTTGGCGATCGGGGCTTTGCATCTCAATCTCGCATCGCTGCGGGATCGGTTGTCTCGATTCGCGTGCTCGCGATGGGCAACGCGCGAGGTATCGCAGTGACTTTCTCGGGCAATCAGAATGCGCACACGCCAGGCAAGCTTTGGGATGGAGCGGAACTTCGCGAAGGGTCGAGCATCAACTATCGCGTGCCAGAGAGTTTGAACGGTGCCCAGCTTGCCGTTCGTAGCGGCGCGGCCATCGGTGAATTCGATCAACCCTTGAACTCGCAGGTGTCCGAATTCGCTTATCAGCTCAGCTTCGCTAGCGGGCGAAGACTTTTGGTGACGGTTAGCACAGGACGGCCGCAGCCTGGTGCGGTCGGAGATGATCTGTCCGGAGGTTGGCTCGTTGGCGACGTCGGCTTTGCTTCGCAGTCGCAGGTTGCGGAAGGCTCGATCGTTTCCATCGGGGTTGTCAATATGGGAAACAGCCGCGGAATTGTCGTGACCTTTTCCGGCAACACGAGAATTGATACGCCCGGAATACGATGGAATCGAAACGAACTTTTTGAAGGGCAAGTCGTTCAGTACCGAGTCAGCCGCGAACTGAATAACGCGAGACTAGCCATTCGATCCGGAGCCGCGGCAAGTGGGTTTGACAGGCCGATCCGTGTTCAATTCGAAATTGACGCCTACCGGCTAACCTTCGCGGGCGGCCGTGTGCTTCAGGTCAACGTGACGCGGCCAAGACCAAGACAACTGGACTGATGACGAAGGCCTTCCTAGTGTCTTTGGTCTATCTATTTTTGTCATGCTGGCTGGGAGAACCAGAGCCCAAACGACTCGGAGATTCGTGCTACGTAGCCCGAGTCTCCGCCTCGGATTTGCATGACGTCGAGAGGTAGGCAGACCTCTAGCTGGAAAGCGCCACTCTTGTCGAATTTTCCGAGTATCCTAACCCGAAGCTTAAGTTTTGAAGCTGCGACTTGTTTGCGAAGGTGGGTGGAGATGGGTATTGCAATGAAGGCGGAGCCAGCCCATGACGAGTTCATTGGATTCCGACTCTTTCGCCAAGCCTATCTCCGAAGGAGCGACACCGCATAGGACACCGCACTTAGCACCGCAGACACCGCAGAACGGAGCGGATCAGAGCGAGACAGAGGCCACCGCTAAGGAGGAAGGAGAAGCGATCGACTCGGCAAAAGACGTGATAAGTCTCGATCTGTCTGTCTTAGGCAACTTGCCAAGTTTTGATCAGAGTGCCCCCACTAGGACTCGAACCTAGGACCCACTGATTAAGAGTCAGTTGCTCTACCAACTGAGCTATAGGGGCGAGCGTTGATGTGGCCAAAATTGCTTGGCAAATTTGCTTGGCCTTGCCAACGTTGGGCAAGATTCTAGCAGGTTCGCGAGGGGCCGCAATGCGAGGACTCGGAGAGCTTGCTGGGGCCTCGTCCCTTTATGATGGCTCGCAGCATTCCCTCGGCTTTTGCCCAGGTTTCGGCCTCTTCCTGCTTGGCATCGCTGCGTGCGGTGATCCCTCCGCCAACCGGCAGCTGCCAGTACCCGCCAGTCGCGGTGATCGTGCGGATCAGGATGTTCAAGTCCGCGTTGCCGCCGCAGCCGATGTAGCCGATCGACCCGCAGTAAGGGCCTCGCAGGATTCGGTTCCAGTCGTGCAATCGTCTTCATCGCCTCGATCTTCGGAGCCCCCGTGACACTGCCTCCGGGAAAGCAGGCTCGCAACAAATCCACGATGCTCTTGTCAGCCGCCAGGGTCCCCTCGACAACCGAGACCAAATGCTGCACGTACTGGTATTGCTCCAGCTCACAGAGTTGTCGCACACGAACCGAATCATCCGTACAGACTCGCGAAAGATCGTTGCGAAGCAGGTCCACAATCATCACGTTCTCGGCACGATCCTTTTCACTCGACAGGAGCTGCTCAGCCAGCTGGGCGTCCCTTTCCGGATCACCCGTTCGGGGAACCGTTCCCTTGATCGGTCGGGTCTCGACCTGACCGCCGCGCACCTGCAAGAAACCCTCGGGGCTGCTGCTAAGCACCTCGAAACCGCCGCCGCCGTAATAGGCGCCGAAGGGTGCCGGATTGTGACGACGAAGTTGCGAGTACAGGTCAACCGAGGGAAGCGATGACTCAATCAGCAGCCGCTGTGACAGATTGACTTGAAAGGTGTCGCCCTGGCAGATCGACTCGACAATCGACTCGATCGCATCCCGGTAATCGGACGAGCAGATATTGCTGCGAACTCCTTCGAGATCCGTTGGGAAGTGCGTTCGCCACACGTCGGGATCAGGTTGAATCCGATGTTCGGTCGTCTCATGCAGGACAGCTGCCTCAAGCCATCGTTCGACTTGGTCGGCACGACTGTTCGCTCGCTCACATCGACGGCTTTGGTTGGATTCCCCCAGCCCTTGGCTAATGATCCATGACTCATCTCGTTCGTGATCGGTTGCAATGGTCCAGTCATACAACCCCAGCGACAGTGCAGGTGTCGGAAAATCGTTTCGACGGGCAACCCCAATCGGCTCGAGCCAGGCCGCCGACTCATAGCCCCACAAGCCGGCAATGCCACCCTGAAACGGGGGCAACGTGGAATCGGAGTCCCCGGGCAAGTCGCGACACCACGCATCGAGGATTGGCCACGGATCGCTGTCTCCAAGCGACGCCTGGAGCGACTTGATCGGGTCGGCTGTCAAGAAAGAGTATCGCCCCAGTTGTATTCCATCCTGATCACGGGGCCCCCGCGCCGCTGAATCCAACCACAAGCATCCCGGCAATGAAGAAAGCCGCCTAAACGCTGATTCGATCGAGAAGCCTCGCGGCAGAGACCGAATGACCGGAAGTGAATGGGGCGTCATGGAGACTCGGTGATCGTACTTCCGTCCAAGGGATCGTGCCGCAGACTGGTCGTGTAACTTTGCAGCAAGTGACAGCACCCTCCCATCAGAAGGGGCGGACGTTTCAACAGACGGGGCGGATTCATGGAGCGTTCAAGTGGGAACGATGACAAACCGAATCGTCCCTCTCCTGGCTCCGGCTCGACTCGCCACGGGGAGGATGCTTCGTCCGTGCCCGAATGCTAACGATCTTTAGAATAGCGACCATCGGCGATCGGCCCAACCGTCAGGACGCGGGAGCAAGCTGTCGAATGGAGGTCCGAGACCAACCCGCGGGGCAAAGAACCCGTCGGGTGGGGGCTGGAAGCGGGGCCGCAGCCAGGTTCCGAACCTCTTCACGTCGGATTGCAAGGATCGTGAAGGAGAATCGGTTGCCGGATTCGGGAGAAAATGCGCGATAGCGGTTGATTTTTCAGTGAATTGCGTGGAAGTTGAGAAGCATTCCTTCGATTGTCCAGCAGAGCTGCCGTCCTCGGATGCCGTTTACCGCTACTCACGTCGCCGCCGTCCTCCCATTCGCCTGGTTGTGCAGGTGGCGCATGCCCATTTCCGCGCTGGCAATCGGTTCGATGGTACCGGACGTGTCGGGTTTCTATCCGAACCTGTTTGACTACCTTGCGACCCACTCAATTCAGGGCGTACTCACCCACTGCGTTCCGCTGGGACTGCTTGTGTACTACTCGTTTCACTTGCTGCTCAAGCACCGCTAGTGGATTTGTTACCGCCACCGCTCTGCCGACGCCTTACGAGTTCATGTCAAGCGGAAGCGGAAGCGGATCTTCGACCTACACGGATCGCGATTGTGATCGCGTGCTTGGCATTCGGCGCGTTCACCCATGTCTTCTGGGACTCCTTCACCCACAGCGATGGCTGGGGTGTTCATGCCTTTCCGTTTCTCCAAAGCGTGGTCACCGACTATCCAGGCCGACCGATTCGTCTCTACGCTCTGCTGCAGCACGGCAGTTCCCTTGTCTTGTTGCCACCGATGACACTTGGATTCATTTGGTGGAGCTGGAAGCTACCGGACGTGAAGTCATCGTCGCGCGAATCATTTGTCATGCCGCGTTGGATCCCGTGGACTGCCATCGCGATGATGGCGGTCGGCTCGTGGATATACTTTCAGTCCCTTCACGCGAATCAATTGGAAGCCACGTGGGTTGGTGCGTTGCGGACAAGTGTCAAACACTGTGGCGCCGTCGCTATCGTTGTGGTGATGCTGTACTGTCTTGGGATGCACTTGACTTGGTGGTTCCAGGCTCGTCAAACGGAACGCAATCCTATCGATCACGAACTCCAAGTCGCTGCGGACGGACGGCTTTGCCTTGTACAAACCGCTCATGAGGTTCGACGATCTCGACCGCCTCATACCGGACCACAGCCGCGCGTGATGGCCGACGGAGATCGTTGACGACAAGTCACCTCGCCCGCTTGTTGGAGCGAGTTGGTGACGATCGACCGAGACACTTGTGCAAACGATGCGACCAAATTGGGCTTCAACAAGAGCCAGCTCCCGCGAATCGATCTCGCCCTACTCCACTTTGCGGCCGAATTGACTGAGCTGATCCAGAGCTGCTCCGGCAGCCGGGTGCTTGGTGGTCAAGACGATGGAACGGGTTTGTTCTGGATCAGAGATCTTGATCTCGACCCACAGCGCATCGTCGGGCATGACCCCTTGAACCCTGTCCGCCCACTCGATCAGCGTCCAGGAGGGATCGTCTTCAAACAACTCATCGACACCGAGCTCAAGAAACTCGTCTTCATCGGCCACACGATAGGCATCGAGATGATGCAAGGTGATCGAACCGTGATGCGTTTGAAGTAAGGTAAAGGTAGGACTGGTCACGTTCGCCGAATCAATCCCGGCAGCGCGCGAAATCGCTTGGACCAGCGTGGTCTTCCCGGCACCAAGGGTACCGACCAGCCCAATGGCCAGATGACGCGGCAAGCGTGCGCAACATGGACTTGGCAAGGCGGTCGATCGCAGCAAGATCGAGCGAGGAAAACTCGACCGAATGTTGGCAACTCATTCAGGCATCCCACACATCAGCTCACCACTTGCGTTGACTGAGCCGTGCCTTCTCGGTCAGTTGCCGAACGATCTGCCGAGCGGTCCTGGGTGGCTTGCAGGATCGCACGCTGCTGCTCCGCCGCATCCTTGCCCTGCGCGATCTCGCGGACGAACAACAACTCCGACTCGCAGCCCAAATCAATCGCCACATCTCGTAGGCGGTCGACCATATCGAAGGCAATCTCGCGACACCGGCTGGACGCGATAATCGCGAGCGTGCACCAGTCTTGCCGAACCGCCGTAGCGTGCTGCCCGCCACTTGTTCTGGCGGACCATCATCGGGTGGCAATCGAATTGATAGGTCCCCTCGTCGATCTCGTCGCTCAGCTTTTTCACCAGACAATGGATCAGGGCGGTCAACCCGCAGACATGATCGAGGTTTCCCGGCATGTCACAGACTCGCACCTCGACGGTCCCAAAGTTGTGATGCGGCCGCACGTCCCACCAGATCTCACGAATCGTATTGATGAAACCCGTCTCGACCATGTGGTTGACCAGCCAAACGTATTCACTCCAGTTCCGCATCAGCGTTGGCAATCCGGCCGTCGGCAAGTCCCTCCATCAATTTCGATCGGTGCGAATGCAACCCGGTGTCGCGATTCTGCCAGTAGGGACTGCTTGCCGAGAGTGCCAACAGCGTCGGCAGATGCTGCATGATGCGGTCGCAGATCATCACCGCCTTGTCGCCCGAGTCGACACCGACGTGCACGTGCAATCCGAAGGTGATCAAACGACGAGCCAGTTCCTGAAGCATGTGCACCAGATCGAGATATCGCTTGGTGCCCGTTACTTGCTGGTCTTCCCAGAGACTGAATGGATGCGTGGCTCCCCACCACAACCGCATTCCCTCCACGTCCGCCGCTTGTTCCACCAGGCGAAGTTTGACCGCCAGGTCCTCGCGGGCATCGGAGACGTCGTCGCAGACGCCACTGATCACCTCGATGCAGCTCTGCATCAGCTCATGCTTGATCTCGGTATGCAATTGACCGGCAATCGCTCCAGCAAGCTGAGTACAGCCACTGACCAGAGACTGCTGTTTCGGCATCGACAATCCCCAGTTCTAGCTCCACGCCAATGGTATGGCTCGAGTTGGAGTGGAATTCCAGTTTTGCCATCACAGGCTCTCCGCGACGGTGTGATCTTGCAATCCGTTTGGCATCATTCTAGAGGATCCGCTGCAAGTGCAGGATCAGCTTCGCGAGGGATCGAAATAATTGATCACCGCGGCGGCGAACAACTTGCAGCCAATCGCGATCGCCCGCTGATCAATGTCGAAGGTGGACGTGTGCAGCGGTGCGCGGCCCACCTGGTCGCCGGCAACTCCCAGGCGGAACATGGCGCCAGGGACAAGGTCGAGATAGTAGGAAAAGTCCTCGCTTCCCATGCTGGGCTCGTCGATCCACTCAATCGCACCTGGGCTGAGCGTCGCTGCGACAGAATCGGCCAGCAGGCCGACCAGGCGCTCGTCATTGATGACCGCTGGCGCCGAAGAGCCCATCGTCATTTCTACTTTGACGTGCGTCTCGCGCTCGATCGCCTCGCAAACATCCTCCAACGTTTCCCAAGCTTTCTTGCGACTCTCCTGGTCCAAAGAACGAAGCGTGCCCGAGAGGGATGCCGTATCGGGAATCACATTGGCGCTGTGCCCCGCTTCAATATGTCCGACCGAAAAGACGACGGTCGCATGCGGATTGGCGGTACGTCCAATTCGCCGAAACGCGGATTGGACCCAGTGAGTCGCCGCATCAATCGGGTCATTGGCAAGTTGAGGCCGTGCCCCATGCCCACCCTTGCCTTGGAAGTGCACGTGCACCGCATCGCAAGCCGCTGTCAAGATTCCATTGCAGAGCCCGATGCATCCGACCGACCGTGCTCGGGTCCACATGCAAGCCAAGAATGGCTTCGACGTCACGCAGAGCATGATGATGAATCATGTGCTTGGCGCCGGTCGCCAGCTCCTCAGAGGGCTGCAGGATCGCGCGGACCGCGATCGGCCACGGAAGCGACCCTTGGGCATCCATCGCAGCCAGCAGTTGCATCGCGCCGAACACAATCGTCGCGTGCACATCATGCCCGCAGGCATGCATCACTCCCTCGCATTGACTTCGGTAGTCGACGGACTTTGCATCGGAGATCGGCAGCGCATCGATGTCGCCCCGAATCGCGATCCGTTTGCGTGATTCCCCTCGGTCTGAACGGGATTTTTCTGCATGAATTCGATCCGAGGTGACGTGATCCGAGGTGACCAGGTCCGCCGTCACACCACGTCCCTCCCCCGGCACGTGAGTCGGCAAGCCGAGTTTGGCAAGTTCCGCAGAAAGATATTCTGTCGTCAAGAATTCGGCATCAGAAAGCTCGGGATTCTGGTGCAGATGTCGACGCATGGCAATCCACTGCGGACGAAACTGCTCGCAATGGGACTGAAGCGTGGATACCCAGGCAGACGGCGGCTCGATTCCCTTCGTTTTCATGGAACCCACTGTTTGGTATTTGCGTTGGTGATTCGCGAACGCTTGGTGATCTGGTGAGGAGACTTTTGATCGGCGGACATCGGACGTCTTCTCTTGATGCTCAAAGCTAAACGCTGAACGAGCTGCGTGCAAACCCCTACCCCCGGCCGTAGGCGAGTCTCTCCGGGACTCGCAACAAACGCAACAAAGTTGCAGATGTCCAGCTCGGAAATGCAGACCTGCAATTGGCCACTCGATTGTTTGGCAGTCTCTCCGAGACTGTTGGGTTCGAGTCTCGGAGAGACTCGCCTACGGTCATTCTTTCTTTCCGCCGTATCGCAACAGCAGCGCCGGCAGGAAGATCAAGTCCCCGAACAACGCGCTGCCGATCGTGAGGATACCCATCATGGCAAAGATTCGATGGTCGCGTGCGTCGCTGAGTAGCGCCGTGCTGAATCCGATCACCAGCACCACGGTGGTCATGATCAGGGCCGTGCCCACGCTGATGAACGCGCTGCGAATCGCCTCACGGCGGCTCTCGGTCGTTGCCTCGACCTCCTGGTAACGGGTCAAGAAGTGAATGGTGTCGTCCACGGCGATCCCCAGGCAGACCGTGAACGCACAGACGCTGACGATCTCCAGGCTTTGGCCAGTCGACCAGAGCAGAAACCCGGTCGCCGCCAAAGGAAAAATGTTCGGTACGATCGAAATCAATCCCAACCGAAGGGAGCGGTACACCACCGCCAACACGCCAAAGATGATGACGCTAGCAGTACCCAGGCTGAAGGCAAGGTCGACAACGATTTGATACAGGTTCTTCCATCGCCATACGGCATTTCCCGATAGGTTCAGACGAAAGTTTGGATGGGCCCGTTGGATCTCGGCCAATTGCTGCTCGATTCGCATGAACACCGGCCCATAACTAGCGATCCCGATATCTTGCAAACGGAATCCGACTTTGGTGGAACGTCGTTCCGGTCGATAGTAGGCTCGCTTGAGCGGAGGTGGCAGCAGCTCGAGCAATGACATCCGGGTCGAAATGGCTCCTTCGCCTGGCAATGCATCGATCAGGTTTCGAATCGAAAGTGGATTGCCAATCAACGGTTCCTGACCCAGCACGTCATCCACTGCCGTAACCACTTCACCGATCTCGGGTGAGCCCGCTTCCACATCAGGATGCCAACGGATCGAGACCTCACCCGTCTCCATCCCACCCATCGCCTTGTCGATGTGGGCCAACGCTCGCGCCGCCTCGCTTCGCGAACCAAGACTGCTGGTCAAGCGTTCGTCGGGACGAAGTTGAAGCGTCAAGAGGGAGAGCACCAGCGTGATGGCAATGGCCGCAAAACTCACCGACTTGGAGTGAGCCAGCACGAAATCGATCACCACCGAGATTCGGCTCAGATTCTTATCGACGAGATTTCGCCCGTAGCCAGTGTGGACACGCCGCCCAAGTGGGCTCGCGCAAGCGAGAGGGATGATCGTGATCACCGCGATGAACGTGGTCAACACACCTATCACACAGCAGTAACCAAATTCACGGACGACTTCGTGGTGAGCCAGCACCAACGACCCAAAGCCGATCGCTGTGGTCAGCGACGTCAGCCAGCACGCCAACCCCACCTCTCGAATCGATCGACGCGCCGCATCCGAGGCTGACATTCCCGAGGCACGATGACGGCGAATCTGAACCATCATGTGAACGCCGTCGGTGAAGCCGACCATGCACAGCAACACCGGCACGATCACGCCGTTGAAAGGGTTGTCGTCAAAGCCCAGGAAGTGCAGCAGCCCCAGCGTCCAGAACACACCAAACGTCGGAGCCAAAGCGACGATCACGACCGAGGACAATCCACGGAACAGGATGAAGGCAATGATCAGGGCAATCGAATAGCCGATCAGCTGATACTTGAGTTCATTGTCACGATTACTAGCCGCGCGGCTGACGCGAATGGGTACCTCGCCCGTGACCTGAAACGAGATCGCCACCCCCGGATACTTGGCGGCCGCCGCGGCCGCTGTGTCGCGCAACAAATCGGTACAATCACTGTCCTGAGTGACATACAGCCAGTCGATCCCCACCATCAGAAGCATCGTCTCGGCGTCGCGAGAAAGAAGTTGTCCGGCGACAAGTGGATGCGCCAAAGCACGTTCTCGAGCCGCCTGGAATCTATCCGGCGAGGCATCGCCGCGAGGCAGAATCGGTTCCTGCAGGCCAAAGATGTTCATCATTGGCGCGCGATCCATCCACAAAACACTCTCAACCTGATCAAGCGCCTCGAGCGCCTCGACGGCCGCCCGCATGGCGTTGGCCCCATCTGAGGTGAAGAACCCATCCGACGTCGCTACCAAGATCACATCACCCGAGGCGACTTGGATCGGCGAGACGCTTGGAGTGGCGGCAACGGGGGGAGCATCAAACTCCGAGTCTTCGACCGTTTGTCGATCTTCCTGCTCTTGCTCGATCACAGGCTCTGGCAAGAGCAGATAAGGATCGTAGTGTCCGACCGCCATCACTGCGGTCCAAATTAGCAATAGCAGGAACGTCGTCCAGCGATGGTCGATGATCCAATCCGCCAAAAATCCAAAGCGGCTAAACACGTTGCGTCCGTTCGATAGATTGACAGGGAGAGGCAGGAAACAGGAGAGGCGATTGAGAGCGTCAGAAAGGGGGAGAGTCGCCTATGTAGGTCCGCATTTCCAAGGCGGACATTCGCAGCTTTGCTGCGGATGTTACGAGTCTCGGAGAGACTCGCCTACGTACTCGCCTACGTAGGTGGATCGCTCAGAGCCTCGGTGTGACGGTCGGATCGGACAAGTCACAGCTTATTTCAATCGATTCAGGGCCTGTCGGTAAATCTCTTCGTGGTCAATTCGACCATCTCCGTTTTGATCCAGTTGCCAGTAGCTGAAGATGCGAACGGAATGGGGCAGCTCGTGGCTGGTTACAAATCCATCGGCGTTCGCGTCGAATCGTTCGATGTAACGATCGGCGAACACCTTTGCCTCAGCCTCGCGTTTGCTTTGCTGCTCCGCCAACTGCCTCTTCTCGTCGTCCGTCAGCTCCTGCTGTCGAGCCTCCTCGGACTGGTCGATGGGCCGCGCCACGCTGATGAACGTGACCGCCATTTCCTGCCACGTCTGATCACCCCATGTGACGACCTCGGAAGGATCTGGATTGAAGGGGTTCCCCGAGGAATTATCGAACACAGCAGAAAACGAGAGCGCGTCCACTTCGTTCAGCGGCAACGGCGAGGAGAGCTCGTAGTTGTGCTGCCAGTTGAAGTCATAGGCGGGAACCTGCAACAACACATCCGAGTCCGCGTGCATGTCGGCACGAAACTCGAACGACTTCCCTCTCAGGTGCATGTGGGGCATGATCGAAAGAAGTAGGCCATTCTTTGGAAACCAACCAATGCTACTGTCGACAACATGGTGCTCCGCGCCCGGCGGGATCTCGAACTCTTGCTCAATCCCCCCCAGCGTGATCACCTCATGCGTGACCGATGCGGCGTCTGCAAAGACAAGCCCGAGCTGCGTCAAATCTTCCTCCGGCTTGCCGTTGGGCGTGTAGTGCATTTGAAAGACAATTCGCGATCCAGCCGGGATTTTTTGCGCGAATCCATCCGGAAGCGGAGATCGCACTTGCCCAGGAACGTACGCGGACAGCAAGCCAAAGTCCCGAAAGGAAGAGCCATCGGGCGGACGCGTGAAAGCGATGCAGTGGTGCACGACTGCGTTGTTGCCGGGAATCACCTCGGCGGCACGCACCCACTTGTCTTCGCTGAATTCTGGGTCGACGACAAAGTACTGGTATTCAACCGTACCTTCGGCCGGAATCGCAAATGGCTCCTTGCTCATCGGCAGCACCAAATGTGGCGGCTCTGGCAATCGCCAACCTTTGACAAAGTTCGCCGATGGCGGCAGATCGGCGGGATCACCGTAGGGCATTCCCGCGTCGACCCAATCTCGCAACAACTGCTTGTCTTCATCTGGCATGTAACGCGAATTCGCAAACGAACCATGATCGGGACTGGCGTGCCACGGCGGCATCCTTCCCTGGTCAATCACTTCGAGCGACATGTCGGCCCAGCCCACCACTTCGTCAAAATCGTCCAGCGAGAATGGTCCGATCTCGCCATCACGATGACACTCAACACAGTGGCTTTGAAGCACGCGGCTGACTTGACGGCAATAGGTGACTGACAAATCGGTGGCCTCGCCGCGAGCGCGTCCGATCAGACAGCCGACCGCCTCGGTTTTGGCGATGGCCGGTTCTTCATCGTTGAGCAACGACTCGATGGAATCTCGCAGGTCGAATTGCGTGGCCTCGCCTCGAGCGATTCCCGGTTGATACTGGTCATCAATCCTTCCCTGATAACGAATCGTCCCCTCGCGATCGAGCACGAAGACCTCCGGGGTCCGGGTGGCTCCGACTGAGGACGCCAATTGATGGTCGTAGTCTTTCGCGACGGGAAAATCGATGCCATGCTCGGCGACGTATTGCTTCACGTCGTCCATCGAATCCTGGACGTTGCTGATCACGCCGATGAACCGAACGCCCCGATCTTGAAATTCGTCTGCCATCCGCTGAAGTCGCGGACCGTAGATGCGAGCGAGCGGACACTCGGTCCCAAGAAAGCAGAGGACTTGAAGGCGGACGGATGGATCGTTTGACCACGTTACCGTCTCACCGTCGCTTCCGGGCAACGAGAAGCCGTCCAGGATTGAGTTCGCCGCCGACGCGGGCAGATGCGAAAAAGCGGCAATCAGCAATGCCAGCGCAATCGCTTTGCGTGTAGGGTTCAACCACATTTCTTTTTCCATCCAATTCACATTCCCATTGGCCGTTTGTCACGCAACAGCCGTTTCACCGTTGATGCGGGATCATCCGTAGGCCAGGACTTGTCCTGGAAGAATATCGCCAGGACAAGTCCTGGCCTACGAACCAACTCAAAACGATCAACCTATCAACGCTACGAAGCACATTCAATGATGGTGCATCGGGCGGGATCGACCGACCTCCCCGACGAGGACTCAGTCTAATGGAATCAATGCGATTTCAGCAAATCACCCGATTGTCACTCTACAAAACGAATGGGGATCTGGATGTCCTGTCGCCGGTACAAACACTGGCCCCCTCTTCTTGCGTTCGCAACTAAGTTGGTTCTAAACCGTACGATGGGCTTCCAAGCCCGTCGCTCCTAAACGGATTCCACCGAAAGGCGTCTACGATCGTTGCCGAGCCAGGGATGAAGAAGAGCGACGGGCTTGGAAGCCCATCGTACAACGAAGAACCTAGACCACCGTACAGCGCGTAGGCAAATCCTAGATCTCAATCTCGCGACCATCCTCTTTGTAGACGACTTTGTAGAGATCATTGCGGCGATCGTTCCAGTTTTGGACCGATCCCCCATCGCGATGTCGGCGGAGCAACTCCAGGTCGACATCGTGAATGATGATCGTTTCGATGTTCGCGTTGCATTCTGCCGCGATGGCGTCTCGCGCAAATTCAGCGTCTGCTGGGGTGAAAATGGCAGACTGGGCGTAGTGAATGTCAGAGTTCTCGACGAACGGAAGGTTGCCAGTGCAACCCGCAACCGCAACATAGAGATGATTCTCTACACAGCGTGCCATCGCACAGTTTCGAACTCGCAAATACCCGGACCGCGTGTCGGTATTGAAGGGAACGAAAATCATTTGAGCTCCCTTGCTGGCAGCGATTCGTACCAACTCTGGAAACTCGATGTCGTAACAGATCAGAATCGCGATCACGCCACAGTCAGTATCAAAGACTTCGACACGATCGCCCGGCATCACGCCCCACCACTTTCGTTCGCTTGGAGTGATGTGGATCTTGTATTGCTTGCCAAGCGTCCCGTCACGCCGAAACAGGTAGGCGATGTTATGCAGCACATCTTGCTCGATCACGAAGTGCGAGCCGCCGATGATGTTCACGTTGTACTTGACCGCCATCTCCGTGAACAACTCGAGGTACTGCGGCGTGAACTCATGCAATTGCCGGGCTGCTTCGCCAGGTCGACTCAAGTGGGAACAGGAGAGGAGTTGCGTCGTGAACAACTCAGGAAAAAGCACGAAGTCTGACTTGTACTCCGAGGCGGTATCGATGAAGAACTCGCATTGCTGAGCGAACTCGTCGAAGGCCTTGATCGTCCGCATCTGATACTGGACGACCGCCAATCGAATCGGTTCGACCGGATGGTGATAACGTCGTTTGGCGCCTGGCTGATGGTCCAGGTTGACCCACTCGCAAAAGGTCGCGTAGCCTCTTGATTCGACATCGGAAGGCAGATAGTTCGGAATCAATCCACGCAACGAAAACCCATTGGCAAGCTGAGCGGTCAAGACCGGGTCGTAGAGCGTTCGGTCGACCACGTTCTCGACGTAATCGCGAGCCGACATCTCCTCCGCATGGGCTCCATAACCGGGAATGCGGCCGCCGATCATCATGCGAGAAAGATTGCGCTCGCGGCAAAGTTCCTTGCGAGCATCATAGAGGCGACGCGATAGCTTCATGCCACGGAACTCCGGATCGACCATGATCTCGATGCCGTACAGCGTGTCACCTTTGCTGTTGTGATTGCGAATGTAGCCTTCGTCGGCGATCGCCTTCCAGTTGTGCCAGGCGAGGTTCGGATCGTATTCCAGGATCAGGCTACTGGAGGATGCGGCGAGTTTGCCCTCGACCTCCACGCAAAGTTGGCCCTGTGGAAACCGTTCAAGTTGGCTCTCGATCTGATCCTTGCCCCATGGCTGCATCCCCGGGAAACAACGCTGCTGCATGGCCACCAGATCGTCATAGTCCTCCAGTCGCAATTGGCGGATTTGGATTTTCCACTCGTAATCAGCGAGGTCAATTTTGGGCTCGTTGGGAACCTTGGACATCAAAAAACCTGTTTCCTGGTAGGAAGTTTCAGCTGGCTGGCGATACGATTCCCAGTCTTTTTAACAAGATTTGCACGATCAAGTCAGTGAGCAACCTCGGAGTGTTTCGTCCAAAGCATCACCCAACGATCGCCACAAGGCTTGTCGCCCCCGTTCGGAACGACGCATGATTCGATGGTTGATTTCCAGCTCGATGCCTGCGTAATCGTGATCGGCAAACAGCATACGCATGGCGGTGGTTAGACCGTCATCGATTCCAAGGTAGGGCTGATTCAATTCAATTCGCAACCTGGGATGGTGGTGGCGCAGGATTCGCTGCCATGTCGAACAGAGCGATTGCTCGAGAGCTCGGTCTGGATCGAACAACAATCCGACGTCCAACTTGCGGCGCACACCTCGAAACACCGGCGTGAACGTATGCACCGAGACATGGATGATACGGGAACCAGCATTCACAGCGGTCTGAAACGCTCGCAGAATTCGATTCCGATAAGGATGATAATGCTTGTCGATGATCGCAGTCCGAGCCTCCGGGTCGATCGAACCCGTGAACCTCGACAAGAGCTGCTCGTGACCCAGCGATCGATTGAGATCGACCAACAAGCGAGTCGTCGTGGCCTGGAATAGCGGGGCAGCCAATTGATCGGCCAAGTACGTTGCCGCCTCGAGCGCACCGGGATCCCAACCGCGGTGGCTGTTCAAATGCTGCCGCGCGAGCGGGCTATCGAACGCCGCGCGGAACTCTTCGGGCACCACGTTACCACCATGTTCGCACGACAGGATCAGTTGAGAGGTCCGATTCACGGCTGAAAGGGAACTCCTTGCAGGAGGCAACGACCCAGTTGCCGATAGACTTCGAGCAGTCGCTCTCGATGAAGCTCCTGCCCGGCGACCGGATCGCCCAGTGCCTTTCGAATGCGACGTGCGAGGGTGCCGTGCGTCATTAGGAATCGCAAAGGTTCATCCAGTGCAACTGGGATTGGATGCGTGCGACGTAATCGTTGGATCAACACGCTCCAAAGCTCGACCGCATTCATGGCGGCCCCGTCGACTCCAAAGTGTCGAAGAAACTCCGAGTCGTCGAAGACGGCCTGTTCCGCGTCTCGCACTGCCAGATCCAGCATCGCACGAAGGGACTCGCTCGAAACCTTGCATTGATCGTGGTGCTCCGACCAGGTTTCCTCAACGAGCATCTGCAGCACGCCGGTGACCGCTGCGCAAATGGCCACATCGGCGGCCGGATACTCCTGCACGTCCATCAATCGGATCTCGATCGAACCACGATCAAATCGGGCGATAGCGCCGCGCGCGTTGAGGAACTCGACATCCATCACACCATCGGTATCGAGTGGCGTGATGTCGGATTCGATCGGACCAAAGATCTGCTCTCGGTAGGTTGGTTGATCGTAAATCGGCTCCGGTATGACATCACCGATCAGCGAGGGGACGCGACTGCAATGCCCGAAGTAATGCACCAGCCTTGAATCAAGCTGGTCGGCGACACGGCTTTCCACAATCGGACTGCTCGCGGCCAAAGCAGGCAGCAAGGGCAACACCAAACGAACCGCAGCATGCAGACGCTCGAACTGCACGTCGTCGGCGAAGGGGAGGTTCAGGTGCACGCTTTGGACATTCGCCCAGCCATGGGTGTGGCAGTTGAAGATCCGATGAAACGCCTGATAGATCGCTGCGTTTTCATGAGGCCAAAGCTTTGTTTCACTCGCAGGATTCATCCAGGGATGCATCGCCGTCGGCAACATCCGCAGGTTCAGCTCGCTCAGGACGGGCTGTAAATCATCAATGGCGGCGGAAAAAACGGCCGCTAACCGATCGAGCGACCGGGACGGCGCGGTTGTCTTGAGCTCGACGACATGAGCTGCCAGCTCATTGGACCAAGTCGCCTCGCCACGCTCGACGTCGGAGGTGACCCTACCGGCCAACTTTGCCAACACGTCATCGACCCTCGGACGCACGTCGAGCGTTTGCGCGTCCACCAGCATGTACTCGAGCTCGACGCCATGGACTTCGAACAAATTGAATCGCTCCATCGGTGATCACATCTTCTTTCGCTCGATACGCCGTAGAAATGATTCCATGATGCGGCGATAGAGTTCCTCTCGAAGAATCGAGTCCTCCACACCGGCATCAAGGTTGGGATTGTCATTGACTTCGATCACATAGGCCGCGTCCTCCGAAACCTTGACGTCGACCCCGTAGAGACCGTCGCCGATCAGGGAAGCGGCCTTCAACGCCGTGGCGACCGCTTTGCGCGGCGCCAATTCGATGGGGACGGTTTCAAATTTGCCCCACTTCGTTGACTTGCCATCCTCGTGCTTGGCAATCTGCCAGTGACCGCGAGCCATGTGGTACTTGCAGGCAAAGAGCCCCCGACCATCAAGCACACCGATTCGCCAATCGAAATCGGTCAGCATGTACTGCTGGGCGATGACAAGTTCTGATTCGGCAAACAGTTCCTTGAGCTGGGTCTTCAATTCCTCCTCGCACTTGACCTTGACGACACCGAGCGAAAAGGCGCTGTCGGGGCTCTTGAGGACGCAGGGAAACCCGAGTTCGCTGGCGATCGAATCGCAGTTGCCGCGATGCGCGACGATCGTCTTGGGAATTGGGACCTTGTTCTTTTGCAGAAGTTCGGCCAGGAACACCTTGTTGGTACAACGCAAGATCGACAGCGGATCGTCGATCACGACCAGTCCCTCGTGCTCCGCCCTTCGGGCCATGCGATAGGTGTGGTGATCGATTGCCGTCGTCTCGCGAATGAACAAGGCATCAAATTCAAGTAGTCGACCGGCGTCCTGCTGTGTGATCAATTGGGCATTGATCCCCAGGGAGGCAGCGGCCTTGATCATCTTCTTGAGCGCGGCGGCGTCGGAAGGAGCCAAATCTCCTTCAGCCGGATTATGCAGAATCGCCATGTCGAAGCGTGCAGAACGTCGTGCCGGCTGGGTTGATCCGCGGCGAAAATGAGAGATCGCCGCTTCGACCACGAACTCACGATGGGTCTTGGGAACCTCCGACGTACCAATCGCATGCACGCGCCGCAGCCGCCAATTGCTCCGTCGCTTGAAGTGAAAGCGAAGCAAGGGAGCCTGGAACAGGTTGTAGAGCTCGCGTGAGAGTTTGTCGTACCGCTTGGCCGTGTTACGACCGAAGTAAACGCTCAGCGTGAACTCGTCGGAAGTGATCGGCGCCAACGATGTTTCAATCAGCTCTTCGAGTTCGAAAGGAACGAGGCGGACGGCCGCATTACGATGCAGGTCCTGAATCGTGCGAACGGTCGGTAGCGGTCGCTGGCCGCGAGCCTCCGCCAGCAACGACACGTAGTAGCCCAAGCTTTTGTAGGCGTAGGATTGACAAAGATTGTAGAGCTTCAAGCCACTCCTTTTGCTCCATTCGGGGCTTGTCAAATAGTCGCGAGCATCAACCTGCTCAACCCCAGCGATTTCATTCAACCAAGAGTCACTCCTGTCGGTGACCAATATGATTGCCATCAATCATTCCTTTGCGGTGCGCCGTCGGCGCGATGGTGAGTAGATTCGCATCGTAAGTCACGATGCCGAGAAAGATTGCTGCAGAGACCTTTGCCAGTGACGCGGCATAGGTGTGTTCTTCGCCCAAGGGGTTCGACAAGAGCGGGTCGGCAACCAATACGTTGGCTGTCGACTTGTCATAGCCATGGAGGACGACAAAATGGCCAACCGGATCGCCGGTAATGTCATCGGGCGTTGAGGTGCGCCCCATCGCATCGGGCGACTGACTTCGCTCCCGACGCTCGGAGTACAGATAGGTGGCGGAAAGTCCGCACAAGATCGGAATGCCTTCAACCAGCGTTTCCACAATCAGATTTTCGTCCAGATTCGGCATGCGAACCTGGCCGCCAAGACGCAGGAACTCAAGGTAGGATTCGGTCGACACGTGCAGTCGCTCGATTTCGTGCAATCCACGATTGGACCGCTGGGACTTGCATTCCAACTGCTTTCGCAGCTTGGCATCCAGATCAATGTCCGGCCCGACGAACCAACTTGGGTCAAACAACTGAAGGTTGTAACTATGGATCGTCGCATCGTAGCCGCGGCGCAAGGCATGACACGCCAGCTGAACCGCCAGCGTTCCCCCCATGGACAGTTCCCCGATATCGGCGATGGTTTGATCCAGAGAGATGGGATCCTGCCAATATCGATAGACCGCATGCAAGCAGGTTGGGCCGCAAGTCGAGTCAGTCGGCTGGGGATGGATCGAGAAGTCGAGAGAATGCTTCATGGAATGCAAAGGGGTGTGCCCGGAAGGCGACGTATTGTGATGTTGGCCAACCTGAATTCAATCCCCCTTCCAACGACAAGTTCAGCAGCGCAAGTGGTTGCATCGGACACATCGCGCGAAGCGACCGCGTGCTGCAACGGCCCTCTACTGCGAACGCCGTACCCGAAGCAACAAATGTTGGAAGCAAGATCAAGAAAAGGATTCTGAGAGAACGAATCTGGAAAACGAATCTGGAACGAAACTGGGGACAGGCCAAGGTTGGAAACGGTCAACAGAAGTCGTGCCAATGGAGGATGCCAATGGGATGCCAATGGGATGCCAATGGGGTGCCAATGGGGACAGGCTAAGTTTGGCGGCTCGGAAACGCTGGACGGAAACGCTGGACGGAAACGTTGGTCGGACCTGGGGAGTGGGAGTGGGACCTGGGGACAGGCAGAGTGGGACCTGGGGACAGGCAGAATTTACAGGGAACCGAGTCCTAACGCCGCCAACGGCACCACAAACGGGCTCAACTCACCGACTGCGTTGCCCTTGTTTCGCGAACCTTGAACCTGCCGTTGCGACGAAGGCTCTGTCATTGTCTTGTTTTGCTTCTCAACTGCCATCTGAAGAACCAGTGCCTTGGCATGCTTGCACCACTTTCATCCCGGCCGACGACGAAGCGCGGTACCGAGCGGCCCGTTCGACAGAACCTTCGTGCCAGCGCAGCCGATGGGGCGGCGTTCGGCGGCATGGTCGGTTTGGGCGAGACCTATCTAGCCGCCTTCGCGCTAGCAATGGGCTTGGGTGAGGTCGCTTCTGGGTTGGTTGCTAGCCTTCCGGTCATGGCGGGAGGCACCATGCAACTGGTGTCACTGCGAGCGGTTCGCTGGATCGGATCGGAAAAGCGATGGATCGTCCTCTGTGCATCGCTGCAAGCCCTTTCGTTTGCTCCTTTGGTTTACGCGGCGCTGAGCGGTTCGATATCGCAGTGGACGCTCTTTCTGGTGGCGTCGATCTACTGGGGGACTGGCTTGGCGACCGGGCCGGCCTGGAGCACATGGATCGAGACGGTCGTTCCGGCGGGAGTTCGCATGCGTTACTTCGCAGGTCGCAGTCGCCTGGCGCAGTTGACCACCCTCTCGGGTTTCCTGCTCGGAGGGGCGGCCTTGACGGTGGGGCGACACCTTGGCGAGGTACCCACGGCCTTTGCCTTGATGTTTTGCGCAGCAGGTTTGCTTCGCTTCTACTCCGTTTACTGGCTCTCGCGGCATCAGTCGCTGGAGCAGCCCAAGTCGATCGACACTGCTCCCATCGGACCCGTCGAAAGCTCGCTGACATCCAAGACCTGGGTCCATGGCGGCCGGCTATTGGTTTTCTTGGTGGTCTTGCAAGGAATGGTCCAGCTTTCAGGGCCATTCTTCACGCCGTACATGTTGAAGGAACTGGAGTTCAGCTACTTGCAGTTCGTCGGCTTGATTTCCGTCAGCTTTGTTGCCAAGGCGATGAGCCTTGCTGCCTGGGCGCGATTGAGCAAGAGGACCAGCGCCAAAACCCTGCTTTGGGTCGGTTCCATTGGCCTGGTGCCTTTGCCCTCCTTGTGGATCGTTTCTTCACACTACGCCTGGCTATTGCTCGTTCAAACCATCAGCGGCGTGATGTGGGCTGCCTACGAGCTGGGCTTCTTTCTGCTGTTTTTCGAGGTGCTACCGAAAAACCGTCGGGTGCGCATGCTGACGGTCTATAACTTTGCCAACTCATCAGCCATCTTCGTTGGAGCCAGCATCGGAGCCACGGTGCTGTGGCTGGGAGGTACCGGCGCATCGAGTTACTGGACTCTGTTTGGGCTTTCGTCAATCGGCCGCCTGATCGCACTCGGCATTCTGGCGAGCGCCAGTCTGGCAACGGTACCGATCATCGCGGTCGCCGTTCGCGTGCTGAGCCTGCGGGCTGGCAACGCCTCATTGGACTCACCGATACTTCCCGGACTCGACGAAGGGGAGGAACTTGTAGCGATCGAGAATCAAACATGAACCTGGACTCGGAACTCAATGAGTACATGCACCTGCTAGGGCTGCTGATTCGAGAACCTTCCGTGGTAGGGAGTGAGTCGCCGTTCTACCGTGTGATTCGACGGGAGCTGGAAGAGCTTCCGATTCGCGTCCGGCAGTACAAGGGTCTGCTCGTCGCGGAGGGGGAGGATCCGACAAGTATCTACATATCGGCCCACGTCGATCGAAATGGCCTCTTTTGCACGGGGCCCAACGAGTTTCAATACGCCGCTTTCATTGCGGGCAATCGTGGCGAGCTCTTCGGCGATTCGGTCTCGGAACAGATGATGGAATTGATTCAGGACCGATTTCGCGGCGAACGCGTCCAAGCCCACCTTCCATTCGTCGGCAGCTATGTCGGCCAGGGAACGATCACCAACGCCAGCATCTGCCCGCAGCGTCGTAACCTGATTTTCGAAGTCGAAGGTTTGGGACATCTCGAACCTGGCTCCCCTGTCTCCTTCCTGGATCGCCTCAAGTTCGATGGGCAGTTCCTCTCAGCCCAGCTTGATAATGTTGTCTCCGTGGCCCTCTTGATTCACATGCTTCGACACGGTTTTCGGGGGACCGCACTCTTCACCGCCGAAGAAGAGGCAGGTCGAAGCTGGCGATACGTTCTGGAGCGATTCCAAGCAGAAAAGAACGGGACGCGCCGATTGGTCGTGTTGGACACGAGCCCGTACCCCTCGGTCAACGAGGCGACGAGCCAGGACCTGGTGCTGCGGAGGCGTGACAGTGGCGCGGAATTCGATGTTGAAATGACGGATGAATTGCACTCCGTTTGCCAGCAACTGGGAGTCCGTACGAGTTTCAAAGATGACTACGTCACTCGAGTGAACCAAACACGCGAGAAGCCGATGTCGTATGGTCGCACCGAACTCGGGCGTTTGATCGCACATACGCAGGGCGAGGTCACGGGAACCACGCTGCAGATTCCTACCACGGGCTACCATACGACTCGAGAAACC
Source organism: Pirellulaceae bacterium (assembly GCA_963767665.1). Classification (GTDB taxonomy): domain Bacteria; phylum Planctomycetota; class Planctomycetia; order Pirellulales; family Pirellulaceae; genus Rubripirellula. Next base: position 849,920 of record CAVYFC010000016.1, read on the forward strand.
GCCTCGCTGCAGTCCATTTCAGCCGCAATCCGTGTACTGCGAACGTTCGTTTGAGCAAAGGGACGACGCCAGACAGTCTTGCCAAGCAATCTCGCGCTGACGCTGTGAGTTTTGCGAATTGCGCCGAACTACCGTAGGCGAGTCTCTCCGAGACTCGCACAAAACGCAGCAACGCAGCAACGCTGCAATGCTGCAATGCTGCAATGCTGCAATGCTGCAATGCTGCAACGCAGCGGGTCCCCACCTTGGAAATTCGCAACCAGCGATGACTCATTCTGCTGCCGGGAGACGACATTCCACGGCAAGACCATTTTGATCAAGGATAAGAAAGTTTCGGACACCTTATCGGCTACAAGACGATCCGTGGTCGTTCCTACAAGTTGCCTGAGTCATGCTCCGTACGAGTAAGCTGACAAGAATCAAAATGCTAATCGGTATCGGCGCAACACTTGATGTAGGTGGTGGGAGGGCTTCCAAATCGACGGCAACCCTTTAGGATCGATGTTGCCCAATCGGAAACTGGCAACATTCTTTCCAGCCTCGGTCGTTGTGTTGCCACTGGAGCCTCGATCGCCCCTTGAAGAAATCGATTCCCGTTAGCCCCTTCGTTCAGCGTCATGAATCTTACTCCGCCTGCTGATCCACCGACGGACCCCATCGTGCCGACCAGCGATGTGTCCAGCGATCCACCGACATCCATGGAGGAGCCTTGGAAGGAGATGGTCCGTTTGGCCGAGGCGGGAAAGAGCGTTGAGCTGGACGTCTTGGTCTCGGGGCTATCCAGCACCGAACAGTGCACTGCGCTGAGTCATCTGGATGAAGAGGAGACCGAGCGGGTATTTGAGGTGTTGCGTCCGGACGATGCTGCCGAACTGATCAGCCATCTTCCTGAGAGCCAAGCCGCCCAGGCAATCGGCTCACTTGAAGCCGACACGGCCGCTGCGATTGTCCGCGAATTGGCCAGCGACGAGATGGCTGACGTGCTGGGCGACCTGGAGGAGGATCAGGCAGAGGCGATTCTCAATTCGCTTCCATTCGACGAAGCGACGTCATTACGCCAGTTGACCGCCTACGAAGACGATGTCGCCGGCGGCTTGATGGTCAGCGAATTGATGAGGTTCAGCGACGACATGACCGTCGCCAACGTGATCACTCAGCTCAGCCAGGACCAAGAGAAATACGACGATTATGACATTCGCTACGGATACGTTTGTGATCAGCGAGGCGCGTTGATTGGCGTTCTGCCGATGAGCCAACTGCTATTCGTGAAGCGTTCGCAACCGATCGCTGCGATGATGATTCGGAATCCCTTGTCTGTGCTCGATGCGACGCCGCTTGAAGAGTTGATCGAGTTTTTCGAGACGCACAATTTTCTTGGGGTACCCGTTGTCGACAAGGATGGTGTCCTCAGGGGGGTCGTGCATCGCGAAGCGGTCGACTACGCGACGGTTCGCGCCACCGAAAGCGACTACCTGAAAAGCCAGGGGATCGTGGGTGGTGAGGAACTTCGCACGATGCCCATTTGGCTTCGTGCACGTCGACGGCTGAGTTGGCTGAGCATCAACATCGTGCTCAACATTGGAGCCGCCAGCGTCATCGCCCTCTTTCAGGACACGCTCCAATCAGTGATTGCCCTGGCCGTGTTCCTGCCGATCATCAGCGACATGAGTGGCTGTAGCGGCAATCAGGCGGTCGCGGTCAGCATGCGAGAGCTTGCGTTGGGCGTGGTTCGACCGAACGAGATGCTGCGCGTCTGGTTCAAGGAGATCTCGGTCGGATTGATCAACGGGTCGGTGCTCGGATTGTTGGTCGGGATCGTGGCCTTGATCTTCGACGGCAATCCTTACCTCGGATTGGTGATTGGACTCGCGCTGTTCGCCAACACTCTGATCGCGGTTTCGATTGGAGGCACTGTCCCACTCCTACTGAAACGACTCGGCGTCGACCCAGCCGTGGCCAGCGGTCCGCTCCTGACCACGATCACCGACATGTGCGGCTTCTTCTTAGTCCTGGGCACCGCCACGGTGATGCTCGACAAGCTGACCTAGCCAGTTTTGGAGCGGGGCAGAAGCGGCCACGCCCTTGACCAAGCCATCATGCGAAGACGATTGCTGCGAAGACCAATTGCCACACCAACTTCCGGCTTTCCTGCCCTGTTGTGAGCCTCGCTGCAAGTCCTGCCAAGCTCAGCGGCAAGGGATCGCTACCGACGACTTCTACTTCGCCTCGCTATCGACTTGCTGCTCTCTTGCACGCCGCATTGCGCGGAAACGTTGCATGCGTTCGCGTTGTTGGGCGAGTGATTCGAGATACTCGTCGCGTCCATTGGGATCGAGAATGAAGTTGTCCTTCATCCAATCGGCTACGCGCTGGGGCCATGTTTGCAAAGTGACCAGTTCCGAGCGATTGCCCATGTTGAAGGCGTGGCCGCCACGTGCGTAGACGTGGGTCTCGACAGGCACGCCGGCCGCGCGAAACTTGCCCAACAGACTCGTCACCACGGAAGATGCTCCGAAGTCGTCGTTGGCAACCAGCAAGAACGCAGGCGGTGCGGCGGCCGGCAACGTATCGGGAATCCCGAGCGGTCCGGGATAAACCAACATCTGAAAATCGGGTCGAGCGCTCTCACGTTCAATCGGATCATCCGCAGCCGGATCGCCTGCCGCGTTGTCAGCATAGGAAACCATCGAGACGACCTCGCCGCCCGCCGAGAAACCGAGGATGCCGACTCGCGACGGATCAATTCCCCATTCCTTGGCGCGACTCCGCACCAAGCGAATCGCCCGTTGTCCATCCTGAAGCGCATGGGTCTCGATGTCATAAGGCGATCCCTCCTCTCGCCCCAAGCGATACTTCAGCGCGAAGGCGGCGACACCAAGGCTATTCAAGTACTCGGCTGCCTCGACCCCCTCGGCTTTGAAGACTAACTCGCGATGGCCCCCACCCGGACAGATCACCACGGCTGCCCCAGTCGCTTTATCGGGATCTGGGAGAAAGGCAGTGATCGAGGGGTGATGAATATTCTTGACCCAGTAGCTTTCTGCCTTTTCCGCTTCGTCTTGACGATCTTCGAAACCAGGCGCGCCATCCTCCCAGAGCCGAATCACCTCTCCCGACAAATCCGGAGGTGACGATTCTTGTGCGGCGTTTTGGGCTGAAGAGAAGTTGGTCAGTACGGGAGCAAACGCGAGCAGAATCGCCTGCAAGCACATGGGAAAGGATCTCATCATCGGTAGCGTGGGCAATGGGTTCGGGGCAGAATTCCAAAGCCTCATCATAAGGGAGAGGACGGACGCCGGCTGGACTTTCTTCGCAACGATTCGCGGCCGGGGTTGTTCTACGATTGGCGATGGGCCCCACGTGAACATCCTCGGTCCAAAAACCCGTACGATGGACTTCCAAGTCCGTCGAACAAAGAGAACCAGGATCGCGCGACGGACTTGGAAGTCCATCGTACAAAATCTTGTCCAAGCATCGGACTGCAAATCACCTTCCTTGCTGTGAGAACGTCATGAACTGAATGAACGAACCCTGAAGCTTCTTCGCAACGATTCGCGGCCGGGGTTGTTCTACGATTGACGATGGGTCCCACGTGAACACCCTCGATCCAAAAACCCGTACGATGGACTTCCAAGTCCGTCGAGCAAAGAGAACCAGGATCGCGCGACGGACTTGGAAGTCCATCCTACAAAATCTTGTCCAAGCATCGGACTGCAAATCACCTTCCTTGCTGTGAGAACGTCATGAACTGAATGAACGAACCCTGAAGCTTCTTCGCAACGATTCGCGGCCGGGGTTGTTCTACGATTGACGATGGGTCCCACGTGAACACCCTCGATCCAAAAACCCGTACGATGGACTTCCAAGTCCGTCGAGCAAAGAGAACCAGGATCGCGCGACGGACTTGAAAGTCCATCGTACAAAATCTTGTCCAAGCATCGGACTGCAAATCACCTTCCTTGCTGTGAGAACGTCATGAACTGAATGAACGAACCCTGAAGCTTCTTCGCAACGATTCGCGGCCGGGGTTGTTCTACGATTGACGATGGGTCCCACGTGAACACCCTCGATCCAAAAACCCGTACGATGGACTTCCAAGTCCGTCGAGCAAAGAGAACCAGGATCGCGCGACGGACTTGAAAGTCCATCCTACAAAATCTTGCCCGAGCACCCCTCTGCAAAACACCTTCTTTGCTGTGAGAACGTCATGATAGAACAACGTACCACTTTCCGTTTGGCGGCCTGTTTGCTTCTGACTTCGGTAGCGGCCCTGGCGCCGGCACAAGAGTCGTCTCGACGAGCCCCCCAACCACAGATCCGCTACCCCCTTGGTCCCGATTCCCTTCCCAACGCATCCGCTCCGAAAGGAAAGCTGGAAGGCCCCTTCTTGTTTCACAGCGACATCATCGCCGACACCGTGCGCAAGTATTGGGTGTACGTGCCACCGCAATACGACGCGAGCAAACCGGCCTGCGTGTTGGTCTTTCAAGATGGTGCGCGAGCCATCAATCCAGAAGGCTCCTTGCGTGTCCCACAGGTGCTGGAAAACCTGATCGCGAAGGGAGAGATTCCCGTCACGATTGGGATCTTCATCACACCGGGTCAACGAGGTGATGAGTTCCCAGACAGTATCGGGACGGGAAACCCGGACAACCGAGCCGATGAGTACGACGTCCTGAACGATGCCTACGCGCGGATGTTGCTCGAGGAAATCCTTCCCGAGGTCGGCAAGAAGTACAACCTCACCGACGATCCGGCTGGAAGGGTCATCGGAGGTACGAGTAGTGGCGCGATCTGCGCGTTCACTGTCGCATGGGAACACCCCGATCAGTTTCGGAACGTACTCAGCATGATCGGCAGCTACACCAACATTCGCGGCGGACACGTCTATCCCGACCTGGTGCGACAAACCGAAAAGAAACCGATTCGCATCTTCTTGCAGGATGGGGAGAACGACATCACCAACCAGTTTGGAAGCTGGTATGAACAAAACCAAAAGATGGTCGCAGCGCTTCAGGAGAAAGACTACGACATGGCCCATGTCTTCGGCAAAGGGGGCCACAGCGACGATCATGGCGGGGCGATGTTGCCCCAAATGTTGAGGTGGATTTGGCGCGATTATCCCGGGATCAAGCCGCCCAGCAGCGACCTGGTCGCCGAGGCCGCCGCGATCCAACCAGAATCGGAGGAATTGTTCGTCGGCTACGACGCCACGGCGAGCATTGATCCGTCGGGCACCTATCGATGGGAAAACCGCTTTGGGAATTCCGTGTTTTCCAGTCGCCTGGTTGTGACCAACGAACAAGGCAGGCTCGCCGGTAATCTTGAGACCAAGCGAGACGACGAAGCACCGACGGTCAGCGAGATCGTCGATCCAGTCCTCGAGGGCAATAAACTGATCTTCGATGTCACGTCGACATTCCGCGATCGTGAGTTCACCACCACGTATCAGGGGATCGTCAACGACGAAGGAATCCGCGGCTGGCGGGTGATGACGTTCGGCGGACAACCCAACGATCGTTCATGGCAAGCCGATCGCGTCCAACCCTAGCAACCTTCCTCGTACGGTACGATGGACTTCCAAGTCCGTCGCGCAAGCAAAAAGCAGAATCGTACGATGGACTTCCAAGTCCGTCGAACAAAGAACCAGAATCGCGCGACGGACTTGGAAGTCCATCGTACGGCTGGTGATCTGGGCTGCCCCAGGTCCGCCCTTCCAAGGCGGACCTGAATTCGCACCGCTGCGTCTTGCGCGAGTCTCGGAGAGACTCGTCTACGGTACCAGATTCGCGTCAAGCAGACTCGCGTAGCGAGTAACAGAGCAGCTTGTCGCCTTCTCGCAGATAAAGCTTTCCATCGGCGATCACGGGATGCGCCCAGCTCGGTCGGTCACCGCTGCCGGGAACCTTGAAGCTGCCGACCTCCTCGAATCCTTCTGATGTTGCCTTGACCAAGGTCATGGTGCCATCGGTGTAGCGGAAATAGAGGTGTCCGTCTGCTGCCGCGACGCTCGCCGACTTCTTGCCTGACCCTCGCGACTTCCATTGAACCTCACCGGTTGTCAACTCGGCACAAAAGGGGACACCGCCGTCACCTGAATCGCCATAGACATAGTCGCCTACGAGCACGACGCCGCCATGCTTATTCTGCAGTTCTGGACTCGGGGGATAAATCTCCTCGATGATGACACCGCTTGGTGAGGGGATCTGACGAACCAGCGCGCCACCCGTTCCATATCCGGCAGTGAAGAAGACGAGATCGTCTTTGACAATCGGAGTCGGAATCACTGCAGTCGTCTTCTTGATTTCGTAGTCCCAGAGCAAAACACCATCGCTTGCTCGAACACCCATCGCACCAGAGCCAGTGGTTTGGACGTAGACCTTCGTACCACCCACGTTCGAAATCACGATCGAAGCATGTCCTGCACCACGATCCTCGGGACGTGAACAAGTCCAAACGACATCACCACTGTCCTTGTTCAAGGCAACCATTGTGTTGTCGGGTCCTCCGGGCGTGCAGACCAAAAGGTCGCCATCAATCAATACCGACTCACTGTAGCCCCAGCCATCCGCCTTCTTGCCAGCGAACTCTTCTTTCAGGTCTTTACTCCAGACTTCCCTTCCATCCGTGGTGAACTTGATCAACTTGCCAAATGCCGTAAGCGCGTAGACGTGATCGCCATCCACAGTCGGAGTACTGCGCGAACTCTGCCATGACTCTTGACCCGAATCCCAAGCAGGACCCGTCTTGCTGAACCAAAGCACCTTGCCATCAGCTTGGTTGAGGCACACCAGGTACTCATCGCTATCCGGCGCAATCGAGAGACCGTCACCCATCGTGTAGATTTTGCCATCCGAGATCGCGGGGCTCGAGTAACCTCGGCCCATCCCATCGGTTTGCCATAGCAGCTCGGGACCGTCACTCGGCCACTCTGTCAGCAACCCGGTATCGGGTGCGACGGCCGTTCGTGATGCGCCACGAAACGTTGGCCAATCGCCATCGGCAGCTTGGGCGGCCAGTGGCAAACAGGCCAGCAACCATAGGCTCATGGTGAAACGAAGCAGACACCGCGGCATAAGTCATCTCCAGTCAGTTGAGAGATTGAGGTGGGATTCAGTGGGTGAGTCTCGCCGAGTCTGTGAGTTCTTCGGCTCGCAGCGCACGACCGTAGGCGAGTCTCTCCGAGACTCGTAAATCGGCGCAGCAAAGCTGCAAATGTCCGCCTTGGAGATGCAGAGCGACCCTAGGCCATGCGATTTTTTCACAGTCTCGCTGCGACAGTGTAGCCAAGCGACGAAACGATGCGAATCCCCAAGAGAGTGACGGCTTCCAGCCTGACCGGGCTAGCCTTTGGGAGTTTGCCCGAGCACGACGTCGAATCGAGCCGCCAGTTCTCCGATGGCAGATCCTTGGACCGGCGCAAAATCAACGGTCACGGCGTCACGCTGCTTGGGATCTCGAATCCCTTTCCAAATACCGTCCTGAGGATTGCCGGCATGCCCCTTGATGTAGCACTGCGTCGTGAACTTATCGGCGCCGGAACGTTTGATTGCGAAATGGATATGGGGCGTTCGGCCAGGATAGGGAACGGGCTTGATTGTGCGGAAGTAATACTCGCCGGTCGATCCCGTCAAGAAGCGACCAAAGCCTTGAAAGTTGGTATCCCAGTTTTCACGATTGGCACTTCCCTTGTGAAGGTAAGCGCCGTTGTTGTCGACCTGCCAGATTTCAACCAAGGCATTTCGGATCGGTTCCCCTTGGGCGTCGAGGACACGGCCCGACAAGTGGGTGATCTCTCCAACTCCAGGGGTGATTTGGTCATTGATCACCAACAGATCGTTGTCGGTGTCAAGCGGAAGGTCGACCGGGTAGAACGGCCCCTCGGTTTGCCGAGGAGTCCGCACCAATTCCTCCGCGAACAAACCTGGCCGGTCAAAAAACATCGTGGAGGCCAATGCCGCCCCCCCGGCGGAAACTCTTCGCAGGAAGTCCCGACGTTGCTGGGGAAGACCGATTCTCGTTTCAATCAAACGTTCGTTCGGTTGCATGGATCGACTCCAAGTTGACTCGCTGGTTCAGACACATGAGGTTGAAGTGAAGCAAAAACCTACGCGACAGGATCCTCGGTTTCTAGCATCACTCGCAGATTCATCTTGGCCCGATGAACCAACGACTTGATTGCCTTTTCGGTCACCTTCATCTGCTCCGCGGCAACCTTGTAGCGGCATCCACCAAGTCCGACGAGCTCAATCGCCTGTCGCTGCCGATCGGGCAATTGTTCAATCGCACTGGCGACCACGCGTTGGGTTTCCTCGCGAATCACTTCACTGACCGGATGATACCACGCCGACCGATAATCGTGGCCGCGAGGCGTCCCTTCGACCAGGTTCGGAGAAAGAAGTTCCGTCTCGCGGCGACGGGCCGCCGTTCGCTGGGCATTGAGCACGACGTTCCGGGTGATCACAAACAACCAGGTGGTGAATTTGGCCGACGGGCTGTAGGAATTCCTGGCGCGATAGGCCTGAAGAAAGACCTGCTGCGTGAGATCTTCCGAATCGACATTGGCCCCCTTCATGTGAACGACCAGCCCACGAACTCGAGCCTCGTTGCGATGCATCAGCTCATCGAATAGCCCGACTTCACCCTCGGCAACACGCGCCATCATCTGGGCGTCCTGATCGTCCGATTCGTGGATCGTCAGAGGAGCAATCATGATTGATGATGGGGGGTCAGGTTCGCGTGGATGACTCAGATCCCTTCATGGAGGCCTTCGGATGTAGCATGCAGATTTGGCAAGTTCAGTTCTTGTAAACGGACGGGATCGCCTTCCTACACCGATTTCGGCAAAGAATTCCCCAAGAAAGAAAAGTTGGCCAACCGCGAAAATTCGGTTCGAAACCGGCATCAGCCGTCGCCCGTCCTTGAGCCCCTGCTCCAACGCCTTCGATGGACGACGGCGCGATCTTCGATGTACGATGGACTTCCGAGTCCGTCGATCTTCGATGTACGATGGACTTCCAAGTCCGTCGATCTTCGATGTACGATGGACTTCCAAGTCCGTCGATTCGAACCGTCGGTTGTCCTGCGACGGTTAGGCTTGGGTTCGGTCACCTGGCGACGGACTAGGAAGTCCATCGTACGGTCACCTGGCGACGTACTAGGAAGTCCATCGTACGGTCAGCTGGCGACGGACTAGGAAGTCCATCGTACGGTCAACTGGCGACGGACTAGGAAGTCCATCGTACGGTCACCTGGCGACGGACTAGGAAGTCCATCGTACGGTCAACTGGCGACGGACGGGGAAGTCCATCGTACGGACACTTGGCGACGGACTGGGAAGTCGCTGGTACGGACAAATCGTGAGCGGCTTGCGAGTCGAGCGTATTGATGCGGGGTGACAAACGAGTACCTCCCTTTGCTCAAAGCGAGGGTGACTGGCCTTCCCGGGAGCCTCTTTTTTGCGGGACTCGTCTTGGTGTTGTGTAAAATCTGTCCGCAGCCCGTTTATAGTTTGGTCAATGTCCGACTCCGTCCTCAACGATCAACTTCTCGCCCGCATTCGAGCAGGGGACGATGAAGCGTTCGTGGAGCTGTTCGCGTTTTATCGCAACCGATTGAAGCAGCTCCTGGAATTCCGGATGGATCATCGACTTCGGGGGCGGGAGGATGCCTCGGATGTTTTGCAGGAGGTTTACATTGACGCTCACCAGCGACTCCATCACTACCTCAAGAAACCGGAGCTTTCCTTTTACGTTTGGTTGCGACAGCTCACCACGCAGCGTTTGATCGACATCCATCGGCGGCACCTGAAAGCGGAAATGCGAGACGTCAAACAGGAGGTCTCGATCAACCGCGTCGCAACGGGAGCCACCTCGGCATCGATGGCAAGTCTCCTGGTCGCTCATCTGGCCTCGCCAAGTCAATTGGTGATGCGTGCCGAGCTGATTGCCATCGTCGAACTGGCGCTCGATCAAATGGACCCAATCGATCGCGAAATCCTGGCGCTGCGGCATTTTGAGGAACTGCGGAACAGCGAAGTCGCCGAGGTATTGGGATTGAAGGAGGCGGCGGCAAGCAACCGCTATGTGCGGGCTCTGATGCGACTACGTGATACCCTCGAACAAGTTCCTGGCTTTTTTGATGGACCTGAATCGAATTGACACATTGAATCGATACGCATGACGAACGAAACCGAACATCGAAATCCGATTGAAGTCCTGTGCGAGGAATTCCTGGATCGGCGTCGTCGGGGTGAATCACTTTCGGTCACTGAATTCGCCAACCTGCATCCGAAATTCTCTGTGAAAATCCGCCGCCTGTTCCCGGCGATGCTAGCCCTGGAGAGTTGCAAGTCGAGCCAGTTCTCGAATTCCACTTCGACTCATCCGGTCGATCTTGATATCGAGGGACTCGAGCAACTTGGTGATTTTCGGATCGTTTGCGAGATCGGGCGTGGTGGCATGGGCGTCGTCTACGAGGCCGAGCAACAATCGTTGCAGCGCCGCGTCGCTGTCAAAGTCTTCCCACGCCAGGCGCTCCCAGATTCCAAACACCTGGATCGTTTTCACCGAGAGGCGAAGACCGCTGCGCGACTCCATCACACAAACATTGTTCCCGTGTTTGGCGTCGGGCAGCAGGACGATCTGCATTATTACGTCATGCAGCGGATTGTCGGCACCTCCCTGGACCAAGTCATCCAGCGGTGTGCTCGAAATCGAAAACAGAATCCGAGCGACCAGCGTGCTCCACTTGAAGATGGCGTTGCCGAGCCTCGCTCCGACAAGGATCCCGCCAGGAGTGATACCGACCGGCCTGAAGAGACGGAACCATCGATCGCCCGTCCTGAGCGATCCGGTCGGTTGGCCGCGCCGACCTCGCGACATTCGCAACGCTTGCAGGGGCGATTTCGATCGCCCGGCGAATTGCTTCATCAAGTACCTTCAAGTTTGGATCAATGGGCGCTCCTTTCGGATCGTTCCGGCCAACCGTTGTGGCAGGCAATTGCGAACGTTGGCATTCAAGTTGCCGACGCCCTGGATTACGCCCACCTGCAAGGGGTGCTGCACCGAGACATCAAGCCGAGCAACCTGTTACTCGATCATCAAGGCGCGGTCTGGGTCACTGACTTTGGCCTCGCCACGGCGCTCGAGTCCGAGCAGCGAGCCCATCCCGAAGAGGTCGCAGGGACTTTGCGGTTCATGGCTCCGGAACACATCAGCGGCACGCAAGATACTCGCAGCGACCTCTATAGCCTTGGATTGACTCTCTACGAACTGCTGACGCTCCAACCAGCCTTTGACGATTCGAGCCGCACGCTGATGCTGTCGAAAATCATGAAGGGCAAGGTGGCGCCGCCTCGGGAGATTCGGCCAGATACTCCGAAGGATCTCGAGGCAATCGTGATGCGAGCGATGGCCAGGGATTCCTCCAGTCGATATGCCTCCGCTGCCGATCTTGCCAGCGACCTGCGCCGCTTCGTTCAGGGGCGTCCTGTCGCGGCGCGTCCCCTCCGAGCCCCACTTCAACTTTGGAGATGGACGACACGCAACCCCACGGTAGCGACGCTTTGTATGGCGTTGCTGCTGACTGGCATCACCTCCTTTTTCGTCGTGGGAGCCAAATGGAAAGATGCGGTCGACGAGAATCGCCGCGCGGAGGTGAACCTCACACTCGCGCTCGAATCGCTCGATCAGATTCTTGAGCGATTCACCTCCAGCTGGATGGCTCATCCGATAGCCAGCGAAGGCGAAGGAGGCGAGTTGGCGTCGGGTGGAATCGAACTGCAGATGGCGGTGTCCGACCACAGTGCTGGCGTCTTGCAAGATGCCTTGAAGTTTTATGACCGTTTCGCGCAACAGAACCCAACCAATCCGCAGCTCTATCGAGAGACGGCGAAGGTGCATCGCCGGGTCGCCGACATTTATCAGAGACTCGGACAGCAGGGCAAAGCGGAGCAAGCCTACGAGCGCTCGCTGCGATTCCTCAACTCCGATCAGATCGCGGATGATTCGTCGCTTGAACTTGAACGTGTCGAGACGCTCAATCAGCTCGGATTCTCGCTGTACTCGGCAAGCCGGTTTGCCGACGCGGAACATGCCTTCCTTCGCGCCTTAAGACTGGTCGCCGAAACGCCCCAAGGGCGGACGCCACAGGGACGAGCTCAGGAAGCAAAACTCCGCACCGACTTGGCACAGTGCCTCACGTTGATGTTTCGCGGAGACGAGGCCAGGCAGAGTCAACACATCGCGGTTGGCGTCCTGGAGCATCTCGTTCGAGAGTATCCTGGCAACGCGACTTATCAACTGGAGCTCGCTCGGGCCTATCGAGGCCATTACTGGCTGATGGGCTTTCGGCAACGGGACTCACCGGAGGGCGATCGCGCGGAACGCGAGGCGATTCGCGCCGCGGGAATCAAGATCTTGGAAGGCCTGGTCAGAGACTATCCGAATGTGCCGGACTATCGCTGTGAACTCAGCGAGCTCTTGATCACCACCAGCTCACGGTCGAAACGCCGTGAAAACGGGACCGCGGAACTCGATCGAGCGATTGCGTTGGCCCGCGACCTCTCCGAGTTTCATCCCTCCATCCCCCGTTACCGAGCGGTTCTGGCTCGAGGCTTGATGAAACTGGCTGACAGCAAGTGCGACCGGCATCGAAACGAGGCTGATGCGCTATTCGAAGAGCCCATCAGTCTTTTTCGCTCCTTGACTGCGCACCTTTCCTGAGATGCCCGTCTACCGAGTGTTCTTGGTCCACGCGCTTCGCGATCAGGCCGAAACGCTCCATCGGCTCGGTCAGATTGACAAGGCCTGCGCAGTCATGGAGGCGGCCATCGACGAACAGACTCGCTCCGTTGAATTGCGTCCCGACAACGAAGTTGGCCAAAAGTTCCTCGCAAAGTTCAAACAAGAACTCAGTGAGATGCGGAACGAAGACACCCCCAGTCATGACTAGTCGCCCCCTCCAGCTTGACCAGTGTTGGATGACTCAACCGAGCCTGCCGTGGTCCTCGAAGGCTTGGTCCTCGAAGGCTTGGTCCTCGAAGGCTTGGTCCTCGAAGGCTGAATTGATGGATTGGGACAGATGAATTGGGCATGAATTGGGGACAGGCAAGCTCTTTGGCGCCCGCCCTCAAGCTCTGACTGTCCCCGGTTTTCCCTTTTCTTGTGATGCTGGGCCAGTCACCTTTTTTTTGAGCATTTTCAACAATCATGTGTCCTCCCAAAAAGGGGTCAGGTACCAATAGCCGCAAGCGGCCCTTCGGGTGCTTCGCACTATTGGTACCTGACCCCTTTTCGGGAGACCGGCTGTTTCTCATTCCGCTGCCCCATCTTTGCGTTTCCTCTCATTTTTCGCATCATGTTGCTCCCAACTTCTCCTTGAGGAACAACTCCGATGGAATACAGCTATCTCGATCTATCCAAGATGATCGACCACTCGCTTCTCAATCCCACGATGTCGGTCGATGATCTGGAAGCGGGCATCCAGCTAGCAATCGCTTACGACGTGGCGAGCGTTTGCATCATGCCGTACTACCTCAAACGCTGCGCGAGTCTGCTCAAGGAGACTGGCGTGAAGGCTTCGACAACGATTGGCTTTCCTCATGGCGGTCACACCTCCAAGATCAAACGAGCCGAAGCAAAAAGGGCGATTGCCGACGGCTGCGAAGAACTCGATATGGTCGTGAACATTAGCCAGGTGCTCAGTGGTGACTGGGATTATGTTCGCAAGGACATCAAGCGAGTGATCAGCGTCGCTCACGATGCTGGCCAGAAAGTGAAAGTGATCTTCGAGAATTGCTATCTCAATGATGACCAGAAGATCAAGCTCTGCGAGATTTGTAGTGACCTCGATGCGGATTGGGTGAAGACATCGACCGGCTACGGGACCGGTGGTGCCACGCACGAAGACTTGAAGCTGATGCGAAAGCACTCGGCCGATCATGTCCAGGTGAAAGCGGCCGGAGGGGTCCGCGATCTCGACGCATTGATCGCGGTCCGAGAGCTCGGTGTGTCTCGATGCGGCGCGAGTCGAACAAAGGAAATGCTCGATCCGCTGCGAGAGAAATTGGGCATGCCAGCAGTTGAGCTTCAAGCACCCAAGACCAAGCTAAATCCGAATTATTGAGATCGCGATGGTTATCCACGACCACAGCGGAGCTCTAGTCCGCAGGCGAGTCTCGATAGGCCGCATGACAGGAAACGCAGTTTTCCTTGATCCGTTTCAGCAGCTCGCGTTGCGGCTCCGTGAAATCTGGACTCGCGACTTGGCCCTTGAGCGATTCGCATAGCTCGGCGGCTGCTTCTTCCGAATCTCGGAGCCCTTGAATGTAGTCTTCAGGCCGTTTGGTTACATCGTCAAGTCGGATCAGCTCCGTGAAGTGTTCGCGCAAAAGCAGCGCGTTTTCATCGATGCTACGACTCGGCGTTGTATTTGCATTTGACTCGCTGGAGCCGGTCGATCGCTTTGCCTCCTGATGCCGATGTAGTTCGTCGAATGTGCGCTCCAACGCCAGCATCGCCGTCGTGACTGGGGTGACGTCGGCCACTTCACGATATTCGACTTGCGCGTCGCCAAGACGAGAGGCATCGATCGGAGTTGCCCGCCGCACAGATTGGAACAAGCCACGGTAGTGGGGGTTGGTTCCAGCAAGTTCCAAGACGCGAAGCGATTGTTCAGAGGTCAGCAAGCCAGCGACGACACAGGCGACCGCGGCAGCCGCGGGGCTACGATGCTTGCCGTGATGACAGTGGATATAGATCGGACCATCGAGAGCATGAATCGCTTTGCCCAGTTCCAGCGAACGCTCGGGGCTGATGCCATCATATCCATGCGGCAGATGGACGTAGCGGATCCCAAAACGTTTCGCCATCTCTACATCGGGAGTCGCACCATCGACACTGATGATGGTCCGTACGCCCCGCCGAGATAAGTCTTCGAATGCGAGTTCCCCTTCCGGCTGTCCGCCGGAGAGGACGCTGGAATGGACCTGGATCAGATTTGACAAATGCTCGGACTCCAGTCGTTGCAGCACCCCTTGGTTTGTCGGACGAGGGTCTAACTTGCCGGTCGTGGTATCGTCGGCCGCTTGGACCTGGATCACGACGAGCCCAGTGTAGGAGACCCCCACAACAGACCATCCGAGCAGAATCACTGCTGGAACGAGATCACACCACTTTCTTTTCAGGTCAGACATACTTTTGGTGGAACAACAACCGATCGAGGAGAGGCGACGCGCATTCTTGCCAAGCCATCGAAAGGCGTCACGAAGACTTTCCAATCATACCGGAGAATGACAATCTCCGGAGCGAGATTCGACTTTGCCCAAATCATATCCCGTCCAAACGGGACCGGCACGATTGCCAGGAAAAGCCGAGGTGACGTAAAAGAAGAACGGCACATCGGGTAGCGTTCGATTAGGGAAGCCGCTGCTTGGCTGCACCCATCAATGTGATACATCTCTGCGGGCAAGTTCGACATCTCACGGTCCAGACCATCGAGTGAGATGTTGGCCGCAAATGGGGCTCTGGCATTCTGGCTGAACACATGCTTATAGCCATGCTCGACAATCCTCGGACCTGACCCAAGGCAGGCACTGCGGAGCGGTAATGTATCCATTTCTCGCCAGCACTCCACTCCTGGCAAGTGCATCGACGTTGGGTGGCTGGACGTCCTCCAACACGCCCTGGCACGAAAGATCTGCATACCCATGATCATCTGTGTAGAAGACGATCATCTTGGGCTTTGAAGCCGTGGACTGGGCGGCTGACACGACCCAACCAGGCAGCACAATACCAAGCAGAAACGGGCCTGCCAGAATGATCCTGAAACATCTGATTCCCGGAAGCATTTTGGCTCACCTATCGAGACACGAGTGTTTTCGTTGCGATCGTCAAGATCCGTGGCATACGCACTCCCTGCTACGACTAGCATCTCGGCGGGACGGTTCCGACAAGTGACATCAGGAAGAGCATCTCGCGGCAAATCTGCCGAGATCGCTCGTCATAAGCCATTGACTCTTCTGGGGTACCATCAGCGATTTTAGGATCTTCATAACGCACAGGTGCCCGCAAGTCGCAACCAATCACTACCGGACACGCCTCGTCAGCCTGTGAGCATGTCATGATGGCACAATACTCCTTAACCGGGTTTGGCGGTTGATCGAAGACTTTTGAGAAGCAGACCTGCGGTGGCGAATCGTCGGAGTATTGCACGCAATAAACGGGGTTATCAACGGAGGCGTCATCCGTCGTGATCCGCATACCACTTCGCTTGAGCGTCGCGACCGCTCTCGGATTGAAAGCAGTGGCTTCGGTGCCACCGGAATAGGTTTCAATCCCTTGCAGTCCGTAGACGTCGGCAGCAATCCGTGCCCAGATCTGGGACAAATGACTGCGACGCGAGTTGTGCGTACAGATAAAGGTAAGTCTCGCTGGCTTGCCTTCGTCGAGTCGTCGTCGCGTGTAGTCAGCGATCGGTTGAAGCTCGTCTCGTCGCGTTTGAGAAATCTGATCGAATTCCGCCTTCCGTTGGGCGATGTAACGAGAGACCAGTGGATCAAGTTGAACGGTTCTAGCTTCGGACATCGACTCGAAGACCTATGCAGGCGTTAACGGGTTTGCAACACAACCACCATCGCAACGTTGTCGCGGTAACGTTCTGCGCATTTTGCTGTCGATGACTCGAGCGTCACGCGATGACGGTGGCATGTCGTTGTTTCGCGATTTTAGCTGCATTTTCATCTTTGACGTAGCCATCTCCCCAAAAGGGGTCCTCCATGCTTTTCGATCGCATTTTCACATTGTTTCTATTCACGTCGGGCCTCGTGATTCGACACCAAGGTAACGCGACTCTCGAGTCGATTCTCTCGGCGATTTACGACTCGGAGAGTCGTGCTACTCGAAACAACCGCGCAGTTTGAGTAGCTGGATCGCGCCACTTTGGCGGCCAATCGTAACCCGAAGCGTCCGTTTTTGAGTTGCGCTTTTTCGCTGCCGCAGGAGGATTTTCATAACCCGACGCGTCAGCGAGTCGATGTCAATCGCAATATTTCCTCGCTGACGCGTCGGGCAATGAAAGGAACGCAACTTCAAAGCTCACGCTTCGGGTTAGGAGACTCGAAGAACTCGACAAGAGTGGCGGTGTCCAGCTACTCAAACTGAGCGGTTGAGCGGCCAGCCATCCTTTTCGATCCCGTTTTTACATCGTTATCTATTCACGCCGGGCCTGGTCATTCGACACCAAAGTAGCACGACTCTCCGAGTCGATCCTCTCGGCGATTTACGACTCGGAGAGTCGTGCTACTCTCAACAACCGCTCAGTTTGAGCAGCTAGCCCAATGGGCGGCAACGAAGTTGTTCACCGGCTGATTGTATTCGCAATCAATCGCAATAAAAGACGGCGATCCAAACAGTGGGTTCGTCGGGCGTCGTCCAAGCGATTCGATGCTTCTTGTGGGCGGGGATCAGGATGTGATCGCCGGGATTCAATCGCACCGATTCGCTGCTTTCAAAATGAAGAATGGCACGTCCTCGCAACACCACCACCCATTCGTGCTCCCTCTGATCGCACCAGAAGCCGTCTGGACTGGCGTGGCCGCTTGAGACGATTCGCTCGATCCGTACGCTCGAACTTTCCGCAATCACGGTAACGAGTTCCTCTGGGAGTGCGGTCGGCAAGTCGGTCAAAAGGTTTTTCATCATCGAGCATCAAGTCTTATCAAGATTGGACATGGAGATCGGGGAAAGACAAACTGTACACAATCGGGACAGGCCACCTATGTACTTGCTCGCCCGACTCATCTTTCGGCCTGTCGCTGTTTTACTGTCCCCGTTGTACCCGCCTTACCCGTTGCCGGCGATCGCAACGCGTTTGCCGCCCAAGCGGAGCCAATCATGGAGGCGATTGGTTCCGACGCCTACAGCTTGCGACTGCTGGTGCCGACCGATATCGGAAGCGATAATGCAAATCTATCCCTAGGTGGGCGTTGTCGCTCCAGGATGCACAACTCGATGCGACAATGGACGAGAGGCGTAGGCACAACGAGAGCACGACCATGAACAACGCAGACGACTTCGGATTCGCGATTGGTCTACCGACACGTCCTGAAAAGGAGGTCATCACCGCGAGGCAAGCTGGCGGGATCACCGATCTCGACCTGTCGATTTCTCCCCGAACCAACCAGCCAGGTATCGCTTTGCGGAATCTTGCCAAGGCGATGAACATCGCGTTGAAGATCGATTTCATCGAGACCGAATTGGATCGAGTCTACAAGGCCGCTCGCGTTTACCGCGGACAACTTCATGTGCTTCACCTCGATTACATCGGTCTCGGGGATGGACTGTTCGCCTCGTTCGGCAAGACAATCCGCTCTTTCCGATTGACGTTTCTGGGTCCCGACGCCGGTTCGCCTGAAGGCCAGGCATGGATTGAGGCTCATGGCATCGCCCCTGTCAGCGGATTGTTCAATTTGATCGGTCGCAAGCTGAACATGCTTCAGGAGTTTGAAGACAAGGTCCCCTTCTATGTGGAACAGACTCTCGACCGATTGGAAGCAAAACGGATCATCAAGGATTGGAATCGTAACGAATGGAAGATCGAAACCACGCTCATCGGTCTCGATATCATCATGACTCCAGTCCTCGAAGACGAAGCTTGAAGAGGGATGGACCGGTAGCTACTGAGCAGGAAACGAGCTCCCAGTGAGAAACATCGACAAGACTTACAGCGATCCTCTGGACCTGATCTGGATTCATGCCGCTTCTGAAATGGGTATCCGAATCGAACGCAGTGCCGAGGTCAATGCATCATGGAATGGGGATGGAGTTCTGACCATCGGTACCACCGAAACACTTGATCCCGATGATTGCTTGGCTCAAATGATTCTGCACGAAGCCTGTCACTCGTTGTGCGAGGGGCCCGAGAGCCTGCAGAAACCTGACTGGGGACTGGAAAGCTTTGATCCGACCAAAAGAGTGCACGAACATGCTTGCCTTCGTCTGCAAGCAGCCTTGGCCGAGCGATACGGCATGCGATCCTTCTTTGCCGCGACCACGATGTTTCGTTCCTACTACGACCGACTATCTTCCGCACCACTGGAAGACGGGGAAGACCCGTCCATTGACCTGGCCCGAGCCGCCTGGGAGCGAGCCAACCATGGCCCTTGGGCCGTTCCATTGCACGACGCACTTCGCCGAACCGCTTTGATCGCTCGCGCGCTGCACGGTTTGACCACCGAAGATTCACTTTGGCACGCTCAGGGGGACGTGACTTGACCAACGTGTGGGCATCATGTCTTACAAGTCGGCATGGATGCAATTCACCCGGACTCACGGAAACTTGTCCTCCCAAAAAGGGGTCAGGTACCAATAGTGCGAAGCACCCGTAGGGCCGCTTGCGGCTATTGGTACCTGACCCCTTTTTGGGAGATCATGAATCGGTACAAATCTGGTTTTAACTCAGCAGCGAGCTTTCATCCCCATCTAGCAGGACGTTGCCGTGAATTTCAGGGCGGTCTCTCCTCGACCGTCTCAGCGTCGAGATCTGCTCTCTGGCTCCTGCGGATTCGCCTTCTCGATCTGCAACATTGCCTTGGCATAACGCTGACCGAGCAGAATCTGGCTGGGCGCATCGAAATGGGTTCCCTCATCCCAGGTCGTCGTCCCCTCGGATGGAACGAGTCCGAGGCGCGGACCACTTGTCCCCAAGGCACGCAAGGCTGCACGGACGTTGTCCCGATTCCCATTGTCGAAGACTTCCCCCACGACCACCGGAAGGTCATCCACTCCAATCTCGACCCGAATGCGATTGATGAATTCGATCAGCTGTTTCTGGTAGGTCTCGGCGCTTGATTTGGAATCCGATTCCCCTTGATGCCAAAGCAAGCCGCGAATCTGAAAGCGATGTCCCTCCTTCTTCAGCGCATCCGTTGCCAGCCGAATGGATTCAACGAAATGACGGTAACAGTCGCCTTGCGTCTCGGGCTTGCCAACCTCACCAGGACTCCAGTCTTTTCGCAAACTGGTTCCACCTCGGGAACCCTTGATCAGCGCAAGTTTGCGGTTTGGGTCGGCGTCAAGCATCCCCTTTGCGAAACCGAGTTCTGGACCAAACGTCGTGGACGGAACGGTTCCCTTGTAGCGAGGCGGGATACTGAATCCGGGCGCCAAAGGTTTCCAGCCCTCACTAGAATGGGGTGGGTTTCGATAGTAGATGATGGCGTTCTCAAATGGACCACGCTCAGAGGGCTCTAAATCACTGGCCTGTCCACGACCGTCCATATTGGATTGACCGGCCAACAGATACACGTCGTAAGTGTCGGCGGATGCTACCACCGCGTGAAGAACCAGACTGTCCAACAGCAAAACACCAACCAGGAGCAATCGCTTCATCATCTTGTTTGAAACCTTTTCTGTTTCACGTTTCCTGGGCACACAGCGTGCTACGCCAGCCACGTTATCGGTCAGAAACGATCCTCTTACAATTAGCCCTTGATTGCCACAAAAAAAGGGGAAACCGTCGATCAAAGGGTGCGACCGCCCTGCACTTCGGAGCCCTGACGCTTCAATCGATCACCGCTCAGGAGCGATTGACGGGCCAGCATCGCGACGGAGGTGTCGTCGAGAACGCAACAGCGGTCATCGTTTCTCCATGTGACCCGGCAGTCGAATCGCCCCTGGTTTTGCAGGGAGCACCACCCGATGGTTCTCACCTTCGCCGACAACCCGCGGACACAAGTTCTCAGGATTCTTCGCCCAGTGCCGGGGCGAGTCGGGCCTCTGCTTTGTAGGAGGGAACTTGAAACGCAAGGATGCCCTCGACAACCTTGATAGAGGTGCCCCATGGCCGTGAACTGGCTATCAGCTCTCGTGATGACTGGACTCCTACTGATTTCTGTCTTCGCGGCGGCCCTGGCGGGCTATCGTGCTTTCGCGAAAGCACTCGCGGTCCGCCAGCCAGAACTACTTCTGGGATGACGATGAAGACCCAAACCCCAGCCCGCCTCGTCATGCTAGGGACGTGGACTGTTAGCAACTGGCCCACTGTCGACGAAAGGCAGTTACCTGCAATCTCGCGATCAAGACTGCCAGCGTGTCCGACTGGCGGTTGCATCACCGCGACAAGCAAACACAGCCTGTCCCGATTCCGTCCGGTTCCAATTCTCCCTCCTCGCGTCTCCCTGCCTCAGCGTCTCTGCGATTCCTTCTCTCCCAAATCCTTACCTGTCCCTATTTCTTGCGTCACTATTCCTTGCGGCAGCCAAGCTTGCGTTGGCGTTTCTTTCGTTCACTGGCCTGCTGGATCCCAGCATCGACGTGACAACTGGCTTGAAAGATTGACCAGAATCAGCATGCAGTACCGGCCGTAAAGCAGCTGTCGGTTTCCAGCCCGAGCACGCTGGCAACCATCTGCAACCGCCTCTTTAGGGGCTCCAACTTGTCAAAGTACTTCAAGCCGGCCACATCGGCGTCTTTGAGCTTCCGTTTCTTGCCGATGCGACGAGGCTGACCGGAGAGCGAGGCTACCTATTCTCTTTAAATTGCCTGACTGTCACCAGCAAATCTTGCGCCGAAAAGGATTGCCTCCGTCCCCTATTTCTCGCGTATCACGGGCAGCGGAGTTTGCTGGCAAACTGGAGCGAAGCTTTCATCAAAATGCATGGCTGCCTCCCTGAAATGCAGGAAATCAACCGCCTATTTATCGCATCGAAGATAGCTTGCCACGTTTTCGCAGGGGAGACAGATTTAAAGGATTGGTGGGGATTTCCCGGAAAAATGATCTCGAATCAGTTGAACGCCAAACGGCTCCAGCTAAAATCGCTCAAAAACCCCAAACCTCCCTGATTGCCCAGCATGCCGTTTTTAACTGGAATGAACAAATGAAGAAGATTCTCGCAGCCCTATTCCTTGCCGTTGCTCTGCCGACAGTGACTTCCGCAGGCATGATCCTGACTGACGATACGGGATACACGGGGCGAGGTCTCGACCTCGCCGCATTTGCCAATGGAAACTACAATTTTACCTTTGGTCCGATCGCGGTCGACGGCTTTACATTCACCGCGGCGCCGGGTGGCGGAGGAAATAGCGGGCAAGGCTCAGTTGTGGGCCAAGGGGGTTATGGCCTCAATGCCAATGGTAGTTTTGGTGGAGATGCCGTTTACATCGGCGTTGATTCCGCCACCGGCTATGCTCAGCTTCTTGGGACGGTCGGCTATTCCCAGATGGGTTTCTACTTCAATTACGCTCCGAGGATCGGCAACAACGCCACGATCTCGTCACTTGATGCAATAGGGAATGTGATCGAGTCGTTTGATTTGACTGCTGTGGCGCCGATTTCAACACCGGGCGGATTCAACGAGTTTGCATTTCGCGGAGTTGCCTACGACGATGGCACCGAAGTCTATGGTTTGCGATTTGGTGGAAATTATATACTTGCGACCGGTACTTCGGACGGCAGTTTGGGCGGGACAGTGCCCGAACCGGCTAGCATGGCGATGTGGTCGATTCTGGGGCTTTGCGTCGGAGGGGTTCGCATCGGACGGAAGCGCCTCGCAAGCCGTTCGGCCATCTAAATCACCGAGAAGTTTCAGGGCTGCAGTCCTTGAGGTCTGAGACGACTCGAATCATTCCAGTTGCTGTCAAATTAACGCCCGTCGCCGAGAAAATCGGTGGCGGGCGTTTCTCGTATGAGCGAAGGGTGCCACCCAACTTTCATTCCCCACCCAACTTTAGAGGGATGGCGAAGGGTGCCACCCAACTTTCTCTAAAAGAGTTAAGGTCCCACCCAACTTTCGTTTCTTCGGGATGCGGAAGTTAGCGAAGGGTGCCACCCAACTTTCTAAGTTGGCGAAGCGAAGTGGCAAAAGGTGCCACCCAACTTTCTGTGCGAATCGAAACGAGTAAAAGGTGCCACCCAACTTTCTGTTGGTCGTTTCGGGATGCGACTTTTCAAGACTTTGCTTCGCTCAGGCTGCAAGAGTAGCTGAGAGCTCTGGTCGCGACTGATTGCGAAGCCTTCGATGGGCTCCACGTTTCCATGTTTGCCCTGTAGACGCGCGGTGTCTCGGCTGGAGTTCACATGAGGAAGGATGGAGCGAAATCGTTACGGCTGTCGACGCTCAGCCGGTGAAGCAAGCGGCGGCCGATCGTTGTCCACGGTGCCAGTGGCGACCGGTTCGCTTGGCGTCTTCTCGGAGCGAATCTGGACGACCAGCACAGCTGGAGCGTCCAAAGTATCGCCGCCAGTTCCAGACTAAGTCACGCCACCTCGAGGCATCGAGACCAAGATGTGTTAGCAACTTCGAAAGTGAGGGTGGAAGCTTCGAAGACTCAATCGCTCCCAATTTGGCCGTCCAACGCAAAAGTCGCTGGTAATCACGCAACGTCACCTGCAAGAATCCGCGATCACTTGCTCGCAAGCCGTCTCGGTGCACCTGCGCATCGTCAGCCAGCCTTTCCGGCTGCAGCGTCAGGGCGCTAGCCAACCGTCTCTTCGGATCTTTCGGCCGGTCGGGGTTCGTCGCTTTGCCGTGCGCTGGGCTCGAAGGTCCTCCACGGGCGTTCGCTTGAGTTGGTCGCCAGCCTCTTCTGTGGGCAAAGCGACCAGCGCAAAAGCGGCTGATTCGATCACCTTCCCCTTCTCAGCTGCGATCCGATCGTAGGCCGAGGTGTGCGGCGTCTCCTCCGGTAGCTCGGCCAAGGCCGCCCGCACCGGATTCAAATCGACGTACATCGAGCATGCCAGCAACCCCGCCTCGTCGACGATCCGCTGGGCCTTGAACCGTCCTTCCCAAAAGCGACCTGTGCACTCATCCTGCTTGTTGGCCATCCGAGCGATCGGCTCGGCTAGCGACCGCATGAACCAGGAAAGATCCGCAAGACGTTTTCGAATCTCAGCCAGTCGCTTGGCGTCCCGCGCGAGCATTTGAACATCGCTCTCGGTCGGTTCGGCCAAATGCTCCTCGATCCGCCGACCGGGAAAGACTTTCAACCACCGCAGCGCAACCTCGCGGTCGCTCCACTGGGCCACGATGTCGGGCCGATTGCGGACAATCACATGCAAGTGATTGCTCATCACAGCATAGGAGAGAATATCAATCCCGAAGACCGAGGCAAGCGACTCAAGCCGCCGCCGAATCCACTCCTTTCGAGAGGAAAAGTCTTTACCGGAGGTTGGATCGACGCCCGCGAGAAACGCACGGCGCACACACCTCTGAACAGCATGAACAACACAGACTTCAGCAGGATCAAACTGCCGGTCCCTAGTCGGACGTGACATCGCGAGCCCCTATAACGCGAATCAAGCACCGAATCGTACCAAACCGAAACTCCGAGTCAACAAGAACATGGACCTTTCGCTCGGTCATTGATCCAACCAAGCACTTCAGTCTCGTAAATCATGGGTGGCACCATTCGATAAGTCTTGATGTAACTCGCTGGAGAATGATTTTGATGCAGATCAGCGGAGGTCTTGGTCGAGCGATTCGCCGATTAACGTTTCGAGTAATCCCTGCAGTGCGGACAGCTCTTTCCAGTATTCCACTGCAGACTCTGCTTGCAATCCTCAATCAGCGTCATGCTAGGAACATAAATCCGATCTCCCGGCTGCAACTGGTAGTTGGTCGAGACGTCTCCGAGCTGCAGAATTTGCTGGTAGCAAACGGGTAGAATCACTCGAGGCCCACCGCCCAGTTGCGGGCGAGTGAGGATGATCTTGTGATCGTTTGCCTGATCCGATAACCCGCCCGCCGAGATCAGTGCGTCCAACACTGTTTCGTGCCCAACCAGCGGATACGAACCTGGCGCGTTGACTTCTCCCATCACGTAATACAAACCACTTTCTGTATTCACAAGACGGACCGTCACACCATAATCTGCAGACTCCCTTGAAATTCCTGGTCCCTCGGTTTGGTGCGATGTCAGCTCAATGTCGGTCTGACGCTTTGCAATTTCGCAAGTCGCAACCAGGTCTCCCACTCGAGCCTGGATCTCCTCCGCCGACAAACCTGCCACCTGCAGACGTCCATAGCTTCCAAGCTCGATCGTGCCATCTTGCTGAACCGTTTGGTCCCCGGGTAAGCGAATCGGCGAATTGAAATCGCTCGGTTCAATGACAAGGACGTCACCCGCCTCGACACGGTGGGCCGGCAGTGTCAGCTTTGCGAGTTCGGTTGCGATTCCCTTCTGATGACCTGCCGACTGACGAATCTTCACCGCATCGGAGAGCAGATAGTTGGAACCGGTAGAAACCGGCAGCCCGATTGACGCAGCGGTTCGACATCCCGTTTGTGTGGCGACGAGCATCATGATCATGCACAAAAATAAGATCAGATGTTGAACCATTTCCTGAACAAGTTTGATATTCATGAATCTGTGCCTTGCACGTATTGATTGAACACTATCGTCGGCCCTGCCGCGACGGTTGCGTGGCGAGGTCAGCAGCGCGGCTACCGATGCTGCTCTTCAGAAAGAATCGAACGGCATCTTGGCTGAGTTGTTTACCGGGCTGCAGTCGTAACGTCGGACGCTCCGCGATGCCGCCGACGTGCACATGCACCACACGGTCCTTCAGAAGATCATTCGCCCTGCTGACCAAAGCGATGGGTGCGGGAGCTGCCAGCATCAAGGGCGAGTCAGCAAGCGAGAGCAACTGATCGGCCGGACCGTTGGACTGAGTACTCACAGTCACATCGAAATCCAGGCGGCCCTCCATCGTTGCGTGGCCCGACATCAATACCTGAACATCACTTTGCGAAACGGCGAGTTGCTCGATGATGAGTCGGCCGTCGGTGATGCGTCCCTCGACCGTGCCGCCATCCTGTCCGCGTCCGGGTGCCGGCAGCGAAAGGCTGGCTAGTTTTGGTAGCTGATTCAGCACCGGCATTTCTAACGATTGCATGCCCGACAACACAAAATGAAAATCCCCGATGAATTGCTTGGGGGAGCGGGCACGTTTGGCTCGGAGACTGAGGTTGCCATTCACGGTGCCAGCGCCGACCGACTGGCCTCGCAACAGTTTCGATGAGTCAACTTTCTCGATTCGCGCCAAGGTCGTCATCGTCAGGTTCGTTCCGTAGCTGCCCTCCGAAGAGATGCGTACCTTCCCTCCTCCCGCAGAGACAACGCCGTTACGACACTGCCAGCGAACCACTTTGGACGGTTGCGAGAACGACCAATCGATAGGGAACGTTGCATCCGAAACACTCACACCCGCCAGAACGGCGTGGCCGATCGATGCAACCGCCCGACCGTAGATAACCTGTCCAATTCTTCCCTGCAATCGCAGCGTACCGGTCCCCGAAATCTCGTGATCGACCATCGAAGCAGCAGCTCGGCGCAAGTTGACGCGGCTGGCAACGAACTCAAAATTCCCAGTCGGCTTGGAAGCGAATTGGAGGGTTGCCTTTCCGGAAAGCCTTCCGTCAGCAAACCGTCCATCGATTTGATCAAGCTGCAGGCGATCACCCTCGACTGTGACCGTGCTTGTGATACGGTCGGTGAGTTTGACCTGATTCAGGCGAATGTCAGAGACCGAACTGACCGCCTTGCAGATCATTTGTCCGTTGAGCATCTCTGATTCACGAGAGCAAGACGCGCTGATTTTCCCCGAAAGTGTTCTCAACTCCTTCGGTAGCTGAAGTGTTCGCGTCAGCGTCTCGATGGACAAATCATCGATCTTTGCCTCTGCAACAATTGGAATATGGTCGAGCTGTCGGTTCGGTGAATCAACGAACTCTAGCAAGTCCACGAGATTGCTTTTTGCAGTTCCCACATAGCGACCATCGCTTACCGTACCCTCACAATTGGCGACGATATCATTCGATGCCAGCGAAATCCTGGCCGTCAGAACTTCCAACGGAACATGATGAATGCTCAATCCACGACTCTTCACCCAAGCATAACCCTCAAGGGACTCAAGGTCGGCGATGGACGCCAGGCAGATGCCGCCATCGACGACGCCACTGACGGGAATCCGTTGATTGCTTGAAACGGCAAGACGGCTTGCCTGAATCCCCTGAAACGTTCCATTGATGACGGACTTTGTCCAATCAAGGCTGCGCGTTGTTACCTCAAGATCATACTGGCCCCCAAGAAAATCGTCGGATGAGCTGCGAAGCACAGCGCCACCCAAATCTGCTTGCCACGTCAATTCGGCCTCTCCAATCACTCGGCCGGCACACATCGCTTGCTTGACGCTCGCAGCGCCGGAAGCTTCAAATTCAAGTGGCCAAGTCACAACACGAAATGCACCATCGACCTCCGCCATCCCGGATGCGGGCAGCTCGACCGAGGAGAACCGGCTGACCAGCTGCGCGAAGTTGGATATTCTGACGGGACGAGCTGCGAAATCGCCGAGAAGCTCAATTCGTTCCCCAAGCTTCCCGTTCGCAGTGATCTCACAACAACTGTCCTGCCACTGGAGGGAAAACGACGGAATGGAAAGCTGCCCCCGGACCAGGTCAAAACCAGCCTCAAAGTCATCAATCGCTTCCCCCGCGAAGACGAGTTTCTTACTCCCCGCCGCCCCGTGTGCTTGCCAAGCATCCGGTACCACAATGCTTGCGATTGGGCATGACGCGGAAGCTTCCAGCACCAATTCACCGTCACAGGTCGTAGACGCGAGTCGCGGCAGCATGACCCTTGCCAGCTTGGGTGACAGGGAAAGTCCGATTGATGCCGCCAGCAATCCATCGCTTGCAATCTCACCTTGCGCCAAAGCAGAACACGTCGCGACGCGCGTTGCCTGAGAATCATAGACTGCGGCATCCTTGATCTCTGCGAACGCCATCCCGCGATCTACGCGAAGGACGCCAGCAGTGTCATGCAGTGACAAGTCACCAACGGCAACATTCGTTGTCTGCAGCAACGCGTTGACGGTATAAGACTCGGGCAAAAGAAGATCGCCAAGCGATACGTGAAAGTCCGCGGAAGCAGCGATACGGCCCGCCCCGTTCGTCAACTTGAAGTGTCTCGCGACATCGGTGATCTCGACGCCGTCAGTTCGAACGCTCCCCTCAACCGTACCTGCTAAATGCCCTTTGCTTCTTCGTGAAACGGTACCTGAACCATGCACTTCGCCGACCACATCGGCAACGCACATGCGTTCCAAAGTAATCTCCGATGCGATGGTGCGCAGCGATCCCCTGAATGAAACCGCTTCGGCGTCACAACTCAGACTCGCGCTCGCTTGAAGGCCGGCAATAGCGCGGAGACTGATCTCCGGGAGCAAACCGGAAGCAACTCGTGCTAAATCCATCCCGTCTGCCGTCGCGGTTAGATCGATCTTCATTGGCGTTGCAACCAGATTCGCTGCAACATCGAGCCCCACGACTCCATCGAACAAATCACCGTCAGCCTTGACCGCCAGAGCACCATCCTGACTCCTGGCCTTTAGCGACAAGTTTTTACCGATTGGTCCCAGCCTGCGAACATGAAGGTCTCGAAGACTTAGCAGCAGTTTGAGACTGTGACGACGAACATCAAGTTCGTTCGGTGGATGTTCGATCACGCTGGACAACGACACTTTCGCCGTAACCAGTTCGGCACCGATGGAAGTTGGCATCAGGGGCAGTTGCGCCAAACGCTTTGTGTCGATCATGATGCCATCAACGCTCACCGTGCTCCGACCTGCGAGCGAGTCCCCATCGACCTCGGTTCGCAACTTCACCACTCCGCCGAGCAGCCGCGGCACATCTCCTTGTAGTCGAATGGAGCTACCAAATTGTGCATCCAGATTGGCATGATCTACCGTAAAGGAACCTCGCCCTTCCTGGTGAATCGAGACAGCTCCATGACGCACCCATAGTTCGGAGATCGGAATCACCATCGAGCCATGACTCGGCTTTGCGCCCCCTGGAAACTGGGTCAGGAGCTTCCCGGAACGATCGAAACGCAGATGCAAAGTTGGCTCGCGAACAATCACGCGTCTTGCCCAGATCCCATTTCGAAAGCCATTCCAAGGTGACGTGGACGCCGTGACTCTAGCGATCGTCAGCTGAAGATCGCTGGATGCAGGCTCGCGAACACGGAGTCCTCTCACTTCGACGACCGACCAGCCAATACGGACGTTGTCAATTTCTACGGAGGCCCCCAAGAGTCGCGAACCGATGCGGGTGGTGGCAAAACGGGCAATCGGATTACGAAGAAGGATCAACAATACGATCGCTACCAACAGCGCATGACAGCATCGCCTCGTCTTCGTTCTTGCGAGTGGTTGTTGCATTCCGCGAACTCTTACCCATATCGCCTTCGACCTACGACCATCGGCAACGGTACGCCTGTCCGCGACGAGTCATACGACTCGCTCGATTCGATAGGTTGCACTGCGATGGAGTTGGGTGGGAAGTTCCTCGCATCCTGGTCACCCGGAATCCTGTTAAAAAAACGTGAGGGTCCTCCTTGAAGCCAACCTGGCAGATGTCCTCCAAGTAGGCATGGAGACGCCAATCATCGAATAGGATGTGGACGGTCTCTGGGTCAATGCCAGTGCCAAGTGCAGACTCGACTTCCTACTAGCGCCCTGACAAGACAACATGAGTTTCACATGGCCAGCACGATCTGGTGATCCGCTTGCGTCACAATTTGGAGGCCGCGACCGCCAATCACGGCACCAACAATCAGGTAGCCCAACACCAGGGAAACGCCGATTCTCTTGCAAAGCAGCCCCGCATCAGTCCGACTGCGAGAGCTACCATCAAGTCGATGATCCAATTCGATGCAGTCGGATCGACCATGGGTTCCCCCTCAGGTTTGCTTGCGGCGTACCCGCCAGGCTGAAGTGCGAACTTCCAGGTACAACAAAGAGACCGGCAAGATCGCCTCAATGGATCGGATCGTTTCAAAACAACCCAGCCGCCATTAGGTCGGATTGGCGAACCATCCTCGTGGAACGGTGATCCAGACCACGACTACGATCGCAGCATTGATTACCCATTGGTGGGCTGCCCCTTGCCTTCGATTGGTGGGTGGCACCTTAGCTTTTTACTTTCTTACGTACGATGGACTTCCGAGTCCGTCGACGCCCCCCAACTCTCGACGGACTTGGAAGTCCATCGTACGGGCACCAGCTACAAAGCGACGGCCTCCTCAAGATCGATCGGTGGCAACATTCTCCCCTTGCCTTCTATTGGTGGGTGGCACCTTAGCTTCTTAGCTTTCTTACGTACGATGGACTTCCGAGTCCGTCGACGCCCCCCAACTCTCGACGGACTTGGAAGTCCATCGTACGGGCACCAGCTACAAAGCGACGGCCTCCTCAAGATCGATCGGTGGCAACATTCTCCCCTTGCCTTCTATTGGTGGGTGGCACCTTAGCTTTTGGGTGGCACCTTAGCTTCTTACGTACGATGGACTTCCGAGTCCGTCGACGCCCCCCAACTCTCGACGGACTTGGAAGTCCATCGTACGGGCACCAGCTACAAGGCGACGAGCTCCTCAAGATCGATCGGTGGCAACATTCTCCCCTTGCCTTCTATTGGTGGGTGGCACCTTAGCTTTCTTGTGGGTGGCACCTTAGCTTTCTTACGTACGATGGACTTCCGAGTCCGTCGACGCCCCCCAACTCTCGACGGACTTGGAAGTCCATCGTACGGGCACCAGCTACAAGGCGACGAGCTCCTCAAGATCGATCGGTGGCAACATTCTCCAATCCCACCATTCTCCCAATTCCAATCTCCGCGTCTTTGAAGTTCTCGATTTCCTTGGTTTGCGTTCAACAAAACCGCCAGGAAATGGCTGAAGAGGGAGACTTGACAAGCCGATACTTAACATGTAAACTAACGGAGCATCCAAACACCGGAAACCTCCATGCCTCCCTCCACACTTCGCGAACAACTTAGAAAGAAGGGTCCATTTGACTCGCTTCCGCAGGAAGCGATGCTCAGTATCCTTCGCACGAGCGATTTGCTGGAAAACCGCCTGGCCCGACTGCTTCGCGACCATGACCTGACGCCGTCACAGTACAACGCGATGCGAATCATGCGGGGCGAGGGGAAACCGATGCCCTGCTTGGAAGTCGCGGACCGAATGATCCAGGTCGCTCCCGCCATCACTCGTGTCATTGATCAATTGGTCGCCCGAGAACTGATCGTGAAACAACAATCGAGCGAGGATCGACGTGTGTTCCTGGTCGAACTGACAACCAAGGGGAAGCGACTGCTGAGCCGGCTCGATGACCCCATTCAAAATCTTCACCGGACTTTGCTCGGTCACGTCCCCGAGATCGATTTGAAGGCTCTGAATGACATTCTACAAACCGTCCGCGAGGGAATCGCCGACTGACGACCGCATTTTTCACCAATACTTTACATGTAATCCTCCTGCCGCTCGCGTGCGTTCCTCGAGGACAACCATGCACCAACTTAACTCGGAGATCAAAATGAACGCTTCTCGACGCAACATGCTTTCACTGACCGCCGCTGGACTGATTCACGTCGCCGCAAAACCGGCTGAGTCACTCGCTGGCGAACCCACCAGCAACGACTTGCTGATCCGCCAAGCCGCCGAACGTGGGCATACGGACCTTGGCTGGCTGAAGAGTTTTCACTCGTTCTCCTTTGGTGGTTACTACGACCAGCGACATATGGGCTTTCGCAGCCTTCGTGTGATCAATGATGACAAGATCGCTGCTGGTCGTGGCTTTCCGACTCACCCGCACCGCGACATGGAGATCATTTCCTACGTGCTCGAGGGCTCGTTGCAACACAAGGACAGCACGGGGAAGGGCGCCATCATCACCCCAGATGACATACAAATGATGTCAGCCGGAACTGGAATCACCCACAGCGAATACAACCCGTCGCCAAACAAGTCCAATCACTTCTTGCAAATCTGGATCGAACCAGCATTGCGAGGGGTTCGTCCTCGCTACAGCGACAACCAGGTGACCGCAGATCAAAAGCTGAATCAATGGAACTTCATCGCGGGTCCGGATGATGCCGGTGCCGCAGTCGGGATCTATCAGGACGCCAAAATCTATGCCACCAAGATCGAACCAGGCGTCAGCCTCGACTATACGCTCGAGCGAAACCGTCATGCTTGGTTGCAAGTCGCCACCGGTGAGATCACCGTCAACGGCGCGACCCTGACGGCGGGTGACGCCATCGCATCAAGCAGGGCAACGGCCTTGCACGTTACCGCCACCAAGCAAGCGGACGTGCTGTTGTTCGATCTAGCCTGATCTGAAACAGCTAGTAAATTCTGTAGCCCTCTCTTGCAGACGCGTTCCGATTCACTCGCGCTGGCTTCTGCAAGCCACACCCTAGTTAGAACTTAACCCGAAGCATGAGCGAGGCGAACTCGGCGCATCCGGTTTCCTCGCTCACGCTTCGGGTCACTATTGTCCGCCAAAGTGGCGCTGTCCAGTTAAGTAAACAAGGAAAAACCGATGTCCAAGCTGCTCTACATTGAATCGTCACCTCGCAAAGCTCGCTCCAAATCAATCAGCGTCGCCAGTGCGTTCCTCGATGCCTACAAGGAGGCCAATCCGGGTGACGAAATCGTCAAGATCGATCTTTGGAAAAAGCAGCTTCCTGATTTTGACGGCTACACCATCGACGCCAAGTACCAAGTCTTACATGGCCAAGACTTTGACGAGCAGCAAGCCAAGGCTTGGCAGGCGGTCGTCGATGTCTGCGACGAATTCAAGTCAGCGGACAAGTACTTGATAAGTGTTCCGATGTGGAACTTCGGTATCCCCTACAAGCTGAAACACTACATCGATGTCATTGCCCAGCCCGGCCAAACCTTCAGCTTTGATCCGGCCACCGGATACAGCGGCCTTGTCACCGGCAAACCTGCGGCAGTGGTCTACGCCCGAGGCGGAGCATACGGTGGCGAAGCCTCTGGCATGGATCATCAAAAACCCTATGTCGAGCAAATGCTCGGCTTCTTCGGCTTCACCGAAATCCACCCAATCGTGATGGAACCGACTCTGGCCGCACCCGATAGCGTGGCTGCGACGGAAGCGGTCGCTACCGAGACCGCGAAGAAAGTCGCTGCGGAATTTTAGAAGCTGTCGTGGAATCGCTGACACCACGATTTGGATCCGCATTGCAGCGAACTGGCGGTCGACTCACGACCGCATGGATCGGCCTGAATCGCTGAATCCCTTCGCAATCGCCAGCGTCACTCGGCACTCACTTCGATCCAGATAGCCTCCGTCCAGCACGAGTTCGGGCTCGTTTCCTATCCCGACGCCGAGCGGACCGGCTGATTGGGGGCTTTCCAAACTCGATGGGGAATTGGCACAAGCCGATCCCGTCGCCAGGGCCGTTGGTGCACAGGACCGAGCACGGCTCGTCACTGATTTTTGCGATGCTCGTCGGCTCTCAGGCTGGCGGAAGAGAAATGGCTAACCGCGCGGCCTCTCATTGAAATCTTCGTTGGCAGCACTCTAACGTATACCGGGCGTATTCCCAGTATTCTTCCCGAGGGACCGGCCCTCCTCACACCAGCAGGAGCCGTACTCCTTACAATGCAGAATCGGTCGCTCCGTCACTTCACCGCGAGAACTCACGATGCCCCGACTGCTTATCGCTTTGATCATGCTCATGGTTGTCGTCAGTCCGCACGGGCTCGTCCAGGTCTCGCTTGGTCAGGAAGCCGCGGCCCAAACCGATCCACCAGAGACTGAAAACGAAATCGTCACCTTCACGACTCAGGAAGATCATGCGGACATGTTGAAGCAGCTTGGGATCACGAAGTTGCGACCGGGACCGAGTGGGAATCCGAACGATCCGAATGCAGCGAATACTGATGAGTCGAAAGCGAATCCGTATCCCGATCTTCCCGAGCTGATGACATTGAAGAGCGGTGAGAAGGTCACCTCACCCGAGCAGTGGTGGCAGCATCGACGCCCTGAGATCGTCGGTGACTTTGAAAGCGAAGTGCTGGGGAGAGTTCCCGACGACGTTCCCGCCGTGGAATGGGAACTGCTCAAGACCGTCGAGAAGAAGTTGGGCGAAGTCGATGTCGTTGAAAAGCGTCTTGCGGGCCGCGTCGACAATTCAGCCTGTCCCGAGATCGAAGTCAATATCATGATGTCGGTCGTGACGCCGAAGAACGCTGAGGGACCGGTTCCGACACTGATGATGTTTGGGTTCACTCTTTTCGGACCGGACGGAGAGGACATTGACTTTGGAGGACGGTTCGGAGGCTTCGGTCGCCGACCGGGAGGCCCGCCGCCTGCGACGCAACAACTCGTCGAAGCTGGTTGGGGCTACGCAACGATCAGTGTCGGAAGCATTCAGGATGATTCAGGTGGAGAGCGACAAAGCCGATTCGGGCCACCGCGGGCGGCTGGCCAGACTGGCGGCGGGTTGACTCGCGGCATCATTGGCCTGACCAACAAAGGACAGCCTCGTGAACCTGGTCAATGGGGCGCGCTAAGAGCATGGGCTTGGGGAGCCTCGCGCGGACTCGACTATCTCGAAACGGATGCGGATGTGGATGCCACGAAAGTTGGCATCGAAGGTGTATCACGCTACGGCAAGGCAGCACTCGTCACGATGGCATTTGATCAGCGTTTCGCGATGGTGCTGGTCGGTTCGTCGGGCGAGGGAGGAGCCAGCCTCTATCGCCGCAACTTTGGTGAAGCAGTCGAGAATCTCACAGGCTCAGGCGAATACCACTGGATGGCCGGTAACTTCCTCAAATACGGCACCGCCGAGTCATCCTTCGGTTCCAAGAATGCCGGTGACTTGCCTGTCGATTCGCATCAATTGATCGCCCTGTGTGCTCCGCGTATGACTTTCATCAGCTATGGCATTCCAGAACAAGGCGACGCATTGTGGCTGGATCAGCAGGGGAGTTTCATGGCTGCGATTGCAGCCCAGCCTGCGTTCCGATTGCTCGGTGCTCGCGATCTTGGTCGCAGTGATGACTACAAGACGGAAAAGATGCCACCAGTCAATACGGACCTGCTCGAGGGTGAGCTCGCATGGCGTCAGCACGACGGTGGCCATACCGATCTGCCAAATATTCCGCATTTCATCAAGTGGGCGAACAAGCATTTTGCAGAGAAGGATGGAAAATAGCCCGTTGGCCGCCATGTTCTGCGGTGTTTACAAAAGGAGGACGCATGGCTCCTTCACTACGTCAATTCCTCGGGCCTGTTCCCCAGGCCTGCTTCGGGAACCTGTCGCTCGTCGTCCCGAGAAGCCTTCTCGTGGCTTGGAGTTGGTTGGGTAAGAGCTGCTTTCTAACGGCTGAGGGTGAGCCTCGTTGGACAATCCGATGTTCACCGCAAGGAAAGGGGGGCTTGTCACCGCCTAACCGTAAAGGGACGCACCCGGGCGTTCACAGTTTCGATCTTGCGCAAGAAAGCACGAATATCAATTGAGTACATCCAGCTCCGAACGAATGCAGTGCATGGAGGTGTGGGGTGGCAACCAGGCCACCAATCGCAACATCGAAACCCCGGGACTTCGCATCTGGGCTTATTCGAAGCCCTATGCGGGGTCGGCATCCGGTGGTGACGTCTACTACCTCTCTTCGTGCGCCTCGGGTCGGATCTCACGGATTCTGCTGGCGGATGTCAGCGGTCATGGCGAGCCCGTTTCCAAGATTGCGACCGGCCTTCGCGACCTGATGCGACGCAACGTCAACTACATCAGCCAATCGCGTTTCGTGGAAGGGATGAATGAACAGTTCGCAGAATTGAACAAGTCGGGTGAATTTGCCACGGCGCTTGTGAGCACATTCTTCGCACCGACGCGAACCTATTCACTTTGCAACGCGGGTCATCCGCCGCCACTCCTCTACCGCAAGACGTCCGGCCTGTGGAGCGAGCTTTCGGATAGCAATGAACGGGCGGATTTGATTGCCGATATTCCTTGGGGTGTTTGCGATGACGCTGCCTATTTCCAACAGGATGTTCAACTCGGTCCCGGTGACATGGTCCTCAGTTACAGCGATGCGGTGACCGAATCTGAGAACGCCAACGAGAGGCAGCTCGGCTGCGAAGGAATTTTGCAGCTGGTCTCGGATCTGGATGTCAGCAATCCGTCAGAACTCATCCCAGCGCTGATCCGGCGGATTGGCGAAATCGCCCCCCGCAGTCTAGAGAGGGATGACACAACGATTTTGTTGTGTGAAGCGACCGGCAAAGGGACGCCGCTGAGAAACAGTCTGCTCGCCCCGTTTAGATTGCTTGGGCAGGTAAGTGACAGAACCGAGCTCGGCTAGGCGACACGTCACCACAAATGGTGCCACCCATAAATCGTCACCACAAATCGCGAATCACAAATGGTGCCACCCAAAACAAATCGCGAACGTCACCACAAATGGTGCCACCATAAACGTCACCACAAATGCACAAATGGTGCCACCCACAAATCGCGAAGCGACTTCCGAGATTTGTCGCAAGGGCGGGTAACCAGATGGCGGCCGCACTGTCCGCCCTTTGCCAGATGCCCCCCCAAAGAAACAGACTTGATGCATTCGTTGCTATCAAGGAAGTCGTGATTTTCCGTCTGGGGCTAGCAATTGGTGGGTGGCACCATTCTTGGATTTGTGGGTGGCACCATTCTTGGATTCTTCTTGATTAGTGGGTGGCACCATTCTTGGCTATTATTAGTGGGTGGCACCATTCTTGGCTATTCTTGGGGCGCACTTGGGGATTCTTGGGGCGTTGATTCTTGATTCTATGCATTCCAAGACGCGACAAGCTCGCTTTAGCAACTTTGTCTTCTTCGCTGGCGTTCGCGAGTGCCGAATTCAAGCGAGGGCCCGTCAGCAGCCCTGATTTGCAGCTGGATGCTCCTCGCTGCTGTTGGTGGCCGCTGGTTCGGAGTACGCTAGTGTCGCAGTTCGTCACGAGCAGATTTGGTTTCAGCGATCCGTTCCCCCATGGATTGTCATTACTTCACCGATGTGATGCGCCGTTCCCATGGGCTGATGTACCCATTGGGTCCAGGAATCGAGCACTCCCTCAGGTCGGTGGTCACGAATGATCCATCGGTGAATAGCTGCCGTACATTCAACGACTTTGCCAACGCTCCGCGCGGCACCTGCTCACGACGATCAAGGCAATGTCGCTGGGGTAGTGAAAGGAATTCGCCTACGGATTTGGGCCAATCGCTTCAGGAACTTGTTCACCCATGGCAGACGGCGGATCTTTAGATTGGGAATCGCTCAGCCCCTCGGACGCGACACGCGTTGAGGAATCGCTTGAACGATGGGAGCAAGGTCGGCGTGAGGGTGAACTGCCGGAGGCCCAAGATGTCTGCGATGTCCCGGAGCTCTTGCCTTTCGTAGCGGATCGAATTCGTCTGTTCAGTCCCGTTCCAACTGCATCGCAAACCGC
Organism: Pirellulaceae bacterium; assembly: GCA_963767665.1. Classification (GTDB taxonomy): domain Bacteria; phylum Planctomycetota; class Planctomycetia; order Pirellulales; family Pirellulaceae; genus Rubripirellula. The sequence continues at coordinate 887,222 of CAVYFC010000016.1, forward strand.
CGCTTCCCTCCCAGAGACACTCCCTGAAACGATTGGGCCGTTTCAGCTCACCGGGGTCGTCTCCCGGGGCTCTCGATGTTCGGTTTACAAGGGGTTTCAAAGCAGCCCACGGCGTGAAGTGGCCATCAAGGTGCTGCACAAAGGGGCTGGCGATGAGCAAGTGACACGCCGGTTTCTGCTCGAGTCACAAATTCTTGCCACGCTTGATCATCCGGCGATTGCGCGAGTCTATACAGCAGGTGTGTTCGAGCATGCAGGCCGAAAAGCCCTCTACTATGTCATGGAGTATGTGTCGGGCCCCTCCCTGATCAAGATGGTCAGGTCCCGAGGCTTGGACCGAACGCAAAGGGTTGTGCTGTTTGCCAAGATTTGTGATGCGGTGACTCATGCACATCGCAACGGCGTGATTCACCGTGACCTCAAGCCGTCAAACATCCTGACGACACCAGAGGGCGAGCCGAAGCTGCTGGACTTTGGCATCGCTCGGCTAATGGGTCTGGACGCATTTCAAGCCGCCAGAGGTAAGCCTAGCCGAGTGAGCGGGACCCCTACCTACATGAGTCCCGAACAATATGATGTCAGCTTGCGCGAAGATACTCGCACAGATATCTATAGCTTGGGCGTGATTCTATTCGAGCTGCTCACCTTCAAGCTGCCCTATGCAAGACCTCTCGGATCGGTTGATCAGGCTGCGAGACTCGTCCAGTCGGGAAAGCTCGTCTCGCTTGCAATCATCGACCCAACTTGTCCTCGCGACCTAGCTGCAATTGTTCATAAGTGCCTTCAAACGGAACCTGATGATCGCTACCAAGACGTCGGGCTGCTTTCTTCGGATCTGCAAAGCTATCTGGAAGGAGAATTTGTCTCAGCGCGACCTCCCGGACTCACCGAGCAAGTGTTCCGCTGGACTGGAAAGCACCGTCTTGCCGTGGCTGCGGCAATGGCATCACTGCTATTGCTATTAACCAGTGGTATCGTGTCGTTCACTCTATGGCGTCGCTCCGAAAGAAACGCCGCCCAATTGGCAACGACGGTCGGCGACCTTCGAGAAGCAGAGCAGGCGATTTCCACGGAGGTGGTGCTTCGGCGAAGATCGACATTCAATAACATCCTAACCAATGCGGATAGCGCCTGGCGTCACTCTCCGGACGTGGTTCGGTCATGGCTTCTGGACGAACAACTCGGGGGATTGGCACCGAAAGCCTTCGCCTGGAAAATGCAGCTGCACCGAAGTCGCCGGACTTCCAAATCGTTCAAGGCGCATACCGGCCAAGTCGCCGTACTGGCGTGCTCGCCCAGCTGCGAATTAATCGCGTCGCATGGACTGGACGACCGGCTGAAATGCTGGAGCTCCGAGACGGGAACGCTTCGATGGTCCCGCGACTGCCGCCTAACAACGCAGACTTCTCTGGCGTTCCACCCGCACGGTGGGCAGCTGCTGTTTGTCGAGGAGGGAGGTCGTGTTGTCATAGCGGATGCGAAAACGGGCGAGACCCAGAAACGGATGCAAGTCTTTGCTGATGGTGCGAGGGGAGCGACCTATTCCAACACTGGTGATGCGATCATCGTCTGGAACGACGCCAGTCGTGTCGTTGTTTACGATGCATCGGCGGAGTCCGAGCTTCATGCCGCGACGATGGAAGGCACTAGCAAGATCTCTGCAGTATTTGCCGATTCGGGTTCCGGGTTTCTTTATGTTGTTGCGCTCGACGGTCTGGTCACACGTTGGGATTTAACGGCGGATCGAATCGAGTCTCAGTGGCGGATCCCCAAACTGCGCGCTCATCGCGTGGCGATGGGACCAGGCTTTCGATTCATGGCATTTTCCCACCAATTTGACGTCCTTCGAATCGATGACCTGCTCGATCCTGATCCCCCAATTGATGCGATGGCGACCGGCGAAAAGCTAGATCGATTGGCATTCACCCAAGATAGCCGTTTTCTGATTTCGGCAGGTCGATCAAGGGTCACAGCGCGTGCTCGTAGCACAGCGTGGGCTACCGACTGGATCCGCGATTTCGAGTGTCCGGTTACTTCGCTGTGTGTCGCGACATCGGACAACTCGTACGCCATTGGCTTTGAAGACGGGACGGTGAGCCTCTGTCACATCGCGCCTTTACCCCTGTTTCATCCCATCGCCAAAGAGCTCATTCGACCCAGAATGATGGTTCTGGACTCGGCAGAGGGAGCGGTTTGGACAGTCGGGGCTTCCCTTGACCGTCTGGATCTCGCGTCGTCAGAACGTCAATCGTTCCCATTGACGGGCGACCGAGATTACTTGGCCATCGCGGGCCCAATGAATCAACGTGTCTTCATCTCCGGTCGATCAGAGCCAATCATCTACGCTGTTTCGGAAAGCGATCGTGAACCGAGGCCCTTCATCACGACAAGAAACCGAATCCGATCCTTGGCCGCTGACGAACGTCGCAATGTGTTGTACTCAGGCGACTTCAAGGGCAACTTCGAAGCCTGGGATGCGCAAACTGCAGAGAATCAATTTACGAAGTCGCTAGGCACTTCCGCCATCACCGCAATCTTGGTTCATCATGAACCGGACATGCTTGTCACTGGTGACTACGAGGGCAATGTCGTATTTTGGACGAGGGAAGGCAAACCTGTGGGTGAATGGCAAGCACACGACGGTGCGGTCACAGACATGGCATTGTCCAAAAATGGCCAGCTACTCTTCAGCTGCTCTAACGATCGTACACTTGCAATCCATCAGACCAGCACCGGAGCTTTGGTGAAGAGAATTCGCTACCACCGAGAGCGTCTCCAAGCGTTAGCGCTGTCGCCGGACGAGCAAACGATTGCCGCAGGCGGTCGCGACAAGGTCATCACTCTCTGGGACGCGATGACGGGCGAACTCCAAGGAACGCTCAACGACCACAGGGACACTGTGACGGACCTTCTCTTTACGCCAGATGGCAACTCTCTCCTATCGCTATCACGTGATGGTTCGGCGCTAAACTGGACGCCAGCTGTGAAATAGCTGGACAGCGCCACTTTGTCGGCCAATCTTAACCGATGAATACCGACGTCGGAACGCCAATCGTACTTGCGTACTCCCACCAGCGCCCCATCCCTGCCATGCCGGTGGGTGAGCCGCGGTAGCCTTTGGATGAAAATTGGTATGCAGTGTGACAGAAGCATCCGTTGCCGAGTGCTACTCGTACTTCAACACGATGTCCAAGTGAACGTCGCGTATCGGCAGCCAAAAATCGTGTTTGAGTTTGGGGTCGTTTGAGCGAACGATGTTCAAACTCACTTGCAGTTTCTTGAGTGCTGTATCGAATTGGCTCTTCGTACACGCTAGTCGTGCGATTGCCTTCTTGCGAAGAGGTCCCGTGAAATTCGGCTCCAAACGTACGAGCTCATACACGTCCTGCGCCAGTAGATCCAGCTCGCTGACAGGTTGAAACGCATCGGGGTAATGCACGTCGCGAAAATACTGCATCTCCATCAGCACGGCATCGCCACTGGGAACCTTTCCATAGAAAACCTCATCGGGGTACGTCTGTGGAATCCGAGTCTTCCAATCCCAAACGGCGACGACCCTCGGGCTCCACCCACCCGCCTTGGGCTTCATTTCTGACAGCCCTGTGTTATCCCACAATGAAGGGTACGGAGACCCCTTGCTGCCGAACACCGTGCAGACTTTCTGCTCCAACACGAACTGGTAGGCTTCATCAAATGTTCTGATCATGCAGCAATTCGTTACTAAAAATCAGCGGCGGCGGGGATCCCCCAGCAAGTCGAAATGGACCGATTTTAGCTGAATCGCGACAGTGCCAAGCAGCACGCGGGTGCCAACGACTCCGGAAATTCGTGATGAGTTCGGCGAGATGCCCGCTCGTGGGCGATTATGCATCCCGTCCACCACAACGGCCCTTCCTCGTCGGCGAAAGGTTGGTTCACACGCACCGTCGGACGGGGTAATCTCGTCCCTTCTGAATCTCACCTGCTAGATTACAATCAGAGGTTCCCACCTTCGGCAATCGACACCCTCCACGCCTTGTCCCCCCCAGTTCTGTCCCACCCAGTCCCATTGCGACCTTGTGTCCCTTCGTGACCTTGCTCGCATGACAAACAGACCACCAAAGAAAGTAACGTCAAGATCATGATGAATCGCAGCTGCATTGCATTGCTAGAGAAAAACCTGTTGCGACTGTTAGTCCTTTGCTTGTTGACCGTAACTTTGCGAGCTCAGTCAGCCAGCGCCGCCGAGCCATTTGGTTTCCAGCCAGATGATGTGGTCGCTATTTACGGCAATGGTCTCGCCGATCGAATGCAGCATGACCCGTGGGTCGAAACGGTTTTGCAGAGCCAGCTAAAAGGCAGGAACGTCAGCTTCCGGAACATGAGTTTTTCGGGAGACATGGTTAACAAGAGACCGCGGAATCAGGGCTTCACGAACGATGCCGACTACCTTCAGCACGTCGGGCCGGACGTCGTGTTCAGTTTCTATGGATACAACGAGTCCTTTGCGGGCGTGGATGGGGCGGACGGATATCGGGCCGAGTTGGTGAAACTGGTCGAGCGGTATACCGAACTTCGACGCGAAAAGGGAAAGGACGTTCGGTTTGTCCTATTCAGTCCGATTGCCTATCAGAATACCGGAGATCCGCATCTTCCAGATGGGACTCAGCTGAATGCGAATTTGGCGGCATACGCGGAGGCCACGCGAGAGGCCGCAGCGGAAACGGGTGCGACGTATGTCGATCTATTCTCACCGACTCTTCAACTGTTTGAGTCCAGTTCCGAGCGGTACACAATCAATGGCATTCACCTCAATGCAAGGGGATATCAGAAGCTCGCCGAGATTATCTCAACAGCGTTGCTCGGTACGAGCATCGAGGCCGACGATACGCTTGCTGGTCTGTACAAGGCGGTCCAGGACAAGAACTGGCATTGGCACAATCGCTATCACGCCACCGACGGTAACGACATCTGGGGCGGCCGATCGGTGCTGACGTTTGTTGACGGGCAAAGCAATGCCGATGTCCTCAAACACGAACTGGTCATGTTGGACGTGATGACCGCCAATCGTGACAAAGCGATATGGGCAGCTGCCGAAGGCAAGGAGCATGTTGTCGACGACAGCAACGTCCCACCGCCTGTGAAGGTGATCTCGAATGTGGGCGGAGGCAGCAAGAGCTCGAGTGCGGAAAAGGAAGGGAACATTGATTATCTGAGCCCCGAAGAGTCCATCGCAAAGATGAAGGTTCCAGACGGCTATGAATTGAACGTCTTCGCATCCGAAGTTCAGTTTCCTGACTTGGCCAATCCCGTGCAGCTGCAAGTCGACGCCAAAGGTCGACTTTGGGCTGCGAGCTGGAATACGTATCCCAAGTGGGAACCCGGCAAGAAGATGAACGACAGCCTGATGATTTTTGAGGACACCGACAAGGACGGCGTCGCCGATACGCGCAAGATCTTTGCACACGTCCACAACCCGCTAGGGTTCGAGTTCTGGGGCGGCGGTGTGATCGTCACCTCAGGTCCAGACCTCCTGTTCCTGCAGGATACCGATGGGGATGACAAGGCGGACGTCCGCTTTCCCATTCTGCAAGGCCTGGGCACGGCGGACACGCACCACGCTGCGAACAATTTGGTTTACGGGCCCGATGGCGGGATCTACTGGCAAAGCGGAATCTTCCTCGTGCATAACCATGAAACGCCTTGGAATCAGAATCTAACGATCGGCGAATCGGGGATGTATCGCTTCGATCCGCGCACCTTCACGATCACTCCGCACGCTGCGAACAGCCCGAATCCACACGGTACCAGCTTTGACTACTGGGGATATTGCTATGCCAACGACGGTACCGGAGGCAAGTCGTTTCAAGTGCGTCCTGAAGGCAAGGGCTTCAAGATGCATACGTTGTTGACCAAGGAATTTCGTCCTGTTGCAGCGAATGCAATTTTGTCATCCGAGCACTTTCCGGAAGACATGCAGGACGACTTCCTAATCTGCAACACGATCGGCTTCCTGGGGGTCAAACAGTATTCCCTTGATCGCGAGGGAGACGGGAAGCTCCGTGAGTTCGGACACGTCTGGGGAACTCCTGGCATTGAATTGATCAATAGCGAAGATCGTAATTTCCGGCCAACGGATGCAGTGATCGGCGAAGATGGAGCGTTGTACGTTGCCGACTGGCACAACGCCATCATTGGCCACATGCAACACAACATTCGCGATCCCAATCGGGACCACGCTCATGGCCGCATTCTTCGCTTGACGGTGAAGGAGCGACCGCTACAGAAGCCCGTCAAGATTCATGGTCAGCCCATCGCGGCACTGCTGGAAAATCTCAAACACCCAGTCAACGGCGTTCGTCACCGGACCCGAGTCGAACTGAGCGGGCGCAATTCGGACGCAGTGATCGCCGCGACTCGCCAATGGATGAAGGACTTTGACCCGAATGATGAAACCGAAGCCCACCATCTGCTCGAAGCACTGTGGCTGCACCAACAACACGGCGTTCGAAACGAAGAGCTGCTGAACACGCTTCTGAGCTCTGATGTCAAGCATGCAGTCGTCGCGGCCAATACAGTCAAGCATTTCTGGCAGAATGTCGACGTGACAGGAGCGAGTGGCTTCGCGGCGCCAGCCGAATTGGAGTTCGTAAAATTCAGTCCTCCCAAGCACCTCAGTCGCGCTGACCGAAAGGTCTACAATCTCGGGGCTAAGGTTTACCAACGTGAGTCGCACTGCGCGACATGCCACTTGGCGCATGGTGAAGGAAGTGTGAATGTCTATCCATCGCTTGTCGGCAGCCCCTGGGTCACCGGGAGTGAAGAGCGTCTGATCAAGATGACGTTGCATGGACTGTGGGGCAAACTCTCGGTCAACGGAAAGACCTACGACCCGGCGCGCGGTGTACCGCCCATGACCGCCTTCCGATCGCTATTGAACGACCAAGAGCTGGCTGCTGTCTTGACGTTCGTACGGAATACATGGGGCAATCAAGCTTCACCCATCAGTCCCGCCAGCGTTCGCGAGGTTCGTGAGCAGACGATTGACCGATCAACGTTTTGGAAGCCAGATGACTTGCTGGCCGAGCACCCTTTGGAAGAGGCGCTCGCGGGTGGCAGCCATGGAACGGAAGTGGAAGAGTTCTCGAACCAGGCATTGGAGGACGAACTGCTTGCCACTTCGCCTGCAGAATTGGCGAAAGCCGCGATTGCACGAGGGAATGCCCAACGTGGCAAGAAGCTCTTCTATCAATCATCCGCCGCTTGCTTTGCCTGTCACGATCCACCGTCGGGTGCAGCTCGCCTTGGCCCCGATTTGGAAAAGCTCACAACCAGGCTGACAGCCGAGCAACTCGTAGAATCGATCCTACTTCCCTCGAAGCTGATTGATAAAGAGTTCGCACAAGTGAGCGTGCTGACCGTCGATGGCAAGGTGCAAACGGGTGTTCGCATTTCGGAAAGCGAGAAAGAAATCGTCTTGCGGAATCTGGCCGAACCCGCGCCGATCAGGATCGATCAGGACGACATCGAGGAAGTCATCGAGTCCAAGGTTTCGTTGATGCCCGCAAACTTGGCGAGGCAGTTGAAGAGCCGTAAGGAATTCAACGACTTGATGAAGTACATCATCGAAACCAGAAAGCGGTAGCGCCGAGGATCCACCGCTCTTGGCCCCGCGCGGGCATTTTCAGATCAAACAAACGAGCTGAAGGACACCCAGATATTCGCGAAAGGTCCGAATGCTGGGTCTTTCCGACTGCCACACGCTGCTACCGCAAGTAACCGTCCACCCATCCACGCGCCCCTTGCGGAGGAATCCGATCGGCCACATCCGATCCGTCGGCAAGCGTCAGGGCGATCGCAAGAGGAAACTTTCCCTTCGGTGCTCCACGCGTGAACGGACCCTCTCCCCAGAATTGCCCGAGACAAACCACGTCGAATCGAACCACTCGACCGTCTTGCACTTCGACCTTTCCACGCAAGTCCGCGTCGTATCCGCGATCTCCGCGCTCCGTCTCGAGTCGCACCGATCCTGTCATCAGTGATCCGCTAAGCTGCATGTCCACGTCACGAATCTCCGCTGGTTTCCACATCGGTGGCTCGCCGCGAGTGCTATCGACCAAGTGATATCGCGCGATGCGCTGCTGGAGACTTTTGGGGAACTGACCTTGTACGAGGGCCTCATGTTCTCTGGCCGTGATCCATAAATTGTCGCGCGAGATGGCATTTTGAAAAATGCTGCGCAACGGATCCGAGGTCGGTTCATAACCGGACATCACCTTGGCGTTGACTCGGACTGTCAATCCACCCTCGGGTGCCTCCACATTGAAACGCGGATCCGTTGCGGTTGCCTCAAGCTCCTTGACCTCAACTGTGTTCGGCGTATCCTCCCGATCTTCCAAGGACCGCTGCAACAGCCGCAGTAGCTTTTCAGGATCACGATTGTTGTTGTACAGCAACAACTTTCCTGCGGCGGTCGCGACGTAAAAGCCCTGTGTCGTCTGTTCGAAGTCGTTTCTTGGGCTCTGGCTCGCAATGCTGCGATAGAACATACCTTCGATGTCTTGCTGTCGGCGTTGATACGCCTGGTCAATCGCAACGGGGATGAATCGAGTCTTCAAAAGCTCGACGATTTCAGGTTGGGCAAATGTCGACGCACGGTCGAGCACTCCGTTGTTTCACGTACAGCCCAACGGATGACCATCCATCGCCCAAATGAAGATCGGCTTCCGTTCATTCACTGCATCGCGTTGGGCAGCCAGTAAATCGATCCTCCACGAGATGGAACGCCAAGGTTCATCCGCGGAGGGCTGGAGCTCTTTCAACAACTGACGGACCTTTTCGTCTGTCAGATCCTCCGCCTGGGTAACAGAGACGTCCAGAACGGCTACGACCCCGAGAATGGACCAGACAATCCAGGATGACACCACTGATTTCACGTTGATTGACTCCAGCTCGTACGTTGCAGAAATTCGTTAAACGCCAGTATAGACAACGAGAGCAATCGGCGCGGACCCGACAAACAGGCTCTCGCGTACACCGAGATACACGCTGCGAGACCACCGCACACCCATGGCATCGACGCTGCGACATCAAGATGATTGTCTCAGCAGTGTGATTAACGAGCAAGGCTCGTTCGTTTCGCAGCAGTCGCAGTAAACACACTGGGGCAAACAGTGATCAGTAGCGATACGGAGCGTGACCCATGCGTTCTGAGAGCTTCCCTTGTCGTTGGATCTTTCGGTTCGATTGAGTGTGACACTGTCTGTTATCGCGCGGCCAGCGAAGGCGGAACCTGCGTGGATGTGGCTTTCATAGCTGGGGCTTCCCCTCCGCCCCGGCCATGATTACCACCGCCATGATTGCCCCCGCCACGACCGCCGCCGGTGGTCAGCGAATCATGCATGTTGAACGCCATCAATCCAGCAAACACGATGCTGGCCAACAACACACCGCCGCCCATCAGTCGTGTGCGTTTGACTTGCCACCACATCATCAAGCCAGAGACACCCCAAAAGACCATCGAGACAAACATGGCATCAACGAGCAAGGCCCAAACCCAACGGACGTCGAAACTGGGCGAATAGGTGCGAGCCAAGTGCAGACGTTGCAAGAACGATTTGGCCTCCATCGTGGGGCGATCATCGGCGCGAACCGACGTGATCCCACCGCTGGCCAATGAATAGGTGATGATGCAAGGGACGCCATCCGCCTCGGCGGCGAACACCAGACTTGCAGAACGTCTGCCCGTGAACGCGTCACCAGAGGGCAGTCCGAGCTCGTCAAGAATCTGTGGCACGCCAGATTGCACCTTCGACACGACACCATCAGGCAACGTGACGCTGCGAATGTCGGCGATAGGATTGATCTTTTGCTCGGACTCAGGCGTCTCCAACGGCGGTATCGCATGCGTCGTGCGTACTTCACCACTTCCCGTGACCGGGTTGATCGTGACCTGATGCGTCGCTTCGTCCGTGTTGACGTTGTAACTGAGAAACCCATGGAAGGCCGGCTTTCGATCCATTGACAGCTTGATTTCCGGACCGCCGACGAAAAATGATTCCAGGTTCATCTCGTCCACCACACGCTTTGCAGTCTCCGTTGCCGTTGGCAGATTCGTTAGCAAGTCGTTTGGAGCATCGGCCGCCGCAAAGGTGGTTACGTCATCCCCTGTCAACATCCGGGGATGGTTGAAGAACCAACCGGTGAAACCATACAACAGTACCCACGGAAACATGAAGATCCCCGAGTACAAATGCACACGCCGAACGAGCATCAACGCTGAGTGACCAAACTTTCCGGCCAACGTTTTTTTCTTAGGCTGACGGTTTGGCTTGGCCTCCTTCGGTGTTTCGATCAGCTGGATAGACGGTTGGGTTATCGGTTCGATGATGGTTGCCATTGGAATGCACATGGTCGTTGAGGGAATCAAACTTCTCTAATTTTCAATCGGAACATGATTTCGTGGCTGGGCTCGCCCAAGTCACTTGTAACGGGGATCGTCGGAGTCGAGTGCCCCTTCCAGTCCTGTTTTTGAGCCGTATGCGATTGCATTCGGCTCGAGACCCGCGACGAGCACCGTCGGCTCAATCACCGGCACAGCATGGATGAGGCACCCGTGGCTCCCGCTTGGTTCAAATCGTGGCTAGAACTCTCCGACGAATTCACGACCTCGTGTCGTCCACAAGGACCGATACAAATCCAAATCAATGCTGTCGGTAATGAACTGCACGCTGCCATCGGCCAAACTGATCATGGCTCCGCCGGTATGGTTGCTGCGTGGCCCCGACACCCGATAGGCTCGGATGCTCAAGTCGGGAAGCGGATGGTTTGGGGTGTACCAACCATTGATTGAACCGCCACCGCTTCCGAAACCCGAGATCCAATTTGCACCGCGCGTGCCACTCCAGTTCCTATGCGAGGCAACGAACGCTCTTGGGTCCGTCAACAACACCGTGTCACGATACGTCTTCATGTCGGAAACGTTGCGGCCCGATCTGGTGGCAACAAACTTTTGCGATTGCTCGTAGACCATGCCTAATTGATCGTTACCGATGCCCATGAGTGTCTCTGCGAATGCGATTGTGGAAGATGTCCCATCCATGATGTCACGGAAGGCGGTTGTCGAACCAACCCAGAACAAACCATCGGTGCGAGTACCATGGTCAACGTAGTCGTCCGTCCCCGTGCCAACGTTGACTGCATAACTCAACCCGGCATGCTCCCACTGATACGAATTGCGGCCCCGCGTGTAGGCGACGATTTTTTTAGCTGGCACATCGTCGCTTGAGCAAACGAAGAACGGCACGACGCTGGCGGCCGCTTCATCGTTCGGAGGATTGAAGCCGATTGCGGATGCTGCACGACCAAGCCCAGCTTCAAAGTTGATGATGTCGTGAAGCCCCGCCTGTTCTGCATAAGGCAACAGCTGGGCCTGCACGCTCCATCCGTTGGATATGGAATCGCCAATTCCGGGGAACTGCTTGAAGGTGGAATGATAGTTGTGAAGTGCGAGCGAGACCTGCTTCATGTTGTTGCTGCAACTCATCCGGCGTGCCGCTCCTCGGGCGGCCTGGACCGCCGGCAAGAGCAAGCCCACCAAGACGCCGATGATGGTAATGACCACCAGCAATTCAACGAGCGTGAACGCGCGGCGTGGAGATGTCCGCGCGGACATCCCCACGCGCTGCTTGGTGTGCGAGAATCGCGGCCCGTCGGGCACGCAGTGAAACGACGAATTGAGAGACGGGTGGACCATGAACGATCTCCAGCAAAGGCGAGCACACGGAAAGAAAGATCAGCTCTCGAAAACCTTTTCGAGGGCCGGATCGAGCGTGGCTGGCTAGAGGGCACGGAAGGCCGGTTGCTTGCTGCGTCGTCGATGAACAACCGCTTGTTGCGATTGGTTCTCAACAAGTATTGCGAGAAACAATCTTTTAGACAAGCATTGATGCTTCAAAAATCAAGCGGCCACATAAACCGCTTCTAGACAATGACTTACGATCGCTCTTGAGCATCCGACGCGCGCCCACATCAAGAACTTGTTCCTCTCATTGGAGCATTTTCAACAATCAACTAGCCAGCTGGACAGCGCCACTTTGCTGTAGGTCGGTCTCTCCGAGACCGTCATTCAACGCGGCTTTGCCGCGAAAATCCGAGCCTCGGAGAGGCTCGGCTACAGAGGCTCGGCTACAGGCAAGCGTTCCATCCGAAATTTTCGCCGTGATTGACGAGGTGAAAGATCAAAACTGGCGCTGTCCAGCTAGGCGGCCAGGAGGGTCGATTTAGGCAACGTCTCACGCAGCATGTCGCTTTGCCCGACGCGGCACCTACTGACCAATCCAGCCCTTTCGCCGAAAGAATATCAGCATCCCCATTGCCACAACGCCCATGGCAATCCAAAGAATCGTGTAGGAGTACTCGTACTTGAGCTCGGGCATGTGTTCGAAGTTCATCCCATAGATTCCGGCCATGAAGGTTAGCGGGATGAAGATGCTGGCCATGATGGTCAAGACCTTCATGACATCGTTCGTTCTGTTTGCGACAGATGATAGATAGGTATTCATCAAGCCTGTGACCATCTCGCGATACATTTCCGCCACTTCCGATGTTTGGATACAGTGATCGTACGTGTCGCGAAGGTAGACACCGACCTCGTCCGAAATCAAGCCATGATCACCGCGAACGAGTTCATTGATCGCCTCACGCTGCGGCCAGATCGCTCGCCGCAAATTGATCAGCTGATTCTTGAGCCGGTTCAATTCACCTAGCACGCTTGGCGATGGATTTTCGATCACCGAGACTTCGAGAGACTCCAAACGGTCGCCAACCATCTCAAGCAAAGGGTAGTAGGCGTCGACGATCGTATCGGCAATCACATAGGCCAGGTAATCCGGTCCGCGTTTTCGGATCAGACCCTTGTTGTCGGCTAATCGCTTTCGGACTGGGTCCAGAATGTCACCATACTTTTCTTGAAAGGTAAGCAGGTAATTCTTTGTGATCACCATGCTGACCTGCTCCATGTCCACGGTCGGTTCGCCATGGTGGTTGTCTTCTCCGGTACGAACCATGCGGACGATGACAAGCAATTGGTCGCCGTAAGGCTCGCTCTTTGGGCGTTGTGGAACGTTCACGACGTCTTCCAACAACAGTGGATGCAGATCGAACATCGTCCCCAGTTTTCGCATGATGCTGCGATCACCGAAGCCCTGGATGTCGACCCATGTCACCTCGTCATCGCTGAAGACTTCCGTCAATTCTTCGACACTGTCGACGGACGAGCTTCGATGTGTCGTTTCGGAATAGTGAATGGAGCAGATTCTAGGTGGCGGCGCCTCCTTGGGAATCACGAGAGTACCAGGACGCGCACCAACCTTTGTATGTTTTTTACGGAAATGCATGGCGTTCACTCGGACACTCGCAGGATCGTGAAAATGATAAGTCGATGAACTCGACGTCGATTTCATGACCGGACTGGCTTTCCAGTTCCGCTTTGACCTCACGAAACAAGTCGATACTGATTCCTTCCCACTGGTCGTCTTCATTTCGCATCGCAAAAGGAGGAACTTCGCGTGTCGCGACCCGGAGCTTAGCAGGCACTTCCAGCATGACGGGATCAACAGGCTTGCCCTCCGACGTCCCCTCTTGCCCCAAGCCGATCGGTGCCAAGGACAGTGCCATCACGCAAAAGAGCAGTCGATGCCAGCAGGAACGAAACAACATCCTACTATTCTCCCAGATAGCGATAGACGAGTTCATCCCAAGCGTCACTTTCACGAAATCGCAGGAGTTCTTCATTGAGCCGTGAGAAATGACGGATCGAATCCCGATCCAATCAAGATCGCCACCAGCAGCATCGAACGAATCGGCAAAGATTTCATACCAACGATTGCTTCTGATTCCCGTTGCAGCGAACAGACGGAGTCTGCTTCGAGAGCGTCCACGTCTGCAGGTAGGTTAAGTCCGATCGATGGAGCCCAATCGCCAGAGTCCGATCGCTGAGTCAGGGGCCCTCTCGCAAACCAGCTGTCTTTGGATTCCTCAAATGCTTGCTGAAGAAGTCGTCGGCCACATCAATCATCTCATCAAACCAGACCTGCTTTCCGAGAAACGGATGTGGCGCGTCTTGGATCACCGTTAGGCCGGATTCGATATTGCTTTCCCGCATTCGCGAGCGAAACAAATCTGCATGGGTACTGGGATCATCCGCTTCGCCAGTGATGAACCAACAAGGAGGGTCATCTTGATCGAGATGATGCAGAGGTGAAGCGAGTCGATAGACCGCCGGCAGGTCTTGCTGTGTGCCGCCAAGAAACTGTCTCCAGATCTTCCCACGATCCTCCGTGGCAGAGATCTGCTTGGTACGCGGAGAGAGCAAATCTGTCTGCGCGCCCATCGGCACGGCCGCCTGAATCGTACTGCTGAAACCGGCGTTCCCGCCGTCGCCCTCCAGTTCTTCGACACCAGCAGACGTTGCGAGCAAGGCGGTCAAGTGTCCGCCCGCGGAAAGTCCGATTGCACCGATATTCTCTGGATCAATACCCAACTCCATTGCGTTGGCGCGCAGGAATCTGACCGCTGCTTTGCAATCGTGAATCGCTGCCGGAAAAGGCGATTCACCACTCAAGCGATAGGACATCGTGGCAGCGACATACCCACGTGACGCAAGCGCTTGCGCGATCTTTTCATGACTGGATCGGTTGCCATTCGCCCAACCGCCGCCGTGGATACAAAGTACCCCTGGCAACGTACCCCAGGCTCGACGTGGCCGATAGATATCCATTTCTAGCGAGCGGGTGCCGTAACGCGCATAGGTTACTCCAAGCTTCGCATCCAGACCGTCCAGGGTTAGCTGCGATATCTTGGTTGGACCGTCGGGTACACGGCTTGCTGCCACCTCTCCTGCTGGTCGAGCATCGAGTCGCATTTCATCCTGGAACATGATTGCCATGCCGCGTAGTTTACGAAGGATTTCTCCATTACGCACAGGCTCGGATTCTCCGGGATCGGTCGCCAAGTCATAAAGTTCTAGGCTTGGATTCAAATCGAGTTTCCAGTTGCGCCATCGCACTGCGGCGAGGGCACCCTGGCTTCCGTGGTAGAAGAAGGCGTCGTTGTATTCATTCCGATTGATCAAGGGCGCCCATTCGCCAGGGGGATCCCACCGACGCCGAAGCGGGACCGATGCGTTCAGCGATTTCTTCATCCCTGGAGGCGGTACGATCTTCGTCTCACCCTGGAGCAGCGGGCTGATGTCGCGCCCATCGATGACGCGGCCATCCGGTACCTTGATTCCCGCGAACGTGGCAAGTGTTGGATACCAATCCATGGCGCGAACGACAGCGGATGATTCCACGCCTGACTGCAATCCTAGCCCGGGCCCCCAAGCGATCGCTGGGACGCGAATGCCCCCTTCGTACGTTGAGAGCTTGCGACCACGTATCTTTTGGCTTGGTGTACGCCCTGGGCCCCGACCATTGTCGGAGGCGTAGACCACGATGGTGTTGTCGTCGATGCCCAACTGCTCCAACGTGTCGAAGATACGACCGACATGGTGATCAAGCTCTTGAATCGCATCGCCGTACTCACCCCATTTTGAGCTGCCCCTGAACTCATCGCTCACACCGAGCGGGTTGTGAAGCATGGTATGCGGCAGATAGAGAAAAAAAGGACCCTCCCGATTCTTCTCGATAAACTGAATGGCCTCGTCGGTGTAGAGTCTTGTCAATTCAGCTGGATCGGCCGGACGTTTGACGACATCACCGTTCCGCATCAAGGGCACGCCTCCTTTGTCCTCAAAGTAGACGATCTCAACCGGGTCGAGATTGTGCAGCAGCCCGAAATAGAAGTCGAACCCCTGGTTACGTGGCAGGAAGGGCTCATGAAAGCCGAGATGCCACTTGCCGATACAAGCGGTGGCATAGCCGTTGTCCTTCAACAGTTCGGCAAGCGTCAATTCGTCGGGATGGATGCCCGAACGCGAATCTGCCCGATGTACCCAAGTTTCGTTACCAACCCTACGCGGGTAACAACCAGTTAACAAGCCCGCGCGAGGGACTGCAAATCGGAGCTGCCGCATAATAATCCGTGAACCGCGTCCCCGCCGTCGCCATTGCATCGATTCGTGGTGTCGAGACCTCCGACGCGCCATAACAACCCAGATCGTAATACCCCTGATCATCGACAAAGATAAAAACGATATTTGGCGGAGCGTCGGCAGCGACCTCCGCTTGAGCAGCTCGCAAGAAAAGGAATACGCTTACGAGCGTGATTCCGCGAATCACTCTTCGACATTGTGTACGCATTGTTTTCTCCGAGTTCATGTGACAGAGAGTAGGTACTGAGGTGAGGGCTTGCCGAATGCCAGAGAGCCGCCCAGTGCGTCTGCTGCCCGAAGTACTGAATATTTTTGTTCAAGAAGATTCAATTCTTCAGTGAACGGCCTGCGTGCCACCGTACTGGAGAAGCTTCGATCGCGTGAGCGACCCAGCATGGCGCAAGGTTCTTACTGGCTTACTGTACCAGATGACGACCCCAGTCGCCGTAATCAGAGCCGTCCGAAGCTCAGCCGCTTGGTCGTTGTTTGGAACATCAACAATACAGCGATGATCAACAGAAATTGATCAGATGACAACTTCGATTCACGACCAGATCGCAGACCTTTTTCGGAAATCGTATTCGCTTCCCTCGCGCGGATTCTTAGCGATTTTGACTTCGCCGAGGAAGCAATGCCAAGATGCAATGCCCCATTCCGCTCGCGGCAAATTGCCGACTGGCGCCCGCGCGGGCAAGGACCGACGGGCCTTTGAGATTGCTTGGGAGCTAACGAAGCAGAAATTCAAGAAGCGGTTTCTCGCGAGAAAGCTCAAAATGCTGTCTCGAGACGAAATGGCCAATGACCACCTAGTCAGACTTCTACACTTAAAAAGAAGCCGATTTGTTCTTCGAATCGCTTTCGTAGTGCCTTTCCACGGAGAATCGGATGATGAGGCGAAGAATGGCGTATTTCGCGAGTATAGTCAGCCTTGTGTTGATCGGCATGATGGCGTGGAACGTGACCGCCCGAGCAGGTTACGAGTCGGCCGAATACAAGGTCATCGAATCTGACGGCAAGTTTGAGGTTCGCGAGTATCCCGACCTGATGCTGGCGTCGACGTCGACCCAAGTCGACGCCCAGGGCCGCGACGGTAGCTTCATGAAACTATTCCGCTACATTAGCGGCGCGAACGAATCCGATCGGAAGATTTCGATGACCACGCCCGTCTTCATGGAGAACGACAAGGCGGAATCGGAGGTGCAAATGGGATTCGTGATGCCAAAGGAAGTCGCTGTCGAAGGTGTCCCCCTGCCTACCGGCGAGGGAGTCACCATTAGCAAGCGTGACGGCGGACGCTTCGCGGTATTGCGATTCTCCGGCCGACTCAATTCCAAGCTAGCCAAAGAATCTGAATCAAAACTTCGAGCCTGGATGAAAGCGAAAGGCCTCGTTGCCGCCGACTCTCCCGAATCCAGTGGCGTCGAAGCCGCAAGCTACGATCCTCCCTTCACGCCGGGCCCCCTGCGACGAAACGAAATCCTGATTCGATTGCGGTGAACGGCTGCTGGCGTAAACCAGAAAGGTTGGTTTCGAATCGCAGACGTTCGGTTTGTCTCTCAAGGCAACGTTCACGGTAGCTCGACGACTCCGAAGGTTTGTTGAATTGCAACTCCTGCAGTCACATCTGAATTCAAGAGCTCACTCAGTTCGATTCATCGTCGTTTCAACAACGCACCAATTGAGACGAAATGAAACTCGTAGCGAGCAGGATCCGCAAGGTAGCGTTCTTCCACTCGCTGATAAATTGCATCAAGGATTTCCTGTTTCTTCGGGACGTCTCCCAACACCGTCGCGACGATCGGTTCTGTGAATGCTCGCATGAATCCAGTGTAATCCCGAGCCCAGGTCGCTTTGTCACCGGTTTCCTCCAGCGCCGTATTGAAAGGAGCCGGAACCTCATGGTGTTCCGCCTTGACGATGCGGAATGCTTGTGAGAGTTGATCGTCTTGTTCAATGGGAGCAATCAATTCTTCGATACTGCGAAAGTAAATTGGACAGACGAGGTCCTCATAAAACTCTCGTGACAAACTTCCTTCCTCGACAAAGTCCAAGATCGCGTCGCTCAGCGCGTCGTAGGTACCATGGCTCGTTGAAAAATCGGAGTTTCTGCCGAACACTTGCACGAGAAGGTGCCCGCCACTAGCAATCTCTTCAGCTCGAGCCGCATAGAATCGGTGGAGATCATTCGCCGCTTGCCGTTCGAACGGCTCCCGCTCGCTATCGGTCGAGCCGACGCCATCGCGGGGAGCCAGAGGACTGGGCTTCATCGGCATGATGAAATTCGGCATCCTGTCCGTGGGATTCGTCTCGAGATAGCCGATTGCGTTGAAGGTGGTCGCGATGTGAAGGCTTTGCTTCGGGACAAGACGATTGAATGCAGATCCTGCGATTGCACCTGAATAGACATCCGCCCCTGCCAGAGCAGCGTCTCCGCTCGGAAACAAGTTTGCGAACAGATGGTTGAAATCATTCGTCGGAAGATCGCTAAGAAAAACCGAGATGGGTGAGTTCGACACGCGGCGCACGCTGTCAACCAGACGCCTCATGGCGTAAACAGCATTCCCACCTTCGGACGAGCCGATATCCAAGATCGTGCACGCGGCATCGTTGCCCAATGAACCCGTGGAGGAACCCGTGGAGGAACCCGTGGAGGAACCCGTGGAGGAACCCGTGGAGGAACCCGTCAATGAACCCGTCGAGCTTTCGATAGCTTCTTCAAGCCAAGGCAGGAACGGGTCGATCGCAGCTCGTTGAGCATTCGAGTGTGCATCGTAGTACCCCCCCGTTTTCATTCCCGTTATTGATGGCATCGCGACCCACTCTTGTAGCTGTGTGAATAATGTTCCGTCACAAGCTAGTAAATCTACCCGACTCAGCAATCACTGGCGCCTTGGTGTCTAGCTGGACAGCGCCATTCTTGAACGTGATAGCAGTCTTAACTCGTTTCGCTGATACAGAATGTGTAGATTTCGATCATAACCCGAAAGCGTGAGCGAGGCTCGTTGCCTAACTCATTTCCTCGCTGACGCTTCGGGTTACGTTTGGCCGCAGAGTGGCGCTATCCAGCTAGCGCATTTTCAACAATAACGTAGCCAGCGTGCTGTGCGAACGCTTGGGTGTGTCGTCGGCACGCGTCCACGTCCATGTTGAAGATCCATCCGTTTTTTGAGCCAAATGATCTTCGCTTCCCGCGCATGAGATCATCGTCAAATGGATTGAGTCCGCGCCGTGGTTCGCTGTGCTGATCGTCGGCTTTGTCCTACGATCCAACGTTGAATCGACGTAGAAGTTCGAGCACCTTCTTGCTGGTTGGTGTCAGCCGGGTACGGTTGTATTGATCGCCTACTTTGCGAATCGCCTCGGCTTGTGTGGGGTAGGGATGAATCACAGCGGCGATTTTCCCGAGCCCTGTATTGGTGACCATCGCCAAGGTTACTTCTGAAATCAAGTCTCCAGCGTTCTTGGCAACGATCGTTGCACCGACGATCTTGTCAGTCCCCTTTTGGGTGTGGATTTTGACGAAGCCGTCTTCTTCGCCTTCCAGGATCGCGCGATCCACGTCGCTGAAGTGCTGGACATAGGTGTCGATCGCTATGCCGGCGGCTTTGGCATCTTGTTCGTACATCCCGACGTGGGCAATCTCCGGCGATGTGTAGGTCGCCCACGGGATCAGCAAGTCGCTGGCCTTCTTTCTGCCAAACGGCCCGACCGCGAACAGCGCGTTCTGGATGACAATCCGAGCCATGAAGTCAGCGGCATGGGTAAACTGGTACTTCGAGCAAACGTCGCCTGCAGCATAGATGCGAGGGTTGGTCGTTTGCAGGTGGTCGTTGACGCGAACACCCTTCTTGTTGTAATCGACACCTACCGCTTCCAGATTCAGGTTCTCGACATTCGGTGCACGACCAACGGCGACCAGCAGTTGGTCGATCGGTTCGTCGTAGCTTTGCCCATGAGAATCAACCGTCAACCGAATACCATCATCGAGCTGCAGCTCCAAATTTTTCCCACAGCACAACAGCTTGACACCTGCGGTCTTCAGTGCTTTTTCGGCAATTCCTGCGGCTTCACGATCCTCACGTGGCAAGACACCATGTTCATTCTCAACCAGCAGGACTTCCGATCCAAGCTGAGCGAACGACTGTGCCATCTCGCATCCGATTGGGCCAGCACCGATGACACCGAGTCTCTTGGGCCGTTCCGTTAGTGAAAAGACGGATTCGTTGGTGAGATAGTCAACACGATCCAGCCCAGCAATGGGTGGGGCTGCCGCTCTTGCGCCCGTCGCAATCACCGCGCGCTTGTATCTCAATTTCGTCCCGGCAACGTCGATGGTGTCCGCATTCACGAAACTTGCTTGGCCGAAATAGACATCGACCCCTAGCTCGCGAAAGCGACTCGCTGCATCGTTGCGACTGATGCTGGCTCGCAATCTTCGCATCCGCTGCATGACGCCAGCAAAATCGACGCTCGTACCGTCGGGCACGTCGATTGAAAATTCAGCCGCGTTACGAACGGCAGCAGCGGCCCGAGCTGAACTGATGACCCCCTTGGATGGCACACAGCCAACGTTCAAACAGTCGCCACCCATTCGTTCACGCTCGATCAAAGCAACACGCGAACCCAAGCCTGCGGCCCCCGCGGCGGTGACCAAACCGGCCGTTCCAGCACCAATGACGACAAGTTGATAGGGCCTTTCCGGCGAAGGGTTGGTCCAACTCGACGGATGGACATTGGCTTCGAGTCGTTGATTGTATTCGTCGTGAGGGAGCAGAGCGTTCATGCTGCATTGATTCCTTGAGCTTGCGACTGCACTTGACCTAGCAGCTCAAACTGAGCGGCATTGCGGTCAGCCATACTTTTCGATCGCGTTTTCACATTGTTTCTATTCACGTCGGACCTGGTGCTTCGGCACCAAAGTAGCACGACTCTCCGAGTCGATTCTCTCGGCGATTTACGACTCGGAGAGTCGTGCTACTCGAAACAACCGCTCCGCTTGAGCGGCTTGACGGCGCCACTTTTGTCGAGTTCTCCGAGTATCCTAACCCGAAGTGTCAGCGAGGCGAACTCGGCGCTACCTGTTTCCTCGCCTTTGCGCCGGGTTACGAATGGCCGACGAGTGGCGACGATGGTGGTGTCAAGTGACACCAAACCATTCATCTTCGGCAGTGACCCATTCGCTAGGAGAGGACGAAGGCGACGAACCATATCGACATGCCGATGAGCATCGTCACGACGAATATTCTGTCAGTCGGTGGGGAGCATCACCCATAGTTCCGGTCTGCCCACATTGCAGTGCACGGCACGGGCGAGCAGTCCCATGCAAGTCCAAGACAGGAACAACGTTGTTCGCGCAGTGTGCCAGGCGAAAGGCGATCGACCTCTTGTCTTATTCTGACGATTGTCGACGCTCGGAACTGGATGAAAAATGGTCTCGATCAGAGCGCTACGAGATGGCTCATCGTCCTGCAAAAGATCCAAAGCTCGGATCGTTGCGTTAAGGGTTTCCGCTTCAGCACCTCGGCGCAGGACTTCACCGTCGATGGCATAGGACGCCTGTCGACTGACCGTGGGCAGCGCCAGCAGCCCCAAGAACGTCCAAATGGTGAAACCTAGGCAAGTTGTCGCCAACTCCGAAACGCTGGCGACTCCAGCACCGGGAAGCAATGAGGCAAGACTGAAGCCAGAAACGATCCAGACGAGAGAGAGAAGGATACCTCGCGTTCGGCTGCCTGACTCCACGGCGACCAATCGTCGCGCAAATACGATGGCCAACTGGTCGGTGGTCAGTTTATCGACAAAGTCCCTCGGAACCATGATCGACTCGAAACGTGGCAAGCCAACCACGCCCCCGGTGAAACCTGGATCGGTGTTGTGGACCACGACGACGGGTAGCTTCTCCAAACCCCAGCCGCTAGCACGATCCAGAGAACGGTTCACTTTGTCGTCGTCGACATTCCAACGCCCACCGGTCATCGCAAGCACCAGTCGCTTCGGGAACCCGACGTACACCATTGACATGCCGGTGATCCAGACGAGGACTCCCAAAAGTCCGAAGTTCCGACCAATGGTGAGAATCACAAGTGAGGACAAGAGAAAGAGAATCGCCTGGACAGCCACACCCCGTGACCATTTTCGGAGAAAACTCCAGAGCGGAAGGTTTTGACGATGGAAGCGAGACGGAACGAAGTATCCACCAAGGAAGTCAAGGGGAGCCATGAAGGCGACGACTGAACCGAGTAGTAGAAGAATCCAGCCGATATCGGCAATGCTTCCCTCGCGAGAAGTCGGCAAGAAGCGCCCTGGTAGGCCCTCCAAAATTGCGATCAAGCACGAAACGACGATCAGCCCAACGCCGCCGATTCCAATCCACAAACGAGCCCGCGCGTATGAAATGGGAGTAACTCCAGGAAGTGCATCAACTGTTCAGAGGAAACGAAATCATTACGCGACCACTCAACAGGCGCTCGCCATGGAGATGCATTGAACTTCCTGATGCTCACCCTTTCCATCGCTCAACTCGGAAAGGACCACCAGAGCCCGAAGCTGAAATTGCATTGCATCAGCCAAATCCTGTCGGAGTTGGCGTTCTTCTTCGCTCCAGCTCTCGCGGACTTCCAACATGCTTTGCTTAGTTTTTGTCGTCATCGTTCCCTCCCAAGTGATTTGTCGCACGCCGAATTATCCGTTGCTGACAAGTGCCCGAGATCGCCAAACATGCAGCAACAAGTCGCCTGATCACGCGGGAAGAACGCATCATCGTGGGTAATCGGAACCGATTCAGCTCGCCTCCGGCGTAGAGACGGCCTCCGTCATCTTGTCCATGAAGACGATTCCTGGCTTCGCGTCTCTCATCGATCGACTCACCAAATGGTCGAGTTCATCCGTTACACGATCCCAAGGATCCAACCCTCAAGCTTGGCGATCTTGCGTTCATCAGCGGTTAGTGGCGGGGCGAAATAGCGTTTCAGAAAGCCACTTTGAGATGTTTCGCCGAGCCACCTCGCGACGCTGTAGGCATCTTGCTGGTCGCAGCTGCGGTCCTGCCGTGGGTAACGGTTCCGAAAGATGGAGGGGAAGACCTCGGCAACGACCGACTTACGCTCCGGAGGATTCCAGCCATCAAACGGCCAAAAGTGGACATGTTCGACCAGTTCATTCCTTAGTTGGAGCAGCCATGGAATGCCGGCATGCGTCGACTTCGCCACACTTCCTTGAACATCGAACTGAAAAACCGACTTCGCGGAACTCGACCATCTTTCCGTCAGCCGGAATTCCTTGCTGGATCCAGTTCGCTCCAGTGCAGAGCGACCACTCCGCAGACGAATCGAATCGACGTGAACGTGATCCTGATCAGTGGGCCAGTGTTCTACAAAGTCTATCAAGAACTGATTCCACGACTCGAGTCCATACCGCTCGAAATAGCTGTTTGGAAACGAAAAGCCGTGATCAATCCCGGCAATGAACTTTCGCTTCTGACGAGCTTGTTCGGCCAACCAAGTTGCAATCTCGCTCCGACACCAATTGCGTGGCAATTTGCCGGTTGACGATGGAGAACGAACGCATTGCGGTTCTTCGCCAAAATGCGATTCGTATACCTGCAAGGCTGAACTCCGTGACCGAGGTGTTTTGGCCCCCGAGTAGTCAATCCCAATGTAGAGATCAAAGTTCATTTCGTGACCCAAACGATGTCAAGGCGTCGCCCGCACGAGGTCCGCTCTGGGGCACAGATCCCGCACACTTGACCGACGGCAATCCTGGTAGTGGACGCAAACCTCACCCTTAACAATCGAGATCTCATGTTTGGAACTTCCAGCAACGATAAAGAGAGTCTTCAGAAGAAATACAACCAGCTGATGGAGGAGTCCTATCGGTTGTCTCATACGAATCGAAAGAAGAGTGACTTGAAGCGAGGAGAAGCCGAGGAGATCGGTAAGTTGCTTGACCAGTTGGAGAAGGAGTCGAGTAAGTAAGGCTAAAACAGGGCGAGCTGCTGCCCCCGGCTCATCGCCGGATTCGAAGTCGAGTTGATTCGGCCGAGAATCCGGCCCGCAATCGCCATTCCACTCAGGAAAGCGCCCTCAACTCTCGGTCCACCACACCAATCGCCGCAGGCCCCAATCATCGTCCGGTCATCGAACAAACATCGATCGCTCAGTGGCTCGCATGGAATTGCGAATCTCCAGCGATGGACGTCCAAATGAGTTGGCTCCACCTTTGTTCGCCCAACCGCAGCCCAAAACTCTGCGAGCAAGTTATTCTTGATCTGATCGGGTGAATCATCGATGTGTTGCTCAGACCACTCCGCCGAGGCATGCACAACCCACGACTCACGTTCTGCCATTCGTCCCGACTTGCTATTGTTGCGAGCGATCCAAGCAAGCGGCGAATGGTGTACGAAAGCCCCGTCAAACCCGAGGTCCAGAGGTTGTTCAAACGCCAACATCATGGCCCAACAACCGTTCATCTTGATCGTGTTGGCGAGTTTCCTGAGCTCCGAAGTTTCAGGCAACAGAGGGGCAGCCTGGTGCGAGGGGACGGAAACAACCAGCACATCAAATCCCCCTAACTCGACTCCCGCGTCGCCGGCGAGCACCCATCTGCTGCCTGAACGCGTTGCAGCCGAGACTTGTGTTTGCAGCTGAACGTTCAGATCAACTGCAAGGTGCTTCCCGATGGAGCTCATGCCGGGAATGCCTACATACCGAGTGTCGCCAGTCTTCTCGGCTTTGATGACGCCTTTGTCGAGGACGACGATGCGACTCTTCCAGGGCACAACGAGCCCAATATCGATCCACGACTGAACGTATTGCTTGAAGCGTTCGTCGCGGGCGGTGAAGTATTGGGCGCCGTGATCGAAACTCAAACTGTCCGCTGTGCGGCGTGTGGCCATACGGCCGGCCACACCACGACTCTTCTCGAAAACGGTGACATCGCAACCGTGGTCCGCGAGGGTTCGTGCACACATCAACCCGGAGATTCCCGCACCGATGACGGCAATTGTTGGCATCGGATTCCACAAGGGTCTTGAAACCTTGCGCCGATAGGCAATTGGATCGAGCCGCTTGGCGTGCTGTTCCGTCGAGCGAGTTCTGACCGTCCCGAAAACCGGCTGTGCGGGAGTAAAAGGCCGATCGAATTGGCCCAGACACCAAAGAATTCCACCGTACGATGCAGGGTCGCGGCCATCCAATGCGTAACGATGATTCAAATCGATGAGGCGAGACAGAGCCTGCTTCGCGTCAGACGTCCAGTTCAAGATCGCCTTGCCCCACGTCATCCGAACGTTGTTGTGCAGTTCGCCGTGAATCAGCAGCGATTGCTGCGCAGAATCCCAAATGGAGTCACCGGTACGCCCCCGAGACATCGTTTCCCATGACAGCAGTTCTCGAGGATCCGTCTCATGCTCGGCAAGGGTCTCACGAGCCCAACGAGGAATCGCAGAGATGCGGCCGTGGTCTCGCCGAAAGTGACAAAACGCATAAGCGAGTTCTCGCCAAATCAGCAATTCGTCGAGAAATTTCTCCGCACCTTTGGAACCTTCTGCAGCAGCTTCCCGGGCGATTCTCATTGGGGCGACCATGCCATAGTGAAGGTAGGGCGACATTCGACTCACACCATCGAGGAGCGCGTGATTGCGTCGTTGATCGTAAGTGTTTAGCCCACTGTCTTGGAAGCTCCGCCAACGCCGGTAGCCTGCGATGGTGCCGCCAATCGAATGCGGTACGGGACCAATCGAGTGGTCGATTTCGCATTGGCTTACGATGCTCGCAATGTCGGCATCCTGCAAATCAACTGCTTCGAAGGGGAGAGCGATCGATGATTTGCAACTCGTTCGCGGTTCCGAGTCGTTCGGTCCTACAGAAACGCGTTCCGCGTAAAGCTTCTTGGTTGAATTTCGAAACTCAAAGGCTCGCTCATAACTCTTTCCGACCAATCGTGAGGGGACGATGCACGCTGTATCGACCGCAAAGAGATCACAATGGAGTTTTCGGCTCAGTCCGACGGTCCAGCTCCGCAGCGGTTCGGTCGGCATGTCTTCGGTAACCACAACCGCTGCCCGCTGTGCAAGCGTCTTGAGGTGCGGTCCATGATGACCGTGCCGTTCAATGTGTAACGCGTAGGAGATCGCCCTTTCGGCAAACGCTGCCTGAACATCTCTGGCACCTTGCAGGATGAACGTGTGGTGTCGGTCCGAAGAAAACGGATAGCGTTCGGACAAGCCTTGGTAAACCAACAGGGGCAACCCCAGTTGATTGGCGAATTCAATCGCCACATTGAGTGCGGGATTCTCTTCCGTGCGAATGGCAGTCCGCATCCAATAGAGAACCCACTCACCCGCAGAAGCTTCATGCTTGCTCCCGATCCGCCGCGTTCTCTCGGCGAGTGCGGGGGGTAGCGACTCCTGTAGACCATCAATTTGCATTGTCATCCATCGCGTTAGTTAGCTGCTCAAACTGAGCGGTCTTGCGGTCAGCCATGCTTTTGGATCGCGCTTTCACATGGTTTCTATTCACGTCGGACCTGGAGCTTCGGCACCAAAGTAGCACCGCTCTTCGAGACTGTGACTTTTTCGATCTGCGGCTTTCTACCGTAGGCGAGTCTCTCCGAGACTCGTATTCAACGCAGCGAGGCTGCGGATGTCCGCCTTGGAAATGCGGACCTACAGTAGGGCGAACGAGAAACTCACAGCCTCGCCGAGACGATTCTCTCGGCACTTTACGACTCGGAGAGTCTTGCTACTTTAAAGAACCTCGAAACTTGAGTAATTGGTCAGCGCCATGGCCGATCCTTTGACCGTGAATCAGGCCGCATTCTCGCTTGGAACACCTAACCGTAGCCGTGCCTCTCCGAGGCTCGGATTTTAGCGTCAAGGACGCGCGGGATGACAGTCGCGGAGAGGCTGCGAGCTCCTGGTTGGCCCTTCTGTAGGTCCGCATTTCCAAGTCGGACACTCGTAGCCTTACTGCGTTCGTTACGAGTCTCGGAGAGACTCGCCTACGGTACAAGACCGCATGGCGAGAGAATCACAGTCTCGTAGAGGCAGTCCTATCGCAACGTGACACTGTCAAGTTGGGCGACACGCACGAACGATTCGCATCCCTCGAGATGCGTATGTAGTTTCCTCGACCAATCCATTCTCCTCAACCAAACCAAGTGGGGTCAACATGCACCATCATCTTCGAGGCACTCGCTCATTCTGTCCGAACACGTCCGATTTGAATTCCTACGACGATTCGAGTTTAGGCATGATGCCCGTTTACGAATCGTCGAAGTATAGAGATGCGACAAGTTACTTTTCACGCAGGTGCAAATCCGGCCGAGATCAGGCAGTTCGACAAGTAATTTTCCTTCACGCTACACTTTCCTTAAGAGTCGCTCATCGCGGCCCGCCCGTCAGCGGGCTCGAGTCATGACGTCATGTCGCTACCACCGAACCCAGAATGTTCCTGCTCATTCTCCCAAACCAGCTCTTCTCCGATCATCCGGGTCTCAAGCTCAACCCGACTCAAACCCTTCTGCTCGAAGACTCGCTCTTCTTTGGGGATCCGCACTATCCGGTGAAGTTCCACAAGCAGAAACTGTGGCTGCATCGTGCCAGCATGAAACGTTATGAGTCGGGGCTTCGAGAGAAGGGATACGAAGTTCAGTACGTTGACTACGACCGCAAGCAACCGCTGTTGGCTGATCAACTGAAGAAATCGCTCCCGTCCAAAGATCGAAAGGCAGAAACGCTCTGCTGCATCGACCCGTCCGACTTCATTTTGGAAAAGCGACTGCGCATGGCTTGTGACAGTCTGGACCTTCGCTGCGAGATCCTTCCCAATCCGGGATTCCTCAATTCCAGCGAAGAGAATCAGGAGTATCGCGTTGGGAAAAAACGCTGGTTCATGGCCGATTTCTACAAGTGGCAGCGGCAGCGTATGAACATCTTGATGGATGGTGACCAACCGGAGGGCGGCCAGTGGAGCTACGACGAAGAAAACCGGAAGAAGGTGCCCAAGAAACTTCTCGCGAAGATTCCTGAGATCCTGTCGATGAAGACAGACGACGTCGACAACGAGGCAAGGGAGTATGTGGAGCAACAATTCTCGGAGCATCCCGGCAGCGTTGACCAGCTGTACTATCCCACGTCGCATCGACCGGCGAAGCAATGGCTCAAACACTTCCTGGCCAATCGCTTCGAGCAGTTCGGAGATTACGAAGACGCGATTGTCGAGGGTGAATCATGGCTCTGGCACAGCGTGCTCACACCGTCGCTAAACATTGGCCTGCTAACGCCTGATGAAGTTGTTAAGGAGACGCTTGAGTATGCAGACAATCATGCCGTCCCGCTCAACTCACTCGAAGGCTTTTTACGACAGGTGATTGGCTGGCGCGAGTTCATGCGTGCAACCTACGAGGATCTGGGCGTTCCCA
The DNA here is from genome assembly GCA_963767665.1 of Pirellulaceae bacterium. Taxonomy (GTDB): domain Bacteria; phylum Planctomycetota; class Planctomycetia; order Pirellulales; family Pirellulaceae; genus Rubripirellula. The sequence continues at coordinate 915,714 of CAVYFC010000016.1, forward strand.
TGCGGACCACCAATCACTGGCAGCACCAGCGGGCAATGCCAAAGAGCTTCTACGACGCGACGACCGGTGTTGCCCCGGTCGACGACACGATCCGACGACTCCTAGAAACTGGCTACTGTCATCACATCGAACGTCTGATGGTGTTGGGCGGTTTCATGTTCCTCTGCGAAATCGACCCTGATGACATCTATCGCTGGTTCATGGAGATGTTCATTGACAGTTATGACTGGGTCATGGTCCCCAACGTCTACGCGATGAGTCAGCATGCCGACGGTGGCCAGATCACGACGAAACCTTACTTTTGCGGTTCATCGTACGTTCGTAAGATGAGTCACTATAAACAGGACTCATGGTGCGAGATCTGGGACGGACTGTACTGGCGATGGATCTGGAATCATGTCGACGATCTCGGCAAGAATCCTAGATGGGCGATGATGTGCAGCATGGTCAAAAAGATGGAAGCCAACAAGCGAAAGCAACATCTGAACGTCGCAGAAGCGTACTTGAGCAAGTTGAGCTAGCCAGACGCATGCCATGGTCGCTCAGTGATGGGGCTCATCCGAAACGACACGCTCGGAAGATGACGCTCGTTGGATAGAATGCAAACACAACAGGATCGCAGCTTGTCCCGGCCATTCGATCAATGTCCCAAGGAGCGCCAGTGGCATGGTCTCTGCGCCGAACCTCAGGCCACAAAAGATGATCATGGCAGTGGCGAAAGCGATTAGTGTTAGGCCCGCCGCACCATATCGCACGGCGCTCGCTTGTCCTCGTAGCAGGATCCAAACCAACATCGCAATCGTCGGCGCGAATGCATAGGCGACCAGAAATAAAATTTGTGACCGTTGCGGTCCCAACAATCGAACTGTGGCTAAGATGCCGGCCAACAAAGCTGTCAACCTGAGAAGGTTTGCAATGGTGTAAGTTGGAGTTTGATTCCCGATGGGTCGCATCCCATCGGAGAGACTTTTCTTCTCGTTCGGAGTCGACATGCTGACATCCTCACCTACCTATTCTCGACGTCCACTTGTCCTCGCCAGCTACTCGCAGCGCGATTCTACTGGGGCGGCAAATGATACGAATATTCGGTTTTACGACGACGTCAATTGGCTGCATTCCCTGAAAAGCACCGCTACCCAGTTTCCGCGTCGTGTTGCGGCGGCATTCTTCTGTTGGGACGTTTCCTGAATCCAAGCCTCTCCCAGGCTGTTGGTTTTTCGACATACGTCGCATTACAGTAGGCGAGTTTCTCCAAGACTCTCACAAAACGCAGCAAAGCTGCGTGCATCCGCCTTGGAAATACCGACCTACGGCAGGGCAAGCTGATATTTTCACAGTCTCGCCGAGGCTTGGAGTTCTGGGCAGTGTAGCGATGAATGCTGGTCTCTCAGAGACCTGCCTACGGTAGAGAGACTCCGCCCAGAGGATTACCGATTGTTTGTTGAAACTCTTGATGGTCTCAGCGTGGAAGCGATTTGGGCAAGTCGCATCGGAGTGTTCAAGGAAGCGGAGTCGGCGCGGCGGCGAGTCGTGGAAACTCGTTGCATGCCTGGCTTGCTATTCACCTCGTCGCCCGACATGCTTACGACATGGCGGAGTGTGGTTGTCGAAACGATGTAGAAGTGCTGGAGCGGAAAACGCTTTGGATTCTCCTCGCGATCAATGGCGTCATGTTTCTCGCCGAGGCGATCACCGGATGGCTGGCTGAGTCAACTGGCTTGCTCTCTGACTCGCTTGATATGCTCGCCGATGCAATGGTCTACGGCACAGCTCTCTATGCCGCAGGCAGATCGGCAGCATTGAAACGCGGTGCCGCGATCTCGAGCGGATGGATTCAGATCGCACTTGGCATCTGTGTGATGGTTGAGGTCATACGGCGACTGGTTCTGGGGAGCGAACCGGTCAGCATTCTGATGGTCGTCATCGGTAGTTGCGCCTTGGTGGCGAACGTCACCTGCCTCTTGCTCCTGGCAAAGCATCGATTCGGTGAAGTCCACATGCGGGCCTCGTGGATTTTTTCTACCAACGATGTCATTGCAAACGCGGGAGTGATCGTATCGGGTCTGCTGGTCATGTGGTCAGGAAGCAGGATTCCTGACCTGGTCATCGGGGCAATCGTCTCGGTCATCGTGATTCGGGGCGGATGTCTGATCCTGAAGGAAGCGAGTCACCCAGGTGAATGATGGCTAAGCAAATGTGTTGACCGATACCGTTTGTCAACCGGAGACTCTGGCAGCCCTTGGTTTGAACATGACGAGAGAAAGTCCATTTCCCATCCGAAGCGTCCGAAACCTCAGCGCACCCCGCGAACGCTCTGACAAGCTGCGTGACTGGATGGTGGTCATCTCAATCGTTTCTCGTGAGGCTCGCTCTTTTCGAACCTTCAAAAGATTTTTGTTAACGAATCGACGCCGTCGGCGGCATACAGTGAAAATCTTGGCTTCTTTACCAGGCCGCTGTGGAAGAGATGGCAAGAACACGATGAAATCCTCCCCCACGAAGCGGTGGCAACGAATGTCGATGCGAAACCTGTCGCCAGTCCTTTGAATGCCTCTACTCCTGGGCCTTGCGTTGACGTCGGTAGCGAATGAATGACCATCCCAACATCGCACAACAGGTAGCCCATCTGCTCGAGAAATGGCGAGGCAGCGGGCGATCTCGAAAACACGTTGCGAGACACAGAGTATGATGCCAACCTCAGGGATTCTGTCCATCCTCAGAAATAGAAGACAACCATGAAAACATCGTATCGCATTCTCGTCGCCTTCGCCGTGCTATGTGGCGCGTGCAGCGTTTCAACAGCCCAGAATGCAACGGCCGAAAAGCCCGACGCAAAGGATGCCAAATGGGTTGCCCTGTTCGACGGCAAAACCCTGGATGGATGGGAAAAGGTCGGCAAGGAAGACAGTCACTGGGAAGTGCAGGACGGCTCGCTGGCTGGTTCGGGAACCCAGTCGATGTTGGTGTGCACGAAAGGACCGTACAAGAACTTTCGTTACCGCGTCGAAGCCAAGATCAATGATGGTGGCAACTCGGGCGTCTATGTTCGAACGACCCGCGAGCCTGGCTTCATGGATGGCTACGAAGCTCAAGTCGACAGCACTCACAAAGACCCGATCCGCACCGGTTCCCTTTACGGCTTTTGTCATGTCTATCAGCAGCACGTGAAACCGGACACCTGGTTCACGTATGAGATCGAAGTTCGCGACGATGTTTGGCGTGGTCGCGAGATGACTCGCATCAAAATCACCATCGATGGAAATGAGCTGTACGAATACCTGGACTTCGCCAAGACGTATCCGGAAGGCCACTTCGCGTTTCAGCAGCACGACCCCGGCAGCCTCGTCCACATCCGCAAAGTCGAAGTCATGCCACTTGATGACTGAGCCGCATCGCAGTCATCCCCCGCAAAACCAAACCTCACCCCTCACTTCAAGAGCAACCTTTTCATGAACCAAAGCGATCATTCTGCCACTCGAGTTGACTTCATCAAGCAATCCGCCAGCGTTGCGGCATCCGCTTCGGTCGTGACAAGATGGTTTCAGAATACTCGCTCACTAGCCTGTGGGGCACTTTGCCTGTTGGCGATGTGTTCGGTCAGCAAAGCAGCCGAGAAGCAGCCTCCCAATATCGTGCTGTTGTTCATTGACGATTGGGCATGGAATGGGACGCCGGTGCCGATGGACGAGGACATGGCGAATTCGCTCATGCCAGTTCTACAGATGCCGAATATTGAGAGACTCGCGAGGGAGGGGATGAGGTTCCGCAACGCCTATGCATCGCCGCAGTGTTCGCCGTCTCGCGTCTGCGTTCAGACAGGGCAGTCCTCGCCGCGAAGCGGGTTCACCGTCTACATGAACGACGGACGGCAAGCTTACTATGACGAGAAAGGATACCAAGGCTTTCCGGTCGTTCCTTGCGTCTCGGACATGACAATCGACCAGGATACGGTAACGATTCCCGAAGCCCTGAAGCCGCTCGGTTATGTCAGTGCCCACATCGGCAAGTGGCACATGCGCGGCGACCCGGGGGATGAGGGCTATGTGCTGCACGACGGTGACACCGACAACAAGCCAGGTAACACACTTTCTGACAATGCAAAGCAACGATTGCCAGACGACCTGACCGATCCAAAGCTGATGTTCAGTGTGACAGAAAAGGCGATCGGATTCATGAACGAGCAGGTTGAGGCGGGCCAGCCGTTCTATCTTCAGATCTCACACTACGCCATGCACGAGGGACGCGAATGTCTGCCGGCGACCCGCGAAAAGTATGTGCGTCATCCGGCGGTGCAGGCCTTTTACGAGCGCAATGGGACGACGGCGGCCAAGGTCAATCGCAAAGCCGACCCGGCGATTTGGTTGGGAATGGGAGAAGATCTTGACGGTCGAATCGGTGCCGTGCTCGACCGCATCAAAGAGCTGGGCATCGAAGACAACACCTTCGTGGTCCTGGTATCCGACAACGGTTATCGGCACTCGTTTCTGCCGGGCCTCAAGCAGCCGCATCACGGGGCCAAGTGGTGGGTTTGGCAAGGCGGCATACGCGTACCGATGATCGTGAAGGGCCCGGGTATCAAGGCAGGCTCTGTGTTTGAAGGCAACGTGGTCAATTACGACTTCCTGCCGACGTTCGTCGATTGGGCGGGCGGCCAGCCGGAAGCTCTGAAAGACATCGACGGGCTCAGCCTCGCGTCTTACATGGCGGCGCAGCACCGAGCGAGGCGTTTCTGAACCGAAATCTTTACTTCCACTACCCGCACTACCGCGAGTCCATGCCGCACTCCGCCATGGTTTCGGGACAATGGAAGCTCATGCATTTCTATGAGCATCCCGATACTCCCATGCTCTTTGACCTGTCGCAGGACATGGGCGAAGTCCACAACATCGCCACGGCTCACCCGGAAGAACACCAAAAGCTCCATGACGAAATGATGGGCTACCTGGAGACAGTCGGTGCTCGCATCCCAAAGGTAAATCCGGACTACATCGCGGACGTTTATAGACAAGACAAAGGATACGAGAAACGCATCGCATGGGGAGCCTTCGAGGGCAGCAGACCTCTCGAGGAGGACGAGAAATAGAAGCCCCGGAAGTCGCCCTGATCGATGAAGTCGGGAACCTTGAGGAAACGTCTCATCGCCCTGTCCAAGTATCAGATTGGATTGAACGATCGCATGCCTGCAATCGCTGGCGTTCCAATCAAGATCAAGGATGCTCCTGGCGAAGGCGAAAATCCATGGGCCGAATCGTCTAGCTGCTAGGGCTGGAGCGGCTCCGGGCGAGACCAACAAGCCGAAGTAGTCACAGTGATTGCAACTCCACGACCCAAAATGCGAGTCAATTCACGACCGACCATCCACCCTCTCTCCGTAGGGAAGTCGACCGCACAATGAGCCGGATCGTCAATTTGTTCTTCAGTTTGTTAATCATGTTTGGACTGCTCCTACCAGAGTGTCGTGCGGCTTCCGTTGAACATGATGCAAAACTTCTACGCTTTCAATCAAAATCCGCAGAACTCCATGATCAAAAAACCAACGCCTTTCTCGCTAGGAATGCTTGTCTTTCTTTCACTTTGTGTCGGCAATTTGAGCGCTGCCGACTCGAAGCCCAACGTTCTGTTCCTGGCGGTCGACGATATGAACGACTGGATTGGGTGCTTGGAGACAACGCCTCGTGCCATCACGCCGAACATTGACCGACTGGCTTCGCGCGGTGTCAACTTCACGAACGCGCATACGGCGGGTGTGTTCTGTGCGCCCAGTCGTGCCGCGATTTTTTCCGGTCAGTACGCTTCGACAACCGGCTGCTATCAGTCTCCGAGTTACTTCGTGTGGCATCCGGAGATCGAAGCGCTTCAGATGAGCTTCGCTAAAGGTGGCTACACAACGCTTGGAGCCGGCAAGTTGTTCCATCACCCTGCCGGTGCGATCGACCAGCGAGGTTGGACCCAGTTCTTTCTTCGCAATCAGTCTCAGCGAGAGAACGGTTGGGAGCTGGAATCTTGGAGCAAGGAAACACCGTTCCCCAATCCCTTCCCGGCAAGCATCTACAACGAAGGGCAGACGATCACCGGCGGACTTTTTCTGGAATGGGGAGCGATCCCTAATGAGAAAGAAGAAGAAATGGCCGATACGATCCGGATCAACTGGACCGTGGAACAGCTTAAGAAGCAACATGAAAACCCGTTCTTTCTGGCGTGTGGAATCTACTGCGCCGCACTTCCCGAACTATTGCCCGCAGAAGTACTTCGATATGTACGACGTCGCGGAAATCGAATTGCCTCCGATGAAGGACGATGATCTGGAAGACTTGCCACCCAAGATTCGGAAACAGAAGGAAAACCGGAAACGTCAGCATCATGAAAAGCTCGTCAAACTTGGCGCCGTGGACGACGCGATCCATGGCTACCTCGCCTGCATGAGCTATGCGGATGCGATGATGGGTCGCGTGCTGGACGCACTGGAATCAAGCCCTTACGCCGACAACACCATCGTCGTGTTTTGGAGCGACCACGGTTATCACCATGGCGAGAAAGGTGACTGGGGCAAACACACACTATGGGAGCGCACTTCCAATGTGCCATTCATCTGGGCTGGTCCGGGAGTCGCCGAAGGTGCCAAGACCGATGTGACGGTCAGCCTGATTGACATGTACCCAACGCTCGTCGAGATGTGCGGTCTGCCGAAGCCTCGTCAGCCACTCGAGGGCGAGTCGCTTGCGTCGACCCTGAGCAATCCCTCGGCGGCCAGGGACCGCAATGTCTTCCTGCCACACATGCACCCGGGTGAGTACGCCATCATCAATCGCGACTGGCGTTACATCCGCTACGGCGAAGATGGGGAGGAACTCTACGACCTTCGCGAGGATCCGAACGAGTGGAATAACCTCGCCTCGGTTGAAGCGTACGCAGAAGTGAAAGCGGAACTGCGCAAGTCTGCACCCGATACGTTTGCCGAACCTGAGCCAGCCCTCAACACGCGAAAGGACCTTGTCGTTGAAGGCGAAACCTTTCATTGGGAAAAGGGCAAGGGAAACTACACACCGCCACCAAAGTACTTGCCCTACACATCCCCCGGTCTTTCAGCATCCGGGAAGCAAGGCCAGAAAAGCAGGCAATGAGAAATACAACTCAACCCTTCTACGGACGTTGATTCTCTGAATTTTCGCGTAGCATTCTTGCGTGCAAACTGACCATGCGACCAGCGGACATGCCACCTTTCTCCACCGATTGGAATACTGATGAACCTTGTAAATCGCATCCTTCTGGGCGTGGCATTGCTTGGCCTATCGCTGATGCCTTCGGCCGCCATGGCGAGAAAGCCAAACGTATTGTTCATTGTTTGCGATGACCTCAACACGCATGTTTCGACCTCTGGCTACCCGCACATCAGTACGCCAGCATTCGATGAACTGGCTGCTGAAGGCATGACGTTTCGCCGAGCCTACTGCCAATACCCGGTTTGCGGACCATCTCGAGCGTCGTTCCTGCACGGTCTTTACCCGCAGTCGACCGGCATTCTTGATAACCAATCTGACATTCGTGATGTTCGTCCGGGCACAGTCTCGATGCCACAAAGGTTCAAGGAATCGGGCTACTGGACCGGTGCGGTTGGCAAAGTATTTCATAACGAAAAAATTGATCCCGGCGACGTCGCCTGGGATCAAATGCTGCGTTTCGAGAACGATGAAATGCCGATGGTCACTCCGATTCGCGAAAAATTTGAAGCGGAACACGGATCCGTCGAGAAGGGCAATTCGCGAAAACTGTGGCGGGAGTTCTATCCGACAATCGCGGCTCAGACGCGGGGCCAGCAACCCGGCTACGGTCCGACCGGCCTCAAAGATGAGCAACACAAAGATGGAAAGAACGCTCGCCAGATCGCTTCGTGGCTGGAAGATGGTGTTCATGGCGACAAGCCATTCTTCATGGCTTGCGGCATCCAAAAACCGCACGTACCGTTTCTCGCGCCGGACAAGTATTTCGCGATGTATCCAAAGGCGGAGCTGCAGTTCACGCCCGCATCGCTGGAGTTCTGGAAAACGGTCCCGAAGATCGCACAGACGAATCGGTACGAAGGCTTTGGATTTGAGTTTGGCGTCGAGAACGACGACCTGCGTCGCGAGTACATGCAGGCCTATCACGCCTGCATCTCATTCATCGATGCGCAGATCGGCGTGGTTCTTCACGCATTGAGACAGAGCGGTCACTGGGACGATACGATTGTCGTGCTGACCTCTGACCATGGCTATTTGCTGGGCGAGAAGTTCATGTGGGGCAAAGTGATGCTGTTTGAGACATGCGACCGCGTTCCCCTCGTCATTCGTGTCCCGAAGTCGGTTGAGAATGGAGCCACGACGCCCGGTTCATCAAGTCAGGGGCTCGTCGAACTCGTCGACCTGTTTCCGACCCTCGCTGAACTTTGCGACGTGACTCCGCCTGCGGAACTACAGGGCCGAAGCCTCAGCGGAATGCTGCGTGATCCAGCGGCCACCGGAAAGGAAGTTGCCTACACCGTTGTCACGAGAGGAAAGCCACTTGGGAGAGCGATTCGCACACAGCGTTACCGGTACACACAATGGCCGACCGGAGAAGAACTCTATGACTTGAGCCAAGACCCGCACGAACAAACCAATCTGGCGGGCTTACCGGATCAGGCAACGACGCTTGAGACGATGCGAAACCATCTCACCAACGCGGAAGCGAAAGCGATTGCCAGAAAGAGATAGCGTCTTCCTCGGGCGGCGCCGTCTCCAACTCTTCGATCAACGATACAACGGACACTGTCAAACCGATGAAACCTTCTACGCTCTTTGTTGTTCTACCGGAAGCGCACCCGTCATCCGAGATGGCAAATGGAAGTTGCATCTGAACCGGAAACGAGATCAGGAGATCGAACTTTATGATCTTTCGGCTGATCCGAGCGAAAGCAATAACATTGCCCAGGAGCATCCTGATGCCGTCCACAGCCTCACAAAGAAACTCAGAGCATGGGTTTCTGAACTGCCTGAGGCATACGAAAAAACCGGAGAGAGCAAACGCAACAAGGAAGACTAGCTGGACAGCTCAATTTCGACGGCCAGTGGTAAACCGAAGCGTCAGCGAGGAAACAGGTTGCGTCAAATTCTCATCGCTGACGCGATTTGAAGTTGCACTCCTTTCATAACCCGACGCGTAAGCAAGGAAAGATCGAGATTGACATCGACTCGCTGACGCGTCGGGTTATGAAAAGCCTCGTGCGGCAGCCAAAATCGTAACTTCAAAACTTACGCGTCGGGTTAGGATACTCAGAGAACTCGACAAGAGTGCCGCTGTCCACCTAGAGCATTTTCAATGGTGACGTAGAGTGTGTCCGATGTTTTTGAACAGAGCTTAACGAGGCCGTGACTGTGGATCGTGTTGCTGCGTTTTTGATTGTCGCCGTGTTTGCTTTGGCAGGCAAATCCGCGCTCGCGGACTCGCCTGACAAAATCGACTGCTCGACTTTGAGGGGCAAGGTGATGTGCGGCTATCAAGGTTGGTTCAATTGCGAAGGCGACGGTGCGAATCTTGGTTGGACGCATTGGGTAAGGAATCACCGACGGCCCTTTACGCCGGGAAACGTCTCGGTCGATCTTTGGCCGGATGTCTCCGAACTTGACGACGACGAACGTTATGCAACAGGATTCAACCACGCCGACGGAAGTGTCGCCGAAGTCTTCAGCAGTACGAATCGCAAGACTGTCCTACGGCATTTCAAATGGATGAAGGACTATGGAATCGATGGTGCCTTTGTACAACGGTTCGCGACGGGACTTCACAGGCCTGACGACTTGCGGCATAAGAACGCAGTGTTGTCGCATGCTCGCGAAGGTGCAGAACAACATGGGCGTGCCTTTGCAGTCATGTACGATTTATCGGGAATGAATGAGGGCAGCCTGGATCGAGTCCTTGACGATTGGCTGAGACTGCAATCGAAGCAAGCGATTTCAGAGAGTGATGCCTATCTCCACCACAAGGGCAAGCCGCTAGTCGCAGTTTGGGGCATAGGATTCAACGATCGGCACGAGCCCGGAAGCTACTCACTCGCCGACTGCCAGGCGTTGATCACCGCCCTCAAGGGCTCTGGTTGTAGCGTCATGCTCGGCGTACCCACCGGCTGGCGGGAACAGAATCGTGACAGCGTGGACGACAAGAGCCTGCACGACATTCTGAAGCTCGCCGACGTCATTAGCCCATGGACGCCGGGACGGTACCGGAATCCGGAAGAGGTCGCCCGACACGCCGACCAAAATTGGAAACCCGATGCGAGGTGGTGCAAGGCCGAGAACGTCGACTACCTGCCGGTCGTGTTTCCGGGATTCAGTTGGCACAACCTGAAGCAAGGCCACTCACGACTCGACCAGATTCCAAGACTCAAAGGCGAATTTCTCTGGTCTCAAATCGTCGCGGCAAATCGATCGGGTGCTGAGATGATCTACGTCGCAATGTTTGATGAAGTCGATGAGGGCACCGCGATCTTCAAGTGTACCAACAACCCGCCGGTTGGCGACAATGTGCACTTCCTGACGTACGAAGGCCTACCAAACGACCACTATCTCAAACTCGTCGGCTTTGCCGCAAAACTGCTTCGTGGCGAGGCAACCGTTACCGAGCGGTTGCCAACCCTTTCTACAGCAACCGACGATCCTGAACACCAATGACTCGATCGGTGAGAACCCGTCTCGCTTGTCGACCTGCCTTCCCTTCCTCAAATTTCAGCGAAGTCCGCTCCAATGTTCATGCTCCGCCCCGTCTTGCTAGCCACTCTGGTTTTCGCGTTGGTCTCCTTGAACGGAGCCTTGGCTGATCGCCCCAATGTCATCGTGATCATGAGTGATGACCAAGGTGGTGGTGATTACGGCTTTGTGGGCAACGAAATCATTCGCACTCCGCAACTTGATGCGATGCATGCGCGCAGTGGTTACCTGAGCAATTTCTACGTCAGTCCAGTTTGCGCCCCAACCCGGGCGAGCCTGATGACGGGTCGGTACAACTACCGAACTCGTTGCATCGACACTTTTTTGGGACGTGCGATGATGGACGCTGACGAGATCACGATGGCGGAGCTCCTGCGCGATGCAGGCTATCGCACGGGCATCTACGGGAAATGGCACTGGGTGATAACTATCCTCTCAGAGCGATGGATCAGGGATTCCAGGAGAGCCTTGTTCATCGCGGTGGTGGAATCGGGCAACCGTCGGATCCAATCGGTGCCGAGGGCAAGTACACCGATCCGACACTGTTCAAGAATGGTGACGAAGTGCAGATGAACGGCTATTGCACCGATATCTATTTCGATGCCGCGATGGAGTTCATGAGCGAGAGTGTGAAGGAAGGCAAGAACTTTTTCACCTACATTGCGACGAATGCTCCGCACGGGCCATTCGACGATGTACCACCGGAGTTGTACGAGGAATACCGAAACGTCGATTTCACTCCGATCTTGGTGAACACCATTCCGGAGAAGATGCGCAAGCAAGAATTCGACAAACTTGCCCGGATCGCGGCGATGATTACGAACATCGACGACAATGTCGGACGACTCTTTGAGAAACTCGATGAACTCGGGGATCAGTCAAAACACAATCGTCATCTATCTCAACGACAATGGCCCCAATTCGATGCGTTACGTCGGCGACATGCGTGGCATGAAAACGCATGTCGACAACGGTGGCATTCGATCACCGCTGCTGTTTCATTGGCCGGCCAAGGTCGCCGCCGATCAAACCTCGGCAGAGTTGTGCGCTCACATTGATGTTTTGCCAACGATCTTGGATGCCTGCGGGGTCCGAAATTCCCCCAGGTCACCATCTGGACGGTAGAAGCTTCCTGCCGTTATTGACCAAAGACGATCAGCCATGGCCGACGCGGCAGGTTGTCTTTCAATCACATCGCGGCGACGTGCCACAACTCTATCAACCACTTTGCCCTCCATGAAGACGATTGGAAACTGGTTCATCCAAGCGGCTTTGGCAATGAGAAGTTCGCCGGTCAGCCAAAGCTCGAACTGTACGATTTGAGCCAAGACCCACGTCAACAGAAGGACCTTTCCGAGAGTCATCCAAAGGTCAAACAACGCCTGACCAAAGCGTACGAAGCATGGTTCGCGGACGTCAGTTCGACTCGTCCGGACAACTACGCCCCTCCCCGAATCATCATTGGAACGGACCACGAACCGGTCACGGTGCTAACCCGGCAAGATTGGCGACATGCGCAAGGGAAACCATGGGGTACGGATTCGAATGGTTTCTGGCTGCTCGAGAATCCGCAGGCTGGAGATTTTACGATCGAAATCATTTTTGCCTCCGGTGAACATCCCGCAGGCAAGGCAATGATCAAGGCTGGAGACATCACGTCGACCATCCCCCTCACGCCGAACCAACAGCGTGGTCATGCGACAAACATGCAACTCCCGAAAGGCGAGTTGACTCTGGTGGTCGATGTCGATTTCGACGGCCAGGCCCAAGGGACCTCATCAAGTGGTGCTCACTCGTAATTGATCATGAGCGCTCTGTGGCAATCCCGCAGCTTCTTGCAATTTGGAGAGCTACCCGAGGGACGAGTGGCGGCACCTCATGTAGTCACAAACAACAACCGGCCGGGGATGTTAAAATTGGTGCTGATTTGATTGAATCTCTGGGAGTTCATCGATGCCCCTACTGCCCTGGACCGAGGAACAGGACCGACCCAAAAATGCGAATACTCAAGACGACGAAGAACGCAGCCTATTCGCTGCTGTGGCAAGACCACGAATGATTTCCGAATCGAATGCCTGGTGATCGCGCTAGCGCAGTAGAATCTTTTTCGGAATTGACACGCCATTGACCAATCGCATCTTGATGAACGTCGACATACATCTCCTGCCATTCGTCGCGCGGCAGCAATACTCGAAAGCGGCTTCCTGCGGCGGGTGCTCAGCGAGATTGCGCGACAGCCTTCGACATGCTGTTTCGCAGAATCGCGCCTTGCGCGCTCGTCCGAGATGGAAAGATGGTTGCCGATGGGGACGACTTTTCTTCATTCTGGTCGTGGCTCCGATTCTGCACCCGATCGCGCGGGCCCAGGATTCTCGGCATCAAGAGTCTCGGGATCACGAGATCGAACGCCAGACTTACGTTGAGGACGTTCAGCCGTTTCTGACCAGTCACTGCCTTCGCTGTCATGGGCCGGAGCAGACGAACGCCGGATTCCGTGTCGACCAGCTGCCGACCGAATTCAAGGCTTCCCATGCGGCCCAGCGGTGGAAGGAGGTCGTGGACATGATCAACCTGGGCACGATGCCACCGGAGGACGAACCACGGCCCAGGCCCGACGAGTTCGGGCCTGTCGTCGATTGGATCAACGCGGGACTGCGTGACGCGGAACGGGCCGCAAACAACGCGGGTGGGCGGATTCCCATGCGACGTCTGAACCGGATCGAGTTCGCCAACAGCGTGCGAGATCTTCTGCACATGGACCCCTTGGTGCTCACGCCCCTCGTCGAGGAGCTGCCGGGCGACGGCAAGGCTGAGGGATTCGATCGTCTGGGTGTCGCCCTCTACTTCGATCAGACCCAGATCGAACGAACGCTCGAGGTCGCCGAGCGCATCGCCCAACGAGCCATTGTCGTCGATGAGCCTTCCGTTCTGACCCAACGGGCCGAGGCAGAAGCGAATCCGCGCGTCGGACGCGGCAAGGGGAAGACGAAGAGCCGTTTCGCGGAGACGCTTGTTGATCCCGGTCCAAGCGGTTCGGAGATCATCGACGGGGGCGTGCGGTTCGTTCACGGTTACGGGAATCGCAACAAGAACGACCCTTGGGGCCGGATGGGGAACGCCGATTGCGTAGCTGTGGTGGTTCAGGATGGCTACTACCGCATCCGAGTTTGCGCGGGTGCCAGTCCTGGATCGCGCGGCGAACCGATTCGCGTGAGGGCCGTGTACGGCACCAACACGCCGGTCCGCGCCGAGGTCGAGATACCCATCCAGGCGCCGCTCGATGACCCGCAGGTCCACGAGGCTGTGTTGTTCCTGCGCTGTGGCCCCGACGGGTTGAAACGCAGCGTCGCGTTCACATTCAACGACATCGTCGACCTCATCGTGACCACGCCCGAGAATCGACGATGGGACCGCGAGGTGCGAGCTGCGAAGGACAAGCTACGCGACGCCAACACGTCGGGGGTGTCCAAGGCTGAGATTGACGCCGCACGCACCGAGCTGGATACCATCGTTGCCCAGGCGAGCAAGTGGAAGGGGCCGCTGCGGCACTTCAATCCCGAGCACGATTCCAAGAATCCTCCCACCATCTTCGTCGACTGGTTCGAGATCAGCGGACCGGTCGCGCGGCAGTGGCCTCCTCAAAGCCACAAAACGATCTTCTTCGCCGGCGACGAACGCAACGACGCCGACTACGTGCGCGAGATCTTCGCCCGCCTCCTGCCCCGAGCCTATCGCCGTCCCGTGAGTCAGGCCGAGATCGACGGCGTGGTCGAATTCGTCGAACAAGCCTGCACAACGGCAACCGGGCTTCATGACGCCGTGAGACTGGGGCTGGCACGCGTTCTCTGTTCCCCCGGTTTCCTCTTCATCCAAGAGCCCACCGATGGCGAAACAACTCGCAAGCTCACCGACTACGAACTCGCCTCGCGTCTGAGCTACTTTCTCTGGTCGAGCATGCCGGACGAGACGTTGTTCAAGCTCGCCGAGAGCGGGCAACTGCAAGATCCGCGGACTCTCCAGGAGCAGGTCGATCGCATGCTCGACGACCCGAAAGCTGCGGCGTTTGTCGAGGGTTTTGCCGGACAGTGGCTCCATGTTCGCGAGTTCGGCAATACCATGCCAGCCGCCGAGTACCGGGACTACGACGCGGAACTGGAGGAGTCCTGCAAGCGCGAGGCCTACGCCTTCTTTCGGGAGGTGGTCGCCGCTGACCTACCCGTCACGAACTTCCTCGACAGCGACTTCGTGATGATCAACGAGCGGCTGGCTCGGCACTACGGGATCGATGGTGTCGAGGGGCCGCACATGCGTCGTGTCGCCGTCGGACCGCAACATCATCGGGGTGGCGTCCTTGGGATGGCGGGCCTGATGACACTCCTTTCCGACGGGACCCGAACGCTGCCCGTTCGGCGAGCAGCTTGGGTCAAGACAGAACTGCTTGGCGATCCGCCGGGCAACCCACCCCCCAATGCTGGCGAAATCCAACCTAACACGGCCGGAGCGAAGCTAACGGTGCGTGAGCGACTCGATCGCCATCGCAACGAACCGACTTGCGCTTCGTGCCACGCGAAGCTCGACCCGTTTGGTATCGCACTCGAAAACTACGATGTGATCGGCCAGTGGCGCACCGAGGCGAACGGCGAAGGTTTCCGCGCAAGAATGCGCCCCCGATCATTGTCAGCGGGGAGTTTCCGGAGGGTGATGCGTTCGCCTCGCTCGATGAGTTCAAGACGGGACTCCTGCGGCGGCGTGACCCGTTCACCCGCAACCTCGTCGAAAAGATGCTGACCTACGCACTCACTCGCCCGCTTGGCTATGCCGATCATCAAACGGTAGAAGCCATCACCCAATCCGTTCGGCAAGACGACTACCGAATGCGGGAGCTCATCCGCGCGGTCGTCCGCAGTGAACCCTTCCAATCGAAATAGAAAGCAGGATCGAGATGCCTCATTCCAACTCACCGTTCCATCGTCGCACCTTTCTCCGCGGAGCAGGCATCACGATGGCGCTGCCATGGCTCGAGGCGATGAGCGTCTGCGCTCGCGGCGCCGACACGGCCGGTGGCATTGCAGCTGACGAGATTCCCCGGCGCGCCGTCTTCTGCATGTGGGGACTCGGTCTGAACGGCCGGGACTACACGCCAGCCACTGCCGGCCCCAACTACGAACTCACGCCCATCCTGCGCCCCCTTGAGCGTCATCTTCGCGACTTCACCGTTGTCAGTGGGCTCAAGCTGACCCACTCCGGTGGCCACGGCGGGGATCGCACCTTCCTGACGGGCACGAACACACACGAGAGCGGCAGCAAGCTCCGCATCTCCTGCGATCAGGAACTCGCCGACGCGATCGGGCACCAGACGCGCTACTCCTCGCTGGTTCTCGGCATTCGACGTGGAACGGGGTTTGGCAACCCGCAGGACAACACGCTTTCCTGGAGCCGGAGTGGCACGCCGCTCCCGGCAGAGAACCGGCCGCACGTGCTATTCGACAAACTCTTCCGCCCGGACACCGCCGACACCCTCGCGGAGCGCGAGGCCGAGTTCGCGCGGCGTTCCAGCGTACTCGACTCCGTGCGAGCCGAGGCCAGTGCCCTCTCCGATCGACTCGGCAAGGTCGATCGCGAGAAGCTTGACGAGTACTTCACGGGGATCCGAGACCTCGAGAAGCAAATGCAGATCGAGAAGACCTGGTTGTACGAACCGAAGCCGTCAGTCGACGCCCCCGAGTTCGGCGATGAACAGGGCCTCGACCCCAGTCGCAGCGGCCTCGACTATCGGCGTTATCAACGCTTGATGTATGACTTGATTGCGCTCGCCCTGCAGACCGACAGCACCCGCGTGATCTCCTACATGGCCCGCATGGACAACTCCGATGGCACCGGCGCATTCAAGGGCGAGGGCAACCCGTACGGCTACCATGAGATGACCCACCATGGCGAGGACGCAGACAAGCTCCGTTGGTGGACCAAGGCTGATACCTGGTACATGGAGGAGTGGGCCTACTTCCTCGACCGACTGAAATCGGTCAAGGAGGGCGATGGCACGCTACTCGACCACACCATGGTCGTCTGGGGCTCGTCTGGCGGGACCATCAACGCCCACAACAACCACCATTTGCCAGCCATCCTTTGTGGCGGTGGCGGTATCGGTGTGAAGCACCAAGGGCACGTCGTCAAGGAGGATGTCTACCTCGGCAACCTCTGGCAGACAATGTTCAGCGTGATGGGTGTGCCGGTTCCAGGAAACTTCCAAGGTGGTCAGGCCGACGGGTTGATCGGCGAGATCGTCTAAGCAAGATCGATACGAAAGCACGATCGAATCCATTTCGTTGCCCGCGCGACCTTGTGTACTGCAACGCGGCGAGCCGATGTCAAGATCGACATTTCCTCGCTGACGCGTCGGGTTATGAAAGGCTCGCAACTGCAAAGCGCGTGAGCGAGACTTTTCACGTAACTCATTTCCTCGCTTACGCTTCGGCTTACGATTGGCCGCCAAAGTGGCGATGTTCAGCTAAACTGGAAGGACTTCGCAGACTTGTGGCCATGTCCATGAGGGTCCAGCACCAAAAAGCACTTGCACAATAAGTCGCATGGTGCACTTACCGAGCTTTTTGTTCCCCGTAGAAGACGTCTTATCACCCCCTGGTCGATGACTTTGCGATTGCGTTGATTCGGAATCATGGTAGGCTTTAATGTTGGCCTGTGCGAATCGCTCTCCAAGCTGGCAAGGCGACCGTCCACACCCGATTGCGGCTGGAGCCTCGCTTTTCGCAATCCGCTTTTTGCTCTCGTCGAGGATGCTCTTCGGCAGACAAACCGCAACAGGTCTCTCGTTCGCCCAAGGAGGCGATCATGGTGGATGGTTTTGCCAAGACACCGCGTTACGTCTTGAAGGATGGTTCTCGTCCGACTAGTCCGTCTATATTGCAGACATCGTCGGAAGCTCAATCCACCGTCATCTTTGGGTTTTCTGACAAACCTCAGTACGACGTTTTCCTCAAGGCCAGCTCACTGGCATTGACGCCCTATCCGCTGGTCAAAGGCTTTTTGCAAAATCAAATTGCCGCGGATATCGGTTCATTGAAACTGATCGTGCTTGATGCGGCTTCCTCACAGCAAAGAATTCTTCTTGCAGCGACATTCCAGTCCGTCCTGGAGTCGTTTCAACTCAATTCGGAATCCGTGGCGGTTTCGCACCGATTGGTTCTTGAGGAGTCTTCGCCAGCGTATCGGATCCAGACACTGATTGATGCGACATCCGAAAAGTCCGTGTCATGAAATGGATTCAAGTCATACAAAAATGGCCATCGGTTCGAGCGGAGGTCCAACGCACTTGGGGAAGGATCGACTTGGCGATAATCCCAGGCGGGAACAGAATCGCGTTCATTGGCGGCCCTTTCGACGGACATTGGCGGCGTTATCACCCACTTCTTCAGCGATCGCCAGCCGAAGTCGCTTGGCTTGTTTCGGAAGACGCCTTTCGACAAATTGATTGACCACGACGGAAGACGCCTGCGTTGGGAAGTCCGTTGTCGAGTGCGGCTCCGTATGAACTGGATAATTCAGCGGAGCTACCAATGCGTCGCCACGTGAGATCGATTTCCAAGCAATGCCTTGGCATCGCGATTCGCAAACTCGATTGAGGCATATTTTGGAGAATGGAATGGAATGCATGGAAGGACAGACGCTTTCACCCGGGCTCGCCAAAGGAGTCGCGGTGGTGGTGGGCTACGATTTACAGCGAAGATTTACCTCAGCGAAGTTGGACAAGCCAGATTCAATTCTGAGAGCCGATGTTCAGGTCGAGTGCGAGCGAATGGATGATGCTCTTGAGAAAGCAAAGCAAGACCTGAACGCCTACAATTCGGTTGCAGCGGACAAACCATCGCTTGCAGCGGCAGTCGAGTTGCTTTCGGTCCATGCGGCGATGGCGAGTGAGATGGCGGATTCCGTCAAAGGGCGGGTCTCCAGTGATCTTGTGGGCGTGGAAAATGCACTGGATTCGGTGATTAGCCAGTGGGTCAGTCGATTGCAGAAGATTGACGACGATTACCTTCGTCAACGAGAGACGGACGTACGCGACGTGGGACAACGCATGATGCGCCATCTACTGGGTGTCTCGCCATCCAGGCACGTTGACTTTCCCAGTGGCGCGGTCGTTGTTGCCCGCGAACTCGTGCCTTCAGACGCGATTGCATTGGCGAGCTCGGGCGTTGTCGCCATCGTGACAGAGTTTGGAGGAAAACTTGGACACACCGCCATCATCGCTCGATCGCTGGGGATTCCGGCCGTCTCCGGTATCGCCAATGTCACTCAGCGGATTGCAAGCGGTGCGAATCTGTTGGTCGATGGAGAATCGGGCATGGTTGTGGCAGAGCCAACCGCGGTTCAACAGACCCAATTCGATGCTCGTATGGCTGATGCCCAACGCCTATCGATCCAAGAAGACACGGCTGACACTGGCCCGTGCAAAACCCGTGATGGAACGGCGATTTCGCTCCTTGGCAATGTGGGCTTGCAGGGAGAAATTGACCAAGTACGCCGGCGCGGACTCGCGGGGGTAGGGCTCTTCCGCACCGAGTTTCTCTACTTGCAATCGCAGGTCCGTCCAAACGCTGAAGCTCAGCGAGTCATCTATTCCCAAATGGCAGAAGGACTCGATGAGCGTCCACTTGTCATCCGAACTTTCGATCTTGGCGGAGAGAAGCTTCCACCGTTTCTGTCGCGTGATCTTCACATTGCCTCCTCGAGTCTGAATTTGCGCGGCTTGCGATTCTCGCTCGTCGAGCGAGATTTGCTTCGCGAGCAACTGACGGCCATCGTCCAAGTCGCACAAACGGCTGACGTAAGGATTCTGTTTCCGATGGTGATCGGCGGGCATGATTTCGCGCAAGCCATTGCCGTCGTGGAGGAAGTCATGAAAGACTGTGAAGCATTCAAACGTCCGCAAATTGGTGCCATGATTGAAACCCCCGCGGCCCTGTTTTGCTTGGATGAAATCCTCGAACTCGCCGACTTTGTCGCCATTGGGACGAACGACCTCACTCAGTATCTGCTCGCGGCAGACCGTGAGTTGTCCAATGAGAACGATCAAATTACAGCGATGCATCCAGCTGTCTTCGCGCGATCCATCAAATCGTGGTAGCGGCCAAACGACGGGATTGCCCGCTTTGCGTATGCGGTGAGGAAGCCGGCGAGGTGGAGTTCGCGGAGCTGTTGATCGGACTGGGAGTTCGCGAACTAAGCGTGAGCCCTTCGCGGGCAAGTGATATGCGTGCAGCAATCGGCAACATGGATCTAGCGGTCGCAAGCGTGCTGGCACATCGTGCATTGGCGTGTCAAAGTCCGCATGATGTTCGCGAGCTGTTGTCACCAGCTAGCAGGTCCGAGCTTCAAGCCGAACAGAAGCAACCCTTGTCACCCCTGCAGGGGTCTAGCCCGTGATCGATCGACTATCCGACGAACTCTTGCTACGACCTTGCAACATCCAACCGTCACAAGGCGGCTGGGAAGTCATTGGCGTGTTCAATCCTGCCGTTGCGATTGTGGGCGACGAGTTGGTCATGCTGGCGAGAGTCGCCGAGTGCCCGACCGAGAAACGTCCCGGATGGACAGCACTTCCTCGTTGGACAGATCACGGAGAAGCGGCATTCGATTGGGTACGCGATGACGACTTGCACAAAACGGATGCTCGTGTTGTCGCCCTCAAGAACAGCGGCGATCTTCGACTGACGTCGATTTCCCATTTTCAAGTTTTTCGTCAATCGGCAGCAGGCAACGAAGCGTGGAAATTCGTTGGGATGCTATTGCCTGAAGGCTCCTCGGAGGAATTCGGCATCGAAGACCCGCGGATTACTAAGATTGATGATGCCTATTGGATCACCTATGTCGTGGTTTCCCAATCGGGCGCCGCGACGGCGTTGATGTCTTCAACGGACTTGGGGACGTTCCAACGCCACGGAATCATCTTTGCCAGCGAAAACAAGGACGTGGTACTATTTCCCGAACGAATTGCGGGTGACTACATCGCGCTGCATCGCCCAAATCCGAGATCGCATTTTCGCCCGCCGCAAATCTGGATCGCTCGCTCGCCGGACCTGTTTCACTGGGGCCGCCATGCGCCGATTCTAAGTGGTAGGCAGTCTTGGGAAGGCGACCGCGTCGGCGGCGGAACGCCTCCTGTCTTGATCGATGATGGTTGGCTAACGCTCTACCACGGCAGTGCCTCATCCAACATCGCCGGGACGGTGGGCCGCTATGCTGCGGGCGCCATTCTATTGGATCGTGACGACCCCAGTCGCGTGCTCGCTCGGTCGGGCAAGCCGATCATGCTGCCAACGACCGACTACGAAACGAACGGTTTTGTTCCCAACGTCGTTTTCCCGACTGCTATGTTGGATGTTGGCGACGAATTGCAAGTGTTCTACGGAGCTGCCGACACATCTGTCGCTATGACACGGTTTTCAAAGCGGTCTGTTTTGGATTCGCTTGTTTCAGAAGGCGACTTGAGATGATGATCCCACCCGAGCTGCGCAAGATCGCGTTCGTCGGTAGCTATCTGCCAAGGAAATGTGGCATCGCTACCTTTACTCACGATTTGCGGGCCGCTATCGCCAAAGCGTCTGATGCGGAGTGCATCGTGGTGCCCATGGATGACATCGCGGGCCCGTATGCTTACGAGAGTGAAGTTCAATTCCAAGTCGCCGAGCAGGAACTAGAAGACTATCGTGCCGCAGCCGACTTTCTGAATTCCAGCAATGTTGACATCGTCTGTTTGCAGCACGAGTTTGGTATCTACGGTGGACCGTGCGGCAGTCACGTTCTGGCACTCTTGCACGACCTGCGGATGCCGGTCGTCACCACACTGCACACCGTTCTTTCGGAGCCCAGTCAAACGCAGCGTGCTGTGATGACGCAGTTGATTCGGCTTTCCACGCGACTCATCGTCATGACCGAGCGATGCCGGCAAACCCTCATCAACACTTACATGGTCGATAGCGAACAAGTGGACTTGATCGCGCACGGCATCCCCAATACGCCTGATACTGACCAGAGGGTTCTCAAAGAGCAATTCAACGTCGAAGACAAGGCGGTGGCACTTACGTTTGGCTTGCTTTCACCGGGCAAGGGAATCGAGTACGTCCTGAAAGCGATTCCGGAAATTGTGGCCCGCTTCCCAGAATTCATTTATCTGGTGCTTGGCGCGACACACCCAAGTTTGATTCGCGAACAAGGCGAACGCTATCGGATCAGTTTGGAACGGATGGCGAAAGAACTTGGTATCACGAAGCACGTCAGCTTCTACAACCGATTCGTTGAGCTGGAAGAGCTTACCGAGTTCATCGGTGCCGCCGATCTGTACATCACACCCTATCTGAATGTGCAGCAAGCAGTTTCGGGCACGTTGGCTTACGCATTTGGTTGCGGCCAGGCAGTCATCTCGACGCCGTATTGGCACGCCGAAGAACTGCTGGCCGACGGCCGAGGGGTGCTCGTTCCCTTCGCGGATTCGTCTGCAATCGCTCGCGAAGTCATCGGGCTGCTCGAGGATGACGACCGGAGGCTGGCGATGCGAGCGCAAGCCCACGCGCTGGGCCGAAACATGACGTGGGACCATGTTTCGCAGTTGTACCTTCGCTCGTTTCGTCGCGCTCGAGAGGAACGCAGCACTCAACATAAGCCCTTGGCTGTCCGGACTCTCGACGAGCAACCGCTGGCGCTGCCCCAGATGCAACTCGATCACCTGTGCAAACTCAGCGATTCAACAGGCATCGTTCAGCACGCGATCTATACGATTCCCGATCATGCCCACGGCTACTGCACCGATGACAACGCCAGGGCCTTGATCCTGACCGTCTTGCTTGAAGAACAAGGCAGAGATTCACCGGAAGTACATTCGCTTGCTTCTCGTTACGCGGCCTTCCTCAACGTGGCATTCAACAGGGAAACGGGTCGGTTTCGCAATTTCATGAGCTTCGATCGACAATGGTTGGAGGAGGATGGTTCGGACGATTCGCAAGGCCGCGGTTTGTGGGCGTTGGGAACTTGCATTGGCCGGTCCCGTCGCGCTGGCTTGGTAGGCTGGGCTGGCGAATTGTTCCATCGAGCGATGCCGATTTGTGAGAAGACAACGTCACCTCGAACGTGGGCACTCGGAATCATGGGGATTCACGAATACTTGAGGCGCTACAGCGGTGATCGTGCTGCCGCGTCAATGAGCCAGCGACTCGCCGACCGGCTGATCGACATGTACGAGGCGACTGCTACGGATGATTGGCCTTGGTTTGAGAACATTGCGACCTACAACAACGCGAAGTTATCACAGTCCTTGATCGCCCATGGTCGTTGGTCGGGTGATCAGCGAGCGGCGGACATTGGTTTGAAATCGCTACGATGGCTTTGTGAAAAACAGCTTTCACCCGAAGGACGATTCCGCCCAATCGGCTGCAACGGCTTCAGTCGCGAGGGGGGCGTAGCAGCGGTGTTTGATCAGCAAGCGATCGAGGCTCACGCGATGGTTTCGGCGTCAATCGAAGCCTATGCCACCAGCAAAGATCTCTTTTGGAACGAACAAGCTCACTTGGCATTCGATTGGTTCTTGGGCCGTAATGATCTCGGCCAACCACTATACGAGCCATCCACTGGCGGATGCTATGACGGCCTGATGGAAAATCAAGTCAACGAAAACCAAGGTGCCGAATCGACACTCGCATTCTTACTCTCGCTTGTAGAAATGCGTGGCCTCAGCGCAAACATGCGAGTGATCTCAACTTCCCCTTAGCTGAACAGCACGTGCAAATCAAACGAACCGGAATCGTTCTCTCCCCCAACCAACAACGCGTTGTCTTGCGACCGTTTCAGCCGCCCGGCGACGACCGCATCCTCCGTGTGATCGCCCGCGTCTGCACGCTCTCGGAGCACGAAGTTGACAACCTGCTCACTCACGTGCTGGAAGAGTTTCACGGACGTCATCAAAAGCCAAAGGCGTTCTTCGAGCGGCGATTTCGGGACCTTCGACATCATCTACTTACCGATGCCCCACTGAGCGAAAACCGCCGTCTTCTACTGGGGGCGTACTTCACCCAAGAGTATGCATTGGAATCGGCCGCGCTCTTCAATCCCTCGATGGTGTGGCATCCAGACCAGACGAACCTTCCACAGGGCTTGCGGCGGTTCGCCATGAGCCTGCGAGCGGTTGGTGAAGGGCATATCTCGTCCATCGTTTTTCGCAGCGGGACCATCAGTCGCGACTTGCAAATCACAATTGATGCACCCAATCGCTTTGTCACAACGCCACGCTTTGTCCCTGACTCGTGTTACGAGAACGATCTATTTCGACGCAAACTGATTGAGCTTGGACTGGGCACCCCGTTTACCTATGAAGTCCTGGCAGAGCTTCCTCTGGAGTTCACGCTCGAACAACTCGAAACACGTCTGAAGACTTCTCTTCGAGAGCACCGATCTCATCATGACGAACTCGCACCTCTGGTATCGCAAGTTGTCATGCTGGCGAAATCCAACTACGAAATTCAGTACACACCGGAGCACGATCTATCCGAACGCCTGATCTTTCCCTTCAGTCCGACCGAAACCAACGGTATCGAAGACGCCCGATTCGTGCACTTTCACAACGATGACGGCAGCAGCCGTTACTACGCGACCTACAGCGCTTACGACGGACGGATGGTGTTGCCGCAGTTACTAGAAACACAGAACTTCCTGCGTTTCAAAATGCATACGCTCAATGGCCCGGCGGTCTCCAACAAAGGGATGGCGTTGTTCCCACGGAAGATCAACGGCCACTACGCGATGTTGGGACGACAAGACGGCGAGCATTTGTACTTGATGTACTCCGACATGCTCTATTTTTGGCACACCAGCGAACTGATCATCAAACCCACCAATCCGTGGGAATACGTCCAAATGGGCAATTGCGGTTCACCGATTGAAACGGAGGCCGGTTGGCTCATTCTGACCCATGGCGTCGGCCCCATGCGAAAGTACTGCATCGGTGCGATGCTGTTGGACTTGGAAGACCCTTCCAAAATTCTCGCACGATTGCATGAACCACTGATCACTCCTAACGAAGTCGAACGAGAAGGCTACGTTCCCAACGTCGTCTACACCTGCGGCGCGGTCGTCCACGAAAACCACCTTGTCATTCCCTACGCCATGTCTGACCACGCCACGACGTTTGCCACGATCGAAGTCGCCGAACTCCTGTCTACAATGGTCTGGGAGAAGAACGCCTGACGCTTCAGAGAGACACGTTGTCTCAATGATGCCGACGAGGAAAAATCCCGTCTTCACAACAATCGGTGAGCTCGGTGGATTCCGCATTCCGGCCAAGGAGCAGCACCCTCTATTTCTCGCCGCGGCAGCAATGCTTGTATTTCTTACCGCTCCCACAGGGACAGGGCCTGTTGCGACCAATCCGAGCAGGACGTTTCCAATTTGAAAGAAAACCTGCTGCGTCCTGACGGTACATCGACTGCATCAGCTGATACAACTGCGGGTTCTTTTTTTGCAGCACCTCGGGAGCTTCAAAAAAGTACTCCGTCAACACCGCGAAGTATTCCGCTTCATTTGTGTACGCATAATCACATATGTGATGCCGGCCGGGTGATACCGACCTCAATTCTTCCCCTACCCAATGAATCCACTGGTTTACCGTCGCAGCGGGGATTCCTGCAGGGATTCCGTCGATGGAACCGTCGGCTTTGTCGACCAGGTGCGCAAACTCGTGGATGCCGACATTGCGTTTGTCATCCGGATTAGCAAAGCCACCGATCAAGTCGGGTTTCGACAGAATCATCACGCCGCTGAGGTGACCGTTACCGACCATGCCAAGGATCGTGCGACGAGCAGACTCGTCCGTCTCAAAATCGTCGCCAAATGCGTTTGGATAGATCAAGACCTCCCCCAAACCGGAATACTCCCAGTCATCAAATCCGAAGACAGGAATGATCGCACTGGCGGCTACCAACACGCGAGTCCGATCATCTACGTCGGTACGAATCCCAGTGATCGGCGTTTCGTCCAAGAAAATCGTGACCATGTTTTCGAATCTCGATCGCTGATCTTCGGCCAGCGATCGAAAGAAGGCGACATCCGATAACAAGATCGCTCGCCAGTTGTCAGGAAACGGACTGGCCATCAATTGCATCCGACGCTCTGTTGGATTTCGAATCCAGCGATAGACGACAGCGGCCAGCGGGAGACCCAGCAACCACCAAAAAGAAAGGACGCTCAAGGCAACTGCCACCGCGCTGATCAGCAAGGCCACGGCAATGGCGATGCGTCGGCCTCGACGGTTCGATGCATCGGTAACGATCATGCTTGGCTCGGCGAGATGCAAAAGAGGTCAGGATCGGCCTCAGAAGACTAGCTAAGATTGTGCCTCAGTCGAACCCCCTCTTCCATATGGACTCCGTGGGGACGCTTTGTGCTCAACGCCCCATCCCTGGCGGCACGCCGCGATGGGCGGTTTCGATGGGCGGAAGTCCACAAGCGAGCTGACGAAACGGGAAGCATGGAATGTTCATACCCGTTTGTTGGCGATCCGGGCTATGGCGATTGCATTGCGATAGCGAGCCAGCAACGGCAACTCACTTCCTTTTGGTCTCGCGGCATTGTGGCGCTTCGACCAACGTAAAGATCACAATCTCTTCGCCAGTCAGTGTGCTGATGTCGTGATGCAAGCTAATAGGCTTGCTCCCCGTGATTTCCCCAACGAGCGCGTCCAAAGCCGGCCGCGCGACCTCGATCAGCTGTGATCGAACCTGTTTGAGCAAATCCCGCCCTTTGTCCGCCGGAAGGGCTGTCACCAGATGCTGCTCGGCCGCGGTCAAGACGCCCTGAAGCCGAACCACCAGCAGATCGCCAATCAAATGGGCGCGGATGTCCTTCGGGCCCCGTCCCATGTACTCCTGCTCGAAAAGGCATATTCCCTTGCAGACGGCAGCTTCGATTTCTCCTACTGTTTTCACCAACCGTTCCCAATTCAACGAACAACTGCTGCGACGCTCAGAAAAGACAAACCTGAGCCGCGAACAAACAGGCACCACATGCAAACCCATAGCCTACCAGAGGTCCAGCAAGAACATCGTTGGGATTGGCAAGGGGCGGGCCTGCTTCGCAGTTGACTCCATTTGATGACAATCGCTGGCGAATGCCTTGACTGTCTCGTTGAGAGTTGGCGGCCGTAAAAGAAAAGAAAGCCTAGTTCCTCACGCCCGCGACTCAGGACAGGCGACTCAGGAAAGGCATTGTCGGCTTCGCGACCTTGTTTTCTGAATGGGATACCGTAGAATCTTCAGGTGAGGAGGAGCGGTCCAGCGAACCTAACTTCCGCACTAGCCCGGATGACAAGATAAAGAACAATCTGACCAGCCCCGTCGGTGGGGAATCCACTTCGAGGGGAAGATCAGAGGGTTCGTTAAAACGTAAGCCGATGGGGCGGAACACCTTTGGGTGTTCCGCCCCATCGGCTTTTTTCGTGCTCACTTTTCGGTATCAGTTCTCCGCCGGTGAGTGTGACTACAGCGGTTCTGAGAGAGACCAAATGAACGAATCGAAGTCGCAGATGACACAACAACTCGCCCGCGTCGCTAGCGCGCTGCAACAAAAGCGGACGGGTGTCGCTCCCAAGGGGGCGACTGCGATGCTCAGCCAAAACACGCTGGTGGTGACGATGGAAGATGCTCTCACACGAGCCGAAAAGGCGTTGGCCCGAACTCCCCAGGGCGAAGCTCAGGTGCAGGAGTTTCACCGACAACTTTTCGCCAGTTCGTCCGAGTCGCTGCGAGAGAAGATCAAGTCCATCACCGGCCGGGACGTGAGAGAAGCAACCGCGGAAATCGAAACAGATACGGGCGCTATCGCTCACGCCTTCAAGTCGGGCGCGATGGTCCAGGTGTTTTTGTTGACCCCTGAAGCGGATTCATACAAGGGAAGTGAACGTGAAGCGATGGAGCGAGCCGATGACGACGGATTCCATCCGCTGGTACAGGTGGCTGATTCCGAGAGGAATGAGACAACCGAATGATGGTTGTATCGGGAGCAATTGTTTTCTCGATAAGCCGATAGATCTCTGCGTCTATGAAGGAAGCAATCGCGATGGAATCGATGGCAGCTGTTTGGGTTCCCAGTGGGTGGCAACTGCTGCTTGGGCTAGCGTTGATCGCCTCAGTGGTGGTCCTCCTTCTCATTGCGGTTTTCGCCAAGTGGGGGTCGTATTGGCTTCAGGCGTACATGTCGGGTGCCGACGTGAGCATGAAAAGCTTGATCGTCATGAGCCTTCTGAGGATTGAGCACCGCTTGATCGTCACCGCCAAAGTCATGGGCCGACAGGCAGGTTTGCGGATCGACCGTGAAGGCGGAATGAGCACGGCTCGCTTGCAAGCGCATCACCTGGCCGGTGGCGATGTGATGAATGTGGTCCGGGCGATTATCGCCGCGCAGCGAGCTGGAATCGACTTGGACTTTGACCGCGCCTCGGCGATCGACCTCGCGGGCCGCGATGTACTCCTCGCCGTGCAAACCAGCGTTTCCCCCAGGGTAATCACTTGTCCGCGCCAGGATGGTGAAAGCAAAAAATCACTTAGTGCGGTTGCGAAGAATGGTGTCGAACTTCTGGTCAGTGCGAGGGTCACGGTTCGTACCGACCTGGACCAGTTGATTGGAGGAGCGACCGAAGAGACGATCATCGCGCGCGTCGGTCAAGGAATCGTCTCTGCAATCGGCTCAGCGAATTCACACATGGACGTGCTCGAGATGCCGTCGCAGATATCGAAGGGCGCGATGGCGCATGGATTGGACGCTAACACCGCCTTTTCAATCGTCTCCATTGACATTGCTGACATCGACGTCGGCGAGAACATCGGAGCACGGCTGCAGACAGATCAGGCCGACGCTGATACTCGAATTGCCCGAGCCAAGGCGGAAGTACGTCGCGCCGAGGCAGTGGCTCAAGAGCAGCAAATGGTTGCAAAGCTAAGGGAAGCCCAGGCGGAATTCGTGCTTGCCGAGGCGCTTGTGCCCCCGGCGCTGGCCGATGCATTCCGGGCCGGACAGCTTCGAGCGAAGCCAACAGGAACGCCGCCAGGCTTGCGCCGTAGTGAATTGAAACAACCAATCGCATCTGAAACACGCAACCGTCCTCGAGGAACCGGCGAAGGCAAGGGCTCGTCGGCGAATCCGTTCCCAAGAGCGAGGGGCGAATACGAGTGATGCGAACAACGAATCAAAGTAAGCTCGGGGCCATGCGGCCTCCTGACCCACGGCATCGGTTTTGAAGTTGCGCGTATCGATTCGAGAAAGCCATCGTTGTCTTCACTCTCCCTCCGGGAGAGTCGGGCTCTCAGGCCCGGAGAGGGCCCTCCCCGGCCGCTACCGCGTCCGACCCTCCCGAGGCGGGAGGTTTTTATGGAAGTTGAAAAGCAAACTTCAAAGGGCGCCGGCGGGGTGTTTGGAAGTGGTAGTCCAGGCTTGCTGGGATTGATCCAGCAGTAGTCGGGTACAGCAATCTCATAGCTTCTTGATGCGGATATTTCGATAACGCACCACGCCGTTGGCACCGATTGCGCCGCCGTGGACTTGCAGACCGATGTGGCCTTTGGCGGGGTGCACGGACTTCGGCTCGGTGTGGGTCAGGATTTGCCGACCGTTCACCCAGGTGGTGATTGTTGGAGGATCGGCAGTGATGCGGGCGCGGATCTCGTTCCACTGACCGGGTTTCCAAAACGTCCCCCACTGCTCCGGCGACAGGACAGGGTTGTGCATTTTCGTTAAGGGTAATGACTTCGGGCGTGTCGCCAAAGGTGAAGTTGCGTACGCCGCGCCGCTTCCAAATGCGCTCGCCGAGGATTCCGCCGAGGGTACCACCTTGGTGATAATCGATGAGGCACTGGTAGCCGCGTCCATCCTCTGTGCAGCGCAGGAACAGGCCGCTGTCGGGTCCAAAGTCGTTGTTCATCTCCAGCGAGACTTCGACGTCTCCGAAAACTTCGTCTGTGAGCAGCAGGCCGCCGTTGTTCGGTGTGTCATGACTACCGACGATAGCGCCATCCTCCACGCGCCAGTGACCGCCGGTCTTGTTGCCGCTGGCGCGACTGTGCTGGCTCTTGGCGGTGGGTGTCCAACCGTTGAGCGTTTCGCCATCAAAGAGGGAGATCCACTCCGCTTCCTGATCTTGAGCGAACAGTGCAAGGCATGGTGTGGAGACGACGAGGGCGATAAAGAGGCGACGATGGGAGTTCATGGCGTGATGCGAGTTGAAGGGAGTGAATGTGTTCTTGGTTCAAGCCTAGTACATGCTATCGATCGATCCGCGCACAGGTTTACCATCAACCACGACATAAATTGGATTCGTGTGAGCGTTGGAAAAAGAGCGAATGGCAACCCAACTGCTTTCTTCCAACCGGAGCTTGAACTTTACATCTTGAACCGTTCCATCGGCGGGAATCGATTGGGTGTCCACTGGGTAAACGTCGACGATCAACTCGATTGGCAGCTCAGGCTCTCCGTCAAGTCTTGCGGCCACAGTGACATCAAAGCTCAATTCCTCGCCGGACGCGATTTGCATTTCGCTGCCTTTTGGCCGATATGAGTTGTATTTTGGGATGCCGTGTGAGTCCCTGAAAAGCTCAGTAGGTGGCAGGTACCGTCACTAACGTAGCTACGTCCGTCAGCGATTGCCTTGATGAGGATTTTTATTCCGCATTTGCCGTCTCCCGCTTTTGAAGCCAGAACTCCCGTCCTTGCAGGTGCCAATGCAAGATCGACTCTCGCTGCTCGGCATCTGGCACGTTTGCATTCACACGCTCGATACGTTCGTTGACCCAATCCAGAAAGAACTGTGCCGAGGAGCGACTGATTCGTGTTTTGGCACCTTCTGTTTCGATGTACCACGGTGCTGTTGACGCAAATCGAAACGTCTGGTCAACGTCGGCGATGGCTCGAACCAAAATCCATCCTGGCTGAGTGATATTCAGTGTTGTACTGAGCCGTTGATCGGTCTGCTTGCGACACGGTATCCGCTTGACCACTTGGCCATTGTGGATAACCTCGACGTTGGACACCAAATCATTGGAAGTCAGCTGGATCGAGAGTTCTGCCGACAGGGAACCTTCCTTCATCGCAAGTGTACTTCCGGGCCATGAGTCGTTGATCGCCACTCGCAGCAGCGGACCATTGGTCACGAAGCATCGCCCCGCCGCTAAACCAGCAAACCAGTTGTCGCGAGTAAACACTTCATCTCCCAACTGCACATAGACTCGGTTGTAGCCAACAGGATTCGGTAAAACCCCGGACGCACTACCGGCAGACGGCGGAATACGAATGCCGCTATTCAAAAGGTGATAGTAAATCTCCTGCGACCAGAGGCCATTGCCATTGGGTGCAGGCAACCGCTTTGAATCGCGTGGGCGGCCCCAGGCCTCGTTGGCCAACATTCCAGATCGGTTCATGTGATTGTTGGCAATGCCAATCGAATTCACGTTTCCACAGGCTAGCCAGGTTGGCATATCCCACCAAAACGGCTTCTCAACATCAATCCAGACGCGCTGGTTCTGCTGCGTTGCTTGTACAACGAATTGCATCGGCGATGGAAACTCACGCGATTGAACGGACAAGTCCAATTGTTTCTTGAGACCGAAAAACAGCAAGGCTCCACCTTCCCGTTCGTCTTCGCCAGCTTGCGAGCAATAGATCCTGTCTTTGTCAAAACGAAACTCTGTCTGGTCAACCGCGACGGCATCGGGGGCTGCCGTATTCCACCAGGCAATGACAGGAGCAAAGTGCAAATCCTCAGCCAACATCAATTGCTCGATCTCTTTGATTGGTCGGTGCACATGCAGGTCACCACTGATCCAGCCTTCCTCCTTTAGATTGGCGATTCGGTCAAGTGTTGCCACAACATTTGTGGTCTTGCCAGATTCCGTGAATGCACCGCCCGACAACCTTGAATACTCCGGCCCACGTTCGATTTGCCACGAATGGCTGCCCGGTGGAACGGCAACGCTTGCATGACCGGAACAGACAAAATGGTCGTGCCAGTAAGGATAATTCTCGACCTTGACCGATTCGCCTCGGTCATTCGTGAGATGAATACGACATGGCAACAAGGCGGATTGTTGATCTCGGATGTCGAACTCAAGGACACCAGAATCCTGCGCAGAAACTTTCGTCGCGCAAAGGCACATCAGCATGCCAAGGACAAGCCAGGGCTGCTTCCGACACACGATTGATCTATTCATGTTCTCCCATCTCCTCGAATCTCTCCGTTGGTTGCTCACGTTCACTCTGCGATCCGTCTTTTCACCGCTCGCTCACGACGTGTAGCGTTTCACGCCAGTCTTCATAAAACTTGCGTGTTGCTCTGACTTTCGCTCTGACTTTCGCTCGAACTTGCTCGAACTTGGTCGGCTTGCTCGGCGGTGTGCCGATTCCAATCGTCGAGTTGCGAAGCACTGGCTTTGACGAACCGCGCCGACTTCAGCACTTCGACCTCAATTCCTCTCAGAGTGGTAAGTTGTCGATCGATCAATCCCTCAGCTTAGCCGACATTCTAATGCCGAAAGCCATTTCAACGAACCGCTGATTCAGCCCTGAATTGCAAGGCCAGAGACCGCACGACAATTGACGGCTGTCAGGAGACGAGCGACTGGATCGAACCGCGCAAAATTTGCAGCGCTTGGTTTGGCGACCTGCGCACAGATTGCAGGACAACATTCTGAGCGGCCGCCCACACCAACACCTGGATGCTCATTTACGCCAGGATTCTAAAGAGAAATCCTAGGGGTTCACGAGTGTTTGTCTCCATACCGTTCAATTGGAGGTGTGCCAAGTGCGAAGCGGCATCTCATTTGCTCGTTCAGAATGATGAAGACAAATCATTCAAAAGACTCAAAGGTGGACGCGATGAAACGCTTACTCATTGGCCTTGGTGCGTTGCTCGCACTGACGATGGTCGCCCCTGATGCAATGTCGCAACAACGACGAGGCAGCGGCGGCGCAGGACAAAACCGCGGCTCAGGTGGTATTGCTACCCAGGCACAGACACGTACCGGCAGCCAAGGACGCGGCCACAACGGCGTTGGAATCCAGACGCAAGCTCAAACTCAAATGCGAGCCGGACCCCAGAGTCAGGGACAGGCCCCGCGAGGAAATCAGAGTCGTCAATCAACTGGAAATCTTTCTGCGAACACCAGCGGACCAGACTTACTTCGCATGCGCGAGGAGGAGAAACTGGCTCGCGACGTCTACACGCAACTGGCGAAAACTTCCGGGCAACCCATTTTCCGAAACATCTCGCGTGCTGAGACTCAGCACATGCAATCGATTGAGCGATTGATTGGTGGCGGGGGCGCAGTGAACGATGTTCCTGGCGTTTTCGTGTTCCCCGAGTACCAACGCCTTTATGACTCCCTCGTCGCCAGCGGGACACGCAGTCCGCTGGATGCCATGAAGGTGGGAGCTAAAATCGAAGAGATGGACATCGCTGACCTGAGGCAAATATTGACCCAAACGACCGATCCGCAGGTTCGCCAGGTAATGGAACAGTTGATGCAGGGCTCGCAAAACCATTTGCGTGCTTTCGCTTCGCAGATCGCCCGGCAAGGTGCGAGTTACAATGCTGAATTCCTAAGCCAAGCCGAATTCGACCAAATCGCAAGATCGTCGGGACAAGGGAACGGCAAGCAATTTGGGCGTGGAGGGAACTACGGTGGGCAAGGTTCGCAGAACCGAGGGAACGGTCCACAATTTGGTTCCACGGACAGAACTCCGGCGGTCAAGGCTTTGGTGCCCCGAATCAAGGCGGCCAAGCCGGCGCCGGGCCAAGGCGGGCAGGGCGGCGGCAGACAGGGCCGTGGAAGGTAAGGATGGAACGCGTCGACCAATGTCTGGCTATCCAAACGGCGCATCAGCCAACATTTGGGAACGAAGATAGACGATGCAGAAACCCAGTCTCCAACGCATGCCGAAGCCAAGGACCGTTGGACTGTATTTTCTATTCGTCCTGTGGATCATGTTTGCCGCATGGCAGCGTACCGAGCATATTCACCAATGCGAACTGATCCACGATTCGCTCTCTTCCCAAGCTGATGCGTTTTCGAGCGCCGTGGCCAGTGGGGTTCAGTCACACCGATGGTTTTCGGCCGTTCGTCCGGCAACAATTACCATAAACACTGGAAGTGCTTGCCGGGTCGAAGAACGTCATCGCGATTGCAGTCGTGGTCAAGGATGGCTCCAACGATGTTTATTCTCGGGCGACCGAGGGCAAGTCGATTTTGCGTTGCCCGTTGGCGAACATCCGCGCCGTGGCGTGCTTCAAGTCGTCCGCGGCTTTACCATGCGTAACAATCCTCCGATGCATGGAGAGGCGACTGAGTTTTCGGATGCGCCAGCATCCGTGGATTTCCATTCCGTTGTCGTACTGGACCGCACCAGAATGATGGCTCAGGTTGATCGTGAGGCCAGGAATCGAATTCTGATCTTCGTATTGGGAACCTTGCTTCTCATCGCCGCTGGTGCCGTTTGGCAATTCACCGTGAGACTAGCGCAGGCCGAGGGAACGACGCGAGTCCTCCAGGCAGAAACAAGACACCTGCGTGAGCTGGGGCAAGCAGCGGCCGGCTTGGCGCACGAAACTCGCAATCCCTTGGGACTCATCCGTGGTTGGACTCAGAGACTGGTGAAGGCAGGTCTGCCGACTGACGATCAACAGGAACAGGCCGAAGCGGTCCTGGAGGAGTGCGACCGAGTGACTGCGCGATCAACCAGTTCCTCGCGTTTGCACGTCAAGCAAACGCAAACATTGGGTCGGTGGCTGTTGAGGAGCTTGTCCAAGAATTGCAAACGCTGTTGCAGTCAGACTTGGATGCTGGCGGGTTGAAGTTGGAAACGCTTGGCCTCCATCAGCCACCTGCAATTCAGGCAGATCGCGAACAGTTGCGACAAGTGCTGTTCAATCTGCTTCAAAACGCCATCGCCTTCGCACCAGAGGGCAGCTCGATTGCAATCTCGCTACACGGTTCACAACGTGGTTCATATCGTTTGGAAGTTGCCGACCAAGGCCCCGGTGCGTCCGAGGAGATTGTTGATTCGCTCTTTGAACCCTACGTAACGCGTCGACCAGGCGGAAGCGGCCTAGGGCTTTCGATCGTCCGGCGTATCGCGGTTGCCCATGACTGGGACGTGGGCTACAAGTCAGGCAAGGAAGGCGGCAGCATTTTCTGGATTGACAGAATCCGCGCGGCATGAAGCACTAGAAACGGATGTGATAAGCTCCAAGACAACCATGACAGCCAGGCTTCTGAAATACGCATGACGAAAACCTCCGCACCCAAACGCGGTCCCCAACCACCAGTACTGATGGTCGTCGACGATGAACCGTCCCAGCGGAAGCTGATTGGGGGGTTCTTCGAGGGTTTGGGTTTCACGATCATCGAAGCAGAGTCAGCCGAAGCGATGCTCGATGCACTTGGGCAACAGCCGCCCGACATGATCTTGTTGGACGTACGTTTGCCTGCGATGACTGGCATCGATGCACTGCCGAAGATACGGAACCTGTTACCAACGATTCCAGTTGTACTGATCACCGCCTACGCCGATGTTCGGCAGGCGGTGGCCGCCGTCAAAAGTGGTGCTGACGACTACCTTTCCAAGCCAATCGATCTCGAAGAATTGAAAGTTGCCGTCTACGATGCCCTGGCAATCCCCACGTCAGATGATGCGGAAAACAAGATTGCGTTGCCTCAGCTGCCTGCCGATTTCATCCTCGAGAGCCGAGCGATGCGTCAATTGGTCGAGACGATCGCGGTCGTTGCGCCGTCAGACGCTCCGATTCTGATTCAAGGCCCAAGCGGTGCCGGCAAAGAGTGGATTGCGCAATTGATTCACCAATGGAGTCCACGTGCATCACATCCAATCGTGACTGCGAACTGTGCGGGTCTATCGGCATCACTGATCGAAAGTGAGCTATTCGGGCACGTGAAGGGAGCGTTTACCGGAGCATCCGAAGACAGAAAAGGGCTGTTTCGGACCGCCAGCGGTGGAAGCTTGTTCCTAGATGAGATTGGTGAGATGCCGCTGGAGATGCAGCCGAAACTGCTCCGCGCGCTGGAAACAAACCAAGTCACACCGGTTGGCGCCGATCGGACTGTCGATGTCGATACGCGTCTCGTGGCTGCTACCAACCGCAATCTGATCGATGAAATCAAAGAGGGCCGCTTTAGGGAGGACCTTTTTTATCGGCTGAATGTGGTTGAATTGATCGTTCCATCACTGGCCGATCGTCACGAAGACATCATTCCGCTGGCAAGGCATTTCGCCAATCAGTTTGCCAATCGACAAGTGCGGATGTCACCTCAAGCGTCCCAGGCGATTCTCACTCATTCGTGGACGGGCAACGTTCGTGAATTGCGAAATGCGATTCAGCGTGCCTGTTTGTTATGCCAAGGCGATGTGATTCTTCCGGAGCACCTACCCGCCAACATTGCCGCCGAGGCGACGGCCAATGCGCCAGACGTCGGCCGATTGTCACAGGTTGAGAGAGCAACGATTCTTTCGACACTTGAAGAATGCGACGGAAATCGAACACAGGCGGCAAAGAAACTCGGCATCAGCCGGCGTGCGCTGATCTACAAACTTCACGATATCGAAAGCGGGACGTGACCACGGAGGGAATACTCTTGTTCAGAACGTGAAACGGGATGAAGCACTCAATAGTCCATCACCTTATCCGCTTCCATCAACAATTTTCCAAGTGAAGGCATTGTTGCGAGCTCGGCATTTCGCTTGAGTGCTCCGTCACCAATACGAGCTGACTTTGCACAATGCGGGCACAGCACCAACTTGCCGCCGGCATTGATGAACTTGTCATAATGTTCGCAAAGGGGTGGCGAATCCTCGCCCCAAGTCAAATTCAGTAGTTGACGACGCTCGGCCAGGCGGACGCCTTCGGGTTAGGATTGGCGACCAAAGTGGCGATGCCCAGCTAGCACGCGCAGAGAACTCATTCCCGAACTTCATTCGCTGGGGTAGGCAATGCAATCGCTGGACCAATCACATGCAAAGTGCTTCGACCGTACAATGGATGATTGCTCGTTGAACCGCTGCTCGATTGTGCAATTCTTACGCGGTACAGCGATGCACGCTGTGAACATCTTGCGCGATTCTCGACAGGACGGAGCCAGTCGCGAAGTGAATGTCAAGCCTTCCTTGCTTGAAAACACCTTTCCTGGATTCTGCACGAAGTTCCACGAAGAAATTCTCCCATGAATGAATCGAGTCGCCCAAGAGCATTCGATGCATCTTTCCTGTTGGTGGGGACACAGATTGCGGCTTCCGCTGCGATTGTGCTTCATGCACGGCTTTCTTTCTCTCACGTGGGTGGATTGGTCATCGCGGTCGCCGGAGTTCTGTTTGGAGTTTGGGCGATCGTCGCCATTGGCCTTCGTCGCGTATCGGTGATGCCCGAGTTGAAACCAGATGCCAAACTTGTGATAAGTGGTCCCTATCGTTGGGTTCGACATCCGATGTACACGGCACTCTTGCTGTTCACCGGAGGCCTCGCCTTCAGTCCGTTCGCCGTTTGGAAGTGCCTTGTATGGTGCGTTCTGGTCGGCGTGCTTCTCGCGAAGTCAAGGATCGAAGAGCGGCACCTGCATCGACGGTTTTCGGAATACGACGAGTATTCGAGACGAACCAAACGCCTGATTCCCTTCGTGCTTTAACACAGGCTTGGCCGCAACGATCAGTGCAGAAGAGCGTGACGCACTGCGACGAACGAATGAGGCAACTTGGGTTTCATTGCCGCGAGGCTGAACATTCCAAGCCAAGACCCCGCCAACTCAATTCAAACGGGTTTGATAGTGAAGGTATCGATCAGCTTTTCGACCGGCGAAGCAATGAAGTAATTTCCATGGTTCGTCGCGGTTGGGGATCGCGGCGAAGAATGACGGTGATGTCCGGGTGACTCAAGATGCGTCTCTGGTCTTGGAAGCTTCGTCTGGCTGGTCTTGATCCAAATTTGCGTTTGTTTCGTTGGCGTGCTGCCGAATCAGTTCCTCCACCTCGTCGTGCAACATTTGCGCGTCATAGAAGTAATTGTTTTTTGCTGTCCATTGCTGTTTCGCTTTTTCAAAGCGGATCACGGTCTCTGCGGGATCGGAAGGGAACCTTGCCAGGCATTCGATGAAGCGCGGCTCCATTGCCTTGAAGTCATTCTTGTAGGCGTTCAACAACTTGACGGCGTCATCGTGTCGCCCATTGCGAACATAGACCAATGCCCGCGTTTGAATCGTGAACTCGCCGAAATCTGCAATCTTCGCCGGGTCGGCATCAATGAAGTCCGTCCAATCCAGCAGGGGTTGGGGCGGTTGATCGTTTTGGAAACACGCGTTGTAAGCGAATTGCACGGCGTCGTCAGGGTCACCGGTCAAATCGCGGTAGCGTGCCAGTCGAACACCGATGGCTTGAATGTCCGGCTGAGCATTTGCGAATGCTTGGGATCGTGACACGCCGTTGGCAAGATCGGCCAGGATTTGCAAGGAGGCGTGGACTTTGTGTGACCGGTGAGCTTCGAATCGGAAGGTATCGACGCGTGGCTGCAGCTCGACCATTTCGTCATAGAGCTTGTAGGCAGTTCCCGCCATTTCTATCGAGAGATCAAACCGCTTTCTCCAGTACGAATAGGTGGCGAAGTTCGCACAAACCTGCGCGAGGTCTTCTCGATAGACAGTCGCAGTCGGGTTTTCGGCGACCAATTGTTTTCGCGTTTCAATGCACTGCTCGAAGTAATCAACGGCCGCATCGTGCTTGGCAACATGGTTGCAAGACATCGCCAGATTCATTTGATCGGTGGCAACATGGTCGAGATAGTCGAATCGCTGGGGCTGGAGCTCGGAGGCTCTTTTTGAAAACTCAAGGGCTTTGGTGAAATAGTCGTAGCAGCCTTCCCAGTCGTGCCGCCCCCATCCTTTCAAGATCCCCATTGAGCGGTAAATGTCTCGGACATGAATGAGCACGTCGGGCTCACGACCAAACTGGTCGAGAATAGCGTCTGCACGGGCCAGCGCAGCCTCAAGGAGTTGTTGACTTTCATCGTACTGTTTCAGTTCGTAAGTCGTACGACCAAGGTTTTGATTGATTTTGGCTAAGTCAAGGTGGTCGCGATGGGAGCCTCGCAGCGTGACGAGCGTCTGGTAGTTTCGCTTGGCTTCCTGGAACGACGTCTTGGCGGGTTCATGGCGAGTCGCGAATCCGTGAGCGCTACCGATCGCCTGAAAAGCTTCCGCGCGAAGCCGGATGTAATCAAGATTCGTGGGATCGTTTTTTAACAAACGATCGCAAACTGCGATGACTTCGTTGCGATAACGGATCAGGTCTTCGCCGCCCGGATCGACGATCCTCTCGATCTCGCCCAAACGTCCGTACGCTTGAGCGACTTTGAATTGCAGCTTCGGGTCGTCGCCTGCTTGGGCCAGAAAGTCTTCGTAGTAGTCGCGGGCTTTGTGCAGCATTTCTTGGCGAACCGTCTGAGCCCCCGGAACGGTCGCAAGCACTCCCTGGTTATCGGCCACGTCGGTGAAAAACTCGTCCACGACGGTTTGGGCTTGTTCAAACCGCTGGTCGGCAAGTGTCAACGCTTCGGCGGTTTTCGCATTGGCGTCGGTTGCGATTCGCCACTGCCAAACGGCGATCATTGCACCGATCAAGGACACCGCCGCGACCAAACACGCCATCCGAGTTTGCAAACGGCGACGTTTGCGATCCTCCGCCGCTCGCACCTGCGCCTCACGCTGCTCCAATTCAGTTCGTCGTGCGCGTCGCTCGGCACCGGCAAGGTAGTCGGTGACCGTGCTGGCAATCACACCGGCGTCAGGTGGACGCTTTTCAGGATCAGTTTGCAGGCAAGTTTCGCAAAGGGTGCGAAGATCGACGTGACTGTGACTACTTTGGAGAATGACGGTTGCCTCTTCGAACAGGCCTTTCGCAGTTCGCAGCATTGATTCACCGACCGATTTGCCTTCGTGCAACCGTCGGCCGGTCAGAATTTCGAACAGGATGGCACCCAAGGCGAAGACGTCACTGCGTGCATCCAGCGATTTGACCTCGCCACGGGCTTGTTCGGGTGACATGTAAGCTGGCGTGCCAAGAATGTCGCCGGCAGCTGTTAAGGTTTGGTTCAGGTTCTCAACAGAATCGTCCGCACTTCTTGATAACGTCTCGACGGTGGACTGTGGCACTGCATCAGCATCATGCCTGGGCCAATCGTCCGACGAACCCTCGTCGTCCGAACTCGTTCGCTTGGCCATTCCCCAGTCCATCACTTGGACTTCGCCAAAATCACCCACCATCACGTTGTGAGGTTTCAAATCGCGGTGAATCACGCCTTGAGCGTGCCCGTACGCGACGGTCTGGGCGAGCTGCTCGAAGATACCTAGATGTCGTGAGAGCCTGTTGTCGTCGTTGAATTCATCGTCTTCTCTTTGCTTCAGGATGTTTGCAAACGTTTCACCCCCCACCAACTTCATCGAAAAGAAATGCGTTCCGTCGTCAAGTCTGCCGTGTTCGTAGATGGGTGGAATGCCCGGATGCTGCAACGATCCAGTCAGCAACGCTTCACGGATCAGCCGCTGCTCGGCGGTCTTGTCGCCACGATGACGCTCGCGCAGGAACTTGACCGCAAGAGTCCGTCGACTGACTCGATCAAAGACTCGCCATACGTCGCCGTTTCCGCCGCTGCCGATCTTTGTGATGAACTCGTACCGGGACGATTGGGGCCGAGGTGCAGCTCCGCCGGTGGCATCGTTGAGGATGTCCCGAATCGACGACTCGGTCAGTGGAGGGTCGCAAATTTCTCCCAAAGCCAAGTAGTCGTTTATCTCTGGCGTCTCGCCACGGCCTAATCGAAGCTCGACGTCGATCGCAATCAACTCCGTTAGCAAAGCAGATCGCTCTTCACGACTCACCTGGTCGAGTCGTGGCGCGATCGGCTGGAACGCTTCCGCGGATGCGTGTTCAAACTCGGTGCAAATCGATTCGATACGCCGCAGTGACTCGATTGGGAGGGTGACCATGAGGGGGACCTTTCTCGTCTATCAATGCAGCGGCTGGCACTTGTTTGCCATACCGTTGCCCGCCACTCTACTGATCACGACAGGACGTAGGGCTAGGCATGCCGCCCCGTTGTCCGCGGTCGTCGAAAGAAGCCAAAAGGCAAAACGCCGAGGAAAAACGCGATGAGCCGTTGGTAATCGCTGCCGGGGAAATCGCCGTTTTGCGGTCAACTCTCCGTTTTCGCTACAAAAGGGTTCGCAAAAAAAGGGTCAGGGCAACCGAACCGGTCATCTGCCTTTCGCTCTCGCAATTCATTCTACGACCGAACCAGGGCGGATCCTACCTCCTATTCTGAGATACGTCGTGTCCATCCGCACCGTACGCAAACTCGCCGCACGCCGCCCCGCCATTCAACGTCGGCACGTTTTGGATTCTCAGGGGCTGTCAGCGTCGTCAGGACGGAAGCCCACGGCAGTGCCGATCACGAGCAAGTTTAGCCAGTAGCGGCGAAGCGATCGTGGGAGCCACAACCAACTTGATTTCGGACAGCACGATCACGGTCGACACGGAAATTGTTCAATGCAACAAACTGGGCGCCGTCGCCGAATCGACGCCCAATTCACTGAACGAACCCAATCAAGACGAGCGGGAATTCGCGGTCAGCAGATCTCTTCGCCCAAGCGTTTCTACAGGGCAGCGGCGGTGATTTCGTCTTCGAAGCATCAGCTTGTATTCGTCGTGACGGCGATCGATCCAGGATGTCGGCTCTGAGAGCTCGCACAGTGAGGAGGGTAGGCCGCGCACAGATTCACGTCACAGCATGATCAGTCGAACCATCCATAGGAGTGGATTTCGCAGTTGGGGTCCGCCATTCGTTCGCAGATTATCAGGGGCTTCACGAAAACAAGTGCAAGCCGGAGATGCTCATGGAGCGACGACGCTTGTTGGTCGCGAGGTGTGCGGTTTTGTGCGCGCGTTCGCTTCATCCTCGTCACTTGCCACGCCACCGCACACATGGACAGGGAGTCGCTTCGGCATCGTGAGGATTTCGAGCGCCCGGTAGCGAGGTGACGTAGCCCGGTCGCCCTTTTCATTGGCCTGTCGTCGATTCCATTGGTCGCCACTCGGCGCGCAAGGCGTACAAGGAAGTGTGAGGGCGACGTCAAAATGCGCGGTTGCGCAAGATTTGCAAACCTTCGATTCACTTCCGGTAGCGATCATTGCGACCAGATCGGATCCAAGTCGTGAGGTGATCGCTTGGAGCAGTCCGATTGAGCATCCAGCAACTGAACGACAACCAGGAGATTGAACCGATGGTCTCTCCATCCGCCTCTGCCCAGCGGCAGAACCGGTCGGGCGCGCGGCGCCAGACGCGACGAAAGCGGCACGTGCTGCGTCATGCTGTCGTTGAGTTACTCGAAGATCGGCGATTGTTGGCAGCCGATTTTGGTGATGCGCCGTTGCCCTACCCAACGCTGATCAATGACGGCGGCGCCGCACATGGGCTCGCCGAAATCGGACCCTACCTTGGTCGCAATCGTCCTGACTACGAGGAAGATGGAATTCCGGACCCAAACGGTCTCGGAGATGACATGAATGACTTGGACGACGAGGATGGGCTGGAGCTATCGAGCGATGTCTTGATACCTGGAAACAACACTCGGCTGTTCCTCCGTCAGGGAACCATTGCCGGTGTGTTGAATGCCTGGATCGATTTCAATCGCGACGGTGACTGGGACGACGTTGACGAACAAATTGCCACCAACGTCGCGGTGGGAGACCAGGGCTTTGTTCAGGCGCTCGACTTCACGGTTCCAGATACAGCAATCAGCGGTTTTACCTTCGGCCGATTTCGCATCAGCACCGATTCAGACCTGGGCCCCACTGGGATGGCGTCCGACGGCGAAGTGGAAGATCACCGTTTTCTGATCTCGTCTTTGGACTTTGGCGATGTCCCCGATACCTATGGCACGACCTTCGCCACGGATGGGGCTCGGCATGCGTTGGTGCGCAGAAGTGACGAACTGGGTATGTCGACGTTTGCGTTGGGGGCTTCGGTCGATCCTGAAGTCGATGGGAATCCGACTCCTAACGCTGATGGCGACGACAACACGGGCATCGACGATGAGGATGGCATCAGTGGTTTGGACCAGCCGTTGATCCAGGGAACCGATCACGAAATCGGAATCAGCTTGACGCTTCCGATCGACATCACCACGCCAACGTTGAGCGGCTGGATCGACTTCAACCAAGACGGCGATTTCAATGATCCGGGTGAGAACGCGTTGTTCGAGTTCATTTTCCCAGACACCACTTCTGCCGTACTGCCGATCCCTGAGGGCGCGCTCAGTGGAACGACATTAGCTCGCTTTCGACTGACCACTGAATCGACCATTGGTCCGACCGGACTGGCAATGGATGGCGAAGTCGAAGACTACATCGTCACCATTGGGGAATCCGTCTGTTCGCTTGAGGTTACGACGACGGAGGACAGTCTCAATGCGGGAACATTGCGAAGTGCGATTCTGTGCGCCAACGCATTACCCAACATTGATCGTGATGGTGACTTGATCCCCGATCCGGATCCGATCCGTTTCAATATTCCCGGCAACGGGCCTTCTACCATTCAGCCGTTGAGCGAATTACCGACCATCACCGATGCGATCCATTTCGACGGAACGACGCAACCTGGATTTGCTGGC
This sequence comes from Pirellulaceae bacterium, assembly GCA_963767665.1. GTDB lineage: Bacteria > Planctomycetota > Planctomycetia > Pirellulales > Pirellulaceae > Rubripirellula. Next base: position 959,197 of record CAVYFC010000016.1, read on the forward strand.
GTGCCTCTGATCGAAATCGATGGACGTCTGGCAGGAAACGGTTCCGTGGGCACGGGAGCCAACGCGTTGGTGTTCGTCGGTGGCGCTGGCGGCAGCATCATTGAATCGCTCGTGATCAACCGGTTCTCGGGTCGCGCGATCGAGATTGCTGACGCCGCCGGCGGGCACATCATCGCCGGTAACTACATTGGCACCGACGTCACTGGCGCAATCGCAGCAGCCAATGGTGGACCCGATTTGTCTGGTGCGATTTGGATTGGAGATGCCGCCGACGGCAACACGATTTCCGACAATGTGGTCTCGGGCAATCACAACATTGGCATGCTGATCGGTTCCAACAACAACACGATTGGGGCGAACCACATTGGTACCGACGTTGGAGGAACGATTGACTTGGGCAACGGTACGGACGGTGTGATGCTGCTGGGATCCAATAACGATGTTCGTGATAACCTCATTTCCGGTAACGACGACAACGGACTGGTGATTCAGGAAGGCGGGGAACGCAACCTGGTCGTTGGTAACTTGATTGGCACCGACGTCACCGGCAGGGCTGATCTTGGCAACTCGAGTCGCGGTGTGTTGCTCAACGGTGCAAACAATGAAATTGGTGGCGAGAGGGTGTCGGATCGTAACATCATCTCAGGGAATGATTCGGTCGGCATTTTCGTGGGAAGTGCGGACAATTGGATTGCCGGCAATTACATCGGTACCGACATCACGGGGACGGCCGCGATCCCAAACTTCAATGGCATCGCCGTGCAGGGCTCAAGCAATATCATTGGTGTTGATCCCGACGGGGAAGGCCAAGGCAACCTGATCTCCGGAAATACGGCGACCGGGGTGAATCTGTCCGGTCCCACTGCGACGCTTAACCTTGTTGCCGACAACGCGATTGGAACCGACGTCACGGGAACACTTGCACTTGGGAACGGCAGCTTTGGCGTGTTCATCAGCGACGAAGGCTCAGCCAATACCATCGGCGGCAACAATGGAGATATTGGAAACCTGATTTCGGGGAATACCGGCGGCGGCATCGGCATGCAGGGAGTCGGAGTCACGAACAACGTCGTTCAGGGCAACCGGATCGGCACCAATGCGACGGGAACGCAAACGATCGGCAACGGCGGGACCGGTGTTCTGGTGATTGGCACCGGCAACACAATCGGTGGCCCCACCGAAGCGGCGGGAAACGTAATCGCGGGCAACATCAACGGTATTGAAATCGTTCGTTCGGACAACCTGGTTCAGCACAATTGGATCGGCACCGACGTGTCTGGAACGATCGACCTCGGCAATCTCGGCCCGGGAATCCTCCTCAATGACGGCAGCGGCAACCTGGTGCTTGAGAATGTGATTGCCTTCAATGGAATCTTTGGTGGAGGCACGGGGGTTGCCTCGTTGTCTCGCGCCGCAGGCAACCCGATTCTTTCCAACTCGATCTACGCCAACGAGGGCTTGGGGATCGACCTCGGTGACGATGGTGTGACACCGAATGACGAGGATGATCCTGACACGGCGCAAACAATCTGCAGAACTATCCCGTGCTCGCTTCGGCAATCAGCAGCGGCCTGACCTCAACGATCACGGGAATGCTCAACAGCCTGTCTGAATCAAATTTCTTGATTCAGTTCTTCATCAATGACGCCGTGGATACGTCGGGCTTTGGCGAGGGAAAGACGCTTGTCGGCCAGACACAGGTGAGGACCAATGCGGACGGCGACGCGATGATTGACTTTGACGCGGGCGTGCCGCTTTTGACGGGTGCTTTTGTGACGGCGACCGCCACGTTGCTCGGTATGGAATCCTTCGTCGAGACCTCCGAATTCTCCGCGGCGATCCCAGTCGTTGCCGTCGGACCGTTGATTGAGGCTACCAAGGTCGATGATCTCGTTGTTGATCGCAATGAGGACGGGAAAGCAGGCCCGGATGACGTGATCGGCTACACGATCCGCATCGACAACCGCGGTGACCTCGACGCCATCGAGGTGCGACTCGAAGACACACCCGATTCCAATACAACACTGCTTCCTGACTCGGTGTATGCGACGCCCGTCGCCGTGGATGATCATTACTCGGCGGCGGCTGACTACACGCTCATCGTCGACGCCGCCAACGGTTTGTTGGCGAACGACTTCGATGTCGATGGCTTGGCGCCAGGAACCAATGCCGATTTGACGATCATGATCGATAGTATCATGCGGGTGGGTGGTGACGTGATGGGAGTCTTGGAAGTGGCGTCGGACGGCAGCTTCCGGTACTCATCGGACGATGAAAGCGGCAGCGAAGTTTTTGCGTACAACATTGTCGATGCGGATTCGCTAAACGCCGTGGTGAGTGGGTTTGTGACGCTTCAGGTCCAAGACGACAATCCGCCCGCCTCTCTGTTGTTCGCCGCTGAATCGATCATCGAACCAACCTCGTCGCTAGTTTTCGACATGCCTGTGATTCCGCCGGGGAAAGCGGTTGAGATTGGGTTTGAGACGAGGGTCAACACCGATCTACCGCCTGGTCTGACGCAGGTTTCGAACCAAGGCATGATCTCGGGCAGCAACTTTGCAGAACTGCTTACCGATGATCCGGACACGCCGGAGTTCGGTGACGCAACGGTCACGCCCGTGGAAGTTCCGGCTATCCCGGAAGCAGACCTTTCGCTAATCAAGTCGAGTGACAGCCTGTCGCCGGCGGTGGGCGAAAACGTCACGTTCACGGTTCAAGTCCAGAACGCCGGTCCCGATGCCGCGACTGGCGTGACCGTCACCGACAAACTACCCGAAGGGCTGGCGCTGGTGACGTCATTGCCAAGCATCGGCGACTATGACGCCTTCACGGGAGTCTGGACCATCGGCCAAATCGCCCCGGGTGCATCGGTGTCTCTGCAACTGGTTGCCGAACTCTTGGTCGGACAATCGATTACCAACGTCGCGGAGGTCACGACATCGGATCAGTTCGATCCAAACTCAACGCCCGGAAACGGTGTTGAGTCTGAAGATGACCAAGACTCGGTGGTCATCGGTCAATGCTTGACGGCCGGGCCGTTGACGGTCGGAGCCAATCGGTTCACGTACTCGTGCGTGACGCCCGGCGGTTTTGCCAAGTTCTTGGTCGGAACACAGTTCGGCGAGACATTCATCGAACGATGGGGCGTCACTGTTGATATCGCCAACCCCGTCCAGGCAGCCATTGGCGTTGGCAACATTGACGGCGTTGCCCAGGCCCTGATTCACTTCACCGCAGAGCAGCTCGCACACGACCTGATTTTCCAAGCGTACGAGATGACTCCCGGCCCCAAGGCCAGCAACACGCTTTCGTTTTTTGGAACGGAGAGTCGATTGGACATTGATCACGACGGCGGCGTGACGGCGCTCGACGCGTTGCTAATCATCAACCGACTGAGTCGTCAAACGAACTCGCTGGCATCGGGGGAAACGGCCGCTGCGAGCTCGTTGCCAACGTCAATGGACTATGATGCCAACGGCGACGGCAAAGTGTCATCGCTCGATGCTCTCCAGGTCATCAACTACATCGGTCGAAAAAGCGATTCGACGGGGCTCGAAGGCGAAAACGCGACGGCCACCGATTTCGTCATCACCGACCTCTTTGCGGGCTCCTCGAAGCTGGACGATGAACTTGACGACGAATTGCTGAGACTGTTGATCGATGATTCCGCTTTAGTGGCATAACTCGATGCCGGCAAACGCTCCATGATAGAAGACGTCGCCCGAGCCGTCATAACCGAGGCCATCGTTGAAGTTGCTCACGGCCAACTGGTCGGTGGCCAGGGCGACACCGTCGAGCCAAAGCAGGCGATAGCCGCCACGCAGTTTCAGGCAATCGGTTAGACAAACGGTACCCGTCAGTGCAGCCTCACCGACGAAGGCGACCCGGTCATCGCTTCCCGACGCAAAGACGGTCGCAGCGTTGGTGGCGATCGAACTGCTCTGCCGCGAATGATTGCCGTAGACACCCGCGTTACCGCTCACGTCGACCCTGAATCGATCATAGCTCCACAACCAAGCCTGCATCCCGAGTTGACCTCCGTAGAGGTGGTTACTGGTGGCAGCCGAATACGTGTACGGAAGAGTCGAATCAACCAGATTGGTTACGCCACCTTCATTGAGTTCCAAGTAACGGAAACCTGCCAGCAGGCCTAGCCAATCGGAAACCTGATGAGTGAGATTGAATTCGGCACTGTGAAGTTTGGACGCGTAAGTCGATGTGATCGCATCCCCAGAAGTCACAAACACGGGTGGCGCCGCATTGAACTGCAACAAGTCATCGAATGTCGTCGAGACGTTTTGCGTGGCATCCCAGTCGTCGATACCAAAGTAGCGGAGCTGCATTCCATGCCCGTTGCTGAGTGAGCAGGCGAGCGTCAAGTCGATCCCGGCTTGCGTGCCGAAATTGAAATCATTGGCGTTGAGAATCTCGCTCGGAGAATCCGTATTGAGGGCCAGGATCCCGGATGACGGATCGTCGCGATGAAGGAAGATCGCGTCAGCGGTGGCCGTCCAGCGGGGACCACAGTTGCTCGATGGACACTCGTCGCAGGCGATGAAAGCGTCGCAACCATAGTCGACCATTCCGTTGTATTGAGCCAGAGCATGCCCCGGCCCCAGAGCAAAGAGGCCCAGAAGTGCTGCGGCAGCCAGTTGAAGAATGGCAATCGTTCGGCTCATGGACTCACTCCGTTTTCCTCTGGTTCCCGTCGGCCGGTGCGCAGCAGATGCCGCCGCTCCGACTCATTCGACCTGCACGACGATCGAAATCGCGGTTCTTTGGATAGTTGTTTCAACGGGAAGAATCGACAGAATCGCGCCTGAATCGCGAGTCAAACTGTTGCCAGAGGAGGGGCAGCATGGAAATGCCTTTTGCACAACCGCCACTTTCGGCAAGATTCACCCAACTTGCCTGTTTTCTCCTAACCGAATTCTCATACTGGATTGCCCAACCGAAGTCTCACCCATTGTTCTTGTTAACAACAAGATTTGGAGTTGGGGAAAAAGGCGTCAGGCGTCCACTGGATCGCGGTAGGTACGGCTGTTGCCAGCCGCCCCCCGGCACAGATCCGTATGTGATGCATGACTGCTTATGGCTCTTGCCTCGAGTCGGGCGCGAAACCATTCTTGTGGATAGGGATGAAGAATGCGTGGAGGCGGCAGATGACGGCGGCGAAGACGGTGCATCCGTGCCCAGCTCCAGCACGAACAACCGCGGCAGGCTACGGGGACACAAGAAGTAGCCCGCCATGTCCCTGCTCTCTCTTTCCATGTCCCTGCTCTCTCTTTTGTCCCTGCTGACTTTGGTCACGTGGATCGTTGGTCACTCCCAGCTCGTTGCTCATGAGTCCGCAGATCAACCGCCACCGGCTTCCAACGCGGAGGTTTGTGTGCGATTCGGACCAACCGGACTTGGCATTCTCCTAGCCAGCCGTCGACATCCCGGCGATGCGCATTGTTGGATGTCGGACGGCGCGGTCGCATTCATCACCGAATCGATCGACGCAGGAGACTCAATCAACGGAACGCATTCGCCTGGGCGGCACCGCCAGTCGCGCGGGGCTCGGAGAGCCCCTACGGTCTCTGGGTTGAGCTCGGGACCAAGGCCAGTCGAGAGACGATCCAGTGGCAGCCGCGAAGCTGGAGCCTCCGAGCAAATGACCGCGAGAACCACAGCTCTGCCCCGACCGTCGTCGTTCAGGACGCCGGCTGGGACCGTCGTAGCTCATCCCAAAAGGTCACGAATTGCAGGTGATGTTTGTTCTCCTCTTCGTCGAACACCGCCTTTCGAAGCTCTTCGCGTTGTCGGATGAAACGTTCAAAGTCCCGCGCATCGTCAGGATGGAACACCGGGCAAGGCCGATCGTAAACGATCGTTGCTCCGTTCTTGCCGTCGTCGTGATACTGCGACAAGCCGACCACCCGATCTGAGACATAGATCGCTTCGTTCAGTTCATGGGTGACAATCAGGATGGTGTAAGGCGGATCCTTGCCCTCTTCTTTCGCGATCAGATTCTCTTGGTAGAACATCAACAGCATCATTTGCAGATCGGTGCGAGTCGATTCATCGAGCGCGCCAAATGGCTCATCCAGAAGCAGAATCTTGGGACGCATGATCATCGCTTGGGCAATCGCAACGCGTTGTCGCATACCGCCCGACAGCTCGTGCGGGTAGCGATCGATTGCACTCCCCAAACCGACTTTGCATAGGAATTCACCAGCTTGGCAGAGGTGTTGCTGACGCAGTTCACGCCACTTTGGATACTGGAAAAGCCGATAAGGAATGCTCGTCTGATCGAGCTTCAGACCGAGGGCAACGTTGTATTGAGCGGTCAAGAAGTCATACAGCGTGTAGTGCTGATAAACGATTCCAACCGCTCGCGTGGGACGTGTGATCTCGATCCCGTCGGCAATGATCCTTCCTGCCTTGGGCGGATGCGTCCCGAGGATCGCCCGCAACAACGTCGACTTACCGCATCCACTCGGCCCAACCAGGGCGACGATCTGACCGTCGGCGATCTGTAAATTGACATCGTTCAGCACCTTGTTGCTGCCGAACCAATGCGAGACACCTTCGATTTCTAGCGCGTAAGTCACAGTCGCTGTTCCGCCTCCATTGTTCGGCTCCATTGTTCTGGCTCCATGTTCTGGCTCCATTGTTCTGGCTCCATTGTTCTGGCTCGCGACACTCGGCCTACTCGCCGAACCATGGGCACGATTTGCGTCGCAAGAATGTCAATGCCCAATCCAAGAGCAGACCGGTGGCTCCCAAAATGATCAAATAAATGTAGACAACGTCCATGTGCAGAATGCGCTGCTGGAGTCGGATTCGGTAGCCCATGCCGGCATCACCACCGACGGCATACTCTGCAGCAATCAAGATCACCATGGCTGGACCGATCTGAAGTCGGACCGCCTCGATAACGCGTGGGACAATCTGTTTCCAAAGCACCTCGTAAATGACTTCACCGCTACTGGCGCCGAGACTGTAAGCCTTGTAGACGCTGTGGTCCGATACGTCTTTCTTAGCGGCTTGATAGATCGACTGTGCCAACGTGAAGAAGACGGAAAAGCCAACCATGGCCACGTAGAACTTTGTGTTGATGCCGAAAACGACGAAGTAAACCGCCAACATGGCGGTGGGGGGGATCTTCGCCAAGAATGAGATCGGAGGCGCAAAAAAACGCTTCCACCCACGTATAGGCTCCCATCGCCACACCAACGACAATCGACAGGGCGATACCAGCCCCCAGACCCATGAAGAGCCGCCCGTAAGTCGCCTTCGCGTCTTCCCACAGCCAGCATTCGCCCCGCGCATTTGTCGTCGTCATCCGATTCCAGCCTTCGCCCCAGGAGACGATGCTAGGAACTGACGTTTGATCCGGATTCTGCTGAGTTTGGCGGTACGCCAAGAACTCATAGACACCCAGAAGGACAACGATCGACATCACGCCGATGCCGATCCGCGTCGAAAGTGGAATGGGCTGACGAATCATGAACGTCTACTACTTCTCTGCAGACTCTAAGTACTTGGTAACAAAATTGATTTGGGCACCGTCATCGTTGAAACCGATCGTCGGTTTGCTGTCGACGATTCCGTGGGATGCACAGAAATCAACCACCAAAGGCATTGTTTCGTTTTGGAACTGCTCCTTCGTGAAGAGTTCAATGGCGGCGCCCGGCGTCGAGTAAAACTGTGTTTGCTTGACGACTTCCTTCATATCCTCTAGTTGCAGACTGCTGAACTTCTCTCCAAGCGCCACAAGTGTCTCGTCGCCCTTGACGGGATCCGCCATCATCTTGTTGATCTCATAGAATGTTTCGATCACGGCCCCGGCAAAGGCTTCGCCTCCGGGTCGATCGAGCGCATCCTTTGCGATCACGACCATATCGATGATTTCCTCGGGAATGGTCGAGGAGTCGAACAGCACCTTGGAACCCTTGCGAGTGCGAAGGGTTTGCAGCACGAAGGGATTCCAGACCATGATGGACTCGATGGCCTCCTGGTTGGTTTGCATCGCCTGTGCTGCTGCGCCCGGATCCATATTCTTGAAAGGAAAATCGGCGATCGTCTTCCCCTGCAATTCCAGGTTTCTCTCGAAGCAGTACTGAGACACGGACAATTCCAGGCCGTGGGTCGGCTTTCCCTTGAGGTCATCGATGCTGTCGATGCCGACGGCGATGCAGGCGTCCGCTCCGACACTGGTGCTGGTGGGCAAGATTGCCACCGCGTGCCGCGTCAGCGCCGGCGCGAGGGTGTCCATGTTGGTCATGCAAACCGCATCGGTCTGGGATGCCCCGTAGAACGTCAGGCAGGTGTCGTAATCAGCCTCTTTGAGCACGATATCGACGTTCCACTTTTCTTCGATCGGTCCAAACGCCCCTTCATCGCCGTCAATGATTCCCTTTTCGTGCGCGACGCCGAAAACAGACCAGGACGGGTACTCGCTCCAGGCAAGCGTGAAGGCGGGTCGATCGCCGGCTTGCGGATCTGGCGGTGTCGTCTTGCTGCAACCGATCAGCATGACACAGAGTGAGGCGGACAGCAGTGCAGTGATTCGTTGCATGGAGAGGGCTCCTTGTTGGAGGATTGTGTTGCCGCGATGGACGTCCACGGGGCTCATTCGGGAATACGAGGTTCTTCGGAGATAGGCGTTTGGGACGCGGGCGATTCGGTCAAACCGATCAAGGCGTCGAACTCATTGTCCGCCGCGTGCTCCTGGGCATACTCCAGGAAATCGGCCTCGGCACGCTTGGTGTCGAGTCCGGCCAGTTCCCTGCTGACACGCGCTTTCGCGCCTGCTTTGTGTCGCAGTTCACGCAGCTCACGCAGCTCTTCGCTGCTGCGGTCGTTGCTCAGACCGGTCATCATATCGGCGATCTGTTCTTCCTCACGCGACGACAACACATCGGCAACCGCCTCGTGCTTCTCTTCCTTGAGTTTCTCGAGGTCGCGCATCAGTGATTGAATTTGAGTCTGATGCCCGGAGACGTTCTTGATCAGCATTTCGAGATCCGACTCGAGCTCGATGGCACGCGACTCTTTCTCCTCCAGCGTCGAGCTGAAATCTTGAAATGCGGCCTGGCACTTCTGGTAGTCTGGGTCATTCTTCGTTGCGACCAGATCGTTGCCGTGTTTTGCCGCGGTTTGCTTGGCCTTGGCGGCCGCACCAGCCTTTAACTTTTGCAGACGTTCGACTTCCTCATTGATCGTCCTGAGCTTCTGCTTCTTGGACTCTTCCTGTGCAATCATCGCGGCAATTGCATCCTTGTATTGATTCAGCCGTTCCTTCTTGTCCTTGATGATACGGTCATAATTCGCTGAAATCACGCCCGGATTCATACGAAGCGTTTCACTGGCCTTGTCGACTCGAAACGTCATCAGGTACCAGACGGCACGAAAGTACTTTCCGACAGCTGAAAACATGATGAGGATCCCTTTCTATTCAAATTCGGATTCGTTGTAGGTCTTGGTTTCACGGCCGATCGTGGCAATCCGGTCTTCCGTTCTCTTGGCTACACTTAACGTCTCGTCTAGTTCTTCGCGCAAACGGCTGAGCTCGGATTGTTCACGTCGCAATGCAAATGTTTGAAAACGTTCAATCGTGGTACTGAGATGACTTCTCGTTTCAATGACCTCTTGAATGACTCGCTCACGCTCGGCAAGGATGTCCACTTTTGATTCACCGGACAACTTCTGACCGATCTCGTAAAGTTCGAGGGACCGCTGAAGCTGCTGCACACTTGCATGAAAAATCTGTTCCACCTGGTCCACGACCTGACGATGTCCCGCAGCAATCTTGCCCGTGGCGCAACTGGTTTGAAATGTCTCATACAGGCTTCGCAGCTCCCTCAGGCAAATCTCAGTGCGTTGGTCCCTGTCCCCGCTAAGTCTTCGCTCCAATTCATCGAGTTGTTGGCGTTGTTCTTGTTGCAGTCGGTCGAGCTTCGCTTGATACGCACGCTGGGTCATGCCCTCGAGGCCCAGGACCAACCGGGAAGCGAAATAGCCGACGCCGCCCAATACACCGACGATGCCGATCGCATTGGCGGTCGGGTCGCCGCCCAACGCCCACGAAACCATCAGCGAACTGAGTCCCACGACAACTGGAATCAGCGCGCCTGGTGAGGCAAACAGGTCGAGCATTACCTTTCGCTTCACATCATCCAACGCTGTCTTCTCCAATCCGCTTCTCGGTACGCATGCTCCTGTGTGAGTGAAAAGTATAGCGAACGCTCAGTAAGGCAATTGACCGAGTCGGAATGAAACGCTCGTTTCCCCACTAGGTTCGCCTCCCACCGCGCGAATTCTCAGTTGCGATACTCCGTGTGAAATCAGGTATTGCTCAGTCGCTTTGGCGCGTCCCTGGGCCAATCGCTTGTTGGCTTCCAGGTCCCCGCGAAGCGAGGCGTTGCCGCGAATCATGACGTAGTAGCGAGGCCAAGTCTTCAACTGTTCCACCAGTTCATCCAAGGTGCGTTTACTTGGATCGGTCAAAACATCACTGCCGCGGGCAAAGTCGAGTTTGCGGACTTGAATCGTCCCCACTTCCTCCAGCGAATCCCATTGAGCATCGGCGAGTTGCTGCACCGGCACGTCTTGATCCACCACCTCGTCCTCGTCTCCAGGATGAAACCCGGAATTGAAAAGATTTTCGAGTGGCCTGTGGTCAAAGAAAAGGGCGACCTTATCGCCCGTCGGACCAGCCCGAATCGCATCGGTGTTGACCAGCACTTTTGTAATGTTTTCGATCATGTCGGCCAGATGCTGAGTTCTTTGATCATTTCGTAAACCGAAGTGGGAAAAATTCTCCTGGGTGTTCTTCCAATCGATTCCCTGGACCACCTTCTTGACGCTCGCCGCATCCATTGGCGGATCCGACGTATCATCCGACTTCACCAACTGAGTCATCCGCTCCTCGTCCCTGTATTCGTACAGGGCGCGAAAGTAGCATTCGATGATCGTCTGAACCAATTCGGGGTTCTTGCTAAGGAAGTCGCGTTCGGCAACGAGACAATCGACGATGTACCCGGTGAACTGTGAGCTATCGACGACCACGTGCATCGATGGATTGGCCAGAATCTTGGAAACATAGGGCTCCCAAAGTACAAAAACCTGGCGAGTATTCTTTGGCGAATCCTTGTAGCGTTGAACGATCTCGTCGGGATCTTCCGCGCGAATGAAAGGATCGCTGGCGATCTGGTCTAGCGCGAAGGTATTCATGACCACCCGCGCTAACGTTTCACTGGGACTGTCGGACATCAGCACGAATCGCGCGTCGGAATGGTTGAGATCATCCACATTCTTGATCACGGATTTGTAGGCGACCATGGCGTCCGCTCCTCGCGTCTCATCGATCAATGCCACAATGGTTGCCGGAGGCTCCGAGTCGCCAGAGATGGCCGCGGTCTTGATGAGCGCGTCCACGGTGAAAGCGGCCATTTGCAGGTTTCCGTCCCGCAGGTTGTTTAGCCGCTCTGTGTACTGCGCTTGATCGTCGATCAATTCAAGTCGGATTTTCGCATCACGCAACAGCTGCTTGAACTTGTCGCTGCGCAAGATGGCGTACCCAGAAAACGAGTCGAGCCCGACCTTCACTTCGTGCTCGTACCAGAGTCTTCCCTTGGTCTCCTCGTTGACCCTGTCCCTCTCGGACTCTTCAGCAGCCTGTTTCGCTTCTTCCGCGGCCGTTCGCTTCGCATCGGCGATCGGCGTCACGACAAAACGCCAGGCAGCGGCTCCAATTGCACAGATAACCAGCCAGATCACGCAGACGGCGAGAAGTTTCCCCTTACTCACGACTCAAGAACCTTCGGAAACGGAACGCTCAGAAATACTTGACAAGCCACCAATTCGCCCAACCATTGAACGCTCACCTCGTACGATTGCGGCTGGACTGAGATGCGAGCTTCAGGAACGCCACAATCACGGCCATCAGGACGAACCCGCCGACGCAAACCAATCCCAGGACCGAACCGCCATCGCGAGATGCTTGCCCGGGAACGGGACCGGTTCGCGGTAAAGTCCGTGCGGGAGCACTGGGCGTCATGGGCGTGGTGACGGCCACGCTCGCGGAGGCCAGTGCATTGCCAATGGGCTGATTGTTGATCTGAGTCAAACTATTGACGGCAGCCGCAGCGACTTCATCTGAAAGGCCGCCGAGCATGTCGTAATCGGACTCGCCCGTGTTGGCGTCCTGGCTACTGGTTTCAGCAAACACTTGGGCAATCGCCTGAACCAATGTTTCTGGATCGTTCGCGCGGCGGTACGTGTTGACTTGCCTGGCAAGGCTGTGCTGTCCATTCATGTCCACTCCGATCACATCCGTCGTCAGGCCCCTGGAATTGATTTCCGGCAAATACTTGTCAACCAGAATCTGGTCACTTGCTTCGCCGTCGGTCACGATCAGTAAGCGATACGTTCCATAGACATTCTTTTCACGGGCCGCGAGCAGTGCATCGGCGGCAGTCTTCATCGCGTCCCCCAGTGGCGTGCTGCCCTCCGCTCTGATCCGCGCGATTTGGTTTTTGATACTTTCACGGTCGACGGGACCAAGTGGTACGATCCAGTTGCTCTGATTGGCACTCGAATTCAGCGCCAACACGCCGACTTCGGCCCCATCAGGAATGTCGGACAGCACCTTCAGCAGCGCTGTCTTGGCGACATCCATCTTCTGGGATGATTCGCCGCGCATCGGGCTGTTCATGCTGCCACTATCATCCAGAACCACAACGACGCTCTGATCTGCAGCGAGTAGCATTTCAGGCCACGCTACCAGCCCGATCATGATGGAGCAAAGCGAAAGAGTTAGACGTTTCACAGAACTATTCGTCCAGCTTACGGGTACACGATTCTGACACATCGAGCGATGCCCTTTGTACAGGCATCGCACTCGACCTTTGCGGGCGCGATTTCCATGGCGCCATCTGCCTGTTAGAAATCAAAGTCTCCGGGTTGAATCGCTTCGGCGTCGACCTTCACGATGCGGAACTCGACACGCATATTCTGCTTGGCTTCGCTCAGGTTTTTCGGCTTGGCGATCACCGGATCCGAGATGCCGGCACCCACCGGGGTGATTTGCGACTCATCGACCGTGACCTTCTGGTCGCTTGCAAACTTCAACAGGGCTCGCCCCACCTCCTCGGCACGTCTCTTGGAGAGCGTCAACGCAGCCTGCATCGTCACCTTCGGATCGGTAGCGCCCCCCGCAAACATGCCCTGATCGATCATCCCCTGCAGGACGCCGATTTGTTGCAAGTCGAGCTCCTTGCCCTGCAAAAAATACTTGTAGTCCGGTTTGACTCCCTGCTGCTTGATCAAGCCTTTGTCCATCCCGGCTCGGAGCATGTCCACAAGTGTCTTGGTAGGATCGCTATGACCGCGGATGACCAGCCGGGCATTGCCAAAAGTGGAAGCCGCTTCGAGAGCGCGGTTGAATTCAGCACCGTAGCGGTCCGGTGAGAATTCGTTTTGATTCGGTTCAAAATTGATCGTGAAAGAGACGATCGTATTGGAATCCAGGTTCTCGCCGAAAAAGTCCATCGTGGTTTCGGCATCTGCAATTCGTCCCGCGTCCCGCTTCGGCTCGACATATTCAACCTTGGCGAGGCTCGCCATTGCGCGATAGTCAAAGCCCGCCGGATCGAAACCGAAACGACGGTCGGCGTATCCCCAACCGGTTGCCAAGTCCAAGGCCTTGGTCAACTTGGCATCAAACCCATTGAGGTTTCCCGATTCGTTGAAGAACGCGATCTGACCAGGAAGACCGACAAACGAACAATCCAGCAACAGACCGTGGCCGTCGACCTCAATGCTGGGAATGACGTCCGCTCCGAAAATCTGCTGTGCTTGAGTCAACAGACTACGGTAACTGGGCGACAGCCTCTGTGAGGATTCAAACTCCTTTCGCAGCGCGACGACTTCTTCAGTGGCCTTCAAGTAGCCTGCGACGAACTTCTTGACCGTTTCGGTATTCGCATCAAACCAATCTTTGCGGACCGCATAGACATCGGCGATGCTGCGATTCATGGTTTGCGTGCTGTTGACAATCCGAGCTCCTTTGACCGTTCCTTCGGCACCGGAACCACTGGCATCAAAGCCGCCGGTCAATCCCAGCATGTCGGGAGTAATCACGCAGCACGCATCGACGGACGAGTCTTTGCGAAACAACTCCGCAGCCCCCTCCGGCCCCGTCAAGTCCTTGGTCCAAACAATCGTGACGTCATCTTTGGTCAGTTGAGCCGTCGTCAATGAGTCGTAGAGCAAACCGACGTGCGGGCCTCCTTGTTGGCAAGCGATTCGCTTTCCTTTCAGGTCGTTGAGCGACTTGATGTTCTCACGGCCGACGATGTGGTCACCCGCGCTCCAGGACAACTGCAGCACAACGACGGGCTTGGTTCTCGGGTCTTTTCCCAAGACTTCGCTGGCCTGTCCCAGCATCCGAAACGTGCCTCGCAGAAACGGTGTTTTGCCACTCAAGTAATCCTTCACCTGGCCGATAAAATCATCCCCGGGCGTCAGCTTGAGCTTCAGTCCGTGGCCATCGAAGATGGAGTCTGGTTTGGTCGCCAGGCCGCCATTGGCGTGAAACGTGGCGACATCACCTCCCCAGGTGATGAAGGGAACTTGCAACACATCCGACGCCTGAACCGGTTTGACGGACACCGGACCGACCAGTTGTGAAAACCTTTCCTGCGCAGCGACGGGTGTCGCGGCGATGCAGAAAACTCCCAGTGCCAAGGCAGACGCAAACGTGCATAAACGGCGACAAGCGAAATTCATTAGTGGATACCCTCTCGTTCGAGTTGTCTGATTTCGTGTTCCCAACGAGCTCGTTCATCGTCGCTGACGTCCGGATTCGGAAGCAGGCTTCGACGCGTGCAATTGATCAATGCCTGTAACGACTGATATCGTCTTGTTTGCTCAATGGCCGGCGGCAAGTGATCCCGGATCAGCGCGATCAATTCTTCTTTAGCTTCGGGTGATTCTGCCTTGAGCTGGCTGCGCAGTGAGGCGAACGCGGCGGCGGAATAATCGCTGGCCAAAATCTCATCATCCAACAAGTCTATCAGTTCCTCGCACTGCTTTGGGTCACTGACAAGTGGTGTCGCTTTCAACACCCAATCAATGAAGTCGCGGCGGTCTTGATTTCGCGGATCGAGAATGGGGATGATCAAGTCGCCAACACGTCCAGGACGCCGAATGTCTGGGGACAGCAGGTGAATTCGCGCCGTCATCAACAACCAAATGACTTGGCCTCGGAGACGCGAGTCACTCATCATCGCCTGGATCTTGCCTGTCAGCCGACGTTCCGTTTCATGAGCGCTGCCGCCGACCGAACCGAATTGGGTGTCGGCTTCGTCAACGAAGATCACGACTTTCTCCAATGCCTCAAGCACGCGTCTCAGACGCTCGAAGATGACATCCGTCTGGCCAAACCATTGGCTACGTATACTCTTGAGCACCAATACCGGCAGATCCAATTCGGTCGCCAGGGCTTCAAAGATGAACGTTTTTCCACCACCGATCGGACCCGCCACCGCCGCGCCCGGCAATGCAGCGTCCCCCTTGATCTTCAAACGTGGGATCATCTTTTCCCGCAAGAATTGCTTCAGCTGCGAGAACCCGACGACATCGTCCAAGCCATGAGCAGGTTTTTTGAACTCCACCACATCGTCGCCAAGCTGGCTCTGAATGTAGTTCTGAACCATCGCGATCACATCGCCTGGCTTCATCCGCTGATTATTGTAAGCAGCCTGGACCAAGAGCTGACGCAACGCGTGGATTGACAAACCCGCACTGAATTCCGCTAAGCCGCGAGCCGTACTCCATAGCTCGGCTGGGCTCGCCGATGCGGACTGGAAATGTTCGATATAGTGCAACCGTTGATCGGTCGACGGCGAGGGGACCTCAATCGCAAGCAACTGTGGAAGTCTGGCGATGCGGGGATGAATCTGACTCCGTGATTCGGCAATCAGACAGACCGAATCGCCACCGGAAATGAATTGTGGATCGCCGAACCAGTCACTGACGATGCTAATGCGACGCAGTTGGGCATCATTTAAACCGGCAATGTCACCGTTACCGGCCGGCAATAGCATGTCGGCCGCCTCGATGATGATCATCAGGTTCTCGCTCAAGTGCGTTCGCGAGCAGATCGTCAGCTGACGAAGGAATTCGAGCGCTTGCGTCGCATTGCCGATCGAACCGCGAATCAGCGAATCGTACTCGTCGCGTCGCTGCTGAAGAACATTCTCGCGGCGCTTCAGGTCACGCAGATTGAGCGTCTCGGCGTCCATCCCGGTCTTCCAGCTGACCCAGGCGTCGCGAAGCCGGTCATAATCGGCGGCGCCCACCCGAATCGGCCCATTCAGTTCGTAGACCAAACGGATCAGGCCCGCCACTGCCGTCTTTTCCTGCACGAAATGGATCAGCGGAACATATTCGCTCCCGTCCCAAAACAGGTCGTAGATGTTGCCGTGGAGGATCACACAGCGTGATTGACCCGAGTTATAGACTCGTGCCAGTCGCTGGAAGAAAGCATAAGAGGGCGTGGTCATACAACGCTCTCGCGGCACTTCGGGGAAGGTTGGTATCGACATCGGGCGTCGCAGCTCCGATCGTTTCTCGCAGTTCACCGCGACTGCAGAGTCCGTCACGAACTCACCAGTCACTACTATAGGCGAGCTACCACTGAACGTGGGCGCGCAAAATCACGGATCGAGGGCTGATTCGAGCTCACAGCTTTCAATACCTGATACGACGTTGGGCCGCTCGCTTGATGGACAGCCATGCTTCGCTCGCGATATAGAGCCCCTTTGGTCGTGACGATGTCGGCATTCTTTCAAATAAAGCTGCTAGATTGGCGCCAACGAGCGACTCCGATCCAATGCGGGCTCGATCATTGCTTGATTGGCTCCACCCCTTGATGCGTTCCATGAGAAAGTTACCAACCATCGCCCACCTTGCGGCGATATTTCTGTTACTCCAGCACGCCAACGCTGAGGATTGGCCCGGATGGCGAGGGCCTCGGGGAGACGGCGGCGCCGACGTTGCGGGCCCCTTGAAGTGGAACGGTGAGACGGGAGACAACGTGCGCTGGAAGACGCCGCTGCCCGGTGAAGGACACTCAAGTCCGATTGTTTGGGGCGATCGGGTTTTCGTCACCGCTTGCCTGCCGAGCACACAGGACCGAATCCTGATCTGCCTGAGCCGTGACAGCGGTGAACTGTTATGGCAACGGACGGTGCTCAAGGCGAGGCTGGAATCGAAACACGCCCTCAACAGCTTCGCTTCCAGCACGCCGGCCACCGATGGTGAACGGATCTACGTCAGCTTCCTGGAAACGGGCAACCAGCAAATCGTTGCGCCCAACGTGGGGAACAACGAACGGATGATCTATCCCGGCACGATGGTGGTTGCTGCCTATGATTTCGAAGGGAACGAAATCTGGATGGTTCGACCGGGGCCATTCATTCAGCGCCCATGGCTTTTGCAGCAACCCTCTCCTCTATCACGATACCGTGATCCTCAATGGCGACCATGATGGGGATTCCTATCTCGTGGCGCTGAACAAGTTCACGGGTGCAGAAGTTTGGAAGCGACCCCGGCGGCACAAGACGAGAAGCTACAGCACGCCATTGATCCGGAAGATTGATGGGAGCGACCAGTTGGTGCTCTCTGGCAGCCTCTGCGTGGCCAGCTTTGATCCAACGACTGGCGAAAGCATTTGGAACGTCGAAGGCCCCACGGAACAATTCGTTGCCTCGGTGGTGTTTGATGGCAACCTGTTCTTTGCCGCAGGCGGCTTTCCCACGCACCACGTGATTGCGGTTCGTCCCGACGGGAAAGGTGACGTGACGCATTCACATGTCCAGTGGCATGAAACCAATGTTCGCTGCTATGTGCCCTCACCGGTCATTGTTGATCATTACTTGCTCGTGGCTGACGACCGTGGGACGGCGAATTGTTTCGACACGAAGACCGGCCAACGTCTCTGGCAAGAACGGATGGGGACGCACTACAGCGCTTCGCTTTGCACCGCGGGTGGACTGGTGTACTTTTTGGACGACGATGGCGTAACCAAGATTCTGCGACCGGGACCAAATCCCGATCTGGTAGCAGAGAACAAGCTCGGCGAGAACGTCTATTCATCGCCAGCATTCTCCGAAGGGCAGCTCTTCCTTCGTGGTCAACAACACCTGTTTTGCATTGGGAATCCCTAACGCTCCCCAGAACGGCCACCGGCCAAATGCTCGAAGACGGAATCGACTGGTAGTTGAACAGCACAAATTGGTAACGGAACACGGGCACTAAAAGAACGCGGGGACAAAGCACACCTCGGGCGTTCGATCGAAGGCCCAAGCAGTGGCAACAGATGTCGCTCGGCGGTTGGCGCGAAAGTCAACGGAGCGAAAGCCTGTAGGGCTGCTTAACGCCGAGCATCACTCCGGAGTCTCGATGCCAGTAAGCAACTCGCGCTAGCCCCTGCAGCAACTCGTTGCAAGCATAACTAGCGAGCCATGTCCCCGATTTTTTCTTGCCCCCGTTCTTTTCTCGCGCAAGAGAGCGTTCAACCCGAACGACCCAAAGATCGACGTCAGCATCACCAGGAGGAGATGAGCGATCGTGCGTTTCGCCCCTCGGACTCACCCTCCGCGCTTGGCTGGGAGAAGGAATCGAAGGTGGTGCGAGGCGTGGTTCGCATGAAGACGCTCCAATGCCGAACGGTCCATCTTCCCAAACGCGGGATGAGCCACGTAGGCCCCATGGTGTTCGCGAAAACGGGCAACGCTTTCCGCGAAGTTGGAGACTTCGGTTGCATCGTCAAGCCCGTCCGCTGGGACGAAGGTGGCCGCCGTCCGTATTCCCTTCGGCGGCTCACCACTCATCAATCGCGGTAACAGAAAACGCCGCATCGCAGGGCGTAGGAATGCGAACCAAGACATCCAGGCGGGATAGCCGTCGAGACTCGGATCTTGCACGAGACAGAGGTGGCGACAAATCTGACCCAGTGTCCAGTTTCCGCGTCGGGTGTAGCCATGTTCCAGCAACGCCCGGGCATCGTTCACCGCCGCTTGCAAGTCGTCAAATTGGAGTTTCCTAAGTTCGTCCATCTGATTGTTCAGAGCTTCAGCTTTTTGATTAGCAAACTCTGCTCTTCGTCATCTGTCAAAGGCTGCCACTGGATATCGACTTCGGTCATGTCGGTGCCATCAAGCTTCAGCTCAACAACGGCAACACCTTCCTCCTTGACCGTTCCGCCAAGCTCTCGCAACCTCTGAATACCGGGAGAGTCAGAAAAAGCCCGATCTGCCGGGGAACCAACCACCGCGAGCAACAGCAGGAAGGAATGCAATCGAATGAGACCCTTCATCGACTCAACCATCAAGGCAGCGGGAAAGAACAGAAACGACGCAATCGCCTAACGGCGTCGACCGCCCGCTCGCTTGAGACCCTTGGCAACGAAGTCGAATGCTTCGGCGGCTTTGTAGTCTTCAAGCGCATCGAAGAAACAGGCGAGAACACGTTTAGTTTCGGCGACGTTGATCTTCACGCCCTTCGTGTCCGCTTTGGCAGCGATCTTGTTGTAGAGGTCATTGAGGTTCGGCGCCGCCTTCTTCTTCGCCTTCTTCTTCACGCTTTTCTTTACCGCTTTTCTCTTCGCCATGGCTGGTTGATCCCTGCTGAGTTTGAAAAGAGAGCATCTCTAACAAGAGTTTTACTTGCCGAGGGGGGCGATGAGAAGAGAGGCGGCTACCCCGTGCCGGACTCAATTCCTCTCGGACTGATAGTTGGCTGACATCTGCCGGACCGCGTTGGCGGTCGCTTCTCGAAAGGAAGACGGCTCCAGCACTTCAGCGTCAGCCCCCAAGGACAAGACCTTCGGCAACAATTCACGCGGGTGGGACGTCGGGACCGCGAGGATCGACGAGCCATCGGCCTGCGGCTCAATCTTCTGCTCCGGGTGCCACGGGTCTTCACGTACCCAGGCGGCGGCATGATGTCCGAGACGAATTCGCACAACGGTGGGAGCATCACCCGAGAAGATACCGATGCTCTTGCCCAGATGACTTGATAGATCGACGTTTGGGTCGGGTTTGAAGTATTCGTCCAACGCCTTGGCATGTCGAAATCGATCGAGCTTCCAGTGTCTCAATCGCTCCGCAGGATCTGTAACCTCCGAGGCGGCAGCCACCACATAGATGCTGCTTTGGTAGACAGCCAGTCCATAGGGTTCGATCCTACGAATGGATGAGGGTTTCCCCACCGCTTCGTACTCAATCTCGACGACTCGGTGTTCCAGAATCGCTCGGTTGATCGTCTTCAGCATCCCTGCGTGTTCTTCGTAGCTCTTGCTGGGAGAACCGAACACATGGATTGATTTGCGATAACGGGCGTAGTGATCGAAAACGCCATTCGGGACCGATTCTTGAATCTTATTCCAGAACGTCTCGATTCCCTGCCAGTACTGAGTGCCTACCAGAGGAAACAAGAGTTCGCGACCGATGGAGAGAGCGATCAACTCGGTAGCCGAGATTCCGATCTCATGAACGCCGGTGCTGTTCTGGCCCAGCTTGTAAACCTTGCCACGTTCTACCGTGTCGGTTTGGATATCGAAGCCAGCCGATTGCAGGGCTTCGATGTCACGTCGCACCGTTCGCTCGTGGAGCGTGCTCAGGCCCAAGTCCGCAACCAAGTCGCCTCGAAGCTCCTCCAGCGTTCGACCGAATCGCGAGAATTCAAGCAGTTGCAGTAGTTTGTGCTGACGGATGAGCTGTTCGTTGCGGGCCATGCGTGGGACCTCCCTGATTGACGCGTTGCCATCCGGATTGAAAACGGAAGCAAACCATGAAGGCTGTCGATGAAGCTGGGGTCTGGTTCCCTATGCTGTGACAACCAGGGTCTTTGCCAGTTTGTCGTGGAGCGTTTGATGGTTGCCGATAAACAAATAGATGATGTCAGCGATCGCGATGAAGCCACCGACAAACGGAAGCCCCGTGATCAATCCGAATCCGATGCTGCGGATCAAATAGCCCTGCACGACACCGACCTGGTCGTAGGTTTCTTGGTCGACCATTCTTGTACCGACCACTTTCTTTCCCAGCGACTGACCCGACTTGGAAATCAACACGATGTTGATGATAACCGGTATGAGCGCGGCAACGCCCACAATTGCGAACGTGAGGTAAATCTGGGTTTGCGTTGGCTCCTGACCGGAAGCGAAAAACAAGAGATAGGCCACTCCAATGCCGATGCCAACAAACAGGTTGGTAAACAGACCGTCAACGAGGGCACCCGCAATTCGGCTACCCACCCCCGCGATCTCGCGACTGCCTTGACCGCGGCCCGCTGCGAACGCACCGCCGCCAGCCTGTGACGACACAGGGCTATAAGGGTTCACGACCCCTTTGACCGGCTGCAAGTCCTGGTCCGTCAGCTCATCAAACATGCCGGGGTCAAAATCGCCGCCACCGGTCGTGGGACGACTTGGGGTGGGACGACCTGTTCCGGTACTACCCGGGGCGGGACGACCGGCAGCCTTGCCCGCGGGGCCAGTCCCGGCAGGCTGCGGTGCCGCACCGCCACCTGGTGCCCGCAATTGCTTGCCACATGGGCACTTCACGATTTTGCCAGCCGCCGATTCGGGAATCGACAATACCTTGGAGCAGGCAGGGCACTTGATTTTCATGGAGATATAGGACTGGTGGAATGAATCGCCAACAGCGCAGGCAGGCAGGCAGGCAGTTTTGAGCTCTGTCTCAACACTCAAGTCTTGCGCCGCGACGGGCTTTTTCACCCATCGTACACGTTTTGAGTCAGAGCCTAACTCCACAGCGCTAGTTTGGTGTAGGGTAGTCTCCCCGGAGACCATCATTGCTTGCGGCGAGACCGCCAAATCCGAGCCTCCGAGAGGCCGTGATGAATTGGGTCGCGTCTCCCGTAGGTCCGCCTTTCCAAGGCGGATATTCGCAGCTTGGCTGCGTTTTTTCGAGGCTCGGAGAGACTCGGCTACGGGAAGTCTTTCATCTCGACCTGAGCGTAGATGGCGAGCATCCCGCGGGCTTCATCGATCAATTTCTGATCCTCCGCGGTGATCGCATCAAGCTCTTCAAGCTGATGTGTTGAGCGAAACTCTTGGGTTTCGTCGCCACGATGGAGCGTCAGTGTCGTCTCCAAGGGAAGTTCTGACTTGGACGCGATGTGTTGATTGAGAGTCATCCGTCCAAACGGAGGTGGACCCAATCGGCGAACGATATTCAGACGCGCCGCAAGGTCTGCGAATCGCGCAAAGTCGGCGGCCACCGTTGGATCGCCTGGGCGTTGTGTTGTCACGTGATATTCGATGCCGCCAAAGCGTACCGTGTACCCGCTGACTTTTGCACTTCTCTCGACCTGGGCAAGCAAACCCAATTGCTCTTGTTGCTGTGGCGTCCGCGCCGCAGCACGCGCCTGAGCGGTGACGTCCACGAGACTCTCGGTGCTTAGCGTGGTTTGAACCTGGGTTTGGCGATCGAGAAGCGTGACGCGACGCTGGGCCGGATCAAAAACAGTCACATAGCGAGTTTCAATTTGTGGAAAGTCGTAGACGAGCCCTTCTTGGAACAGAATGATGTGCTCCGCTTCGGCATCGAGTTTGCCTGCCTCGAAGATCTTGGTCGTGACTCGAAAGGTCGCAGCTTGAAGTCCCCAGCTCGGGACGAGCAAGACAACGGCAAGGCCCAGCAGGCAGCGCCAGCGGACGGCTGCCCGAAGAGGGAATGATGGATGACGTCCTGTTGGAATCGGGTCTGACATGTTCAACTCAGGATGTGGGCGAGGGCCGGTGCCCTCCGGTGATGTGGTCTTGGCCTGCCAGAATTCAGCCGACCTACTCCCCAGCAGGCCGTTGCCCAGCAGACTGTTGCCCAGCAGGCAGGTCCCCTGCAGGCTGCGGCACTTCGTTGCCTGAAGTGTCGGGCTGCTTCGAGACTTTGGTGTGAGCTGCAAGGCAGGGATCCCGAATAGGTGGGCGGAGCGACCTGGACTTTTCGCCTCGCCAAAGCGTAGAAAAGTGGGAAAGACGCCGTCCAGATCAATGCGGACGGTAATCTCCACGCCAAGCTAGCGGAGAATTCATGCGGCGGACCCTGTTCCTGATTCCTCACGAGATCCTCGGAATTCCGGTGTTCGGCGTTGGCTGGCTGCTGGGTTTGACCGTGCTGCTGTTGGTGCTCCGCCTGGTGGTGGCCAGTCGGCGAGGCCAATCGATCGGTTCGGTAGTCCGAACCGAGGGGATGATGTGGGGTGCCTTGATCGCCGCGATCGTCCTGTTGTTGCCACGCGTCGAACTCAGCAACTTGGATGGGCAACCGGTCGGCATGGCGATTCGTGGCTACGGGGTGATGCTGCTAGCGGGAGTGTCCGCTGCGGTCGCGCTGGCCGCCTATCGTGCGAAGCGTCGCGGAATGAGCCCAGAGATCATCTACGCGATCGCTCCCTGGGCATTCTTCGGTGGAATCATCGGAGCAAGGTTGTTTTATGTGATTCAGTATCGGGATCAGTTCGTAGGGGACACGATCACCCAGACCATCGGCAACATGCTGAAGTTCACCGAAGGGGGCCTGGTTGTCTACGGCTCCTTCATCGGTGGCTTCATTGCGGTGACCTATTACCTGATCCGTCATCGATTGAGCTGGCTTCGCTTTGGGGATGTGATCATTCCCTGCATGTTCATCGGACTGGCGTTAGGGCGAGTGGGCTGTTTGATGAATGGCTGCTGCTACGGCGGTCGGTGCGAGGAAGGTGGACTGGCCCTGCATTTCCCCCCCTCGAGTCCCGTCTACCAGGATCAGATTCGCAGCGGTGAACTGCTTGGATTTCGATACGACGCCAAGACGCGGCGAATCCTAGCTGTTGAAGAGGGCTCGCTTGCAGAGAAAGCTGGTATCCAAGTGGGTTCGGAGTTGGAATCGCTGGCAGACGATCTGACGGCTTTCGAGCTGGCTTCTCGAGAGATCCCAAAGGAAGATGCGCTTCCAGGTGTCGTGGCCACGATCGACGGCAAGCGATATCGTTGGGGACCCGATGAGTTACCGGATCGTGCCTTGCCAGTCTATCCGGCACAGCTGATTAGCAGCGGCAGTGCATTGCTGCTATGCTTGGTGCTGTGTGGCCTATCGTTATGTCGGTTTCGTGACGGAACGATCATGATGCTCGGTTTTGCGGGCTACGCGAATCTGCGTTTCGTCCTTGAATTGTTCGCGTGGATGAAGCAGGGCAATTTGGCACAAGTCTGTCGATATCGCAGTGGGTTAGCCTCGTCGTGTTTGTGTGTTCGTTGGTTGGGCTCGTTTGGCTATACTACTTCACCACGGCATGCCAACGGGCCAGCCACAGGCGACGCCTGGTAGCTGAACCTGATGGAAGAATGGTGTTTCCTATGGTTGATAGGAAATCGGCAGCGAGCGGACATGATGCTAAAACGCGATCGACAACCGGAGTGGATGGATGATCCCAACTTGCCAGATGATGATCATCTCGCTGCCTCACAGGACTCGCTCGCCTGAATCAGGTGAGTGGGATCGGGCGGCTGATGTATCGTCACATTCGCCGCATGGCCATGGCGCGGCCCAATCGTCGACTCAATCTTCTTGATGTCGCCAGCGGTTCTGGAGATCTTCCCGTTGAGTTGGGCACGTCGTGCCGGAAGGAAGGATGGACGCTGCAGGTCACCATGACCGATAACCGCACGCTGGCGATTGAGGAGCAACAACGCCGTGCGCGTCGTTACGACTTGGATGTACTTTCACTTCAGCATGATTGCATTCAGTCACCCCTTCCTGGCGGCTTCGACGTCGTCACTTCATCGCTCTTCATGCATCATCTCGACGATCACCAGGTCTTCTGCCTGCTGCAGTCCATGCAGTCGGCAAGCGAGGGCGCGATGGTGCATTTGCGATTTGGAACGCTCACGTGCGAACTTGCTCCTGGTCAGAACCGCCGCGTCCATCTTGTCGCGGTCGCCGGTCGTGCATCACGATGCGGCAGCAAGCGTGCGAGCCGCGTTCACAGCGGACGAGTTCAAGCGTCTGGCCGAAGAGGCCTTGTCCCGGCCCATTCGCGTCTCCCGCGCGTTCCCCTGCCGATTCCTTGCCTGCCAGGAGGAGGCAATGGTCTTGGAATCGGTCCCCGCATTCGCCTAATGGGACACTTCGAGCTTCTCGTTGGAGTGGTATGATCGAGAGGGAAAACGGAGAACTTTGCCTGTCCCCTTTTGGCTTTTTCCCCTTTTGGCTTTCTCCCCTTTTGGCTTTCTTTCGAGATCCGGTATGACGTGGTTGGCAAGGGAAGGAGTGGAGAGTGCTCGCTAATGGCGGTTCGCAGGGCTTGCCAAGACCCGTGCTGGTGATCGGGGCAGGGGTCGCCGGTGGTTGCTTGCGCCTTGCGGCTACGTCATCACGGCATTGACGTCCATCTCGCTGAGAAAACGCCTTTCCCCCGCGCGAAGGTTTGTGGCTGTTGCATCGGTGGGGCAGGA
Source organism: Pirellulaceae bacterium (assembly GCA_963767665.1). Classification (GTDB taxonomy): domain Bacteria; phylum Planctomycetota; class Planctomycetia; order Pirellulales; family Pirellulaceae; genus Rubripirellula. Next base: position 984,716 of record CAVYFC010000016.1, read on the forward strand.
CTCCAGGTCCTCGATCAACTGTCCCTGCGAAGCTGGGTGGAAACGCAGGGGGTCAACACAAATCGCTGGATTGGTTCGATCGGTTCGCGGGAGATCGAACTGCCTCTTCCACAAGGAGTTGCGATCTCGCGAGAATCGCTTGATTCCAAGCTGTGGAGCTCTGCCGGCGAAGCTGGTGCCAAACTCATGATGCCGGCGGTCGCCCGAATTCAGGAACTCAACGCCGATTCGGTCAAGGCACGAATCGATCTTGTCTGCGGAGAGACCATCGAGCAACTTTACAGCGCGGTCGTGGTGGCCTCTGGCCTCAATGCGGAAGGCTCGCAGCGGTTGCTACCTTGGCGCGAGAAACCCAACGGGCCTTTTGGCGCCGCCTTCTTTGCCGAATCCGATTCGCTGCCGCGCGGGACGATCCACATGGCCTGTGACGATGATGGTTACGTCGGCTTGGTCCGTCTGGAGGACAATCGAATCGACATCGCCGCCGCTTTGGCTGCTGGTTCGCCCTCAGCCTTCGCAGGAAGCGCAAAGCAGAGAATCGATGCCATTTTACAGCGGAGCCAGCTTCGCGACTGGGGCTATCAGAACGCTTCAGCGATCATGACCACGCCACCACTGCGCCGGCTTCGACAAGCTGGGAACGGGCGTGTGATTGCGATTGGCGATGCCGCAGGATACGTCGAGCCGTTCACCGGGGAAGGAATGACCTGGGGGATGATGAGTGCCATTGCCGCGGCCGACTTGATCGCTGATTCGGCTGCCGATCTGTCGAGGCTCGGCGAGATCTGGAGTGGGCAACTCGCCTCCTTGCTCCGCGGCAAACGTTTGGCCTGTCGTGCCGTGACCAGCGCGTTGAGAGTCCCCATCGCCAGGCGTGCCATTGCCGCCACGCTAGCCCAGTGGCCCGGCATCGCGGGGCCGCTGATCCACCATCTGAATCGCGTCTGATCCCGTTGAGACCATCCAGGGGTTTCCCATTTTCCTCCCGATGGTGCTCAGAATCTGCGAGTCTGCACTTTCATCCACCCTTGCGGGTTTGGTAATCAGCGATTGCGATGAAAGTGATCTCAATCAATTCCCAGGCTCCAAGAGCTCGCCATTCCAAGGTTGCGGGTTTCGACGCCGTGCGCGCTGCGGCCGCACTCGGTGTGGTGCTGCTTCACTGCTGTGTGCCCTACATGCGGCCAGAGGTCCCCGGCCTGGCCTGGTCCGTCAGGGACACGCCCAACTGGTTAGCGGCTCAGTGCTTTTGGACGATTGAATTGTTCATCATGCCACTGTTTCTTGTCCTGGCTGGTTGCTTCGCTTGGCAGACTTTGCAACGGAGTGGTCCTGCCAGCCTGGTGCGAACGCGTTCGCGTCGTCTGCTCGTTCCGCTGTTGTTCGGCATGGTCGTGGTTCTGCCGCTTGATCTCTACGCTTGGCTGCTTGGCTGGGTAACCGAAGGCTTGATCCCCGCACAAAAACTTCGCAGTCTCAAGTTCGATCCTGCCATCGATCGCGATCTTTGGGGACTGAGTCATTTATGGTTTCTCCAGTACCTTTTTCTATACGTGCTGACTTTGGCTGGGATGTTCTGGGCTTGGCGTCGAATCCCCAGCCTGCGTCGCCCGCGTCCTGGAGCGGGGACTTTGGCTGTGGGGCTGATCATCGTCGCATCACTGGTCCTGTACCAGCGACCCGAGGTGGTATGGGGATTCCAGCACAGTTTCTTTCCGGTTCCAAGTAAGTGGATTTACAGCGGCGTCTTCTTTGCATTGGGAGTCCTGCTGGCCGCCCACGATCGGCACTTCGTGTGGTTGAAATCCCAAGCCACGCGATTGGTCGCCCCAGCTTTGTTGTTCGCAGCCGCTGCGTTGATGATGGGTGCCTGGCATCTGCAAGGCGGCTCGAACGATCTCGCCTCGGTGACGCTCGCGATCACGACGAGTTTGGGCGCGGTTCTGATGACGTTTGCGATCATTGGCGTTGCGGCCGCAAAGATTCGCTCGCTACCGTCGAGCATCAGTTATTTGGCGGCTGCATCCTTTTGGGTGTACATGATCCATCATCCGATCTTGGGCTTGGTCCATACCGATCTAAAGTGGATGTTGCCGAGTGTCCATCCGCTAGCGAAAGTTGGCTTGGCGTTCTTGGCGTCGACTGCGTTGTCGCTGGTGACCTACGAGCTCTTCGTTCGTCAAACGGCGTTGGGGCGATTGCTTGGTTTTCAGTGGCAATGGCCTGGCAGCGTCGCGGAAGGGACGATTCCTCTCAACGATACCGAAGTCATCTCGATCGAGGCCGGTCGTCCTCCGAGCCAAACCCCGGACTCGGTTCCCAATCGCCGCGCCGCCTAACGCGAGTCCTGCGACAGAGAGAAACGTCCAGGGAGGGCGGACGCCCCGTTGGCAGGGGTCTGCCCGAACGCCCCAAAACCTGTTACCCTGATGCCCCGTCATTCGTGGTAGAGGAAGAGAATGGCGAAGGGTCTGTACACTCAAGGCATGTGCGTGCTTCTGCGCGAACCGATATCGATTGCAGAAATACAGGAGCGGCTTGAATGCGTTTGAATTGGTGGGCCGGCACGAGTCGATGGAAGACGATGACGCGCCGGTGACCCTCGTCTACGATTTTCGTCCCGAAGTCAACGGGCATCTGCTGGTCACGCCCGCGAGTTGTCTTTGGCCGGACGACATGGGGGATCCGGATGAGTCTCCCGAGCGTTTTGTCGCCTGGTCGCTCGGCCAATACGGACCGCTTGGCCTATCCCGGTTGCTTGCAGCGAGCCGGCGAGCAGTCTTGGGGTTGGGAGCAGGGAAGCGACGAAATCCAGCAACATCACGCCCACATTCGCCTGCTGATCAGCTACGTCCTTGGTGTCGAGGAAGCGGAAGAAGACGATGAAGAGGTGCCCCTGGTGCCTGATGATTACGATGCCCTAGAAGAATTGACCTTTTTGACTCGCGCAGTGGCAGCCGTCTTGGAAATGCCGCGAAGCGATCTGCTACTTCAATCCCGGTGGCGAAGTCCTGCGAGACGACAATGGTCTTCGCCAGGGGCTCAATCATGCTTGGAATCATGATCTGCCTCCGCTGGATATGTGGACCAACGTGCGGCTCTTTCGTGCGACCGAAGAATGGTCGCTGATGGACACCGTCGGCAATGGTCAGTTGGATTTGCCTGATCTGGAAGCGGTCTATCTGACTGATAAGTTTCAACCGAGCGAAGTGGAAGGCTTTCTCCGCAGTGCATCGCTCTATCTGTTGCAAGGAGACGAGGAAGTCGAGGACGGTGATACGGCCGACGGTCCCGGGCAAATCCACTGGATGGCCATGCAATGCCCCGACGCCTTGTCCGATCCGCCGCGCCCCACCATCCGTTGGATTCCACAAGATGATTCGGAGCCGCCCGAGGAATTGTTAGAGAAAGGTAGTGTCCCCGAGTTGAGCGAAGATGGCTGGGCCGAGGAGGAGGATGATTTCGGCGGCCCAGACGATCTCGACGACGAGCTCAACTAGCTGGACGGCCCGGTCTTCTCGCGTACCTCCCCCCACTCGCGCCTTTTGAAGTTGCGATTTTTTCATAACCCGACGCGTCAGCGAGGAAATATCGATATTGACATCGACTCGCTTACGCGTCGGGTTATGAAAATCCTCGTGCGGCAGCCAAAAGCGCAACTTCAAAACTTGCGCCGCGGGCGTGATGGAGCAATCTCCCAAAAAGGGGTCAGGTAGCTTGGCTCAATGCTCGTCGAGTCGAACCGGGCTGACGAAGTCATCCGGTTTCAATGCCAGGACCGAACACTGAATCCGATTCAGGATTTGCTCCGCCGAATTGCCCGTCACCACCCCGGCCATTCCAGAGCGGCCCACGGTTCCCATGACAACCAAATCGACACCGTCCTTGCGAGTGAGTTCGGTGATCACTTCGGCGGGCTCACCTTTGAGCATGTGAATGTTTTCGGCATCGGCATTGGTGTGGTAACGCTCCAAGAAATCATTGAGCATTTTGGTGACCTGAATCTTGTTTTCGCTTTCGATTTCGCTGAACAGTTCCTCCCCCATTCGACCCTTAAGCATCTGCTCATTCCAAATCGACCACGCATGGACCACCGAAAAACGACCACCATGGAACTTGCTGATCGCCTTGGCTAATTCATAAACGCGATGGTTAAGCTTGGCATCCAGCTCATCCTCCGACGAAGTGTCGACACAGGCGAGCACGTGGGTGAACTTTGGCGTAGTGTCGGGCGAGACCAGCCAAACCGGGCAGGGACACTGGCGAAGCAAACGGGCACCCGTATTGCCGAAGAATCCATGACTGCGGCTGTCTCTTCCCTTGGCCACCCTCAGCACCAGGTCATGATCATCACGTAAGACCTCACGAATGATTTCGACGGAGGTCTTTCCCTTGAGCACCTTGGTTTGAACATCAAGCCCCCTCAGACGCAGTGGCTCGGCGAGCGTTTCCAAGGCGGTCGCCTTCTCCTGGCAGATCAGCTCGTTGAACATGCTCGTGGTCGCTCATCGTCAGCCGGACGGTCCAGGAAAACTCGGGTGCCACGTCCACGATCTTGAGCGAAGCGCCGCAAAGTCCCGCGATCTCGGCCGCCTCATCCACAATCGGATGGTGCTTCCAAACGGGTGTCCGTCGCGACCAGAATCTTATTGAACTCATTCATTGATTGTCATGTCCATGAGGCGTATCGACGTTCCCTCTGAACGGTTCCGACGCACTCAACGCCAGCATTCGCTCCAACGGGATACCAGAAAGTCGAGGCGGTATTCGCCTCAGCCGTCTATTCTTGAGAAACACAGCCAACCTGTGAATACCCGATCTCGCTACCAATCGGCCGTGCGGGGACGCTTTGCAGAAAAGGCTGCGAATTCGGCCTTGGGGAGTGAGCGACGGATTCCACTCCCGCCGAACATGGCTCACTTCAACTTCACACGGCAGAGATACGCGTCCGCGGTGATGTACAGCGTCTTGCCGTCGGCACCGAAGGCGCAGTTGCTCGTCCTGCCACCTGTGATCAGCCGCCCCAACAGTTTGCCTTGCGGCGTGATGACGTAAATACCACCCGGACCACTTCCAAAAATGATGCCGTTCGAGGCAACCGCCAAGCCATCAGGCAGGCCCGGATACTCTTGCATGTACTCCTTCGCGGTGAAAAGCACTTTGCCTTCGCCAAGCGATTGATCATCCTTGATCGGAAATGACATCCAGATTGGATTTTCCGGGTCACTTTGAGCGACATACAGTGTCGACTGATCGGGCGAGAGCCCAATTCCGTTGGGCCGGGCAAGTTGTTTCGTTAACAGTGTCAGGGCTCCGTCCGGATCAAGCCGGTACACTCCGCAAAAATCCAGCTCTCGGCGTGGATCCGATTCCCGATCCGGTAAACCGTAGGGTGGGTCGGTGAAATAGATCGATCCGCCACGATCAAACACCAGATCATTGGGACTATTCAAGCGGCGGCCTTGATAGTTGTCGACGAGGGTGCGTTTGCCGCCGCCGCGGGTTAAGACCGAGACCCGACGATCTCCATGCTCACAAGCCGTCAGCCGTCCCTTGGAATCAAGGGCCAAGCCATTGGAGCCAGGCTCAAGGCCATAGTACGTGACCCCGGTGTAGCCGCTCGGTCGCATGAACAACTCGACGCCACGTCCTTCGGACCAACGAAAGATACTGTTCCGAGGAATATCGGAGAAAAGTAAATGGCCGCCCGCTTCATCGTCGACCCAAACGGGACCTTCGGTCCATGTGAAACCGCCTGAGAGGACTTCGATCTTCGCGTCGGCCGGTATCAAGTCGTCCAAACCCGGGATCGAGCTTTTCAATCCGTCCCAACGTTTCGGGCGTCGCGGCATGGGTGATCGTCGCCAAGACAAACAGGGTGGTGAAGGCCAGGGATACACGCATGTCGATTCGCAGTAGGCGAGAGGATAGGGACCAGGGGCGAAACCCGCGTCACGAGCAATCAATCCATCGATCCAGCAGATCCAAGATTGTACTCGCTCTGCGTTGCCTTTGTGAGCGTCGAGCCGGCAATCCGCTGGCTCTCGATCGGACCCGAGTCATGATGCTGGGCGAGATGGATGATGGCCCGGAGGGCATCTTTCCAGGGCGGATATCGGCAGCTTCGCTGCGTTTGGTCCGAGTCTCGGAGAGGCTGTGAGTTTTCGTTCGCCCTACTGTAGGTCCGCATTTCCAAGGCGGACATCCGCAGCTTTGCTGCGTTCTTTACGAGTCTCGGAGAGACTCGTTCTACGGTAGGGGCTGCTCTCGGACTCAGGGGTGTTGGATTGGAGCGTGTTTTCGCATTTCACCTTGACTGCGCAGCATCGACGCGACCAAGGCGGTCCAGCCCGTTTGGTGGCTGGCTCCGAGTCCTCGGCCGGTGTCGGCGTGGAAGTATTCGTAGAACAGAACCAGATCCTTCCAGGCGGGATCGTCACGATAGCGCGGGTCCTCGCCGTGTGCCGGTCGATATGCCGATCGTGCCCCACTTCGAAGATCGAGATCAAGCGACGTTCCAATTCGCGAGCGACTTCCAGCAGCGTCATCATGTTGCCGCTGCCGGTCGGACATTCCACCTTGAAATCATCGCCGTAGAAGACGTGGTAGCGTTTGAGCGATTGGATCAGCAAGAAGTTGGTGGGGAACCAGATCGGACCGCGCCAATTGCTGTTGCCGCCGAACATCCCGCTTTCGCTTTCGCCCGGGACGTAGCTGACCTCGATGATGCTGTCCACCAAAATCGAAATCGAACGGGTGCATCGCGATGGGCCGCCGACATGCTGCGAATCCCGAACGGCGACAAGAATTCGTTTTCGTCGAGCATCACCGCAATCAAGTCGGCGGAAACGATCCTCCGAGGGGATCGCCAGCAGTCGGCGGCACGGGCGATTTCCGAATCTGGATCCTCGCGTTCCATGTACGTCATGTGCTTGCTGAGATCATCGCGGTTGTCCAAGAACCACTCCATGCGTCGTTGAAACCGGGCAGCTTCTCGATGATCGCCTCTTCCAGAATCACGCCGGTCATCAACGGCAAGCAGCCCGACCAGCGAGCGGACGCGAATCGGAATCGATTGGCCATTGACGTACAGGTGGTCGTAATAGAAGCCGTCGGTTTCGTCCCAAAGCCCGGAGCCGTCCATCGAGTTCATGGCTTCGGCGATCGCCACGTAGTGCTCAAAGAACTTGCTGGCCATGTCGCCGTAGGCCGGGTTGTCTTCGGCAAGTTCGATCGCGATCCGCAACATCGTGCCGCAATAAAACGCCATCCAGGACGGTGCCATCGGCCTGTTCCAGGTGTCCTTCGGGCAGCGGCTTGCTGCGATCGAAGACGCCGATGTTATCGAGCCCGAGAAAGCCGCCGGCAAAGATGTTCTTGCCGCGCGGGTCTTTGCGATTGACCCACCAGGTGAAGTTGATCAGCAGTTTTTGAAACGCGCGGGCCAGGAACACCTTGTCGCGTTGCTGCGGCGGACCGGTCGCTTTGTAGACCTGCCACACGCCCCAGGCATGCACCGGCGGATTGACGTCGCTGAGATGCCATTCGTAGGCGGGGATCTGGCCGCTGGGATGCATGTACCATTCGCGCAAGAACAGGATCATCTGTTCCTTGGCAAAGTGGGTATCCAGGCTGGCCATCGGCACCATGTGAAAGGCCAGGTCCCAGGCGGCGTACCAGGGATACTCCCACTTGTCGGGCATCGAGATCACGTCGCGATTGAACAGGTGCCGCCAATCGCTGTTGCGTCCTTCCTTTCGCGACGGACTGGTCGGCACGCCGTTGGGATCGCCGTCGAGCCAGGTGTCGACGGAGTAGTGATAGAACTGTTTCGTCCACAGCAATCCTGCGTAGGCTTGCCGCATGATCTCGCGTCGGTCGTCCGACAGGGATGCGGGAATCCGCTCGGCGTAGAACTCGTCGGCCTCGCGAATCCGTTGCTCGAAGCAGCGATCGAACGAATCGTCAAAGGCCGACTTGGCGAAACGTTCTCGGTTTGCCCCTGCATCGTTCGGCAATGATCGGTTCGTCCGCATGGGTCAAGCGCAGCCGAATCACCTGCGACTTGCCATGCGGCATCATCAGCAGACCGTAGGCGGCGCACTTGGTGCCCCGCTGATCCGGATTGACCGCGCTGGTGTCCCCACGACGACGTAGTTGTTGAACGCGTCTTTGAAGTACTCCGACTCGCTCGGCAATCCCGGGTGACGCTTGGCATTGGTTTCGTTGTCGGTGAACAGCCACGTCCACTCGTCGGAATCTTCCATCGCATCGCAGGCGAACCAGAACCGATCGAGCGATTCATGAAACGTCTGGACCACACCGTCCTTCAATCGCATCGATGGCCGCGTGGTGCAACCTTCGTCGGTGCATTTCCAGGTCCACGTGTTGCGAAAGAACAATTGCGGCAACACGTGCAGCACAGCGGCCTGAGGACCGCGGTTGATGATCGTCAATCGGATCAGCAGATCATCTGGGCGATGCCTTGGCGTATTCGGCGGTCACATCAAAGTAGCGTGACTCGTCGAAGGCCGTCGTGTCGGTCAGCTCGTACTCGGGTTCGGTGCGATCGCGACTGCGACTGACCTCGACCAATTCTTCGTACGGGATAGCGGCTCTGCGGGTACTTGTAAAGCGCCTTCATGTAGCTGTGCGTGGGAGTGCTATCGAGATAGTAATAGCACTCTTTGACGTCTTCGCCGTGATTGCCTTCGGGGCCGGTGACGCCGAACAGACGCTCTTTCAGGATCGGATCGCGGCCATTCCACAGCCCGACCGAGAAAACAGAGCCGACATTCGCGGTCGCAGATCCCCAGCAACCCGTCTTCGCCCCAGCGATAGGCGCGGCTGCGCGCGTGATCGTGCGGAAAGTAGCTCCACGTCGCGTCGCCGCCGTCGCTGTAGTCTTCGCGGACCGTGCCCCACTGACGTTCGGACAGGTAGGGTCCCCAACGCTGCCAGTTCTGCTCGCGATTCTGGACTTTGAAGCAGTCGTTGGTCTTCGGCAGTCATTGCCGACGTGGTCGGACGGTTGTCTTTATTCACGTTGATGACGTTAAGCGCCTTCCTCATCGAGCAAGCGTCGACGGCCGCAAACGCCTGGCCTTCCAGCATCGCCAGGCTGGCACCACCACCGGTGCTGACATGGCTGACCTTGTCGGCGAACCCAAGCTGTTCGACGGCCGCGGCACTGTCGCCACCGCCGATGATGCTGATCGAATCGCTGTCGGCGACCGCCTGGGCGACCGCCTTGGTGCCTTCGTCCATCGGCGGCTTTTCGAAAACGCCCATCGGCCCGTTCCAGACGACCGTCTTGGCGTTCTTGATGATCTCGGCATATTGCTTGGCCGTCTCCGGTCCGATGTCGAGGCCTTCCCAGCCATCGGGAATTTCACCCGCCGGCACGATCTTCTTGTTGCAGCCGGCGATGTCGTTGAAGTCATCGCCGCAATGCGTGTCGACCGGAAGACGAAGCTTGTCGCCACCCTTGGCGATCAGTTCTTTGGCCAAGTCGACCTTGTCTTTTTCGACCAGACTGTTGCCGACCTTGCCGCCCTGGGCCAGCGAGAACGTGTAGGCCATCGCGCCGCCGATCAGGACCGCGTCGCAGATGCCCAGCAGGTTGTTGATCACGTTGATCTTGTCGCTGACTTTGGCGCCACCCAGGATCGCCACAAACGGACGCGCCGGATTGCCGATCGCATCGCTGAGGTATTGGATCTCTTTGGCGACCAGATGCCCGACCACTCGTGGCTTGCCTGCCATCGCCTGGGGAACGGCGACCATCGACGCGTCGCTGCGGTGGCAGGTACCAAAGGCATCGTTGCAGTAGGCGTCCGCCATCGCGGCCAAGCTTGCCGGCAAACTCGGCACAGCCCTTTTTCTCGCCCGCGTTGAACCGCAGATTCTCCAGCACCAACACGTCGCCGTCGTTCAATGCGGCCGCCTTGCTACGCGCATCCTCGTCGACGGTATCGGAGGCCATCGCAACCGGCTTGCCCAGCAGCTCGCCCAGTCGCTTGGCGGCCGGGGCGAGGCTGTACTTCTGCTCGAAGCCTTTGCCGCCGGGGCGACCCAAGTGGCTCATCAGGATCAGACGCCCGCCCCGGTCGATCACGCTCTTGATGCTGGGCAAGGCCATGCGAATTCGGCGGTCATCGGTGATCTGCTGCGATTCATCCAGCGGCACGTTGAAGTCAACCCGCATCAGGACCGTCTTGCCGGCAACATCAATTTGATCGATCGTTTTCTTCGCCATTTCCGCTTTCTCTGCTATCGCTTGACTGAATTCGGTGCTTGAGCGATCCGAAGCCGCAGACGGCCTGGTCACAAGTTCATCGCTCACGGGCGATTATCGAGAAACCTCGCCGGGTGTCGAGTCCGTGTCGCCCGGCCGCCACGTAATGTCCCGATTTTCTCAACTTGTTTCGATCTAGTGACCGAAAAACCCTCAAAGACGTTGTGCTCGGTTCTCGCGACTGGCGAATGGGAGTTTCACCGCGGGTGAACGCTTCGCCGAACCGAATCGCAGCGCAACCAAGCCTGAGGGGACATCGGTGTCGGGGGGAACGATCCGAGCTTTCATACGGGGAGGGTGCCTGTGCGCCCTGACTCTCCTGGTCGCGATGCCCTGGCCCGCACGGCCAGGGCGACGAACCCACTGGGGCTGTTTCAGCTGCCCAGGATTCGACTTCCCGAGCCCCTACACGCAGCGACAGCAAGCTGATTGCCAGCCTGCCGATGGAACGCCTGACGCGAGACGCTCAGCAACGGATTCTCGAGATCGCCAACTCGCCGACGCTCTATCGGCGACTTCCACCCAGGCGATTGATTGCGATCGAGAGATGTTCCTGTTTCTCGCCCGCAATCCGGAGGTGCTGGTCGGTATCTGGGACTTGATGGGAATCACCAAGGTCCAAACCCAGCGGACCGGGCCCTACCAGTTCGACGCCGAAGACGGCAGCGGCACCAAATGTCAGGTCGACCTCGTTTACGGCGACCCGGCCACGCACATCTACGTCGCCGAGGGACAGCTACGATGGCAAACTGGTCGCCAAACCGATCTGGCGGCCGCGGCGTGTTCATCCTCCGCAGCAGCTACGCCAAGGGAGCCGATGGACGGACCACGGTGACTGGCACCATCGACTGCTTCGTCCAAATCGAAAGTCTCGGTGCCGACCTGATCGCACGGACGTTGAGCGGATTGATCGGTCGTTCGGCCGACCACAACTTCATCGAAACCGCCCGTTTCATCTCTCAGGTTTCCCAGGCTTCGGAGCAGAATCCGCCCGCGATGATCGACGTGGCAACGCGGATCCCGCAAGTCAGCGAATCGACGCGGGGGCAATTCATCCAACTGATCACCGCGATGGCGGCCAAAGGCGCGAACCGGTGCGATCCGCTCAAACGGCCAGGATCACCGCATCGAGATCCACTCGCCGCTGACCGTCTCTCGGCAACGCGCGATTCGCCTCCATCGGCATGACCGCTGCAACCGTGACGGTCGCTCGGCGTTTCGCTCAATCGCCTCCGCCCGACTCGGTCAGTCGCGATTGCTCCCAAGCGGCGAGATCGCCGAAGATTCGCTTATGAGCGAGACAAACCATGCACCAGCGGACTTCGGTCACTCCGGTCAAGATCGATCGATATCTTTGCGGGGACGGCCAGCCGCTCCTGTTGATCGCTGGGCCCTGCGTGCTGCAGTCGTTCGAGCTGGCGATGGAGATCGCCGATGCGGCTGGCTGAGCTCAACCAACGCGAAGACGTCAACGTGGTCTTCAAAGCGTCGTTCGACAAAGCGAACCGAACCAGCTTGCGTGCCGACCGAGGGCCGGGAGTTGCAAGAGGGTCTGCGAATGCTCGAGCGAGTCGGCGAGCAATCGGGCCTGCCGACCACCACCGACGTGCACCTGCCGGACCAGGTTGCCAGCGTCGCCCAAGTCTGCTCCCTCATTCAAATTCCCGCATTTCTGGCGCAGGCAGACCGACTTGCTGGTCGCCGCCGCCGCGACAGGCCGACCCGTCAACGTCAAGAAAGGCCAGTTCATGTCGCCGGAAGATATGAAGTACGTGGTCGAAAAAGTCACCGGCAGTGGGACCGGGGGGGTCATGCTGTGCGAACGGGGCACCTTCTTTGGCTACGGAAGACTGGTCAATGACATGCAGTCGCTGGTGTTGATGCGAGAACTGGGCGTCCCGGTCGTCTTTGACGCCACCCACAGTGTCCAGCGTCCCGGGCGGGCTTGGCGGGGCGACGGGGGGAAACCGAGAAATGGTCGAACCTTTGGCCCGAGCGGCCGTAGCAATCGGTACCGACGCACTCTTCTTCGAGACGCATCCAGATCCGGAAACCTCGCCCAGCGATGGCCCCAACATGATCCCGTTGGCTGATTTCGACGCGATGATCGCCCGGCTGCTGCGGCTGCGAGAGGTCGCGTTGGCGATCCGTTGATTGAGGCCGGTCACGAGCGTGCCTCGTTGTCGCGGGCGAGCGTCCTGCGGGCGCAGTGACTCGATGACGTTGTGACTCGATGACATTGCCTCTCGAAGACATTGCCTTTCGAAGACACTGCCTCGCGATGACAAAGTTTGAGCGCGTTGCTCGATGACGTGTTCAAGTGACGTCTCCAAATGAAGTCGCTTCCCGAGATCTGTATCTCCTTGCTCACCCACCCCTTCCCCTTGGGACGCCATGCCGACTTCCCAATCCGTTGATCGGCCCGCGCTAGATCGCTCTCAAAGGCTACGCTGCCGTGCCTGTCCTGATCATCGCCGCGATGATGGTTGGCTGCAGCGACGACATGCAGAAGGTTCGCGAGATTCAGGCTCAGCGACAAATCCAGATGCAGGCCCAGTCGCAGCAGGACCACATCGGCGAGGCCTTCAACTTGATCAACCACTTGGTGGAGCTCAATGACGCGCAAGCTCGGCGACAAATCACTTACCACCTGAATCGTTGGGCCGAATCGAAGCAGCTTGAGCAAGTCGCACCGCCGGAGATGCTGCGCGCGGTTCGTGACCTGTTGCCTGAGGAAGAGGCAAATGAACGAACCGGCCGCGAGACCTTTCATGCCTCCGATGTCGATCACCTTCGCGACTGCTATCTGTTCCGTCAGATCGCCGAATGGGTGGACCGACCAGAGAGCGACGATCCCCTGCTCGCTGACTGGTTGGCCTCGATGGAATCTCAGCTTGACGAAGAGGACTGGATGAAGCTGAGGACGGCGACACGGCTTTTCGACTGGACAGTTCGGAACATCGCCTACGAGCCACTGGAACTGACCGCGCCAACACCTCCTCCGCCAACGCTGCCTTTGGGTCATGGAACTGCAAGGCGCTGGCTACCGACAAACCGATTACAAAACGGTTTGGCATGGAATCGGCGATTCGTTGCAACGCGCCGGCGTTTTCACGCAGCTCTGCCTGACAGGCTTCGATTCCAGCCTTCGTCTTGGCCACTCAGGATTCCGACACCGGCAAGCTTGATCCCTGGTGTGTCGGCGTGCTGATCGGGGAGCAGGTTTACCTGTTTGAACCGGAATTGAGCACGTACATTCCAGGCCCTGGGCAAGTCGGAATTGCCACGTTGGAGGAAGCACGCAAAGATGCTTCGGTCATGCGGCGATTGAATGTTCCCGGCTTCTTCGATTACCGCCTCAGCAAAGACGACGTCCAACAGTGCATCGCCATGCTAAATGTGATGCCCGAGGCCATCAGTCCCCGGATGCGTTTGCTGGAGTCGGGGCTGACCGGCGAGCGACGCATGAAGACGTATGTGGATGTCGATAGCATGGCGAAGCAGATCGATCAGGTTCCGGGAATCGCCGGAGTTCGCTTCTGGGACATGCCGCTGCTAGCCGAAATCTATGAAGAGGAGATGCTGCGGGCTTCGGATCGTGATCCGTTGATCGCTTTCTGGTACCTCTCAAGTTGGGCAATCCTGGATGCTCCCATCGACATGGCACAGCAACTTGCACTTGGGCGTTGGCGACACTTGCAAGGCCAATTCGACGATGACGAGGAAGAGAACACCAAGGGAGCCAGAACGATCTACCTGTGCAAAGGGCTCCCGAATTCGAGATCGAAGATCTGAACATTGACGTCGATCTGCAACGAGCATATGGGGTTCGCCGAGATCTCGGTGTCGACAAACAAACCTTTGAGCGGCAGATCGCACAGGCCCAAGCGATGATGCGAAGCGGCAAACGGACCGCCACCTATTGGATCAGCCTGATTCAATACGATGATGCCCGCTACGAGACCGCAGAGAGTTGGTTTGAGAAACGAGTGCTGAATGAATCGCAGTTGTCGTTCTGGGAACCAGCCGCCAGATACAACCTGGCGCGCAGCATGGAACGCTCGGGGGAAGTCGAACAAGCCGTCGCGATTTACAAGACCGATGGAGATCCCCAAGAGCATGGCAATCGAATACGAGCCCGACTGTTGACGAAATCAACGGACGATCGCTGATCCTTGCGATCGGGCAGTCGCCTGCGGCATGCTTCGCTACAAGCAGCGTAGCTTTCCGAGCCGAGCAGCGATCTCACCCCCGATAGCGAGTCAAGAACGCAAGCCGCGTGGTTCGACTCATTCAGGTTGATCGTAAGTCAGGTCATGTCCTGACGACATTCTGTCAGAACAAGCTTTGGCCCACGGAAGATCCCGTCTTCATGATGCCAACGCGCTGTTGAACCGAGGTCAGTCCCTGCTGCTCGGCAGCCAGCATCTCTTGGAAATGAGCTCGTGGGTCTCGTTGGCGTGAAAGGGGAGGTTCCCTACCAGGACGGTTGTGGACGGTGCTGGGGAGTGGGTGCATCGCCAACACCTTCATGGAATCAGAACATTTTTGCATGCAGTCGTGATGGAAGTTCACAGGCGTTCCAATCGAATCGCGTTGACCGCGCCCGCGATCATCGGGAAGGCTTCGTCCACGATTCCCTTGGCAGCTAGCTGGTCCAGGCTGAGTGTGGGATCGATTTCACAAGATTTGAGAATCACCAATTCGTCTGCATTGGCCAGCAACGCCAAGACTGCGGCGATCGCGTCCGTGGTGGTTTGCCAGTTCCGCGGCAGGACCGGCGTGCTGACCGGAATCCTGCTCCCGGCTATAGAAGGCGTCAACGGCAACCAAGGTGGGCCGATCGATGCCAAAGCCTTCTATCAATCCTTGCTGCAGTTGCGCGGATGTGTTCACCGTTGGCCAGTCAAACCAATTCGACATCAGGCGAAACGTCACATCGAGTAGTTCCACGCAAATCCAGTGGGTTCGCACCGGATCGCCTGGACGAATCGCATCGAGGTCTCGAATTGCGTCGACGAGGCCACCACCTCCCGTCAGCATCAGCGTTTCACATTCTGCTTGACGCTCTAGCCAGCGTGGCAGCGCAATCGTTAAGTCTTCCCGACCAAGCAGGCTTCCGCCGACTTTGACTACTCGGCGCATCGTAGCCCTTGCCCACGGAGTTGGGAGCAGTAAAGCGACGCGACGGCGTAGGCCGGTGCGCATCGCGAGACTTCCTGACCGAGATGGTCGCCAAGCTGCACCACCGAGATGCTTTGCGGAAGTTCGATCAGATCGGACGCATGCCCGGAGATGACCACGCAATCGGGATCGCCACCATCGTGTCGAACTCGCTCAAATGCCTTCCGTATTCGTTGACAGGCCGAGCGATGGATCTGGCTAGCAAGTGACACGCCGTCCTGCTTGCTAAAGCTTCGCCAGTCCAACCCGATCATCTTCGCCAAACGATTGACGGACATCTCGCAAGTTCGCGGTTTTCCATCGGCGGTGTCGAAGTCACGGCTGTCCTCTGCGACGAGTCCCATTACCAACCGAACATCATCCATCGTGGCGAAGCACTCATTCATGATGGAAACATGTTGGCCCTGATGATGCAGTTCATCAACCAGGCTTGATACCGGGGTTCGCCGACCACCGATATAGACCAGCGAACCTTCCGCCAGCCGCTCGAAATCGGTTCTCGCCGTCGTGGCGACTGCTCCCTGTAGGATCGGAATGATATCGGTGGTGGTCGAGCCAATATCGATCAAGAGGCCATCGCTGCAAAACGACTTGCCGACAAAATTGGCCAGTGCGTGCCAGTTTCCAGCGGCAATCCGATCAGCGTCGCGACAGGCATCGTGGGAAGAATGAAAATTTCCATCGACACCATAAAACACGACCTCTTCAATCTTCAGTCGAGCTGCAGCCTCGCAGGCATGCGAGACGATGTGTCGGACTCCCTCGGCACGATCAGCAAAGCAATCAGCTAGCTCGCCAGTCATCGTAATCGTCAAGGCAGCGATTGGTTGCTCGATTGCCCAGGATTCCAGGTCACTGGCGATCTCATCTGCCAACGACTCATGATGCCGCCACATTGCAAAACAACGTGACTTGGCAATCGCATCGCCACCCTCCACCGAACTGCTCCCTGTCGGTTGTTTGGTGCCGGCGTACTTGAGGTTCGCGCCGCCAATGTCGATGCCGATAACCGATCGCCGCTCGTGATCCATCAGGCGTGTTCGGCCACCGCGTCGTTGATCCAGACTTGGCCATCAGGTGTCCAGCGAACGGAATCCACGGAGGTACAACACGAAACCGGACCCGTTTCCATATCGAAGAGCCTGGCCGCAAGATTGCCGTGAATCATTCGCCGAAGCCCCACATAGGAAGTGGTCAGCCGCGGGTTGATCTCGATGACGCAGTCCTCGCTTGGGCGACTACCGAGCAACAGATCCAATCCCACGAATCCACGGACCGTCGGAGGCATCGCTGCAATCGCGCGGGCGGCCAGCGCCGTGGCTCGACGTTGCGCGTCGTCATTGAGTGGGCCCTGGCCGCCAGCATATTCGCAGGTGCGATCCTCCAGGCTTTGAGAAACAGCAGGCAGATACGTCACTTGTGTGGATGAGGCCACCAGGGCGATTGAAATCGCAGTTCCCGGCATCCACGCCTGAAGAATCAAATTCTCTTCCAGCTCGGCACGTGCGTCATCGAATGAGTCAAAGGTCCGGATTTCCTGCGTGCCGCAACCGTCACGAGGCTTGACCACAAAGCGTTCAAACTTCTTCAGTTGCTTCGCGAAGCGGCGATCCGACAAGGACATGTAAAGCGGGTGGGCTACCCCCGCGGCAATCAGCGTTCTTGCGGTCAGCAACTTATCGCTGGCAACCCTCAGAAAGTCACCGCTGCCGGCGATCACGTCGATGCCGCCGGCCCTCAGCATGGCGACCGCCTTGGCAAGCATGCCATCGTTCTCTGGCGCGACAATCAACGCCGCATCACAAGATTGAGCAGCTGAGATCCATTGCGGCCACAACGAATCATCCCGCGTGATGGGAACGGTCTGGACTTGCTCCAGATCCAAGGAGGTCAACCGCGAGTCAATTGGCACGACTGTCTCTGCGAATGCGGAAAGATCCGAGACAACGGCCCGCAGCATCGCCGAACCCTCCTGCCGAAGACTAAGCGGGATTTGCTCGATGGTTTCGTGTGACAGTCCGCCTCCGCAGACGTACTCACCGACAAAAATTCGCATGGGAAGCGTCCCAAATCAGGAACCTGACCGCCGGCCGATCTGCCGGCAAGCCTGCCAACATGATATCGAATTCATGCTCGGTCCGGGGTTCCGCGTGGCGTTAAAAAATGCCTAGGTGGTCTCGGGCTTCATCGGTCATTCTGTCAGGTGACCAGGCAGGATCCATGACCACTTTGACTTCGCATGACTCGACTTCGTCCAGCCCTTCCGCAGCGGCCTTCGTGCCAGCGACCAATTGAGGCCCGGCAGGACACATCGGACTGGTCATTGTCATCTCAATCTTGACGTCGTGGCGACCGTTTTCGTTTTCATCGCTGATCTCCACCACGTAGATCAATCCGAGGTCGACGATGTTGACAAACAGCTCGGGATCAATGACTTGTTTCAAAGCTTCACGCACGTTGTCTTCTGCAAGTGCCATTTTCGCTTCCCCTTTTTCCTCTTCTGAATGCTATTCGTATTCTCGGACTTGTCGCGCGATCGCCGCCCCCAGGGCCTCGCGAACGCTTTCGATGGTGATACGATCAAAGATCTGTTGAAAGAATCCGCTGACGATCATTCGAGTTGCCTCTTTTCGAGTGAACCCACGGCACCTCGCGTAAAAGATTTGCTCTTCGTCGACCTTTGCCGTGGTGCTGCCATGCGTGCATCGTACATCATCGGCTTCAATTTCCAGACCGGGGATCGAATCGGCCCGTGCCATCGGCGACAAGATGAGGTTGTCGTTGCGTTGGTAACCATCGGTCTTCTGCGCGATCTTATCGACTTTGATCATTCCACGCCAAACGGTGCGACTCTTGTCCTGCTGCGCCGACTTGTAAAGGAAGTCGCTGTGGCAGTTCGGTGCGCGATGGTGTTGCAGCGTGTGATAGGCGATGTGCTGGCGACCCTCGGTGAACATCACGCCATTGACCTGGCTGTCGGCACCCGGCCCCACCAGATCGACCGACTGATTCACCTTGGACAAGCCGGATCCCATTGCCGCGAGAGTCCACTGCAATGTCGAGTCCGAATCGATCCTCGCTCGCTGATGAGAAAAGTTGTACGTCTTGTGGCCCCATTCCTGTAAGTTCACATAACGCAGATGGGAAGAGGGCTTCTGTATGATTTCGATCGCCCCCAGGTGAAGGCCTGCGCCGTCTGCATCGATACCGTTGCACTCATGCAGAACCGTCGCTTCGGCACCTTCCTCCAAGACGATCAACGTGTGAGTGGTGTCGGTGCCTCCGCTCGACAAGACCGAACCGATGTGCAGAGGCCGATCGAGTACCACGCCGCGGGGAACGTACAGGAACTGTCCGCCCGACCAAAGTGCTGCATGCAACGCAGCAAACTTGTCATAGTCGGGATCAAACAGGGAGAACAGGTGCTCGCGAACCAAGTCTCCATGCGTCCCGCAGATTTCCTCGAGCGAACCGAACACCACGCCGCGATCCCGCAGGGCTGGATCGAGGGATTGATTGATCACGCGACTGTCGAGCGTTTCGATCGCTCCAGCCACCTCGACGCCTGATCGTAATTGATGCGCCTCGGCCATCGCAGTGGTGGAAACCGCTTCAGAATCCGTTCCCAACGGAAGGTGAAACTTCTTGATCTGGAAAGTTCGAATGTCGGTCCGAATCCATTCTTCATGGCGCCGTTCGGGCCATTGCATCGCTTCGGCGTGTTGCCATGCTTCGCGACGCATCGAAATCAGCCAGTCAGGTTCGTCCGCGCGAACTGATGAAAGAATCGAACCCAGTCGCGTCAAAGGAAGGAAGAGTTGCTTGCGTCATTTCAATTTCAAGAGGTGCGTTCGGTAAAACGCAATATGATTGATGAAGGGTTCAATCTTGCGGGCGGATGATCGAGGCATCCTGAGGCAAGGTTCAAGTTAGGAATGTGGTCAACAACGAATGAAGCAACCGATCGCTGGAATCGGGCACGAGCCCCAACGTTAGCGAGGTGCTCGAACGCCTAGCCGACGCTGCCTTCCATCTGCAGCTGAATCAATCGGTTCATTTCGATCGCATATTCCATCGGCAGTTCTTTCACCAGCGGCTCGATGAAACCGTTGACGATCATGGTGCTGGCTTCCTGCTCGGTCAGCCCGCGGCTGAGCAAGTAGAACAATCTGTTCTTCGCCGATCCTCGAGACGCTTGCCTCGTGTCCGATTTGAACATCTTGTTCCGCGATCTCGATGTACGGGTAGGTATCGCTTCTGCTCTCAGGATCGAGAATCAAGGCGTCACAAACCACATTGTTCTTGCTGTTGTGCGCGCCCGGTTCAACGCGAACCAGACCACGGTAACTGCTGCGGCCGCCGTTCTTGCTGATGCTCTTGCTGATGATCTGCCCTGTTGTGTTGGGCGCCGAATGGACCAATTTCGCCCCGGCATCTTGGTGTTGCCCGGCACTTGAGAAAGCGATCGAAAGAATCTCTCCGCGGGCCCCCGGTTCCATCATGTGGACAGCCGGATACTTCATGGTCAACTTGCTGCCGAGATTGCCGTCGACCCATTCCATCGTTGCATCGCCGTAGGCGTAGGCTCGCTTTGTGACCAGGTTGTAAATGTTGTTCGCCCAGTTCTGGATCGTCGTGTAACGGCATCGAGCGTTTCGCTTGACGATGACTTCCACCACCGCGCTGTGCAGGCTCTCCGTGGTGTACATCGGGGCCGTACAGCCTTCGACGTAATGCACGCTCGCTCCCTCATCAACGATGATCAGGGTGCGTTCAAACTGACCCATGCTCTCGGCGTTGATGCGGAAATACGCTTGCAACGGGAAGTCGATATGCACACCCTTGGGCACATAGATGAACGAGCCTCCCGACCAGACCGCACTGTTGAGAGCGGCAAATTTGTTGTCGTTCGGTGGGATGATCTTTCCGAAGTACTCTCGCAACAAATCGGGATGTTCGCGAACTGCGGTGTCGGTATCGGTAAAAATCACACCTTGCTTGGCGAGGTCTTCCTCGAGAGAACCGTAGACCACTTCACTTTCGAACTGAGCTTTGACGCCCGCGAGGAACTTCTTCTCCGCTTCGGGGATCCCAAGCTTGTCAAACGTGTCCTTGATCTCCTGAGGAACATCATCCCAGGTCTTGCCCTGATGATCGGTTGGTTTGAGGTAGTAATAGATGTCTTGGAAGTCGATATCGATGCTGCCGCCCCACTTCGGCATCGGCCGAGCCTCGAACATCTCGAGCGACTTCAGGCGGAACTCTCGCATCCAATCGGGTTCGCCCTTGATGTCAGAAATCTGATGCACAACCTCGGCATTGAGTCCCTTCTTTGCTTTGAAGACACCCGTGGTTTCGGTGCGAAAGTTGTACTTGTTGATTTCACCGATCTGGTCGTTGCCGGCAGACTCTTTGAGGTCAGTTGCCATGTTGAATCCTGTTCGCTCGAGCGAATCGTATGGTGGGTAAAGTTGACTTGATTTGAGCTTTGCTTTCACTGACATCGCCAAGGCGCTCTGCTTGGCGACGCCCGGGCAATCATCCGGCGACGACTAGACGGCGGCCTCTTCGGCCAGCATCTCTTGGTTGGCGGCCTCGGCTTCCGGATAGGCCTTGCGAATTCGGTCATAACCGTGCTGGTGCAGTTCCTCGGCCAGCTCCTGACCGCCAGTCTCAACGAGTCGGCCTCCCAGCATCACGTGCGTGTACTGAGGTGGATTGTGTTCGAGCAGTTTGTCGTGATGCGTGATGATCAGCAGCCCCATCTTCTGGTGGCCAATGTCGGCAATCGACTCGCTAGCCAGGCGAACAGCGTCCGCATCGAGACCGCTGTCGGTTTCATCCAAGATTGCGAACTTGGGTTGTAGCATCGCCAGTTGAAGAATCTCGGCTCGCTTCATCTCACCACCGGAAAAACCGTCGTTGACATAACGGCGGGCGAACTCGACGTCCATTCGCAGGTGTGCCATCTTTTCCTTGAGCTCCTTACGGAACTCCCGCATCGGAATCAGCTCTTCCCCTTCCTTGCGATCAGGGCGACGCACGTTGGTGGTCGCATGTCGAAGAAAGTCGGCCATTTTCACTCCAGGAATCGCCATGGGGCGTTGGAATGCCAGGAAGATGCCCTCTCTCGCCCGCTCGTCTGGTTCCATTGCCAGCACGTCTTTGCCGTCAAGAGTGATCGAGCCCTGGGTGACCTCGTAGTTCGGATGGCCCATGATTGCCAGACCAAGGGTACTCTTGCCACTGCCGTTGGGACCCATCAACGCGTGGGTTTCGCCATGACGGAGGGTCAAGTTCACACCGCGAAGAATTGGCTTGTCACCAACCGATACGTGAAGGTCTTCTATCTTCAAAACGTGATTCATCTTGACTGCTTGAAAATCTGTGTTTGGGAACAACAAAACTTGGTTACTGCAAAATGATTGGAGGTCACTCTTGGGGGTCACTCTTGGGGGTCATTGGGTCGCCTCACGACCCGAGCGATTGACCGCAGTGAATTGACAACAGGGATCTCCGTCCAACCGGCAACTGCTCAGATGCACTTCCTCGCCCAACGCTTCGGAGAACATCTGCTCTTCCAATCGACACATGGCTCGATCTTCCGACGCGGCGGTCAGCGACGGATAGGGACAAGCACCGATGTCGAGAACCGGTAGCCGACCACTCTTGGAAATCTCAATTGGGATCTGACGTCCAGCCATGATTTCCGACAACTGACGCATGCGTCGTTCGAACGAATCTTCACCCGTTTCGGATGCAAACTGATCTGCGTATTGACGTCCCAATCGGGCAGCCACCGACGACAGAATGCTCTCTCGCAACGCTTCATCATCGATCGCTAAAATTTCACGCCACATTGCATCTGCCAAGTCGGCTGGGTCTGCTCCGGCACGTCGGTGGCCATGCACTGTCAACTGATAACGAAACGTGGGACGTCCTCGACCCGCGACGATCTTCTCGCGTTCGATCAATCCCATCTCCAACAGCCGCTCGATCCGCTGCCGCACCGCCGTGGCGGTCACGCCGAGCATCTCGGTCAGTTCCCCGACGCCGACCGCTTCCCCGTGACGCATGGCGGTCAAGAGTTCGCGATCAACCGATCGTAGATCTTCGACGGTGCTGCGGGACATGACACGGTGTTCGAAAGGGAAGAAAGACGGACATCGTCCGATAGCTGGTGTCTCCGGGCGTCCAGCCAATCGAGCTCGAAAGTACTCGTTTCACAATTCGCCCGCTCAACACCCTCTACTGTTACGGAATTGGGTATTTTTGACAACCAGTGATGTCAAAAAAGAAATGACAATTTTCATCTCGGAGGGGTGGGGGACTCAGACACCTCCATTCGCATGCAACTCGCATCCAGCAGGAGAAAGTTGTCAGATTCTCGGTGACCAGCAGAGCCCTCTAGCACCCCAAACCCTCTAAGGTCACAAGTTGGTAGGTTCGGCAAAAGATCGGCAAAAGATGGGTGGCACCATTTGGGGACCGAAAAGGCAAAAGGTGGGTGGCACCATTTGGGGACCGTTTGGGGAGATCATGCCGTTATCGCTTCGATTAGGAAAGGCAAAAGGTGGGTGGCACCATTTGGGGAACACTATTTGGGCACGGCAAAAGATGGGTGGCACCATTTGGTATTTGGTAGCAGCACCATTTGGTAGCAAAAGATGGGTGGCACCATTTGGGGACCGAAAAGGCAAAAGGTGGGTGGCACCATTTGGGGACCGTTTGGGGAGATCATGCCGTTATCGCTTCGATTAGGGTTTGACCGGGTGCCATTGCCCCCTCTGATGCATTCTTCCCCGGCTTGATACCATCCCCCGTTTTCCGATCGGATCGTTTTCAGCAGGATTTCGATCCCATCGTCCGTTTCGCTTGAGCCCCCGTTCGTATCCCGATGAAAGCAGTTGCGGTCACTCCCGGCACTCCGAACAGCGTCCACCTGGAAGAAATCAGCAAACCGAGCCTCGACCAGATTGCCGGTGGTCGGGGTGTCCTGGTTCGCGTCTTGAAGGTTGGTGTCGACGCGACCGATCGGGAAATCAACGAAGCCCAGTATGGAAATGCTCCCGATGGTGATGGCTACCTGGTGATTGGCCATGAATGCTTCGGCATCGTGGAGGAAGTCGGCGAGAACGTCCAGAGCGTCAAGCCGGGTGACTACGTGACGGCTACCGTGCGGCGTCCTGGCAAGTCGATTTATGACATCATCGGCACCAATGACATGACGAGCGAGGAGCAGTACTACGAGCGGGGCATCAATCTACGGCACGGATTCCTGACCGAACACTTCGTGGATGAGGAGGAGTACATCGTTCGCGTGCCTCAGGGACTCCGTCACCTTCATGTGTTGATGGAACCGATGAGCTGCGCGGCCAAGGCGGTCCACCAAGCCTACGAAGCTCAAACCCGCATGAAGGTCTGGCGACCGCGCATTGCCTACGTGCTTGGAGCGGGCCAGATCGGTCTGCTGACAACCTTGGTGCTCAAACTGCGAGGCATGCAGGTCTACACGCTAGCCCGTGGGGTGGCGCCGAATCTGAAAGCGGAAATCGTTGCGGGCCTGGAGGCGGAGTATGTGAGTACGGCGAAAACGCCTTTAAAAGATCTGGTCAAGCGGACCGGTCGGCCCGACCTGATCGTCGATGCCACGGGGAGCAGCCATTTAGCATTTGAAGCGATGCAGCATCTTGGCCTCAATGGCGTGCTGGTTTGGACAGGCATCACCGGAGGTGATACGAAGGCCGAAGTGCCAACCGACAACATCAACCTGGAGTGGGTGCTTGGAAACAAGCTGCTGCTGGGAAGCGTCAACGCGAACCGAACCCACTTCGAGATGGGCATCAAGGACTTGGCACTCGGGGAAATGATGTTTCCCGGCGTGTTGCAGAAAATCTTGACGCATCCGGTCGCTGGACTCGACGACTACGGCGAAATGATGCGGCTTCTGGTCGAGGACAAGGATGCCCTCAAAGTCTATGTCAACGTTGCCAACGAGTAGGTCGAGAGTCGACGTCAAAGTGATTGTCGGCCGGGCCTCGTCCTGGGAGACGCCATGGTGCTCAAGGAGCCGCTATCGCTTTGTGAGATCCGCGGACTGAAGATGCGAAGGTTCGATTGGATGACTCGGACTCCCTTGCAGGCTTGGTTGCAAGGCATGCAGCGTTTCGATCGACGCCCTCATCGCGGTCGCATCGATTTCATGAACATGAATCGGCTCGCCGACACCGCGAAGCATGGTGATCGTGAGTCGCCCTCCTAGGTGCTGACGAAACTCTTCGAGTCCCTGCATCAAGCGATCGATTGGGTGGAGCGATGGATGCCAAAGCGAGATTCCCATTCTCGTCAGACAGCTGCAGACTTCCAGCATGTCTCTCTCGGGGAAGCCGAACATGCGAGAGGAGTAGATGCAATCGATCGCCACACCGATGGCAACCGCCTCGCCATGCCGAATCCGAAACTCAGTCAACGGCTCCAATCGATGGGCCGACCAATGGCCAAAGTCGAGCGGCCTCGCCTCAAGCATCTCGAAAGGATCGCCGCCGCTGGTGATATGGCGAAGATGATGCGTGCAGGATCGGTGAATGGCTTTCTGTGTGACCTCGGTCTTTCGCCGGCGTATGTCATCGGCGTGCTCACAGAGCCAACGAAAATCGGAGGGATCCTTCAGCAGCGAAACCTTGACCGCCTCGCTGAAGCCACTTTGGAAATCACGATCTGATAAAGAGGTGAGCAGCTTCGTGTCGTTGAACACGGCCCAAGGCACGGCAAAGGTTCCAACCCAATTCTTCTTGTCAAAGAAATTGATCGCGTTCTTGACACCAACGCCCGAATCAGCCTGCGCGAGTGTCGTTGTGGGGAGGCGAACGAGTCGAATGCCCCGATGGGCGATCGCGGCGGCGAATCCGACCGCATCAAGCAGAGCGCCGCCACCGACCACGATGACATAGCTACGGCGATCCAAGTTGGCTGCATTGAACTGTTGCAGCAGGTACTTGATTCGCTCGATGGAGTTCTTCGAGTCCTCACCACCCTCGACCCACAACGGTTCGGAAACGAGGTCGATTGAATTGGATTCGGACAAGCGAGTAATCAGCCCGGATACCGCCGCCGCCAGCGCAGTCTCCACGACCAACAAGACGCGGGGAGGCCCCGCTTCTCCACCCTCCAGCACGTCCTGGAGAACGTCAAAGTCTCGGCCGCAAACGTCGTCAGTCACCCGTAGTCGATGCACAAAGGGCACCGCAAATGAGACATCGGTCACACGTTGAATCGAATCGTCAGGCATGAGGCTGGGTGGGAGGGAGCGATGAAATGGGTGAGGCCGTCGGCAGAATCACTTAGGGGGTTTCGTTCTTCCAGTCTCGCCACAACCAGCGGAGTGAATCAGGAAAGATCGCTCCGCCATGCTTGCCGTCGTGAGCACCAGAACCAAATACGAGTTTGTAGTCATAGTCCTTGAATTCAAGTGCTTTTGCCATCTGTTTGTTGGCAAGGGGCCAATTGCCGAATTGGTTATCCAGGTCGTTCTCACCATCCTGAAGCAAGACTCGAACGGGCTTCTTGTCCGTCTTGCGAATCATGGGCGGATAATTGTGACCACCGCGCAAATCGACAAAGCTTCCAATGTGGCTGAGAACCTTGCGGAATTGATCGGGGCGATACCATGCAACGGTGAAGGCACAAATCCCACCGGAGCTATTCCCGCTGATGGCTCGCAGCTCGGGGTTCTCGGTGATCCGATATTCCTTTTCGACTTCGGGAAGGATCTCGGTAAGCAAAAACTCGGCGTAGTCTCCACTGACCGTGTCGTATTCAAAACTGCGATTGGCTGGGCGTGGTTGCCAGCCTCGCGTTTCTGGCAATTCGCCTTTGTGCCCCGGGTCGATCATCACCGCGATGGTGATCGGCATCTCCCCTTTCGCGATCAAATTGTCAAACACAACTGGAACGCGATAGTCACCGCCGGTGCCTTCGAAGGCATGCCCGTCCTGGAACACCATCAGCGCGGCAGGCTGAGATCCGTCGTATTGTGCCGGCACGTAGACGGAATAACGACGGACCGTACCGGGAAAGACTTTGCTGTCGAGCCAAGTGTGCTGCGTCACCTTGCCGTGGGGAACCGAATCGCTGGGTTTCGAATCCGGCCCGTGTTGATACTCTTGGGCGACGACATGGGGGGCAAGCGTTGCGGCGCCGAACATCGCGGCGACACAAAGGCAAGTGGTGGTCGTTCTAGTCATCTCTGGTTCGTCTTAGGCAGGGCGTACGGGGGGGAGGGAGCGGAAGGGCGGGCCATCGCGCGGCGAATCAATTCAGGCGTCTTGAGGAGCCCAACCGCGGCATGCCGATTCAGTGGCAGGGCGGGTAAGCACCATGCTCGTGTCAGCATCCGTCATTCTAACAGCGATCGGCCGCCTGACAGGGGCCGCCTGAGATAGACGGTGGCTTACTTTCAGCCTGGCCAAATGAGCGTCCGGCCAAATGAGCGTCCGGTCAAATGAGTGTCGCCATGTCCCGTGGCTGCGTCCCGTGGCTGCGAAAGGGGGCGTGCCCTGGGCGGTCGGGCCGGTGCATCTGTGGAGGCTGTAACGATTGCGCCGGGGGCCGGACCCCAGAATCTTGTGATTTCTGTCCTGTTGCCCTCTAACTGCTCCCGCCACGAACTATTTTGGCGCTCATGAGACAATTCTCGTTTCTAGCCGTGCTCCTCCTTTCGACGATCGTCCAGGCAAACGATTGGCTGACGCTACCCAGCACTTACAGCCATGATGCTCGAGGCGTTCGCGTGACCCAGTACGCGCCGATCGAAGCACCCACGATCGCGGCCGTTTCGAACTTTCAAACGAGCGGTTACACCCACACACGCAGCTCGCTGAACTACGGTCAGTCCGCTGACAACTATCATCGCGTCGAGGAGTGGGGCGCACCGGTTCGACCCTATGGTGAGTGGCGTTTTCCCTATCGTCCTTTCTCCACACCCTATCCGAATTGGGGCCCCCCCTTCGCAGGCTTGAACCTTGGTTTCCCCTACGCCGTTCCCTATGGTCAGTTTGACGGAGGTGTTGGGCATCGCGGAGGGCAAGGCGGTTATCCACCCAACATGAATCGCCCCGGTGGCGGCAATCTGGGATCGGGTGGTCCCGGCATTGGAAATCGCTGGCCAGGTGGTCGTTGGCCAAACGATCGAAACCGCTTCGGCACAGATACTCCCGCTTCACCGTTCAATCCCTATCCTGCGGGTCCGGGGTCGCCCTATCCAGTCGCACCGTACTACGACGGCTACTACCCGAACTATCGGCAGTGAGTTTTTCGAGGTGGGAGGCATTACCGTAGGCGAGTCTCTCCGAGACTCGTCATCAACGCAGCAAAGCTGCGAACGTCCGAATTGGAAATGCGGAACTACGTTAACTCACAGCCCTCAATCATCATCGCGCGATCGCTGGGGGAGTCGTTGCGCAACTCGAAGCTTGGCGCTTCGGCTACGAGAGTTCTGACGGACTTCCTCTTCGCTTGGACGGAGTGGCTTCTTGGTCATCACCTCCCAGACGGCGTCGTCTCGAAAAGCATTCTTGACGATTCGATCCTCGAGTGAATGGAAGCTGATCACCGCAATGCGTCCCCCAGAGGCGATCCAATCGGGGGCTGCAGCGAGGGTCCTTTCTAGGGCGCCGAGTTCATCGTTGACAACGATGCGCAATGCTTGAAACGTGCGTGTGGCGGGATGGATGTCATGATTGCGTGAACGGGGAACGCACTTCTTGCAGATCTCCACCATGTCGCCGACCGTCTTGACCGCTTTTTCACGCCGACGTTGCGTTACGACTTCGCGAGCAATTCGTCGACTGAACCGCTCCTCACCATACTTGTAAATCGCGTCCGCAATCTCGCCCTCTTTCTTCCAGGCGAGCCAATCCGCTGCCGAGGGGCCCGACTCGGGATCGAAACGCAGGTCAAGCGGGGCTTCGGCATGCGTGAAGCTAAAACCACGCTCGCGGTCAGCCAATTGATCACTCGACAAGCCCAAGTCGAGGACCATCGCATCGATCTTCGC
Organism: Pirellulaceae bacterium; assembly: GCA_963767665.1. Lineage (GTDB taxonomy): Bacteria > Planctomycetota > Planctomycetia > Pirellulales > Pirellulaceae > Rubripirellula. The sequence continues at coordinate 1,013,251 of CAVYFC010000016.1, forward strand.
CAAGCCCATGACTTCAAGCGCTTTGGCCGTCCGCTCGTAACTGCCGAGAAAGACGGTCAATCGCGGGTCGTGGTCCTCGTGTTCGACGCGATGACTGACCGCGGGGTCACGGTCGAGGCCGATCAGATGGCCTTCGCCGTGTGGAAGAACCGACAGCAAGCGATGCGCGTGACCGCCTCCACCATAGGTACCATCGACGATCACCCTTGGAGAGATCTCCCCAAGCCAATGGACGATCTCATCAGGCATGACTGAGACGTGGCAAGTCGCGTCAGCCTGGCCGTGATCTGAAGTGTCCTCAGCCTGCACTCGCCACGCTCTCGTTACACTGCAGTGCCGAATCCATGTTCGCGACGATCTCCTTCAGTCGTTCCAGGTCACCACCACCAACTTCGGCGGCAAGCCAACCAGAGAATCCAATCTCTTGCAATGCAAGTTTGACCGAAGGCCAGTCGATGTCTCCCTCGGTGATCTTCGTGAACTTGCCGGTTTCGCGCGAAAATCCTTTGATGTCGAGTTTCTTGATTCGTTTACCAAGGGTTCGAATCCAGGCGGCGGGGTCGCCATACTTCCAATGGTTGCCGATGTCGAATTGCACACCGACCCAAGGGGAGTTGAAGGCATCGACGAACTTGGCGAGCTCGTCAGCCGTTTGATCGCTCCCTCCTTCTTGGTCGAACAGGAAGTCATTCCATACGTTTTCGATCAGGATGGAGACTTTGTTTTCCGCGGCGGCCGGCAGGGCTGCGTTGATGGCGGCCATCGCACGCTCGTACACCTCGGCGTCGGATCCGTCTTTGCCATGGGCCGGCACCAGTAGCATCGTATCAGCCCCCATGGCGGCAGTCTCACGAATCCCGGCGATCAGTTTTTCGAGGGCCACCGCCCGCACCGCTGGGTCGGGATCGCTGTGACGCTCTTGCCAATGATAGCTGCCGACCGTTCCATCGATGATCAGTCCACTCGCTTCAGCGGCCGCCTTGGCGGCTTCCACATCGACGCCGGGGACGCTGAGTTCAACACCCTCAAAGCCCGCTTCTTTGGCCAACTTGAACTTGTCCGTTAGCGATCCATCCGAACGAATCATTCCGATCTTCAACGTCTTGCGCAGCCATGGATCGGCCGACGCCGATGGAGCGTTCTGCGCGAAGGCAAGCGACGCGCGAGTCATCGCGGCAGCCCCAAGAAAGAGACCACTCGATCGCAAAAAATCACGCCGCCGAATACCAGACACGTCTCTCATGGAAGTCACCCGTTTTTCACTTCAGCTTTTCAGTCCAGTCTCGTTGCCGGGTCGAACCGGCAACCATTGATCGATCATCACCACACGTTCAGAGCATTGCACGCCCTTCAGCTGGACTTCCCTATCCGTCGCCTCGCCGGTGCCACCGGTTTCCAGTCCAGACGCCTCCAGTCCAGACGCCTGCAGCCTAAACGCCCCACGCTGGATCCCTCAGTATAGACACCTTTCATCCAGTTTACGCGACGATCTCCTCGACAATAAGGGACACGGAGGATTTCCCGAACCACAACGGCGGAATTGCTCGTCTCCAGATCTTTGCATCACTTCATCTTTGCATCACTTCGCCTCTGCTATGCCCGTCATGGGCACAAAGGCTACCGGTGCCACGCTTCTTCGGGTGATCGCCCCATCCTCACGTTTCTCGATCAACATCAGCGTCTGATGGTGCTTGCCGACCGGCATAATCAGTCGCCCTCCGATGGCAAGCTGATCCAACAGTGGTTCAGGAACATGGTCGGGAGCGGCCGCAACCACAATTGCATCGAAAGGGGCGTGCTCTGGCCAGCCTTGGTAGCCATCCGCACACCGCACCTGGATGTTCTCGTAACCAAGCTCTCGCAGCAGCTCTTGCGCGTGCTTCGCATGCTCCTCGTTGATTTCAACGCTGTATACCTGGTCCACGATTTCAGCCAACACCGCGGCTTGGTAACCCGAACCGGTTCCTACGTCCAATACTTTCGCGTCGCGCATTGGCCGCGCCAATTGCGTCATCAAGGCAACGATGTAGGGTTGGGAAATCGTTTGCCCATGCCCAATCGGCAATGGCCCGTCGGCATAGGCGCACGGTCTCCAGTCTTTGGGAACGAATCGATGCCGCGGAACCTTGCCCATGGCATCAAGGATGACAGGGTCATGGAAGCCGCCGCGACCAATTGATTCTCGACCATCGCAGCGCGCTGACGCGATTCTTCGGTTGCCGGTTCCAAGGAAGGATAGTCTCCGTGAGCTAGCTGTTGGTGAGCCGTCAGTATACGATCAGGACTCGCGGCTCGAACCCTATGATTCGCAGATGAAGCAAGTTCTGGAACATCGTAATGAATCACTGCGTGAAATGTCGCAGCCGCTGCCGGGAAGTCGCCCCTACGACAACCATCGGCCCATCAATATCCCGGCTCGGCTCGATCGCAGGACCCTGCTCGAGTGCGTTTGTGCCCTGCATCCCCATATCGATCCGAAGCAATGGGGGGAGTGGTTTCGTCTGGGACAGATTCTTTCCGATGGCCAGCCCGTCGCCCCCAATCGATCGGTCCGTGGCGGCGAGCAGTTTTGGCACTGGTTTCCCGATACGGTTGAACCCGATGTCAACGCCGACATTCGAGTGATTTGGGAGGACGACGCGCTCGTTGCGATCGCCAAGCCAGCTCCGCTCCCCGTGCATCCCTGCGGGCGATTCAATCGAAATACCTTGACGTCATTGCTGGACTCGGTTTACGGCGAGGGCAATCTTCGGCTGGTGCACCGACTCGATGCCAACACAACTGGCGTCATGGTCCTGGCCCGATCCAAAGCCGTTGCCACGAACCTACGCCAGCAGTTCGAACACAATGCTATTCAAAAACGTTACCTGGTCCGAATCCTCGGCCAGCCCAACCAAGATCGGATCTTCTGTCATCAGCGGATCAGCCGCCAGCGCTCCTCAGCCGGTATGCGTGGCGTCGATCCAGAAGGCCTCGAAGCGACCACCGAGTTTCGCATCCTGGAGCGATGTCCCGACGGCACCTCCTTGGCCGAAGCGATTCCCCGCACAGGCCGTACCAATCAGATTCGGATTCATCTGTGGTCGATGCAGATGCCCGTGATGGGTGATCCTACTTACCTAATCGGACGCAGATTCGCCCCCACGCAAACACTGGCCAACACCGGTCAACGGATGTGCCTTCACGCCTGGTCGCTGACGCTGCAACATCCGGATCGCAACGAAGCGATCACGTTGGAGGCGGAGAGGCCGGTGTGGGGGCAGGCAAGAGCCGGGGAGCAACGAGGCAGCTGCGTTTGAGTCTTGATTGCTGCCTTCGAGCCTCTATTTTTGGGCTTTGAGTTCCGCCGCCTCCGCCTCGAGCTTCGTGATTTCGTCTTCCAGTTGTTTGAGTTCGGACGCATCGTCGGCCTGGGCACGCGAGCCTGCCAACCTCGGTCTGAGTGTTTGCAGCTTCTTGTTGATGACTTCCAAACGCTTCTTTGCCTTCTTGTCCATGGAGCAATCCGTAGTGTTGGCTTGAGGGTCAATATTCGAGCAAGGCCACAACAAAATGCACGACCAAAACATACAGCGTCGTCCAAAGAACGGTGGAGGTGATCGCGCTGCTAACGTCGTTGGCGGAGTGTTTCGGTTGCAGCCCCCGATAGTAACCGATCGCGGCCGTTCCGACACCGCAGAGAAGATTCTTCAGGAGGACCCAGCTCCAGCCGGCATACAACGGCAGCCCCAATAAACCGCCCTGAGAAGTGGAACTGAGGTTCCTGAAAAAGTACTGTGACCAGTAATAGGGTCCAATGCTCGGATGGGTCGAGGTGAAGGTGACCAGACTCATCATCCGCGCCGAGGTGAAGGCAAGCCATTCCAGCATGGGGGTGGCGACCACGAAGGCCATGATGATCGGTACCAGCAGGTACGACTTGGGTTTCACTCCAAGGGTCCGCATGGCGTCCACTTGTCCACCGTACTGTTTGACGCCGACGTCCGCCGTGACGGCCGCACCACAGCGGGCCGCAATCAAAATTGTCGCCAGCACCGGCACAAGGACTCGATACAGCGCAAAGCCGATCGTCGCCAACAACTCATCGATCAACAGCGGTTGCGTGTAGAGCCGAAATGGCAGGAATCGAAAGGTGAAGTAGGTCGACGTGAAACCAATGATCCAGCCGGCAAGGATCAAGTAGATCCAAGCCGAGGGTCCCCCAACCAAGCGAAGGTAATGGGCAAAGAAGCGAAGTCCCCACTTCCACCGCGGAAACAATGGGAGGGCATCGAATGGCAAACGCAACGCCGTCAGCAGCACCGAGCCGGTTGCCGTCAGGAATTGATCCGCGACTTCCCCTGCACGCTGCAGGATGGTTTCAGGTTCGCCTGGCGGGCGTTCCCTCGGCAGCGGCTTCATTCGATTGGGGATCTCTGACCACTGATCGGGAGGAATCCAGTCCAGCCGTTTGGTTTCGGAATCGAGCAGCAGGACTTCGTCCGCGATCGGGATGAGCGTTTCATAGTCGTGCGTCACGATGATGCTTGTTCGATGATGCGCCTCATGTGTCTCGCGGATCAACCTGGACACCTTCGCACCACTGGCCGCATCGAGTCCCGACGTCGGCTCGTCATAGAGCACGATCGGCGGCTCAGCAGCTAACGTTCTTGCGATTGCGAGTCGCTGCTTTTGGCCACCACTCAAGCCGGCCACCCGTGTTCGCTGAGGTACACCAAGTTCGTCCAGCCACTCGTCGGCCGATTGCGAAATTCCAAGAGCGCCCTGAAACCGATGGTCAATCGCAAATTGAACGTTGGCAGAGGGAGACAGTTCATCAAACAAAGCGAACTGCTGAAAGACGATGCCGACCCGTTGCGTGAGACTCTCATCCGAGGCGTCGCGATCACCTAACTCAATCGAGCCTTTCCAGTTCAAGACAGGGCCGTCACTGGAAATCAGGCCGGCTAGCGTGCGGAGCAGGACCGATTTCCCCGCACCACTTGCACCCACAATGACCGTGATCTTGCCTGCGGGAATCGTCAACGTGACATCGTTGAGCAGAGTCGTCGAGCCAGCCGTGATGCTAAGCGATTTCAAGCTCAGGGGCATCGGTCTGGGTCGAGTGATGTCGACCGGCGCAGTGGATTCCTTCGTACCGACATGTTCGGGCAAGTCGGGTGGCGGCACCTCATTCATGGATTGCCTTCCTCGTCTTCGTTTCGGTCGGCGAGAAAGACGATCGGATAGGGCATCGATTGATTCGAGCGGCGAATCACGAGAGGAACGGAGTTGTCCCCACGATCGACCGGCTCCGCAACGATCCAGCGACGGTCCTTCCCCAGGATTTGGTTTCTCAGGACACGCGCAAAATCAGGATTGATGCCCTTCTCTCGCGTTCCAAAAAGATCGTCTCCAATCTGACGAACCACCGGTTCCAGGCGGGCTCCGGCAAGATCGAAGGCTCGGGTCGCCTGGTCGCTTTGCCAAACCTCTTGCCAAACTTCATGCAGCTTTGGGTTGTCGACGATGGACTCCTTGAGCATGTCTCGAAGAAGTCGGAGGGCTTCGTCATCGGTGGCCAGTTCATTGATGACAGCAGCCAACTCCCCGGTCACCGCCTGGTTTGCTGTGATCTCGGCGATCGTCTGTTGAACGGCAGCCACGATCTCATCCATGTGTTGATCGAAGACAGGGATCGCATCCTCCTCCACGAACCGATCCCATTCTTGTTGAACCAGGTCACGGCGGGGCAACGGCGTCCTGTCATAGGCAGCCCGCCAACCAAAACGCCAAATGGATGCTCGATCCCAGAGTTCGCGACCGATCGTTTCCGCCACTGGCTGTCCATGTTCGCGGATGATCGGTATCACCTCGCGACGGGCTAGTGGGATCAAGCGTTCCTCCACCAATTCGTCATTCCATCGCGTCATCAAGTCGTCGATCTCAACACGATGGCGTTCGCTCGATCGTCGAAACTCGGCCTCAATCACCGGAAGCGATTCTTGCAGAGCTCGCTGTGCAACTGGAATCAGCGATTGCATCAGCTCATCGCCATGAGCCTGAAGCGTTCGTTCCAATCGCTCGCGAATCTGAAGTCTCTTCTCAAGCGGGAACATTGTGGCGATCGCATCGTCGAGCCGGCCACTGTTCCGGTAGGCAGTGAATTCACACTTCGCCCCCGAAACTGCATTGTCATGCCACAACATCGTGAAGTGCTGCGGGTCCACCGACGAAACGGCATCGATGTGCCCAACTTGAGTCCACTCCCCTTCGCCCAACTTGAGAAACACAGGGTCGTTCAATTGGACGTGACCACTTTCGTCGATCATCTGGAAACGGTTCACACGACGAATCATGTAGTCCATCGCGGAAGCTTGCCCAGGTGAGGCTTGCTCCCGATTCACCGCCGTCGCGGCTGCCGCGACCATGATGGCAACCCAGAAGAGGATCCCGAGGAAACGCAGCGATGAACGACTCATTCTCAAAGCTCATGGTGAAAGGCAGGGGAATCTGATTCGACCCAGCGAGGAACTTGTCGCCCGCAAAATGATGGTGTTGCGTCGGAGACTTTGGGGGCTGAGGACTGGGGGCCAAATAGGGAAGACAGGGAATTGGAGACCGTACCCCATCGTTAGGCTAAATCGTACGCAGCGCGGGGGCGCGCGGGGAACCGTGGTCGTTCCGCGATGTGGCCCGCTGGGCCAGGAGAAATCGTTCAAGGTGCGGTGGCTCGATTCGGCTAGCTCGCGTCGCTCTTGCTTGGAAGCAAGCGGAAAAACCACTCGGGAGATCCATGGCGGAGCTGATCGACAATCACGGCGACGATGATGATCCCACCGATGATGATCAAGGTGTAGGTATTCGGAATCGCGAGCTGGCTGCAACCGCTGCGGATCACCGTGATGATCAGGGCTCCGATCATCGTGCCAAAAATCGAACCGCGTCCGCCGCTGAGGCTGCCTCCGCCGAGCACAACGGCCGCGATGATTTCCAGTTCCTTGCCGGTCCCATCACTTGGATTTCCATTCTTGACGTCGGCGAAATAAAGCAGCCCGCCCACCGCCACAAAGAAACCGGCAAGCGTGTAGACCGCCACGATGGTCAGCGGCACATTGATGCCACACAGTCGGGCCGTCGATTCGCTCGAGCCCGAGCGCAAAGACATTGCGGCCAAAGACAGTGTATCGCATCAACATCCCGACCCCGATCGCCAGAACGATCGCAATGATCACACTGGTCGGAATCTTGATCACCAATTCCGAACCGAAGAGATGGATCGGTGGGATCAGGTACTGCGACGCGTTGCTGCCGGTGTAGCAAAGACTCATCCAATCCGGAATGTTCTCTTTGGGAGCGTAGACAGTCGATTCATTCGCCAGAATCTGTCCGATCCCCAGATAGATCGTCATGGTGCCGAGCGTGACAATGAAGGGGACCACTTTCGTCGCGCTGATCAAAGTGCCATTGATGAATCCACACAAGCATCCAGTCAGGATCATCCCGCCGAGTGCAAGGACCATCCACCAACCATGGGACAGCGAACCGACCGCGAGCACGGCGTCGGGTGCCGCGGAAGGGGCTTGTTTCAGCATCAGCGCGAGGACGGTACCGCAGAGCGTCAATGCCGTGCCGGCCGACAAATCGATACCACCGGAGATGATGATGATCGTCATTCCGAATGCGGGCACCGCGATCAACGCGGCGCTGCTCATGATCACGCGCAGATTCCGAAACGAAAGAAAGTAGCCCTGCCCCCACAGGCTGTCGGCCAGCCAAAACAGCAGCACGATGACCAGCAGTGCGAAGAAAGGACCGAGTTGCCAGAAGAGCTTTTTCAACATGGGGACATTTGCGACGGACGTCACTCAAGTGATTTGGCTGGTTTCTAAATGGTTCGGTGAGTGGTCGTCCAATGCGATCGCCGCCGCCATGACCTCATCCTCGGTCCAATCCGGGATGCATCGCGGATTTCACGCATCTGGCCGCGAGCCATGACGCCGATTCGATCACAGACCGCCAGCAACTCGGGCAGGTAGGAACTGACGAAAACGACCGTTCTTCCCTCGGCCGCGAGTGATCCCATCATCCGATAGATTTCTGCTTTGGTCCCGACGTCGATTCCCTTGGTCGGTTCATCCATCATCAAGATGTTGGCTTGTTGATGCAGAATTCTTGCGATCGCGACTTTTTGCTGATTCCCGCCCGAAAGTTCGGAGACGGGTTGGCGGCCCGAGCGGGCTTTGACCTCGACCCGCCGCATCAAGTCCGCTGGCGACCTGGTCACGTCGGCGAGAGGTTGATCAAACCAAGCGTCGTGTAGTTGCCCAGCGCACCGAGCGTTGTGTTTTCGATGATCGATAGATCCTGGGCGAGCCCTTCGCCTTTGCGATCCTCGGACAACAAGCCAAAGCCGGCTTGCATGCGAGCCCGGACCGATGGCTGCGATGGACCTGCCTTCGACCGTGACCGCTCCGGCGGTGGTGTAGTCCAATCCGAAGATGCTGCGCAGCAATTCGGTTCGTCCCGCTCCCACCAATCCGGCCACCCCAAAGATCTCGCCGCGACGGAGGGCGACACTGACGTGGCGGGGATAGGGGACGCCTTGCATGTCGGTGACTTCAACCCAGGCTTCTCCCGGCGTGTGGGGTACCGATGGAAACAGGTCGTCGACGTCGCGACCCACCATCATCGAGACAATCTGCGGATCGGTGACATCATCGATTTTCCCCGAGCCGACATGTTGTCCGTCACGAAGCACGCTGTAGGCATCGGCGACTTCACGAACCTCTTCCAAGAAATGACTGATGTAGACCACGCCAATTCCACGCTGCTTCAAACGATGAATGATCTCGAAAAGTCGAGTCACATCCTTCTGCGGTAGCGAACTGGTTGGTTCATCAAACAGAATGATCCTGGCATCACTCGCCAAGCGCACGTGAAACCTCAATCAACTGCTGAGTTGCGACCGATTGCTCGCCGACGATCGCAGTGGGTTCGAGTTCGTCAAGGCCAACCGAGTCAAGCACGTCGCGCACGCTGTGTCGCTGACGACGGCGAAACAGCAGGCCCTTGCCGGTGCCCGTTTGGCCCAGCAGGATGTTGTCTTCGACGCTCAGGTCGGGGGCCAGATTCAGCTCCTGGTAGATCATGGCGATGCCCAGATTCTCGGGCATCATGCGGTCCGCGCGGCCGATAGGGCTGGCCGGCGATCGTCATTTCGCCTTCATCGGCCAGATGAGCGCCGCTGAGCACCTTCAGCAGCGTACTCTTCCCGGCGCCGTTCTCGCCAATCAAGGCGAGCACTTCGCCGCCCGAAACGGAAAGCGAGACATCGTGAAGTGCCTGAGTTGGACCAAACCGCTTGCTGATCCCTCGCATTTCAAGCAAAGGGGGAGACATTCAGAGGCTCTCTCGCGTGGAGCCGACTAATCAATAATTGCCGGCTTCAGCAACGTTTCGGATCTTCTCTTCGTCTCATGTTCTCAGGCGTCGCCACGTACTCGCCGGTCGAGATGAACGCCTCGGCCTTCTTGCCGTCGATCGCGGCGACCAGCGTCTTGACTGATTGATAGCCCATCTGCACCGGATCCTGCAGCACGATCCCGCTGCAAGATCCATCTTCAAGGGCTTCGATCAAGGCGTCGCTTGGATCAAACGCAATCAACTTGACCTGCTTGTTCAGGCCTGCATTGCGCAATGCCTCGAGGGTTCCATTGGCATTCGGTTCGCAAACGGCAAAGATCCGGCGAGATCCTCGCCGTAGAGTTGCAACAGCTGATCGACTTTTTCTTTCGAAGCGGTGGCATTGTCGCCACCGCGTTGATCCGACGAGACCACTTTGATGTCGGGGTACTCTTTCAGGCCGTCAAGAAATCCCTCTTCGCGTTGCTCGGTGCTTTCACTGCCGGCCAGGTAGCGCAGCAGAATCACGTTTCCTTTCTCGCCGATCGCCTTGGCCATCTGCTCGGCCGCCATCTTGCCGCCCTTGTAATTGTCGGTGGCAACGTAGCTGACAATCTCGGGGCCCTCGATCCAGACCACTGTCGAAGATGACGACCGGAATTCCCTCGCTGATCGATTCGTCCACCGCATCGACCAGACCACCTTTTTGATTCGGTGCCAAGCACGATCCCGTCGACCTGCATCGTGATCATATTCTTGACCACTTCGATTTGACTGCCGGTGTCGCTTTCCACCACCGGGCCGCGCCAAATGATTTCGACATTGCCGAGCTCTTGGGCCGCTTTCTCGGCTCCAAAGTGCACGGACTTCCAGAACTCGTGGCTGGTCCCTTTCGGAATCACCGCGATTCGCAAGTTGCCTCTCGCTGCTGCCACTCGCACTCGACTTGGGTTGCGACGATGAATTGCAACCGACAAGCATCCAGGCGGAGGCAAACAACGAAAGCAATATCCAGGCTTGGCGAACAGGACTCACGTGCACGGCTCTCACTGATAAGGATCAAGGAAGCTGAGAAGGATCAAGGAAGGGCGAGAACCTCAGTGTATCCACTCCACGAGCACGCGTGTTCAAACTCGTCTTGATTTTGACGCGGGCCAAGAGAGACCCATCGGGAGGTCGCTTCGCTCAGGTGGTTGTGCCCACGAGCTTGTCGAAAGCATCTCGAAGCGTGAGAAATACTTCACCGGGCGATTCATCACCAATCGGATGATTGCTGACCGAATTTGCGAACCAGATGCCGCCATCGGTACCCATCAGCAGAACTTCATCTGCATCGACGAGCTGGGAAATGCTGATCGGTGTCTTCGTCCACGTGATCGAGACGATCCTGTGGCGAGAATCTCGATCATCAATCTGAGTGACGCCAGCCAGTACGCGATCGGACGGGGGCGAGAAAACCTCTCCTCCCTTCACGACCGCCAGGTTCGACGTACTCGTCTCGGTGATCGAGCCGTCCTCGTCAATCAAAACGCCCAGAGAATCGACACGATGCTGTGCCGCGAAAGCATCCGGCAAGATAATAGTGAATCCGCGATCGTGATTTGATGGATCGGGGCCAGCACGCGGCGGGAGGTTGGCGAACGTCGGTCACGATGATGGCCTGGCCCCGTTGACGGTGCAGGTCGATCTTTTCGTGATTGAGTCGATTGAGATGCAGTCCGAACGTTGGAGCCGATCCACCACCCAGGCCTGGCGTGGCAAACATCGTGATGCCGATATCACCTTGCCGCTCCAAGAGCGACTTGATTGCGTTGCGAGCAATTCACGCAGGTAAGCCTCGTAGGCCTCCATCGACGGGAGGGGCCCGATCCCAAGCTTGGAAGTGGACCATTGCCAGCGGCGAAGATGGGCCTCGATGGCAAAGATGCGGCCCTGGTAGGTCCGAAGACGCTCAACCGCGGTCACCCCCTGGCGAAACCCGACATCGTCGACGCCCAAACGCATTTCCCCATGGGGCACCCAACGCCCGCTGAGAAATCCGATCCGGGACTCATAGGTCTGCGAATGGCTCAGATTCATTGGTTGACGTAGAAGTCATCGATCAGTTTGGCCATGTCCGAACCGGCTTGACACGCTTTGCGGTAATAATCGAGCTCATCATGCTGAAGGCCAATCGACGAAGAACAATCTCGCGAATGTACCGGCAGTTTGGTCCCGTCAAAGCGGTCGGCAAATGAGGTCGGACCACTGTACCCCAATGCCATGCGTCCGCGAACCCGATCGATCAACCAATATCGCTTCAACACAGCATCGCGACGATTGTACATCAGGACCAGACGCTCCAGATTTTGTGTCGCGCAGCCATGGTAGCCATGAGAGGTCAGCCAATGGCTATCAATCGCGGGAGCCACCAAGCCAGCGTCAAAGGGTCCACCGACGACTGGCTCGCCCGGCAGTTTGCGTCCAGCCAATGCGCCTCCGGCCGCGGCATGCAGAGCACCGGTGATGATTCGCCCGCCAAAGCTATAGCCGAGCAGCGTTGTGTTGACTCGCGACTCGGCGTGCTTCGCAGCAACCACGCCAGGTACAACCCTTGTCCATCGGTCCGCGACGCTTTGATGCGCGCGTCTCGTATCAGGATCCCCTCTTTCTCGCTCGGCCAGCTCCAAACCACCCAATCGACAGGATTGCCCGAACGAAAGCACTTGACATTCTGGTAAACAGCGAATCCTCGCTCCACGGCCTGATCTGCGGGCATTCGATTGCCGTGGACATAAACCACGGCGCTTCGTCGCTGAATAACCGATCGTAGGTACTGATCGATCGTCACTCGACAAGGACGAGAGCAGCCGTGCATTCGATAAACCGCGAAGTCCGGCTCATCGAGATTCACGCACCGAGCGCTGACTGCTCATATGACGCGTGTTGATCAACCAGAACCGATCAAGCTCATCGTCTGGTTCGCCACATGTGCAGCAGCTGTTCGATCTCCTCGCCCGGGCAGCAGGTTCATCCGATGGCAACCGGACAACTGCTCGATCGGAGTCGCTCGGTTTGTCGGCGCGAACGACGTCCGCGCAGATCACTGCCAGCGGGATCGCCAGCATCGATACGACCGTTGCTAGGGCCGTACCGTCGAACGGTTCTCGTAACGAGTGCAACATCATGGGGTGGGAGACGGTTGTGAATCTGGGTGGTGTGCTGTCTCAACACATTGTTGCAGAAAAAACACGGTGTTGCGTTTGCACATCATCGAGAGCGACGTAGTTTTGTTCGGTCTCGAAACTTGAGACTAACGAATACGCTCGCTATGCATATCAAGGAAATATACAATGAACACTCGTATTTCACGTTCATCGCAGTCATGACGCTCGTCTCCACTCAGTAGCGGTTGTAGCGGCATGCGGAACTTCCTGTTCGGAAAGGGTGCCCGCTGTGGCCTCTGTAACTCGAATGCTGGTGGAAGCGCCGGCACCCCAATTCGGAAACACCATGCAGGCCCCATGCGGCGGCCCGCAATGTGGGCAGCCCTACATGGGCCAGCCTTGCCAGTGTCAGCCCTTTGCGGGACCCCGACAGGGCTGCGGATCCGAAGCCTATGGATCCGCCCCCTATGTCCAGGGCGGCTACTCGTGTGGATCCTGCGGTGCTCCAGCTGCCGGCGAACTGCGGTTGCGGCTACGCTGACCCTTACATGTCGTCGGGAGAGCGTCATGGGCGTTCCATCAGGCTCCGTCGGCTATCCGCCTGGCGTCCCGACGATCGCACCGATCCAAGGCGATGACTTCAGCGCTCGCCGATTCGATAACGACGGCAGCCGCATCTTGTGGGAAGAACCTTTCTATGGTGGCACTTCGCTCGTAACACACTGACTAGACTAGATCTAGCTGAAACGTTCATAGCGAGCGACGGTCGGGGCAAGTGTTGTCTCCTTGGCAAAGCTTTGCTCCGGCCGTTTCTTTATTCCATCTCGACCTCGTAGTGCGACACGAACACATGACGCATGATGAACGCCTGCCCTGCCCGCTTTCTCGCCGTCGAAATTGGCTCCTCGCATCTGCCGCCCGTTGGCTGCCCACAGCGATGCTTGCCATCGATCGGCCGATGCTCAAGAGGATGCTGGTCCAACGAAGTCGCTTCGTCGACCGATGTGCAGGATCGCGACAGACCGACTCATCCGGCCACTGCTGGCCGGCTTACCTACGATTCTCCACAGACCCAGTTCTGGCGAATCGGGTTGGTCCTGGAGACGCCGGTGACCTGCACGAATGTGCTGGCGACTTTCACCGTCCCGATGGAATGGCCGGAACAGAAGGTCGTCGTCACGGGACAGACGGTCGATCCGATCGTGTCCCACTGGGAAGTCCGAAACTTGCCCGGAGGCGCACGTCAGGTCGTCGTTCGCATGGCTCGTGTTCCGGCCGGTGCGACGGTCAATGCAACTTTCAATTTTCAAATAGATCGAGCTCGCATCTTGGGGCCCGAGAAGACGGATGACTTGGTGATTCCCTCTCGCCCCGATCGCGAGCTGCGGATGTTCATGGGAAACAGCCCGTACATCGATGCGTCCAACTCGACGGATCCGCAACGCTTCGCGTGAATTGGCTGTGACCGCGATGGAAGCCGAAAACGACTGGCAACGTGTCGAGCAGATCTATGACTACGTGCGCGAACATGTCGAATATGTCGAAGGTTCGCTCAAGAATGCCTCGGACGCACTTCAAGGACGGACAGGCGATTGCGAGGAGATGACCAGTCTATTTGTCGCCCTCTGTCGCAACGCAAGAATTCCGGCTCGCATGGTTTGGATCCCCGATCACTGCTATCCGGAGTTCTACCTGGAGGATGCCCAGGGACAGGGATACTGGTTTCCCTGCCAGGCCGCTGGCACGCGGCAATTCGGTCGGATGGACGAGTATCGACCGGTGCTGCAGAAAGGAGACCGCTTCAAGGTTCCCGAAAAGAAGGTTCCGGTTCGTTACGTCAGCGAGTTCTTCCGCTGCGACCGCAAGGGCAAGAGTGATCCTCGTCCCAATTTTCGTTCGAGAGCAGGTCGACGGCTCCCCAGTCCAACGGGCAGATGCCTGGCAAAGGTCTCGAGGCGCAGGCGGTCGGTTCGCTCCATGCGTTCGCGCCAGTCGCTCGTAATCTCCGAACGGGTTCGGCCACACCATCGGGCTCTCACTACATGCGTCACCTTTTCCGATTTCGCGTCGGACTCCTCGTTTCGGCTCCTGCCGCTTCTTCGCTGCCGAGGGTTGGATCTTCGACCGTCGCGAGCTCGACGGTCAACGTCAGCACTTCCCTTTCCGATAGACCTTCATCTCCTGGGTGGATCCTACCGGTAGTCGCTCGATCACCTCTTGCAAGGAAGCTGGTTCGCGGACCGTTTCTCCGGCAAATTCCTGGATCACGTCGAGAGGCTTGACCCCAGCCCGATCGGCAGCGGAGTCTTCGATCACCTGGTAAGCCAACACGCCCATGCCTGCCGGTAAATTGAATTTGGAGGCAATCTTTGGGTTCAACTCGGCCATTCGAATGCCAATCGCGGCCCGTCGCACCCGAGCATGCTCGGCCAATTCCTGGGCAATCCATTTGGCTTGATTGATGGGAATGGCAAAGCCAACACCTTGGTAGCCACCGTTACGCGTCGCGATGGCGGTACTGATTGCGATCACCTGGCCATCCAAATCGATCAGTGGTCCGCCCGAGTTGCCCGGATTGATGGCGGCATCGGTTTGGATCAAGCGGCCACGGTTGATGCGACGCAACGCGCGATCCTTGGCGCTGATGATCCCCGCGCTTACGGTTGCCTCCAGACGGAACGGACTACCGATCGCCAAGACCCAATCTCCGATTTCCAAGGCGTCAGAGTCTCCCATCTCGCGCAGAGTCGAATCCTCCTTCGCGCTCGATTCGCAGCGTCGCCACATCACTGTCAGGGTCGCCCTGAACGTCGGTGGCTTCAATTTCAGTCTCATCAAACAATTGCACGACGACACGCTTCGCTCCAGCGATCACATGATTGTTGGTGATCACCCGGCCATCGGGCGAGACGATCACGCCGCTTCCAAGTCCCGTCAGCTGGTTTTCGTCTGGTTCCGGCGTCTCCTGCGGTGGTTCGCCATCTGCCTGCTGCTGCTGTCTAGCCAGCAGGTTGCGCAGTGGATCGCTCTGACCATAGGAGAGGATCGTGACCACCGCGGGGGTTGCCTTCCTTGCCGCACTCCGAAAAGCTCGGGAAAGCGCGCGGGGCCCACTTGAGCCAAGACGGCATCGGTCTGCTCCTGCGTCAAAGGTGGTTCCTCACCCGGCAGGGAGGCCGTGAAGAGGCTTTGGGACAGGATTCCAACGAGCAACCAGATCGGACGCATCTCTTTTTCCAACCACATCTGTTCAGATTCTCCAGCTCGAATCGCATTGCGACAGGCAATGCAATATAACGAATCAGCGATCCATTGTAGGGGCCTCCTTCCCACCTCACTATCCGACATGCTTGTCACATTGCTGTTGGTCAAGAAACGAGACGGCCATCCCCTCACGGACGAAAAAGAAAGAAGGATTCGATTGATCACTTCGTCGGCATCGCTGTTCACGGTCGCATCGGCGACCACGTGAAAAAGGGGCAGCCAATTCTAACTGTATATTGCCATCAGAGTCGCGCTGCGGATTATCTTGAAAGGCTTGGGCGTTCGGTCCGATTGGTGGAAGGCCCCCTGACGCCTCGTTTGCTGATCCTGAAGCGAGTCGGCAATGACATGGATCAAGGTCATCACGCGACGACAAAACCGCGGGTAAGTTGAACAGCAGTGAGTCGTGTTTTGGAATGCAAGATCAAACGTTTGCACCCTCCACAAGCGATTTCGCGGTGTGAAATGCGTCCTGCGTTTACAAGGCCACTCGAAACGCCGCTTTGGCTGCGCCTCCAAACCTTTCAAGGCCGACAAAGGATGCCTGAACTAAACAAGCACGATATCGAACGATTGATCAGCCGGGCCTCGGCTGTGAGGCATCAAGCCCATGCGCCGCATAGCCATTTCTACGTCGGCGCAGCAGTCCTCGTTGGCAATGGTGAGATCACCGAAGGCTGCAATGTGGAGAACGCGAGTTACGGATTGAGTCTTTGTGCGGAGCGAGTCGCCGCATCGGCAGCCGTTGCTGCGGGATTCCGTTCGTGGTCGGCCATCGCCGTCGCCAGCGTCGGTGGTGTGACCCCCTGTGGTGCTTGCCGACAATTTCTCGTTGAGTTTGGAACCGACGTCACCGTGATTTTGATTGATGTGATCGATGGATCTCGGCGCACACTCAAGCTTGCCGATTTGCTTCCGGACGCCTTCGACGGTTCCAGTTTGCCGGGACACGCATGAGGCCTGGAGCACTGGAGCACTGGAGCACTGGAGCACTGGAGCACTGGCAACACGATCCCAGTCGCCCTACTCAAAACTCAAGCGTACGATGGGCTTCCGAGCCCGTCGGTCCAACTCAGGACGACGAAGAAAATCGACGGGCTTGGAAGCCCATCGTACAACTAGGTGGGATCAAACAAGGCGACGTCACGACGCGGGTGACAGTTCCGTTCGCTTTTGCGAGATCAGCTGCAGCAGCGCCCGTTGGGGTTTGACAAATTTGTCGACTCCTTCTTCCATCAGCACGCGATGCATCGCCGCGGTGTCAACTTTTTCGTCGATCTCTCGTTGAATCGCTTCGGCTGGCATCTGGTCGACGGTTCGATGAGAAGCGAATCTCGCTTTCGCGCGATCGCACGTTGGTCTCGGGCGGATTGGTTTGAATGTCGCTCCCAGCTAACGCCTCCACATACTTCCAGGGAACTTCTTGCGGATCCTTGGTGCCCGTGCTGGCGAAAATCAGTTCTTGTTCCAGCTTCAAACCCTTTTCGGACCAGAACTCATGGTTGTCACGCCAGACTCGCTTGGCATTGAGAATGCCGACCATCCCTTGCGCTTCGGCTGAGAGCTCGACCTCCGACTTTGTGTAGACGTCGATGCGAGAGATGAAGATGCTGTAAACGCTCTTGAAGTTGTCGAGGTTCGCTCGACGCTGGGCACCTCGCCAAACCGCCTCTCGAGCCTGGGTGTACTGGTCGCCGGTGAAGATCAGCGTCACATTCAAGGTCACCCCGGCCGCTGCCAATTCTTCCAGGGCGGCCAAGCCTGCCTTGGTCGCTGGCACCTTGATCATCCGGTTGCGTGTGGCCATCGGCCCAGCGTTTGCCGGCTTCCACATAAGCTTCGGTTCGCTCCGTATCACTCATTCCCAAGCCGGCATCCTCCAGGAGAGGATCGAGTTCAAAGCTGACCCAACCGACATTCCCGCCGCTCTGATCGTGAATGGCTTTGAACTTCTCTTGTGCATCGATCACCAACTGATCGGTCAACGCCCAAGCTACCGATTCATCATCCTTTCCCTCGGCAAGGAGCGACTCGATGGTGCGATCCAAGACCGCCAGCTTTGACAATGGACGAGATGATCGCCGGATTGCTTGTGGCTCCAACCGCACCCCATGCGACGTTTCGATCAACCTCCGACGGCTCCACCGAATCGAGGTAGAGCTTGGTTCCCGTCTCGATCAGCGAGCGGATGGAATCGGGCATGGAACGGGCTCCCTGGGATTGGTCTTCGTGCAAAACGTCGCGTGTTTCGATCGACGTCCCAATGGTAAGCGTTTTGCCTGCGGCAGGCAATTTGACGGGCTGCCAATCGAATTGACGGGCTGCCATACGACTTGACAGGCGGGGGATTGCTCGCGTGATCGATCAAACGGATGCATGAATCAGGAATCCTCCGGGAATCGCCAACCCTTTGGAGGTCTGACTGCCATCGATCGACAGCGGCCACACCGATTCGATGTGCCAGCCACAGTCTGTCAAATCTGTGAGAAGTTCGCGTTTGGAAAAGCGATGCATGAACATCCTCTCGAGACCGCGATAGGCGTACATGGTATCGCCGAATTCAAGGTCTGCCTCTCGCAGGCTTCTGCCACCAGGACTGGGCCAGTGCGAGGACGCCACGGTGTTCGCGTACCGCGGCCCAGCGATGATGGACATGCACCAGGAATCGGCCTCCAGGGCGAACCACCCGGGCAACGTGCCGCAGCATCTGCCGGCGATGCCGGCGTCCTTGAATCATCCCGAGAGTGCTGAACAGACAGACCGCATGGTCCGCGGAATGATCCGCAAGGCAGTCGAGTTGAACCAGGTTGGCACGCAGAGGCAGTACCGAACCCTTGCCGCTGACGGCTTTCTGGGACATCACCTCCAACATCGGCTGGCTCAGATCGATTCCAACGACCGTGTACCCGCGAGCGGCCAAGGGAAGAGCGGCCCGACCGCTGCCACAGCCGAGGTCGAGGACCGTTTCCGGTTGGGATTTCTTGGGATCCGATCACGAAAGAGCTTCGTCAGGATTGCCTGATCGAGTTGGCATAGCGGTGTATCTGCCACAAAGGCGTCGTAATGGTTTGCGATCGACCTCTCGTTGACATAGTCCCATGTCCCGGGAGCGACTCCTGGTGGCCGACGCCAATGGGGACGCGAGCCGTTGGATCGCGAAGAAGACTGCGACGTCGTGGTTGTCGCAGCGTTTGGAAATTCCGGGGGCTGGTTCACTTTTGGTTCGCATTCCTATAATCCGTCTGGCCGCGAGCAAATTCGTGGCGTGAATCGACGAAACAGCCCGTTTGTCGGATGGCTGCTGGCGTACCTAGCTGCTCTGGCGTACTAGCTGCTGCTGGCGACAGTGTCGCTTCCTGACCGCTTCGACGCATCTCGTGCTGCCAGTATACGAACAACCTGCCATCACACCCATTCTCGGACATTCAAAGGGAACACTGACATGATCAAGGTCGGCATCAATGGTTTCGGTCGCATCGGCCGCATGGTATTTCGCGCCTCCGTCGATCGAGACGATATCGACGTCGTCGCGATCAACGACTTGCTAGACGTCGATTATCTCGCCTACATGCTCAAGTACGATTCGGTTCATGGCCGATTCAAGGGAGATGTTTCTGTCAAGGACGGCAAGCTGATCGTCAATGGCAAGGAAGTTCGCGTCACCGCGGAAACCGATCCTTCCAAGCTGGCCTGGGGCGAGATCGGTGCGGATGTCGTGGTCGAGTCGACCGGAATCTTTCTGACGTCCGAGTCAGCTCAGGGCCACATCGATGCCGGCGCCAAGAAGGTCGTGATGTCGGCACCTTCCAAGGACGATACCCGCATGTTCGTGATGGGCGTCAACGACGATAGCTACAATGGCGAAAAGTTCGTCTCCAACGCCTCGTGCACGACCAACTGTTTGGCCCCGATCGCCAAGGTCTTGAACGACAACTTCGGGATCAAGCGAGGTTTGATGACGACCGTTCATGCTGCGACGGCGACTCAGAAGACGGTCGACGGTCCCAGCAAGAAGGATTGGCGCGGTGGCCGCGGGATCCTTGAGAACATCATTCCATCGAGCACCGGTGCGGCGAAGGCTGTCGGCAAGGTGATTCCCGAACTCAATGGCAAGCTGACCGGGATGGCTTTCCGCGTTCCGACCTCCGATGTCTCGGTCGTCGACCTGACCGTCGAACTCGACAAGGAAGCGTCCTACGAGGACATTTGCAAGGCGATGAAGGCGGCTTCGGAAGGGCCGATGAAGGGCGTTCTGGGCTACACCGAAGACAAGGTCGTGGCGACCGATTTCCGCGGCGAGGTCTGCACGTCGGTGTTCGACGCCGGTGCCGGCATCCAACTCGACAAGACCTTCGTCAAAGTCGTTTCCTGGTACGACAACGAGTGGGGCTACTCCTGCAAGGTGCTTGACCTGGTCGCCAAGATCTCCGGCTAAACGTGCGTGGGGCGTCGGTGCGTGGATTCCACGATCCCAGGAATTGGCGTTCCCGCTAGCAGACTTCAGCCCAGAGAAATTTCAGCCCAGAGACACTCAAGCCCAGAGACACTCAAGCCCAGAGACACTCAAGCCCAGAGACACTCAAGCCCGGTGCGTCGCACCGGGCTCTTTTTGTGGGTCGCCTTGTTCTTGCCCTGACCCCCCTGTTACTGGGGTCACGGTTACTGGGGTCTATCACGGTTACTGTCGTCACGGTTGCTGGGGTCACTGTTTTGCCAGGTCACTCGTGATGGCCCCTGTTTGCTAGCCCCTCGCCGCTGGGAAGGTTACACTGACATCGCTCTTGCCTCGGGGGCGGTTCAAACAGGGATGCTTTCTGTCCAGGGGTGGGTCCGCTGCTTCGTCGCGTTCCAACCCTCCTGTTGTTTGACATTCTCCTCTCGGATCATCGATGTGACGCATCCAAAGAGTGGGTGGTTCGGCACGGCTGGGATTTGTAGAGCGTGTCAACTTTGCCATGCTATGTCATTGCCCCTTCTGCCAGAATCCCTCAACGGTTGACGACCAGTCGCCGCCGGACGAAGTCGTTTGCGATGTCTGTGGCAGCCTGTTTCCATTGGGTCCAGATCGGACCGTTGAGTTTGAACTCGGCCAGACGATCCGCTTCGCGCACTTTGAGCTATTGGATCAGGTTGGTAGCGGCGCTTATGGCTCGGTTTGGCGTGCTCGCGACACGCGTTTGGATCGAATCGTCGCGGTCAAGATTCCACGCCGTGATCGACTGTCGCCGGAGGAAGCCGATCGCTTTCTGCTGGAAGCACAGGCGGCCGCCCAATTGAGGCACCCGGGAATCGTGGGCATTCACGATACCGGTTACTGCGGCACCACCGCGTACATTGCGACCGATTTTGTCGAAGGGATGACGCTGGATGTTTGGATGGAGTCGCGCGTGCTGCCGCCGGAAGTCGCCGCGGAGATCTGCTCCCAGGTTGCCGACGCGCTTCACCATGCCCACGAAGCGGGAATCATCCATCGCGACATCAAGCCATCGAACATCATGTTGGACCGTCACGATCGGCCTTACATCACCGACTTCGGTCTGGCCAAACGCGAATCCGTTGACACCACGATTGCCATCGAAGGCTCGTTGCTGGGCACGCCCGCTTACATGTCACCGGAACAAGCCCGAGGTGACGCTCACTGGGCCGATCGCCGTTCAGACATCTACTCGTTGGGAGTGATCCTGTTCCAGATGTTGACCGGTGAGCGTCCCTTTCGTGGATCGCGAGATGCCATTCTGCGTCAGGTGCTCGAATCGGAAGCACTCCTACTCGCCGCCTCAATGCCCGTGTGCCGGAGGATCTGGACACGATCTGCATGAAGTGCTTGGAAAAGCAGCCGGGGCAACGCTACGGATCCGCCAGCGAAGTGGCGGACGAGCTGAGGCGTTTTCTTCGTGGCGAACCGATCGTGGCCCGACCCATCACGCGGCCACGACGGCTTTGGCGTTGGTGTCGTCGCAACCCAATGATCGCAAGCTTGACGGCAGGCCTGATCATCGCCATGGTCGCCGGCAGTATCGGCGTGTTGAGCCAAGCGAGACGAGCCAATGTCCACGCGGCGATCGCCACGATGGAGGCCGCACGATCGCGAGAGGCATTGCAAAGGGCTCGCGAAGCCCGCCGGGAATCGGAGCAATACCTGTACGGCGCCCACATGAATCTGGCTCAGCAGGCCTATGAACTCGCCGACCCGCAGCGCGTCCTGGAAATCTTGGACCGACATCGCCCCACGTCGGACAATGCCACCGATCGGCGAAGCTTCGAGTGGTACTACTGGCGTCAACAAGCCCAGCGATGGTCCAAGACTTTCGGCGTGAACCGGCTCATCAACGGTGTGGCCATGTCACCCGATGGTGCGATCACCGCAACGTGTGACTCCACCGGCATGATTGCCTTGTTCGATACGGTAACGGGCCAGCTGCAGCGGGAATGGGCGGCTCATGAGGGGCCGATCTTTGCGATAGCGTTTTCGCCAGTGGATCCCTCCTTGCTCGTGTCGGTCGCAGGCGATCGTACACTTCGGTTTTGGGATCCGCAAACCGGAGGTGAGACCCATCGCGAAACGCTGGATCGCAGCGCGTTCGCGATTGATTTTTTTGATGATGGGAAGACACTCGCGATCGGGGGCGCCGATCAGAATGTCTCGTTGTGGCGAGTGAGACGCCCCAAAGAGATGACGGTGATGAAGGGGCACTTTGACTTCATCTATGACGTCGACGTTAGCAGCGATGGGCTGTTGGTCGCCTCGGCAGGACTCGACCGAACGATCCGACTGTGGGATGCCAAGACAGGCGAGGCCCTGGAGACTCTCGAAGGTCATGACTTGGAGGTATGGGGCGTCGCCTTTTCCCCTGATGCCAAGATTCTGGCCAGCGGGAGCGCCGATCAGACGGTGCGTCTTTGGGATGTCCAAGAGGGTCGATTGATCACCGCGCTGACGGGTCACACCGATCGCGTCCGCAGCGTCGGCTTCTCACCAGATGGCAAACTGTTGGCGTCTTGCGGGCATGACCGGACGATTTGGATTTGGGACATGTCCGCCAAGAGTCAGCCGTTGGAAGTGCCCATCCGCTATACCGATCGTGCTGACGAGTATTTCTTCGAACGGATGCATCTGCCCAACAGCGGATTCCCAAAAGACCAGTTCAAGGGCCATGCCGGACATGTGACCGATTTGGCCTGGTCGGCAAATGGCAAGAGCTTGTTGTCGGCAAGCGTCGATGGGACTGCGAAGCGATGGAATGTGGCAGAGCTCGACCAGCGACTTGTGCTTGATAACCACTCACGATCGGTCAACGCCGTTGCGGTCTCCAACGACGGTCGCATGATGATCTCTGCAAGTAACGATCGCACCGCGCGCCTTTGGGATCTGGCCACGATGAAACAGATTGGCGAGCCCATCGAACATGATCAGATGGTTTTGGCCGCCGCGATCTCGCCCAATGGTCGCCTCTACGCGACCGGTGGCTTTGGCAAAGAGGTGACGCTGGGGCAACTCTCCGGTTCTTCGCGACTTCAGTTGCAAGGTCACCAGAGAGGCATCTCGAGCGTAGCGTTTTCTCCCGACTCCTCCCGACTCGCCTCGGCGAGCCATGACGGCACCGTGAAGGTATGGGACGTGGCCACCGGTCAGCTCGTCGCGGACTTTCGCCAACATCAGGGACGCGTGCAGTCGGTGTTGTTCCTGACCAATGATTCGATCGCCTCGGCCGGCGACGACCAGGAGATTCGAATTTGGAATGCGTCGACGGGAGAATCGATCGACCAATGGAAGGGGCACACCGCAACCATCTGGTCGCTGGCGATCTCACACGATCGTCGCTTGCTCGCATCAGCGGGATTCGATCAAACCATCCGGGTTTGGGACTTGCAGTCCAACGGCGAATGCGCGCTGACGATCGAAGCTCATGCGGAACCCATTCGCTCGGTCGCCTTCTGTCCAGACAATTTGACCCTTGCCTCTGCCGGGGATGACAAGACGATCAAGCTTTGGGACGTCGCGACGGGTGAGCCCAAATCGACCTTCAAAGAAAGCGAGTCGCGGATCTGGTCGCTCAGTTTTTCACCCAATGCAGAGCAGCTCTTCTCATCAAGCCTGGTGATTCGTGTCTGGAATGCGCGGAGGCTTCCCTGATCCGCGATGCCGATTGGTCGCCGATCGCGGCCTTGGTACACTGGTACTGCCATGAAACAAATCGTCACCGTCGTCCGTCCCCACCTGGCCGAAGAGGTCTTGACGAGTCTTCGCCGTGCGCCAATCGAAGCGCTCAGCGTGATGGAAGTCAAAGGCTATGGTCGGCAGAAGAGCTACTTGGACGAGTACCAGGAAACGGAATACTCTCAAGCCTTCGTTCCCAAGGTTGAAATCACTCTCTGGGTCGACGACTCGCGATGCGACGAGATTCTAGAAAAGATCGTCGGCGTGGCCCGCAGCGGACGTATCGGAGACGGCAAGATCTTTGTCTTGCCCGTGGCAGAATTCTTGTAAGGCGTTCACGCGATCCGGCAATGGAGGACAAGTGAACCCGTTGCGATCTCAGACCGTTGTGATCTCAAACCGAGGTGATTTCATCCTTAGGTGACTGGGCTTTTCCGGTTTTTCGAGCGTCGATGCCGGATCACCACCAATCCGAATCCCAAAGAGCAGGCCAAGAGAGTACTCGGTTCGGGAACGGCCGTGATGTTCACCAGACCGTTACCAAAGTTGACCGTGCCAAGATCGGTCGCATCAAGAAACGTGTTCTCCGCACCACGCAGGGCAAGCGCCCCCGTACCTTCGCTGAGTGCCGTCAGCGTGAACTCATAGATCGTGGCAGTGTAGGTCCCGCTTGCATCCGTACCCAGTCGCGTCCCAGAGGTGCCGGCCGCGATTCCTGAGAAAGAATTGAAGATTGGATCCAGATCGGGCGAAGGTGCGGACAACGGATCGTCATCCGTTAGCGGTCCCAGGTCAAAAACCACCACCGGTGAGATCGAGATGATCCCCGATGCACCGATGTTCACCCGATTGGTTTCAATGGGAACGTTGCGATTGCCATCGTCGTCCGAGGTGAAACCCATCAACGTATTCGGCCCGTAGCCGAGATGGTTTTGCTCGAAGTCCATGATGAAGTCGTAGGCAGAAAATCGTGTCGCACCGGTGACGTTCAAGACGATGGCGCCAGTGATTGTTGAACCGGCTGTCACGTCGATGCTGTTCTGAATTCCGCTGGTACTCGTGTCCAAGTCGATCGAAACCGTGACGTCCGCTGACGCCTTGGGGACGACGAGCAGAAAGAGAGCGGCCGGAACGAGAATGGCGGCAGGCAATCGCATGGTTAGAATCCATAGGAGAAGAGCTAGCCCTTCCAAGTATAGTCGGCAAATTCGGCCTACGAAGCCTTCGCAAAAACGAATTCACTAGATTCACCAAATTACCCCTCCCCCCAAATGCAGTGGCCTCAACTTCCGGACTACGGGTGTATCGCTCGATGGCCTCAGGATGGCCAAGGATTCATTCATCCTGATGATGTTCCTGTCGCCACCCGTTGCTTTCCGAGCGAGCGGGTGCTGCGCCGCGAGCATTTTGACGGCGTTTACTACCACTACAGCTACGGCTCGGTCCGATTCCGGCTGCGTCCGACGATGTGGCTGAAGGTCAAACCGGATGGCATCGACATGGGCGACATGGTGGAGACAATCGGCATCGGGCTGGAGCGGGAACTGTTTGTCGCCCAAGTGTGGGGGATGTATTTCGTCCGCCGGAAGGGTTGCATCCTCTATCGCCTTCGCAAGGCTGACACCACGATACCGCGACTCTTTTCGGCGGCTCAGTTGCGTTTGTTGGCGGACAAATCAACGATCCGACCGGGTGACACGGCCCATCCCACCCCGAAATGGAGCGGTGCGTCGGAGGGGCTGTTGGAGCTGGAGTAGGAGAGGTGCCCTGGCCCCGCACGTCTTACCCAGTGCCCGTACGTCTTATCCAGTGCCCGTACGACTTATCCAGTGCCCGTACGACTTATCCAGTGCCCGTACGACTTATCCAGTGCCCGTACGAGTTATCCAGTGCCCGTACGGACTTAGCGACGATTGGAATCCATCGTACGAGAGGATTGCGACGGACTTGGAAGTCCATCGTACGAGAGGATTGCGACGGACTTGGAAGTCCATCGTACGAGAGGGTCGCGACGGACTTGGAAGTCCATCTTACGGCTCAAGGTGGCCAAGCGACGTCCCTCCCATTGGCGGTGATCGGACGAAAACCTGCCAGTTCTGGGTCGGTCGCGTAGAAGTAAGCATAGGCAGTCCCGAGCGAGTGATCTTGCTGATCGACCACATTCACCACGACACGGATGTAGAGGTCTGGTTGGTCTGGCTGATTGGTCCCTTCGACCTGATCGAGGGTTTCGAGCACACGCGGCATCGCGTCAGGCAGAAAACTCCATAGCTCACCCCGAACCCGATCGTTACCGGCGGTCATGGCGGGATAATCGAAGCGGTCATGGAGGCGGCCTCGTATCAAGGCCTCTTGGACGGCCACTGGGTCGGCAGGCCAGAATCAGGCGCGACATTGGCCCCTTTTGAGTGTTCCGTAGACGAAGACTGCGTTGATCGAGCCCTGTTTCGGTATCGAGTCGCTGGCTTGCATCGGCACACGGATCCTTGGTCTCGGTGGTCGCGATCTCGGTTGGATGATGGGGCTCTCGGTTGTTGGCGGCCCGGTGTGTTCGTCGGCCGTCCTTCCCAATTCTGCCCAGCCCCATCATCATTTGTATCCCCGCGCGTTCCCGTTTCATAAAGAGTGTTCATGGCGATCGATCCCGAATTTTCCGCAGCCCTCGAATCGCACTCCATTGAGCTGGACGAATCGGTGGCCTTACGGTTGGAAGCCTACGTGCGATCGCTCTGGAGATGGAACGAGCAGCTGAATCTGACTCGCCACACGACCTGGGAGCTGTTTGTGGGCCGCGATTTGCGAGATTGCCTCAATTGGCGCCGCTGTTGAAGCCGGGCGAGGAAGTCCTGGACCTGGGCAGTGGCAACGGCATCCCGGGGATTCCGCTGGCGATTCTGCGCGGCGACATCGAGGTGGCATTGGCCGAATCGGTCGCCAAACGGGCCAACGCGCTGGGTGAAATCATCGCCGAGCTGCGAGCTGCCGGTTCCTGTCTACGGAGCCCGTGGCGAGGATCTTGCTGGAGGATTTTCGCTTCACCACGATCGTTTCGCGGGCGGTCGGCAGCATCGCCAAATTTTGTCGCTGGGTCAGCCCACACTGGGCGAACGTCGACCGGTTGCTGCTGATCAAGGGTCCAAAATGGGTCGAGGAGCGGGGGGAGGCGAGGCACCTCGGATTGCTGAAAGGCTTGGAGCTTCGCCGAGTCGCCTCGTATCCGCTGGGCGGCGACGATGACGCCGAGGGAGTGATCCTGCAGATTTCGCAGGCCGAGGGTCGCGACCTCAGCCGATTCACCTAGTCAGGTTTTGGCAGGTCGTCTATACTCGTCACGACCTGCCACCACAGGTTCGACGATCGCAAACGATACACAGGCCCCGAAACCCTTCACAATTCAGCCATGTCGGATTACACCCTTACCCATCTCAAGCAGCTCGAAGCCGAGAGCATCCACATCATCCGCGAGGTGGTGTCGGAGTTTCAGAAGCCGGTGATGCTGTACAGCGTCGGCAAGGACTCGGCCGTCTTGGTGCAGCTGGCGCTCAAGGCGTTCTATCCGGCCAAGCCGCCGTTTCCGCTGATGCACATCGACACGACCTGGAAATTTCGGGAGATGATCGAGTTTCGCGAGAACTACGCCCGCAAGGAACTGGGCCTGGAGCTGATCGTGTACACCAACGAAGAAGGCCTCAAGCACGGGATCAAGCCGTGGGAAGACAGCGAGCGCCACACCGAGCTGATGAAGACCGACGCCCTCAAAGCCGCGTTGAACAAGTACGAGTTTGACGCGGCGTTCGGTGGTGCTCGGCGCGACGAGGAGAAAAGTCGGGCGAAAGAGCGTGTCTTCAGTTTTCGTGACAAGTCCCATCGCTGGGATCCCAAGAACCAGCGGCCCGAACTGTGGAATCTGTACAACGGGCGGGTCAACAAAGGGGAATCGATTCGCGTCTTCCCGATGAGCAACTGGACCGAGCTGGATGTCTGGCAGTACATCCACCTGGAAAACATCCCGATCGTTCCGCTGTACTTGTCGGCACCACGAAAAGTGGTCGACGCAACGGCATCCTGCTGATGCGCGACGATGATCGGATGCCGCTGCTACCTGGCGAGAAAGAAGAGACCAAGATGGTTCGCTTCCGCACCTTGGGTTGTTATCCGCTCTCGGGCGCGGTCGAGAGTGAGGCGACGACGTTGCCCGAGGTCATTCAGGAGATGTTGCTGGCCAAGACCAGCGAGCGGCAGGGTCGGATCATCGACCAAGACGAAGGTGGTGCCGGAATGGAAGAGAAGAAGCGGCGAGGCTATTTCTAGACAAGCCGTCTTGACCGAATCTCGCTCGCCTGCTGCAATCGTCGACTCCAGCCACGCCTGATACCAACCAATCGAAGCCTTTCCATGAGTCATCAATCCGAACTGATCGCGACCGACATCGACGCTTACCTGAAGCAGCATGAGCGCAAGCAGTTGCTGCGTTTCATCACCTGTGGCGTCGTGGACGACGGCAAGAGCACGCTGATCGGACGTCTGCTGTACGACAGCAAGATGATCTACGAGGACCAGCTCACGCAGCTGGAAGCCGATTCGAAGATGGTGGGAACCACCGGGCGGAAAGTTCGATCCGGCGCTGCTGACCGATGGGCTCAAAGCGGAACGTGAGCAGGGCATCACGATCGATGTCGCCTATCGTTACTTCAGCACGGCCAAGCGAAAGTTCATCATCGCCGACACGCCGGGGCACGAGCAATACACGCGGAACATGGCGACCGGGGCAAGCTCGGCCGACCTGGCCGTGATCCTGATCGATGCCCGCCACGGCGTGCTGACGCAGACCCGACGACACAGCTTCATTGTTTCGCTGCTGGGGATTCGGCACGTCGTCGTTGCCGTCAACAAGATGGACCTGGTCGACTTCAGCGAAGATCGTTTCAACGAAATCTGTGACGACTACCGTTCGTTTGCGACGCGACTGGATCTGCCCGACTTGCATTTCATTCCGATCAGCGCCCTGGACGGTGACAACGTCGTCGATCGCAGCGAGCAGATCGCCCTGGTACAGCGGCAGCACGCTGATGAATTTCCTGGAGACGGTTTACATCGGCAGCGACCGCAACCTCCAGGACTTCCGGATGCCGGTTCAGTACGTCAATCGACCCAATCTCGACTTCCGAGGATTCTGCGGCACGATCGCCTCGGGGATCATTCGCCAGGGCGAAGAGATCATGGTGCTGCCCAGTCGCCAGACGATCCAAGGTCAAGGAGATCGTGACGTTCGACGGGCCACTCGAGGAAGCGTTCGCGCCACTGTCGATCACGCTGACGCTGGAGGATGAGATCGACGCCAGTCGCGGCGACATGATTGTCCGTCCCGGCAACCTGCCTCGCAGCCGCGATCAGATCGACGCGATGTTGGTCTGGATGAGTGCCGATTCGATGGTCCCCGGCAAGACCTATCTGTTCAAGCATACGACGCAGACGCTGCCCGGAACGATCGACACGCTGAAGTACCGCGTCGACGTCAACACGCTGCACCGCAGTCCCGGCACCGCAGTTGGAACTGAACGAGATCGGTCGCGTCAGCATTTCGCTCAGCGCACCGATTCACTTCGATGCCTACCGCCGCAATCGCAGCACCGGCGCGTTCATCGTCGATCGACCGAATCACCAACGCCACCGTGGCCGCCGGAATGATTCTGGACAAATCGGGCGATGGTGCGGCATCGCTCGATCTGGGATGACGAAGACGCAGGCCGAGCGGCGAAGCAAGCCGACGTCTCGGCGGTTTCCGCCGACGAACGAGCCGCCCGCTTCGGCCAAAAAGCCGGCGACCGTGCTGTTGACCGGATTGACCGGCAGCGGCAAAACGGCGATCGGTCACGCGGTGGAACGCAAGCTCTTCGACCAGGGCCGCGCGGTTGCGATGATCGACGGCGAAATCGCTTCGCCGAGGACTCAGCCGGGATCTGGGCTACACCGCCGAGGATCGCAGCGAGAACCTGCGCCGCAGCGCCCACCTGGCCGCACACGCTCAACGATGCCGGCCTGATTTGCGTCGCCTCGTTCGTCGCCCCCTCGGAGGACGTTCGGCAAAAAGGTCGCCAAGTTGATCGGCCAGGACCGGTTCCTGGTCGTGCACGTGGCGACCCCCATCGAGGTTTGCCGACAACGCGACACCAAGGGCCAGTACGCCAAGGCCGACGCAGGCGAGCTTCGCAACTTCCCCGGCGTGACCGCCAAGTACGAAGCACCCCCGAAGCCAGATCTGGTGTTCGATGCGGCAACGCAGTAGCGTCGACCAGTGTGCCGATGCCGTGATCGAGCTGCTGCGAAGCAAGGGGTTCATCAAGTAACCGCTTGGGAAACGCCGAGCGTAGGATCATCGTCATGTCGCCATGCTCATTCTGCATTGCCATGCTCCGTTGCCATGCTCCGTTGCCATTGGGAGAGTCGATCCTCCCAGAAGAACGGCTGAAACGAAGGCAAGCGGTAGCGTGGCAGCTCGCGAGATCACCTTCCGTTGGGGCGACTCATCAGCAGTTTGTAGTGGCCGGATCCGAGCAGGTCGTCAATTCGGCTTCGCAGTTCGGGCGTGATCTCGACGCGGTACTTGTCGCTCTTGAGATGCACCATTTCGCCTTCGTTCAAGCTGCATGCTGAACAGCAACTCTTGCGATCCAGGATAGCCGCGGATGATCTCGCGCAGTCGTGACATCGTGTTGGCGTCATGATCCTGTTCGCTGAGCCGAATTCGCATGCCGTGCGTGTAGCGCGTGTCGAGATCCTTGAGCGGAATCAATTCGTCGATGATCAAATTGGCTTCGTCACCGCCGCGACGATCGATCTTGCCTTTGGCCAGCACGACCGCATCGGGTTGCACGCGATCGCCGCAGTCCACGAAGTTCTTGGGCCAGACGATGCAGCGAATCGATCCCTGCATGTCTTCCAGGTCAAAGTTGGCGTACTTGGTCGGGGTTCCCGGCTTGGCGTTCTTGGTGTGGGCGAACTTGATCGAGCTGATCATGCCGCCGAGCACGACTTCGCCGCGATCTTTGACGTCGGCCAGTCGATCGGTGGTGTGGGTTCGAAAGGTCGCCAGCTTGCTCTCGAATTCGGCCAGCGGATGGCTGGCCAGGTAGAACCCGAGGACCTCCTTTTCGGCGAGCAGTTTCTCGCGTTCGGGCCATTCCTCCATGTCGGGCAGCGGCGTGGAGCTGCCCTGTTCGCCGGCTCTCGCTCCTCTTCCTCGAACGCGCCGAACAGACTCGCCTGGCCGCTTTTCTTGTCCGCTTGGACCGCCGCGCCGGCCTGGACGGCTCGTTCGATGACCGCGGTCAACTGGCTGCGCTTGGCACCAAAGGAGTCCATCGCGCCGGCTTTGATCAGGGTTTCGATGGCACTCTTGTTGCAGGCGGCGGTATCGACCCGTTCGCAGAAATCGAAGATGTCCTTGAAGGGGCCGTTCTTCTTGCGTTCCTGCTCGATCGAAATCGATGTCGCGCCGCCGCAACCTTTGATCGCCGAAAGCGCGAAGTGAATCTTGCCATCGGCGACGGAGAAATCGGCGGCGCTGGAGTTCACGTCGGGCGCGACCACTTCGATCCCCATCCGGTCGCAATCCTCCATGTGCTCGACCAGCGCAGTCCTTGCGTTTGAAGTTGCGGCCGGAGATGTCGCTCGAAAGCAGCGCCGCCATGAACTCGACCGGATAATGCGCCTTCAAGTACGCGGTCTGGTAGGCGACCAACGCGTAGGCGGTGCTGTGACTCTTGTTGAAGCCGTAACCGGCAAACTTGACGATCAGATTCCAGATGTCTTCGGCATCTTTCTCCGCCAGCCCGTTGTCGACGCAGCCCTTGATGAAGGCCTCGTGGTTCTGGTTGATCAGCGATTCCTTTTTCTTGCTGATCGCTTTGATGCAGGTGTACGCGTTGGCAAGCGGGATCTTGCCGAGGCGGTTGAGAATCCGCATCACCTGTTCCTGGTAGACCATGATCGAGTTGGTCTCTTCCAGGATGTCCTTCAGCACCGGGTGTTTGTATTCGGGTTGCTGGCGCCCGTGCTTGATGTTGACGTAGTCGTCGACCATGCCGCCTTCGAGCGGACCGGGGCGATAGAGAGCGGCGGTGGCGATGATGTCGGTGAAATGGTCCGGCTTCATGCGCAACAGCAAGTCGCGAATTCCGCCCGATTCGAGCTGGAAGACCCCTTTGGTTTCGCCTCGCTGCAGCAGCGCGTAGGTTTCCTTGTCGTCGAGCGGGAACTTCAGCGGGTCGACCGCCTTGCCGGTCGTCTGCTCGATCAACTGGACCGTGCGGCTGAGGATCGTCAGGTTTCGCAGACCCAGGAAGTCCATCTTCAGCAGACCGGACGCTTCGACGTCGCCCATCGACCACTGCGTGATCACGTCCTGTTTGCCGGGCACGCGGCCCAGCGGCACGTACTCGGTCAGCGGTTGATCGGCGATCACGACCGCCGCCGCGTGCGTGCCGACGTTGCGGGCCAGACCCTCGATCTTCATCGCCAGGTCGAGCAACTCGCGAACCTCCGGATCGCCGTCGTATTCCATCTTCAACTCGGCGCTCTTCTCGAGCGCCTTCTTGATCGTGATCTTCAGTTCGTCGGGCACCATTTCGGTGATCTGGTTGACGCGAGCCAGCGGCACGCCGAGCGCACGACCGGTGTCCTTGATCGCGGCTCGCGCCGCCAGGGTTCCGAACGTTCCGATCTGGCAAACCATCTCGCTGCCGTAACGTTCCTTGACGTAGTCGATCACTTCGCCGCGCCGCTCCTTTTCAAAGTCGATATCGATATCGGGCGGTTCGGTCCGGCTCTCGTCCAGAAATCGCTCGAACAGCAAGTCGTATCGCAGCGGGCAAACGTGCGACAGGTACAGCGCGTAACAGACGATCGCACCGACGCCGCTGCCACGGGCGGTTGCCGAAATCCCCTTGCTGCGGGCATGGTGGACGAAGTCCCAAACGATCAGGAAGTAGGTCGGGTAGCCCAGCTTTTCGATCACGTCCAGCTCGCGATCCAGCCGAGCCATCACTTCGTCGCTCAGCTCGCCGTCGACCAATCGCTCGGGGTCGTCCGCGTAACGCTCCTTCAGCCCCTTGATGCAAAGTTCGCGAAGATAGTCGATCGGCTCCTTCTGATCGGGGCACTCAAATTTGGGGAAGTAGTACTTGCCGAGTTCCAGATCGATGTCGACCGAGTCAGCGATTTCCTGGCTGCGGGCGACCGCGTGTTCCAGGCCCGGGAACTTCTCGTACATCTGATCGGGACTGCGGAGAAAGAACTGGTCGTTCTCCATCTTCATCCGCGACGTGTCGGTCCGAAATCGACCGGTGTTGATGCACAGCATGATGTCCTGGGCTTCGGCATCTTCGGGATCGACGTAATGCGTGTCGCTGGTGGCGACCAGCGGCAATCCCATGCGGTTGGCGATCTCGACCGCGTTTTCGAAGCTGCAGCTTCTGGATTTCGACATCGTTGTTCATGATCTCGATGAAGTAGCGATCATCGAACACACGATGAAACCAACCGGCAATGTCGCGGGCTTCTTTTTCGACCTCCGCCGTATCGATTCCCTTGATCACGCAGCGGCTGAATTCGCTGCTGACGCAGCCCGAAAGACAAACGATCCCCTCGCTGTATTTCTCCAGGATCTCTTTGTCGATCCGCGGCTTGAAATAGAAGCCTTCCAGCGAGGCGGCACTGGCCAGCTTGATCAGGTTGCGAAAGCCGGTGCGGTTTTGGGCCAGCAGCGTCAGGTGATAGCTGGCCGCCTTGCTGCTGGTCGCCCCGCCCTTGTCAAAGCGACTGCCCGGGGCGATGTAGGCTTCGTAGCCGATGATCGGGTTGATCCCCGCATCCTTCGCCTTGCGATAGAACTCCAGCGCACCGTGCAGGTTGCCGTGGTCGGTCAGCGCCAGCGCGTTCATGCCGTGATCGACGCAGCGATTGACCAGTTTGCCGATGTCGCCGGCCCCGTCGAGCAGGCTGTAGTGGCTGTGGCAATGCAGGTGGGCGAACGGGCGTGGTTTGGTTTCCACCGCGGCGGTCTCGTTGTGGGACGACAGAATCACGTCGGGCATCGAATGGTCCTTCCATGGCCCCGAGCCATCGAACTCCGCCCAAGGTTTGGCGGTGTTGGCGAGGGCAAGTTGACGTCAAGCGGAGTGGTTGACCAGCTGGAAAAGGGGTCAGGCACCCATCGCTGCAAGCGGCCCGGAGGGTGCTTCGCACGATGGGTGCCGGAGGGTGCTTCGCACGATTGGTGCCGGAGGGTGCTTCGCACGATCTGCCTGACCCCTTTTCCAGCCCGTTGGGCTCACAAGAACCAACAGGTGAACCTTCAGCCTATCGCGTGATCGGGATCGGAAACAGGATGCCGCCTTGGATGGGAATCCAGACGGGAATCGAGGTGGGATGAAATCAGCGAACCTTACCTGCCGTAGTGGCGTATTAGAAGGGTCTTCGTGTAAGCTAAGGGCGGTTCGTCGCCGTTGGTGTTGCCCTCGTTCTCGCCAAAGGTTTCCCACCCCCTTCCCGCCTACCCGTGGACTTCTCCGACGTGCGCAAGCTTCTGCTGATTCCTCTTCGTCTTTGTGTCGGTTGGGGCCTGTCCCCGCGTCTGCTGGGTTTGATCGGAATCACCATGTTGGTGATTTTGCGAGTGACCATCGGTTGGCACTTCTACACCGAAGGGGTTGAGAAGCGACAATCGGGGACATGGACCGCGACGCCCTTCTTCGCCAATGCCAGCGGACCATTTGCGGGCGAATTCCGAAAGATGGTTTGGGACTGGGACGGAACCTATCGTCTCAACAGCGCCTGGTTCATGAAGACGTTTGCGGTATTCCGCGAGCAAGCGAAACAACACTTCGGGTTCGATGACAAACAGGCGGACCAGGCTCAGGCAAACTATGCCAAGGCGATCGAACAGTACGACTGGGTGATGTCCGAGAACGCCGCCGAGCTTGAAGGAGTACGAGTTGGGCCGCGAGCGAATTTCGAGAATGAACACCAGTGGTGGCCGAGAAAGAGCTTCGCGACGGTGTTTCGAGCCTGGGTGGGCAGCGCGACACGATTCGACGCGAGTGGCAGGCCAAGGCGGCCCCGGCCTTCAAGCAGATCGACACGATCTGGACGAACTACGAAGCGGACCAGAACAGGATTGCTACCGACGTGCAGCGACAGGCCGCACGGCTACCTGAATTTCGTCAAGCCTCGGACCAATCGCATCGACACCAGCGTGATTGATCGGATCATTCCGCTACTTTGACATCGTCGTGGGTCTTTGCCTGCTGTTTGGATTGTTCACCCCCGTCGCGGCGTTGGCCGCGGCCGGATTTCTCGGTTCTGTTTTCTTGAGCCAGTTGCCTCCCTCGTCGGGGCCCGGCTCCACCTACTATCAACTGATCGAATCGATGGCTTGCCTGGTTCTGGCGGGAACCGGAGCCGGTCGGTTTGCAGGGATCGATTACTTCCTGCACTTGATTGTCCGCAAGGTCTGGGGCGGCGAGCTCGCAGACTACGACTACTGGGCACGCCCATCACCTACGATTCACCTCTCCTTTTGAAGGAATGAAACCATGGTCGACAAACTATCCAGCGAACAACGCGAAGTTGGTCAGCAAAACTACTATTCGGCGGTCGGCAGCTATTACGACGTCAATCGCCGCGACTTTCTGCGCGGGATCGTCGCCGCCGGTGCGGTCAGCGGCGCCGGGCTCGGCGCGCTGTACTTCGGCTATGGAAGAGTCAATGATCCGGTCCGCATTGCCGTGATCGGGACCGGTGACGAAGGCAACGTGCTGATCGGTGGTTGCAATCCTGATTACGTCGATGTCAAAGCGATCTGCGACATTCGTCCCTTCGGCGTCCACCGGGCATTCCACGGTGACTGGTCCAGTCCATCGGCGCTGGGTCGTCGTCCCGGCTTGATTAGCGTCGCCGGTTACAAGGACGAAGCCGAAGCCAGACGAAATGTCAAAGTCTACGACGCCAGCAACGGCGGCATCATGGCCTGCTTGGATGATCCCGACATCGAGGCGGTGATCATCGCACTTGCCGCTTTGGTTGCATGCGCCGGTTGCTGCCCAGGCGATGAATCGTGGTTTGCACGTGTTGACCGAAAAGCTGATGGCGCACAACGTCGCCCAGTGCAAAGTGATGTCGCGGATGGCGGCCGAGTTGAAGGACAACGACGGCAATCCGCTTCATTTGGCAACCGGACACCAACGCCACTACAACGTCAAGTACGACAACGCGGTCAACCTGATCCGCTGGGGATTGCTCGGTCAACTTCATCACATTCGGGCCCAATGGCACCGCGGCAATCTGCCCGGTGGCGACAGCTGGAAAATGCCGATTCCCGGTGGCGAAAGGACGCGTCTGGAAAGATCTACGACAAGATTGCCGGCGACATTCGCAATCGCCAGAGGCCAGCTCAAGAATCGCGACCAACCCCGACGACATCGTTCGGCTGCAGCAAGAGTTGGCGATGTTTCAAGCCTGGGACCAGGACAAGGAAGTCGATCCCAAAGAATTTCGGCTACCAGGATTTCACCGTCGGCGACAAGGTCTTCACCGCGATGGACGAACTGCATCGCTGGCGATTGTTCGATCGGACCGGTGCTGGGTTGATGGCCGAATTGGGATCGCCACCAACTGGACGCGGTCAGCATCTTCCTCAGCTCGCTGCGCGACGACGGCAAGAAAGTCCATCCGCTCAGCGTGCATGCCGTCGGCGGCCGACACATCATGCCGCTGGACCGAGACGCCGAGGATCACGTTTACTGCATGTTTGAGTTCCCCGGACCGGAGTACTCCAAGACCTTCGACGTCGGCTACTACGATCGCGTCGAGAACTATCCGGCGAGTGTCCGCAACGACAAAACGCAAGCAGATGGAACGCGTCGGACCGCTGCCCGGTTACGGTACCGATCCGAACAAGAAGGTGGTCGTCACCTATTCGTCGATCAACGGCAACGGCTTCGGTGGTTGGGGCGAAGTCGTCTTGGGCAGCAAGGGAACGCTTGATTCTCGACAAGGAAACGGACGTGTTGCTGTATCGCGACAGCGACACCAGCAGCAAAGTGGGCGTTTCGAAGCAGGCTGGCGGCTACGCGCTCGACACCAGCGCCAGCGGCGACTACTGCCTCGCCAGTCGCCCAGGCCGCCGACTCGGGCCCGGTCTCTCGCGGGTATCGTGAAGAGATCGAGCACTGGGCTTACTGCATCCGCAATCCCGATAAGGAAAACCATCCACGCTGTTATCCCGAGGTCGCGATGGGGGATGCCGTGATCGCCTTGGGCACCAACGTCGCCTTGAAGCGAGCCGCCGAGGGCAAGGGCGGTTACCTGGAATTCGAAGAGGAATGGTTCGAAATCGACAGCGATGCAACGCCCGACGGCAGCGACATCGCTGCGGAAACCGAATTCATGAAGAAACCGGTCGCCTAGTCGAGTCATCGCCCTCGTACGATGGACTTCCAAGTCCGTCGAGCTTCGCCACACTCGTACGATGGACTTCCAAGTCCGTCGAGCTTCGCCACACTCGTACGATGGACTTCCAAGTCCGTCGAGTCATCGCTCTCGTACGATGGACTTCCAAGTCCGTCGAGCCCAAGGCGTATAGGCTATGGCCATGCGTGACGCATTGCTGCGGAGCGACGGACTTGGAAGTCCATCGTACGTACAAATAATAAAAGCGAGCGTCACCTGTTGAGGCGACGCTCGCTTTTTCTTTTGCGTTCTTGACCTGATGGCCGTTGCTGAACGACCCGGCCGCTGAACTACTCTGCTGCGGGTGTTTCGGCAGCTGGAGTTTCCGCGGTCGCGGTGACGTTCGAGCTCGTAGCGGCCGGCGCTTCGACGGAGGTGTCCACGTCGGTAGGAGCAGGCGGTGCACAACCAAGGGTAAACGTCAGGACTGCGGCTGCAGCGACGGTGAACAAACGGGATGCGAAAGTCTTCACTGAGAGAAATCTCCGTTGAAGCGGGAATGGAAAGGATTGGGTCCAACCTCTGGGAACCGACGCTCGTCGAGTCGGCGATTCGATCTTCCTAAGGTAGCCCAAGAAGTGTTCGATCGGGAGGCCGTCAACTTGGCTCCCCTTAACAGTGGAATCGGATTCGCTGGAAATGAAAGGGGCTGATCCCAATAATCCTCCCCTTCGACATGGAGAGAGGGGGAATCTAGGCAACCTTTGCGGATCAGCGTGGAGCTGCGTCAAATTGCCAGCCGATCCCTTCACCAGCACCGCAAGGCAAGCCTCTTCGGCCGAACTCTCGAACCCAGCGACACGGCTGCAGGGCTCGCTTTTTGACCGACCTCCAAGGGCTGCCGGCTGCTGGTGTGCGACGATCCAACCCTCCGACTTCTGCGTGAATTGCCATGTTACTCCGCCGAATTTTACTACCGGTCGCTCTGTTCACTGCGGTCTCCAGCGGCATGATGCTGGATCACCAGGCCCGTGCCCAGGAACTCGGCGGCAACGCCACACCGCCGAATGTGAACCGAGTCTCGCTGTTCGACGAGATCGACGCCAGCGAACACCCGAGCCAGTCCAACGCTGCTCGATCCACGATGACCCCACGAGAGATGCGGACCGCGCGAGCAATCTATCGGGCGAACCAGCGGGTTGCCCGCTTGGAACACAATCTCTGGATGCGTTACGAGCCACTTCGACCCAATTGGAATTCGGTTCCCATGATGAGCAGTCGGTACGGAAACCCAAAGTTCTATGTGCCTGTTTACATCTACAATCGCTAGTCGTCTGGAGCTTTTCGGATCGCGATCCCGCGGTTGATTGCTCGGTGAGCGAGGGGTTCTCACTGCCGATCCGATTGTTCGCCGGATTCGTCAAAAGGCTTCCGCCACGATCTCCGAAACCACCTCCGACTTCATTCGCGTTGCCACCTCTCCCATCCCTGATGACGCGACGAGGAAAGGCCTGTTCCGGCAGGCCTTTCCTCCTTTACATTTCAGCGAATCGGCAACTTCCAGAACGTCGGCATCGGCGATGGGCTCGCCGTTCGGTTTTGGGCCAGTAGTCCCTGGTATCGCCTTGCCACTGCAGCATTGGCACCGACGAGTCGGATCCCAGCTAAGACGGGTCATCGCGGCGGAATCGTTGCCGCCGTATCCAAGAGCGACGCGAAGATTGCGGCGGCAAGAACTGCGCGGTCTTGAGTTACGTTAGACTGTTCGCAACGCCGCCCTTGAGCACGATTTGGCACCGCGAACCTCAGCTTTGATACCGCATGGACTTTCTTCTCTATCTGGCGATGGTGCCGGCACTGGGGTTCGCAGCCCAGTGGATTGCCTGGCGAACGAGCCTACCTAGCATCCTGCTGCTGCTCCTGTTTGGATTGTTTTTGGGGCAGTTCGTTCAGCCCGATCCCTTCTTGGCTGAGTTAACAAAGGGGGATCCCAACGCCACTCCCTACCTGTTGTTTCCTTTGGTCACGCTTTCGGTTGCCGTGATCATGTTTGAGGGTGGATTGTCGCTTGACCTTCGACGAGCTCAGGGAATCTGGCAGAGCCGCGTTTCGGCTTTGCACGATCGGGGCGACGATCACCTGGCTCGGTGCTGCGGTTGCCGCGCATTACACGATCGGGTTTGGTTGGCGATTGAGCGCGCTGCTGGGTGCGATTTTGGTGGTCACCGGTCCGACGGTGATTGGCCCGCTACTTCGTCATGTTCGCCCACGACGACGTGTCGCCACCACTCTCAAATGGGAGGGGATTGTGATCGATCCGATTGGAGCGATTCTGGCGGTGTTGGTGTTCCACCAGTTGATGCTAGAGGGGCAACCCAGCCTGTTCGGGGCGGTGGCGATGCTCTTGGGGACGGCCCTCTGCGGGGTCGTCACCGGTGTGATTGGCGGAATCGCCCTGACCCGGGCGTTCCGCAAGTTCTTGGTGCCTGACAATTTGCAGGGCGTTTGCGCCTGTCGATCGGGTTGTTGTTGTTCGCGGTCAGTGATCACATTGCCCACGAGTCAGGATTGATCGCGGTGACGGTGATGGGCATCTGGTTGTCCAATCAACGGCACTTTGACGTCGAGCACATCATTGAGTTCAAGGAGAACCTGCGCACGCTATTGATTGGTTGCTTGTTCATTGTGCTCGGCTCTCGTGTGAACTTCTCGGACGTCATCGAGCTGGGTTGGCCGGGGATCGCGTTCTTGCTCTTGCTGATCGTGATCGTGCGCCCGTTGTCCGTGTTTGTTTCGTTGATTGGCACTTCCCACAATCTTCGTGAGCAGGCATTCATCGCCGGGCTGGCGCCGCGCGGGATCGTCGCGGCGGCGGTCAGCAGCGTGTTTGCGATCAAGATGGAGCCACTTGCCGAATCACTGGGGATTCCCCAGGCTGACCAGCTTGATACCGTCACGTTCCTCGTCATTGTGGGGACGGTCGCCATCTACGGGCTGACCGCATCGCCACTTGCTAAGCGACTCGGATTGGCGGAGGACAAGACCCATGGAGTGCTGATTGCGGGCTCCGATGCCTGGACGCGAGACTTCGCCAAGGAGCTCAAGGAATCCGGTGTACCCGTTTTGCTGGTTGATACAAACTTCGCCAAGATCACCAATGCTCGACTCTCCGGACTCGATGCGGTGTGCGGAAACATTCTCAATGAGCATGTGCGCGATGAGCTGAACTTGACTGGTATAGGTCAAATGATGGCGATGACCCCCAACGACGAAGTCAACTCGCTGGCGATCCGTGAATTTCGGACGATGTTTGATCGAGCCCATCTCTATCAGCTTTCGTTCAACACCGACAATCAACATCATCGACGGGGTTTGACCGAGAATCTCAAGGGGCGCACGCTGTTCGACAAGTCATTGACTCAC
The DNA here is from genome assembly GCA_963767665.1 of Pirellulaceae bacterium. Lineage (GTDB taxonomy): Bacteria > Planctomycetota > Planctomycetia > Pirellulales > Pirellulaceae > Rubripirellula. The sequence continues at coordinate 1,054,075 of CAVYFC010000016.1, forward strand.
TCGCGGTTGAAACAGCTCCACGAGCAGGGAGCGACCTTCAAGACGACAACGCTAAGCGATGAATTCAATTACGGGGACTTTCAACAACGGTATGGTTCATCCGCCACGCTTTTGTGCGTCTTGGATGCGAATTCGAACCTATCGGTCAATACCACAGACGATCCCCTCACTCCCCTCCCCGGCGAGAGTGTGATTTCGCTGGTCGATGCCTCGGCTGCCAGCATCCCGAAGGAAGCCTGACGGGAATTCACGAAAAAGGTGCTGATGGTGCCTAAGAAACTCGGTGGTTGTTCGTCTTCTCTTGGTAGCACACATCGAGCCGCGCGAGCATTTTGCAGCCGCAACCGATGTTCGCCGCGATCAGAAAATGGCGTGCCCGAATGCCCTGCACAGCATCAGCGCGCAGCTTCGTTCCCTCCGACTGGAGAATCCGTGACATGGTTCGTACGCTCTGCTCTGCCATTGTTCTCGGATTGTTTCAACTGGCGTTGGCGTCTTGGATGGCCACACCACTTGCCGCCCAGGGATTCTTGGTTGCTTCGCCAGCCCAAGCCGCGTTTCGGCTGCCGCGTCCGATGCCGATGCCGCGTCCTGGTGAGCCAGGGATCTTGTACGACATCGCCAAGCTGGAAATCGACGCCTCGATTCGGGGACAGGTTGCCGAAGTTCAGGTTGGCCAGACCTTCAAGAATCGCACCTCGCAAACGCTTCAAGTCCAATTCGTCTTTCCGCTCCCCTACGATGGCGCGATCGATCAGATGACCTTCTTGGTGGACGGCCAGGAACTGGAGGGGCGTCTGTTGGAAGCCGACAAGCACGCGAGATCTACCAGTCGTACGTTCGTCGCAGTCGCGATCCGGCACTGGTTCAGTGGATCGGCAGCGGCATGTTTCAAACCCAGGTCTTTCCTGTGCCGCCAGGCGCCGAGCGAACGGTCTCCTTGCGTTACACCCAACTATGCCATCGTTCTGGCACGCTCAACGATTGGCTGCTGCCGCTTGCGCCGGCAAAATTCACCTCGCAACCGATCGGTGAGGTCTCCATTCGTGGGCGCGTTCGTAGCGATGCAAGGCTGGGCAACGTTTACAGTCCCTCACATGAGATCGAAATCGATCGCGACGGCGAGCGGGTGGCCCGATTCGAATTTCATGCCAAGCATCATGTCCCCGATGCTGATTTTCGCTTGCTTTGGGACACGGGTGACGAGTCCGTCCAAATGTCGCTTGTCGCCCATCGCCCCGACGTCGGACCAGGATGGATTCTTCATGCTGATGATTCAACCGCAGCTGCCCGATCCACCGGCTGGTCAGCGGAAGAGCGGAAAGAACGTCGTCCTGGTGCTGGATAAGAGTGGCAGCATGCGAGGCGAAAAGATCGATCAAGCGCGTCGCGCGGCCCGCCACGTGGTCGAACGGTTGCGAGGCCGTGATCGGTTTTCCCTGATCACGTACGACAGCAAGGTTGAATCGTTTCGTAGTGAATTGAGTAGCGCGAACAAGGAGACACGAGCCGATGCGATCGAATACATGGATTCAATGTTGGCAGGTGGAAGCACCAACATCGACGAGGCACTTTCCAAAGCCTTCTACCTGGCTCGCGACGCTGACGGACCCGCCTACGTCGTGTTCATGACCGATGGCCAGCCAACCGTGGGAGAAAAGAACTCTCTCAAGATCGTGGCCAACGCACAACAGGCACTCCACCCGGGAACTCGGTTATTCAGCCTCGGTGTGGGTCATGACGTCAACAGTCGATTGCTCGACAAGCTGGCTAGCATCTGTTTGGGGCGTACCACCTACGTTCGGCCCGGTCAGGCAATCGATGAGACGATCCAAGCTCTCTGGAACCGCATCGGAGCGCCAGCCCTGACCGACGTAAAACTGCAGATTCGAGTTGATGGAAAGGAGGGGCGAACGCGACAGCTCTATCCCTCCGAGATGTACGACCTCTTCTCAGGCGATCAGCTCGTGATCGTCGGACGCTATCGAAAGCACGGCGGTATCCAGATTCGATTGACCGGAAACCATTTGGGCAAAGAACAGGTCTACTCGTTCGACGACGAACTTCCGAAACAGACCGGTAGTGGCAAGAACGTATTCGTCGAGCGGTTATGGGCGACGCGTCGAATCGGGCAAATTATCGACGAGATTGATCTCCATGGAGAGAATCGGGAACTGGTCGATGAATTGATCATCCTCTCGAAGCGACATGGGATCTTGACGCCCTACACGGCCTACCTGGCTGAGGAACAGACCGACCTGAACAACGTCCAACTTGGTCGGCAGGTCACTCGTGAACAGCTTCGCAGGCTAGAAGAAGAAGTGGGTGAGATGGCTTTTGAACAACGTTCCATGAAGAGTTCCTTCCGCTTTGCTGATCGAGCGGCTGCCCCCGCAAGCGGCTTGAACATGCCATCGGATACCTCTGGGCTTGGTGGTGCTCCACAGGACGCAGGTCTTCGCCTCAGCATGGGTCGGGGAATGCGAGGCGCGGGCGTGGCAGGGAAGTCTCAACTCACTGAGGATGGCGTGGAATCATGGACCGAGCCAGTCAAACGGATTGGTGCCAAGACCTTCTATTTACGAGATGGTCGCTACATCGATTCCCAAGCGACCGACAAACAGATCGCCGATGCGATTACGATCGAGCAGTTCAGTGACGCCTACTTTGACCTACTCGAGAAAGTTGACGAATCCACTGGCCTCTATTTCGCAGAGGATCGTGAGGTGCTAGTGATCCTGAGTAGGAAGGCTTACCGCATCACCTTGGCCAAAGTGAAAGAGTGATCGGAACGTCACGAGCACCACGATCGAGGAAGCCTGAGAGAGTTCTCGCGTCTCAACCAAGTGGCTAGGCGACCTTCTTGCCACAGGGGGCGCGCAGGTCGAAGAGTCCGAAGATTTCGTCGCGAGTCAAGCCGCCGCCACTGACGGGCGTTCCCGATCCGGCAAACAGGGCGTCGAACATCTCACGCTTCTGATCCAGCACGGCGGCAATCCGCTGCTCGATGGTGTTCATCGCAAGCATTCGCGTGACGGTGACCGCCCCCTTTGCTCCGATTCGGTGGGCTCGATTGATCGCCTGGTCTTCGATGGCGGGATTCCACCAGCGATCGAACAGAAAGACATACTCGCAGAACTGAAGGTTCAATCCCACGCTTCCTGCTCCATAGCTCATCAGGATCACGCTATGGGAAGGATCGTTCTTGAATCGATCGATGACCTGGTCGCGTTGCTTATGGGGGACCCTGCCGTGATACTCCAGGGGTCCGAAGCGTTCCAGCGCTGGCCGCATGCGATCGATACTATTGACCCATTGGCTAAACACGATTGCCTTCTTGCCGCTGGCGGCGACCTCCTCCATGTCGGCAACGAGTCGTTCAAGCTTGGCACTGCTGCCGGTCGCCGGGTCGAAGTTACAGATCTGTTTCAATCGCAGAACAAGCTCGAAGACATGCTGGATCGTTAGCGCTTGATCGAGCTCTTCGAGCTGAATGACCCCTTCCGTTTCTGCTGACTGATAGGTCGCCCATTGCTCAGCTGTCAGGTCGAGTTCCGCGTCCCGGTATAGCTTCGGTGGCATGTCATTCATCACCATGTCTTTGGTTCGGCGAAGAATGTAATCACGCGATGCGTTGGCCATCTCGGCCATCGGCATACCGATCTTCAGGTAGCCGGGAGACAGATAATCGAAGATGCCGACCAAATCGTCGGGTGAATTCTCAACCGGTGTGCCTGTCAGCGCCCAGGACCGCGTTCGGGGAATCGCGCGGACGATCTCACTCGTCGTGCTATTGCGGTTCTTGATACGCTGGGCCTCGTCGAGCGCCACGAGGTCGAAGTGCAAGCCACTTTCCAGCACAATTTCGCGATCTCGCATCAATAGTTCGTAGTTGGCAACCTTGACCGGAATTTCAGGAGATCGCCACTGGAACTCACGCTTGGCGGCATTGCCCTCGATCGCCGCGACAGGAATCTCTGGCGCCCACACACGAAATTCCTTCAGCCAGTTCGTCACCAGTGGTTTGGGACAGACCAGCAAGACGCTGCGCACTTCTCCGCTGCACAATAACAAACGGATCGTGCTGATCGCTTGCATCGTCTTGCCAAGACCCATCTCGTCGGCCAGCACCGCCGCATAGCGAGGAAACAGAAAGGCGATCCCATCGAGCTGATAGGCAAATGGATCAAACGGGAAGTTGAGCTGGCCACTGCCGACGAGAAGATCCAAGGGTGGCTGTAGCAAGTAGTACAGCCGATCTTGCAGCTTGACCACATCGTTTGGTGGCTTGATTCGATGACGTTTCAGCGCCGCCAGCTTTCGTTTGCGTTGCTTGTTGGCACGCGTTTGGGCGGAGTCTGGACGACGGGCTGATGGTTAGCTTCGGGGAAGACAAAACCGGTCGCCGTCGTTCTCAACGGGGTGACTCGAATTGGCAGCGATTTCGGTTGCAGCATCTCCAAAGGAAGTTCGATGGTTCCCTCGGTGTCCAGTGAATCAATGATCCCACCGATTTCATTGTCTAGCAGTGCAACGATATCGTGGCAGGACGGCTCCTGATCGGGGCCGGGCTGCGCCTGGTTTGATCCGATGAGGGCCGATTGCCCGGGGGCCGTATCCCTACGCCACATGCATGGATCCTCGTGTTCATGAAGAAGGTGATTCAATGTCAGCAATGCGAACCGCATCACGAAGAACCTCTCCGAAAAGGGGTCTGACCCTTTGAAGGTGAGTCGATTTCAATGCGTTTTTGTCCTCGCCGGAGAGGGTCAGACCCCTTTCCGGATAGGCTCTAAGATTCGTAGCGCCGCGAGATCATGCTGCTGAGGGCGACCGAGTGGCAGGAACTCGAGCAATTTGCGACTGCGCTTCCTTGATCGCTTCGCGGATCCGTTCGAAAGGTTCAACCGCATCGGGCAGATCGGTCAGCTGCAACGTGATTTCACGAACTCGGTCCGCCTGGTTTTCTGCAACCAAGAGACGTGAGCCGGCCAGCAGAATGGTCTTCAAGGAGGTACCGGGATGTCCAAGTGGAGCGGCAACATCGGGACTGCGACCGGACACATCGATGTCCACGGAGTCTTCGGCGCTGGTCTCCTTTTCGCTAGCGGTGCCCAAGCGTTCGGAGGCCTCCCGAACCAAAGCGACCGGGAATGCAGAGCCACCTGAGAGGGCTAGTGATTCATGTTGATCGCAGCACAAAATCGAAATCGGAGTTCTGCACTTCTCGATCAGAAGCGGGCCGATGACGTCGCCGATCAGATGTTGCCGCAGCGTCAGCCCGTAGAGAATCTCATGGGCTCGCGTGGGCCGCACGGGCAACGTGCATTGAAACTCCAGGGGACGTCCACCTTTGTTCAGTAGCAGCAGTCCGCCCGTCCAACCGGTGCGTGCATCATCCACGACGGTAAAGTAGGCAATCGTCGGTGCCGGGGAGTGGGCCATACGCGGGAGATCGCAAGGAGAGTAGCCAACAGCGTTCGGATACCCGCAGGGGATACCGTGAAAATCCAAGTCCGAGGTGTCGCTTCAATCTTCGTGAAACTGACCTTGTGCGACGGTCCGCCGTTCGGCAGCGCACCGCTGCAGTCGTCTTCGGCGTTCCGATTGTGCTGACTTTAATGCTTGCGACGCAATTTGTTCGATCGTGGAAAGCAAGCAAAAAATCTACGGATTAACACGAGCTTTTGCAGGGCCGGTGACAAAAAATCATGGTATGAGGCAAATCATGGACAATGGAAAAAATCCTTGGTTATACTCAGCCTATCAATCAGCGGTTTCACACCAGATGCAGCAGGAAGTTCTCGCTAATGTCGTACGAGCACGAACCCATCTCGCCTATGTTTCGGATCGATGTCTCGGCGGAGGCCGAATCGACGCAACCCGCTGGCGATCGCAATGCGATCGAATTGCTTCGCCAATTGGTGGCCGGCCAGCAGCAACAGAATCGATTGCTGGAGGAACTCGTTCATCAGCAGGTTGCGATGAATAAGCAGCGTGCCAACGAACTGCAGCAGTGGAAAAACGCGAATCCCGAGTTGGCGAGATCTTGTCGCCAAGCAGCCGAGACACTCAGTCGGGTTCAGACACAGTTCCTGGACGTGTTGACGGAGGAAATCGCCGACAGCGAAGAGCATCTGATCGAAGGCGAATTCATGCTCAATGAGTTTGTCGATCGATTTGGTCCTCGTTTGGCTCATCTCAACGGCGTGTTGCAGGTCCTCGCCCAACTCGGCAGCGCGGACGCCAATGCCTAGTTTTGGCAGGTGTCTGGTTGGAATCGGTACCCCGCTTTTTGGGTGCCGAGTTCGGTAGGCGCCGAGTTCTTCTTCGCCCAAGTAGGTGCAGACTCTGCCCGCCGGCCTTCAATGCGATCGGCAGGCGAAACCTTGCCCTACCCTCTTCGGGCATCCGCTCCTCCTAGGGCATCCGATACGGCGCACCGTTCTGTCGTCGACGGCCGCGAAGCCTCCTCATTGGGGCTGCTCGTTCGGTACGACTGTCCTAATCGGAGTCGTAGTGGAAAGCTTCAACAATTGTGAGGGAGAATTCCGATCGGGAAAGAAGGTGCGAGCTGATGGATTGTTCGTACAGGCCGATCGCCATGCATGGAATGACAGAATCCCGCGCCATTGGGATGACACGGACGTTGTATCGCTTTCTCCAGCGGGTCACGCACCGTGTTGTTTCAACTCTCCTGTCGATTCCTATCTGTCCTGCTGTTGGCAGGCGGGTTGCCTGCAGCTCAGGCTGCCTGGTGACGAGTGTCGAATGGCGGAAACCAGATTACCTTCCGCCACTTGTCTCCGGTGAGATTGTTGGCAACGGATCGACCGCTCGGGCTGAAAGGGTTTACGCCAAGGGAGTGAATTACGAGAAGTGCTGCCGCGATTCGTGTGTGGACTGTACTTCGAAGCCGCCTGTCTGACCGCTTCCGCGGCGCATGATGACAAGTGTTTCTGCCGCGTCAGGCAGTTGCACGAATCGGCCTTGATGAGGCTGGTTGTCGCGGCTCAACGTTTCAAACGGTTTGACCCGGTCCAAGGTTTGACGATCCGTCGCAAGGGACGCGAACAACGTGATCCCGGTCTCTCTTCACGGATTCGTTTGGGAGGCCGGAGACATCCAGCCGATCGTTCCGATCGGAACTACGAGACGAATGGGATGCGCGATGAAGCATCAACGGCGAGGTGTTGGAGTCCCATTTGTCGTCCAACGCGGCAAAAGATTGAATCGACCCCTGCATGCGCGAACGAGGTGTCTTTCCTTCGACCCTGGTGATGCGCAGCAATTCTGATACGTCATGCGACTGTACGGATCCGGGCACGGCTGTCGCTTGGAACTGTACGATCCGCTACGAGTTGACTTGATTGAGTTGCGGGTAAGTTCGCGGAAGATCTGCGAAGGACACCTCCGCCCAGTTGGCATTCGCACTACAGGGCCAGCAATGGACTTACCTAAACTACTTCATCAATCCGACCAGCTAGTGGCGAAGAGGGACAGCTCTACATGTTGGAGCCGTACCAGAAGAAAAAGATTCCAGTGATCTTCATACACGGTTTGCTTTCTGATCCCTTCACTTGGGTCGAAATGGTCAACGAGCTGCTTGTCCATCCCGGTTTCATGGATCACTATCAGATCTGGGCGTTCGAGTATTCCACCGGCAATTCCTTCCTTCGAAGCGCAAAGGGGCTACGAGATCAGCTCATCGAGGCCCGACAGGCCTATGATCCGTTTGGCAGCGATCCACAGTTTTCCAATATGATTCTCGTGGGTCACAGCATGGGAGGACTTGTCGCGAAACTACAGGTGACTTCCAGCGGTGACCAGCTTTGGGATTCGATCGCCAATCGACCGCTCGACGAGCTTCGCGTGTCGGAGGAATATCGGGAGGAGATGCGAAAACTCTTCTTCTTCGAGCCTTCGCCCGATGTCGATCGGGTTGTCTTCATGGCGACTCCGCACCGTGGTTCGAGAATCGCCAGCGGCCCCATCGGTCGATTGAGTTCTCTGCTGGTCGAGATGCCAGAGGATCAAACTCGGAAACATGATTTGATTGTCCGATGCAATCCGGGCGTCTTCTCGAAGGAGTTGAGAGATCGTGTTCCCACCAGTGTCGACATGCTCAATCCGCACAGCAAGCTGCTTCAGACGATCGCCTGCTTGCCAGCTGCTGAGCAAGTGACCATGCACTCCATCGTAGGCAATGCCTGTTGCACCTTCTTGCAGGGGAAGTCCGATGGCATCGTTCCCATGTCGAGCGCGTATGAGCCCCGTGCCGTAAGTGAAAAGGTGATCAAGACGACCCACTCCGGTGTGAAGGGAAATCCCGAAGCGATCAAGGAAGTTCTCTACATTCTTCAGGAGCACCTTCTGCAGAGCCACGGTTGTCCAACCTGCTCGCCCACCGAGTTGGCCCAGCGAGTGTCTCTTCACGAACCGTTGACGCAGAACTGACTCGCCCAAAACGAGTGACGATCGGTAACCGATGTGGATCGCGATCAAGGACACAGACCACGCCAGAGTCGAGAGCGGCTCTCGGAGATGCCCGCAAAGCCACCCCCGATTTCCGATCTTGCCGGTTGCAGGCCCAGGTTCTTGACTGAATCAGGTGAATAGCGGTTCTTCTCGATCCCTCAGGTGTCTATCGTGGAGGACCACGAAAACAGCTTGCCGCACACCTTCTTGAATCCTGGGAGCCATTACGATGCGATGTGGTTGCATGATCATGGCAATCAGCTCCCTCGCATTTGTCCTCGTCGCCTCTGCTCAAGACACAGGCAAGCAGGGGGAAGTCCCGCAGCAGCAGTTACCTGCCGAGCCTTCCGATGCTGGCGATCGGCGGGTCGAAGTCAAGAAAGTAGCCTTGCCGCCGGTCAAGAGCGATCCAATGCAAGGTGGCCGTCCGCTGGGCGATTTGGTGATCGCCTTCGAGTCGGGTCGATTTGTGGTTCCAGCCGAGGCGAACGCGGCGGATCTCGTCCGGTATCTCAACGAGTTGTCGACGCTCAAGGATGACCTTGCCGAAGACTATCGAGACCTGCAAGCGAGCATTCTCCAAGCACAGGCCAAGGCGGCCGGCAGTATCCTCGATCTATCCAGCGAAGTCTCTGATCGCGAGTTCTACGTTGCGGCCCGGCTGGGGCTGTCAGAACGAATCAATCAGATCCCTTCCAGTTCTTTTGAAGCCCAACAACAAACGATTGCTCTGGTGGTGCGTCAACTTGAGATTGGCGCCGAGCAAGGCCTCAAGATGGATGAGATTCGCAACGCCATTCGAACAGCCGATTATTTGGAACGATACGGTGATCGAGGGTTGGCCCTGGAAGCATGCGACTTGTTTGCCCAGATCATTCGAGACTCCAACAATCCTCGCTATCAGTCCACCGTGGAGCAGTTGCAGGACACGACGTTCCGACTCGAGCTCGTAGGCCAGCCGTTCGAGCTCACTGGTACAACGGTCGATGGACGCCCATTTCGTTGGTCCGACTACCGAGGCAAGGTCGTCCTCGTCAATTTTTGGGCCTCTTGGAGTTTGCCGAGCGTCGCAGAGCTTCCACAGCTGAAGCGAGTTTACGACTCCTATCATGGCGACGGGTTCGAGGTCGTCGGTGTCAGTCTCGATCGCAATCGAGCCGCCGTCGAGAGTGTCATTGCCAAGGAGAAGATCCCCTGGACGACTCTATTTGAGGCGAGGGACGATGCGGAGCATTCAGTCGCGACGAAGTATGGCGTTCGCGCAATTCCCTCCGCGTTTCTCATCGATGCACAAGGAAGAGTCGTCTCGACTCAGGCACGCGGTAGCGAATTGGATCAGCAGCTCGCTCGATTGCTCGGGCGCGAGTCGTTGGTGGCAAGAAACTTGGCAATGGATTCAAAGTGGTCCCAAGCGGCGACGGAATTGCTGCGACTGTTGACGGAGCATCCAGGGAGCATTGATGACTGGTTGGCGTTGGGAAGCGTCCAACTGCTGGGAAAGGATCCGCTCGGTTACGCGGGGACGTGCCAGGCGAGTTGGTCGGCCCTCATGCAGTCGACCTCAGCCTTGCCTGCGGGGATCATTCCACTCTATTGCTTGCCGGCAGCACACAGCTTGAATCGGAATCAAATCTATCAAGATGCTGTGAAACTGCGTGCTGATTCCGACTCAGACCAGGCAAGGCTGGCCGTCATCATGTCGGCTTATCGAGCGGGTCGAGATCAGGCGTGTCTTCAGGAAGAGATCATCGATGGGGATGCCTTCAGCGTTGCGATCGCGGCGTTGACTCGATCCATGGCAGCTCATCGCCTCGGTAAAGCAGAGCTGGCAGACTTACTGATGCTTGAGGGAACAAGCTTGGTCGCGACGCATCTGACCGATCTCTCGACCAAGACGCCGCCCGCGAATCTCCCTTACGAGCACTGGGTCTGTTGTTGTCTCGCTCGGTTGATGCTTGCCGAGACCGAGTCGGTCTTGGGGACCAGCCTGAACGCAGAAGAATAGCCGCCTTTCGCTTGCCCAGCACTGTCGACCTCAGCACTGTCGACCTCGGCACTGTCGACCTCGGCACTGTGGAGCTAGAGGTTGCGGAGGTACTCCACCCCCTGAATCACTTCTTGCAGGTTCGAATCAGGGCGTCCCACGAGATAGCGACCCCGATATTGGACATCTTCCAATTGTCCGATCAGCTCGGGAAAATCCGCAGTCCCCTGTCCGAGTGGCACGGCGATGCCGCGGCCTGCAGACAAATCGAGGACCCCATCAATGGCACAGACCAGCTGAATCCGTTCCTTGAGTGCCCGGATCGACTCCGACACACTGTGTCGGTTGATGATCAACTGGCCAGGATTCAGGGCGACGGCAACGAAGGAATCAGTCGAATTATCCAGTAGTTTTGCTAGCGTTTCCCCAGGCTCGGAGCCTGTTTCTGCCGCAAAGAAAGCCCCCACGCGGGCTCCGAATCGTCCGAGATCGTCCATGACTTGATGCAAGGCAATCCAGCGAGGATCTTCCTGGTCGTCAGGCACCATCCCGATCGAATTGACGACAACGGGCGCCCGCAGCCGGTACGCCAGTCGCATTGTTGCCTTGGTAGCATCGACTCGACGATCCAAATCTTGGGCCTGATCGTATCCGCGCCGCGTTTGAAAGCGAAGAGAACTGACCTTCAGGTTCAGGTCGTCGAGTATTTTCCGCAACTGGCGAAGCCCAGTGTCCGACAATTGAGAAGGGTGGATCTCGTTGCGAGCGTCGAGTTCGATGGCGGAAATGCCCATTCGGGCCGCCTCGTCCAACGCCCGCCGCAGCGGCATCCCCAAGGCGCTGAGCCGCAATGCCAAATTCAATTCCGCCAAGATTCCACCCACCTCTGAGCTGAATGATCGGTTCCGTTCTTGTCGGCATCTTACGTGCCGCGACTCGAATCGCAAGCACCGTCGCCGGTCCGGTCGGACCCAGGGCTGTTGTTTTGCTTGGAGGATGCCTGTTGCTCGGCAGCTTTGCCAGGGGGCAGGAGCTGGCGTCCTACCAGCAAGTGGCGCAGCGCGACGCGATCGGGTCGCAAGGCGTTCATTGGAACTTCGGACGCTCGGATGACCCCCAGTTCCTAGGCGTGCCAAAGGATTGGAAGCGATATGAGGGACTCGGGTATCCCAAGTACGTTGAGATCAAAATCAAAGCGAAGCATGAGGATCTGGAGAAAGAGCTGAAATACCTTGACCGTCGTTTGGTCCAGCTCTGGCAGCGTCTCCGATCTTCCTATCCCTCGTTGCAGCCATTGCCGCCGTCGGTGACCGACTTACTCGTTGACCGTTACCTGCAAGTCAAATTGGATGGCGGGCAGGCGATGTACGAATCGCCACGCGTTCCAGCGAGACGAACCTTTCAGTACCAGTTCTCCTGCAGCATGATGACGGAGGGACTACGGTACGATTCTGCGAGGGCTGAGCTCATCTTCAAAGACGATGACGGTCAGGACTTGGCGGTTCATTCGACGGTCCCCATGCGGGGCACCCAGGGATGGACACTCGTCACGATCGCTCGTGTTCGCCCACCGCTTGGTGCGACTCAGATGGCTGTAAGATTGCTCGTCGACCGCAGCGAAGATGGCCTCGAGGATGTGCGCGGGGTGGTTGGTTTCGATAACGTTCGCATCCAACCCTATCCACAACTGCAGATCTCAACCGACGAGCCGTTGGGGATCTACGAGCTCGCGCAAGAGATCAAGGCAAGGGCCAAGATCATGGGGTTGCCGGTCGCCGAATCAAGGGTGCAGTTTCGCCTGCTTGATTCCGATGGCAGCGAGATCGCAAGCAAGTTACTAACGGTCAATCCAGTTCCTGGGACCAGTGCTGCGGAGCCCCCGCTCGATGACGAGATGGTCGATGCAGAGGTTGTTTGGTCTCTGCCTCCCCTCGACGCCGGTTTCTATCAACTCGGTGCATCGATCGTCGGGCGCAGGACCAACGCACTGTCGGCCACGACCACACTGGCGGTGATTGATGAAGCAATCGGCGGACCACCCCATGGATCATTCGGATGGACGTTGCTCAACGGCAGTGAAGGAATCGCCCAGAGAGACCTCGCTCCCTGGCTGGCAGACTTGGGTGTGGCCTGGGTGAAGTATCCCTGTTGGGTCGGCCCAGAGGATACGGTCGCTGCAGAAGAGACCGCTGCGGTATTGGGCAAACTACAAGATGTCGGCATTCAAACCGTCGGCATGCTTGATCATCCGCCAGAGGATCAAGTTACCAATTACACCCTGCATGGTCGCCGCGATTTAGTGGCTGCTCAACTTTTTCGCGACCTGCCCACTTGGCAACCGTTGCTAGAGCCGGTGATGACCAGGCTCACGCTCAAGGTGCGAACCTGGCAACTTGGGGCGGACCGTGACCACAGCTTCCTCGGTCGTGCGTTACTGCGAGAGTCGATTCAGCAAATCTCAACGGGGCTGCAAGGATTTGGACAGCCGATCGACGTGGCGATTTCGTGGCCTTGGTTGGAACATGAGTTTCCCGCCGGAGAAGCATCTTGGCAGGCAGTTTGCCGCAGTAGCGATCTGCAGCTTGGAAGCCAGGAGCTCGATGCCTATCTGTCCTTGCGAGAACGCGAGTCAGCTGGACAGGGCCCCCGAACCTGGCTGCTGCTCGATCCAATCGCGAAAGGGAAGTACGATCGCGACACCAGGATCCGTGATCTGGTGCTTCGAATGGCGACGGTGCGCGGCCATCGCGTTCAGGCCGCCTTCGTTAGCAGACCACGCGACCCCGAGCATGGTCTGCTCCGATCCGATGGACGTCCGGGCGAATTGTTGCTGCCTTGGAGGACCACTTCCCGATTGATCGGAAACTTACGTCAGGAGGGAACGCTACAGCTTCGCAGTGGTGCGGAGAACCTTGTCTTTGTCGGCCAGGACCGCGCGGTGCTGATGCTTTGGGCACCGAAACACACCGAAGAACTGATTTATCTTGGCGATCATGTTCGAACCGTCGATGTTTGGGGAAAGGTCACCGATCTTCCCAACGAGGTCGAGGGCAACCAGTTTGTTCAGCGGATTCCCGTCGGTCCCGTTCCAATCTTTGTCATCGGCGTCGATCCGACGCTACTGGCTTTTCGAATGTCCGTCGAATTGAATCCCCAGCAACTCGATAGCTTCCTGGGTGAAAAACAGACGCTGAGTGTCTCCTTTGCGAATCCAACTCGAGAAAGCCTGGTTGGTCAATTCGCCGTCCGCTCGCCTGAGACTTGGACCATCGATGCCCCCGAGCAGGGCTGGGAGTTGCTGGCCGGTCACTCCGCTTTGCACGACTTCGACGTCGTACTCGGGAACACCTCGAAGATTGGTGATTATGAGCTCCCCATCCAATTCGCTGTGGAGTCTGTGCCACCGCAGGTCATCACGGTCTACAAGCATGTGACGGTTGGACCAGCGGGTCTGGACCTCGATGTCACCACCCGTTTGCTTGGTAACGGAGATCTGCGTATCCAAATCGAAATGACCAACCACAGTGCTGGCATCCAAGCTTACGACTGCATGTTGTTTCCATCCGCCGAGCGTCAGTACCAAAGATGCTTTGTCTCGATCGCACCGGGGCAAACGGTCCGCCGCGAGATCTACTGGCGAGATGGAGCCGATCTGATCGGCAAACGAATGCTGCTGCGGGCAGACGAAAAAGATGGCCCGAGAGTCTTCAACCACACCTTTGACGTCACTCGCTAGACTCGCCAGACGGCTCTCAATTCCCGGGGCACAATGGGGTTCCAAGCTCACCGAATGACTGGAAACCTCTCTGGAAAGAAAGCGTGGCTGTCAGCGTGTGACCCAGTGTTTCTGGCCCGGTATTTCGGGCACAGTTTTTCTGGAATAAGCCAGATCCATGTCCGGCCCCGTGCCATGTTCCCGCGCACATTGACGGAACTGGCTTTCCCTCCGCGTTGACGGAACCGGGACTCCGTCGAACGCGTTTTCTAGCAACCTCAATCAAACTCACTGGTCAATTAATGGTGTGGTTTGCTTGCAATTGCTACTGAGGTTTCGTCGACCGTCATCGCGACTGGCGCGGAACCGCCAGAAGCCACTTCATGACGCTCCAATTCGCCTCGTACGATGCGGACATCACGGGGAGCCTCGATCCCAATCGCGACCCGGTTCCCCGAGATCCGATTGACGGTCACCACGATATTGTCACCGATGATCAGCTGCTCACCTTCTTTTCGGCTCAAGACCAACATGATTACTTCCCTGAGTTTGAGTTGATGATTGAATGGTTGTTGTTCGTCAAGGTACAAATCGCGTACCAAAGTCCCGATCTCGTCCAGCGCTGGGGCGTGCCAGAGGGCAAACTTCAGTCGAAACGGAGAAATTGTTGAGATTTCCGATGTTCCAACAGAAAAGTTTCACCAACGGTTCAAAGTCACCTCGGGGCTCTCGGTAGGACAACCTGTCTCACGAGAGTGCGAATTGACCCAAGTTGTCTCGGATTGAGACGACCGGTTCTTTTCGTCAACACAACAAGCATCGCCCACCCCCGTGACAAGTCTGGTCCGAGGGTTCAGGCGGCCCACTTGCGGACGCGGTCGAGAGTCACGCTTTGCTAGCGTGACAGGAAGCTCTCTGGCACCTGGATCGGATGAGAAAGAACGCCTCGCTCGGTGATGATAGCATCGACCAATTCGGCGGGGGTCACGTCGAAAGCCGGATTCATCACGGCGGCCGCCTCAGGAACGACCAATCGGTCACCAAGGTTTGCGATCTCGGCTCTGCCCCTTTCTTCGATCGGGATCTGATCTCCATTGTCGATCGCCATGTCGAAGGTGCTCGAGGGGGCCGCGACGTAGAACGGGACGCGGTGGTACTTGGCGAGGACCGCCAAGGGGTAGGTCCCGATCTTGTTTGCGACATCTCCATTGGAGGCAATCCTGTCAGCGCCGACGATCACGGCATCGACCTTACCCTGACGCATGAGCATTCCCGACATCGAATCGGTCAGCACCGTGACAGGCACACCCGCTCGGGACAATTCCCAAGCGGTCAACCGAGCGCCTTGAAGAAGGGGGCGGGTTTCGTCGGCAAAGACTTCGATCGGATGCCCTGACTGATGCAGATGATAGATCGGTGCCAGCGCGGTTCCCCACATCGATGTCGCCAATCCACCAGCATTGCAATGGGTCAACACACGCCTGCAATCACGAAGCAAGGAAGCGCCATGGCGACCGATGTCTTGCCCCATCTGCAGATCTTCTTGGTGGATCAATCGGGCTTCGTTGAGCAAAGCGTCGTGGAGCGCCCCATCATCCGTTTCCTCGATCACAGCTCGCATGCGGTCCAACGCCCAAAACAGGTTGACCGCGGTGGGCCTGCTGGTCGCTAGATAGTTGATCGCTTCAAGATAGCTCCGCCGTGTTCGACCCTCGGCCAGGCAAACACCGTAGGCTGCCGCGACGCCGATCGCCGGTGCACCCCGCACAACGAGTCGAGAGATCGCGTCATGAGTTTGGGTCACGGTGCTGCACGCGAGTGTGAGCAGTTCACCGGGCAACCGTGTTTGATCGATCAGGTGCAAACAGTCATCGGAAAAGGAAAGTGTTTCCAGCATCTGGTGCTCCGACATGCTCGCTCGACCTGTTGCAGGATCTTGGTGGCGCAAACGACACGGTGTGGTTTGCTAGGAGAAGGCTCGTTTCGACCAAAGTGACTCTGCGGAGCAAATTTGACCCCGAATTGCCTCCGAATTGCCCGCCCGGCGAACAAGGGGGCCTTTCGCCCCATCTCTGATCGCACGACCTCTGGCACGACCTCTGGCACGCCCACCCTCTTCGATCGCGAGAGACCTGATCGCGAAGAAGAGGATAGTTGACCAGCGCAAGTCGTCGCAAGACGCTGGGTCCCGACGGACATTGCCGATCGGTCGGTGATGAGGGAAACGTTACGAAAGGATGGACTCCGTCCGAGAATCCAGCGTTTGGGAATTTGAAGCTCTTCGGATTTGTGTGACAGTCGTTTGATTGCCGACAGCCAAGGCCGCTAAACTAGTCGCCAGTGTCCACTTGCCTGATCCCAGTTTGACAGCCGGAGTCCAAAATGTTGCGTCGATTATCGATTCTTGCCAGTGTGGTTGCCCTCTTTCTCGGTGCTCCGACTTGGGCACAGGAGACGGACGACGGCAAGTTACGGATCATCTGCTTTGGGGCCCACCCCGACGACGCGGAATACAAGAGTGGTGGATGCGCGGCGATGTGGGCGAAGCTCGGCCACCACGTCAAGCTCGTCTCGGTCACCAATGGCGACATCGGTCATTGGGCGATGGCCGGCGGCCCGCTGGCGCAGCGGCGCGCGGCGGAATCGGGTGAGGTTGCCAAGCGACTGGGCGTCGAATCGGAAGTGCTTGATATTCACGACGGGGAACTGATGCCCACGCTGGAAAATCGTCGGGAGATCACACGGCTGATTCGTGAATGGGGCGCGGACATCGTGATCGCGCATCGGCCTTGGGACTATCACCCGGATCACCGCTACGTTGGCGTGCTGGTTCAGGATGCAGCCTTCATGGTCACGGTTCCCTATTTTCTGCCGACGGTACCGGCGCTCAAGAAAAACCCCCTCTTCCTGTACTCGAGCGATCGTTTTCAAAAGCCGTATCCCTTCGAAGCCGATATCGCGGTCGATGTGGGACCGGTTTTCGAGCAGAAGGTCGATGCCCTGACAGCGTTGGTTTCCCAGACGTTCGAAGGAGGAGCCTTGGGAAGCGCGGAGATCATGGAGAGTGCACCTCCCGAATCGCAGCCAGAATTGCGACGTCAATGGCTAAGAGAACGCTGGCTCGACCGGCAGAGCAATGAAGCGAAGCGGTATCGCAACGCGCTGATCAAATGGTACGGCGAAGATCAGGCTGAAAAAATTGAGTATGCCGAAGCCTTTGAGATTTGTGAGTATGGTCGTCAACCTTCGGACGACGAAGTTCGCCAGCTGTTTCCCTTCCTACCGGGCAAGCAGCAGGAAGCGAGATGAAAGGCTTCGACGTATGACGCTGTTCTATTACCAGCCGACCTTTTTGGAACACGATACCGGGTCACATCCGGAGAATGCCGGACGACTTCGGGCGGTGATGGAACGACTGAATTCAACGGAGCTGCTGGATCAGTGCGCGAGGCCGGATTGGTTGCCTGCGGTCAATGCGCAGTTGGGCTATGTCCACGATCAAGCCGACATTGACTCGATCACCAAGTTTGTCGGCGATGGCGGGGGAAGGATCGAAGCCGATACGGTCGTCAGTGAGAAGAGTCTCGACGTTGCACGGCTGGCTGCCGGCGCGGCATGCGACGCGGTGGGACGAGTGATTCACGGAGATGCCAAGAATGCGTTGTGCCTGGTGCGACCGCCGGGACATCATGCATTGCCAGATCAACCGATGGGTTTCTGCCTTTTCAACAACGTGGCCATCGCCGCTCGCACCGCGCTCCGTGAGCATGCCCTCGAGCGTGTCTTGATCGTGGACTGGGATGTCCATCACGGCAACGGAACGCAAGCGATGTTCTGGCAAGATCCTGACGTGGCGTTCCTCTCCATGCACCGCTTCCCCTTCTATCCAGGATCCGGCGCAGCTGATGAAACAGGAAGTGGTGCAGGCCTGGGCTTGACCGTCAACTTGCCCGTGCGGTTTGGCACCCCAGCGGCGAAACAGATCGATCGATTTCGTCAAGCATTGGAGCAGTTGGCCGAGAAGACTCGCCCGCAATTGATCCTCGTCAGTGCCGGTTTCGATAGCCACATCCAGGACCCGATTGGTTCGCTAGAATTGCAAAGTGAAGATTTCATAGAATTGACCGAGATCGCGCTTTCAATAGCCAATGCCCATGCTGGCGGTCGTCTCGTCAGCGTTTTGGAGGGTGGCTACAACCCGACGGCGTTAGCCGAGTCGGTTCAATGTCATTTACAGACACTGATCGAAGCCTGACACTGTGCACCATGGCTCGACCTGCGTTTTGGGAATGTGGTGGCTTGATTTGTTCCCAAGAGTCCCGTGCACTAGCATCGGGAATCGAAACCCGCGGCCAACGCCATCGGCCCACCTACCGACATAGCGTGAATGTGGCGGGCGCCCCAAATGCTGGAATGTTTGATCGACGATAGGGAATCGGAATGACGTACGGACAGGCCACCTCGTTAGAGCCCAAGACGAGCTCCATCAATTGGGCCAAAGACTTGATCGCAGGTCTGGTCGTTTTTCTTGTCGCGCTTCCGCTGTGCCTGGGGATCGCGCTCGCCTCGGGGGCAGATCTTCAGGCGGGGTTGCTGGCGGGAATCATTGGCGGCATCGTCGTCGGTTCGGTCAGCGGTTCGCACACCAGCGTCAGTGGCCCGGCCGCCGGCTTGGCCGCGATCGTCTTGACACAGATCGGTTCGCTGGGATTTCAAGCGTTCTTGCTTGCGGTGTTGTTTGCCGGAATCTTGCAGATTGTTCTGGGCATCACCAAAGCCGGTGCACTGAGCGCGTTCTTTCCCTCCAGCGTGATCAAGGGATTGTTGGCGGCGATCGGTGTGCTGCTGATCTTGAAACAGATTCCTCACGTATTCGGGCACGATACCGACCCGGAAGGCGAAATGTCGTTTTCGCAGCCCGACCAGGAAAACACCTTCACGGAAATTGGTACCGTCTTGCTGGGTGACATTCACGTCGGTGCGGCGTTCATTGGAATGGTCTCGATCGCCATGCTTGTGCTCTGGGATCGCAACCAGCGACTGAAGAACTCGATCATTCCCGGCCCGTTGATTGTGGTGCTCGGCGGCGTCGCTATCCAGTTTCTGTTTGCCCGACTCGGTGGCATCTGGGCGATCGGCGAATCCCACCTGGTCCAGATCCCGATCGCCAAATCGGCCGCCGGCATGATTGCAATTCCTGCAGTTCCCCGATTTTTCTCAGTGGAACAACCCGGCGGTCTATTTCGGAGCCGTGACCATCGCCATCGTTGCCTCCCTGGAAACGCTTTTGAATTTGGAGGCGGTTGACAAGCTGGATCCTCGCCAACGGGACTCACCTCCCAGTCGTGAGTTGGTCGCGCAGGGCATCGGCAATATGGCCGCGGGCCTGATCGGGTGCGATTCCAATCACGAGTGTGGTCGTTCGCAGTAGCGTCAACGTCAACGCGGGTGCGAGTTCGAAGGTGTCGGCGATCTTTCACGGCTTGCTGTCTGCTCATTTGCGTGGCACTTGTTGCCCGCCTACCTCAACATGATTCCGCTCGCATCCTTGGCAGCGATTCTGTTGGTGACAGGATTCAAATTGGCCAGCCCCCAACTGTTTCGCCAAATGTGGAGTGAAGGGCGTTACCAGTTCGCCCCATTCTTGATCACGCTGGTATCCATCGTTCTGACCGACCTGTTGATTGGAATCCTGATCGGACTTGGCAGTGAGTGTCTTGTTCATTCTCAATAGCAACCTGCGGACGCCGATTCGCCGGATTGTGGAAACGCACATTGGGGGCGACATCCTGCATGTGGAATTGGCCAATCAGGTGAGCTTTCTTGAACCGAGCGGCACTGCTCAAGGTGGTCAATGGTGCTCCTCCCGGATCGCATGTGCTGATTGATGCAACCGAGACGGACTACATTGATCCCGATGTCTTGAGCATGATCCGTGAGTTCAAAGACAAGACGGCGCTCCGGCCCGTCATATCAAGGTCAGCCTGCAAGGATTCCGATCGAAATACCAACTGCAGGACGAGATTCAGTTTGCGGACCATTCCACGCGTGAGCTGCTCGATCGAGTCACACCACAGCAAGTGCTCGAGATTCTTCGTGGAGGGGAACCGTCGCTTCTGTACCGGGCAGCGGCTTTCTCGAGATTTCAAGCGGCAAGTGGACTCGACGGCAAAGGAGCAGAATCCACTCGCTGCGGTGCTGAGCTGCATCGATTCGCGAGTTCCGGCCGAGCTGGTCTTCGATCTCGGGCTGGGTGATATCTTCAGCATTCGCGTGGCGGGCAACGTGGTCGGGACCAAATCCCTGGCCAGCATCGAATATGGGGTCGCGGTGACGGGTATGAAGTTGGTGCTCGTCTTCGGGCACACTCGCTGCGGTGCCGTCACCTCCTCGGTCGATCTGATCTCACGTCACCAGGATATTGACACAGGCCACCGGTTGCACACACCTGTGGTCGATCGTCAGTGAGATCGAGCCCAGCCTCCATGCCGATGAAGCGGGGCGTTTCCAGTCACTCACTCCTGAGGAAAAGGACGGTCCTCGTCAATGGGGTCGCCAAACGTAACGTCTGCGGACCGTTGAGGAGATCATTCCGACAGAGCGAGTCGATTCGTAGAGCGGTGCGAGCAGATCAGGTCATGGTCGTCGGCGCACTGTATGATGTGCGCAGCGGAGAGATTGACTTTTTTACTGAGGTAGAGAGTTCTCGGGCATGATGCCTGGTGCCCATGGAAACAACTCGCGCCATCTCTCGAAAGTTCTAACGCAAGCCCTGAAGGTCACTGAAATGAAACGTCGAGAATTCCTTGGCACCGTGGCCGCCACAGGGGTGGCGGCGGGAACCAATTTGAACGATCTCTTCGGTGCGGACGCCACTCACGCAGGCCATCAACATGCCGACTGCCATCCAACCTATGCAACGATCCAGGACGCCATCGCCTCGCCGCGTGAGACGTTCGCGTTCGTTCCCGCAATCACGGTGCGGTACCACATCGAAGCACCCGATTACATGGCCACCGTGGACGTCGACCCTGACTCGCAGTAGCTATGGAACGATCGTGGGCCGCTTTGCAATGCCGCAAGCCGGCGATGAACTTCATCACTACGGCTGGAATGCGTGCAGCAGCTGCCATGGTGAGGGCCATCGGCGCTACTTGGTGATTCCCGGACTTGCCTCCGGGAACATTTACATCGTCGACGCGATCGACCCCAAGCAATTGCGCTTGCACAAAACGATTTCAGGGGAGGAGATCGCTGCGCAAAACCAACCTCTCGACGCCTCACACCGTGCATTGCCGCGCGGATGGCATGATCATGATCTCGATGCTCGGTGATGCCGATGGCAATGCACCAGGCGGATTTCCTCGAGATCGATTCAGAGTTTCAAGTCGCAGGACACTGGGAAGTCGTCTCTCGAAGGGGATGAATTTCAATTATGACTTCTGGTACCAGCCACGGCACAATGTGATGGTCAGCAGCGAATGGGCGGCCCCCAATACCGTCAAGCTGGCTTTCAGCTGGATGACGTTCAGAATGGTAAGTACGGGCACCATCTCCATTTCTGGGATTGGAAGGAGCGGCGAATCGATCAGTCGATTGATCTCGGTGAGGCGGGCTTGATTCCGCTCGAAGTTCGTTTTCATCACCAGCCCGACAGCACGCACGGTTTCGTCGGTGCAGCGCTCAGCAGCGCGATCTTCCATTGGCACCGGAAAGCAGGATCAGTGGGTTGCCGAGAAGGTGATCCAGGTCGACCCGGTGGAAACCGATGGGTGGCCGTTCCCGGTTCCCGGCCTGATCACCGATCTGGTGCTCTCGCTCGACGATCGATACCTCTATTTCTCCAATTGGCTCCACGGCGACATTCGCCAATACGACGTCTCGGATCCGTCGCATCCCAAACTGGTCGGGCAAATCTGGCTGGGCGGGGTGATCGGTCACAAGCCGGATTGGAATCGACAGCGACATGGCCGCCGGCGGCCCGCAAATGCTGCAGCTCAGCCTCGACGGCAAACGACTTTACGTGACCAGCTCGCTTTACAGCGTCTGGGACAACCAGTTCTATCCGAAGATGGCCGAGCAAGGATCGTGGTTGCTCAAGATCGATTGCGATACGGAAAAAGGTGGTCTTGTCCCTGGATCCACGAGTTTCATGTCGATTTCGGGAAGGACCGCTTGGGGCCGGCCCGCGCCCACGAAATTCGCTTCCCCGGAGGGGACTCCACGTCCGACATCTGGGTCTGAGCTGTGGGCCTGGATGGCTCGCCCGTCACCTACTGCGTCACCCTACTGCCAGGAGGACAAGCAGGATGTTTGCCCGTTTCCAGTGCCCCGTTTCCAGCTTCCAGCTCCCAGCTCCCAGTGCCCAGCTCCCAGCTCCCACCGGCAAGCTTCGTGCACCCCTGACGCAAGACATGTTGCTAGCAACTAGCCAGGTTCACCACCTGTCTCCAGCCCGGCCAGTGACCTCTTGGAAATCAGCCCGTGCCCAATGCGAAAAATTCGCATCGTCGAGCAAGATTTTTGCCCGCGCGACTCACCGCGATCGACCGTCGCTAGAGTTTCGCATGCTTAACAACAGGCAGCTCTTCGAAAGAAAGGGGAAAGACGATGTTGGTATTGTCGCGAAAAGTGGGCGAGCAGATTCTGATCGGCCCGGACGTCTGCGTCACCGTGGTGTCCATCAAAGGGAACCGAATCACCTTGGGGATCGACGCCCCCGAAGCCGTAAGAATTGATCGAAGCGAACTGGCCGGCAAAATCGTCAGCGAGCAAGCTGCCGATCCCTGCGAAGCCGCCTCGTCCGAACAATTGACGCCCCGAATCAGCTGGCGGCGTCGGTCGCGAGCTAAGTGGATCGGCTATCGCGTGCACGAGGGCTGCGATTGATGCGAGAGTCGTATTTCACTCCGCAAGGTCACGTCAGGCACGTGGTTTCGCGGAGAAAAATACGATCAGGCTCGTGCCACGCTCGGTCTTTCGCATCAGGAGTCGGCTGCCAAGAGTAACCGGACGAGTTCGACGTCGTTGCTGACTTGGAGCTTATCAAGAATTCGCGCCCGATGCTTGGAGCAGGTCTGAATGCTGATGCCAAGTTGTGTCGCGATCAGCTTCATTGGCTTTCCAGCGACGATCAGATCCATGACCTCTTTTTCGCGTGGCGATAGGGCTTCGATCAGGCCCGAGCCCCGCTCTCCTGTTGCCGGCGAAGCTCGGCGTCGTGTTCGATCGCCCGCTGGATCTCGTCCAAGAACTCTTGATGGTTGACCGGCTTTTCCAGGAATGCCAATGGCTCCATTCTGGAAGGCCTGAACGCACATCGGTACATCGCCGTGTCCGGTGATGATCAGTACAGGCAGGCGAATCCCCGAATCACCAATTGCTTTTGCAAGGTGAGCCCGCTCATGCCTGGCATGCGGATGTCGAGCACCAGGCATCCAGGTCGTGAGGATCGAATGCCGCAAGGAAGTCGCTGGCGGACGAAAAGCTCTCGACGCGCAGATCGACCGACTCAAGGAGAAAGTCAAGGCATTCGCGGAGGCTTTCGTCATCATCGACCAAGAATACAGTGGCCTCTTGAGTTCATCACGCATAGACCTCGGAAGTGGTGCCGGAAGAGAGAAGTGAAAGGATGCTCCGCCCTTGATCATTGGAGGTCGCCCAGATCTGTCCGCCATGGGACTCAATGATGGTGCGACTGATGGCCAATCCCATTCCCAGGCCATCATCCTTTCGTTGAGAAGAATGCTTCGAAGAGTTGGTCGTTCAGATTCGAGTCAGGCCATGCCCGCAATCCTCAACGGTGACCTCGATGTTTTCTCCATCGCGTGAATTCGTGCGAATCAGCAGATTACGTCGTGACGGTTCCGTTTGAAGCATGGCGTCGCAGCCATTGCGGACGAGGTTCAACAGTACCTGTTGAATTTGGATCGGGTCACCTTGCACGGGGGCCAGATTCTCTCCGAGATCGACAGCCGATCAGCACGTCGCGTCGCCGGAGATCGGCATCAACGAATTGAGCCACTTCACGGACCAAATCATTGATTCGTCACATTGGTCCGTTCGGGCGTTCGCTTTCGAAGAAATTGGCGCAGGCGGCGAATGATCTGGCCGGCACGATGGGCATCGAGCGCGATCCGTTCAAGTACGACGTTCAGGCTCTCGAGGTCCGGCTTTCCGTCACGCAGTCGAATCAGGCTCCCTCGGCGTAGGCCGCGATCGCTCCGAGCGGTTGATTGATTTCGTGCGCGAGCCCCGCCGCCATTTCTCCCATCATGCTGAGTCGGCCCACATGGGCGAGTTCCATTTCCTGGGCCTTCAAGTCGGCTTCGGCACGCTTGCGGGCGGTGATGTCGCGAAGGGCGGCCCGACAGACGATGGACTCCCCATTCTCATCGCGGACCGCTGACATCTTCATGCTGATATCGAGCGTACTTCCATTCTGGCAAAGAAGTCGCATTTCGATGTCACTGACATGGCCCGTCATCAGAAAGGCACGGAACGCGCGTCGCGTTTCGGTTCGTGAGACCGGATCAAACAATTCATACAATGTGTTTGTCGATGACTCGATGTTTTTGCAGTCCGGTGGAATCGAGGAACGTTCGATTGCACTCGATCACACGCTGAGTGCTCACATCCAACGAAATGAACATGTCGGGTGCGTTCTCATACATGTCCAGGTAGCGAGCCTCCGAGGCCTCGATACGTGCGGTTCGACCACTCAGGATCAAGAGAAATGCACCCAGGGCGGCCGTCAGCGCCAAGCCCGGAAACGAGGATCATCCAGCGGTGCTGGTATTCCTGCCCGGAGTAGAATCCAATCATGGGTACATAACGACAGGCCCACGTTCGTCCCGAAAAACCGATCTTTGGCGTGACCTCGATATCTCGTCTCAGCACGGCCACCACCTCCGTCGACTTGTGTGGCGACGGCGTCTTGCCGGCTGCGTAGACCACCGCGGGCGTACTGGCGTCGGTAATGTCCGTGATGCTCAGATGAAAGGTCCCTTTGTCCAGCAATGGCGCTGAATGCTGCACCAGCGAGGCGATATCAATGACCGCGACAAGGAAACCAGTCAGCGTCTCACGCCGCAAGGCGACCGTTTTGGGCGCCGACCCTCGCTGGTAGACCGGAGCGAGGACCACGACGTAACGCTGGTCCGGGCTGCTCAGATCGTCGGCGACAAACGGTGGACTAGCTAGACGATGTCCCGAGTCGCAGGCCTGCTGCATCAACTCATGCCATTTCAAGTGGGATGCAAAGTCGTCTCCCGGCCTAAAAAAAGGCGTCTCCTCGGGATAGACGTAAGCAAGGGTCAGCGACGAGGGCGAACCCGCGTCCATCGCGTCACCATTGGAGTTGACCTGAACCGGAACGCTCTGTGCCGTTGGCGCTTCAGCGGTGCGATCATTGGTCGACTTGGAAGCCGCTTTGGATTGTCCGCCGGCGATTGAGCGTGGGACGTCCCGACCCACTTCTTCGTTGCGAGCCTCTGGTTTCAAGGGGGCCCAGGCGACCATTTTGGTTGCCTCGCAGCGATCGCTTGATTCTCGATTGAATTCAAAGAACTCGGCTTGGTTGATGAACTGCGAGATGGCGAAGTATCGTTGTAACGCGTCGATCGATTCCAGATGACGCTCAATCTCGTTGTCGAACAACTGATGGGAGTTCCCAGCGATCCGATCGAATTGAGTATGAGCGCGATGCTCATCCAACATCTGCATCAGGATGAAGCCGGAGAGTGTCACGGCGATGGCGCCGGTTAGAGGCAATGCAACCGAAGTCAATCGCGGGCGCCAGAGCTTTCTGGGGCGAGCAAAGCAAATCACGGTCAGGGGTGCGAACAGAATCACACCGATCACGTCGCCGACCCACCAAGTCCACCAATTGAGCAGCAGCAACGTCCATCCTTGCGCTTTGCCTGCCAAGGCCAGTGACGCCACACCAACGGTCGGCGCCAGCAGGCAGGCCACCGGGCCACCCAGGGCAAGAAACGCGAGAATCTGACGGTCGTGGATGAGTAAGTTCGGGAATCCGACGCAGCGACCAATCAAGTAGCCGCCCAGCAAGGCTTGTCCCGTGACACCGAGACTGATCGACGTGGCAACTGCCAATTCTTTGACGGACAGCCAGGTCATGGTGAATTCCATCCACGGCGTCCAGCCATTGACCAAGAACGCGCCAAGGAAGACGCCAAGCCAGGCTCGTGGCCCAATTAGCAGCACGGCTGCTAACGCGATACCCGAAGGGGGCCAAACGGCCGTCGCGTAGCTGGGGGGAAACGCCAAGAGCTGACCCAAGCGGCCCGAGACGAAATAACCCAGTGCGACCAACAAGGTCAAAGCAATCCCTTGCTGATTCGGCGGCGCATGAAGAATCCGCCCCGTCCCTGGAATCCTCGCCATCTTGCTCGCTGCCACCACGTCCCTCGCCTCCTACTGCGCCAAGACTATAGCCGATTGCCGGCTCAGGACCGATGGGGATTCGCCCTGACCACGGGAAGACGCGGCGGAACTGGTACACACCATCCCCTTTTTTCCACAATTTCTTCCGCGGATCTCCTTCCTTTCCGTCGCGGAACAATACGAGGCATAGATTTCATTCCAGGTTCTGTCAGGAAATTGGAGAGGCGTCAAATAATGTTCAAGCAAGTCGTGATTTGGATGACCCAGCTCGTGGAGCGGGAATGCCCATTGGTCTCGAACGATCTCTACGATCACTGGGGAAACTGAAGCGGGCACTGGGGAAACTGAAGCGGGCACTGGGGAAACTGAAGCGGGCACTGGGGAAACTGAAGCGGGCACTGGGGAAACTGAAGCGGGCACTGGGGAAACTGAAGCGGGCACTGGGGAATCTGAAGTGGGCGCTGGGGAAACTGAAGCGGGCGAACGCCATCGGACGCCGGGCACCAACGGCGGAGTCAATCTTCCCTCCTGACTCCACCCAATTGCCCTGTGGTGGCCGTTAGAATCGAGCCTGCGTACCGGTTCATTTCGAGTCGGGCGCAACGCTTGAAACAGGGCGGCCCCGTCGATGTGTTGTGATTTCTCTACCCGCTTGGTCGCTTTCTGCAGCCTTGCGGCCTGCCTCGCGTTTGCCGCCGCGGCTGCGACTGGCAACGAAAAGGGGCTGCCGCGTGCCACGCCCGAATCGCAAGGTGTCTCCTCGCAGGCGATCCTCGCATTCATCGAGGCCGCGGATCGAAAAGTCGATTCGATGCACAGCTTCATGCTGCTCCGCCATGGACAGGTGGTGGCCGAGGCATGGTGGGAACCGGAGTCGCCCGAGACGCCACATGTTCTTTGGTCACTCAGCAAGAGTTTTACTTCCACAGCCGTCGGGCTGGCAGTCGCCGAGGGGAAACTCAGCATCGACGATACCGTCGTGTCGTTCTTTCCCGATGAGCTTCCCGAGCAACCGTCGGCAAACCTGAAACAGATGCGAATACGGGACCTGTTGACCATGTCGACGGGCCATCAGGTTGAGGTCAAGCTTTGGGAAGAAAACGACTGGACGCGCGACATTCCTTGCACACGAGGTGCCGCACAAGCCGGGAACTCATTTCCAATACAATACCCCGGCAACCTTCATGCTTTCCGCCATTGTTCAGAAGGTGACCGGACAAACGGTACTCGACTACCTGACTCCCAGATTGTTTGAACCGCTTGGAATCGACAAGCCGAAATGGGATGAGAATCCCCAGGGCATCTCCCTTGGCGGCTACGGACTCTTCCTCCGCACCGAGGACATCGCCAAGTTCGGCCAGCTCTATTTGCAGAAAGGGAACTGGCAAGGCAAGCAAGTGATACCGGCTGCGTGGATCGAACAGGCGACAACGAAGCAGGTTTCCAATGGCAGCGATCCAGTTCGTGACTGGGACCAAGGTTATGGCTTTCAGTTTTGGCGGTGTCGACACAACGCTTATCGGGGCGACGGCAAGGACGGTCAGTTTTGCATCGTGATGCCAGATCTTGATGCGGTCGTCGCCATCACCGCCAAGACAGGAAACATGCAAGCAGAACTGAACGTCGTTTGGGATGAGTTGCTGCCAGCCTTTCACAAGGACGCGTTACCAGCGGACCCGGAGGGACAGGCTAAGCTCAAGGCCGCCATCATGACTCTCAAAGCGAAACGGTAAGATCGACCGCAGGATCGCAGGTTTGGAAGTTTTCTTAACCCCTGTTCGTAGCCAGCGATAAGATAGAGTGCCTTAGCTGCAATGGCGTCACTTTGGCGGCCAAAGGTAACCCGACGCGTAAGCGATGAAATGAGTTACCACAAACCCTCGCTCACGCCCTGTGAAGTTGCGTTCCTTTCATAACCGCACGCGTGAGCGAGGAAATATTGATATTGATATTGACATCGACTCGCTTACGCATCGGGTTATGAAACTCCTCGTGCGACAGCCCAAAGCGCTCTTCAAGACTCACGCCTCGGGTTACGACGGAAATTACCATATCCCCATTCTTCACCATGACTTAGGAATGATAACGCCGTTCAAGATTGGCGTTGTCCAGTTGGTCCGCGCGCTGAGAGTTTCGGTCTTGGAATTACGAAAGGTTGTTTGAGATGTGCACGAGCAGAAGTCGCGTTCTCCTTGCCTGTGTCCTTTGCTTGTTGGCCAGCCAGGCCGCCTTCGCTGCCGATCGCCCGAATGTGATGGTGATCATGGCCGACGATCTCGGATACGCGGATGTTGGCGTGCACGGTTGCCAAGACATTCCCACCCCAAACATTGATGCGTTGGCTGCTAGCGGCGTTCGCTTTACCGATGGCTATGCGTCGCATCCGTTTTGCAGTCCCACTCGCGCGGGACTGATGTCAGGACGCTACCAGCATCGATTCGGTTACGTCACCAATGTCGCGTATGATCCTCAGAACCCGAGGATCGGATTGCCGGTGGAAGTGGAAACCGTCGCACAGAGAATCAAGGATGCAGGCTACACCACGGGAATGGCTGGCAAGTGGCATCTCGGCTCTTCCCATCAGCACCATCCCAACATTCGTGGCTTTGACGACTTTTACGGCTTCCTCGGTGGTGGTCACGATTACTTCCTTGTCGATCTACGAATCCCAATGGGTGAAGGTTATCGGCAACCGCTGGAACGCAATGGCAAACCTGAAGGGCTCGATCAATACCTCACCGACGCGTTGACCGATCATGCAGTCGAGTTCATTGAAACCCATCGTGACGAGCCATTCTTCTATTACCTGGCCTACAACGCTCCGCACACCCCTTTGCAGGCGCCCGAGGAAGTCCTGGCGAAGTTTGATGGAATCAAGAATGACAAGCGTCGGCCCTACGCCGCCATGGTTCACCAGATGGACGTCGGAGTTGGACGGGTGCTGGCGGCCCTGGACCAATCCGATTTGCGCGATCAAACCCTGGTATTCTTTCTTAGCGACAACGGTGGCCCCTCTTTCGCCAACGGTTCAAGCAACGCACCGCTTCGTGGCAACAAGGGAGATGTGTATGAGGGAGGGGTTCGGGTTCCTTTCATTGCTTCCTGGCCAGGCACGCTGCCTGTCGGGGTCACCTATGACAAGCCTGTCGTTTCGTTCGACATCTCCTGCACCGCGTTGGCAGTCGCCGCGGCTGATTCTGCGGATTCCGATGAAGGGGTCAATCTGATTCCATTTTTGAAGGGTGAGACGACCGACACGCCGCACCAATCACTTTTCTTCCGTAAGGATGATGGCCCACAATGGTCGGTGCGGTCGGGCCGCTGGAAACTGGTCGCCAAAGACTACGGCGACGAACGAGAGCTCTACGACCTGGATACCGACATTGGTGAATCGCGCGACGTCTTGCAGGAGCATCCTGAGATCGCCGATCGACTCGCGCAGCAGTACGCGGCCTGGGATGCCGGCAACCAACCGCCGCTGTTTCCCGGTTACCGAGAGTATCACCAGCGCAAGAATGAGTTCTATGAAGAGTTGAAGTTCGAGCCTTCGGCGGTCACACAATCGAAGTGATCGACGCGTCGACGTGGGTGCAATCGGAACGCCCATCTGTGCGATTTCGCACGCTGAAAACTCTTTGTGGACAGGCGATGCACCAATGTGCTCAACCTACGCCATTGGCATAACAGTTGCATCCTGCAATCGGTCGTTCGTGATTGGTCTGCCACCAAGTGGTTGGCAGCAATCTCACTGCCGTATCGCAGTCAACACGGCAAGCCTGTTTTCGCGGTTATGAATGAGGGGACCCAATCGATGACACCTGCAAAATGGAATCCGTTTCGCGAGTTAGAAGACCTGTTGGATGCCTATGGTCGGCCTGTTGCTCGTCGAGGTCGGCAGAGCGACGGTCATGAGATCATCACCACGGCGGATTGGGCGCCTGTCGTCGACATTCGGGAAACCGATGGAGAGTACGTCATCAAGGCAGAACTTCCAGAAGTCAAGAAGGAAGATGTCAAGGTTTCGCTCAACGACGGCGTGTTGGTGATTCAAGGTGAACGCTCGATGGAGAAAGAAGAGGGCGAAGCCAAGGGCAAGTACCATCGCATCGAACGGGCCTATGGGAGCTTTGCCCGTAGCTTCTCCCTCCCAGATGATGTCGAGGCGGAAAAGATCTCCGCGGAACACAAGGAAGGCATGCTGTACGTGCATCTTCCTAAACATGCGGTCCCGCCTGCCAAGACGGTCGAAGTCAAGGTGAAATAAGTCTCTCCACCAGTGTTCGATCCCAAACGTAGCCGCCCGATAACAATCCGGCGGCAACGGGGATTTGGGTCTGTGCTGATCATGAAAGCCCAGGCGGCCTACCGTAGGCGAGTCTCTCCGGGACTCGTAGGAAACGCAGCAAAGCTGCGGATGTCCGCCTTAAAATTTGGACCTACCGACTCATCCAGCCCCTCCAAGGCTTGGAAATCGAGTCGCTAGCAGCCAAAGTGGGGCAATGGGCCGTGCTCGTTGGGCACCAACGGGTGAGCCGGCCGCTTCGTTACGACCGCTCGCATCGCAAATGCGGCACATGACTTGGCGAAGTGCTTTAGAATAGGGGAACGGTGGAGGTGGGCATGGATCGCTGCCGCCCGAGCCGATTTTTTCTTGCTGGACGGACTTCCTTTTCTTGGTTGGAGAGATGCTTTGAGTGGATGCATTGGCTCGAAACGAACGTGCCATTTCGGATCGCAGATGCGGGCAGCTGCTGCCCCGATTCGGTGGTTTCTGCTTTCGGCGTTCACGCTCGCACTGCAGTTCAACACGACTCAGGGTCAATCCGTCTCGGTGAAGTCGGCCGACAACGAGATCTTGTTTGCGCGGCGGATTTCGAATTTGCTGATCGAAAAGTGTGTGGGCTGCCATGGTGCGGATCCCGAGGATATCAACGGCGAACTTGATCTCCGTCATTTGAAAGCTGCCATTGCGGGAGGGGAGTCGGGGGAGTCATCGATTGTCATCGGTAACGCCGAGGAGAGCCCGCTCTATTTGGCAGCCACACGACTCAGCGACGATTGGTCAGCTATGCCACCCAAGGACGCCGAGGCGCTGACGCCCCAACAGCTTGAGTGGCTCAAGGAGTGGATTGACGGTGGATCGAGTTGGCCGGATGAAGCGAGGATCCAAGAGATTGGTGAGGAATACAACGACCAGTGGTCCGTCGAAGATGGCGTGACGGTAGAGACTTCCGGTGGCTTGGCCGATACGTGGACCAATCGTCGTTATGACCCCCGCGGCTTGTGGGCCTATCAGCCGGTTCGTTCTCCGAGCTTGGACGAACAAGAATTGTCGCTCCATCCCATCGACGCCTTGATTCAGCGGAAACGACCCGTTGAGCACGACACGAACGGCGAAGCGGTTCCCTTGCAGACTGCTCCGCCGGCAACTCGCCACGAACTGATTCGACGCGCGACCTTTGATCTGATTGGATTGCCTCCGACTCCACAAGAGGTCGACCGCTTTGTGAGCGATCCGCGCGACGATGCGACCGTGTTTCGCGATCTCGTCGATCGTCTGCTGGAATCACCCCATTACGGCGAGCGAATGGCGCAGCACTGGCTCGATGTCGTTCGCTATGCCGATTCGTCCGGGTTCGCCAACGATTATGAGCGGGGCAATGCCTGGCGTTATCGTGACTACGTGATTCGCTCCTTCAACGACGACAAACCGTTTGACCGATTCATTCGCGAACAGATCGCTGGCGATGAACTCGCTCCGAGAGATCCAGAGGCGATCGTGGCGACCGGGTTCCTGCGAATGGGCCCTTGGGAGTTGACGGGGATGGAAGTCGCCAAAGTGGCGCGGCAGCGATTCCTCGACGACGTGACCAACAGTGTGGGAGAAACGTTTTTGGGGCACTCGCTGCAATGTGCACGCTGTCATGACCACAAGTTTGATCCGGTGCCCACTCGCGACTACTACTCCTTCCAGGCCGTTTTTGCGACGACCCAATTGTCTGAACGCGCTGCGCCGTTCCTGGATTCGGAGAACACCTCTCGATTCGACGAACAGCGGTATCTCCAGAGGCGACAACAGGAATACCAACGGACTCTCGATGCGTTGAACGAAGTATTGATGGCCAACGCGTTGCAATGGTACGAAGATCAGAAACGTTCTCCGGATCAATGGCTCGAGGCGATCGCGGCTGTCTCGAAAGAGGGATCGGACAATGTCGGCTTCAAAACAGTTCGAAACCGAATGGCGAAAATGGGGGTTCCCGAAGAGGAGTATCCGCCCAAGTTGGTTGGCTTCGAGCCGGAGCAGTTTGGGTTGGAGCGAGTCGCCCGCAAAGGAATCGAACGGCTGCGCTGGCAATTTGATCGTTATCGCCCCTTCGCGCTGGCTGTTTACAACGGCCGCACTCCGCAGGTCAATTCGGTGAACTCACCGGTTCGTGTGCCTGACGATCGGATGACCAAGGGAGAGATGGAGCAGGTGTGCGTACTAACAGGCGGCGATCCATTTTCCCCGTCTCAGCCGGTGCAGCCAGGAGGTTTGAGCGTTCTGGCATCCCAGGTGAACGTGGAGTTTGCCGACATCGTCGAAGGAAGGCGAACGGCGTTGGCCAACTGGGTCGCCGATCCCAAGAATCCCTTGACCAGTCGCGTGATTGCCAATCGGATTTGGCAATGGCACTTCGGCCAAGCGATCGCCGGCAATCCGAATAACTTTGGTTCGACAGGAAAACGGCCGACGCATCCGGAGTTGCTCGACTGGTTGGCTGCGACGCTGGTCAAGCAGGGCTGGTCTCTCAAAGAACTGCATCGCTTGATCATGTCGTCAACGACCTATCAACAGAGCACGCGTCATCCCGACCCTGAGAAACTCACGAGCCTGGATCCGCTACGAGAGTCATACAGCGTGTTTGCGACCCGACGATTGACGGCCGAAGAGCTTCGTGATGCGATGCTGGCCGCCAGCGATGAACTGAATCGTGAAATGGGTGGAATTCCCTGTCGTCCGATCATCAATCAAGAGGCCGCGTTGCAGCCGCGAATGGTGATGGGGACCTTTGCCGCTGCCTGGCAACCGAATCCATTGCCCAAGGATCGGAATCGGCGTTCAATCTATGCGTTGCGGTTGCGAGGACTCTCCGATCCGCTGATGGAAGTATTCAACTCGCCACCCCCCGATTTTTCCTGCGAGGGTCGAGAGGCCTCGACGGTCACTCCGCAGGTCTTCGCCTTGTTCAACGGACAGAACTCTCATGCGCGGGCGTTGTCGCTAGCGATCGCGGTTCTCGATTCGACCTCGGGCGACGAGAGTGCAATCGCGGAGTGCTTCCGTCGTCTTTACGGAAGAGAGCCATCCTCCGATGAGTCGGCGCTATGCCTTGCGCACTGGAGTCAACTGGAATCGATTCTTGACGAGCAAGCACCGGTCGTCGACATGCCAAAAAAGGTTTTGCGTGAAGCGGTCGAGGAGAACACGGGCGAGCGATTCTCTTTCGAGGAAACGCTTTACTCCAACGTCGATTTTGTTCCCGATCATGATCCTAGCCAAGTCACACGTCATTCTCGTGCCCTGGCAGATGTCTGCTTGGCCCTGATCAATTCCAACGAGTTTGTCTATGTCGATTGACCCGATGCAGACCAAGAGCCCCCGTAAGATGGACTTCCAAGTCCGTCTACCGACATGCCTGCCTTGATGATCGACGGACTTGGAAGTCCATCGTACGGATAGGCTCTTCGTATTCCCGACTTACACCATCATGAAATCCACTACCCAGTCACCTGACCCCACCACCTCCATGATCCATTCGAGTCGACGGTCATTTCTTTATGGCATGGGAGCTTCGCTGGGTAGCGTGGCCCTGACGGCTATGTTGGCCGAAGAAGCGAAGGGAGCTGCTGATGGCGGACCGATGTCTCCCAAGCCGGGTCATCTTCCGGCAAAGGCGAAGAACTGCATCTTTTTGATGATGGAGGGTGGTCCGTCACACATCGATACCTTCGATCCTAAGCCCGTCCTGGAGAGGATGCATCTCAAGGAGTTCACTCGTGAGGGTGAACAGAAATCAGCGATGGAAAGCGGAAAGCGGTACTACGTGAAGAGTCCGTTCAAATTCCGCAAGCATGGCGAGAGTGGTGCCGACATGTCGGACAACTGGCAGTATCTCGCTGGTGTCGCCGATGAGCTGTGTTTCTATCGCGGCTGTCAGGTCGATAGCGTCAATCATCCGACCGCAATGTACCAGATGAATTGTGGCAATCGATTCGGTGGGGACCCTGCCATCGGTGCGTGGGTCACCTATGGGCTCGGATCGGAAAACCAGGACCTGCCTGGGTTTCTGGTGTTGCCCGAAATTTCATACCCGCAGGGAGGCGCTGCGAACTGGAGCAACGGTTACCTGCCGGCCTATTTCCAAGGCACGCCGCTTCGCCCCAAGGGGTCACCGATCCTTGATTTGCAGCCGCCGCCCGGATGTCACCACAGAGCGTCAGCGGATGAATCTCGATCTGCTCGCCAAGTTGAATCAGCGTCACGCCGTCGATCGACCTGACCAGGATGAGCTGGAGGCTCGCATGGCCAGTTACGAGCTGGCGTTTCGCATGCAGAGGCAAGTGCCTGATGCGATCGATTTGACGGGCGAAGATGCCCAAGACATTGGACATGTACGGCATCGGAGGCGACGACACCGATTCGTTCGGTCGAAAGTGTTTGCTGGCTCGAAAGATGGTCGAAAAGGGTGTCCGATTCATCCAGCTCTACAACGGCACATGGGACAGCCATGATTACATCGAACGGGCCCATGGCAATTTGATTCGAGGTGTCGACAAACCGATTGCAGCGCTGATTCAGGATCTCAAGCGACGCGGCTTGTTGGAGAGTACGTTGGTGGTCTGGTGCGGGGAATTCGGTCGAACTCCCGACAACGGAGTTCGCGGTGGCGTGGCTTACGGACGCGATCACAATCCCAACGCGATGACGATCTGGATGGCGGGAGGAGGCTGCCAAGCGGGTCACACGATCGGCGCTACCGATGAGTTGGGGATGACGGCTGTCGAAGAGGTCCATCACGTCCGCGACTTTCACGTGACGCTGTTGAGACTGCTGGGGCTGGACGACAACAAACTGACCTTCTATCACGCCGGTCGCTTCAAGCAGTTGAGTCAATTCGGTGGGCAGGTGATTGACAAGTTGATCGCCTGAGCTAGCCCTCGGATCCCGAGCCATCCGTAGGATTCTGTTCTCTCGACGATGCAAATCCGTGTCACCCGTTCCGGATTCATTGAAGGCATTGCCAAGCTCGCTTGCCTTAGGCGAGTCTCTCCGAGACTCGTGGAAGCGCGCAGCAAAGCCACGGCAGGCCGCGCGGTTTTCTCAACGACTCTCCGAGGCTTGGATTTCGGGGCATCGCCGTGGCGAGTGACGGTCTTGGCGAAGGCGACCTACGGAAAGGTCGCTGTGGCGAGACGTTGGGCACTACGAAAGGCAAGGCTGCCCCGCTTCTTCGTGGCTCGATACATGACCCGTGCGACAAAGCGGCAAAGCCGAGGATGCTTGGACTGGCTACATGCGCACTCCATATCGCGCAGAAAGCGCCGATCGCATCGGTCCTTGTTGACGCCTGGTTCGTCGTAGCAATCGTCATGCTGGTGGCAGGCCGGGCGAAAATCGGCGCCGCATACGCCCTGTGGGATCAGGAATCGCAAGGGGCCCTTCATCGCGGCAGGACCGCAGGGACGGCTGGTGTCGTGAGCCAGCAAGCTGGAGCCCGACATCAGGATCGCGGCGGTGGCACACGCCAGCAGGCGACGACGAAACATTCAGATTCCCCCAGCACTTAAGAACGCCACACCTGCCCCCGCGACAAGCATGCTCCGATTCGGCTCGGGCAAGACTCAGAGCATTTTCGTCATGGACCTGGGGTCATCCGCAGGCCAGGACCTAACTTGGTGACCTGACGCCAGGACAACTCCTGGCCTACGATCAACCTGAAAACGCTCTCATGAGACGCGATCATTGTCCCGAGCGTCTTTCGAAACGTAGCTGGCGATTCTTGGACGCGACGTGGCAAACCATCGAAAAGTCGGAATCTGAATCCTGAATCGAATGGCGGGGCAAGGTTTGCAATTCAATTCGACCGCCTTCGCCTGGCGAAAGCGATTTTCTAGTAAGTGGCAAAGGTCTTTCCATCTCCCCATGCCCACCCCAGGCGAGACCGAAGCCGATTCGCTTCCAGCCAACGCTCCCTCCAGAGCCTGAGTCAGCGCGGACGGCGATCGCCGGGCTCGTCGATCCCCAGAGAAACAATGGGTTTTTGGCTGGTTCGGTTGTGGAAGGGGTTGTCGAAGTCACGATAGCCGTCGTCTCGGCGGGTGAGGGAACACAAGCTTCCGCGCGGAGTTCATTGGCTTTGGTCCAAGAGCTGCTATTGGATGGGCATGCGTCGGAGTTGGGAGTGGCAAGTTGCTGAGCCAACGACGAGGCAATTCACAATGCCATTGGTGGGAACACGACCTTGCAAAACGATTCACTGCACTCCTCCGCGCGAAGTTTCGCCGCTTGCGTCCTCCTTCTCGGGTTGTCCCCTTGGCTTGCCTCCACTGCGGTGTTCAGTGCCGACGTTGATCCGATGGATTGGCCAGCCTGGCGAGGGCCAAGCCAGAACAGCCACTCGGCCGAGGTCGGCTTGATCGATCGGTTCGATCCAGATGGCGGACCTGGTAGCAACGTTCTTTGGAAAAGCGACGTGGCGGCCGGCATCTCCACGCCAATCGTCATGAATGGGCGTTTGTTCACGATCACGCGAGATTCACCTGGCACCTCCCAGGACGCAGAAAAGGTGGTTTGCCTCAATGCTGGCACCGGCGACCTGCTTTGGCAGAACGTCTACAACGTCTTCCTGTCCGACCTGCCGGCGGAGCGAGTCGGTTGGTCCCACGTCTGCGGTGATCCGGAAACGAATCGCGTCTATGCACTTGGGGCCTGCTGCTACTTTCAATGCATCGATGCCGAGACGGGCAAAACCATTTGGTCTCGATCTCTTAGCGAAGAATTCGGCATGCTGAGCACTTATGGCGGTCGAACCAATACGCCAATCCTGTTTGAAGACTTGGTCATCATCAGCGGCGTCACCACTGGCTGGGATACGACCGCACGACCCGCACACCGCTTTCTCGCTTTTGAAAAGGAGAGTGGTGAGTTGGTTTGGATTACCAGCACCCGATTGTTACCGGAGGACACGACTTTCAGTACGCCAGTCGTTCGCGTGATCGATGGTCAACAGGTGATGGTCGCTGGGGCTGGTGACGGCGATGTCTATGGGATTCAACCTCGAACAGGAAAGATACTCTGGAAGCAGCCGCTATCACGGCGTGGGGTCAACACCAGCGTCGCCTTCGACGAGGCGGGCAACGTTTATGCAGCCCACGGCGAGGAGAATCCCCAAGGGACTGGGATGGGTGCAGTGGTTCGCATCGACGCACCCTACGCATCGCTCGACTCAGCCTCTGCAGAGAAATGGCGAAGCGAAGACATCATGGTCGGCAAGAGCTCACCCCTTTGCATTGGCAATCGAGTTTACGTCGTCGAGGATTCCTCGCGCCTTCACGTGTTGGATACCGAAACGGGGGAAACGATCGGAAAGCCGTTGAAGCTGGGGACCTCCATGCGCGGGAGTCTTCTCTACGCGGATGGAAAGATCTACGCTTGCACCTCCAGCGGTATCTTTCACGTGCTTCGTCCCACCGACGACGGCATCGAGTCGGTGTTCAAGGTTCGCCTGCCCAGTCGGCATGAGGTGGGTGGATCCCCCATCGTTGCGCACGGGCGAATCTATCTCCCCACAACGGCTGGCTTGTACTGCTTGGGGAGTCCCGACGTGGAACCAAAGTTGGGGTACCAGGTAAGCCTTCCTGTCGAGCGGAATTCGGAGGAGGATCGGGTCGTAGCCCAGCTTCAGCTCGTTCCCGCCGAGGCCATCGTCCCTGCCGGTGCGACCCAGTCGATGCAAGTGCATGCCTTCAACGCCAAGGGCCAACGAATTTCCGAGAGCCCCATCGATGTCGAGTATTCGGTAAGTGGCAGTGGCACCATCGATGCCAATGGCCTGTATCAGGCTGATGCGTCGGACCAGCATCAGGCCGTGATCGTGACTGCAAGCTTGGGAGATCTGCAGGCCAACGCGCGGCTGCGAATCATTCCGCCATTGCCATGGACATTTGATTTCACGCAAGGTGGCGTTCCGGTCACTTGGGTTGGTGCAGCCTATCGGCATGAGCCACGCGTGATCGACGGGAACCCCGCAATCGTCAAGATCACGACCATTCCCAAGGGAACACGTAGCCAGTCGTGGTTCGGGCCAACCGACCTGCACGACTACACAATCGTCGCGGATATCAAGGCCGTCGGTGGTACCGTGAAGCTACCCGACATGGGCGTGATTGCTCAACGGTACACCTTGGACATGATGGGCGAGTCGCAGCAACTACAAATCCGCACTTGGGCCGCCCAGTTGCGGATGGCGCGCACCGTGGACTTTGCGTGGAAAGCCGATCAGTGGTACCGCTTGAAGCTGCGAGCGGCCAATGAGAACGGCTTTGCCGTGCTGCAAGGGAAGGCATGGCCTCGCGACGAGGAAGAGCCAGCCGAGTGGACCGTGACGGCCAAGGATGAGTCTCCCAACACGCAAGGCAGCCCTGGACTGTTTGGCAATGCCACCAACGCCGAAATCATCATTGATAATGTTAGCGTGACGCCGAATGAATGATCAAGCGAAAACAGTGGCTGTGGCCTTGGTGGGCATCGGACCACTGGCCACCACTTGTTGCGTCAAGGCGTGATGACGCGGGTCATGCCCTGGTCATCAGTCTGAGCAGTTCGCCGATCTTGCGATGAGACTCAATCGGATGTCGCAAGGCCTGCTCGCGCAGTACTTCGTACTCGTTTCGCCGCCCGGCTTTGTGTCGGACCAGGAACCCCTCTTCTTCCAGGTCTTGCACGATCCTTTGAACCGCGCGCTCGGTGATGCCAACTTGGACCGCGACCTCACGGAGCACCAGATCGGGCCGTCCATGCAGCAGGATCAGGACGTGCGCATGATTGGTCAGGAAGGTCCACGGCTTGGGGTGTTCAGGCGTCGTCTTGCCACCGACTGAGGAACGCGGTCTGGCCGACGCGGATCCTTTGGCAAGGGTGTTCGCTGCCTTTGCTTTCGCTTTCGTCTTGGCTTTGCTCGCCTTCTTGCTAGTCACAGGCATGAGAGGTGGATCCCGGGGAATCACGGGGGAATCGATTTGCCAAAGTCAGGGGAGTCAATGAGCCGGGAAACTAAAAACCTATCCTCAAAGGGGTCTGACCCTTCGGAGGCGAGTCGATCTCAATAAGTTTTTGTCCTCGCCGGATAGCGTCCGCCCCTTTTCGGATAGGTTCTCAGGGCGGACCATGCGTGCATGCAGGCTGCCGACTGTCGGCCAAGTAGCTTGATTGCTGGGCTTATCGTCGCGCCCGCCCCCTCTCACTTTACCAAATCAGGAAGGAAATGAAATTCACGAAAAGAATTTCGTGTATCAAAAAACGCCTTTTTGGCGAGGAGCGGGCGAAAACCCGTTTTTCCCGCCTGGCAAGCGATCCAGTGGGCCTGGGAAAGACTGGACTTGCGAACTATAATTGACGAAATCTATTTCGTATTTTACGCTTCGTTTTGACCCAGTCCCCGTTCCTCATTTCCATCGGCTGGAACCTGCCATGCTCACCAAACAGGCGACCATCGATCAATCGCGGCAAGAAGTCGATTTCCTGGGGAAGGTACTCGGAGAAGTGATCCGGGAATTCGAGGGTGAGGAAGCCTTTGGGATCGTCGAGCAGTTGAGAGTTGCTTCCCGTGACCGCCGTAGTGGCCGAGCAGCGGCCGAACAAACGATCGGTCAATTGATCTCCAAGCTCGATGCCAAGCAGATGCGGATTGCGATTCGTGCTTTCAGCGTCCTGCTTGATCTGATGAATGTCGTGGAGGATCGGCGACGCGTTCGTGTTCTGGCAGAGCGGGCCCGCGCCGTCTACCCCGAACCCCGCAAGGAATCGATTCGTGAGGCGATCGCGATCCTTCACCGCGAGGGCATGACGGGTGAAGAAATTGAACAGCTGATCGACAACCTGGAAATCGAATTGGTCTTCACGGCACACCCGACGGAAGCCAAGCGTCGTTCCGTACGAAGCAAGCTACGCGCGATCCGAGAACTGATGACAGAGCTCGATCATGATCCGTGGCCCGAGGAACGATTCCGCTGCGAACAGTTGGTACGAGGTGAGATCGCCAAGCTTTGGCAAACCGATTTCATCCGCCCTTGGCGCCCCTCGGTGATGCAGGAGGTGGGCCGCGGTCTGTCGGTCAAGCCGGTGCTTTGGAACGAGATTCCGCGAATCGCGGAGGAACTGCAAGTCGCACTCAATGAAAATGGAGGCCTGGGGGCAGCAGCCAAACGGAGTTGCCTGACCTTCGGTTCTTGGATCGGTGGTGACCGGGATGGCCATCCTGGTGTCACAGCGGATGTGACGCGAGAGACTTTCCAATGGCTTCGTCGTGAGGCGATCGCCTTTCACCTCAAGACCTGTGACGCTCTATTCGATTCACTGAGCTTGTCCCAGCGGCAGATCGAGTTGGGCGAGCAATTGAATGAAGCGATTCAGCAAGCGATTGGTCGCTGGCCCGAACTGGAAAGTCGCCTCGCCGTCTTGCCGCCTGGTGAGTGGTGTCGTCGTTGGTTGTCCGTCATCCGCTGGCGGCTTGTTGAAACACAGGAATTCGACCTGAGTTCGAAGTCCATGGGAATCGATTCGCCGCAGGGAGCCAACAAGGAGTCACGAGCGGCCTACACATCGTCGCGACAGTTGGCAGAGGACGTGTTGGTCTTGCGCGACGTGATCGCAGGATTGCCAGGGAGCATGAGTTATGTCCAAGAACTGAGCTCCTGGCAGACCCAGATCGATACGTTTGGGCTGCACTTGGCGAGACTCGATGTGCGGCAGAACGCGAAGATCTATGCCGAGGTCATGGATGAGATCTTCACGAAGTTAGGACTCCACACGTCACCAGGTTCGCTGGACGAGGCGGATCGTTGTCGTCTGTTGACCGATTCCATCGATCAGCCTCTCTCGCTTGCCAAGCAGCAGTTCTCGCCGCAGACCCAGGAATCTCTCAGCCTGTTCGAGACCTTGCACCAAGTCACAGCTTCTTTCTCACTTGAAGCCATCGGGGCGCATGTAATCAGCATGACCTCGTCAGTCAGCGACGTGTTGACGGTGCTGTGGTTATGGAAGCAGACCTGCCAAGAGCAAACGAAGGATGACCGAGGGAGCGACGATACAGGGAGCTCGGACGAGTCCTTCAGCCCAGGGATTCCAATTGTGCCACTGTTGGAAACGATTCACGATCTCGAGCAGGGAACCGCGATCTTGGAGGGGATGTTGTCTTCACCCCTGTATCGAGATTACTTGCGAAAGCTGGGAGACCGCCAGATCGTGATGCTGGGGTACTCGGACAGCACCAAAGATGGCGGCTACCTTCCCGCTTGCTGGTCTCTTTACGAAGCGCAAAAGTCGTTGACGGCGGTTGCCGAGGCGCACGGCGTTGACCTCACCTTCTTCCATGGTCGAGGCGGATCCTTGGGGCGTGGTGGTGGACCAGCAGCTCGCAGCATTCAGTCATTGCCATCGGGTACATTTCATGGCCATCTGCGTCTGACGGAACAGGGGGAGGTCCTGGCGGATCGCTATGACGACCCCAACATTGCCCATCGACATCTGGAACAAGTCGTCGGTTCGTCGTTGCTCGCAGCAGGAAAGCCAAGTCCACCCCCATCGCTGCAGTGGGAGGAGACGATGCGGGAGATGTCGGCTCACGCATTTCGGCAGTATCGCGAACTCGTCGAGCAGCCTGGATTTGTCGAGTTCTTTCGTAGCGTCACTCCGATCTCCGATATTGAGCAACTGCCCATTGGTTCGCGGCCGTCGCGACGCAAGCCAGGTGGTGGTCTGGCCGATCTTCGAGCGATTCCTTGGGTTTTCTCCTGGACGCAGTCTCGCTGCCTGATTCCGGCTTGGTATGGCCTTGGGACTGCGATGCAGCCTCTGGTTGGTGACGACTCAACGCTTCAGGAGCTGCGTGTGATGTATCGTCAATGGCCATTCTTCCGTGCGATGGCGGACAATGCAGAACTCGCGCTGGCCAAGTCCGATTTACAGATTGCCGAACGTTATGCAGCGCTTGCCACCGAGACTCCCTCGCTTCACGCCATCGCTTCCAGAATCGATCAAGAGTTTCGACTTTCCGTGGAAGTCTTGTGTGCCGTCACCGAACGTGAGGGATTGCTCGATGGCACCCCCTGGTTGAAAGAGTCGATTCGGGTCCGTAATCGGTTCATCGATCCGCTCAATTTGATCCAAGTGGAATTGATGACTCGAGGGCGTCAGTCATCAGGAGGCGAGGCCGAGGAAGAGGAGCTTCGTCACCTGATGCGACTCTCAATCAATGGGATCGCCTCGGGGATGCGGACCAGCGGCTAGCAGGATCGCGAAGATGTGTTGAGCGGGATGGTCTTTCATAGCCAGCTGGGCGACTGCGAAGCTCAGATGCCCCGAAATGATGGAGCATTACCATAGGCGAGTCTCTCCGAGACTCGCAGAAAACGCAGCAAAGCTGCGGACGTCCGCCTTGGAATTGCGGTCCCACAGAAGAACAGCTTATGTTCTCCAGTCCCTCTTGGCCTACATCCGGCTTCTAACTGCTTCCGATACCTCGTTCCCACGCTCCTGCGATGACGACCGATCCGACAACCTCCCCTGAGCTCGATTCGCCTGGTAGCGACGAGGCGATTTACGCGACCATCTCGCGAATCTGTGGTGCGATGGATGTTTGGATCGATCGAACCCAATTGGATTTGGCGGATCTGCCGCGCGAAGACGACGTTCGAGTGTCGCTGCTGGTGTCGGCTGGAAAGCATGTGGGGGTCGCCATCAAGGAGTTTGAGCTTCTCGAGCGAGACGAAGCCTGGGATCTGGTGACCGAGGGCTATCCCGTGATCTTTGTCGCCAACGATGTCTACTTCGTGGTGGAGCGAAGGACCGGCAGCAAGGTGCAATGCAGCACGATCTCGACGGTAACGGGTACCAGCCAATTCGAAACGATCTCTCGTCGAACTCTGGGGAAGCGGATCGCTGAGCTGGTTCCTGCCCGAACGTTCGCCGCAAAAGAAGAGCTGGAGTGCAGTCATCTGTCACACGCTGATGCTCATGCCCATCCCGATGCCGATGATGAGCATGGTCACGGTCATGATCATCCCACACCGCTTCGTCGTTTTCTGGGCTTGCTCCACCTCGAACGCCGCGACATTGCCACGGTGATTCTCTTCGCTCTCGTGGCGGGTATCCTCGCCCTGGCCACGCCTCTTGCGATCGAATCACTCGTCAATGTGGTCAGCTGGGGAACGTATTGGCAACCGTTGCTCGTCCTGGCCATGATGCTGCTCGCCTGCCTGGGACTCGCTGGAGTCCTGAAGGTGATTCAGACGTATCTGGTGGAGATCATCCAGCGTCGACAGTTGATTCGCATCATCGGCGATCTGGCCCATCGTTTTCCACGAGCCAATCAGCAATCGATCGAAAGGGAATACCCTCGCGAGTTGGCGAATCGGCTGTTCGATATCATGACGATCCAGAAAGCGACCGCAGTCTTGTTGCTTGACGGTGTCTCACTCGTGTTGACCACCAGCCTCGGGATGGCGTTGCTTTCCTTTTACCATCCATTTCTGCTTGGATATGTCGTGATCATGGCGTTCTTGATGCTCAGCATGACCTGGGTGCTTGGACGAGGTGGTGTCCGAACGGCAATCGATGAGTCGA
This sequence comes from Pirellulaceae bacterium, assembly GCA_963767665.1. Taxonomy (GTDB): domain Bacteria; phylum Planctomycetota; class Planctomycetia; order Pirellulales; family Pirellulaceae; genus Rubripirellula. The sequence goes on from CAVYFC010000016.1 coordinate 1,098,544, forward strand.
TCATCAAGTATCAGATCGTTCATTGGTTGCAGGATGTGCTCGCTTCTCCGACCGCCTTCAAGGTGAATGGGGGCGAGGCGTTGGCGATCGACCGGGCGAATCGATTGGCCAGCGAGTACTTGCGGGCTCGAAAGAGTCAATTCGATGTGATCATTCGTCAGGTGACCTTCGCGGTGGGCATGCAGGTCATTGCATCAACGGTTTTGCTTGGCCTCGGCGGCTGGCTTGTGATCAATGGGCAGTTGACTCTCGGGCAATTGGTCGCCAGCGAATTGGTCGTGACGGTGGTGGTTGGATCGTTTGCCAAAGCGGGTAAATCTTTTGAAAAGTTCTATGATCTGATGGCCGGGGTTGATAAGGTTGGCCACTTACTCGACGTTCCGGTGGACCCGCGACGCGAACTCGATGCTTCGCCAGAACGAGAAGGCGAAGTCAGGTGGGATGATTTGGAGATTGATCATGTAGGTGAATTGATTCGGGTGCCCTCGGTCCGACTTCAAGCCGGATCCAGGGTGGCGATTTTGGGTGATGCCGGGTACGCCAGGTCGAGTCTGTTACGTGTCCTGGCTGGCTTGGAAAGGGCCTCCAAGGGAATGGCAGAAGTTGCCGGAGCCGATGCCCGCCATGCGGGACTGAGTCCCTCCGGGCGAATCGTTGGCTATGCGGGATCCCCCGAGGTTTTTCATGCCTCACTCATCGAAAATGTTAGTTTGGGAAGGCTTGGGGTAGGTAGAAACCGTGTCCGTGAAACGCTTCAGGGACTCGGTTTGTGGAACGATGTACTGAGAATGCCATCGGGTGCCGGCACCCAATTGCAGACGGGAGGTTACCCACTGAATCCCAGTCAGCTCTCACTCCTGATGATTGCCCGGGCGATGGCGGCGAATCCAAGGGTCCTGTTGATTGACGGATTGCTTGATGACTTACCAGAAGACAAGTTTGCCCAGGTATGGGAAGCGATCGCGGGCGCCGATGCGGACTGGACGCTGTTGGTCGCGACCAATAGTGATCGAGTGGTTCGGCTCTGCAACGATCGTGTGAGTGTTCGATCCGCGTAGGCAGATAGCGGTTCGCTCCTTGAACGCAATTGAATTCGAGAACCAAGTCGGCAGCCTTTTACGGCTCAATCAACCATGGCACTGAGTAAAGACCTGCAATACACATTCCCTTCGCTGGAACTCGTCCGAACGACGAGGGTGATTCGGCTGGTTGGTCGACTTACGTTCGTTGCCTTGGTCGTGGCGATCATTGCCATGGTGTTCGTTCCCTGGCGACAAACTGCGAAAGGGACTGGCGTCGTCGTCGCTTTGGATCCGCAAGATCGACCCCAGCAAGTCCTCAGTCCTTCCAAGGGAGTGATCAGCTATGTCAAGCCGGGGCTCCGAGAGGGGAGCTATATCGAGAGAGGTGAACTCGTCCTTCGTCTGACCCCATTTGCCGCAGAAGGGGTCCAGCAGATCGATACGCAAATCATCGCCATCGAAGGAAAGGAGACGGCAGCTCGATCGATCCTCGCCGTGTCCGAGCAAGCCGCTGAGCTCCAAGAAAGCAGTGGGCGGAGCATGGCCGAGTCACTCAAACAAGACTATCGAGCAGCCAACCAGAAGTGGGAGCAAACCAAGAACGAAGTCCTCGCGATGCAGGCGGAGTTGGAGGACAAACGCAATCAGTTTCGCATCGCGGAGGAAGTCGCCACCCGTGGCTTGGTTTCGCGTGAAGAACTGTATTCCAAAGAACGGGCGGTCGAGGCCCAACGGGCAAAAGTTCTCAAGGCAGAAAGCGCGGTCGAAGAGGCCTATGCAACCTTGTTGTCCAAGGAGGAAGAGATCCAGTCCAAGATGCAAGAGATTGATATCAAGAATCGATCGGCAAGCCAAAAGGTGCTCGAAGAGCTTCAGAAGCTCAGGACCATCGAAAAAGAATTGATCGACCTGCGCACGAAACGGGGAGAGCTCGATCGACTGGAGGTCCGAGCGCCCCGTTCCGGATTCGTTCAGAAGTGGGACGGATTGGAGGGAAGCGATACGATCAAGGAAGGCGACCAACTCTTCATCATCGTTCCGCAAACCGATCAGCTGGCTGTGGACATGAAGGTCAGCGGCAATGACATGCCTCTGATCCGCGTCGGCGATCGCGTGCGATTGCAATTTGAGGGTTGGCCCGCCGTTCAATTCGTGGGATGGCCATCGGTGGCGGTGGGTACCTTCGGGGGCAGGATCAACCGCGTCTATCCTACCGACGATGGCATGGGCTACTTTCGACTCGTTGTCACTCCAGACGATGACAGTCGCGACCCATGGCCCGACGAACGCTATTTGCGACAGGGCGTTCGCGTCAATGGTTGGGTGCTACTTCGCCAGGTGCCCCTGGGTTACGAAATCTGGCGTCAGTTGAACGGCTTCCCACCGATGGTCGACAAGGACCAGGCCCCCAAAGAAGGTAAAGAATCGAAATTGAAGCTGCCCAAGACGTGATTGGGTGCTCGGGTGAGCATTCAGTGGCAACCGGCAGATTCGCGCTGGATTGGTTGGCAATGCTTGCCGATAAAAGGGATTGTGCGTAGCACAGGCACGGGCTTGGCGATTGGAACGAGATGGATTTTGCAGATGAGATCACGGATGAATGCGAAAACGCCCGCATCACTTCGTGCGTTCATCTGCCTGTTGTGTTCGCTCGGCTTTTGCTTGCAAAACGCCTCGGCTCAGCTGTCCAGACCGACCGAGGCGAAGAAGGACGTGGACATTTCTGTCCTGGACATTCCCATCAACGATGAGCCAGTCAACGACCTGCCATCGAGCGATTTCCCGGTCAAGGACGTTCCGGTCAACATTGAGCCGATTCGCGCGGATGTGGGCTTGATCGAGATGGTGCCAGACGATCCTTCCATGGGATCGGTCGATCGGATGTTGATCGGACCCGGCATGCCGGGTGGACCTGAAAATCTGACGCCAGCCGATATCATCGCAAGCGTTTATCGATCCTTTCCCGAGATCAACCAGGCCCGGCAACAAGCCCGCCTGGCACAGGGCGAGCAAATTGAAGCGGCAGGGGCATACGACGTTAAATTCAAAGCCTACACACTCTCGGAACCAACTGGCTTTTACGAAAATTACCGCAATGGCCTGGCCTTCGCCAGACAAACATGGTGGGGTGGTCAGGTAGCGGCAGGCTACCGAATCGGTCGTGGTCAATTTCAGCCCTGGTATCGCGAACGCGAGACCGAGAAAGGGGGCGAATTCAAGGTCGGTTGGATTCAGCCTCTGCTGCAGGGCCGCGCAATCGATGAACAACGTGTCGCCGTGTTTCGTGCCTCACTGTCGCGACAGATGGCCGACCCAATCTTACAAGAAGCCATCCTAAATACGTCGCGAGATGCGATGTTTGCCTACTGGCAATGGGTGGCCTGGGGAGCGGTCCTGGAAGCGCAGCGTGAGTTATTGGAGATTGCCGAGACGCGGGGCTCCCAATTCGAAGTGGGGGTCGCGGCGGGCAAGTTTGCCGAAATTGATCTGATCGTCAACCAGCAAGTGATCGCCGAGCGGCGCGCCAAGGTCTTGGAAACGGAACGCAAGTACCGGGAAACTGCCATCAAACTCTCCCTGTACCTGCGCAACGAGTTGGGAAACCCAATGTTGCCGCCGGACCAATGGCTTCCGAAGACGTTTCCTGCGATTGAAGCGTTGCCGCCAAACGGACTCGACGCTGCGATTTCATTGGCAATCGAACTGCGACCCGAGCCGCGACGTTTGCAATTTGAGATCTGTCAAATTGACCTCGATCGGCGATTGGCAAGAAATCAGATTCTGCCTCGGTTGGACTTCATCGTGGAAGGATCGCAGGACGTCGGCGACCCTGCCTCAAAGTCCAACGACAAGGGGCCATTCGAATTGGTGATTGGGGCGACAAAGTGAAGTACCCCTGCAGCGAAGAAAGGCGCTAGGAAAGCTCCAGTCAACTTCGGCAAAAATTGCGCAGCTGCAGGAGAAACTGCGATATCAGCAGGACAAGATTGCTGTGGAAGTCCGTACCGCCTACAACAATCTCGCTCTATCGGCTCAGGTCGTCCAGCAATCGGATATCTCGCTTCGAGCGGCCGTTGAATCGCTCGACCGATATCGCTTCGCCTTCGATCGTGGCAAGGTCGATTTGATCTACCTGAATCTGTTCGAAAGCAAAGCCAACGAGACGGAAATCAAGCTGATCGAGGCTCAGCAGCAATGGTTCAGGGCGCTGGCCGAGTTTCAGGCTGCCTCGGGGCTCGATCCCATGGACCAGGCAGAGCTGGTCACAGAACTTCCCGCTTCCGATCGGCCCGGTCCAGGAAGATTGCCGCATGCTGACATGCCAAAGCCGGAAGAGTTCGATCTCGATTGGCAGCGCCGCTCGGGTGTCGAGGCGAATCCCTAGCTTAGAAACGGGCTAGCCATCTCGTCGCGTGAGTCACGGAGCGACGCCGCTACCGTAGGCCAGCCTCTCCGAGGCTGAGCAATCGAGTCTCGGAGAGACTCGCCTACAGTAGCAATCGTGTCTCGAGCAGAAGCACTATCGTAGCTGGGTCGCGGGAAGGCCTGCGATGTCGCAGAATGTGAGCTCGCCCACCTCCTGCCTCCTCTCTCTCGCTTCCCACGTCTCTGAGCATCACTTGTCTGGCTCGACTGAAACCCTCCCGTCGCAAACCTCACTTTCCAATGCCGCGGTTGTCGGCAGGTTGATGCGACTGGCCTGGCGTTATCGTGGGTGGTGCCTGATGCTTCTGATGCTGCAGGCGATCTTGATGGGATTGGCTGTCTTGTTGGTGCAGATTGGCGGCGTCACGATCGACGTGATTCGATTTCATGCGGGCGGAACCAAGTCCATGCCAACACTTCCGCTTGGTTTGTCATTTCCCCTGGCCTGGTCCCCAATGAAGCAGGTGACCGTCTTGTCGTTGGCCATGATGGGATCTTCAGTGCTTCGCGCGCTGCTGAACTTCGGCTACGCGATGGTTTCCGGAACCTTGGTCCACCATAAGATTGTCGTGGACCTACGCGCGGAGGTGTATGCCAAGTTGCAACGATTGAGCATCCGGTTCTATAGCGACCAACCGGCAGGCACCATCATCAATCGGGTGACGGGGGATGTTCAGGCGACCAGGATGTTCATTGATGGCGTGTTGATTCAGTGTTCGATCCTAGCGATGTCACTGGTTGTCTATTTGACCTTCATGATTCGAATCGATGCTCTCCTGACGGTGGTCTGTCTGATGAGCACACCATGCTTGTGGTGGATCAGCATCCGGTTTTCGCGCGTCGTGCGTCCAATGTATGATCAAACTCGGCAGCTGATGGATGCGTTGGTCATGCGCGTCGCGGAGACGGTTGATGGCATGGCCGTTATCAAATCGTTGGGCCGGCAATCGTTGGAGATCGAACGCTTCGAAATTGCAAACGATGCGGTGCAACAGCAGCAGCAGGAAGTGTTTCTTCGCGTCAGCAGATTCGGTCCAACGGTCCAGTTCTTGACACAGATCAATTTGGTCGTGTTGTTGATCTACGGCGGTTATCTGACTTCGATCGGTCGTCTTCCGCTAGGAACGGGATTGATCGTATTCGCTGGTTTGCTTCAACAATTCAGCAATCAGGTGGGCAACCTGTCGGGACTGGCAGGGACGATTCAGCAATCACTCACCGGAGCACAGGCGCAGTCTTTGAAGTCCTGGATATGAAGGAGGAGGTCTCCGCACCGGACGATCCATGGCGTCCTGAAGTGGTTCGTGGCGAGATCGCAATTCAGAACGTTTGCTTTGAATATACCCCGGATCAGTTGGTTCTGCGTGATGTGGATTTGATTGTGCGCGCCGGAGAACGCATCGCCGTCTTGGGCGCGGTCGGTCAAGGCAAGACCACACTGTTGAATCTGATTCCCCGTTTCTATGATCCCCAGCGCGGCTGTGTCAAAGTCGATGGCGTGGATGTGAGGAATTGGGACCTGAGTCTACTCCGTCGAAGTGTCGGATTGGTGCTCCAAGAGCCACTCCTGTTGAGCAACACCATTGCGGCCAACATTGCTTTCGGGTGTCCAGACGCAAGTCGAGAGCGGATCCGCATGGCGGCGCAGTCTGGCGGCGGCTCATGAATTCATCGAAGAGTTGTCTGATGGCTATGACACGATGCTCGGCGAATACGGCATGACCCTCTCGGGCGGTCAGCGGCAACGACTCGCCTTGGCCCGTGCTCTATTGACGGATCCGGCAATCTTGCTCTTGGATGATCCCGTATCGGCAGTGGATCCCGAAACGGAGCATGAAATCTTGAGCGCATTTCAAAACGCGTCGCGGGGCCGGACCACGCTGATTGTCGCCCATCGTTTGAGCACGCTACGGGGTGCGGACCGAGTGATCGTGCTCGACCACGGAAAAATCGTTCAGGAGGGAACGCACTCGCAATTGATGTCGCAGCAGGGGCCCTACCGGTTGGTCGCCGAGAGCCAAGGGATCGTGATCGACCAAGAGGTGAGGGATTCGGCGGAGGGCAAATCATGACGCAGCCCAAAGGAATCGATCCGATGGTACACGTCAGTCGCGATCCGAACATGGAACCCCATCGGCGACCGTTGTCCTTTGGTATCGTGCTGAGGTTGTGGGGATTGATGCGACCCTATGCAGGCAAACGCAATCGCTTGGTCGCGTTGGTGCTTCTCCGAGCATTGCAACTCCCGGCGGTCGCGTGGTCGATCGGCGCCGTGATCAATGGACCCATCACACAAGGAGAGTCATTCACTGACATCACGATTGCGTCGCTTGGGGTTCTGCTCCTGGCGGCCTGGACGCAGTGGACACTCGTGTATCGGCAGCGGCTAGCACTCGAACTGGGCGAGGCCGTCATCCATGACTTGCGTGCCAGCGTTTATTCACATCTGCAAGCGATGCCGATGAGCTTTTACTCGCAGACCAAGACGGGGCGCATCATTAGCCGTATCACCAGCGATTGTGACGCGGTCCGAACCGGCGTTCAGGATGTGCTCTTCGTCAGCTTGGTGCAAGGCGGACAGATGCTGGGAGCCGCCATCGTGATGTCCTGGTACGACTTGCCTCTGTTCCTGGTGGTGCTGACCATCAGTCCGTTTCTGTGGTGGATCGGCCGAGCGATGCGCGGCCGCCTCAGTCAGGCCTATCGGGAGGTTCAGGAGAGCTTCAGCCGTGTGACTGCCACGATCGCCGAATCGGTGGCGGTGATCCGAGTGACCCAGGCGCTCGCGCGAGAGGAAACGAATGCGGACTTGTTTCGCCAACTTACCGCCGACCATGCCCGCTACAACATGAATAGCGCGAGACAGGGCGCCATCATGATGCCCTTGCTTGAACTGACGGGGCAGATCGCACTTGGCTTGGTACTGATCGTCGGAGGCTACCGGGCAATGGTAGCCGCCGATCCGATGCCGATCGGCGACTTGATTCAGTTTTGGTTCCTGGCGGCGCTGTTCTTCAGTCCGATCCAGGTGCTGGGAGGCCAATACAATCAGGCACTGACTGCCATGGCTGGCGCGGAACGCGTCTTCGGTCTGCTGGATCACGAACCCCAGTGGGGTGATCTTCCCGACGCAATCGAGCTTGCTCTGCCTGCCCGTGGAGACCTCCAGATTGACTCCGTTTCATTTGCGTACGAACCCGGTCGTCGCGTCTTGCTTGATGTATCCGTTGAGGCAAAGGCAGGAAGCATGCTAGCCTTGGTGGGAGAAACGGGAAGCGGGAAATCAACTCTCGCAAATCTGATCGCTCGCTACTACCTGCCGACGTCAGGCGTCATTCGTCTGGATGGCATTGATACGCGAACCGTGACCAGTCGGTCGCTGACTCGAGCGGTTTCCGTCGTTCCGCAGCAGAATTTTCTGTTCAGCGGGACCGTACTGGACAACATCCTGGCTGGTCGACCGGAGGGTGACGAGCAGGACGCGTTGGATGCCCTGGAGTCACTCGATTGTCTGTGGCTAATGGATGACTTGCCCGACGGCCTGCAAACAGAAGTCGGTTCACGGGGAAGTCGCGTGTCACTTGGTCAGCGTCAATTGATCTGCTTCGCGCGTGCCTTGATCGTCGATCCTGCCGTGCTGATTCTGGACGAGGCAACGAGCGCCGTCGATTCCATCACGGAGCTTCGCATTCAGCACTCCCTTGCGCGTCTGCTGAGCAATCGGACGAGCGTTGTGATCGCTCACAGATTGAGCACGATCCGATCGGCAGACCAGATCCTCGTGCTCGAAAGCGGACGCATCGTCCAACGGGGCCGCCACGACTCGCTCGTGGTCGAGGACGGCCCCTATCGTCAACTCCATGACCGCTTCGTCGCTCAGATCTGAAACCAAGACCTTTGATCGATCGAGTGACGAGTCGGCGAGAAGCCTGGCCGGGCTACGACCGGGTGTAAGCTGAAACGGAGCTCATCAGCTGTTTCACGGCCGGTTCCAAGATTGCCTCGACGCCAGGAATTTTCGAAACGGTCTCGAGGGCAGCCTGCAGCTTCTCGATCAGAGGCCGGATCAAAACTTGCAGGGTTGCATTGGCTTCCTCGGGCATCTTGTCAAAACCGAAGGTCTCGATTTGCTTCGTCAACGCTTCGAACTGTGGCACGGCAGCTTGTGCCGAGGCTTCGTCCTTGATGTCGGCGACGGAATTGGTCAAGGTACCGAACGCACTGCCAAGTTCCTTGGAGATCGCATCGAAGTTGACACCTGGAATCGCTGGCTTGTTCACGGTCACTCGATCAGCGGCGCCCGCCACGCTGGTGGCAACGCTGCTTGCCGCGTCCCGAGTTGCATCGGCGGCCGAGGATGCGACCTCCGCCGTCGTCTGTGCGACCTGGTCAACCGCCTTGGAGGAGGTCATCTTCCAAATCAGGAAACCGAGCCCAGCGACAATCGCCAACGGTACCAGCACTTTGAGCAAACCAGCACCAGCACTGGCAGTTTCTTCGGCAGCGACCCTCGTCTGTCGGGCCCCTTCACGCACCGCTTGGCTGCCCTGGTCGAGCAAATTTGCGATTCCAAGTTGACGGGAAAAATCAGCCGGAAGCGCTTTCGCGACCTGCTCTTTCTGCCCCATGATCAGCTTTGTCAGGCCACTCAGGTCAAGCCCACCCGACTTCACCTGTTTGGAAAGCATGCCAAGAAGCAGAGGCGCCAACATGGTAAGCAATGACTTGGAGGACCCTTCTCCGATCCCAGCCAACTTCGCGATCATGCCGATCGTCGAGTCCTGGTTGGATCCCAGCAGGCCAGAAATCAACTTGCTCCCCAGCGAACTCATCGCAGACGTGTTTTCTTCCGATCCGCCACCGGTCAACACCTGAGTGATGTTCGCCAGTGCACCCGAGTCAAATCGACTGACTTCTTCGTAGACGTCTTTTGCACCCTGAGGATTGGACATCTTCTTGATCAGGCCACCCAGAATTGCTGATCCAGCCAATTCATAAGCAGACTTGGTTTTTTGCTCGCTCTCGCCGAGCATGCCAGCAATTTTTCCGAAAGCACCCGAACCGAGTGCGCTTCCTGCTAGATCCAATAAATTCGTCGACATCTTGAACTCCCGCCGTAACTAAATAAGAGAAGAAGGTATTTGTAAGCAACATTCCGTGCTTTTACGCACAGCGTGCCGCTTGCCACACACAACAAGAAAATTCCACTCAGAAAGAATCCGTCAGCAAGTCGTTGATGACACTGCTGACGAACACTACAAGCATCTCTTGATCACAAGCATCGGAATACCATCACGACAGACCCGATACATTGCGGCAACCAGACTTCCTATCAAGCTACCCCGATCAAACCACGTCTTATCGTCCGGACCTGGCCACATGTAGTCAAGTATCCGAGTTCCTGATCGCTCCCATTTCCATAAAAAGATGCGATTCACTCGACACTTGATCATGCACCGAAGTCAAGGTCAGCGAATTAAATGCCAAAGATTTGGTTGATGAATGGTGAATGCGAAAATATCGCATCGCCAAAGATCAAGCTTTGGCTGAGCGCTAGATTCGTTCATTGATTGACAAGAAGATGCTCGGTCGCGCTGGCTAACGCCCGGACAGCCTATTGTGTGTGAAGTGCCGACTCGTTAGCGGCAGACTCCTGATAGACATGGATATCCCGCTGAGGGAAAGGAATCGAAATGCCATGTCGATCAAACTCTTGCTTGACCGACTTGGTAATGTCCCAGTAGACCTTCCAGTAGTCGGCGTTGTTGGCCCAAGGACGGCAGATGAAGTTGACCGACGAGTCAGCCAGTTCATTGAGTTGGATGACGGGTTCCGGATCCTTCAGCACTGACGGATGTTCGTTGACCACTCTTTCCAGAATGCTCTTCGCCTCTTCGATGTCATCGGAATAGCCAATGCCGAACACCATGTCGACCCGTCGAGTCTCGCTGGCTGATGCGTTGGTGATGGTGCCTCCCCAGATGTCGTTGTTGGGGACGATCATCAGCTTGTTGTCAAAGGTGCGGATGTGAGTCGATACCAAGGAAACCGAATCGACGATACCAGAAACCCCTCCTGCATCGATCACATCCCCCACGTCAAATGGTCGATAGAACAGGATCAGCAGACCACTGGCGAAATTGCTGAGCGTGCCCTGCAGCGCGAGCCCGATCACGAAACCTGCTGCCCCGACGGCTGCCAGAAATGGACCGATGTTCACTTCCAAAGCAGCCAGGGCGACGATGAACCCGATCACCATCAGCAACTGCTTGACGAATGTCCCTGCAAAGTTCACCAGAAGTTGCGACGCACCTTTCACACGGGAAACAGCGTGACGCGCGATATTGGCAATGAAGCTGGCCGCGAAGTAGAAGGCCAAGAGGATGCCGAAGAACTTAAGAATGTTCCACATCCACCGTTGACCTCCCTGCTCGGACTTCAGCCAGCCGACTAGTAGGGTCCAAGTGGTTGAAGCGTCGGAGGCCTGAAAGTCGATGCCAGTGCTCGCTTTGATGTACTGACGATAAGGTTCGACGTCCCCTCCTTTCTTCTCCAGCGAGTGAAGAACGGCTTCGAGTCGATCGACGAGGTGAGTCTGCTGCTCTTGAAGTTCCACCAGGGCGGCCGCAACTTCCGCATTGGCGGTTTCGGTTTCGCTTGCTTCTGCAGGACTTGCCTCTGCAGGATCAGGAGCGGCGGATTCGGCATCGCTGGCCTGCTCCTCTTTCGCCTCGAGCTCCAACGCCTTGTTTTTCAACAAATCGATTTGAGTCTGGCTGATCTCCTTGAGCTTCGCTTGCAAGAGCCCGCGCCAGCCATCTGCCTCGGTGGTGAGCTCTTCCTGCGTGAGCGGCTTGAGGAGCAGCTGGAGTTGGTCCAAGGGGACTTCCGCGTCGGAGGTCGTGACCGGTGCGGGAGGCTGCTTCTCAGGTGCCTTCGTCTCCCCAGCGTCTTGAGCCAATCCGCTGCTGACGGGAATCAGCAGGGCGAGCAGCCAACCCATCATCGCGAGTCGCCCGGTCAGACCGATATCGAAGGTTGCGGACGTCGACGGGATGGTCATCTCAAGCTCCTTGGATGAGGTGATGGTTCTCAAATGATTCGCTCGCATGATAACGCTGAATAATTTTCATAATAGGGCGTCTGACAAGAGGCCGTGAAGCGAAGGTCTGATTCTCCCGACTCTTTCCAGCGACTATGGAGTGGATCGCTGCCTTGGCTGCGGGATATCGTTTCCGTACGAGCCTCTGTGTCCAGCGACTCGACCCGAGCGTTGAGCCAATTCGACACACAATCAGTTCTTAATCGCCGGATGTCGGCAGAGCCACGGGAATCCGACCGCCAGCGATGAGATCATGCAAAGCACTGCCATCGAGGAGGGGTACCCGAAACGCACTTGAAGTTGACCAAACGCGATCGTCGACCAGGCCTCGCAGGCATTGGTCCCCGCCATGAAGAGTGTGAACTGAGTCGCAGCGAGTGACTTATCGGTGATGTTCATGAGCCACGCGTACATGGCGACGGTCAGCATACCGATCGTCAGGGCTATCACGGTCAACAACGGCAGCAAGAACGTGCCGGGCGTGATCCAGTCAGAAACAGCGAGGGTCCCGATTGACGCCAAATTCATGAGCAATGCCACGGCTACGAATCGGCGCATCGGAAAACGTTGGGACAACCTTCCGGCCAACAGCGAACCGACAATCATCGCACCGATCATGAATGTCGCCGTGAAGCTGCCCACTTCCAGTTCGTCGTAGCCGCGATCGATCAAGAAGGGACCGATAACCGCTTCGAGTGATTTGAAGGCGGCAGGAGCCACCAGAGCAAAACCCAGCCCCAACCATACGACGGAGGTCCGTGCCGATCGAATCAGCTGGCGAAACAACTCATGGCATCGTCGCAGCGCCGATTCACTTTGGTTTTGCTCCTCGTCCTCATGTGGCTCTCGCGCTTGCCAAACCAGCATCAGCGAGACGCCGATCACCATCATCAATACGCCAAGGACGCTGCGAAATCCGATCCAGGCTTCCATGATCAAGGAGCCACCACCCATCGCGCACGTCCGCTCAACATTCCACATTGCATCCATCCGTTCAGCGAGCCTCGCTCGGCTGGCTCGGAAGTATGGATGCACAGCGCGTCGATCGCGACGTCTTGCGTGGATGCCGCGAAGGCATGCAACATCAGCCAGCTTGCCACCGTCTGGAAGTCCTCGATCAAGTCGAGCCAGAATAAAGGTACGAGAGACGCGATCATGATGCTCTGCGTGGTGATCACCCAATGCCGAAGGCCCCAACGAGGCCCACGGAAAGCATCCACCAGCGGCGCCCATAGAAACTTGAACGTCCACGGCACGATCAGCAGGGCAAGCAGCCACGCGATTCGGTCGAGTGGCAGCTCGCTGGCACGCATCCGTGTTGGCAGCCCCAACCAGATGAAGCCGATCGGTGCCCCTTCGGACAGATAGAGCAACCCAAACAGAACACGACGCCGTTTGGCGGTGGACAGTAGGTTCACTTCATGAAACTTTCGACGTGCTGGGAGCAGAAGCCAGGAGAATAGTCTCAATGCTCCACGGAAGCGAGCCAACGGCCCGAAGATGTCCTCTGCCTTCGCATCTCGGCGCACAACGGGGAATTGAATATGAGATGCCGCGGTCGACCAGCGATTGTGTCCGCCGTGGCGACGTGTTGCACGAAGCAACTCCCGTCCCACCTTCGTTCACATGTCTTCACGCTTCGATGAGAAACCTTGCGGGTTCTAACGGTCGTGGCGCCCGCGTAATCGTAACCTTTCCTGCAAGGCTCCTGTGTCGCTGTCTGTCGTGACGAAGAATCTTTGCGTCGCGGTCATGCCGGTCGAGCCGAACGTGACATCCTTAGGGGCTGGTTTCGCCGAACACGAGACCGAGCAACCCCGCCTGCCCCAACCCAACCTTGCGAATTCGAGAAAGCGAAGCAATGCAAAGCACGAAGGCGACTGAGACGGCAAAGGCGTCCTTCTATCTCGCTGCGATGGCGATCCTGATCAGCCTCTGCGGCTCAAACGTAGCCACGGCCGAACTGCTTGATGGAATGCTTTGCTTTGATCACTGCTTCGATGAATCATGCAGTGATTCCACCCCTAGCTTTGATGTCTACGGGTTCGGCCAAGTCGACTACATCCAGGACTTCAATCGTGTCGAACCGACCTATCGCGATACATTGCGTCCGACCCGTATCGCAACGGTACCGGGAGAATATGGATCCAACGGCGAAGCAGTTTTGGGTGTTCGTCAAAGCCGACTGGGCGTCCGCGGGAATCTGCCGACGTCGGAGGGCATGATCAAGACCATGTTCGAGTTCGATATGTTTGGAGTCGGCGTGGACGCTGGCCAAACCACGCCACGATTGAGGCATGCGTATGGTCAATGGGGACCCTTCTTGGGTGGCCAGACCCACAGTCTGTTCATGGACATCGATGTCTTTCCCAACGTCATTGACTACTGGGGGCCATGCGGGATGGTCTTCCTGCGGAATCCCCAGATACGTTGGACGCCGCTCTGTGGGGACCACAACCTCGCCTTTGCGCTGGAGTACGCCACGAACGACATCGATGTCGGCACGTTTGGCCGCGAGATCGAAGGGCTTGGCATCGATGTGCGGGGTGTCCAAAGAATGCCCGACTTCACGACGCAGTATCGCTTGAACGGTGATTGGGGCCACTTCCAGGTGGGTGGCATCCTACGGATGGTCGGCTTTGAGACGATCGCCGATCCGTCACCGGCGGGCAATCGACCGAAAGGAGAATTCGCGGCGTGGGGCATCAATTTGAGCACCAATGTCAAGCTTTTTGAACGCGATCGTCTGATCGGTTCCTTCGTGATCGGAGAAGGGATCGCTAGCTACATGAATGACGGCGGTGTTGACCTCGCTCCCACCCAGGCTGCTCCGCTTCCCGCAGAGGTTGCAACCGTTCCACTTCGCGGCTACGTGCTTTATTATGATCACTACTGGAGTGACCGATGGAGCAGTTCCATTGGCGGCAGCATGACGGAAGTTGACAACCTAGGCGGTCAGGACGCAAATTCCTTTAAGCGTGGTCTGTACTCATCCGCGAATCTCCTCTGTTACCCAACGGAGAACGTCCTCTGTGGTATTGAATACCTGTGGGGGCGGCTTGAAAAGTTCGGTGGGAACCGTGGTCAAGACAATCGCATTCAGATCAGCTTCAAGTACAGCTTCTGACTCGTCATTCGACGAAAGCAATCTTGATGTACTTAGAGATTCAAAGAGCATCGGCGCTCGTTGCCGTTGCAGTTGGTTTCGTGATGATCGGTTCGGCCCGGACACGGGCTGATCAACCTTTAGGGCCGCAAACCATTCAGGCCGCGCTGCTGGCCGCTCACGCCGAGTTCAAAGATCTCGATGAGGGCAAGAACGCAGACTACATCCCAGCCTTGGCTGAAGTGGATCCAAAGCTCTTTGGGATCGCATTGGTGACTACCGATGGGAAACTTACTGCAGTGGGTGATGCCGAGAGCCTCTTCTCGATTCAATCGATCTCCAAGGTCTTTACGCTGGCTCAGGTACTTCAAGAGTCTGGCGAACAGGCCGTCGAGGACAATGTCGGGGTCGATGCGACCGGACAAGTCTTCAACTCAATCGTTGCAATTGAACAGCACCAAGGCTTTGAGCAGAACCCGTTTGTCAATCCTGGTGCGATTACCACGACAGGCATGGTCTCGGGGAAGACCGATGCAGAGAAGTGGAACAAGATCTTGAATATCCAGCGTGCGTTTGCCGGGCGAGAGCTTGAAGTCAATCAAGTCGTTTACGAGAGTGAGTCCGCAACGAATCAACGCAATCAAGCGATTGCCGCGCTGATGGCCGCCTATGGTCATATCAAGGACGACCCAAAGATGGTCACGGATGTCTACACCAGACAGTGCTCCGTGAACGTCAATACGAAGGACTTGGCGACGATGGCAGCAACGCTTGCCAACGGCGGCAGAAACCCCATGACCAATGAGCAGGTGATTGACTCCAAGCACGTGTCGAAGATTTTGGCCGTGATGGCAACTGCGGGTCTCTATGACGACAGTGGTATCTGGCTCTATGACGTTGGACTTCCGGCCAAGAGTGGCGTCGGAGGCGGCATCATCGCGATCTCCCCAGGAAAGTTTGGCATCGCAGCATTCTCGCCACCACTCGACCCAGCGGGCAACAGCGTTCGAGCTCAACGTGCGATTGGTAAGATTTCAGCGGATCTCAAAGGCAACCCGTATGAAGTGGAACCACTGAAGCGTTGAGTGACTATCGTTGAATGACGACTCATTGATAGCCAGCAGCTAGAGAGTTGATGTGGTAAACCCCAGTAGTCGAGTTCCGGCGTCCCCCTTTACGGTGCACTCTCTGAGGAGCGTCCGCAGCTGCCCCGCGTCAGCGCGATGTTGGCTCGCGGTTTTGTTTGCCAG
This sequence comes from Pirellulaceae bacterium, assembly GCA_963767665.1. GTDB lineage: Bacteria > Planctomycetota > Planctomycetia > Pirellulales > Pirellulaceae > Rubripirellula. The sequence continues at coordinate 1,114,450 of CAVYFC010000016.1, forward strand.
TCTGCTATTCGCCCCATCTCTTCACGCCGACGAGTCGAGCCGTGTCGCCTTGTGGAGCTTCGGTGCGGAAGATGGCACGCCGCTCGATCTTCACGGCGGCGTCCAGCGAGATCAGGCAGGGCCGAGACCACCGGAGTTTCCAGACTTTTCTGACGACAACACTGCCTATCGCTTCAATGGACGTGGGCACGTGCTCGTGGCTGATCCCGGTAACAATAGCCCGTTCGACTTTGACAACGGTGATGCGATCACCCTGGAGAGCTGGGTGAACATCCAGGGCTCGCGAAATGGTCAGTTGATGTACGTCGTTGGCAAGGGACGCAGCGACTCGCCCGAGTTTTCACGCGACAACCAAAACTGGGCGTTGCGGATCGCTGCCGGGCAGGGCGAAGCGCGAATCAGTTTCTTGTTCGCCACTTCGTCCGGTGGTTCCGATCGTCACTGGCATCGCTGGACCTCCAACTCCGCTTTTGGCATGGAAACCGGCTGGCACCACATCGCGGTGAGTTATCGGTTTGGTGAACCGAACTCGATTCGAGGCTGGATCGACGGTCAGCCGTCGGATGGAAGCTGGGACATGGGGGGTCCAACGTCGGATCCGCCGATCGTGGATAACGACTCGGTCTGGATTGGTTCGTCCCGTGGCGGAAGCCCGTCCAATGGCTTTGACGGTTTGATCGATGAAGTGGCAATCCATCGCGAGCTACTCAACGATGAGGTGATCCTGCGCTCGCTTCAACCGGCTGGGCGGCGTCGCGAAATGGGGTCCCCAGAGGGAAGTGATGCCAGATCTTGGATCGATTCCTCCCGGACGCGTCTTGGTGACGTTCTCCGAAGGTTGGCCTAACTACACACGTTGGTTGAACGAAGGGGAATCTTGGCCGGAGGAAACAGGGCGCTGGATTGGCAGCGAATTCCTGCTGCCACGTCTGCCGGCGCGATTCGATGAATGGGGGATTCGTACAAATTGGAAGGCCCCCGTCTTGCTTCGCATGGCCGCTGATGTCGCTCTTGCTCCTGGGGAGCACCGCGTGATGCTACGCGCTCGAGGATTGGGGCGGCTTTGGATCGATGGGGAAGTTGTCGCGAGGACCACCTGGAAACATCGTAAGCAAACCAACCTGGAACCGATTGAGCCAGTCCCCGAGCCTCCCGCACCCGGCGGTCGGCGACATGGCTTCGCGCAGCAAGAAGTGTTTGGCATCCAGGAGGTCACGGAAGACGATGCAGCCTCAGCACAAACCGTTCGCGTCGTGCTGGAATTGATCGTGGGTGGTCCCAAATTGCGTACCGAGACCTCCGAGGTTTGCGTGTCGACTCAGCGTGAACCAGACGGCCCCTTCTTCGTCTTGACACCGGCTTCCCTTACCGAGGCGATTCATAGGACTTCGGCGTCCGAGTCGTTGCCACCAAGCCCCGGTCATGAACTGGCCGAGCTTCGACTGGAGGATGCTTCGATCGAGCCGGTGCTGGCGCGAATTGAGACGTCTCTGATTGAGTACGAGGACGATCAGCGGCGTGATGCTGCTGCATCGCTCGATCCTTTTTGGGTCCAGCGGCATGAACTGGCTCGTGAACTTGCCCTCTCACCTCTCGATTCGGTTTCCAAGGACCGATCGGGTATCCGAGACGATTCAAAGGCCATGACTGCGTCGATCGATGGTTGGATTGCCGATAAGATCCAGCAAGCTGTGCTCGATTCGGCGGCGCATGATGCCGAGACAACCGAGCACTTTCATGGGGAGGTTCTGCCAATCCTTCGTGAGAATTGTTTCCGTTGTCATGGCGATAAGCAGCAAGGTGGACTTCGGCTTGATTCACGAAAGCATGTCCTGGCCAGTGGTGACTCGGAAATCCCTGCGGTGATCCCAGGTGATCCCGATGGCAGCGAATTGCTCCAGCGGGTTCGCTCCGGTGACATGCCGCCGACGGGTGATGGCCTGACCGCCGACCAGATTGGGATCCTTGAAGACTGGGTCGCTCGCGGCGCAAGTTGGCCGGCTCCCGCCATCCCGGCCGCCTCGATCGCCGTTGTTCCCCTTGTCGACGATGCCTCGTTTGTTCGCCGCGCCTACCTGGATGTGATCGGCGTGCCGCCGAGCGAAGCGGAGGCGAGAGCCTTCCTCGCTGATGCCTCGGTTGACAAGCGTGAGCAGTTGATCGACCGTTTGCTGGACGATGACCGATACGCCGATCATTGGGTTAGCTTTTGGATGGACCTGTTGGCGGAGAACCCAACTCTGTTGAACGCTTCGCTCAATAGCACCGGACCGTTTCGCTGGTTTCTGCATGACTGCGCTTCGCGATGGAAAATCCCTTGATCGAATGGTGACGGAGTTGATCGTCATGCGAGGGAGCACACACGATGGTGGTAGCGCGGGGTTCGCTTTGGCCGGCGAGAATGACTCACCGATGGCGGAGAAGGGTCATATTCTCGCATCCTCGCTACTCGGGATCGAACTGCAGTGTGCGCGATGCCACGACTCACCTTATCACAGCACGACGCAACAAGATCTTTTCTCGCTGGCTGCCATGTTGGACCGAAAAGCAACCACGCCTCCAAAGACAAGTCGAGTGCCCGATGAGTTCTTTGAGCAGAAAGAACGCGAATCGCTGATTCGAGTCTCGCTGCCGCTGGGGCAACCTGTGAATCCAGATTGGCCTTTCGCAGAGGCAACCGGTATTGAGGATGGTCCACAGGTCGATCGATTGATGTTCCGTCCCGACGATAGCCGGGAAAGACTGGCGGCCTTGATCACCAGCCCGGACAACTCGCGGTTTCCTCGAGTGATGGTCAATCACTATTGGAAGCGTTTGGTCGGTGCCGGTTTCGTTGAGCCGGTAAACGATTGGGAGGGACGCCAACCGAGTCATCCTGGTCTACTCGATTGGCTGGCCGGAGAACTGATGTTGCATAACTACGATCCCAAACACGTCCTGCGATTGATCATGAACTCCAAGGTCTATCAGCGTGAGGCGACGGGAGAGAATCTTCAAGCGGACTCAGGATTTCGATTTTTCAATGCGCCGGAAAAAAGACGTCTGACAGCCGAACAAATTGTTGATTCACTGTTCACCGCCAGTGGTGTGAAGATGGAGGTGGAGGAGTTGACGTTCGTTCATGATGGCGTGCATCCGATGGACAAACGTTTGACCCTTGGCAAACCGAGTCGAGCCTGGATGCTGGCGAGCTTGAATAACGAACGTGACCGGCCGAGTTTGTCGTTGCCCCGTGCCCAGCCAATCGCAGACGTTCTACAAGCATTTGGTTGGACCGGCTCACGACAGAAACCTGTTTCGCAGCGTGACTTGTCGCCGAACGTTCTGCAGCCAGGGATCCTGGCCAATGGAACGTTGACGATGTCGCTGGGGCGTGTGGCTCAGGAGAGCGTTTTGGCAGACTTGGCCGTGGCGGCTTCGACTCCCACATCGCTGTTGGACTCTCTGTTCCTGCGGTTCTTGACGCGACTACCTTCGCCGTCGGAACGCAAGAGTCTGTTACCGTCGCTGCGCATGGGATTCGCCAATCGCTTGGTGCCGATCGACTCAGATTGGATGCCGGTAACGGAACCGCTTTTTCCGCAGGTTACTTGGACCAATCATTTGGTTCCCGAGGCCAATGAGATTCAGTTGAAGATTCAGCGTCTCGTACAGTCCGGTCCTCCCCCCGATCGACGACTGCGAACCGATTGGCGTGAGGCTTACGAGGACGTGATTTGGAGTCTCATCAATCATCGAGAATTTGTCTGGATCCCGTGACTTTGCTTTGATGCGTTCACCCTAGCAGATTGGCCAACAACCATGACGACCTCCTTTTCACGTCGACAGGCTCTCGCGGCAGCTTTGACCGCAGCGGGGACTCATGTCCTGGCCAAGCCCCTGATGGCGTCGCCGTCGACTGTGGTCGGCAAGGCGGAGCATGTGATCTCCATTTGGTTGGGCGGCGGTATGGGACAGATTGACACCTTCGATCCCAAGGCCAAAGGCGATCCAAAAGCCAAGAAAGCTGGGGCTTACTACACGGGGATCGAAACCGCCGTCCCCGGCGTATCGGTTTGTGAGCACCTGCCGCGGCTCGCCGAGCGGATGGAACGGGTGACCGCGGTGCGCAGTGTGCATCACGAGGTGATCGACGAGCACGCGGCGGCGACCAATCGAATGCACACCGGTCGACCGATCAGTGGAACCGTTACCTATCCGTCGCTGGGCTCTCTGATTGCACATGAACGAGGGGCCGCAGGGGAGGGTGTGCCTCCCTATGTCGTGATCGGATATCCGAACATCACACGAGGTCCTGGTTTTCTAGGTGCCCGGCATGGGTACTTGTACCTAACCGACACAAGTCGCGGTCCGATGGGATTGTCACGCCCGGATGGAATCACGGCGCGACGTCAATCGCGCCGTGAAGCGATGTTGACAACGTTGCATCGTCACGGCAAGGAACAGGTCGACGCTCGAGTGCAAGAGTACGAGGCGGCGATTGAGCAGAGCCTGAAATTGAGTGGACCTGACTTCAATCAAGTCTTTGAGCTCGAGAAGGAGTCAGATGATCTCCGCAATCGGTACGGAGGAGAGTTCGGCCAGCGCTGTTTGCTAAGTCGGAGGCTGGTTGAGCGCGGGGTGCGATTCATCGAGGTCGCTCACAATCTGAATTTCCTCAATGGGGCCGGGTGGGATGTGCACAACTCGGGAATCGTCGACCAGCACAAGCTGATTGTCGAGCTTGACACCGCGGTCTCCGCCCTGATGGACGACCTGGAATCGAAGCGGCTGCTCGGCAAGACGTTGATCGTGATCACAACCGAATTCGGACGACCGCCCGAGTTCGACAGCGGTGGAGGCCGGGGTCACCAAGGATCAGCCTTTTCTTGTGTCTTAGCCGGCGGCGGTTTGAACCACCAAGGAGCCTGGGGAGAGACGGACGAGTTGGCAAAGAAGATCGTTGCCGAACCAGTCACCGTCCCTGACTTCTTCGCGACCATCTGCGCCGCGGTTGGAGTCGACCCGCAGAAGAACCTCCACGACGGAGACCGCCCTGTCCCCATCACTGATCGAGGACAGCCCATCCTACCTCTTTTCGCATAAACCTTCAAAAAAGGACAGGCAATCTTTCCAACCAGCCAACGATTTGCCTGCGCCCCTTTTTGTGTTTGAAGTTGCGTTCCTTTCATAACCCGACGCGTCAGCGAGTCGATGTCGGCATCGATATTTCCTCGCTGACGCGTCGGGTTGCGATTGGCCGCCAAAGTGGCGCCGTCCAGCTACTCAAACTGAGCGGTTGTTTCGAGTAGCACGACTCTCCGAGACAGTGACTTTTTCGATGTGCGGCTTTCTACCGTAGGCGAGTCTCTCCGAGACTCGTAAAGAACGCAGCAAAGCTGCGGATGTCCGCCTTGGAAATGCGGACCTGCAGTAGGGCGAACGAAAAACTCATAGCCTCTCCGAGTCGTAAATCGCCGAGAGAATCGACTCGGAGAGTCGTGCAACTTTGGTGTCGAATCACGAGGCCCGACGTGAATTGAAACCATGTGAAAACGCGATCGAAAAGCATGGCTGACCGCAAAACCGCGCAGTTTGAGCGACCTAGATCTCGACGTGGGTAATGCCACCGACTTGATCGAAGTGGCCAATCTTGAGAACGACCCCTTTTGAACCGGGCATCTCAGCCACGAAGGCCGGATCGCACAGCGCCAGAGGGGGAGCCACCGTGAGGCTTATCGATGTGAGGTACGAAACGGTGATCGCAAGGGTCACGAACCATGGAAATCCTTCAATCGCACTTCGCATCATCCGATTTCGTTTTGCACGAGATAGATTCTGTTGGATTCCGTATTGCTCGATGACGTCCAATCGCTCAAGAGGTGTGGTCAGCGACAGCATGTCATCGAATGTGCAGCCGTCTGTGCGCAACCTCGTGTGCATTCTGGCCGCACGCAGTGCCGTCTTTCTGCGCTTGAACTCCAGCCGAGCATGAAACGCATCAATCGCCCTCTGCCTTCGCTGAACAAAGTGATTCAGGATCCGGCGCGGAATGCATAGCCCAAGATTGAGCGCATTGACCATCAACTCCTTCGGTAAGTTGTAAAGATACAGGCGTCGATATTCAGCAAACACTTCGTCCTGGATCTGACGAATGGCTGCATCGACACTTTCTTGGGTGGTGAAGATCAATTCGTCCCCAATTTCAATGCAAAGAGGCTTCAGGTAGTAAACCTTGACACCTTTCTGCTTACCGGGACCCTCCAGAAACTCCTCCAAGCGAGTTTGTACGCAGGCCGGAATGGGATCCGTGATTTCATCAAACCGATCCTGCTCGATCACACTGACAAACAGCTTTCCTTTGGGAAGGCGAATCGAAGCCTTGTTCAATTCGATTTCACGAACTTGGACAAAGTCCTTTCGGTGTTCGTTGGCAATTCCAGACCATCGCTTTTGCTTTGAATCAAAGATCCCGAATCGGCGTAGCATTGACCTGGCCATTTCGGTGCTTGAATCCTTTGGCGGCACCCAAATCGGTTTTCCTGACCAAGTACCAAAGGGCTCGAGTTCCTGCGCCAGGACCGATGGCAAGGATGCTGATGCCGGCGAGTTAACCGCCGAAGGTCGGACGGCGGAGCAACTCGTTCTCGTGCCTCTGAATTCTGTGTCGCAGTCAACATTGGAATGACTCCTAGAGTACCACCACAAACTTGATCGACTTTCCAACCGATAGTGCCGCCCCGGCCCATCTGACGAAGGCCTAAGTATGCCCCTTTTGTGTCGCGCGTTCGAGTAAAAAAGGTGAAAAGGCTGGAAGAATCAGCGAGCTTCTCAGGCCGCATCAAGACAGCGGGTAGACCCTTCCGGCAAAGCCGAAAACAGAACGCAGGAGCACTCGCTTTGAAGCACGCCGCATCCCACGAATCCTGAAGTTCGCGGTCGAGCCTAGGCTCCGCTCCCAATACGTGTACGATGCTCCCAATACGTGTACGATGCTCCCAATACGTGTACGATGGTCGTCCTGGACCATCGATTCTGATCATCCCGCCGATTCTGATCATCCCGCTTTCGACGACGGACGAGAACCCTCACTGGACGGCTGGTGATCAGGGCGTTGAGACAGATCCCAGTACTCGGTCGTTTGACTCGAGATGATTTTGCGAGACTTTCCAGTATCCGCCCGCTAACTCATGGGCCGCACGTTTGCATCACAACCTGAAAAGAGAGCCGATGAAACCGATTGTGCAGATCTCGCTCGATCTTACGAACATCACCGAGGCGATCGAAACCGCCCACATGGCGATTCGTGCGGGAGTCGATTGGCTTGAAGCGGGAACGCCGTTGATCTTGGCGGAGGGACTGCACGGAGTTCGAGCGTTGAGGGCAGAGTTTCCCGACGTTCCGATCGTTGCCGACCTGAAAACGATGGACGGCGGGTACTTGGAAGCCGAAATGATGGCGGGCGCGGGCGCGACGCACGTTGTGGTCATGGCGCGCGCTCATGAAGAAACGATTCGCTGCGTGGTGAAGGCCGGTCGCGACTTCGGTGTCAAAGTCATGGGGGACAATATGGTGGCGCCCGACATGGTGGCTGCCTCGAAATGGCTCGAGGATCTTGGCTGCGACTTCATCATCCACCACATAGGTTACGACGAACGACGAGGGATCGCAGCCCGAGGCGAGCGGATGCCTAGCCCGCTGGACCAACTCCGAGAAGTCTGCCAAGCGGTCAAGGTTCCCGTTCAGGCGGTCGGTGGCCTTTCCCTTGAGCAGGCGATTCAATGTCCCTCCTACGGGGCTCCGCTCGTCGTCCTCGGTGCGCCGTTAACGATCGATGCCGATTCCTTCAAGACAGCGGACGGGGATCTTGAAGTCTCCCTTCGTTTGATCTGCAATGCGATTCATTCTCAGTGAACCGTACTGGTATTCGGGCAAGCCCCGGCATGTCGCCGCGCAGGAAAATCAACCCCCACGTTCTCGCGTAACTGAATCACGAATATGAAAACAGCCGCCGTCGTTAACTACGCTCCAGAAAAGGGATCGGTCGAAATCCGCGAAATCGAACGACCTTCGATCGGCCCCGACGATGTGCTACTTGAGGTCGCCAACGTCGGTGTGTGTGGCAGCGACCTGCATCAGTGGACCGCCGATCATTCCTGGCCAGTCAACTATCCTGTCGTCTTGGGACACGAGTTCGGCGGTGTGATCGCGGAACTTGGTGCCAACGTCGATGGTTGGAACGAGGGAGATCGAGTGGTTAGCGAAACCGCGGCGATCATTGATCAACGCAATCCAATGTCGCGCCGCGGCCTCTACAACCTCGACCCAACACGCAAGGGTTTCGGTTACGGCGTCAACGGGGCGATGACAAAGTTCGTCAAGGTTCCCTCGAGAATTCTGCACGCAGTGCCCGACGCATTGCCGTTTGAACATGCCTGTTTGACCGAGCCCTGCTGTGTGGCTTACAACGCTGTCGTCAAGAACGCGCGAATCGAGCCGGGCGATCGGATCGTCGTGCTAGGCCCAGGAACAATCGGCATTCTCTGTGCTGCGATGGCAAGGCTGTGTGGCGCCGAAGTCGCACTGGTTGGACTAGAGTCGGACCGACATCGGCTCGACATCGCCGGGCACTATGGTTGTGAGGGCATCGTTGGCGATGCGCAGCCATGGGCCTTGGAACGGGATGGTCTCGGATGCGACGGTGTGATCGATGCGGCCGGTGCCAGCATCACGCTGAAGATCGCGATCGACCTCGTTCGTCCCGCAGGTTGGATCTCCAAAGTTGGTTGGGGACCGCAGCCACTTGGGTTCAACATTGATCCTCTTGTGCAGAAAAACGTCAAGCTACAGGGAAGTTTCAGTCACAACTGGCCGATTTGGGAGCGTGTGATCGCACTCCTGACCAGCGGCCAGCTCGACGTCAAGCCGATCATCGGTGGCGTCTGGCCCATCACTCAATGGCAGGAGGCGTTTGAGAGAATGCATCGGGGTGAAGTCGTCAAGTCTGTCCTGACGCCCGTCTAGGTCAGATCGGCTCGCGGCACGTCATCGACGACCATTCCCGCCAGAACTTCCCAGTCTAGAAGCCCTTTCAAGAATTGAGAGTCACCATGCCGAAGCTGGCTGCCTTCCCCAAAGCCTACATGCAAGCACTCTGCAAAGATGGCACGATGTCTGTCTCCGAGTGGATCAAGCTCGCTTCGACCTTGGACGTCCAGGGACTCGAATGGTACGCCGGCTTTTTGGAAATGGCGGACCGGTCGAATTGGTCTCGCTTTCGAAGCGAAGTGGAAGACCTTGGTCTGGTGATTCCGATGATGTGTTGTTCGCCTGACTTCACCCATCCCGATGCCGCGTTTCGCGATCAGGAAATCGCCAAGCAGCGGAACTGGATCGACATGACCCATTCACTCGGTGGCGCCTATTGCCGAGTGCTAAGTGGGCAACGTCGACCGGAATTGTCGATCGACGAAGGGGTCAAATTGGCGGCCGATTCGATCGAAGCTTGCTTGCCGTACGCCCAGGAACGTGGGATCACGCTGATCATCGAGAATCACTACAAAGATGATTTCTGGGAGTACCCCGAGTTTGCTCAAAAGGCTGACGTGTTCTGTCAGCTCGTGGCTTGCATCGATCATCCTAATTTTGGCGTCAACTACGATCCCAGCAATACCTATCTGGCAGGTGAAGACCCCATTGAGTTGCTCAAGCGGATATCCAGTCGCGTCGTGACGATGCACGCCAGCGATCGCTATTTGAAGGAAGGGACGATCGAAGACCTTCGTCGCGAAGAAGGCGGCGCGACAGGGTATGCGAAACGCCTTTCTCACGGCGAGATCGGCAAGGGTCTGAATGACTATGACGCGATCTTCCAAGAGCTGAAGCGAGTCGGTTTCGATAGCTGGATTAGTATCGAAGATGGCGTCGACGGAATCGATCAACTCGGCCGCAGCGTTGAGTTTCTCAAGCGCAAGATCGCCGAGTATTGGCCAGAGAATGGCGGATAGATTTCTGCTTAGGCGTTGTTCCCACGACAGTTCATCGTGGGGCGATGCTCTGGCTGGCCTACCGTAGCCGAGTCTCTCCAAGACTCGATTGCACAGCCTCGGAGAGGCTGGCCTACGTAGCCGAGTCTCTCCGAGACTCGTAAGAAACTTAGCAACGCTGCGAATGTCCGCCTTGGAAATGCAGACCTACAGCAGGGCAAGCCAAGGAAGCACAGTCTCTGCGAGGCTCGAATTTCGCTCCGTTGCCGCACAAATGACGGTATCGGAAAGGCAGCGATGTGCTAGATCGGCGATGCCCTGCTAGCCACCGGCCCCACCCACCGTTTCGAAAATTGGTGTCGCTAGAAAGCCCTGCAGGACCGCGGCATTGGCGATGTCAAGGAAGAATGCTCCGACCAGCGGGACAATCAGAAATGCTTTTTGTGAAGCTCCGAACTTCTCAGTCACCGCATGCATGTTGGCGATCCCGACCGGGGTCGCTCCCAGACCTAGTCCTACGAAACCGGCAGTGATCACCGCTGCGTCGTAATCGCGACCCATCAACGGAAATATGACAAAGCGTGCGAAGAGGGTCATGACCGTGACTTGTAAAAGCAAAACGACCAGCAACGGGCTCATCGCCTGAGTGAGCGTCCATAGCTGGAGACTCATCAAGCTCATGGCAAGAAAGAGTTGCAGGCTGACGTCGCTACAAAGGCTAATGGATGGCTTGTCGAGTTCAATCTTGGCCAAGTCGCAACCGTTCGTGATCACGATTCCAACGAACATCGCTGTCAAGAACCCTGGCAGTGGAAGACTCGAATGTTCGCTCAGCCAGCCATTCGCAATCGCACCGGCCGCGATGCAGATCGAAAGCACAAAGACCGAGTCGAGCATGCCATTGAGTGTGACGGGCGCGGACTCTCCCGTGTGCTCGGGACCAGGAACGAACGCTTGGCTATCCAAGTCGCCGGATAGATTGAATCTTGAGATCAGACGTTGGGCGATCGGTCCGCCGACGAGACCACCAGCGATCAGCCCAAATGTCGCACAGGCCAACCCCAATTCGATCGCATCCGTCAGCCCGTACTCGGCAGCCACTTGCCCGTAGGAGATCGCCGAACCGTGTCCACCAGCGAACGCGACGCTACCTGCAAGCAGACCATAGGCCCGCAACCTAGCTGGACAGCACCACTTTGGCGGCCAATCGTAACCCCATGCGTCAGCGAGGAAATACTTCGACGCAAGTTGCACTTCATCCGACATCGAGAACATTATCGCGTCGGGTTATGAAACTCCTCCTGCGGCAGCCAGAAACGCAACTTGAAAACTCATGCTTCGAGTTGCGATGGAAATCTCCATATTCATTTCAACGCAAAGACATGAGAATGCTTCCGTGTTAAGAGTGGCGCTGTCCAGCTGCCAGCGATGGACCGTTCCCCGACGCCGAAACCGGTTCCCTGGCTTCTCCTGGGAAACTGTCTTACCATCTCGGTTGGCCTGTCGATTCCAAGACTGCCCGCCACAGTGCGCTGCGCACGTCCATCGTCTTGGTCTGACGCACGACAGCCGGGATGGGGACGTGGACGAAGCAGTTGTTTTGCATGCCGATCATCACACCTGTTTTTCCAGCCATCGCGGCATGCACCGCGAGCCGTCCCATCTGATTGCAGAGAATGCGATCAAACATGTTTGCCGGCACGCTTCGGACAAAATAGCTTGGGTCGAGATACTTCATGGCGATGGGCATTGCTTGGGCATGAAAATGCGCTTTGATCTTGTTTTTCAACAACTCTCCGATGTCCTCGTGGACTCGATTGCCGGACGCATCGCGGCCTCCCTCCGTCTTATCGAAAAGATGCTGCCCGGCACCCTCCGCCACAACGATCACTGCATGGGAGCGTCTTCGCATTCGACTCTCCAACGCTGCCAAGAATCCACCTTCCCCCTCGAGCGGAAAGGCGATCTCCGGCACCAGTGTGAAATCGACTTCTTGGCTGACAACCGATGCACCGGCTGCGATGGACCCGGCGTGCCGACCCATCACCTTTACCAAGCCGATGCCGTTGATCGCATCGCGTGCTTCCACATGCGCACCACGAATGACTTCCGCGGCCTTCTCCAGGGCGGTCGCATAACCAAAGGACTGACCCACGAATGGAATGTCATTATCGATGGTTTTGGGAATGCTGACGATTGCGATCTTGGCTCCGCGACGACTCAATTCCTGATGCAGAGCGTGTGCTCCACGCTGGGTTCCATCGCCGCCAATGCAGAGCAGGATGTCAATGTTGTGCGTCTGGAGAAAGTCGGCCATCACGGCCGGAGGCTGGGGGCCCCGTGAGCTTCCCAAAACCGTGCCACCCAGCTTGTCAATCGGCTCGACAAAGTCCCTCGTGATTCGAATCGGCTCCAATCCCGATTCAGGATTCAATCCCAGGTAGCCATTGCGGATTCCAAGAACGTTTGCGACCCCATAGTTTTGCTGCAACTCGTCGAAAACCGAGCGAATCACATTGTTGAGACCTGGTGACAGCCCACCGCAGGTAACCACGGCTGCGGTCGTTCGGGCCGGGGCAAAGTAGATCGCTTGCCGCGGTCCGGCTTCTTCTAGTGTAAGGTCGTCGGAGGAATCCTGATGCAGCGAGTTCACACGAACACCGATTCGGATTCGCTGACTGTCCCGTAAGAAATGGGCGCTATTGGGATGATTCGGTGAATCGAAATCGAGAGGCGATTTGTGTTCACTTTTTCCTAGGGAGGCGACAATCAGATCTTGTTGAGTGAGCATGAGTATCGCGTCCAACGTGAGGATGGATTTGCCAGTCAGTTTCGAGAAAAATACGGCATGCAAGCTTGGGCAGCAATCCTGTAGGTCAATCCCGGCGTGCCATCTCCTCTCACGATCCCCGGACCTGTTCGTGACAGGGGCCCCATCTGAGTCGGCGTGGCATCTCTCGATAGCTCGTCACCGTCATCGACAACGCGACAGAATCCGATCTGTCGCGAATTTTCGAAAAGCGAGATGATTCCCACCGTCATTCTCTGGCTGCAAATACCACTCGACTTGTTTACAAAGGTGAAGGCAATGCTATCCGAAAAGGGGCCTGCTCGTCGCCGTAGAGGGCTAGCCCCCTTTTCGGATAGGTTCTTACTAGCAGGCTTCGTCTTGGATAAGCTTCGCGAATTGCTATCGCAACACATTCCCTCATCGGCGTTTCTCCCTCCAGTGAGTCAACGATGATCGGGACTCAGACTGCCACCAATCCCCCTACACCGAGCAAAAGATGTTGAGCGAATCCACGAGCCATTTTGGCTTGGAACGCAACCGATATCTCTTGCTGCTCGCTTCGCTTCTGTTGAGCTTGCTGGTGCTCCCTTTCTTCGAGAGCCTCTACACTGGACGAATGCTGCTGGTTGCCGGTCATAGCTTGACCCTTCTCATCGTGGCGATCGTTGCTAAGTCCAGGATGCGAATCTTTCTTGTGGTGATGCTGGTGATCTCGGTGCCGATTGGTTGGAGCACTCTTTTCGCCGAGACGCCAATCCTTTTCGTCGCGCACTGCTTATTGGGAACTGCGGCTTTCTCGATCGCCGGTGGAATGATCGTCGCCCGATTGATCAAGAGTCAGGTTGTTAACATCGATTCCGTTTTCGCAGCAATCTCGGCTTACCTCTTGATTGGAATGGCGTGGGCGCTTGCCTACTGGGCCGTTTGCGCGGTTGCCCCCACGCCATTTGCCTCGGAAAGGATCTTGGATGCAACGGGCAAACCCATCAATGAGGATTTTTCGAGCGTGATCTACTACAGCTTCGTGACGATGTCGACATTGGGATATGGCGACATCGTCCCCACGAACCGTCTCACGCGCGCGCTCTCATGGATCCAATCGATCACTGGACAGTTTTACATGGCAATCATCATTGCCTGGCTTGTCAGTTCACTGCCACGACCGGGACGCAAGTGATCGGTGCTGGACAATGTGTGAATGGTTCTAAGCGATCAGTTCGCGCACGACCTCACCGTGCACATCGGTCAGGCGGAAGTCGCGACCTGCGAAACGGTAGGTGAGCCGTTTGTGATCGAAGCCCAGCAGGTGCAGCATCGTGGCATGCAAGTCGTGTGCGGTGACTGGATTCTCGACTGTTTTGAAGCCGAACTCGTCGGTGGCACCATGGATTGTGCCCCCTTTGATCCCGCCGCCGGCCATCCACATTGAATAGCCCCAGTGATTGTGGTCTCGTCCTTGCGAGGCGCCCGACCCGTTTTGTCCCATCTCCACCGATGGCGTTCTGCCGAACTCGCCCGTGCATAAAATCAAAGTGTTTTCCAACAGGCCTCGCTGCTTGAGGTCAATGATGAGCGCTGCCAGTCCCTGATCGCACTGATTCGCTACCGTTCGATGCTCCGTCTGGATGTTTGAATGACTGTCCCAGGGCTGTCCGGCCCCGTGCCATGTCTGCACGAAGCGAACGCCGCGTTCCACAAGTCGGCGAGCAATCAGCAATTGGCGATTCTGGGGACCCTCGCCGTAAAGTTTTAGAATGTGTTCGGGCTCGCGGCTGACGTCAAAAGCTTCCGTCGCTTCGGTCTGCATCCGAAACGCCATCTCGAATGATTGGATACGAGCTTCGATTGCGGCTTCTCCTGGACGTTCCGCCAGATGGCGCGAGTTGAACTGCTGAAGTAGTTCGAATTGCTGACGCTGTTGCGATCGAGACATTCGGCCATTCTGAATGTCGTTGATCAGTTTGGACGAGTCGGTCCCGGAAGTATCAACCAGCGTGCCCTGGTACACGCCCGGAAGGAATGCGCTTCTCCAATTGGCGGCGCCTCCCACGGGAAGGCCGCCTGGGCAGAGGGCGACAAAACCTGGCAGGTTCCGATTGTCGCTGCCCATGCCCCAAGTGAGCCATGATCCGAAACTTGGTCGAACCAAACGTTGATCGCCGCTGTTCATCAGCATCAGAGACATCTCATGATTGGGCAATTCTGCCACCATCGAGCGAACGACTGCCATGTCGTCGACGCATTTCGACAAATGAGGGAACAGATCGCTGACTGGCGTACCGCATTCACCATGCTGTTCAAACTTGAAGGGCGATGGGAGGGCGACGCCGGTTCGCCGCTCGGTCTGCAGATTGTCAAACGGCAGCATCTGGCCACCTCGTTTTGTCAACTCCGGCTTCGGATCAAAGGTATCGACTTGAGACATTCCCCCGTTGAGAAACACATGAATGACATGCCGTGCGGAACCGGTAAAATGAGGGCCTCCTACCACTGGTTTCGTCTCAACGGCCATACTTTCGTCGCTCAACAGTCCAGTCAACGCCAGGGAACCAATTCCCATGCCAGTGCGCGACAGGATCTGCCTTCGTGAAAGGAGACGCTGTGTCATCTCGACGTTTGCAAGGCGATCGCTGTACATTTCAATCTTCTCAATCGATGAACACAAACTCATTCGCCGCGAGTAACACGTGCGCTAGATGTTGCCAGCGGTCCCCCGACTCTTCAGCGGGAACGACCGCCGCGATGTAATCCAACGCAGCCTGCATTTCCTCGGGCTGTGGGTTGCGCGAGTAGGCCCGTTGATACATGATGATCACTCGCTGTGCAGCGTCCTCGACGCCCTGCGTCAGCTCCGCGAATGCGGCAGCACGGTCCTGAACGAACTCGGAATTCAGGGCAAAAAGTGTTTGTTGAGGGACCGTCGTCTCGGATCGCTTTGCCGTACAAGATGCAGGATTTGCCACATCGAACGTACTGGCAAGACGAGAAAGGATGTCGCGGTTGACGAATCCATAGACGCTCCGCCGGGGCACAATCGGAGTCGACAGGAAATCAAACGGGCGACCGCCGACCAGACTAACGTCCAACTCGCCCGAAACCGAAATCATCGCATCTCGCATCGCTTCCATTTCAATGCGTCGTCGGGGCATTCGCCAGAACCACTGGTTGTCCGGATCCTTCTCGCGCGCCGATGAGTTCTCCACAGCGGCTTGCCGATACACGTCACTCAGCATGATCCGCTTGTGAAGTTGCTTCAGAGACCAGCCATCCTCCAGAAAACTTGCAGCTAGAAAATCAAGAAGCTCTGGATGCGTTGGCGGCTGGGAACGTGTGCCAAAGTCATCGGGCGTGCCCACGAGCCCCTGACCAAAGTGTTGCTGCCAAACCCAGTTCACGAGCACGCGGCGAAGCAGTGGGTTGGCTGGATCGACGATCGCATTCGCCAACGCTAGCCGACGCTTTCCATTGGGAAACGTCGCGGGTTGAACCTTGCCTGCAGTCAGCGTCGTGAGGAAGCGAGCTTGAACCACCTCGCCACGATCGATTGGATTGCCACGTCGGAAGACTTGGAATGGTCGCTCTGGAACCCGCTCGACCAGCACCATGGCACGCGGCGGCGAACCTGGGGAGGAAAGTTGCAGACCATCGATCGCCCCCCGCTTCGCTCCCAGGTTGTCGCTGACGGTTCGGTTCAGAAGCGTCACAGCCAGTTCATCAGGCACTGCGGTGGGAGTCCCCTCGCCATGCAGATAGCCACGAAGTTGGCTGCTGATGGAACTGTTGATCACTCTGTGCCTAGCGTCCTGATCAGTGATGATCTCCGCTCCCTGAGCCGCTTCGAGCGATGCGTCCAACAGCGCCGCCAACCATTCTCGCTGCACCTGGGCGAACAGGCTTCCGTAGGCATCGGCGACATCCAACAGGGATACCGCTTGCTTGTTGCTGAGAGCATCCAGCACACGCGGGTTCCATCTTGGCGCAGCTGTGGCGAGCGACTGCGTGTTGGCAAAACTCTTAGGATCACCATTCTCTTGCTTCCATGCTTCCAGCAGCTCGCTTGAGCGAGCCGGGAAGTCATCCGGCTTCAGCTCCGCAAGCTGAACCCAGGGGCCAAAAACAGGATCGTTACCGGACATCTTGGAAAGGTAATCACGCCAACGATTCAGTACCAAAGGCCGAACGTCATCGGTTCGGTAGGAGAGAAAAGCTGCGGATAGATCCTGCTCCGGCGTTCCTTTGGCCAGTTCGCGAAGATACAGACCGACTTGCATGCGTAGCCGAGAACGCATCACATCGGTTTGATCTCGGGCCATGTCGTCGTGGATCGTTTGCCTCTTGGCGAGCTCGCGACGGTACTCCTGATACGTATCAGACTGCGGTGTGGGACCGATGATGGGCAGTGTTTGAGGTGACTCGCTGCTACCCAGCGTTGCATACAGCGAGTAGTAGTCGGTGGTGGGAATTGGATCGTACTTGTGGTCGTGACACCGTGCGCAGGCGACGGTCAGACCCATCAGGCCTCGCGTGACCACATCAATCTGGTCATCAATGACGTCATGTCGATTTCGAAACTGCATGCCGACGGTAAGGAAACCCAAGCCCGCGAGCGCGGGATCGTGATCACGGAGTCCCAATTGATCAGCGGCGAGCTGTTCCGTCACGAAACGATCATAAGGCTTGTCGGCATTGAACGCGTTGATGACGTAGTCGCGGTACGTGTACGAGAAAGGGAATCGTGTGAAACCGATCGCGCTGCCCCCAAACGTGTCTGCATAGCGGGCGATGTCAAGCCAATGCCGCCCCCAACGTTCACCGTAGCGAGGCGAATCAAGCAGCCGATCGATCACCTTCTCATACGCGTCAGGTGTCGTGTCCCTGACGAAGGCATCGACGTCCTCCCAAGTCGGTGGAAGTCCCGTCAGGTCAAAGGTGGCGCGGCGAATGAGCTGTTGACGATTGATGCGTGGCGAGAGGGTCAGGCCCTGAGCCTCCAGCTTCGCAACGATGAAGCGGTCAATGTTGGTTGTGACCGAACTGCGTGTGGTGGGTAACACGGCAGGTTTTCGAATCGGTTCAAACGCCCAATGTTTTTCGTAGGACGCGTCCCCCTGCACCCACTTCCGCAGCAGGTCGATCTGTGCCTGGCTCAGCGGCTTGTCGGCTGACTCAGGCGGCATTCTCTCATCGGGATCTTGGGAGATGATTCGTTGAACGAACGAGCTCGCTTGCGGATTTCCCGGTACGATTGCCGACTCCTTCGCGGCCTCTTCGAGGTCCAAGCGTAAGTCGCCTTCCCGTTTGCCTTCATCTGGGCCATGACAATGGAAGCAATGTTCGGCCAGAATTGGGCGAATATCCTCGTTGTAGCGAATCTCATCGTCTGCCGGTGCGCCGCGTGGCTGCGGTCAGGCTCGTCAGCGCGATGCACCACCACGCTGTGCTCCTGGCTATCCGACGAGCGTTCTGCGAAGTCATGGCTCGCAACATTCGCTGCATCTCATCACCTTTTAGTTGTTCTCAACGATCCAATCGAGGTTGAAGCGAGCACAGACAATCGTTTGGCCCCCCTCATAGAGACAGAGAATCGTTCCGTCCGGCAACACAGCCAGGTCTGAATAAGCGCTGGGACCGGACTCAAGGGTCTTATTCACGCTCCATGTCATTCCATCGTCGCGACTGAGCTTGATTGAAAGATTCTTTCTCGGACCTCGACCCGCCGGAATCTCGTTGCCTGTTTCGTCGCGAGCCAGTGTATGGGGATTGGAAAATATCAGTGTCTGCTGCTGCGATGGATGGGTGACGATACTCGCCATGCAGACCGGCTCCCAGAGCGACGGATGAAACATCGGCTTGCTCCAGTCAGACGCACCGTCTTGGCTCATCGTGATCAACTTGCGATTGGGTTTGGAGACGCTGCGCGAAACCAGCATCACACGACCATCCGATAGTGTGGTGATCATGGTTTCGTTGGGATCGCCGTATTCGCCTTCGTCGGGCACCGCGATTTCACCCGCCTGCCAGGTCTTGCCATGATCGTCACTGAAGATGGTTGCAGAGGCGGAGGGCTTGTGGTCGCCTGTCTCGCCGTAGGCCAGCCAGATTGGAACGACCAGTCGACCACTGGCAAGCTGCACACCGTGACCGGGGCCGGTTGCGATCACCTTCCAATCGTATGCCTCACGAAAGGGCTCAAATGCTGCCGTCATTTCCACAGGCTCGGACCATGTCACTCCATCATCGGTACTCCGCATCGAGAAGCAACGTGCATAGTTGACACAATAGAGGAACTCAATTGCTCCCGTTTGTCGATCAACGATGGCAACTGGGTTATTGACTGTCTGTTCAGACTCCCCGCCAACCTTCTTGCGCGGATTGCCCTCGATTCGGGGCCCCTTGTGGGCCACCCGCTTGGCTTCGTCCCAAGTCTGGCCGCCATCCATCGAACGTCGCAAGTGGATCTCGATTTCACCCCAATCAGACTTGCTGTCTTTCCTTGCTTCGCAATACGCCAGCACAGTACCTTTGGGCGTAACGACGATGCCGGGAATCCGATAAAGTGCGACACGGTTCATCCCGGCCGGAAAGACATCGACCTTGCTTAGGAATGGTTCCTCAGCCCTTAGGCCAAGGGTCATCAGCAGCATCGTGATGGCGGCAATGACTGGT
This sequence comes from Pirellulaceae bacterium, assembly GCA_963767665.1. Classification (GTDB taxonomy): domain Bacteria; phylum Planctomycetota; class Planctomycetia; order Pirellulales; family Pirellulaceae; genus Rubripirellula. The sequence continues at coordinate 1,133,872 of CAVYFC010000016.1, forward strand.
TTCATGGTTTTTCTCCGTGATTATGGGCCAACCAATCCATGTCGAATCGGGTCGCGTTGAAGGTTTGCTCAACGCTCAAGCGGGTGCAATCCAATCAAAGAATCCGATAGCCTGGAGCTCGCTTCGGAGTGCATCGAATTGTGTGGCAGTCAATGTCGTCACGGGAAGCCGTGATGGGCCGCAATCGAAGCCCACCATCTTCATGATCGCCTTTTGTGCACCCCGCGGTCCAAAGGGCAGGAAGGCCCGCACAATCGCTTGCGAGTGAGCCTGTTCATGGCGAGTCGTTGCCTGATCACTGGCTGCATACGCTCTCAGCAATCGTTGGTAGATCGGCGCCGCAAAGTTATAAGTGCTGCCAACCGCTGCCTGAGCACCCGCCGCCAGGCCAAAGTGCAGCATCTCATCGAGTCCCCAAAGGATCTCGAATCGATCCCCAGCAAACTCGACGCACGATTGGAACTCGAAAACATTCTGCGAAGTGAACTTGATACCTCGCAGTGTTGCAATCCGCTGCTGCCCCAGCTTCAGAAAGTCAACAGCATGAAAATGGACGCCGGTCGCGGCTGGAATGTGATAATAGTAAAAAGGAAGATCGGGTGCCCCGTCAGCGACCTGAGCCATCGACGACACCAACGTCTCAATGGAATCAGGCTTGAAGTAGACGGGGCTAACGGCAGAGATCGCATCGGCACCAATCTGTTGCGCATGGGCTGCCAGGCGATTTGCCTGTCTCAGACTCTCGCTGCCGACCTGAATGATGACCGGCAATCGCGCGTCGGCGGCCGTCACGAATGCTTCCGCCACTTCGCAGCGTTCTTCGAACGTCAGCGACGCACCCTCACCCGTGCTACCGAGCACGTAGAGTGCCGTGATACCTTGATCGACCAGCCGATCGACGATCGGTGCAATGGAATCTGTTCGGATCGACCCATCGTCCTTCATCGGCGTGAATGTCGCGGCCACGAGACCTTGGAGTGCGGAAAACCTAGTAGCCTTGAACAGCATCGATTTTTGACGGTGAGGAAGGGGGCGGGCTGCGTCCAGACTTTGAATCTGACGCCTGATCGGGGCAGGGGTTGGCAGGCCATGTTGATCTATCAGTTTACCATGCCGCAGATCCGCCAGCTCTACATGACTCCTAAGAACAACACGTGAAACAGAACATATTTCAGCGGCAATGCACTAGACTACGAGCAAGATGTGGATTGCCGCTGCAGGAGTCTTTCCTTTCCCGGACAAGTTCCCTTCTGGAGTCCGATTCAAGAGAGCTCTGAAACTGAGGACCCATCGATGACCGTGCTGAAGGTCTCCATTTTCTCCCCGTTCCTGCTTCTGGTGTGTCTTGGCTGGCATGCCGCCGTCGCCGACGAGCGTCCCAACATCGTTTTGATCCTGGCCGACGACATGGGTTACTCGGACATTGGTTGTTATGGCGGCGAGATCAACACGCCCAACATCAACAAGCTCGCGGAAGACGGATTGCGGTTCACCCAGTTCTACAACACGGGTCGATGTTGTCCCACCCGCGCGTCCTTGTTGACGGGGCTGTATCCGCACGAAGCCGGTTTGGGTCACATGGTCTACGGTGACAAGGGCCCCGGCTATCACCCTTACCTGCACAGAAACTGCGTCACGATTGCCGAAGTGTTACAAGATGCTGGCTATCGCACCATGATGACCGGTAAGTGGCACGTTGGTCACCAGAGAGGCCAATGGCCAGTGGACCGTGGCTTTGATCAGTTCTTTGGCATTCACATCCATGTCGATAGCTACTTCAAAGTGCTGCCTGGATGCCCGATCTATCATGACGACGAGTTGGTCATCGCGCCGACGGCTCAGCCGGAGAACACACTGCATCCAGAGAAGGAATGGTACACAACGAATGTGTTTGCAGATTGGTCGTTGAAGTTTCTGGATGAGGCCGCCGCCGATGACAGGCCATTTTTTCTGTATGTCGCCTTCAATTCGCCCCATTGGCCATTGGAAGCGCCAGACGAAAACATTGCGAACTACCAGGGCAAGTACGACAAAGGCTGGGATGTTCTGCGTGAGCAGAAATTATCGCGAATGAAGAAGATGGGGATCGTCGACGCTGAGACGGTCCTTTCCCCATCAAACTGCCCGCAGTGGTCGTCACTGTCGGAGGAGGAGCGAGGGGACTTGGCATTTCGGCGCGAGATCTATGCTGCCCAGGTTGAACGCATGGATGAGAACATCGGACGGGTTGTCGCAAAGCTTCGAGAGCTCGGCAAACTCGACAATACACTACTCATGTTTCTTTCTGACAATGGCTGCTGCGCCGAGGGTGGGATGTTTGGGTACCAATGGAACAAGAACACCGAAGCCAACTTTGCCCAGTGGCGAAAGCAGTCAGGTCGTTCGAGCAGCGCTGGCGAGGCTTGGTCGAACGCTTCGAACACTCCCTTCCGAATGCACAAACGCTGGGTCCATGAAGGGGGAATCGCCACGCCTCTCGTTGTCCATTGGCCGAATGTCATTTCCGAGGGTGGGCAGCTTTCGCATCAGGTTGGTCATGTCGCCGATCTGCTGGCTACCTGCATCGACGCGGCCCAAGCCAGCTATCCCGATCAATATGGCCCCCATGCCATCAAGTCTTCGCCCGGGATTTCGCTGCTGCCAAGCCTGCGAGAACCCTCACGCAGTATCGAACGGGTCTTGTTCTGGGAGCACGAGACACATTCGGCAATTCGCGTCGGTGACTGGAAACTTGTCACCTTGAACGGAGTGGATGAATCAGCCTGGGAGCTCTATGACATGAGTTCCGTCCGTACCGAAACCGACGACGTCGCAGATGAGAATCCCAAGCAAGTCGCCGAGATGAAGAAGAAGTGGATGGACTGGGCCGCCCAAGCCGACGTGCTGCCCTGGCCAAGTGACCGAGTCGCCGAAGAATGAGGCAGCCCATTCAATGGCAACCTGGCGACAAGCGGCGATCGAATGCTTGCCCCACTGCGTAACCGGTGGAACGCCTGGAACGGTGATCCCAGCTAATGGCAGATTGCTGCAAATTCCAATGCAAGACGATTGAGATCAAGGTGTGTCGAACCCAGAGCGTTGTTACCCAGCCAAGCCAGACCGACGAACGCTCCCACCCCAACGACGGTCGTCACAAACGAAAAGGGCCCGGAATCCATACCGCGCCATCCCTCGGTCGTAGAAACGCCCGCCGGCCGTGGTGCCGCCGTTTGACGAGGACGCGAATGGCGAGCAGGTGGCAGTGACAAAATCGATGACATTGGACAGCTCCAAAAATCGTGACGGAGTAGGTGGTTCTTCAGATCCAGAGCCTGCTTCGCCTTGGTCTCTAGCGCAATTTCGGATCTTCTCGCTCAATTTTGCTGTGCCTGCACCTTCTCGGTCTCATCCAAAGCCGCTTTGTCGATGACTCTGAGTGACGCGATCTCTGTGGCTGCGTTTCGATTTCCTCGCGCCCGGCATGATCCCTTTGGGATTCGTCTATACTCTGGGTTTCCCGAAACCAGAGTTCAATCCCGGGCATTCTCGCCAAAGTGCAGCGTGATTGCTCGCGATTGGTTTTGTGCAACTCAACAATATGAGGCTTGATGAGCAAGGCCGATTCATCCGAACGATTGGTAGGGCATGGTGGCAAGAGCCACGACGCGAATGATCACGACGCGAATGATCACGACGCGAATGATTCTGGCCTGGATGATCCTACGGTCGAGACTCTCTCGCGTGGCGCGGCACCGGTCCATCATGCTCGTGCCCTGGGGGCGTCGAACCCGGCAGCGACGAACCCATTGCGAGATTCGGTCACCGCTGGAAAGTCGCTCCCTGCGGAATCGTCTCGGACGCAAATCGATCGCTATCACGTCCTCAAAATTCTTGGTTCTGGCGGATTTGGAACTGTCTATTTGGCGCATGACGAGTTACTGCAGCGCAATGTCAGCATCAAGTTGCCGCATCCGCGCCGAGTCCGTGGGCCCGCTCAACTACAGCAGTACATGAACGAAGCGATGATGGTGGCCCAGTTGGACCATCCCAAGATTGTGCCAGTCTATGACGTCGGGATCCTGCCCGAAGGCATTTGCTATGTCGTTTCCAAATACATCGACTGCGAAACGCTCGTAGGCAGAATGAAGCGACGGATCAGCCCTGTCGAGGCGATCGAGACGACGATTGATCTGGCGGAGACCTTGCAGCACGTTCACGAAGCGGGCATCGTTCATCGTGATATGAAGCCGGCCAATATTCTGGTCAATCGTGATGGGGAACACTTCATCAATGACTTCGGCTTGGCGATGATCGAGGTTAGCGAATCCGATCGCGGGCTATTGATTGGGACCCCCGCTTACATGAGTCCCGAGCAGGCCTCTGGCGAAGGGCATCTGGTTGACGGGCGCAGCGATATCTTTTCACTGGGCGTGATTCTGTATGAGATGTTAGTTGGCCGCCGACCGTTTCGTGGTGGTTCCACCGAACAGATCCTCTATCAGATTCGTACCATTGATCACAAACCGCTACGCCAACTGAACCGGAGGCTCCCTCTTGCATTGGAGCGTGTTTGCCAGAAGGCGCTGTCAAAGCAGAAGGGAAGTCGCTATTCGTCCGCGATTGAATTTGCCGGCGATCTCCGCCGTGTGCTGGAGGATTGGTCGGATTGTGAGTCGAACGTGGATCCCTCCAGCGAATCCCGTGGGCCCAATTCGAAGAGCGGAGTGAGTTCAAATTCTGCGAGTGGTGCTTCGTGGCAAGCAACGAGCGGCGACGGCACACGCGTGGTGGTGATTCCCAAGGGGCTACGGGCCTATGACCAGCACGACGCCGCCTTTTTCAAGGCGATGCTGCCGGGGCCATATGATCTTGATGGATGCCCGGAGTCGATTCGGTTTTGGAAGAACCGTATCAACCCGTCACCATCATTGCGACCGGGCGATCGACAGCGACCGGAAACATACCGGCAGGAGATCGAGCCGTTTCGCATTGGCGTGATCTATGGCACTTCCGGGTGTGGCAAGAGTTCGTTCATCCGCGCCGGCTTGATTCCAATGCTGGACGAAAGTGTCCGTGTCTGCATTGTGGACGCGACTTCGCGGGGGACGCTTGCTCGATTGACGCAAGCACTGGCCAGGCGAGTCCCGAGGTCTGATGAGAACGCCGATGGCGACTTGAGCGACGATTTTTCGGCCGATGTCCGATCAGAGGACGTGCTCGACAGCCTGGCGGATTTGGATGCACCACCCGATCGTGAAGTTGAAGTGACGGTCCCCATCGATCGACGAATGGCCTCCATTCGTCGTGGCGAGAACCTGCACACAGGTGACAAAGTTCTGATCGTGATTGATCAGTTTGAGCAATGGCTCAATTCGGCTGATGCTGCTGAACGCAAGCTGTTCATACGGGCTATGCGCCAATGCGACGGTCACCGCTTGCAGGCAATCTTGCTGGTGCGAGATGATTTTTGGCTTGCAACCTCACGACTGATGCGCGAACTCGATATCGCATTGTCAGCAGAGCACAATTTGGCCATGATCGACCTGCTTGATAAGCCCCATGCCAGTAAATTATTGCGAATGCTCGGTAGGGCCTATGGTCGAATCGGCGAAGATGGATCGAGATTAGGTCGCGAACAACGCCAGTTCATTCAAGACGCGGTTGACGGACTTGCTTCCGAAGGTCAGGTCATTGCCGTTCAATTGGCCCTTTTCGCGGAAATGATGAAGTCGCGTCCATGGACTCGAGCGACGCTGCGCAGCTTGGGCGGGATCGATCGTGTGGTAGAGCGGTTTCTCCAGGAGTCGTTTGACGCTCAAACAGCACCAAAGAATCGGCGAACGCACCGCGACGCGGCTCACAAGGTACTCGGTGCAATGCTGCCTGAAACAGGCCTGATTCGCGCCGGGGCGATTGAGTCATCGATCCTCGCGCGTGCTGCTGGTTATGCAAACAACTCCGAGGCGATGACAGATTTGATTCGTGTGCTGGACAATCAGCTGAAGCTAATCACGTCAGTGGAACCTGACTCGATCGAAACGTCGGAAGACGCGAACGTATCGGACGTCGCACATTCGGAGGCTCGTTATCAACTGACACATGATTCGTTGATCCCAGCGATCCGTCTTTGGCTTGCCCAACATGAAGGAGGGAGCATCAAGGGACGCGCCAAGCGAGATTTGAAAGCACGCAGCCGAGCCTGGGCCGTCGGTTATGATGATCGGCAATTGCCCTCACTGTTTCAATGGACGCGTTTCGCAGCTTTGGTTCGGCGAATTGATCGCAGCGAAGACGAGCGATCAATGATGGCGGCGGCCGCACGCAAGCACGGTCGTTCGATTCTCATCACGATGGCTCTGCTCGTCGCGGGGACAATCGGCTTGCGATACATTCGAAACGAATCCCGTATCAACAGTCTGGTGAGGCAGCTCGCAATTGCGACGACCGACGAATTACCAGGAATCTTGAACCAGATTGAAGAAGATCAGTACCTCGCCGCGCCCAAGTTGCGCGAGCGAGCGAAGGACGGCTTTGAGGACGATCGCGTTCGGTTCTTGGCTGTGATGGCGCTTCCGCGAGATGAGGAGCTACCGCCAGGCGTGGTCGCCAGTCATTTGCTTTCGGCAGGAATGGATATGGTCGCCTTGTCACGAAACTGGCGACCCGACTGGATTCGGCGTTTTGAAGACGATTGGGTGAGTACGCTCAGGGATCCATCTGCCCCCAAGGAAGAGCGGTTACGTGCGGGGCTTTTTCTTGCAGGACTGGATTCACATTCCATGGACACCAGGGAGAAGGATGTTCTCGCGGTGCTCGACAGTCATGCATCTTTTCTGGTCGGGGCTATCGTCGACGAATCACTTTCAAACAAGCTTGCCTATGCGCACTTAATCGAGCTGGCAAAGCCGATGAGGAAGGCATGGATGCCAGAGTTGATCTCAATCAGTTGGGACACGAGTCAGCTTTCGAGGCGAGATGCTGCGATCGCACTGATCCGGGACTTGAACGAAGGTCATCCGAGTGAGCTTGTTGACGCCGCACTCGATTTACCACGCCAAGAATTTTTGGAGATCTTGCAGGCGACCGATATCGGTTCGATTCCTGTGCAACAGATCGATGAATACCTTGAGTCCATTGATAGCGATCAGAGACAACCCGAGCGACGGGCAGGGCGAGCCATCGCCATGGGTGCGGTTATGGCTTCGCGCCGAACAAGATCGCCAGCGGAGAATTTTGATTGGTCGAGAAGGATCACGGAACTAACGCAGGATGATCGCGACGGACTTGGCACACCAAACTTGATTCATTCACTTGTGCCTCTCGACTTCGACGCAGAGCGGCTCTTTGATTCGGTCTTCGACAATAACAAAGGCACCCGATGCATTCAGTTATTTGCCCTTGGTGAATTCCTGCAGGCGCAGGACGATGTGAACGAGGGCTTTAGAAACCGCTGCCGGTCCGTTGCCCGTGAACGACTCCATTCAGATCCCGATCCCGGTGTGTTTTCTGCAGCCCGTTGGCTGTTGATCCGTCTTGGCGACCAGGCTTGGGTTGAGGAGGAGCTTGCGAGACGCGTCGAGCCAGTTGGAACGACTGGTGCCAACTTGTTGGTATCCAGGCAATTGCGAGTCAACGTCCAGAAGGTCCCCATGGTTCGTTTTCCTGCGTGCACGATCGTGGCGAGCCCCCATTCGATCGAACACTCCTCGGATCCGTCTTGGACAGAACCACTGCCTTATGGAATCGAGGTGGCGACCGAAGAAACGACCGTCGAGCACTACATGGAATTTGATCCCGCCTACTCGCATGCTTCAGAATTGAAGTCGCAAAGGGCGCACATCCCCGTCGGGGTCGTCCCCTGGGAACAAGCTGTCGCCTATTGCCAATGGCTCACACGAAGAGAGGGAATGTCAGAGTCCGACCTTGCCTATGAGTCACGTCCCGACGGGAGCAGCACCTTGCGCAGCGACTATCAACGTCGAAGAGGCTATCGCCTGCCAACGGCTCGGGAGTGGGTCGCCGTGTGGGATGCGGATGTCGCTCGAATCGCCAGTGTCAAGGATGATTCGTTGGTCGCGTTCTACGCGCAGATCCTCCCCCATTCGCAAGGACGCCCGGAACCGGTTGGCGGAGTGAAACCGGATCGAAATGGTATCTTTCACTTGGCCGGCAATGCTCATGAATGGTGTTCTGATCGACAGGACGATGACCATCGCGACTTCCAGGGCATTTTCTACGGATGGGGGCTTCAAGAGCGGTATTCGATTGCGGAGCCGCATTGGATCAACGGAAAAATTAACTATGTGCGAATCGGATTTCGTGTGATTCGATCGATCGGAAAGGAGACCAACAGCGATGATGCTAGATAGCGTTTCGCTTCCTTGACGAACAACCAAGCTGTACCATGGCTTATCAAGCCCGTCGTGCGGCTTGGGTCCAATTCAATAGTTGCCCTGTAACCGTAATGGGCCTTCCTTGGTTTTCAAGATTGTAATTTCAGGCAACTCTAAACGCGACTGATGTGGGAGCTCCCTTGCTTCGACCACTTCATGCACTCCTTCTGCTCTTGATTCTGGTCAACCTGGTCTGGTGGGTACTGGACTGTCGCACGCTTCTTTCATTGCGTCGCGAGACTCAACGGTTGGAAAAGATCGTGGGTCATTTGGAGATTCACAATCCGACGCTTCTGCATCTGGTACTACTTGAAAGGAAGAGTCGTGACCATTTGCTGTGGCGAGTCTTCCTACCGGAGAATCATCGGTGGAGGCTCAGCTACAAAATTGCTTCCGGCAGTTCTGGCTGGTCGAGTGTTGGCCAAAGTGAGGAATACGATTCGCTGTATCGGGTCAGGTTTCACGAAGAAAGCGACCGCGTTGGGCTTCATATCCTGCGTGATAACGGCTCATCCGAATCCACGCTCGAACCCAAGTTGGCACGCTTCCTGCAAACGCACTGGGACGAACTTCAGGTTGATATCGCTGGCTCCGAGGGCCAAACGGTGCGACCGGTTGATGGGGTGGTCGACCTTTTCTCCATTCGTGTACCGCAGGAATTGATGCCGCAGGCGCAAGCGGAGCTTGGTGAATTCACCTACAAATCACTGCAAACTCAACCCCTCTTGCAGATCTTGATTGGAACGGAGAAGGCGTTTGAGTCGCAAGCCAAGCCAGAAGGCGGAAGCCATGCAGGGGAGGCACTGTGATCGAGTCGCGTCCGAATGATCCGGTCCGGCCTCGCTGGCAGATGAGTCTGGCAACGCTTCTGCTGCTTGTCACTTTGGTTGCGGTCCTTGCGGCACGAGGCAAAACGTGGCAGATGCGAAGGTCCCTACAGGCCTCCATCGCAAACATGCAGGCCATGACGCGAGAATTGATCATCGATGATCCAAAAAGGATCGCCGCCGTGCGACGTATTCCAACACTTTCGAACGAATTGATCTTTGATGTTTACATTCCTCCGCCAGATGATGCGATTCGTTCTCATCGCTTGTGCATGGCGCTCGAGAATATCGTGGGTGGCATCACGGTTCGGGACATCTTTCCAACCCCCGATCAAGTTTACGAATTCGAGATTCCCGGGCAGCCTCAAGACGTGGCGTCAATCCATCACTCGATTGAAATCCGTCATTCCGCTGCCAACACCAATGATTCCAACTCTCTGAATACGTTCGAGGTCCTTGTGGATGGCGAGGTTGTGATGACCGCGAACCGGCCACAATCTTGGAATGTGAGCAGTGGATGGAGCGGTGTGGAAACCGTACGCGAGAGCCGGTCTTTCGACGCGAGTGAGCAGGTGGAGCTTTACCGCCGTCGAAACAGTGAACTGACGGCAACCGGTTCGCAGAACGTCCACCCGGGAAAGCCAGCCAATGGGATTCTGGTTTGGATCGAAGCAGAGCCTCGCTAAGTGACGTCGAGACTCAACACCGGCGAAGGACGCGACAACTGGATGGCTCCAATATGAATCGAAACCATCGGAATACGCCGGCGTCTGTCTTCATTCAAAGAACAAAGGCCGTACGATGGGCTTCCAAGCCCGTCGATTCTCTCCGTCCCAAGTCCCTTCCTTCCTTCCTTCCTTCCTTCCTTGATGCGCGACGGGCTTGGAAGTCCATCGTACTAGCATCGTGACGATCAGTCGATCGAATGCTGGATCCCAACTCCCTTGAATCGTCTTTCAATCACTTCCCTTGAGAGATTGGTCAAAGCCGCCTTGATCTCACGGTTATGATATCTTTCGTGACGGACCACTCTGCTTCGGCGAATCGCTAAGAGTAGCTCACATGACGCGGTTCTTCTTCATTGCAATGGCCGCGATGGTCGCGAAGCAACAGGGATTGTCCCCCGGAGACAACTTCCACGATTTCGAAGGTAGCTTGAAATGGTTCTTCCCATTGGGGACGACAATTCGGACCGCACGTCATTCCCAATTGTCAACGTGGTGTTGATCGGCTTGAACGTCTTTGTGTTCACCGTGCTTCAAGGAATGGGGAGTAATCAAGAATTCACGCTGGCATATGCCACAGTGCCAGCCGAAATCGTTGCCGGCAGTGACCTGATCACGGAAGCTCAGTCAATCGATGTCCCAACTCGCGAGGGCATGCAGAGGGTTGTGGTTCCAGGCCTACAGAGCACGCCTATACCTGTTTACTTGACGATTTTGACCGCGATGTTCATGCATGGTGGCATCGCTCACCTGCTCGGTAACATGTGGTTCTTGTGGATCTTTGGAGACAATATCGAGCAAAACATGGGCCGGATTCGTTACCTCGCTTTCTATCTGGTAACTGGCATCTTAGCCTCTTTGACGCACGTCGTTATGAATCGCGATGGAGCCTCGGCTTACATCCCATCTCTGGGGGCCTCTGGCGCGATTTCTGGCGTGATGGGCGCCTACCTTGTCCTGCATCCACATCGTCGTGTGACCGTCCTGCTGTTTCGCATCATCACACAGGTGCCCGGCTTCGTTGCCGTCGGGATTTGGATTTTGTTTCAGCTGATCAGTGGGCTCGGCATCCTTGGCGGATCCGACGCAGGCATTGCCTATGGCGCTCACATTGGAGGATTCGCTGCGGGAGCCGTGCTTGCGAAACCCTTCATGCTCGGGCGTTCAAGCGAAGTCGACGACTTCCGCCCTCGACGGAAGACTCCTTACTCTTAGAACCTATCCGAAAAGGGGTCTGAACCTTTAAAGGCGAGTCGATTTCAATGTGTTTTTGTCCTCGCCGGAGAGGGTCAGACACCTTTTCCGAAATAGGTTCTTAGTTGGACCACTCGTGATCAAGCGGCGATGGAAGCCGCAATCGCTGCCCCACTCCCTGGTTTCGTAGCGATGTTTCAGCTTCGCGAGCCCAAAAGAGGAGGGCAGGGCTTATGGGCCTGTCCCCGTTGGGCTGATTCCCATTGGGTCCTCGTGGAGACGGCGTTGCTTGACAATATTTCTCAGGAAATTGGGTGGGGCATCTCATTGAATGTCGCGCTGAGCCCCGTAAGTTGTTAGCAATGTTTCTCGTCAAACCCTTGGGATTCTCGATGACCGCGCCATTCTGTGCCCCCCGGAATATTTTTCAATCCATGCCATTGGCACCGTACGCGGCGGCCATTTTGGTGATGTCTCTGCTCGACGGGGTATGCACCCCGCCCGCCCTCGGGCAGGACATCGTGGACTCTTGGCGATTCAATCTTCGACGGCCCGCAGAGGGTTGGTCCAATGTGAAGTTCGACGATGCCGAATGGCAGGAAGCTCAGGGCGGGTTCGGAACGCTCGATACGCCCGGCGCACGCGTCGGCACGATCTGGGCCACCAACAGCATTTGGCTTCGCAAGCAGTTTCCACTCACCGAGATCCCGGCAAAGCCCGCGATTCTGATCCACCACGACGAGGATGCAGAGGTCTACCTCAATGGCAAACGAGTCGCCCAACTGAAGGGATTCACCACCGACTACAAGGTGATTCCACTGAGCCCGCCGCAAGCATCTTCGTTGCATGTCGGCGACAACGTCCTGGCCGTCCACTGTCGCCAGACCAGCGGCGGCCAGTTCATCGATGTTCATGTGGTCGATGCTGACAACGTTCCGAAGCTCCCCGTTCCAACAAGAAGCACCAAACCCTTCATTTCTGAGTTGATCACCCCTTGGGGAGCCGACGTGACGGCGGACAACGTCTGGAATGAATACCCACGTCCGCAACTGCGGCGCAACGCGTGGACCAACCTCAACGGGCATTGGGACTACGCAATCACGCCGGTTGAACAGAAGACGACGCCGACGGATTGGATGGGCCAGATCCTCGTTCCATTTTGTCTTGAGTCCAAGCTTGGTGGTGTCCAGCGATTGCTCGATGCTTCCGAAGCACTTTGGTATCACCGAACGTTTGAACTCCAGTCAATATCTGGCAAGCGACAACTGCTGAACTTCGAAGCAGTCGATCATCGCTGCGAAGTGTTGGTCAATGGAGAAGTCGTGGGCTCACACCGCGGGGGCAACACACCCTTCACAATCGATATCACATCCGCCGTTCGCCAAGGCACCAACACCCTCATTATCCGCGTTGAGGATGAAACGGAAGGCTGGCAGCTTCGGGGGAAGCAGACCTTGAACGCGCGCGGTATTTGGTACACTCAGGTGTCCGGGATTTGGCAGTCTGTTTGGCTCGAGCAGGTGCCGTCCACCTACCTGGAAGACATCAAGATTCATACAGATGCCGCCACTGGCACCATCTCTGTTCGCCCCGTGATCGCTGGCCCGGCAAACACTCGACCCGATGGCTTGACCGCGATTTTGAAGGTCAAAGACGGCGAAAGCCTGGTGGCCGAATCGAGTAGCCCACTGAAGGCTGATGAAGCTGAGACGATGCACGTCGTCATTCCCGATGCCAAGCTTTGGTCGCCCAGTTCTCCCTTTCTCTATCAACTTGAGATCACGCTCCAGGATGCTGACGGCCAGGTCGTCGATCGCGTTGAGTCTTATGCTGGGATTCGAACCGTTGGAAAGACAAAGGATGCGAATGGGCATTGGCGATTCACGTTGAATGGCGAAGAGATCTTCCATTGGGGACCGCTCGACCAGGGCTGGTGGCCCGATGGATTGCTCACACCACCATCCGACGAAGCGATGCGATTCGACATCAAGTGGCTGAAGGATGCCGGTTTCAACATGATTCGCAAGCACATCAAGGTGGAGCCGCGACGTTACTACTATCACTGCGATACGCTCGGCATGATGGTTTGGCAGGACCAAGTCAGTGGCGGTGAGAAACCGGAGTGGACACGACTGAAACCCAACCCCACCGACGCCGTCTGGCCGAACAAAGAGCATCAACAGTTCATGCTCGAACTAGAGCGGATGATCGCTTTGCTAGAGAACCATCCTTCTATCGTCTGTTGGGTTCCCTTCAACGAAGCCTGGGGTCAGCATCGGACAATCGCAGTCGGGAAATGGACCGTAAAACGCGATCCATCGCGATTGGTCAACATTGCCAGCGGCGGTAATTTCTGGCCAGTTGGTGACGTGGTGGATGCTCACCAGTATCCACATCCCGGTTTTCCATTCGATCAGGGCGAGGGCGGACGCTTCGATGACTACATCAAAGTAGTCGGGGAGTTCGGCGGCCATGGTCTTCCCATTCGCGGACATCTTTGGGACGTCAATCGTCGCAATTGGGGCTACGGAGGATTGCCTCAGAACGAAGAGGAGTACAAAGAACGCTATGTGACGTCGCTCCGAAAGCTGATCGAGCTGCGCGATCAAGGGATCGCAGCCGGTGTCTACACTCAGACGACCGATGTCGAAGGCGAAATCAATGGACTGATGACGTACGATCGCAAGGTGATCAAGATCGATGCAGCGGAGTTAGCGGAATTGCACAAACTGCTGCTTGAGCCGGAAACCGATCACACAGCCGGCGCGTCAGCAAAGTCACCCGATTCAAAATCGCCGGGCAACCAGACCGGTGCCGCGGTGCGACCCAAACCCGTCATGTCGCGAGAGACCATCGAAGCCGGGCTCGCGAGTCATGATCGTGCGCTCCACATCAAAGCGGGGTGGATTCGTGATCCCTACATCGTGCTTGGGCCAGATGATTACTACTACCTGACAGGCACCCAGCCAAACCCCAACGATCCCCGCGAGTCCCAGGATCCTTACAACACTGGGATTGGGTGAGGAGAGTATCGTCGGCGAGCATGTGCGGGTGTGGCGTAGCAAGGACCTGATCGATTGGGAATCGCTGGGTGAGCCGTTCGGCGTTGAGGACACCGTTCAGTATCGAACCAAGAAGCAGAAGCCAGCCAAGCGATTGATTTGGGCTCCGGAGGTCCATTGGCTTGGTGATCGATGGGCGTTGGTGCATTGTCCTCGATTCGTTTCAAGTCTGGCACTTACCGCAGGAGCCAAGATCGAAGGACCATGGACGCATCCCCTGCTGCCCGACTCGGATGGCAAGCACGATCCTTCGCTGTTCCAGGACGATGACGGTACGTGGTACTTGTTGTGGCAGAACACGCAAATCGCTCCCCTCAGTGACGACCTGAGTGCATTCACCGCAGCTCCTGTTCGAATCGATCCTGCGGGGTCGCGTCCCGGCCCTGACGGCGAAGCGATCTCACGGATCGGCCATGAGGGAGCGACCATGCGGAAGATCGGGAACAAATACGTTCACTTTGGTACCGCGTGGTCGACCGATCGTGGACGCCAGGGATCCTACAATCTGTATTACTGCACGGCGGACCAGATCAGTGGACCGTACGGTCCACGCAAGTTCGCAGGCCGTTTCCTGGGTCATGGAACTCCCTTCCAAGACAAAGATGGAAAATGGTGGTGCACCGCTTTCTTCAACGCGAACGTTCCGCCCCTTGACCGAAAGGGCGTGGAGACTCGTGACTTGAGTGAAACAGCGCAAACCATCAATGAGCAAGGCGTGACGATCGTGCCTCTTGACGTGCGTGTGCTCGATAATGGCGAGGTGTTCATTCGGGCAAAGGATCCTGCCTATGCTGTCCCTGGCCCTGACGAAGTTCAAGACTTTAGCAAATAGCAACGAGAGATGATCGGATGAATGCAACAAGGGTTTTGATCGGACTGGTAGCTTTATTCGTTGCTTGGCCGAGCTTGGCCGACGAACGCCCCAACATCGTCATCATCATGGTGGACGACATGGGATTCTCGGATATCGGTCCCTACGGTAGCGAGATCCCGACGCCAAATCTCGATGCACTGGCAGCTGGCGGTGCAAAGTTCTCGCAGTTTTACAACACGGGGCGATGCTGTCCGACGCGAGCAACCTTGTTGACTGGCATCTATGCCCATCAGGCCGGCGTTGGCTGGATGACTGCCGATCAGGGCTTGCCAGGTTACCGAGGACGACTCAATGACCAGTGTGTGACCATCGCGGAGGTGCTCGGTCAGGCTGGCTACATGACGATGATGACCGGGAAATGGCATGTTGGTTTCGAACATGGGGTGACCCCTTGGGGGCGAGGCTTCGAGCGGAGCTTGAATCTGCCAGCGGGCGGGCTCCATTTCAGCAATCAAACCGGTTCCAAGGGTGGCACCAAGTTGTTCCTCAATGGGGAAGAGGTCGCCCGAGACGATCCGCAGTTCAATCCGCCCTGGTATGGCAGCGATCTTTGGACCGAACAGGGGATTCGGTTTGCCGATGAAGCGATCGCGCAGGACAAACCATTCTTCTGGTACCTCGCGCACGCGGCACCTCACTTTCCATGCATGGCACCGGAGTCAACCATTGCCAAGTATCGCGGCAAGTACATGGAAGGATGGGATCGGCTGCGCGAGTCACGCTATGCGAGGCAACAGGAACTGGGCTTGATCAGCGACAAGTGGGAGCTGGAGCCACGCCCCGAGGAAATCCCTGCTTGGGACACGCTGTCGCAAGAGGAGAAGGTTCGCTATGACGACATGATGGCGATCTATGCCGCGATGATCGAAGAGGTTGACAAGAATGTTGGCAAGTTGGTGGATGCACTGCGTGAGCGGGGCGACCTTGACAATACCTTGATCCTTTTTCTTTCGGACAATGGAGGCAATGCCGAGGCGGGGATCAACGGCAAGTACGAGGGCGATCACCCCGGGGACCCACATTCCGACGTCTTCATCGGAAGATGCTGGGCGCATTTGAACAACACGCCGTTCCGCAAATACAAGCACTACAACCATGAGGGCGGTATTGCAACGCCCTTGATCGCCCACTGGCCTTCCGCGATCTCACCGGGGGAAGCCGATGGTGAGTGGATCGAAACACCCGTGCATCTAATTGATCTGATGGCCACCTGTGTCGACTTGGCCGACACGACCTATCCAGAGCAATTCCATGGACATCAGATCGTTCCCATGCAGGGACAGAGTCTACGTCCGCTGTTGACTGGCAACGGGGAGTTTGCGGATCGAACGTTGTACTGGGAGCACGAAGGGAACGCCGCGATCCGAGTGGGTGACCACAAGCTGGTCCGCGAAGGGGTCATGGGGGATTGGCAACTCTTTGACCTGAGCGCCGATCGCACCGAGCAACACGATCTGGCTGCGACCGAGAGCGATCGGGCGGCGGAGCTCCAAAAGCAGTGGCAGGGCTGGGCCAAGGCCGCCAACGTCATCCCGAAGCCAGGTAAGAAGAAGAAAAAGAACAAGTAACCGATCGGCCGGTTGTCATTTTTTCTTCGCAACCGAAATGTCGGGGCCGCCAAAGTGAGATCGTGCGATTGCATCGGCGATGTAGAGTGTTCGCGCTTCGCTCGCTTCCTGAGTCAGGTGATAGCCCGTGTCGTAGAAGTGATCTTCCGAGAAGGCAAATTTGCTCGGACTGTTCAGCATCGGAATGTCGATTCGATCCTGGAGCGAGTCGTGTAGTTGCTCGATCGCTACTTTGGAATCAGCATAGATGGGTTCCATCAGGGGTGGGTACGAGAAGTACAGACTCACTCCTCGACCCTTGCAGTCTTGGTGAAAACGATTCAGGATCGCAACCGTCTTCTCAAGGCATTCCGGTGTCAGTTCCGGGACGGGACCAAGTGGCATCATGCTCTCCGCCCGGCGGCCATAGTGTGCCACCATATCGCCGTACTCATTGAAGCTCGCCCGTGCGTAGATTTTTTCGGGCGCATTTCGTTTTCGGGCTGCCCGAAACGCGCGGCCGACCCACTGGTGCGCGATCCAAAGTCCGTCATGGTCGAGAAACTGTTTCCAATTGCTCTGGCTCAAACCCGGTAGATACCTTTTCGCCTCTGGACACTGACCGAGTAGTTCGTCGATCAAGCGGGGATCGCCCTTCTGATGCACTTCATTCGTGAGCAAGTGGTACTCCGGGCAGAAGACCACGATGTCCCCACTTCGAGCATGTTGCAAGTAGCATTCGATCTGGAATGGAAGGCCGAGCGAGGCATGCAGGCCCAGGTTGACCGTTTCCATGTGGATCGACCGTTGTATCATCGGACTCTGAATGCCGAATGCCACGTTCGATCCACCAAGAATGACCATGCGAGGACCGGTGGAAGTCTCGAGCCGTTGGATCTTATCCTGGATTGCACCGAGGTAGTGATTGCTGTTGCCCGGTGATCCCAGACTGACGACCGAAGCAACGATCACAAGCTGAATCAGCAAAAAGGCCGCCGATCGGCGCAGAAACCTCGCGAGTGGGAATGGCTCAGAATTCAAAGTAGATGAACTCCCGCCCGCCGGTTTGCGGCATCAGGTAAAGAGTCGTCCAGATCATGGCCGTGTAGGCAGTCCATCTCAACGGTAGCGGTACGCCAGAAAAAGTGATTGGACACTCGTGTCGTCGTTGAACCCATTCAAAGAGAACAAACAGCAACAGGAAGATTGCCGTCTTGCGGAGGAATCGGTCATGATCGAAGGAAACATAGATTGGCTCATAAGCGCCGAACGAAAGCAGATCGCGACCGATGTTTTGAAGGATTGTGATTGCATCGCCAATCGTTTCGGCGCGAAAGAAGATCCAGGCAGCGCAGATGATCGTGAATGTGCAAGTGATTCTCGCGGCGGTGCGAAGATTGGGAATCAAAGCGTCGCCACCTGGTACTGCAGTGGCATTTTCGTGCCGATCCGTTTGGCCTCTCAGCGGGTTGGGTGTTGCCGTGGCAAAGCCATTGATGCCTCCCCAAATCACGTACCGCCATGCCGCACCATGCCAAAGTCCGCTGACCAAGAATGTCAGCAGAAGGTTCATCGAGCGGCGCAGTGGCGAGCAGCGGCTACCGCCTAGCGGGATGAACACGTAGTCACGAAACCAAGTGGACAACGAAATGTGCCAGCGACGCCAGAACTCTCCGACGCTCTGTGAGAAGTAGGGATAGGCAAAGTTCCGCATCAAGCGGATTCCGAATAGCTTGGCAGTCCCAATCGCAATGTCTGAATAGGCAGAGAAGTCACAGTAGATCTGGAAGGCAAAAAAGAGGGTCGCCATCATCAGCTCGGGGCCGGTATAGGCCTCTGGCTGCGCGTAGTAAGGATCCACCACGACGGCGAGCCGATCTGCGATGACGAGCTTCTTCGCAAAGCCCCACAGGATCTGACGGCAGCCCTCCACCGCCAAGCCATAGTCGAAGTTCCGCTTGCTGGCGAATTGCGGCAACATCTGGTCTGCACGCTCGATCGGGCCCGCTACCAGCTGTGGAAAGAAGGAAACGAATGCCAGGTAATCAATCAGGTTACGGCTAGCATCAATCTGACGGCGGTAAACATCGATCGTGTAGCCGAGCGTTTGGAAGGTATAGAAGCTGATTCCAATCGGCAGAACGATGTTGAGCGTGGTAAAGCCAGCTTCCCAGCCAAACTGCGACGAGAGACTCAGGAAGCTCTCTGTAAAGAAGTTGAAGTACTTGAAGACACCGAGCAGCCCTAGGTTCGTTGCCAAGGAGAGACTCAAGAGTAACTTGCGTCGCCTTGGTACTTCGGTCCGCATCAGTTGAATACCGATGGTGTAGTCGACCAGGCACGATGCCAGCATCAATCCACAAAAGCGCCAATCCCACCAGCCGTAAAACACGTAGCTGGCGGACAACAGCAACAGGTTCTGCATCCTTCGCGCAGGCAACATCCAGTGAATGGCGAAGATGATCGGCAGAAACAGCAGAAATGTAAGGGTCGTGAACGTCATGTTCTCGAGCGCGCTTGGAGGCGACAACGGATGTCGATCCTTTACAGGATTCGCAAACTCCCCCGCCAGAGCAATGTTCGTTTTCGTGAAACTAACTTGTCCCAAGCAGCTGATTGCGAAGACAACCGATGAGTTTCACGCGAAGACGTGAAGAGACGAAGGGGAAACGACGCTCTGTTCGGCAAGTCCACAAGCGATTCTCTTCTTTCCAGGCTCGTGGCTTGTGACTCTGCGTTCGCACGCTCGCCCTCCGTCGTGATTTTGCGAAGGTGATTTCGTTGTCCCGGGACTACTTGAATTCGGGCTTCGATGCCTCGCCCCCTGTGCATCATCATTGGCATCATTGGCATCATTCGCGCAAAACCAGACTTCACTGGACTGCGTTGCGTTCCGACACTGATCTTCCCTTGTAGATTGGAGTCGCGAAGAACGGAGGCTCAGCATGGATTGGAGAGCCGAGATACCCTCCGACCGCGCCGACTTTGTGTATCTTGGTTCATCGCGGCTGTTGATGCTCGAGCAGCCCTGCCATGAGAGGGCCCGATGAACGAACGACCAAGTGCCAGTGGTGATGAGTCACCGAGTATTGAAGCCAATGATCAACCGATTGGACTCAAGCGAGTTGCTTCGGTCGATACGTTGCGTGGCCTAGTCATTCTGTTGATGGTGTTCGTCAATGATCTGGGGCCAGCGGCACCCCCCTGGATGCACCACATTCAGCCTCCTGACGCTGACGGCATGACATTGGCGGACATCGTCTTTCCTGCGTTCCTGTTCATCGTGGGGATTTCCATTCCCTTGGCGATCGAACGAGCGATTCAATTGGGCCAGAATCGCTGGCAGATTCTGATGCACGTCGTCCTGCGAACCGTGGGGCTGCTGATCATGGGATTGATCGGTGTGAACAAGGATTCGGATGTCTCGCTGGGCAGCCCTTTGTGGGGAGTGCTTGCATCCGTTGCGATCGTCTTGGCCTGGTGCATGGTACCAAGAGAAGCTGGTGGCCGTCGCAGTGTGTTGCTGGGGTTGAAGGGACTCGGCGTGATTGGTGTGATCGTTCTCTTGGCGACGTATCGAACGGAGCCGGTAGCGACGGAAGTTCTGTTTGCCGGACCGGTCGAAGATTGGGTCTGGCTGCGGACGCAATGGTGGGGAATCTTGGGATTGATCGGTTGGGCTTACCTGACTGCATCGATCATCTATCTCGTGATGGGACAGCGGCGCGAATGGTTGATGGGGGCAATGGCGATGCTGTTGGTTGCTTACCTGGCATTCTCGGGGGATGGGTTTTTCTCCCGTGTCGATGACAAGGCTTGGTTGCAGCCGCTACGGCCAGTCTTGGATGGCATGCAACGTGTCGTGCAGTTCATGGGAGAATACATTGACCTCGGTGGCGCGACCGGTTCGTTAGCAGCGATTTCAGTTGCCGGTTGCCTGCTTGGGACGACGCTGACTGGCCCGCAGCAACTTTCTGGTCATGGGGCAAGAATGCGTTGGGCGCTAGCGTTTGGGATTGGGCTATTTGTGGCCGGACTGTTCTTCGATACGTTCGCCGGTGTCAACAAGATCGCGGCGACCCCCACCTGGTGCCTGTGGTGTGCCTCGATCACCTGTCTGGTGTGGACACTGATCTATCGAGTGATGGATGTGGGGGGTGCGACTCGTTGGTCAGTGGTGGTGCGTCCCGCCGGGGCGAATCCGTTGATCGCCTATTTGCTCCACCCCGTCTTGATTGGCTGTATTCTTCTCAGCGGCCTGTCCCCGTACTTGCTGGAATACAAGTCCTCTTCAAGCACTTGGTTTGTGGTCGCCGGATCGGTGATCATGTCACTCGTCGTGTGTGGACTCACAGGCTTGATCGCCAAAGCTGGCTTACGGGTCAGGATCTGAGCTTTGCCGTTGCATTTCAGAAAGCCAATCCGTCGGTGAGACGACCAGGTGTGCTTTCACGCTGGCGAAATCGACAGTTGACGACTTCGTATGGTGGTTCGTCGCGAAGTGAGTCCGAACCGAATCGAGGTTCCGCGCGTCTCAACCACCATGAACGAAATGCTTCAAAACCTACCCGAGAAACAGCGAGTCTTGGTCCTTCAGCATGAGGGCTTGGTGAAGGCCGTCCGTTTGGCCCAGCGTTACCGCAAGCTGGCTCGCGAATTTGCTCATCGGCCGATAAGAAATTCGGCAATGCGAAGTCCTGCCTTACGAAGTCCGGGCCCGTCCACCATTCCCTTTCACGGGGGAGAAGCAACCTCCTCGCAGTCAGCGGCTCGCTCTATCTGGCTGAATGTCCAGAGCCCATCAAACGGTATGCAGAGGACAGCCTCCTGAGAGCGGCGATGGAATGCTTGATCTGCTCGGAGCACCCATTCCTCCTGAGCCACCTCGATCGACAGCCTCCTCGATCGACAGCCACCTCGCCCGACGCCTTCGAAGTTACCGAGCTGGCGACAGGTGGATCATTCTTACATCCATCAGTGCCCCTTTGGCGATCTTCTTCGGCCGGATGACCAGGGTGTAGTCGCCGGGCTGATCGACTTGAACCTTACCAAGATTTCGCCAGATGAAGTTTTGAAAATGGCCGGTCTCGACTGTCGAAAAATCAAGCTTGATCGCGGGGCCTTGCTCTGAGCTCAAGACCAGTTCGGCATCGCTTCCGCCCTGGCCTTTGCCACAACCCTGCAGGATACCCACGTTGAATTCGCCCGCTCGTTGGATTCGCATCTTCCAACTGGCAATGTCGGTTGGGATGGTCCAGTATCCGACAGTATTCTTGTGTGGCTGCGGTTCATAGCGAAGTTTCTCGCCACTCGTTGTCGCCGTGCACGCATGCAAGGTGACCGTGCCATCGCCCGCTTGCTCAGCCGGCATGATCTCATTGTCCAGCCAAGGGGGGCCGTCGAATTCAAGGACCACAACCTTTTGGAAGTTCACTTCCGGGCTCCAGCGAATCAACCACTCACTTGGTTCCGGGTGAACGTTCAGATCTTTGTGGGGCGCCTGATCAAGAAAATGGACGCTTACCAAGCTGGCGTAGATGCGAGGGATCGTGATGGTGCGGTCCGCTGGCTGCGCGTCAACGCCAACGAACAGGAGATTGCCTTGCCGAACCAGTTGAACGCCTGGTGAATCGATCGACAGCTCTTTGCCATCGGCTGGAAACTGCTGCGCGGCACCTTGTGATGTCCAGCAGACGAGGAGCAAGGTTGCCACCAACAGGAACGATCGCGATTCACAAACCGATTCTCGTAACGAGCGTTTCATCAAGCTTACCAGTGAAGGGAGTGGTTCCATCGAGAATTGAGAGAGATGCCGCGGTAGGGAATTCGAAGCGACCTGCTTGCCGCCAATCCTACTTTGCATTGGCTGGGATGTAATGATCCTTGTTTCGCTGTCGCGTAATGGCCCAAGCCTCGGCTGATTGCTTGGCGTGCAAGTCCGATTTCTTATCGAGCGGCCAATTGGGATCGGGGCGGTGTGCTTCGTTGAAGATCTGCTCCGCTTTGTGAACGAGATCTGGATGTGATTCGGCCAGGTCCTTCGATTCACCGGGATCCACGGCCAGGTCATAGAGTTCCACCGGCTGGTCAATCCCATTTCGAACGGCCTTCCACTGAGCGAAACGAGCAGCCTGGATCGCTCCATTGGCATGCAGCTCCCAATAAAAGTAATCTCGCTGCGGCGCATTCCCACCCTTGAGATATTGAACCAATGATTTGCCATCCGTTTCGTAACCAGGCGGAGTCGTCGCGCCGCTAAGTTCAACAAACGTTGGCATGAGGTCCCAGAAGGCCCAGGGCTGATCGTCAACGCGGCCCGCCGGCACGGTGCCGGGCCACCAGGCGAACGCCGCTTGCCGCAATGCGCCCTCGTACATGCCTCGTTTGTAGCCACGAAGTCCGTTGCTCGACTGCTCGAAGAGCTTGCCCATTTCCGATTCTGGATCGAAAGAAGAGCCGTTGTCACCACTGAAGACAATCAACGTGTTCTCAGCGATTCCCAGATCACGAAGCGTGTCGACAAGTTCACCCATGTCAGAATCGACTCGCGTGACCTGAGCCGCATACGCCTTTTGAGTGTCCGACCAAGGTTTATCGGCATAGATACCGAAGTCATCGATCTCGTGTCGTCCATGCGGCAACGTGATCGCATAGAAGAGAAGAAAGGGCTCATTGGCATGACCGCGCAGCCATTGAATCATGTCGTTCTGAATGAGCTCTTGTGCGTAGGTTTCACCGACGGTTTGCCCATCGTTGCCAGGCAAGGCGAACGGTTGGTCGTCGTTGTACAGGTACGTGGGGAAATAGGAATGGGCATGCCGCTGGCAGTTGTATCCGAAGAAGTGATCGACACCTTGATTGAACGGGCTACCACTGGTGTCGAAGAATCCCATTCCCCACTTGCCAAAGGTTGCGGTAGCGTACCCAGCCGTCTTGGCGACTTCGGCAATCGTGACCGTTTCCGATGGCAATGGTAGCTGTCCTTCGGGTGGCACCTCGTAGTTTCCGCGGATCGGGCAATGCCCAGTATGGAGCCCGGTAAAGAACGAGGATCGGCTCGGCGCGCAAACGCTCGTTCCGCAGTAGGCCTGCAGGTACCGTGTGCCCTCCGCTGCCATTTGATCGATTCTCGGCGTCTGGATCAGTGGCTGTCCATAGCATCCCAGGTCGCCCTGGGCGATGTCGTCACTGAGCACGAAGATCAGGTTCGGTTTTCGCTCCACCGATCTGGTGCTGGCTGGCGATTGACCGCTCGCCTCGCGAACAGGCAGAGACAGGCCGAAGGTAACGCAGGTGGCGGCAAGGAGCGTCGGCAGGAGCAGAGTTCTTGGTACGGTCTAACGGGGTTCTCAGTAACGGTGTTCTCAGTAACGGGGTTCTTGGAATCATTGGGTCGTCGTGC
Organism: Pirellulaceae bacterium; assembly: GCA_963767665.1. Classification (GTDB taxonomy): domain Bacteria; phylum Planctomycetota; class Planctomycetia; order Pirellulales; family Pirellulaceae; genus Rubripirellula. The sequence goes on from CAVYFC010000016.1 coordinate 1,157,875, forward strand.
GGAGGGGCAGTGGATGGAATCTCGATATTCTAAGCAGAAGGATCGCGGTGACGCGGGATGGGGGCGGCGAAACCTGTGGCGGAGTGTCTTGGATGGCAGAATCTGCGCAGCACGCCGTTTGCTGTGTTATTCTACTCATCTGCTTGCCCACCGACGCATCACGATGCGTCGGAGTCCCGCCTCGTAATTCTGGTGAACCCCTTCGATGCGATTTCGCTATCTGTTTGCAGTCTTGAACCCGCTGCTTTTTCTCACGGTATCAGCCTTTGGCGAAACGGAGTGGAAAACAAAGCAAATTCACGAAGTGTTTTATGCGGAAGGGGCGTCCGCCGGGGATATCGACGGCGACGGGCATGTGGACCTGGTCGCGGGACCGTTGTGGTTCCGGGGTCCTGATTTCGAGAATGCAATTGAGATCACGGCGGCTAAATCGTTTCCCGTCGAGGCTTACAGCGATCAATTCTTCAGTCATGTCGTCGATGTCAATGGCGATCAAAACCAAGATGTGATCGTCTTTGGATTTCCAGGCAATGCCGCGCGGCTCTATTTGAATCCAGGTGTCAAGCATCTGAACCAACACTGGGAGATGCGTGAAATCACTGGCGCCGTTGATAACGAGTCTCCGGCATTCGTTGATCTTGTTTCCGGTGGCCTCCCTGAGATCGTCTGCGGCCGCGACGGCCATTACGGCTACTATCAAGCAGGCGACGACCCGACCGGGAACTGGAATTGGAATCCGATCAGCCGTCCGGGAGCTTGTGGCGGGCGATTCGCTCACGCGTTGGGAGTGGGTGACATCGATGGGGACGGACGGTTGGACGTCCTCGATCGATCGAATTGGTGGCAGCAACCAGAAGACCTTTCGAAACAGGAGCCCTGGCAGGTTCATACTTCGGCGCCCGAGTCTTACGGGCAGGGCGGCGCACAAATTTGTGTGGCCGATGTCGATGGTGATGGCGATTCCGACTTGGTGAGTTCGCTGAACGCGCATGGGTACGGACTTGCCTGGTTTGAGCAAGTGTCGCCGAATCGATTCGAGCGACATGACATCATGGGCGAGTCATCGCTCGACAATTCCTATGGGATCGCTTTCAGCCAAATGCATGCCGTCGCGATGCAAGACATGGATGGGGATGGCGTCAAAGACATCGTCACCGGCAAACGCTGGCTGGCACACGGGGGACATGACCCGGGAGGGCTCCAGGAACCGGTGCTCTATTGGTTTCAATGTCGGCGCGGCGATGGGGAAATTGAGTTCATTCCGCGGTTGATCGATTCCGATTCCGGCGTGGGTGTTGATGTGCTGGTCGCGGACATGAATGGTGACGCACGCTTCGACGTGGTTTCCTCGAGCAAACGCGGTTTGAGCGTCCATCTCCAGTTGGATCCTCAAGCAGGAAAACCGGACCGCTGGGGCCGGGCCACAGAACGCTGGAAGATCGAGGAGGGTCGCGACCAGTCAACCTACGCAGACGGGTTCACTCCATCAGAAGCCGCGGAAAACATGCTCGTTCCACCCGGCTTTGCGGTCGATCTGATCGCTGGTGAACCAGAGCTCACGCAGCCCATTGCCATGTGCTTCGATGCGCGGACGCATCTGGGCCATCGAAGGCCATACCTATCCGACCAAAGCGCCTGCCGGCGAAGGAAAGGATCGTGTGTTGATTTTGGAGGATCGTGATGCCAATGGCACCTTCGAGCATCGCACGATTTTCATCGAGGGATTGAATCTAGCAAGTGGCATCGAAGTGGGATTTGGTGGGGTTTGGATCGGCGCGGCTCCCGAATTGCTCTTCATTCCAGATGCCAACCAAGATGACGTGCCCGACTCCGACCCGCAGGTGATGCTCGACGGTTGGGGCTACCACGACACGCATGAGACACTCAACAGTTTCACCTGGGGGCCCGATGGATGGTTGTACGGTTGCCAAGGGGTGTTCACGCACTCGAACGTCGGGGCACCGGGAACGCCTGAGACGCAAGACAACAAAGGGGAAACGGGACAGGCAAACAGTTCGACGACGCGCACGGTCGCCAACCAGCGAGTCCCGTTCAACGCTGGTGTTTGGAGATACCATCCTGTTCGCAAGGAGTTTGAGGTCTTCGCACACGGGACGAGCAACCCATGGGGTGTGGACTTCAACGACCGCGGCGATTGGTTCATTTCCGCGTGCGTGATTCCGCACCTTTACCATGTCGTTCAGGGGGCGCGCTATCAGCGGCAAGCGGGACAGCACTTCAACCGCTTCACCTACGACGACATCAAGACGATTGCGGATCACCGGCACTACACTGGCAGCATCGCCGAGCATGCCTACTGGGGAGATAACAAGACGAGTATGCCAGCCGCTGCTCTCGGTACCTCCATGGTTGGTGGCGGCCACGCTCATTGCGGGCTCGCAATCTACAACGGTGACGTGTTTCCGGCGCAATACTATGGCGATCTGCTTTTCCACAATCTGCACGGACATCGGCTTGTTCGGGAACGTGTTGACTTGAATGGATCAGCCTACGTGGGTCGGCATCGCCCGGACTTCGCTTTGGCTCGCGACCATCATCAGATTGGTGTCGGCGTCATGGTGGGACCCGATGGTGCGATCTACACATCGGACTGGCATGATCCCCAGACATGCCACAATCGAATCCCAGAAGTTTGGAACCGTACCGATGGACGCATCTTTCGGGTGAGGTACGGAGACGCCAGGCCGTACAAGATGAATCTGTGGAACGAGACCGATGAGTCACTCGTCGCGCTCCTGTGCAGCAACAATGGGTTCGTGGCCCGGCAGGCTCAGCGGATTTTGCAGGAACGGGCAGCGGGGACCGAGTTTGACATCGCTGCGATCATGTCTGGTCTACGCAAACAGTTTGAGCCGAGTCGGCCGGAGCGAGATCGACTCAGGGCACTCTGGACGATGTTTGTGATCGGAGGGTTGAACGAATCCGACTTGATCACCATCGCTTCGGATGGCGATGAGTACGTAAGAGGCTGGGCGGTCTCTCTGATTGGTGATCTTCCCGTAACCCCATCGGCACAAACGATCGCCGCCCTGGCCGAGCTATGCAGGGACGAGCGAAGCCTGGTCGTGCGGCGCTACCTCGCCTCGTTGCTGCAGCGACTTCCCGTCAAGGACCGCTTGCCTTTGGTGGAGGGCTTGCTTTCGCACCATGTCTCTTCGAAAGACCACAATCTGCCTCTATTGGTTTGGTATGGATTGGAACCGTTGGTTCGCGAAATGCCCAATGAGATGGTGGAACTAACGGAGCGTAGTGGATGGCAATCGCTGGATCGGTTCGCGATTCGTCGTACGGCTGAGTTCGGGGAAGGACGAGAAGTTCTTGTCGGTCGGCTCGTCGAAGCGGGTGGCACGTCCGATGAATTGATGATCCTGGAAGAACTGTTGACATCTGCGACGCGACGCGGTGGCGTCGACATGCCCAGCTCCTGGTCCTCCGCTTTTGAGCGATTGTCGCAGTCGACCGATCCTCGCGTCGCCGAACTGACCAGATCGGTTGCCGTGCAGTTCGGTGATGAATCGGTGCTCCCGCATTTTCGCGCCGTGCTGGCCGATTCAAGCAAGCCTGTTGACGAACGGTTGACCGCGCTGGCGGCACTTCGCACCGTCGAGGATGCCGAGCTATCTGGTTTGTTGGTCCTTTTGCTTGATGACACGGCCGTTTCCCGACAAGCAGCCGCGGCACTTGCTGCCTTTGACGATCCCGCTCTCGCGGAGGAATTGTTGGCGCGGATCAATTCGTTCGAAGGGGATCGCCGGACCGCTGCGCTCAACACCTTGGTATCACGCAAGACTTTCGCAAACCAGTTCGTCGCGGCCCTGGAGAGTGATCGTCTGGACGCCAATCAGATTCCTGCCTTCATCATTCGTCAGGCTGTTGAACTGGGTGACCCAGAGTTGACGAAGAGGCTGGAGACGGCTTGGGGCCAGATTTCGATTAGCTCGAAAGACAAGGAAGCGTTGTACACTCGCTACCGGGCTCTGCTTCGTCCAAACGCGGTTGCCTCGGCGAATGCTTCCAACGGACGTGTCCTTTATGAGGCAAATTGTGGGAAATGTCACAAACTCTTTGGCGTCGGTGGTGACATTGGGCCCGACATCACCGGGGCGAATCGCACCAGCGTGGATTACTGGTTGGAAAATATCCTGGAGCCCAATGCGCTGATCGGGCGAGGCTACCAGATGACGGGGGTCTTGAAGACCGATGGCCAAGTGATCAATGGAATCGTCAAGGAAGAGAATGATGATGCGATCACACTGCAAACGGCAACCGAGGTGGTCGTTGTACCGAGGGATGAAATTGACGCGGCAAAGCTTTCGACCGCTTCATTGATGCCGGAAGGGCAATTGCAGCCGATGTCGGATCAAGAGGTTGCTGATCTGATCAAGTATCTGACCGGTCCGTCGCAGGTGCCGTTACCGGCTGAGCAGCAATGATTCAATGCCGAGTCGAGTGGTCACGAGGCGAGGCTGGATTCCTGGATGGCCGTTATCATCGTTCGCATCGATGGACGTTCGATGGTGGAGTGGTCGTGCCCGCCTCTTCCTCACCGGAAATTGTGCCTGTCCCCATGTCGGATCCATCGGCGGTCGATCCCGAGGAAGCCTTCGTGGCCGCTTTGTCCAGTTGCCACATGCTGTGGTTTCTCGCAATCGCTGCAAAGCGGCGGTGGATCGTCGATTCCTATCTGGATGAAGCCCACGGGGTGATGTCGTACGACACCAACGGAAGGCTGGTCGTCGGCGAGGTCTTGCTTCGTCCTGCAATTGTCTGGGGCGGCGCTGACGCACCGAGTGGCAAGAACGTTGCCGAAATGCACCACGAAGCGCACGCCGAGTGTTTTCTTGCCAACTCGGTCAAGACGAAAATTCGAATTGAGCACCCATGATGGTTGCCCGTCGCCTTCGTCACTCTCGAGCGACTGAAAACGGACCGAGTTGACGAAGGCTCTCGGCTTTGAAGGATTCGGGATTGACTCGACGGTTGACGAACCATTGGATCTCCGCAGTCAATTCGATGTCGTACACGTCATCCAGGGTCGCTCCTTGAATCGCAACCGGCACCCTGTGGTCCCCGAGGCGTTGCCACACGGATTGCACGCGGGCGACATGCTGTGCATCGGACCTCAAGAACTTGTCTTCCTCTTGGATCTGCTCGGGTGTCGGTGACTTGTTCGAGATGTCTTGTTCGCGGCGGAACTGTCGCCAGGAGTCGAATTGCACCGGAGAAGTATCTAGAAAGCTGAGCGCGATGAAGTAGACGTAATAGTCGGCGGGACGAAACTCGAAGAGCGCGACGCTGTGGTGTCCTACTTTCTGAATGCCCTTGAGTTTGTCGATGGTGACGACGGGTTTTGACCGATCCATGGCTCTTCCGGCCCAGCAGCCCGTTGGACTGGAGGTGGTGGCCCTTGTCGGGAAGAACGTGTTGGCGCGTTCGAGGCTGTCTTGAATCAGACTTTTTGGGCCTGGTGGGTAGATGCTCGATCCATTGGCCTCGTGGAAGATTGACTGGATCCGCAAGCGATCAAGTTCCGCGGTGTCGGATTGCATCAGCCGCCACTTGCCTTGGTCGACGACGTTCGGATTGAGCAGTCGCTGGTTGATCACGAGCAGCCGCTCGCAATCGGCTTGGTTATCGAGGCTCCATCCAATGCAGTATTGGCGCAGATTCGCGATGTGCTTCTCACTTTCTGATTTGCCGCCGAAGAAGTAGGTTCCCGTCGCCACAAAGGCAACCCGATCGGCGATCATGGGAACGAGATCGAGCTCGAGTAGCCATTGCTCGATCAGCTTCTTTTCGTCATCACTTGGCCGCGAAAACTTGTCGAGTTTGATCTCGAGTGGTTTCGGGAATTTCTGGAGCGGGTTGTCTTGCGCCGGAGATGATTGCACCGCTGCAGCAAGCATGCAGGCGAGAGTCAGCAAGGTCTTGGATACGATCATTCTCATGATTGGCTCGCGAACAGAAGAATGGTGAAGAAGCGGACGTGAGTGTGCTCGCGTTTGGTCTCGGAATGTCGGCGATCAACACAAACGCAAGCTCGACCTCGACCTTGAAAAAACAAGAAAACGACTTTTCCAGGCGACGGGTAGCCGCCTGGAAGAGTTCGACAAATGGCGGTTAGTAGACCGGTTCCCAGGTGGTATCACGGTCCATTGGTTGTCGATTCATGCCCGGGTAGGGTGTCGGATTCTGGTATCCCGGCGCCGAACCGGGTGGCGTCACTGGTTCGGTGGTCGGTGGAGAGTTGGAACCGCCGGATCCGTAAGCACATGCCCCTTGGGTATCGGGTACGTACAGTCCCCAGTTCTTTGTGTAGTATTTCAGGCAGACCGGTGGCACCTCATCCAACGAACAGTACTCGCCACAGTCCCAAGTTTCGAAACATTTCTCGAAATGCCAATCGATGACGCTCCATCCACCGGTGTCGGCGAGTGACTCCTTGTACTTGTAGATTGGTTCGAGAAAGTTTGCTTGGGTGAACCGTGAGCCCATGCGATTTGTACATTTCGCATAGAGAAGATGTTGCTTGCCTTGCGAGTCTGTGTAATAGGTCGAGTCACAGCCCGAGCAAGCGGTCCCACTCATGATCTGGGTCGGCGTGACGTTGTGGTCTTTGGACCACGCGAGCAAGATCGCCTGGCAATTTGTTTCGGTGTAGGGATACGCGCATTGCCAGCTCTCGCGTGAATCCCCATGCGGTAGTCCGTCGGCGCTGGCAATCGACAGAGCACCACGACACTCAAGCAAACCATCCAATACCTTTTCATCATCAATACCCCTTCTCTTCTTAAGGTCTAGAAAAATCGAGCGTTGCCAAGAGATCCCCGTTGGGGCTCGCGACCTTGAGGCGCCGGGGTGATCCGATTTGTGAGTGGGAGCGGGGCAGTCGATATGCATGGTGTACAACACCACGGAGGATTTTCGAATTTCGACCCGGTAGTCGGTCGGACTCCACTTGCTTCCATCTTCGCTTTCGATCGACAGCTGAAGATTCTCAAGGTCGACCTGGGTGCCGGGAGAGAGGACAAGTTTGGCAATCGATCGCCAGGATCCGTCCTCGAATTCGATCGCGGCCACCGACGGGAAGAATCGAAGTGGAGAAACACAACGAAGCTCCAAAGGCAGATCAACAATCGTTGCTTCCAAGTCGCCTGCTACGCGGTAGCGGATGCGAAAAACTTCATTTGCCGAGCCGAATGAGATCAGCGGTCGCACGCGCACTGAGAATGTGTCGATCGCTTGGTCGATGCTCAGCGTTCGACATGACCCGCGAGTGGGCTCACACGACAAGACCTCAATGGCTGGTGACGTCTTGATGCCGGAGATCTCGATAGCAGCTTCTGCTCTGGCAACTTCCAGGTGCGATGATTGGAAGGAGATCGGCCCGACCACCAAAGTGTCGAGTCCAATGTCGAGTGGCGAGGTAGGTTCTTGATCGAAGAAGACTCGCAGGTTACGACGGATTCTCCCTACCTTTCTTGAGGGAGCAAGCTCGAGCTCGATGGTGAGCGAGCCGTCCTCCGCGATGGCCTCGGGATCGTGATTGACTCGGAGGCACCCGCAGTCGGGAGTGATCGAGAGAATGCTGAGCTTCTGATTGAGTCCGTTTCGAATCGCGACCTTCGCCTTGACCACCTCGCCGGGTGAAAGCTCTCCGAGGGTCACGATCGTCCGCTTTGGCAACTGATCGACCGTGACAGCCGGAACCGGCATGGTCTGCGCCGAGGCGGAAGCTGTCCAACTCAGAACGATCCACAGGCCCAGCAGATGCCACAGGCCCAGCAGATGCCACAGGATTGGCGCGAGTACTGGCGACAATGCCAGGGCTGGCGCGAACAGCGTGGAGAAGGATGCGGCGCACATCCCAAGCGGATTCCAACACATTCGATTGCCCCAAATTCTCGGGGCAGTCTGTGTTGATCCGGAATCACGAGTGATCCGGTTGAACCAGATGGGGCGGCCCCGATCGCCCCGGCGGCAAGTATACCGATGTTCCCCTGTCTGTCAACTTTGCTGATCGTTCTTTTTTTGATTCTTGGATCGATTGGGTAACAATCACTGTCGTCAACTTGCCTCCATTGCCCCGATGTTCCTCGAGGATCCGAACAACGATACAATCCCGACGCCGCGCAAGCATCCAGCCTCCTCGACGCTCGCCACTTGCGATCCCAAGCCCATCCTTTTTTGCCCGACGAGAGGTTTCGTGAATGAGTGTTGCTACTGGTGAGACCTGGACCGTCGAAGACGCCGCGGCGCTTTACGACATTGCCCGTTGGAGCGATGACTATTTCCACATCTCCGATGATGGCACGCTTCGAGTTTCACCGGATCGCGACCCGGCGAATTCGGTCGACCTGAAGGTCTTGATCGATCAACTGGGCGAGCGTGGGTTGGAGTTGCCGATCCTGCTTCGCTTCAATGGGATTCTCGCGGACCGACTGAAGCGGCTGAACGATTGTTTCGCCGAAGCGATCGAAAGCCACGGCTACCAGAACCGATATCGATGCGTTTTTCCGATCAAGGTCAACCAGCAACGCGACGTGGTCCACCAGATCATCCAACATGGTCGCCAGTACGGATTTGGCGTCGAGGCTGGTAGCAAGCCGGAGTTGTTGGCGGTGGTCGCGATGACCGACGCGCAGATGCCCATCATCTGCAACGGATTCAAAGATGCCGAGTTCATTCGCATGGCTCTGCTGGCGCAGCGATTGGGTCGCACTGTGATTCCAGTCGTCGAAAAGGTCAGCGAGTTGGACCTGATCTTGTCGACCTCCGAAGCGCTCGGGGTGCGTCCCACCGTGGGGATGCGAGTCAAGCTGGCAACGCGCGGGACCGGACGCTGGCAAGCGAGCGGTGGTTATCGCAGCAAGTTTGGTTTGACCGTCGCCGAGATGTTGACGCAGCTCGATCGCTTGATCGATCGTGGCATGGGGGATTGTTTCCAGCTGCTGCATTTTCACGTGGGAAGCCAGATCGGAAACATCCGTCAGCTGAAGTCGGCAATTCTGGAAGCTTCCCGAATTTACGTCGACCTGTATCGACGTGGCGCAGGGCTGAAGTACCTCGACGTCGGCGGCGGGTTGGGAGTCGATTACGACGGTTCGCAAACCGATACCGATTCGAGCATGAATTACACGGTGCAAGAGTACGCCAATGACGTCGTCTATCACGTGGGCAACGGTTTGTGACGAAGCGAGTGTTCCCCATCCGCAGTTGATATCGGAAAGTGGTCGAGCGGTCGCCGCCCATCACAGCGTGCTGGTCATGGAAACGCTCGGCGTGACGTCGCAGGGCAACGTTCAGAATGTTGCCGATGGAGGTGCCGGAAGAATACGAGCAGCCGGTCCATGACCTGTGGATGTCGTATGACAACCTGACCGCAGCCAACATGCGCGAGAGCTTGCATGATGCTCAGGTTGCGCTCGACCTTTGCATGAATCTGTTCAGCGGCGGGTACTTGCCGCTGGAACAGCGCGTGCGCGGCCGAGAACCTGTACTTTGCGATTTGCCATCGTGTGCGAGACATCGGAACGAAGCTGGGTGACGAATCGGAGGATGTACGCGGCCTCGACCGCATGCTGTCGGATATCTACTTCGCCAATTTTTCGCTTTTCCAGTCGATGCCCGACTCATGGGCGATTGACCAACTCTTTCCGATCATGCCGATCCATCGGCTCGACGAGCGTCCGACACGCCATGCCGTGCTGGGGGACATCACTTGTGATAGCGACGGAAAAGTCGACGCGTTCATTTGTGGCGGCAAACGACGCTCCACGTTGATGCTGCATGAGTACCGCACGGATCAGCCCTATCAGTTGGCGGTTTTCATGATCGGAGCCTATCAAGAGATTCTCGGCGACCTGCACAACCTGTTCGGTGATACGCACGCGGTTCACGTCGACGTCAAGGACGGGGTCGCCAAGGTGCAATCGATCGTCAAAGGGGACACCGTTCGCGAGGTATTGCAGTACGTGCAGTACGAGGATCGCGAGCTGGTCGACAAATTGCAAGAAGCGGTGGAAGACGCGGTCCACGCGGGCAGGATCAACAACCAACAGGCGGGGGAAACCGTTGCCTTCTACGAGAAGGCATTGGGGAATTACACCTACCTCACCATGCGCAACCCGTGATCGGGCTTGGCCTGTTAGGATAATGGGATCCGGTGGTCCTTCGATGCCCGCCGATTCCCTATCCCGCCAGTGCATCACGACGCGAGAATCCGCAATCAGGCGATAGCGGGAAGCAGGCCATTGCCCTGTGGATTGCCGCCGAGATTGGAGGTTGCCGCCGAGATCCCGCGCTGGTTGCTCCGTGCCTGCTATCTCTGACAAGTGTCCGCCAAGGAGTTTGCATTGTCCGTGACGTGCCTTTCGCTGTCCCTTCCCAAGCTCGTGTTGCCCGCTCTTTGGAGTATTCTCGTCGCCGTCGCGCCGGTGGTCGTGAAGACCAGCGACGGCGTGGAAGCCAAGGGGAACCTGCAAGGTTTTGGCGAGTCGTCGCTGAAGCTTGACGACGGTGGCAAGATCACGGAGTTCTCCTTTGATGACCTGCTCTCGCTGCGCCCAGCTCGAGCCCGATTCTCGCACCGGTCCGACGTACCTGGTCACCCTCGTCGGTGGATCCAGAATCGCAGCTCAGGCTCTGTCATCGACCCAGAGCGAGCTGATCATCGAGCCGCGACGCCAGAGCCCGCTGCAGGTTCCCTTCAAGCAGGTCAAGGCGATTCGTTTTCGCGCGGCCGCCGCGACGACCGACCCCCAGTGGCTGGGAATCCTGGAACGAGAACAACGTGGTGACGCCCTGGTCATTCGCCGCGCCGCGGATCGTCTCGATCCACAGCAAGGACTGGTCACCAGCGTCAATACCGAGACGGTCGATTTCGATTTGGATGGCACGCCGGTCAAGGCGCCAGTGGATCGCTTGGAGGGAGTCGTCTTCGGCGGTACCCCCAATGTTGAATCGAACGCAAACATTCGCGTAAGTGACGTCTACGGTTCGACCTGGGCGGTCCGTTCGTTGGCACCAAGTCAAGGGGAGCAACCGCTGCGTATGCAGTTATCCGGTTCGATGGAGCACGAATTACCGCTGGACCAGATTGCGTCGATTCTTTGGAGCGGCGGCGTTCGTATGTTGGCGGAGGAGAAACCGGCTTCATCGAACGTTCCAGCCCTATCTCGCCGCGAAGGTCGACAGCAAGTTGCAGGACGCGTTGTTTGGGCCGGCTGTTGAGAGCGGGACTGATCTGCGTATGCATGGTGGTTCGTCGATCGAGTTTCGTATCGAACCGGGCTATCAGACATTTTCTGGGTCGGTCCGCCGTCATGACGAAGGTCGCCAAAGCGAGTTCGGTGACGGTTCGGATTGAGCTCGATGGAAAAACGGTTTGGGAGCAGACGCTGCTCGATGCGGCCCCACGAGGTTTTGAGTTGCCCCTCGACGGGGCTCGCCGACTGGCGATTCGAGTGGAGACCGATGGAGATGGAGAACTTGGTGACACGGTTCGAATCGCCCGCCCAAGGTTATTGAAATGAGCTTTCCAATTCGAATGGCACGCGTTCGCGGTCGCCGGCCTGCTTCGCATTTGGCCCCTTCGCATTTGGTTGGGGGCTCAAGCTGGCTCGCTGTGACCAGCCGATTCAGCTTGATCCCGCCTTGTTGGCTGCCGAGCAGCATCGAATCGACGCGATCCAGCGGGCGATCCCTTCGGCGGTCAGCGTGTTCGTGCCCGGTGGCGGTGGCGGAGGCAGTGGCGTGTTGATCTCGAAGGATGGCTACGCGCTGACGAATTTCCACGTCGACCAGTCCCGCAGGATCGTTCATGCGATGCGGGCTCAGCGATGGCAATGTCTACGACGCGGTGATCGTGGGAATCGATCCGGTCGGTGACTTGGCGATGATTCGGTTGTTGGGACGAGACGACTTTCCCTACGCAGAACTGGGTGACAGTCGGACCGCGCAAGCCGGGTGATTGGTGCATGGTGATCGGCAATCCGTTTCTGCTTGCCTCCAACCTGCAGCCGACAGTGACCTGGGGCATCCTCAGCGGTGTCGGGCGATACCAATATCCGTCGGGCACACTGCTGGAGTACGGCGATTGTCTGCAAACCGATGCCTCGATCAATCCGGGCAACTCGGGCGGTCCGCTCTATGACGCAGAGGGAAGACTGCTAGGGATTGTGGGTCGTGCTTCCTTTGAAAAGCGAGGCAGGGTCAACGTCGGCGTCGGCTATGCGATCTCAATCAACCAGGCCAAGAATTTCCTCGGCTACCTTCGCAGTGGTCGGATCCTGGATCATGCGACCCTGGGCGCAACCGTCGCGACCGATCCGGATGGCGGCGCGAGTGTCAGCAACATTCTCGAATCGAGCGACGCTTATCGACGAGGCCTTCGCTACGCCGCGGAAATTCTTGAGATCGACGGGCGGGTCGTCCGTACGGCCAATGATGTGCAAAAGGTTCTGGCGACGCTTCCGAGCGGCTGGCGAGTGAAGCTGACCTATCGCCTGGACGGGGAGACGAAACAGACGCTCGTACGTCTGATGGGCGTCCATCGTGAAGATGAATTGCTGGAAAAGATGGCTGCGGCTCTGCCACCACCGCCACCACGTCCCGAGAAGGAGACGTCCCTCCAAAGAAGGCGAGGAGGAGCCCGAAGATGGCCACCCACATCCGAAGATTGCCGCGGCAGGAAAGGGCAAGATTCCCGAGGCGGTCGCCGAGCAATTGCTCAAACGCAAGGGCTATGCGAATTACTTCTTCAATGTCAAAGAGCAAGATCAATTCATTGACTCGCTGAGGAAACAGTTTCCCGAGGGGAGTGACGGTGAAGAGGTCGCCTGGTTGATTGAAGCGGAAACCGAGGAACAGCCCCCCGTGCCGGTTCGACTTCGCGTGACCAATGGCAAGATGGCGATGACAGTCGGCCAGCGAACGATCGAAGCCTCGACAAAAGCGGAGCTGTACGATGGCGTCAGTGCCGGAGTCGGTCGCCGGTATGCTTGCCGGCGCTGGACGCCTGGCGGCGGATGATCTCCGACGGCCCTCGCAAGTTCGGCGAGTCCTATTACCTGGGTAGCGATGCCACTTGGCGGCGAACGGCCGTTGCGTGATTGCATGGTGGGAATCGATGGTGAATTGGAAGTGCGTTGGCTTTCTCATCCGGAAAGCCGGATTGGTGGAGGCGATCGAGGTGTTCGCCGACCGGGACAAGGATCCAGCCGAATTATGGATGATTCGCGAGGACGCCTCGGATTCGCTTCCAACGATCCTGGACCTGCGTTACGGAACCGAGAGTGTGCTGAGGTTGCGAGTCAAATCGTGGAAGAAGGTCCCGACCGTCCGAGCCGACGGACGCCGAAGGAACCTGAAGTGGAAGTGGAGGCATCGTGATGAGTGGATTACGAATCGCGATCGTGATCAGCACTGATCACAGCACTCGTCAGCGACGCTGTCGCCGTCGGTGATTGCCCAGCCACCGGTGGGCGCGTGGGCGCGGGATGCCCAGAAGCGGGTCGTCAAGATCTATGGTGCTGGGGGGCTATCCGGCTTGGAAGCCTATCAAAGCGGTTTCCTGGTTTCGCCGGAAGGGCACGTCGCGACAGCATGGAGTTACGTGCTTGATGTCGAGCCGATCGTGCTGCTGGACGACGGTCGTCGCTTCGATTCAACGATCGTCGGTTTCGAGCCGTCCTTGGAATTGGCGGTCTTGAAGATCGAGGCATCGGACTTGCCTTACTTTCCAATCCCCGAGACGGCTGTCGCCGCAGTGGGGCGATTCGATCTTGGCGATCAGCAATCTGTTCAACATTGCCACCGGCAACGAACCGGCCAGCGTGATGCAGGGAACGATCGCTTCGATCTCGAATTTGAACGCACGCCGAGGGACATTCAAAACACCGTACGACGGCAAGGTTTTGATTCTGGACTTGATCGCCAACAATCCCGGCGCCGCGGGAGGTGCCGTGGTCGACAGCGAGGGCCGCTTGATCGGGATGCTCGGAAAAGAGCTTCGCGACACCGCGACCGGCGTTTGGCTGAACTATGCGATTCCTGCCACGGCGCTTCGCAAGACGATCGGCGACATCATCGCCGGTCGCAAGACGACCTTGGTCGACGACAGCAAGCCAATGCTTGACCGCGACAAGTCGCACAATCTCACGACCCTCGGATTGGTTTTGATTCCCGACGTGTTGGAGACGACGCCAGCTTACATTGATGATGTCGCCGAGGGGAGCCCAGCGTCGCGGGCAGGGCTGCAGCCCGATGATCTGATTCTGCTGGTCAACGGCAAGCGAGTTGAAAGCCAGCGAACCTTTCGCAATCTGCTGCGAACGATCGACCGTCGTGACGATGTGGAGTTCACGGTCCAGCGCGAAACTCAAATCCTTCCATCGGTGCTCCGCCCGTGATGCGAAATCCAAACTTGGCCTGCTGGCAAGATCCATGCCCTGCTGATGACATGGTTGGGGATCGTGTTGTTGGGCACTTCGGTTGACGCATCGGCTGATGAGAAAGACTTCCATCGCGATCATGGCGGGCGCCGTGCGTGAGGCGGCCAATCGAGTCCTTCCCTCGGTGGTGGCGATCGAAATCATTGGCACCAGCGGTGCCGCCCAGGGTGAAGTGGAACAGGATGCACCCACCTCCGGCATCATTCTCGATGCCGATGGCTACGTGCTCGCCTCGAGCATCGTCGTTGCCCGTCCGTCAGCCAGCATCCTGGTGGTGCTGCCCGATGGCACCAGGCAGGCCGCCAAGGTGGTCGCTCGAGATCATCATCGCGACTTGGTGCTGCTGAAGATCGAGACCGACAAAGTCCTTGACGGCCATCGAGCTGGCCTCGACGGCGGAACGCAGGATCGGCCAAACGAACGATCGCGGTCGGACGTTACGGCACCGACGCTTCGCCGATGGTCAGCCGCGGGGTGTTGAGCGCCGAAGAGCGGCTTGACGGAATCGCATTGCAGAAGTGATGCGCGGGTGTCTCCAGCACTCTACGGTGGTCCGCTGATCGACCTGTACGGCAAAGTGCTGGGCGTTTTGATCCCGGCGGTCGGCGGAAGGTGGAGGTGGCGATCCGACGAGTTGGTACGACTCGGGAATCGCTTTTGCGATCCCAAGCGACGTGATCGCGAGAAAACTCGATCGATTGAAATCGGGCCAGGACGTCAAGAAGGGACTGATCGGGATCGTCTCCAAAACAAGCGATCCCTACGAGGATGGGACGGAGATCGCGGCCGTCCGCTCTCGCTCGCCCGCCGAGTAGGCCGGAATCAAGCCGGGGGACAGCGTGTTGGAAGTTGACGGCACGCCGGTCCGCCGCCATCAGGAGATCCGCCAGGTCTTGGGTCGCTTCGATGCAGGCGAGTCGATCGCGTTGAAACTGCAGCGAGATGGCAAGCCAATCGAGTTGAGCGTGACGCTGGCCGAGACCATTCCGCCACTGCAACCTCAGCGACTCGGTGTCCTGACGCAGGGATGAAGAGGTTGGGGAGGGGGGAGCAGAAATCGACGCGGGTGGTGGTCGCCGATGTCGTACCTGGAACGCCCGTCGATGATCGATCTGCAGTCGGGTGATGTGATCACGCAGGTTCGTGAGGCCGAAGTGCCTGATTCGGAAACGCTTCGTCGGCTGATGATTTCCGCCGAACCGAATAAGCCGCTGACGATCTCGTTTCAGCGTGAGGGAGAGGAGCAGTCGATCTCGATCACTCCACAGAGTATCGCCGGTGAAGCGCTTCGGCAATTTCCTGACGCTTGGAAGCAGGACGAGCGCCGACCTGGGAAACGAAGGATCTGAAGCTTCCGGAGGCAGCGAATGTTGCGGCCTACATGGGGCCCAAGCCGGAATCGAATGCCGATCGGCTGGGGCTATTGGTCCTGTTGCTCAATCCAGGTCAGGGAAGTCCGCAAGATTCGCTCAAGGACTGGTTGGAAGCAGCGGAACAAACAGGCGTGGTCGTTTGCGCGATCGCGCCGGAGGACTCGCGTCGATGGCAACCCAAGGAACTCGAGATCGTCGGCAGTCTGACCGCAGCGGTCATCAAGCAGCAGCCGGGTATCGATCCAGCCTCGGTGGCCGTGGCAGCATCCGGAGCCTTGGCAGGGGGAAGTGGTGAGGCGGCCGATGCAATGGCATTGGCGGTCGCGATCTCTCAAAGCAGCACGTTCTTTGGCGTCGCCGTGTCGCCCAAGACGAGGCCACCGGGCGTGCGACTACGCGAGAACGAAGCCTCTGCCTCGTTGCAGCTGCTGCTCCCGCTCGATGTCGGCGAGGAGTTACCGCCGTGGAGCGCGACCGTTCAGCGAGCGGGCTACCCCGTGGTTCGAGGTGGCCAGATAACGAACAGCTCGCTGCTCAAGTGGGTTCGTCTGCTGCAGTCGATCTGAGCCCTTTTCCAGCTGGTGATGTCGTGGTTGCAAGTGCGTCACCTAGACAACGCCACCTTGGAGGCCTTAAGCAACCCGAAGCGTCAGCGAGGAAACGGGTTACGTAGAAAGCCTTGCTCACGCTCTTGGAAGTTGCGCTCTTTTCATAACCCGACGCGTCAGCGAGGAAATATCGATATTCACATCGACTCGCTGACGCGTCGGGTTATGAAAATCCTCGTACGGTAGCCAAAATCGCAACTTCAAAACTCACGCTTCGCCTTACCATGGAAATCACCCTCTCCCATTTCAATGCGAAGAATCAGGAATGCGAAGGCGTTCAAAATTGGCGCTGTCCGGTTAGTGATCCGACGCCATTTTCAGTCCAATAATGCCAACGAGAATGACTCCGACGAAGAAGAATCGCATCGGCTGTGCCGGTTCTTTGAAGAGCAGAATACCGAGCACGAACGCCCCGACGGCGCCGATGCCGGTCCACACCGCATAGGCAGTGCCCATCGGAATGGTCCGCTGCGCCACCATCAACAGTGCACCACTGCAGATCATGGAGACCAAGGATCCAGCCAACGGCCAAAATTGGAGTCCCTTCTCGTTCACCCCAAACTTCAACCCAACGGGCCAACCCCACTCCATCAAGCCTGCAAGCAACAGGTAAATCCAAGCCATGTGTCTCTCGCGTGGCGGGTGGTGCTTCGTCGAGCCAGGATCTTACCAAGTGCAAAGCGTTGCCGATAAGCAGGTGCCAACTATAGCGAACCGCATCCAAATGGGGACAGGCAAGGATTGGATTGGAACTGATCGGAAAGCCGCGAGAGTACCTTCATTCAAGACGTAACGGGAGCAAAAACATGCACCGTTCAGCTTGGTTCTTCGGATGGCCGATCGCGGCAATTGTGTGGCTTGGGATTGGCAACTTGGAATGCAATGGGCAGACCGGTGACCCACGCGGCGAGCGCAATCAAGCGTCAAAAGGCCTCTTGCCTCAGGGGCCAGGGCTGGCCGCGGGATTGGCCGCGGGTGCGAGGATCGACCAGCACACCGATGTCATCTTCGCGGAAGACTTTGAATCCGATGACTCCATCTCTGGCTGGGACGATATTCGTAACGACAGAGGGAGAGTCTTGTCGATCGCAAGACTTGAGGCTGGTGAAGCTGAAGGATCTGGCTCTGCGGTCTCGCGACACGGTCGTTCCCTGAAGGTCACGTCGACCCTTGGTGAGAATACAGGTGGTGGATTGACCAAGTGGTTTGAATCAGGGGATCGGAAAACGTTGCCTGGCCCTTTTCTTGGGCTTCGATTTTGGGGGGGCCATCGAGAATTGGGGCTTGCTGTGTTACCCTGCGGGAACTTTGACTCGGACCTGGCGATCGCTTGAGTCGCCGGCAACTGGTGTCCCCAAAGTTCCCCCGCGAAAAACAACTGATTGAATGTCGTGATGCTGGTTGCTGGCCAAATCCTCTGTGGACTCGTACTGCTGGTCATCGGCGGTGAGATTCTGGTTCGGGGGGCGGCGGCGTTGGCGGCCGCGTTCCGAATCACGCCTCTGGTCATCGGCTTGACCGTTGTGGCGTTTGGCACCAGTGCTCCGGAGTTGGGGGTCAGCCTTCAGGCGGCACTGACGGGCAACGCCGATGTGGCGGTGGGCAATGTGGTTGGCAGCAACATCGTCAACATTTTGCTCGTCCTGCGGCGCCTCCGCCATGATCACGCCGCTGATCGTTTCCAGTCAGCTGATTCGGCTTGACGTGCCCTTGATGATTGCCGCGTCGATCTGCATGTGGGTGATGTCGCTCAATGGAGTCGATCAGCCGCTTGGGAGGGAATGCTCCTGTTCACTTGCCTGCTGATTTACATTGGTGTCAGCATCCGAGCCAGTCGTCGGGAGAGGCGGAAGTCGCCGAAGAGTTTTCCGAATACTCTCGCTCGGTGTCCGGGATCAGGGAACGTTGAAGCAGGTTGGACTCTTCGTCGGTGGGCTTGTCCTTTTGACGATCGGGTCGAAGTGGCTTGTCGCTGGAGCGATCACCATTGCGACGAACTTGGGTGTCAGCGAGCTAATCATTGGTCTGACCATCGTCGCACTGGGAACCAGTTTGCCAGAGGTCGTCACGTCGATCGTGGCAAGTATCCGCGGGCAGCGCGACATTGCCGTTGGCAATGTCGTCGGAAGCAACCTGTTCAACATTCTTTGCGTGCTTGGGCCTGACGAGCGTCGTCTCACCCGACGGTGTCGCCGTCCCTCCCCAAGCGGTCGCATTCGACATTCCCGTGATGGTCGCGGTCGCAGTGATCTGCTTTCCCGATTTTCATTTCGGGGAGCGTGATTCGCGATACGAAGGGGCACTGTTTCTCTTTTACCTTGCCCTCTACACCATCTTTCTTGGTGATTGCGGCCACCCATCCAGAAGAACGAGAATGGTTCGGTCGGGTGGTCCTGTTCGTCGTGGTGCCGCTGACAGCACTGATGATCGGCATGTCGTTTTTCCAGAGTCGCACGCGAACGAAATGCGAAGCTCGCGGCTTGCGATTCCCGTCGCCATCGCGAGACGCGAATCGAGATAGTTCGGCGGGACTCGATTCAGCGTGGCGACATCGCAGCGCGGAGCTTCCGCCTCGGGAATACGTACGATGGGCTTCCAAGCCCGTCGACGTCTTCGTCATGCCCCAGTAGAACCGACGGGCTTCGGGAGCCGCATCGTACGCTTGTGATCCGAGTGGCGAGCCAGCGATTAGCTGACGTACTCTTCTTCTTCCTCTTCGCCGGTTGGTCGAGAGATTTCGCCGGTGTCTTCGAGATGTCGAACGATGTCGACGATCTTCTGCTGGACTGCTTCGACTTCGCTGACGCGAACGCTGCCCAGGTACTCCATCTCTTCGCGGAGGTTTTCGGCCGCCCGCGTGCTCATGTTTCGCATCACCTTTTCCTGCAAGGCCTGGCTGGCCCCCTTGAGCGACATCGCCCACTGAGCGGTTTCGACATTCTTGAGCAACGCCTGGATATCACGATCGGCCAGTTTCGAAATGTCCTCGAAGACAAACATCAGCCGTCGAATCTCGTCGGAAAGTTCAGGGTCTTCGCGGCCGAGCGAATCCATGATCGTGCGCTCGATGGAGCGTTCGCAGACGTTCAGGATTTCGGCGACGCTTTCGATTCCGCCGGTATTGCTGTGTTGGTGGTTGACCATGCTGCTCAGCCGCATTTCCAAGCCACGCTCCAGTTCGTTGACCGCCTCGGGGCTGGTGCGGCCGATCGATGCGATGCGCCGGATCACCTCCAGTTGCTTGAGCGGCTCCAAGCCCGCCATCACCTCCGCCGCATAGTGGCTGGGGACATGGCTGAGCAGCAGGGCGATCGTCTGGGGGTGCTCGTCGCCGATGAACTGCAGCAGTGTCTGCGAGTCGACTTTCTTGATGAAGCCGAAGGGCATCGCTTCGATCGTCTGTTGCAGATTGCCGATCAGCTCCGAGGCGTCGCGTCCAAGTGCCTCCTTGATCAACTCCTTGGCCCGCTCCAGGCCGCCGGAGCTGGCGTAAAGCGAGCTTGCTTTGCTGGTCAGGAATTCGGCGATCACGATTTCCTGGTCGGCGCCCCCCGCCGATTCGGTTTGGGCGATCATGATGCTGATCGCTTCGATGTAGCGAGGCGGAAGCTGGCCGAGGACCTTGGCTGCCGTCTTGGTCGGCATGCTCATCAGCAGGATCGCAGCCTTGCGAAGCCCCTTCTCATCCAATACGCCAACCGTTCCTGCCGTCATGACCCAACCCTCAACCTGCCGTCCAAACCCAAAATCTCGACCCATCCGCTCTCGCTATTCATCGGTCCCGCTGCGAGTCCCCCCGCGGTGCGGCGTCGAGATTTCGGGTTGTGCGGCCTGGCTCGGCGCGGGTTCGATCGCCCGGCAAGGCATCTAGCAAGTGGTTGGCAGCTCTGCTGAACCATGGCTTCGGAGTCCCGTGCTGGATCGGACGCGGGGAATCTGTCGGGTGGTCCAGAGCAGCCCGCTTGGCTTGGCTGCAGCCAGTCCTCGAATCCCTCTTCCCGACCGATTCCACATGCGAGACGACTGGGCCCCCCTCGGTCGGTGGAAATTGCCCTTGGCCGGGGTCGAATCGGGAACGTGTCATTAGGACTTTCCAACACGGGCTGACTCAGCTATCTTTCGAGCTTCGTAAGACGATCAGAGACAGAGATTTACCGAGAAACGGATCAGGCCGGACCGATGAGCAAGGGCAAAGGGAAGAGCAAAATCAAGACCCATAAGGGGACGAAGAAGCGGTTCCGACTTTCCGCCAAGGGCAAGGCGATGCATCGCAGCAGCGGAACGAGCCACCTTGCTCAGGCGATTTCCAGCAAGCGCCGGCGCAAGCTGCGCGGTACCACGGCGTTGGATACCTGCATGGAACCGATGATTCATGCCGCCCTCAACGGCAACAGCTACTAGTCCGGTAACAGCGACAAGTCGTTGCACACTTTGAGCCAAAATGGGTCGCCATCCGAGAGGATCCGCGACGGACTCGGAACTGGCGACGACTAGCACGAAAGCCGTGACTGAGCCGATCCTGCCTCGTCTGTCACGCGGTTGGAAATTCTCGCAAGCTTTCTCTGTCGGATCATTCACTTTGAAATTCGTGCGAAGGAAATCTCCCTTTCCCGCCGTCTGGGCAAAACGCCGAAGCCGCAATCACGTGGGTTGTGCAAGTTTCGGGGCCTGAGTCGGTTCATCACCTCCTAACAGATCCAGCATCAGACAGGAACGTAAGCCATGCGTACCACTACCGGTTCGGCTCGAAACAAGTCGAAGAAGCGTCTCTTCAAACGTGCCAAGGGCTTTCGTGGCGGCCGCAGCAAGCTGACGCGTACCGTCAAGGAAACGTTGCTGCGCAGTGGTGCTTACGCCTTCCGCGATCGTCGCAAGAAGAAACGAGACTTTCGCAGACTCTGGATCACTCGTATCAATGCTGCCGTCGGCCAGCATGATCTTCGCTACAGCGAGTTCATCCACGGTTTGAAGCTTGCCAACATCGAACTGGATCGCAAGACACTTTCCGAAATGGCGATCCATGACGAAGCTGGTTTCAAGGAAGTCTGTGACAAGGTGAAAACAACCCTTGCCGCAGCGACCTCCGCTTAGCTTCCTCTCTCACTTTTTTGGACTCGCGCTGGCTTGGGTTTCGGCCCGCCGCGTCGGCCAAAGCATCGCCCATCCTCGTTCCATGTCGGCGAGGGAATCGCAATGTCGCTCCAGGATTTTCTATCGGCCCTCGACACGCTCGTGGCGGAGGCATCGAGTGCGTTCGATGCTGCCAGCGATGACGAGTCGCTGGAGATCGCTCGCGTTCGTTACTTGGGTCAAAAAAGCGGTGCGCTCCGCGACATTCAAAAGCAGATGGGGGCGATCGATCAGGGCGATCGCAAAGCCGCCGGCATGCGGTTCAACGAATCGAAGGCAGCGATCCAAGAGGCTTTCGATGCTTGCAAGGCTCGGCTCGGCAAAGGAGATTCCGATGCGTTGGATCCCACCTTCGATCCAACACTTCCCGGCATGCGTCCACCTGGTCGGACACGTTCATCCGATCACGCAGACGATTCAGCACTTGATGGAGATCATGGGGCGGATGGGGTTCGAAGCGGCTGAGGGACCGGAGGTCGAAGATCCCTGGCACAACTTCGTCGCCCTGAATATTCCCGGAGGATCATCCGGCTCGCGATCCGCTCGACAATTTCTATCTGGCGACCGCCGACAGAATTCCGGGGAACCCAGCGGCAGCGAGCGTGGAAGCGAGGGAAGCCAGTTGCTGCGAAGCCAAACCAGCACCGTGCAAATCCGCGTGATGGAAAACCGAAAGCCACCGATCCGAGTCATCTCGCTGGGCCGCGTTTATCGTCCGGACGATCCCGATGCGACGCACTTTCCGATGTTCCATCAAATGGAAGGGCTGTTCGTCGATCGTCACGTCACGATGGCGAATCTGAAGACAGTGCTGCGCGTCTTCGCCACCAACTATCTGGGGGATGACGTCGAGATCCGCTTTCGACCCTCCTTCTTTCCGTTCACCGAACCCAGCGTGGAAGTCGATTTCTTTTGGAATGGGTCTTGGGTTGAATTTGGTGGTGCCGGGATGGTCGATCCGGAAGTCTTCGAGGCGGTCGGATATGATCCGGAAGAATACAGCGGATTCGCATTCGGGCTCGGCGTCGAACGTCTTTGCATGCGACGCCACGGGATCACCGACATCCGAGACCTCTACAGCGGCGACCTGCGGTTCCTGCGGCAGTTCTAGGTTTGGGAGCGACCGATTTTGGGTGGCCGGCACCCGTTCAACCCGATCTGCGGTCAACCCGATCTGCGGTCAACCCGGTCTGCGGTTCAACCCGATCTTGTTGGGCAAAGTCACTCGACCTCGTAGGAGTGATCGCCTGCGAAACGTGGCAAACGCGTCAGGCAGAAACATCGCGAACCAGGAGCTTAGGCGCCTGTGGTCGAGCAACGGAACTCAAAGATTCGCTCGAGTCGCGTCAAGGCAAAGATGTCACGCACAGAATCCTGAACATCCAGCAACACCAATCGAATGCCATGGCTTCGGGCACGGCAATTGATGCCGATCAACTCGTTGAGCCCGGCGCTGGTGATCTTTTCAACTCGACCGAGATCCAAATTCAACTGAAGGGACTTCGGATCCATCTGCTCATCGCCGACCAATTCCTCAAGATGCGTAGAGATTCGGCGACCCGACCCAATCTGGTTCAGGTGGTCAGGCAACATCGCGATGGTCGTTTGCTTTTCCAAGGAAGTCACTTGTGGTGATCCAGCATTGGAGATGGCAGAGAAGCTTGAAAAGGAGAATTCGATCAACAAATCTCTTTTGATAGCACTTTTAAGTTAGCGATGCTTCCGTCGGATCGCAACGATGATCTTCTGTGCGTCTATCGAGGGTCTGTCATGTGCCACTAATTTCGCCCCAAGGCCAAATCGAACTCCATTGTGGTTCGCAGGACACGGCTCTAGCGAGGGGGGTCGCCACAGGTCAAGCCGTCGCGTCGCGGAGATCCTTCGTGAAAACAGACGCGGCAAGCTGGAATCAAAACGGCTTCCGCGGTCGCGACCCGATCATCAGAAGCAGCCGTTTCAGTTCGCATTGGCTCGTTGGATTGTGCGAATCAGCAAGCGGTTCTGTTCGAAGAACTCCAGGATCTCGCCGGAGACTTCCCAGCGATCGTCGTTCGCATCGGCTCGCGTGGCCTCAACGATCCTCTGCAGCATCTGGTTCTCACAGAGAATGATGTGTTGCGACCGATTAGCAGCATTGGGGTCCTCCCCATCGGAGTGCCGAATCAAGTGAGAGCCTCTGTCCCCAACCTGTCCCGTTCCAAATTTCCAAATTCACCGCCTGCTTCCCGTGAGAGAACGGTCGAATCGGACTCCCAGCCCAAGTGAATTCCACGGCTGAGAATGAGTCGGCTGTGGTGACCCTTGTCACGCGAGGGGCTCTTGAGAGGAGACTCGTGGGATGCGAAAGGACGGATCGAGCCACCGTGATGGGCAACCAGGTTTTCTTCGATTGGAACGAATGCCCAACGTCGTCCTAGATTCACAACCCGTCCGACCGTGGGCGGGATGACGGTACCTTCGCGAAGCGATTGCTGCCTGCCAAACAAGCTGGAGAGTTCCTCGCCATCAGCACGACTCTCCGTGCTTTCCGGTCTCGCGGATTCGCTAAACCGGTCTTGGGCCTGCGCGACTTGCAACCGGCCGTCGCCTGCGATCACCGAGGCCGCAATCAGGATGATCGACACTGCTCTGCGGCGCCGTGTTGGACTGCGAAGCATCGGACGAACGTAGCAGAGAACCAGCAGGGTAACGAGCATGGCAAGCACTCGATGGAGTCGGATTGCATTCGAAAGGACTCCGGCGCATCTGCTTCCATGCTTGTCGGAATCCGGACATGCCGTCGTGACATCATGTCAGGGCGACAGGAAAATCAGCATGTGAAACATCGCCGAGTGCTTCAGTCGAAACATGATGCCGACAGGATCGGTCGCGTGCGGGTGGGAGGGAAGGTTCCGCACGCGACCGATCCTTGCATGGCTTCTTGCAGCGATCGAAGGAGGTCGATCGAGCTGAAGCCATGCCTTTGGGTGCCAATCGAGGCTCGGCCCCGTCGTCCCCCGTCCCCATCGTCCGTCGCGAGATGGCTTCTTTGTCTGCTGGGCCATTGACCGGCGCAGGCAGCCCATCGACAAGGGGGTGGCCTCTGGCAGTTGCTAGGTCAACTTTTGGGGATCGCGACGGCGTGGCAGGCAACGATTGATCCAACTGCGATCAATGCCAGCCCCAGCCATCTCGGCGGTTCGACCCGTTTTACACTGCTGGGATATACCGACATCATCAGCGAGTTCATGCCGGAGCTATCGGCGACAGCCCCACCCTTATTGACTCGAGCCAAGACACGTGATGCCGAATCGTTGAGCACAAACGAATCAACCATTCGGAACTGGACTCCGACAAGGATCAAGAGGATTCCTGCCAGGAAATAGCGGTTACGATACATGGACATGGTTCTTCTTCCTTCTTTGCCACCGGGAGGGTCGGCAATGCTCTGAGGAGCAACGAAGGCCTCATGGAATTGGAAGGCCTGATGTTGAGAGAATCGTCCGATCGTGAGCTCTTCCTTACCCCCGTCATTTTTTAGCGTGTCGCATGTGATGCGCCGGTGCTACCAGAGGAAACGATGGTGACATCAGCGACGTGTGCCTCGTATGCGGCGTGCGCAGCGCGAAACCGCCTGATCCGCAGCATTGCGTCGGTCGTCGGTTCGTTCCTGTTGGCTGCGGTCGCTTCCACGGACATTCGCTGGCACAGCGATCATCCGCTAGCTTCCGAACAATCCGTCTACCAATCCACGCATGGAATCGCGAAACGAATTCAGCGAAGCACCCTCAAGCAATTGAGACTGATCGTTTTGCATGATCGCCGCAGCTAGCGGCTTGTGTTTTCGCCAATCATCCAACTCAAACTTGCGGGTATCGACAAACACATCGGCGAGGTTATTGCTCAGCTTGGGTACCAAGAACACGCCTTGGTTGCCACGCACAACGTGGTAATGCATCGCGACGTACATCAGCAGGGCGCCGGTGACCATGCCAAACAAAAAGCGGGACACAACGATCCTCAAGCGAGCGGATTCAAGAACCAATCAAGCATTATCATCTTTGACGTAGCCATCTCCCAAAAAGGGGCCAGGCAAAAAGGGGTCAGGTACCAATGGTGCGAAGCACCCGAAGGGCCGCTTGCGGCTATTGGTACCTCTGCTATTGGCACCTGCTATTGGTACCTGGCCCCTTTTTGAAGACAAGCCTCTTGAGGAGGTATACGAAGCGCTCGAGGGTCGCCACAAGTGAGATCTGGCCTGCTTTCCGCTTCCAACACGCAGGACCAGCGACGGTGGCCAGAACTTCTTTCCACGATCGGAGAGTAGCCGATTTGTTCTCGATTCAGCCTGTCGACCGTTTCGTATTTCGCAACGCGTGAAACGATTCTCGCGCTAGTCGAGACCCCCCGGTCCCCTGAGGAGCGAGCGCCGTGGAGCCCCCGAAGACAGAATCGGCGTGCGAACTCTATACTGAAGCCGATGAATCGAATTCCTAAAAAGAGAGTGGCTGGTGGTGGCAGGAAAGCCGCGTCCGCCAAGTCCCCGAAGGGGGTTAAACCGAAGCCGGTCAAACTTCGGGTCATCGGCGGCGATATGCGAGGCCGCCTGATCGATTATCACGGCGAAGCGTTCACGCGGCCAATGAAGGACAACATTCGCGAAAACCTCTTCAACATCTTGGGGCGGGCGATTCGCGGATCGATTTGTTTCGACCTCTTTGCCGGGACGGGCGCCTTGTCGTTCGAGTCGCTCAGTCGGGGTGCCCGGTCGGCGATCATGATTGAACAAGATCGTCGGGCCGTCTCCTTTATCGAAAAAACGGCTGGTGCCCTTGGTGTGAGCGATCGGATCGAGCTGCTGACCGGGGACGCCTTTCGCCTTTCCGCGGCGCGGCTGGCAAGCCCCGATGATGACACACCTTGGATCGTCTTTCTTTGCCCCCCCTACGCCCTCTGGGAAGAATCGCTCGACCAGCTCAAGCAGATCATTCATCGGACGCTCGAACATGCTCCGCTAGGCAGCGTCTTGGTGGTGGAAATGGAGAAGAGCTTTGACGAGGGACGCCTTCCCCAAGGAGACTGGGACTTCCGCGTCTACGGAGGAACCAGGCTCGGCTTCATCGAGCCCGAAGCGCGTTGCGGGCTGCGGCTCTAACGACGCCCACCCCCCTCCATTGACCTCCCCGCTCGATCAAGCTTGTTGTCTCGGTCGCGCAGAGTGTCCTCTTTCCCAACGCGATTCAGGGTCTCGATTCAGCGTCTTGAGCTCCCGGGGGTGGGAACCGTTTGGGGCCGCCCGACGTAGCACGATGGTTGTCGTGTTCCTCGTCCCTCTTGAGGCTTGTGATGTCGGTTTCGTTCAAGCACTTGCTCCCGGTTTGCCTCTGCCTCGGCGGGATTCTCTTGCCAGAGATCATGTCGCCAGGGGTTGTGGCGTCAGCCATCGCTCAAGAGGCGGCCCCCACTGCCGACCAGGCGACGGTCGCTGGCGAAACGGATCCCCTCACCGATACAGAGGAATCGGCCGACGGTGCACCCCCGCCGGCGATCCCCGCTCAGTCGACACCCCGGCAAGTAAGTGACTCTGCAGGCCTCACCAATGGCGAGGAGGCCCCTCCCGTCGAGCTGCCGGAGGGCTACCAAGAGGAATTGGACGCCCGCCTCGAACGTTTTCGCAGCAAACGCCGCGAGCTGGAGAAGGCGATCGGCGATCAGAGAGAGATTTACATTCGCTATCTCAATCGCGAAGAGTATTCTCCAGAACGACGCGAGGCCTTCTTTGAGGTGCGAGAACAGGTCCGCGACCTGCTCGACGAAACCTACCTGGCGGCCCTGGATGTGCTGCAGATTGGTTTCGATGAAGAGGCTGGCACCTATCTGGCGACCCTGATTCAGCATCGCTACGAGCGAGATATCTACAACGCCGCCACGATGGAAGGTGCCGCTCGGCTTATCGACGGCGGTTCCCATCTCAAGTATCTCTTCGAGACAGCGGCCCGCTCCTCCGTTGTCTGTGGTGAGTTCGACATGGCGAAGAATATCTATGAGGCCATGCTAGACGAGAACCAAGAGGAAGTGGACAACCGACTGGAGTTCAACCTCGAACAATATCGCGAACAATTCGAAGCCGAGGCGGCCATCCGCAAGGTTGAAATTGAAGAGGATCGTCTGCCTCGCGTCCTTCTGAAGACGACGCAAGGCGACGTCGTCTTGGAACTCTTCATTGACCAGGCCCCATCGACGGTCTCGAATTTCATTCGACTTGTCGATGAAGGGTTTTATAACGGTCTGGACTTCTATCAAGTGATCGATCACATGCTCGCTCTGACCGGCGATCCGACCGGGGTTGGGACGGGTGGCAGCGGACTGTACTTGCGAGATGAACACATGCGGCCCGATGCTCGCAAGGCGTTGCGAGGTTCACTTGTGATGGCCAAGTTGCCGATGGCCAACCCGCAGGGCTCCACGTTCATTCCGAATTCGGCGAGCAGCCAGTTCGCCATTCTCTTCCTGCCAATCCTCTCCGCATCCGAGGAACAGACGATCTTTGGCACCGTCATTGAAGGAATGGATATCGTTTCCAGATTGCGCCGAGTCGACCCGCACAAGGAGAAGGGCAAAGGGGAGGTTCAGTATCCACCTGACAGCATCATCGAAGCCAAGGTGATCGCCGTCCGAGTGTCTTGCCCGAGCCGGAGTACATGAATCGCTGAGAATCACTGATGCGGCGTTTCCGTTTGTGTTGAGCAAGTCAGCGGTGTAAGGTCATGACTTCTCCGGCGGGGCGAAAACTCTTCGGGAAAACCTCTTTTACCGGACGACTCCACGTCAGTTCCTTCAACCCTTTGTTCGGCATGAATCGACCAGGCAAGATGGTTCCTCCAGAGTCCAACCGGCCCGCCTTCACGCCGCAAGTTCTTGCAAGGGAGTGGGATGATGTTGGCGGGAGGTGCGTTGGTCGGCAGCAACCTCAGCGTCGCTCGCGGAGCCCATGCGTTTGGCAGCGATACGATCAAGATTGGACTGATTGGTTGTGGAAGCCGTGGGACGGCTGCCGCGATTCAAGCACTTGCCACTTCGAAATCCGCACATTCCGGTTCGGCGGCGACGTCCAACTGGTGGCGATGGCAGACGTGTTCGAGAGCAACCTGCACGCAGCCTTTCGATCGATCAAGGGACAAGTCCTCGAGCAAGTCGACACGGGAACCGCCGTTTCGTCGGACTGGACGCTTACCAGCAAGTGCTGCAATGCGACATCGATCTGGTGATCCTGGCGACGCCACCTGGCTTTCGTCCCCAACAGTTTGAAGCGGCGGTGGACGCCGGCAAACACGTCTTCATGGAGAAACCGCTGGCGACCGATCCTCCGGGCGTTCGCAGGATTCTAGCGGCCAACAAGATCGCTTAAGCAGAAAGGTCTTGCCGTCCAGGTCGGCTTGCAGCGACGGCATGAGTCGCGTTATCGCGAGTGCATCGAGCGACTGCAACGCGGTGCGATCGGAGATTTGCAGTTCGCTCGTGCCTATTGGAATGGGGGCGGCCGTCTGGGTTCGCCCTCGTTCCCGTCGACAAACCGAATTGGAATACCAACTCCGTAATTGGTATTACTTCACTTGGCTAGGTGGCGATCACCTTGTCGAGCAGCACATTCACAATCTCGACGTGATCAACTGGCTCGTTCAAGACCATCCGATCGAGGCACAAGGTCAAGGTGGACGCGAGCTGCGTCGCGGCGTCGACAACGGTCAGATTTTCGACCATCACATGGTTGAGTTCACCTATGCCAACGGTTTCAAGTTATTCAGCCAGTGTCGTCAAATGCAGGGCTGCTGGCGAAGCGTCAGCGAACACGTGCACGGCACCGGAGGCAGCCGCCGACATCAGCAACGCGTTGATCCGTGATCGATACGGAAACAAGGTCTGGCAAAGCGAGGCGGAAGAGAATCCGGGAAAGGGCTGGCAACAGGAAATGGACCACTTGTTCACTGCGATCCGTCAAGGCGATGCTCCCAACGAATGCGAGGCGGCCGCGATCAGCACGATGACGGCGATCCTTGGCCGACTGGCGACCTACAGTGGCCAAGTTGGTCAAGTGGAACGAAGCCTTCAACAGCGAGGTCCAACTCGCCGACACCGATCAACTGCATCGCTGGAAGACACCGCGCCGGTGCTGCCGGATCGAATTTGGCAACTATCCGGTCGCGGTTCCGGGCAGTCGACACGAAGTTGCTGTGAGCAGCTGCGACCGGCAGCGCTGTGATTTGTATCAAATCAGTGAATCGAGTTCTTCGGTCAGCGTTCGGAATCGCTCGAGCGTGGTCTTGACCGGATCGGGGCTTGTCATGTCGACACCGGCGTCGCGAAGCAGATCGAGCGGATCTTTGCTGCAACCTCCCGACAGGAACGAAAGGTAATCCTGCAGCTCCTGTTTCGCCGCCGCTCAAGCACGCGTCGCGACAGGGCAACGGCCGCGCTCAGTCCGGTCGCGTACTTGTAGACGTAAAACGCCCGGTAGAAGTGAGGGATTCGAAAACACTCCAGTTCGAGCGATTTGTCGATCACGAAATCGGGACCGAAAGTAGGCCTCGAGCAAGCTCGCGATAGACGCGGCGAAAGGACTCGACCGTCAGCGGTTCGCCCGCTTCGGCCATCTCGTGCGTTCGTTTCTCAAACTCCGCAAACATCGTTTGTCGAACCACCGTCGCACGAATGCTGTCGAGTTCGTTGTTGATCAGGTAGGCCCGCTCGTTGTCATCGGCCGCATTGCGAAGCAGATGCTCGGTCAGCAGTTGTTCGTTGAACGTGCTGGCGACTTCGGCAACGAAGATCGTGTAGTTGTAGTACTCAAATGGCTGGCTTCGCGACGAATACCAACTGTGCATCGAGTGGCCCGCTTCATGGGTCAGCGTGAACACATCATTGAGAACTTGCGGTTTGAAGTTCATCAGGATGTAGGGATCGCCATCGAACGAACCGCAGCTGAATGCGCCGCTCTGTTTTCCGCGGTTCGGGTAGCGGTCGGCCCAGCGGCCACGCAGTCCTTCTTCCAGGACCGACGTGTACTCGGCTCCCAGCGGGGCAAGCGACTCGATCACCACGTCGACGGCTTGGTCCCAGGTGTGGTGCTTCTCCATGTCGCTGAGGATCGGCACGTAGGTGTCGTAGTGATGCAGGTCCTTCAGGCCCATCTTTCGCCGACGCACGTCCAAGTAATGGTGGACGTTGGGAAGTGAGTCGCGAACCGCCGCTGATCAAGTTGTCGTAAACGTCGACCGGCACGTTGTCGGGAAACAGAGCCGCTTCGAGACTGCTTGGGTAGTTTCGCGCTCGCGCGTAGTAGACATCGCGTTGAATGCTGCCGCAAAGCGTTGCCGCCAGCGTGTTTTCGTGAGCGGCGAACTGGTGGTAGTACTGGTCAAACGCGTTGCGACGAACTCTTTCGCTCCGGGCTGATCAACAGTTGGCCGAACGTCGCATGCGACAGTTCGACGCGTGGTTCCCGTGTGGTCTTCGAGCTTCGCCGAATCGCAAGTCAGCATCATTCAGTTGGCGAAACGCGTTGCTGGCGGCCGACGCCATTTCGCCCTGCATCGCCAACAAACGTTCTTCGTTGTCAGTCAAGCGTGTGGGCGCGATAACGAAGCAATCGCTTCCAACTGCAGGCGAAACAGGGTTCAATCGCCGGCATCCTGCCATCAATTCCGCCATCGTCGTCCTCGGCGATCGCCAAGATTTCCGGCCGCATGTAACTCGCCGCCTGGCTGGCTCGCACCGCCAGGTTCTGGAAGCGGGCCTTCATCGCCTGGTAGGTGCTGTCGGTCTGGTCCTCGGTCGTCTTCAGAAACGCGTAGGTTCCCAGACGTTCGGCGATCCGATCAAAATCGACTGTCGAAACGTCAACGCTTCGGCCAGCACGGCGGCTGATTCGCTCAGTCGCCCGCGAAAGGATTCCAACTGCGGGAGTCTTGGCTTCCAGTTTCTTGAAGTCGGCTTCCCAGGCTTGATCGTCCGGATACAGGCTGGTCAGGTCCCAGCAGTCGTCCTGGTTGACTTCATTGCGAGATGGAAGGGTGGCGGTACTCATCCGGTTGGATCATCCTTGGGGAAGAAAATGGGATCGACGACAAACGGACGACACCCCTGTCATCTGGCAAGCACATCATTTGGCAAGCAAGACAGCTGGCGTCCCCCAATCGAGCTGATAGTCTAACGATCATCGAGACCTCTGGAGACGCCCCTCAAACCGGTTCGCCTGCCCCTCCCTTCGCTCGGTCCTGCCAGAATCGCCTCCGATCACGCCAGAAAGCCCTCGGCAAACGCCCCGGTGCCCCAATTCTCGCCACGCCTCGCCACGCCTCGCCACGCCTCGCCACGCTCGGCTGTCCAAAATCGGTGCCTGTCCCCGATTGTTCAGGTGTCCCCGATTGTTCAGGTGCCTGTACCCGATTGTTCATTGTCTCCGCGGTTGTTGTCTCCGCGGTTGTTGTCCCCGCGGTTGTTGTCCCCGGTTATTCCTCGTTGCTCCCGCTTGTTGCCCGAGGTCGCATTCACCAATGGTTTGCTGCAATGACGCTTCTGTAGTTAAATTGCGGGTTGGATCCAGTTCTAGGTTGCTGCCAACCCGTGTGCCCGCTTCCCGAAAGTCGCTCTCATGTTGACCGTTAAGTGTTCGGCCTGTTCCGCGGGGCTGAAGCTGCAAGCACCGCCGGCTTCGGGGAAGGTCAAGTGTCCCAAGTGCGGTGCGGTGATCGCTGTGGGTAGGACGTCGCAATCGAGCACCAAGGCGGCGCCAACCGCTTCTTCGAAGTCGATCGATCCCAATGATGAGGGATTCGACTTCGGCAAAATCAGCTTTCCGAGTGCTGCGGGAACCAATGCGGTTTCCCAGTTCCCCAGCTCCGGCAACGTCTCTCTGTATGAAGGGCCAATCCCGGGTGATCCTCTCGACTTCGCGCCCGCCGATCCAGCGGCGAATCCTTCGGCCTCATCAGGCGGCGAGGTAGGCTCGCCTGCTCGGGGAAAGACGAAGGCAAAGAAGCGTCGGCCCCTGCTGTGGATCGGCCTGATTGCAGGAGTCTTGGTTCTCGTCGGCGGCGGCATCGGGGCGGCAGTGATGTTCAGCAAAGGTGGCCTTTGGTAGTGGGATTTGCACCCAGGCCGGGGCGCGGCCGCCTGAGATCGTTCACGTCGCAGATTCGGCCCGCGACCTTCGCTTCGCGACCAACCTTTGCAGCAAATTTGGCGTCTCGCTTACCCATCGGCACAGAACCACTGCCGGTCGGCAGAAAACCAGGGACTCATTGGCGGGGAACCAACGCAAGCTCCCAAAAATGTCGCCCCGTCGCTCTACAGCAGCTTCAAGAACTCACGCATCCATGCGGGATGCGCTGGCCAAGCTGGCGCCGTGACGAGGTTGCCATCAACGTGGGCTGAGTCCATGGTGTCCGCGGGCGTCACGTATCGGCCACCCGCTGCCGTGACCTCTGGGCCGACGGCCGGGTAACAGCTGCATTGGCGTTCCGCGAGGATGCCCGCCGCGGCGAGGATTTGCGGTCCATGGCAGATCGCAGCAATCGGCTTTTGCGCATCGTTGAAATGTCGCACGATCTCGAGCACGCGCGGGTTGAGCCGAAGGTACTCCGGCGCCCGACCCCCTGGGATCACCAAGGCGTCGTAAGCAGCTGGATCCACCTGGGCAAAGTCGGCACTGATCGCGAATCGATGCCCCGGTTTCTCACTGTAGGTCTGCTGCCCCTCGAAATCATGAATGGCCGTCGCCACACTATCCCCGGCGACTTTGTCGGGGCAAACGGTCGCGACCTCGTGTCCGGCACAGAGCAGGATTTGAAGTGGCACCATCGCCTCGTAGTCCTCCACAAAGTCGCCAACAATCATCAGGATGTTCTTGCCACCAGATCCGAGAGCATTCATGTGGGGCCTACCGATGGCTCGTGATTGAAAGGGGGTCCGCAATTCAAGGAGCTTCCGATTATGGACTGACCAGGCAAAACCTGACAATCAGCCCCGAGAATCGTTAGCGGCTGCATCATCCTACCCGCCCGCGAGCCAACCTCCGGACAAGGCTTGTCCCCAGTTCCCGCCTCCAGTTCCCGCCCGGACAAGGCTTGTCCCCAGTTCCCGCCTCCCCAGGTGCCGCCGGGATCGGTTCGCTGCTGGCGAATCGCGAGGCAAATTCCCCGTCAAGTGCCTTGCCGGTACCAAAACACCCCGCCGGAGGCTAGCAAATTCGTGCTTCTCCCCGCTCACAAAAGGTTCGCCGATTTGGGAGACGTCGAGTAGAATGCGAGGGTGGACCTCCCTTTTCCCATGGCGTCTTGACGTCTGCCGCGAGCAGGTCCTGCCTGCAATCGAGGCACGACCCCTTCGATTGTCTCGGCCCTGCGCCAAGCCGGCGTGGCAGGACGGTATCGGCTCAGCCGCGTTTTTCAACCAAGGACACGTTCCAAATGCACCGTTTGTTGGCGACTCTCCTAACGTTCCTTTCGCTGACCCCATTTGCCTCGGTGTCGGCTCAAGATTTGATGCCCTCTCGTGTCATGCAGCAATTGGGCCTGACCCAAGCCTGGGCGCGTCCGGTTTCCGTGCCGATCGGAGCTCAGTCCATTGCCGATCAACAGTTGTTCGTTCACGAGGAGAATCCTCGCGAGTACGTTGAGGTGGTCATGGTTCCGGCGGCTGATACCGCGAAGTCCGATGCCGCGAAGACCAGCGCGGACGCAACTGCCAGTGGCGGCAAAGTGGCGGAAGGCAAAGTGCTTGCTCGCATTGCGACCGACCAGCTCCAAGGTGACGGCAAGCCGATCGGCCGACAGGAGGCGGAACGCCTTGCGAACAATCACATTCGACGATTGAAACGGCGTGGCATTGACGCCAAGATCAATGTTCGATCCGTGCCCCGTGTCAATCTCTACACCCTCGGAACAGACGGAACTCTGGAGTCTCGCGATGCCGAAACCGGTGAACCATATTGGATGATCAATCTTGGCGATCCCCGCCTGCCGTTCATGGCCATTGGGGTAAGTGAGAAGTTCCTAACGATCATCAATGGGGCCAATCTGTTGCAGGTCGATGCCGCGACGGGTGAGGTCATCGTCGAATTGCCGATGCCGAGCGTTCCAGGATTTGGTGCGACCAACGCCGGTGAGTTTGCGCTGATCCCAATGATCGGTGGTGGAATCAAAGGCTATCCACTTGTTGATCCGACGATCGATCCTTTTCTACAGCAAGTAGCTGGTGCGGCCATGTCGTTGCCGACCAAGTCGCCCGATTCGTCTCGTACCGCCTGGAGTACCGATCGCGGATTTGTTTACGTGATTGAAATGGAAGGTACCCCCTCCTTGCTATTTCGCCTCAAGACCGATGGTCTTGTTGCCGCTCGACTTGCCGCAGCGTCTGGCGACCGATTCTTCTTCGGATCGGATTCTGGTCAGGTTTATGGTTTGCGAGCCACGCGTTCTGGCCAAGTGATGTGGAGCCAGCCGCTGGGCGAGCCTTTCTACAACGAGCCCACCATTTTCAATGACCAGGTCTTGCTCCGATCAACTTACGGCAACCTGTTTTCGCTGCACATCGATGATGGTCACATGACCTGGGACCAGCCCGTCACGAGCATTGGAAATCTGCTCGGCGTTCTTGATGGCAAACTTTATGCCACCACCTTGAGCGGCGTACTAACGGTGGTCGATTTGGAAACTGGCAAACGCATCGCCAGCTTCCCGGAGGTACAGCCTGTCAAGTTCTTGGTCAACACGTTGACCGACCGACTCTATCTAGTTAGCGACGACGGCGACGTCCAATGTATCAAGGTAGAGGGTGCCGATCTGCCAACATTCAATGCTCAGCCGGATACGAACCCACCGCTCGAAAACGAGGATGGCTCGCCCAAGAGTGAGTCGACGGCACCTCCCTTTGGCGGTGACACCGATCCGTTCGGGGCCGGTGGAGTCGATCCCTTTGGCGCTGGCGGTGCGGAT
Source organism: Pirellulaceae bacterium (assembly GCA_963767665.1). Taxonomy (GTDB): domain Bacteria; phylum Planctomycetota; class Planctomycetia; order Pirellulales; family Pirellulaceae; genus Rubripirellula. Next base: position 1,193,433 of record CAVYFC010000016.1, read on the forward strand.
CCATTCGGTGCCGGAGGAGCGGATCCATTTGGAGGCGGAGGCAATGCCCCCATGGAAGATCCATTTGGGGCTGCGGGAGGCGCAGCGGCCGATCCCTTCGGTGGTGATCCCTTCGGTGGCTAACGCTTTGTCGGCGCTGGAATGCCACGGCGAGGCAGTGAGTTTTCCACCTGTGGCCTTCTACCGTAGCCGAGTCTCTCCGAGACTCGTAAGCAACGCAGCCAAGCTGCAAGTGTCCACCTTGGAAATGCGGACCTACGTAGTAAGCAACGCAGCAAAGCTACGAGTGTCCGCCTTGGAAATGCGGACCTAACTTGGCCTGCACTTTTTTCTCGCCGCCCCCGTGCACTTCGGGCTCTCACTGCGCGACGCAGATCCTTGTTTGGACGAGGACTTGCTGAGAGATCGACGGCACGTCTCGCATGACGGGAACGGAATCGTTTTTTCCAAGCTGCCCATTCAGGGAGCGACGGGGGTCTCTGCTTTCGCTCGCTCTTTGCTCGCGGCTTCAAATTCAGCCAGTTGACGCAGCATGGGAGGGGAATGGGGCATCAGTTTGATCGCCCGCTTTTGCGTTCGAATGGCGTTGTCGAGATCGCCCAAGGCAAAGTAACAACGCGCACAGGTGTCGAGCCTGGCGCTGTCGGTCTCAAGTTCAAGTGACTCAAGGCTGTAGTCCAATGCCTTCTGTCGGTCTCCTTCGGTGTTGCTTACCAACCAGGCGTACTGATTGAGCTGATAGCCCAGGTCATCGCCGCCTCGCAGCCCGAATCTTCTCGACTTGTCGCGAATGTCTTGAACCAACTGGTCGGTTTGTCGTGTTGTCACTTGCAGGGTGCGCAGTACTAACTTTCGCCAAACCTCGTCGCCCTCCACCCGATACATCTTGATCAGAATATCGACGTTGTCGGGGTTCATTTGAAATGCCCTGATCAACATTGGCTTGGCGTCCTCTGTGTTCCCTTCTTCGAGTTTCGCCAACGCCTCATGAAAGTCGGCGCTGACTGACGAATGTGCGCGTAATTGAAATTGGTCATCGCGTGCAGCTCCTGTCGGAGCTTGCTGTCTTTATCAAGACGTTCGATCAACGGGCGCAACACTTCGACGACTTCCCGATTGCGTTCGAGTTCGCCAAGCATGGTGGCGAGATCCGCACGGGCCAAAGCTGCTGGATGGGAATCGAGATCGAGTGAATCAATGATCAGGCGGAACTCACGTTCTGCCCAATGAAACAACCCGCGCTCTCGCAGCTTGTTTCCGATCTCGCGATGTGCCTTGGCAGTTTCCTCGATCTCCTTGGGCTGCATCGCCCCCTTTTCTTTTTCGTCTCGTGGGAGGGGATTGATCTGCGATGATTGAGTCGCCAATCGATCTGCCTCGTCCTCCTGGCCACTCGTCTTCAATGCCTCGGCAGCACCGTATAGAAGGATTGGCTGCCGATCGAACATGCGACCATGTTGCCTCTGAAGTTCCAAGACGAAAGGATGCAGGTTGTTGTCGATCGCCCAGCTACATGCATCGACCAGGCCTGCGCGTTGTCGGGGGGATCAGGTCGATGTGCTCGGTGGCCAAGCGAATTGCCTCTTCAGGCATTCCGGCCAAAGCGGCTCGCGTGGCGCAGACTGCGGCACAAGCTCAAGCACCGAGGCTCGTGATGCCTGCTGTGTGGCTGCGGTGTCGATGGCTTCGCGTTGCTCGGCGATCAGTTGCTGCCAGCGTTCGCTCGAATACTCGCCGCTAGCTAGATCTTCTGCATAGGCCCGGAGCCATTCGGCGGCCTGTCGGTCATTGTCTCCGAGAACCTCCAGAACCTGTTCGCTGTTGCGGCGTCTGGCCGCCGGATCATTCTCCATGGGTTGTTGCATCAGGGCGAGCGCCGCACGACGACTCAGTCGCAAGGCTCGTTCGTAGCTCGCCACTCGCACCAGAGCAGGGAGTCCGATTCGATTTGGGAATTCGGCGAGCCGATCGATCCGACTGCTGCGTTCGCTCTCGCTGCAGGCACCATACTCTCGGAGCGTTTCGCGAACCTCTGGCGGATCGCTCTCCTTCGACCAGCTAACCAACAGGCTGCTGATCAGAAATCTCGCCGACATGGCAATCTCGCTGTCGGGATGAAACTGAGCCAGGTGCAGTTGGTCGAAGGCCTCCAATCCGATTCGTTGCAAAGCCTCTTTCGCCCGCAGCCGAGTCGCGTAGCTCTCGGCGCCCAACTGTTCAATCAAAATGGCGACTTCGTTGGCGGAGCGAGGTCCAGCCTGTTCCGCTGCGATCAGCGGATGGGTCATGGCGAGCGGGCCAAACAGGCTGGCCAAAGCGAGCAGTGCCAAAGCGAATCGGCAGCGTATGAAAGCAACCACAGGGCTCTTACCCTCCAATTCGTCAGAGATCGCGGAAGTCACAATCGAGGACCCAACAGGGAGTGGAATGCCAGCAATCTCACGGCCCGACCGCCCAAAGCCGTGTCCTGCTGGTTCTCTTTACCAATCTAACCGCAAACGTCCCCAGAATGTCAGGCAAGATTTCCGCAACGCCAGCAACGAAGACGTCCTCCCCCTCTTACCCAGCCCCCATTCGCCCCACCAAAAGGCGTCCCACAAAGGGGACAGGCCAAGTCGGCCCGATGAGACCTGAAGAGATCATGTTTCCCCCTTCTTCTCGCCCTTGTTCTCGCCGTTGGGATTCTCCCTCATTGATTCCCCCTACAGTCGTCGGGCGGGACCGAGATCGTGGGCGAATCGGTCGGATTGACACCCATTTCCCTGCGGGCCGGCGAATTGAGGGCAATCATTGTGAACCGGTTCGCGGGATGCGAACGAAACTCCTGCCGTCAATAACCGACCTGCCGCTGGCTGGCGAGGGCTAGCGTTGCAATGCCAATCTTTCTACCCAAATTTTGATTCTCAAGCATCCTGGTGGTTCGCCATGATTCGTCGTCCTGCTCGCGGACTTATCTCGCACCTCGGTCCTTCGACCAGCCTGCTTTCCGCTCACGATGAACGAATCCGGGGATGCGTCGCGTTTGCACCTGCTTGTCAGATGGATTTCGGAAGCTCGATGACCGTTGCCAGAATCGGCGGCCCAGACGGGAGCACGTTGTCGCGTGAAATCAAACGATCGATGCCGATCACGCACGCAAAGTCGACGAAAGTACCGATGCTACTCGTCTATTCGAGTAGCGACCGTGTCACCAGGCCGGCCGAGGTCCTTGCCTACGCGACGAAAGCCGTTGGCGACGTCACGAAGGCGATCCCGGTGGAATTCGAGGGCCAGGAATGCGAGGGCCATGGCGACGTTCCCGACGCAGGATTCGCGCCGGCAATCGCTTGGCTACGTGATCAATGCACGATGAACCAAGTCGAAGCCACCGATGAAACGACCCTCGTCAGCCAGAATGTCGAGGATCCCGCCGATTCATTGCGGTCGGTGATGCAAACGTCCCCGGTCGAACAGTCTCGCAGCCAGAGCCCCTCCGTCACTCCCGCGCCACCTCAGTCGAGGCCCGTGGTCCCGGTCCAATCTTCTCCACCGCGGAGCCGGACCCAACCTCCCCCCGCCAGTCAGCAACAGGGCGTCCAGCAGAATCCGTACTTCACCGACTGAGCGGGCGCTTGGATGACATCGGGCGTTTGGATGACATCGAGCGTTTGGATGACAGCGGGCCGTTGCAAACCCGCAGTCGGTATCACGTGCCGGTGAAGTTCCGGCGAAGCTGACCCCATGTGAAGCTCCTCCACCTGCGACCAGGACCGCTCGCAGCAGCCTCGAGCTTGCTCTCTGCGCGACGTCGCCGCGCAGGATCGATGGCGAAGAATCACTGTCTTGCATGATGGAATTGACGCAACATCGCGCCGTCGCCCGCCAGAAGCTCGTCGAGCTTGCTCTTGATGCCGCCATTGTCGCCAGCTGAGTATTTTGACAGTCGCTCGTTGAAATCTGGAATGCGATACAAGAAGTCTCCAATCGACTCCTCCTGCACTTCATCCACACTCTTCCCGTATCCCAACTGACTCAGCTGATACCCATTGAGCTGCTGCTCAAATTGGCCCTGCATCGGCAGAGCCAGGTAGGGCTTTTTCAAGAACAGCGCTTCGCTAATTAGCGTGAAGCCGGCTGTCGCAATCACAGCTCTTGCCGTGGCCAGATCTTGCAGGAATCCGTCTTGGCTGAATGGCCTGAAGTTCAAGGGTCCGTCTTGATCGCTCCGGTCGTATCCGTAGACCAAGAACTGCTCGCGCGTAAAGTAACGCAATTGTTGAATCAATGAATCGAAACCGCTCGTCACATAGACCAAGATGTGATCGCCGGGTTGCGGATGGAGCGAGAGCACTTCGCTGCGCACAATCGGCGGAAAAAGAAAGGTGCGATCGTTGGCAACCTCACCAAAGAAGAACGTTGTCACTAGCGAAACCGTCGGCCGCGGAACCATGGCTCGAATGATGCTCTTGGTTACCTGGCTTTCGAGCTCCCATCCACTCGGGCAGTCATACTCGACATAACGCATGCGATGTTGGTTGTCGATCGTGATCAGCGGGAGGTCATGGTACTGAGCCAGGTAAGCCGTCATTGGCTCAAAGTCGGTGATCACGAAGTCCGGGCGAAACTGGTGGAACAGTTCATCACGCAATTCCTGTAGACGTCGATGGCCCTCGGGGAATCGCTTCAGGTTCTCGGTGAATGTTTTGACGATCGAGACCTTGTTATCCTCGCTGGCGATGCACAGACCCTCGGTTTCAAAGACCCGAAAGTCGTTCTTGAGGTTGCGGTATCCCCTGTCGTAGCTGACCAACCACAGGTCATGCCCCTGATCGAGTAGATGGGATGCCATTTCTCTGGCGCGGGAGGAATGCCCGGAGCCCTCGCCTGCGACGCCATACACAATCTTGGCCATTGCTAACCCCAACGTTGGTGATGATCCTCGCGTCCACAGGATGCCACCAGAGGCTCGTCCAAATTGGAGTCATCAGCCGAACGCGCTAGCATCGGGTTTCGAAAACCGCGGCTAGTCCCGTTGGTTCACCCACAGACGTAGCATGCAGGAGGCACAGCATTCAGGATCTTAACAGGCAAGCATCTCCCCTGCTCACTTCTTGAGGCAAACTTGTTCTGAACGGGCCGGATCCGTTTCGATTCGTTGTCTCGAGGAAGCCAATGCTTTGTGACGTGCTTGCTTCTCGACCGATTTTCCATCGGTTATGCTTTCCAGCGATGGTTTGTCGTTACAGAGTGAGTCTCGGACACGCAGATTGACGAGGTGAGAGAATATGTGGAAGAGCCACAACGCGCGGTTGCGGACCATGCTGGCCTTGGTGGCTACATTTCCGGTGTTCGTTGCGCTCGTCGCTTACGCTGAGGAGCCAGACGAAATCCATTTCCACGATAGCTACGAGGCGGCGATTCGTGAAGCGAAACAAACGCAGAAGCCGATCTTCTTAGAGTTTCGATGCGCCCCGTGAGTGAACGGCAGAGCTTTCGACGCACAGGTTGTGTTGTCACCGCCCGATTCAAAACTTGGCCGTCTCCTGCAGCAGTACGTCTGCGCTCGCATTACCAAAATGGACAGTATCGATCTGGGCCTGTTCGACTTTGACAGGCACAACGCCCTTTACTATTTCGTGATCAACGCCGACGAGCAGATCTACTTGCGATACGGTGGTCGAGACGCGGAATCGGCGACGTCCTATTTGAACTTGCGCAGTTTGGAATTGGCATTGGAGGAGGGGCTGAGAATGCACTCGCAAGGAGACATTCCGCAACTGGAGCGACCGCAGTCGCTCTATGCGCAGAGATTCCGTTACTAAGCAAGAGAACGCTGCGCCAAGGTGCCTGCGTTGAATGTCACCTGATCGCTGACTTTCAGAATATCCAGAGGGAATCCGATGGCGAACTTGATCGCATCCGCGAGATGTATCGGTCACCCGACATCAAGACAATCGGGATACACCTGAACGTTCCTGCAGGACTTGTCGTTCGGGAATCGCAAGGTGCCGCGGCAAAGGCTGGGTTGCAACCCGGTGACACCATCACGCATCTCAATGGTATCCCTGTTCGTACCTTTGGCGACTTGCAGTATCACTATGACAAAGTCCGACGTGACGCCCGCCACATTTCGCTCGGCATTCGACGGGGCGATCAGCATGACGACTTGAATATCGAATTACCGGAGCGTTGGTGGCTTACCGATCTCGAGTACCGACACTGGACTGTCGAACCCGTCGTGTTTTTTCAGACACAACCGCTGAGTGCCGAAAAAAAGAAGGAGTTGAGTCTCATGGCGGATGGCTTTGCGGGTAAAGTCACAGAGAGAGAGCGGTTTCACGACTTCGCCTCGCCACCGATCAAGGTGGGAGACATCGTGTACGGTGTCGAGAATGTCTTTGCAGACGAACTCGCCAATACTCCTGAACTTCATATCAAGTTGCGACATCGAGCCGGAAGCAAGCTGAAACTTCATGTCTTGCGTGGGCAAGAGAGGTTCGTATCGGAACTGGCTACACAGAGGCAGAACTTTCGAAAGTACGCGCCATGATGATTCTTACGCTCTTGTTGGTGAGTTGGACGACGAACGATCCGACCTGGTCGAAAGAGGTCTCGGTGATGCACGGTCGCAAAGCGGTCGTTCGATACCAGTCGCGCATCGAGGACAGCTTCCTGATCGTCAAGGCGACTCATGAGCAAGGCTGGCACACCTACGCGATGGACAATGAGGCCAGGGCCCTTGCGGCTCTTCAAGGAAAGATGTCGCTGGGAATCGAAAAGGGTATCGAAATCAAGGTCGAAGGGGGATGGGAGCTGGTGGGATCGTGGTTGCAAACGAAGCCGACCGACCTCTCGAAGCCGGAGTTGCGATGGTTCACCTATGGTTTCGATCAAACGGCTTTTTTTGCAGCTCGCGTGAAGAAGATTCGCTCCGACCCCATTCTCGTGCGCATTCGGGGACAAGCATGTAGTGGTGAAACTTGCTGCAATGTCGACATCACGATCAAGCCCGCAGACATCAATCAGCCTGGCGAAGGGCAATCGCAGCCGAACGAATGGACGCAGCAAGGGATGACGCTGCAAGGGATTTTGAAGGACCTGGTGCCGGTACGAACGGATGGTGCTCCAACACCAAGCGGAGACTAGACCATCGAGCCATGGAGGCATCGAGACATGGAGGCAGGGGATCGCTGCGATTGCATTTTTGCGCGGCAGCATCGGGCGCGACCCACTTCGGGTGCGGTTCGTTGATGGTCGTCGCGCCGAGTCCAAGTGGCGGTCGTTTACCCCTAATGCGATGTTGAATTGCGGTGGATCGATTGCCCAGCCCGTTGGCGATTCCACCAAGCTCCCACTCAGATCGGATACACTTCTGAGTTGGAAGCTCACGCCACTTTTCTTAGGGAACCTACGATGGAAACGCGACGTTTCTCTTTTCTGGCATCGATTGGGTTGTTCGTGCTGGTGCCTTGTCTCGCTCAAGAACCAGCAAAGGCCGGTGATGATCCGTTTGGCCGATCGGTTCCAACGGCGGCGGATCCGTTTGGCAAGGCGGACCCATCTGGTGCTGCAGCTTCAGGGACGGCGGATCCGCCTGCAAGGAGTCCCCGGTCTTCAAGGAGGAATCTTTTTCCGGCGGACGTCCAGCGAGAGAACGGCGGGGGAATTGAACGTCCATCGGAATCGGACCGCCTCAAGCCGGAGGAGCGAATCCGAAACGAATTGAAAGAGTGGACATCGATCCATTTTGTTGAATCGCCTCTCTCGGATGCGGTGAGGCAACTAGCGGAAATGCATGACATTCCGATCTTGATTGATAACCGTGCGTTGGAAGAAATCGGACTGACGGCCCTTGAACCGGTGAACCTATCCTTGAAGAACGTCAGTCTCGAAAAGGCTCTGCGACTGCTTCTTAGCAATCTTGACATGACCTACATGATTCACAATGAAGTGCTTGTGATCACAACCGCCGAAGCCGCTGAACAGAATCTCGGCCTCCGTGTCATTCCACTCCCCGCGTCTTTGATCGGCGAACAAGAGGATGTCATCACAGCTATAGAGACGACGATCGTTCCGGACATCTGGCAGAGTGCAGGGGGCCCAGCCAGGATCGCTTTTGTCAAGAACACCTTGGTCGTCGCGGCAACCGATCCCGTGATGGAGGACGTCGAATCGTTCCTGCAGAAATTGGCGGATGCAGTGGAGTCGCAACCAGCGCCGAAAGTTCAACCGACCACCGCGAGATAACGCTGACTGAGCTTCACGTCGGTCCGTTGGATCACCGCGTGTGACAAGCAAGGTGGCAATTCTCTTAGCTCAGAAGATTCGATTGTCCTTTTCGGCACATCGAACCTTGCACTCGATACACTGGTTCCCAAGCGAGCCATGGCCCCACGTTGGTTCGACCGCGGGGCCGCGATCTGGCGCCCGTCGAGTTGCCTCTATACGATGCCTTAAATAGTCAAAACGCCAAGATGTCCCCGCGAATTCGATCGGTCCAGAAGATTCCACCGCGACATGAGCCGGTCTTGGATGTCCGCAAGGCGTTTGCTGTCGCGTTTGCGTTAGCTTCGATCGGATGGTCGATCGTGCTCTCGGCATGGCTTGCTGCAGCACTCAATTTCGATCGGCTTTCTGAGGGTACGGCAATCCTCATTGGAGCTTCTGGATTTTTAGTAGTACTTCTCGGCGTCCCGCTCTGCTTGGCGTTTGGTGCTCTCGCGTTCGTGTTAAATCGTTCTTTCGTCCGATGGATCATCCTGATGTTCGCGCTGGGGCCGCCGGTCGCTTTGCTTCGAATACTATACGGTTTCTAAAGGAAGTGATGATTCACAGGGCCGCGATCCGACGCCCATCGGGTCACGGCAAATTTGGAAAGCGGTTGCCCTTTTGGTTGGTCGATCACGCCAATCAGTGTGGCGGTCGCATCTCAAAACATCCAGATCGAGCGACGGGCAAGCGAGTCAGCTAGACTGTGGGCTCGTTCCAAGTCCAGCGAATGCCGGAACCCATGAGTGAACCTCTCAAAACGGAATGTCCCTCCTGCAAGCGGACCCTCGCAGTAAAGCCTGAGCTATTGGGCAAAAAGCTGAAATGCGGTCACTGCGGGACCATTCTGCACCTGAAGCGTGGCACGTCGGTCACGGCGTCGAAAGTGAAAGGCTCCGATGCCGAGAAGGTGAGCCACCGTTCGGAAACGAAAACGCTTGAAGGCAAGCCCGACGAGCCGAGCTTTGCAAGTCGCACCCATGGGATGACAAGTGGTAACAAACGCATCCTCCTAGTCATCGGCGGACTTCTTCTCGGCAGTGTGTTTGCCATCTGTGCGCTTTGCGGCGGCCTTCTGTTTTGGGGGGCAACAGAATTTGACAGGCAGGCAGAAGTCGAAATGGAACGCAACAGTGTGGTGCAGAAGTACGTCGGTACCGACATTGAGGCGGAAAATGACTGGGAACAGAGCGCAGACTTAGCCGATCCAGATGAGTTTTGCTATCGAATTGAGGGCCCGCTCGGTGAAGGCGAGCTGTATGCCAATTTCGTAACAGTAAATTTGGCTACCGAGAAAATAGCATATGGAATGCTGAAACTCCCGAACGGCGAGGCCTACAACCTAAACACCGGTGAGAAAATCAATGGCAACAATGTGAGACTTGCCATGATTCGTTTGGAATTGGAGTTTCGGCAGGGCCTCGCCAAGACGGTCGATATTATGTCAAGTCTCGACGACGTCTTCTTATCCCCGCCGGAGGGCACATCGCCAGATACTAGATTCCAATCCATGATGGACCGGATGGACGAAGCACTCGGTTTAGAATTGTCGAATACGCAGAATCTCGATCCTGATACCAAAGCTCATTTACAAGCTTTGAAAGAGCTGGGTGCGTTCTATGACAGTGTTGAATCTGGCATTCTCGTACGCATGGATTCCCCGCTCACTGATGACGGACTTGCTCACGTGGAGGGGCTAACACACCTCAAATACGTAAAGATTTTTGGCCCCGGAATCACCGATGAAGGGCTAAAGCATCTAACCGGGCTGACGAATCTGGAAACACTGCTGTGGAACGCTCAGGTCAGTGACGACGGCCTGCAGCACATTAAGGGACTAACAAATCTGCGGGACCTCTCTATCGGCGGCACCCAAGTCACCGACGACGGCCTGCAGCACCTCAAAGGGCTGACAAAGTTGGAGTCGCTGAGTCTCGGTGGCACCCAAGTCACCGACAAAGGCGTTGCCGAACTGAAGAGAGCGCTACCAAACTGCGAGATACGATTCTGAGAGTGCCGCAACCATCGAGAAACGGTGGGTGAAAGCTCACGATGACCACGCGGAAACAAGTTGTCTTCTTGGCAGTGGTAGAGGATGAGGGGCTGCAGAGTCAAATCTGCCAAAATCTCTCCCATGAGCGACCCCATTCAAATTGGTGACTTCCGCATTGAACGCCAGAGCGGAGCTGGCGGGATGGGGATCGTCTATCTGGCGACGCAGCGGCCCTGGCTTCTTTCCCCTATCGCCTTATCGAGACTTCTTCTCAACGGAGAATAGCAATGCTCAAACGCATCCTCTTGGTCGCCGCACTTGCTCTCGTGCCTTCTTTCTCGAAAGCTGAAGAACCGAAGCTTCCGAAGGAACTGAAATCGCTGGAATGGATGATTGGTGAATGGCAGGTCGATCAAGTTCGCCTGAACGACAGTAGCCTAAACCTTGGTCTCACGATCTTAGAATTCAGCCCTATCGAAGTCCGAATTTCCGGAGCGAAGATCACCGCGTCTTACAGTTATTTCATCGCCCCGGACATGCTTCCGCTACGGCATCTAGGCGTCCAAGTGGCTGCGTCGGCCACAGTTACTTCGACTAACATCAATGACCCTGTTACTCTCAACTTATCGGAAGAATTCACGAAGGAAGAATATCAGAAGAAACTAGCCGAGCTAGTAACCACCGTGAATAGCAAAACCAAAATGGAGTCACGAGGCAAAGATGAATGGGTTGGCCGCCGCCCAAACGAGCATGTTTTGATCAAACGCATCGGTGAATGGAACATGGAAGTCATCGTTGACGCACTCGAAAATCTCCCTTACCCAGCCGAGAACGATTCCCTCCCAAGAGATCATGGAAGGTTAGAACTGAAGTGCCATAAGGTAAAAACTGGCACGGCCAAGACCGCAGAGTTTAGGCCTTAGGCCATCTTGCTTTACGAGTTCCGCCCGCCGTCGCGGCGATCCACCGTCAATCAGGTTGTGGCCCTAGCCTGTTTAGGGCTGGCTGAATCAATCGACGCTCTGCTCATTGAGACGCTCATACAACCGCGACAGTCCAATCAGAATTTCTTTCAGCCCATCCCGAACCGCCTCCGAATTGAGCGGCTGTGGTTAGCCCATGCTGATCGCGCCAACGATCAGCATGGGTGTTTCTACTTCTAGAGGCTTCTAGAAGGCGTCAGAACCAGGATACCGGTTGTACCCAGCTTGTACCGGAGGGCGCATGAAAAAACACGGTGTAAAAAAACACCGTGTTTTTCCAGTGCGGATGAGAGGACTTGAACCTCCACGACCTTGCGGCCACTAGAACCTGAATCTAGCGCGTCTGCCAATTCCGCCACATCCGCGATTCCCACGCGTGGTTCGACCGCCTTGGCGATGGCTCCGGACAATCGAAGATGTCGCCGGGTCGCATTGCCTTGGGGGGGCCCCCAGAATATAAGGGAGTCTGCCCGCGGGGATACCTCTGAATGCGATGCATGGATCGCATCAGCGGCAGATCGAGAGAATATCGACTACTCCTCCCGCTCGCAAGACGCGATCAACCCGACGATCCAACCCAGTCAACAGCAAGGTACGGCCCAACGATGCGACTCCACTGTCTGGGTACCGTCGGCTATCACCCCAACGATACTCGTCACACCTCCTGCTATTTCCTGCCAGAATCGGGCATCCTGCTCGATGGGGGGACCGGTGCGTTTCGGCTCGCCAAGTTGATCGAAACCGATACCCTCGATGTGTTGCTCAGTCATGCCCACCTCGACCACACCTTCGGCCTGACCTTTCTGCTCGATGTCTTGTTCGAGCGGCCGGTGAGGATGGTTCGGATTTGGGGGGAGGCGGAAAAGCTCGCGGCAGTTCGCGAGCACCTTTTTCATGAGCTGATTTTTCCTGCGCCGCTGAGTGCCCAGTGGATGGCGATCGATGAGCTGACGGAGTGGAATATCGGTGATGCGAAAATCTCGTGGCGCCATCAGGAACACCCTGGCGGCTCGGTTGCCTATCGCATCGAGTGGCCCGATGGAAAACGCCTGGTGTATGCCACCGACACCTCCGGAGACACCAGTGACGAGCATGCCCTGTGGAGTCAGGAAGCAGACTTGCTGATGCACGAGTGTTACTTTCGAGATGACTCAAAAAAATGGGCCACCAAGACAGGTCATTCTTGGAGTAGCCGAGTTGCCGAAGTCGCCAACACTTCGAACCCCAAGAAGCTTTTGTTGACGCACATCAATCCACTGGAAACGTCGGACGATCCCGTCGATATCGAATCGATTCGCCGAGAAGTTTCGGCCGAAGTGATGCTCGCCGAAGATGGTCTGACGGTCGATTTTTGAGTCGCATCCAGCGGATCAATCGGGAGTGTCGAGATAGGGATCCTGGCCGATCTCTCGCTGCATCTTCTTTCGCTCTTTTTCCATGTGCAGCAGGATCATCCGGTCGCGAAAGTGCTTTCGTTCGACCTTTCTCTGGGCTTTGCGGAACAGTCTGGCGTACTTGTCCATGGCTCCCTCCACGGCGTCGCCCGTCGACTTGAGCCTGTCGGCCTTCTTGGGACCGAGTCCACTTTTCAAAATGTCGTCGTCGAGCGAAAGGTATTGGCGATACGAGCCGCGATCACCTTGGCGTCCACATCGACCGATGAGCTGACGGTCAATCCGGGCGGCATCATGGAGCTCCGTGCAGATCACGTGCATCCCTCCGCTTGGCTCAATCCCCGGTGCGAGCTTCACGTCGGTTCCCCGGCCCGCCATGTTGGTCGCAACCGTCACCTTTCCAGCGCCGCCGGCGTCGGCGACGATTTCCGCCTCTTGAGCGACGTTGTTCGCGTTAAGCACCTGGTGCGGAATCCCCAGGTCCTCGAGCATTTTGGAAACGATCTCGCTCTTGTCGATGGAGCGAGTCCCAATCAGCACGGGGCGACCTTCCGCGTGCAACTGTTGCACTTCCTGAACGATTGCCTCGAACTTGCGATGCATCGTGCCGAACACCCGATCGGGAAGACGGACCCGTCGCGGTGGACGATTGGTGGGCACGCGTATCACGGGCGTGCGATAGATTCGCCGCAGCTCACCGGCGCTGGTCGCGGCCGTCCCCGTCATGCCGGCGAGGTGGGGGTAACGCAGGAACAAATCCTGCACAGTGATTCTCGCTGCCTGCCCGGTGGGCACACTGATCTCAATCCCTTCCTTGGCCTCAATCGCCTGATGGATCCCATCTCGCCACTTCCGTCCTTCTGCAAGGCGGCCGGTGAACTCGTCGACGATCACGATTTCATCGATCCCCTTTTCGCCAGGTCGTACCACGTACTGGCGATCCAGAATGAACTCGCGGTCGACCTTGATCGCCCGCTCGGTGTATTCGTAGAGATCCACCAGTCCCATGGTTCGCACCAAATCATCCTTGGGCAAGGCGCGAACTCTCTGTCGTCCGCGCGCCGTCAGTTCGTACTGCTTGGTATCGGGATCGATCGTGAAGTGATCCTCGATCTGATAGCCTCCCGCGACCTCGGCCGCCCAGCGATAGGTCGACACGATCTGGTCGCGCACCGTGTCTTCGATGCTACCGATGATCAAAGGGGTTCGCGCTTCGTCGATCAAAATGCTGTCAGCTTCGTCAACCAGACAGAAGTGCATGCCGCGCATCACGACCTCATCACCGCTATCGGAGAATCCGCCCCCCCCTTGGCCGAGCATCTCGGTATCGACGCGGTTTTGTGCCCTCAGTAACAAGCGGTCACGCAAGAAATCGAAGCCGAATTCCTTGGCGGTCCCATACGTCACCGACGCGGCGTAAGACTTTCTCCGCGAGCCCTGGTCGTCGGGGGTTTGAATGATTCCCACGGTCAGGCCAAGCGTTTCGAACAGAGGAGTCATCCATTCGGCGTCACGTTTCGCCAGGTAATCGTTGACCGTCGCCAGGTGGGCCCCTTTGCCCACCAGCGAATGGAGGTAGAGCGGCAGGGTTGCCGTCAGCGTCTTGCCCTCGCCCGTTTGCATCTCGGCAATGCAACCTTCGAACAGGGAGATACCGCCAACGAGCTGGACGTCATAGTGCCGCATGTTCAGAGCCCGCCGTCCGGCTTCACGTACCAGGGCGTACGCCTCCGGCAACAGGCTCGAGAGTTTCTCACCCGCCATGGCGCGATAGCGAAGCGCAAGCGAGCGTTTCCTCAGCGTCGTGTCGTCCTCGGCTCGCAGGGTCTCTTCCATCGAGTTGATCAGCGCCACCTGCCGTCGCCACCGCAGCATTTTGGTACGGAAGCCACGCGCAGAGAGCAAGCTCAGGGCTCGATTGGACTCAGGGCGGTCAGCGACGATCGGCGCGGGGGTCGCCTCGGGCAGCACCAATTCACCCTCGATTGGGTCGGGTGCGGTTCCCGGCGCAAAGTCGTGCTCGGACCCATGCTCGGCAGACAGACTGAACTCTGTCTGGTCTTCCGTTCCGGGCTGAGAATCTGTTTCTCCCGCCGACATCACTTTCTCTTTACGTATTTTCTTTGCGTCCAACCAAACGTTTCACGCGCTGGCCATTGTGAAACATCCATTCTACCGAATCCAGCTGAGACAATAGGCAATCTCGAGTGATTTAGCCCATCAAGATGGGCAAGCTACAGCGAGTATTCCTGGAGTTCGGGCAGTTCTACATCTGACGAAGGATTCAGTCGATCGTTTTATACCAGTCAATCAGTGTTCCCGGACTGTACGAGACTTTTCCATGAAAACAAAATTGAAAGGGCTGGCGCTCACCGCGATGCTGCTGTCCAGTACCAGCATCACGAATGCGGAACAGGGCGCCAACTCTGTGGGCGACTTGCCAGGCTTCAGCGAGGAAGCTTACTTCCACGAGGATGCCACTTACGCAGCGAATGCCAAAGCGGTCCCCGTCAATCATGTGGGTGATAACCATGTGGGTGACATCCATGTCGGCAACAGCCATGTGGGCGACCTCCCGATGCATGAGATCCCGCAATCGTATCTCGGTGGTACATCCTATCCAAGCGTTGGGATGGCGGAGCTGCAATCGCCATCGTTCTCGGATCTCGACCCTGCCTACGCCGGAGCCTATTACGGTGGTGGCGTGGCTTGTGACGACGCATGCGATTCCGCCTATGGCAAGAGACACAAACTCTTCAGCCTCTTCGACAAGTGCTGCGGCGACAGTTGGGGCACGACCGAGGCGCTTGGTTTGGTTCACACCCAACCGTGAGATGCCGGCGTTGATCTCGACCTCGAACCCTGGCACACTGCCGGTTCTTCCGCAGGGTGGTGCCGACAACGTTCAAGTGGTCTTCGGTGACGACATCCAAGGAGAAGTCGCTGGTGGCGTTCGCATGGACTACGGCAAGTACGTGACCGAGAATTTTGGCATCGGTGCTCGCGGCTGGTGGATCAACAATAGCACCGATTCGTACTCTGCCGCCGGCGATGGCAGCGACATGTCCATCGGTCGCCCGTTCTACAACGTCGACGTGCCGAACAATGATGCCCTGTTGGTTGCATTTGACCCAACGTTCACCGGAGAGATTGCCGCTCAAAGCGAACTCAGTCTCTGGGGTGCAGAAGCTTATGCTCGAGTCAAGTTGTCATGCAATCGAGCGTGTCGTCTTGAACTGATCGGCGGTTACTCGCACTTTGAAATTGAGGATACCCTCGCTATCGCCAGCAGAACGATCACCAATTCGACCGCACGGATTCGTCAGTATGCGGATCTCTTCGAAACCCAGAACCGTTTTGACGGCGGGCAAGTTGGTTTTGAGATGGTCATGAACCACGGCCGCTGGATGGCTCGCTCCCTAACCAAGGTCCACCTTGGGAACATGAACCAACGAGTTCAGATCGCGGGCATCAGTTCGGACCAAACGCCACCTGCGGGTGTCGACGTGACCTCCGGCGGCTTGCTGGCCATGGGTAACCAGGGCGATTACGAGCGTGATGTGTTTGCGTTCGTGCCAGAAGCCAACTTCAAGGTCGGCTATCGTCTTCACAAGAACGTCGCACTCAGTGTCGGTTACAGCTTGATCTACTGGGACAACGTGACGCTAGTCGGCGATGTGATCGATCCCTCCGTGGCGGGCACCTCGCTCAACACCGGTGTCTTTGGCAATCGACCTGCGTTCGAGTTCAATGATTCGAGCCTGTGGGTTCAAGGCGTTGACTTCGGCGTTGTCATCGACCTCTAAACGATTCCCTATCGTGCAGTCGGCATGAAAAGCTCCGGCGATTGAAAACGGGAACACACCGCCGTAGCCCAAGTGCTTCAAAAAAGGTGTGGAGTGAGCAATCACTCCACGCCTTTTTTTATTGCTGGAGCCCCCTGTCGCTTGCCGACCTTGCCTCTCGAAATGCTGTTGTCGCCTTTTCCAGCGACGCGTTCAATGGCGTCGCTTTGAAGCACAATTGCCGCAAATCGAAACTCGTTGCAGCAAACCTTGTGCACGCAGCGGTTGCGCCACGTTTGCGATGTTCTGGTAAGCTTGGCCACCTCCAAAGTGACGCCTTCCAGTTGGCCAAGTCATCTTGAAGGCGTGCTCAGTTCCTCCGTGCGGACGCCCAGCAATTCACTCACACAGAGATCCAAGGCAATGCTTGACTCACATCCTTCCCTTGTCCTTGGTCTTTGGCCGCTCGCCGGGATCACGACAGTGGGTGTGACCGATCAGGACGCCAAGGAGACACTCGCCAAAGCCATTGAGTGCGGCATCACCACATTTGATACCGCGTTCAGCTATGGGTTTGAAGGTGAAAGCGACTCGCTGCTTGGCGAATTTGTGCGAAGGGACCGCGATCGCTATGAGATCATTGGCAAGGTCGGTCAGCGATGGGACGAGAACCGAGTTCGAGTCGTTGATGCGTCACCCGCCACGCTCGTTAGGGACGCAGAGGAATCACTGCGCAGAATTGGCATCGATCAATTCGACCTGCTCTTGCTGCATGCTCCCGATCCCAAGGTGCCGCTTGAGCAGAGCGCCGAAGCGATGCATGGACTTCAACGTCGCGGTCTGTGCCGAAGGACGGGTGTCTGCAATGTTTCGCCGGCACAGTACCAACACTTCAGCGAGTCACTGACCTCACTTGGGAATCATTGCGACGCCATCCAGTGCCCCTTGAACTTGTTGCAGCGTGACTCATTGCACCAGTTGATCCCCGCTTGTGCATCGAAGAAAACTCGAGTCCACGTCTTCTGGACGCTGATGAAGGGGCTACTGGCGGGCCGGATCGGTCGGGACCATGTTTTCGCCCCTGGGGACAGTCGCCCGGGCTACGCCATCTATCAAGGGGTGCCGAGACAGCGAGCCCACGACGTGATCGACGCGCTGCAACCGATTGCGAACGACGGTGGGATAACGATCGCGCAGCTTTCGATCGGATGGGCGATTTCGCAGCCAGGTGTGAGCGGTGCACTGGTGGGAGCAAGGCGTGCGAGCCAAGTCGCCGAGATCGCCGAGGCGAAAAAGCTACCCGAGGACATGCTCTCAGCGATCGATCGAATTGTCACGATGCAAGATCCCACGACTGGCCAGTGAAGCGAGTTCGGCATCGATCGCTCGCTCCGATCAGCTAACGAATCTCTTCAAATTCGGCAAACTCGTCACCACCCATGGGCGCTTCCTCGACCGCTTCGAACGTGGCCTCCCCAGCCTCTTCTTCGACGGCTTCCTCGTCGCCTTCGGCAACGTCCTCAGGTTCTTCGCTGCGCGGACCGCGAGCGGCCTGGTACTTCCGTTTCTCCAGGAAGGAAACGATTGGCACCGAGAGAATCACCGTCAGCAGAAATAGCACCCAAAGGATGAAGTACATCATCGCAACACGCGGCAGGTGTGGAAGTGGAGGTTGAGAGAGACTACCCAGACGATAATCAACGCTCGGCCGCGACGCAATTTACTCTTGGCGGAGTGCGGAGGTTGGCGTCATCCTGGATGCAATCAAGGCTGGGACCAGACCACCGACCAACCCCACCACCATGGCGAGCACAACCCCGTAAACCAACACAATCGGTTGAATCTCGCCGTCCAGCAGCCCATTGACCATTGGCATCCGGGTCAGAAATTTGACCAGCAGGATGGCACCAACGATTCCGAAAAAAGCTCCGATGGCTCCCAAGATCAGCGATTCTGACAGGATCATTTTGATCACGCGTCCCCGCCGCCAGCCAATCGCTCGCAACACGCCGATCTCGCGAGTCCGCTCCTGGACCGTCATGATCATCGTATTCATGACCCCCACTCCGCCGATCACCAACGCGATCGCCGAGGTCAGCCAAGCCATCGCGCTGGCGAGTTGAATCTCGGTCAGTCCATCGATGTGCTCGCGCACCGGACGGGCAACGACCCCCTTTTCCATCGCCTCGATCTCTCCACGAAGGCGGCTCAAGAGCTCTTGGTTCGTGCTGTCTTCGGTCATCACGCTGATCCCCAGTACCTGACCCTCGCGTCCAATCAGTGGTTGTAACTCCTTGAGCGGCATCACGAGGGACCCACTCTCAATCACGTTGAAACTGTCAAACACGCCAACGACATCGAAAATCTCCTCGTCGTAGACCTCCACTTGGTCTCCCACCCCTTTGCCAAGATTCTCAGCAAGGATCGCGCCGAGCAGAATCTTGCGTTGGTCGTCGTCTTGAAGGTAACGGCCCTCTTTGAGTGGCAGATGCTTGAAGACGGCCGAGCCCGGAACGAATCCGTTGACCACGACCATGTAGAGGTCTTCGTCGGGAAAGCTGATGACGTCATTGAGGCCTGGGATGACATCTCTGACCCCTGGAAGTGCCAGAATGCGGTCGCACATCGATTCAGGAATGCCGCTCTCCAGTTGCCGACCGACCCGTCCCTTGATCACCAACAGATCGATGCCAGCTTCGGTATAGAGTTTGAAGAAGGATGCTTTGAATCCGGTCGCGATCCCGACAAGCGAGACCACCGCGCCCACTCCCAAGGCAACTGCCGTGATGGTCAAAATGGAACGAAGCGGTCGTCGCCGCAAATTCTTGAATAAGAACGTAGAAAACCACATGATGCTTGTTGGAAGGAGGAGGGCAGTGTTCAGCCGAATCGCTACAAGCCTATCGCCCATCGACGCGTTTGCTCAAGGGTTGCACCGCTCGGTTTTACGTCTCTGTTCTGCGACTCTGTTCTGCGTCTCTGTTCTGCGTCTCTGTTCTGCGGCCAAAAAACCTATCGAGACATCCTTGCCCCTGGTGTGACCAACGCATTGAAGCGATCGACCGGTTCGGAGGCGGTCCAGGCGATGCCGCGAAGCAAGAGAATACGAAACAAGGGATCGTCGAAGGTCCAGCTGTAATGACCTGGGATGCTGACAAAGACCCGTCCGCCGTGCTGATCGGTCACCCACATTTGTGGCGTTGGCTCCCCATCTTCCATGCTGGTCGCTAACAACGTGATATCACCGGGATCGCCACTCAATTTCCAGTAGCTCTCGTCGTAGAGCTGCAGCTGGTCAAAGTTGCGAACGATGGGGTGATCCTGGTTATGAATCGCCAGCGACAGTGGCCCATGACGGTACTTGATGTTTCCGCCGTGTGAAGCCAGGCCGATCCTGCGAGCAAAATCGGCAGAGCGATCGTCACCATTGACGGCCCAATGGATGTAGACCGCCCCTCCGCCACGCTTCAAATAGGCATCAAGCTTCGCCGGCCGAATGCCGCTGAAGCTCCCTTTCTGAAAGAAGACGACCACATCCGCTGCGGCTAGTTGAGCGTCGCTGGGGAAATCCCGAGCTGTCGAAATGGTCAACGATCGATCGGCCAAGAAGAGTTGTTCCCAGACCCGTTGCCACGCGGGGTAGTCGTGTTCGCCCGGTCCGTGATCCTTCACGCCATCGACCAAGACAAGATTCAGCGGCCGTGCCGCTTCGATCGCTTCGGGCGCACCGGCCAATGCCATGGCCACGTCGGCGGAGCTCCGAATCGGTGGCGCTTTGAGTGGAGAATCGAGGGGCATTCGTGGTGGCGACAACAGCAGGTAGGTCATCAGATCCCGTTGCTGTCCCGCGTCAAGCTTGTCCAGCAACCCCTTGGGCATCACGGAGGTGGACGCCGGCTGCATGCGATCAATCCGGTCCGCAACCAGCCGTTCCGATTTGCCCTGCTCATTGCCGAGCAACAACTGGCCTCCTTCTGTGCGAAGAACGCCCGTCAACACGCGTCCATCATCCAGGGCGACCAGATGGCTGATGTAGTCAGGGTTGATCGCATAGCTTGGATCGACGATGTCCCGTAACACGGATGAATAGTCACGGTGCACCAGATTTCGTAAATCGGGGCCAATCAATTGTCCCTGCTCATTGCTGACGTGACACTTGGCGCAGCCCACTTGCTCGCTGTGAAACAGGCGATGACCGCGTCCCCAGCTCCCCCCATCAAGTTCGGCGATTTTTCGGTCAGAGAGCCGATCAAGGGGGTTCGCCTCGCCAGGACGAAGGCTCTGGTCGCTCGGCGCCTCGAGCCAAGGCACCAGGAATCGACGAAGGGGTACCGGTCGTTCGGTGGCGTCCTCATTGGTCGCAATCGAGCAACTCAGTTCAGCAGCTTTCGCCTGCTCGGTCGTGAGCATCACGGTGACTTGAATCGGATCGACCACATTGGCCGGCACGAAGAGTGTTTGAACGGCCCCCTCTTCGTCACTTTCCAGTTCTGCGCCTCGGTCAGCCTCGACCGACATGGCCAACCGGTCCGCGCCTCGGACCTGGAACCTCGCAACTTCATCGGGCCACTCGTAATCGAGTTCGGACCCCGGTTGGACGGCCGGACGTAGCACGTCAAGCAAATTGACCTGCGTCGTCAACTTCAATTGCCCTGGCTCGTCAAGTCGATCCCAGAGCCCCGCATGCGAGGCGCTTTCGGCCAACAATTGGCGGGAGACGGATAGATCCAAATGGGGAATCCATCCGGACCACGGCGTCAGCGAAGAACGCTCCGCTGGGTTCCATTCCACCCACACTCCAGCAAGTGAGTACCCAACGTCGATTCGACCTTCGGTCGCTGCCGAAGCAGCTGCCACAACCCCGGTTCCCTCGCCGGCCTCCGCAGAAAAATCGGGAAGGGAGATGGCATAAGACGTCGCCTCGGTCATCGCTTCGGTGCTGACAATCAACGTTCGCATGTCCTGTGTGATGGCAACGCCGGTCACCGCAAGTTCCCGGCGGGGTGCGAGCTTCTGAGCCTGAACGACGGCATAGGGCGGGACGAGATTTTCGAAGCGGTCACCAGGTCGAACAAAATCGCCGTACTCAATCCGAATCTTTCGTGTCACGTCGCGAAGCGCCAAAGGATCCAGCGGATGGTCAAATGCGATTCGTACTTCGCGATTCGATTCGGCCCAGGCCGTAACCGGACGCGGCGCGTCGGGTTGAGTCATGTGAATGCGAAACAGTTTGCCGATGCCTGTCGGGCCGGTGCCCCAGTCTGGCGGCCCACCATGGCAGGCGACAACCAAATCCCCATTGGGTGCGACACAAGCATCGACGGTGAGCATTTGCAAACAGGCGATCAATTGTGATTGGGCAACGTAACCCACGTCGGTGTTGACCAACTTGGTTCGCCAAATCTTGCCACGAGATTCACCGCAGACAATCGCTTGCCCTTTCCACCACGGCGGCCCGAAGATCGACCCACCTTGTTCCGCTTCGTTGAAAACCATCCCACAGGTCGACTGATGTTGCGGACTGTAATCGAACGTCGACGGCTCATCGATCACGCCAGGGTTGTGGCGAGGATGTCGTGGGGGAAACCCATAATGTCGTCCCGATCGAATATGGAGCAGTTCATCGAAGGGATTGCCGTTCGCAAGCCAAGTCGCCCCTTCTTGCTCAGTACAGAACAGATCACCTTCGTCATTGAAGGCGAACGCAATTGGGAACCGAATTCCTGTGCAGACCGTTTCTCGCTTGCTGAAGTCCGCTGAGACTTTCTGGACGGTGCCCCGATCGCTCAGCAACGAATACTCGGCGACACCCTGATCGTTGACCAGATAGCCGTTGGCGTAATTCGCTGTTCCCAACCCAAAGAAGAGATTCCCTTCCGCGTCGAGCGTGACCCCCACAGCATCTACATTTTGCGGGATCTCTTTCCATCCATCCGCCACAAGGATCTCATCGTCGGCGCGATCATCCCCATCGGTGTCGACAATCAGAGAAACCTTCCCCTTGCTGGGGACGAACAGGCCGCGGCCCTTTGAGTAGCCGGGAGGTGTCAAGGCGATTCCGATTGGCCCACGTAAACTGCCTTCGTTCTGATAGAAAACAGTCGCATGATCTTCCAAGCCGTCGCCGTCGGTATCACTGAGCAAATGGATATCGCCGTTGTAACCAAGCGTGACCAGTTTTCCGTCGTCTCGGAAGCGAACGTTATTGACATTGGTCAATTCGACGGGAATCTCACTGACATGGAATCCCGGAACCAACATCTGAATCAAAGCAGGGCTTTCTGCTTGGGGCAATGATGCGCCAGCTTTTGGTTCCAAATCGTCCGTTTCCGCAGCGCGGGTGATCGTGCCGACCGCTAGCTCCGCGAGCATGAACAAGCACAGGCCCAGAATGACGCTGAGCCTGAGTGGGTACGGAGATGGAGTTGTTTGGGTAGAACGCATAACAAAAAGGCCTCGTTGGCAAAATCTCTCGAAACGATGCGAGAGGGATGAGACAGAACCCGCCCGAGAAGTTACCTACTCATGCGCGTCGACTTGGCTCACCCACCTTGCACCGTCATCATACACCCTACCCGAGTCGTCCTGATTCGAGCCGGCTGTCTCTTGGGCAGCGAATCTTGGTGATTGCAGAACAGCAAGTTTCGTGGGAGCGACTAAGATACGCGATGGGTGGTCTCTGGTTAGAATCAAATTGAGAAGCTCTCCAGTCACGTCGAAACGTGGCTCGCGGACGTCACGAAGACGACGTCAGTTTTGGGTAGGCAACAGCGATGATGAGGGATGGCGGCAGCGCCGATAGGAACTGATGGCGAAGGCTGAACAGGAGAATCCTGAAGGAAAAGCGACCGGGATGGGATCGTCGAGGCTAGGTCGTTGGATCGCGGTTGGCTTGGTGTCGGGTGTCATCTGTGGAGTCTTCTTCGGAGAGTATTGCCAGCCGCTCCAAACGCTTGGGGATGCCTACGTTGGCCTCCTGCAAATGACGGTGCTCCCCTATTTGGTGCTCTCGTTGGTTGGCAAGCTGGGACGCCTCGAGATCAACCAGGCTCGCAACTTGGGGCTGACAGCGGTCGCCGTGCTCGCCATCTTTTGGTTGGTTGCCATCTTCTTGGTCGTACTCGTTTCTAGCGTCTTTCCACCGATGGAAGGGGCAACATTCTTCAACCCGAGCTTTGAGAAGGCAACCACGGAGACAAATGTCTTTTTGACCACCTTCGTGCCGGCCAATGTGTTCCGATCACTCACGCAGGAATACGTCCCGGCGATTGTCGTCTTCTGCATCTTCCTTGGTTGCGGGCTGATGCTCGTGCCTGGCAAGGAGCGATTGATCGACATTCTTGATCTGACAAGTGCAGGAATCAGCCGCATCAACATCTTCCTGGTGAAGCTTTCACCGATAGGCTTGTTCGCTCTGACGGCCGCAGCAGCAGGCACGCTACGTATTGATGAGCTTTCACGTCTTCAGGCTTACCTGATCATTTTTGCGATCGCCTGCTTGGCGGCAGCCTTCGGAGCCCTTCCGCTGTTGGTTTGCAGCCTGACCAAGATTCAGTATCGCGAGTTGATGCATGCTGCAAGTGAGCCGATGCTAACTGCGATCGCGACGGGCAAGCTGTTCGTCGTTCTCCCGCAAATCGTCGAGAAGTGCGATCAGCTGATTGCTGAAGAGGCCCTTGAAGTGGATCAAACCAGCTTGCAGGAAGCTGAGTCAACCGCCAGCGTTCTGGTGCCACTTGCTTATCCCTTCCCCCATGCAGGGAAGATCTTGACCTTCATCTTTGTCTCGTTTGCCGGATGGTATTCGGGCAACGCCCTTGGCGTGGGGGATACGTTGGCCATGGCTTCGACGGGGGCGGTGTCGAGTTTTGCCAGCCCCCTCATTTCGATCCCCTTCCTGTTGGATCAATACGAATTGCCTCAGGATTTGATGGCCATGTTCATCTTGCCTGGGTTCATCACGATGCGCATGGCGGATGTGGTGGGGGTGATGCACCTGATGGCATTGACAGTGATTGTCTCACAGGCGATTCAGGGACGTCTCGTGATTCGCTGGACCCAGTTGGCGGTCGCAGCGATGGTCATGCTCGCTTGTCTGATGACGGCCGGTACCGCTAGTCGTATTTATCTCGCGTCGACATCGGTCCAATACGATCTCGATGAACGCCTGATGTCACTTGGCATTCCTCACCATCTGTTGAAGCGACGGTCTACGAATCCGCAGCGGCTGCGCCAAAGCGACCGACACCACTTGGTTCCATTATTGAAAGAGTCAAGAAAGACAGGGTGCTTCGAGTCGGCTTTCATCCGAATCATCTGCCCTACTCCTACTTCAACTCCAAGGAGGAGTTGGTGGGGCTTGATGTCGAACTGATGCACCGACTGGCAGTCGCGATCGATGCCCGAATCGAATTCATTCCCCACGATGGACAAACCGTCTTGGACGAATTGAATGATGGTCTGTTTGATGTTGTGATTGGCGGTCTGATCATCAAGCCCGATCGCCTGCTTTACGTTGGCTTCACCCAGCCCTACATCGACGCCACCGTTGCGGTGGTGGTCCCGGACCATCGACGAGGTGAGTTTCGCAATTGGAGCGACATCGCTGTGGCGCGTGGTCAACGGTTCGGTACCTTGCACCCTGACGTTGCGAATGCCGTGCGGCGCCAGTTTCCTGGCGCAGAGATCGTGACAATTACTTCGGTTCGAGATTACTTCGAAGGCAAATTTCCCGAACTCGATGGATTGATCATTCCCGCCGAAGAAGGGGCCGCCTGGAACGTCCTCTATCCGAACCACGCGGTTGTCGTTCCAGATCCAGTGGTCAAGCGACCCGTCGGAATGGCGGTTCGATGGGGCGAGAATGACTGGCAAACCCTTCTCGATCGCTGGATTGACTGTGAGCAACAGGACGGTTCCATCGAACAACTACGCACCTACTGGATTGAAGGTGGCGGCACCAAGGCGAGCTCGCCTCGATGGTCAATCGCTCACGACGTCCTGGGTTGGTTGCCTTAGCTTTTCAAAGGGAACCGTCGTGACGCTGCGACAGCCCTCACGCAGGTTCGACCTGAGGTGTCGAGTCCTTGCCGATCAGATAGTTCGCAATGATCACCGACGCGAACAGCACGGCGCCCAACACATCGACAGCGATTCCAACATTCGTTTCGCCAATCTTGGAGATTGGGGCTAACAACAGAGCCGCTGCTACGAACATGATCGTGCGCTGAAATACGCCCAGTGGTCGTCGCAGGTACCCAGCCAGCCCCGCAGCCAAAGCGAGAATGCCGATGGTCGCCACGACAATCGCATGGATCACGGCCCACCAAGTCAACTCGGTCCCCTCGGGCGCCAACAGGCAGAGCGCCGGGCGATAAACGAACATGAACGGCAGGGTGAAACCGACGAGTGAAAAACGAAAGGCGGCAAATGACGTCTTCATGATCGGCGCCTCGGCAATCGAGGCACTGGCATAACCAGCCAGGGCAACCGGCGGCGTCACCATCGACATCATCCCGAAATAAAAGATGAACAAGATGGGCGACAAGCGGCAACGACCCCCAACTCACCCAGCAAGCGATCCCATCAATGTTGCCATCAGCAAGTAACAGACGACCGAGGGGACACCCATGCCCAGGATCAACGAACAGACCATGATCCCAAGGAGTGCCAGGAAGAGGTTGGTTTCCACCACTCCCTTGATCACGGAGCTGAAGTCGTTGGCAATCCCAGTCTGTTGAACGATCCCAATGATGATGCCCACGCAGGCACTGGCGGCGACCAGAGCGATCCCATTCTTTGCCGATTTGGTGAACGCAAGAAGGATTTGCGGACGCCATGCCCGATTGGCCAAACCGAAAATCAACAGTCCGAACATTCCCATGATGGCCGACTCCAAGATGGAACCAATCATCAGCGTTGCCGACACCGACTCGTCTCTCGGATCAATCCAGGAGCTAGCCATGAAGGGCTGCAAGAACCCTGGTACCTCGCCATCCAGATAAATCGTCGTTTGATGCAAGATCAAGACGATGAAGAAGCTGGCGAATGCCATCCATTTGGCGGTCGGTGAGATGTTCAACTTTCGCCGCATCGTCGCGAACACCAGAATCACGGCAAGTGAGCCGGTGACGCTGCGAAAGGGCGAGAAACCGAGGACTAGCAACCCAATCAGCGTGCCCAATGCAAAAATGAAAACGCTCGCCTCGAATCCGGAAAGCTTCTTCTTCGCGATTTCCTCTGCGTTCAAGCCGGCTGCACCAAGACGACGCGAGTAGAGAAACACGACGGCAAGAATCGAGAAGTAGTAAAGAATCGCGGGAATCACCGCCGCCTTCATGATCGTGAGAAACGTCACCTGCGGCTGAACCAGTTCCAGCATCATGTAGGCACCCGCACCCATCACCGGCGGGACCAGTGCGCCACCGGAGGCCGCCGCGGCCGTGATTCCACCGGCAATGTGATTGGGAAACTTTGCCCCACGCATCATCGGGATCGTGAAGGTTCCGGTGGTCACGGCGTTGGCCACCGCACTGCCTGACAGCGAACCCATCAAGCCACTGGCCATCACGGACACCATCGCCGGGCCACCCCGAACCCTGCCAAACGCCTTGGTCGCAAAGTCGATGATGAACTGCGTCGCTCCGGACATCTCCAGGAACGAGCCAAAGACCACAAACAGAAAGACGTACTTGAACATCACCGACGCCGCAGGACCAAAGACGCCGAGGCTTTGCAGAAAGGTCGTGCTGACGATGTCCTTCACGTTTTGCCCGGCATGTGGCAACATCCAATCGGGCAGGACGGGCCAGTCGTAGCGGAAACTGCCGTAGCAATAGTACGAATGCGCCATGAACGCGATCGCCAGCAGCGGCACAATCACACCGATGCTGCGCCGTGTGGCTTCCAAGACAAGGAGCACCCCCATCACACCGACAATGTAGTCAGCCGTGGTTTCGCTCCCCGCCCGGTTTCCAAGCGAGAATCCATCGGACCATGAAACTGGAAAAGAGAGGTTCGGTTTGAACAATGACGTAAAGACAGACCAAGCCTGAGAGCACCGCGAGCACGCACATCCATCCATTGAGACCACGTCGCCTTGCCAAGCCGCGGATCCAACGGATAGGTCAAGTAGCAGAGCATCAAGCCAATGCCCACGAAAACGGCAAGCGCCGACTGCGGCTGCAGCAGGTTGTAGTTCACTCAAACAGCGTGAACAAGCAGAGAAACACCCCCAAGAAGGTGACAACTGACTTCTTCAACTCGTTGAAGCGATTGGGACCCTCTCCTTCACCCACAAGCGTATCGTTCATGTACAGACACCAAGCTGGTCATCCGCCACGGCACGGCGGGATCGAGGTAAAGGGCAGACGTGTCAACTTACAGCAAGCGAACGATCAGGATTTTGCGGCCTCGACAGGTTGCGATTCGGTCTTCTCCGCGTCCTCAGCAGGTTGGGTCTTGTCGTTGGCATCCGCTGATGCTTTCTTCTCGGAGCCCGGCCAAATTCCTGCTTCCTGATAAAAGCGAATCGCGCCTGGATGGTAATCGACCCCTGTGTTGCGAGCGACATTGGCGGGATTGATCGCCTTTCCGGCCGGATGCTGCTCGGCGATCTCCTCGCGGTTTTCCCAAATCCCCTTGGTGATCTGATAGATGAGTTCCTCATCCTGTGCGGCGGAAGTGATCAGGTGCATGGAACCGACGTTCAATCCTTGGAAATCCGCGTCGAGCCCCTTGTAGGTCCCGCCCGGAATGGTTGCCGAATGAAAAAACGGATACTTCTCAATCAGTGCCTGCCGGGACGTTTCATCAAAAGGAATGAAGAACACGTCAAAGGTGCTGGCAGCCTGACTGATCGATCCGGTTGGCACCGCACCGCCCAGGAACGCGGCGTCCGCCGAGCCATCCGACAGTTGGTCCACCGAGTCACTTTGCGTGGCATTGAGTGAAGTGATCTCATCCCAGGCAACCCCATGCTCGGCCAAGATTGGTTCCACGAACATTTGGAATCCGGCACCGGCCGGTCCGGTGATCACACGCTTTCCTTTCAAATCCGCGATGCTCTGAATTCCCGAGTCGGCTCGAGCTATGAACATCGCTACATTGGGAGCCAGTGTGGCGATGGCCCGGATGTCGTACTTTTCGTTCCAGCCCGCCTCGCCTCGCACGGCAAAGTAGGAGATCGCCGCGTTGGACATCCCCAGTTCGAGCTCATTTTGTTGCAACCGACGGATGTTCTCCTGCGATCCCTTCGTTCCTTTGGGGCTGAGCTTCCAGTCGATCGTTCCCTTGTGTTGATTCAGAACCTCGCAGATTGCCCCACCAACGACGGGAAACGCGCCGCCAACTGGAGCAGTCCCCATGCTGATGAATTGCCGCTTTCCACTGCTAGCGGAGTCGCTGTTCGCGGAGCCATCGGACGAGCTCTTGCTGCAGCCAACGAACAGGAGCAAAGGAACGAGCAAGCTGGGCAACAAGCTGGGCAGTAGGTGCCTTCGGATCATCGGTCGGGAACCCTGTGGATGCGATATGTTCAATCAGGAATCAAAGGAAGCTTGCGACGAATTCTGGCCGGTCAGCATGGGGAAGATGGCGAGACTTTTTAGCCAAACCTGCCAATTCTTCGCTTGCCGCAATGCGAGGATCGCTGCGTGGACATGGTAGCACGCGTCGATTCCACCGTGTAGATGCACCGTGTGGATGCACCGTTTTCACACCGACGGACCGAACCGCTGTCGGCGCGAACCCGTTCGTCGCCTCGATTGCAGAACCAACACCGCTCGCTGGGGATGGTCTCGATACGAATTGCAGCACGAACCGTTACAGGTTTGTCTCTTCGGCGACCAGTGTGTCGCCATTGGGGACGGGCGAGCCAGCGACCTCAACGCGATGAGCTCGCCACCATTCTGCCGCATCTTGCCGCGTCCAGCGTCCCGCACACTCGCAACGCATCAGCTCGTCGGCAAGAATTCGCGCACTTGGAAAGCGTTGCTGCGGGTCCTTCGCCAGACATCGCATCACGATACTCTCCAGGTCTGCCGGAATGCTCGTCCGATGGGTATTCATGGGCGTGGGAGGGTCGTTAACGACCGAGAGCATCACTTGCAACGGCGTGGGCCCCGTGAAGGGTGCGACGCCACACAGCAGGTAGTACGCGATCGCTCCCACGCTGTAGAGGTCGCTGCGAGCATCGATCGTCAACGGTGTCGTGGCCTGTTCGGGCGACATGTAGGCCGGGGTTCCAGCTACCATTCTCGAGGTCGTCGTCATCCCCTTATCCACTTTGACTTCGCGAACGACTCCAAAATCCAGGAGTTTCGTAAAGTCATCGATTCCACCTCGTTGCGAGGCGAAGACATTGGCTGGTTTGATGTCTCGATGAATCATGCCCGCCTCATGGGCCTCGGTCAGCGCTTCGCAAACATCGATCAAGAAATGCACCGCACGAGCGGGCGGAAGGGGGCCAGCTACCTTGACCAGGTCCCGTAGGTTCATTCCGGGAAGCATTTCCATGGCAAAGAAAAAGACGCCATCCTTGGTCTTTCCATAGTCATAGACTTCGATCGTGTGCGGATGGGTCAAGCGAGCAGTCGTACGAACCTCGCGCTCAAAGCGACGTAGCGCACGATCATCGGTACTTCGCTCGGGACGAATCAACTTCACGGCACACGATCGTTTCAGCAACAGGTGCTCGGCCTTGTACACTTGCCCCATGCCACCTTCGCCAATCAGTCGAAGAAGTCGGTACTGTGCCAGTCGGCGAGCTTTGAATGCGGAGACACGCGCGCCCGTGGATCGCATGAGCCGCATAGATGGCGATGCCAGCAGCAGCGATTGGTGTGAGAAACGGTTCCCCGAACGAATTCTTGTCAAGCAACTCAGCCACGCCGGGGTCAATGGCACTGACGATTAGTGAGACGATCGTCGGTATCAACGCAAAGGGAAGCAGCACGCGGGCGGCACGTTGCCATGTATTGGGCATGAACACGCCATAGACGACGATCACCATCGTCCATGTGATGTAGTGCCAATCATTCACGCTCACGGCCGTCGCCGCATCACCAATGCTTGCCAACGCTCGCATCCAGCGAACGTAAATGGCAACCTCTAGCAAGCACATGATGGCCATCACCAACCATTCGGCGATGCGGAGATTGCGGATACGGATTGCAGGACTGCGGTACAAGGACCATGCGATCACAAGGCTCACAGCCGCAGCAAAGACTCGAATCCCATAACCCCATTCGGGGCTCCTGGTCGTTGCCAACCGCAACATGGAAACCGCGCTGAGGATGGCGAAGATCGTGGCAATGATCACCAGCCGGCGGCGAAACACATCCCGGTTCTCCTCCCAGGCATCACTCAACACCAGATACGAATCAGCCTCGGATGGTGTTGTCACCTCAATCGAAACGACCGGCCGATCAGCCTGCGAAAGGATGCTGTCGTCTTGGTGATGGCGTAGTAGCGACTTCACTTCGAGGTAGGCGACCGATCCGACGCCACACTCCTTCTGCAGGAATGCTTCTCGCTCGCTCGACAGGGATAAGAATCGCTCGAGCGAAGGCATCCTTGATATTCGCGTACTCTGCCGGCGTCACGTTGCGGTCTCACCCGATAATTCGCGGCGAAGCCAAGCGCGCAGCATCGTCCAGTCCGACTCCACCGTGCGTTTGGAAACCCCCAGGACCTCCGCGACTTCTTCGACCGTCAAACCACCATAAAAACGAAGCTCAACAATCTGAGCCTGACGGGGATCGAGCTCGGATAGCTTCTCGAGTGCACTCTCGACGGCAAGAATGTCTTCATTGTTGCGGCTGCTCACGCACAGATCGTCGGTCAACTCGATCCGATGACCTCCTCCACCCCGCTTCTTGCTCAGTTTTCTTCTGGCGTGGTCGACGAGGATCCGACGCATCATCTTGGCGCCGATCGCGAAGAAGTGTGTCTTGCCCTGCCATTCGACCTGCCTCTGCCCGACCATGCGTAGATAGGCTTCGTTAACGAGAGCAGTCGGCTGCAGCGTGTGTGCAGGCGATTCATGCCCCAGCAACTTCTTGGCGAGAAAACGTAGACGGTCGTACACCATCGGCATTAGCTTTTCGGCCGCCTCATCCTCGCCGCTCGCAATCTGCTCCAGGAGCAGCGCGACATCAGGATCTTCTCTATTCATGTCGGGCCATCGCCTGAAAAACGAATCGATTGTTGGCCAATCGATGAATTGGGAATCCCACGCAGTTCAGCCGAGTCGTCCTCCATGCGGCCGCCTCTTGTTTGCCTGAGTTCGTTGCTTGAGTTCTTGACGCGGCCGCCAGGGCAATCAGGCGACCACGAATCCAACAATTCTTGCAAGTTTACCTGCGGACTCACCGGCTGGGCGCCGCGTATGCCTCTGTGACATTCAATCTATCTTACCGAAGTCTAGTTTAGAGAAGCATTTCGGTGCAATCCACTGCGTTCAGACCGTCGGAGAGCAAATCGGTTAGGACCGACGTTGAGCTGATCAAGGCTGCGCTCGCAGGTGACCAGAGAGGGTACGAAGAGCTGACCTTGAGGTACCAGGACCGGCTCTACCGATCGATTTTGTTGGAAGTCGATTGCAAGATGCTGGCAGAGGACATCGTCCAGGATGCATTCGTTCGCGCATTCATGAATCTGGGGGCATTTCGCAGCGATTGTCATTTCTATACCTGGCTCTACCGCATCGCTCTGAACGCCCGGCACAGCTACTATCGCAAACGCGCCCGATCCCTGCCGATGACGCTTCTCGACGATGCATCCTACGTGTCGACCACGCCAACGCACGATTCTCCCTCACGGACCGTGGAGCGGGTCGAAGAATGTGGGCAAGTCCGCTCGGCGCTGAGACGCTTGGACGAGGCCCATCGCGCGATCCTGATCCTGCGCGAATTCGAAGGCCTCGATTATCAAACCATTGCCGAAGTACTACAAGTCAAGATCGGAACCGTGCGAAGCCGGCTTTCTCGTGCTCGAGAGCAGTTGAAAAACGAGCTAACGAACTATCTCCAGACGGAAAAGAAGAACGCTGCGACATCGGATTCGAATTCTGTCTCGTCAGAGCATTTTCAATACTGATGTGGGATCATCTGCAGTCCACAACGACGACAATCCTGAAAACGCTGCGGGCCTTGCCAAGACTGCTGATCTTCCCGTGTCCTGTCAGCCGTAAATTGCCGTGCAGCGAAAGGGAACCCACCTTCCCTTCGGATGCTGAAGAGCGGATCACAAGTCAGCTCGCTCGTTGAGGGATGATCAAACAGCGGGCTCGCCTCGTATCATCGAGTTGTCGACGCATGACGAACAAGTCATCCAAGGTCGATTGAACTTGCATCCGCCGATGAGTGGCGACAAGCAATCCTACCCCGACAATCTTGTGCAAGAACTGACAATCGATGATCGTAGGCGGGCCCGCATCCCAATGGCCGCTGCCCCCGGCAGGCGTGCACGACAGGGTGTCTCCATACGGACGCACACGACTGCGCGACGACCAATGGGTATTCGCTCAATCAAGCTGGTCGTCGCGCGATGCTGGTGAACGCGACGCCCGGCATGATCACTTCGATGATCGTTTGGACGATCCCGATTTCGCCGACCCCTTTGATCTGGCACTCGACGATTGACTGGACGACCTGGAAGACTTGCCGGAAGACTTGGAGTTGCTCGAACTCTTCTCGGCGGTCTTTGCCTTACTCGATCCCGCCCGCATTTCTTCCAATGCCTTGCGTTGAGAGCTAGTCAGCAGGCTCTCCATCTCTTTCAATTGTGCCGCTTCCAGTTCAGCCAATTCCTGCCGCAGAGCCATGATCTTCTTGAGATAACCCGACTGGATCTCTTGAAGTTCAGCCCTTTGCCCATCGTCGACAAGGGAAGCGAAGTAGCGCGGAAGCCGGGTCGTGACTCGCGTCCCTTCTGTTGTTTTCGATGTCTTGCTGGACTTGGTTCGCTGGCTCTTTGTGTCAGCCCCAGCCCCAGCCTCAGGCCCAGCCCCAAGCGAACGGCTGATGCCATACGAATGCCCAAGACCGGTAAGAAGACAGCTTGCCAGCAGCGCGCTGGCCCAAAGAGGTCCCGATTTGTGTGCCATCATTCTGCCCCCAAAATGACGTGTGACATGTAGGTGGGGCACCCGCAGATGGTTGCCCCGGCGATGTCGGCAACGAATTGTCAAGCGAAGAATCCGATACCGAAACGTGATGGTGAAAGAATGTACACGTTGGTGTTCGGGTGTCAACTTTTTTATTGAAGAATCTTGCGATTGCTGGAAAAGCTGACCCGACCGAAGGTCTGGGCATCCACCCCGTCCAACGCACCCCGCGCACCGCTTGCAGCCGACTTTGCCTGTCCCCTTCCTATGCGATGCCTTCCTAAGCCACCTTTTCATGCTGGCTCGCCTCGCTTCAGGTAGAACCGAGCTTCCGTCACCGTGCATTGCGTCATTGACTCTCTACGATCCACCCAACTTGCGGACCCCTGATGAGCGATCCCTCCGAGAAGCGTTGGCCATCCTTGGCGTCGACGGTCGACGGCTTGGAACCTGAAGGTGCCTACCGTGTGCTGGCGCGAGCTCAAGCACTCGAGCGAAGTGGCAAGCATGTCATCCATCTTGAGATTGGTGAACCTGACTTCAGGACCCCGACGGCAATTTGCGAGGCGGGGATCAACGCCATCCAAAGTGGTCACACGCGCTACAATCCGACGTCGGGGATCATGCCGCTGCGGGAAGCCATTGCCGAAGATGTCGGTCGACGTCGGGGCATCACCGTCGCTCCGGAGAATGTCGTGGTCGGCCCAGGTGCCAAGCCGCACTTGTTCTTCCCTACCCTTGCCGTGGTCCAGCAAGGGGACGAGGTCGTTTATCCCGACCCCGGCTTTCCAACCTATGAAGCGATGATTCGGGTCGCCGGTGGGACGCCCGTTCCGATTCCCCTTTCGCCCGCCAGCGGTTTTTCACTGGATCTTGATGCGTTGCGGCAAAGAGTCAGTGATCGAACGCGCTGATCGTCATCAATTCACCTGGCAATCCGACCGGCGGCGTCATTCCCATGACCGACTTGCAGGAGGTCGCTCGCATCGCGATCGCGCAACAGTTGGGTGCTCTCCGATGAGATCTACAGCCGGATGTGTTACGACGGCCAGACCGCACCGAGCATTCTGTCGATCGATGGGATGCAGGAGCGAACAATCCTCGTCGATGGTTTCTCGAAGACCTACGCGATGACTGGTTGGCGTCTCGGCTTCGGGGTGATGCCCAAGCCGTTGGCGGAGAAGGTCAGTCTGTTGATGGTGCATGCGGTGGGATGCACCGCCCATTTCACCCAGTTCGCGGGCATCGAAGCGATTCGGGGTAGCCAGGCGGAGACAAACGAAATGATGGCGGCCTATCAACGCCGTCGCGACACGTTGGTGGCCGGCCTGAATTCCATCGATGGGATTGATTGCCAAACACCAGCGGGTGCCTTCTATGTGTTCCCAGACGTCTCCTCTTTCGGTCGTCGCAGCGCCGAGATCGCCGAGTTCCTGTTGGAAGAGGCCGGCGTCGCGCTCCTTCCTGGGACCGCTTTCGGTAAACAGGGGGAGGGATTCCTGCGGCTCTGCTATGCCAACTCACGACAGAACATCGAGCTAGCGATCGAAAGGATGCGAGACTGGTTCGGAGCGCTATGAACGATGCCCCACGAGATTGAGCTCGCCAACAAGTCAGGTACGATGGACTTCCAAGTCCGTCGAGTGTTTTGGGGTTTGGAGTCTCTTGAGGACTCGAGTGTCTTGAGGACTCGAGTGTCTTGAGGACTCGCGCGACGGACTTGGAAGTCCATCGTACTGGCTTGTGGCCGCGCGGCCTGCTTACTGGCTGATGCAGTACAGGTACTCTTGGCGGTGATCATCTTCCATGTGGGCAACCCGCATGAAGATCTGACCGCCACAAATCGCCGGTGTCGCGAAGACACTTTCGCCGAGCTCGTTCTCGGCAACCTTCTCGAACTTCTCCGGATCGGCTTTGAAGAGGTGGGTCACCCCTTCCTCGTTCGTCGCGTAGATCAGGTCGCCGACCAAGACGGGTGAACTACTGAACGTCCCGCCGAGTCGCGCCTTCCAAACTTCTTCACCAGTGTCACAGCGAAAGCAACTGGCGATTCCTGCGTCGAGCGTGGTGAACAGAAAACCGTCGCTGTGCAAAATCGAGGGGACATAGGCCCGCGTGTTATTCTCCCACACGACCCTTCCCGATCCGTCGGCCGCAACTGCGGAGATGTGATTCTTGGGGTAACCCCCGCTCGTGAACACATGTTTGCCGTCGGTGACGGGCGTGGTCACACACTCGGTGGTCGCTCCCTCGATCTCCCAGATTTCCTCCCCGGTCAGTGGATCCAGGCTGGTGACCAGATCACAGCCGGTCAGGATCAGCTGTTCCCGACCCGCCATATTCAGAATGATCGGTGACGAGTAATTGGGTTTGGTGGGCCTTCGGCGGAGCCACTCGATATTCCCTGTCGCGCGATCGAGTCCGGCGACCGCGCCGCCTGATTTGTTGTCCGCCGTCACGATCACCAGATGCCGATAGATCGTCGGCGAGGATCCATAGCCTTGGTGGACGATGTACTCGGAGATTTTCTGTTGCCACAGGATCTTGCCGTCCAAGCTGATGGCGCTGGTCCAGACGGCATTGTCATTCAAGAAGTTGATGAACAGTCTTTCGCCGTCGGTCGCCACGCTGCTCGATGCAAGTGATGCCTTCTCGTTCGGCGGGCGAGGACTCTTGTTTGCAAAACCGCCTTCATGCACGACAGCCTCCCACTGCTGTGTGCCGGTTGCTCGGTCAAAACAGAGGACAACCTGCACCTGGCGCTCGGGGTCGGCCGTGGCGAGAAAAACCTTGTCACCCAAGACGGTCGGCGAGCCATGGCCGCGTCCAGGCACCGCCACTCTCCAGCGCACGTTCTCTTGTTCGCTCCAGGAGGTTGGCGGATCTTGGCCCTGATCGGCGATGCCGTCGCCATGAGTTCCCCGCCAACCAGGCCAATCGCTTGACGAGATTGGGGTGGAACCCGCGCCGGTCTGTGCTTGGATCGACGAGGTCTCCGAGAATGCTGAGATCAGGACAAGGAGGAGCAGGAAACGCATGACAGGTCATTCCAAACGATTGTGCGGGGCGGCGGCAAGACAGCGGTTCGGGCAACAGCGGATCGGGTGGTCCACTCAACGAGCGGCCAAGATGGTCAGGACCACTTTGCGAATCGACCAACCTGAGGGACTGACCGCTGCATCCCCTTTGCGAAAATGTTAACGTGTGACGTGGTTCCAGTGTTGACCTGATACCAAGTGCTTCCCTGTTTTGAACATGACCCTTCGCCCCTTCCATCTTGCATTTCCCGTACGTGACCTTGCCGAAGCACGTAGCTTCTATGGAGGTGTGCTCGGGCTGACCGAGGGTCGCAGCAGCAGCACTTGGATCGATTTTAATCTGTATGGGCACCAAATCGTGGCACATTGCGCCGGCAGCCAGACGACTCCTACGCATCACAATCCCGTCGATGGCCACGATGTCCCGGTTCCCCATTTCGGAGTTGTCTTGGAATTGGATGACTGGAAGCAGCTTCGCGATCGTCTGGTCGCGGCCGATGTCCAATTCAAGATCGAACCCTACATCCGTTTCGAGGGTCAAGTTGGTGAGCAGGCAACCATGTTCTTCCTGGATCCCTCCGGGAACGCTCTGGAATTCAAAGCCTTCGCCGACCTGTCCCAGTTGTTTGCAAAGTGAGCGGTCTTCGCGGCGCGCCTGCAACTGCCGCAGCAAGGTGCGATATCACCCACCGGGCGCGAGGGCGTTTTTGGTGCACCACGTCGAGATACCTGAACTCCCACACCATCGTCCTACCGTAGGCGAGTCTCTCCGAGACTCCTGCGAAACGCAGCAAAGCTGTGGGCGTCCGCCTTGGAAATGCGGACCTACGGCAGGCTGCACGATTTTTTTACAGCCGCACCGTGAGTCCAGTCGGTCGACCCCCGAGCACCATCATGTCCGAGCAATCCGATTCACCCGACATACCACGCGTCCATCAGTTCTTCGATGCGCTTACCCCCGAGTATGCGGCGGCGATCGAACGTTGCTTTCCCAGGTA
This sequence comes from Pirellulaceae bacterium, assembly GCA_963767665.1. Lineage (GTDB taxonomy): Bacteria > Planctomycetota > Planctomycetia > Pirellulales > Pirellulaceae > Rubripirellula. Next base: position 1,230,978 of record CAVYFC010000016.1, read on the forward strand.
TCGTGAGATGCTCTGGGCATTGTTGGAGTATCTACCGGCGGAGTTGCGAGTGGAGCGAATTCTGGAACTTGGTTGTGGAACCGGAAATCTGTCCGTGTTATTGGCTGAGAAGTACCCCGAGGCGAGTCTGGACTTGGTCGATGTCTCATCAGAATCGCTGGAGGAGTGCCGGAGCCGAGTTGGCAGCGACACGCGTTTTCGCTTTCGCCCGGTCGACTTTCGTGAACTTGACGACGCGCGTGACAACTTCGACTTGATCATTTCGAGTATCGCGATTCATCATTTGACCGGCCAGGAGAAGCAAGATCTGTTCGCCTCACTGTTCCGTTTGTTACGGCCGGGCGGAACGTTTGCCTATGCGGATCAACATGCGGGGGCCACCGCGGGGCTCTCGGAACGGCATCGGTCGCACTGGCACAGAATATCGATGGAGGCGGGATCGACCGAAACGGAGTGGCAAATGTGGATGCAGCATCAATCCGATCACGACCATCACGACACGCTTGTTGAGCAGATCGATTGGCTTCGAGAAGCTGGGTTCCAGCGGGTGGATTGTCCCTGGCGGTACCTGCTCTGGACCGTGCTGCAGGCGGAGAAGCCAGCTTGAATCATGGGCGGTCATCGAGGAGCTGTTGAAGCCGGGGGCACCGAACGCAGAGGGCGAGAATCAAGGACTTTCGGTTCGAGCTTCCGCAAATTCCCAGTTTGCGCCACAATAACGCCCCGAGGGGGAAGGCCTCTGGGCGGTCTACGTTTGCTAAGCTGTGCAGCAAGGGTCCTTCTGTCCCGGCAAGACCAATCGCCGACATGCAATTAGCAGCAACGAAGACCGGCAACCAAAGGAACGGGTGCGCACTGTGACTGGATGGCAAATCGCCTTGGCAATTGTGGCTGTGGCCGCGATCGCAGCGTTGTTGATCGCGATCATTTCGCCGCGGCATTTCGTGCGAGGACCATTTCGCGTCCTGTTGGGAATACTTTATCGACGTCGTGTCGTGGGTCTCGAAAACCTTCCCCGTGAAGGGGGCTGCGTCGTCGTCAGCAATCATGTGTCGTGGATCGACGGCATTCTGATTCTCTGGATGCTGCCTCGCAATGTTCGTTTTGTGGTCGATGGTGAGAACTTCAACAATGGTTATCGCCGCTATCTGGCCGGCGCGTTCGACACGATCCTGATGTTGAGCAATCCCAAGTCGATTGGCCGCGCGTTGAAGGCCGCCCGTGAGGGCTTGATCGCTGGTGACGTGATCGGCGTTGTTTCCCGAAGGAACGATCACCCGCACGGGACAGCTGCAAACCTTCAAGCCAGGCCTCAAACATATCCTCAAAGGGACCGATGCAGTGGTCGTGCCGATGTGGCTCGATGGAATGTGGGGCAGCATCTTCAGTTTTTCCGGCGGCAAGTTCTTCTTCAAGTGGCCCAAACAATTTCGTCGACAGCTGACGCTCTATATCGGCAAGCCGCTGGAAGGTTCCACGCCACTGGAGAAGGTCCGTAGCCAGGTGCTGGCGCTTGGGGCCAACGCCACCATCGACCATCGGAAGCGACTTTCCCGTACTCGGCAAACGCATCATTCGTGTCTGGCGAAAGCGTGGCGAGGCGATGCAAGTGGCCGACTCGATGGGGCAGGAGGCGGGCGGCCGCGAGTTGCTGACTCGCGTCTTGGCCCTTCGCCGCGTGCTTCGCCGTGAGGTCTTCCAAGATGACGAGCAATTCGTCGGCGTGCTGCTTGCCACCTAGTGTCGGCGGCGTCGCCGTGAACATCGCACTGGCAATGGATCGCCGCGTCAGTGCCAACCTGAATTACACGGTCAGCAGCGACGTTCTCAATCACTGCATCCACGACGTCGGAATCAAACATGTGCTCACGAGTGAAAAGTTCATGAGCAAGATGAACTTTGATCTCGATGCGGAGATTGTGCAGCTGGAGTCGCTTCGCGATAAGGTCACGTCGATCGACAAGGGGATCGCTTTCATTCAGGCGAATCTGATTCCGGCCAAGGTTCTGGAATGGATCCTTGGGCTTCACCGGGTCAGCCCCGACGATCTGTTGACCGTGATCTTTCACGAGCGGTTCGACCGGAATGCCCAAAGGCGTACTGCTCAGCAACGCCAACATCAGCCACAACGTGGATGCGATCGAACGCGCGGTGAAACTCGATTCGCACGACACGGTGCTCGGCATCCTGCCATTCTTTCATTCCTTCGGATATTCGGTCACATTGTGGGCCGTGATGACGCTTGGTCCGCGCGGTGTTTATCACTTCAATCCGCTCGACGCCAAGCAGATCGGCAAGCTGGCTGCGAAATACAAAGCGACCGTGCTCCTGGCGACTCCAACGTTTCTCAAGGGCTACATGCGCCGGGTCCAGCCAGAACAGTTCAGCACCCTGGATGTGGTGGTCGTTGGCGCCGAGAAGATGCCGCCTGAGCTGTTTGAGTCGTTTGAGAAGCGTTTCGGTGTTCGCCCCGTTGAAGGATATGGAACGACCGAACTGAGCCCGCTGGTATCGGTCAACATTCCCCCATCACGATCGCAAGCCAAGTACCAGGCCGATCGCGTGGAAGGTTCCGTGGGAAGGCCTTTGCCAGGAGTCGCCGCGCGCGTCGTCAACCCCGACACCGACGACGAACTCGTGCTCGGGCGAGGACGGGATGCTGCTGATTACCGGTCCCAATGTGATGCAAGGCTATGCGAATCGGCCAGATCAGACGGACGCTGCGATTTGCAATGGCTGGTACGTGACCGGTGACATCGCCCACATTGATCCCGAGGGCTTCATTCACATCACAGGACGCCTCAGCCGTTTCTCCAAAATTGGCGGCGAGATGGTTCCGCACGTTCGCATTGAAGAAGAGCTCGCGAAAGATGCTCAGCGAGGGGGAAGATGACGAAGCGATTCGCGTCTGCGTGACGGCCGTTCCCGACGAAAAAAAGGGAGAGCGACTGGTCGTGCTGCACTTGCCGACCTCCTGCCCGCTCGATGCCCTCTCGCAAAGGGCTGAGTCAGGCTGGATTGCCCAATCTTTTCATTCCTTCCGAGGACAGCTTCATCGAAGTCGATGAGATCCCCATGCTGGGGACCGGCAAGCTCGATTTGAAGCGGGCAAGGGAAGTCGCTCAGGAACGACTTGGTCTCGTGGCGAAGTGATCACGCTGCTCGACGGTCCGCTCGGAACGGAGTTGACCGCTCGCGGAGTATCAACCGACCTTCCGCTGTGGAGTGCCGCAGCCATTGATTCGGCGCCGGAAGTCATCGCGGCGATCCATCGTGACTACGCCAACGCTGGTGCTACGATCCACACCAGCAACACGTTTCGCACCAAGCGTCGAAGTGCCGGCGACGATTGGCTGCGGCTGACGCAAGAAGCGGTTCGGATCACACGAGATAGCGTCTCCCCTTCGCACCGGATTGCCGGCAGCATTTCTCCCTTGGAGGACTGCTATCGTCCCGATCTTTCACCTGGGAGGGCGTCACGACTCGAACATCGAGAGATGGCGGCCTTGCTCGCCGGCTCAGGTTGCGATCTGCTGCTCTGTGAAACCTTTCCTGACATCGACGAAGCGATCACTGCAGTGGAGGAATCCGTACGGACCGGAATCGAGACATGGCTCGCCTTCACAGCTGGACCGGACGGTGATCTTCTTTCTCCCCAAGCGATGGCCATCGGCGCGAAACAGGCGGTCGACGTCGGTGCCGGGGCGGTTCTCGTCAACTGCACGGCTGCGACCAACACGCTCGCCTTCGTCCAAGCGTTGTCGGACGCCGGGCTTGGTGTCCCATTGGGTGCCTACGCCAACGCCGGCGCCGTCGATGAGCAATTGGGATGGCAGGCAATTGGCGAAATCGATGTTCGACGACAAGCCGCGATCCTCTACCGCGAGCTGGCCAGAGAATGGATCGCAGCTGGCGCGACCCTGATTGGCGGTTGCTGCGGTACCACGCCCACTCACATCGCGGCGCTCAAGGAAGCATTTGTGTAGCCGATCTGCCTGGATGTACCCCACCCATTGCCACCATCAATCCGTGATCGGCATCAGCAAACGGACCGCACGAGGCAGCATTTCGATGCGCAGCGGAAGCTTGCCGGCGTAGTCACCATCCAGCTGATACGGCACCTTCGTGTCCGATTCAATCAGGATCGCACGCCCCCTTGCCCGAACCACGCTTGCGTTCTTGAGGTGCCAGCCGAGCAGGATTTCCATCACGTACCGCACGCCGCTGATGACGGAGGCATCGCGAAAGGCGATCACGTCAAACAAGCCGTCATCATCGAGCGCCCCTGGCTCAATCAGCAGGTTGCCGCCGTACTGAGGAAGGTTGAAAACCATCGACCAAGCGCATTCAATCGGTTCCCCTCCGTCAACGTGGATGCGAATCGTGGGAAAGGAATACCGCTTGAGCGCGTACAGAATCGGCAACAGATAGCTGAAACGCCGGATATGTCCGCGCCGCGTCAGATGCAAGCGGCGCACCACCTCGGCATCAAATCCGCTCGTCGCCATGATCAAGAAGAGCTTCCCGTTGGCGAGGCCTGCATCGATCGACCGCACCGATCCGCGGCGGATCGTCTCGCGCACGGCCTCCGCTGAGTTGGTGAAACCGAATTGCCTTGCCAACAGGTTTTCCGTTCCCAGCGGCATGGGCACCAAGGGGGGGGCGGCGTCGCGCGGTCGCCCCAGGCTGGAGATCGTGGAGGCTGCCAGAGAGAGGGTGCCATCCCCGCCCGCGGCCACCACCACCGTTTCACCGGTCGGCGCCTGAGTTGTCAATTGAGCTCGCAGTTCATCGACGGAGACGATCACCTGGCACTCGATGGAGGCTTCCGCGAGCAGGCTGACCAATCGAGGAATCTCGTCACGCCCCGCGCCGCTGCCCGCCTTGGGGCTCTTTAGCACCAAGACCCTTGCAGGCGTCGCAGAACCGAATCGATCGATGGACACAGGAATTGGATTCGCTACTGAAGAACAGGCACCGGGGGAAACGCCAAAAATGGTTGGCAGTCGATTCGAAGGCCGGGGGATTCTAAAGCACTGGCGCGGTTCGTGAGCTATCGTTCAGCAGTTCGTGCCCGGTCGAGAGCTTATCCCGCCAAGAAACTGGCTCGACTGGCGCGACCAGCACTTGGGCAGACGAGCCGGTTCGCTGCCAAGTCGACGTTGTACTAGAGCCTGATCCCGTGAATTTTTTACGCCGATACTGGGGTGCCGGTTTGATCATCTTGATGGTCGCAGTTCACGCTGCGGTCATTGGTTACGTCCGTAGCCGTGTCGCCCGCTTGACCAGTCCCGAGACCACCGTCGTAGAAATCGGTGAGTTTCGGTTCCAGCCCATCGATGACCTGAGCAAGGTCTATCACTTTCGGCTGCATGCGATGGTCGACCCCACCAAGCTCCATCGCGGCAGGGAGCGGTTGAATCAACGGCGGATGGAGATCGTGGAGGCGTCGGAGCAGCTGCTGCGTCAAGTCGACCCCGTTTGGCTCAACGATCCGGCCCAAACTCATATTCGTGACCGCCTGATGAAGGTCGTACTCGAGCATCTGGACGAGCCCCTGGTGCAAAGAATGTTGATCACCGACTGGCTTCAGTTGCCCGTCGAAGCGATCGAACTCCCGAGCGCATCAAGCCAACTAGCATTCAAATAGCTGGACTGCGTCATTCTGGCGGCCAATCGTAACCGGAAGCGTCACAGACGATTCCACTGCCCAGCGAATTGATGGATCGAAGAGTCCTCGCGGCGCACCCAAAAGATTCATTTCGATTCCATTCGCATGGTGTGCGCAAAGATGGGTTTCCATCCCTGGGCGCGGCCGAAACACAAGTACGATGGACTTCCGAGTCCGTCGAATCGTGGTGGCCAATTCGACGGACTAGGAAGTCCATCGTACAAGGTGAAGTTGAGGGGGCGACGGACTAGGAAGTCCATCGTACAAGGTGAAGCTGAGGGGGCGACGGACTAGGAAGTCCATCGTACAAGGTGAAGCTGAGGGGGCGACGGACTTGGAAGTCCATCGTACAGGGTGAAGCTGAAGGGTCGACGGACTTGGAAGTCCATCGTACAGGGTGAAGCTGAAGGGTCGACGGACTTGGAAGTCCATCGTACGGCCGACGGGCTGGCGCCCGTCGTTCATTGCGGTTGCCGTTCTTGGCGAAGCTCTAGTTCTGAGCAACCATGTCGGTAGGCTCGACGAATGGGTTGCTGCGGACCTTGCCAAGCGTGACTGGCGCGACTGCCGAGAGCGAATGGCTGATGCAAGGATTGCACGTCGGCGCCGGGGCACTGTAGGGACCCGGTGTCGGTACCTGAGGTTGCAGGAACTGAGTTCGCAGGCGGCTCTCATAGTTGTCCGCAGCACGAACCAGCGGCGGCGAAGCAAAGGGGCTCAAGCCGTAAGGACGAGCATGCCGTGCCCCGTAGTAGACCGGTGGGTTGGTCGCAAAGTAGGGGGGCGTGCGGATCGACGTGCCGTAGGTGGCTCCGTACGGCTGGTAGAAGCCGAAGGGAAGGAAACCATAGCGCCCGGCGCTGCGCCGATGCTTGTTCGGCGGTCATGGCAGAAGCGGCCAACGCGAGAGAAAGAACAACCAGAATCCGTTTCATGGGGGGACCTCGGAAAGAGTCGGTGGAAAGTCGGGCGCAACGAACATGCGCGAGAATGCAAGTGATTTCACCCCCGTGCTCGTCTGATTCCACGCTAATCAGGGCTCTTGACCCTTTCAACTGCCAGGACCCGAGAACTCGTTCTTTTGTGCGCGCTCCGTCGTTACTTTCGGTTACCCAAGCTCGATCTCGCCGACCTCGTTTGCATTTGCAGGCTACACTCGCGGCTTGGACAATTCGAGGCCGGGCGAGTTACGTTCTCGCGGCAGGAGGACTTTCCCTCGAAGGCTGCTGATCACGCATCTCAAACGCGGTGGAACTGGTTTGTGAGAATCGCTTGCATCATTCATTCGCTCGACGGTGGTGGCGCCGAACGCGTCATGGCCTCACTCTGTTCGCGTTTGGCATCTCGTGGCCATGACGTGACTCTGATCACCTTGGATGATGGCACACGCGAGCGGCATGTGGTCGATCAAGCGGTCCGCCGACAACGATTGAACGTCATGTCCAACTCCCCCAGTTGGCTAGCGAAGCTTTCCAATACGCGACATCGTGTGGCCCGGGTCCGCGCGGCAATCAAGCTGGTTGCTCCTAATGTCGTCCTGTCTTTTTGTGATCGCACCAACATCCTGACGTTGATGGCAGTGGACCCTTCGTCACTACCGGTGGTCATTAGCGAGCGAAGCGACCCGGCCCAGCAGCAGCTCGGCACCGCTTGGGAATGGCTCCGCAGCCGCAGCTACCGCCGCGCCAGCCAGATCGTCGCACTGACCGAGACCTCGGCCCGACACCTGCAATCTCGGTTTTCCGTTCCCGTCACCGTGATCCCCTCCGCAGTGGAACGGCCTCCGGTCGATTCCGATCGCAGCCGTGCCAGTCAATCGAAACGCATCGTGTCGATCGGCCGATTGGAGCATGAGAAAGGATTCGACCGCCTGCTGGCTGCCTTCGCGGACTTACCGGAGTCTTGCCAGGGGTGGTCGCTGACGATTCTTGGAGAGGGATCCAAGCGAGCCGAGCTGGAGGCACAAATCGAGATGCTCGGTTTGACCGCTCGGGTGAGCATGCCAGGTTGGATCGAGCCGATTTGGAGCGAGCTGGCCGCTGCGACGTTTTTCGTGCTGCCGAGTCGCTACGAGGGCTTTCCCTCGGCGCTGTTGGAGGCGATGGCCAGTGGAGTCCCCTCGATCGCAGTCGATTGCGAGAGTGGGCCGCGCGCGATCCTGCTCGATCCAAGCTGGGGGCTGTTGGTGCCCAACTCAGTTGCCGGGCTACGTGAGGGCATGCAGCGGATGGCGGAAGAAACCGATTTCCGCGAGGCCCTGGGCCATGCCGGGAAGCAAGTCATCGAACACTTCGGCTGGGACGCGATGACCGATCAATACGAATCGCTCCTGGTGGATGCAGCAGAGCAGCACCAGGCAACGTTCGGTCAGGAGTCATGACGCCGATAGCAGGCTGCCCAACAGCCGGCTTTTCAATCCAGCGGGCTGACCCGCGCAAACCAGCGGGCTGCCCAAACCAGGAACTGTCAAGCAAGCAACTTAGTCGCAAGCAATCGGCGCATCACGATCAGGCAGGCCGCGGACGGCCTACATAATGCCGCCGTGCGTTCGAATCGGCGTCAGATGGCTGGGCGAATCAAGGAACCAGAAGCGTTCCCATTCATCGACGAGCGATCGCAGGTCTTCCGAAGTGAACAGCAACTGTTGGACACGACGTTCGGGTCGCGCCGAGTAGATCGGCACGAAGCAGCCCACCGTCGTCGTCAGACAGGCGGCCAGCATGGTGATTTGCATTAAACGTCGCATCGAGCGTTCCTCCGTGAACGACTGGCTCTCGTTTTTCAGTCGGTGTGATTTGGTGGTGGATAGGAATTCTTAAGTGTCCCAACGGCCGCTGGGGCCGCTGGTGTGAGTCGTCCGCCGTGGGGCTTCCCGGGGTGGCTCATCGTTTTCGCCATCGTCCCGATTCCAGAAGTCGGCGTGCTTCCGCCTCGTCCAGGTCACGAACTTTGGCTTCCATGTATTTCCCCGGTTTGAAGGTGACGACGTGCTTTCGAGGCACGTCGACCTGCTCGCCGGTTCTTGGATTTCGAGCCTTTCGGGCCGCCCGTGGCTTGACCTCGAAAACGCCGAAGTTGCGAAGTTCGATTCGACGTTCTCGTACCAAGGACTCAATGATCGCGTCAAATGTCTTTTGAACGATTTCCTTCGTCTGTTGTTGAGTCAGCCCAACCTCTTCCGAGATCGTTCTCACGATGTCTTTTTTGGTCACTCTGACTCCCTGTCGCACCGAGATGCTGAATCGGCGATCGATGTAAACCCTTTGCCACTTTCAACTTAACACGAGCAGAGTCTAGGTGGCCGGATCTTGATCGTCAAGAACGCAGCATTCCCGGAGCGAACAGGCTTTCCCAGCCGATTGCGTCACATCGTCCTTATCGTCCCGCTAATCGGCAACCTTGAACCAATCGGAACATTCCGCACAAACAGATCAGGGCTCTGTCCCGAGTCGGATTTCCCCTCACTGCCCATCGCCCGACTGCCCGGCCGTCCAACTGCCCGGCCGCCCCGCCTTAGAGTCGCCCGCGGACCATGAAACCGATGATGGCACCCGACAAGCAGGCTGATCGGGACCGCCAGGGCCAGGGCGATCGCGATCGGCAGCGTATGGCTGGCGCGGCGCGGCGCAGGGGCTCCGGCGACCAATCGTCTGGCAGCGGTGGCACCGACATCGAATCCGAGTAGGCCCCCGAGGCGCTGCAACCCGCCCGAGGAATTGGCCAGCTCGGGCAATTCGGGTGTTTCACGAAGCTGGGACGGCTCCTGTGGGGGCGGTGGCGGTGTCCAGGATTGGCGTTCGATCGGCAAATCCACCAGTTCGGTCGACTGCGCTGGCCCAGGGTTCCAACCGTTCGGCCACTTCCGCCGCCGATTGGATCCGGCGGGCAGGATCCTTTTCCATCATGTCGGCGATGATATCGACAAATTCTTCGGAGAGATCGGGTGCAAACTTGCGGGGATGCCAGGGGGTCTGTTCGCAGTGCCGACGGCACTTGCTCGGGTGTCACCGCCGGGGAAAGGAACCTTGCCCGTGACGGCGTAATACAGCGTGCAACCGAGCGAGTAGATATCGCTTAGCGGGCCGACCGACCTGGGGTCGCGGATCTGCTCTGGTGAAAGGTAGTCGGCGGTGCCCACGATCTTGCCCGCCCGGGGATCGTTTTCGAGACCCATCGTCCAGGTCGCCAGCCCGATGTCGGAAACCTTGGCGTGTCCTTCGGGCGTGACCAGGATGTTGCCCGGTTTGACGTCGCGATGAACCATGCCCGAGCTCGTGGGCGTATTGAAGCCCCAGCGCCGCCTGCGAGATGATCAACGCGGCATCGTTCATCGGCAGCGGGCCGTTGTTGCGGATCAGTCGGCGGAGGTCGTTGCCCGGCACGTATTCGGTGACCAGGTAGTGAACGTTGCCTTCTTTGCCGGCATCGAAGGCACGCACCAGATAGGGGCTGTCGAGGCCCGCTTGCAATACGGATCTCGCGCTTGAATGCCGCACGGGATTCCGGAGTCGACTTTTCCAGCGGCAGGACTTTGACGGCGCATTCGCGCCCCATCACTTCGTGGACCGCCTTGAAGACTTGCCCCATGCCGCCTTGGCCGATGCCCTCGGTGATCAGGTAGGGGCCAAGCCGGAATTTGGTCCGTCCGCCGCGGAGTTGTTCCGCCTGGTATTGGGTGATCACGCCGCTTTTGACGAGCGTCGCAGCGATGACGGCTTCGTCTTCGGTTCCCGTCAGTTCCACGACCTTCAGGTACTTGCGTTCGTCGAGCAGTCCGCTGCGCAGGAGCGCCTGCCGGAAGTTCAGCTTGATCGCGGATTCGCTCGATGCCATCTGATTCTCAATTCCCACACGAACACGCCCATCCTAACCCAGCGCGACGAGTCTCATGCATCCTTACGCGGTGCGGGCGAAGACGACCAGACAATCGGCCACGCCGTGGCTTGCCAGCGAAAGGGTCAGCATGTCACCCTCATGCTTCAAATCGCTCGGTTGCTGTTCGCCAATGCTCTCCAGTTCTTCCACGGTTCGATTCAAATGGGTATCGGAAGTGCCATCGACCAGAATCGCCGTATCCACATTGCGTAAGAAACGGAGCTTCGCCTTGCAGGCTTGCGGTTGGGTTTGGATCACACGGATCCGTGCCGCCAGTCGTCCATCGGAACGCTGCTCAACGGCCAGTCGAGAGACCAACAGGTCCTTCGGCGAGGCGTGCAGAATCCAGCCAATTTCGTGGCGCCGACGGAGTTGGATTGACGGACAAGTCGACGGGTGGCGCCATCCGGGCTCGCGCGGAGGCGACGGGCGCGGGAACATCAAAGCCGTAATGCATGGTGAACTTCTTGCAGGTCTCCCCCTGCACCAAGACCAGCGTATCGAGAAAGCGTTCACCCTCACGGCGATGAAAGGCAAGTCCCTCGCCGCACAACAACGTTTGTCGATCGGCTTCGTCGACCACGACGCCAAGCGGAGCCACCATCCGGCGTGACTTGGCGCGGTGCAACTTGTCACGAATCAGGGTTCGACAGATCGGTGCTTCCGACGCGTAAGCCGTGCGGATCCCGAAATAGTGATTCCAGGGAGCTGCCGACGGATTGGCGACTTCGGTTCGATCTCGCCATCAACCCGCAAAAAACGGCTTCCCCGCTCGCAGTGTGTAGCGGAGGCGAAAGGTGGCGAGCACCAAATCGCTGGCACCCTTCTCTGATCGAATGGTTCCCCGACGCTTCGATGCAATCCGCTGCTTGGTGATGCTCGAACGCAACGCGCAGCTATCGCAGTGCATCAAGGTCGCATCCCCCTCCAGACCGGCGCGGACCAGGCGAAGCGAAAACCGATTCCCGCGAGCCGATCCGCTGTAAACGCCGGAGATCCCGCCCGACTCGGCGCTCAGCGCCACTTCCATGAATTCGTTTTGCAGATGCGCCGTTTCGGCAATCGGCTTCGGTCCGCCGAACAGTCTTTGACGCAGCCCACCACCAAATCCCGCTCCACTCTCCTGACGCTGGTCGCCTCGCAGCAGCACAAATCCACAAGCCGGGACGTCGACCGTTGCCACCACATGCCCCGATTCCACACTGGCGGCGTAGAGATGATCCGACTTCGCCGGCATGCGTCCTGCCACCGAGACGCTGTGCCGGCACCCGACCGAGATGCGGGTTGAGCACGAGCGTCGAACCCGACTGGGCCGATGCTTCGCTGACCGGTGCGCCAATCGCATCGGCCAAGCCCTCGGCCGGTCCCCGTTGGTTCCCGCGATTCCAGGCAACCAGGTCTGCGCATGCCCGCGAAAATGGCCTGCTGCTCGTCGATCACCGATTGCCGAAACGCCCTCGCGAGGCTCGAGAGCGGGTTGGCGGTTGCCGATGCGATCAGGCTGGGCAACAGTTCGGCCGCCTGTGGCGACGACGTCGAGGCCACACCGTGATGGTAGGGATGCTCTCCATTGCGGAAGTACTCCGACAGCGTCCAGAATCGTCCCAGGCAAAGACTCCACGAGGCGACTCGTTTCAGATCCTCAAAGGGGTCGCACGATTTTCCCGGCCAATGTGCCAACAGGGCGGTCGCGATTTCGCCGCTGTCGATCGCCTCGCCCAGTCGCGTGCCGAGCGTCAGGAAGGAGGCATCGCTGGCTGCATCCTTGGGTTTGGCGGTCAAGGCTTCCAGTTGCGCCGCCGCTGTCTGCATGATGACCTTGGCTTCCTCACCAAATCCGGTGCCGCCTGCAAAGTCGATGGGGATCATCCCGCAGTATCCGAGGCGAACCAGAGTCGCGGTCAGGTCCGACGGGGTCGAGCCGGAGAAACGGCCGTAAACGGGTGGGGCTGTCCCGAGTGCCTGCTCGGTTTGCTGATAGGCCTCTTCAAAAACGGACTCCGCCTGGGCGTAGGTCATCGTGTCGAGGCAAACCGAACTGGGGGGGCCTCCTCCAGCCCAACCGATCGCACCGTTGGACAGTTGCTCTCGGAGTGACTGTGTCCGGGACGGTTCGAGTCCCCCGATTGCCACGGCAACCTCACCGTCGATCAAGAGATTCATGGGAGTGGCCAGCACGGTGTTTGCATCACTCAGCCCCTTCGGCTCGTTCCGGCTTCTCTTCCGGCTTCTCTTCCGGCTTCTCTCCGGCTTCTACCGGCTCGGTTTTCTCGTCTTGCTCGGGCGATGGAACCTCGTGTGTCGCCGAGTCAGGTGGGTTCGTTTCAATCGATGGGGTCGGCGGAGGGGTCATCCCAGATGATGCCGACGGGATGCGACCGATTCGAGGAGTCGATCGATGGTCGAACGGCTCGTCAGGATCAGATCGATCAGGTGAGGATCGGACGAGAAGTAGTGGTCGCGTTCTTCGGCCAAGCAATCGAAGACATCGTGGAGCGAGTTGCTGGCTTATCCGCATCCCCCGCGACAAATGCCTGAGCGGCCGCCACGACGCAGTTTTGCAGGTGGACTTCGTCCAGATTGCTGGTGTACCGGAGCCGGCGAGTCATGACTTGGATCTGCAGGACGGCGTAGCCCGTCGCAAAGAAGTCCTCGATTCCAATGCTGCGAGAACCACATACGGAGAGGCTTGGCAGGGACAGAGGGAAGCTTCTCCAGGGGAAGCTGGGCCAGCATCTCCGATCTGCGACTCGCCACTGATCCAGTGGCAGCTTGGGCAGCTCTCCGCCCGCGTCACGATAGCCGTCGGGAAGTCGGCTCTGACTTGGCGTGGGGACGGCAAGCAAACGGTTCTCGAGCGTCTCAGGGGGAGAGTCGGCTCGGCACCAAACCGGCAGCTGTCCACACTCAGCAAGCAGGCTGGGGTGCCAAAGGATCGTCCAGGCTGCTAACAGGCTGCGAGCGTCAGAATCGGACAAATCGGACGGAAAGTCTTCCAGCGTGGAGGCCGGGATCAGGACGCAGCACTCGTCGAAAAGGGGCATATCGAAGTAAAATTTGACTTAGTGGTGCAGGGATCGATAAACTAGAAGAGGTTCTTCGGTCGTGTCGGTCGTCGTGTCGGTCTGGGGTAGCAACCAATCAGGCAGGCCAATCATCGAAGCGACGGCTGCTCGCCATGGCGGGCAGGCCGAATCGAAGATCGCGGCCACCTTTTCATTACTTATCCATTCGTTTTTCGTGCTCAAACTCGCCGCTCGTTCGTTAGTTGATGGAGATCATGGTGCTTCCGGGCTGGGCTCGGATCTGGCTTTTGGCCTCCGGTCCATGGGCTTTCGACCTCCGGTCGATGGTTTTCGACCTCCGGTCGATGGCTTCCCATCGGTCGGGGATCCAAACGGTCGTGGGTCCATTTGGGAGGTTCAATCCGACGTTGCGAGCACGAATCCTTGATCTTCCGACAAGCCGATTCATCCATTTTCGTCAAATCGCTGTAGAATGAGGGGCGTTTGACAACGGAATTGTAACGCAAGCAGGCGGTTGGCGATCGAGGGGCTGGCCGTCAAGCCAACCATTTCCACGACAATACTGATCGACAATCGCCTGACGGGGGATCGGTTTGGTCCGTTGTGATCCTCGGCGGATCGGCGGCGACCACGCACGGATCATCCAGAACGCAGATCATCCAGAACGCAAAGCAACACATCCTTCATCCGGGAAGCGCAGGAAACAGATGGCAAGCAGTCAAAGTGTTTGGGGAATCGAGATCGGCCAAACGGCGCTCAAGGCGTTGCGCTGCAATCTGGACGGTGGCGAAGTCGTTGCCACCGCTTTCGACTTCATCGAGTACCCCAAGATTTTGAGCCAACCCGAGGCGGTCGCCGAGGAGTTGATCGCCGATGCGCTCGGTCAGTTGCTCGAACGCAACGAGTCGGCGATCTAGCGAGAAGGTCTGCATCAGCGTTCCCGGGCAGAGTGGTTTGGCGAAGTTTTTCAAGCCGCCGCCGGTCGAAGTCAAGAAGATCGCCGACATCGTTCGTTACGAAGCGCGACAGCAGATCCCGTTTGACCTTGCCGACGTCGTGTGGGACTTCCAGATGATGCCGGGCAGCATGGTCGAGGAAGGCTATGCATTGGAGAGCGAAGTCGGCTTGTTCGCGATGAAGCGAGAGCAGGCCTATCGACAGCTGGCTCCCTTTGATGAAGCCAACATGGAAGTCGATGTGGTGCAGCTGGCTCCGCTGGCCCTTTACAACATGGTGGCCTACGACCGCTTGCACGAGCGGCTGGAATCCGAGGTCTTCGATTCCGACAATCCGCCCCCGTCGAGCGTGGTGCTGTCGATCGGAACCGACTCCAGTGACCTGATCGTGACCAATGGCTTCCGGATTTGGCAACGCAGCATGCCGATCGGCGGCAACCACTTCACGCGGCAATTGACCAAGGACTTGAAGCTGACCTTTGCCAAGGCAGAGCATCTCAAACGAAATGCTCGGGAGGCAAGCGATCCGAAGTTGATCTTCCAAACGATGCGGCCTGTCTTCAACGACTTGGTCACCGAAGTCCAACGCTCGATCGGCTTCTTTCGCAGCATCGACAAGAAGGCGGAGATCGGCGAACTGTTGTTGACTGGCAACACCGTCAAGATGCCCGGTCTGGCTGCCTACCTGGGCAAGAACCTCGGTTTCGAGGTGCACGTGCTCGATCGCTTCAATCGGCTCTCCGGCGACGATGTGATGTCGATTCCGACGTTCCGCGACAACGCGCCGACGTTCGCGGTCAGCTACGGCTTGTGTCTGCAGGGCTTGGGGCTTTCGCAGATCCACGCCAGCCTGGTGCCGCGTGAGATCCTGACGCAGCGAATGGTGCGAGCGAAGAAACCATGGACGCTGGCCGGCTTGGCTGCGCTGCTGATCGGAATGTCGGCCCACTACGCCTTCACCGAACGCAGCTGGTCGACCACCCACGACGACTTGTGGGCAAGCCCGATCACGACAGGTTCAAGTCGATGAAGCAGTATCGCGATTCACAGGTCAGCAAGACGGTGATTTGGAATCGAAACTGACCTACTTGAACATGATGGGCCGAGAGGTCTCGGGCAATGCCGAACGTCGACTGAAATGGCTGGAGGTCATCAAGGCGGTCAACGCCGCGATTCCTCGGACTGAGTACCCAGACGGCAAGGTGCCCACTCCGAAGGAATTGCCGTACTCGACAGCGAACAGACATCCACGTCACTCAGGCCGATACCAAACACTACGAAGACCTGACCGAATGGTGGATCGGAGAAAGTCCAGAAACGCTACCAGGAGGAGATGCGCAGCTGGGCCCGGGTCACCAACAACCAAGAGTACCTGAACGCCCGAAAGAGGAATTCGAGGCCAAGCTGCTGGCGGAAACCGGGCCAACCGGCCCGGGCTGGGTCATCGAGCTGCAATGCTACCACTACTACAACGACCCCAACAATCGAGGCGAGATCGAGAGTGACCACGTTCGGAAGTACATGACCAGCAGTTTCCGCAACATCACGGTCAAGCTTCCCACGGGCAAGATGGATGCCAACGGCGAGGAGATCATGGAAACATTCACCCTGGAGGAGATGGGGATCAAGTATCCGTTGCTGCTGGATGACAACCGCGCCAAGCCGACCCAGATTCCGAATCCCGATTACGATCCGACCGCACCATTGCCCGCCTCGGCGTCCCTCGGTGGTGCCTTCGACCCCAAGAATCTGCCAGAAGGTTATGAACCGCCGATGCTGGAAGTCGCTAAACTGGACTTCATCTACCAGATCGTTTGGCAAGAGAATGTGCTCAGCGAACGACTTGAAGCGAAGGAAGCCGCACGGATAGCAGCGGAAGAAGCAGCCGCTCAGCAAGCGGCACTGCAGGCGGTGCCCACGGAATAGCCAATAGGCAGACCGATCTTCAAAATGCTTCGCGACACAATTTATCCGATTCCCTTACCACTCCTGACTTCAAAGACATCGTCATGGATCAATTAAAGACCCAGCTCGCCGTCGTGATGAAATACGGTTTCTGGATTTCGTCCGGCTTGGTGCTGCTTGTTTCGTTGGCGATCTGGTTCCTCACCACCTCCAAACTGGCGGATGAAAACAAAAAGCAAACGTCGAAGATCACCTCGGCGATTCAAACGGTCAGCTCTGTCCAACAGGAATTGCCAACGCTTCCAAACCAACACTCACACGACGAAATGGAGAAGTTGATCGAGCAAAGGCAAGATCAGGTGCTGCAGTCTTGGACGCGACTTTACGACCGACAGCGACAACTCCTGACCTGGCCGGTGGATGAGCTCAAGGCCGACTTCGTCAAAGAGTTCGAGGATTTGGACAACGATGGGAAACGTCCCGACCTTCCCTTTGAGGTCTATATCAATTTCCCAACGGATCCGGCGGACGAAAAAGAAATCACCTTGCTGACTCGTTATCAGCGCTACATCAAGAATTCGCTTCCCGACATTGCCAAGATCGCCAACTCTGAATGGACGGCGGAGTTCGACCGTGCAATGTCGATGGACTCGATGATGGGAATGATGTCGGGTGGGATGTCGCGAAGTGCCAAGCAAGTCGACATCACAGGTGCTGAGAAAGGGCCGCTGGTAAAGTGGGGTGCCGACAGCCAACAGCAAGTGCTCAAGGACCTGTTTCCTTGGCGTGGTCAATTGCCCTCGACCTTGGAAGTCTATTACTCCCAGGAGAACATCTGGATCCTCAAGCAACTGCTGCAGATCATCGCAGACGTCAATGGGGATGCCCGTCAGCCCTACCAGGCAAAGATCCGAGAAATCAAACAAATCGGGATCGGCAAGTCCGTCAAGTTTGGAGAAGGCCACATCAGCAAACCCGGCGAAGGCGCTGCGGGAATGATGGGAATGATGGGTGGCATGGGAATGGACGACTACATGATGGACATGTCCTCGGCCATGGAAGACGAAATGGGCTCGGACATGCTAGGGGGCGGATCACTGGTTCAGGTCGACCCGGCTGAAAATCGATACGTCAATGCCGCGCTTGGAGCCGATCACTGGTGCCGCCTTGCGAGGAGCCTTGACCAGCAACAGCCCAAGCGACGCGGCGCTTGCTGTGGCCAAGCGGGTTCCCGTCATGATGTCGCTGAACATGGATCAACGTGCTGTGCATGAATTGATCGCAGCTTGTGGAAGTGCCCAGTTGATGGTTGAAATCAACCAGGTTCGTCTTCTTCCCGAAGCAGCCGCCGGCTCCGGTGGAATGGGAATGATGGGAGACGACATGGGGTCGGATATGGGCATGGACATGGGGATGGGCATGGGAATGGGAATGGGAATGGGGATGGGTATGGGAGGTGGCATGTCAAGCCTTGAGCCGACCGACGAAACCCCGCTCGACATGAGCGTCGAAATCTACGGAATCATTTACATGTACAACCCGCCTGATCCCGCCAAACTCGGACTCGAGCAAGTCACCGAGGACACGGTCATCGATGGAGCGAAAGAGACGATTGGTGGAGAAAAGGTGGCTCCGAAGGTGGATGCGCCACCGGTCGAAGACGTTCTGCCAACGCCGCAGCCCGCTGCTCCAGAGGCACCCGAGGCTCAGCCTCAGCCCGCGGCACCGGATGCCGCCGATCCTGCTGCTCCGGCGACTCCCGATGACGCCGCCGATGCCGTACCGCCAGTCGCTTTGATTGGCAACTAGTTCAAGAGACCCACCCGCACCCCAATTTCTGATTCGCTCAGCGCCAAAACGAGGGACATTCCCATGGATGCCGACAAGATCAAAGGCTTTTTCGTCAACCATTTCGAGAAGATGATTCTCGTTGGTGTGATTGGCGCGTCGGGGTACTTGATGTACGCCGGCTGGAAGCTGCCAAACTTTCTGGAGCAAGAGCAGCCCGAACGGCTGACGACCAAGGCAACCCAAGTCAAGTCGGATATCGACCTCAATCACAACGACGAGGTCCTTCCTGAGCGTGTGAAGACCCTTGAGTTCGACATCGTCAAGGAAACCGCTCGCGTCGACACACCTGTCGATCCATCGGCCTATTCGCTTCCTCAGACGTGGACCGGGAAGTCCCCCAATTCGATCGTGCGCCGCATGGACCCCGAACTCATCGCGCCGCGCGCCTTGATGGTCACACCCGTTGCCACCTCGATCGCAGTTCGTAGCAAAGCCGAAAAGGACACCTATCCTCTCGCCCTGCTTGAAGGTGCCGACCCCGTCGAAAAGGTGGAGAAGCCCAAGCCTCGTGAAAGCCGTCGACGCAACCGCAACGCGATGATGGAGATGATGATGGGGGGCGGCATGGAGATGGACATGATGGACATGGGAATGGATTCCGGAATGGATATGATGGACATGGGAATGGATACCAACTCGACGGGATCCGGACGCCGATTCGATTCCAAGTTCGACTTTGGGCTGCGTCCCAAAGCAACGGATGACAAACAAGAGCCGGTCCCTTCGGTCGGTTGGTTCATCGCGGGAACGGCAGTCGTTCCCCATAAAGAGCTTTACGAGATCTACAAGCAAGCCTTTCAGGATGCTGATCTGTACGATCCCCGTCGAGATACGCCCTTCTACTACGATCTGGAGGTGCAACGCGCCGATGTCACCGACAAGTCGGTCGACCAACTCGCCGAAGAAGACTGGCAAAAAGTCTGGGATCGAACCCTCTACACGAAGCTGGCCGCTTATCGCTGGTCGGGATTTGCGCCGGAAATTGTCCCCAGCGATTACCGCGACGATGCCTTGACCACTTGGATTCCACCGGTGCTTCTGGACGATTATCGCTCCTTTGCGTTGCACCCCATGATCCCCATGAAGTCGCAAAAGGACCTGGAGAGAGAGGCGAACCTGGATGTTGGCGAGGAGGATATCCAGGAATTCTCCATGGACATGGAAGATGACTCGACCCTCGTGGCTCCCGGTCAGCGTGCTGCATCCTCGAGCATGATGGGCATGGACTACGGCATGGACATGGACATGGGCATGGACATGGACATGGGCATGGACGGCATGATGATGGGAATGGGAATGGCCATGATGGGTCGCGCTGGCCTGGAGACGAATCCCGTCGAATACAAGCTGATTCGCTTCTACGATTTCGCAGGCTTCAAGGGCTCGCCGCAGTTTGGTCGCAAGTATGTTTATCGAATCAGGTATGCCGTCAACGATCCAAACTTCCCGTTCTCCGAAACGTTGCAACCGAAAGTCAGCAGCCTCGCTCCCGACGTTGCTCAGCGAGTGCAGGGAAAGATGTCCGACGCATTGGAGGCAGGCAAGCGAGACTTTCGCCGCTGGAGCGAATGGAGTGAACCGACCGAACCAGTCGGGCTGCCCTCACTCGAACAGTACTTTGCGGGTCCAGTGGAGCGTGGCACCGTCAATGTCTGGCAAGTCGCTGGCAAGGATGTGGAGTACTCGCGAGATACGCCCTCGGCGAAGATCTTGGCCTCCCAGTACGACCTGAACACCGGAGCCCGGATTCCGATGCAATTGACCGTCACCGAGGGAACCGTGCTGAGCCACAAGGCGGAGTCAGCCGATGTCGTGGACCCGATCTCGTTGTCCGTCAAGAAGTTGCCCGACCCGGAACTCGTCAGCGGGACAACCGTCGTGAGTGTCGATGGGGGTGTCCCCTTGAAGATCACCGACGACATCAAGTCACCAGGCATGATGCTGCTGTTCGATCAGATGGGCGAGTTGAAGGTCGCCAGTGAAGTGGGCGATCAGGAGATGTACCGCATCTATACCTACGCCGATGAGCGAGGAGAGTAGTGGTTGATCCCGCAGCAGGGACCTCCTTCTTACGTATTTTTTGTACGATGGACTTCCAAGTCCGTCGAAAGCAATCAGCAGGCCGGTGGATCGCTGCGACGGACTAGGAAGTCCATCGTGCGTGACGGACTAGGAAGTTCTCGTTCAGGGTGGACGGACTAGGAAGTCCATCCTACAGGACGGACTAGGAAGTCCATCTTACGGGGGAGCTGGAAGGAGGCGACGAAGCGCTGGACTTCTAACATTTTCCTCCACGTGACAATTGACCAACTAGGATCCGGTGCCGGTGCATCGGGTCCTTTTCTTTTTTTGTTCGAACGAGCTCGGTGATGCTGGTGCAGACCGGCTCGCCTGACTCGATCATCCGGCCCTCCGCTGGCGTGTCGTGCAATGTTTCGTTCGGCCGAAGCAACGGCTCGATCTTGTCTCGCTCAAATGGAAATCGGCGTTTCGCGAAGACGATGCGTTTGAGGTAGATCGGATCGTCGCTGTTTTGCTCGGCAGCATGCCGAAGGTCCTCGGCGAAAGCAGACCCATTCAAGCCGTCGATCGCCAGCGACATCAGCGAGAGTTCGGGGCGTCGGCGGCGAAGGAGTCGTTCGACCAACTCGCTCGATCCACTCCATCGTGGATTGATCTCCAGTAGCCAGCACGGACCGGCTCGATCCCAGATGAAGTCGACGTTGAATAGGCCTCGCAATCCAGAGGTCAATGCGATCCGCCGACCGAACTCGTCGAGTTCCCGCCTGACCGATTCCGGCACCCCAATCGGCCCAAGCGATCCGGAATAGACAAAGGGGAAGTGACCCTTGCGTGTGAACCGAGAGCTGCAGACCCCCAGCAGCACGGAGTCGGTTCCACTGCTGAGGATGCTTGCTCCGAATGCCCTGCCCTCAACCCATTGCTGCCAGATCTCGCAGGGGATGGAGTCGCTTGGATCACGATTCCAGCGTGTGCCCAGCCCGCCACTGCTGTGATGCTTCTTGCGCAACCACCGAGACGGGAGCGAGGCATGAGCAGAAAGACGGGATGAAAGGCTCTTTGGATCAGTTGGAGGGATCGCGATTGAGGTCCCCGCCGTCATCTCTCGCAAGTAACTCAGGTCCCGCGCCCTGCTCGCTGCTGCCCGTTGGTCTAGCCAGGGCTTGAGCAGCGGCACGCGGTCGAGCCACTGCTGAGAATCGGCTAGCCCGCCAACGGGGAGGATGGGTATCTGGCTGCCGATTCTTGCAATCGCTGCCCAGGCTTGAGGAGTCAGGCCAGTTCCAAGGCCATTCTCTTCCTCAAGCAAGAGATGTTCGTGGCATGCATTGATCGTGTCGGAGTCGCCAAATCGGTCCAGGCCTGTCACGGTGAAACCGCCCCGTTTGGCCGATTCTGCCGCGGCGCGTACGGAGGCACCGATCAACGCAACGCGTTTCGGTTCCCCCTGAAGCGAACGGGAAACAGGTTTGCCACCCGAGTTGGGCTGGTTTGACGCGGCGGGTGGTTGCATCGGCGGCGGGGTTTGCTACGTTCTTCGACAAAGACTTGGATCCCCAACGCCTTGGACGCTTCGTTGAGCGTGGCGTGCCCACCAACGCCGACTGCACGCAAGAATGGCATCAATCGTGAACGGCATCGTGTTGAAGGATTTCAAGTCAAGAAGTTTAAACCCGGCTTCACGATCACACCATTGACCCTGCGGCCAATCCGCTTGCTCAATCAAGCGGAACCTCAGGCGGATTTGATCGGCGAGCCTTTCGCATTCTCCCTCTATAGGCAGGCTCCCTTATGCAATTCTACGTCGGTGAAGCTTTGGTTGGTGACGGTAACGAGGTCGCTCATATTGACTTGATGATCGGTAGCAAGGACGGTCCAGTAGGAGTCGCCTTTGCCAACGCACTTTCCACTCAAAGCGAAGGTCACACCAACCTGCTGGCCGTGCTCGAGCCCAACGTCGCCGTGAAGCCCTCGACCGTGATGATCACCAAGGTCACGATCAAAGGCATGAAGCAGGCCGTTCAGATGTTTGGACCCGCACAAGCTGCGGTCGCCAAGGCTGTTGCGGACGCCGTCGGCGAAGGCATCATCCCCAAGGACCAAGCGGAATCGCTCGTCTGTGTCTGTGGCGTGTTCATTCATCCTGCAGCCGAAGACGACGAAAAGATCTACAACTACAATTACGAAGCTGTCAAGCAATCGTTGATCAGCGCGATGGCAAACAAGCCTTCGGCAGACGAAATGCTTGCCAAGAAGGACTCGGCGGCACACCCCTTCAAAGGCTTCTAACAACGCCTCGATCTCGAACGTCCGTGTAGGATGGACTTCCAAGTCCGTCCAAGGAACAAGTGGGCGACGGACTTGGAAGTTCAGCTTAAATGGCGACGGACTTGGTAGTCCATCGTACGGTTTGAATTTGGTGACGTTCGAGTCTGTTTGATTCCAAGCTTTCCGATTGAGATTGTCGGAAAGCTTTTTTTGTGGTTGCCTCAAGCCATGGTCTTTCTCATGTCGCCTCGGATTCTGATTCAACTTGATAGCGACGTTCAACCCAGTTCCTTCGACTCGATTGTGGCGATTGACGCGGGCGTGGATCAGCTGCTTCGTTACGGGGGCGTTCAGGTGACGAGCGTGCTGCCGCTCGTGCATGGCGCCATGTTCACGCGTGGAGGTGATGACCTGCGTCACACGGCAATCTTCATAGGAGGCTCGGATGTGGACGTCGCGGAGCGGATGATGGCTGCTTGCCGCAATGCATTCTTTGGCCCCGTGCGGGTCTCGTTGATGCTCGACGCGAATGGTTGCAACACCACAGCTGCCGCCGCAGTGGTCGCCGCGGGGCGTCATGTCGACATTCCGGGTTGCAAAGCGGTCGTGTTGGGTGGCACCGGGCCCGTTGGCCGACGTGTCGCTCAGCTCCTGGCGAGCGACGGGGCCGAGGTGACGTTGACCAGTCGCACGTTGAGGCGAGCCGAGCACACTTGCCGCGAGATCGGCAGCAAACTTGCGGGAGTCCAGGTGACCCCATTCGCCACTGGCATGGCGGGAGCCACCGAGCAAGCGTTGTCTGGCGCCGAGATCGTCATCGCCTGTGGGGCGGCCGGCGTGGAACTTGTTTCGGAATCAGCGATTCGTCACACCGATACTTTGAAGGTCGCAATCGATCTCAATGCTGTTCCCCCTTCCGGGATTGGCGGGCTGACCATCACCGATAAGGGAACGCCCTTTGGAAGTGGTGTCGGCTATGGGGCCATCGGTGTGGGCGGCTTGAAAATGAAGACGCATCGCGCGGCGATCCAGACACTCTTTGAGGCCAATGACCATATACTGGATGCTGCTGAGATCTATTCGATCGCAAAATCGATCGGGTAGCGGTGCAGCTTCCCCTACCGTAGGCGAGCCTCTCCGAGACTCGTAAGAAACGCAGCAAAGCTGCGCAGGTCCGTCTTGGAAATGCGGACCAGCGGTAGCTTCCTATGATTTTCGACAGTCGTTTCGCGAATTGCGACTTGCTGCCAATTCTTGATCTTGCCAAACCAGATTGCTCATCATGTTTGCATCCATTCGAATCCTTTTTGCTTGTCTCGTGCTGGTGGCGCTGGGTCTTTGCTCCGCTGGGTCCGGAAGGGCTGCCGAACAACCCAACGTGTTGTTGATCTTGGTCGATGATCTCAAGCCGAGCTTTGGCGCTTACGGGGATTCGTGGGTGCACTCACCGAATCTGGATCGCCTGGCGTCGCGCGGGATGCGTTTTGATCGAGCGTATTGCAACCAAGCGGTCTGCGCTCCCTCTCGCAACAATCTCCTGGTCGGTTCACGTTCAACGTCGCTCGGTGTCTACAGCCTGGGTTACCACTTTCGCCGCGCTGTGCCCGATGCTGTCACCTTGCCAGAGCATTTCAAGGCCAACGGATATCACTCGGCAGGGATTGGGAAAGTCTTCCATGTCGGCCATGGAAACATCAATGACGAGCAATCATGGAGCGTCCCGTTTCAAGCCGACAAAGTGATTGATTACGTCCTGGAGGAAAGTACTGGTGGCGAACTGACCCGTGAGGAAGCGTTCTTCAGCAATCAAAAACTTGGCAAGAATAAATCGTTGCCCCGAGGGGCGGCGTGGGAGATGGCGGAGGTCGAGGACGATGCCTACGCCGACGGACGGATTGCCAAGGAAGGTATCAAGCGACTTCGTGGGTACCAGGAATCGGGCCAGCCTTTCTTCCTTGCTCTCGGTTTCACCAAGCCACATCTCCCATTTTGTGCGCCGAAGAAGTACTGGGACCTTTATGATCCCAAGACGCTTCCCCTTGCCCAATACACGGAGCCTCCGGCCGGCGCCCCTTCCTACGCAGGCAAGACGCTTGGTGAGTTGAATCAGTACAAGCCCGTTCCGCAGGATCCGCCGCTTACGGAGGAAATGACGCGAACGCTGATTCACGGATACTACGCGGCGCTGAGCTACATGGATGCGCAAGTGGGGCGTGTCCTCGATGAACTCGATCATCTCGGACTGAACGACAATACGATCGTCGTGCTGTGGGGTGACCACGGTTATCACCTCGGTGATCATGGTTCATGGACCAAGCACACGAACTACGAACAGGCGAATCGGATTCCGATACTGATCGTGGCGCCTGGCGTGACCGATGCCGGCGATGTTAGTTCCGCATTGGTGGAGACGGTCGATATCTACCCAACCCTTTGTGAGTTGGCCGGCCTGAAGAAGCCTGCAGGGCCTCAGCCGATGGATGGGAAGAGTCTCGTGCCGATTCTCGCTGGGGACACTGAAAGCGTTCGTTCACATGCCTACCATTGTTTTCCAAAAGGTGGAAAGTTGGGACGAGCGATTCGCACTTCCCGCTACCGGCTCGTCGAATGGAATCCCTTCGATTCCGGTCGTCATCCCGAGTACGAGTTGTACGACTACCAGGAGGATCCACTGGAGACCAAGAATCTGGCTTCCGAGCGTCCGGATGTCGTCAAGCAACTCGCTGGTTTGCTCGCCGAGCACCCACCGGCAGTTCCGCCGCGTAGCTAGAGCATTTTCAACAATAACGTAGCCAGCTGGAAAAGGGGTCAGGCCCCAATAGCCAGGCCCCAATAGCCGCAAGCGGCCCGAAGGGTGCTTCGCACTATTGGGGCCTGACCCCTTTTCCAGCAACGCACATGAAAAATGAAAACGCTCTAGTCGTCTTGTCCATCGATGGTCCGACGGTGGTATTGGCGTTACCAAGCGGAATGTCATGGGTCGCTTTTTCTACATCAAGCGAACGTCTCATCCACGATGTCTTGTTGGGTGAGCCAATGGCATTGCCAAGGATTTTGAGACCGAAGCCCGCGGATTGGGCTCACCGATGCAACCCGGATGCGGTTTCAACCTGAGCGGGACCAGAGACTTGGCGTTGCGAATTCCACGCTGTTGTGACCCGGATCGCGGCAGTAGATCGAGTGACCGCCGCTCGGCCAATCAATTTCGGACTCGATCGATACGCCATGTTGCGTAAGATGTTCGCGAACCGCTTCCACCGCATTCTCACCGATCGCGAAGGCCAAGTGCCCTGGGCCATGCGCGCCATGCTTGGGAATGACTGCGTCGCCGATACTGACGGTGGCCTGTTCCGTCGTTGACGGTTGAAAGATCAGGAGCATCCCACCGCCAAGCTGATAGAAGCGGTGGCGGTTCGGCTCGTGCGAAAAGAGCGTCAGCCCCACAACCCCCTCGTAGAACTCGCCGGCCGCTACAAGGTCATCGCAGTAAAGGACGCTTTCGAGAATTGCCTTGGGGGCTTGGTAGGGTTGGTTCAAACTCTTGCTCACGGAAATCGCGGGCCTCAGGTAGGTCCACCTTTCCAAGGCGGACATCGGCAGCTTTGCTGCTTCCTTGGCAAGTCTCCGGGAGACACGCCTCAGTACAGTCTCGAACCGATTGAGATGCATTCTTCAGAATAGCAGAACAGGCTGTCATGGAACCCACAGAAACGACTTCAAGGAAATCGCTCAGTTTGAACCGCTAGTTTGCGGCGTCAGAGTCGAGCTGGAATCGACGATTGAAAAGGTCAGGGTCAAACGGATTGGCGACTTGAGGGAGTCGCGAAGGACCCGATCGCGAATTGTCAGCGGTGCGTGGCGGAAAGCCTGACTGGTCGTCTTGGCCAGGCGCGAGTCCGGCAGAGGGTTGGGTTTGTGTCACGAAGCCGGGATCGCGATCAGCCGAAGCGATGTGAGGCGAGTGGTCTTGCGGGGCTGGGATCATGGAATTGGCAGCCATCCATAGCCAGACCCGAAGCGACTCGATCGCCTTGGCACTGCGAGCGTCCAAAGGTGCCTCTTCGCCGCCATGTGCCGACGTCGCCTTGGTGAGCAGGATGCTTTGTTCAAACGACTCAGAATCGACATAGCCCAACGTGGAGGTGAGATTGTCTCGCGTCATTCGGGAAGACGCTCGTGTGCCGGCCGAAGGCAAGACCAGTGTCCAGCCCTGGGGGTCATGGATGGATGCGTCATGGCAGCGACCGCAGCGATTGACAAGCATCGGTTGAACGTGGCTGGCAAACCTACGAAGCGTGGGAAGATGGACGGCTGCTGATTCTTCGCTGGGTTCCTGGTCGGAATCACTGACATCATCGGGATCGCTGGCGTCATCGGGATCACTGGGGTCATCGTAGCCGACGATCTTGATCATCTCAGCCGCCCCTTCACGACTCGCTGTTTCGGGACCCGTGTCGGTCGCCGGCGTTTCACTTGCGACAGCAGAAGCGGCATTCACCTGGCGACGCAACTGATCCTCGATTCGTTGTGCGTCCGTGCTGCGAGGGTCGATCGAGCGGATCCTGCGGATCTCTTCTGCCGCCAAGTCGTAGAGATCGAATCTCAGGCACCATCTTGCATCTTGAACGAGCGAAGAGAGGTCTCCCTGTTGCCGATGGTCAACACGGTAACGGTAAAGGCTGCGAATCGAACTGGACCAGCAAAGCACTTCTTGTCGGGCAAGCTTGATTTCACCCCCCTGCCCCGTTTCGATGATCACATACTCACCGACCTGGCGTGCGACACCGAATAGCACATTGTCATTGCGAAGCAGAACGCAGGGCCTGGATTCGGTCGTCGCTGATGTGGATGCCGATGGCGCATCGATCCTGCTCACCTGCGAAACCGAGGGCAATTCCTCGGCGTTCGCACGCGATGGTGACGGTACATCGACGATCGGCCAAAACGCAGCCAGCAGTGCCGCCAGCGCTATTTGGTCCGTATTGAAGTTCCACATGACCAGGGAAGTAGCAAATGCCCTGGCCCAGCGTCAATGCGGACTCCCAAGTACGCACTTCTGGACAACCAGCGTGTCGCTCGGGTCCCCGCACCTACCTGGTTTCATCCCTGGCTTGGGGCAGAGCACAGGGGGGACCGGTCGGCCGAGTCTGAATGCTCTGGCAGCATTGATCCCTCTTCGTCCAGCAACGATAATTTGCTCCCCCGAGTCTTTCGCGATGCGAGACTTTCGCAACCCGAGTCTTTCGCGATGCGAGTCCTTGGCGGCGGTTGTCCTTTGTGGGGCAGGAGTCCTTCGATTGCGACATGCGTCTGCGGGGGCAACGTGCTGCCTTGGGTTGCAGCTGCTCCATTGGCAGGAACGCGTTTTCCTATCCTCGGTTCGCAGCCAGCATTTTTAACCCATCCTGATTCAAGACTGAGCCAAGCTCCCCTTCCCTAGGATACCAACCATGCAGAAGAAACTGATTGCCCTGTCCACCGCTACCCTTTTGATTCCATTTCTGTGGGGAGGCGGCGCGGTCGCCGAGGAGTACCTCAATGGGATTGAATGGGTGCCGCCGGCAATCATCACACCCGGGAAGACCAACGCAGATCCGCCGTCCGACGCCATCATTCTTTTCGATGGCACGGACCTTTCGAAATGGAAGAACGGAGAGAACTGGTCGGTCAAGGATGGCGATCGCCTATTCGGGCAAAGGCAAGATCGTCAGCAAGGATTCTTTCGGAGATTGCCAGGTGCACATCGAATGGCAGGCACCACAAGTTGTCAAGGGAAGCGGCCAAGGGCGAGGTAACAGTGGCGTCTTCTTGATGGACCGCTACGAACTGCAGGTCTTGGATTCGTTCGAGAATGAAACCTATCACGATGGACAGGCCGGCGCGATCTACAAACAGTCACCTCCGGCGGTCAACGCGATGCGACCACCTTCGGAGTGGAACACTTACGACATTTTCTGGACGGCGCCACGATTCGCCGACGACGGGAGCCTGGTTTCTCCTGCCTACATCACAGCTGTTCATAACGGCGTCCTGATCTTGAACCACTTTGAGCTCAAGGGGGACACGCCGTTCAATCGGCCTCCCAAGTACGTCGCGCACGAGCCGACTGGACCGATTTCGCTTCAAGACCATGGAAATCCGGTCGGCTTCCGCAACATTTGGGTCCGGCCCTTCGAAGCGGCTTCTGGTGAGCAGGTTCGCAAGCCATACATGCGCGATGGCGACAAGGAAACACCGATCGAAGAGTAAGCCTAACTGGGCCGGCGTTCTTGGATCCCTTGAGCTTCAAGAGCCGCTTGGTCCGACGGGCTGCAATGCTGGTTGCATCGCAGTCTAAGAGAGCAATTCCGCGGAGAGCCGGTCTCGGCATGCATCGATGACTTGGTTGACCAGGTTGTCGGCCTGTTCTCCGCTGAGGGTGGAATCGTGTCGCTGTAGTTCCACGGTCATCAAGACTCGTTTGCGATTCATTCCGTCCTTCTTGGCATCGCGATACGTTTCACGGTAGGTGACGTCGGCCAGTTCCGATCCCACGGCGGCGCGCACGACGTCTTCCATGTCACGCCACTGAACCGATTCCGCGACGATGAAGTTGAGGTCTCGCTGAACGGACGGGAACATGCTGACCGCACGCTGCTGTGGTACCAGATGCGATCGCTCTAGCATCGTAACCAGTGACATCTCGGCCACCACGACAGGCTCGGGGAGTTTCCATTGCTTGAGAATCTTGGGATCGACAATGCCCAAATAGCCAAGGAGCGAATCACCAATCTTCAATTCAACGCAGCCCCGGTTTGCGAATCCTCCTCGGTCGACGGAGCTGACTTCCAAGCGGTCTACGATTCCCATCCGCTGACAAAGGGTCTCCAGTACCCCTTTGAGAACGAAGAAGTCGCTACCCGAAACGATGCCGAGCGAGTACTGCTCCGCTGGCAAGTCATCGTCGCGATCGCCTGGAAGATAGACATGAGCGATTTCGAACAGGTCCGCTTCCAGGCTGGCCGAAGCCCAGTTCTTGGCGCGCCCTTCGATTAGGCTCGGGATCAGGCTGCGTCGCAGTCGCCGTGCTCCCTTGAGCATGGCGGTTTGGGTTTGCAGGGCCGGCCTTTCGGTCCAAGGGCTTAGCGACTCGTCGAGCTTTTGGGTCACGATGCTCGGTGTCATTGCTTCACTGAGTCCCGAAGCAGTCAGAATCTGACGGACCCGATCCATCGCCGTGTCGAAGGGTCGCTTCGAACTTGGGGCCACAGGAATCGGTGCGTCCTCAGGAATCTTGTCGTAGCCATGAATGCGGGCGACCTCTTCGATCAAATCGGCCTCACGCGTCAGGTCATGCCGCCAGGAAGGCGGAATGTAGGCGACGGCATCTCGGCTGGCACCGGACCTACCGGCGACACCGTGGCAACCGAGCGCGGTCAAAATCCGAGTGATGTCATCGGTGTCGATCTCAACACCAAGAATCCTCTCCAGTTGGCTTGCTCGGAGCACGATTGGCTCTCGCTCGGGAATCTCCGGCGCCGTGTCGATCACGCCGCTGGCCACACGACCGCCCGCAAGATCGACAATGATCTCACAGACTCGGCGGCTCGCCCAATCGACTCCCGCAGGATCGACCTTTCGTTCGAAACGATACGACGATGGACTGTGAAGTTTCAGAGTGCGAGCCGTTCGACGAACCGACAGAGGCGTGAAGATCGCCGCCTCGATCACCAAGTCCGTCGTGGTCTCGGTGACTTCCGATTTCGCGCCCCCCATCACACCCGCGACTGCGGATGCCTCAACGGCATCCGCAATGATGCACATCGAGTCGTCAAGTTCGTAAGTGCGATGATCGATCGCTTCGATGCTTTCACCTCGTCGACCAGGCCGCACGACAATCTTCGAGCCGGCAACCTTTGCGTAGTCAAAGGCATGCAGCGGTTGGCCACACTCCATCAGCACATAGTTCGTCGCGTCGACCACGTTGTTGATGCTTTGGTAGCGCTCGATGGTGCCGTCGATGCGTCGCTTCCAAAACACCGACTGCAAGGCCTCGACAAGCCAATCGGGGCTCTTTCCAACCGTCACTCCCTGGATGACTCGCGCCGTATAGCGGGGGCAGGCGGCAACGAATTGATTCTCAACCTCGAGCAAGGAATCAACCGAAGTGCTGGTGCAAGTCAACTTGGGTTCTTGGAGGCGTGTTTCCAAATCGTAGAGAACACCAATTTCGCGGGCCACACCCAGATGCCCAAGGCAGTCGCCCCGATTGCTCGTGACTTCCAAGTCGATGACGACGTTTCCGTCGATCGTGTCGGTCGATTCATGGTTCAGACCGGCGAGGCTCAATCGGTGAGCGAGTTCGTCGTGATTGGCTGGTAGGTCGATGTAGTCGGCCAGCCACTTCAGTGAGACAAGCATGATAGGTTTCGATAGCGTGGGATTCAGATATGCCGACCATCAATCTATCGAATCAGAAAAGTTCTTAATACCGTGGATTCGGCACACCCCGCCAAGATCACCGCTTGAGGCGATCAAGGATTGATGGCAGGAAGACCCGCTGGCGAGACCAACTCGGTGCTCTCAAGCAAAGCGACCCTAGCGTCCTGCAGGCCAACGTCTCCGGCCGGACGTTTCCCCAGTTGCGGTAAATCACTAGACGATGGTGACGATTCCGCGCAAGCCTTTTTATCTGGGATCCCTTCATTCTCTCAAGCTTGACAGTACAATTCTGCTTGGGCCTTGAATGTGTTGGATTCATTGGATTGCCGTACAGGATCAAATCATGAGAAAAGTCATTGGATTGGTGTTCGCTGTTTCGACTTGCCTGACCCTCGCGGGCTGTGGCGGAAGTGGGGAAAACCAGAATGTCGTCGAGAAAGCGGATCGATCAGCCATCGAAGAGTATGAAGCGGCTATCGCTGCGGATGCTGCTGCCATGGATGCGGATATGAAGCAAGATGCGACGGCCGTGACCAAGTAGCGGTCCAGTTGGTGAGCAAGCGCGTCGCTGTCAGAGCGACCGCTTCCTCCCGTCTGCGTTGCTTCCTGCTTCTCGACTTTCCGAATTCAGTCCAAAAAAACCTCGGCTTCTTTCGAAGCCGAGGTCGGCATGATCTCAAGTCGAGTAAACTTCGCGTTCAATCTCGCTACTGATTCAATTGTGCTTCGATGACTTCCTTGGACGCTCTGGTACCAAGAGCTCCCCACAGGCCGTAGGGGCTTGGCGAACCAGCAACGTTGGCCGGTGGGGTTGGCCCGAGATTGGCGCCGTTTTGCCAGACATTGCCCGCCCGAGCGTCGCCGGCTTCCACCGAATCGGTCATGAACACAACCGCGCCATCAGCCATCAAGATGTGCGCTCCGCCCTGGTGACGACTCGATGCCGAAGCGGTCATCGTGTTTCCAGGGTTGTTGATGCCACAAATCTCACTGTTGGGCGGAAGAATGGTGTGGAATCCTGAGAAGTTGACGCGGAAGTCAGCCCAGCGATACCCACGACCGTTGACGACACCACTGATCGCAACGCCCGGCGCCCAATAGCGTGGTCGGTTTGGATCGATCTGGTTGAGCACCTCTGCACAATGCTTGGGATTGTCACGCGTGGGGTTGGGATTGTTCGCCTGATTCGCATTCGCTGTCTGAATCGTTCGAATGTCGCGGTCACCCAGGTCGGTTGCGATCTCACCCATGGCGATGGTGTTGGCCAAGCCATCGAGAATATCGCGAAACTTCGATTCATAGTGTGGGATGAAGACGCCGCGATCGGCGGCCCGCGACCGTTGAGCGTATGCGTTGTTAGGACCCATCTTCCAAGTCGGATTGGTTCCCGCAAAGTGCTTGGGACCGCGAACGGACCATTCCATCGAGTCGCCCATGCACATGGCATAGTTGGTACGACCAAGGGCAGGCAAGCCCACGCCAGGATCGCTGGGGCATCGCAACGTCGGAATCTCAGTCACCCAGGGAACGTAGCGGTTGAGTTCAGGTACCGGGCCCATCGGTTGCCAGACGTCAGGTGCTGTCATGACAATCGTCGGATCGTCAGCACGCCGCGTGCTCGGATTGGAGATTTGCTCCCAGAGAGCCTGTTGCTCGAAGAATGGTGACAAACCAACGAGAGCGCTCAAACGCCATCCATTGGAGTCATTCCATTGTCCCCACCAGTTAACCGTGGCAGCATTCGTCCCCTGCCCGCCGGGGCTTGGACCGCCATCGGGGCTGTCGGTGCCAGCGCCCTGCATCGGCAGTTGCTTGAAAGCACTGTGATAGTTGTGAATGGCTAGGCCGACCTGCTTGAAGTTGTTACTGCAACTCATGCGGCGGGCTGCCTCTCGTGCGGCCTGAACCGCTGGAAGCAAAAGTCCGACCAGCACACCGATGATTGCAATCACAACAAGCAACTCCACCAACGTGAAGCCGCTTTGCGACTTGCGAAGTGATTTCATACTAGAACCTCAATAAGAAAATGACAAATACAAACGATGGGACAGGACGATCATCCGACCGCTGCCCTATCAATTAAATTGATCAGACAGAGTTCGGTTTCGTTAGAAGTTCAAAACAGAGGCAAAACAAATTGGATGCATCAAGGCAGCGTCGAGCCCGTTCGTTGAGGTCGTGAAGATGCCGGTCGCAAACAACGCATCATTGTTGTCTGCTGCAGTGAGTCGGCAATTACTCTCATAGGGGGGGATTCTGTGGCGCGACGCAGCCCAGGGCACTGCACGATCCGTTGTGTCACGCGCAGCGATGATTGCCTGGGCACCTTCGCACGCACGGAAGGCGCGGCAAAAGAAAAGGGACACTCCTCTTTGCATGAGTCTTTCCATGCACGACTCTTGCAGGCGTGGATTCGTGGTCGCGCACGCGAACACTGGCAGAATATGCGAGAATTCACGAGAGAAACTAATCGAACGTTGGTTTGGTCCGAACGTTTGGCTAAGTCCTGAGAAGCGACCAATGCTTGCAGGCGAAGCCCTGTCTTCGAAGACTTCAACCCAATGATTCGGAGGCAATCGCTGCCATGCAAGCCAGCTACCGTTTGGTCTTGGGCTTGGCCCTTCACAAATCTTCGTCGTCAAGGAAAAGCACAAATGAGCAAGCGAATTGTTTTAATGGGCATGCTGTGTTTATGCTTTGCGATCATCTCTTTTGTCGGCGGATGCAATCGGCAAAATTCTTCGGAGGACTCCTCGCTTGCAGGGAAGCCGCCGACGACCATGAACGAAGATTCGCGATCTCCGAGCGCACCGAAGGCGAGTCGCGCCGGTTCGCTCGGGCAGATTCGTCGCTTGGTTTCCAGTGCTGATTGGAACGGAGCTGAAGGTCTCGTCCAAGCGCATTTGGTGCGTCATCCGGAAGATCCCGAGGCCTTGATACTGGGGGCTCAGATTTACTCGGCTCGCGGGAAAATTGATCAAGCGGTTGCCATGATCGACGGCGCGGCGACCCTTTCTTCCGCTGAGACGCCACATCTCCAGACTCAGGCTGCATTGCTACTTGCTCAATCGGAGCGATGGTCGCAGGCAATCGAACGGCTGGAGGCCTTGTTACGGGAGCATCCTGAAGCCGATGAGGCTCGCACCGCGCTCGTGGACATTTTGAACCTGCGAGGATTTCGTTTCGATGCCAATCAGCACACGCGGGTTTTGTGTGAGCGTCAACAAGCGACCGTCGATCAGCTCCGCGGCCTGATCACGCCCTCGCGTTCCCACACAGGTTTTCAGTCGAAGCCAAATCCCGATGACGAGGCGTTGATTGACAAGCTTGGGGAGCTGAATGTGGCTCGCGGCCTGTTCAGCGAAGGTGATGTGAACGATGCAAGCAAGGTGCTGAGCCAGAGCCAGTTGGTCGAGGCGAAGCATCCAGCAGCAATCGCTTTCTATGGTCAGGTTCTCCTGGAGTCGCAGCAGTTTGACCAATTCGAAGGTTGGCTGAGGGACGTGGATCCATCCTGTGAGCGTTATCCGGCTTACTGGCTAGCACTCGGCGGCTGGGCAATGCGGGAACGAAATTATCGATCAGCTGTTCGCATGTTCGCGGAAGCGATCTTGCGCGAGCCAGGCGACTTGTTGGCGATCGACCGTATGACTCAATCGCTGGCCGCGGCTGGTGACACGCAAACCAGCGAGAGGTTTCGTCAACGGGGCGTCGAGATCGATGAGCTGATTCAAACCACGGCGGACTTCCTGCAGAACCCCGGCGCCGGTCTTCAGCCCGTGATTTCCATCTCGCAAATCCTTGGTCAAGTCGGCCGGCCGGCGGAGTCGCTGGAGTGGTTGCGGCTTGGACTGGAGCAGATGGGATCCCCGCCGGAAGCGATGCGCAGGCATCAAGAGGGAGTCGCGGAAATGCAGAAGGCTGAGTTTCAAACGTCGACCAAGTCGAACCTGTTGTGCGGCCTGGATCTAGAAGCTTATCCGCTCGATTCAATCGCGGACGGCGGCTCTGTTGAAGAGGTCGATTCGTTGCCTCCCTCTTCGCTCGCGAATCGACCGCCAAGTCGGCGACCATCTTTCGTCAATGTCGCAGGCGAGGTCGGTCTCGACTTTCGCTATCGCAACGCGGAGGTTCCCGTGGAGCGAGAGCTGTTGATGTTTCAGCAGGCTGGAGGTGGGGTCGCATGCATTGATTATGACCTGGATGGGAGAGTTGATTTCTATGTCGGGCAAGCAGCTGGAGATCCGCCTGATGGATTGGGAACCCATCCAAATTTCTTGGCACGTAACCTTGGGGATCGATTTCGCGATGTGACACAAGTTGCCGATTGTGATGATCGACGGTATGCCGGTGGTGTGACGGCAGGCGACTGGAATCAAGACGGCTTCTTGGATCTCGTCGTTGCCAACCTTCAACGCAACACTCTGTTCATCAACCAGGGCGATGGGACGTTTCTGATTCACGCCGGTGACGCGGTCTGGAACGAGGAAGCTTACACCACAAGTGTCGCCATGGGGGACGTCGACGGAGATCACCTGCCCGATATCGTTGAGGTCAACTACTTGGCCGATCCTCATATCTTTGATCCGATCGAGCATCATCCTGATGGGACGCCGATCCGCTTGCCCGCACCGCTCCACTTTCAGCCCGCTGTCGATCGCGTTTTTTTATCAAAGGGAGATGGCTCCCTTGCCGGCCAAGTCCTTGGGGATCCCGACCAACCTCTGCCCGCGACCGGTTTGGGAGTCTTGATTACTGACATCGATGGAGAGGTCGGCAATGAGATCTTCATTGCGAATGATCACATGGCCAATCACTTTTGGGAGCCCGACGTGAATGCTGCGTCTCAGCCGCGCTGGAAGAACTCGGCGGCGGTCCGAGGGGTCGCGTATGGAACGAGTGGGGCTCCGCTGGGATGCATGGGAATTGCAGCGGCTGACTTCAATTCCGATGGTCGGATTGATCTTCACGTGACGAACTTCGAAAAACAGTGGTCCAATCATTACATGCAAACGGATGCCGGCTTTTTTGAAGACCTCGTCGTTGCCTCCGGTTTCGCGGAGCCGACGTACGAGATGGTAGGGTTCGGGACACAAGCGATTGACTACGACAACAACACGGTCATCGATCTGATGATCGGCAACGGTCACATCGACGACCTGACGGCAAGGGGTTCGAAGCAGTTTGAGATGCCGACTCAACTCTTTGGACTGAATCAATCGAAATTTCAATTGCTGCAGGTTGTCGGAGATGACGCTTACTGGAAGATGGGCCACCTCACGCGAGCGTTGGCCTATTGCGATTGGAATCGCGATGGTCGCGTTGATGTCGTGACGACCGATCTGAAGCAACCGCTTGCGCTGCTCGAGAATCGTACCGACACCGTTTATCACTGGCTACAACTGCGAGTCGTTGGTACGCGATCGGAACGTGACGCGATCGGCGCGACGATCACCGCCTCGTTTGGCGATCAAACTGTGACGAGAGTCGTTCAAGCTGGTGATGGGTTCATGTGCAAGAATGAACCGGTGCTCTGTTTTGGACTCGGTGAGCAAAGCTCGATTCAGAGACTGGAGATTCGCTGGCCTGATGGTTCTC
The DNA here is from genome assembly GCA_963767665.1 of Pirellulaceae bacterium. GTDB lineage: Bacteria > Planctomycetota > Planctomycetia > Pirellulales > Pirellulaceae > Rubripirellula. The sequence goes on from CAVYFC010000016.1 coordinate 1,267,571, forward strand.
TTCAGACCTTTTCGAACTTGCCGGGTGATCGACGTTGGCTAATCATCGAAGGTGACGACGAGGCTTTCGAGGTGGCGCCCTGATCATCCTCGGTAATCGTTTTCGGCAGTGCCTACCCACGCGTTCCCTTGGCATTACAATGAAGCTTGTTCAGAGCGTTTCACCGTCCTAACTGCGAGGTACTGATCATGAAGAGATTTTTTGGAGTGCTGTATGTGTTCGCGATCTGCGTCAGCTTTTCTGGATGTGGCGGGTCGGGCGACGGTTCAAGCGTGGTTGACAGTGCGCAGAAGTCGGCCATCGAGGAATACGAGGCTGCGATTGCTGCCGAAGAAGCTGCAATGGATGCGGACGCACCGACCGAGTAGTGGGTCTGACCATGACGTTACAAAGCCGATCGGGTTCTCGATCGGCTTTTTTGTTGATGAAGGTCATCTAGCCAATTGAGTAGCCAGCTGGAAAAGGGGTCAGGTACCAATAGTGCGAAGCACCCTCCGGGCCGCTTGCGGCTATTGGTACCTGACCCCTTTTCCAGCCGCACGCTCTTTGAAGTTGCGCTCCTTTCATAACCCGACGCGTCAGCGAGGAAATATCGAGATTGACATCGACTCGCTTACGCGTCGGGTTATGAAAATCCTCCTGCGGCAGCCAAAAGCGCAACTTCAAAACTTACGCCTTCGCTTTAGGAGACTCGGAGAACTCGACAAGAGCGGCGCAGTCCAGCTAGCGCGGCATGAAAAGACCTCGGCTCCGGAGAGAGCCGAGGTTTCGATTGGCAATCCGTTGAAAAAAGTCTACTGGTTGAGTTGTTCCTCAATCGTTTCTTTGGAAGCCCTCGAGCCCAGTGCGCCCCAAAGCCCGTACGGGCTTGGAGAGCCGGGTACGTTGGACGGGGGTGACGGTCCCACGTTCGCCCCATTGAGCCAGACCATCGGTGCGCGGTTATCTCCCGCTTCGACAGAGTCGGTCATGAACACCACGGCTCCGTCAGCCATCAAGATGTGGGCACCCCCTTGGTGGCGACTGGACACCGTTCCGACCATCGTATTGCCAGCATTGTTGATACCGCAAAGCTCAGAGTTCGGGGGCAGAATGGTATGACAGCCAGAATAGTTCACACGAAAATCTGCCCAGCGATAGCCTCTTCCGGCCGTCACCCCTTCGATGCTGATTCCGGGCGCCCAGTTTCTGGGGCGATTGGGGTCGATCTGCCCCTGGTCGGCGCACCATTTCGGGTTCTCTTTGACGACCGAGTTATTCCCCGCGAGATTGGCGTTCCTTGTTTGGATCGTACGAATGTCGCGGTCGCCGAGATCCGTGGCGATCTCACCCATGGCGATCGTATTCGAAAGGCCGTCGAGTATGTCGCGGAATTTCGATTGGACGTGAGGAACAAAGACTCCTCGGTCTGCGGCACGTGAGTGTCGCGCCCAACCGCTCGTTTGCTTGGGGACCCACCAGTCCGCGCGATTGCGGTTGCGGTCGAAGGTGACGGGGCCACGGACCGACCAGTGCATCGAATCACCTAAGCATGCCGCGTAGTTGGTACGGCCAAGTGCCGGTAGACCGGTGCCCGGATCGCTCGGGCAACGAAGAGTCGGAATTTCAATCGTCCACGGTTTGTAACGATTCAGATGAGGGGCCGGCCCCATCGGTTGCCAAACGTTTGGCGGGACAAGTGGTGTATCAGGATTATTTGCATCCGTTGTGTTGGGATTGGAGATCTGTTCCCAGAGTGCCTGCTGTTCAATGAATGGCGTCATCGCGACCAGACAGCTCAAGCGCCACGCGTTCGCGTCGTTGTATCCAGTCCACCAATTATCCGTGCCGTTGTTGGTTCCTTGCGGAAGCGCAGGACCACCATCGGGACTGTCTGTGCCCGTCCCGTGAACCGGTAGGTTTTTGTAGGCGCTGTGGTAGTTGTGGATGCGAGCCCCATTTGCTTGAAGTTGTTGCTGCAACTCATTCGGCGAGCGGCTTCCCGAGCGGCTTGAACCGCAGGCAACAGAAGTCCGACCAGTACACCAATGATTGCAATCACGACGAGCAACTCCACCAAAGTGAAGCCACGTTGCGATGATTTGCGACGTCCTTCCATATCGATAACCTCTTAAGAATTTGAAAATAGATGACGTAAGGCACGGCAGCCATCATGTGAAATTGATGTCCCGCTGGACTCTCGATGTTCATGAAACTCGAAAGCTTTTTGGATTTTCGGGCAAGTGACATGCCGAAAACACGGCTTCACTTGCTCAATAATCCAAAGCGATTCTAGCGAATTGCAAAGAAGAGCGAGAAAAGAAAATGAATTTTCTTGGCATCGGGCCTTGAGGCGAACAAGTCAGATGGGGGGGTGATTGGTCACCGGCGAAGCTCAAAAGCCGCTTCGTCCCCTTGAACGATCAGGTAGGAGGCATCGGTTTGGAGGCCGTTGAAAAGGCTGGAAGTGCCGTTGGGCCAAGTCACCTGGACACTGGCCGGAGACTTGGCCGCTACCTCCCCTAGCCCAAATCGTAGTGTTCGCTCGTCGCTGCAGAGGTAGCCATCGCCTGAAACCTGCGCGGCCATCCAGCTCCGATTTTCGACCGAGATCTCGACGACCGCACCGATGGCATCGCGGCTATCTTCGGTTGCCGTGAGGAGGAGTTCCAACCACCGTCCTTGGGGCTCGCTGTGGTTGATCAGGAGCGCCACTGGTTCGGTCTGGTGCGTGATCGCCACGTCGAGCAAGGCGTCTCGGTTCGCGTCAATCGTCCAGAGTGCCCGTCCGACGTGCGGGCTGCGAAGGTACTCGCCCCCTGGCAATTCTGCAACCGAATCGTAGGTGTTGGCTGCATTGCGACGAAACAGTTGCAGCGGCTGGGCGTACGGAGATGGTGACGGGCGACCGGGGAAGTTGAAGATATCGACATGCCCATTGGTGACGAGCAATTCCGGCATGGCGTCTCGATCGAGATCGACTGCCGCCGTCCCGAAGCCCACCATGTTGAAGGTGGGCGTGGCAAGTTGCAGCCGCGTGGTCTCGTCTTGCCAAATGCCCCCGGTATGTTGGCCGTGGTAGGTGTTGTACTCGGTATTAAAATTGGTGACGTAGAAATCGATGTCGCCATCCTGATCGAAATCGCCTGTCGCAATTCCCATCGAGCCTTGGGCCAGCGCGCGGTCATCGGCGCCCAGGCCTCTCAGCATCGCCGATTCCTGAAGACGGAAACGATCTTCGCCAGGGCCGCTGCTCCAGTAATGATTGTTGGTCATGTCATTGGAGATCAATAGCTCGATCCCGGGGCTACCGTCGAATGAGCCGGCGACGATTCCCAGTCCACGTCCCAGGACCGATGGAACGCCTTGCCAGGTTTCGGTTTGATCGACAAACATTCCACTTGGAGTTCCCTGCAGAAATTGATCGGGTTGGGCGTCAAACTTCATGGGCGAGCATGACTGAACGACTCCCGTCTCCTCGTTGGGACAACCTACCGTCAGTGGATCGAGTCCTGCACAGTAGTTGACGATGACAATGTCCGTGAAGCCGTCTTGATCGATATCGACGATCGCCCCGCTGGACGACCAGTAATCTCCGTTGTTCGAAAGTCGCGTCGATTGATCGCGAAAGGTTCCGTCCCCGTTGTTGATCATCAACCGGTTGGGACCGTAATTCAGCACCAGCAAATCGGGAAACCCATCCTCATTCACATCCCCGACGGCGACCCCTTGCCCAAAGCCGCGGTCGCTCGTCTCGGAGACGGACGTAACATTCAAAAATTGTCCTGCGATGTTCCGCATCATGGCATTGTCGTCGGAGTCCTTCGCAGGGGGCATTCCGCCTGCCGCCACAAGATAGAGATCGCTCCAACCGTCTCGGTCGAAATCGATGGTACCGCCACCACAGCCCAGTGTTTGGTAGATCATGATGCCCGGTTCCGTCAAGCGATCTCCGGTACGGCCAAAGAAGTTCAGGCCACGTGATGTCGCTTCGTCTTGGAGCGACAAATGGCTGGCCTCCTCGACCGACGTGCCTGACGGCTTGGGCATGTTGGTCTCGTTCGAGTTTGCCCGTCGAGGCTGATCGTGTTCCGTGTGAACGAAGTCTTTCAGTGCGATGTTAGCGAAGTCGATTTGCAGCTCGGGAAACGCCTCGGTCGCCTGCCAGGGCGTCTCACGTGAAAGCTGAGCCACGATCGACTGACGAATGTTCGAGACGTCCACGCTGTCGTCTTCGGGTAGAGTCAAAGCGATCGATGCCCAGGCTTCTGCTTCCCAAAGCCGCCCAAGGCTGCTCAAGACCTCGACCATTTCCATCACAGTGGCTCGTGAGATACTCCCCGTGTCGCTCAAAACGAGACTTGAGCAAGTTGAATCGACTTAGCCGCTCGGCGCGTGTTTGATCCCTTCCATCTCGGCGTCGTCCAATTCGATCGATTGATCCTGCAAGGACTCAATGGCCGAGACAAGCTTGGACCAGGATTCCATCCAATCCACGTCGCGTTCTGTTGCTTCCCAGTAGGCGCGAGCCGATTCTCTGAGTCGTGCCCTCCGCACGAAGCCAATCTCCCATCGCCACCCAATACTCCGGGTAGTCTTGAATCTGATCTTGCTGTGATTTCATCCAAGTCTCGAGCTCGCCATACCGGCCATCGGTGGCAAGGGCCCGACCCAAGAGTGCTTGAGCTGGAAGGTAGTCGGGATGGGCCGCGACAATTTCCCGCAATTGGTCAATGCAACCAGCAAGATCCCCTGCGTCGAACTTGGACTTGGCGGTCCCCAACAACGGTCGCTTGTCATCGGGGTTTCGAGCCGTCATCTCGTTCAGCGGCTTGGAGTCCTGAGACCGTCGCTCGGTGTTACTTAGCGTCGTCAAGAGATCGATATCAAAGGCCCGTTGCCGAACCAGGGCCCGACCGTGGGGAGGCCCGCCTGGCGGTTCTCCGCCCCCATGTAAAAGTCGTACAACCAGCGACGGGTCTGCTTGCTGATCGGGATGGGCGGCGACGGCCTCCTCCAAGAGCTCCATCCCCTCATGAAGTCGGCCCTCCCCAATCATGGCGATGATCGCCTGTTGGACGCGATTGCGATTGGCAAAGGATTCAGCACGACAGGCCCGAACCAGCAATTCCGCCGCACGTCGCTTTGTCGCCATTCTCGAAAACAACGCGTGCGACGCTGGCAATCGCCTCCGCGTCGTCCGCGTGCTCCTCCAGAACCTGGTCAGCAAACTCAGCGGCCTGTTGCCACTGTCCCCGCCGCATCGCCGATTGCATGGCTCGCAGCGGACGCAGAGGCGGAGGTGCGACCGCTGGTGACGTTGGTCGAAGCATCACCGCCACAGCCGATCAAGGTGACCAACAAAAGCATCCCCCCCAGTAGCAAGCTTGGCTGAACGGTTGCATCATGGGTTGCGTAGGTGAATGGTGTCCAAGAAAGTCGTTTCCTGATGTTAACCGACGGGGGCCGTCGTCGGTCACCGTGAACGGCAAGGACTCGTTTTGGCGTGACTGCCAGCGAACGGCTTCTGGTGTCGTTGGTTTGGGAAAACTATCCTTTGGCTTCCTTGGTTTTTTTGAAGGGGGATTGAACGCCTGATGCATCCTTACGTGGTTTTCAGTCGATTCGTTCTCGGTTGCCTGCTGGTGCTGAGCGTTTGCGGGAAGCTTTTGCGGAGGTTGTGGCAAATCGCCGGCACCCGAGAAGGATCGCGATATGGACGTGGCCGAAATTCGCGCAAGCCAAAGCGAAGGCGGAGCAACTGGCTTTCGTCGAGCGGGTGCGTCCTCGAGGTCGAAACGTTCTGTGCCGACTGCCACGCGATGCCCCGTCCCGCCAGCACTGCCCAAGAAAGAGTGGGTCGACGAGGTCAACCAAGGATTTGTGCTCTACGGTGAATCGGGACGTAACGACCTGGAAGTGCCCGATTACAACGATGTGCTGAAGTACTTCCAGTACCAGGCACCCGAGGTGGTTGCCTTTCCCGAGTCGATCCGTGATGTCCCTCCCTGTCCGATCTCGCTTTCGATCCAGAGACCGTGCGTTTTCCTGGGAGCTCGTCCGCCAGGTGTGGCCAACGTTCGTTGGACGGACATTGGTCTGCGAGATCTCCGGCGCTGGTTTACTGTGACATCGGAACCGGCGCCGTGATGGCACACTGGCCGGCAACGATGGGGGGACGACGACGCGGCTGGCAACGCTGCTGCAGCCTGTTCACACCGAGCCCTGCGACCTGGATGCCGATGGTGGATATTGATTTGGTCGTGGCAGATATCGGTGAGTTCAATGCGAACGACAGCGACTTGGGCCGAGTGATCTGGCTTCGGCGAGATCCCGAGAATCGGAGAAATTCGAAAGCCATCACATTGATGGAGGGAATTTCACGTGTCGCCGATGTTCAACCTGGCGACTTCGACGGCGATGGGGATACCGACTTGATGGTTGGAATCTTCGGCTGGCGGAAAACGGGTCGGATCGTCGATGCTGATCAACAGGGTCCCGGTGACGATGGCATGCCGCGGTTCGAGGAACGAGAGATCGACTCGCGACATGGTGCCTCGAACGTGCTTCCTTGCGATTTCAATGGAGATGGCAATCTTGATTTCATCACATTGTTCAGCCAGGAACACGAAGTCGAGTCGAAGTGTTCCTCAACCAAGGAGATGCAACCTTCAAGAACCAACTGATTTGGGCGGCCCCTGATCCGGCTTATGGATCGAGTGGAATTGAACTGGTCGACATGGATCTCGATGGTGACATCGATGTGCTGTACACCAATGGTGATTCATTTGATCGAGGACCCAAGCCTCATCACTCGCGTGCAGTGGCTGGAGAATCAGGGCGAGTTGCCGTTTATGCAGCACCACCTCTGCTACATGCCTGGCGTACTCAATGCGAAGGCAGGCGACTTTGATGGTGACGGAGATTTGGATGTGGTCGCCGCCTCGTTGTTGGCCGGCCCAATCCGCGAGCAACTCAAAGAGCGACAACATTTCCTCGGTGGCTGTTTTCATTCAGGAGAGTCCGGGGGTTTTCCTTCCTACTCAGCTTGAGCAATCGGGAGCCAACTTCACATGTCGATCGCGACGGCAGATTTCGATGGTAACGGTAAACTGGACGTCGCAGTCGGAATTACGTTCGGGATGTGAGCTGGAGATATTCCGGATCTGGTAATTTGGCGGAACCAGTAGTCCACTCGGCGATACGATCGGCTGTCTCGATCGCTCGCGAATCCGGATAGAATGGGGGTCGGTGCAGCCGGTCGATCACTCATAGCACACCAAGATCCATGTCGCAGTCTCTTCAATGTCCTCGTTGCAACGGTTCGGTAATGGTTGCCGATGATGCGGCCGGTCAACGGGTGAAGTGCCCACACTGCCAGCAAACGTTCCTGGCTCCCGGAATCGCTGCGAGCGTCAACGACGATGACGATTGGTTGTCCCTGGAAGAGGTGCCGAAGGTCTCGACACCCGATGAAACCATCAACGGGATCAACGGCCAAGCCAACCTGAGTCCCTCGACGATGTGTCGCTCGGCTCTACCTGCCCGTGGCTCGATGCCATCGGGACCTGGCAATTCCTTCAGTCCGGAGGAAGAAGCTTGTTGGCTGAATTCGCCGGCGACATGGATGACTTTGCGGCGGAGATCGATACGCCACCACCTCCGGCGCCCACGGCACCATTTCCAACGAATCCCAAAATGAGCCCGCCGGTGCCCGTAACGGCCGGTGGTCCCGTAAAGCCCGGCACGTCCCGCGCCGCCGAAAACCGCCTGCATCACCCACGCCGGCAAAACCGGTTGCCCAACCGGTGCGAGTACGCCAACGAGTATCGGGTCACCTGCAAGACATGTGGGTCCTTCATGTACTCCAAGGCGTCGCAGGCTGGTAAGACGGTCAAGTGCAGCGATTGTCATTCGCCGAGGTCAGGATCCCGCCTCCGCCAAAGGTCGAGAAGAAGTTCAAAGTCAACCTGGATGAAGCGGAGTCGTTCACGTTTGAAGCGAATCCGAAGAGCGGAACGCCGGCCAGATCCCTACCAGAAATCGGCCAACGAGTTGCTCGAGGAAGCGGAAAGGGTTGAGGACACCAATCAGAACCCGACGGACTACGATCGACACACCGAGCGTGGTCGAATGGCTCAAGGGGGTCTTCTCTGCCATTCAAGGACATGGGTGTACTTGCCCACCTGTTGGGCCTGTTCGTACTGGGCTGCGTTCCAACGGTGATCGTGCTCAAGATTGACTCGCCGATTCTGTTGCTTGGTTTATTTCCGGGCGGATTTTTTCTGGCGCTGCTGACGATCAGTTGCGGTTTTGCCATCTTGCAGTCGGTAGCCAACGAAGAGCCGAATCGGTAGCGATTGGCCGACGCTTGATCCATGGGCTGGATCGGCCAGCTATTCCTTGTCGCGGCGGCAGCCTTACGGTTGCGGCGGTTCCGATTTGGGCGATTTGCATGCTGGTCATCGGTCCGCAATTACTGAGCGTCGCGATCACGATGTTCTCGATCTACGTCCTGTTTCCCTTTGTCCTTCTGTCGATGCTGGACATGGGCAGTCCATTCATTCCATTTTCGAGTGAAGTGGCCCGGAGCGTGACCAAATGCGAGGAGGCTTGGGGAGGATTCTATTTTTCCTCGGGTCTGTTATTTGTCGGAATGTTCTTGGTTTTCGCGACTGCGACCTCGCGATGTCGCCCGCCTCGGGCGCCGTGCTTGCGATCGGTGCCGCGATCGCCGGGACTTTCATTTACTTTGGCATGATCGGCGGATTGGCCTACTCCATTGGCCAGGCGGTCAACGCACCGCCCCGCCCTGACAAGGTCGATCGAACTCGCCGCACCGATGCGACTTGATCGGATCGTTTTCCAAAAACGTCATCGTCAGCAATTGGGAAACGGAAAGACGAAACGGAACACTAGAGCATTTTCACCAATCATGTGTCCTCCAAAAAAGGGGTCAGGTACCAATAGCCGCAAGCGGCCCTTCGGGTGCTTCGCACTATTGTACCTGACCCCTTTTTTGGAAATGCCTACGTCAAAGATGAAAATGCTCTAAACGTCGATCGCCTCGGCTTCTTCGGCCCGTTCCATGATGAAGCGAAAGCGGGCCGAGGCGTCGCGCCCCATCAGATCACTGATCACGCGATCCGTTTCCAGCTGGTCGTCAATTTCGACCCTCAGCAGACGCCTGGTGGCGGGGTTGAGTGTTGTTTCCCACAACACCTTGGGCATCATTTCGCCCAAGCCCTTTGAAGCGGGTGATCTCCGGCTTGGCTCGTCCCCCATGTTTCTCCAGAATCTCGGCTCGAGCTTCCTCATCGGCCGCCCAGTAGGTTTCTTTGCCAATGTCGATGCGAAACAAGGGTGGCACGGCAATGAACAGCCGGCCCGAGGAGATCAGGGCGGGCATGTGGCGATAGAAGAAAGTCAACAGCAGCGTCGTTATGTGGTGGCCATCCGAATCGGCGTCGGCGAGCAGAATCACCCGTTCGTAGCGGAGGTCGGCGATGTTCATGCTCGGTCCGATGCCACAACCCAACGCCGCGACCACGTCTTGAATTTCCTTGTTCTCAAGAACTTTCTTCAGCGTTGCACTTTCCGTGTTCAGGACCTTTCCTCGCAGCGGCAAATCGCTTGGAAGTTTCGATCGCGTCCCTGTTTGGCGCTGCCTCCGGCCGAATCTCCTTCGACGATGAACAGTTCGGAATCACCTCTTCCGCTGGAAACACAATCGCTGAGTTTGCCCGGCAGCATCGTCCGCTTGCCGCTCCCTTTGCGGGAGACGGCTTCGGAGGCGGCTCGCGAGGCGGCGCGGGCTCGGGCCGCTGCGATGATCCGAGCGATCACCGAGTCGGCGACGCTGCGATTGTTGTTCATCCATTGTTCCATCGCCGGACGAACCGCGGCATCGACCACCGACTGGACCTCGGGATTGTTGAGCCGATCCTTCGTTTGGCCTTGGAACTGCGGCTCGGCGACGAATACCGAGAGGATGGCAACGAGACCCTCGCGAATGTCCTCGTGCGAGATTTTGACGCCGCGTGGCGTCAGGTTGTGGGTTTCGATGTAGTTGCGAACCGCCTTGTTGATGGCGCTGCGAAACCCGTTCTCGTGGGTTCCACCGCTGCCGGTGGGGATGCCGTTGACGTAGCTGCGAACGTGCTCATCGGTCGACTCGGTCCATTGCAAGGTCACCTCGAGCCGGGCTTCTTTGTCATCTTTGCGAAACGTGAAGGGGGCCTCGTGGATCGGCCGAGCGTCCCGTTCTTTGAGCACTTTGGCAAGGTAATCGACGATGCCCTGTTCGTGAAGAAACGTTTCTTTGGTCTTGGCGACCTCATCGACGTAGGTGACTTTCAAGCCACGATGCAGGAAACTGGCGGTCTCCAAGCGAGCCCGAATTGTCGCGCTGTCGAACTCGGTCTTGGGAAAGATGGTGGGATCGGGCGTAAAGGTGATCGTGGTTCCGGAGCCGCGAACCGCGCCCTTCATCCTTTGCAGCTTCGTGGTGGGACGCCCCTTGGAGAAACACATTCGGTACTGGGAACCATCGCGACGCACCACCGCGGTTAGTTCTTTGCTCAGCGCGTTGACGACCGAGGCACCGACGCCGTGCAGGCCGCCGGCGGTTTTGTAGTTGTGGCTGTCAAACTTGCCGCCGGCGTGCAGGGTCGTGAGCACGGTTTCCAGTGCAGGCTTCTTGGTCTTGGGATGTTTGTCGATCGGAATACCGCGGCCGTTGTCGGAAACCGTGATCGTTCGCCCATCCTTGTGAAGCGTGACCGTGATCTCGCTCGCATGGCCATTCATCGCCTCGTCAACCGAGTTGTCGACAATCTCCCAGATCAAGTGGTGCAGCCCCGCCATCGCCACGCCGCCGATGTACATACCGGGACGTTTGCGAACGGGCTCGAGTCCTTCCAAGACGACAATGTCTTCGCCCTGATAACTTGTTGGTCGACTGTGGCCATGTGCGTGCCGGTTGGTTGGGTGCGAAGCGAGAAGGGATGGATTCAGTGCGAAGAAAAGGCGAACGGCGTCCGAGCCGGTGAGACGAATCGAAGCGGCAACTCGAGCCCCGATCATCGCGGCAGCGGCCGGGATGATCAACTCGATTCCTCAAAGGTTTGCGGCGATTCAGGAGGCGGAACGATGATCGCCTCGATCTTGCCATTCTTTTGAATCTCGTTGCCGCGTCCACCGCGCGAGGTGATTCGATACTTGGCGGTCGAGATCGTTTTCTTGGCGCCACGGTTGGTCTCGACGGTCAACAGATCGCGGTCCCCGGTGGATGCTTTGAAACCAAGCAACTCGTCGCCGGAGGCGAGGCGGATCAGCGTGACTCCCTTTCCCGGGACCTGACAGGTAGTTGATTTCCTCGGCTGGGCAGACCATGGCACGACAGGCGCGGGAGACGGCAAGCAAGATCTCGCTGCCATGAATCGCGGCAACGTCGACCACCGCCGCACCGCCGGCGACCCGGGCAAATCTTCGGCCACTGCGTGTCGACGGTTCGACGAAGGGCTCCAAACCAAATCGCAAGGCGAAACCGTTGGAGGTGGCGGCGATCGCGTGCGTCTCGGGACAGTAGTCCGGATGCTTGGGGTCCTCTTTGATATCGCCGATCACTCGCGGATCAAAGGAGATTGCCGCGACGATCCGTTCGCCATCCTTCATCTTGAACAGCTTCTGCATCGGCTCGCCAAATCCCGTCGATGCGGGGATATCGATCATTCGCGCGGTGTAACAGACACCGAGCGAGGAAAACAGTCCGATCGTTTCGCGCGTGCTGCCGGCAACGCAAGCGAGCACTTCGTCGCCCTGTCGCAGCCGGCTCTTGCTCGGATCGGCGATTTGCTTTTGCCGTTTCACCCACCCGTCGCGCGTGATCAGGATGTGGCAATCTTCGGCCACGATGAAGTCTTCCGCGGTGTACTCGGGTTCCTCCTCGACGGTGACTGATCGATCGTCAACCGGCGCCCTTGATTGCCTTTGGCGTACTGGTCCGACCAACGACTCGATTTCGTTGCGAACGATCTTCCATCGTCCCGAGGCATTGGTGTCTTTGGTGTCTTCGGCCAACAGCCGCTTGATCTCCCTCGCCCGCTTTCGTTTTTCCTTTAGCTCATCCAGGATCAGGTTGATCTCCAGTCGCGCCAGACGATAGAGCTTCAATTCGAGAATGGCATCGGTTTGCTCTTCATCCAATCCGCCGCCCTTCGCCATCGGCCGGAAACCGTTTCATGATCTTCTGGGCCGCATCCGCCTTGCCGTCACTGCGTGCGAATGATGCGAATGATCTCATCCAAGGCGTCGAAGATCAACGCAAATCCATCAAGGATATGAATGCGACGCTCCAGCGACTTCAATTCGTTGGTCAACCGCTCGGTGACCACCGCAAGCCGAAAGTGAAGGAAATGCCAGAGCATCTCCTTCAGACTCAAGCGATTCGGCGCCCCAACTTCCGGGTTCTCGGTGGGGACCAGGCAGGTCAGATTGACATTGAAGTTGTTTTGCAGTTGCGTGTGCTTGTAGAGGTACGCAAGTACCTTGTTTTCGTCGGCGCCTCTTCTTCAAGACCAAATCGACGCGGATCTCATCGGTTGAAAGGTCGCGCACCTCCGTCACCAGCGGCAGCTTGCCGCTGAAGATGATCTCGCCGATGCGCTCGACCATCGCCGCCTTGTTGACACCGAAGGGGATCGACACGATCTGCAGAACCTTCGATCCTGCCTAGCGTCACCATCTTGGTCGTGCCGCGCAGCTTGATGGTGCCTTGGCCGGTGGCGTAGATTTCGCGAAGCTCTTCCTTGCTGTTGGTGATCTGTCCGCCGGTGGGAAAATCGGGGCCCTGGACCGCATCGTTGGCGACGAGCTGATAATCCTTGATCTCGGGATCGCGCAGCAGTTTGAGCAGCGCGCTGCAGACTTCTTTGAGGTTGTGCGGCGGAACATTGGTCGCCATCCCGACCGCGATGCCGGTGGCCCCGTTGACCAACAAGTTGGGCACGCGGCTCGGCAGAACGACCGGTTCCTCGCGGCTTCCGTCGTAGCTGGGCTTGAAGGCAACCGTGCGCGTCGAGAGATCGGTCAGCATCTCGCCCGCGATCGCCGTCATCCGGCACTCGGTGTAACGCATCGCAGCCGCATTGTCGCCGTCGACGCTGCCGAAGTTGCCGCTGCCGTCGACCAGCGGCATCCGCAGCGAAAATGGCTGAGCCATCCGCACCAGGGCGTCGTAGATCGAGCTGTCGCCGTGGGGGTGGTACCGCCCCATGACGTCGCCCACGACCTTGGCACACTTGACATGCTTGGTGGTCGCCGTCAGCCCCTGCTGGCTCATCGTGTAGAGGATGCGACGCTGCACCGGCTTGAGCCCATCGCGAACATCGGGCAACGCGCGACTGGTGATCACCGAAAGGGAGTAATTGAGGTACCTTTCCTGGGCGGCCTGACGGAGCGGCATCCCGGAAAACGAGGAGTCGCCGCCATCAAAGAGCGACCCGGAGCTGCCGTTGCGAGGCCGATGCCGTTGCGCGAGGAGCGCGGATTTGCTAGCAGCCGAGTTGCCGCTGCGTCGCCGAGAATTGCGTACGTGATCGACGTTTTGCCACGCCAGAGGATTCCTGTGTTGTGAAGTGGGGGTGCAGAGTTAGTCGACGGCCGACGAGCTTGGCTGGCTGCTGCGGTTGTACGAGAGAAATTAGGCAGTTTGTGCCGATGACGCCAGCCGAGTTGGTTTTGGGGGACTGCGCGGACTCGGGTATTACCGCGGGTTATAGCGATCGAAGCCATGGAAGCGAAACCACTGGTGGCAGCGAACGCAACACGCCGAGCTGCAAAGATCAACCCGAGGCGAGTTCCTTCCGAAACTGACGGAGAACACGAGCGAATATTCCCCGTCATCGGATCGAGGCAGCGAAAGCTCGGTGTGCTCGAGAACGATCTGACGCTCGTAAACTGAGGTGGCGGGAATCCCATTAATGCCGGCCGAATACCTGGACAGTCGCTACGCTCGGGCACGGTTCACGGAGGAACCGATCCAATGAAAATGCAATCACTCAATCACCTTGCCCCCTGCATGGTCGCCGCCGCTGGTGGCGTTGGCCGCTCACTCGGCTGCAGCCAAGAGGTCCAACACATGGAATCCATGCCGATCGAGGGCAGCGGGTTCGTCGGGGATATGTCCTGCAGCAGCTGCGGTAGCACGGTTTCGGAAGACGGCGGACTGCTACGGGGACAATGCCCCAACTGCGGCGGCAGCGCTGGAGGGCCAGGGCGGTGTCTCACGGGGCCGGCGGGGCGGTCTACGCGGCGGCTGTTTGGAACGGCGGCCTGTTCGGGCGTGGCCGAAATCGGCGAAGTGGACAGGCAGATTCACGAACGCGGCTACGGACGGCCCGACCTGTTCTACAACTACTACACCCAGGGCTTCGCCAACCGGGCCAATGCCCAAATGTATTTGGCGCCCAGTCCCGGTTCCGCCAAATGTCGGCCACACGTTCTACACCTATCAGCCGTTCTACCCGCATCACATGCATGTATCCCCACGTCGACAAGTACCATCGGTACTACGATAGCGGTCGCGGGATGAACCGCACCGAGCGCATCCTATTGGACTTCGGCGCACGCGAAGGCTAAGAACTTCTACTGGAACTTACCTTCGCCTTCCCCGTTAAACGCATCGAAACGATGTCGACGTCAGGTCGCCATCGCAATTCGAACAGATCTTCATCTAACCCGCTGAGAAGAAAACCATGATCCGTCGAATCATTCTCGCCACCAGCGTTTTCGCCGCGCTGCTCACCGTGGCCGGCAGCCAAGCCTCGGCCAGCGATCCACTCGGAAGGCGCAGGTCCAGGCGTACAACTTCTCGATGAATCGCCCCTGGCACGGCCATTACTACCACCAGATGTATGGCCAACCGCTGGCTCTGGTGGTGCCGCCAACGGCCAGCATGCGACAGACGTTTTCTTGGGGTGTCAGCCAGAACCTGATGTATCCGCTCTATCACCAATATCGGGCGGAGTGCGAATTCGCCCGGGGCCGCGGCTCCAGGAAGCTTCTATGGGACGCCCCAGTGGCCCAGCCACACCGATCAGTTTGGCGTCTACTACGTACGTGGGCCTTGGTAACGATCCATCGACCGGTGCGACGCTGCAGAGGCGTCCCCGATCGCAAGTGCAACGAAAAGCCGTTTGGTTTCCCGTGGGACCAAGCGGCTTTTTTCGTGCATCGATCGCGTCTTTGCAGTGATGCGTGTGTCATCCGGTTTGGGGGGCTTGGTTCTTGCTGTGCCTTCTGTTTGTCGTAGGGAAAGTCGGACAGTCAAACCGTCTGCGCATCGTTTTGCGTTCTATGTTTGCATGGGACACCGTCCCCAAATCAGTCGAAGGGGCAGTCGCGTCGTGGTGGATGCAACCGCAAAATCGGCACGATCCCTACAAGAAGTGTTTTCCCAACCGAGCCCTGCGCGAGATTGCCTGGCGTATGCGGCGAAGCAGAGATGTCGGTGCCGCGTAGTCTGTTCCAGGTCCGATCGTGACCGGCAGAGGGTGGCATCATTCCGAGGGAAGCACGGGGAACTGATCGGAATCATTGACGAAGGAAAATCATCACTGATGAGAACGGCCAACCAAATCTCACGACCTGACGCCGCAACCGCCAGACCCAGTTTGAGGAAGTCAAGCGTCGCATCCACAGCAAGTTGGTCGACAAGCTCGACCTGTCCCGCGTTGGTGACCTGAAGGGAGATGTGCTCAGACGCGAAATCCGGATGGTGGTCGAGCATCTCTGCGATGCAGAGGAAACACTGCTCAATCGCCAGGAACGTGAGCGAATCGTCGACGAGGTGATCGACGAGGTGCTGGGACTCGGCCCGCTGGAATTGATCCTCAAGGATGCGGTCGTCAGCGACATTCTGATCAACGGCCCCAAGAACATCTATGTGGAAAAAGGGGGTCGCATGGAGAAGTCGACCGTCGAGTTCCGCGACAACAAACACCTCCTGCAGATCATCGACCGAATCGTCAGCAAAGTGGGTCGCCGCGTCGACGAAACCTCACCGATGGTCGACGCCCGCTTGGAAGATGGCTCTCGTGTCAACGCCATCATTCCACCGCTGGCTCTGGACGGCGCTGCGGTCAGTATCCGACGTTTCGGTAGCAACCCGCTGAAGCTGGAAGACTTGCTGAACTACAAGGCATTCACGCCGGAGATGGTGATGCTGCTTGGAGGGATGCATCAAGGCTCGGCTCAACATCATCATTGCCGGCGGTACCGGCTCCGGTAAAACGACGCTGCTCAATACACTCTCATCGTTTCATCGGTCACGAAGACCGTATCGTGACGATCGAGGATGCTGCGGAATTGCAGCTGCAGCAAGATCACGTGGTGCGTCTGGAAACTCGTCCGCCCAACATCGAGGGCAACGGGGCAGTGACGGCGACCGACTTGGTCAAGAACGCACTGCGTATGCGTCCCGAACGGATCATCATCGGTGAATGTCGTGGTGGTGAAACGCTCGACATGCTGCAGGCGATGAATACCGGTCACGACGGTTCGATGACCACGATCCACGCCAATACGCCACGTGACGCGATCGCTCGTCTGGAAACCTTGGTGATGATGTCCGGGTTCGAATTGCCCGTCAAAGCCATTCGTCAGCAAGTCGCCGGGGCAGTCGACGTCTTGATCCAGGCCAACCGCTTGCAGGGCGGACCTCGACGAATCACAGCCATCACGGAAGTGGTCGGGATGGAACAAGACACGATCGTGATGCAAGACATTTACAAGTTCGTCCAACAGGGCGTCAACGAGCAGGGAAAGGCGTTCGGCCAGTTCATCTGCACCGGCGTTCGCCCAAGTTTCATGGAGAAGTTGGAATCGGCTGGCGTGCGGCTTCCAGCCAGCGCGTTCCGCGAGCGAGTGATGATGCCGGCCTAGCCCGCCGCGTCTCCAGCCGGAGACGTGGTATTCGGCATGCTCCGCGGACTCAGTTTCGGCTGACCCAGCAACCGCTGAGATCAGTGCCGGGAGTCGGCACGGCCGCTCGTACACAAGAATTTCGAATTGATCTCAGTCCAACAATCATTTCAGTAATGCCATGAGCGGAATCGTCCTCGTCATCGCAGTCGGCGTTTTCGTCGCGTCACTTGTCGCTTTCGCCATCAATGTGATGGTACCCGGTAGTGACAATACCAATACCGAAGACCGGTTGGCCGCGATGGCCTCACGCCGCCGCAATCATCGCGGTAGCCCTGACGAGCCAGAATCTGGTTCCTTGCTCCTCGCGGGCGGCCTGGACGATCCGACCGGTGCGATGGCCAGGATCCTCAGCGTCTTGCCAGCCCTGAGCGATTATCTGGAACAGGCTGACGTTCAGATGCAGCCTGCCAAGTTCGCGTTCATTTGCATTGCTTGTTTCTCAGCCGGTGGCTGGGGCCTGCCTCGTTTCGCCAGTACCGATCTTGTTGGCACCCATCGTGGGTAGCTTGCTTGCCGGGCTTCCCATCGGATGGCTGATGCTCAAGAGAAAGCGTCGACTCGCGAAGTTTGGCAAAGCAATTGCCAGAGGCTCTTGAACTGCTCAGTCGATCACTCCGAGCTGGTCATTCGCTCAATGCTGGCTTCGGACTGGTCGCGACCGAGACGGAACCGCCATTGGCAACGGAGTTCGGGCGTGCGTTTGAAGAACAGAACTTCGGGATTCCGCTCGATGAAGCGATCGAGGACATGGCCTCACGAATTCCAAACATGGATTTACGGTTCTTTGCCACGGCGGTCGTCTTGCAACGGCAAACGGGCGGTGACCTGGCAGAAATTCTCGACAAGATTGGTCGCCTGATCCGTGAGCGACTGCAGATTCTTGGGCAGATCCAGGCGTTGACAGGTGAGGGCCGAATGAGCGGTGCCGTGCTCTTGGCGTTACCGCCAGTCCTGTTCCTGGTCATGCTCAAATTGAACTTCGAATACGTCATGATGCTCTTTACCGACCAGATCGGTCGGTACATGCTCTGCGCCGGACTGGTTACACAGGTCATTGGTGCGTTGGTGATCAAAAAGATCATCACCATCAAGGTCTAATGACTCTCTTCTGCTAACACGATTCCTCACAGCCTCCTCTCCCACGAACAACAGATGCCCACTCGCTTGAGCACCGCACTGTCAAGCGATGGGTCGACCAGGAATTTTTGACCATGAGTACGATGACAATTCTCGCCATGATAAGCCCCATTACACTTGTTTCCGTGGCGATCTTCATTGCTGTGACAGCCGTTGCCTGGGTCGTGATCGGACGAGTCAGCGGCGAGGACCAGCCTCGTGCCGAGGCTAGGCTGGACATGCTCAAGAAGCGGCGGCAAAGCCCCATGGAGGGCGAAGAAAATGACAAGGCGCAGAAGAAGAACGAGGCACTCAATGCCGCGTTAGAGAAAGCAACGTCACCCCTCGCCGATACCGTTCGTGGTAGTGAAAAGGAAATGAGCCGGCTTCGTGAGAAGTTGGTCAACGCGGGCTTTCGACGTGAGTCAACTCCGGTCGTCTTCAAGGGTATACAATTGATCCTTGCCGCAATCGGACTGTCCATCGGTGGCGTTTTCGGAATGCTCTCGGACGGTTTGAGTCAGGGCCTGATTATGAAGGCTGCTGGCGGGATCGTGATCGGCTTCATGCTCCCCAGCCTCTTGCTCGACCATTTTGCCAAGCTTCGGAAGCAGAAAGTTTTCCTCAGGTTTGCCCGATGCCTTGGACTTGATGGTCGTCTGCGTCGAGGCCGGTTTGGGGATGGACCAGGCACTCCGCAAGGTCGCTGAGGAGATGCTCAAGAGCCACAAAGAGATCGGGGAAGAGTTCAGCATCGCTAACCAGCAGTTGCAGTTCGGTCGTTCGCGAAGCGAAGTATTGCAAGCCCTGGGATTCCGCAGCGGCGTGGATGACCTGAAGCAATTGGCTTCGATTCTAATTCAAGCAGACAAGTTTGGATCGAGCGTCGCGACCGCCCTTCGTGTTCAGAGCGATGCGATGCGATGCAAGCGGAGGCAAATCGCTGAAGAAAAGGCTGCGAAGACTGCCGTCAAGATGATTTTCCCTCTCGTGCTTTTCATCTTCCCCGGAATTTTTGTGGTGCTCGTCGGGCCCGCGGCCATCACCATGTACCGCAACATGCTGCAGTAGTCGGCACGCGGTCCTGTATAATCAGTGTCAGTCTCCACTAGGCCTGACTGTCAACTGATTGAGGACGATGCCCATGAACCGCTTCCCATGCTACGCCGCAGTTACGTCTGCGGCGATTTTGCTACTTCATTCGGTCTGCCCGGCCGCGGATGAACCGCTCTCGCTGCGACTGCAGAGCCAGGAGCAAGTCAAGCAAGATCCGGGCAATGAATACCGGACCGTGACCAGAGATGAGCACTGGAATCCGAAGAAGACAGCAGTCATCGTTTGCGATATGTGGGACTCTCACCACTGCTACCGTGCTGTGCTCAGAGAAAACCAGATGGTTCCCAGGATGGAATCGCTGCTCCAAGAACTGCGTCATCGCGGAGCTACGATCATCCATGCCCCAAGCAGCTGTGTGGATGCTTATGCGGATCATCCGGCGCGGCGGAGAGTCTTGGCGATGACGCCGGTTGAGGCACCGGAAGGAATCAATAGCTGGTGCTACTCCATTCCAGCTGAAGAGGCGGCTGAGTACCCGATTGACCAGTCCGATGGTGGCGAAGACGATACTCCCGAGGAACATCGAGAATGGGTATCAAAGCTCGTTGCCAAGGGCCTTGACCCCAAGGCACCGTGGAAACGTCAACATCCTGGCTTGACGATCGATGAACAAGAGGACTACATCAGCGATCGAGGTGACGAAGTTTGGACGATCTTGCGGGAGCGGGGAATCGAGAACGTGATCCTGGTTGGCGTACACGTCAATATGTGTGTACTCGGTCGCCCATTTGGATTGCGTCAGTTGTCAAAAAATGGAGTTCACGTCGTCTTGATGAGAGACCTGACCGATTCAATGTACAACCCGAAGTCGTGGCCCCATGTCAGCCATGAACAGGGCACGGCGCTGATCATTGCGCACATCGAAAGGTACGTATGTCCCACGATCACCAGTGATCAGGTCCTTGGCGGGGAACCCTTTCGATTCTCTCTCGACAATTGATTGGGGAGCGAGCGGCAAGTTGTATGCTTCGGCCAGTGTTCATGGGAGGCAGACAGCTCGGTACGGTCAGCTCGGTACGGTCAGCTCGGTACGGTCAGCTCGGTACGGTCAGCTCGGTACGGTCAGCTCGGTACGGTCAGCTCGGTACGGTCAGCTCAGGAACACTGGTGAAGGTGAAGTCACTTGATGTTGTGTAGTTCGACCTTGAAATGGAGCGTTGAGTTGGGCGGAATCCGAGGCGGTTGGCCCCGCACGCCGTAGCCAAGGTCGGCTGGGATCTCCAACTCGATCATCCCCCCTTCACCTACCAATTGAAGGCCCTCGGTCCAGCCTGGAATCAACGAGGCCAGGTTTAGCGTTGCCGGCTCTTGTCGATCGTAGGATGTGTCGAAGATCGTTCCGTCTTCCAGCCATCCGGAATAGTCGACATTGACTTGATCCGTCGGCAAGGGTTTGCGACCGCTGCTCTTGCGAAGGATTCGATACTTCAGTCCAGACTCTGTCGATGAAAACTCTGTCGGCGCATCGGGGTCCACGACGCTGGGGCCACTACGTCGGGCCCCGCAGGAACAGACCGTCACCAATACCAGCGCCGCCAGTGCCATGCATGTCCATCTTCCAGCTCGAACCTGAGTCATATCGATCCCGTTAAAAATTTCGAGTGTTTCCACCGCTACGGATCATGGCACCGAGTGGTTCGTTCCGAGCAGCTCGTTGACGGCCCGATTAGCGACCCGGACAATGTACTTATTCGGCTGATTGGTCAAGGCGCCCTTCAGTGCGTCAATGGCTGGCATGGCCTGTTGATCCATTTCGTCCAGGGCAATCGCTGCAGCCAGCCTTCCCCATTGGTGTTGAGTGTTCAATTCTTGTACCAACACTCGCAGTGCCTCCTCGACGTCTCCCATTCTGGCAGCAGCTCGAGCAGCCGCGATTCGCACGTTTGGAGATGGATCCTGCATGGCCTGATCGATGGCAGCCCGCGCTGAGATTGCGTCTTGGCCGATGTTCCCAATTCCCGTGGCGCTCCAGTATCGGATCGCCGCATTGGGGGATTCGAGTCCACCGACAAGCGTCTCCAGTTCGCCGGATCCCATGGATGCCTTGGTTGCCATCTCAACCAATCGACCAAGCGTCTCCGATGCGTTTGGGCCGGAATGCAGGATCTGGTAGCGTGATCCGGCGCTTTCCTCGAGGATTTCGATTTCGGCTTCTGGAATCAAGCCGATGTCTCCCACTTGGTTTTGCCAATCTGCCAAGGCGATCTTCAGTTCCTGCAGTTTGGCGGCGAACGCTGGATCTTCCGCCAGGTTATGCAGTTCGTGCGGATCGCTTTCCACATCATAGAGTTCTTCCACCGGTTTGCGGTCTGCGGAGAAGATCTTCGCGATTGACGTTAAGGTATTGTCACGTTCGCCCTTGCGTATTTCGCGCATGGTTGCCCCCTGCTCCGGGGTGTTCATGTATTGGTAGTAAGGCTTGAGCGGTTCAAAGTTTCGGATGTAGCGAAAGCGGGCGTCACGCACGGCGCGAATGATGTCATAGCGTTCGTCCATGCGATCTCGGGCGCCATAGACGTAGGAACGCGGCATGGTGAGGTTGCTTCCCAGGAACGCGCGGCCCTGGAGGTAATCTGGAATCTTCACCCCCGCAAGATTCAAGACTGTCGGCCCGAAATCGACGGAACTGACCAGTTGGCCGTCGACGCTAGCAGGGATGCCTTGGCCTTCTGCTCGGAACCGTTCGGGAGTGCGAACGATCAATGGAATGTGAGTGCCCGATTCGTAAAGCCAGCGTTTCGCTCTTGGTAAGCCGACGCCGTGATCGGACCAGAAAAAAACGATGGTGTCGTCGTACAGTTCTGCTTGCTTCAATTCATCGATCAGCTCGCCCGCCCAGGCATCCATGGCTGTGATCAATTCGTAATTTCGTTTCCAGTCCTCTCGCACCACCGGTGTGTCGGGGTAATAGGGTGGTAATGTGGTCAGCTTGGCTGGATCTTGGCGCTGTGCCGGAGTCAGGTCTCGAGTGACCTCGCGGTACTTGCTCTCGCCAGCGATGCCACTCTCATGACAGCCAGTGAAGTTGAAGACAGCGAAGAATGGGGTGGAGTCGCTGGGACGGTTCTTCCAGTGGGCGCTTCCGCTGGAATCGTTCCAGATCTGTTGCTTATTGGGGCGACTGAATTGGTAATCGGTTTTACTATTGTTGGTGCAGTAGTAGCCAGCTTGACGCAAATCCATTGGGAAGGGGCGCAACCAGACTGGCAGCCTGGCGTCAGACCGCATGTGGTGTGTTCCAATGCTGTTTTGGTACATCCCCGTGATGATGCCCGACCGGCACGGCGCACAGACGCCGGCGGTCGTGTAGGCATGGGAAAAACGCACGCCCTGCTCAGCTAACGCGTCCAAATTTGGTGTGATCGCATGTGGATCGCCATAGCAGCCCAGATGTGGGCTGATGTCTTCACACGAAATCCAGACGATGTTGGGGCGAGTTGGGTCCGCCGCGAAGACCTGACCGAACGTCAACAGGACGAACGCGACAGCAGAAACTGTTTCTTTCATCGATGAACCTGAATGTTGAACCAAGTCACTGCTTCTTGTTCTTGAAATCTTGAATTGGAACCATGAGACCATCAAGGATGCTATCCCCTCATTATCGAGTTTCACTCTCCCAGGCCCCTTTCGCGAGGCCCCTTTCGCGAGGCCCCTTTCGCGAGGCCCCCTGCCTACAAATCCTAATCAATCGCCATGCCCTGAGTTGGCGCCGAAAGATCTGACAATCGTATCAGGTTCGAAGTCTGCAACGGGGGTCGTGGCCAACTCCCGTTCCCCTTGCTTCGAGCGCGGAATAGACTGTCGCTCCTTCGCGAGGGTCGGAGACGTGCAAACGAAGGTCGCTGATCCTGGGATCCGAGACCGTTCGAATCGCATTCGCGACCTGAGTTCCTATTGAGTTGTCGCGAGTGTGAGGGTCCCTACCCTCATCGAGTGCTGCCGCCACCGAGGCGGTTCGATCCGTCGTCAGCAATGCATTGTCATGAAGAAGGATGAGACCACCGTTGAGACTTGAGAGTGGGATGCTACAAGTCGTGGCGAGTAATCATGTGTCCTTACGTTCCGTTGTTACTCGACCGCGACGATATGCGGCGAAGAGGCGTTTGACAGGGGTCTGGATCGCGACATTCGTGTTGGGGGTCCTGTGCGGCAGCGATCAGGGCGGCCGTTTGATCGCGCAAAACAGTGATGCGACGGGCGCGCCGACCGCTGGAAGTGGCCAGGCCACATCGTATGGTCCGCCACCAAGCGACGGGCCAGTGGTTGTGAAGGTGTCCTTTCAATCACAGGATGTCGTTCAAAGTCAACGCCGTAGCCGAAGCCTCTCTCAACCTGAGACGTTATCCGTTTGATCGGCAAACGCTCGAGGCGCGGTTCGAGGTGCTTGGATTCGACAAGCGGGAAGTCATTCTGGAATCGCTGCCGGTTTCGATTGCTCGTGACGGTACGCCCATTCGGATACCTGAGTGGACTTTGAAAGGGGTGGAAGCTTTGGTTCGCGATCGAATAGCGCCTTATTCGGAAGGGCTCGCTACCGCTTCGGTCTACGCGTTAGTCCTGGACGTGAAACGGGATTCACAATTCATGATGCGATTGGTCATCATTCCGTTGGTCTTGATTGTGATCATGTCGTGGTCCGTCTTCTGGATGGACCGGTCGTCTTTGGGAGATCGCATCGGCGTTTCCTTCGTGGGAATACTCACGGCGGTCGCCTACCAGATCGTCGTTGGCGATATCATGCCCCAGATCTCCTACATAACTTGGATCGATGCATTCCTGAACATTAGTTTTTGGGTGATGTGCTGCACCGTGGTCGTTAACCTGATCGTTGGCGATGCGGACAAGCATGGCAACACGGCTCGCGGTGACCTGGTTGACCAGCGATGCCGCTGGATCTTTCCGATCGTCTATTTCAGCCTGCTAGGAGTCACGCTTGCAATCGCCTTCATCTTTTTCTAGTTGGCTTGACTGCCATGCCGATCGCGAGGAAGGCAGTTACAATGTCCTCTAGATGCTTCCGTCTTCACGGTGCATCTCGATCGTGCAGTTGTCCGTCTCCAGGCTTGTTGGTAATTGATTGTCATGCGTCGTTTCCCTATCGTTTTCGCGACCTTGTCGCTGTTCACCATCCACCTCAGCCCATGCTGGAGCCAAATGATCGTGGCGCATCGCGGCGCATCCCATGATGCCCCGGAAAATACTCTGGCTGCATTCAACCTTGCATGGCAGCAGCAAAGCGATGGCATCGAAGGCGATTTCTACCTGACGTCGGACCAGCAGATTGTCTGCATTCACGATCCCGATACGGAGCGCACGGCCGGCACCAAGCGGATGGTAGAACAGTCAACACTCAGCCAGTTGCGAGAGCTCGAGTATGGTGCCTGGAAAGATCCGAAGTGGCGAGGGGAATTGATTCCCACGCTCGGGCAAGTTTGGGAGACGGTTCCCGACGGAAAACTATTTGTGATTGAGCTCAAGTCGAAGCAAGCGATCGCTCCGGTCTTGGCAGCCGAATTGAAAAGACTGGACAACGGTCGCATCAACGTGTTGCTCATCGCGTTCGACCAGGCGACGGTCGCAGCATGCCGGAAACTCATGCCCTCAAGGCGAATTCATTGGCTCACCAGGTTCGAACCCGATACCAAGGATGCCACCTTTCATCCCACTGCCTCGGTCGTGGCTCAAACGGTCAAGCGGCTTGGAGCCGAGGGTGTCGGCATGAAGGCTCAGCGGGAAGTGATCGACGCCTCGTTCACAACGGAACTGAAGCGACTGGACTGCGGCGAGTTTCATGTGTGGACGGTCGATTCGATCGAGGATGCCCTCTATTTCCAGTCGTTGGGGGCGGTGGGGATCACAACCAACCGGCCTGGTGAACTTAGTCGGGCAATTCGGGCCCATCGCTGAAATGGGCTTGGCGATGCTTGATCCAATCGCGGTGGCAGTGGACCCGTCTTCCGTGAGACAAGGTACTGCGGCGAGGTACTGAGACGAGTTACGGCGCCAATCTCGTTTCAAACTATCCGAGTCCAGCTTCAGGCGAGGGGAAGACGCGATAGGGATACCATGCGGATCGCTTCCGTCGAACGATCGCGCGCAGGTGTTGCTGCTCGCTGAGCGCTGCGGCCTCCGCTCCATCTTCCCATTCGTCGAGGACCGCGACTCCCTGGGCGTCGATAACTTGCCCGTCGATCTCGAGCCCATGCCCCAATCGTCGACTGGCCTCGGTGTCGACGATGAGGCGAGGCAGGTCTTGAATCGCCAACTCAGGCGGCAACAACCGTGAAGGCAGATCGTCCTCACGAAGTTGTTCGACCGAGATCGCGGACTCCGAATGAAAAGGACCGATCGCGCGGCGATGCAAGCCCGTCATCACGGCGACGCTTCCGACCGCCCTCGCGAGATCGAATCCGATGGTGCGAATGTAAGTGCCAGATCCACAGACGATATCGAGTTCCATCTCTGGGTATTCGTATCGAAGCACTTCCAAGGAGTGAACTTCAACCTGGCGTGTAGGCATCTCAAACACCTCTCCTGCCCGAATCCGCTCATACGCTCGCTTGCCGTCGATATGAATCGCGGAATAGGTGGGCGGCGTTTGCTCAATGCAGCCGACGAATTGTGGGGCGGCCGCCTGCAGTTCCGCCATGCTCGGCTGGTGCAACCCGGCGGGCGTTGAGAGCTCACTCTCGGTGTCTCCAGATTCACTGCAAACACCTAACTGAAAAGTGCCCCGGTAATGCTTGGGGTAGCGCTGCACATAGGGAACGAGTCGGGCGGCCGGACCAACACCAAGCACCAGAACCCCTTCGGCGATCGGATCCAAGGTGCCAGCGTGGCCAACCTTGATCTTGCGCAGTCGTCGCTGTACCACGTTGACGACGTCGCGCGACGTCATACCGGCGGGCTTCGCGCAGTTCAAGAATCCAAAGAGAGACATGCTGCTGAAACGTAAAGGCTTGAAATGGTTTCCACCGAATTAGAGGCGGGTGTCGCGGGACGCCGCTGGCCGATAGCTTTACTTGTTACGTGCATTTCCATCAATGACATGGTTACGGGAAATGGGGCCCGCTAGCAATCGGGCGAAACGCCCTTCGAACCGCTGGCGGGTTCAGTTACCGGGCCCCTTTTCCCGCTCGCGAGTCTTCCATCAAGCTCAGGTACCCTTCGATGAAACAAACCGGCGACGAGCCGATTCTTCTGCACGGCACGCGTTTCAACGTTCATCAAATGGAGCTCATCGGCAGTGATGGCAAAACGTACCATCGTGAGGTCATCCGGCATCCAGGCGCGGTGGTTCTACTTCCCTTGATTGATCGTGATACGGTGGTGCTGATCGAGAACCGAAGGCCGACGGTGAATCAGACGCTCCTGGAGCTTCCGGCGGGGACCCGAGAAGAAAACGAAACCCCGGAAACGACCGCTGCTCGAGAGTTGATGGAGGAGACGGGGTATCAGGCCAGCACTCTGGAATTGATACATGAGTTCTATTCGGCGCCTGGGATCTGTGACGAACTGATGCATCTCTATGTGGCGCGTGACTTGACCAAGGGGGAGCATCACCGCGAAGCCACCGAGGAAATCGAGAACCGGGTTGCCACTCGCCAGGAAGTCACTGAGTGGATGGCCGAAGGCAAAATTCGTGACGCAAAGACCCTCGTTGGACTCTACGCGTTTCTCCATTCGCCCATCGTCAATGACTGACAAGCCCTAGCGGACAATCCGCCAACAACGGTGGATCCGTCGGTTACGAAAGTCTTCCGGCACGGTTTGATTCGAGATTTCATGAATCTCTGTTGCTGGAATGGAAGCCGGATCAAACTTGAAGCGACGGAAATTCGTGGAGAAGAAAACGAGTCCTCCTTTTCGCACCAGACCCATCAGTCGTTTGAGCAGTTCGCCGGCATCGTCCTGCACCGCCCAGTCTTCGTTGGTTCGCTTGCTGTTCGAAAAGGTGGGGGGATCCAGCACGACAAGATCGTAGACCTCTCCAGGCGGATGTCGATCGATGAATTGTCCGACATCGCTGGCGATGAACTGGTGCTCGCTTCCGGTAAACCCGTTGAGTGACATGTTGGCTTGGGCCCAATCAAGATAGGTGCGAGACAAGTCAACACTGACGGATCGTTTCGCGCCGCCGGCCGCTGCATAGACGGTGAAGGATCCCGTGTAGGCAAATAGATTCAAAAAGACTTTGTCCTTGGCGACTTCGCGAACCATTTGACGCGTGATGCGGTGATCCAGGAAAAGTCCCGTATCAACGTAATCAGCAAGGTTGACGAGGAACTTCAGGCCTCCTTCTCGAACCACTTTTCGCTGATAGGTTTCGGCCACCTTGGTATGTTGCGTCTTTCCTCGCTGTCGGCTGCGACGCTTGAGATGGACGTTTCCCTTTGGGATGCCCAAAGCCGTGCCGGCGGTTTCTGCCATCAGATCGAGCCAATTGCCATGTTCCGCCGGTGTGCGTTCATGTGGCCGTTCAAACTCCGTGATGTGAAGGGAGTCCTCGTAGATATCCACGACCAGCGGGATCTCGGGGATGTCGCGTTCGTACAAGCGAAAGCAAGTGATGCCGCGCTTTGTTGGCCAGCGGCGAAGATGCTTGGCCCGCTTCTTGAGGCGAACAGCAAACAGCGCTGCTTGTTCGGAAGCCTTCTCATTCAATTCTCCAAAGGCCGCCGGCCCCGCCGCATGGACGTAAGGCTTCGTCGTCTTGCCGGCCTCTGGCTTTGGGGCGTGCGAGTCCTCGCATGTCGGGGCGATCGGCAACGGTTTGGTCGGTTGCAACCGTTGTGTCGTCAGGCAACACCTGATCGAGATTCCCAGGTTCCGAGTTGGTGCTTTCCAGCGGGCGATTGGTAACCGGTTTGGGGCCGCGGAACTGATAGTAAGTGGATTCGACTCGCCCGTTGTAGAGCTTGCGTCGACGATCGGCTTTGCGTCCGACCACCACTTCAAAACGTGGGAATGCGGTCAGGATATAGAGGGACCACGTGGGCAACTTGCGAAACACATCCGGCAGCGAGAGGTAGAGCGCCTCGATTTCTCGATCGCCTGTCACACCACCTCGATCCGGAGGACGTGTGATCAGGCAGCCGAATCGACGCTGGCTCGTGACTTCCTCCATTGCTTTGACCTCGAAGTGAATGTCATCGCCTACTCTGGCTCGCGCAGCATTTTCACGAGCCCAGCGGATCGCTCGAGGGTCGAGGTCGCTGGCGATGATCTTGGTTTCGAGTGGTCCGCCCACCGCATCGTCGGCTTGTTGTCGGATGGAGGACCAAAGCCCCTCTGGAAAGTCCGACCAGCGCTCGCAGGCGAACTCGCGATCGATGCCAGGTGCGATGTTCCGCCCGAGTCTGGCCGCTTCGATTGCAATCGTTCCACCACTGCAAAAGGGATCGATCAGAGGTCGCCCAGCCTTCCAATAGCTGAGCATCACCATCGCGGCCGCTAGCGTCTCCTTGATTTGCGAGTGGGAGCCAGCGAGGTGGTATCCACGTCGATTCAATCCTTGGCCCGTGGTGTCGATGGTCAGGGTGGCTCGATCCTTGACGAGCGTGAAGTCGACTCGAAACAAGGGGCCTGTCTCGGGGAGGCTCTCGGTTTGATGATCGCGCATCAAGGCGTCGACAACGGCTCGTTTGATCGATCTCTGGCAAGCTGGCACGCTCGATAGCGTTGACCTGATGCAGCGGCCGGTCACCGGGAATTCGCCCTCTTGGGGAATCCATCTTCCCCACTCAATCTGTCGCGTCGACTCAAAAAGTGCCTCGAAATCGCTGGCGGCAAACGATGCGATTCGGATCAAGATTCGATCGGCCGTGCGCAGCCAAAGATTCGTGAGGCAAATCGTTTCGAGCGTGCCTCGAAAGCCAACACGTCCCGGCTCCTCAACCGATGCCTCGATTCCAAGTGCCTCCAGTTCGCGACGTACCAACGTCTCGAGTCCTAGCGCGCAAACGGCAATCAGGTCGTGTGGTTCGCTCAATCTTCAACCGGCTTGTGGACCTCGGCGTGAGGTCTGGTAATCAGGCTTTGGTATCGCTGAGACGAGTCGTCTCGTGTGGTGGGATTCGTGCGGGGCCGACACAGGCGTTGGCTAGCCAAGCAGCGATCTCGGGCCTTTTGAACTGGCACCTTGTTGAACTGGCACCTTGTGAACTGGCGCCTTGTGAACTGGCACCTTGTGATCGCTGAGCAGTTGCATGGCCGTTTGGCTTTCGGGAAGCGATTGCCAAAGAGTAGCCGATGGATCACGAATGGGTGAGGGGCGTGCCGAAAAGCAGGCCCGCTCAATTGAACTCGTACCGCAGCTCTTCTTCGCTGGCATCGACCTGTTCGGCCGAAAGCTGCATCCTCAGCTCCTCCACGATCTCGCGCAGCTGGCTCCCAGCATATCGGCGACTGAAACTCACCTGCGTGGTCTCCTGGCCCGGTTCGGTGAAGTCGATCCGGTGCATGACCCAGCCGAGATGAACCACCGCCGTAGCATCTCCCGAGAGCGAGATCTTCCGATCGGGTCTCCACCAACTGGCCTCCTCGAGGATCCAGCCACCTTCGTTCGTCTCGCAACCGTACAGCCTGAGCCGACTCTTCGCCTGAAAGGGACCAATGGGCGTTTTTGGAAAAACAACAAGCTCGGCGACTTCGGCCCGCCCGTATGCGGGCCAAAGCCAAGAAATCACCGGATCCATCAGCATCGTGCGATAGAACCGAACTCGCCGACTGACCCAGCGGAACAAAATCAAGGCAATGAACAGCATGCCGAGGTTGATGATCGTGGCAAGGGTGGGACTGAACGCATACACCGCGATCAAGGCGGCGCAGACCGACTTGTTGCAGACCTCGAAAACAGCGTCGAGCAGCGGGACCGGGGTGAGCCAAACCATGAACTCAAAGAAAAATTTAACGCTGTTGATCACCAGCACGTTGATGATCATGGCGATCGCTAACAGCGTGTCGAACGTAAAACTGACGACGCCCAATTGAACCATGGCCACGCTCTCGCCGCCCGACGCCTGGGTTGCAGCCGCGATCTTGACCGTCAGCAGAATCACAATGACCGAGTAGGCCTCCAGTCGATCGACGGCCTGGGCAAGCGGCTTGCTGACCTTTGTGAACCTCGGTGCGCTCGTCAGAAGCGTCAGTACAAGGAAGATGAAAAACAGCATCTGGCTGCGCAAAGCACTCGATGTGCCGATCATTGCATTGTTGGTGACCCAGTCTGGTCCCCACAGCGAAAGACCCGATAGGCATGTCACGCCGAAGAATGGTGAAAGGGCGACCGGTGCCAACGGACCCAACCATTCCGCCAAGCCGAGTGAGGATACCCAGTGGTTGGCTGACGAGATTTTCTCCGAATCGAGCGGGCCTTCCAGTTGCCTCTGGAGGGCTTCAGGCAATCCTTCGGAGTCCGTGGCGGGTGCCTGAAATGCGACGGGATGAAAAGCAGCGACCGCTTCCCGCTCGCTCTTCAGCTTTGGGATGCCAAAGGTGTCGGAAACGCCTGCCAGGGGTTCCAAGATCTCTGGCGATATCCCTCGTTCTGGAAGGTTGCCACCGAAATGGATCCGTGGCGGTGAGATCACGATCACGAAAAGAAACAAAGCTACGATGCGCCGCATCAATGAACCCCCTGTGATACCTCTCCTCCGTGAGTCCCAGTCGAATTGACCGGACACCATGTTGACCGGACACCATGTTGACCGGACACCGTGCACAGCTCCCACCACGTCACCCGCCATCGAGAGCCCCTGAGTTCGCATTGTCGCGTGAAATCGTAACCTGTTCAAACGCTGATTCACAGTTATCAGTGGAATTGCGAAAAGATCACGCTATCAACCTGTGAAGCAACACCCATGCGAGGTTTCTTCTCGCCACTCGCCACTCGCCACTCGCACTCGCACTCATTCCTCTTGCATCGACATCGCCTGTCCGGCGCGGCCCGCCGCCCAGCGACGCAAACCTTCGAGTCTTTGACTTCCCCTTGCGTAATAGGCTTCCCCCAGCGTGTTCAGATGATCTTGGGCAAGTGCTTCGTAGCGCTGTTCGGCATCTCTGGGCACTTCAAACCAGCCCAGCGAATTCAACCTGGTGAACACCTCGCGTCCAATCAACTGATGGCCGGTGACCGAAGGATGCACGTGATCGACAAAGTATTCCGGATCCGCAATGCCGTCGGGAATTCGCTGGCCTTCGTGATTTCGCTCGTCAAGCAACGTTTCGGTGTCGACCAAGAGGAGGTCTTGGGCATCGGCGAGCTCGAATACCGATTGAATGATCGGACTGGTCGCTCGAAGAGGGCAGACATCGAAATCGCGAGCTGCGATCAGGTGCGTTTTGGCGGATTGGATTTCGCCACGCTCGTACCTCAGTCGCCCCAGGATGTAGTTCGCGCCGGCGTGTTGGGGATCCAGTCTCAAGCAAGCTTCACAAGCAATTAGTCGCTGTGAGGCACTTTGATTCAAATCGATTGCCTGTTTCCATGCGGCCTCGAAGTTCAAGTCGGCTGGCGTTCCCCGCTTGAAGATCGAAGTGACTTTGAACGGTGGCGTGTTGACCAGGTCGCCAGCGGGCACGCATAGAATGAGCGGCACGTTTGCCGCTGCGGTGGCTTGTGTCATTTCGCGGAGCGTCTCAGCGAAGTGATTTTCCACACCCCGTTTCCAAATGGGATCGCGTTGATAACGGTCCAGACCGCCAGCATGATCCAGTCGTGCGTCGACTTCGCCGGCGAGCACGGTCCGGGACTTCTGCGAGGGAGTCAGCTTCTTTTGAATCCAGGTCACGATGCGAATCTTGGACGACAGGGCGGCAAACCAGCGGCGAAGCGGGCTCATCTGTCGAACTTCCGCATATTCTCGATCCTCCAAGAACTCGTTGTGACCGGTGTACAACACGATGGCGTCGGGTTGGTGCTTGAGCACCTCGTCGAGGATTCGTGAGACACGATAGCTGGCGTAGGAGACGCCACCGCAGTTGATGACCTCCAGCGGCGTCTCGGGGCTGGCTGCCTCCAGCCGGAGTCGAAGCCAAGTCGAGAAAGCCGTTTCGGTGGCAAAGGGTCGCCCTTGAACTGTCGAGCCCCCCAGCACAAAGATGCGGCGAAGTCCCGCAGGCTTGTCGGCGGTGAATGAGTCGGGGCGAAAGAAGTTTTCTCGCTGCGGTGGAATCTCCCATCGCTGTGTCGCCTCGTTGAGGACAAACAGTGGCTGCAATTGGTGCAGGTCGACCAGGGGATCCGCATCGACCGAATCGACGGCGTTGACACCGCGGCTGCGAAGCACCAGTTCGGCAATCAACAGGGGTGAAAGCGATAACGCGACGGCGGCCAATCGCATGACCCAAAGCCGTCGTGGGTTGGGCCGCTGGGATCGCGAGCGCTCTGACGTCACGGGCGGTTGGGGCGTCACGGGCGGTTGGGGCGTCACGGGCGGTTGGGGAGGGGAGTGCTTTCGCAACGAAGCATCCGAGGTTGTGTTGAGTCAGAACATGAATGAAAGCGGGATCAAGCTCGGCCAACGACGGCATCAGGACTGCATGTTGCCGATGCGAACCGTCGCTGGACAATGCCAACGCAAGGGCCTCGCCCCCGTCGGTGTTAGATCACAGAATAGGGACATGAGTTCATCGCGACATCTCTTTTTGACCGGCTTTCGCGGAACGGGCAAGTCAACCGTCGGGGGTCTGCTCGGTCTGGCGTTGGGTCGGCCCGTCGTCGATTTGGACCAGGTGATCGAGGAACGAGCAGGGAAATCAATTCGGAGCATTTTTGAATCTGGCGGCGAGCCCCTGTTTCGGGAGCTCGAATCGGAATCGCTCCGAGAGGTCGTGGAGCATCCCGCTTCGGTGATCTCGCTCGGCGGGGGCGCGATCCTGAGCGGCTGCAACCGCGAGCGTTTGCGGGCAACTGGGATCTGTTTTTGGCTCGATGCCGACGCCGAGACCATCGCGGGGCGACTGCGGGGTGATGCGACCACCGGGGAACGCCGGCCTGCGCTAACGAACCTGGGGGAGCTCGCGGAGATTCGCGAGCTTTTGCGACAACGCCACGCCCTCTATGAAGCGGCCGCCGACCATCGAATCGAGACTTCGGGAAGGGACGCGAAAGAGGTGACCGACCAGATTCTCGCTCTTTGGGGGGAGGGGCCTGAGGAGGCTACCACGGGTTGATCTTGGGCCGGGACTCGTCCTGTTAGAATTTCGCCGGGCGACAGACAGGCCTACGGATGATCCCAGATCCAGGAAGACAATGCCCTCGCCGGTCCCCCACATCTCCGGAGCCGGCTTCGCCGAGGCTGATCGACAGGCGGCGAGATCGGTCTATTGCGAGGGAACCACATCGCGGTAAGCTTTCTGGGCAGGTGAAACCGCTATTCCAAGAGGTCACACCACGCCAGCCCGGGGGCCGACCCGTGTCCTGGCGACTGCAAAGAGATCGAAACGATCAGTCGAAAAACAGACGGACGTGCCTGCCGACAATCGGAACCTTGTTGACCGGGCCATTGAAGCGGAGAAGGACGGAAGCGTGTTTGTTGCAGCGTCGACCGAGTGCTGGCCCGATAAGGAACTTCAGGAGTCCATCGAGCTGTTGTCCGACCTCGAATTCACGGCGGTGGAGATCGCTATTCACGAGTCCGGCAAGATCAAGCCAAGCGAAGTGTTGGAAGATCTGGATCGGGCCATTCAGTTCCTGCGGTACTCCCATCGTCTCGACATTTCGGGCTACTACATCGAATTGCCTTCGACCGGTGATCAGCATTACGAGGACTTCAAAGACATGTGCCGGATGGCCAAGGCGACCAAGGTCGTCAACATCACGGTACCCTCGGGTGAACAGGGCACGCCCTTCAACGAGGAGGTGGAGCATCTTCAAAAGCTGGTCGAAATCGGCGAATCAGAAGGGATTCGAGTCTCGGTGCGAAGCCAGTTGGGTTGCCTCAGCGAGGATCCCGATACCCTCATGGTGCTCTGCAACAACGTTGATGGTCTGGGCATCACGCTCGACCCGAGTGTCTACGTTTGCGGCAGCAACAAGTCCAAGAATCTTGACAAGATCCTCAAGTTCGTCTGCAACGTCCACCTGCGAGATTCCCGCCCCGATGCCTTTCAGGTCAGTGTGGGACAGGGCGAAATCGACTACGGCAAGTTGGTCACTCAGCTCGAACGCGACAAATACGATCGGGCCTTGACCGTGCACATGCAGCCGATGGAAGGGCTGGATCACCGAGTCGAGTTGCGTAAGATTCGTCGGCTGCTGGAATCGCTGTTGTAGGATCGGTTCGTGGCCAGTCAATCACTGCAGCCTCAACAACAGCTGCGGCCTCTTGAAAGGAGGCGGCCTCGGAATCGAATCGAGCCAACGACGATGGATTCGAAGTCGCCTCAAGAACTTGCCGAGTTTCTGATCGAACGTTTGCGAGATCAGACTGCTTTGCCAAGATCCCGGATGACGCCCGATTTGGCCTATGGTCGCCACCGCGGTCCGGTCCCCGGGGGTTCCCGGATGGCTGCGGTCGCGGTTGCCCTGTATCGCGATCCGCTGCAAGGCTGGATGCTGCCTCTGACGCTGCGCCCCTTCACCTTACAACATCACGCCGGACAAGTCTGCCTGCCCGGGGGGCAAATCGAGCCCGACGAAAATGCTTACCAGGCTGCGCTTCGCGAGTTTGAGGAAGAGTTGGGGATCGCACCCCAGGTGCAATTCCGCTGTGGAGAGTTGACGACGCAGTACGTCTACGCCAGCGGCAATGTGGTGCACCCGGTCGTGACCATCATGGCTGCCCCCTGCCAGCCCTGGTTGCCCGACCCATCCGAGGTTCACGAGGTGATCCCCCTTCCCCTCCGCGTTCTGCTCGATCCCGGTCATCGCACAAGCCTGGTCAAGCAACGGGCCGTGACCAATCAGAGCCAAGAGGTCGATCGTTTGGTCTTTCGCGCCGCCGCGATTGAGCATGGGAGCCATTTAATCTGGGGTGCCACGGCACTGATTCTGGATCAATTGGCCCAGATCTTGCAAACCTCGTCGTAAACCAATGGTGTGGCTGTCACGGTGGCCTTCGCGAACCTGATGGATTGCGATCGTGACCTGACTAGAAAGCCCGCAAATTGACAGCCCTCGACAGGTTCCTACAATTCTGCCCCTGGCTTGTGGGTGTGCCAAGCTTCATTGGTGTGCCAAACTGGCCGGCCACTTCGCCGCCCCGTCGCTATCGGATGCCTCGAGACGATCCCTCGGCGTACCCACTTCATTACAAAGGAACATGAATCATGGCTTCTGACGCCGTCAAAGAATTTAATGATGACAACTTCGACACCGAGGTGCTGCAAGCAGGCGGAGCCGTACTTGTCGATTTTTGGGCGCCCTGGTGCGGTCCTTGCCGTCAGATCGCGCCCATGATCGATGAATTGGCCACAGAAAACCCATCGATCAAGATCGGAAAGGTCAACATCGATGACAACCCCGGCGTGGCCCAGCGATTCGGCATCAGCAGCATCCCCACGTTGCTTGTCTTCAAGGGTGGCGAGATTGCGGAGAGCTTCGTCGGTGTTCGTCCCAAGTCGGCCCTGCAACAGGCGCTTGATTCGGCGGATGCCTAAGACTTTCCCTGCGGCGACTGATCCCGTCGGACACGATTGGAGGTCGGATTGCCCCGGTCCGCGACCAATCAGACCTACCGAAGCCCAAGACGCCACCACACGTCTTGGGCTTTGCTTTTGCCTCTGCCGTTGGTCATTCAATCGCTTTGCAATCGTCTTTTTCAGCACAGTCTGCGTTGCTGGAAAGGGGTCAGGCACCAATAGCCGCAAGCGCCCGGAGGGTCGCTCCGCAGCTATTGGTGCCTGACCCCTTTTCCAGCTGCGACGACGAAGGATGCCGGCTCCACCCTCTTCATTTCTTGGATGTCAGGTGCCAGAATCGGATCACCCTTTTGAAGCGAAGCGGGTTGTTCTCGAAAGGGAGCGAGCGGTTCTTCGAACGTGTCGGCGGTCGGATCATGCTCCGCTCAGACAGCACGCTTTCCCTTCGACGGCATCGCCAACACATCCCCCCATCCAGCCAACACCGAGGCGATCGTGGCAACCACATCGGAACATCCTGTCGGAACCAAGAGCAGTGCAGCATTTCAACGTGCCTGTCAATTGATGCCGGGAGGTGTGAACAGTCCGGCTCGCGCATTCGGCGCCGTCGGAGGGACGCCGCTCTTCATCGATCATGCCGAGGGCCCCTACCTTTACGACATCGATGGGCGTCGATTGCTCGACTACATCGGTTCGTGGGGACCGATGATTCTTGGGCATGCCCACCCAGAAGTGATTGACGCGATCATTCGCGCCGCGCAGCGAGGCACCAGCTAC
The DNA here is from genome assembly GCA_963767665.1 of Pirellulaceae bacterium. Lineage (GTDB taxonomy): Bacteria > Planctomycetota > Planctomycetia > Pirellulales > Pirellulaceae > Rubripirellula. Next base: position 1,304,129 of record CAVYFC010000016.1, read on the forward strand.
GGCGCGCCGACCGAGGCCGAATCGGAATTGGCTGAACAGATCATCGCGGCGGTTCCCAGTATCGAAAAGGTTCGTCTGGTCAGCAGCGGGACCGAAGCGACGATGAGCGCGATCCGTGTCGCCCGCGGTGCGACGGGTCGTGACAAAGTGATCAAGTTTGCAGGGAATTATCACGGACATGTCGACAGCTTGCTGGTGGCTGCAGGCAGTGCCGCCGCGACCTTGGGCGTTCCCGATTCGCCTGGCGTCACCAAAGGGGCGGGACAGGACACGATCGTGCTCACCTACAACGATTGCGAAGGTCGTTCGGCAAGCGTTCTCGCAGCATCCTGGCAAGATTGCCGCAGTGATCTTGGAGCCGGTTGTCGGCAACATGGGGCTGCGTTCCTGCACTCGCAAGAATTCTTGAGTTGCCTGCGAGAGGAAACCTCGCGAGATGGCTCCATCCTGATCTTCGATGAGGTGATGACGGGGTTTCGGTTGGCTTTGGGAGGTGCCCAGGAGCGGTTCGGGATCACGCCCGATATGACCACACTCGGTAAGATCGTCGGTGGGGGCATGCCACTGGGGGCCTACGGCGGTCGAGCCGACATCATGGATCAGGTCCTGCCAGCCGGTAAAGTGTTTCAGGCAGGCACCCTCAGCGGGAACCCGGTGGCCGTTGCCGCGGGAAGCACGACTCTCCGGTTGCTCCGGGACGATCCGCCCTATGACTTCCTCGAAGCAGCTGGCAACCGCTTGGCGGAAGGATTCGCTCGTGCTGCTTCCGAGGCGGGCATCGAGCACCAGGTTCAGCACGTCGGTAGCATGCTGACCCTGTTCTTCAACCCACAACCGGTGCGGAACTGGCCCGATGCCGATCGCTCCGATCGGGAGCGATACGGCCAATATTTCTGGGGCATGATCGGCGAAGGGATCTACCTGCCCTGCAGCCAATTTGAAGCGATGTTCATCAGTCGCATCCATGACTGATGCGATGATCGATGAAACCATCGCGGCCGCCAAAAGCGTGCTGCGATCGCTGTAGACGCCGTCGCAGGGCCGGTCGAAATATCGGCGAGCGAATCCCTCATGACGACGGCGAGGACCTTTGCTGCCGGATTGTCTCCAGCCAACGCGGGATTCCGTTTCTCAATCGTTCGACTTCTCGTCCGCCAAGAGCACGTCGCGAATTCGCAGGCCAAACTTGTCGCCGATCTTGACGGCCTCGCCGGTGGCGACCGCCTTGCCTCCCGCCTCCAGGGTCAGCGGCTCGTCGCAGTGGGCTTCGAACGTCAGCATCGCCCCAGGGACGAGATCGATGATTCGGTCGAGCGAACACTTTTTGCGGGCCAGTGTCACACTGAGTGGTGTTTTGATGGCCAGGACCGACTGGGAATAGCTCTCTCGCGAGGCTTCCGTCGATGGTGAGCTCATGGCACGTTCCATGCTGTGCTGCTTGGAAAAGAAGGGGGAATCGAAGAGTGGTTGCAAACCGTCTCCTGCTTTTATCGGCCGCAAGACCGTTAGAGATTCCCCAGAGTCCGCCCATTGACCTCAAAAATGGCTCCGGAGTCCCCCCTTTTTTGTGCGTTCCCCCCGCCAGGGGGTGTGGATAGAAGATTGCCGTAGATACATTGGTCCCTGCACGAACGTTCGGAGTGTCGAGTCGTCGACGCGAATCCGAGTTCCCAACCCACCGATCTTTGAATATAGAAAGCCTCGAGATGTGCCTACTGGCTGTTCAGTACCGCTTGGTCCCCGAAAGTCCCATCTTGGTTGCGGCGAACCGCGAGGAATATTTTGATCGCCCTAGCCTTGTCGCCATCGATTCAATCGGGTAAACCACGCGTGCTGTGTGGCATCGACCAGAAGGCCGGCGGCACTTGGTTGGGCGTCAACCAGAACGGGCTGTTTGTAGGGCTCTGCAATCGGGCGACGACGATGCCACTGTTCGGTCAGCGTTCACGAGGCCTGCTCGCTCTCGATCTGCTTCGCTGCACCTCGGCCAGCCGAGCTTTGGAGAAGGCAGAAACGGAGTTCGCGAAGACTCGCTACGACGGCTGCAACATCATCATTGCCGACGCCAAGAATGGCTATGCCATTCATGCCGACGAGCGACAGGAGGTCGTGGAGCTTCGTGATGGATTGAACATCATCGGTGCCCGAAACCTGAACGACCCTGAGGACCAACGGGTGCAGATGGCTCGTCGTTTGCTGACGCTGCAGACGCTCGACTCGCCCGTCAAGTTTCTTGGCGGTGGCGAGTAAAGTCTTTGCCCGGGCTCCGGTTGGACCGGGTCGACCGAGCATGATCATTCGCAATGCCGATTATGGAACGGTCAGCAGCACGTTGATCGCGCTTGGGTGTCAAGCCCCGCGATGCGATTTATCAATTCAGCAACGGTGCTCCGGACGAAGAGAAGTACGAGGATTTCTCACCGATGCTACGTGATATTCTCAGCCGCGGACTGCGTGAAGCCCGCACCAAGGCGAAAGCTCAGAGCTAGACGGCACGTCAGAGTCAACCGGTTGCAACCACCGAGCTGGCGGTTCGGCCAGCCATCGTGTGAAAACTCTTCTGCCCAGCCTTAGTCTGAGAGTCAAGAGCCTGCCATGCCGATTGCGGAGATGGAATCCTTGCGAGGCAGCTCGATGCCTGGTGACCGGTGGCGCCGGCTTCATCGGTTCTCACATCACCGAGGCGCTGTTGGCGCAGGGTGCTCGGGTCCGCGTGCTGGACAATTTCAGCACTGGCTTCCGTCACAACTTGGAGCCTTTTCTCGGTGATCGCTTGGAGGTGGTCGAAGGAGACGCCTCGGACGCCGACGTCGCTGTCGAAGGCGGTCGACGGGGTCGACTACGTCTTCCACCAGGCGGCGATGGCGAGTGTCCCACGCAGCATTCGGCAACCCGATATTTGTCATGCCTGGTGTGCGACCAGCACGGTCCAGTTGCTGCATGCGGCCGCCCGAGGGTAAGGTTCGTCGCTTCGTGTTGGCCTCGACCAGTGCCGCGTACGGTGATTCGCCCTTCGTTTCGAAACGGGAAACCGATCCCACCGCCCCGCTTTCTCCTTACGCGGCTGCCAAGTTGGCCGCCGAAGCGTATTGCCAGGCCTTTGTTCAGAGCTTCGAACTGGAGACGGTGGTCCTCCGTTACTTCAACGTCTTCGGTCCCCGCCAAGATCCTCAGAGCGAATACAGCGCGGTGATTCCGCGATTCGTCTCGATGATCCTTTCCGGAAGCCGACCCGTGATCTACGGGGACGGTGAGCAATCGAGGGACTTTGTGTTCGTCGGTGACGTGGCCAAGGCCAATTTGCTGGCCGCGACGGTACCGGGCGTTGCCGGCGGGATCTTCAACATTGGGCGAGGCGAGCGAACGACGCTCGCTGGAATTACTGACCAGACTCCGAGAAATTCTTGGGCAAGACATCGAACCGATCCATGAGCCAGCCAGAGTCGGCGACGTCCGTGATTCCCTGGCCGACATCAGTCAGGCCCGGTCGCGGCTCGGCTTCGAACCAGAGGTCAGCATCGCCGACGGATTGGCTCGTAGCGTCGACTATTACCGCAGTGTGGTCGAGAAGGCACCGGTCGCTTCCTGATCCCGACGCAATCGATTCGTCTCCAACCGGTCGGATGGTCTGCCTGCCCGCCCCCCAAGAAGCCAATGGTGACGTCGGGAAACGGCAATTAGGATGGAATCTGGAAACGCCTCTTCTCGAGACCCTTTCGCTCCTCCTCCTCGGGCCATCCGTCATGCGACTGTCATCGCTTTTTGTTCTTGCGATTTGCGTTTGCGTGGCCGCTGTTCCGCAGGCAACCGGAGCGGTGGTGTTTGACGAAGCCTCGTTTGGTGATTTCTCGGACGACAACACGGATCCTACCGATCTTGGTTTCTTCGTGGCGGGGGCAGGCGGATCGAACATGGCCAACACGGTTTTGGGGCAAACCGATAGTGGCGCTGCAGATATCTTCACCTTTGAAATTGCAGTCGGGAATCAGCTGAACTCATTGGTCTTGTCGCAGTACGAACAGGGGGACGCGGCGATGTTCGTCGCGATCTCCACGGGAGAGCAGTTCCCGAGCAGTTACGAAGAAATCAATGAAGCCGATTTTGGCGATACCAGTGCCTGGCTAGGCGGCAGCACGATCGGACTCGGTGACATTGGCAACGATGTGCTGCCCCGGATGGGACGCATTGGAATCGGATCCGGCTACGTTCCCCCGTTGGGTGCAGGCAAGTACACCTTCTACATCCAGCAGACAGGTCCTTTGACCGATTACGGACTCGATTTCAATGTCAGCGCGGTCAGCGCCGTCCCTGAGCCATCGACCTCGCTGGCGCTTTGCGCCATGGCGGTGACTGGCTTTGGTTATCGCCGACTTCGACGCAAGCGTCAGGCCTCGACTTGAGCTCGTGTTCGACCGTCAAGCAGTCGCTTCGGTATCTCAATCGCGTGACGCCAATCAATCTGGCAGGGCGTTGATCGCAACGATTCTCGCCTGGTACTCGCTCAGCCCATGCAGGGCGTGGTAGAGCACGCCGCATTCCATGTCGACGTCCTGGCATTGATCAAGCGTTTGACAGAGTCGGCGCACGCTTCGTTCGACCCACGGTTCTGAGAGCGTCTGGTCGGATGCAGCAAACGATGAGAAACTCCAGCACGTGTCCGGTCGTGCCCAGCGTCTCGCCAAGGTCGCGACTCCATCCGGGACGGTGCAAATAGGCGATGGAGAAGGAACCATCCGGATTCTGGTTCTGCTTCGCTGCTTCGATCGACTGGGCAAGCAGCAGCTCGGCCTCCTTCCAGACGCCGGCAATTGGCTTGCCCTCGGCCTTCCTTTTGTTGAGAGACATGGCGAGCCCGATCAAGCGATGGGTGCCACCACAGACGCTGCCAGCGAGGTTTTGCTGCAGTTCCGATTGGACCAGATCTTCGGTGGAGTATTCCACGCCATCACGTGCCGTCCAGCGATAGTCCGTGTCGTGATAAGTGGTCAGAGGGATCAACGACCAACTGAATTCGAGTTCCAGGTTGCGGGGCACGTCGTATTCCGCTTGACGCAGCCAATCCTGGATCGTGAAGGTGTGATCGGCCGATTTCAGTTCTGTCTCGGTGGACAAGCCGCATTGAGAGAAGATCGCCAGCCACTGATCGCGATGGCCTTGTCCCACCTTCGTCGTGGGCTGCATCTCCATTCGAAGTCCGGCTCGACTGCGTTGGCCCCATGGCTCGGGCTCACCGAGCGAATCGCCGACCATTGGTTCAAATCCGTCAACGGCGCCACCGCCAAGGATGAAATCGAGAGCGCCGGTTGCTCCGGAGGGCGTTTCGACCGGAAAGTCGGCACCGTAGGCCAGGACTCCGTGCAGGATCTGCCAGGCACCGTGAGTTTCAGTCGAGAGCTTGCGGCTGCGAAGATTCTGCTGAAGCGTTCGCGCAACGAGCTCCTCGAGCGACTCGGTGTCGTCGAAATCGGTCGCCCTGGGCAGCTCTGGATCGGTCGCCAAGGGGCATCCGAGAAAGAGCAGCGTGGAACAGAGCAGCAAGAGGGAAGCAAGGTATCGCATGACGGAGCGTAGATTGCTCCGCGTCACGCCCCCTGTCAACGGAGGAGTGGCAAGCCGGCATGAATTTGACGTCGCAACTCAGCCTAGCGACGCTTCCTCATCCTCGTCGCTCTCATCCTCCCTTGATTTGGGGGCTTCTTCATCCGAGGAGCCTGTGTCGTTGCCGTCGCGGTCCCGATAGTACCTGCGAACCGGTGCTGGCAGGGGATCAATCGCGAGCTGATCGAGGAGAAAACCCTTGTCTTTGGCCGCCCGTAACATCGCAATCACGTCGCCGTAGCCTACCACCAATGCTGACGATTGCCGCGGCACACGGCCGGGACCGAGTTGGGCACGACTGCTCGCTGATCTTGTTTGCCAGGTTGGAAACGGCTGATGCGGAGTTGATCGGTGGTAGCTGTCGTCCTTCTTGATCATGATGCCACCGGGCAACATCAGGAACTGAGTGATCTCAAGTGGGGACGTGCTTCCCAGTAGCACGATTTCCGGCGTTTCACGAAGCGAAACGGCGATCGCCGGCGGGAGCGATCGAAGGAATGCTGTAGAGCGAGAACGATTCCAGCGAACGCCCGGCGAGCGTCAGTCTTTCCATCCACGCGGCGGCGGATGGCACAGAAGGCGCCGTAGCGTGTTTCGATACTCGGCTCATCCATCAAGCGACGGCAGGGCGTCAATCGCCAGCTGTTGCTCAATGCCTTGCAAAGCCATCAGGGCAGGATGGCGAAACGCAGCGACGTCTCGGGCGGATGCCTCAAGGGGTTCAATCGCCTCGACACGATCGAGGTAGGCAAGTGCTTCGGATGCATAAAAACGCAGTTCGGGGTCGGTCGGCTTGAATCCCTTCGAGCAAGGTGGGGACGGCGCTTTCACCGAGAGCCTCGAGCTGGATTGCGGCGTCGGCAGCGGTCACCGGATCGCGAAGGCGGCTTGCCAGGTCGGCCAGACGCTCTTGGCTGTCGGAGCTTTCTGGCTTGACGCTGATCGCTTGGATCACGCGCATCAGCCGGGCCACGTTGTGTCGATAGCCGGGATGAACCTCGACTTCGATGAAGTCGTCTTCGATCGCGGTGGCGATGCCTCGCCGAGTGGTTCCATCAAAGAAGAAGAATCGGCGATTCACCGCGTCGGCAATGGACTTGGCCATCTTGGCGTGTTGGTACTTCGGTCGCAGGATCAGACCGAGTTTGCGAGTCATTTGCACTCGCCCGCCCGAGAGGACGCGTCCTTCGACCTGCATTGCCTCGTCGTCGCTCGGTGTGTAATCGGCGCGGGTCAAGCACCGAGCCCATGCCAATCGCCATCACTTCGCTTTGTCGGACCACGTTTTGAAGCAGCCGTTGCTCACGTAGTCGAGTGTCAAGAAGCCAGCCTTGTCGCAGATCCTCGGCACGACTTTCCTTGGGAGCCACCACGCGGATATCAATGGGATCGCCTCGCTTGGCGCCGGGGGGAATGGAGGCCAAGACTCGTACCAGCGCCGTTTCATCCAGCTCCAGGAACTGATTCGGGTCAGCCACATCGTGACGTTTCATTTCCTCGATCAGCTGATCGCGAAAAATCGAAGGGTCCGGAGGGCCGCCGCTACCGGGCAAACCATTGACGGCCCCGACCCCTTCCACCTCGATCGGGCGGAGCCCTTGGATCACCGTTCCTTCGCGAATCAGATCGGGCGGATCGGGAGCCCGCATCAACTCCTGCAGTTTGGCTTCGTTCTCGGCTTCTTCGGATCGGCCAGGAATCAGCGACGTGCAACCTGCCCACAGCGTCGTCGAGAGGGCGAGCAAGACGGCCAGCGTGGAATGGCACGAGGTCGCGATACCAACAGGTGGCAGTCCAGGAGGGAGGGAGGCGTCGTGGGTGGGGCGTCGTGGGTAGAGACATCCTGTCGAAAATCCGAATCCAGCGGGTAGGAATGCAAGAAGGACGCTCCGGTCATAGCCTGCCCTCAACGATCAGGGCAAGATCAAGGCAGCTGGGTTGGGATTGTGGCACACTTGGGTCGTCGATTCCCGGCAGCTCTTGACAGAAATTTCGCAGCGGGGATACTCTTCGGATTGCTCGCCGGAAATGCGTCTTTTTTCGCACCAAATGCGTCTGTTTTCGCACGAAACGGGGCAAACCCAACCGCCTCGCCCTTCTCTGGGGCTGTGGCCCAAGCACCCATTGAGTGGATTCACCCCCACCCGCACGACATTTCCATGCCCACGATCAATCAACTTGTCCGTAAGCGACGGAAACTGAAGAAGAGTCAGAGCAAGTCGCCGGTGCTTGAAAAGTGTCCTCAAAAGCAAGGGGTTTGCTTGCAAGTTCGGACCATGACGCCGAAGAAGCCGAACTCGGCTCTTCGTAAGATCTCTCGTGTTCGGTTGAGCAACGGCAAAGAGGTCACCGTCTACATTCCCGGTGAAGGCCACAACTTGCAGGAACACTCGATCGTTTTGGTCCGCGGCGGACGAGTCCGTGACCTTCCCGGTGTTCGCTACCAGGTGGTTCGTGGTTCTCGCGACGCCCTTGGTGTCGAAGGCCGCAAGCAATCCCGCAGCCGCTACGGTGCCAAGAAGTAGTCATGCTCCCACCTTCATCCAGTCCACTTCCGCAGTTCAAGACCTACGATGGGACGAATCACCGCCAGCCGCACTCACCTCAAAGGCGACCCCAAGCACAATTCGATGCTTGCCGGCAAGTTCATCAATTGCCTGATGCTTGGACGGCAAGAAGACGACCGCCCAGCGAGTCTTCTACGACGCCTTGGAAGAGATCGACCGCCGCAAAGAAATCGGCGACCACTCCCCAATCGAGGTGTTCGAGGGGGCCCTGGAAAACGTCAAACCCTACATCGAGGTCCGCAGCAAGCGAGTCGGCGGTGCCAGCTACCAGGTGCCGATGCAGGTCAACCGGGCCCGTCAGCAGAGCTTGGCGATTCGCTGGATTCTGGGTGCCGTCCGTGACAAGAAGGGCCGACCCGATGCACTTGAAGCTGGCCGATGAGCTGATTGCTGCGTACAAGAAGGAAGGGGTCGCCTACACCAAGCGTGAGAACACCCACCGCATGGCCGACGCCAACAAGGCATTCGCTCACTTCGCTTGGTAGTCACCCCTTGGGACCGAGCGAGTCAAAGGTCTTGCTCCGCTTCCTGCTCGCCAAGCCAGCCCTGAACAATCTCAATCGCCGCGGCACTTCCACGTGTCGCGGTTTTTTATGCGCTGGGCTAACCTTACCGATTCAACACCCACATCCGTTACTTGCTGTCAAACCGTCGCTGAGACTTGGCGGTTGATGACACCTCCCTTCCTGCATTGAAGACCATCCATGGCTTCCGACATCTCCACGGATTCGCAACATCGGAATCATTGCCCACATCGACGCTGGGAAGACGACCGTGACCGAACGCATGTTGTTCCTCAGCGGCGCCAAGCACCGAGTTGGTCGTGTCGATCATGGCACCACGGACACGGACGATGATCCCGAGGAACAGGAACGAGGGATCACCATCTTCAGTGCCTGTGTGAAGTTCAATTGGGGTCGTTACTCCATCAACTTGCTGGACACGCCCGGCCACGTCGATTTCACGGCCGAAGTGGAACGTTGTCTACGCGTGCTCGATGGTGCGGTCGTGGTCTTTTCCGCGCGCGAAGGTGTCGAAGCGCAGAGCGAAACGGTTTGGCGACAAGCCGACCGCTACAACGTGCCGCGAATCGTATTCGTCAACAAGATGGATCGGGAGGGTGCCGACTTCGAATCAGTCTTCAATGACATCGGGCCACGTCTCGGTGGCAAACCTGTCGCCGTGGAGTTACCGGTGGGCCAGGGCCCCGCTCATGTTGCCAATCCGTTTCGTGGCGTGATCGATCTCGATCGATATGAAGATGCTGGAGTTTGATCCTTCCACCGAGGGCAAGGAGGTCAAAGAAGCCGAGATTCCCGATGAGTTGCGTGACGAAGCATTGCTATGGCGAGAGCAGATGCTCGACGCCGTGTACGACCTGAGCGAGGAAGCGGCAAGCCTTGCCTTGGAAGACAAGGAGGTCCCGAAGGAGCTGATTCTCGCTGCGCTTCGCCAAGGTTGTGTTGACCGGACGATTCAACCAGTGCTATGCGGATCGGCGCTCCATGGAATCGGCGTTCAGCCCTTGATGACGGCCGTCGGGAATTTTCTCCCCAGTCCCTTGGATCGCCCGCCGGTCGAAGGGGTCGATCTCAAGAATCGTGAGAAAGTCTTGCATCGAAGTGCTGATGTGAGTGAGCCCTTCTGTGGTCTGGTGTTCAAGATCCTTCCGGCTAAGACAGGCGACAATTATTGGATCCGAGTCTATAGCGGCCAACTCAAGCAGAACTCTCGCGTTCTTTGTCCCAATCGCGACAAGAAGGAAAACATCGCGCAGATCTGGCAGATCCATGCAACGAAAAAGGATCGGACCGGCCAAATCGATGCCGTTGGTGCTGGCGATATCTGTTGTGTGATCGGACCCCGCTTTGCCATTACGGGGGATACCGTTTGTGATACCAAGGAAACGATCGAGCTACCCAGCATCAAGTTTGCCGATACGGTGATTTCGATGGCAATTGAACCGGAGAACACCGGGGACAAGAAGAAGCTCGAAGAAACTCTCGACATGCTCCGTCGACAGGATCCCACGTTTCGAGCCATTGAAAATCCGGAGTCAGGCCAAACACTGATCAGCGGCATGGGTGAATTGCATTTGGAAGTAATTCAGCATCGGCTCACGCGCGACTTTGGGCTGAACGTCAAGTTCTACAAGCCTCGCGTCAACTACCGCGAAACCATTGGCGGCAAGAGCGAGGTGGTCGGTCAATGCAATCGTCAGATTGGCGCCACGCAGATGTTTGCGCGTTTGAAAGTTCGCGTGTCTCCTTTGGACGATCCTTCGGCGCCCGTGCAGGTTTTTGATCGCCTTCCGCCCGATGTCGCGCTGCCTGGCAATTTGCGAACAACCGCGGTTGATGAGATTCGAGAGCGCGCCGCAGGTGGTGGGTTGCTGGCCGGTTTTCCACTCTCAGGCGTTCGCATTGAAGTTTGCGATGCCGAGATGCATGAGGAGGGGAGTGACGAGGTCGCCTTCAGGATTGCGGCTGGCGATGCCTTCGATCGTGGGATCGAGGCGGCTGGTCCGGTATTGCTTGAACCGGTGATGAAGGTGGAGGTCACCACGCCGGAAGACTACATGGGCGAGCTCGTGGGCGATTTGCAGCAACGTCGTGCGATCATCGCAGGGACCGAAACCCGAGGCGCCATGACCGTCATCACCGCACATGCTCCCTTGAAGGAACTGTTTGGCTATTCCGGAGCAGTACGGAGTCTCAGTCAGGGACGCGCCGCCAGTTCCATGGAACCCCTGAGTTACCAACCAGCGCCGAAGGAAGACGCCGCCGCTTTTCAGTTCTGAAGTTCTTGCGGCAGGCGTACCCGCCGACCTCGATAACCGGCATAGACGGCAGGCATTCAAAACTCGGATGCATGCTCGCGCTGAATTTCGCAGGTTCTTATGCTCAGGCACGTTGGGGGTAAGCTAATTCTGAAGTGGTTGGCGTTATCCGTTAAGTCGGGTATCGCCGAAATGGGGCAATCGCTTGAGCGGTAGGTTATCGCTTCAGCGTTCTTGGGGGCAATGAGATGCATGCGACGCTTCGTCAGCGCGCCGTGAGGTCAACGCACGGCCGCGCGTTCGATGACGGACTCTCAAGTCGTTCTTTCTTCATCGAGAAATCCCCGATCGCCAGGCTCGGATTCCGGATCCTGTCGTCCGTCTCGAGGGCAGTTGTCTCAGGGCCCAGATCCTCAGGGCCCAGATCCTCAGGGCCCAGATCCTCAGGGCCCAGATCTTCAGGACCTAGATCTTCAGGACCCAGATCCGATGTTGGTTCACGTCGCATCGGGCTTTTGAAGTTGCGTTTGTGGCTGCCGAACGAGGATTTTCATAACCCGACGCGTCAGCGAGTCGATGTCAATATCGATGTTTCCTCGCTGACGCGTCGGGTTATGAAAAATGCGCAACTTCAAAGCATCGGGCTGTGGTCAATTCGATGTCCCGCCAGAGATGAGTTCGACGTTCAACCACGGGGAGACGCATGATCGATGACCAATGCAAGTGAAACCATTCATCCGTCGGCCTCGTCACAAGATGCTCTCATCTTGCGTCTACTGAAGAATCTCGATTCTCTGGACCCAGCTCGCATCGACGAGCTTTACCGCAATCCGTTAGCGGGCGACGTCACCTTCGAAGAGCTTGTCATTCGCAGCGGCCTGGCCGATGAGCGTCAAATCGCCCAAGCCTACTCCAATCATTACTTGCTCCCCCTATTTGATCCGCCTGCCGACGCTCCCTCGCCTATCGATTGTTCTGTTGCAAGACTGCTACCGTTTGCTCTTTGTATCGATCATCTGATTGCGCCACTCAGTGACGACGGTCAGACGCTTGAAGTCGCCGTCGTTTCGCCCGATTCCTTGTCGCTTGCTGAATCAATCAAACGCATAACGGGGCGACAAATGCGAGCCATGTTCGCGCCCCGATCGGTGGTCAAGCAACTGCTGGCAGATCTGTATCGCGGGTGCTACCAGAAGAAGGTCCAGAAGAAGACCAGGCAACGGATCACGAAGGAAGGTCAGTGGAGGCTGCCAAAAACTGGCAAGGCCCCCTGCCCCTCTGAGGCGAAGGCCGCTGACCCACGGGCAAGTCGCTACATCGTTTCGTTACTGGAGCAAGCGTTTCGGACCAACGCGAGTGACATTCATCTTGAGCCGCTCGCCAAGTCGTGTCGGGCCAGACTTCGCGTTGGTGGCCGACTCACTGAGGTTGACCCACCATCGATGGAACTGCTGCCAGCTGTCTTGGCTGAGATCAAACGGCTCGGCAAGCTGGAAGGTGGCGATGATCGGTTACCGCAAGATGGGTCCATTGGCGTTCGAAAAGGGAAACGCCTGGTCGATGTGCGAGTGAGTACTTGCCCGACCCGCTTCGGCGAGAAGGTAGCGCTGCGACTGCTCGACAACCAACCGGTGCCTTTTGAACTTGGTGCCCTAGGGCTCAAGCCACGTCAACTCGCTCAACTCACCAGCGCGCTGGAACCAGCACACGGTTTGGTCCTGGTTTGTGGTCCGGCAGGAAGTGGCAAGGCGACCACTCTTTACTCGTGTCTCAACCATCTCAATGCAGACGAACGGAATGTCTGCACGATTGAGGATCGGATCAAGAGAGAGATTGACGGGATTTGCCAATTGCAGACGAGGCCCTCCGACGGGCTCACGCAAACAGCCGGGCTCAGGGCGATCATGCGACAAGACCCCGACGTCGTCATGGTCTCCCAAATGACCGACGCAGAAACGGCAGATCTCTGCGTCCGAGGTGCGTTGTTCGACCATCTGTTTCTATCGGCTCTGGCGACTTGCGATGCGTTGGGTGCGATCGAGCAGTTGCGGGGGCTCGGTGTCGATTCTGTGTTGCTGTCAAACACATTGAGCTTGGTCGTCTCTCAGCGACTACTTCGCCGCCTCTGCAATGCCTGTAAAGTCGGGGAACGTATCGACGAAGTCTCGGCAAGACGTTTGGGGGTCGAGACGCGGTGTGATGTGTTTCGTCCCGGCGGATGTGTCCGTTGCCAGCAATCTGGATATGACGCAAAGGTTGCAGTTTTTGAAGTGGTCCCGCTCGATGAAATGGCTCGAGAGTTGATTCGAGTGGGAGCCTCGGCGAGTGAAATTAGGACGCACCTGAACTCCCGCGGTACGGGTCTCTTGAATGAGGATATCAAAGAGAAAGTGGTTGCCGGTCAGACGAGCGTCGAAGAGGCCCTGCGGGTTCAGCTTGCTCTAGGCCGATCGAGCACGCTCCTCGCCCAAAATCGCTTGGCCAAACCCCAGCCTCTGGTGGTGCCGGAATTATCTGCCATTCCTGTTGGTCAAGGTTCTGCCTGACCCCAGCCCAGGTGGCCCCAGCCCAAGTGCCCCCTGCCTAAGTGCCCCCTGCCTAAGTGCCCCCTGCCCAAGTGCCCCCTGCCCAGGGCCTGTCACGAACGGATGGTTGGAAGCACTCGCCACGTGCCTGACCATCGAGTGCGCTGCGACACGCCTGCACCGTTTCGAAGATCCCTGTTGGTTGGACGAGAATTCCATCGACCCCACACGCAAGAGATTCGCGCCAACAACGGGTGGGGAAGCCGCAATTCGTGCGGCTTTCTGAACCGCCATAAGATCCCTAGAGCATCCTTGCCCGTGCGCAAGGCTGCAAATTTCGCGTCCAGAGAGCGTGTTCAGAGTTCAAGTCCAATGATTCGCATCGGATGTTCATTGAGCAATTCGGACCACCGAGCCGAACCGAGTGGGTAGACTAGGCGAAGAAAAGGAGTTGCTTGATTTTTGACGCTTCCCTACCATTGCGCTGGTGCCAGGAGGCATCCATTTTTGGGTGATTCCCCGTTGTTCAGGCGAATAGTCCACGTGCCTCATCAAGCTTGTTCCCGACTTTTCGCGGATTCTTCCGCGGTTTGTCGTATTGCAAGACGCGTGGGTTGGGGACGAGAGTCGATCCCAAGTTTTAAACATCCAGGCTGAAACGAATCCAGGAAATCATGATGGACAGTCCTTTACGGCATATTTTCCGTCCCGCCCGGTCCGACGCTAGCCCCAAGGCCGGAAATCGTCGTGGCGTTCTGGCCGCTTTCGTGGCGACTTGGTTGCTGGCGAGCGTCTTCGTTCCCTGCGTTCTCTGGACAACCAGCCATGCTCAACCGCCGGCAATCGCACAGCCTCCGAAGGCTGCTGCCCCGATCGAGTTGGCGAAGCCCTCGGAGCGTGACCGTCAAGTCGCTCGGATGATTGCCGCGTTGATGCCCCGCAATCACATCTCAGCCCAGAGTCTTGAACGACACGATCAGCCAACGGTCTCTCGAACTGTTCATCAATTCGCTCGATCCGATGAAGCTTTACTTCTATCAGAGCGACATCGATGAATTCAATCAGAGCTCAACGCTGATCGATGACATGGTCCGCAACGGCGATCTGTCGCTAGCCTACACGATTTTTGGTCGCTTCATCGAGCGGGTGGACGAGCGAGTTGCCGTCGCTCTGGAATTGCTCGACGGCGATTTTGAATTCAATACGGACGAAACCATCATCATTGATCCAGAAGCAGCCAAGTTCGCAAGCACGCCCGAAGAGTCTCGCGATCGTTGGCGCCGCCAGATCAAGTATGCGATTCTCGATCTGAAGGACGAAGGGAAGGAGGGCGACGAGGCCCTCGAACAGCTTCGCCGCCGATATTCACGTTACGCCCGTCGATGGCGTCAAACCGACAGCGATGATTTGCTGGAAATGTATCTCACCGCCGTGACCACCGCATACGACCCGCATTCGACCTACATGTCGCCCGGGACACTCGACGATTTTCAGATTCAGATGAGTTTGAACCTGGATGGAATCGGTGCTCAGCTGCGAGAGAAGGATGGCAACACAATCGTGACACGTGTCATTCCTGGTGGCGCTGCAGCCAAGCACGGCAAGCTAACACCGATGACGCGATCGTCAGCGTCGGACAAGGAGACCAAGGCGAAATGGTTGACATCGTTGAAATGCCATTGACCGACGTCGTTGATCTGATTCGCGGAAAAGCCGGTACGTGTCGTTCGTTTGGGCGTGAAGCCCGGCGGCGTTGGCAATGTTGAAGTTTACAAAATCGTTCGAGCACGGATTGAACTGGAGGAATCGGCTGCTCGCGGTGAAGTGATCGAGCACACGCTTCCCGATTCCAATGGCACGCTCAAATTGGTTACATCAATCTGCCCAGTTTCTATCTCGACATGGAATCGGCCCGGCAGGACAAGAGTGATTTCCGCAGCAGCACTCGTGACGTTCGTCGAATCCTCTATGATTTCCAGCAGAAGAACGTCGATGGAGTGGTTCTCGACCTCAGCAAGAACGGTGGCGGTAGCCTGACCGAAGCGATCAACCTGACCGGTTTGTTCATCGACCGTGGCCCGGTCGTTCAGGTCAAGAACTCCGACGGCAGCGTTCAGCAATACGCCGACGAAGAAAGTGGGACGGCCTGGGACGGACCGTTGGTGGTCTTGACCAGCAAGTTCAGTGCGAGTGCGAGCGAAATTTTTGCCGGTGCCATCCAGGATTACCGTCGCGGTATCGTGGTCGGTGATCCGGCAACCCACGGCAAGGGTACCGTTCAAACCTTGATGGATCTTGGTCAGCAATTGTTTCGCACGAACCGGGCTAACTACGGGGCCCTGAAGGTGACGCTGCAGCAATTCTACCTTCCCGATGGGCAGAGCACCCAGCGGAAGGGAGTTGCGGCGGACATCATCCTTCCCAGCATCACCGCCAAGATGGACATTGCCGAAGGCGACCTGAAGTACGCCCTGGAACATGACGCGGTCAATGCCGCCAAGCATGAACTTGTACAGCATGGTGCCGGCGGACCTGCTCGGCAATCTTCGCAAGCGTTCCGAGGAACGTGTGCGAAGGATACGGAATTCGCCGATCTGCTTCGACGGATCAACTCCTACGTCGAGCCAGAAGGAGCAGAATGCGATCTCGCTGGAAGAGAATGCGTTCATGGCCCGTCGGAAAGAACTGAATTCTCAGAAAGAAGAAGAGGAAGAGCATCTCGAGGCTCAAGTCGGCAACGAAGTGATCTACAAGGACAACTTCTACAATCGTGAAGTGCTCAATATCACTCACGACTACATCGAAGGGCTTCGCAAGCAGAACCTCGCGAAGGCTGGTTAGATACCCCTTCGATCCCTCACGGCTAAGAAGTCAATTGCAAAGCCTCTCGAACCTCGAGAGGCTTTGTTCGTTGAAGCTGAGAGGCCAATGCAACGCTCGCGGTCGATTCTCCCTTGTCAGACTCGGCGAGCAGAAGTTTTTCACCCTACCGTAGCGGTCCGAGTCTGAGCGATCGGCCTGAGACTCGTAAAGAACGCAGCAAAGCTGCGGATGTCCGCCTTGGACATGCGAACCTACATGAGGCGACACAATGCTTTCACAGCCTCGCCGAGGCTCGTTTCTCCAGTCTGTTAAATCTTCGGGTTGGCATCGCGGGTGACGAACCAGCGCGTGGCCTGAATCAATTGCGAAGGATAGTCCTCGGGGCGATCGTGGGCCGCGTCCACACGTTCCCAACGCTTCTCGCTTGCCGACTCCCGCAACCAGAAACCACGCTTCGCTCGCCGAGTTGATCGCGGGCGCCGTCAGCGTGTATCGAAACGCGTCGAACTTCGCGACCCAGTTCTCGACGAACCAGCGTTGCTGTTCCTGCAACGCATCGGTCCCAGGGAACAGCGACGCGGTGTGTGCATCGTCTCCCATTCCCAACAACGCCAAATCCCAGGCCGGAAATCTCGCCGGCAAAATGCTCTCGAAGCAACTGTTCATAACCGTGGGCGGTAGAGGCGGGGTCGTCGACCACGACCCGACGGGATGAATGTTCGCTTTCCGGCGACACCAACGCGACTCAGCAATCGCCTCACGCACCATCCTTTGATTGCTGTCCGCGTCGATCTGGTGGGACGTTGCGTTCGTCCCCCCAAAACCAGTGAATTTCCTGCCAGGGAGAGTCGTCGCTCGGCCAGCAGTTCATAGAGCCGCTTGGGCGTCGAGCCTCCCGACAAGGAGATCCTGAGCGATCTCCCCGTTCGTCGACTGCGCTGATACACAAGTTCGCAGAACGCGTCGGCCGCCGCTTGGTGCAAGTGCTTCAATTGGTCGTAGGTTTCGATTTTCGGTTGGGATCCGCGTCCGTCGAATCCGGAAGGGGCCGTCATTGAAATGATTCCTTCTCACCAGGAAATGTACCGTCGTCGATTGATTCTCGATACGCCGTGGCGGCTTCCAAGATCGTTCGGCGGACATCCGAATACTGTCTCACAAACTTGGGAAGGTAGCCGGAATGGAATCCGATCATGTCGTGCGTGACCAGGACTTGCCCCGATGACATGCGGTCCGGCACCGATCCCGATGGTCGGCACCGATACCGCCTCGGTGATCGCCTGGCCCACCTCAACCGGCACGCACTCGATCAGGACGGCGAAGGCGCCTGCTGGTTGGGCCGCTACCGCGTCGGCAACCAGTTGCTGCGCGTCACGCTGAATTCGATAGCCCCCCTCTACATGAACATTCTGAGGCCGAAGTCCAACGTGGGCCATGACGGGGACGCCGGCGGTGACGATCTGTTCGATGCGACGTGCTTGTTCCGCTCCGCCTTCCAATTTCACGGCATGGCAGCGAGTCTCTTTGAGCACTCTCGCACTCGCTTCAACACTTCGTGAAATTTCCAGTTGTCCTTCGGGGAACGGCAGGTCCACGACCACCATCGCCCGCTGAGCGGCTCGGCCCACCATTTCGGCGTGATAAATCATCTGGTCCATCGTCACTGGCAAGGTCGTTTCGTGACCTTGAACCACCATCGCCAGCGAATCGCCGACCAGCAAAACATCGATCCCCGCTTCGTCGAGTACTTCAGCAGTTGGGAAGTCGTAGGCAGTCAACATCGAGATCGAGCGACCTTCCTCACGCATTCTTTGAAGGGTGCGAGTGGTCACACGTTTTTGCCGTGAGCTGGATTGGGTCGGCTTGGATTCAGGCATCTTTTAGGTCGGTCTTCGCAGTCGGTTCAACAGGAGACGGTTCAACAGGAGACGGTTTAACAGGAGACGGTTTAACAAGGAACGGTGGATAGAAACCGCCAATCGTGGTGTCTGGGTTGAAGTTGGCGAGAATTCCAACTCAGAGCTTGCCTGGCATTGCCATCAAATGATCACTCACGACCTTTGGCCCCCACGTTCCGGTTTCCCACCGTCCCGGGGGAATCAAGCAGCTAAGTTGATGCGATCACTGCTGTAAGTCGTTTCTGGCTTTCGATTTGTGGGTCAGGCCAATCCACGTGCTTCATCCCGAGTGACTTGACGGGGATTCCTGGCGGCCGCTGAACCGATTGAGCCATTTGTTCTACACACAAACGGGACCGATCTCCAGGCCCGGGGGGATTGCCGATTCACCTGGGATTTTGAACCTCGCTCGCATAACATATAGCCGCCAACCCAGTGGCAAAGGATCTGAATGCCGGAACATTTCGAGAGCGTGTGCGTAAACAACGTATCCCGAAGCGGAGTTCGGAATCCTTCCTGCCTCCAATCCGATGGAAAAGAGAGTCACGCTCGTTGTCTCGCAAATTTGACCTGAAAGCCACATGATCTCTCTCGGCATGTGAACGGTTGCGAGCGCCGTGCTTTCGAGAGTCGACTGCTGCTCCAGGGCGTCGTGCCCCGATTTCAGAACCATTTCTTCCTCACGGAACAGTCTTGATATGAAGATTCGATTTTTGCTCGCTGCGACCATCGCCGCGGCCCTGTGTCTCTGGTCGCTCGATTCACCGCGCGCCGTCGCGAAGGAATTGGGGATCGGCTCGATGGCGCCTGAGCTGGACATTGAACATTGGATCCAGGATGGCAATGGCTTTTTCAAGCCGGTCAAGACGTTCGATGAAGGCAAGGTCTACGTCGTTGAGTTTTGGGCAACCTGGTGCGGACCCTGCATCCAGAGCATGCCGCATCTAGCCCAACTCCAAAACAAGTATCGTGGTCAAAACGTTCAGATCGTTAGTGTCTCGGACGAGACGGTGGACGAAGTGAAGGATCTGCTGGCCAAGGAAAACGAACAGCTTGGAAAGACCTTCGCTGAAATCACTTCGGCCTATTCGCTCACGACCGATCCCGACCGTTCGGTACATCAAGACTACATGGAAGCGGCCAATCAGCAGGGGATTCCCACGTCGTTCATCGTGGGAAAAACTGGGGTGATCGAGTGGATCGGCCACCCAATGGAGTTGGACGAGCCGCTGGAGTCCGTGGTCAACGATTCATGGGACCGCGAAGCCTTCAAAGCAGAGCTGCTGCGTCAGCAGGAAATGGAGCGTGAATTCGAAAAGAACATGCGAAGCATCAGCACGCTCGTCGCCGCAGAGAAATTTGAGGATGCGATTGCATTGGTCGAGAAGTTGAAGGAAGAAGCGAAGGAGAGCCCGCTCAGCCAACAGTGGACAGAAATGGCTTACAGGCTTTACCAGGTTTATTTGACACAGGGGACGCTCGATGAATCAAAGGTCGCCTTCTTTGGTGATCAACTTGGTAAGCTGCAAGGCGATCCCTATGGCGTTGGTCGATTTGGCTTCATCACGTACGTCGCGACGCAGCAAGGAGTTGAGGTCGGTCCGTTGGCGAATCAGGTATTGAACGCAGTCAAGGCGGAGTTGAAGGATGCATCGCCTGAACAACAACCCCTGCTTCATAACGTGATCGCTTTGCTAAGCTCGGCAACTGGCGATTTTGAAGGTGCTATCCAAGCCCAACAGGCGGCGATTGATGCCGCTCCGGACGAGGGGACCAAAGCTCGCCTGATACCACTTCTTGAGGATTTGAAGCAAAAGGCTGCAGAGGCCAAGGCCGCTGATTCCGAGAAGCCATCCGAATAGGTTTCCGCAGTGCTCCGGATTGGCGTCCCTGACTCATTGAGGGGGAATGTCGATGCCGGCGTCAAATCGCCGCCAGCAGATGGTTGCGGCGGCGACTGCGACCAGGGCGACAGCCCACGACGCGACCAGCGATCCGCTGACGAACGCAGTCTCGGCGTAGGCTGGTGACAACAGGCGACGGCAGAGCGTCGCCCACGCAACGAGTAGGCCGAGGGCCAGCAAGATCAGCGTTCCCTTGGCCAGAAAGGTGAGCTTGGCTCGAACCATCATGGCCACCCCTTCACTCCGCTCGTGATGTGGGTAGGCGAGAAACAATGCGTTCTCAGCGGCGAAGATGAATACGGCCAATGCATTGAGCAGTGCCGTCCAAAGCAAGATTTGGTCGCCTCCAGGACGGGTCACGATCGCGGCAACACAGATCGTGAACCATTGAAATATCCAGGTGATCGTGATCGGCAAGCCCACTTGTCCAAGCACCATCGATAGCGGCTTGACCGGAAGAGACCGCAACAGCAGCATGCGACGTAGGTCGCGTCGGAAATCAAGTCGCAGCGCCGAGGGCGCAAGAACCATCGTGCACAGCGCGATCCCGCCCACCACATAGAACCACTGTTCTTTGACTTGCCCTGTCACCAGTGGCGACAGACACAGCAGTATCGGGATGAGGAAACTGAATGCGATGGTGCCTCGATAGCGTTTGACACTCACCCACTGACGCGAAACAACCGCCATGGCATCGTGGACCCGGTGCGGCGACCATGTCTCGAACCAGCGGTGAAGGCGATCCGATGATCCGATGTCAATCGCTTCGCAAGACGTCTCCCATGTCTGGTATCGCTCCTCGGCCAGGCGTTGCCTCTCCAAGCCAAGTTGTTGCCGCGCAGCTTCTCACATCGACGCGGACAAGGGTCCAGATTGCCAAGGGAAGCACCGCCGCCGAAGCGAGTAATTGCGAAAGAGTCAGCCATTGATAATGCTCGGTGACCGACAGATTGGCTGCCGGTATCCACGGCAACGACAACCACTGAATCAACTCACTTGATGCCAGTTCACCGAGACAGCGAAATCCGTTCAGCACGTAGAGCCATGTCGCTGATCCGCCCGGAGTGACGGCTAGGATTCTTGCGATCACCTGAACTCCCAGGCACAGTGCGATCAATGAAGCGGCCACTCGGAAGTTTCGGCGTTGACGTTCGTCCAAGCCAACCGACCACCTGGCAATGATGAGACGAGTGATCTCCAGAAGCACGAGCGAGGTGAACACTCCCACCAAGAGCAATTCCAGATGCTCGACGTCACGGCACAAGACCACTGCTAACAACAGGGTCTTCAGGCCGGCTGGTACCAACATCGCGCCGACGTGATAGATCGCCAGGCTTGATCGTTGAAGCGGTGCCCCACCTAGCCAGAGCGTTTCGGCATCGCTCAGTTCCAGATCGTTGGTCTTGCTAACCCAAGCACACCGCAGGCAATGATAGAGGGCATAGATCACCATGCCACCGGACAGCCACAAGCGAAGACGATCGGGATCGGCTGGCTCGCGAGCCGAGAGAATGAAGATGCCGTTGAGCAGATAGATCACGAAGAACAGAATCGCCAAACTGGTCGCGAGAAGTCGGCGTGGGGAGAGGATGCGGTCGAGCGTTCTCCGTATCCGAAATCCGCTGCGCGCGACGATCAATCCACCCAGTTGCCGAAGCGTTTTGAAATCGTCCCAGCCCTCCCCGTTCACGACGATCGCCCCATTGCGATAATCGGCAATTGGGATCGTCGCCAGAAACGGCAGTGGCGAGGTTGTGTTGCCCGGCTCACCAATTTCGGCGTCCCCAGTGGCAGCAAAGTAAGCCTCCTCGAGCGTCTTGGCTTGCGGATATTGCTGACGCAATTCATTTGTTGCGCCGAAGTACTGGATTTTTCCCGATTGCATGACGAGCAAGTCGGTACAGATGTCTTCGATCATCGCTAGCAGATGACTGCTGATCACGACGGTCGCTCCGCCCGCAGCCCGAGTACGAATCGAGGCGAGCAACGCCCGGATACCTGGCGGATCCAATCCCGTCATCGGCTCATCGAGCAGAAGTACATCCGGGTCATACATGTAGGCACAGCAAATCGCTAGCTTCTGTCGCATGCCGCGAGAAAGGGTGGTCGCACCGGCGTTGTGTTTCTGAATCAGCTCGAACTGACGCAAGAGCTGTTCTGCCTTCGCTCGATAGTCCGGGACGCGGTAGAGTCGTCCGATGAACTCCAGGTGTTGAATGACGGTGAGATCATCAAACAGCGGCGGGTCGTCGGGGACATAAGCCAACCGTTGTTTGAGCTCCATCAAATCACGTTGTACGTCGCATCCCGCGACCTGCAAGGAGCCAGCTGTCGCTGGGATCAGTCCGGCCACGCAACGCATCGTCGTGGTCTTCCCGGCTCCATTGGGGCCCACCATCCCGCAGATCTGGCCTGGGCCCACGGAGAACGTGACTCCATCGACCGCCAGATAATCGTCATAGAGCTTCTTGAGGCCGCGGATTTCAATCATCGGAGGGATCAGGCGTCACGTCGGAGGAGTCCTGGAATTTGCCGGCTGTTTCAAAGCTAGCTCACAAATTGCACTCCTGGTTCCCGAGACAGAGTTTGCCTGGCCCCTACAAATCCCTACCCCTGCAAGATCCTGGCCCTGCAAGTTCCTGCCCTGCAAGTTCCTGCCCTACAAGTCCTGTGCGAGGCGGCGTTTCCGCGGCGTTGGGCGAACCCCCGGCCTGTCAGCGAAGAATTGCCTGGCAGTAAGGAATTGCAGCGAGAAACTTGAACGCTGCGTCCATCGGTCCTGTTTGCTGCCGGAAGGGGGATGGACTTCCCGCAACCAGCCCGTAATTCTCGATGACAATGGATACTCGCTCTGCCTCAGAGCCGCAGGAATTCCTCGACCACCGACGACATGCCTCTTAACAATCTTCTCGACCGATCCGACGAGACTGCCCGCACCCAGGCGGTTCATTCCGTCGGAGCGGTGAAGGGCGATGCGGAGCAGAGTCCGGAGAGGACGGAAAGTGACTCGGCCTGGGCGCCGCTGGCAGTTCCCGTTTTTCGTGCGTTTTGGATTGCCTCGCTCGTTTCGAATCTTGGCACCTGGGTTCATGAGGTGGGTGCCGGCTGGTTGATGACGCGACTGGATCCCACCCCGGAAATGGTTTCAGCCGTTCGAGTCGCCATGTCAGTTCCGATGTTGGTCTTGGCGATTCCCGCAGGCGTGCTGGCCGATCGATTTGACCGACGTCGATTGTTGATCGTGACGCAGTTGCTGTTGTTCGCCACGACTGCAACTTTGGCTTCGCTGACCTTCACCGATGCGATCACCTCTTGGTTGCTGCTTGGACTGACGTTCGTGATTGGGCTTGGGATGGTGCTCCATGTGCTGGCCTGGCAATCGACGATTCCGATGCTCGTTCCACGGCGTCAACTGTCTCGAGCGATTGCGCTTGGGAGCATCAGCTTCAATCTTGCCCGAGCGGCCGGGCCTGCACTTGGTGGCGTGCTGATTGCGGATGGCTGGCGTCTGGATCACGTTCGCCGTCAACGCGTTTTCTTTCGCTGGTGTGCTGGGGGTGTTGTTCTGGTGGAGACCAGAGCGAGCCGAGCCGCCACAAGTATTGGTTTCCGCGCACGCGATGACCGAAGGCTTTCGTTTTGTGCTCGGCCAGCCGACGATGCGCAACGTGTTGATCGGCGTGTTGCTGTTTCTGACGCCGGCAACCGCGATGTGGTCGCTGCTGCCACTGGTCGCCCGTCAGCAACTCGGTTGGCAGGCACCGGGGTTTGGCCTGCTGGTGACTTCGCTTGGACTCGGCGCCGTGTTCGCGGCCAGGATTCTGCATTCGCTGCACCGACGTCTGAGGCTGTGACTCGGACGGTCGCGATCTGCCATGATGGTGTTTGCACTCTGGACTGCTTGTGATGGCTTCGCACCACGCGAGGTGTGGTGGTCCTGGTCGCCACCTTCGTCATGGGGGCAGCCTGGATGCTCACCTTGACCACGCTCAACGCGAGTGCCCAGATGACACTGCCCAATCATCTTCGGGCCCGTGGGATGGGCAGCTACATGACGGTGATGGCGCCTCGATGTCGTCGGTTCGCTGATTTGGGGCCAGATCGCGGGACAGATCGGATTGGATCCGACCCAATCGTCGCGGCCGCCACGCTGTTGGTAACGGCCGCGATCAAGCTTTGGTTTCCGATCGACGAAGCTTGATCGAGTCTCACTCGAGAGTCACGCCACGCTTGATTAGGCAGCATGTAGCCTTCTTCGCCGTGATCGGAGATGTCCAGGCCGCGTTGCTCGCTCTCGGCTGGAACCCGAAGCCCGATCACGACGTCGATCAGCTTCAGACAGAATCAGACTACCGAATTCCCGCGAACAGGAACGTGACCACGACGGCAGCGATCTGTCCGATCAACAGCTCGGGTCACCACCGGATTCGATCAGTCCGATCGGCACGCCACCGCTGACGTCCCAGCAGGCGCGGGTGGCAAAGACGCCGGTCAAGATCGCACCGAGCGTTCCGCCCACGCCGTGCACCCCGAACGCATCCAGCGCGTCGTCGTACCGCAGCGCGTGTTTCAATTTCGAACAGGCCAGGTAGCAGAACACACCCGCCAGCGCACCCATCAGCAAGGCCGGCATCGGTTGGACGAATCCGGCGGCTGGCGTGATGCAAACCAGACCGGCGACCGCACCGCTGCTGGCGCCCAGAACGGTCGGCTTACCCAGGACCACCCACTCGGTCGACGCCCAAGCCACTGCTCCGGCTGCGGCGGCAAAATGCGTGACCGCGAATGCGCTGCTGGTCAATCCGTCGGATGCTAACTCGCTGCCGGCATTGAATCCAAACCAGCCGACCCACAGCATCGCCGCACCCAGCGCCGTGTAGGTCAGGTTGTGAGGCTGGATCGGTTCCTTCAGGTATCCCATCCGAGGACCGATCAGGATCGCCGCCACCAATGCCGAAACGCCGCTGCTGATGTGAACGACGGTGCCACCGGCAAAATCGAGCGCCCCACCGGCAATGCTTGCCGGCGTTGTAGGAAAGCGGTCCGCCGTCCCAAACCCAGTGACAAAGCGGGCAATAGATGAACGTTCCCCAAAGGATCGAATAGACGACCATCGCGCTGAACTTCATCCGCTCGGCAAACGCACCGCAGATCAGGGCCGGCGTGATGATGAAGAACATGCCTTGGAACAGCATGTGCGTCAGCCGCGTCATGCTGCCTTCCATCGGCGTCACCGGTTCGCACGCTCGTTCCATTCACGCTGAACGCCGTTCATGAACAGGTAATCGGCGTTGCCGATCCACCCGCCATCGCCGCCAAACGCGAGCGAATAACCGTAGAGTGCCCAAATGACGGTCATCAACCCCATCAGGAAAATGCACTGCATCATCACGCTCAGCACGTTCTTGCGACGGACCAGCCCGCCGTAGAACATCGCCAGCCCCGGCGCGGTCATGAACAACACCAAGGCACAACAGACCAGCATCCAGGCGTTGTGGGCGGCCTCCGGACCCTCGGCGATCTGGCAGTCCGTCATCATTCCCTCGACCGGTGCGACAACGATCTGTCGCCTCTTCGGCGCTGCCGATCCGGCGCTGTTCATCTCCTCTGCTGGCCCCACGCGGAGAGGGAGACGATGAAGGCGGTGATCAACAACACACCAGCCAGGATCCAAAGACGATTCAAGCGACTCACGATTACCACCTTATTCATTGAATGTGGCGCAGTGCGAGCTACTTCAGACGCGCGATTCCTGCGCGTTGCCAATGACAACCGCCTGGCCCCTGGATTCCCGCCAGAATCCGCTCAGGGTCCGCCCAGAACCGCCGGAGTCCGCGACGGGGCACCAATCATCGGCAACAGAAGCGACTTGCGAAAACGACGGCACGCGGGGAGCGAAACCGCCAGCCAAAAAGATACGCGGCCCCCACCCGCCTTCATAGAATGGGTCTGGAAGGCTAGGGGACATTCGCTTGATCTGGAAGCTTGGGTGC
Source organism: Pirellulaceae bacterium (assembly GCA_963767665.1). Taxonomy (GTDB): domain Bacteria; phylum Planctomycetota; class Planctomycetia; order Pirellulales; family Pirellulaceae; genus Rubripirellula. The sequence goes on from CAVYFC010000016.1 coordinate 1,330,216, forward strand.
CTACGTATCCCCGCTAAGCTTCGACAGTGGTGGCTCGTCAGCATTCCATGAGGGGCAGTCCCACGGTCTGATCATTCTCCCTCGCCGGAGCTCAGCACGGCCATGAAGGCTTTTTGGCTGATTTCGACGTTGCCGATCGCCTTCATCCGCTTCTTGCCCTCTTTCTGCTTCTGCAGAAGTTTGCGCTTTCGCGTGATGTCACCGCCGTAGCACTTTGCCGTCACGTTCTTTCGCATCGCGGGCACGGTTTCGCGGGCGATCACGCGACTGCCGATGGCGGCTTGAACCGCGACCTCGAACATGTGACGTTCGATTTCCTTCTTCAGCTTCTTGGCGACCGCCCGTCCGCGGCGGTCGGCATCGGCCCGGTTGCAGACCACGCTCAGCGCATCGACCCGCTTGCCGTTGACCAGGATGTCCAAGCGACACAGGTCCGCCGGTTCGTAGCCGACCATTTCATAGTCCAGCGTTCCGTAGCCGCGCGTGCAACTCTTGATCTTGTCGTGCAGATCGTAAACGACTTCGGCCAGCGGAATGTCGTAGGTCAGCATCGCACGCTGGGCGCCGAGGTACTCCTGTGACTTCTGAATCCCGCGCCGCTCCTGGCAAAGCTTCATCACCGCGCCGATGAACTCGGTGGGCACGATCACGCTGCAGCGGACGATCGGTTGGCGAAACTCTTCGATGTCGCCCGGATCGGGCACATCTTGCGGCTTGTGAATCATGATCGTCTCGCCCCGTTTGTTGACGACTTCGTAGGTCACGTTGGGAGCCGTCTGAACCAGGTCAATGTCGGCTTCGTTCTCGAGTCGCTGCTGGACGATCTCCATGTGCAGCAGGCCCAGGAACCCGCATCGAAACCCGAACCCGAGCGCGTCGCTCGTCTCCGGTTCGAACTCAAAGCTGGGGTCGTTGATCGCCAGGCGTTCCAAGGCATCGCGAAGTTCGCTGAAGTCCTGGCCGTCGCTGGGAAACAGTCCGCAGTAGACCATTCGCTTGGGACGTGCGTATCCGGGCAAGTGGTTCGGCCGCCGCATCGCCCGGTGATGCTGATCGTGTCGCCAATGTGAACGTCACCCAGACTCTTGATGTTGCAGATCAGGTAACCGACCTGGCCGGCCTCGAGCTCGTCACAGGCTTGTCGCTGCGGCACGAATTGCCAAGTTCGACGATTTCGTGCTGCGATCCGAGCACGAACGAACTGAATCTTCTGACCTTTCCGGACGGTTCCCTGCATCACGCGCACGTAGGTGATCGCACCACGATAGTCGTCGTAGTTGGAATCAAACACCATCGCCTGCAGGGTCGCATCTGGGATCGCCCGTCGGCGGCGGGAATTCGTTCGATGATGGCATCCAGCAGCTCGATCGACGCCCTTGACCCGTCTTGGCGCTGACCCGAACGCAATCGTCGGGGTCGGTGCCGAGCGAGTTCATCATCTCTTCGGCGACTTCATCCGGACGCGCATGAGTCAGGTCGATCTTGTTGATCACGGGGATGATCGTCGAGATCATGCTCCATCGCCGCATAGGCGTTGGCGACCGTTTGGGCCTCGACCCCCTGAAACGCGTCGACCAACAACAGAGCGCCTTCGCAGCAGGCCAGCGACCGTGAAACTTCGTACTGAAAGTCGACGTGGCCGGGCGTGTCGATCAGGTTCAGCTCATACGTTTCTGCCCCCACGCTTGTACATCATTCGCGACGGCGCGAGCCTTGATCGTGATGCCGCGCTGTCGCTCCAGTTCCAAGTCGTCCAGCAATTGCTCTTTCATCTCGCGGATCGTCACCGTCCCGGTATGCTCCAGCAGCCGGTCGGCAAGCGTGCTCTTGCCGTGATCGATGTGGGCGATGATGCAGAAATTTCGAATATTATTTGGCATGCTCTTGCTTGTATTGCTGATCGTCGGTGAAGCCCGTGTTGCTGTGGTTCAAGTCCGCAGCTTCGACAGGCATGCTTGGACGCTTGTCGCTTCGAATCTCTAATCGGTTGGAGACGTATTCATCTGTTCTTTTCGGGCGTAGCCCGCTACGCCCAGGTAACCCGCGTCCGCACCGAGCGTCGCGAACTTGATTGTCGTTCCAGCAAAGACATTTTCGAAGGTGCGACTGCGGAACTCCTCGACCACACCACGAAGAAATCGTCTCGCCGATCGGCGAATCGGACCCACCAAAGTTCATCGCCCCACCCAACACAACCGAACCAGGGTCCAAGGTATGAACCAACGTGGTGACGCCGACGCCAAGCCAGCGCGCCGTCTCGTCAATGATTTCCAACGACAGCGCATCGCCACGCTCGGCCGCTTCGTAGACACGCTTTGCCGTCAACTCTTGGTCCGAACTGCCCAATTGCCCGCTCAGCGAACTGGTCGCCCCTTCGGTCAGTCGCTCTCGAGTCCGTTGCACCACGGCGCTGGCCGACGCATAGGCCTCGAGTTGACCTCGCCCACCACCCCAGACGCAAAGCCGCGCGTCGGGAGCCGGGTCGACGACGATGTGGCCGCACTCGCTGCCGAAACTGTTGGCCCCGTTGACCATCTCTCCCTCAACAATGATTCCGCCGCCAACCCCCGTGCCCAGGGTGAGCAGCACCATGGAATCGTCTTCACGGCCACTGCCGAGCCAGAATTCGCCGAACGCCGCCGCATTGGCATCATTCAGAAACGAGACGGGCCTTCCTAGTAATTGTGCGACCACATCGCGGATTGGGAAGCCCCACCAACTCGGAAGCTGTGGCGGGGCGACGAGCGTACCTTGCCGGAGATCCATCGGTCCCGGTGCTCCCAAGCCGATCCGGGCGGCCTTGCTAGCGGCAGGGTGTTCCTCTTCAAAGCGGCGGACCACCGCAACGACTCGTGCCATGGCCGCATCGGGGCCCTCGCTTTCTCGCGTCGGTATTCGCTCGTAGGCAATCGTTTGACCATCACGATCGACCAGGCCGATCTTGATCCCGGTTCCCCCGATATCGATCCCCCAAAAAAAGGGAGGTTGTGCCTGCGAAACATCGATGATCGCGGGGGTGGAGGCCATGGTCACGGCTAAGATGGTGGTCGCGGGATGTCATGATCCCGCACGCCTATCGATGGGTCAGGCGGGGGGTTTGAAGACGAAAAGAATGGTCGGTACCCCGGACATCGGAGTCCCCTCAAGGCGGAGTATAGGAGGGCCCATCGTTTGTCACAACGAGCGTTCTCCGCTTCTCGCCCCTTCCACCGACCCTTCGGAACCAAAATTGAGAGTAGGGAGTTGCTGAATGAAGGCGGTTTTTCTGACCGCGGGAGCCGCCGGAATGTACTGCGGCAGCTGCATGCACGACAACGCGATGGCCAAAGCACTCCGTCAACAGGGCGTCGACTGTTTGCTGCAACCGGTTTACACCCCGATTCGGACCGATGAAGAGAGCATTGCCGACCATCAGCTTTTCTTCGGCGGTATTCATATCTATCTGTTGCAGCAGATGCCGTGGCTCCATTGGGTGCCGATGCCGATTCGTCGCCTCCTCGATTCGAAGCCCCTCTTGGAACTGGTGACTCGACGGGCCGCCTCGACCGATGCGGAGCAACTTGGGGCGCTGGCCGTTTCGATGCTGCGGGGCACCAAGGGAAGGCAATCGGATGAAGTCGAACGACTGGCTGATTGGCTCTGTGATGAGATCAAGCCCGACGCGATCATCTTCAGCAATCTTCTCATCGGTGGCTGCCTGCCCCTGCTCCGGCAGCGGTTGCCCGATGCTCGTCTGGTGGTATTGCTTCAGGGCGACGACATCTTTCTTGACCACTTGCCTCCCGCTCGACGGGAGGAGGCGATTGGCTTGTGCCAGAATCTGGTTCCCTCCGTCGACCGCTTTGTCGTCAACAGTCAGTTCTATGCTGACAAGATGGGAGACCTGCTCGCGATTCCCCCTGATCAAATCCGGGTCACGCCGCTTTCGATCGATCTGCGACCGTTTCAGGACCTCGCTCCACAGAGCTCGCGTCAAGATCGCAACGAGTTTCGTCTCGGATACATGGCAAGAGTCGCACCGGAGAAAGGGCTCCACCACTTGGTCGAGAGTTTCATTCGACTTGCTGGTCAGCCCAGCCACCAAGATCTCTCGCTACATGTCGCCGGCTGGCTTGGCGAGAACAATCGATCGTACTTTGAAGGCCTTGAAAAACGGATCGCCTCCGCGGGGCTATCCGATCGATTCGTCTATCACGGAAGTCCCGATCTCGTTGAGAAGGTCAATCTGTTGCGCACGTTCGATCTGATGAGCGTGCCCACGGACTACCACGACCCCAAAGGCTTGTTCGCGCTCGAGTCGCTTGCTGCCGGGGTCCCGGTGATTCTACCGGAGCATGGGGCATTTCCTGAACTGATCGCTTCGACGCAAGGTGGGCTGTTGGTGCGTCCAAGTGACGCCGCGCATTTGTGCGAGCTGATTGAACAGATGAAAGGTGACGCGGCACTGCGGTCTCAGCTCGGCCAGACCGGTGCGCAACGGGTCAATGAGCGACATGCGATCGAGCTGGCTGCCACAAGCATGAAACAGATCTGTTTCGAATGATTCGTGTCAAGCAGACAGGCCGAGCTTGCGGTGCACCTGACCCCTTTTCCAGCTGGCTACGTCATTGTTGAAAATACTCAAACGCGACAGCGTCACGATGCTGTAGGTCGGTCTCTCCGAGACCGTCATTCCACGCGGCTTTGCCGCGAGCATCCGAGCCTCGGAGAGGCTCGGCTACAGGTAGCCGTTCCATCGAAGAATTCGCCGTGTTGAACGTGGTCGAAGACCCGACGGAAGCTGCTACTTGCCTTCGCGGCGCATGGTCAATTCGCGAATGATGCTGCGTCCGGCGACAAACTGATTGGGGACAAAGCTGTTCTCGTTCAGTGGTATCTCGACCCGCACCGTGACCTGCTCGGTGTCGCGATTGATCGAACTGGGGGCGACGGCCACGTTGACGCTGGTGACGCCAAGCGTCCCCATGACACGACGGGCCTCCGCTTCGGCTTCGCCTGTGGTGGAACCTGGGATCACGCCGGCCCGACATCCCTCGTAAACCGCGTTGTCAGCAGTGTGCCGAATCATGGCGACACGACAGAACTCAAACGCTGCAAAGAAGAAGAGGAACAGTAGGGGAGCCACGATCGCGAACTCCGACATGGTGGCGCCCCGGCGAGTTCGATTGGATGATCGGTAATTCATGGAGTCAGCTCTACTTGTCCCGTTACTGAGTGATCATGGTGCTGAGTGTCAATGCGATCTCGCGATAGATTTCACGAAGTTGCAGGCCGTTGTCGGCGTGGTAGTGACGACCGCCGCCGATCGATGCGACTTCCTGCATTCGGCTTCTGTCTGCGTCCGAGCCGAAGGTGATCGTATGGATGGTGACACCACTGGCGGCAAGGTCCGCGGCAGCTTCACGAGGTTCTGGGCCACGATTGTGCAGGCCGTCTGTCATCACAATCATCGTGCGCTCGACGAATTCCACACCGCGGCTGCCGTTCAGAACGACCTCACCGGCTCGCATGCCCCGTGAGATGCTGGTGTACCCGCCAACCGAAAGGCTCTTCAGACCCGCCGTGATGGCAGCGAGATCTTCGGTCAAGGGCACATCGCTGGTCGCATAGTCACTGTACGATGCCAGGCCAACCTGCTCATCAACTGGCGTTTCGTCCAACGTAGCGGTGAAGGTGTCGATAGCATCGATGAGGTCAAGGAATTTTTGCCCTTGCATCGAACCGCTGCGATCCACAACCAGTACGACGTCGCGTTCGATGTAGGTTGCCGACGCGAGACAGTATGGCTGGAAGAATCGCATCCCCATGAAGTTCCCAAAAAACAAGGGAACAGGGCCTGATGGGGAATCGGATGTTCGTCGACCGTTGACCTGGACACTGTTCTTTGGCGTTTGGCCAGCCGTGAAGGCAAACTTGCCTGAGACCTGTTCTTTGCTGTGCCCAAAGACGAAATCTTTGGGGTCCAGCAAGAGGGGATCACCATGGACAAGGTTGGCCGCGGCGATTTCCTGGCCTCGTTTGATCGCTAGCTCCTCGCTGTAAGTCTCCGAGAGAGTCGCAGCAGCTGCTTTGGATGCAGCATCCGTAGCGGTGCGAAGTTCCGTCCTGGATAAGTGCATGTGTGCAATGTCGATGGAGAATGCAACGGTGATCATGAAACCAACCATCATGATGGCGATCAGGATCATCATCGCACCCTTTCGATCGTCTCGCTTTCGCGGTCGTAGGTGGACGACAGCGGAACGCTCGGCAAAGGGAACGGTTGGGACGGAGTGTGTCTGGCTCATGTTCGCTGAAAGTCTCGATCGCTTGGTCATGGACTATTCTTTCACCATCACAACGCGGGCAGTCAGCATCCGGTTGGTCACGAACCGACCTGCCAGTGGGCTATTGGTCGACGTCGGAGCGCTGACTTCGATCACGATCTCATCACCGCGATCGGCCTTGCTGGCGTCACCGTTGGGAAAGGAGACTTGAAAGTCCCTTACATTCCGCGACGTGAGGATGTTCTGAGCGCTATTGGTTGCTTGGGCATTATCGGAGCCGAGCCTGATTGCATTGCGAACCCCTTCGTAAGCCGCGACATGCAATGACTGCTTCAAGAAGATAAAGCTGGATGCTTCAATTGCCCCGAAAACCAGCAGGACGATTACTGGCAAACAGACGGCAAACTCGACGGCTGCCACGCCGCGTCGTCGATGCAGACGATTCGATTGGATGGTTCTTGCTCGTATCATTCGGAGTCGGCCAATTCGCTGGCGATGGAAAGGGGGGCTTGCTTAAGACTGAGATTCTTGGGAACCAGCGGGTGCATCCTGTCCTCGATGCGCACTGGACTCGACTTGCCGCTCCATCAACTGATTGAAACTCGTGGCGATTTCCTGCCAGAAGTCATTCGAGCGAAAGCGAAGCGGGGCGACCGCACGACCAGCATTGGCTTCAGCCATGGCATTCTTCAAACGCAAGATGGGGCCAGCAAATCGATTTGTCAGCTTCATGGTGTCCCAGACAAATGCCGGGATCAGTGCCATCGTGATCACGAAGAAGGGGAGAAACCGGCGGAAGGTGTCCCCCAATGTCTGACCCCACTGTGCATCAGGTTGCTCAAACAGCCGAATCCAGATCACGAGCGCCATGGCGTTGCAGACGAAGAACATTGCCCAATGAAGAGCGATCTTTCGTAGGATTCCGCCCTGAACCTCAGGGTCGACAAGTGTCCTTTTTCGTTTTCTTTGTTTAGGTTTGGTCATCGCGTGATCCACAGACTTGCAAGATACCCAGTCGACAAGCGAGTCCTCGTGACAAACCGAGAGCGACTCACTAGGAACGTAGGACACGTCCTGACCCAAGGAGTCAAGTAACGGCGAAAAGAGGGGGCATTGCCTGGCTTTTTCTGATTCACGCAAGTGCTTCAGGGTCACCCCAAGCCAACGTGCATTTCAGACACCGCACAAGCCGAGCGAGCGTCACAACCCAAACGCGGAATCGCCCTCCGCTAAGCCATAGACAGATCGAGTCAGGAGATCCGCCAATCGGCTCCTCGAAGTCCATCGACCTCGTGCGAGTCAGCCGGTCGGTCGACGTGGTTCGGTCGAGGCAGTCGCACGGACATCGCTCTCATTGACATCGTCGATCAGTTGCCTGCGCCAGCCGATGCAGTCCGCACAACCGACGGCAAAATCGCGGCAGACACGAGGCCGATACTCGTGGTGCTTGCAGCATCGCAGGTCTTGATCGTACCAGCAACAAGGTCCATCCAGTTGAGAGGCTTTGGGGTGCAGGTAGCCCGCAATGTAGGCATTCAATTCCTGCTTCAAATCCTCTGGGAGCATCAACCAAAACTCTTCGTCAGGTTGCCCTTCGGACGCACGGACAAAAGCAGGATAGCCCATATGCATGCAGCACGCGCCACACCCTTCACAGTCGACAACGACTGGCAATCTTCCCATCGAACAACATCCTCGGATCAACCACGCTAATCTTCCTGCCCTCCAAAGCCGCCACCCATCATTGCGGCAAATGCATGATACGAACATCCGAGTTGAACCAACAAACCCGCATTCCCTAGGAAGTGAGTTTGGAAGACACGAAACGAATTTAAATCCATTGGCAGGCCAGCGGATCACGACGTGTAGGCATCATCGGGAGCAGGTGTGGCGTTTGTGGTGCAGCGTGCGATCCACGATACTCGACATGAAAAAGGAGTCGAGACACCAATTCGATCGAGCGGCCCGAGCGATCGTGCACCCGGAATCGCCGATCCTGGAGTGGATGTCACGATTCGAATCAACCGCAAAATTGGCAACACGCCGACGCGAATGGCTTCCCCAACGCTCAGCCCGGGCTGGCGGCGGGAAATGCGATCGGGCAAGTATCGACCCTTACTTGCAGAAGCACATGCTCGACACCTAAGATAAATGAGGTTTCGAAACCGCCGCCAATCGGCTACGAAACCAAAGGATCGGGGCGTGGCTCAGCCTGGTAGAGCGCTACGTTCGGGACGTAGAGGTCGCAAGTTCAAATCTTGTCGCCCCGACTCGGCAAAACACGGGAAAAACGTTGAATCGCAAACCTGCCGCAAGTAGCATCTGACACCAGATTGACACTACCCAGGGCAGGTTGCGATGAAAAAGCCGTTCTATTGGAAGGCTCGGAAGGGCTGGTACTACAAGGTCAAGACTCCTGGTGGCTGGACTCAGGAGAGGCTGGACGCCACCACGGAAGAACAGGCCTACGCCATCTGGATGAAGGCGAATCAAGCGACTGGATCGGATCCGACGTTCGCCGACTTGGCCCATCTTTACACGCTCGACATGGAAAAGAGGGTGGAGCTAGGGACGCTGGCTCGAACGTCCATGGTCTGCTGGGCAACCTACCTAGCGAGTGCCATTTCCCACGACTCGATGGCCGGCGTCAGGGTCAGTGAGCTCAAGCCGTACCACGCGATTGAGTGGCTTGACTCTGAGACCCGATGGAACGCCACGACTCGGCACCACGCACTGCAGGCCGTCAAGCGATCTCTCAATTGGGCTCGGGACACAGGGAGGATCGAGAAGAACCCAATCGAAAAGCTGAACATGCCGAAGGGGGAGCCCCGCGACTTCATCATCAGCGACGAGCTGCATCAGCTTCTGATGACCAAGATTCTTTCGGGGAACTATCGACAAAGAGCGTTCGCCAAGATCCTGATTGCCATGCGTCACAGCGGTTGCCGCCCCGGCGAAGTGATGAGACTCGATCTCTCGAACGTGGTCGGCAACACCTGGGTGTTCTCTGAACACAAGAACAAACGTAAGACCGGGAAGAAGCGAGTCGTCTACTGCAATCAGTGCTTGCAGACGCTCACGAGGATTGTCTCCCACGGCCGAACGTCTGGCCCGATGTTCCTGGCAAACCATGGGCAGGCGTTCGATTACAGCCGAGCTCGAGTTCGGTTCGAGCGACTACGCAAGAAGCTGAAGGTCGATGACGATTGCGTGCTGTACTCCTACCGGCACACCAAAATCACCAACGACATGCTTGCCGAAAAGGACGTTGCCACGGTCGCGGAACTTCACGGAACCTCCATCCAAATGATCCAGAAGCACTACGGACATCTCTCCAAGCATGCCAAATACTTGCAAAACGCGGCACTCGATTCCTACAAGGATCCGTCGCAGCAACAGGGTGAGCAACCGCAGTAACCACACGGCGGTCGTTCATTCCATCGCTGCCGTCGCATCTCACGCCTGGCAGCCTCCTCGTAGCTCAGTCCTTCGTCGCGGTAGTCGGCAATCTGATCCTCGTCGATCCGATCAAGGTTGCCGCCGTGTCGATAGACTTCGTACTCGACATCGTTCAGGTATTCGCGTTGCTCGTCGTACCCATTTAGCTGCTTGCCGCTTCGCTTCATGCTCGCCGCGACCCTCTGCTTCCTACAAGACTTCTGAGGACATTGCTCTCAAACGACAACCGAGCAGAACGCGTTTCTCTCGCGTCAGCTGATGGGGTCATGATTGCGTCAATCCAGCTCTTTCTGAATCGGTACTGCGAACGCGGCCCCGTCCGCGCGTTCTGCAATCGTCCGCTGCGACAGTACCTGCGGATTGTTTCACACGAGTAGCCCGTGTATAGGGCGGCTTCGTCGATCGTCAGCCACTTGTCCGTCAAGCGCAACTCCGCGATTTGTTGAATGATTAGATCCAGGTCTCGCAGTAGTTCCATGACAACCTGTCACGTATCCGCTGTTTTCGAGCCAGGTCGCGGGCCTCAAGGATCCTCAATTGGTCCTCCGGGTCGTACATCGGACCAACGAGCGGTGCCTTCTTCATTTCGGAATGCAGGTAAGCCAATGATGCCAAGCTGATTGCCAGATAGAGGCAGGCGGCCAGAAGGATCGTGCTCATGGGTATGTCCCCGTTTGTTGCTAGATGAATATCAAAACGCCCACCAGCGGACTGCGTTGACTGGCAGGCGTTTCATCGCTTCCTGCGAGGTCGAATCCAATTCGCCTTCCTGGTCGGAGCGTCTTTGTGGTGCATCCTGCCCGCAGTCCCGTCCGTGCATGCCGTCCCTGGATCTTCCGTGGGAGAATGTCGCGGCATGACACGACCCTCGTACATTACATGACAAATCGTCCCGTAACAGTACCGAGCGGGCATTTTTTGCAAATCTCTCAGCTTCCCAAAATCAATGCGCACCCTCCCCATGACTTTCTCGGGGAAACCTGCTGATGCGGGTGCGATAGCCCACACTCATCAGCCGCACACAACGACGGCACTCCGATCTGGTTGTTCCCTATGACGCCACACCTTCGCCACTTCCTCCACCAGCGGGTTTCCCCTTGGAGTGACCAGTCGCATGGGTAACGGACGTGGTCAATCAGCTGGCTCTCGGAACTTTCCGGTTGGGTGCCGGATTCACCGTGGCTAAGAAAAATCCCTCTCTCTCGGAAGGCAAAGACTGGCGGTAGCTTTTCGTCAGCCGCCTGCGGTTATTCCGATCACGACGGATGGATCCGCGACTCTTTTGGTTCGTCCCGCCCTGGGCATTGTCCTTCGACGTGGTCAAATATAGGACAATTCGTCACGAAACCAAGCCCGCCCCTCCCCACCGACAGTGCACAAAAAAACCCAGGCACCGAGAACAGGGCAGGACTACGGTGCCTGGGAGGGACCACTTGGGAATGGTGCTGAAAATTCTTGCTTCAGCACATCACCACGTCAACACCGGAAATCTACGCGACAGCGCCGGTTCAACGCAGTAGTTTGAACGCGCGGATCACGTCACCGAACATCACTGAATCGCGGCGGCAGCCGCCGCGTCCGCAGGTTTGAACTGGTGAGAAACCGCCTCGGCTGGTCCAACTTCCGCTCTCAACGAAACACGGGAGGTGTCCGCCATCCCCGCACCGAAGGAATTCAGCTTGGCACTAGTCTAGAATCGTACGGAGCTAGCTGCGGTTCCATCATCTGCGGATTGCGATTGCCCGTTAGCTGCTCCGTGCGATGAAATCGGTGCCTTCTGACTCATGCCGTTTCGGCCCGTCGGTGTCCCCGTCCTCAAGACACCGATGCGAGTTCGACAAGTAGCTTGGACGCTTCGGTCGATGCAACCGATCGCGGTTCGGATCAGAAGATCTGACTCTAGCAAAGGCAGGTTGCCCGCCATTGCACTCCTGGCATTTGCTTCGCTGAATGGCTGGCGTTCGGCGAGCGACTGCGTAGGTCTTTCGCGACCACGACACCTTATCCGTCGCAACGGCCGTGCCTCGGCACGGCGTGTTACGATGCTCGTCATAATTCAAACAGCGTTATTTCAGGCCTAGCATTGAAGCGAACCCTCGTGTTCAAACTCGAATTAAAGGAACGACCGTCGCCGCTCCTCCGAGAAAGAACCGCCTTGAGTTGTTCGTGACGGTTTGTCACGCTGTCCATGGTCCTTCAATTCAAATCCGTCGTTTTAGGTGCGACTCAGCTTACAACTGTCATAGAATGGTGGTGGGGCACAACAATTGCTTTTTCTTGTTTGCTTAGCTTGAGGGGGTCGCATCTCGACGCCTTGTGGCGTTGAACCAAATTCGGTGTGCAGAAATGCACACTCAAGGGTATCGCACAACTGCCATACGATCACGGTAGAGTTAGTGCACCGAAGGTTATCCAGTCCCTTGGAAATTCCGCGAGTTATTTGCGACGTCCAAAATGGGCGGCGCTTTCCTGCATGGGCTTTGCGCTACGCCGTCAAATGGAGAAGTCCGTCATGAAACGACCTCATCCGAGAATGATCGCATGCACAACAGCGTTGCTCACTTAGTACTGGGATAGCAACCACTAGCACTGGTGGCGAGGTTGTGACGTGGGGTGATGACAACTTTGGACAATGTGCCACGTTCCCGGAGGCCGATTTCAAATCTATATCTGCGGGGCACGCATTCAGTTTGGGGATCTTGAGTGAGGGCAGGCGAGTTGGCTGGGGCTCGAACCACCGTGGTCAGATTCAAATCCCGGAACCGGTTCGTCAGTTCGTAGCCGTTTCTGCTGGCGCTTCGTACTCGATTGGTCTACGGAACGACGGTACGGTTGTCGTTTGGGGTGCAAATATTTCGGACCGTTCGACCGCTCCCAATGGCCAGTTTCAGAGAATCGCAACGGGTCGGGATCACAATCTGGCAATCAGGATCGACGGTACACTGACCGCGTGGGGTGCCAACAATTACGGCCAAATCAATGTGCCCGAGGGAAGATTCACAGCGGTCGCAGCGGGATTACATCATAGTATGGCGATTCGTGAAGACGGTACGCTGGTTGGTTGGGGACGCAACAATTACGGCCAAACTAACGTACCGGTGGGAAAATTCGAAGCAGTTGCAGCGGGACTTGATCACAGTATTGGTCTTCGATCGGATGGCTCCCTCGCTGCCTGGGGCTGGGGGGTTGCCGGTTTGCGGGATGTTCCATCGGGTAAATTTGTTGCCATTGCGGCCGGTGAGTTGTATGGCCTTGGACTCCGTCCAGATGGAACGCTGGCGGCATGGGGTATGAAGGCCCAAGGCCAATGCAAAGTGCCAACCGGCAAGTTCAAGGCTATTGCCGCTGGCGCATATCATGGCCTGGCCATCTCGACCGACGGGACGCTCATCGGTTGGGGCTTGGACAAATCTGGTCAAGCAACCGTACCCGAGGGAAAATACACATCCATTGCGGCTGGTGGTTATCACAGTCTGGCCGTTCGGACGGACGGGTCGCTCATCGGTTGGGGGCACAATGTCTTTGGGCATGCGCACGGTACCAGCTGGAACGTTTACGTCGATTTCGGCAGGCTGGAATATCAGCCTAGGACTCCGCGACGATGGTACCCTCGTTGGCTGGGGCGACGAGGTCGGAGAGATGGCTGGCCCTGAGGGTGAGTTCACTACGATCGCAGCCGGAGGTGCCCATTGCTTGGCCATCCGCACTAATGGCACGCTGGTCGGGTGGGGTCGGAACGATCACGGCCAAGCCACAGTTCCCGACGGACAGTTCACAGCTATCTCGGCCGGACAACAACATAGCCTTGGAATCAAACGCGACGGTACACTCGTTGGTTGGGGTCACAATGACTATGGTCAATCATCTGCCCCGGACGGATCCTTTTTGGCAATTGCTGCGGGCGGCTACCACAGTCTTGGGATCAAGCGAGATGGCACGCTGGTCGGGTGGGGCCGCAACAGCGCCGGGCAAATCGATGTGCCGGAAGGTGAGTTTTTGATGATCGCCGCTGTGCGTGACTACAGCTTGGCAATCCGGAAGGATGGCACATTGGTCGGGTGGGGGTCCAACGCTAAAGGTCAAATCAATGTGCCGGATGGGGAATTCTCAATGGTCGCCGCGGGCGGTCAGCACAGCCTCGCGATTCGTGATGTGCGTGTCAACAATATCGCAGAGAACGATAAAGCTGTGAGCACCTCCGATTGCCGGGTACTGCGTCACATCGATCCGACTGTAATCGATGCCCGAGGAGGTCTGCGTAGAGCCGTCAGAGTCAGTGATGCAATTCGGTATCCGAACGGCCTGCCCTTGTTATGTATATCGGCAGCCGAAGGCGGATCTGAAGATTTCACAATTACTCGACTGTTTTGGTACAAGGAAGACTACGTACCCGCTGAAAGACCCGGCGTCGTCAGGACCAGCAAGTTCAATCATTGGCTACCCGTACCTGATGGGCCAGTCACTCGAACTGCCGTTCAAGAACGCAACGACGGCAAGACAATCCTCGTTCCAACAGAGTCTCTGCCTGACGGCGTGTACGCACTACACAACGGGCGATTGGATTGGAGCAAAAATCCGCCGACATTCTATTCACCATTCATTGTCCGAGGATACGGCCAGCCAAAAATTGAGAAGGCAGATGTGTCGACCAATGCCTCGAGTGTGACCCTCCGCTTAAGCGTTCGCAACGTGGGTGACGGCACGTTCGATGATGGTTTTGTCGTGGCAACTCTACAGCGTGTAGAAGAACCAAGAAATAAATTTATCGTGCGGCAGCACGGAACGATGGAATCGATCACGCCGGGAAAGACGGTGATAATCGCACAAGAATGGGACACGACTAAGCTAGACCCGGGCGATTACTACTTTTTCGGGCACGTGAACTACAAGTACATGTGGGATACCAACCGGCTCGATTCATTCCGATCGACGCTTTTCCGAGTACCGGAGGAGCCCCTGTAGAGTCAGGACGTGGGCAAGCAGCCGAAGTGGCTGCACAAAGCCCGGATGGTCTTGGAATTGCGAAATAACTCGTAGCGTTGGATGAAGCTGAACATCTTCATCTGTCTCTCACAGCACCGGCAACCCGGCGGATTGACTTCAGAGACACGTTTGATGAGCATTGCCCATGAGGACATCTACCGCGGACTGACAACCTCGGAAGACGACCGTTGGCATTGATGCCGCCGAACGATCGATGGGGAGCTTGACTACTTCGGCTTGCCCAGCTTGTTTGCGTTTCTTGCGAATATCACGATGGCGGTGCGAGTACGCACCGAAATAGCGGACCAGGGACCGACGCAGGTTCAAGGCTTTGCCGCAGTTTCCCACGAATATGGTCCGTGATTTCGAAAAGATTGCGGCGAAGCGATTT
>CAVYFC010000017.1:0-24619 GCA_963767665.1 Pirellulaceae bacterium
AATTCGCGTCGGTGTAGAGCCCGACAGGCCGAAACAAACGGTCGCAAAAACCTCGGCAAGACGAGCTTGACCAGCAGCTTTGTTTGATCCCATGCTCTCGCTCGACCCGTCGTAAGCTCAAAACGATTCAGCGACGTGAGCGTTTTAGGTGAGGGCAGTGTGCGGCTTCGCCCAGTTTGACCCCCACTCGGGGCCTTCGGTTTTTTTGCCACTAGCTATTTACGCGTCATTGAGTCCGGCAAAAGAAGATTCGCGAATCTGACTGTTTTGGTACCGAATCTGCTGCTTGTTCGATGCGTTTTCCTAGGCCGGTTACTCATCTCGATGAGACACGGAGAACGCGCACCAAATGCGCAAGTCACACAACTTCATCGTCGTTTTCGTCTTCCTCGTCGCTCCACTGATGGTCGTTGCGCAAGGTCCCGCAGAGATTTCGAGAGTCCTTGCCGACGCGGAACAACGAACCTCGACCAAAGCGATCAATGTTTCCCATAACCCAGCTAAATCGCTGGTGCCAACTGTCGAAGCGGATGATCGTGGCAACGTTCATGTCGCTTGGATGGATATGTCTTCGGGTAACCCTGAAATTCTGTATTCGATGTGGAACGGAGTGAAGTGGGCTCAGCCAAGCAATATCAGTAGCAGCGATAAAACGTCTGCGTTTCCATCGCTGGCGGTGGACGCTATGGGAGGCGTACATCTGGCTTGGATGGAAGGGATGCGTGGCGAATTTGATATCTTCCACAGCAAGAAAGAGGAAGATAAATGGTCGAAGCCATCGAATCTTTCAAAGTCGAAGGGTATTGCGCAACGTCCCCAGTTGGTATTCGACTCCGTCGGAGTCGGACACGTCATCTGGTATGACAATAGAAACGGTTTTTTGCAGCTCTTTCACTCTCAATTCGATCGGGAAACATGGTCAGTGCCGACGAACACCGGCTTAGTTGCTTGGTATATCACTCACGACCCCAGTTACGGCTTGGCTGCCGGCGTATCTGCAGATAATTCCAGCGGCGTCCACGTTGTCTGGGTGGACATTTATGACTCGACGCAAGACCTTTTCCATAGTCATTGGGACGGCAAGTCTTGGTCAACGCCAGAGAACATTACAACGAAACGTGACGTGAGATCACGGCCGCGTCGCGTGGAGACTGATGCGGATGTCGCAGGTAATTTGCATGTCACCTGGGAAGATAATCGTGAAGTGTGGTACTCCCGATCCGACGGCAATGAGTGGCTTAAGCCGCATTTGCTGATGGGCGCGGCTCACCAGCCACGAATGCCCGCGATTTGCGTGGCCCCAACCGGAGTTGTTCATTTAGCGTGGACGGGATTCGCGTTTGGAGACAACAATTTCTGTCTGTTATTACCGTCGTCTCAATGGTGACGTTTGGTCCGAGACAGTGAAGATAGCTGAAAACCCAGGGAACCCTGACGGTGTTGCAGTGGCTGTGGACAAATCTGCAGAGAGTTCATTTCGTATGGATGGATGATTCGCCGGGAAACGTTGAGATTTTTCACCGACGGGGCTTCGCCAGATGAATTCGATGAGTCCGTTAACCTAGAACCTTTGGATGCCAGAGGCTTCACCTATCGTGGCGGAGTCTTGGCTTGAAGCCGGCGAGTTAGATAAAGCTCTGAAGGACTACACAGAAGCAACTCAGCGGGATCCAACATACGCTCACGCATATCTCAACCGTGCAAATATTTGGATGCAGAGGGGCGATATCGATGCGGCGATTGAGGACTGCAAAGCGGCCATCCGTTTGGAACCAACAGACGACCGTTTCTATTTTAACCGGGGGCTGGCGTGGCAGGAAAAGCAAGTTTGGGAAAACGCAATACAGGACTTTCTTGAGGCCATAAGACTCAACCCGGAACGGGCGAGTACTTACAGAACGCTCGGTTGGGTGCTATGCAACGTGTCCCGACGCAGAATATCGAGACGGAAATCGGGCCCTGGAATATGCCACCAAGGCCTGTCAATTGACTGAATGGAAAATCCGGACTACCTAGGCACGCTGGCCGCAGCTTACGCGCAGTTGGGTGAGTTTGACAAGGCAGTTGAGTGGCAGACGAAAGCGCGGGACATGGCCCCAGAACCTACAGCGCAGCAAGCACTATTAGATCTGTTTGAGGCCGGAAAACCTTATCGGCAAGACAATTAAGATTGCGCGATCGATCAAGTCAAATCATTTGCCCCATCGCTTCGCCCTTCAATCGCTGTCGCCTCTCAACACTTGGAATGGCGGACCGTCAATATGCAGGGCGACATGCTTCCATTCGATACCGCGGCAGTGTCGCATACTGAATCGGTCTCGGCAACTTGGATTCGTATCGTCGGTTGATGCAAGCGGAGCGAATTGGGATCTGTCGTAACGGTCAAGTTCGACGGATCCGGCGATATCTTTCCTTGAACGAATACGCGTCGGTCGCCCCCACCGAAGCTCCTTGAGTCGTGCTGTTCGGCGCGTCGGCTGGACCACTCTACTGCACTTAGAAAACGCGCTCCGACGCTTCGGTCCCCACACCGCCAGCAGTTGAGCCGGTTCGGCGCAGTTTCGTCAGAATCCAGTCCGGGATTTCACGGAGTGTGCAGCGAAGCGATTTCGGCAATTTCGAGCGGGCGATGCAACCGACGCGAGTTGACGGCAGAAACTCTAAAGCTACTAAAGTGCGAACGGGCACCGTTAGTGTCTTCTCAGCCACGCGACGGGCGTGGTTGAGCCGCCGGTGCCGTACTCGAACGGTGAGAGGTGCGTGACCTCCCACCGGCTCATTCGCAATTTGGGGATTTCAATCTCCAAGTGCACTATAGAGGAAAGTCGCCAGCGATGATAAATACGGCTGCCGCAGTATCTCCATCGAAACCACCGGGTTGAACTACAGCTTCATCAGAACTGTTGAGTCGAACCCAGCAGGCACGGATGTCCGTCATATCGCGAGCGCGAAGAATGGAATGCTCCGGCACACTATTGCCGCCGGATGGCCTGTAAACCGCCGCCCAAGTCGGCCCCCCGCGGTTAAGAATCTGACCGTCGACATAATCGAGCGACCACTCAGTTCCGCTAACTTCGTGTCCATCGCAAGGTGGTGACCCAACTGCAAAGTTGAGTGTGTCACTGACGGTTTCGAACTTCTTGAAGAGCACACCGATGGTGTCGTCGCCGATGTAGTCGCTCAGCGGAGAATAGAATCCGACGCTAATCGCAACCATGAACTTGATTTCTTGAGTCTCGGGCTCGGCAGCGACCGCCTGCCTGCTGTTGTTCAGGGGCCATCCGATGGCGAGCGAAATCAAGACCAGACTGAGTAGGCAAAATCTTTTGAAACACATAGCCATTGTCCTTTTTCAAACGATGATCTGCGCTGTAAAAAGGAAGAGCCTGATGTCCCAAACGCACGGACCGTGTCCTTGTGGTTTGGCGAGCGCGGTCGGTGAGTTCGGTTTCGCGACTTTCACTCACCGGCCGACTTTCTTGACTGTCGGGCGACTGGCTTCGCCCAATTTAGATGGGCCAAATCTGGCCCCCTTGTTCGTCACGGGGTTGGTGCGATCAAGACTCCGTGCCAACTGTAGTTGCCCTTCTGTCGCTTGCGGCCTTCGCCGGCAATCCAGAGATCGTCGTTGATGCCAAAGCCGATGCGTAAATACCATTCCGGTTTACTGGAGATCTGGTCTCCTAGGTCAGTGACCAGGAAACTGTCGTTACCATCCGGCGTCCAAAGGCTGGCGAACTGATCACCGTTACCTAACGGTGCGCCGTTGATCGCCGAATCTCCGGCCAGTTCGTCCAAGTTGTTGATTCCGCGTGCAATCCCACGACCTTGCTCACTGGAAGGAAGCAGTTGCGGTTCGGTACCGGGACCACCCCAATAGAATCCCCAGCCTCCTTGCGGAATCGGACCACCACCAACGATGCCATCATTTGCGCGCCCGATGACGTGCCCCGTCTCATTGACTTGCCAGGCTTCGTTTTCGACCGATCCCGCAACAAGCGGAACGGCGTCGATTTGGCCGCTGATAAGATCCAGCACAAAACCACGACTGGCGCCATCAAGAACGCCGACCCCAACAACTTGACCGCCACTGTTGATGTCGTTGGCGGCGACGAGCGTCCAGTCTGAACCAGCGGCAACGTAGGTATTCAGATCAATGACCGTCGTTGCATTTTCATTCCAGTAAGCGGCTCGCGAGCTGCTCGCCGTGTTGGAAGTCCCCACCATTTCCCCCGATTCACTGACCGCGCCAACGGATCCGCTCGAGTCACCTGCAAGCAGAGGAAGGGTGTCGAATCCATACCCCGTTCCCTGCGGCACCCACCGCATCGGCAACGCATCTGCGCTGCCAACGATCGTACCGCTTGAGTTCACGTCCCAAGCGTCACTGTTAACATTGCCAGGTACCGGCAGCGGACCACTATCCAGTACCAGCCGCGTTGCAACATCGACCACCGCGTAAGCCGCATTGCTGCCGGAGCCTCCTGCGACGGTGACGGTGCCTTCGACATTCTGGTGACTCACCTTGTAGGCGATATCGACACCAGGCAGTTCGATGACCATGAACGGCGCCGTTGAGCTGTCTCCCCCACCTCCGCCTGGTTTGTCGGGCTTTTTGCCGAAAGCAGTTGGGCAGAGGGGCGTCGCAATCAGCAAAGCGACAAACAATGAAACGAAGCGTGGGGGTGAACATCGCATGATGCATCTCCTTCAAACGAGTCGATTGTCCACGCTATAATTGGAAAAGCCGCTTCCGGGAGCGCAGACAGTGAGCCCGGGTGGTGGCCGCTTGCGGCCGGTGAGAGTGTGTTTGCAGACTCGCGCTCACCGGCCGTGTTTCGTAGATGTGCTGTAATCGTTGGTATTTGTTTTCTTGTAGGCCAGGACTTAATCGCCGCGACCTTTCATCGCTTCTACTTCGCTTGCAAGACCCCGTCTCGGGTTTTGATCACGTGATTCGCTTCTTTCCCCAATAAGTCAATGACTAAGACGTCAATTGACTCGCGCACGTCGCCCCGAACTGGCTCGCGTATCGCTGACTCGTTTGCCAACTTGAGACAGCGTTGAGACGCATCGGTATCACCCTTGCGTTGGTACGCCATTGCGAGAATGTAATTGGCACTGACCAATGTCAACTGAGACTCGTCAGCTTGCGATCCAATGACCTACTTTTCACTCTCGAACAATAGACGTGTTTCTTCCTGTAGGCGTTCAAAGTGAAAGTTCCATCGCATTTCATTTGCACCGGTTAGTGTTTGGGGCAAGAAACTGTTTAGGGACACTGTCGCTTTTGAATGCCACGTGCGGGCCTGCTCTCGCTCACCTGCGTGAAAGTGCGCAAGGCGAGATAGAACCAGAGTTGAGTCTTTACAAGCTTGCCGGTTAAATCGGAATCGTCGGGAGCGGACTCAAGTAGCTCGGCAAGGCTCAACGTCCGAACGGAGTCCTCGAAATTGCCCGCACGGTACTGAATCGTGCCAAGTGTCACCTTGTACCAAGTCGCGTCCCATTTGTGTTCGTCGGGCGCTGACTGAAGTCGCAGAGCAAGCTCGGTCGCGAGCGCCCAATCGTCGAGTGCTTCTGGATGGAACATACATGCCCACGTAGCGTAGTTGATTACCCCGGGATTCGCAGTCTTGCTCGAAGAAACAAGAAACTGTTTGCAGGCATCTTTGTAACCCTGGATATCGTCACGCCTCAGCTTGTGAAGAGTGTCTTCGAGGTGATAGGACGCAACTGCCGCAGGCGGTGTTTCATCCAGGATCGCCTGGAACTGCGCAGTCTTTCCTTGCTTGTTCATCATTCGCTTAATCACCGACAACAACTGGGTTTGCTGACTAGAGTTGCCAAAGAGTCGACTTGCCTGTCGAAGGTGCTCTTCAGCCTCAGCGTATTTGTGCAAAAACCTCTCAATATTGCCGAGTAGGTAAAGACTCCAGGCGGTCTCTTTGTGCTGCGGATCGAGTGCGATATTCATTCGAACGGATTGTTCAGCTACGATCTCCGCTTCGGAAAGTAGGCCTCGGTCCTTCTTGGATGCCGCCAAAGTATTCAACAACGCGGCAAGCCACATGTTCTCGTCAACATGGCTCTGCTGCGCGAACAGCATCGCCTCCTCTGAGACCTGTTCCACCTCATCGTGTTTCTCTAGGAACCTCAACGCGGCCACCAGGTTACGATAGGCCCGCAAATTTAGGTCTACCTCCTCGGGATGCTCTTTAAGAATTGAAATTGCACGGCGACCCATCGTTTCGGCCTGCACCCAATCACTACTCCAGCTCCAGTGATAGGAAGCGAAGCTGATCAGGCTTTCCGCAACCTTGGGATGGTATTCACCGTAGACTTCTTCGCGTAGCCGGAGGGCTTCGCGAAGATGTCGTTCGGCGCGACCACCAGCCATGTTCACATAACCTTTCGCGAGTATCGCGTGAATCTCAGCATTGACTCCGGGTTCGTTTTCCAGTTCTTGGGGAAGTGAATCGCCAAATTCGAGGAGCAATTCTCGAACCGTGTAATCGGTGGGCTTGCCCATTCTGTCATAGCTGTTCCCCATGCTGAACATCTTGATGATTACATCAAGAACAACTTTGGCCCGCCGTGCTTCTGCCTGCGCTTCGTTTCGGACAGTTTCGGCATCAAGGCGCAAGCTTGCTTCTCTTTTCTGAGCATGTTGAGCCTCCGTTTCAGCGGCAACGGCTCGATCGCGCTGCTGTGTTGCATCAACAGCCATCCAGGTCGTGCCGACGATTCCAGCGAGCAACGATATGGCAATTGCCCCAAATGCTGTAATCGACGCCTTGTTTCGTTTGGTGAACTTACGTAGCAAATACGTATGCGATGGCGGACAGGCCAGAACCGGTTCGTCGTCAAGAAAACGCCTGATGTCATTGGCCAATCCGATGGCCGTGTCATATCGTCGTGCTCGATCTTTCTCCAGCGTCCTCATCACGATCCAGTCGAGTTCGCCACTGAGCTGCCGTGTCAATTCGGCGGGTGTGATGTGACGGCTCGCGGCGATCGATGGCAACGTGTCGACCGTACTCAGCCGCTGACTGGGTTTGGGCGGATCTTCCTCGCGAATGATCCGGAGTAGTTCGTCGAACGCGGCACTACGCAGACGCTGGCGATCAAAGGGCGTGATGCCGGACAGCAGTTCGTAAAGCAAGACGCCCAACGAGTAGATATCGCTGCGGGTGTCGATATCCATCTGGTTCAACTTGGCCTGCTCAGGGCTCATGTAGTCGGGCGTGCCCACAACCTGTCCGAACTCGGTGAATATCGTCTTGGCGGTGAGTCGTTTTTCCATCGCCTTGGCCAATCCAAAGTCGATGATCTTCGGGACGGGGCGGTCGTCGTATTCGGCGACCAGCACGTTCGATGGCTTGATGTCACGGTGAATGATTCCCTTTTGATGGGCGTGCTGGACCGCCTGGCAGACCGGCAGGAATAATTCCAATCGCTGTCGCGGCGTCAGTTGATGCTCGTCGCAATATTGTGTGATCGGAACTCCGCGTACCAATTCCATCACAAAGTAGGGACGTCCGGATTTGGTCGTCCCAACATCCAGCACCTTGGCGATTCCGGGATGGTCCATCATCGCCAGCGCTTGCCGCTCGGCCTCAAAACGGGCGATCACGGTCTTGGTATCCATCCCCGGCTTGATGATCTTCAGCGCGACACGTCGCTCGACCGGATCGGTCTGCTCGGCCATGTAGACGACGCCCATGCCCCCTTCGCCGATCTGCTGCAGCAATTTGTAGGAGCCGATTTTGGTGCCGACCCGTTCGGGGACCGACTCCAGCTGCGTGGCGGCAACCTCCAATTCCGACGGAGGGGATTCGAGAAAGCTGTCGCTCTCCTCGAATGCCTTTAACAGGGCCTTGACCCGCTGCTCAAGTCCCAGATCCTCGCCACACATCTGGTGGATATAGGACTCTCGAGCGGTGGTCGAATCGATATTTCGGGCGACTTCAAAAATCGCCTGATCTTCTAGCTGCTTCTCTGGCATCTCAGGGGCCTCCAAAAGTCAGTGCGGATCCCGAGCGAGGTTTCCCCGATTGAATTAGGGATTTTACGTGATTCCCTGGTAGGGGACGTCGCCAGACTTCCCGTGGGCACGCAACAACCGAATTCTGTCGAATCCGGCTACGACTCGCTCAGCTTCAATTTCAGCCATGACTTAGCGTAGGCCCAATCGGCATCGGCGGTCGATTCGGCGACCCCCATTGCTTCGGCCGCTTCGCGGATCGTGAATCCTACGAAATAGCGTAGTTTCACAAGTTCGGCTTTCCGCTGATCGATGATCGCGAGTTCGTCCAACGCGTCGCTAAGAGCGACCAAGTCGACGCGAGGGCGCGGCGATTCGATCTTTTCACTCAATTCGATCCGCTCGAGATCACCGCCCCGCTTGTCGGCGTTTCGGCGACGGGCACTGTCGACGAGAATCCGCCGCATCGCCTCGGCGGCGGCACCAAAAAAATGTCCGCGACTATTCCATTGCTGTGCGGCAGTGCCCCCAACCAGCCTCAAGTAGGCCTCGTGAACCAGCGCCGTCGCCTGGAGTGTATGCCCGTCTGCCTCGCGGCTCATCTTGGAGGCGGCAAGTTTTCGCAGCTCCGCATAGACCAGCGGCAACAGCGATTCGGCAGCGGTCGGATCACCCGCCTCGATTCGCGAGAGCAGCTGCGTGACGTCGGTCATCGCCGGTTCGTCGTCGGTGGGATGATGCGATGAATTAATAGCCGCCTCTCGTCAGGTTGATACATCCGGCGCGTGACATAGGGGCAAGCCCCCACTAATCAGTGCGCAATTTTACGCGATTATCCCCGAACAAAACTATTACGCCACATCCAACCTGGTACTCGCTAAGCGGTTGGATAGAGGCGAGCATGTCGCCCTAACGAGTTTTCGCTAGGTCATCGCTAAGCTGCCGAGGTTGGACCAACGAATGGCACTTACTTTTTCTTAAGTCGTTTCAGCATATCGAGTTTGGCTTCCTCACGCGGCTTCATCATAAAGTCGTATTTTTTGAAACGTCGTTTCCGCAATCGAGGTTCGATGCGCCCCGGTCGATTGCCAACTTGGTGAACCGCGATCGCGTCCATGATTTGTTCATACAACACCAGCCGATCAGAAAGACTCCGATAGCCCGACGAAGCGATAAACGGCTGAAAGGCTTCTAGGGTTTGTACCGTTGCTTTAAAGCTGATCTCCCTGGGCAGCATTCCTGCGCGGCAACAAGTCTGAGCCATGATCGTACGGATCAGATTGTACGCAAGCACGTGAGTCCAGATCTCTTTGCCACGCCGGAAGTCAGCCTTCCTGAACGCTTTGTTTAGTCGCGTTACCATATCGATGCGACGCTGCTGCAGCGAATAAAGGTTCTGCCAATTGCACATCAGAGCATCGGTCAAGACTACATCTCCGGGCCGAAAGAGATCCCAAAGCTGGCGAAAAAGAGTGACTTCACCTTGGCCTTTTCCTGAGTAGGCCGCGACTGCTAAATCAAGGATCGCTCCGCACGACAGCGAGAAGATCGCTCCAACACGAGCTAACGGAAAGCCAACGCCGGGTGTTTGCTTGTTCGACTGCGGATAATCCTGTTGATTACTCGGCGTATCTGGCATGGAGATCGTTGTGCCGTCGAACATGAATACCTTGCGGTTCTTCCAGAGCCAGTCCAACTCCGCTTTCGTGTCGAGTGCTGCCCCTACTCCACGAGCAACGTGCGCGAAGAATTTTTCTGGTAGCCGCTTCCGTGCCTGACAATAGGCACCGGTTTGGCAAGAGCATGCACTTTCACCCCGCGAGATCCGATGAGCGATAAATCGGGCAACCGCAGCTCGACAGGAATGATCCGCGCTAATGACTTGACCGAGAAAAATCCAAAGCGTTACTAAAGGCGTGTAGATGCGTTCGTTCCACGCAAACTCGATCGAATCCAACGCCTGCTGAGCCGTATCGCGAGACAAAACATCCGCAAACGGCAGTTCACCTTCTTGAAGAAACTGACGCCTGAGAAATTCGAACTGACGCCGAAACGCACGATCGCTAGAATACCGCATTCTTGGGCCTCCTTGCCGCTGATGAATCTTTGATAAATCCATCTACGCAAGCGAGGCCCTCTTTGTATATGTCGTTTCTCGTAAACGCTTTACAGAAATCTAAGTGCCATTCGATGGACCACTCTACCGCACGAGGAAAACCGGCCCCGGCGCTTCGGTCCCACCACCTCCGCAGTTGACGCGAAGGTATTTTGAGTTTCGGGCTGGGCCCTTGTCATGTAAACTTGAGGAAGTCCGCCATCGATCAAAGGAATCCAAATGTCGATCGACCTGCCGCCCGACCTTGAGGAGCGTATTCGCGCACAGATCGTCTCTGGCGATTTTCAATCGGAACAGGATGTGGTGCGCGAGGCCCTCAATACGCTTGAGAAGCGACAGCAGGGTCTGGTCGAGCTTCGTCAAATGATTGAGGAGGCAGAGGAAGATATTGCGGCTGGGCGGGTGGGTCCGTTCGATGCCGCGGCTACCAAGCAAGTGGTTCGAGAGCGCCTACGCGATCACGGTGTGTCCGATTGATGCGGTTGGCAAGAAGAACGGAGGCTGCCGAACGCGACTTGCAAGAGATCGCTTTCCAAATCGCCGTCAGAGATGGACGGCCGATCGTCGCCGATCGAATTATCGATCAACTCGTCGGTGAATGCCAAATGCTCGCCGACACCGGACGAGACTCGCAGCTGGGTACGGATAGCCCCGAACTTGGTGATGGAGTCCGTCTGTTCTCATTCAAACGTTGGGTGATTGTCTTTCGATACACCGAACACGGAATCGACGTCCTGCGCTTTGCAGATTCCAGTCAAGACTATTTGGCCTGGCGGCTGTAATTGGATCAACTGATCCGATTAGTTGATATGGGGAATCACCGTCGCGCCGATTCTTCGGCGACGACAAGCATCACAAGGGACGATTTGTCGCCGTTACGCCGTTAAATCAAAGCCGTGGGGTCAAAAAACTCGAACGAACACTTTGGCCGATGAATTCCAAGGTAGCGTCGTCAGCTGCGGCCCAATTTTGGGTCGAGATCGAGTCCAGTTTGGACGGTACGGAGGAAAAACCGAGCCAAAATGACCACACCGCGCAGCAGCGAACGCACCAGTTGAATCACAAATTGTGTCGGGAACGCGGTAGAAGGCCGAGTTAAGCAGCCCGTCGATACGATCGAAGCAAGCCACCAAGACGCTCCGTCGTTTCGATCTCAGTATCCATGTTAGGGGGACGATCCATCGGTACGATCAGTTCGTTGTCTAATCCCTGATGGTTCCGTTCTGTGTGATAGTGAGTGACGTAGCTTTTGACTGCTCGCCGCGTCGCGGTCTCGCCGAAAAGAATCAGTTTGTGAAGACACTCAGATTTCAGAGATCCAAAGAACCGTTCCAGGTGTGCGTTCAAGTTTGGGCTTCGCGGTGGCAACCGAAGAGGCTTCACGCCTTCGCGTTTCAGACATGCACGGAACGACTTGCTGAAGATCGTATCACGGTCCATGATCAAGTGTTTCTTGTCCTTGAGGAAACCGTCCTCGCTGTTGGTCAGCTCGCGGGCAATCGTCTTCATCCACGCTTCGTTCGGATTGGTGGTGCAGCCCGCAAAGGCGACGCGGCGTGTTTTAAGCTCCATGACAAAGAGCAGATAGAACGTTGTCAGGCGACCCTTGGTCCAGACTTCCACGGTCGTAAAGTCAATCGCGGCCATGACGTCCCAGTGCGCCTTGAGAAATGTTTCCCAGGATCCCGTGCGTTTGCGGTCCGGTGCTGGCTCAATGCCGTGGGCTTTGAGGATATTGCCAATGGTGGAGTCACAGATGTGGTAGCCGACGTTCGATAGCGCACCGCTAATACGATCGTAACCCCAGGTCGGATTCTCTTTGGCGAACTTTACGGTCAAATCAACGATCACTTGGCGGATCCTTGGCCGACCAAGTGTATTCTTTTTGCGATCCGAGTAGTCCCATTTTTTCGCCACGAGTTGACGATGCCATCGCAGGATTGTGTCCGGTGTGAACAAGGTTCCAACTTGCTCGAGTTGCTTGCGGCCAAGGGCCTTGCCTTTGACGGCCAATCGACGACGCTGGTCATCCGTTAGCAAGATTCGTTTCTTGCCGAACTTCTCTTTGAGAACGGCGTTCTCAGTGCGAAGGTACTCAATGACTTCTTGTTGTTGTCGATTGATCCAACTTGCCAGAATGATCAGCATCAACTGCCACGGTTGCAGAATGAACTTCATCGACGTCTCGGTGGTCCGTAAAATCCGAGACGATCATTGGTGGTGGCCGGAATGTAAAGCTGTGCCGGTGAGCTTACGACGGATCGGAGCGTGCGTTCGTTCCGGTGAGAACGATTGCGGAAACATTTCCGACGTCGACATGCACGTCAGTTCGGCTGAGATGTCCCCCTGTCAAACGCTGTAGATTCCGCTTTCGCGACGTCTAAGGATCGGTTGAGCAAATGACCGGACGGAGTATAGAATAGGAACACTGGAACGCCGACCGGCGAAGGAGCCTTCATGTCGACCGCACATGCACCATCCACCCTCTTCGAAGAGATTGCGACGCTCTTTGCGTCCGCTCCAACTCCGAGAGCAATTCTTGATTTCCGCCCTTCGCAGGCGTCGATCGATCGGGCGAACCAGCTCCTGGAACTGAACCGGGAAGACAATCTCGATGAGGCATCGCGTGCCGAGCTCGATCAGTACGAACAGGCTGAGTTGCTGATGAGGTTGGTCAAAGCGCGTATTCGGGCCAACGAAAGCAAAGACATGCCGCCACGATGAGTGAGTATGTTTCTGCACTGCTTCGTCGCGAAATCCGTCGACGAGCTAATCAATGCTGCGAATACTGCCTGATTCACGAAGACGATGTGCTCCTGCCCCACGAACCGGATCACATCTTTGCGACGAAGCATCGTGGTGAAACGACGAAAGGAAATCTTGCATGGACATGCTTTCTCTGCAATCGCGCAAAAGGCAGTGATATTGCCTCGATAGACAATCAAACGAATGCGATTGTGCGTCTCTTTTCTCCTCGCACCGACCGTTGGAACGATCATTTTGCGTTGGACGGCGATGCGAAGATCGTCGGCAAAACACCTATCGGGCGTGCAACAGCCGAGCTGCTCAAATTCAATCGTCCCGAACAGATTGAAATTCGGCAAACGCTAATAGATGTGGGACTGTATCCGCCAATGAATTTCCCCGATCATAGCCAGTAGTTGCAAGAATCGTTTTTTGCACGTCCGCAACGCGGCTTTAGGAACCCCTGTTCCGATGACACCCGAACAACTTCAAACCACCGACCCTCTACTCGATGCAATCGCGGAGCAATTGGGAAACTGGATTGAAAGCGATGCCTCGGAAGAGATCCGCCAGACGCTCGCCCAGTTGAGCGAGCAACTGAACGGGTTGTCGGTTACATTGGAAATGACCGTCGGGGTATTCGATCCGGAACGTGGAAACACCTTGCCGCTACTCCAAACCGGGT
Organism: Pirellulaceae bacterium; assembly: GCA_963767665.1. Taxonomy (GTDB): domain Bacteria; phylum Planctomycetota; class Planctomycetia; order Pirellulales; family Pirellulaceae; genus Rubripirellula. The sequence continues at coordinate 13,534 of CAVYFC010000017.1, forward strand.
TGTCATCTACGGAAGGGAAGTCGCCCTACCAAACGTATGCAGACTCGACTCCGATGCGTTACCTCGCAAACGGAGAAATGACAGTCGTTCCTCACGATCGCTGCCCGTGTTGCTGGGCAGCGTGGGATTTCAAGGATTTGCATCCGGAGTGCTCCAGCTGCGGAGCCAGACTTGGGAGCGAGGTCAAGTTCTTGATTGACTCCAATGTCTGCCCACATTGCGAGAAAGGAACGGTCACACCAGCCGCTCCAAAATGCAGTGACTGTGACTTTGAGATGAATCCTGAACATGTTGCGTGGGGATAGAACGTGCCCAGCGTGACGATCGAGTTCAATTCCTCAATCGCACGACCAATCGGCAGGCCAACTTCCAGCAGACGCACTCAATCCGGTAATTCGATCGCGCCATCAATTATCTTCCATGCTTTGGATGAGGGAATCGCATTGACTCGTCCGGTCTCGATATCGTCGATCCGGCTCCGGATCTCATCCGTCCATGCTTGAAGGACCTCGGATGATTCATCGTTGGGCGAATCCTCAAGGCTAGCTAAAATGGCGTTGGCAATGACCGCACGCTCTTGGGGAGAAAGCTGCAGTGCAGATGCGATCAGTTGTTGAGTGGTTTCCGACCCAAGGGACTCCTACGCGCTAACGACGTCGACATCACGCACCTTATCCAACCAAGCCGATCGTGTCGAACAACGGCTCTGGCGATTTGTTCAGAGATCGGAGGCCGCTCGGATCGGTACGCCGCTCGCTGATTCCCGTTAACACGCCGGCGTTAACCCAAGCATGGACAGTTTCGCTAGCGTATCTTTCGCCCGAGGCGACACCGAACCGAACCAATTTGGCATAAGTGATTGCTCCGACTCGACTTGGAAAAAACTCGCCAAAGAGAATCTCTCTGAAACACGTTCGTTTCGGGGAGCTTCTGTTTTGAGCATTTTGCTCAGAGCTAAACTAACACCAAATCAGGACTTAGAGCTTTTTGGCTCCGAGTCCTTTTTTTGTGCCTTTTCAAAATCAGTGACACATCAGTGACAGCAGGGAAAACGCGTTGCAAATGCGTTGCCTCTCCGGGCGAGTTGTTGCACTCCGGTTGGTTCTCCGTTGCATTTCCGTCGATAGCTGACGTGCCGGGTCCCCACGTATCGTTGTTCTCAGCGTACCGAGGAACCCATTCATGGCATCACTGCAACAAGATCCGAGCGGCAATTATCACGTGACCTTCCGCTTTGCCGGCAGTCGCTTCAAACGCTCGCTCAAAACCGACAAGCCCAAGCGTGCTCAGGCAGCCCGCACGCGGCTCGAGGAAAACATCAGTCTCATCGAATCGGGCAGGCTCGAGCTTCCTGACGATGTGGACCTGCCGACGTTTCTGCTTTCCGATGGCAAGCTGAACGGCAAAGTGCAGACTCCCAAGTCGCTGCGGCTCGGCGATCTCTACACCACGTACAAAGAGTCCGTCCCCGACGACGCACTCGAGGCCACCACGCTCAAAACCATCGGGCTGCACACTCGTCATCTCGTCCGGTTGCTCGGCTCCAAACGCCAGCTTCGCTCCATCAAGCAGCGAGAGCTCCAGCACTAGGTGACTCGCCGCTCCAAAGAGCCAGGCAATAGTGGCAACGTGAGTGCCGGCACCATCCGAAAGGAAATTGCCACTTTCTGCTCACTGTGGAACTGGGCAGTTAATCAGAGCTACGTCTCCGGGCCATTCCCAAAGCAGGGACTTGTCTATCCGAAGCAAGACGAGAAGCCACCGTTTCAGACGTGGCAGCAAATTGAACGTCAGATCGCCGTCAATGAGCTCAGCGATTCCCAGGCAACGGAACTCTGGCACTGCCTGTACTTGGACTGCCCGGAGATCGAGGAGCTTCTCGAATTCGTCCGCACGAAATCCGAGTATCCGTTTCTTCATCCCATGTGCATCTTAGCGGCGCACACGGGAGCCAGGCGTAGCGAGCTGTGCCGCTCGCGGGTTTCAGACTTTGATCTTGAGGGTCGCACGGCGGTGATCCGCGAACGGAAACGCTCGCGGGGGAAGAGAACCACGCGGTCCGTGCCGCTCTCACCAAAACTCGCTGAGGTGATGCGGGAGTGGTTGGCTGCAAAGGAACCGGGGCCGTTTGCGTTCCCCGAAGATCATCGCGTTGCACGCACACGCAAAACGCAACACGAGGAAGGCTGTGTCGCACCGGACGAGGCGAGTCACCACCTACGACAAACACTGTCGGGGAGTCGCTGGGAATCGGTCTCAGGCTGGCACGTCTTTCGCCATAGCTTCATCAGCAACTGTGCGACGCAAGGTATCGACCAACGCTTTATCGACGCCTGGGTGGGGCATCAGACAGACGAACAACGCAAGCGGTATCGACACCTGTTTCCCGACTCACAACTCAAGGCAATTGATTCCGTGTTCTCCTAATCCAATTCAATCTCCGATTGCACACCCGATGCACCATGGTGCTGATCGGAACCGACCGGGGCAACTCGGTTGATGATTGGAGGGAAACGAACAGTGAGGGAACGACAAAGCAAAAAAGGGGAGGGGCTAGAGCAGATTTCTCAGCGGCTCGAACGAATCGAAACGCTCTTGGAATCGCTCACCCTTCCCCGGATTGAAAAGCACTTTTATTCAACTGGAGAGGCGGCCGAACGGCTCGGGCTTTCAAAGTGGTACGTGAGAAGACTCTGTGCCACCGGCGAAATTCTCGCCGAGAAACACCCGGAATCGGGGCGGCACCTAATTTCAGCTGATGAACTTGAACGGCTCGAAACGCGACGAGATGAGCTCGACGCGTAGCGAGACCGTTAACAAAAGGAATGATGAAATGAACGCACAAAACAAGCCTGTTTTTGAGGCCAAGCTCCGACAGATTCGGGCTTCGGTCTTCAAGAACGAAGACAAGGAGGGTAACGCGGCACCAATGACCGACTACTGAAGACTTGACTGGCGGTCCAATGGCCGAGCCCGGAGAATCGCCCAGGATGCGAGATCTTTTAACCGAGCCTAGCGGATGGGTGAGCCCGAATTCTTCGCTTCAGCGCGATTCTCATGCCTCTCAGCTCCGCCCACACTGTATCCGCTGCTCAATAAGCGACTTTCTCGGCCGGCTGAGTGGACTCAATCACTCGGATGCATGCTTGCATGCAAGCAAGCAGACCAGTTTGCTTCCCGGCACGCACGTCCGCACGTTAGCTGACGTGCTTGCGTAAAAACATCCTTGCGGGCCGAGTCAATCTCGTCTTACTCTTCGGTTCGATGGTGATTGTCTTTACGAACACAAAAACGAACACTCCTTGACGCATTTCAAATCGATGCGGAGAAGCAGCGATTCATCGACCATGGGAAAGAGCAGCCGCTTGCTCCGCCCGACGGATCGCCTGCTCTCAAGGTCGCGGCGCAGGAAGATGTTACGTCTACTGCGATCGCTGAACCGAACGTTACGCGTCCAGTCAACGACGGCGAGTCGGACTCCATTCGTCCGCGCAAACCGGCGAAACGCGGCAAGAAGACGCCGGTCGATCAATCAAGCTCGCGGACCCATCCGCCACTGACGCAAGCCGTTGTATCGATCACGACGCGATTCAAACCCGAAACTGCCGAAGCCCTAAGACGTGCATCGCTCCAGCGAAAACTCGAGGGGAGATCCCAGGCAAGCCAACAGCTGATTGTCGAGACGGCAGTAGCATCCTGGCTTGAAAAACAGGGCTACCTATCGGCCAAGTAGCCGAGGGGCCGCCAGAATCAGCTAAACAAAGCACACGGCTAGGCCGGTGGTCCAATCTGGCTGCAACAGCCTCGGCTCCGCGCTTCTTATCCCTTCACCGATGTCCCCATGGCGGGGCGAGGGCCATACGGATGAAGGGAACGAAGCACACGCCGATTTGATTAGCGCCACGGGTCATGAGATGCTGTCTCCTCATTTTGATGGAGGTAAATCATGGACAATCAAACCAACTACATCTGGGATGGATCGGTGGGAGTCAAAATCGAGGTGCGAACCAGGAAGGAAACGGGCGAGCAGTTCTACTCGTTTGAGCTCACGCGCTGCTTCATGCGTGAGGGCTCGGACACGATGGAATACTCGTCCTCTTTCACCGAACGCAATCTCGGCCAGCTCAACCACGTTATGCAGCAGGCGATCAAGTACATGGATGAGAACCCGCTACGTTCTCTCGCCGCCTAATCCCGCCGTTCATGTCACGGGACGTTTCACAAGGGCGTCTCGTGACAGTTCGCAAAGACTGAAAGCCAGCTACTTTCCCCTGGCTACCTGGGAGTGAATCCTTTTGCCACTCCGTCTGTCGCGTAATACCGTGCGGTTGCGTCACGAAATCAAGACGGATGACGCGGCATTTTGATCGGGGAACACATCATGAGTCCCGTTTGCTTGTCGGGGCCTTCTTTCTGTCGGTAGACTATGCGTCGAAACTTTTTGTGGACAGCGATTCGAAAGTAGGCTCCTCTCGTAAATGGTTGAGGTCGATGTCGGAAGAGAAAATTCGTGTCCAGTGTCCAAGCTGCCAGAAACGACTGACGGCGCCTCGGAAACTCCTGGGAAGAACAGCAAAGTGCCCCGGCTGCGGCAATCCGATTCCGATTGTAGAGAAAGTCGATAAACCACGAGCGATCGCGGAACCAGGCCAGCCGCCTAGAGCGTCCGAACCCGAGACTGCGAGCAAGACGACTGAATCTCCAGACGAAACACCCGAAACCAAACGTAGACGCTTGGCTTCGCCGCTTACTTTGCTCGGTGGCGGTGTCGGCCTGACGTGTCTTGTGGCAGCTCTATTCATCTTTCTTGCTAGCCCGCCCAAAGTACAGAAGCAAGCTTCACCATGCAAGGATCATTCCGTCAGGAGCGGAAAAGTCGCTCGCTCTGGTTCCTCTATAACGCGAATGATCTGCGCCAGCTTGCGTTGCCAGAGCGCAGAGATGATTATTCCGCAGAGATCGACCGGGCAATCAAGAGACATATTTCGTCGCTCGACCCCAAGGATCGATCTGGTTACTACCGCGGCCTGGGGCTGGGGATGAGCAAAAGCGACGACGATTCGATCGATCGACGGATTGGTGTCGGCTTCTACGGCGCTGGTTCTACCGGAGGCCTGCTGCTAAGGTCCTTCGACGGCCGCAAGTTCGTGTCATGGGACAATGGAGTGATCAGCATCGGTGTGTTTGAGCCAAGTCCGAAAGTGTTTCACGTTTGGCCCGGCAAAGACATCTCGGGAGATCCGTATGGCTACGCATCCATGACAACGCATGTTCCACGGATGGTCCCAGCTGTTTTTTCCAGCGATTCGAAGTTTGCTGCTGTCATGAGCGGGCAGTCTCTCCATATTTTGGACGCGGACAACATGACAGAGGTGTTCAAGTTAGATACGCCGCCCGATGCGGCGGACCTCGCCATTGAGTGGGTCCGCTTCGTCGGAAGCGACGTTTGTGCATCAAGTCCGAATGGTCTCGCGGTCTTTGACCCGTCCAGTGGCAGTCTTCGTTGGCGAATCGACGATCAATATGGACACGTAAAGGAATTCCAAGACGATTCGCCTTGGCATCATCCACCGCCATTCTGTTCAAACGACGAACGATTGGCAGTTGCCAATTGGAGAGGAATTCGACTCGTCGATCCAAAGAGCAGACGCACCACCAAGATGCTCGCCATCCCCGACGGCCTGGAGGTCACCGCCCTCTCGATTGCCGCCGATTCATCAACACTAACCGCCGCGCTCTCCCCGACGAGCGATCCAATCAACGGCGGCTCGGTGCTCTACCACTGGGATCTAGAGAAGACGGGCTACATCGCGACAAACTTGCCCGCTTCACCGGCCGGGAATTAGAAAAGGAGTTCGGACTCTTGGTTGCTCCGGGACGCTTGCCCGCTGGCAATAGAAACAAAGCGTATCTCGCGTTAGAACGACTCCGAACCATCGTTCGCGATCACGAGAGGGTGGACAACCCATGCGCCCAATTCTTTCGATATCGGTAAAACCTCTACGCCAACCCCGAAGAGCTCGGACATTGCCTCCGTCGGATCGACTCCGGCCCTATACATGCGGACAGTACACGGGTCGGCGGTCAGGCGTTGCTTTTTGACTTCGGTGTGCGACACCTCCGCGTCGAATGGCAATTTCTCCGAGCTAGCGGTTGGTCCACCGAATGTCGCAAGCTTAAGGATCTTTCGTTCGATCACGCGGTTTCTTAAAGGCAAGTGACCATACGTGTCAATGTCCGCGCAAGTATTGCAATCACTGTTGGTCGCCACGAAGCATCGGCTTCGAGGCATGCAAATACACCCGGGCGTTTCCGCCTAAGAACGGGACCCGTCTGCATCGCGCTCGAATCAGGCGGCTGGAATCGCTGCCTATCTGAAGGCGATTCCGATGACAGGATTGGATGCGGTGCGCGCCGCTTTGCGCAATCAGGGACTTCCATTTGCAGACATGTTAACCGAAGCAAACATTCTGGACGTCCTCAACGAGCATGGCGTCAAGTATCGGGACCGAGTGTTCAACCCAGTTACAACCATTTGGGGTTTTCTCAGTCAGGTACTCAGCGAAGACCACAGCTGCCGCGATGCCGTGTCGCGAATCATCGCACATCGTGCTGCCAATGGCGATCCAGTCTGCTCGCCGAATACTACCAGCTATTGCAACGCGCGAAGTCGGATCCTCACAAATGTTCTGTCCACGTTGGCAACGCGAACTGCCCAAGAGTTACAAGCGTGCATTGCCGAGCAATGGAAGTGGAATGGCCGGTCCGTGTTTATCTTCGATGGCTCCACGGTTTCGATGCCGGACACGCCACTGAATCAATCGATGTACCCACAGCCACCAAAACAAAAGCCGGGGCTGGGCTTTCCACTGGCCCGGATTGGTGTGCTGCTGTCGCTCGCTACCGGCGCTTGTCACAATTTGGCCATCGCCTCATACAGTGGCAAAGGTACGGGCGAAACAACTCTCTTCCGACAAATGTACGATACCCTCAAAGCTGGCGATGTGGTTATTGCCGATGCCTTATTCGACAATTACTTCATCGCTTGCGAACTGCGCCAGCTTGGGATCGATATCGTTGCTCGCGTTCAGCACGAGCACGGATAGCTGGACAAAGGAAATCACGCCCGAAGGCGACATCCTCGTTTGGCAGCGTTCCCGCAAGCCGCTCAGAATGACCAAGGCGAAGTATCGGAGCTACCCAAAACAGTTAACGATGCGGCGCGTGGCCGTTGATGCGCACAACAAGAACAATCGCGCGAAGCAGTTCGATGTTGTTACCACGATTCTCGATGTGTCGATCGATGGCGAGCAGATTGGCGATTTGTATGAGCGGCGGTGGAGTGGAGAAACCGATATACGTTCGATCAAGTCTGTCATGCAAATGGACATCCTCCGTTGCAAGACGCCGGAGATGGTTCACAAAGAAATCTGGACTCACCTGCTGGCTTACAACTTACTTCGCACGGTGATGGCCGTTGCTGCCCACGAGAACGACATTGAGCCGCGCAAGATAAGTTTCAAAGGAGCCAAGCAAGCTTTGACTGCCTTCGCTCCGAAGATTGAAGCTGCCCGACCAGAGAATCGCGCGAGGCTGATTGATGCGATGCTCAGGACCATTGCTTATCACCGCGTCGGCGATCGTCCTGGACGCTGGGAGCCGCGGGCGCGCAAACGACGGCCAAAGTGGTCTACGCCGCTCAAGCAACCTCGACACATTGCCAAGCTGCCACACAACCGTTCAAAGTGGTTCTAGGTCGCAAGTCGAAAAGTCATCAACATCATCGGCGGCTTGCCCTGTTTCTGCAAAGTGGGCTGCGTTGCAATAGCCAACCTCATGATTTACCCTCGGCTTTGCGGTCGAAACGAGAGGCTTTGTAGCTTGCCGCGCGATCGGAACCGCAATGAGATACCGTGCCAGCACCGTCGTCGCACAGTGACCAGTGGCGATACGGATCGTAGAGTTCCTTAAGCTTGCAACATTCGTTGGTCCACCCGCCGCGTCGAAACTTGGCAGTGACGCATTTGCCGAAAGGCTCAGATTCCGGCGTTATTTCGAGGGCATTGCCTCGGCTGGCTAGCAGCAAAGAGATGAATGATGCATGGCTGCCTGCCCAACGCGACCTTTTTCGCTCGTGATTGTTGTAGGTCTGGTGAAATGCTAATGATGACTACCGCTGGGAACCCCACCCGATGAGTTGCGAAACTGAAACCACACTTAGTACAGCGACTTGAACCCAAAAATCACGGTGCTTCTGCGACAACTATTCTGGAATGTGCACCGGTGGGAATGACGAGTGTGGTTGATTCGCAACGGCATCGGCTCGACAGCATACTTTTCCTCGATCTCGCCATGTTGGCTTTCAACCACGGGTACAAAAATACAAACCGGCTCAAGCCAAGATCAACCTGCGCACGGCTCAGATCCGACAGTGCCATTCAGGCCAGACGCTTTCATCTCGGTTTCCTTTATTGTGTTCGCAGTGTGCAAATAGATTTGCTATTTCAGGGGCTCAAGGCCGTCCATGATCCACGGCATGAGTTCCGATATCGTCGGGTGCGGAAAAACGACTCGCCGGAACTGTTTCCATGACAAACCAGTCTGCATGAAAACTGCGAACGCTCCAATTACCTCGTCACCACTCGTTCCAAAAACAGTGGCGCCAAGAATTTCTTCTGAGTCCGCGTCAACGAGAATCTTGACGATACCGTTCGTCTCCCGTTTTTCCCGTGCTCGTGCGATTCGCGACATCGGGGACACCGCCATCAGTACGTTGCGACCACTCGCTCGTGCTTGCGTTTCATTCATGCCAACTCGTGCCAATGGCGGGTCAATGAACATCGAGTAGATGATGTTTCGTTGTTCCGCACTACGGTCGAGTTCCGGTACGTCGTCGCTGATGCCGAGCGATCTTGCGTAGTGATCCCAGAATATCTCACCGTCGTTCACCGATGTGTGTGTGAAAGCACTCGACCATTCACATCGCCTATTGCATAAATGTGCGGCACGCTCGTCTGCATGACTTCGTTGACTTCGATAAAACCACGCGACGACAACTTTATTCCCGCCGCTGCCGCTTTCAAACGATCGCTGTTGGGGACACGCCCAGTAGCAAATAGAAGGTGCGATGCAGCTATCGTGTGGGACTCGCCGCTAGAAACAACGTTCACCGCGACGCCACCTGTGTTCGATACACTTTCAACCGTCGAGTCACAAAGAACTCGAATGCCTTCATCGGCCAAGACTTGCTCGACGATCTGGCTGACGTCCTCATCTTCGCGAGATACCAAACGAGGACCTCGTTGCAAGACGGTTACTTCACTGCCGAGTCGCCGGAAAATCTGAGCGAATTCCAACGCTATGTAGCTGCCGCCCACGATGACCAGGTGCCGAGGGCATTCGGTCAAATCCAGCAGCGACTCATTGTTGAGCCAACTAACGCTGTCGATGCCCGAAACGTCAGGTACGGACGGACGTGTCCCCGTATGAACGATAAACATGTCGGCTGACAGTTCTTGTCCGTTTACGACGATGCTGTTTTCGCTGTTGAATTCGGCATAGCCCTTGAGAATCTGGCCATACGCTTCCAGTCCATTTTCAATTCCAGAGCTGGAACTTGCGCGATTTGCCTGCTGCGTTTCCATGACGCTAGCGAAATTGACACTGAGTCCATCGACGGAGAACCCAAAGTCGTTTCCGCGCCGCGCGAGGTGCACCGCATAGGCCGAAGCGACCAGCGTTTTCGTCGGCGTACAACCATGGTTGACGCAGGTGCCTCCAAACTTACCTCCCTCAATGATCGCGATACTTTTCCCAGCGGCTGCCAATCGAGGAACGACGGTAAACGTTGCCTGTCCCGTGCCTATCCAAATTACGTCGAAATGTTTCATTCGTACTTGCTCCGTGAACGTAATTACTTATCTATCTGCGTGGCGAATTCAACGATCATGAACGTGACATCATCATGGTCTACTGATCCGCCGGTGTGCTGAGTGACAGCGTCAACGATTGCCTGCCGTACGGCGGTCAACTCTGCATCTGCCCCGAACCGGTTTAAAAATTTTACCAGCCGCCGGACGCCGAATTGTTTGTCATTCTCATCCATCGCTTCAATTACACCGTCGGTGTAGCGAAAAGGTCAATCGCCAACGCTGGTGGCGACACCGAACTCGTTGGAGTCACGAACTGTGGCCGCAACGCGCGCGGCGCTAATCAGCGTCTTGGACGGGACGCAACCGACGTTCGGGCAATCGCCACCCATGAATTCGCGCTCGACTAATGCGACTTTTGCGCCTAGCCCTACGGCCCCAATGGCCGAACCGCCTTTAGGCGGAATGACGGGCTTCCGGCTAAAGCCGCTACTACCAACTCGCATTAATCCAATCCGAATTCCTCCAGCTCGATCGCACTCTCGTCTGATTCAAACGGAACGAACTGCTGTCGCTGGTGTTTCAGAAACGAACCGCTGATCCGATCGAAGGTCTCCGCGGCGCGTTTCTCACCCATCGCGAACAACGCCGGAATGTTCTCAACTTCGTCGAGCCCCCATTTGCGTTCCATGCGAAAGTTGACGTGCTGGTAACGGTCGCCCAACAGATACTTCAATGGAAGATGGAGGCCCTCGACCTGTGATGTGCCCATGACGTCGGCAACGCGGGGTGCCCAAAACAACAACCCCGCGTCTCCGCCCGGCGGCTTAAGTGAAAATTGCGCCTGCCCCGTGCCGACAGAGAGCAGCTGAATGTCTTTCGTGCTGTAGGCAGGGTCGATGCCTTCGCGAGTACAGAACTGTTGAATTCGCATCGACTCGCAAAACGCCAGCATGCTCGGATCAGCCGCCCATACGCCGCCGTCGATGTAGGCGTCGTCTCCAATCTGACGATGTGGAAAGTAAGTCGGTGCGGCGGTCGCGGCGATCACAACATCGGCAATCTTCAAATCCTGATCGCGTACTCCAGCGGGCAGGTGACGCGAGCGAAAGATATGGGGCTGCCCACGGCTCAGATTGACCGTGGGAATGATCAGTCGGGTGAATTCGACTGATCGAAGAGTTCGATCGGAAAAGCCTTCGTCGAAAGCGGCTTGC
>CAVYFC010000018.1:0-8507 GCA_963767665.1 Pirellulaceae bacterium
TTCAAAACAAACATTCTAACGAACGGGGTGGCGAAACCAAGCGAACCGTAGCCGAGTCTCTCCGAGACTCGTACCAAACGCAGCAAAGCTGCGAATGTCCGCCTTGGAAATACGGACGTTCAGGACAGTATCCTAAGATATGCCCGAATCGGCACATTACTCGATGGTAAGTCCGGGGCGGGATTGATGCAGCTCTTCGAGCGCAGCGTTGGATACTCTCGACCCCGACAACGTCAACTTCGTGAGTTTGGGCAGCTCCGGCAACCCCTTGATCGTTTCATCATCAATCAACGTGTGATCCAACTGCAAGTCTTCCAGCTCTCTGAGTACGCCCAGTCGCGGCAAACACTCACCGGTGACCTTGGTCTCCGAGAGGCACAAATGTCGGAGCTCCGTCAAAGACTCGACCATTGCCTCGACACCGCCATCGGTGACCTCGGATCCTGTCAAGCAAAGTCGATTCAGGAGCGGAAAGCGTGCAAGCTCGCCCACGTCGCGATCACCGATGGGCACGCCGATTAATTGAAGCTCCCGCAGTTGTGGCAGATCGTGAAGCTTTGTCAACACGGTCGCTTCCAAGCCGTTACGAGGCAGCGAGAGGGTCGTCAGCGTGGGCATCGACGAGACCGCCATGAGTCCGTTGGAGCTGACGGCAGTCTCGCTCAAATCAAGCTTTCGCATCCCTTTGATCGAAGCTAGTTCACGAAGATCGGAATCTTGGATCATCAGACGGGGCGCCGCACCACATTTTTCAACGCCGACGATCCAGGGCTCCGCCGTCAGTTTCTCCAATCCATGCACAAACTCGGTTCCCTCGTCGGTGATGATTTCGACATGCCCGCCACGCCAGACGATTCGCTCGGCAAGACGGCGTTCGGACGAGCCTGCGAAACCCAGGAAAGGTTGTGATTTGGGTGCTTCACTCGTGTTGAGAACTTGAAGCTCTCCCAAACGAAAGGCGCCACGATGGACGTGAACAAACAGGGCGCCGGGGTAAAAGGATTCGACGCCCAATGTCAGCGCAGGAGTGTGTGGGCCGTCGGAAGTGATGTCATCCTCGATATTCCAACGGCTGAGCAAGGTGGGCTCCGCCTCTTGAGATGGATCGATCCGCCATAACTCCACGAGTTGGGGAGACACATCCAATCGCATCTTGACCGGCACCCCTTCCAAAAGGATCGAGTTGAACCAGGGATCCGCGATTCCACTCTTGTGGCTTGAACCAGCGAAGTACATGCCGCTTTGTATTTCTTCGCCGACACGATGGTCGAGCAAAGCCATCATACGCCCATCCCCCACAGAGAATCCGAAGCCGAAGGACCCGTCACCCTCGAGCCGCTCGACGGAGAACTCAAGGCTGTAGCTCTCGGGCATGACCAATGGCACCTGCACGATCCCCCGTCGTTGTAGATTCGTCAAGTAGCACTCCGCTGACGTGCATTCCACTTGCACATCAAACGCGTCGCGGACAGGATCGATAGCGGTGAGGAACTCGGTTTCTTGCGTGGAGGGGTTAGAGCTGGTTTGCTCCGGATCCGATTCTGTGAACTCGGTCAAGAGCGAATCACGGGGATGCTCGGCGGCGGCCATCGGATTCGTTGGGGGCTCGAGACCAGAGCTCCAAGTGAACCATCCGACCACAAGAAGACTGAGACCGAGCACGGCAAGCGACGCGAACCGGAGATTCCGTGGTTGCCACCGCGCTGGCTGCTTCCCTCCTTCAAGCATTCCCTCAGCTTGAAGCCATAGGTAGTCGGACGTTCCCGTGTCAGATAGCGAACTGGCGCCGAACGAAGAGGCGATGCCAGCGTTCTCGATCAGGCTCGGCAGGTCGCATCCCACGGAATGCCGCGCGAGCTCCTGGATGCCCTGTTTCCAGGTTTCAACCCGCTCGCCGCGATCTCGCCTGATCCATTGGCCGACGAGGTCGCAAACACGTGGAGGAATCATGGCCAGGTCGGGCACACCGTCCGCACGCGGAGGATGTCCTGCGAGTAACGTGTACAGTGCGGATCCGAGCCCGTGCACCTCCTTACACAGGTTGTCTTTTCGCAGCTTTGATGAATAGGCAACCTTCAGCCGCCCGCTAGGAGTCAGAATGAGACTCGAAGTTTCGATCGTGCTTGGAACAAGGCCACGTTCCTGCAGATGTTCCAGTCCGACTGCCGCCTGACCGATCAATTGACAGGCATCGGCGGGAGAAATCGAGCCCAGCTTCGCGAGCAGCTTCTCCAGATCAATGCCCTCCACGTATTCCATCACCAGGTAGGGGATCGCTTCGTGCTGTCCGGCCGTCTCTACCCGTACCAGGTTGGGATGATCGATGCGACACATTTCGCGCACTTGCTTAGCAAACCGCTGCGTTGCCCGCGCATCGGCCGCGGGATGCTCCGGAAGCAATCGAATGGCCACCTGTTTACGGAGCTGAACGTGGAGCGCACGATGCACCTCGCCGTTGGGGCCGCTGCCGAGCAACTCAAGAAAGGCGTAGCGACCAAACGGTGGCGACTTGCCAGAGCTGTCTGCGACCTCGTTTCCACTCGGGGAATCGTGTGGTGATTGTGGGGCGGCATCGGAAGGGGTGGTGCCACACAAATCGGTCCCAGACAACAGCTGCGTCTCCTCCTCGGAGTGCACGTCTCCGTGCACTCCGAAGGAATCGTTTTCACCTTCCACGAAAGTTCGCGTACGTTCCGATGGTTTGAGGCGTTCCCGCTTCATCGATTCCGACTGCTCCGAAGGTACCATTCAGATTCTCCCGGGGACCAGCTTGCTCACTTTTCCATGATCAGGGCGTCGCATCGGTGATGACCCGTGCAAAGGGCAACCCCCGCTTCAATCGCCCTACTCCTTCAGGGGAAATTTCCGTTTCAGTGATGTACAACCGTCGCAACTTCGGAAACCGAAGGATTGTCTCGATGGCATCGTCCGTGATTGGCAATCGCCGCAGATAGAGCACCAAAATCTGGTTTGCTCCAACCAGGAATTCTAGACTCTCATCATCGACGCCCGACCGATCAAGATACAGCGTGCGCAATGAAGTCATCTCCTTGATGTGAACCAGCCCCGGTCCCTTGATCTCCGGATTGAAACCCAGGTGGAGACTGATAACTCCTTGAACCCGCTTCAATAGCGCGACGTCATCGTCAGTGATTCTGGTGCCCGCTAAGTCAAGCACGTTCAGTTCTCCAAACGGCACGATGGCTTGCTCCAGTATTTGACCGTCCAGCAGATGGCTTCCGACTAAGACGTCTCGCATCGAGGCGTGGTGCAATCGTTCGAGCCCCGATCCGTTGACGCCACTCTCCTTGAAGGTAACGCGTCGCAGTCGTGGCATCTTCGACAGATGCTTGGTGACATCGTCCGTAATCTGCGGCATCGACAAAAAGCCACAAGCGGTCAAACTGGTCCGCGGTACCAGCCGTGCTATTCCATCATTCGTGATACTCGTGCCGTAAAGATAGAGTCCTTCCAGGAAAGGAAGCGAAGAGATCTGTGAGATCGACGCATCGGTGATCTCTGGCCCCTCCAGTGACAATCGAACGGGAACAGTCTGCTTGAGCAATTCGCGAAGTTCATCGTCATCAATCTCCCTGCCGCGTAGATCAAGCACGGTCTTTCGCGTGGCCTCTGGTTTGTCGCCTGCCGTTGGAGTCGCTTGACGCACCCGACCTTTGACCGCGGTCACATCCATCTTTTCAATTCTCAACGGGCCACCGTACTGGCTGACCCATGGTTGCCTGGAATGCGGACCGATCCACCAGACATTCGACTGATTCAAACGGGAGCGGTCGCCCTCCCAGCTGATCACTTCGATGCCGTTCTTAAGAACATCGACACTGATCTGTTCATCCATGGCCCGGACGCGAACCAAGACCTGCATCGACTCGCTTGGACTCGCGATTGTCTTGTCGGCTCGGTCCTGCGTCGGGGTAACGAGCTGCTCCGACTCGTCGATACCGTAGAGCGCGGCATCGAATCCAGATTGAGAACCGGAATCCAGTCCCACAGCAAAATGGCCGCCACCTGCGAGTGCAAAGCCCATGATTGGAGCATTGCGATTGGCAATCCCAGCGGTTGTCATCGAAAAGTCAAAATCGGATGGCAACTCAACCGGCAGCGAGATGCGAGATTGCTCGGCTGTGATCAGTCGATCGCCATTCCTCATCCAGCGGCGACCACCACTATGTTCCGTGTCGAGGTCTCGATTGAGATCAACCAACGCCATCACATCGACCGCTCCGTCACCAGCGATGATTTCAAGCTCTGGTCTGGTTCTGCTCATCGCTTCGATCTGCTCCGTCCCGACCGGAGCGTTGAACAGTTCAAGTTGCTTCAGACTTGGAAAGCCCTCCGCTGTCAACGGATCGATTCGCTCGACCGGCGTGCTTGAAAGGTTCAAACGCTTCAGGGCACCGAGCGATCGTAAGGCAACAAGTCCTTCCGAGGTCGTTTCCGTCTGGCTAAGGTCCAACCGCTCAAGATCCGGAAGCCCCGACAAGTGAGCCGCGTCTTCATCCCGCCACCAGGAGCTACCCCGCATATCAATCCGACCGATGCGTGTGTCATCCGCAAGGTTGGTCAGTCGGTCGACAGTTACCTGGTTCAAAACCGGCGCGACGCCTCCGCCCGGTTGTTCCTCGGCTGCGCCAATTCGCCAGAGCCGCATCACGTAGTCACCTGTATACTTCCAACCATTCTCATAGCGGACACCACCGCCAACAAGCACGTTTGATCCATCAGCTGAAAGCGCCGCCGCCCAGCCCTGTCCCAAAATCTGCGCTGAGGTGCCCAGCACACGGCCGGATTCCAAATCAAGGTAACAGACAATGCCATTCGTTCCTGAGACGACGGCGTGTCGACCATCGGGAGTGAACGCGACAGTCTCGTGTCCGCCGGTTTCCGTCGTGATGTCTCGAAGCAAGCGACCGTTTTCCAGTTCCCAAAGTCGAACCGTGCGTTGCTTGTAGCCGGCCATGATCCGCTTGCCATCGCGGGAAATATCAAGGCAATAGACAAACGGATTCTGGACGATCCCAGGACCTTCGAATTGCCGCACCGTTGCACCGCTTGCAATTTCAACCAGTTCCACACTCCCATCTCCGAGCCCGATGGCGAGTTGACGACCATTGGGCGTCACGGCCAACGCCAGCACGTCGGATTCTTGCGGAAGTCGATGCACCAGTTCGCCGGTATCCCTTTCAAAAATGTAGACAACCCGGCTCCGTCCCGCGGAGGCGACAATTCGGTTACCGTCGGGAGTGAACCTAGCCTCCTCGAACTTCGCCATGTCAGCGGTATCGTAGTCTCGGACGCGTTTTCCCGTTTCGGCGTCGACAAGGACCAGTCCGCTAAAACCTCCAGCGACGATGAGTTGATGATCGTTGGGAGAAAACGCGACCGACATCACATCTTCGCCCATGTCCAGAACGTGTAACTGGTGGCCTGTCGCCATGTCCCAGATCCGAAGGGTGTGGTCACCGCTGGGCCAGCCGCTTCCGCTGGCTGCCAATCGATCGTCATCCGAAATGGCGACGGTTTTGACCATCCCCTTGTGGCCCTTGAATTCGCGAATCAGCTCGAAACCACCGATGGCGGTCGGCGGTACCGCTCGCACCGCGTCGATCACCGAAACCACACCTCCTTTCCAGATCACGTATTCGGCCGCTGCACGCTGTGGATGCTCATCAGGATCCGTGAATTGAATGACCTCTCCGTTACCACCCAGCGTCGCAATACGAAGATCTTCGATGCGAAACTTTGTGTGGTTCGACCGCAGGCACATTGCGTTCGGTTCCGTTGGCGAGAGACCTTTGTTTTCTGTGGCTTGGGAGGTGCTTCCCCGCCACGACGTCACGACCTCTCCATCGATCGACAGCTCGACCGTAGCCCGGAGCCCCGAACGCTGGACCGTGGCCGAGATCGCGACCGGCTTGCCAATCGGCAGCAACTGTCCTCGCCGAACATCTGTTCTGCGTCCGGTCAGTCCAACCTGATTGATCTCGTTGAGCCCACTTCGCCAACCCAGCTGGGAAGCACCATCAATCACCATCGTGACCGGACGCTCGCCGGCGGGCAGTCCAAGCATCAACTCCTCATCGTTCTCCAGCCGAGTGGCGGTTAGTTCGACACGATAGTGCTCCGAGGGCCGGTAAGGAACGAGAACTTGCGCAAGGCGGTCAGGCTGCGAGACCAGGGCCCCATCAACAATTTGCCAATCGTCTCCAGCAACATCTCTCGCAGGCTCCAACAGCGAAATCAGATCTAGCTTTGGATAACCCTTTGGTGCCGCATCCGCGTTTGCGTTGTCATTGCCCCTGGCATCAATCGCAACGTTGGCATCAATCGCAACGGAGTCAGGTGGCGTTGAGCGGCTGACCAACAGCAACAATTGCTGATTGCGTTCCAAATCAATGCGCGGCTGAGAGAACGTCAGCCTGGAACCGAAAGCGGCCGCCAGATCGTAACTTCCAGATGGGACCTCCTGCCTGCCCGAACGCAACGGAATCTTGCTGTCGCCGCTCTCTAGTGAAGCCGCCCCCATTGAAAGTTGCTGCGCGACTTCCTCTGATTCGGCCCGCACGATGATCGCTGCCATGGGCGGTGATCGACGAGAAATCCAGAAGCCGGCAGCCAAGGCAAGCACCAGCAGCGCAGCGATTGCGGCGACAATTGAAAACGATTTGTCGCGATTCGGCGTCACCAGGGATGAGTCTGAGTCGCCACACGGTGCACTGATCGGCTCGGTCGAAGCGTCATCCATCGTCGGCGCGCCGGCGGAGTCATGTCGCGATGCTTGCCTCGCGCTGTTTGCCAGCTCCACGAGGTCCGAACCGCTACAAAACTTCGCCAACTCGTCGGCGACGACACCTGCCGAGGCGGGGCGATCCTCGGCATTCTTGGCAAGCATGCGATCGATCAGATCACTCAAGGCCTGCGGGATCTCATCGCGCTTGCGCGAATGGGTGGCGCCGGTGCCTGTACATGCTCCAGCAACTGCGACAACGCCGTGATCGACTTGCTACTCGCAAAGGGGGAATGTCCGACCAGCAGCTTGTAGAGCGTGCAGCCAAGGGAATAGATATCGGCGCGTTGATCCACGGTTCGACTGTCACGCACCTGCTCCGGCGACATGTACTCCAGCGTTCCCATGATCTGGTGCGTGCGTGTCAGATCGACCGTCGACCCACCGAGAATATCGTCCGCATCGCTGATCGTCTCCTGCAGCGGGTACTCTTCGACACGCGCCAGACCGAGATCCAAGATCTTGACGGCGCCATCTTCGGACAAGATCAAGTTGGAGGGTTTGACATCGCGATGGACTCGGCCGTGATGATGAATGTAATCCAAACCCTTCGCGGCCTGACGAACGACCTCACAAGCGTCAGCCACCGAAAGCCGACCATGGAGTTTGCTGATGCGCCCAAGGTCGCAACCGTCCACAAACTCCATTACCAGGTAGTGCCGGCCCCCTTCCTCGCCGGCGTCGAGTGCTCGGACAATGTTTGGGTGATCGAGTTGTCCCAGCGCTACCATTTCTCGCTCGAAGCGTTCAATCGTTATCTGATCTGCCTGCCGATGTGGTTGCAGGATCTTGACCGCGGCGGGCGTTCCCAGGTTGGCATGACGGGATCGGTAAACGGTTCCCATCCCACCCTCGCCGATAGGTTCCAACAAGTCGTAATCGCCAAGTGTCCCTGGTGAATGCGCCGATCCGGCTCGGCCGAGAGGCTTGGACGGCGGATCGAGTTGCGTCTGACCGTCGATCCGCTCAACGACCCGCCTGCAATGAGACTCTTCGGTAAACGGAATCGGCTCGGTCGCTAACACAAGCTGATCGACGGATGCTTCTCCGACATCAAGTCGCTCCAGACGTTGTTGACACGCGTGACAGGACTCCAAGTGCTCAGCGACCTCGTCGGTTCGCTCGCTCGTTAAGTGTCCAGCAAGGAACTCGCTCAGGCACTTTTCTGTTGGACAAGCGTGTCTTGGTTCAGTCATCTCGTTTCCCTTCTGAACAGATTCCCACCGGGACGCTTACAAACGAACCTCGGAGCGTCAGACCTTGGTCATGAAAGCAGTTCCGCCAGCTCGGTCGAGAGTCGCGCTC
This sequence comes from Pirellulaceae bacterium, assembly GCA_963767665.1. Lineage (GTDB taxonomy): Bacteria > Planctomycetota > Planctomycetia > Pirellulales > Pirellulaceae > Rubripirellula. Next base: position 8,111 of record CAVYFC010000018.1, read on the forward strand.
GAACACGTGACTTGGCAATTCGAACTGCGTTCGCGGAGATGCCGAGGTCGGCCGCGACGTCCGCCGTGGCACGACCTTCCACAGCCGACTGCCAAAACGCTTTCCAAGTGGCGTCTTCGAATTCGGCTCGCACCAACTCGGCTGCCGATCGCAAGATGTGCTGCCTCTCCAGTGCTTGCTCGGCATCGGACTCCTCGAACGCCACCAACTCCATTTCGGCTGGACGGGCGGCAAGGTCCAACATGGCGGTCGTCCCGCCGCGAGCGACGGGCTGCTTTCGATTCCGGCGTTGATGATCTCGGGCATGGTTCTGAGTTACCGTCTTGAGCCACTTTCGAAAACTATCCCCAGGGCGATCTCGCCGGAACAGATGCAACTTGCTTGACGTCGTACGGAA
>CAVYFC010000019.1:0-933514 GCA_963767665.1 Pirellulaceae bacterium
AGGTTTCAAAACCTTATAGGTTGGCACCGCGGCGGCCATCGCACGCAGCACTTTCATGCGCGCCCACAAACTACCTCTCGTCGCCAGCAGATTGGGCTGGGAGCTTGGCAGCAGATTGGCGTCGAGAGCTTCCAGTTTGATGTACCCAGCCTCGGCAGCGGCATGCAGCAATTCGCGCCCAAGAGGTGTGCGGGCCACGAGCAAGGACTTGCCCGATTCACCCGGTACAACATCTCGATCCACGGATCCCCGACGGCGATATCAGCAAATTCACCGGTATGGTCGGGGCAGATATAACATCGCCATCGGCGAAATTTCTCCAGGAATCCCCATGACTCTTCGTACGTCAATTGCTCCTGCCGCTCGATGCCATCGTCTTCCACCCACTTGACCGTCCACATACCGGGCCAGCCGTTGCCCCGGTATCGAAGCTGGCGGACGGACTCGGATCTGAGACACCTACCTTCTTCAGTAACTCGATCGTGCCTCGAGTTGACGGTGTGCCAGCGCAGAAAAAGGCAATCGTCAGAAAAAGCTTGGCATCGAGTTGCGGACGGATCTGGCGGGCCTGCTGGACTGCGGCGACGTCACAAGGTTTGCCGATAAAGACACTAGGCTCACTCGCCTCTTCGATCCGATGCAGCGAATCGCAGGGACTAGCAAGCGCGTATCGCGAACCTGTTTTGGCGATCAATTCTCTCCGTGTTGTGCTGAAAACGGTTTCGTTGAGAATTGTCGCTCCGCATGTGCGGCGGTGTGCAGGACACCCGCAACGCCCCTCTGTTTCAAGGCAGTAAAGGGCGACGCGGTCGCAGCTCCACCACTGGACCCGGCAAATCGGATCTCATCCGCGCTAGCGTAGCCTTCCCAGACCTCGAACACCGGTCCCCAACCTGCAGTCAAATCTTCAAGTAAGTCGGGATCGGATCGGTCGAAGGTGTGCTCCGACTTCGCTCCAGGGCATGCGCTCACCGCCAACCCCGATTCATCTGCCGGCTCTGCAACCAAAAAGGGGCGCCGTCCGAATTCCTCCGAATCACCGATGCGAAATCTTGCGGGCTCAACATAGGCACAAACGCCGCAGCCGGAGCACAGTTGACGTTCGACCACGTCAGCGATATTTGCGATGGGTAGCTTCACGATTTTCCTACGCTCACCACCGTGGGACCAGCCAAACCGCAGAACCTGGCAACCGATCCATACAACTTCCGACGCAGCACGATTCGCACACCGCGAGTAAGTCTTTGGGTCCGCCGGGGCTTCTTGAACCGTTTTCGGCCGAACGACGCAACTGATCCCTCCACTGGACCAAGGTGGTAGCGCCGAAGTTTTGCGCGGACAGCGGCATGTATTTTTCCAGATCCATGTCCGACTTCAGCAGCGTATGTTCCGTTCGTGGATCATCCATATGTTCTTGGTAGAGAAACGGGAAGTACCATCCATGTAGCCAGCCCATGTCTCGCCAATCGAATGCAATAGCCTGGAAAACTCTCGTGCTCGCGGATACGCCCGCCTGCACAACGCACTGACGCTTCATCACGTAGCCGCTACCCTCGACCCAGCAGTTGACAAGCAAGACGGTGTCCGCCGTTCAAACTCGACGATCTTTCTTCTCGGCAACTCTGGAATAAAGTCCTCGGGTTGAAACCGCCAACAGCCAACCACGCCAAGATTCGTGTTTGCCTCGTGTGCAGTCCGAATTGTCTGGAACCATCCCTCTGGCACCAGGCAGTCGTCATCGACCTTCGATACGTAATCACCCCGGGAACCTTGCAGCATCCAATTCGTAGGCTCCCGCAATCGAAGATTCTCGACGCTATGATGAAACCGATAGACACGCTTGGGTGATCGACAAATCCACGCACAACGTTCCAAAGTCGCCGCATGATTACCGTTGTGCCATAACCAGACTCGCATCGAGTCATCGCAGGTGGACAGAAGTCGTTCAAGGGCGAGACGAGTGTACTCTGGACGGTTGTAAGTGATCATCAACACGTCCAGTCCGTTACCGGAATTCGTCCTCAGTTCTCCTTCAGTAGCGTCTTCGTTTTGGATTCGCATCAAAGATTTTTCCCAGGAGGAATGACGTCGGCACGATGCCTCTCACCAACTTCGTCTGACGCCTCATGCAACTTCATTCGCCAAAGACCAAATTCTCGAAACGATCGCCGCCATCTGCTCCTGCGCCGCCGTTTCACGCTTGGTAAGTGCTCGCTCAGGGAGTGTCGAGTTGCATGACGCGACTCGAACGACCCAAAGTCTTGCGACCACTTGTTCCGTATCGAAGATTCGAGGATCGATGACATGGTCCTCCTGACCACACAACTCGAACACCCCCAGAGCTTTGTCCGAGTAGGTTACTGTTGCGGTGGGGACACCCGATGAAAGCCCGGCAATCGTCGAATGCATGCGAGTCCCGGCAAACCAATCCGTCTGCCCAATCAGCCATTTAACCTGATGCTGATCAAGCGAATTCGGGGCCACGACGACACGTTCGGCCCAGTTAGGTTTGAGAATTCCGTCAGGTGCTGACAGGCTTCATGATCAGACTCGTAATTGCTGGCCAGCGTCATCACGTGGGGTACCAGCACCACGTTGGCATCCGAGCCCTTCAGGACGTTGTCGAGAAAAACACGAACAGCCTCCCGGTAGTCGGCCTTGAGGCGATACTGCGACTGCGCTACCTCCGGACGGTTGTAGATCAAGCCGCTAATATTGAACCCGATCAATGGCGTCTTGCCTCGATCGGCGTCCAGCATTCTCAATAGCTTCTCGGGCAGCATTTCCCTTGAAGCATGCGGTTCGAGTTCGAAGGCCAGGTCGACCCCTTGGCGATGTTTTTCGGGATCATAGCTCTCGCCAAGTAAATCAATGAGGGTTTTGTGGAACTCGCGCATCGCGTGCCCAACACATCTCAGCACCGCGAACAATCCGTGAGGCAGTCTTCCTCATCCCTTGGTCTTCGTAAGGTCCATAGGTTTGCGGTAGCAAGATCAACGGGACGCCGCGTCGCAAGGCGATTAATTTCGGCCTTGCAACGCTAAGGAAACGTTTTCGGCCGTAAATGTCGCTAAAACTATCCCCGCCAGAGACATCCAAGATCATTGAGCAGCGGTCGATTTCCCGAACACCACGATTCGCGATTCCGCCGATCGGACCCAGCCATGAAGTAACGGACATGTTAACGAGATTCTCCGGCCGATCAAAACGCATACCGGATCGAGCCCCATACCGATCCACCTCGGTGGCACGGCCATCGCCAACGGATACTTCTGACTTGCGAACTCCAAGGCCATTATCAAAGACCGCAAAGGATGCATCGGGTTCCAGCCGGTAAATGGCGGCAACCGTCGACGCGAACAACGCCGAGACACCCATGTTCGAGCTATCCGGCGCGGCACCAAATAAGGCGATTCGCGGGCTCGAATTAGTGTGCTTCATCGGTATTGTTTCTCGGTTCGGGCAACGGGATCGCGGCGGTAAACCAGCCATCACCCAGGGCAACACGTACTCCTTTGTCGCGAGCATGTACGGGGCAGCACCAACGCGTTTCGCCCCGCCCTGTTGCAAAGCAATCATGATGCCGCACTGCAGGCTGGTGTCTCCGCGGACTCGGGGTAAGCTGATGAGGCGTCGTCAAAAACGTAAGCCATGTTGGCAGCACCTATCGTGCTTCGAATGATTAGCACGACGTATCATTATCGCTGCAGCCCATCTTGAGCCCTGCAATGGACCACCTCACTCCGACCGTTTCCATCATCGTCGTCAGTTTCAATACCCGAAAGATGACATTGGATTGCCTCCGTTCGGTTGCAGAGCAGACCACCATATCCAACGAGGTGATCGTGTTGGACAATCACTCCCACGATGGCTCTGCCGACGCGATTGCCGAAGAGTTTCCGGAGATTCGCTTGATCGCCGAAACGGAGAACCTTGGATTTGCACGAGCCAATAATGTGGCCGCGAAGTATGCACGCGGCAAGTACATACTCCTCTTGAATCCCGATACGGTGGTGCTTGACGGAGCGATCGACAAACTCGTTTCCTTTGCCCGCTCGATCCCCACCGCCAAGATCTGGGGTGGTCGCACCGTTTACGGTGACGGCTCGTTGAATGACACCTGCTGTTTCCAACGCATGACGCTTTGGACGGCGTTTTGCCGTGCTACCGGAATCGCCGGCCTGTTCAATAACCATCGATTCGTCTCGACTGCATATGGCGGATGGCAGATGAACGACAGTCGATCGGTCGATATCATCACCGGATGCTTCATGCTGATTGAGCGAGGACTTTGGGATCAATTGGGCGGTTTCGATCTGACCTTCTTCATGTACGGTGAGGAGGCTGATCTTTGCGTTCGCGCAACCAGGGATTTCGGTGCGCGGCCTCACTTCACACCTGACGCCCAGATCGTTCACCATGGAGGAGCATCGGAAACGTTGCGAACGGAGAAAATGGTCCGCTTGCTGAAAGCCGCAGATCACCTTTGTCAACAATCATTTTGCAGCGTGGCAGCGGCCGATCGGAAGGTTCTTCTTCGGAATGGTTCCAATTAGTCGCCTGATAGCCATTTCCGTGGCCGCGAAGGCTTCGGGCAACCAGCGGCTTCGGGAGTCGGCACAGATTTGGCGAGAAATCTGGTCGCGAAGATCGGAATGGAAACATGGGTACGCCAAGCAGTGAATTTCTACCGCTAAGCTCATTCGGGCTTGAAGCCAATCGGCAAGACTTCAAATGGATTGAGATGGAGACACTCGGCTTCCTCCGGCGCGGCTTCAAAGGGATTGTAGACCGTTACTTCGAATCCAGCGTCAGACATTCGCCGTAAGAAGTCTTCACGGCCATAGAGACGAACATGATCCCATTGACCAAAGCGTTCTTCGCGTTCTTTGGGGTCGGTGATGGAGGCGTCTTCGTCCGTTCCTCCTCCGTCGATCGCCAGTGGTACAAGTAGAAGTGCTTGGCCACCAGGCTTGAGAATTCGATGGATTTCACGCATCGCTTTGCCGTCATCCGGCACGTGCTCCAGCACGTGCGAACAAATCACGATGTCGAACGCATCCGATTCGAAGGGTGTGTCGGTCAGATCCGCCGTCTGCATGTTGTCGATGTGGCGATACCGACTGGTGTCGAGGTCGCTTGCCGTATAGTCGACGTTTGGTTGACGCATCAACCACAGGTACAAGCCGTAATCGGGAGCGACGTGAAGGACGCTGCGTGATCCCGTGCCAAACCCAACCTCGCGCGACAGGTACATCATCATCATGCGAGTCCGGTCGCAACCGTGGCAGACCGGGCAACGATCGTCCTCGCGTCTCATGCCCCCTACTACTTGCGCCGATCGAGAACCGCGTGCCTCCCGCATGTGCCGCGTAGCCGCGCAATCGGGTTTCGCACAAGGGACACACAACCTGATTGCCGCGGAACGCAATCCGCCGCAAGCCGAAACGAACCGGCTGGGGAAGCATGTTCGTATACGTTCGCAAATGCACCATGGAGGACTTGATCAGCTGATGGAGAACGCGGTCGTCAACGGGAAACTCTTTGCGGTCGTTGCATCACGGTGAAACTGCGACTGGATTCATCTCTTTCCCATTCGTATTCGTTTAGCTTCCGCATCATCCGCTTGGCTCGGAGTTTGGCAACCAAGACAACAAGGAGGTAGACAGGGCCTCCCAACCACGTTGTGGGTGACAGCCAAAGTCGTTGTGCAGCGCTCAACCAGTTCTTTTTCTCGCGTGCTTTGGTCTCCGGAAACTCTCGACCGAGTTCCCAGAGTCCCAAACGACTGCGGGTCTTGACCCGAATCAAATCCCAGAGATTGGTCGGAGCAACGATTTTGAAGTAGTGCGACTGTAGAGTCTTTCGCTCTGACTCGTCGAACTGCGCTCGGACGAAGCCGTCATCCGCGATGATCTCTGGGAACGAGCCAAATCTTCGGCGACCTTTCTCAGACACAGCAAAGAAGCCCGAGCCTATCATTCCATCGGTGTGGTAGGGGAGACGGAGCCAAACGTGATAGAACATTCGAACCGCCAGACTCGACCTCTCCAGGTTGACTTTCATGCGTGGTGCCGCGGCGAGTATTTCATCGGATTCCAACCGCGGCAACCGCCCGGATGGTGTCTAGGTCTACTTCTACATCCGCATCGATGTAGCACCTTGGGAAGCCGGTCGCCGTTGCGTCACCTAGGTTGAGGCCCGCAATCTTCGAAGCCTCGTCCGTTTCACATACTTTGATTGGGAACGAATATTCACGACAAATCTTCGCGGTTTCGTCTGTGCATCCGTTGCAAGCGACGACCACCTCAATCTCATCGCACGAAGCATTTGCTGTGATGACCCGAAGCAGACGCTCAATCACGGCGGCTTCGTTGTGGGCGGGAATGACGATCGAGATCATGGCTGGGATGGCAGACAATTGCTACGACAAACGGGTCGAACCGTCGGATATCGCGGAATCGTTCTCGTTAAGAATAGCCACATTCCTTTCACCTGGTATGACCGATATTTGCGGGGGCATCATCCAGCATCGTTTTGTGCCCGGCGCGTCATCCCGAACATCGAGAACTTCGACTGAACGCAGCTCAAAGAAACATCCATGATGTCGGTCGGGTCCGCATTGCCTACGCTGATTTCAGGGGTGTCGGTGTTCGTTTGACCTGTACTTTCGATGACATCTAGCGTCATGGTTACGATGCCCGATTCCATGTAGGTATGTCCAAGAGTTGCGGACGTCGAATCCTCCAGTTGTCGATCGCCATCAAGGTGTCATCGGTACCCTATCAGACTTATCCGGCTTCTGGCCGAGCGACGCCGTTGCATGAAATTCGATGAAGTGACTTCGGCTCAGCACATCGGGCGTAGGCATCGCATCCACACGGCGTTGCGGCCCGACTAGGCTCCTTCGATGCGAGCTTGTCGATGAATACTTCGGGGGTACATCCAGAGTCCGGAGGGAGCGGAAGTCACAGCAATACTGAGAAAGCAGGCTGATTGCGCAGACTCCGTCTATCTGGGTGACAACTGGAATCAAATTGCCAGTTGCTACCAAATCAGCGAACGGATCAGGAGTTTCCGCAAAGACTCTGCTACCGACGATTCGGCAACGCTTTGCGGTATCTGCGTGTCGGCGAGACCAAAGGTCACGCGAAACATGGGGGGTATCGAAAGACACTTATAGCATATGCAAGGGGCTTGAAAATACCTAGCATAAATTGCCACTTATGCAGAAAGTGCCAGTTGCTTGAACTGTGCCGTTTACCCAAAGACACGCAGAGGATAAACGCAGTTAGAATCGTGTCGAACTCATGATTCAGGTAAAAAAAAAATCCGTGATGCGGCCACTTTCGCAGGGGGGACTCAAGCCCAAGTCGGGGGTTTCTGGCAATCGTTACCTGATTCCTCTCCGGGGCGGTTTGGCTGGCGCCCTTAATGGGTACCTAAGAGCAACTCGATTTCCGATAGGGGGATACCGATTTCGGCGGATGAAGATGGCTGCCGCGGACAGCTGCGATCGCCGAATTGAACAAAATTCTTGCGGATCCTGGCGAGCGATTCAGGATATCTCTTGAGGGCACGCCGGAATGCGACGAAGTGTCACATCGCTCGCCGGCCATGTTTTGGTTGTCGGTTTCACTCCGGTGACACTTTTTCGATGGCAAGTGCCTTGCTCGCGCCGCATTCGAGTGCAGCGATTGGAGAGGTTGGCAACCGATCGCCGCTCCTCCGGGCGGCAGCTGGAGTCTTCTGCTTTTGGAGGTCGCCTCGTCGCTCTCGACGGGAGCGTTTGCTGCGCCCCTCGGCAATGCACTCGAAGATAGCCTGAGATGAGCTTGATTCTCGATCGCCAGAGGGTCCAATGTGCAGCCCGTATGACAGGCCGCGATGCGCCTTGGAGAGATCGACCGATCCCGTTCACGTCGGTTCGTTATTTTTGGATCGGTTCAATGTGGTGAAGGATCGCTCGACTTCCTGGTAGCTTTCTAGCATGGATTGCAGTCTGTGCGTTGAGCCGTTCGAGATCGCGACCATTGTCCATCGATTCGTTGAGAATCGGTCGCAGCCATTCTTGCATCAGATGGAACTGGCCTTTGACCAGGTCGGCCAGAACACGCGGCACTTTGTGTTGCACCAGGATCTTTTGTCGGGCGGTTCCAGCGCCTGCTGCTGCCTGACTTTCTCCAGTTGCTTGGTCGTGGTTTGCAGCGACTCGGACAGCTGCGAGGCGGAGGCAGAACAGGCTTTGGCGAAGCAGATCGATGCGGGCGTCCATGCGTTCTTCGGCGCCGTCGTCCGAGGCCGCGATCGCTCGCGAGATGACTTGCCGGATCGATTCCAGTCCGTCTCGCATCGAAGCCAGTTGACGCATCAATTGGCCGGCCTGGTCTTCGCTGTCCATTCCCGACATCCGGACACTTTCGACGTAGGCATACTTGATCGCATCCCACCGTTCTTTGTCTTCGGCGCTGAGGATGCCCATCAGTCTCCTTGAACTTCAGCACGTTGGCTTCGTTGTCGGTCGTCAGCGTTTGCGCGTCTTGTTCGTAATTGCTGACGATCAGCGATTGCAGTTCCGCTTCGTTCATCACCGCCGCGACGCGCTCGGCGATCCGGTTCATGTTTCGGTAGCTGCCTTGCAGCTTGAACGGCGGCTCGGTGCGGTAGGCGTCGGCCTGGGCTGCGCTGCGGATGTAGGCGCGATTGACTCGCAGGACGACGTCGCGAACTCGAAGCAGCTTGCGCATCACCTCGAACATCTCGCGGACCTGGTCCATCGAGAAATTGCTTTGCAGTTCGACGCCCTCGAGCGAATCTCGCTCGGCCGCCTGGATGATCGCCCGTGCGTCTTCCGGCGGTGCGGCTCGCCAGCGGCGCCAAGCGCGCGATTGCTGGTCAGGCAGTTCTCCAGATAGCTCATCTCGAATGCTTCCGCCGAATCGCCGATGATCTCGCCCAGGTTGTAGACATCGGCGCGGTTGGAGAGCATGTCGGGAACCTGGAATCGTTCGCCGCTTTCGGTGTACGGGTTGCCCGCCATCACCACGGCGACGCGGCGACCGCGCAGGTCGTAGGTTCGCGTGCGACCATTGCGGACCCCTTCGATCTTTCGCGTGGCATCGCAAAGCGAGATGAACTTCTGCAGGAACTCCGGGATTGGTGTGCTGGATGTCATCGAGATACAGCATCACGTTGTCGCCCATCTCGAGGGCGAGATTCAATCGCTCGATCTCTTCGCGGGCCGCCGCGTTGGGTGCCTCGGCCGGATCGAGCGACGTCACCGCGTGGCCGATCGCCGGGCCATTGATCTTCATGAAGACGATCCCCAGTCGATTGGCGACGTACTCCATCAGCGTCGTCTTGCCGTAGCCGGGCGGAGAGATCAGCAGCAACAGTCCCATTCGGTCGGTCCGTTTGTCCTCGCCGGCCGCACCCATCTGCTTGGCCAGGTTGTCGCCAATCAGCGGCAGGTAGACTTCGTCGAGCAGTCGATTGCGAACAAAACTGGTCAGCACGCGAGGTTTGAACTCTTCCAGCCGCATCGTCTTCGCGGGCCGCATCGACCACCCGCGTCTTGGTGCGCGTGCAAGCTGCGAAAGCGGGGCACCACGTCGTCACGATAACCGCGAACGCGACGCAGGATTTCGTGATAGTGCAGCGGCATTTCGCCGCGCAAGATTCGCGGATGATTGCCCGCCATCGCAGTCGAGTTTCGCGAGCGACTTCCGCCTCGGCCAGCTTCATCGAGTCCGGCCCACCGGACAAGACGACCCAGGCGAGTTCGTCGCGATAGCCGACGGCCGGATCGATCTCGTCGTCGGGTTGCGTGGGTCTTCAAGAACGCGTCGACCCAGTTGCGGGCCAGGATGAAAGCGCGAATCGGATCGCGTTTCGCTCTTCAGCACGTTGGCCAACAACTTTTCGCGATCGGCATCGGGGATCGCCGCGGAGAATTCCGAGTACAGATTGCGACGGCACGGCTGCTGACAACGGTTTCTTGGGAGCGTGCGTCAGTTCATCGAACAGGTAATCGGCGATTCGTTTGGGCGCAGATGTCGGCGTCAAACAGCGGTGCCCAAGTGTCGGCGATCGGCCTCGGCCAGTTCGGCCAGACGGCTGCGAAACTCGACCGCCGGTCTGGCATTGGGATAGGCTTGGGCAAGTTTGGCGAAGCCGCCGATCCAGTCGGTCATCGCTTTCCGATTTTTGGCATCCAGCAGTTTGTTGAACCACAAGCAGTGCCGCGGCACGAACCGTCGGCGCGTGCCGCAGCAGATCCGATCGATCCGTGAATTCTGATCAGCGAGCTCAAGAATCTGTGGCCGCGTCGACGTCATGGACACCTTTGGCGTAGCCTTCGTCGAAGCGACCGCCCATCTGGGCTTGAATCCAGGCCGCGTCGATCTTGTCGGCGGCCAAGTGTCAGGTTCTGGTGCGCTGTCAGCTTCTCAAACAGATCGACCGCCAAGATACTCGCCGCGATAGACGTCGGCGATTCTCGCTGACCAGTTCCTGTGACCAAAGATCACGAGCGGCGACCAGTTCTTCATTGTCGAAGCGGCTCAAAGAACTGCGTGCCGGTCAGATGCAGGCACATCTCGCCGTCGCGAAGCACGGTGGTCAGGTCGAGCGGCTGCGTGTTGACGGCGAAACGCTGGTTCCCAGCCGAATCACGTCGCCGCCATCTTCGTAAAGATCCTGACGATCCTTGAGCTGGCGCGTGGCGTCTTCGCGGATCGTCTTCAGCCGGCTCTGCAGATCCTCGACGCGGACCGCATCCTGCAGCTCATCGAGCTGGCGGATGATGTCGCGGACCTTCTCGACCATCAGATCGCCGGCGAAGTAGGCGGCGATCTCATCGGTCGATTACATCTTGTTGACGCGAGAATCGATCCCTTTCAAGATGCGATCTGCCGCGGCCGACAAGCGACTCGGCACGGCGATTGCGTTTTTCGACCAACGCGACTTTGCGCGACTCAAACGCCGCGTAGACATCCTCGCGGCGCTGGGCCAGTTGGACGACGAACTCGTCGAATTCCGCGAATCTTCCCTCCAGTTCCTCCAGCTGGACCATGACCTTGGTCAGGTACTCATCGCACCGTTGCGGCGAGTCGCAGACATCCAGATAGCCCGAGGTGGTTTGCTCGAGGAGTTTCAGTTGCGAGGCAAATTCGGCTTTGCCCTCCACGCTGACCAGTTCGCTGACCCGGGCCTTGAGCGAACTGCGCACGCGATTCAGCGAGGCGAAGACATTGCCGATCGAATCAATGATCTCGGTTCGTTTGGTGGCGTCATCGATCCGCAGGTTGCTGACCGTTTCGGTGAGCAGTTCCAGTTGCGCACCGCTTGCGTCGATCTCTTCCTCCAGCTTCTTCGCTTCGGCGACCGTGGCGACCGACTCGACCCGCTTGCCCGCGTCTTGCACGCGCTCGGTGTAGGGGTCGAGCGAACCGGGGGTCAGCAGGAAGTCGACGCAGCGTCGGCTCAGCCGTTCGGCTCGTTCGGCCGTGGTCGCTTCCAACTGTTCAATGATCGATTCATCGACGTACCGCAGCTCTTTCAGTCCCAATGCGTGTCCGCGTTGCTCGCGAAGCTTGGCCAGAGGTTGACGAAATCGTCGATCGACTCAAAACGACTGCGTTCGATCGATTTGATCAACGCTTCGATCGCGGTCTGCACCTCGCGCGTTCGCTGGTCCGTGTCGCGTCGAACGCGAACGACCTTTTCGAATTCTTCGACCGCGGCATTGGCCGCTTCGCGAATCGCAGCAGCGGCTCGGCTAGCTTTTCCGTTTCCGGTTTGTCGATCCAGAAGTAGCTGTCCACCACATCCGAGGACTTCTTGCCAAGATCGACGTAGAGCCCTTCATAGCTGTCGTCCTTGTCGATCAGCTGCAGGATTTCGCTGCACTCGGCCATGCCGCGAACGATTTCCTTGTTGCCGATTTTGAACAGCAGCGAATCGGTCTGGTTCTCTGCGACATGGCTGCTGCCGGTGAAGGGCGTTTGCCAGATTTGGATGGCGTGATGCTTTTGCGGTTCTTCCTGAGCCGCGAAAACAAACCATTTCGCCTCCCTCGAACAACGTCTGGCCGTTGCAGACCAGCGGCGTATCGACCGTTTGTCGAATCAGGTTGTAGCGCAAGTTGGACGTAGGTTCCCGAGTCTGGATTGTAGAACAGGTACAGGTAGTCTTCGCCGTTGGGGGCGGCGATCGGTGCGCTGGTAGCGCATGTTGCTCAAGCCCGTGATCGAACCGTTTGAACTCGCCGGTCTGCAGGTAGTAGCCGCCCGGGAAGATCAAGCCCTTGATCGCTCGGCAGCATCACGCAGGCATGTTCGATTTCGTCCAGTCGCATCGCTTGTCTGGATCTTGCCGTTGAAGACCAGGTAGCGGTACTTCTGCTCCTGATAGGGCCGGATCTTCATCAGCACCAGATTGCCGACGATCGCGTAGTGGATTTCTGCGTCGTCGAGCGTCTGGTCGGCATTGTCGACCGGTTCGGCGTAGATACCCTCGCCCGAGTCGGTGTTGTTCTCGACCTTGATGGTCAGGTCGCCGCCGACCGTTTCGACAAAGACACGGTCCTCGATCGAGATGTGGGGATGCGACGCCGTAATGATGTTGGTCGCGCGTGGTCCTGGTCCAGCGAAACTCGTGCTGGGGAGGGTCGCGGACTTCATGATCGCTGCGGTTGTCGAGATACTCAATCGAATCGGGTGTCACCCGCCACTTGAACGACTTGATGTCGCGGGCTGTCTTTCCGACCTGGAACACCATGTGCAGCATCGGCCCGTCGCGAAAGAACCGTGCGAATCGAGTGTCTTTGTAGAAGCGATACAGTTCGTGAAAGTCGCTTTCGAATCTTGGGATCGCTGAATCAGGTCGAGCGATTGCGCCTGGAATTGATGGTTCGCGAATCGATAGGCGGCGAACACATCGGCCAAGGCGAATCTCGGTCTTCAGCCCGAACTGGACGTTGTAACCGAACAAAAACTGGTCGCCGATCGAGACGAGGTCTCGCGGCACGCAGTTGTGTTCGGTGGTCACACGCTCGGTCGCAATCAGGACCGTTTCGATGTTGCCAAAGACTTCCGCCCTGCGCTTCGTTCAAGCCGGGCAAGTCTGGCTCGCAGGTCCGACGCAGCGTCGCGGAGACGGTTGCGCAGGACCTCGTAGGTTCCGGCAGCAAGTTGTTGGGACTCAGTCATGCTTGGATTCTTCCCAAAGCTCGGGGCTAGGGGGTACTGGACCAGTAGCTCTTGATCCAGGGCTTAGCCCTTCTTGCCGTTGCTACGTGCCGGTGTACTCTGAGCCAGCAGTCGACCAGCTTTCTGGTCGGCAACGTTGGCGGTGCCGGCCATGCTCAGCAAACTGGTCAACTGGCTGCGCACGTCGTCGGTGCTGGCCAGGCCAAGCATTTTGGCGATCAACGCGGCGATCGACAAATCCTTGACGCCGTCGGTATCGAGGTTGAACTGCTTGATCAGACCCGACGAGTTGATCCTGGAAGTACTCGGCATTGCCATCAAAGAACGTGTCCTTGATGTCGGTTGCGACCTTGCTGTTGTAGACGAATCGGTCGATCGCTTTTCCGCCCTTGACGGCCGAGGTGATCTGATCGAAGAACTCGCCATCGCCGCCGACGATGTCGATGCGAGCCGACTTCAGAGCGTCGCCGACCACACCTGCTTGGCTCTCGGCGATGCCACGCTGAGCATCGATCGCGGCGATCTCGACTTCCTTCTCCTTGTCCAGTCGCAGCTTGAACTCTTCGTGTTCCTTGCCGACGCTGTCGAGTTGCTTCATCGCCTCGGCCTTTTCGGTGATGCCGGTCGCCTCGCTGTGGTACTTCTCGCGAGACACGTTGGCTTCGGCCAAGCCCTGTTTTTCGATCGCGTCGGCTTTGGCTTCGATCCCCTTTGCTTCGGCGATCGCCTTTCTTTTGCAGCACGGAGGCTTCGGCAGATCCTTCTTTCTCCAGGCTGGCCGCCTTTGGCTTCCTGGACGGTCGCTTCGGCCAGACCTCTGGCGCAGCCGATTTGGCCGCTTCGGCTTCGGCCAGCATCTTGGTTGCCGCGGTTTCCTTCTCGGCCGCGTCTCGTTTGGCTTCGGCTTCGATGCGGATCTTTTCGGCCAGCAATTCGCTCGCTTCCTTTTCGGCTTGGGCGAGCTTTGTCTGCCGGATCAATTCCTCTTCGGCCTTCATTTCGGCCGCGGTGACCTGGACTTTCTTGAGTCGTTCGGCCGCGGCGAATTCTTCGGTGTCCTTGATCCGTTCTTGCTCTTCGACCACGGCCCGTTCGACGGCGACTCGTTCGCGAATCACTTCCTGGATATTTCGCTTCTCGACTTCGATCGCCTTTTCCTTTTCGACATCGGCGACGCCGACGACACGCAGGCGTTCGGTCATTTCCAGGTCGCGGTCGCGATTGACTCGCTCCAGTTCGACGGCATCGGTCTTTTCCTTGTTTCGCTGGGCGACCAGAATCTGGCGAGACTTGTTTTCTTCGGCGATGCCAAGCTCTTCTTCGGTCGCGATTCGGGCACGTTCGGATTCGAGCCGTTGCTCCTCTTGGACCTTCTTGGCCGCGGCCGTTTCCCGCGCCGTAATTTCGGCGATCTCGCGTTGCTGCTTTTCGACCGCTTCGACTCGCTGCCGCTCCAAGGCGAGGATCGTCTCTTCCGCCTCGACGTCCTGTTTCTTGAGCGTCTTTTCTTTGTCGCGCGTGAATTGGTTCTCCTTGACCTTTTCGTTCGCCGTCAACTCGGTGATCTTCTTGATCCCCTCGGCGTCCAGAATGTTGGTCGGGCTGAGCATCTCCAGCGGCGTTTGTTCCAGATAGTCGATCGCCGCATCATCGAGTCGATATCCGTTCAGGTCGGTTCCGATGACCTTCAGGATTTCGCTCCTTGAACTTCTCACGCTGGTCGTACAGGTCAACAAAGTCAAATTGCTTTCCAACGGTCTTCAAGGCTTCGCTGAACTTGGCATCAAACAGTTCCCGAAGCGTTTCCAGTTCGCTGCAGCGTCTGGCACCGATCGACTGCGCGACTTCTTTCATCTCCTCCTGCGTGTTGTCCACGCGGATGAAGAAGGCGACCTTGATGTCGGCACGAATGTTGTCCTTGCAGATCAAGCCTTCGCTTCCCTCGCGGCTGATCTCAAAGCTCTTGAGCGTCAGATCCATGAACTCATAGCGATGGAACAGCGGCACAATGAATTTGCCGCCGGCCGTGGTGACGTCCAATCCGCCAAGGCCCGATTTGACAATCGCCCGGTCTGGACCGACCACGATGAAGTACTTCTTGAACGTAAGCAGCGCAGCGAGGACGGCGAACAGCAAAGATGTAGAGCGCGATCATCGGTCCGGACGTCCAACTGAATTGCGCGAGGGGTAGCGTGAGTGTCACGGTTGAGTCTCCGATGGAAGATGAGTGACTTTGTAGATGCGTTTTTCTTTGTCAAAACCGATGATGCGGACTTCCGTTCCCTTGGGGATGTGAGGCCCGTCGGTGCGCACGTTCAGCAGCAGCGGCGCTGCGTTGGTGCGAAATTTCGCCTGGCCAAATTCACTGGTCGCCTCCAGCGTGGAGATCTCGCAAGTGGCACCGAGCAGCTTGCGATGATCGTAAGAGGGTGGATCGACGAAATAGCCCAGCAGTGGTTGGGTGAGCAGCTTGGTGACGCCCGGTAGCAATCACCACGTTGCGGATCGTAAGCAGGATGCTGGGTATCCAGGTCGGGTGCGTACCGGTGGGAATCAAAGCGTATGCCAGAGTCCATAGGACACGCTCCAGAACGCGACCGCGAACAGGCCTCCCCAGAGCACGATCGGGAACTCGGCCAAAGTTGGTCCAGCGAACGCGTTGCGGCCCCGAGTCCCTGCAGAAAATCGAGATCGACATGAGCCCCGTCGGGCAGGTCCACATCTGGAAGTTCGAAGGAAACATCGGCGTCCAGCCCGGGATCGATGTCGAGATCGGGAACGTCAAACCCAAAGTCCATCAAGCCGATCAGGCCCAAGATCGTGTAGAGAACCAGCAAACCAACCAGGATGGAGGCCGGCCAAACCGGTCCAACAAACATCCGTTCGCCAAGTTGAATGATGGAGTCTGGCACCGAGAGAACCCGTGAAGAGAGGCAGATCGCTACAGCTAGATAGCACGCAGCTTACTACCTGGGCGGGGGTTGGTCGCTTTTTGGGCGCAACGACTCCTCGTAATTGTGGAAAATTCCCGATATCCACCGTTGTGGCGCCGAGCGCGCACGTGGCATCGCAAATCCGCACCCGTACGATGGACTTCCAAGTCCGTCGCTTCCGGCGTATCCCTGGCAACCACGGTCTGGCAGACCCGGGTTCGGATTGTCAGGCTTCAGATGGCCTGCACAGCTGAACAGCACTGCAAAGCACAGCTGAACAGGACACTGCAGCATCGACGGACTTGGAAGTCCATCGTACGGGGATTTTTTGGAGAAAGTTGCGACAGTCCGTTTTGCGGGGGTCCGGACTGGTTCAGTTTGCGTCCCACCACCAGCGCTGAATCACGAGCGGCCGGGTCTTGGCGAGCCCGGTCATCGAACTCAGCGAGGGATAGTCGGCAACTTGGCTGACGAGCGACAGACGCGAGTCAACACTCACGCCGCCGCTGACCAGAAGCACGTGATGACGCTTTCGTCCGTGACGCACCGTATGCAAGGTGGCAATCGATTCGACCTGCAGCGGTGTGGGGAGCAAATAATCGCTTTGGCTTTCCGTTTCCACCAGCCGCGCTGCGAGCTGACGATGAGTGGCCTCGTCCCCGAATCGCCGAATCAGTTCGGCTAGCGAAGCGGTTTGGTAGATCGATTCCAAAGCACCGTAGATTGGATACTCTGATCGGATAGCGTGCCAATCCTTGATTGAACTCCGCGACAAACCTGTCAGTGCGAAAGTCTTGGATCACGTTTCCGCGTTGACCGCCTGCCATCGCTCTTTCATTTTGGCCACTCAGCTGAATCGGTGTCCCAGCCAACTCAAAAACCTTTCGCTCCGAATCGGCTCGCACGCTGCGCGGCGACGAGGTGAACCAGAGACGAAGCAATAATTCGTTGGGCGGGCCTTGGTCGATCGAGGCGTCAATGACATCCAGGTAATTGACCGCGCCGCGAGGCATCGGATGGATGCCCAAGGCAAGCTGCTTCATGTGTCGATCGGCTTCGACCATCACATAGCCAAGTGGGGTGTCGCCGGCAGTTCCAAAAACCTCCACACGTTGCATACCGAGTGCCGCGACCATTTCCTCTGCCGCTTTTCCGATCGGGATCTGATTGCTCTGAACAGCGACACCGACCGTCGCCGCACGCTGCAGTCCTTCCTTCGTAGGATCGATCGTGCAACCAAACGGCTGGTTCGCCAGCGAGGAAGCAAGACAAGTGCGGAGGAAGTCGAGACGCATCGGAGTCAGGCCCGACTGTCGGTCGCGATACCATCCTTGGACCTGCTCGATGCCACCGACGGGGCCGGCAATCACGAATGTCGTTCTCTTCGAACATCAGGTATTGCACTTTCGAGATCCCTGCCAGGTGCAACATGGCCTCAGATGGTTCCAGACCATTGAGTTGCCAACGAGATGCCTGCTCCATCAGTCGCCGAACGGAAACACAACGCAAGGACGAAGGTTGTCGCCAGGCGAGCGGCTGATCTGGTTGGTCAATTTGATCCGTCGGAGAGAGCAGCGACTTCAAATCCTCGACCGCGTCACCCGCGGCCAGCGACTGACAATCGCGAATCGTCCCGGAGGCATCGACATACACGCCTTGTGGGTAGGGCGCCATCGTGCTGGGGCCGCCCAAGGCTTCCCAGGTATCGGGGACCACGGTGGTTTGGATCAAATCGATCAGCGACTGGAAATCGGCGAACGAACCTCCACCCTGACCGTTCCCCGCAGCGGGCGCGATGCTCGCGACACCATCAGGCATGCTCGATTGCGAGCGGACACCTTGCAGCGTCGTCCCCGCCGCGACCGTTTCACCAGCGCTGCTTTGTGCTGCCGCTACCTGAGCCAGCACCGCGTCACGGCGGGGCTCAGGAAGCGAATCCACTCTCTTGATCGCCACAGAAAACTCTCCCGCCGACAAATGGGCGGCGACGTCGCGGGCTGGGACTTCCTGCGCTGGGCCTTCTTGCACTGGGCCTTCTTGCACTGGGCCTTCTTGCACTGGGCCTTCTTGCACTGGGATTTCCTGGGCTGTCGTTACCCCCAACCAGGCAGCGCCAACCATCCAGAACACAAGGAAAAGGCGACGAGACGGAGTCATGTTCATCGGTACCGAAATCCCGAGTTCGAAACGTGCTGAAGAGGTCCGCTAGACTAGCGACAATCGGACCAGACGGAGAACCAACGCAAATCTCGGTCCGTGCCCATTGTACTCCTTGGTTGCGGCGGAGGATTCATGGCATTCTGGAACTGAATTTGGCAACGCGATTGCTTGGTCTTGACGAGGTAGAAGCCCGAGTGGGGCAAATTGATACACCAGCGTTGACGCATTTCGCGTCAATTGGAAGCTGATTGGTTCTGGCCACGCCTGTGGGGGCTTGCTGGAGAGCGAGCGAGGCGAGAGGCCAGAGAATGGCTTAGCTGGTTGCGGGGAAGTCGACCCAGGTGCCGTTGATGAGTCGCTGTTGCGGCGTGAAGCGTGCCTTGTAATTGAGATGCCGATTTTCAGCGACGTACATCCCCAAATAGACATATTGCCGACCGGTCCGCTGGGCCCAATGGATTTGCTTCAGAATCGCAAAGGTACCGAGACTGTAGCGTTGCTCGGTCGGATCAAAGAAGGTGTAAACCGCAGACGTACTGCGCTCGCCCGAGTCGACGATCGAAACAGCAATCAACTGTTCTTCCCGATAGATTGCTAGTTCCATGGTGTTGCAACAGGTGTCCGTCAAGAAAGATCGAAACGCCTCGGTATCGATTGGACTGCTGCCTTGGCCCAGCTTTCGAGCCTCGCGGTGCTGATTGAACAGGGAGACGCGGAGCGAATCGACACGTGGTTGTTCCCAGCGCCAATGCAAATCACGCTCGCCCCGATTGAGCACGCGTCGCATGGAAGTGGTCAGCCGAAACTTCTGAACGTCGACTCGAGTCGGTCTGCATTCTTCGCATGCGGGGCATTGGGTCCGATAGAGATAGTCGCCGCTCCGGCGATATCCCATCGCTAACAGTTGGTCGGTGATGATTGGCGTGACCGATCCGACGGGAAGTCGAAGGGGCATGCGCGCGGTGACGCCGTCTCGATAAGGACAGGGGGTCAACTGGTCCTGCACCACCACCAATTTGCATGGTCCCCCGTCCAATCGCATTGGGTTGCGAGGTTGGCTCATCCAGACTCCGGCACGCGGCAAAGGGAATCAACTCATTTTCAAATTGAAACGCAAGCTCGACGCTAAATTATAGAGGCAAGGGTGACCACGGCGTCAAAAGGATTGCGTGGAAAAAACGGGGAACGCCCTGCGGTTCTGTGAGGCCATCTTTCTTGGAGGCCATGGCAGACCGCAGGTGGCATCCACCGATAAAAAAACCCAGGTCGCACTTGGCGGACCTGGGTAGATGAACGAAGGAAAACGAATCAGAAGGTGCGAGCGGGGAATCAGTCCCACCACCACTGGCCGTTGGCCAATTGCGAAGGACCGGCCGATTGCTTGACCTGATTGTTGTCGCCCTGCGAATCAACCTCGACTCGGTCTTTTTGCAGGGCCATGCGAGGCTCGACGTGGACGCCGCCACCGAGTGGTGTCATCAGCGTATTGCCACGCCAGATCGCGTTGACAGCGGTCTCCACCTGTTCGGGGGCAGTGTAGGTTTCGACCGAGAGTTGGGATTCGTCCAGCAGCACTGGCATTTCCCAGCCGGCTTGCCCATAGAAATCTTGCTGTTGGATGTAGGCGGCTGCGATCGCGACGTCGATCAGCTGACGCAATTCCGCGTAGATGCGAACCCGCTTTTCGATCTCCGGAAACTTCTCGGTGAACTCCATGCAAAACGCTTGGCTGGCTCGGTTCACACGTCCGCTGGCGGTACGACGGCCTGCCGGCGACCCGCTCGTTTTCACCGACCAGTTGGACACCACGCTCTTTGATCTTCATGGCGTTGCCATCTTCGCTAACCGCGACCCCGTCGTAGTTGGGTTGGAAGTACCATCGCTCCATGGCGTTGGCCGAGACGGCGCTCGGGTTGGCTCGTTCCACATAGCTCTTGACCGGGACCGGCAATCGCTCCAGCCCAATGCCGACCAACTTCATGCGATAGTCGGCCTCGACCAGGACACGAGCAAAGTGGGTGGAATTGGGGATGCCCTTGAAGGTAACGGTTTGCAGACCAAGGTTCTGTTTCATCCCCTGGGCAATCCTGTTCGCGTCGCCAGGTCGAGCCCAACGGCGAGCCGAGGCCATGAACTCGTTCATCTGCTGGAGACCTTCCGGCGTCGGATCAATGGAGACGCTGATCACCGTGGTCGGTTTTTGATTGGGGGCGTAAGCACGCAGTGCGGTCACCAAGTCTTCGAGCAGCACCGTCGGGCGACCCGTGTTCATTCCGATCAGATCGCTCGGTCGGATCGGCAAAGAAACCTTCGGCCGGACCCGCGATCACGATGTCGTTGGTCTCTGGGTAGAAGAAGACGTACTGGACGGAGGTCAATCCGGCCAACGCCTTCATCTCGTCGCTGATGCCTTGGCCGGCAGCCAGTTGTTCGGAAATGGCAGCCTCCAGTCGGTTGAGCGAGATCTTTCGCAATTCGCTTGGCCGCATCACGTTGGCGTCGCCGTGGGCTCTGGCGGCGGCCAGGCGTTGCTGAGCCAACCGTGGATCGAACTGTTTGACGCGAAGAACGCCCGTGGCGTCGACGTCAATCCCCGCGATCGGCTGACCGATCAGAATCGTATCTTGGCCGTTGCCCTGACCGAAGACGCTCGGTCGTAGCGCGTGAAAGAAAAGAGCGAAGAGGGCAACCAATGCACAGAGGCGATGCAACATGTTCATAAACTGGCCGAGTGTGGCTTGAACTGAGTGGAGACAAGGAGTCGCGCGGGATCTCCGCAGCATTCCCTTTGACGATAATCGGAGTTGGCGCCGCAATCAACAAACTACTTGCCCATGCTTGCCAGGCATTTTCAAATCCTCGGGCTCGATGGGATCTTGCCGAATGAACCAAATGTGCCGGCCTGATGGGGGTCGAGGGCTGGCTAGGGGCCAACCCCACCGCCACTGCTTTCCTTCGCCGGCAACTATCGAAAACCAATTTGGAACCCCAACGCGTGACCCGATCTGCACCCCCTGCCACCCCCTGCCTTGTGATGCCACGGAAGCCTAGAATCCCAGCCGATTCCTGAACTTTTTGACTCCTCCAACGCTTGGAAAGATAGATGAGTGGCGACTGTGATTTCGGTCTGATTGGTTTGGCGGTGATGGGCGAGAATCTGGCCCTCAACGTCGAAAGCCGCGGCTACAAAGTGGCGGTTTACAACCGCACCACCGAGAAGGTCGACGATCTGATCGCCGGCCGCGCCGCGGGCAAGAATTTTGTCGGGACCCACTCGATCGAGGAGTTCGTCAAAGCGGTCAAGCGGCCCCGCAAACTGATGATGCTGGTCAAAGCGGGCCCGGCGGTCGACGCCCTGATCGAGGCCCTGATCCCCCTGTGCGACCCGGGCGACATCATCATCGACGGTGGCAACACGCTACTACGCCGACACCGAGCGCCGCACCAAGCGAGTCGAGGAGGCGGGGCTGCTGTATCGTCGGCTGTGGCGTTTCGGGCGGCGAGGAGGGGGCGCTGAAGGGCCCGAGCCTGATGCCGGGCGGGACCAAGGAAGCTTGGCCGCACATCAAAGAAATGTTCCAAGCGATTGCCGCCAAAGTCGGCCCCAACGACGACATTCCCTGTTGCGAATGGGTCGGGCCTCGCGGGGCCGGCCACTACGTCAAAATGGTCCACAACGGGATCGAATACGGCGACATGCAGCTGATCTGCGAGGCCTACCAATTGCTGCATGAGGTGGGTGGCCTGAACAACGACGAGCTTTACGAGGTCTTTGAGACTTGGAATCAAGGCGACCTGCAGAGCTACCTGATCGAGATCACGCGTGACATTTTCAGTGTCAAGGACGACCAGGGTGGCGACGGTTTCCTGGTCGACAAGATTCTCGATGTCGCCGGTGCCAAGGGGACGGGCAAGTGGATGAGCCAGTTGGCACTCGATCTGGGAGTTCCCAGCACGCTGGTGACCACGGCCGTGTTTGCCCGCGGCTTGTCGGCACAAAAGGAGGCACGCGTGCGGGCCAGTGAAAAACTGCATGGCCCGGCCGCCGGATCGAACCCGGAAATGACGGCCGCTGCCAAGGCGATGGTGGGTGACCGCGGCGGGATTCGTCGAAGCGGTTCGACAAGCCCTTTATGCCTCCAAGATCGTCAGCTACGCCCAGGGCTTTGTGCAGTTGCAAGCCGCTTCGGCCGAGCACGACTGGGGGCTCGATTACGGCAATGCAGCCCTGCTGTGGCGTGGCGGCTGTATCATTCGGGCGAAGTTCCTCGATCGCATCAAGGAAGCCTTTGAGGCCGATCCGAACCTGGAGAATCTGCTTGCTCGATCCGTTCTTTGATCAAGCGGTTGAGAACGCCCAAGAGTCATGGCGAGCGGTCGTCGCGGCCGCCTCGATCCTGGGAATCCCCGTGCCCGCGTTCAGCACAGCGCTTGTGCTACTACGACGGCTACCGATTGGCTCGGCTGCCCGCCAATCTGCTGCAGGCCCAGCGCGATTACTTCGGCGCCCACACCTATCAGCGGGTCGACAAGGCAGGCACGTTCCACACCGAGTGGCTGCATCTTCGCAAAGAGCCCAGCGAATCGTAGGCAAGGGCGAAAGCGTTTTGAGACATGCGTGGCGCGTCGGACACTCGCTCTTCTTGCCGTGTCCGCGCTTGTGGGGCTGCGCTGCCGAGATCGGTAGCGCGTCGATCCGGTGGCTGGGGATGCGCCAGGGTCTTCAGACGCTTCAAGTGTCCGAGAGAATGCTCAGGTAACGCAAGAACGCGTCAGCTTGTCGAGGGTCATGATGCTGATTGGCCGTCGACAGCAATTGCTGGAGGGCTTCGCGAAAGGCTTTCATGGAAACGTCAGACTGAGAGGAGATCGCGCTGAACTGTTCAGCCAACCGCTTGGCGTCATCGCCGCTGGGGGTGGAGGCACGCAGCGTGCTATTCAGGGCCGCGATCACGATCACATCCCTGGCCTCGCTGCCAAGCGATTCTGCGTGCCGCAGGATCGCGTTTGCGATCAGGCCCACCACATCCACGCGTGGTTTGTCGGTTCGCGTGACCGCCTCCGATACCGGACGAGAATCGATGTTCCGACGTTGGCGACGTCGATCGGCCGCCTTGAGCCTCTGTTTGACCGCCTCTCGCTTGACCATGCATGCACTCACTTTGGACCCGGCACAATTCACTGAGTCTGTGAAATGAAAGTTGGTCCTCGTGTCGCAGGTCCGCATATTCCAAGCGAACTTGAGCAGCTTCGCGGCTTTTCTGTACGAGCCTCGGAGAGGCTCGCCTACATAAGGCCTACCTGAGGAAAGCGAACTTCGATGATTCACAGCCGCCCCGAGTCTAACAGTGGCGCGGCGTGGTGCACGCTTGGCGGCTACTTTCGCTTCAGCATCTCGGCAATCTCTTCATCCAAGTTCGGCCGCACGGACATTGTGGCGAACGACTTTGCCGCTGGGGTCGATCAGCATCATGGTGGGCAGGGTTTGAACGCCCAAGTGCCTTGGCGAGATTGCTCGATTCGAGCCCGCCCGGCTCGAACAACTGGATCCAGGGCAGACGATTCTCGTTCAGGAATTGCGTCGGCCTGTTCCTTGGTGATGTCGACGTTGACGCCGACGATCTGCAATCCCGCCCGTTGGTAGCCGGCCTGCAGCCGTCGCAGCAGCTTCATGTCCTGTTTGCAGGGCTCGCACCAGGTTGCCCAGTAGTGAATCACCACCGGTTTGCCGCGCAGGCTGGAGAGCCGGAAGGGTCTTGCCGTCGAGGGATTGTCCGTTGAGATCGATCGTCTGGCCGACCGATTCAAGGCGACGCACGGCGCCGGCCGCTTTTTCACCCGCGTCGCGTACCGGGGAATGTCTTGGCGACCCGTTTGTAGAACGCCAGCGCCTCCTTCCTCTTGTCTTCGAACTCCTTGCTCAGGGCCAGTTGCATCCACGCCTGCGCCGCTTCGCCGGTCGTTCGCGGGTACTGCTCGACAAAGCGGCTGAGCGAATCGAGGTACCATTCCTGGACCTTGGCGAAGTCGGCATCGGGCGTTTGGCGGACGACGTATTCGGTGCTGATCGCTTGGAAATCGGCGTAGGACTGCAGACTCGTCGTCGGAACCGGCGAAGTCGCGCGAGATCGTTTGCAGTCGTTTGACAGCGTCGGGGTAAGCGCCGGTTTGAGCGCCCACGCTGAGCAGGTCGACGAGCTGGCGAACCCAGGTATCACGTTCGATCCGATCCTCGGAACCAGCGATCAGCTTTTCCACGATGTCGCCGCGGCGTTTGTGCAGCATCGCGATTTCGGAGGCCTGTTTGGCAGTCGGTTCAAGTTTCTGATCGATCGTTTCCAGCTCGGCGACCAGTTGTTGCGTCTCGCGGGTGATCGAGGCCGCGGCGAGGCCGAGCTTCGCTGGGCTGCCCCCCGGGCGTAAAGAAGTTGCCGGTGGTCTGGGCGACCGTTTCGCCATCGCCGACCGATGGGAGTTCCACCAATCGCCAGGCGTCGCCGACTCGGATCAACGTTCCGACCATCAACTGGCCACTTTGCTCGCCCTGTTCGAACATCGCCACGGCGTTCTCATAGACGATCACATCCTTGGTCGAGCCCTCGGTTCCGCTGGGGACGACGCCCGGGGATGCGGCGGCAAACTGGACCCATTTCGCGTCCGGACCGACCGCTTTCTGCCGCGTCGCCAGTCCCTGCGAAGTCACGTGCCGCGCGGTCGGCCTTGGTGCTGATCCGTTCGCGTTTGATTCTCGGCCGAGTCCCAGCGATTCGATCTCGGATTCGGAGATCAGCAGCGGGAGAAGCGGTTCGCGATCCTGGTCGCGAAGCGCCGCGACGACCTCGGCGGTGACCTCCTCGGCGGAGATCTGTTTCCAGCGGTCGATGCGGCCGTCTTCGTCGTCGTCCAGGCCCCAGCGAATGCCACCGGTGCTCGAGCCAGCGGTACTGGTCGGCCTTGCCATTGAAGTTCTCATCGATGTCCCGATAGACCTCGACTCCAAAGTTGTAATAGCACCACAGATCGACCTTCTTGTCGTCGTTGGTATCGGCGAAACGTCGCAGCAGTGATCCGTCGGGCGCGACCACTTCCCAGCCTGACCAGCCGTCAACCTGCAGATCGCGAACCGTGCACTTTTCGACCTCTTCGGCCGGGACCCGTTCGTATTCCACGTCGGGCTGCACGGGCTTGAGCGCCAGTGCCGCCTGCGGGCTGGGGGGAGCAGCCAAGGCCGGGCTGGCGCGGTCAGATCGCGGCGACGCGAGCGCAAGGCCAGCGAAGGTCGGGTGAGAGGGTCGATCCATCATGGTGCGGTCTGTCTGAGAGTGGGAAAGGAACACGGGAACGGTCGAACGAATGCCCGGCCGTATTCTTACCAACCACCGTTTTAGCGAGGAAACGCCGATTTTTGATATCCGCCGAGCTCGTGGTGCCTTCCAGGGGAATGGATTGCTGTCGCCGAGTCGCCCGGCAGACTGAGAATTCTTCGACCTGGCAGTCACCGTATGGCGACGTGTCTCCGAGACTCGTGAGAACGCAGCCGAGCTGAGGATGTCCGCCGCTGGAACTGCGGACCTACTGCGTGGAAAACGAGCCGCCTCCGACTCTGCGCGAACCAAAGGGATTCAAGCTGCCTCTAAGAAATGTCGATCCATTCGGAATCCGGTGGGGAGTTCCCTTTGACAGCGCAACGAACATTCCGTACACTTTCCCCCTTCCAATCTTCTCCTGGCCGCAGCTTGGATCGCTCTCGTCTCCAGGCGTCGAGGAGTGGCAGGGAGCAAGGCGAGGGCGTGTAGCTCAGTTGGTTAGAGCGCGTCGCTGATAACGACGAGGTCCCAGATTCGAGTTCTGGCACGCCCACTTATGGAAGTGTGAAGTGAGAAGGGTGAAGTGTGAATGTCTTCAAACTTCACCCTTCTCACTTCAAACTTCTTCGGGGGTGTAGCTCAGTTGGGAGAGCATCTGCTTTGCAAGCAGAGGGTCGTCGGTTCAAGTCCGTCCACCTCCACTTTTTGGTCGCGGGATTGCTGTTCCCTGGGACGCGTCAGGTTAGAAGGCCTGAGCGTGTCGATTTGGGAGCGAAACCCTGGCGTGCCAAACGTGTCAAAAGTTTTCGACGGTTTGGTCGCTTTCCCTCCTTGCAAGGAACGGGCCGACATGCGAAAACCGAGACATCGCTGAGCCGAAAAGGCTTTCTGAAGAATTTCAGAAAATCTGGTTCAGGTTCGGTTGACGAGAGATTTCGACGCCGTTATCTTTCGCCCTCGCTCGCGAGTAACCGCTTGCTCTCTCTAAGACTTCTGCAGGGAGTCAAGCGGCTGCTCTCCAGCAGCGTCCCTCGGACGCCGAGGCCATGCCTCAATTCGGGGAATTGATATTTGACAATTTGGTTGTTTGGTAGTTGGCATCTGAAAAGAGCACCACGCTCAGCAGATGTTGCGATCCTTTGTATGGCGAGAGCTGTCTGGGGAGAGTGACGGATCTGTTGGGCTGGACTCAATAAGTTCAAAGAGCGTTGTCAGCGACAGTCATGCACTGAGTTCCGGCTTTGGTCGGGGTCTGGTGGTGCTGGAAGCTGGCATGTGAATTCTAATAGGATTCTGTGCAATCGACTGCGAGCGATGCGGAGTCTGGTTTCCTTCTGGAGGCTGGTGAAGCGGAGTTGTGTAGTCACCATGTGATATCGTGAAAGTGAGATAACTTTCGAGATTCAGATTTCGGTTGTGGTTCGGTTGGCTCTTGGCGGCTTGCGAAAGTGAGTGATCTGGGGTGACTGAATTGGTTCCGAGTTCGGGATTTCGGCGGCCAATCTACGAAGGGCACATGGGGGATGCCTTGGCGTTAAGAGATAGAAGGGCGTGGAAGTCTGCGAAAAGCCTGGGGGAGTTGACAAACAAGTAATGATCCCGGGATTCCCAACTGCGGCCAGCTGAATCCATAGGCTGGTTCGTAACAACCTGGTGAACTGAAACATCTAAGTAACCAGAGGAAGAGAAAGAAAAATCGATTCCGTCAGTAGCGGCGAGCGAAATCGGAATAGCCCAAACCGTGGGGGTTTCCCCCGCGGGGTTGTAGGACTCCAATATTGGATTGTGTGTAGCTAGTGGAAGATTCTGGAAAGGATCGCCACAGAGGGTGACAGCCCCGTACACGAAAGCATACATGCACCATAGGAGCACCTGAGTAGGCCCAGTCACGTGAAACCTGGGCTGAATCCACGGGGACCATCCCGTAAGGCTAAATACTCCTTAACGACCGATAGTGCACCAGTAGCGTGAGTGAAGGGTGAGAAGAACCCCTGCTAGGGGAGGAATGTGAACCTGAAACCATGTGCCTACAAGCGGTCGGAGCCCTATGTCGAAGCTTGCTTCGAAACGGGTGACGGCGTGCCTTTTGCATAATGATCCGGCGAGTTGTGGTAAACGGCTTGGTTAAGTCCTTCCGGGACGAAGCCCAAGGGAAACCGAGTCTGAATAGGGCGAAATTGTCGTTTGCTGCAGACGCGAAACCTGAGTGATCTACCCATGAGCAGGTTGAAGCGCGGGTTAAACTGCGTGGAGGACCGAACCCACTTAGGTTGAAAACTGAGGGGATGACTTGTGGGGAGGACTGAAAGTGTAATCAAACCAGGAGATAGCTCGTTCTCTCCGAAATATCTTGAGGGATAGCGTCGAGCCACTATTTACCGGGGGTAGAGATACTGAATCGGATGGGGGCCCTTCCCAGGGTACCTCACCGAACCAAACTCCGAATACCGGTAAAACTATCTCGGCAGTCAGTCCCTGGGGGATAAGCTCCAGGGTCGAGAGGGAAACAACCCAGATCGCCTGCTAAGGTCCCGAAGACATACTTAGTCACTAAGGAAGTTGAAGTGCCGTGACAGCTGGGATGTTGGCTTAGAAGCAGCCACCATTTAAAAAGTGCGTAACAGCTTACCAGTCGAGCATTTCTGCGCCGATAATGAACGGGAGTAAGTATGGCACCGAAGCAGCGGGTTCAGTCTTTCTTCGGAAAGGCTGAGCGGTAGGAGAGCGCCGATGATCAGATACGAGCCGTACGGTAACGAGCGGTGTTGGGGTCATCGGGTGATTATGCCGGAATGAGTAACGATAAAACAGGTGAGAATCCTGTTCGCCGAAAGCCTAAGGTTTCCTGGGGAAGGCAATTCCGCCCAGGGTTAGCCGGTACCTTAGTCGAGGCCGAAAGGCGTAGACGATGGATAGCAGGTCAATATTCCTGCGCCGGCTGTGTATCCGATGTGGGGACGGCGTCCGGAAAGTGAGCGGTACGAATAGAAATGTCCGTAGCGACCGCTGAGGTGTCCGGGGTTAAAAGACTGGCGCATCAGCCAAGGCATAGCTCGAGAGCGTTTAAGTTCTCGAAGTCATTGGAAGGACGTCCAAGAAAAGCCACTAGGTTAAGCAGCTGACCGTACTAAAACTGACACAGGTAGGCGAGATGAGAATTCTAAGGCGCTCGGGAGAACGGTGGTTAAGGAACTCTGCAAAATGGCCCCGTAAGTTCGCGATAAGGGGCGCCTCCGATGGTTCATAGCTGTTGGAGGCCACAGAAAATCGGCTCTAACGACTGTTTATCAAAAACACAGGTCTCTGCTAACACGCAAGTGGATGTATAGAGACTGACGCCTGCCCGGTGCTGGTAGGTTAAGGAAGAGGGTTAGCGTCACGGCGAAGCTCGCGACCGAAGCCCCAGTAAACGGCGGCCCTAACTATGAGGGTCCTAAGGTAGCGAAGTTCCTTGTCGGGTAAGTTCCGACCTGCATGAAAGGCGTAACGATTTGAGCACTGTCTCAACCACCGACCCGGTGAAATTGTAGTTGTGGTGAAGATGCCACATACCCGCGGTTAGACGGAAAGACCCCGTGAACCTTTACTGTAGGCTGATATTGGGTTGAGGTATGTCTTGTGTAGGATAGCTGGGAGGCTTTGAGGCCGGCACGCTAGTGTCGGCGGAGCCGTCGTTGAAATACCAGCCTGGTCATGCTTTAATTCTAACGTTGATCCCATGAAACTGGGCAACGGACAGTGTCAGTCGGGCAGTTTGACTGGGGCGGTCTCCTCCCAAAGAGTAACGGAGGAGTGCAATGGTACACTCAGCCTGGTCGGCAATCAGGCGTAGAGCGTAAAGGTAGAAGTGTGCTTGACTGCGAGACCCATAAGTCGAGCAGGTACGAAAGTAGGCCTTAGTGATCCGGTAATCCCGAATGGAAGGGTTATCGCTCATCAGATAAAAGGTACTCCGGGGATAACAGGCTTATCGCATCCGAGCGTCCACAGCGGCGATGCGGTTTGGCACCTCGATGTCGGCTCATCACATCCTGGGGGTGTAGAAGCTCCCAAGGGTTTGGCTGTTCGCCAATGAAAGTGGTACGTGAGCTGGGTTCAGACCGTCGTGAGACAGGTCGGTCCCTATCTGCCGTGGGCGTTCGAATCTTGAGGAGGTTCAACTTTAGTACGAGAGGATTTAGTTGGACGTAGCTCTGGTGTACCAGTTGTCGCGCTAGCGGCACGGCTGGATAGCTAACTACGGAAAGGATAAACGCTGAAAGCATCTAAGCGTGAAGCCCGCTCCGAGATTAGGATTCGTTGTCAATAGACGAAAGCCCCCTGGAAGACGACCAGGTTGATAGGCTGGGCGTGTAAGCACGGTAACGTGTTAAGCTAACCAGTACTAACGGGCGAAGGATTGGCCGTCGATATCCCGCACTCGAATTTCCTATGCGGAATTCACTGCGGAAACGTCATCGACGTTTTCTTCAGCTGCTCTTTGAACCGCTCTTTCCAGCTGATCAACTACCAGACAACCCGGCGCACCGGCGGCGAAATACCCGTCGGCGTGTCTTTCCGGCAACGATATCGGAAAGGTCCTACCTGTTCCCATCCCGAACACAGAAGTCAAGCTTTTCGAGCCGATGATAGTGCATACCAGCGTGAAAGTAGGTATTGCCGGATTTTTAAAACCCTTTGTCGCTTCGGCGATGAAGGGTTTTTTTTTGGCTTCCAGCCCGTATTGAACTTGGCGGCGCCAGCCGTTCCCTAGCTAGAATGGCTTCCAAAAGGTTGTTGCCGTCATCGAATTTCCTTGCCGACTCCCCATTCTGGCTCTCGCCCAAACGGCTGGCTGTTTTCGTTTTGAGACCGTTCAGAATTCAATCTCCATGGTTCGCCACGTCGCGGCTCGCGAGCTGTCGCCGCGGTCGTCGTCGTCTCGTCGCGGAGAGCCTCGAGCGACGTTGCCTGCTGGCCGCTGAGCTCGGCCTCTCGCCTCGTTTTTTTAGTCCGGCCCCGACGGTGCTTCCTGTCTTTTCGCCCTCCACGGCCGCGATCTTGACCACACCGTTGGTGGAGTCCACGGATGATCACTTCGAAGATGGCTACCCTGAGTTCAGCAATCCGCTGCTCGAACTGCCGACAGCCGAGATAACTCTGACCAACGCCGATACTTTCAAGCTTCATAGCCGGCCTGGCTCGAACTACACGATCTATCTCGATTTTGATGGGAGCATTACCGAGGGGACGGGTTGGAACAACGCCACCGGAATCGAGACGCTCGTCGACATCGCTTATGACCGCAACAGCGATCCCTCTTCGTTCTCCAATAGCGAGCTCAATGAGATTCGCTCGATCTGGAAATTGGTTGCCGAGGATTTTGCTCCCTTCGACGTGAATGTGACCACCGAAGACCCGGGCACGCAGGCATTGACCAAGTTGAACTCGTCCGACACCACTTGGGGAGTCCGCTCGCTTCATACGACCGATACGAATGGGGTATGCAGTGGCTGCGGCGGCATTGGCTACATCGGTTCGTTTACCTCAGCCGACGATCTTCCTGTCTACGCCTTCAACAAGGGGGTGAGCGCGGGGGAGCCACGCAAAGTCATGAGGTCGGACACTCGCTACGTCTAGGACACGATGGTCTCTCCGGTGGAACCGTTTATTACAACGGCCACGGCAGTGGAAACACGAGTTGGGGACCCATCATGGGTGGCCCGAGCTCCCGTGACCTCAAGACCTGGTCCAACGGCGACTACTACAACGCCAGCAATCAGCAAGATGATCTCGACATCATCAGCTCTCAGAACGGATTCTCTTATCGGCCAGACGACCATGGCAACACATTCGCCACTGCCTCGCCACTCGAGATCGAGTCGTCAAGCCAGTTGAGCGCTTTTGGTGTGATCGAACAAAGCAATGATGTTGATCTGTTTTCTTTTTCGACCGATGCGGGAAGCGTTTCGTTCGATATCGTTCCCTACCTGGCGTATCCGAATCTTGATGTTTGGGCCGCGATCTATGATTCAAATGGGAGCTTGGTCGCAGAGTCGAATCCTAGCGATCAGGTAACTGCCTCGTTCAATGGATTGACCCTGGATGCCGGGCAGTACTTCCTTCGTGTCGACGGTGTGGGGTCGCATGGTGTTTACAATCCGACACTCGATAAGGTCTTTGATCCCGGCGAGACGGACTACACGGGCCCACAAAGCGAGGCACCCTGGTCGGTCGAAAACCCAACCGGCTACTCCGATTATGCGAGTTTGGGACAGTATTGGATCACGGGGACAAGAGCGGTCTCCTCGGGCGACCTGATTTCGATTCAGTCGCTGGAAAGTCAGGCGCGTGAAGGAGACGCCGGTTCAACGGCGTTGACATTCCAAGTTTCTCGCAGCGGCGCGTCCTCGCCTGAACTGCAAGTTGCCTACGTGGTGCTGCCCGCCATTCCCGATGCCGAGAACGGACTTCCGGCTCCCACTGTCGATGCAAGCGATTTCGCTGCGGGTGTCATTCCCACGGGCTCGGTGACGATTCCCGCGGGAGACGATTCTGTCGAGCTGTCCATCGAAATTGCAGGCGATACAGAGTTTGAGCGGGACGAAACGTTTCGAGTGGTCCTTTTCGATGCCACGGAAGGCTGGACGATCTCCAATTCCACCGCTTACGGCGTGATCTGGAGTGACGAGACCTCCGTTGGAATGGCATCGGTCAATACGGCGATGTCGGTACAACCGGAAGGTGACCTGGGATCGGGAGCCACCTATACGTTCACGCTACAGCGAGATGGGGATACGACACTTGCAACCACCGCCCAGTGGGAAGTCCAGTATGCAGGTTTTGAGAATCCGGCCAACGATCTAGATTTCGTCGGCGGGCAGCGGCCAAGCGGTGAAGTAGTTTTTTCGCCAGGCGTTTCTGAGATGGAGGTGTCGATCACGCTGGCTGGAGACTTGGAGGTCGAATCGGATGAGAGTTTTCAAATCGCCGTGATTGGAGTCACGGGAGCCAACACCACCCGCATCAACCCGGCTTCCTCGTCGCGACGTGGGATCATTCAAGAAGATGAATCGCCCGTCACGGTTCTCGATGCCGTGCAGTTTCGTTGGCGACAGATTCGTAACAGCAGTGGAACCCGAGACGCCTGGGCGATTGACAACGTGTCGCTGACGACGAGCCCCTTTGCCGACGACTTCGATCCAGAACTGGATAATACGCAATGGGCGTCGATCGAGAATGGCGGGGTCAATGCAGATCAATCGATCTTTCCAGGAGGCAATGGACAAGAATTGCTAATGCAAGGCAACGGTGACCGGATTGCCACGTCCGTTCCACTGCGTCCAGGACCCGGCGCGAGTTTGAGCTTTGACTTAATCATTGGAAACGGCGTGGGTACCGCCGGGAATGGTGCCGACAACGCTGAATCGGGTAAGGACATCTGGCTGGAATACAGCGTGGACGGGCTGCACTGGGACGTCTTGCGAAAAATGGACACCGACGATTTTGAGTCTTGGAAGACTGTCAGCGTCGATCTTCCAAGTCGAGCGATCGTGCCGCTTGCCGATGCGACCGAGGGTAACACGGGAAGCAGTTCGATGTCCGTGAACATCGTTCGATCAGGAAACTTGAAAAAGGCGGCGAGTGTTGATTGGAGTGTTGTGCCGGTGGGGACCCATCCGGTGGACCTGTCTGATTTTGATGCGGCCGCGTTCCCCGGCGGTACCATCAACTTTGGTATTGATGAAGATGTGAAAACAGTTGCGATTCCCCTTCGCGGCGATTTCCAACTCGAGCCGAACGAAATGTTTGAAGTGGTCGTGACCTATTCCGATGCGGGGCCGGTGACCGGTGGCGCTCGAGGTGCAGTGATTCTCAACGACGATCTGCCGACAGTGGAATCGGTCATCATCAACGAGCTTGGATCGGTCCAACGTTCGGCCATTCGCAAGGTCGAGGTGCTCTTCAATGGTTTGGTGGAAACGCCAGCCAGTGCATTCGTGCTGACCAATCTCGGAACGGAGACCGTTCCGGCGAGCGACCCCATCGAAAATCTTGTTGTAACCGCTGAGGATGATGGAACGTTCACCAAGGTGACGCTTCAGCTTCCGGGTGGAAACTCGTTGAGCGACGGCAACTATCGACTCGACATCGATCGACTACAGATTGTGGCGGTTTTCGGTGGAGCCTCGATGGGCAATGACTATTCGTTTGGTGATGAAGCCACCGACAATTTCTATCGAAAGTATGGTGACGTTAGCGGAAATCGTGTCGTCGACCTTCTCGATTTCGCAGAACTTCGACGTGCTTTTGGCCGCAGCGAAGGTCAATCAGGTTACCTGAGCGAGCTTGATTCCGACGAAGATGGCTCGATCGGCTTGCTTGACTTCGCTGCCTTCCGGCGAAACTTTGGGAGCTGACAGTTCCGCGCGGGACCGGTCATGCCCCTGAAACATGGTCTCTCGGAGAGGCTGTAAAAACTCGTGAGGCGTATGGTGGGTCCGCATTTCGAAGGCGGACGGTCGCAGCTTTGCTGTGTTTTGTACGAGTCTCGGAGAGACTCGCCTACGGTAGGGCAATGCAAGTTAAGAAATCTCTGCCCCTCCGAGGTTCCGCCATGGCAAGCGGCCGAACCCCTCGGTCCGCCGGTACTTGGTTTCTCAAAAAGCCTTAGAATCTGGGCTGTGCCTCCAACATCAGGTACGAGACTCATTCCAAGGTACGAGACCAAAAACCATGAACCGAAAAACGTTCGCCTTCCTTTCCTGTTCCCTGTTGCTTTTTCCTGCATTGGCTTTGGGCCAAGAATCCGATGGTAGCGAGAGTCAACTCAAGGCTGGTCCCGACGACCCGCGCGAAAAGGACAAGCCCGGTCCAATCGACAAGGATGCCTCCAAGGAGTTCAAGACGACAGAATCGGGACTGAAGTACCGCGTGTTGCGCAAGAGTGACAAGGACAAGCCCAAGGCGACGGATGCTGTGGAAGTTCACTACAAGGGTTGGCTCGGTAACCCAAACAAGACGATCTTTGACAGTTCTTACCAGCGTGGCGAGAAGATTTCGTTTCCCCTCAATCGCGTGATTCCTGGCTGGACCGAGGGAATGCAGTTGATTGGTGAGGGTGGCATGATCGAATTGGAGATTCCGTCCAAACTTGGCTACGGGGCCCGCGGCGTCCCAGGTACCATCCCCCCCAATTCAACGCTGCATTTCGTCGTCGAGTTGTTCGATGTGAAATAGCCCAGACTAACGGTCGAGGTTTTTTCAGGCTCGCCAATTCTCGGCGATTGGCGGCCGCAAGACCCGAGTCGGGCTCTGTGAGCGTTCGATTAGGATCCGGTCACAGCGTCATGAAGTTTGTGCTTTGAGGGGAGATTTGACCTCCCCCCGGTCCAACGGGTCGCTAGCGTAAACGGACACTTTCAGGGATTTCCATTCCGGCATTGGAAAGATGCTTTTGTGTCAAAGCTAGATCGACAACTTGACAAGGTTTACGGGGAAGAACGCGTCGAAATCGTCTGGCCGAGTGATGAGGAGGTTGAGATCGATCTGCTGCGATTGCACCTGATCAGCAAGATCGATGCCCACTTGCAGCGAGTTCCTCTTGATCTGCGCACCGTCAACGGCGCGCCAGATGCCTTGGTCGACTTGCTGCTCGAGCTACAGCGATACGCGATGTCACGCGGCAAGGTCCTCTCGATCAGTGCCTCGCTTCCGCCGATGCAAGAAGCCCTCAATCCTCGCCGCCGGCGAAAGGCTGGAAGGCCACAGGAAGCGATCGATGAGGAAGGGACGGGAAGTGCCAGCGAGGTCGCTCGCTCCGCCATCAACTCCCATGGGCCCGCCGATCCCAGCGCCCTGATTGGATCGCAAGTCGAGGCCGCTGCCGAGCGTCGCATCCATTCGCGCACAAGCGTGCGCCGCGGCAAGAAGGAATATCTGACGGCACTTGCCGCGATCCTGGTATCACTGGCCGCCATGATGGCGATTCACTGGTTTTGGAATACCGATACGGAACCTTTGATCTACAGCAATCTAAAGACGTTTGAGAGCGGCCCGCCGCAAGCAGCCTCTGCTGAGCAATCGCAGAACGGGATTTCGCCTTGAATGGATCCGATTCGGTTGGTCAATTCCTTCGAATCGAGTTGCCCCGTAACGCCGACTTGAATTTCTTGTATTGCCAGACTTTCAGTGCGATCCAGGTAACGAAGAAGGTGCCCGCAAAAGCCATCACCGTCAGGTAGAGCGGTCGAACATAGCGCTCGGAGACATGTCCGGCGACATCTCCCCCCGCCTCGATCGCTCGATCGGCGATCCCTCCCTTGCGAACCACGATCGGGTTCCCTTCGGCATCGAACACGACCTCATCACCTCCGAGAATCCGCTCCGGTTCGGCAAGAATGACTGCGGTGGTGGCTGCGGTGAAGAGTGACTTTCCCGGATTGGCCTCCACGAATCGACCCACAAAACCGAGCATTCGTTCAGTATCATTTCGCAACATCGCCAGGACTCCCTGTCGCTGAGCGGCCGAGAGTTTCGCGATATCTTCGGAGTGACGAGCCACGGCAATCGCCTGGTCAGGTGTGAGCCGTGATGCGAGATCGGCACCTTCATCGCCAAGTGTGCGGACGAGAATCAGGCCAACGCCCGGATGCTTCAGTTCACTTCGCAAGGCCAGGCTCCCAAAACGCGCGGTCGCTTCGGCAAGTTCCCGGCCAGATGCGCCTGCCGATAGCCTTGTCAGGGCGATCTTCGCCTGAGCCGCCGGCAACTCGTCGAGCGCCCGGATCACAGGAACCATGGCGGGTGCGTTGTCCAACGCGAGCAAGGCATCCGGTCCATACTTGCCCGCCAGGACCGCAACCTGCCCTACGGCTTCATCCCCTCCTTGTTTCGCCGCCGAGGCGGTTACCCGCTCGACCAGCTCCTGCCCTCCCTTCTTGGAGAGATACTCGGTCGCTTCCTGAGAGCCTTCTTTGCCGAAATACCTGATCACCGCTTTGACCACCGACGAGGCGACGGCGGGAATCGGAAAGGCGGAGGCGGAGGACGGAATCGTCAAGGCAAGCGGGACGCTCATCAACGAAACGGCGACGGCACGTCGAACGAGTGGACTCATTGCGATTGCTCCAGATTAACAATTTGATCGCGGAAACGCCGCTGATAAGCTTCGCCCAGATGATCACAGACAATGGGAAGTGCATCGCCGATACCCCCTTGGAAATCCTCCCTCGAGGAATGCTTCGTATCGCCGGGTTTTGTCGGTGTGCCGTGCAACAGAGATCGTTCGAGCGAGTCAATGTAACCGTGCATCTTCTTGCTCAGTTTCTCTTCGAACTGTTCCGTCATCCACCAGTCAATCGTCAGCCCTATCACCAGTCCAACTCCCAGGCCGACGGCGGTACCCACCGGGCCACCGAGACTGCCGCTCCCTGCCCCGGCTGCCGAAGCGCCTGCTGTGGCGCCACCGGCAGCCACCGCCGTGGTCGCGGCCGCGGCACCAAATCGAGTGAGCAATCCCGACGCCAGCGTGACAGCAGCGTAGCTTCCCGCTTCGCTGAGGACCAAAACGGTGAGCGCGTTTTGCACGCTGGCGGATCCCTGTTGTGACGAATAGCTCTGCAACTGGTCCGCGACCGAGGCAAGAAATGTCTCGTAATGACCGATCGTCACCTCCGGGAGGTCTGCGGTTTCCAGCGACGCTCGAATGTTCACGAGCATTCGCTTTTGATTCGCGTCGACTTCGCTGCGAAAGGCGTCGAGGATTCCACCAACATCGCGAGTCAGCATTGATTCCGAGAAGAGATGACGCTGGAACTTTTCTTCAACATAGTCCTGGACGCGATGGTCATCCTTCCACCAATCGCCCGGCATCCGCCGTACGATTCCAAGTCGTGTGGAGATGCTCGTCAGGTCCTCGACGAACGGGTCGACGCCACGGCGATAGCGGTTCATCAACCGTTTCAATCGCTCGATGCAGCGATCGGCGGCTTCAAGATTGAGTTGATTCGTTTCGGCAATGCGCGGCTCCACTTCGCGAACGAAAAATTCGCTTCGAAGGGACTGGCGGTCCGGTTCCAACGGCGCCTGTTGGGCGGTGCTAACTTCCAGTGCCGGCGGAGTTGGCGTGTCGTCACGCTGGGGGATCACCGCGAGTGTTGCCAACGCCACCAATGCAGCGAGAAGTGTGCACGCAGCGAGAGGATGCTCAATGCCGCGTGTCAACTCGGAGGTTGGATGTTCGATAGGTGATTCCATCGGAATTCGCCGGTGGGAAGCGAACCGTTGCAGAGGTTCATTGTACCGAATCGGAGATGACTCGATCTGCAGAGAAAAATGGGGCCTGGTGGTTCGCCCGCAGCCCAAAAACTAACTACGGACAAACCACTAGCCGCGAATAAAGTGGAGCACGACAAATCCGCCCCCCAATTTCACCCTAATCTTACAGGCCTGAAGCGAGCCGCTCGGGGGCGCGTCGATTCCGTGGTCCATCTGGGAATCGTTTACGCTACTGAATCGAGCTCTAGGAGGATTTCTGGGTGTCCAGCTACTTAAACTGAGCGGTTGTTGAGAGTAGCACGACTCTCCGAGTCGTAAATCGCCGAAAGAATCGACTCGGAGAGTCGTGCTACTTTGGTGTCGAATCACCAGGCCCGACGTGAATAGATAACGATGTAAAAACGGGATCGAAAAGGATGGCTGGCCGCTCAACCGCTCAGTTTGAGCAGCTAAAGCGCGCGGGAGCGTTAGGGAGAGGAGTGGTTCGTGTCAGACTGGGATGTGATCGTGATCGGCCTGGGCGGGGTCGGTAGTGCCGCGGTTGGACATCTCGCCGCGCGGGGTGTGCGTGTTCTCGGGATCGAGCAATATTTTCCGGCGCACGAGCATGGCAGTTCGCATGGGAAGACTCGGATCATCCGCCAGGCCTACTTTGAGCATCCCGCATATGTGCCCCTGCTCCGTCGAGCCTATGAATTGTGGGATCAATTGCAGCAAGAACTGTCGCAAAGCCTTTTCGTGCGATGCGGCTTGGTCGAAATGGGACCGGCCGACGGCGTGGTGATACCGGGTGTGCTGGCGAGTGCGGCCGCTTACGATCTGCAGATCGAGCGTTTGACACCCCGCGAGGTCGCAGGTCGATGGCCTGGAATCGGTGGCGATCCAGATTGGCAAGCCGTTGTCGAAATGAACGCGGGGTTTCTGTACGTGGAAGCCTGCGTACTGGCACACCTGCAGCTGGCAAAACAAGCAGGGGGCGACTGCCGATTCGGCGTCACGGCAAACAGCTGGCGGATCGATGGGAGCGGCGTGTGCGTGTCAACGAGTGAGGGTGATCATCGAGCTGCATCACTTGTCCTGGCAGGAGGTGCCTGGAGTGCTCAGCTTCTCCGTTCGCTTGAGGTTCCCTTGCAAGTTCTGCGCAAGCACCTGTATTGGTTCGAATCGGAGCCGCCGGGATTCTCGGTCAGCGATCAATACCCTTGTTTCTTTCATGAGACAGCTAGCGATTGCTACTACGGTTTTCCATCGATCGATTCAATGGGGGTGAAAGTCGCAAAGCATGGCGGAGGCCAAGCCATTGTCGGACCGGACGCATCACCGGGCCCGGCCGCCCTGGATGAAGAAGACTTGAAGTCGGTGCAGGATTACGTTCGTCGATATCTCCCGGGCGTCAGTTCACGCCGTCGTTCAAGAGCCGGGTGCTACTACACGATGACGCCAGATGCGCACTTCGTCATCGATCGACACCCCGAGCAGCCTCAAGTCACGGTCATCGCGGGCCTGTCTGGGCATGGCTTCAAGTTCACCTCCGTGCTCGGCGAGATCGCCTCCCAGCTTGCGGTCGGAGAAACCCCGGCGATGGATCTCTCCCTATTCCGCATCGATCGTTTTCAGCCACCACAGACAGACTGACTGACTCAAGCGATCGCAAGTTGCTCGGATCACGCCGTGACCTCGATTGCGGTCCAAAGGTGGCAAGCCTTCGCGAACTCAGTACCAATCAGAATAGATTCGATGGACGACCCAAGCGACCACGGTCGCTGGGACGACAATCCCAACGGTGATGGCTGTCCAGCGGATGACCTGATAAAGAATCGAACGTGACTGACCCATCTCCGTTAATCGCGTGGTGATGTGCGACGTCAACGCCTCGGGATCAACCGTTCCAGTCTTTGACGCGGTCTTTTTCGCAACCGACTTGCCAATCGATGCGTCGTCGGAACGTTCGGCTCCCGGGGAAGAAGACGGAGGATCTTGGTGGACGGGCGCGGTCTCGGTCGCCACTTGAGCAGAAATGTCGACCGCCGCCAGTGGCATTACAAAGGATGAAGCATCAAACGTAGGTTCGGCCTGCGGCATCCTTTGATTCCCCTGTGGTTCTGAACACTCTCGGTCCAAGGACGGCTCGTCGACCAATGATTCTGATAGACGTTCTTCACTCGACAAGGGCATGTCGTTGCGCGGCAATTCCACTTCGCGATCGTCGAGCTCGTCTTCCTTCGAAACGCTGTGGGGGGCCTCGATCAGCGATTCGTCGAGATTCATGGGTTCGACTTCGATCCGCCCACCATCCGTGTCTTCGTTGCCGGCGTCATTGAGAGGTACGGCCGGCAAATCCAACTGTGGTGACGGTTCGGAATCTTGAGATGCGTTGGAAGCTTGCTCGCTCGCCGCCGTTTCCTGATGATGCAGACTGTCCGGGTCTGGCAAGTCGGCCATTTCATCAAAAACCGAGTCGTACGCGACCACCTCGGGAAGCGACTCTTGGTCAGTCAGTGAGAATGGTTCGTCCAGTTGCTGCGAGGTCGCCTCCACGAACTCGGAGGCTGGCTCTTCTGTGGCCTGCGAAGATTCGATTGTTGTGGAGAGGGGCGGATCACGCTGCGCTTCGTTGCCAAGATCGATCAATCTTGGCGGGTCGTGAGTTGATAGAGAGACATCGCCGAGGAGGTGGGGATCTTCGTCGTCGCCAGTTGTTGTGTCGCTCGTTGTTGCATCGCCAGTTGGCTCGTCGCCAGTTGGCTCGTCGGTGGCGGCTGATCGTTCGGCCTTCGATCGGTCGACTGATTCGTCTTTCCTCGACGGTCCGAGGGCCTCGTTGGAATCGGGTTCGTGCACGGCCGCGTCGACGAGTCCTAGAGCCGTGTCGACTAGGTTCAGGGCCGTTTCGGTGGTGCTGGCGTCACCCGCGCGCGACGGAGTGATCTCTCTGTCCGTTGCGGTTGGACGTGGTGTTCCGTGCTTCGCAGAATCAAAGCGATGAGTTCGTGTGTCCAACTCTTTATCAGCTGGGTCATCTTGCCCGCCAACGGAGACTTGGCTATCGAAATCATCATCACCGACTGCGTGAGATTGGTCTCGCTTGCGCTCACTCAAGCAGAGTGCTGGGTTGTCACTCTCGTCGTCGTCTCCTTGTTCGCTTCGCCCGCTCTCGTGGATGGATGCGTTGCCGTCGTTCGCGTCCTCAGTCGAACGATTCGGATCGGGCGAACGAGTCGGATCGGGCGAGCGATTCGGATCGGGCGAGCCACTTGGAGCGGACGCCGATTGTGGCGGACGGGACGAGATGAACGAGGCCGCAGGGTCAGGGTCAAAGGAGTGAATTCCACTCGCCATCCCGGACATCCCAGACGGGCCGTCGTCAGAATGAATGTCATCTTCGGAGTGAATGTCACTTTGAGAATGGAGGTCACTGTTGGAGTGAATGTTGCTTTGCGAGTGGATGTCGGATCCAGGCTCCCCGATCCCGAGCCCAATGCCGCTGTCGTCCTCGTCACTTTGAGGCACTCGTGGTTTCGCGGACACAAATTCGAGGACCGCGTCACCGAGTTGGAATGTTTCACCAGGTTGATGAAATCGGCGTACTCGCACGGATCGCTGCATCCGCCTTGCTGAAAGGTCGACCAACCAGGCCGATTCATCCTGAACCACGGCAGCATAGTGGCAGCGTGTCAGCCCGCGACCGTGAAGTCGGAGCACGCTGGGATGGTCGTCACCGATGACGGTGACCGGCCGACGAAATGTCTTGGGGAAGTCTTGGCCTGGCCAGGATAATCGTGTCTCAATCTCGCAGTCAGCCAGGAAGGAACCGGGTTGATTTCTGCCCGGCAAGGCCTTGGCGAGGTGAAACGTCAGGCTGCAGGGGCCCAGCACGACCTGTAGGTCAGGGCCGATTTCACCCCAGCGAGGGAATGCAATCGCAGCCGTGGGCCAGATCTCCACCCGATCCCGTAAGCAACAAAGAAAGTAAGCGACCTCGGGAACATGCGCACCTCGAATACGAAGGGTGCAACAGCTGTGAGATCCGATCAATGCATAAGGGCGTTTGAGGTCGATCCAGGTAACCTTGCTCCCGTCATCGACGCGAACCCGGCATGGGGGCGCGGACCAATACCGTCCACTGCCGTCATCCGGCCGCAATCGGGAATCGTCGCTATCTCCGAGGGATGATGATGTCATCGTGAATCCCGCCCGATTCATCGATCCGCCGAATCAACAGTTCTGGTGTGTCAGCCAGATCAGCAAAGGCGACGTGGGGCGCGGAGCAGCTTCCTTTTCTCTGGAGGGGGTGAAATGAGTAGCCGTGCCGGTTCGCTTGGAGTCGAAAAGTCCCGGCCGATAGTCCCGGCCGATAGTCCCCGGCCGATAGTCCCGGCCGATAGTCCCGGCCGATAGTCCCGGCCGAGGCTGGGGAATGCTTTGACCAACTGACGGCCACAAAAGCCTGCCACAACTTCGGGACCGTCATCAGGTAGTCCGCCGCTTGGGTGGATGGCTTTCCCATTCATTGTGGTAAGTCTGGCCCGCTTAGAAAAGGTTTTTTTCGCCTTCACCCCCCGCAACTTCAGAAATGGGGACAGGCCATGGCTCACCGACGGCAAATTCCGGAAAGTCAATGGAGAGCACCATTTGCGGCTCAGGGCACTCTGCGGAAGCTGAGGAAGATAGTCTTGCTAGCGTCGCTTTGGGGCAGCCTAGAGAAGCTCCGTGAACTTCTCATCCCGTTTTGTTGCTCATGCCTCGCAGGATGTGATGAGGCCACAAATCTCGCAGAATCCCTTCGCGGCCTCACGCCGGTATTGAAGGAGCTCGATGACTCCAGAGAACTGGCGTCGGGAAACTTGGCCTGGCCCCAATTCGAGAATGTCCTCAATTCGGGAATCACGGTCGGTTGTGGGGCGGTCGCGATGGAGGTGGGTGATCAGGGGCTCATTCTTAGCATGAAGGCAAAATCCATTAGATTTCGCAGGCCGT
This sequence comes from Pirellulaceae bacterium, assembly GCA_963767665.1. Taxonomy (GTDB): domain Bacteria; phylum Planctomycetota; class Planctomycetia; order Pirellulales; family Pirellulaceae; genus Rubripirellula. Next base: position 42,847 of record CAVYFC010000019.1, read on the forward strand.
CGCAGTGAGCCGTGTAGCGCAGCCTCGGTCTGAGCTCGTCGGTCAGGGCTCGGCCGCCGACCAACAATGCCACGTTCTCGCCAAGCGCATCGGCCAGACGTCGTTCCTCGTGAACGAATTGCTCGGGATCCTGGATGCTCGAAACGCTCAGCCAGACCAGCTTCGGGTGGTAATCCTCAATCGCCCGCAAAAAACTTTCCGTCGGTAGATTGCTTCCGAGGCTCGTGGCATTCCATCCTGATTCTCTCAGCGACAGTTCCACCAGTGCCGTGGGGAGTTGATAGGGGTCACCCGAAGGGGTTCCACCGAGCGCGATCGGGGCCGAGCCCGGAAGAACTGGCAATTCACGCCTCAGTTCATTGACCAGACGAATGCAGATGTCGCAGCCCCGCCGCTCCTGATACGCGTCCACATTGTTGCAGTCCCAAGCCTCCCCGATGCCGTGCATTGCATCGGTAATCAGAAACGCAGCGGCCTCGCTGACCGTTCCGCTCAAACGGATTCGACTCTGCAGGATCTCACGGCAAGTTGCCTCATCGCCCTGAGCCAGCGCGGTTCGAAACCCCTTTTGATCCTCGTGCTGGCCTCCGGGAATCAGATCGCTGGTCGTCGCCCTCGCAGGAGAAAGTCCCAAAGCGGACGGGTCGGGCAGAGCACGATTGGAGCTGCGGAGGAAGTTCTGCAGGGCATCGAGGGTGATCCTTCGATGCCCCCCCACAGTCCGGACCGTCATGATCGCCCCCTGATCGCACCAGCGTTTGACCGAGGATTCACTTGCGTGAAGGGCCGAAGCAACCTGCTTGGGGGAGAATTGAGGCTGTTGGGCGGCCATCCGGATATCTCAGTATTTGAACGAATTGGACGATTTGAATCTCACTCTGAATGTTTTGCAAGTGTCAAGCTGATTCGAAGCCCGAGGTCTGTCAGCCACAAATTTCAAGAAATCTGCGGATTATCACAGTCAGTCCGTTGCAATCCGCTGCGAACGCCGATATAACCTGGTGAACGTTTTGATTGATAAAAACGTTCAAAACGCGAGTCGTGATGAAGCGTTGATTCGATTTCAGGTTCCAAACACTAAGAAGAGCGAGATTCATGGCTACTCAAATCAAGACACTGGCCGGTACCGCGGCATCCAGTCCGTCCACTGCAACCTCCTCGCCTTCCCGCCCCTCCTCGCGTATGCCCGCTTGGCTGAAGTCACCCGAGTTGACCGCAGCGATGGAGGCCACGGAAGAGTCTTTTCAAAATCGTGTCGAACCCATTCTCCAGGCGACTCCTGAGCAACTGGAACAGCTGACACGCCGATGTTTGAACAAGGAGCTCTCCTTCATCGCTAATCCGCAGTTCGACGCCAAGGGAGCTGCCAAAGAGATTTTCGCTGAGGTGCTCGAGCTTGAGGACCAGACCGGATCGGATCGCCAGCAAGCCGCTCGCAGTAGTGCAGGAGAGTTGCCGGTCCATCTTGGCCGCATGTGTGAGGCTGCTCTGTTAAAACCTCATCAAGAGGCGGCTCTCTTTCGGCGCATGAACTTTCTGCTCCACCAGGCTTCGATTCAACGCAGCCTGCTCAATTCACGACGCCCTTCGAAGGCACGACTGCAATTGATCGATCGACTCGTCTTGCTCGCCGAATGGCATCGCGATCGACTCGTGGAGGCGAATGTGCGGCTCGTGATTTCGATCGTGAAGAAGTTTGTCAACACGAACAATTCCTTTGACGAGCTACTGAGCGAAGGGATCGTTGGCCTGATGCGGGCTGTCGAGAAGTTCGACTACGATCGCGGTTTCCGCTTCAGCACCTATGCGACCCAGGTGGTGCGTCGAAATTCGTACCGGGCAGTGGTCACGAACCAGCAAGATCGTCAGAAAGTCACCAGCGGCCTGCAGGACATGGAGATCGACATCAGTGACGAGGGGCGCGTCTCTGCGATCAGCGAGAAACGCTGGCACGAGTTGCGAGCCCGCCTCAGCGAGATGTTGAACGATCTGGATCGCCGCGAAAAGCTAATCATGCGAGCTCGATTTTCTCTCGGCTCACATCGCCGGGTTCACACCTTGCAGTCGCTGGCCGACCGACTCGGAATCAGCAAGGAACGGGTCCGCCAACTGGAACGAAGAGCGATGGAAAAGCTTCGGGCGATGGCGGGCGATGCGTCCCTGCCAGGGGTCGATATCTCCTGAGCGATTGGTTTCCTCGATCCGCTTTCATCTTCCGAAATCGACTCAACTCCAGCATGCCTGTCCTGAGGACGCATCAGGAGAGGAAGAGCGGAAGCGGATGGGAATCGAACCCACCAGGCACCCTTTCGGACGCCTCGCCAGTTTTGAAGACTGGGGCGGTCACCAGACCCGCTAACGCTTCCAAATTCAGCACTCGATCGTGAATGGGAAGTCTTCTTTGAGCTTTTCTTCGCGATTCTCCTCATTCTAACGGGATGCGTTTGACAAGCCAGCGCCATGGCACGACGATTCTGGAGAGGCGATTTCCGCCTTCTGTTCCCTCTCTCCTCTGTCAACGATGGAGACGATCGATGAGATTTTCTTGGCTCTTAGCTGGCTGCACGATTGCATGGTGCGCCTGGCGAGCGGGCAAGATGAGGTGGTGAAGGTTGAAGTGGCGAAGGTTGCCGAGGGAGATCAGGCGCCAGACTTCACCATGACCGGGATCGATGGCAACGACCTCAAGCTTTCCGATTTGACCGCGCAAGGCCAAAACGTCGTCTTGATGTTCGACCGCGCACACTGGTGACCGCACTGCATGCGTCAGCTGGTCGAGCTGAAAGAACACGCCGAAGAGTTCAAGCGCCTCAACGCAGAATTGGTCTTCGTCTTCCGCGAAGAGAGCGAGGGGGTGGAGGGTTTGAAGAAGATCAAAGAAAAGCACGACCCTCCCTACCGACTCGTACTTGATTTGGATAAGAAGTCGTCCAAGCGATACAGTCCTGAGCGAATGACTTTCGACAATTACGTTGTCGACTCGAAAGGAAAGGTCCGGGGAGTCTTGGATGGCACCCTCCGCGATCGAGCGACGGCTGACGCGTTGATCAAGTTGCTCAAGCAGATTCAAGAAGATCCCTAATGTTCGTTGCTGCAGCTCGATTGTTGACGGTCGCCTTGGTTGCAATCGCTCGAGTCAATGATGAGTGAGCCAGTTGCAGCGCGGAGCAAGGTGGAAGACTGGCTGGGCTTGATTCGCTTTAGCCACACGATCTTCGCGCTGCCGTTTGCTGCGTTAGCGACAGTGATGGCGTTTGCGACGCCGTTGCCCTCGGGCCTATCGCCGACCTTTCGTATTCGTGACGTACTTGGAATCGTGCTTTGCATGGTGATGGCGCGGAGTGCCGCCATGGCGTTCAATCGGCTGGTTGACGCTCAGATTGATGCTGCCAATCCGAGGACAGCCGGGCGACACCTGCCCGCGGGGGTTTTGGGGCGGGGACAGGTTTGGGCATTCACTTTCGCCTGTGCCATCGGATTTGTCGCCAGTACCTTGCTGTTCCTGCCAAATCCATTGCCCTTGTGGTTGGCGGTGCCGGTCCTGCTTTTTCTATGCGGCTATAGCCTTGCCAAGCGATTCACCTCCGCGGCGCATCTCTGGTTGGGAGTCGCCCTGAGTCTTTCACCGCTGTGCGCTTGGGTAGCGATTCGGGGTGTGGAATCGATCATGGACCCTGTGGACTTGATCGCTCCGGGTCTGCTGGCCGCCGCCGTTGCCGCTTGGGTCACTGGCTTTGACATCATCTACGCGTGCCAGGATGCGGACTATGACGCGGCGGCCGGTCTGCACAGCGTTCCGGCACGATTCGGGGTCGCAGGCGCCTTGAAGATCGCTGCGGCCTGCCACCTCGTGATGCTTCTTTTTTTGGTGATGCTGCCGCTGATGGCCCCTCAGGTTGGGCTGGGTTGGCTGTTCGCAGCCGCCCTGATCGTTGTGGCAGGGCTCGTCGTGCGTCAACATTCTCTGGTTCGGCCGGACGATCTCGAACGGGTCAATCAAGCATTCTTCGAGACCAACGCGGCGATCAGCGTCGTGTTGTTGGTGGCGGGAACCATCGACAGCTTGTGGGTCTGAGTTCATTTGGGCGAAGTTCGAGGATTCCCTCAGGATTCGGTCCCTGGCACTCCAGCTCACTGGCACTCCAGCTCAGCCGTCCACCATCGCGACCCGGCACCGCATTCCAGGATGGGCCAACTCCTCGCCGGCGGGGAGTCGGCTTACGCTCTGGGCAATGACTTCGTAAGTTGTTTCCAGCGACGAGTTGTCCCGGCCGAGTAAGCTGGGCCGCCGAGTGAACGTTTGAGCCGAACATAGGTTCTGGGGATCAGAGTGGCCGATGGATTCGGCTTGCCCGCTGCTGCTCGAGCCCGTCCGGTTTGTTGTCGCCCTGTTTGCCCCGCGGTTAATCTGGGACGGGCGAGTCCAACTTTGTCGCCCGGATTGGAATCATCCGCCGATCTGAGAAACCGTCCATTTTCCATCGCCATCGACCACGCAACCAAGATGAACGCAGCCGACCAAACTGCCCGATTTCGCGAGATCCGAGACAAAGTCGAAGCCGATGAGCGGCTGACGTTAGAAGACGGCGTGTTTCTCTATGACCCACAGGTTCCGCTGCAGGCAGTGGGCGAACTGGCGAATCTGGTCCGAGAGCGAAAGAACGGGAACGTCGCTTACTTCAACATCAACACGCACCTCAATCCCACCAACGTTTGTGTCTATCGTTGTCGATTCTGCGCGTTCCGAAGTGATTTGCGTGATCCCAAAGGATACGTGATGAGCGACGACCAGATTCTGGATCGGGGACGCGAAGCGACGGAGAATGGCTGCACGGAAATGCATATCGTGGGTGGCTTGCATCACCAGCGACCCTATGAGTGGTACCGGCACCTGATTGAGTTGCTCCACGAGCACTATCCACAGATTCATCTCAAGGCTTGGACGGCAGTGGAAATCAATTGGTTTGAGTTTCAGACCAAGAGGTCCATTCAGTGGGTGCTAGAGGACATGCGCGAGGCTGGCCTTGGGAGCATGCCGGGAGGAGGTGCCGAGATCTTCCATCCGGAGGTTCGGGATCAGCTCTGCGAGCACAAGGCCAACACGCACGCTTGGATTGAGATCCATCGCACGGCTCATCAGATCGGGCTGAAGACGAACTGTACAATGCTTTACGGCCATGTCGAGAATGCGTTTCACCGTGTCGACCACTTACTAAGGTTGCGAGAACTCCAAGATGAAACGGGTGGATTTCAAGTCTTCATTCCGCTCGCCTTTCATCCCGAGAACACCAAGTTGTCCGACATCAAGAAGCCCTCCGGCCTGATGGATCTGAGGACGATGGCGATCAGCAGGCTCATGTTGGACAACGTCCAGCACATCAAGGCTTACTGGATCATGCTGGGGATTGCGACGGCGCAAACCGCATTGGCTTATGGTGCAGACGATCTTGATGGCACCGTTCGCCATGAGTTGATCTACCATGATGCTGGGGCGACGACACCGCAGTGTTTGTCGGTGGATAAGATCCGTGATCTGATCGTCGAGGCGGGTCGCGAGCCGATCGAACGGGACACGATCTACCAAGAGGTGCATCGCGATCCCACTGATTTCACCAAGTGGCATTCCGGGGCACCGTTGGTGACCGCACCGGTCTAACCAAGGCGGTAGCGCGTACGATGGACTTCCAAGTCCGTCGGTGTGAGACACATCTTTCGCGACGGACTAGGAAGTGTCTTTCGAGACGGACTTGGAAGTCCATCTTACGTGGGCGACGGACTTGGAAGTCCATCGTACGTGGTACGGACTTGGAAGTCCATCATACGAGACGGACTTGGAAGTCCATCTTACGTGGGCGACGGACTTGGAAGTCCATCGTACTTGACGGACTTGGGAGTCCATCGTACGTGACGGGCTTGGAAGTCCATCGTACGGGGGTGGTGGGTCGATCGCATTACCAAACGAATTCGCTGTCGGCCGCTCGATCGGTCAACAGGTACTGTATTCGTTTCGCCTCCTCGATCGGTAGGTGCTTGATGCGAGGTCCCCCACCTGTGTTGGATTGCCCAGCGATGTCCACGCACAGGACTGCCAACCCCAAGCGACGATCGAAGGGGCTTTGCGTTACCGACACGTTTTGAATGTTGCGAACCGGCAGGCAAACCGTGGATCGATTGATCCATCCGCTGCGCCAAAGGAAGTATTCGTCGCTCAGCCAGTAACCCGAGTTGCGAAACCATTGCAGGTTGAGGAGGTAGACCAAGGGGAACGCTGGCAGCCAGGCGAGGCACAACCAGCCCGCCGTCCAATAGGTCTGCACGACCAACAGCACGACCACGAGCCAACCCTTCTTGCTGCCGCGAAGGATGGCCAGATGTGAAATGCGTCGCCAAGGTGGACTGAAATCGATCAAACCTGGAATCGCCTGTCGTGCGACCTCATGGGCCAACGCTTGCGAGGCAACGGGAACCAGCACATCGCGATTCTTGTTTTCATCGACCTGATTGCGATCGCCGGCGCTGTCGACGCGAACGGAAGCCAAGCCAAGCAAGCGTCGCAGTAATCCTTCTTCGAGCTTCAGTGCCTGAATGCGATTGCGCAAGGCTGCCGTGCCGAAGGGTCAACAAGCCATGAGATGTGCTGAGCATGTCGCCACTTCGTTCCAGACGAAAGTGGTAATAGCGGATCACGTAGGCCGCGACGGTAAAGCCCAGGCCTCCGATCGCTAACAAGATGCTCTTGGCGAGTGTTTCATCGAGCCAGAAATCCTGTAGGAATGCCAGTGGCCCAAAGTCCGGCAGCTGCTTTTCGAGCTCCTCGATCAATTTCGTCGGCGTTGCATTGGGGACTCGCCCACGCATTCGTTCTTCCGCTTGCTTCGCTACCGGATTGAACCAGTTGCCACCGACACGAACGAAGACTTGGAAGTAAACAATCGCGCTGATGATCGCTCCGAAGGTCGCCACCACTTTCGATGTCAGACCACCGAGCAAGAGTGTTCGCAGATCAAGGCTGCAAAGATAATCGGGTACCGGAGGCTCCATCGCACCTCGGGCATCACGATTCGAGTTTGCCGCTGGGTCGCCTACAAGTTGCCTCGCCCTGACCGCCTTCTTGAGTTGCTCAGCATCTCGCTGTGTCAGTACGTTCAGGGCGGCTTCCTGTCGGTCTTGTCCCGCCGTCGAGAAATTGACTTTGGCGAGCCCGAGGATGCGGTGCAAGATCCCTTGGTGGATCTCGACTTCTTGGACACGATCAAGGGGGATTCGCCGCTCTCTGCGAAACAGCACACCGGATCGTATCACCAACTCACCGTGCCCCACGAAATAGGTCAACGTGAAGTAGCGAATTGCATGATAGGCAGCAGCGGGTAGGAAAAAGAAACAACCCACAAACCACAGAAGAGCGAAGGGGCCTACAAAAAAGCTCGCGATCACAGCGGGAACGGCCATTCCAACCAGGGCTTCGGCGGCGGGTAGCCAAAGGGTCGCCATATGAAGTCGGTGTTCGCTCTCACCAAGAAAGCGTGGATCCGAGGCCTGCTCAGGCGGTGAAGCAGAAACCGGCTCTGGCACAGAGCCGGAGGTCGACGCAGGCGGAGAGTCAGAGATCGACTCAGGGGGAGGCTGACACATGTCCACCTCGATTAGCCGAATCGATCAAGCGGTCGCGAAGTGACTCCGCGACTCGGAAGTCGAGTCCTGGAATCAATTGCGACGCTTCTTTGGTGCCCGCCGTGTGGAGCTGCAGCGACGCCAAGCCTCGACGACGCTCCAAAGGACCTCGGTGAAGGTCGACGTGTTGTAGACGCGAGAGTGGTATCGAAACCGCCACCTTCCAAATGACGCCGTGCCGCAGCTCAAACACTTTTGGACCCGCACGATAGGACCAGTGTTCGTAGTCCCATCGCGGCCACCAAACGACCCGAATCAGGGCGAGGGCCGCGAATAGAGCCCAGGCACCGAAGGTGACGAATCGAATCGCAGAGGAGGCAGCGATCAGCCAGGTCAGTCCGCTGATCACGACGATCAACCCAAGCCCGCCCCAGACCAGCAATTCGATCGATCGAACCAGCCAGATCCATCGCCGATCGAGCTGCTCAAACGGGACCGAATCCGCCCGGAGTGACTCCCCGGCTGGATCTTCCAAAGGTTTGCTTGATTCATCGAGAGGCAAGGAGGTCAAAATCGTACCGGCAAGATGCAGTGAGTGTGAAGCGTTATGTGTGTCCGTCGTTGATTCGTTTCGGCGGAGAAAATCTTTGCAATCGAATTAGCCGCGCATCGATCGGTCCTGGAAAGAGTCGCCAGCCAGCCGGTCGCTGCCCTGCTGGTCGCTACTCGGCTGGTCGCTACTCGGCTGGTCGCTATCGGCTGGTCGCTATTCGGCTGGTCGCTATTCGGCTGGTCGCTATTCCGATGGTCGTTGGGCCACCGCACGTTTTCGCGCTGCTTCAAATTCATCGCCTGGATTCCAGGCCGGCATCTGTTTCGCATCGGCGATCCGATTGCCCACATGAAACAGCAGACGCGCGTCTTCGATGGCTCCTGACAATTCCCATTCTTCCAAGTACTCGTCACTGGGTTGATGATAGATTTTCTCGACCCAAAGATCGAGCTGCTCCTTGCCCCAGCCCTCCGGTTTGCCGATCACGTTGATGCCTGGGTGCAAGTAGACGCCCGGAACTCCAATTTTGGCGAGGCTGAATTGATCGGATCGGTAGTAGTAGCCCCGGTCGGGAAAATGATCGGCCGTCACAATGCGGTCTTGAGACTTGGCGACAGCCTGGACGATCGCATCGAGATTCGACTTTCCATAGCCGATCACGTTCACGTCGTGGGTGCGTCCGAGAATGTTGGTCCCATCCATGTTGATCACGGCTGCCATGTTGCCGGGCAAGATCGGCGGATCGGCCGCAAACTGCTCGGATCCGAGCAAGCCTTGTTCCTCCGCACCGACGGCCGCGAAGAGGATGGATCGCTCAGGACGATGTTCGCAGACGCGAAAAGGCTTTGGCCATGGCTACAAGAGCTGCCGTGCCAGAGGCGTTGTCGATCGCACCGTTGTAGATGTTGTCTCCTTCGATGTCGCGCTCAGCACCGATACCAAGATGATCGTGGTGGGCCATGTAGATCACGACTTCACGACGAAGTTTTGGGTGACTTCCTTCCAGCATGCCGAGCACATTGGCGGTGTCCTGCTCACGAACGTCTGCGTTCAGTTCGATCGAGAGGCGAGTGTCAAGCGGAACGGGGCGGAAGTCTCGAGACTCTGCCGAGGCACGCAGCGCGTCGAGGTCATGGCCGCTAAGGGCCACAAGGCGGCTTGCGGCCTCTTCCGTCGCCCAGGCTTTGAGATCCATGCGAGGACCATCGTTACCGCGAAGCTCAAATTCTTCGCCACTCCAGGAAGTCTGCACGACCTGCCATGGATAACCGGCGGAGGGAGTGGTGTGAATGATGATCGCTCCGGCGGCCCCCTTGCTGGCCGCGATCTCGTACTTGTAATCCCAGCGTCCGTAATAAAGTCGTCGCCGGCCCTCGAACAATTCCGGGTCATCTGCTGGATCGTTATTCATCATCAGCAAGACCTTGCCACGGAGATCCACATCCTTGAAGTCGTTCCAGCGATACTCTGGCGCTTCGATTCCATAGCCAACGAAGACCACTTCGGCATCATCGATCCTGGCTCGCTGGGTCGCTCGTCCAATGTTCGATACGAATTCATGCAGCGAGCGGAGGGAAACGGACTCGCCGCGATGTCGAAACGTGACCTGCTCCGGTGCATGCGTCGTCACACCAACCAGCGGGACGTTCTGAGTCCACTTGCCGTCGGCAGCAGCGGGACGCAATCCAAGCGTTTGAAACTGAGTTTGTAGATAGAGCTGCGCCAGCTGGTCGCCTCGCGAACCGGGCCCGCGTCCTTCTAAGAGATCATCGGCCAGGAAGCGGATGTGTCCGCGCAGCGTCGCTTCGTCAATCGACTCGGCAGCTCGATCGGTTTCCGTCTTGGACCGCAATGCGTTTGGCGTTTGGCCGTCGACCGGCGGTAGAAGCAAAAGACCGACAAGAGCGGTGAAGACCAGGCGGCTCATGAGTGTGGGAGTCCTTGTGCGGGCATGGGAATCATTCTTTGAAGTTGCGTTTTTCTCCTAACCCGACGCCCAAGCGAGTAAATCTCGAGATTGTCATCGACTCGCTTACGCGTCGGGTTATGAAAATCCTCGTGCCGCAGCCAAAAGCGGAACTTCAAAAGGAATCATCCGGGGCTGTGGAACCAACGAGAGGCGATCGAACGGCCAGCGATCCCGTTGGCCGCGATCGAGTGAGACGAAGGCCTCCATCGACCCGGGCGGGAAATCAGGGCGGTTTTTGCGGGTTAGGGAGACTCTGACGATTTTTCCGATTTTTCTGATTTTGAGTCGATGTGCGGCAGGGATCTCGACGATATCCCCTGTGAACCAGGAGGTCAAAGTCGACAGGCGACCAGACCAAGCGGTTCGATTCCGGGGGGGATACACGACTTCGGTGATGTTTCACGACATCTACCATCCCAGCTTTCCATTGGTGAAGCCAGTGCGTAACTTCCTCCCCCTGTCTATTACGTTTGTTCTTGTTGCCTTGGTGACTACGGAGTCCCAAGCTCAGATCTCGCCACGAAGTCGCAGCGTGCGACAGACAGAGCGAGTCGCTCGAGCCAATTGGCAGCCGACTCGGTCGCAGCCTTCGGTTGCCGCACAACAAGAACCCCAAAACGGTCTGCGAAGTGGTTCGTCACAGCGACCTGCTTCGGTTCGCACGGTCCAGGCGACTCGCGAGAGCGTGCCTGTACCTCCTGCGGATGAGTCGATCTCGATCGTCCAACAGCCTGGGTCGATCATCGTCAACGAGTCCAACATCTACGACGGACAAATCCTCGACGGGCAAATCCAGTTGGCACCGGTTTACGGCGGCGGCGCCTGCGACGCACTCCCGATGGGGGCTTGCGGGTGCGACGACGGATCTTGCACCGGCTGTGATGGCACGATCGCTTGTGATTCATGCGGCGACTTCTGTGGTGGAAGCTGCTGCGGCGAACTCTGCAGCACCGACGCCTGGCGTCCCTGCATCACCCTTTGCCTGCCGCAAGACGGCTGGGTTTCCTACGAATTCCTAGGATGGGCTCAGGACGGCATGTACCTGCCAGCCCTGGTGACCACGAGCGTCGACCCCACTGTCCCACGTGAAGATGCGGGCGTGATCACCGATCCGAGCACACGAGTCTTGTTCGGTGGCGGCAACGTTCTGACCATGGTTTCGACGGGGGTCGCCTTCGCTTCGGCGTCTGGTTGGACCGATGTCACACCTGGGGAGTCGGAGCTGAATTCATCAGCATGACGACTCAAACGGAATCGTTCGCGGCCACAAGTGACGGCCTGCCCATTTTGGCTCGCCCTTTCTTCAACACACAACTCGGCGTGGACGACTCCGAACTGGTGGCTTACCCGAACGTCCTTTCAGGAACGGTCGCAGCGACAGCTACGAGCGAGTTCCAAGGTGGTGGCTTTCATGTCCGCCGTCTGCGACGCACCGAAGAGGGCTGCAAGAAGTGGTTGTTCTGCGGCTGCCCTGATCATTTCTGCAGCCGAACGGAGTTGATGGTCGGCTACCGCTACTTGCAACTCTCCGAGGGTGTCTCAATCGGTGAAGAGCCTGGTCAGCACCGATACCGCCAACCCTGGTTCATTCCAAATTGCTGATCAATTCAGCACGAAGAATCAGTTCAACGGGCTCGACATGGGTTGGCTCTACCGACACACCCGAGGCTACTGGACGCTCGACGGTGCGGTTCGCTTGGCGATCGGAAATACACGCCAAACGGTTACCATCAACGGTGCCGTCTCGGATCACCGATCCCTCGACCATACCAAACACTCAGACCTACCAAGGAGGCCTTTTGGCTCTCAGATCGAACATCGGCAGCTACACAAAGAATGAATTTGCGGTGGTGCCGGAATTCGGGCTCAACCTGGGCTATCAGTTGACCGACCACTTCCGGGTCACCCTTGGCTATACCGGAATCTACTGGTCCAACGTGGTGCGTCCTGGCCAGCAGATCTCGACGGACGTCAATACGGACTTGCTTCCTCCCATTCAGCAGCCCATCACGGGAGTCAATCGTCCAGCGTTTGCCTTCGACACCACCGACTACTGGATCCAGGGTATCAATCTGGGTGCTGAATACCGATGGTAAGGCTTGCAACGGCGGTCGGATCTGAATCACCAACCACCGTCAAGCTGATTGGGCAATCTGTCCGATAGAGACAAAGAGGCTGAGTCGCGACTTCAAATCCGACTCACTGCTGGAGAACGATCTCGGCAGGGAATGTCCCGAACGCCGGGCGACCTGTGAGAGAGAACGGCCGTGACTTGCTTGCCAGTTTGGACGGCACGCCGATTCTTGGCCGGATCAAGGCACCCGCGTTCAGGCTCGGCACCAAGCCGCTGCCCCATCGCAAATCTTGAAAAACAACGGAATGTGATGATGGTCTGGAAAAGCATATTGGCTCCGTTTCGAGCCTCCAGTCGTCGCTCGTCGCGAACCCACAAGCAGCGAGTCTTACGGCTCGAACGAATGGAACGCCGTGAGTTGTTGGCCAGCGATATCGGTGCGATTGCAGGCGTCGCCTTCATCGACCAGGCAGGCGATGGTTTCTCCGTGGGGGATCCAGCTGTCCTCGTCGACGGAAGTGGCAACCTCGTCGCGCCGGGAACTCCAGGTGCTCAAGGGATCCAGGTTCAACTCTTCGAGGATTCCAACAACAACAATCAGTTCGACGTCACGGACTCCCTGGTCGGAACCGACATCACCGATTTAAGCGGCAGTTATCGCTTCGACGATCTCGCACCCGGCGTGTACTTTGTCGACCAGCAAGCGGTGCCACAACTCAACACACCCTTGCCGATCCAAGTCACCGTCACCAACGATTCCGGCGAGCTGACGGAGACGATTGATGACTATTCAATGACAACTCAGAGTGTCACGGCCACCTCAATCGCGATTGGTTCCAATTCAGCGATGGCGAGCGAAGCGATCGGCGGGGCTCGCGACATTCTGGTCAACAATCTGGCCGCCACCGGTCAATTGACGGTGTTTGTCGACGACGTCTCCGACACACTTTCGGTCGGCTCCTTGGGCGATGGCGTTGGAACCGCGTTGATCCAATACGACGGTCCGGACGGAACGGTCCTGCTCGACCCGACCGGTCTCGGAGGGGCCTCCCTCGCCGGTGGCCTCGCGGGTACTTCCGCAGAGATGAATTCAGGATTGGTTGTCCAGTCGCGCGCTGAGAACGCGGGCGACTCTCTTTTCATCACGATTTACACCGATGGTGGCAATTCATCGACGGCGACGATTGCGCTTCCCGAGGATGCCATCGAATTTCATCGAGACCTTCGTACGGTTCTCTGAATTCTCGGTCGCAACGGGAACAGGCGCCGACTTCAACAACGTCGGTGCCATCGAAGCTTCCATCTCGCTCTCTGCCAACAACGACGCTTTCGTTTCCATCATCGAGGCCCGTCGGCCTGTGGTGGAGATCGAAAACATTCCAAACATTTTGCCCGTTTCACTTGGCGGCCAGCTGTTCCAAGATAATTCCAGTGGCGGGCAGAACAACGGCATCCGTGAGGGTAGCGAACCGGGGATCCTCGGGATCACCGTCGATCTGTATCAACTTGCCGGTCCCGATGATGTGGTCGACCCCGACACCGATTCGCCGATTGCATCGACCACCACCGGGGCAAACGGGACCTACAACTTCGCGGGGCTTGATCCTGGCAACTACGCCGTGGTCGTCCCGGCCAGTCAATTCCAGTCGGGTGCCGGCTTGTTTGGTCTTGCCAACAGCACCGGAAACGATCCGGCCAGCGATCCAGATGACAACGTCGACAACGACGACAACGGCACGACCCTTGCCAGTGGCGACGTGATCAGTGGAACCATCACGTTGGAATCCAATTCCGAACCGACCAATGATGACGACACCGACAGCAACACCAATACGACAGTCGATTTCGGATTCTTTCCTCAGATCGACGTCGCCCTGACCAAGTCGCTCAACGCGGCAAATTCCAACGTCATTTCCGGTGGCAGCGTTGTCTTTGACTTCGTCGTTCAAAACATCGGATCCTTGGACGCGACCAACGTATCGGTCCAGGATGTGTTTCCCACTGGCTTGAACTATACCGGGATTCAAAACGAATCGGGTTCCTTCACCACGTCGGTGAATGGTCGCCACGGTCGACATCATGATCGGGACCATCCCAGCCGGTGGGAACGTGAGCTTTCAGTTGACGGCGGACATCGCAGCGAGCCTCATGACCGATGTCACCAACACCGCGACGCTGACGGCGTCCGAGGTGGATATCGACGACACCAACAATACCGACTCCGAATTGGTGGACCTTCCATCGGCCGATTTGCGGATTGAAAAGACAGACCTCTCTGATCCCGCCATTGCCGGTAGTGAATTGACCTATGAGATCCAGGTGACCAACGATGGGCCGAATGATGCCGCAGGCGTGGTCGTCACCGATCAGCTCCCCGCAGGCGTGACCTTCGTCAGCGGGAATGTGGGCGGAGACAGCAACCTCGTGACGGACAATGGAAACGGAGAAATCGTTGCAACAGTCGGTCCGCTGGCGACAGACGCCAGCGCCACGGTGACCATCATCGTTGCCCTCGCCGCGGATCTCGACGGTCCCCTGAACAATTCCGCTAGTGTCACGTCGACGCCAAATACCGACCCCGACATGTCCAACAACACGACAAGCGAAGAAACGCAAGTCGATCGTGTCGTTGATTTGGAAATCACCAAGTCGGTGACCGGCACTCCTGTGGCCGGCGGTGCGATGACCTACAGGATCATCGTCGGCAACAGCGGCCCGAGCCAAGCCCGCGACGTTAGTGTCGCCGACACGCTGGTCGCCGACTTGACACTCGTGCCATCTAGTTTCGATCCGGGCACGTCGGGTGTTACTCTGACAGAGAATGGTCAAGAACTTGTGTTCGACGTCGGACTCCTTGATCCGGGCCAAACGGAAACCTTCTCCTTCGACGTGTCGATCGCTTCATCCGCTCAGGGCAGCCTGTCGAACACCGCCGTCGTCTCCACGACGGATACCGAAAGTGATCCTAGCAACGACACCGGTGTCGCGAGCGTGGTCGTGCAACAGCAGGTCGACCTGGTCCTGACCAAGAGTGTTGACCTGAGCACAGCAGTGCCAGGCGAAGATCAGCTCGTGTACACATTCACGGTCAGTCATGCCGATGATAGCTTGAGTGATGCGACCGGTGTGATGGTCACCGATATGATCCCGAGTGGTTTGATCGGCACCATCATCGATGCACCCAACGCCGATTCGACCGACTTCACCGGCGGAGTGGTCACCGTGGGTTACGACTCGATACCGATAGGCGAATCTCGCACCTTTACCATTACCGCCGAAGTCGATGAAGCGGCTACTGGGACGATCACGAACAGCGGGTCGGTGGATTCGGCGGGCACCGAATTGAATCCAGCTGACAACAGTGACAGCGCCAGCACCACCTTGGAGCCCGACTTTGACGTGGTCGTGACCAAAACGGTCAGTGATTCGACGCCCGGCCCAACCGACACGATCACCTACACCGTGGCCTTGAACAATTTGGGTCCGAGCACGGCACCAACCGTGGTGCTCAGCGATACGATTCCTGCAGGCTTGACCTTCGTTTCGGCGAACCTTGAGGGACAGGCCGGGACCAGCGATGGGACGACCGTGACCTTTCCCGCGATTGCAATCGACGCCAGTACCACCGTCAATGCCACGCTGGTCTTCACGGTCGATGTGACCAGCGATGGTTTGATCACCAATACCGCCAGCATTCCCGATCTGTCAGCCGATGGTGAGCGGGACATCACCAATAACTCGGACAGCGTCGAGATCGATGTGGTCGCCCAAGTGGATCTCGGTGTCACCAAGTCGGTTTCGCTCCCAGACGCTTTGGTGGGCAGCAACCTGGTTTACTCCATCGTTGTCAACAACAGTGGACCATCGATCGCCGCCAACGTGGAGATCGTCGATACGCTACCTGCGGGTGTGACCTTCGTCAGCGGCACAGGCCCCAATGGCGAAGCTTTATCAGCCGTCGGAGGTGTGGTTACCGTCGATGGGGGCGATCTTGCCAGTGGAGGCACGCTGGAGATCACGATCAACGCAATGGTCGCCAGCGGTGCCAGCGGCAACCAAGTCAACACGGTGATCGTTAGCTCAGACACCGAGGAACTTGATCCAACCGACAACACCGCTTCGGCAACCACTTCGATCGATCCCGCAAGCTCGACCTTCTCCGGACTTGTCTTCCTGGATCGAAACAACAATGGCATTCAAGACACCGGCGAACCGGGGATCCCGAACGTGTCGCTGACGATGACCGGTAACGATTTCCTAGGTAACGCCGTCAATTTCACGATCATGACCGATGCAAGCGGCATCTATCAGTTCACCAATCTCGCCGAAGGAACCTATGAAGTCTCCAAGATGGAGCCTGTCGACCTACTCGATGGCATGGCGATCCTGGGAACAGGGGCCACGGCAGAAGTGATTGACGAAGTGTTCACGGACATCGCACTCGGCCGAGATGTCGATGCGATCAACTTCAACTTCACGGAACGACCGCTGCCACTCTCAAAGAGGCTTTTCTTGGCATCGTCCTGAACAAGGACAACCGGGTGAGGTCGGCTCGACTCGCTCCCGATCGGGAGCCGGTGAGTTGACGACGAGCGATTCGACTGTCGCGCCCTGTCAAGAAAATGCAAACGCTCGGCTTCCTGGGGGGGAAGCCGAGCGTTTCTCTTTGCATGGATCTACTTTTTGATCTGGCCGAACATGTGGCCGCCCACCGCATCGTGTTGCCAGGTGCCGGCGTACCGACCTGAATGAATTAGCACGCGGGCCCCGAACGTTCCCATCCCGGGAATCCACAAGGAATCGAGTGTGATCACGGGAGTGTTGCCTGCCCAGAGTATCTTGATGTCCAAGGGGACCTCGCTATCGACATCGCCATACTTGATTCGCGCTGTCATTCGATACATGTCGGCCTCGGGCAACTTCTCACACTTGCTGATCGAGTATTCCTCAGTCTTTGGCAACTTGTCCTCCCTGCCCTCCACGGTGAACTTGCCGGAGAACGCAGCCCCCGTAAGGTAAGCAGCAAGTTTTTGCTCGCGATCGGGAGATTCTGAATCGAGTTGGTGCGTGTTGGCGCCGGTTGCGCGCTCGGGGCTCTCTGCCTCCGATTTCTCCACGACCTTTTTCTCCGGCACCGTTTCGGTTGCCTGTTGAGCGGAGGCTGGCTTGGAGAGGACGGGAAACAGGAAAGTGGCGAGCATGCCTGCCAACAAGAGGGTCCGCTGCATCTTTGGTTCTCCAAAAAACGGTGTGTCTGGCTGATTCATTGCCGGGTTGGTTTGTCGTACGATGGGCTTTCGAGGCCGTCGCTTCAGTCCATCCTTGGATTGACCTTGCGCTGGATTGCCCGCCAGCGCAGCAGGCTGTGACAATCTCGCACAACCATCCTACAGGATTCACCGTTGGGCTTGGCCCGATGAACTCAACGATTGAGCTGCCAATCCCATGATCAAGCCCTGTTGCCCGATGTTGGTTCTCTGCGCGATGCTTGTCAGCGGATGTGGCGATGGGGGGGCCGCCGTTTTGAAGCGACGCACGGATTTGCAGCGTTTGGGTGAATCCTACCGAGCGTTTCAACAGCAGAATCAGCGATCCCCTGCGGGCTCCATCGAGCTTCTGGAGTTCCTCTCTCAAGCGGATGATCCCAACGAAGAGCTGGCCTCAGCCGCAAAGGCGCTGGAGGAAGGGGACATCCTGATGATTTGGAATGGCGACCTGGGTAACCCGGAACTGACACAAGATGTCGACGGGCTCGCCAACTTGGTGCTCGGATTCGAAGCTGGCGTTCCAGCGCGCGGCGGCTACGTCGTGATGGCAAACGCGACGGTCAAGGTAATGAAACGAAACGAGTTTCAGTCGGCCACAATGATCCCCGAGCAGCCGTGATCCCCGAGCAGCCGTGCTCCCCGAGCAGCCGTGCCTCCCCGAGCAGCCGTGATCCCCGAGCAGCCATCGCGTTGAGACCGAGCAGCGATGCGATTGTTGACTGGCCAAGGCGAACTGGCTCCAACAGATTTTGCGGTCACCAACTTGATTCTTTGGAGCCACCTCGGGCGTTGCACAACGTCGTCGCACCAGTTGCCCTCGCGTCAAGGGCCTCAAAGCCGCCTATCATCAGAAAACTCAACGCGTTTTCGTTGACGGCCTCGACCGATCATTGCGAAGGACCATTCCGATTGCATCGCTTCATCGGAATTCGCAAACTCACGTATCAACCATCCACGTCGTGCGGCAGGCGAACCAGGTGGAGGGGTGCGACGCCGTCGTTCGATTCGCTCCGCATCGACCAAGCGAAGCTGTGGGCGGTTTTCCATCAGTTGGTAGTAGTAGCCGTCGGGCGACAGTTCGTGGTATCTCAAATCGATCTTCTTGCGGGCGAGCCAGTCCGTCTGATCGTCAAGTTGATCCATCATCCAGCGTTTGGTCAGCCAGTCAACTCGACCGATCGCTCGTGACACGTCCTTCGCATCTTGCCGAAAAGCATTCACGCTATCGAGTAGCTCTCGCCACCGCTTGAGCACCAGAGGTGCTTCACCCCGCATGTTGGCTGGCGTCGCTTCCACAAAAGACTCCGCCGCACGCAAGCAAGCTCTTTGCAACTCGATCGCTGACATTTCACCGCGGTTGGTGGGGACTCGAGCAATCAAATTCCAATCGGCGGCCAGCCGATGCAGCGAGTGGAGCGGACGCTTGAGGATTGGCAGCCCCTCCGTTTCGCCAGACTCAATCATGTCCAGTAGCAGCGAGGTCGATCCGACCTTCACATATTCCGCCAGGTCGGAAAGGTTGGAATCAGAGAGGCCAATCTGCAACCGTTGCCGAGCTTGGAACATCTGACGTGTGGAGCCGAGCGACATGAACGACTTGCGCAAGAATTGGCCGAGCCAATGCCCATAAACGAAGACAGGACGCTCGCCCCGAAACCCACCCAGATCGGCAATGGAATCGATTGCCATCGCTTTGGCGCTCATCTGGAAGCATCCATCATGATCCAGGTTCCCGCTGCCGCACAACGCGACTCGCGATGCGAGAAATCCGATCAGATAACGTCGTTGGCTTCGAAAGGCGACATGTCGAGCGACGAATCGCAATACGATCACGGTGGGCAAATGAACGATTCGCAGGGCGGCGATCAACGGCCTGGAAAAGAAGGAAGGCACAAGCTCAAACAACTCTGCGGTTCATTGAACCCTTCTGGTTTGCTGCGGAGTCGCCTGAAGAAGGCGAGCACTCCGAGCAATGCTCCCATGACCGGCAAGGACACCAACAGCGACGCGATCTGCAGCAGCCACAACAAGAGGATCATTCCTCGAAAAAGTAAGAGGCCGATTCCCTTAGCCACTTCGGCCTCGTAATTCTCCTGACAACCGTAAACATGTCCCAAAGCATCGCTGCTGTTCTTCAGAACACGCATGTCAAAACTCGTTTCGGAATCCGAGGCTGCCGAAGCGGCCAACGCATCCAAGCTTCTTTGACAGGCCAGCAGTTCATCCGGGCTTCGGACTTCCGGCGTTGCGAACTCAATCAGACCGCCGGGCGAAGCGTGCGTTGATGGATGCGACTCAAAGGTGACGGCGCCTCCGCTAGCCAGGAACATCTGCTCGCTATCAAATAAACCGGCAACCGTCGGCTGGTCACGCCGAATCGCTTCACAGATCTGGACATAGACCATGCGCGAGGGGGGCAAGTCCTCGTGATCGAGCACTTGCGGATCAGCGACCATGGTCGCGTACTCCGTTTCCATCCCGATCAGCCGCGTCACCAAAGGCTGCGTCGGCATCGCTCGCATCTTCAAGGAGCTGTCACCGCGAGCGGCACTTTCGTTCGAGCGATTGGATCGTCCGTGCCCCATCAATCGGTTCTCGGGAGTGCTGCGATGAAGTTGGGAAACCGAGTGCGTTTTCGGTGAGGACGCAGCAACCAGGACCGCGTGGCCTGACCATAGGCCGGTCTCTCCGAGACCGTCATTCATCGTGGCGATACCGCGAAATTTGCGTCTCGGAGAATCGTGGCTGCAGGAAGCGAACAGCAAAATAGCCACAAATCAAGATCTGAAAGCTCGAAAGTGGCACTCTGCAGCGAGAACACAATCGTATTCAGACACTTTCTTGAGTCTCAACAGTCTAACGAGATCTGACACGTCTCGTGTTTCAAAACTCACGAAAAGCACTACAGGGATCGAAGTTTGGGCGCCAGTCGTAGGAGTTCGAGCACCGCTTCGGCCGCTTCGTGCCCCTTGTTGCCCACGCTGCCCCCGCTGCGATTGAATCGCTTGCTCGAGCGTGTTGCAGGTCAGCAGCCCGAAGCGCGATCGGTAGTGCTCGTGTCGACACCCATTTGCATCAGGGACAGGCTGACCGCCCGGTTGATGTGTTCGTCATGAGTCGTTTCGCCCTTGATCACGCAGCCCAGCGCAATCACAGCGATCACGCGTCTCGGCGTCGATCACTTGGCGAACGACCGTCGGCAGTTCCCAGGCACCGGGCACACGAACGACGGGAATCCGATCCGCGTCGAAGCCTGCTTCGGTCAAGCGTTTCCAACGCCCCTTCGACCAGGGCGTCGCAGATCGCGGGCGTTGTAGCGGCTGGCGACAATGGCGATCTTGCCGTCGGGCAAGGTCACCATCGATCCCTGTGATCTCAGTCGACATCCTTCACACTCATCAAGAATTCGGCGTTGTTCTGCGTCTTGCGCAATTGGGTGACGAGGTTCTGCATCGCATCGGCGGGCGACATTTCCGCTAGGATCCGGCGGAGCGAGTCGAAATTCGGCGATACTCGTCCGGATCCATCAGCATCTCTTCGCGTCGCGTGCCGCTGCGACTGATGTCGATCGCGGGCCAGATGCGTCGATCGACCAAGCATCCGGTCGAGCACGATTTCCAAGTTGCCCGTTCCCTTGAACTCTTCGAAGATCACATCGTCCATGCGACTACCGGTATCGACCAGTGCGGTGGCGAGAATCGTCAGCGACCCCCCTTCTTCGACCTTTCGCGCCGATCCGAACAGCGCCTTGGGTTTTTGCAGCGCCCCGGCGTCCAGCCCGCCGCTAAGCAGCTTGCCGGTCGATTCGCCGTCGCTATTGTGGGCTCGGGCGAGTCGCGTGATCGAATCAAGGAAGATGACCACGTCGGTCCCCGCTTCGACCATGCGTTTGGCTTTCTCGATCACCATCTGGGCAACTTGAATGTGCCGCTGGGCCGGTTCATCAAAGGTGCTGCTGATGACTTCGCATTGCGGCCCACGCACCTCGCGTTCCATGTCGGTGACTTCTTCGGGCCGTTCGTCAATCAGCAGGATGAAGACGTAGGAGTCGGGATAATTCCGCAGAACTGCTCGCGCCATTTGCTGCATCAGAATCGTCTTGCCGGCGCGCGGAGGACTGACAATCAAACCGCGTTGGCCGAAACCGATGGGAGTCAGCATGTCGACCACGCGAGTGCTCAGCTCGTCGCTCTTGTGCTCCATGATGATCCGCAGATCGGGATGCAGCGGCGTCAGTTCGTCAAAGGGAACGACCTGCTGACGCTGCATCGGATCGTGGCGATTGATCGCTTCGATTCGAAGCAGGGCAAAGTATCGTTCGTTTTCTTTCGGCGGGCGAATCTGCCCGGCCACATGGCTGCCGGTTTGCAGACCGAATCTGTCGAATCTGGCTCGGCGAGACGTAGATGTCATCCGGGCAAGACAGATAGTGGTACTGCGGGGCTGCGGAGAAAACCGAACCCATCGGGCAGGATCTCCAGCGTCCCTTCGCCGTACATCAAGCCGTTGACTTTCATCCGGTGTTTGAGGATGCGAAAAATCAATTCCTGCTTGCGACTCGCCTGCGTCGTCCTCCAGCCCCTCCTCTTTCGCCAAGTTGCAAGCAGAGCCTCGTGGGAGCTCTTTTGCAGATCCGCGATGTTCAGACGCGGTTGGTCGCTGTCGGCGGTGACCGGAATTCCCACTCGTTGGCCCGCCTTGTTGGCTTCGCTGACGATTTCTTCTGGCAGCGAAAGCGGATCGCGTTCGGCATCGAGTTCGCGGATCCGTTGGTCGACTTCTTTGTCGGGATGCCGGGGACGATTCTGGCTCTGGCGATAATCGCGATACTCGCGAGGTCCGTTCTTTCGCTTCGGACCGGCATTGTCCCGCGAATGGGGCCGATTGGGAGACATGATGGGAAGGAGGGGGAAAAGAGAAAGGAAAGGAAGAAAAGGAGGGGAGAGAGTTTGGAGGGGGAGAGGAGCTTTGAAAGGTCAGTTCGCAGAGTAGGTCGAAGAGTCGCTTGGCGAATGGCGATCGCGTCATGCGTTGTCGCTGAAGCAATGGGGGTCCGAGACAGGGTCGGAGTGTCGTTCTACGAGTGAACGCCACAGGCGTTCGATGGTTTCGTAGAGTTGTTCCAACGAGCCGTCATTCATGATAACGCTGTGCTGAGATGTTTCTTCTCTTCGATGTCGAGCTTGATTTGCTTCGCGAGACCGCAATTCATGTTCGTCCCACCCGCGTGATCGCGCACGATCCAGGCGGAGGACAGGGCTCAGCATCGACGCACCAGATCTCGTCGCAGCAACGATCCCAGCCAGCTTTCGAACAGCAGCGGCACATCGAGGACGGCGACGGCGGTGCCCGCACGCTTTGCGGCCATCAGGTCGGCGGTGATGATTCGACGCGTTCGCGGGTGAATCACACTCTCCAAGTATGTTAGTGCGAGCCGCTTCGTATCGTCATCCCCGAAAACCCGGGAAGCGAGCCGAGAGCGGTCGATTCGGCCATCATTACCGGCGATTTCGGGCCAAAGTGGCGTAGCAGCTCCTGCTGGACGTCGCTCTTGCTCCAGCACGCCGCGAGCGATCTGATCGGCATTGATCCAGGTCGCACCCAAGTCCTGTAGGTGCCTTGCAACGGTGGATTTGCCGCCCGCCGGGGAACCGACGATTCCGAGCACAATCATCCGTCACGCCCGCTCAAATTCGGAGGGATCGATTCTGCCCGTCGCCTCGTCGCATACTAAGGGCATCTGACGAACCACTGATTTCATCGAAAAACTTTTCCACTTCGCCCCTTTGTGCAGGACAATTGGTCAGCGTACCTGCCGATCCTCGGGAGAGTAGAGGAATGCATTGCAATTGGGACATCGGATCAGCATCGACATCCGCAGGCGATCGATCAGCTGTGTCGTCAGCGTCTGGTAGCAGCCGCCGCACGAATCGCCCTCGATCGGCGCCAGGGCGTCCTCGCCCCTGGCTTCCGTCAGCCGTTTGTAGTCGACGATCGCGCCAGCTGGAATTTCCTTCTCTGATTCCTGCAGCTCCGTCTCGACTCGCTCCAGTTCGCCACGCAACTCTTTCATCTTGGCTTCGACTTCGATGATCCGCGCGGCCTGTTCCGATCGCTGCTTCGCCAGTTCTGTTTCGGCTTGTTTTCGACCTGGTCTTGCATCAGATCGAGTTGTTCGAGCGCCTCGAGGATCTCATCGCTGAGAACACTGTTGGCCTGTTCGTCCGCAGCGATCTGTTCCTTCAGCAAGGAGAATTCGCGATTGCTGGCCGCGGTGTTTAGCTTTCCCTCCAGATCGACGATCCGCATCTCGCGCGATTTCAGTTGCAGCTGTTTTTCGTCGCTAGGCGACCGTCGCTCGTTTCAATGTCTCGCGAGATTGCTGCAGATCGGATTCCGCTTTGGCGATCAGCGTTTCGCCCGCCTTGATTTGCCGAGGCCCCCGTTCGATCTGTCCCTTCAAATCGCGATCGTTGGCGATGGATGCGGTGCAACCTGCGAAGCAGCGTCCGGGCTGATTTCGATCTTTGAGTCACTTGCATGAAAACCGAGCCGTAGCAAAGGAGGAGTGCTGGTAAAAGCCAGCCCGGGACCGTCCTCGAGAGACCCCTGGCAGAGACCCCGGAGACTGAGAGATCGTCGTGAGATCGTCGGAGATCGCATGGACGTCGAGCCAACGCGATACTTTAAAGCATACCCGCCCGATCGACATCACCGCCATCGCACGGGGCCGCATTTCCAAGGCAGGCACCCGCAGCTTTGCTCGGTTCTCTGCGAGTCTCGCAGAGACTCGCCGACGGTGTCCGATGCGAAAACGCTTTAGGCGGCGGTCTTCAGGAAGGCTGCCAGACGGTCGGCTCGCGATGGACTTTGCAGCTTGGCGACCGCTTTGGCTTCGATTTGGCGGACCCGTTCACGCGTCACCTTGAAGATCCGACCGCACTCTTCCAGCGTGTAGCTGTAGCCGTCGACCAACCCGTATCGCAGCCGGATGATCTCCCGCTCGCGGTAGGTCAGCGTCTTGAGCAGCTCGTCAATCTTGCCTGCGCAGGATGCTGCCGGCCGCGTTGCGAATCGGATTGTGGCTGTCGCCGTCCTCGATGAACTCACCGAAACTGCTGTCTTCGCCCTCGCCGACCGGTCGATCGAGGCTGACCGGATGGCGGCCGATGTCCATCACGCGCCGAACCTCTTCGAGCGGGATCTCGGTGGCCGGCGAGATCTCGTCGTAGGTCGGCTCGCGTTTCAGATCCTGAGTCAGTCGCTTTTGTGCCTGACGCAGCTTGCTGAGCACGTCGATCATGTGCACCGGAATGCGAATCGTTCGCGCCTGGTCGGCGATCGCACGAGTGATCGCCTGGCGAATCCACCAGGTCGCGTAGGTGCTGAACTTGAAGCCGCGGCGGTACTCGTACTTGTCGACCGCCCGCATCAGACCGGTGTTGCCTTCCTGGATCAGATCCAGGAACGACATGCCCGCGATTGCGATACTTCTTGGCGATCGAACGACCAGCCGCAGGTTGCCGCTGCTGAGTTGCCGCTTGGTCGCTTCGTATTCCTCGAAGTGACGGCGCGCCTTGACCATCCGATTGTGCAGGCTGCGTCGGACTCTCCTGCGTGACCAGCATCAGTTCCCGCAGTTCTTGGCGCAGGTCGGCGGCTTCGTCGCGGCTGACCGCGTCGTTGCCGAGTTCGGCCAGCCGTGCGCGAATGAAGTTCATCCGCTGCGAGATCTCTTCAAGCTGCTTGCAGCAGCGGCGTGACGCGGCGGCTGCGAAGGCTCAGCTCCTCGACCAGGTGCAGGCACTTGCGGCGGTTGCGGATGAACCGACGGCGGACCTCGGCCTTCAATCGTGGCGAGGTGCTCTTGCGAACCAGCAGTTCGAAGTCGGCCTTGTTTTGCCGGATCAGACGTCTCGAGCGTCCGCAGGTTGTGCGGCATGCGAGCGCTGATCTGCTCTTTGGTCAAGCGCTCGGTCAAGCGAGACCTTGATCGTGCGGTCAAACGGCAGCTCGCCGCTGTGAACGCGGTGCAGCGTGTGCGACCGTGGCTCGCAAGCGCGTAGTCGATTCTCAAGCAGCGCGCGACGAAACTGTTTGCGGGTGATCTCGATCTTCTTCGCCAGCGCGATCTCTTCTTCGCGCGTCAGCAACGGGATCTCGGCCATCTGGCTGAGATACATGCGGATCGGGTCGTCGCTCGGCTTGGGCGGCGTCACCCGCTGACGATCCGCGGAGATTCGAGTCTCGTCCGTCGTCGGCAAGTTCGCCGCGAGGTTCCCCGCATCTCGGCGACATTCGGCTCGGGAGCCTTGCGACGCCGGCTCGCGCCGATCGGATGCATCGACCAACTGAATGCCGTGGTGCTCGATCGCCAGCAGCAACTGGTCGAGTTTCTCGGGATTGACGTCTTCGTCGGGCAGGTAAGCATTGACTTCTTCGTAGGTCAGGAATCCTTCCTGGAGTACCACGGGTGATCAACGACGAGAGTTCTTGATCCATCAATTGCATAATTCGAAAACCTCATGTTTTTACGTACCGTCGTGGTACGTGGGTCAAATGGAAATCCGTTTCAGGCGATTGGGCGGTGCGGGATCCTCCGGTTTACGCTTGGTCAGGAGTTGATACGGGTTCGTGATTGCAGTGACGAGCGATGATCGGTTGTCGTCGTGACTTGAACAGCGAGGCATGATAGTGGAAGTCTCAGCTGACGGCTTGGGTTTGATGCCGTGCCTGCGTTCTTTCCTCGTCGATCAACGCTTCAGCATCGCCATCTCTTCGTCCTCGGCCAGTTCCGCGGAAGCAAGTTGTTCGATCTGCTTCGATTTCTCGACGCGAAAACGCCAGCTCACGATAACGTGTCATGATCGCCGCGTAACGCTCGTCGGGGCCTTGAGGCAACGTTGGCCGCTGCGGCGGCTGATCCGTTCCTGCAGCGTCACGATCTGATTCTTCAATTGCTCGTTCTCGACCAGCAGCAACACCGAGTCGACGTCCAGGCTGTGTCCGGCAAGATCGAGATCCTGGTAGGCGGACAAGCAACATCTTCGCGGTCGTCGTTTCAAACCAATCGGGATCGATCGCTTCGACGGCCATCGCCGCCAACTCGGGATTCTCGATCAGCGTTTCGAACAGATCGCGCTCGAGTCCGGCCAGAGTGGTCGCAGCTTGACGGCGACTGGCGATGCATGGCGAGTTGACGAATAGGAGCCGACGTGGCCAACGCCGGTGCTCGATTACGCTGTTGGCGTCAGTCAGCGTCGTGTTCGGCTGATTCGGCAAGCGCCGCATTCGGATCGAAGCTTGCACCCGCGATCACGCCTCGGCGTTCCGGCCGGCGTGGCGATGCGATTGACGGCCGACAGTCGATTTCGAGCTGCGGCGTGCGACTCTCTTCGCCACGCAAGAATTCCAGACGCTGCTCCAGTCGTTCCAGCTTGAAGTCGAAACGTCGCGACATCCGCAGCAGCAACTGGTCGGTCTTCAGTCCGTCGGGGGCCCGTGCGACGATCTTCAGCATCGTGTCGACGGCGTGCGTGACCGCGTGAGTGTCGTTGTCAAAGTCGACGCCCTCGGTCAATCTGCGCCAGTTTGTGGTCGAGTGCGTCGGGGGCCTGCTGGACGAGTTGCTCGAACGCTTCGCGTCCCTGCTCGGCCACAAAGTCGGCCGGATCCTGGCCTTGGGCAGGGTCAGGACCCGCAGGTCGACGTCGGCCCGGACAAAGAGTTCCAGCACTTCGTCGGCGCGGTTCTGGCCCGCCTCGTCGCCGTCGAGGACAAGCACAACTCGCTCGGCAAGTCGCTTGAGGATTTGGACGTGCTGCTCGCCCAACGCGGTTCCCAGTACGGCAACGACCGGCTCGATGCCGGCTTGCCGCGCAGAGCACCACATCGGTGTAGCCCTCCATCACCAAGGCTTCGCCGCTCGCGTCGGATCGCCTCGCGAGCAGATTCCAATCCGTAGAGCTGGTGCGACTTGCGAAACAGCAATGTCTCGCGTCCGTTGATGTACTTGCCGCCCGGCCGATCCCCCTGACGCTCGGCGATCGCCGGAATCAAGCCGTCCCCCCAGGGCGATCGGGCGGCGCTGCAGATCGTGGATCGGAAACATCAAGCGTCCGCGGAACATGTCAACGTAGCCGCTCTCCCGATCGCTTGGCCGAGGCGACGCCGGCCGCATGCGCAACCTCGCCGCTGAAGTGATGCTTCTGCAGCAGGTCGACGGCGAAGCTCCATGAATCGGGTGCAAAGCCGATCTGGTAACGAACGTCGACTCTCGTCGCTGATGCCACGCTCGGCCAGGTAGTCGCGGGCCAGCTTCGCGTCGTCGCTGGTGCCCCGCTCAAGCTCCTCGAAGTAAGCGTCGCTGACCAACTGCATCGCCGCCAGCAAGGTCGCTTTGTCTTCGGGCGAGCCCGGTTGGGTCTTTTTGCCTCGGCGATACTCTTCGACCGGGATGCCGGCCAACTCAGCAAGCGTGCGGACGGCCGTCGGAAAATCGACGCCGTCGCGCTGCATCACAAATGAAAAAATATCGCCGCCGATATCACATGGCCAGCATTTCCAAGTTTGACGCTCCTGGTTGACGGTCATCGATGGACGGCGATCGTCGTGCCAAGGACAACGCGCCACGAAGTGGCGGCCCTGGGGGCGAAGCTCCGGTCGTGGCACCGATGACATCGACGATGTCGACGGCGGCACGCACCCGCTCTTTCAGGTCGAAGTCCGATGGAAGGGACAAACGCCAACTCCGTTGAACGTGTCAAGCTGATCGGTTCGAAACAATCACAGAGCATAACGCCTCGGAGTCAGTTCCAGGGCGCGCGAGCCAAGGCCCGCACGGTTCCTCCGTGATTGTTCCGTCCATTCAAGCTGACGAAACTTTTCCAATCGGTCCACCCGCCGCACGATCGCGGAGCTCCGGCATCCGCCGGAATTCGGGTAAATTTCGATTGATCGCAGTCCATTGCACCGCGGCAAATCTCAGCCGGCCGTTTCCTTCGAGAATCTGTCGCCGGGCTTTTGCCACGAGCGACCGAGGATTCTGAGGATCGGCATCGAGCCGGTCAAGAGCAATCGTTGCAGCTGCCGGGTGAGGGGGTGGGAAGTGGATGGGGGGTGGGGGAGAGGAAGTGGATCGCAGCGACGCGGGAGACGCGGCGGCGCAGAGAAGATTGGATTTGGGGGAGGATTGGATTCGGGGGAGAATTGGAGTGGGGGAGGATCGGATTTGGGGAGGAAATGCGGGTGTCTTGGGAGCTGGGATCGCTGGAGGCGGAGGGTGTGGATCGCATGCTGGCCGGAGGATTGGTTGGGGCTTGGTGCGACCGCTTCGTGGTTTGATGGGGATTCGAAGTGACCTACAATGGCACCTCGGTTGTGATCCGGCTTTGAATAATGCCGGTCTCGGACAAGAACGACCGACGCGTTGAGTGGCGGTCCCGTCGATCGCGTTTGTGGTGAAGGTTCGAAGCAGTGGGTGATCAGAACGGCATGCCAATGAAGAATCTGATTATCGCCGGCGGTGCGCTGCTGCTCGTGGGCGTGTTAGTCATTACTCGCTGCAAAGCCGGCCGCCAGCGGACGACGAGGAAATCGCCAGGCGGCTTGCCCAACAGGAGCAGCAGGTCACGGCGGCGACCGAAGGAGGAGCGTAGTCGCCGTGAGTCGAGATCATTCCCGACTCGTTGCAGTTGACTCGGCGGTTGACGGCCGAGCGTGATCTCGAACGGGCCTCCTGGTTTCGTCACTGCGCGAGAAACATCGTCCTTACGTCGAGTTGCCTTTCGTGCCTCCCGTCAGCGGTGCAATTAGCTGACGATACCAGGCTTACCGGTCACCGGGGAGCGGCCCAATCCCGGGTTCTTGGGGGCCGACGCCTGTCGCGAGTGCCATCAGGAAAAGCATGACGGTTTCGTTCATACGGCCCATCACAATACGAGCGGGGTGGTGGGGACCGCCGCAATGCACGGGCATTTTTCGGGACCCGCAGAGCACGATGAAGACGTCGGATCCGCTGCTTTCCTTCAAGATGTCACAAGGAGCAGACCGGTATATCCAACAGGTGAACTTTGCCGATTACAAACTCAACTTTCCCTTCAATGTCTTCACCGGTTCGGCAAAGACGGGCCAGACGTTTCTTTATTGGCACGAAGAACGAATTGTACCAGGCTTTCGTTTCCTACCTGACGGCAGTTGGACGAGTGGATTCCCAGTCCCGGCTACACCGACCGCACCGTCGACTATTCACGTCGCATCCGCACGGAGTGCTTGGAGTGTCACGTCACGTACATCGAACAGACGCGGCCTCCCAACCTGTACAAGCCCGAGACTCGGCGGTCTGGGGGATTTCTTGTGAACGTTGTCATGGTCCTGGGCAAGCGCATGTCGAGTACCATCTCGCCAACCCCGACGATAAAGACGCCCAGCCACATCGTGCAGCCATCGGATCTTCCGCGCGAGCGACAGCTTGATATTTGTGGACAGTGCCACTCCGGCGCATTCAGTTTGATCGGCGTGCCGTTTGAGTTTCGCCCAGGTGACGAGCTGGCTCAATTTCACCGCGTCAGCAGAAATCCGCTGAAGCGCAAGGGCGTTGGCGGGATTCACACCAGCAACCAGTTGACACGGTTGTCGATGAGCAAGTGCTTCACGGAATCGGAAATGACCTGCACTTCCTGTCACAATCCGCACGAAAATCAGCGGGGAAAACGGGAGCCTTTCACTGCCAGTTGCCTGAGTTGTCACGAACCGAGCCATTGCGGGATGTCCGAAGAAGCTTGGTCCTTCGGTGGCCGACAACTGCGTCGATTGCCACATGCCGATGGGTGACAACGAGAACATGACCTTCGCGTATCGGGGGGAAGTTTTACGGTCCGGATGATCGACCACTACATTCGCGTCGACGAAAAAGCGACCGCCGAGTATCTGTCGAAGTAGCGTTCAGTGCGAAGCGGGTTTTCGCCGGGCCACAACACGGTGGAAGTGTAAATAGACCTCGCGATCCACGACGCGACGGACCCCTTCGACCAGACAGGCGGGCTCGTTTTCTCGTTCGCCCTCAGCAATCACCGTTTCCAGTGATGTCCCCGGGTCGACCGAGAACGTCCGCTGATTGATCGTTTGGTTGCCTGCGTCCAGTTCGGGAATGATGAAATGGCAGGTTGCGCCGAAGGTCAACATCCGCGCATTGAAGGCATCATGATAAGGACGAAACCCTGGGAAGCCAGGAAGCAATCCATGGTGCAGGTTGATGATCCGGCCGCCGGCAAATTGCCAACAGGTCTTCGCAGGAAGGATCCGCATGTAGCGAGCCAGGACCACGTAATCGACATCGAACTCATCAAGGACTTCGATCATCTCGTCGTCGCGGGCCGCTGCCCCCGTGTCGCCAATCATGCGAAAGGGAACTCCGAACTCCGCTGCCAACGGTGCCAGCTTCTTGCGATTGGAGATCAAGACGGCTGCTTCGGCTCGGATCAGCTTGTCGCGAACAGCCTCGAGCACCGCCCTTGGGGTGTGTTCGACGAAGGTGCAGCAGACTGCGAGTCGCGGATGATCGGCGTGTCGTTCGCTGCTCCAGACCCGGATCGCCAAGCGAGTATGCTCGCCGATCTGACGCATGGCATCGACGAGTGGCTCGAACTGCGTGGCTTCAATGTCGATGCGACAGAGCATGGCAAAGATTTGTTCATCGTCATGGTCATACATCTGAATTTCCGCGATCCGCGCGCCACGTCCGGTCACATGGTGAATGATTGGGTCGGCAAGGCCGACATTGTCGGGACCCAGGGCGGTGATAACGACTTCCACAACGTTGCTCCGAAGATGCTCTCGATGACCACTGGGGATCCAGCAGCCCGCCAATTCCGCCCCGCCACGCCCCACCTCAATGGATGGCAATCCCAGGGAGGACAATCCCTAGGTCCGAGGACAATCCCAGGGAGGCAATCTGTGAGGACAAACTGTGAGGACATATGTGAGGACGAACAGGGAGCAGGCGAGGACAAACAGGGACAGGCATTGTTCCCTGGTGTTCCCGTTTTGCCGACCCCAGGCTGGGAGCCGATCTTCGTGGCGGATTTTACTGAAGCAGCCGTTTTGATAGTGTCTAACGTTTTGATAGAGTCCAAGGGGCGGTTTGCGGCCCTGCCGATTGACCCATCCTCGCTGCCCAGCCCCTGCCCTGCCCACTTTTCCAACCCCAGCTCAAGTGATTGCTCGTGTCTGCGATAGCTCCTCCCACCAAACGACGACGCAGCGACTTTCCCGACGGCACCAACCTGTGCGAACATTGCACCGCCAAGTGCTGTCACTACTTTGCTCTGGCGATCGACGAACCGGTCAACCGCCGTGATTTCGACTTCATTCGCTGGTACTTGCTGCACGATCGGGCAACCGTGTTCGTCGAGGGGGAGGACTGGTACTTGCTTGTCCACACCACCTGCAAGCACCTACGAGATGACCATCGCTGTGGCATCTATGAGACACGACCGCAGATCTGCCGCGACTACACAACCGACGAATGCGAATTCGAGGACGATTGGTGCTACGAAAAGTATTTCGAGTCGCCTGAGCAAATCGATGAATACGCCGATGCCCTGTTCGGGCCGCAGTTTCCTGAGCCTGATCGTCACGAGCGGCATGCACTGAGAAGTCGCAAGCCAACTGGACTGCCGATCGTCTGATCCCAGCGCACCCACGCTGCATGTCTCGCCCCTCTTGCTTCCTTTCCAAACGTTCACAACCATGTCCCTGATCCAACCACGTACGCTCAAGGGCTTTCGCGACTACCTGCCCGCGATGATGATTCCTCGCGAGCAGATGATGCAGACGGCTCGCGAGGTCTTTCGCAGCTATGGTTTCGCTCCCATTGATACACCGGTCCTGGAGTACCTCGAGATATTGACTGGCAAGGGGAGCGATGAGACCGATCGCCAGATCTATCGGTTTCAGGACAACGGTGGACGCGACGTCGGCATGCGTTTCGACTTGACCGTGCCGCTGGCTCGTTTTGCCGCTCAGCATGTCGCCAAGCTTGGGGACTCCCTTCAAGCGTTATCACATCGCGCCGGTGTGGCGAGGAGAAAATCCTCAGGCGGGGCGGTATCGCGAATTCGTGCAGTGCGATTTTGACACCATCGGGACCGAGTCGGTACTGGCCGATATCGAGGCGGTGGCGGTCATCAATCGGCTGCTCGAGAGCGATCGGTTTCGAGCGGTTCACGATCAGCGTCAACAATCGCGTCATCCTGAGTGGCCTGCTCGAACAACTGGGGCTCGATGATCGAACGGTCCCCGTGCTGCGAAGTCTCGACAAGCTCGCGAAGATTGGCCGCGAAAAGACCGCCGAGGAGATGTGCCGGGCAGCCGAAATCGAACGCAGCACAGGCCGATGCGGTGCTGCGTCTGGCCGAGTGTGACGGCGAAGCGGAGGCCGTCTTCGCAAATCTACCGGAGATCACCGGTGGAAACGCCAAAGCGGCAGTCGGGATCGAGCGTCTGCGGCAGATCTACCAAGGAGCCATCGCCTCGGGGGTGCCCGCGTCTCGAATCAAAATCGATGTCGCCATTGCACGCGGTCTGGACTACTACACGGGCGTCATCTTCGAAACGACGCTCGATGATCTGCCCGAGATCGGCAGCGTCTGCAGTGGCGGACGCTATGACAATCTCGCTGAGCTGTACACCAAGCAGCATCTGCCAGGCATCGGCGCTTCCTTGGGACTGGATCGATTGTTGGCGGCGATGGAGCAGTTGGAACTGTTGCCGACCGCGTCCACACCCGCCCCAGTGCTGGTTGCCTTTTTTGAGGAAGCGTATCGAGACGATTACCTTCGGTTGGCTGCCACCCTTCGCTCGGCCGGGATTGCCACCGAAGTTTACCCCGATCCAAAGAAGCTGGGAGCCCAGCTGAAGTATGCCGATCAACGCGGCTTCACATTGGCCATCATCGCAGGCGGCAACGAGTGGTCTCAATCGCGATGTCAGGTCAAGACGCTCGCCAAGAAGGAAACTGCCGACGTCCCCTATCGTCACGACGACGCGGCGCCGTTGATCGAAAAGGTGCGTGAGATCCTCAGTGATCCGTCGCAGTGAAGCGTTCCAGCGTTTCGGCCAGCTCACGCAGCGTTTGCGCAGGCAATGGATCCATGTGGCCCAAACCGGCAACCTCGATCCAGTGTTTCTGCTCGCACCTGGCCGAGTCGTAGAGCCTTCGCCCATGTTCAATGGGGATCAACTCATCATCCGTCCCATGGATGCAAATCAGTGGACCGCGGTAGACGGTCAGTTTGGCGATCGAGTCGTAACGATTTCGCATCACCCAACGCACCGGTAGGTACGGGTACATTCCCGCAGCGACATCGATCATCCGATCGAAGGTTCGATCCAGGATCAATGCCTTCGCCCCGCCGTTGGACGCCACCGCCACGGCAATGCCACCCCCGAGTGACTCGCCATAAAGAATGATCGCATTGGGTGAAACCTGATAGCGATCACATAAATAGGTGCGGGCGGCAACGCTGTCGGCCAGTACGCCTCGCTCGGTTGGGGTCGCGTCATCCTCGAAGCCTCGGTATTCCGCGGCCATGACGTTGGCGTCCAGCAGTTCTGATAGCTCAAGGATCCAGTCATCCATTGCGGCGGCTTGGATGCCGTTCCCATGGAAATACAAGACGATCTCCTTGTCAGCACCCCGTTCCAACAGCCTTCCGCGAAGCATCACGCCATCGGTGGACTCATATTCCACCGTCTCGATGCGAGGGTCCGTGTTGTGGTTCGCAGCAGCCACCTCAACCGGCGAGCTCGGAACGATCGACGCCTTCAATTCACGCGGCGGGCGTCGTCATCTCCATGTAGGCGCCGGGATACACGAGTCGCGTTTCCAACCCGATCAGAACCAACAACACGGTCGCGTAGGCAATCAGTACAAATTGAATCGATCGGACGATCATCCGGTGACGAAGGCTCCGGTACCGTTTTCTCTTGGGCTTGGGGCCCTTGTTGGCCCGATCGGCAGCCCGGGCCTTCTCTTTCGTTTTGGCATCATCGATCGACATGACGAGGATCCCTGGAGAAACCGCTTGCGATGGAACAAGTGACGAGAGTTGGCCGCCTCGCATTCGCTCAAACGGGTGCGCGATATCGCTCACCCCATTCTACTCCTTTGTGCTTCGGTGAGTGAAACCAAATTTCAATCAACGAGCGATCGATCCAGTCCCCTCGTAAAAAACGCCAGGACGCAAGCTCCGTTCAGTGGCCTCCACAGCAAGCAGGACTTCTTGTTCCGAAGAATGACTCGTTGCTGGTGATTGCCCTGAGAACCCATTAAACTTCGAAGCCGGTCCAAGATGACATTCCTACCCGAGCTGAGCTGCCGCCATGCGTTCGCGATTTTCTGTCTTTCCACTCGCACTGACGCTGCTCGTTGCGGCGTCGCAGGCGAGTCGCCTGCCGGCTCAAATTGCGCGCGATCCGATTCGATTGACTCATGGACCGATGCTGGGAATGGTGACCAGTGATTCTGTGCGTGTTTGGGGACGGACGTCCGATGAAGGGAAATTCGAAGTTCACTATGGAATGGAACCCGGTCAGCTGAGCGAGTCGAGTCGGGCCAAGCCAAACGTCGATCGAACACGACAACACGGGTGTGGTCGTGCTCACGGACCTGGACCCCGATACGCGATATCACTATCAGATTTTCGTCAATGGTCGCCCCCATGGATTGCCGGGTTCTTTTCGAACACTGCCCAGCAAGGAGGAGTCCTTCAACGCCCAGTACAACCCCAAGGGGCTGTTCAACTTTCGATTCGAGATCGGTTCCTGCGCGAACCAGAATCCGCTGCACGGAGGCGGTCATCGAGCCACCACGTACGAATATCTCAATCGCGATTGGGCTGAGAAAGTCAACTTCCACATCATGAATGGGGATTGGCTTTACGAAGAATTGCGGGATTATCCCGCCGAAGCGTGGCGATTGGTTCAAGGGCTTGAAAAGAATCCATTGCCCGTCCAAGTCATGCCGACGGTGGTTGGTGTCTGGGAAAACTACAAGCTCTATCTTGATCGCGGCGTTGAACTTGCGAAATGGCACCGCAACGTCCCGAGTTACTTCACGTTCGATGATCATGAATTGATCAACGACATCTGGGGATCTTCGGAAGCGGGAAAGCGACATCGACGGACCGTTTTTCGTGATATCGGAACCTATGCCTGGCATGACTACCTGGGCTGGGCCAATCCGATGGAACACGACCATCCGATTCACTTTGGCAAAGGGGCGATGAAGGCCGGCAGTGACTTGCTGGTCGATCAGGATGCGGACTTCACCGATCCTGCCGCTTGATGAAATGCTCAATCTTCATGTGCATTGGGGCACCGCAGAAGCGGGCGTCAACGACATGCAGTTCGACAACGATGAGGGCAACAAGAATTCTTACGTCTACGACATTGTGGAGGTCGTCGACCGTCACACTCTTCGCTTGCACATGACTGCCAAAGTCGATGACAACAGCTTGAGCTATTCGATTGGCCGTCGAAGTTATGGCAAGTTTCGTGTCGCGAACTGCGAGTACTATCTGATCGATACGCGAGGCGATCGTGACATGCACGACGTTTCGCAGCGCGACAAACCGGGGGTTTCGATGCTCGGAAAGCCCCAGCGAGACTGGTTGCTGCGTTCGATGTCCGAAAGCGATGCAGATTTCTTCTTCGTCGATCTCAACCGTTCCCTTCATGATCCCCACAGTGGTGCAGGTGGCTTTGAAGCCGATGCCGCCAACAAAGAAGAGGCCTGGACTGGCTTCTTCGATGAACGTGAAATGCTGATTGAGCATTGGGACAAGCTTGGCAAGAAGGTCTTCGTGATGACAGGCGACCTCCATAACAGTTTCGCCATCAAGGTGACCGACAACGTTTGGGAGTTCTGCTGCGGACCTCACAACAGCGTCAACCATGTACCCAGAGACGACGAAAGCGATCGCCCGGCCACTGGAAAATGGACGTTCGGACCACGCGAGTGCGACATTCGGTGGAGCAGTTACATCCTGCCCGATCTGCCACGACTGGAACGACTGTATCCCCACTTCTGCGTCGTTCAGGTCAATAATGTCTTCAACATGCCAGAGAAACTGGGTGGAAAGCGACTGGTTGCCTACCCACATCCCCAGGTGATTTTTCAGTACTTCGATGGTCGAACCGGAGAGCTTGCCTATGCGGAGGCGATTTCTGTGGATCACTAACTGGACAGCGTTACCACTCTGGAAGCAAAGAGTAACCCGATGCGTGAGCTTTGAAGTTGCGCTCCTTTCATAACCCGACGCGTAAGCGAGGAAATATCTACATCGACTCGCTTACGCGTCGGGTTATGAAAATCCTTGTGCGGCAGCCAAGAGCGCGACTTCAATACTCACGCTTCGGGTTACCATGGAAATTGTCCTGTCCTTACTTCAGCGTCAAGACTTAGGAATGCTAACCCATTCAAAACTTGGCGCAGTCCAGCTAGAGCGTTTTTTGAAATGAATGCGGCCTACGTTGAACCTGAAAGCGACGTCGTGCCGCATTCGGCTCACCCACCAACCATGGCTGGATGAGCCACTCGTCGTCACCTTTTTGGCGGAAGGGTCATTTGATGAAATTCTTCACGGTTCAGCCTGCCTTCACGGTGGACATTCCTTTGCCCACCGATGAACTGATGTTACGGGTCCGCAAAGCGATCAAGGAGCTGGGGTTCAAGGAGTTGGTGGGTTCCGCGGGAGCCTGCTTGGACCTGAAGGTCGCGGCCAATCAGCGCCGCTTCTGGTCGCCCCACTTGAACGTCCAAGCGAGCGAGGCCGATTCCGGCTCTCAGCTATTCTGTCGGTTCTCGCCCAGACCCGAGGTCTGGACCATGTTCATGGCGATCTATCTGGTCACCGCTTGCCTGATCTTTGCCGCAAGCATCTGGGGCTACGTGCAGTGGTTCCTAGGTCACACTCCCTGGGCTCTGACGTTCATTCCGATTGGCATCATTGGGATCCTCGCCCTCCATCTGGCCAGTTTGATCGGGCAGGGCCTGAGTTCGGATCAAATGGACCAACTACGTTCGCGACTGGACGAACTGCTGGCCAAGGCGACATCGGGTTCATCCGTGTCAGAATGATGGTTGATGGTTGATGGTTGGGTCGCTGTGGGAGCGTGGGTTCGTTGGCTTGAGATTGCTAGCAGTCGGTCAGTGGATCATTCTTCCCTTCAGCATTCTGCCAATCCCTCCCAGGTTCTCGCCACGTTCGGTTTGCTCTTCACAGTGAGCTGGAGGATTTGCTAACGAAACACTCAGCCACCGGATTTGGCCGTATTTTTCGCGAAGGAATGCGACCCATGAAATCGTTTGGCGTTCGACTCGGCGCAGGTGCCGTGACCATCTTGTTCGGAGCCTACGCGGCTGCAATTGCACAGAAAGACCGACAGGACGACTCCGATTCGTGGAGTGCGGAGTCTCCCTCCATTGCCGGTCCGGCCTCGCCGATCGCTGACGCGGGTGGCGATTCCTGGCTCGATCAGCCGGCGGCCAAGTTCGATGACGAGCCCTCTGCGCAAGAACTTGGCGACACCAACTATCAGCCAGCCGGTTCGGTCCAATTGGTCCAACACACAGAGCCCATCGCGGGGGACGAATCACCCCAAATGCCGAGTTTCAATAACGCTCTGCCCGGTTCGTTGGGCGTTGAGCATGACCAGGCGGGCGATGAGCTGAGCGTCGCCGGGGCGGCACCCGACACGGACTGGATGATGCCCGAACCGAGTTCGGCGACGGTTGACGCGGCCGACGTTGGGCCCGCGATGTCGATGACCTTTCCCGGTCCGAGCCGATCATGCGTTGGACTCGCCGTCCGAACAGGGGGCACCGATCAGCAACGAAGCTGATTCAGGCCCGAGCTTGGCGGAGATGCAGGCGATGGAGTTCTATCCCTCCGAACAAATCAAGACCGACGCACCAAACCTTCAGGCTGCGAGCGATCAGCCATCTTTCAACGCCGATCCGTCCTTCCATGGGGGTCCCGCGATCGTCGGAAGTGCGGCGGCTCTCGGGGCAGCAGCCGGCGTTGCCGCATCCGGATCCTCGTCAGCTCCTGCGAATCTCTTGCGCGGGACGCCCAATGGAGTCAATGCACTTCGAGATCAACCCGCTGCCGAAGCGGGAATGGCGGACGAAGCGGAATTTGGTTTCGACGGTCAACCGGGTGCAGATCCTGCCTTCCAGGCGGAAGCGGCTTACGCCGAAGCAGCTCCCTCGACCTTCGCTGAGGGCAGCCCGCAAATGGGAGCTTTCCCAGCAACACAACCTGGGCTTGCCCAGAGTGCACCTGGCTTTGCCGCCTCGGCCCAACAGTTTGATCAAGGACCGGCTGGATTCGCAGCAGGAGCTGGTTCCACAGCTGGACTCGGCGCACCTCAGCCCACCGCAGGCTCATGGACCGATCCGGCGAGCACACCCGATCGCATGGCCAGCCTACCCAACGACTCGCGTCCCTCGATCGATGCAGTACGAGGCGACTACCAGCCGGCGGCGATGGCACAACCAGCCGCAGCCGTGGCGATTGACCCATCGATTACTTTGGATTCTCCGGGCGAGCGGCGGCTGGAAGGGGCCCAAACCCCAAGCATCATCATTCAAAAGCGGGCACCCGCCGAGGTGAAGGTTGGCAAGCCAGCCTCCTTTGTCGTGCATGTGCAGAACGTCGGTTCGGTCGAAGCCTTGAACGTCGAAGTCCATGATCGGGTTCCGGCTGGTATGCGACTGGTCGATGCTTCGCCCAGCCCCATTCAGCAGGAGAACATGTTGATGTGGGAACTCGGGGCGATGCCAGCGGGTGACGAGCGCACGATCACCATGCAATTGATTCCCGAACAAGAAGGCGAACTCGGTAGCGTCGCCCGCGTCAGCTTCGAAGCGGCTGCGTCGGTACGAACGATCAGCACGCGTCCGGAATTGAAGATCGTTCAACGCATTCCCGGAGCAGGGCGTGTTGATCGGACAGCAACTTGAAATCGAATTGGAGGTTTCCAATCCGGGTAGCGGAGCGGCGACCGGCGTGATTCTGCAAGAGGATGTGCCGGAGGGCTTGGAACATCCCAAGGGACGCCAGCTCGACAACTCCCTGGGTACCTTGGCGCCCGGTGAAGTACGTCGACAGGTCTTGCGATTGCGTGCCGTTGCGCCAGGAGTCATTCAGAACACGATTCGCCTGGCCGGGGATGATGGTTTGACCGCCGAGCACACCGTCTCCGTTCAAGTGGTCGCCCCCGACCTGCAAATCGAGCTGAGCGGTCCCTCCAAGCGATTCCTGGAACGCCAAGCCACCTATCAGTTGAACGTTGCCAACAATGGCACCGCCGACGCGACCAACGTTGAAATCGCTGTTCAACTCGATCGAGGCTTCACCTTCGTCAGCACCGACTACGAAGGCCAGTACGATCCGTCACGCCACGCCGTCTTCTGGTCGCTCGCCCAATTGCCGGCCGGCGGCAAGCGGAACGGTCCCCTTGACGCTGCTGCCCGTCGAAGCGGGTGAGCAGGCGATCAAGATCGAGGCTCGAGCCGATCTCGGAATCACCGGCCAGAAGCGAGCGCACGATGACCGTCGAGGGCTTTGCCGAACTCAGCTTTGCGATCAGCAATGCGGGCGGTCCGATCGAAGTCGGAGCGAGACCACGGATTACGAAGTCGTCGTCACCAACAGCGGTTCCAAACCTGACACCAACGTTCAGGTGCAAGTTGCAATTGCCTCAGGGATTGGAATTGGTCAGCGCCGATGGCCAGGCTGGCACACGACGGTCGAGGATTGGTCGCCTTTCAGCCCAAAGCACAATTGGCCCCGGTCGGAGGAGATGAAGTACAGCTTGCGTGTCCGAGGCGTCGCGCCGGGAACTCACATCGTTCGCGCGATCGTCGTCAGCGACCACAGCACCGTGCCGGTGACCAAAGAAGAGAGCACGCGCGTCTACGCCGACCAGTAAGATGTAGCTTGGGTTTGCCCTAGGGTAGGTCCGCATTTCCAAGGCGGACATCCGCAGCTTTGTGGCGTTGATTACGAGTCTCGGAGAGACTCGCCGACGGTAGATAGAAGGTTGCACGTCGAAAAATTCACGAGTCTCGGAGGGAGTCGCCGACGGTAAGCCGCCCCGCTATCGGACTCGTCGCATGTAATCGACGAAGTCTTTGTCGATCTCGACGAGGGTCGCGTCCATCGCTTTCTCGAACATGTCGATTCGTTCCCGCTGAGTTCGTTCGGCCAGCGGCCTTCCTTCGCTCAGCGACTTGAGATAGTCGACGTACTCGGACGACGCGTCTTGATCAGGAAATAGGTCAAGGCCCAGCCTTCGGCATAGGCGTTCGAGGCCGAGGCGGGATTCCGATACCGCGTGTCGTCGGCCAGCAGAGTGGTCAGCGATTCTTCCGGACGATTGCGCACGTATAGCGTCGCCATCGCATCAGGTTGACTTGATTGACACGTCCGATGCTCCGCCAGCGTCCGGGATTGCGAAGATCGGGCGATTCAAAAAAAGTGGCCAGACCCTCGCTGACCCACATCGGGTTGTCGGCAAACCGCTTCTGCAGTCCGCAGTTGTAAGCGAGCTGGTGCGTGGCTTCGTGAATGATCGTGGCGACGTTCCGTTCCCAGTTGGGCACATTGAACGTCGTCATCCGATTGCTTGACAGGTGATAGTAGCCGATCACACTGTCGGCGGTCTCGCCGATTTCGGCGCGAGCGTGCTTGAGGAAAGCCGAATGGTCACGAAGCACCAGCGCCACCAATGGAAACCGAGGCTCGGGCAGCTCCCAGCGCTGGTTCTTCCAAAAGGCAAAGAACCCGCGATAGAGCTGTTCGAACAGGGCGGCGACCTGTTTCGCATACTCTTCGCTGCTGTTGTAGACGACGACGTAGTGCTGGGTACGAAAGACTGAAAATCCATTCTTGAATTCATCGAGCAGCCGCTCCTCGATCTGATCATTGTCGAGCGGCTGGCAGCGCCAAGTCGTCAGATTGACGTTCGATGACTTGCTCCGGCTGGATCATCCAGATTCGGCCGTCGTCCGCCTGCAGCATCACGCCGCCGTCATGAGCTTCGATCATGATTTCGCCGACGACCTCACGCTTCGTGTTGTCATCGTCACGGAACGTGATGGTTTCCACTCCGATCGCCGGCCGTGCGACCACAGCAAGGAGCATTGCCAGCGTTGAGGTGATCACCAGCCTTGGCATGTCGCGATTCAGTCGTTGATGAGGACGGCGGACGAGAGCTGTCATTTTATTATACGCCGCACGGTTTGATTCCGGAGCAAAAACAACGAGATCAAGGTAATCGCGGCAACGTACCAGATGGCCAGGGCGGCCTCCTGATATCGGGCACCGCTGTGCAACAGGCCAAACAGTCGCGTTCCCACCGTGGTGACGCCTGGCGGAATCACCGGCAGGGTTGCCGGCACATCCCCCGAAGCCACCATGGCGGTCGCCAAGAAGGCGGTGGCCAGATTGCGACTCAAAATCGGGCGATCGATCGCCCACATTCGTTTTACCCAGGACATCTCCAGTGACGCGGCGTCCAGGACGGAGCTCTGTCGATTCCGCGATAGGCCGCTCGCATGACCCAGTAAGCGACCGGGATTCCACGAGCGAGCAGTGCCATCACCGTAGGCAGGATCGTCTGTTGATAAAGCACACGAAATCCCGGCACTTCCCACTGGAAAATGCTGACGACCATCATCGCCACGACCGGCCCGGGAATGACCATCAGCACGATGGTAGACGATGTCGAGCCAGCCTTCGGTCGCGGACGGAGCGGGCAAGGCTTGCCAGTGGCCAGGCAATCACCAGTGCAATGCTAGCCGTGGTGAGTGCCAGCAAGAGCGTCCAGCCGTACTCGTCCGCAAACAGGCGTCGGCGCTGCCAGAATCCGCTGGAAGCAGGCGCTCGCCGACCAATTAGCGATCACCAGACCATCCTCGACCACAACCTGATGCCCGACCTTGACCAACAGTCCCACCATGGGGACGACAACCATGCGTCAAGGCTACCGAAGCGGCTGCCACGATGGCGAGCAGTCCTCCAAACAAGCGTTGGCTGGTCGTCCCGCACGATTCACGACTCGACGGTATTCTCGACGGCGTCAACGGACGCCGCGAGACCGACCACCAAACCAAAAGGGAGCAGACCATCGCCAACGGCACCGCGCAGGTCATCAGCACCGACGCGATGGATGGGTCGGCCGCATAGATCAAATAGAACTCGTCGGCCACGGTGCGATAGCCATACAGATCGACCACCGTCATTCCGTGGCCGCCAACATCGCCGTGGCGACCAGGGCTGTGATCCACCAGCGCGATGGCGATCGGCAAACGAACTCGCCACCATTGACCCAAGCGGCGAAAGGTCGAGACGACTCTGGTCGATCACCTCTGGCGCCACTCGCCTCGTCCCGTACCAGCAAGCCAGGGCGACGATGGCGCCCCCAACGAGCCCATGAATCCAGCCGCATGCCACCAGACCGCTGAAGAATCCATAAGGCGATGTCGCATCGCTGCGAGCAGCCCGTTTGCGTCATGATGATCCAGCCAAACTTGCCCGCGGTTGCCTCCCAGGCGGCGGCATGCAAGAATCATCGGTATCGCGAGGGTCAGCACCATCGCGGCCAAGAAGCAGCGGCTGGCCCAGCGGCCCAGACGCCCGCCCGATTCGAGGACCGATGCCCCCCAGGCCCCTACAATCCCCACCACCGCGGCAATCATCACCGCGACGACCATCAACTGCAGCGTCAAAGTAGGGGTTGAATCCACACGGGCTAAAAGAACTCCCAGGAAAGATCGTGCACATCGGCACGAATCATGTCTGTGCCAATCACAATGGACCCAGTCTCGAGCCGTTTCCTTTTCTCGTCCCGGCCGTCATGAAAATCACCGCGATCCCACAACTTTACCGCAATCATCAAGCGGTGGCGTGAGATCCTGGCGGTGCTTCGTCGCTACGGGCTGGCCGACTGGTTGACCCAGTTTCGGCTCCCCTTTCGCGATGCACTCAAGGATCGCGGAGGCGTCCCCCTCTCGCAATACAGCCGCGAGGAACGAGTGCGGATGGCGCTGACCGATCTGGGCCCAACTTTCATCAAGCTGGGCCAGGTCTTGGCGGCACGCCCCGACCTGGTGGGGCCAAAACTGGGCGAAGAGCTAAAGCGGCTGCGGGCCAATGTTCGTCCCGATGACATCGAGCAGGTCCGAGCAACGCTGCGCCGTGAACTGGGACATGACTACGAAAGCCATTTTCGCTCCATCGATCCCATTCCGCTGGCGACCGCTTCGATTGGCCAAGTGCATCGCGCCGTGCTGAACGACGGTTCGCGGGTCGTGATCAAGGTTCAGCGGGCTGACATCGAAAAAACGATGCGGCAAGACATGGAGGTGCTCGCCGGGTTGGCTCAGCTCGCCGAGCGAGTCGACGCCTTGGCGGTTTGGCGGCCCGGCGGACATGGTTCGACAGTTGGCACCGATGATCACTCGTGAATTGGATTTCAGTCGCGAACGCCAGAACCTCGAACACTTCGCCGAGGTCTTCAGCGAGAACGAATTGCGATGTCGTGATTCCCGAGTCCCGTCAATGCGTTGTGCACCAAGCGAGTCTTGGTGATGGACGAACTCGATGGGACAGACCGTTGCCGA
This sequence comes from Pirellulaceae bacterium, assembly GCA_963767665.1. Lineage (GTDB taxonomy): Bacteria > Planctomycetota > Planctomycetia > Pirellulales > Pirellulaceae > Rubripirellula. The sequence continues at coordinate 87,013 of CAVYFC010000019.1, forward strand.
TGTTTCTGAGCTGAAATCGATTCCCCGAAAAAGGTAGAGACGAAGTGGGCGACGGCTGATTCGCAATTCGCTCAGGAGATGTCGAATCCCCAGTCATCGCGTCCAGTCGGGGAAGCTCCCGACGCTCGAGCCCAGCGAGTGCCCAGACGAGTGCCCAGACGAGTACGCAGACCGCGCAGATCAAAGCGAAGCTATCCGAGACGCTCGCCGACGTTTATTTGACGATGCTTTTCGATGAGGCGCTTTTTCATGCCGATCCGCATCCCGGCAATTTGATCGTGATGGGCGACGGCAGGCTTGGCATTCTCGATTTCGGCATGATTGGCCGCATCGATGAAACCTTGCGCGAGACGATCGAGGAGATGTTGGTCGCGATTTCGTCCGGCGACCAACATCGGCTGATGCGGTTGATCCGGCGGATCGGCGACGCCCCGCCGACGCTGGACGATTCCGCACTGGCGATCGATGTCGCCGAGTTCATCGGAACCTACGGCCGACAAAGGCTAGGCGAATTCGACATGACCGGGGCGCTGAATGATCTGAGCGAGATGTTGCACCGGCACGCGATCACGCTTGCCCAATCAATCCGCCTTGCTGTTGAAGATGTTGATCTCGCTTCGAAGGAACGCTGCGAGAACTTGGTGCCAGCTTTGATTCGCTCGATATCGTTCGCAGCTTCATGCGTCGTGCGATGGTGCGAAGGCTCAGTCCGCAACGTCGGCTTAGACAGGCTCGACGAATCTATCTCGAGGCCGAGAACTTTCTCGAGGCTGCTCCAGACGAAATGATCTCCTTGCTGCGAGCAGGCCCGCCGTGGTGAACTGCGGATGGTCCTGGAACACCAACGCATCGGACCCACCGTCAATCGCCTCGTGCTCGGGTTGATGGCCAGTGCCGTGTTCCTCGGTTCATCCCTGTTGTTGGCCATGAAGGTGCCGCCGCTGATCTTCCAGCAACGAAGTGTGATGGCGATGCAAGACATCAGCCTGCTCGGTCTGCTGGGAATTGTCGGCAGCATGACCGTGATGATGTGGCTGCTGATCGCGATCAACCGCAGCGGGCACCTGACCCGAGGGAACGAAGACTAGGCGGTTGAAATTCTTCCGACCGCCCATCACCCGCCCTCCGTGCGAGGTTTGCAAAGTGGTCCCCTGTGCGACGCCGCGCCAGAACCGAACAGATCGAACGAAATGCTGGCATCGTCTCGGCACCAGGTCGCACGGCAACAGGTGGCTCAAGGGGGAACGATCGGTGATGATTTGTCCATCACCGCGGATGGCCGGGTTGGAGCTCCAGCTTCTTCCTGTCATCGACCAAGCACCCAGGCTTTGAAGTTGCGTTCTTTTCATAACCCGACGCGTCAGCGAGAGAATTGCGGTGAGCACGGAGGAGAGATTGGCCGCGCAAAACAAATTTCCCCAAATTTTGATGCCCCTCTGTCGGCGAGAGGCAAGAGGCAAGAGGGCAGTTGGGGGCGAGGGGTTTTGAGGTGGGTTGGGCTGGTGGCGGGCGACGCTGGCTATTGACGCTAAACTTAAGGTATTTCTATACTTCCGGCTTTCCTTCGAGCCCCACTCATTCTCTCTGCTCATGAATAGCGAACGACGCCACGAACTTCAGCAAAACGACTTGGCGGTCTACCTCAATAAGATCAACAAGGCGATTGAGCCCTATTCCAAGCTGATTGCGATTGCAGTCGGTGTCTTGATCGTGGGTGGGATCGCCTACGGTTTCTATCGCTCGGAACAGACCGGTCTGCGGAGCGAAGCGACTCTCCAGTTGATTCAGGCAGGACAGAGTCAGGACCCGGAAGTCTACTTGACCGTTAGCGACATCTATCCCAATACGGCTGCCGGTGATGTGGCTCGCCTCTACCAGGGCCAGCTCTATCTCTCACAGGGGATTCAAGGGCTGTTCAGCGATCGCGAGACCGCCGAGGAGCTGCTCAACGATGCTCAGCAGGCGTTGGCTGCCGCTATCTCTGGAAGCAAGGACAAGCTGTTGCGTTCCCGAGGCCAGTACGGGATCGCCTGTGCCGCCGAAGCGCTGGGCAACCTGGACCAGGCGATTGAAGAATACAAAAAGGTCATCGAGATCAACGAATCGGAGGCGATGGTGAAGAAGGCCCAGGAACGGATCGATGATCTCTCCAAACCGGAAACCAAGTCATTCGTAAGCTGGTTTGCCGATCAAGATTTTTCACCCGCCGATCCTTCGTTGCCGCCCAGTCTTCCTGGTCGCGACTCCCTGCCCGATGTGCCAGAGTTCAAGTTGCCGCCATTGAACCTCGGGGCGGAACTCAATCCCGGCACCGATGCAGAGGGAGCTCCACGCGATCTTGAGGGGGGCATTGAGCTTCCCGGTGATGATGCCGCGCCGATGAGCGAAGAGGCGACGCTTACCGAAGAGGCAACGGAAATCGTGCTGCCGGAATCGAGCGGGGATGCCGCCGCTAGTGATGCCGCCGCTGGGAATAGCACGGCTGGGAACACCACGGCTGGCGAAACGCCGGCAGAAGCTTCGGAACAGCCAGCGTCGGAAACCAATACCGACGAAGATGGCGAAGAAAAGTAGTCACGGCTCTTGAAAGGTTGCTCCTATCTCAAACGACCCGAGTGGTGTCGAGCCGGACGACCTGCATGTCGACGACGCGCAGGTTGATGGCCTGGATTCGGAAGATTCGGAGCTCGTGCAGGGCGAAGAGGTCTTTCGTGAATTCGTGGTGCCTGAGTCCGCAGATGGGCTGCGCATCGATCTCTTCTTGACTCAGAGCAGTGACGGCTATAGCCGCACTCAGATCCGCAGTGCGGTTCAGGAAGATGGAGCCGAGGTCAACGGGCGAATCGTGCGGCCGAGCTTCAAGCTGCAGGCGGGCCAGAAGCTTCGCTTTCGGGTGCCTCCATTGGCCACCGATGATACGATTCCGGAGAACATTGCACTCGATGTTCTTTACGAAGATGATGGGCTGGTCGTGGTCAACAAGCCAGCGGGAATGGTGGTCCATCCAGCGCGAGGCCATTGGAGCGGGACCCTGACCAGTGCTCTGGCCTTTCGCTTTCAATCTCTATCGGACATTGGCGGGCCGACGCGTCCTGGCATTGTCCATCGCTTGGATCGCGACACCAGTGGTGTGATTGTGATCGCCAAGACCAACGCGGTGCACATACGCTTGGGGCAGCAGTTTCACGATCGCGAAGTTGAGAAGGAGTACTTTGCGATCACGGCCGGCCCTATCGATCGAGACCGTGACGTGATCGAGGCGCCGATCGGACGGCATCCTTATCAACGCGACAAGATGGCGATTCGCGACGGTCATGAAACCAGCCGACCCGCGTCGACCTTCTTCGAAGTGATCGGCCGGCATGGTCGATTCACACAAGTACGATTGCGTCCAAAGACCGGCCGAACGCATCAGATCCGCGTCCATCTTGCCCACATCGGTTGCCCGGTCCTCTGTGATCGGCTCTATGCCGGTCATAGTGAGATCGGCGAATCAATGTTGCGAGGTCAATCGCGACAAGAGAAGGAACCAGCCTTGCTCAATCGCCAAGCACTTCATGCTCGTGCGTTGACCTTCGTGAATCCGCAGACCGGACGCACAATGACCTTTGAGGCACCGATCCCGCCCGATATGCAAAGAGTGATCCAGGTCCTCGAAGACGCTCGAAAGTAGAAAGCTTGGCGCTCGTCTGAGTCGGCGCTCGTCTGAGTCTCTTCCGATTTGCGTTGGTCACGTCCCTTGGACGAAACGGATCAGGTCGCGGAGTTCGTCGGCGGATAGAACCTCTCCCATGTTGCTCGGCATCAGTGAGCGACCCGCCTCTCGTCGTTGTTCAATGGCGTTCTTCTCGAGTGTGATTGGCTTCCCCGTTGGTTCGACCACGACGATCTCCGCGTCGGATTCCGATGTGATCAGCCCTGAGACCACTCGACCGTCTTCCAGCAAAAAACTGGTGGTGCGAAATGCATGATCCACGTTTCGATCGGGTGTGACAATGTCCTCCAGAAGCCTCTCCATACTTCGAGACGCGGCACCATCGAGTTGAGGACCCACGACTGCTCCCTGACTGCGAAGCTGGTGGCAGTTTTGGCAATGTTTGGTGTAGAGCACTTGCCCCCGCGCCGGGTCCGCACCCTCTCGCTTGATTGTCGCTTGGAGTTGTTGCAAGAGCTCCGATTGTTTGGCGTCGAGATTCAGGTTCGCGGTCAAGGAATTCACCAAGGCTCGCTGATCTTGCGAAAGTCGCGGTTCAATCGCCTGGGCCACATCGCCGCTGACCAGCACGCTTGGGCTGAGCCAGCCCCGCTCAGTGAGGTCGAGCAATCCGTCGATGCCAGCACCACTCTTGGCCCATGCGGTGGCAAATTCCGTTTGCTGTTGGAGCGAGAGCCGTTGGCAGAGTAACTTCGTCGGTTCAGAAATAGCCTGGGGATCATCCCCGACCGCAGCCGAGATTGACGCTTCGACCAGATCACTTGGAGCACCGAAACGATCGCAGAACTGCAGCAAGAGCTCCGCCGGTTTCTGCTGTCGAAGGTCGGCGATCGCCTGTGCGACTTGCAGACGAAGGCTCTGAGCAAGCTTTCCATCATGGAGCAGATGCCGAAGGGGCTCTTCTTGTTCATGGATTCCAAGTCGGCGGATCAAGCTAATCGCATCCGCGAGCGACTCGCCACGCGTCGTGACATCCAACCAAGCCGGTTCAAAGCCACCCAAGGCGAGCCAAGCGTAGGCGCCGGCCCCATCACCGTCGATGCATTCAATCCGAACCATGGCCCCGTTCAAAGCTTTTGTATTCCATACGATTCGCTCAGCGGTGTCATTTCGTGGTGGTGTTGCCTCCTCCAGGATCTCGCCGTTTGAGACTCGGATCAGCCGGACCCGGTTCTTGCCATGATCCTCTTGATCCGGATAGCCATTGTGCCCCGCCAACCAAAAGGAAATCTCCTCAGACGCGGGAAAGGGATCGCTGCGTCGCATTCCGGTATATGCTTCTCCACGCCCAAAGGAGCTGACCAGCAGCGCAGTGTCGCCCGATTGGACGTTTCGCGATTCGGTCGGCCAGGCGGCTCCATCGAGCGTTGCCCAGCCCAATACCTGTTCCACGTCGTCGAGCGATTGGAGATTTCGGTTGACCAGCTCCAATGCCCAAGCTCGAAGCGGTTCTGCAACCCGATTGGGTCCGGCGTTCTGTGATTCGATCAGGACGTTGATCAGTTCGCATTTGTTTCGAGGCGTCGGTACCAGTGATGACTCGCGCGACGCGGACGCAATCCGCGATGGAACCGGAAGCCGAATGTTTGGCCGCATGGGAAAGCAACTCGTCACGGTTCGTTGCCGAGGGATGACTTGCCAGGTAGCTCAGCAGGATGTCGGAAATCTCAGGACGCCGTAGCCCCAACAAGATCGATGCCAGTTCGGAATTGGCCGGAGCAGACCAGATCTCGGCATCGCTCGATGCTGCGGCAAGGAGGTTTCGAATCGCGATTCGAAACGTTTGTCTCAGCACGGGATCCGAATGGTCAATGGTCGCAAGCTGCTGAAGAAGAATGCCAACGTCCTCACTTTCGCCATGGCGGCCGAGGAGTTGGGCCGATGCTTGAACGAAATGCGGATTCTCATGATCGATTCCACGACGCGCCGCATCGATCAGTGTCTCGTAGCCGGATGCTTGGCGACGGACTGCTTCGTCGGCCAAACGCATCGCGGCGACACGAACGTGGTCCGAGGCGTCCGCTGTGAGGCGTTCCAGCGAGTCTGTGCCGATCGACTGGGAAGTGAATCGGTCGTGTAGGGATTGGATCCGCAACGAATCGGGAAGGCTTCCATCGAAGAGGTCGACCTGGTCAACGCGTTCCCGGTTTGCGATTCCAAAATCCTCGATTGTCCCGCCCTCCTGGCCATCTGGCTGGCGATAACGGATCTGCCAGATTCGCCCGCTGCTTCGGTCGCGATCGGGATGCTCGAGCGGGACCTCGTAGTGACCGATGATCTTGTTGTAAAAGTCGGCGACGTACAGATGCCCGTCCGGACCAAGTCGTAGATCGACCGGGCGAAACCACGGATCATCGCTCGTCATGAAGTCGGATAGTTCGAGCCCCTTGGCGGTCGCCCCTTCGTAGACAACCTGATTGCGATTCAGACGCGACGTCATCACATTGCCGCTGATCATCTGACCGCGAAGGGGAATCACGGGGCTGTGGTCGGGATAGTAGAGAATTCCACAGATGGCCGTACTTCCGTGAAGATGATCAACCATCGGTGGCAGGAACCCAAGACCATCATGGGGACGCCCAAAACTGGGATAGCAGGCACCGAAGATCAGTTGTGTGATCGGTTTGCTGTGACAATCGGCTGAGTAACGATAGCCCCATTCGTCCTCGGTCATGCCGAACGGATTGACTTGGCCATGTGTCACTTGCTCGATCCGACTGCCGTCAGGAAGAAACCGAAAGGTGTTGCCCGAGTGCATCGTGACGACATGACCGTCGCGTCCGGCTACTTGGCTCTGGTTGTTGAAGCCGTGACAGGCGTAGATCCATCCATCTCCCCCATCTCGCAACGCATTGATCATGCCATGCGTGTCGCGAGTCGTATCAAAGGGACCGTAGAGCACTTCACGGCGATCACACCTGCCATCGCCATTGGTATCACGAAGGTAGAGCAGGTTGGGAATGCTGAAACAGATGCAACCATCGCCATAGGGCAGCACGCCGATCGGGATGTTCAATTCATCAGCAAACGTGGTGACTTCATCGGCGGCGCCGTCACCGTCGGTGTCTTCCAAAATCATCACCGCATCGCGAGGTGTCGTCCCCTCCTTGGCTGGATAGGGATACTCGTAGCTCTGGGTGATCCACATCCGGCCGCGCCGATCGAAGGCAAGATTCAGCGGCTTGGCAATCTGCGGTTCCGACGCGAACAGTCTGGCTTCGAATCCACTGGGCAAATGAAAGCCTTGCAGTTCCTGCTGCGGTGACAGCCAGGGCGTTTCCCGAACGCCTTGTCCATAAATTTCGGGCCGTGTCGCAGGCTCCACTGCACCTGGCGATTCATGCTCGAGATCCGCAGCCGCCAAGGGGACAGCAGGAAGCCCCAAGGCAGCAAGTCCGGCAGCAAGTAGCCCGGCGGTAAGCAGCAAGGAATACGAAATCGGTGCAGGGCGACAGGTCGAGCGTGGCATCATGTTGAGGCAGTACGGAAGGCGTTCGAGCCAGACCAGGTTGCGGGGAGGTGAGTCAGAATGACCGACGAGCTATTTCGTCGTCCGACTTGAGTGCATGGTCAGGCTTGGATTGAGGGCATCTTGCTGTGGTCCGTTGATGATCTTGCTTTCTGTTGGCGTGACCATGGACATCAGTTTGACCTGTCCGAGGTTCCACATCAAAATTCTGCCGTCATCACATCCGACAATCAACCAGTTCGTGTCCTCTGCAAAGGCAATCGAATCGACGGAGGTTGTATTGGGGCTGAGCATCAGCGCGCCCGAATCGGAAGGGGCACTGGTATCCCAGAGCCAGGCCGAACCGTCCATGGTTCCGGCGGCGACCCATCGGCCATCGGACGAGACATCGACGCAGCTGATCCCATTGTCGCTAAAACGGCGGCGTTTGTGTTCGCTCGTGGCGCCCACCTTCCACCAAAGTACCGATCCATCGGAGCGCCCGCAACGATCACATCCTGTTCTTGGGTGGGAACGATCTGCAGTGCATCAATATGATTCTGATTGCTGAAGACATCCGGCTCCAGGCGATCGATCAAGTTATTCCGGGCCGCGATCGAATAGATGGCGACCGTTCCGCCGACTTCACCTGCAACCAGTGTGGGTTCGCTCTGATGTGTGAGGAAACCGATGTGCTTGGCCGTCGGGGCACCCATTCGAAGCGGCGCGGGGGAGCCTTCCGCATTCCATAGATCCTCCAAGCGATAGCACAACACATCCGGCTCGGGGTCGAGCGGGTTGTTCCCAAGCGTTCTCGCGGCGATCCACGTGCCGCTTGGGTCACAGGCAAGACTCACGAGGGCCTCGGCAGTTTCGATGCGCCGCTCTCGCTTGAGAGTACCGGCAGGCATCTCGCTGGTAGGCGACCCGATCTCCCACAAGCCGAGCTGCATGTCGCCTGATGCCGTGATTGCGAGGGATTGGTTCGGGCTCCAGGCGACCGCCTCAATCGCGCCGCCATGTCCGCTCAAGACCAGCGGGCTCGCCGCGATCTTCTTCGCGCCGAGATTCCAAACCCGTGCGTCGGAGTCAAATCCTCCGGTCAGAAGTCGGTTTCCTTTCGCGTCGATTGCGAATGAGTTGAGCAGCGTTTCATGACCCTTCAGCAAAATGGGTGGCGCGCTGGGGCTCGCGAGATCATGCAAGGACGGTGAGGGACCATCCGCCATCGCCACCAGCCATTTTCCATTGGAGGTCACACCCATTTGCATGACCGAACCATGTAGCCCAGACAACTCCATGGGGCTCAGTGGTAGCTTGGGATCAGCAACCAAGGCCTGTTGAAAAAGAGACTTTGCCGTCTCGCCGTCCTTGTCAACCAACGCAATCGCTTCGGTTAATAGGTCGCTCGCCGTCCTGGTAACGGGAGGAGGTGCAATCGTTGTTGAACCGGTACCCTTGGCGCTTGCTCCGTTTTCACCGCCACCTTGCGATGCAATCACTGCAGCGCTGATCAATGCCAATGCCGTCGCGGCGATTCCAACTGCGGCCATCGGATGCCGTTTGATGTGATCGGCGACGCCAGGCGATGTGGAGCGTGGCGTTGCGGGTGGAGAGGATTCTTCCAACCCCGGATGTGTGGCATTGAGAAACGCTTCCTTCTGAGTCGACTTCTCGGCCTGAACGAACGGGGCGGTCGCTTCGATGGATAGATCGTCGGATCGTACCGCGCTGTCGAGATCGTAGGTCGCTGTGGGATCTCCTTGGACTTGACGCGTCGATCCATCGGACACGACGGGAGATGCGTTTGAAGAAACCGGCAGGAAGCTCGGACGTGTTTCGCCTTCGACTCGCAAAGCTTCTCGCAGGGCTTCGACGAAATCCAGGTTGCTGTCGAAGCGTTTCTCCCACTTCAAGTCGGTTGCCTTGCGTAGCACTGCCTGTTCGGCCTCGGAGACAAGTCCCAGCTTGAGATTGCCCTGTCGGTGCGCGTCGAGAACCTCCCAGAGTGAACCATCATTGACCGGAAGTGATCCGGTGCGGAGATGATAGTAGGTCACGGCCAGCGAGTACTGATCGCTGGTACGAGCAGGTTTGCCGGAAATGGCCTCCGGCGCCATGTAGGCAGGTGTCCCAGCCGCACTGGTGGCGGTCACTTGGTTCCGCGTCAGGATTCGGGCCAAGCCGAAGTCACAGACGACCGCAGAGGAACCAATCAAGACGATGTTGGCAGGCTTGATGTCCGAGTGTTGGATTGCGATCGGCCCTTCGCCAAGGTCGTGCTGCGGCATGTTCAAGAAATCGATGCCCTTGGCCGACTCGTCCATGTAGGCGATCAACTCTTTGGCTGGGATCCCGGGCAAGCCTTCGGTGACACATTCTCGTAGGCGGTGCTGCAGGCTCTTGCCTCCAAGCAACATCGCGACCACCAGCCAGCTCGGCTCGATCTCGGGCTGATAAACGGCGGAGTGTCCTGGCCCTGCCGCGACCGACAAGTCGATGGTCTCGATCGCCTCGTCCGGCGCTTCCTCGATGACCCTCCCCTGGGCGTCGAGTAGCCAGATCGCGGTGATCGGCATCAGATTGGCATGGCGGATTTGTTTGACCCGTCGGATCGCGTCATATTCCTTCTGACCCTGACCATCGGAGAGATCGATGAATTTGACGGCTGCCGCGGCGCCACCCGGCGCGGTGGCGCGCCAGACCTGACCGAATTGTCCACGACCCAGGAATTCCTGCAATCGGTATCCAGGCGCAAATTGAAAACCACGTTTAAGCATTGAATCTCTGTATCTCTCGCGAGCACCTTCCCTGCAGGGCACCGCTAATTGTACGTCAAGGATGCGGTTGGCAGGCACCCGAATTGCAGACCCGACAAGGGGGCAATCTGCGCGGAAGATCGAACTTCCTGTCTTTGAAGTTGCGCACCTTTGATAACCCGACGCGTCAGCGAGGAAATATCGAGATTGACATCGACTCGCTGACGCGTCGGGTTACGAAAATCCTCGTGCGGTAGCAAAAAACACAACTTCACAACTTCCTATCGAGGGTGGCGACGTGAGCCAACGTGATCGGCGAGGGTAGCGGCAAGAGGTCCGTGGCGAGCTACCGAATCAAGGCAGCCCGATTGGTCCCGCCCCACTGGTTCTGATCGGTGGTGACTGATTCCGACGTCTCTTCCGGCATCGATCAATTGGGCCGATGGGTGTACGCTCTTGGCAGCCTCCCATCCCCTTTTCGCAATTGTTCTGATCACGATTCATGAAGTTTCTTGAACGCCTTGATCGCTTGGTTCGACCGATCGCCATCCCGAATTTGACGGTCGCGATCATTATTGGCCAGGTCCTGATGTTCATTGCCAATGCTGCCAATCCAGGTCTTTTGGAACGTGCCAGTCTGATCTGGGATCGTGTTCTCGAGGGAGAGGTGTGGCGACTGATCACGTTCATGATCGTGCCGCCGACCACGAGCCCGATCTGGCTGTTGTTCGCGTTGTACTTGTTCCATTTGATGGGAACGGCGCTGGAGCAGATCTGGGGCAATCTCCGCTACAACGTCTTTTTCTACATCGGCGTCCTGCTGACCTTGGCTGCTGCCGCGGTGACTCACGACCAACCTGTCTATGGAACGTTCCTTCAGGGCTCGGTCTTTCTCGCCTTTGCAACCTACAATCCAAGGTTTGAACTACGACTGTTCTTCGTCCTGCCCGTTCAGATTCGTTGGTTGGCGTATCTGCAAGCACTTGGGTATCTGTTGGCGTTTGCCGGCGGAACCATGGTGACAAGGTTGACGGTGCTGGCTGCGATCGGCAACTACTTGATCTTTTTCGGTCCGATGCTGTTCGACCGGATCAAGAATTTTCGCCGCCGAGTTGTTTGGAATTCACGTCAGTTCAATCCTGGGGATGTACCCCGACACACCTGTGCGGTCTGTGGCGTGAACAGCAACACAGATCCCAATATGGACTTTCGATATTGTTCCAAGTGCAACGGAGAGCTTGCTTACTGCGAAGCGCACTTGCGAAATCATGAACACATTACGGATTGATTGAACGCAGATGCGTTGCCTGTCGCAGGTTCGCATCGCAGGTTCGCATCGTAGGTCCGCATTTCCAAGGCGGATACTCGTAGCTTTGATGCGTTTGGTACGAGTCTCGGTACGAGTCTCGGAGAGACTCGCCTACGGCAGTGCACTGCAAGTCGAGCAACTCGCCGTTTTGCGGATTCGGTCCTCGTGTTTGGTTGGTGACGTGGGCACGTTGGATCAGGAACGGCTTTGGTGAACTCGGATCGCCGCGGGTAACGCTTCGCACTCTTCCTGAAAGACCCTTGCGGCAAGGGTATCGGCCGTGTCGCCATCTTTCACTTCGCAGCCGCGCTGCAGAATGATCGGACCGTTGTCGTAATGGTTGTCGACGTAGTGAACTGTGCAACCGCTGATCTTCACACCACGATCAATCACCGCTTGATGGACGTGATGTCCGTACATGCCCGGCCCTCCGAAGCTGGGCAACAGCGAGGGATGAATGTTGATGACCCGATGCTCGAAATCCGGGGGAATCAGTACATGCTTCAGGAACCCAGCCATCACGACCAGTTCAACGCCCGCTTCTCGGCAGGGGGAAAACATGGCGTCGGCATATTGCTGCGCATCGGGAAAGTCCTTCTTGCGAACAATCCGCGTCTCGATGCCCGCATCACGGGCGATCTCCACGCCACGTACGCTGGGGCTGCTGCTGACCACCACTCGAATGTCGATGGGAAGGTCACGACGATCCCGATGCTGGATCAGGTTGGCAAGTGATCGCCCTCCCCCACTGATGAAAACGCCGATTGGGAGCTTGGGAGCCTCACCCATCAGCACTGTACCTTCTTGACGAAGACCTGGCCGTATTCAGTGTCAACAGGTTCGGAGAGATCGATTGGGCCATGGACCAAACGGTCGGCGAGCGTTTCTGTGCAGATCATCTCGCTATGAGCGTCGAGCGTGCTGTCGACCTCGGGATCTTGGCTCACGATACCGACTTCGATTCGATCGGTGTACTCGCAAGCAATTTCTTTCCGCTGACTTTGAATCGTCCGGATCAGGTCTTTGGCGATTCCCTCGCGACGCAAGTCTTCGGTGACTTCTGTGTTGAGGACGACGACACAGCTTGGTCCTTGGGCGGCCGCCCAGCCTTCACGAGCCTGCAACCGCACCTCGATCTCCTCGCTGGTCAGAGCAAGGGGACCGTCGGGCAGTTCAATCGTAACGCTTCCATCGGACTGTAGTGCCTGTAGCAATGCATTGCCGTCAGCCTCCTGCAGCGCTTTCTTGACCGCAGGCACCTGCTTGCCGACCTTGGGTCCGAGCAATTTGAAATTCGGAACGACGGTGTACTGCACGTACTGATCGGCATCGGTTGTGTATTCGACGGACTTGACATTCAATTCTTCACGAACGAGTTCATCGTGAGTTTTCAGCCAGGCGATTTGCGTATCGTCTTTGAGCACGACTTCCACGCGCGAAGGGGAAGGCGCACCTTCAGTTTCGCGTCAGCGCGAGCCGCGCGGCCGAGCGAAGCAATCTCTCGCAATAGCTTCATGGACTTTGATAGATCATCATTGACTCGCTCGCTGATCGGCGTCGGGTAATCGCACAGGTGGACGCTCTTGAGAACGCGATCGGAAAACGGTTCCGACAGATGACGCCACAGCGTCTCGGCCAGGAACGGGACAAAGGGCGCGATCAGTTTCGTCACCTGCAGCAGCGTTTCATACAACGTCCAGTAGGCGTCGTCTTTGTCCTGCTTGTTCTCGGCTGCATCGGCGCTCGCCCAGAATCGGTCTCTGCTGCGCCGGACGTACCAATTGCTGAGACCATCGACGAGCGCGGTCAGCGCCTGACAGGCATTGAAATTGTCCAACGCGTCCATTCGCTGCGTGACCGTTTCGATCGTGCGATTGAGTTCGGAGAGAATCCAACGGTCGATCTCACTGCGCTGCGAAGCGTCCCGATATCCCGGCGCCGTCGCCAGGCTGGCGGGGCTGAGCTGCTCGTCGGCCCCGCTCGCCGTGGTGGGGTCGAACCCATCGATCTCGGCGTAGATTGTGAAAAAGCTAGCGACATTCCAGAGCCTGAGCAAGAATTCTGGAATCGATTCCTTGATCGACTGCTCGCGATAGCGGATTGCCGTCCAAGGTGCCTGGCCGGAAAAAAAGAACCAGCGCAGCGCAGTCGGCCCCGTACTTGTCGAAGATCTCGCGGGGCTCGCGGTAGTTCCGCTCACTCTTGCTCATCTTGTTGCCGTCTTCGCCGAGCATCAATCCGAGCACGATGCAATTGCGGAACGGATGAGGGTAGCGTTGGGAGGGATCACCGGCGACGTCTTGCGTCCCCTTGCACCCTTCTTCTTGGATCAGCGACCCCTCACCAAACAGCATCGTGCTGATCGCTAGCTGGCTGTAGAACCAGCCTCGCGTCTGGTCGAGCGCCTCGCTGATGAAGTCGGCTGGGAATTGATCTCGGAAGCGTTCGTCGTTCTGGTGAGGCCATCCCCATTGGGCAAACGGCATGGCGCCGCTGTCGTACCAACAATCGATGACCTCCGTGACCCGCCTCATCCGCGCCATCGGCAGCGAAGGGTGAGTCATAGGTCACCGCGTCGATGTAAGGCTTGTGAACTCGCAGGTCATCGGCCAGTTCCGGGTTGTCTGCCTTGGCCGCTTCCCAAACTTGTGTTCCGTCGATTCCCGGTTTCGAAAGCAATTCGTCGTAGCTGCCAATCGCCTCCATCTTGCCCGTTTCCTGGCAAACCCAAATTGGAAGTGGTGTTCCCCAATAGCGTTCGCGAGACAACGCCCAATCGACGTTGGATTCAAGAAAGTTACCGAAGCGACCGTCGCGGATGTGCTCGGGAAGCCAGCCGATTTGAGAATTGTTCCGCAACATCAGATCGCGGAATCTTGTTGTGCGGATGAACCAGCTACGGCGAGGGTATTGGATCAACGGATCTTCTTTCGCTCGCCAACAGAACGGATATTCGTGCAGGTACTGTTCTTGGTGCAGTAGCTTTCCCGTTTCCTTGAGGGCACGAATCAGAGGCTTGTCGGCGTCCTTGACCCAAACGCCTTGGAAGTGATGCCCCTGGAAATCGGCGAATTCATGGGTGAATTTTCCATCCGGGCCGACCGCACAGAGTAACTCGGGGCGATCTCCCTCAAGATAGCGAAGCCGCTCTTCCACCAAGACATCGTGGTCGACTTCACCAAAGGCTGGGGCTTGATGAACGATGCCGCTACCCGATTCAGTGGTGACAAAATCGGCAGCCACGATTCGCCAATACTTGTGCTCGCTGCCTCCTCCGACCAATTCACCCGTGGGGTCACCAGTGGCAACAAGGAAATGGTTCATGGGGGGGGCATAACGCAATCCGATCAAGGCGCTGGCCGGAATGTCATCGACGAACTCAAGTTTGCGTTTCAGTTTGGTGGCGATGCTTTCGACCAACGCCTTGGCCATCACCAGCTCTTGATCCGTTTCCAGATCACGGACGATGCAATAGTCGACATCGGTTGGGTGAACCGCGGCATACATGTTGCTCGGCAAGGTCCAGGGGGTGGTGGTCCAAACGACCAACGAACGACCGGGATGATCGATCAAGGGGAAGAGCACATAGACGCTGGGGTCGGCGACCTCGCGATATCCTTGGCCGACTTCGCCGGCCGACAGTGCGGTACCCCCTTGAGCCCACCACCACACAATTTTGTGTCCTTGGTAGAGCAGTCCTCGATCGAACAGGTTCTTGAGGCTCCACCAGACGCTTTCAACGTAGCTCTGCTGGTAGGTGACATAGGCCTTCTCGAGGTCGACCCAGAAGCCGAGTCGCCGGGTCAGCTCCTGCCACTGCTGCATGTATCGCCAAACGCTCTGTTGGCACTTTTGGATGAAGGCTTCTTCGCCAAACGCTTCGATTTCCTCTTTGCTGTGGATGCCCAGTTCTTTGCCGACTTCGACTTCGACCGGTAGCCCGTGGGTATCCCATCCCGCCTTGCGTTCGCAGCGAAAGCCACGCATTGTCTTGTAGCGGGGGAAGACGTCCTTGATGCTTCGCGTCAGGCAGTGGCCAGGATGGGGCAGCCCGTTGGCCGTTGGGGGGCCCTCGTAAAAGACAAACGAGGGTGCATCGGATCGACGTCGAAGGGACTCGTGATAAATCTCGTGGTCATCCCAGAATCGCAGAATCTCTTGCTCAAGCTCGGGAAAGCGGGGGCTGCCGGCGAGGGCGCGAAGCGGGCTGACGGAGGCGGACATGGGCAGATCAAAAAGGGAGAGGGTTTCAGTCGGGTCAGGTTTCAGTCGGGTCAGGGCTCTAGACGAATCGGTGCCCCACTGCGGTTCGCGCGGCGGTGCCCCAACTCGGCAATGATTGTACGGTCCGAGAGCGGAAGCGCCCGCGCCCCTCCCCCCGCCGCGAGCGAGTGGCGAGAGGCGAGAGGAGGCACGCAGATCTCGCTCCTCGTCACTCGCCTCTGTCCTCTTTAGACTATCCCGGCGGCCGGGCCCGACACGATCGATGGGAAAGCGAACTTGATGAGCAAATGGAATGGCGACTCGGGTCATGCACGACGGGTACAGCAGTGGGTTGCGGACGCCCCGATCGTAGCGATGTTTGGGATCGTTGTGACGATCCTGGTAGCGGCCATCGCGGCTCTGATCGGGGCATCGGTCGTTGGGGTGCTGATTGCCGTGATGGTGTCCTCGGTAGCCACTCTCTATGTCACCCATCGCGCCACAGCCGGGCAGCGGCTTCGGCTTGAGCGGCTGAGGAATGAGCAGCGTCAGGAGCTCGAGGTTTGGCAGGACCGCTGGCAGGAGCTGCAACGCGAAACCCAGGAGGCGACATCCGCCCTCTCAAGAATGCGTGATGGTGTGATCATGTTGTCAGGGGAAGCGAAGATCCTGCTGATCAATCCGGCCGCCCGCCGCCTGTTGAGGGTCAGCGAGGAGCTTGATGTAAGCTTTCGTCCCCTTTCGGAGGTCGTGCGAATTCCCGAGCTGACCCGAGCAACGACCGCCGCCAATGCGGGTGACGGCACGCAAAAATTGCTGATCGAGATTCCTCACGACAACTCCATCCGCCCGGTCAGGATTCGCGTCGACCGCTTCAGCACCACGGGAAACAACAATCTTCTGATCACCTTGCGAGACGAAACCGAGGCGCATCGAGTTGATGAGATGCGGCGTGAATTCATCGCCAATATCTCTCACGAGCTCAAGACGCCCTTGGCGGCAATCAAGGGCTACGCCGAGACGGTGGAGCTGGCAATCAAGGACGATCCGGATGCCGCCGTGCACTTCATGACGCAGATCCACACGCAATGCCTGCGTCTGGAACGATTGATCGCGGACATGATGCAGCTTGCCCGGGCGCAGGCAGGTCGCAGCAACCTGAACATCGCGTCGATTTCTATGTCGGATGCCGTGGTTGAATCGATGAAATCGTATCGCCCCGTGGCCGAGGCGAAGAACATCGAGCTGTCATTCATCAAACCCGAAGTCGTGCCGCTGGTTCGCGCCGATTCCGAGGCGATGTTGACCATCACCAACAACCTGATTGGCAATGGGATTCGCTACACGCCGTCGGGAGGATCGGTGACGGTGAGCTGCCGTGATGCAGGCTCGTTCTGGGCCCTGGTCGTGGAGGATACCGGGGTGGGGATCGCCGAAAACGATCAGAAGCGAATTTTCGAACGCTTCTATCGCGTCGGCAAGAGCCGTGCGACAGGCGATGGGGGAACCGGGATCGGTTTGTCGATCGTGAAGAACTTGGCGATCACTCTGGAGGGCGAAGTCAGGGTGGCGAGCCGACCGGGCGAAGGGGCCAAGTTCGAGGTTTTGCTCCCCAAAGCCGACTCCAGGTAGGATCCCTACCGTAGGCGAGTCTCTCCGAGACTCGTATGAAACGCAGCAAAGCTGCAAGTGCCCGCCTTGGAAATAGCGGTCCTACAGCAGGCAACTCAGGTTTTCAGGTTGATCGTAGGCCGGAACGATTCCTGGCGATACCGCGTTTTCCAGGCGACATGGCAAGTCTCGCCTGCAGCCACCGAGACGCGGCTGGGGGGACGCGCTGGGGGGGGCGCTGGGGGGACTCGCTGGGGGGCAGATCCTGGCTGGCCCATCCACCATCGAAACACCATCGACACATCAGAAATTCACGGAACATTAACGCCCAGAAGTGGGGTTGCCGGGGTGCATTATCTTGGATCTTTGGCAAACATGATGCCGCCCCCGGGGAGGTCCCTTCCGCAACCACCAGATAAAACGAATGTCAAAGACGAAAGTACTGGTCGTCGAGGACTATCAACCTCTCGCTGAAACGCTGGAGTATCAGCTTCAGCGGGCTGGGTATGAAGTCTCTCGGGCCGCCGACGGACGCGAGGCTTTGCAGCAGGCAAAATTGATCCTGCCAGATGTTGTCTTCTTGGATGTCGACCTGCCTGTGCTCAATGGGATCGAAGTCTGCAAGCAGCTTCGTGCTGACATCGCCACCAAGGACACGCTGATTCTGATGCTCAGTGCTTTGGGTGAGGAATCCGATCAGGTCGTCGGATTTGCGATCGGTGCCGATGATTACGTGGTCAAGCCGGTAGAGAGCTACAAGGTCCTGCTGCAACGCCTCAAGGCGCTGCTGCGCCGGCGCGAGCCGACGGTCCAGGACAGCGACCAGTTTTCACATCATGGCGTGATGGTCGATCGACGACGCTTCGTGGCTGCCGTCAAAGATGTTCCGCTGAGGCTGACCAAGAGCGAATTCAAACTGCTTGAAACCTTGATCCGACAACCGGGTCGAGCGTTTGATCGAACCGAGCTGGTTGACGCGGCACTCGGCGAAGACACGATGGTGCTCGATCGAACGATTGACGTTCACGTCCGAGCGCTCCGCAAGAAAATGGGCCAGGCGGCCGACTTGATCGAGACCGTTCGCGGCGTCGGTTATCGCTTTCGAGAGTAGGCCTACGAAAAAACGGCCTGGCATCGTTTCAGACGCAAGGCCGCTGATGGACTGGCAACGCGGTTTCTTGAAACGCGTGCTTAGTTCAGGATCTTCTTCAGGTCGCTGATGATCGAATCAACATTCAGGTCGTCAGCCTTGCCAACTGCGTGACTGGCCTTCACGCCCAAGTCGCTTGCCAGCGTGATGGTGACTTCGGCCTTGGAATTGATTCCGTAGTTGTCAGGACCGTTCTCGAATTCGTTCGGTACAACAAAGGGAACGTTCTTGGCATGCGTCTTGGCAGCCAACTGCTTGGCCTGCTTCTCGAGGTCTTCCTTGTCGTCACCGAGAAGATTCACGAAGACGCAAAGCTTCGACGACGAGTTGTCGGCGACCGCCTGGTCCAGTTTCGAAACCAGTTGGGCAACCTTCTCATTCGACGAACGAGTGAAGATGATCACCTGAGGCTTGCGGCCGTTGCGGCAGCGATAACACAGATTCTCTTCCATCTCCACGCCGTCGTTTTCTGCTCCGGCAACTTTGGTGACGTAGAAGGCGCCGAGGCTGTCACCATCTTGCGGGCCACTCTTGACCGCATCGTCAGCCGTGGCAGTTCCGCCAACAGCCATCGCAACAACCAAACCGAGACCGAGAACAAAGAGATTCTTCACGGGATGTCCTTTTGAACAGGGAGGATTTAAGGCGAGGCCACACCGCGTGGCAGAGTCGCCTAGTGTAGTACAGAGGAAAGCGGAGGAGGGGTTCGCTCCACTCCTGGACCTCGTGGTATGCTACGACCAGATGACCGGAACGGGAACCGGTCCGCCGTGGAATGTCCGGCGAATCTCATTGTTTTTGTCAGTTTCCGGTCCAGGCCTGTCTCAGAATGATGACCAGACACTTCGCTTTCTCGGCAATTCGGCTCGCCAGCTGCGGGCTGCTTGCAATGCTATCAGTCACGCCACGGGGCCTTGCCGCCGAGCGTTCGGGTACCGACGACAAGGATCCGACGAGCCGCCCTGCGATTGCCCAGGATCTCGATCGCTCGCCGGTGGATCTGGCAATCTCTGCGGACAATCAGTGGCTGGTCACTGCCAACCAAATTTCAAATTCTGTATCGTTGATACGTCTGGCGGATCGGACGGTCGTCGACGAAGTGGCTTGTGGAGATCATCCCGTTGACATCACCTGCCTTGCCGACGGGCGAGTGTTGGTGACGTCGCAGTGGTCGGGCGAACTTTACATTTTCAAGATGGAGAATGGATTGCTGCAGTCCGACGGGGTGGTTCAACTAGGTTTCGAACCACACGGAATCGCCGCCTTGCCCGACGCCGAGAAGGCCTACGTGGGATTGGTGGCCACGGCGCAGGTGGCTGAAGTCGATCTACAGACGAAGCAAGTCACCCGTCACTTTGACGTTGGCAATTGGCCTCGTTATCTGACACTCTCGCCCGACGGCACTCGGCTTGCTGTGGGAAATGGGGGCGATGCCAACATCATGGTGTTGGATACGGCGTCGGGCGAACCCTTGTACGAGGAGCCTCTCGCCAACGGCACCAATCTCGGCCAGATGCGAACCTCGGCCGACGGTCAATATGCCTACTTCACCTGGATGGTGTATCGCACCAACCCAATCAATGTTGGGAACATTCGCCGCGGCTGGATTTTGGCCAGTCGGATTGGACGGGTCCGTTTGGATGGCCCCGCTTACCGGGAGGCGATTTCATTGGACGTGCCGGGGCAAGCCGTTGCCGATCCCCACGATTTGGAGATCAGTCCGGATGGGAAAACGCTTGTCGCCTCGGCCTCGGGAACGCATGAGCTCCTGGTGTACCGGTTGTCCGACCTGCCCTTTGTGTCGCAAGGCGGGCCCGGAGATTTGATTGATCGATCGCTTCAAAACGATCGGGATCGGTTTCATCGCATTGAGCTTGGTGGTCGTCCGATGGGAGTTCGCATTGCTCCCGACAATCGCACCGTTTACGTGGCGAACCATTTGAGTGATTCGGTTCAGGTCGTCGACCTCGATTCACGACAGTTGATTGGGGAGATCGCGCTGGGCGGGCCGACGGAAAAGACGCTGGCGCGGCGGGGCATGGAGATCTTTTACGACGGCCGCCGAAGTTTGGATCAATGGTACAGTTGTCACTCCTGCCATCAGGATGGTGGTATCAACGCGCGACCGATGGACACCATGAACGATGGTACCGAGATGACATTGAAGACGGTCTTGCCTCTCTACGGTGTGACCGAGACCTTTCCTTGGACATGGCACGGGTGGCAAACCAATTTGACCGAAGCGATGGAAAAGTCGATCACATCCACCATGCAGGGCACGTCGCCAAGTGACGAGGACAAACGCGCCCTGATTGCTTACCTGGCCACCCTCAAGTCGCCCCCCAATCCTTTCCGCAAGCCAGACGGTTCGCTGGGTGAAGCGGCCCAGCGTGGTAAGAAAGTGTTCTTCAGTCGCAAGGCGGCCTGTGCCGATTGCCACAATGGCGAGCACTACAGCGACGGCAAGATTCACGATGTTGGTTTGGGATCCGAAAAGGATTTTTACAAAGGCTACAACACGCCGTCCCTCGTCGGCGTTTATCGAAAGGTGCGATTGCTTCACAGCGGCCGTGCCCGAGATCTCCAACGTGTCGTCAACGACCTCCACCGTCCTGAGTTGGTGAACGGCGAAGGTGAGTTAACAGAACAGGAATCATCCGACTTGATCGAGTTTCTGAAGTCGCTCTAGCTTGCCGAAACAGAACCGTAAAGAGTTGGCGGATTGTCTTGACTCTAAGCCCCGACTCTAAGCCCCGACCGCCAAGACTCGACCGCCAAGACTCGACCGCTGCCGCGTTCAACCTACCCCAGCGAGTTCAGTACGGCTCTGGCGTCCAGGGGGGCGGGCCGGCGAAGATTCGATTGGCGAGTTGGATCTGTCGCTCGTCCTTGCTTTCGATGGCCCCAAGACGGACCAATGTTTGGGCCGAAAGGAAACTCGAGAAGAGCGGTGCCAAAAAGCGAATGTCCATCACGAGCCGTCCGTCGCCCCCGCGCTCCACTTCGCCTCGTCCCCCCTCGACCCGTAGGATCCAACGGCCACTGTTCTCTGGCAAGAGTTCATCGCGAACCTCCAGATGCAGCTCACCGGACAAATCCGCATCGTAACCGCGCTCGCAAGTGCGGCCGGTAGACTGACGATACGCAGCAGCCATCTCATCATGGCTTTGACTTTCACAAATTGCTCGTTGGCGAAGAGGGGGAGCGTATCGTCGGGTGGCCCAAACCATTCGAACGAATCGCACATCGAGCGGTGGTCGCGGACCAGTGTCAGCAAGCGTCGCGAAGCTGCCCCTGTTAGGGCCACGACGTCGGTGCTGATCAAGGGTTGTGGGTGAGAACGCTCGCGTGCACCCGAACGGAATATGGCGAAACCTTGAGCCGCGTCGATGTCCCCAATCACGTAGGTGATGGTTCCACTGCAGTCGTAGGGCTTGAGCAATCGTTGCCAAAGCCCTTCGGTTCGCTGGATATTTCCATTGCTGATTTCCGCGCGGGCTTCGGCAATGCGCTGCAAGACACCGAGCGGAGGCGAAAGAAATCGATGGGCCTGCAAGGCTCGATCGTTGCAATGAATCGATGCGATCGGAATCGAGAGATTGGTCTGTGTTCCTGCCTGCTCAAACCCCACGGTGCGATAGAGGTACTGCGTCGATGCATAAAGTGAGGCGATTGCGAGCCCTTCGGAATGAAGTTCTGCGCAGCACCGAGGTGAGCAGTTCTGCGCAGGCTCCGGTTCCGCGATCGGAAGGACTAATCGCAACGCCCGAGAATCCAGCGCAGGGGATCGCTCGACCACCAAACCATTGGCCCATCCGATAGAAGGCCATGCCTCCGGCCACCTGGCTTCCACGGCGAACGATACGAATGTTCTCACTTCCGATTCGATCGACGTACAATTGCCAGTTGGCTCGATCGCTAGAAAGGACGCCTCCCCAGCAATCGAAAGATATGCTTCCAGCGAATCGTCGACCTTGCCAACGTGAAACGAGGGAGAGGACATCGGTTGGGTCGCTTGTGAGAACGGATCGAAACAAGTAGCGTGCCCCCTGCAAGAGACAAGATCGTGGTGAAGGTTCGCTCGTAATTCAAGTCGGTAGGGGCAATTCTTCGCGTTCCCCCATGCGAGACCTGATAGCGGAAGAAGCGATGGAACAGGCGATCGAACTCCAATGGCCGGCTCGATTCTCTTCGCCTCGTGCGCTACATTCTCGATTCTCTTCGTCACCAATCCGAACCTGAGACCCCGCATGGCGAACTGGTACGATCACCCACAGTACTTCGACATGGTGTTCCGTGATGAGACGGCACTGGAGGTCGCCTTCTTTGATCGAGCCTTTGAGCGATTTGCCGATGTGCCCGTTCGCAGGATCCTTGAGCCCGGGTGTGGAAGCGGTCGTCTTGTCGCCGAGATGGCAGCTCGCGGATATCGGGTGACCGGGCTGGATCTCAGTCAGCCGATGTTGGACTACCTCTCGCGACGCCTTCGACGCCGCGGGCTGCATGCGGAGCTGGTGCTCGGTGACATGACGGAGATGAATTTTGACACCAAGTTTGACTCAGCATTTTGCACCTTCAACACGTTTCGCCATCTGATTGAAGAGCGGGACGCGGTGAGCCACCTGCGGAGTGTTGCCAAGCACTTGCGAGCTGGCGGAATCTACCTTCTTGGGTTCCACCTGATTCCGATGGATGCCGATCCAGAGTGCACCGAACGCTGGAAGGCATCGCATGGCGGGACGACGGTTCATGTCACGCTGCGCGTCATCGATTTCGATCGTCGCAAGCGTCAGGAAATGCTGCGAGTCTCGATCAAGGCGCAGAAGCGGTCGGGGCAGATCGAGCGAGTCCAGAGCGAGTTTCCACTCCGTATCTACACACCCGCCCAGGCAAAGAGCCTCCTGAAGAAGGTTGAGGATCTGTTCGAGATTCGCAGCATCCATGACTTCGACTACGAGATCGATGAACCTCGCAAGTTTGATAACGACTTGACCGACTGCGCTCTTCGTACTCAAACGCCGTTAGAAGAGCATTTTCAACAATGACGTAGCCAGTATCGCAGATCAAAAATGAAAACGCTCTAGCTGCTCAACCTGAGCGGTTTTGCGGTCAGCCATACTTTTCGATCGCGTTTTCACATTGTTTCTATTCACGCCGGGTCTCGTGATTCGACACCAAAGTAGCACGACTCTCCGAGTCGTAAATCGCCGAGAGAATCGACTCGGAGAGTCGTGCTACTCTCAACAACCGCTCCGTTTGAGTAGCTGGACAGCGCCAGTTTCGATCTTTTGCCAGGTCAATCGCGGCGAAGCCGCGTAGAATGACGATCGCGGAGAGACCGCCCTACATTCAAGTGGCGCTGTAAAGCTAGACAGCGATCAATCGTATTCACTCATCGGTGTGCAGCTGCAAACCAGGTGTCGGTCGCCGTAGGTGTTGTCGATGCGTCCGACAGTAGGCCAAAACTTCGCATCGCGCAGCCAGGGCTTTGGCCAAGCGGCAACTTCGCGAGAGTAGGGATGACTCCACTGGTCACTGCCGATTTCTGCCATGGTGTGCGGGGCGTTCTTGAGAGGATTGTCCTCGCGATCGAGTTTGCCCAGTTCGATGCTGCGGATTTCATCGCGGATTGAAATCAAGGCTTCGCAAAAGCGATCAAGTTCGCCTCGAGATTCACTCTCGGTGGGTTCGATCATCAGGGTGCCGGGGACAGGCCATGACATGGTCGGAGCATGGAAGCCGTAATCCATCAGTCGCTTTGCGATATCGTCGACCTTGATACCGGAAGACTTCTCGAAGTCGCGGCAGTCAATGATGAATTCATGAGCCACCAGGCCGCTCGGAGCGGTATAGAGGATCTCGAAATGCTCACGCAGCCGCTTGGCCATGTAGTTGGCATTCAGGATGGCGACTTGCGTTGCTTTCTTGAGGCCGGCGGCACCCATCATGCTGATGTACAGGTAGCTGATGGTCAGGATGCTGGGGCTACCGTAGGGTGCGGCCGAGACCGGGCCGATGGCGAATTCGCCCGCCGTGTCAGGACGCTCGACCGGATGTGCGGGGAGAAACGGTGCCAACTGCGGGGCGACACCAATCGGCCCCATCCCTGGGCCACCTCCGCCATGGGGGATACAGAATGTCTTGTGCAGATTGAGGTGACACACGTCGGCGCCACATTTCGCGGGGCTGGTCAAGCCGACCTGGGCATTCATGTTGGCGCCATCCATGTAGACCTGACCGCCCTGTTGGTGGATCACGTCGCACACCTCCCGAATCGTCTCTTCGAATACGCCGTGAGTCGACGGATAGGTGACCATCAGGGCGGAAAGCCGGTCGCCATGTTGTTCCGCTTTGCTGCGGAGGTCCTGCATGTCGATATCGCCGCGCTCATCGCACTTGATGGGAATGACGCGCATACCGGCCATCACCGCCGAAGCGGGGTTCGTGCCATGTGCCGAGGTTGGGATCAAGCAAACATCCCGAACGTTGTCGCGACCCTCTTTGGCAGCCCGATGCTCGTGATAGGCTCGAATCACGAGTAGTCCCGCGTACTCACCTTGCGCGCCGCATTGGGCTGGAGGCTGACCGCAGCGAACCCAGTGACTTCACAGAGCCATGATTCCAATTGACGGAACATTTGCGTGTACCCGCGCCATTGCGTGTCGGGCGCAAACGGATGAATGTTGGCAAATTGCGGCCAAGTCACTGGAATCATCTCGGTGGTCCCGTTCAGCTTCATGGTGCATGATCCAAGCGGGATCATCGAATGAGCCAATGACAGGTCCCGACTCATGAGCTTAAAAATGTAACGCAGCAATTCCGTTTCGCTACGATATCGGTGAAACACCTCATGCGTCATGTAGCTCGATGTTCTGGCAAAGCGGTCCAGTTCCAGCATCCCTTCAGCCGTTGCCTCTTCGAGTAACTCGTCGATATCGAAGCCGGTATAGTGACCAAAGTTGAACGCCGCCAACAAGTCGGCGACCAACGCACGATCGGCCGTTTCGTCGAGTGTCACGCCAAGCGTGCCATCGCTGTATTCACGCAGGTTGATACCACGTTCCCTCGCTGCATCCGAGACCTGCCTGGAGGCATGCGCCCTACCTTTTCCTAGTCGGATGCGGATCGTGTCAAAGACCGGCCCGCTGCCCAGTGTGTGATGGCCGAGCCGGGCGAGTCCTCTGGCGAGCGCTCCTGTGTAAGCCTGCGTCCGCAGGGCGATCTGCTTGAGTCCTTCGGGGCCGTGATAGACGCCGTAGAACGAATTGATGATCGCCAGCAAGGCTTGTGCGGTGCAAATGTTGCTCGTCGCTTTGTCCCGACGAATGTGTTGCTCACGAGTCTGGATCGCCATCCGCAGGGCAGGATTTCCGTGCGCGTTGATCGAACGACCGATGATACGGCCGGGAAGTTTGCGAGCGTTTTCTTCATACGTGGCAATGAAGGCCGCATGCGGACCGCCCAGCCCCATGGGAACGCCAAACCGCTGCGCCGCCCACACAAATGTCGGCGCCCCACTCGCCAGGCGGTGTCAAGATCGTTAACGAGAGCAGGTCGGCAGCCGCGACCACCAGGCAGCCCCGCTGCTTCGCTTGATCGACAACGGCGGCATGGTCCTCGATGCGGCCATCCGTCGTGGGATATTGTACGAGCAAGCCACAAAGGCCGCCCTGGCCATGATCGAAATCGATGTCAGAGATTGGCCCAATCTTCAAGTCGATACCAAGGCCGTCAGCGCGTGTTTGGAGCAACGCGAGGGTTTGCGGGTGACATGTGTCACTGGCATAGAATCCCGCTTTCTTGTGCGAGCCGATCGCGCTACACATGGCCATCGCCTCGGCCGCCGCCGTTGCCTCGTCCAGCAAACTGGCGCCGGCCAACGGCAATCCTGTCAGCTCGGCAACCATGGTTTGGAAGTTCAGAAGAGCCTCGAGGCGACCTTGCGCGATTTCTGCCTGGTAGGGTGTGTATTGCGTGTACCAGCCTGGATTCTCAAGCACATTGCGCAAGATCACCGGCGGCGTGATCGTGCCGGTGTATCCCATGCCAATGCACGACCGATGGACCTTGTTCTTGTCGGCGATCGCCTGCAGAGCCAACAGCGCATCATGTTCACCGCGCGGGCCAGCAATGTCCAAGGGGCGGTCGAGGCGAATGTCGGCCGGTACGGTGGCATCGCCCAATTGATCCAGCGAATCAAACCCGAGTGTCTGCAGCATCTCGGAGATGGACTCATCGGACGGACCCACATGCCTCCGCGCGAACCCGTCTGCGAAATCAAGAAGCGAGGAATCAGTGAGGTGGTTCTGCGGCATGCCGGTATGGCCCGCGATCGGAGCAACGCTCATTGGAAAGACTTCATGCGAATGGAGTTGAGAACATGGCTGCCGGGCTGGGGCTCGCGTGTGGGCTGACCGCCTCGGCGGGGTCACCTCGTCATGGTAAGGCAGTGTTCAAGACGTGTCATTGGGCCGCGCGCCGCATTTCCCAAGATGATTCTCTGGCAAAGCGGAAGTTCCGCGATCCGAATACCCAATCGGAGCGGCCCACTGCTCTAACCGTGCTTGCGACCTGTACAGAACGGAAATTTTCTGCCGCGCCGTAGGTCCGCATTTCCAAGACGGACACTCGCAGCTTTGCTGCGTTTCTTACGAGTCTCGGAGAGGCTCGCCTACGGTAGAGGGCCACACGTCGAAAAAATCACGAGTCTCGGAAGGACTCGCCTACGGTAGAAGGACGCACGTCGGAAAACCGCTGCGATTCAAAATGTGAGAGCTTGAAAGTCGCGCTCTTCCTCAGCTAGCCAACGTGCACCGCGGGGGGAGTGAGCTCCGAGAGGGGCGGCTGGCCGCCGGTAAGATCGAGGACTGCGATCGGTTGGCGGCCCGTTTTTCGACGAACCCACTGCTTGAGCTCAAAACCTTTACACCAGGCCGCGTGTTTCAGTCGTGGCATCAAGGTCGGAGCCACTGCACGCATCCGGATCAATCTTCTGGATTCCGTTGTGTAGCGTTTCTTGTACTCCTCATCCCCTCGCAGGTAATCAATCCCGGTAAGCGATTGGCGATACAGATAACGCAGCGAGTCGACACTGAGAATTCGCCCCGGTTCCATTTCCGCGTAAGTCGTATCAAACCCGGCACTGAAAACATAAAGGATGCCGTTGCCACCAATGAAGGACAACTCCGCCGCGACGATTTGTCGGGCATGCTCCAAAGCGGTGACATAAAGCAGGTTGCGACTGAGGAAGCCCCTGGCCGCATCACGAGTGAATTCGCAGAACTCGGGCGTGGCAAAGCTTCCCGACTCGCCCACTTCGTTCCATCTTTGTTGATGCATCCGGATCAAGGCATCGATCATTTCCACGGCTTGTTCGTCCGTCTTGGCGACGCGTTGCTGGAAGGGGGCGTGATCGCCGATCTTCTCGCTCCACCGGCGCATCTTCCGCCGTTGTGTCTTCCCGTAGTGCTTGAGGTGTTCTTCCCAGTTCGCATCAGCCGGTTTGAACCAAACGCTCATTCGCGAGCTGGCATGGAGCGCGGCGCCACCCGCCTTGAGTCCTTGGGCAAGCGCTGTCATGCCGTGGTCACCTTCGACGACGCCGTCGATGTCGAGGGCCTCCCAGCCGCGGCGAGGGCAGCTTGCCGTCTCCGCGAGATGCTGGCCGATCTCATACCCGATCTGTCTGACGTCCTCGTCTTTCGCCAGGACCGAGACGTGATCGGAGCATGCGGCGCCATCTCCCATGATCGCTAGAGTTCGCTCGCCCGAGTTTCCGCCGCGGCGATAAAGGGGCAGCAGGCCTCGAATCTCGCCAAGCTGGTCTCGCACGACAACCACATGGGCCTGGTCGCCCCCACCAAAATGGCTCCACCAGGGGCCAAGCCAGGACGTTTCCCGAAAGGGGACACCCCGGGACAATCGGTTCCATTGAACGTGGTCGGCAAGCAAGGAGGCGGCGTCCGACGAAACTTCAATGTTGAACATGGAGTGAATCTTCGATGGGGAAGGCGAGAGATAACGAGAAAAACTTAGGCCGCGGGGCAGTCAGGATTGGGGACGTGCCCGGTTTCCCATTACAATGCCGCAGGCGTTCAGCTCGGGAATCGACACACCCGCTTCAACCGCACCCAGTCAAGCTCCAAGCTTCAAGGTCCAGTCACGCTTCAAGACTCCAGTCACGCTTCAAGCTCCAGTCACGCTCCGAAACCTGCTCACCCTCCACACGTCATGCCTACGACCAAGATCGCATCCATGAAAGTTTCTCCAATTTCGTTGCTTCTCCTCGGTTTCCTGTTGGCTGCGATCGAGCCGCCCGCCATTTCTGCACAGGAAGCAAGTTCGGCTCCAGTCTCAGGCGGTTGGAACCGTTTCCACGGGGACGAGGGAAGGGGCGAGGCGGCAGGTGGCAGTCTGCCATCGGAGTGGACGGATGGAGACTATCGTTGGCGGCGCAAACTGGGCTCACGTGATGTTGGTTCGCCGATCATCGTGGATGGCAAGGTTTACTATTTGGTTTCCAAGCAGCAGCCCCTTCGGTTGGCTCTCGAATCACTCGACTTGGCGACGGGCGAGCTACGTTGGTCCAAGGACTTCGCGATCAGCGATTATCACCTCCACGCACGCAACACGTTTGCGTCCAGCACGCCGGCCGCCGACGGCAAGAACGTCTTTGTGGCTTTCGCCGACCCCCAGCACACCTACCTGAAGTGTTTGGACCACGACGGCAATGAGGTTTGGTCGCGAGACTTCGGGACTTGGCAATCGTCGCACGGATTTGGAACCTCGCCAAGAATCTTTGGCGACCTTGTCTTGTTGATGGACTCGCAACAGGCCGAGCAGCTCGAGCCTGGACAAGAGCCGGGCCAGAGTCGCGTGATCGCCGTCAACCGCGAAAGTGGCGAGACGGTTTGGGAAACGCCATTGACGGCAACGCGCACTTGCTACGGCATCCCCGCCATCTTCCAAAGTGGGGACATGACTCAAATCGTCGATGCCAACACGGGCGAAGGCATGTTTGGTCTCGATCCCGAGACTGGCAAGATGCTCTGGAACTTGAAGGTCTTTGAGATGCGAGTCTGCAGCACCCCATTGATCGCGGGAGACATCGCGATCTGTTCATCGGGCAGTGGCGGCGGCGGGAACCATCTGGTCGCCGTGAGAATCCCGACCGAACCAGGGCAGCAACCGGAACAGCTTTATCGGATTGATCGCGGCGCCCCTATGTTCCAACGCCGGTCCTCCGCGGCGAGCGCTTGTACATGGTTGACGACAAGGGTCTTGCATCCTGCGTCAATGTTCAGACCGGCGAAACACTGTGGATGGAGCGAGTTGGTGGTCGCCAAGGTTATGGCGCTTCCCCGATCGTGGTCGGTGACAAGCTGCTCGTGATCAGCCTCGCAGGTGAAGCCACGGTGATTGGCGCAAGCGACGAATTTCAGAAGCTCGGAGAGATCGACTTGGGAGGTCCGGTTGGGGCGACGCCCGCTTTCGCTGAAGGTTGCTTGATCTTGCGGGTTGACGATGAGCTGCGTTGTCTCGGCGGCAAAGCGATTTAATGGGGTCAGAGGTGTAGGGACGGGGGCAGAGGTGAGGGCGACGGACTTGGAAGTCCATCGTACGGTGGAGGTAGCTTGGTTTGAAAAGTCTTCAGGTTGTCTTTGCGTTGCTGGCTGTGGGCTGCTTGCTTTGTAGAGGCGCGGGTGCGACTGAGCCCCTTGCTGGGACGCTTCGTTTGTCCGAGCCCCGACCGCTCGATGAGGTGATGATCGAAGGGATCAACCGATTTGCCCTACGCGAGATCGAGTTGGCTGCGGCACGGCGGCCATCGCTTTGGAAGCTTGATGAATCATCACGCGAAGCCTACGAGAAGAGTCTGCTGCCATATCGGCGGCAATTTTCGGAGCGGATCGGTGTGGTCGATTCGCGTGTCGAGCCCCAAGGCATCGAACTGATCGCGAGTGTGGAGCAGTCCTCGCTGATCGCCGAGAACGATCGATTCGAGGTGCATGCGGTGCGTTGGCCAGCCCTGGAGGGGATCGAGGCCGAAGGTCTGTGGTTACGTCCCAAAGGGAAGACGGTCGCCCGCGTCGTTGCCATTGCTGACGCCGATTGGACTCCGGAAATGATCAGCGGCCTGTCCGAATCTCCCACTCGTTATGCTGCGGACCTCGCCGAAATCGGCTGTGAGGTACTGGTGCCGACACTCGTCAATCGGGATCACCAATTCAGCGCGAATCGGTCAATCGGTAAGACGACGAATCTGACCCACCGCGAGTTCATCTATCGACAAGCGTTCGAGCTAGGACGCCATGTGATCGGTTACGAGGTCCAGAAGATCTTGGCCGCGGTCGATCAGTTCGAGCGACGCAATCAGATGGGGGTCGACCTGCCGATCGGTGTCTTGGGTGTCAGTGAGGGTGGCCTGCTCACGCTCTACAGTGGGGCCATTGATCCTCGCATCGACGGGGTGGCGGTCAGCGGATACTTCGATGCTCGCGAACAGGTCTGGAAAGAGCCGATTTATCGAAACGTGTGGGGATTGTTGACCGAGTTTGGCGACGCCGAGCTTGCGGGCATGATCGCTCCACGGCTGCTTCACCTGGAGTTGGGTGTTGAGATTCCTGAGGTGCTCGGCCCGCCGGAAGGGGAGCGAAACATCGCGGCACCGGGTGCGATTCGTCGTCCCGATCCGCAAACGGAAGTGACAGAGTCCGAGCGGGCCGTGTTGCGTTGGGCGATGACGGACCAATGGCAAGACCGGGACAGCGGACGTTCTCCTCGCGCACCTCATGTGAAGTCGGGCGGTACCCCGCTCGACCGTCAAGCGGTGCACCGTTTCGTTTGCGACCTGATTGATCGACAAGTCCCACTGGTGCCGCGGCGTGGGCTTGAAGTGGATCAAGAGAGGATGCCCGACGCTGAGTTGCGTCAACATCGACAGGTCGAACAAATGAACCGCTTCACGCAACGATTGTTGCAGCTGAGTCACCAAGTGCGGGACGGGCTTTGGGGGCAGCTTGATCGCTCGTCGCTCGAGGCGTGGAGTCGCGACGCAGATTCGATGCGGGAGAAAATCCATGAAGAACTGATTGGCAAGCTTCCCGATCCGACTTTGGATCCGAATCCGCGGACGCGTCAGGTTATCCAGGACGAGGCATTCACCGCCTATGAGGTGGTGCTTGATGTCTATCCGGATGTGATTGCCAGCGGCATCCTTTTGTTGCCCAGCGATAGGAAAGCCAATGAGCGTCGGCCTGTTGTGGTCTGCCAGCATGGCCTCGAAGGGACGCCGATGGACACGATCGGGGGTCCCGAGTCGAGAGCCTATCGATCTTACAAGTCGTTCAGCGTCGAGTTGGTAAAGCGGGGATTCATCGTCTACGCTCCGCAAAATCCCTATCGTGGCGGCGATGCCTTTCGATCGATCCAAAGAAAGTCCAATCCGCTGGGTAGATCGCTGTTCAGTTACATCATCCCGCAACACCTGGTGACGCTCCGCTGGCTGGCCTCCCTGCCGCAGGTGGATGCCAGCCGAATCGGGTTTTACGGATTGTCCTATGGCGGAAAGACTGCGGTTCGCGTTCCCCCCATGCTGCCACCGAGTGACAGCGAGCCGGGCTACGCCCTATCGATTTGCAGTGCCGATTTCAATGAATGGGTCGCCAAGAACGCTTCCACCGATGCGCCGTTTAGCTACATCTGGACACCCGAATATGAGATCTTCGAGTGGAACATGGGACATCTGGCGAACTATGCCGAGCTTTCGTCCCTGATGACACCACGCCCGTTCATGGTCGAACGAGGACACGACGATGGTGTTGGCATCGACGAGTGGGTTGCCTGGGAGTACGCCAAGGTTCGCCGCCACTACAACAAACTGGGTTTACCGGAGCGAACGGAAATCGAATTCTTCGATGGTCCCCATACGATCCATGGTGAGGGGACCTATCGATTCCTCGGTCGCCATCTTCGATGGCCCCAGTGACAACGCGACAAACGCAGTGACAACGCGGCGGACGCAGCGACAGCGCGGCGGACGCAGGGAGAGAGCTACTTGTCGTAGACGTCGACGCCGAGGGACTCAAGCTCGGCGATCTGTTCGCCTTTCTTCTTTTCGTCGATTGGGTTTTCCCCCAAGTAGACCTCAAGATAGGGAGCAAAACGGCGGTCACCCTCGGTATCTTTTTGACACATGTCCACCAGCGGTGTGAGATCGGCGATCTTATTCTTGGACATCAGCAGCATGTCCAGATCACGAAGCGTCGTGATGGGTTGCAGCGATTCGACCTGATTGCCCGTGATGTCCAGGGTCGTCAACCAATTCAGCTTGCCAACTGGTTCCAGGTTGGTGACTTGGTTGCCCGCCACATCGAGGTACCAAATCTTCGGCAATTCCGCGATGGGGCCGAGATCAGAGACCTTGTTGTTGGCAATCCAGAGATCTCGCAAATTCACCAGCTGCTTGAGGGAGTCCAACTTCTCAATCTTGTTGCCGGAAAGATCGAGCAATTGCAGGGCGACAAGTTTCTCGAGTGGCGAAATCTCCTTGATCTGATTGCCGGCAAAGGAGACGGAGATCAAACGGGTCAGCTCGGCAATCGGTTTCAAATCACTGATCTCGTTGTCTTCCAGGTCAATCTTCATCAGGGCCTTGCAATGCTGAAGGCCCTCGAGACTCTTGATTCCTTTGCCACGGCCGATCACATGAGGAATGTTGGCGACATCCTCTTTGGTGATTGGCTCTTTGTTGAGCCTTTTTTCGAAGACGACAGCCCGGACCGCCTCCTCGAGTGCCTTATCAGGGAAAATGGAGACAGGTTTGGGGGCTTCTTCTTTCTTTTCTTGCTCCGCTTCCTTCTTCATTTCCTTCTGCTTGGCGTCGGCTTCCTTTTTCTCTTCCGCCTTCTTTTCGGCTGCTCGCTCTTTTTTTGGTTTCTTGGCAGCTGATTCTTTGGCAGCTGGGGCGTCCTTGGCAGGCTCGGCCGGTTTCTTTTTCGAATCCTGCTCGGCGGCAGGTTTCTCCGCAACCGGTTGCTCCTTCGGCGGGTCGTCGCCTCGGACGTCACCCGGCGCAAGGAGCGTCAAGGACAGGGAGAATGAGAGAAGGAGCAGTACCTTCGCGAGGCGCGTAGCGGGCATACGAGGTCTCGAAAGCGGCAGGGAGGGGTGGGAGGTAGCAATCACGAACCCCGATTTTACTTGGCTTGGGCCGCACAAGCCATCGTGGATTGCAGGTCCCCTCCTCTGCCGCTGCATTGAGGCCTGATGAGGCCCGCCCATTGCCGCGATTCCCAGGGAGTTTCGCCTCGCGGAATGGATTCGTGCTTCCCTGCTGCGACGTGCGACGCCTACGGAGGGGAATCACGATTGCGGCCGGCGCAGCCGCTGGTCGAGTCTGATTACTGTCCTCGATCGCGAGGATCGGTGAGTCCGTCAGCGAGACGCCGCAGCGCCTCTGTCTCGATTTGCCGCACTCGCTCGCGGGTCAAACCAAGCTCGGCACCAATCTCCTTCAGCGTTTTCGGCTCATCACCGCCAAGACCGAATCGCAGCTTCAGCACCGTCGCTTCTCGATCTTCCAAGTCACCAAGCAACTCCATCGCATGTCGGAGGATGTCGTGATCGAGCATCTCCTCGTCGGGGGCTTTCAGCCGCTCGTCCATCACCATCTCACCCAGCGACCAGCCGGAGTCACTCTGGTCGCTTTGCGGGGTGCTATTGCTGATGCGGATCGCTTTGCGAATGATTGGCAACTTCTTTTTCGGCAGGCCGAGCACGCGAGCCACCTCTTCATTGGTGGGTGTGCGTCCAAGTTCTTCGCTCAAGCGCGCCGTCGCACGACGCCACTTGCTAAGCAGTTCCACCATGTAGGCCGGAATGCGGATCGTCTTGGCGCTGTTGATCAGGGCCCGCTTGATCGACTGCTTGATCCAGTAACTGGCATAGGTGCTGAATCGGGTCCCCACGGTGGGGTCGAATCCTTCCACCGCTCGGAGCAAACCGAGATTGCCCTCTTCGATCAGGTCTTGGAGCCCCAGGCCTTTGCCCGTGTAGCCACGTGCAATGTTGACCACCAGTCGGAGGTTGGCCCGAACCATGCGATCTCGGGCGAGCACATCACCATTGCCGATCTTCGTTGCCAGCTCCAGTTCCTCGTCCGCTGTGAGCAGAGCGGTTTCGTTGATCTCGCGGAGATAGGTCTCCAGGGGCGACTGAGCCGAGCGAGTCCGAACCGCGGAGGGGCGGGTCTTCGCCTTTGAGGCCGCTTTTTTCAGCTCCACGTCATCGGCGAGGTCGGCCGTGTCAGCAGTATCGAATTGAGACATAGGATTGTTACGCAAATGCTTGTCGCCGTCGCGCCGTCACGTTTGATTCGGGCCCAGTGGTTGCGACACGATTGGGAAGGAATCGTGTCGATAGCCGAGGGAATCGCCGTGCTGGTTCGATTGCGAAACGGGAATGGATTGGGAAACAGTGGATGCATCGGCAAGCGGCGCGCGGCGGCTGCAAAAACTGTGAAAAGGAGACGTTTGTGCTGGGGGCAACGAATCTTTGGGTACTACCGAACAGGGAGCATGATCCTGTTGTGAACGCGCCTCGGCGGGGACGCTTGGCAGGCCATTTTCAGCCCTTTTCAAGTCCCACTGAATTGATCATTCCGCGGTGAGAGGCTAAGTTGCCACGGTTTCTTCCCGAAAGGTCTCGCTGCATTGGTGTGGTCGCTCCGCGTTCATGCTGGTGTCCCGCTGGATCGTACCTGCCTCACATTGACCCTCCTGATTTCTCATGCTGATCGATAGCCATCACCATCTATGGAAGTATTCAGCGGATGAATATGGTTGGATCGGCGAATCGATGAGCGTACTACGCCGCGATTTCTTGCTCTCGGAACTCCGTGGCGTCGCTCGAGAGAGTGGCGTCGACGGCTTCGTTTCGGTTCAGGCTCGACAATCGGTGGCGGAGACCGAGGCCTTGCTCGCAATGGCGGCTGGTGAGCCGTTGATTCGCGGCGTCGTGGGTTGGGTTCCGCTGGCGGACCCCGGTGTCGGCGAGGTGTTGGATCGTTTTGCTGATCAAGGCAAACTCAAAGGCGTTCGACATGTGGTTCAAGACGAGCCAGATGATCGATTTCTCGACGGCGCCGAATTCAATCGTGGCGTATCGCTGCTCAAGGGCGCGGTCTGGTCTACGACGTCTTGATCTTTGCGCGACAGTTGCCGGCAAGCATCGATTTCGTCGACCGTCATCCCGATTTGGAGATGGTCTTGGACCACATCGCCAAGCCAACCATTCGTGCTTCGCAGTTCGATGCGCAGTGGGAAGCCGATTTTCGTGAGCTGGCCAAACGTGATCAGATCACCTGCAAGTTCTCAGGGGTCGTTACCGAGGTCCGAGACGATTCCTGGTCCGTCGATGTGGTGCGTCCCTATTGGGATGTCGCGTTGGAGGCGTTCGGCCCCAAGCGATTGATGTTTGGAAGCGATTGGCCGGTCTGCCTGTTGCGCACCGGGCATGCTCGCTGGGTGGACACCGTCAAACAACTGGCCGTCGAATTGTCGGAAACGGAGCAGGCTGATCTCTTTGCCAACACTGCCACCCATGCCTATCACCTCTCTTCTCCTTCGTAACCAAAGTCCGATATTTCGCGATGCAAGCCATTCAAATTTCCGACGTCAAGACACTCAAGAAGATTGACGTCGACCTGCCGGGGGAACCAGCAGAAGGTCAAGCGGTCGTCAAGACACATCGGATGGGAGTTTGTGGCACGGACATCAGCTGCTATCTCGGGAAGTTCCCCTTCTTCGATTTCCCTCGAATTCCCGGGCATGAGTTGGGCGTGGAAGTGGTTGCGGTGGGCAAGGGGGTTGAGAACGTCAAGGTCGGAGACCGCTGTAGCATCGAACCCTACATGAATTGCGGGACCTGCTACGCCTGTCGTCGCGGCGCGACCAATTGTTGTCAGAATCTCAAGGTCATCGGTGTGATGATGGACGGCGGACTCTGTGAGTCGTTTCAGGTCAGGGCCGACAAACTGCATGTCTCCTCAAAACTGACATTCGATCAGCTTGCTTTGGTGGAAACGCTAGCGATCGGTTGTCATGCGAACGACCGCGGGGCTCCCGAAGGTGGCGATCATGCCCTGATCATTGGGATGGGGCCGATCGGTTTGGCCACGCTCGAGTTCGCTCGTTTGACGGACGCCACGATCAGCGTGATGGATATGAATCCGGCCCGGCTGGAATTTGTCCAGCGAAATTATGGAATCGATAACGCTGTGCTGTTCAAAGGGGATGGAAGCGAAATGGAACGCATGAAGGAGTTGACCAACGGTGACATGTACCAGGTCATTACCGACGCGACCGGCAATCGTCATTCCATGTCGGCAGCCCTGACCTATCTGGCGCCCACCGGACGACTCGTCTACGTTGGAATCACCACCGAGGAGGTCAGCTTCCGACACCCCGTCATGCATCGCCCCGAAGCGTCGATCCTGGCCTCGCGAAATGCGTTGCCCCCAGACTTTTGCCGCATCATTGGCTTGATCGAAGATGGTACGATCAACACGGATCCCTGGATCACCCATCGCACAAGCTTTGATGGCGTGCTGAACGACTTTGAGGCTTTTACGAAACCGGAAACGGGCGTGATCAAGGCAATCATCGAAGTGGTCTGACATGCATCGTCCATTGGGGAAGACCGGGATCTCGATTCCGCCGGTGGTGTATGGGGCGACCTGCCTCGGCAATTTGTTCGTGGCCATGGGGGATGACGAGAAACGGGAATTGATTCGCCAATGGATGAAGTTCCTGCCAACTCCTGTCGCGATCAATAGCGCCGGCAAGTATGGTGCCGGTCTTTCTCTCGAGGTCCTGGGGCGAGAGCTGAAAGCACTCGGGATTGAACCCGAGGATGTCGTTCTCAGCAACAAGTTGGCGTGGCGCCAAGTTCCTCTGTCTGGGCCTGAGCCGACCTTCGAACCAGGCGTCTGGGTGGGCCTCGAGCACGATGCCGTTCAAGACATCAGCTATCAGGGAATCCTGCGGTGCTACGACGATGGCTGTCGAATGTTGGGCGACTATCGTCCCCAGTTGGTGAGTGTTCACGATCCGGACGAATACCTGGCAGCCGCCGCGGATCCGGAACAACGACGTCAGCGGATGGAGGACATTCTTGCGCCTATCAGGCACTGGAGGAGCTTCGTGATGCGGGGCTCGTCGCCGGCGTCGGTGTGGGAGCGAAGGACTGGAGAATCATTCAAGAATTGGACCGGCATTGCCAATTCGATTGGGTGATGATGGCCAACAGTTTCACCGTCTTGAATCATCCCGTTGAACTGGTCGAATTCATCGACTCGTTGGCGGAACGACAGGTCGGTCTGATCAACTCAGCCGTGATGCATGGCGGATTTCTTGGTGGCGGCAACTTCTTTGACTATCGCCCCATCGACGCAAGCAATCCAGACGATGCTCAGCGGTTGGCGTGGCGCGAGCGATTTGTCGCGACTTGCCAAAGGCACTCCCGATCGCCATTTCAAGTGGCGGTCGCCTTTGGGTTGTCACATCCCGGCGTGGTCGCTGTCGCCCTCAGCACGAGTCAGCCCGGGCGAGTGGGTGAGATGGTCGCTGCAGCGACCTGCGAGATTCCCGATTCGCTTTGGGGTGAGTTGCGAGACCAAGGTTTGCTGGACAAGGGCTACCCCCATTTGAGCGGCGCCGATCGCTGATCTGAGAGGATGGTGTCCGAGACTTTGCGAGGCAGTGAGTTTTCCGAGTTGGCAGGCATTACCGTAGGCGAGCCTCTCCGAGACTCGTAGGAATCGCAGCGAGTCTGCGCGTGTCCGCCTTGGAGTGGCGGACCGACAGCAAGCCACAAGATTCTCTCTCAGTCGCTCCAAGCACCCTTTGGGCAACGCCTTAGCTGCTCAAACTGAGCGGTTGTTGAGAGTAGCACGACTCTCCGAGTCGTAAATCGCCGAGAGAATCGACTCGGAGAGTCGTGCTACTTTGGTGTGGAATCACCAGGCCCGGCGTGAATAGATAACGATTTAAAAACGGGATCGAAAAGGATGGCTGGCCGCTCAACCGCTCAGTTTGAGTAGCTGGACAGCGGCAATCTTCAACGCGATTGAATTCCTAAGTCTTGGCAATGAATATGGATAGGGTGATTTCCTGCGCAACCCAAAGCGTGAGTCTCGAGTTTGCGTTTTGGTTAGCCGCATGAGGATTTTCATGGCCCGACGCGTGAGCGAGTCGATGTCTGAACCGGTTTTCTTGCTGACGCGAGGGGTTACGATTGGCCGCCAAAATTGACGCTATTGAGCCAGCCGACGGCGATACCGCAAGCCGCGGTTTTTGCGAGCGTTCTGGGGCCGACCTGTCGCCCAAAGCTCCTCTGTCTCGCCTGACACGAGCCGCAATGGCTGATATCCATGGGTGTCAACCGAAAGATTTGCCACGTCGATGAATGCTGCGATCCCTGATTTTTTTCGGGCTTTCTGTTCGTGGTTGGCCTTTGCCCCCTTGGACCCTCACGGTTCCCCCTTTAATCTTGTTGATAACCGTTCTCATTAGCATGAGACTGTTGGCCCAGCAAGCCAGTGAGGCGAACCAAGTTTGGGGACGCCGTCCAGCCAGCCAAGCCTCTACCCCCGACAGCGCTCGCGTTGAGCTCATTTCTCCTGTTCGGTGGCCGCTCGAGACTTCTGTTCAAGGCTTGCAAATGTATTCTCAAGAAATTCGTCGGCGTCCCGCCGCGTCGGGCTTCACCTTGGTGGAGCTGTTGGTGGTCATCGCCATCATCGGTATTTTGATTTCCCTTTTGTTGCCGGCCGTGCAGGCAGCCAGAGGGGCAGCTCGCAGAATGAGTTGCCAAAACAACCTGCGCCAGGTGATTCTCGCGGTTCACAATTACGAGTCTGCGACGAAGCGGTTACCACCGGCGTGGACCAAACCGAGTATGACTGGCGACGGGTGGTCGCTGCAGTCGCGTATCCTGCCCCACGTTGAGGCGCTCGGTCTTTCCAGATCGGTCGACTACGCCTCCGGTTACGGTGCCGCAACGATCAACGTGGATGGTCAGTCAGTCAAAGTATCAAGTTTTCGCGTACCGACCTACCTTTGTCCCAGCGAAGTCAATGATCGTCGGCGCACCAATTCGTCGGCTGAGCCTGAGCACTACCCGTTGAGTTACGCTTACAGCGCGGGTCCTTGGTTTGTCTACAACCCCAATGACTTGACGGTTGGAGAGGGGGCCTTTGTGGCGGGGCGATCTTCAAGATTTAGAGACGTGCTTGATGGTCTGTCCAACACGCTGGCCTTTTCGGAGGTGAAGGGTTGGAATCCGTATTTTCGTGATCTTGGTCAGCTCGACTCCATGACAATGCCGGTCGATCCTCGGGAGATCTGTGGTCTCGGCGGGTCGCTCAAGATCGATACAGGTCATACCGAATGGGTAGACGGTCGCGTTCATCAAACCGGCTTCACCACCACCTTTTCCCCGAACCGAAAGGTGACCTGCGCGGTCGATGGTGTGGACTACGATGTGGACTTTACAAACATGCGTGAGGGAAGGACGACGACTGCCCTGACCTATGCCGCGGTGACGTCGCGCAGCTACCACGAAGCTGGCGTCAACATCGCTTTGATGGATGGTTCCGTACGTTTTGTCAGCGACTTCATTGACCTGCAGCTATGGCAGGATCTCTCGACGCGAGCCGGACGCGAGTACGTTGAAGTTCCGGAATGACGGTTGTTCACAGCCGCACTTGCTTCGGAGTTTGGTCGGTTGTATGCAACGAGATGGCGGCACGCCTACCGACAGCGACCACGTCCTTCAGCGCCCACACTGCGAGAGCCGCTGGTGGGGTGGTCGACGGTTGGAGTTGTTCCGCTGTTCAGCTAACCGCCGCGGCGTATCTCGGAGCCGGGGAACCTGATGACGAAGCGGTAGACCTTCTTTTGCGAGTGCTCGATTTCACCCGTTTGCAAGTCGACTCGTAGGGGGACGTCTTGTCGCCGAATATCAACCGTCGCGTGATAGCCACGTTCCGAAAAGACGTCGATCAGCATCGCGAGTGCGTCATTGTCTTCCCACAAGCTATCCTCAGAATTGATGTGGGAATGTCCCGAGATCGCGTGACGAACGACGATCGGCATCATCCTTTCTTCGATCCAACGAACGACCTGATGAAATCGCTCGGGCTGTTCGATCTCATAGAGGTCAAGGCGTGTGACCAGTTCCCTGCGGGCGTGGCTAACGATTTCGCTGGCCAGTGGAATGGACTGCAGCGAATGGAAGGTTCGTGGATCGAGCTCAAGGGAGCTCTGGTATTCAAGTTCGTGCAGGATGTTGTCCTGGACGACATTCAGCGGAGCCTGAGCATTGATGAAGTGGTAATGAAAGATCTGCTTCAGCGAGACCAAGGCGTTGTAGGTCTGTTCCTTGAAGACACGGTATCGGTTCTTGGCAAGGTCTTCGTTGAAATCGGTAGGCCGTTCCTCCCACATTTCACCGATTCCGGTCCGAGCGACCTCTTCATTGTGGGCGATCGTTTGGCGTCCCCGTTTCAACTGGCGGGCCACGCTCTCCGCCTCGTCGACAAAGAGCACCATGATGTGAAAGGTGGGCTGTTTGAAGTGAACCGCTTCGGGAGTCTCCGCGAACTCGCGTCGCAAATTGATCATCGCATCGAATAGCATTTTCAGGCATTCGACCTGGACCGTGGTCCGCGGGAAGCCATCCAGAATCGCACCGCCTTGAAGCGCGGGCTCGAGGAGTTTTCGGAAAACGATGGCAACGACGTCGCGGTCCCCCACCATTCCCCCTTGAGCCTTGATCTCACGCGCCTCCTGGCTGTCGAGCAGCTCGCTGACGACGATCGGGGGCTCGACGATGTCACGAACTTCCCGAATGAAGTCGGTATTGGTTCCCTTTCCCGCCCCGGGAGCACCACCGAGCAGAATCAGCTCGCGAGGAAAACGTAGATGTGCCTTGCCGAATTCGTTTTCGAGCTCCTTCCAGACGCTATTGAAGATCAATTGCGCGTCCTTCACCTCGAGGTCGAGACGCGGGCGCGAGAGCTTCGGCGGTTCGGTGTTGGTCACGTGAGGTCCAGGAAACGGAGGCAATTGTGGAACGAAGGCTCACTGTCCATCGACAACCCGGGGACATTCTAGAACTTTTGCGTCTCATTGCCATTGACCCGTCATGGGATCCGCCTGCGACAACGCGCAACGATGCGTTTCGAGCGATGTTGCACTGGATTGGCCGTGCGGGGACACTGTGGATCGGAGCCTCCAATGAGAAGGCTGACGAGAGGTTGTCGCCACGAGAGGGCTCCGGCAATCCGTCTCAGTGTGGGCAATCCGACTCTGTGTGGGCAATCCGACTCTGTGCGGGCAATTCAATCAACACTTGCGAGCCGGAATGGCCAACGATACCAATCAGTCGAGCGACGGTGGTTCAATCGACGAGAGCACAGTTCCCGAGAGTGCAATCGGAGGTGGATCGACTGACTCGCCGGCGGAGGCTCGGATGGCCGTCCGCGAGATCAGTTTCCAGCACAGCTCTCAATTCATCCCTCTGCTCCAGCATCTGGGCTGTTCGCTGCTGGTTTCGACCTACGCGGCGGGAAAATTGGTGACGGTCGGTGTGGACCGGGGCGAGCTCAGCCTCGGCTTCAGCAATTTTCAGCAAGCCATGGGAGTTGCTGTCGGTCCTGAGGGATTGGCGGTGGGGGGACCGAATTTGATCTGGTTGTTACGGGACGCCAAGACGCTGGCGGCGCAGATCGATCCAGCGGGGAGCCATGACCGCGGGTTTCTCGCTCGCGAGTCGTTTGTCACGGGCAACATTCACGTCCATGAGATGGCTTGGGGAGAAGGTGGCGAGCTCTGGTTGGTCAACACGCTCTTCTCCTGCCTTTGCACGCTGCATGAGGATTACAACTTCGTTCCCAGATGGCAGCCGCCGTTCATCTCGACACTCGCGCCGCAGGATCGCTGTCATCTCAATGGACTGGCGATGGAAAGGGGGCGCCCAAAATACGTGACAGCACTTGGAGTCAGTGACCAGCCGCGCGGTTGGCGTGAATCGAAAGCCGATGGCGGTGTGGTGATAGATGTCGATCGTGGGCACACGATCGCGGACGGTTTTTGCATGCCGCACTCTCCCCGAATCCATCAGGGCAAGCTCTATCTTCTGGACAGCGGTCGCGGTCGGTTGATCTCAGTTGATCCGAGTTGCGGCAAGTCGCAAGTGGTCGCAGAGTACCCTGGCTATGGTCGCGGGCTGAGCTTCGCTGGGCAATTCGCATTCATCGGCATGAGCAAAGCGCGCGAGACGTCGATATTTGGCGGGGTTCCAATCTGCCAGGATCGCAACGCGATGCGCTGCGGCGTGGTTGCCGTTGACCTGGCCGCCTCGCGGGCGGTCGCCTACTTGGAATTCCAAACGGGGGTGGAAGAGCTGTTCGACGTCCAGGTCTTGCCCGGCGCGCTGCGACCGGTAATTTGCGGACCCTATCCAGCACACGATCAGCAGGCCCCTGTTTGGGTTGTCCCGCCACCCGACCATGTTCGTGGATTGGCAAATCAATCGATTATTGGAACGGTTTCCCGCCGACAATCGTCAATATCGTTACTAGACTAGGAAGCGATCGAGTGGGCCAATCACCTGCCCCTTGCCCTCCTCTTCCCTTCTTCTCTTTGCTTCTTCCGAGATCAGGCACCATGTCTTTGATGCGCTCGCGGGTCCAGAGTGACCAGAGAAAGATGCGTCGTTCACGCCGTCGAATTCTAGGATCACAGCGAGCACGTACTCGTCGAATGTCACCCGCGTTGCAGGTTCTCGAACCGCGACATCTGCTGGCCTTCTCCACGGAACTGTTTGTCGACATCAATCAATTGGGTGTTTCGGCAATTCCCGATTCGTTCGTGGAACTCAATAGTGAGGTGTTTTTCGTTGCGAACGATGGCCGTCACGGAAGCGAGCTTTGGAAGAGCGACGGGAGCAGCGATGGGACCACCCTGGTCGCCGACATCAATCCTGGGGTCAGTGGTTCGTTGCCAGCGAATCTCACCGTGTTCGGTGGCGACTTGTACTTCACAGCGCTCGATGCGAACGATGAGTACGACCTCTGGAAGACCGACGGTTCGACGAGCGGCGTCGTCAAAGTCTTCGACGCCGATGCGGCTGGTGTGTATGAGCTGGCTCAGTTGACCGCCTCGGGCAATCGACTTTTCT
Source organism: Pirellulaceae bacterium (assembly GCA_963767665.1). Classification (GTDB taxonomy): domain Bacteria; phylum Planctomycetota; class Planctomycetia; order Pirellulales; family Pirellulaceae; genus Rubripirellula. The sequence continues at coordinate 130,453 of CAVYFC010000019.1, forward strand.
TCACGGCCTATCAGGCTGCCTCTGGATACGAACTCTGGGCGACGGACGGGACCTCGGGCGGAACCCAGCTGGTCCGGGACATCAATCTTGATCAGACGATTGCGGATGGGCCTAGCGAACTGACGGACGTCAATGGCAAGCTCTTCTTCACAAGCTATACCAATGGCTATGACAACCGTGAGCTGTTTGAGAGTGATGGCTCGGCGATCGGTACTGTCCTTGTCGCGAATGTCGATGGCGATCCCCTGGAAAGCTCTGCACCTCACAACCTGACCAACGTCAATGGAGTCCTGTACTTTGCTGCGGAGGATTCGGAGAAGGGGGTGGAGTTATTCAAGAGCACTGGCGCCAACGGTACGACGGTGCGTATCGGCGACATCAATGTAGGCAATGATTCGTCCTATCCTGAGAGCCTGACCCCTTTCGATGGACAGCTCTTTTTCACCGCCAACGATGGGGTGACAGGGCGACAGCTTTACAAGACCGACGGTAGCGCGGTCACGTTGGTCGCCAACACGACCCAAGGTGGCGCGGGTTCATCGTCTCCGGCGGAATTGACGGTGGTGGGCGACGACTTGTTTTTCGTGGCCAACGGAGGTGCCGTCCCAGGACCGATCACCGCAAGCCAACCCAACTTCTCTTCGAGCAATTCATTCCGTTCCAGTAGCAGTAACTTTGCCGGAATCGTCTCTTCGAAGACGAGTTCGTACCAAGGCATCGTCGCGACGGCCACTGGTGGCGGATCCTTCACGCTGCCATCAGGGGCGTCAGGAAACATTGGTGCCGTCGGTGTCGGTCTTTCGGGGATCGAGATTGGTGACTTCGTCATGCGCGACATGGATCTCGGCAGCGACGTCTCAAGCACACCGACGTGGGAGTGGACGATTCAGGATTCGCAAGGACTCAGTGGAATCGACTTTTCCGGTTTTGCATCGGGCAATTCATTCATTACCAGTGATGAGGCGATTCTCTTCGAGTTGTTCCTGAATGGATCGGCCACGCGAACCGCCGTTCTCGAGTTCTCCGGAGCCGCGCTGAACGATTGGTCGGCGGACCGCGATGCTGAGAATCTTGGCCTGTCGCATCCCGGCGGACCCAGCATCACATCGGCGACCGTTCGGATGTCGTTTCGCCCAGATGGTGGCGTTCACAAGACGCCCAACGATTCCAATGAAGCGATTGTGATTCGAGCTGCCTTGACGGCAACCGGGCAATCGTCGGGCGTCGCAGGACGTGAGATTCACATGACCGACGGGACGACGACCGAATTGGTCAAGGACATCGTCGCGCCGGGCTCTTCCGAACCGGTTGAGTTGACCGAGGTGGGTGGCAAGCTTTTCTTCTCCGCCAACGATCCCATCACCTCCGGCCGTGAACTGTGGACCAGCGACGGGACATCGACTGGTACTCAGTTGGTCAAGGACATTCGGACCGGTTTCGATCTCTACGGCGCGCCGCTGAGTGGTGATCCGCGAGACTTGACCAACATCAATGGCACCTTGTTCTTTTCGGCGGTTGATGATTTGGGCGATCGAGAGTTGTGGACCAGGGATGGGAACACGCTGGAAACCAATCTTCTGAAGAACATCGATCCCAGTACTCGGGATGCTGACATCCAGCAGACCGTCGAGGTCGGGTCCAAATTGTTTTTCGTCGCGAATGATGGAGTCAATGGTGAGGCGGTTTGGGTTGCCGACCTCGATCTTGGGACGGTAGCGTTGGCGGCCGACGTGACCGCTTCGCAGAGCGACCGCATCAACGGTTTGGCCAAGTTCGGAAATGGAGTGATCTTTCATAACGACACACTCGGCGTGTACACGACCGACGGGATCACGACCTCCCCGGTGACGTCGCAGTCTCCGATTGCCTTCAATGACGCAGGTGACTTGTTCGTCGAAGTGGGTGGCCTTGCCTACTTTGTCCTGAGTGACGCCGTCGACGGTGAAGAGCTTTGGAAGGTCGACGGTGCGACTGGCGTCGCGTCGCTGGTGGTCGATCTCTACGATGGATCGGGTGGAAGTGTGCCGCGTGACTTGGTTGCATTCAACAACCAGCTCTATTTCAGTGCCAATTCCCTGTCTGCTTCTGGTGAAACCTTGGGCCGCGAGCTGTACCGTACAAGTGGGTCCGCTAACACCACGCAGCTCGTCAAAGACATCAACATTGATGAAGATCCCGCTCAACCCTCCGCGCCGATCAGCCTCTCTTCGGATCCGCAATTCCTGACCGTAAGCGGTTCAAAGCTTTACTTCACTGCGGAAAGCGGCGTGTCGAATGGAAACACGGGACGCGAGCTGTGGGTTAGCGACGGCACTTCGGTGGGGACAAAGTTGGTTGACGACATTCGCGGCGGCTCCAACGATTCGAACCCCTTCAACCTGACCGATGTCGGTGGAGTCCTGTACTTTGCTGCGAATGATGGTAGCACTGGATTTGAACCCTTCCGAACCGAGGGAACCAGCGCAACCACGGACCAGCTCGCCAACATCAATGGGGGAGGCGCTTCTTCAAATCCGCGTGGCTTCTTGCAAGCTGGCTTGCTCGTTTACTTCGCTGCGACCGAAGCGAATACGGGTGAGGAATTGTACGTGTTCAATGGAACGCCGGGGACCGCGACTCGGGTCAGCGATCTGCAAGCTGGTGTGCCGTCGAGCAGTCCAACCCCCTTGGCTGGGCTCGCAGACGGTCGCGTGCTAGTCGCCGCTACCGGCACTGGGACGCTGGATCGAGAGCTTTGGATCGCTGGCGGTGCGATCAATGGGCTGGTGCAGGCACTTGATATGAACCCGGGTGAGTTCTTTGGAAGCGATCCGGCCGATCTGATCCCCATCGAAAACGGATACGTGTTCATTGGCAATGATGGTTTGAGCGGACGCGAGCTCTATCGCCTGGAGGAGTTTACCGCCACCGTCGAGTCCCAGGTGATTGATGATGGGACGGAACAACGATCCTCGATTGGCCAGTTCCAAGTGACGTTCAATGCACAGGTCGACATTGCAGGCGATGCTTTCGAATTCGTGAATTTGAGTACGGGTCAGGCGGTCGTGGATGTTCCGGACGTCCAGGTTCTCGGTGGCAAGACAGTCGTCACCTTTGGCTTCCTCCCGGGAAACTCGGTGAACTCCGCCGGTCTCTTGTCCAACGGTGACTATCGGTTGACCATCGATGCGTCGAAGATCAGCTCGTTAGGGGTGTTGTTGGATGGGAATGGCGACGGGGTTGTTGGTGATGACTACGTCTTCGGTGCCTCGGCTGTCGACCATTTCTATCGTAAGTTCGGCGATTCCAATGGTAACCTAACGGTTGACCTCCTCGACTTCGCCGAACTCCGACGCAGCTTCGGATCGAATCCAGCCTCTCCCAACTGGAATCGGGCTTTCGATCACGATGGCGACGGCACCATCGGTTTGCTCGACTTCGCAGAGTTCCGACGCAACTTCGGCACCTAGCTGGACAGCGCCATTTTGGCGGCCAATCTTAACCCGACGCGTAAGCGAGGAAATACGTTGCACCGAATTCGCCTCGCTCACGCGTCGGGTTAGGATACTTGGAGAAGTCGACAAGAGTGGTGCTGTCCAGCTAGAGCGTTTTCATTTTTCATGGGCGTTGATGGAGCCGGCAGCATGCGGGAGCCCTGAGGTTGCAAATGATCGGAACGATCGGTGCCGCTATCGGAGAATGGATCGCGTCCGCCCGTTTTTTCGGGGCCGATCGTTATCAAACGTGTCATCGTTTCGACAGGGAAAGCCCGCAATTGAATGGCACCGCGTCGACGCGCGGCGTTCTGCCGTAGGCGAGTCTCTCCGAGACTCGCAAGGAACGCAGTCAAGCTGCGGATGTCCACCCCGAAATTGCGGCTCGACCGGTCGGACCGCCCACTTCTTCACCGCCACCGAGAGTCTGAGATGTTTCGCATCGATGCCGTACCTGATCCGATCGAAGGGGCGGAAAAACTGAAGCGTTGGCGGCACGGTCGAATTGTGATGCAAGCTGGCCGCTTGGTCGAGATCCAAAGAAGACTGACCAGCGGCAGCGTCTCGGTGGCGCAGGTCTGGTGGCAAGCGCGCTACGGGAGAAACGATGACGACATCTGTTGGCTCGACTATCACCAGCCTTTGGGCATGTCCGGATTTCTAACCCTTGATTACATTCGCTCTGGCACCAAGGCAGGTTACAAGTCGCTGGTAGGGGCTCACCACGTCTTGGAAGAGATTGCCCGACTACGCGGTGCGATGGCGATTGTGGCACACGTGAGCAACGGCGGCATCAGTGATCGCTTCTTACAGCGATTGGGGTGGCAACGTCATTTGGAGCACTGGAGCGGTCGGCACTGGATTCGCCGCTTCTACGATGGCTATCCACCATCAAGCCTGAACCGATACCTTGCTGCCTGAGCAATTTGCCAGTTGGGTCGCCAATGTTAGCCGCGCCTCTCCGAGGCTCGGTTTTCGCGGCATGGCTGCGATGAATGACGGTCTGGGAGAGGTGATGTTGAATTGGGTCGCCCTGCTCTAGGTCCACCATTTCCAAGGCGGACATTGGCAGTTTTGCTGCGTTTCTTACGAGTCTCGGAGAGACTCGGCTACGGTAGAAAGCCGCACTTCGAGCAACGCACGGCCTCGGAGAGACCGCCCTACGCGAAGCAGGCGGTGTGGACTCGCTAGTGCAGGTAATTGATCTGACAGATTGCTTCGTAGTCGAACTGCTCGTTGAGTCCGTCTCGCAGCGGAATCGACATCGCTGGTGTCACCACGACGTGACTGCCGAGGACCAGATGGAGTCCGGCCGTCGCGTTGACGACGTTGAAATAGCGTTGCAGATTTGTGTAGGTCAGCCCGTTGCTGGTGACAAAGTCAGATTCCTGAAGTGTGCCCGTGTAGTGAATCTCACCGTTGGCAATCACTTGGCTAACCAGACTCCGTGACCGACTCCGATGGAGTACATGATTGACGGCGAAGTCTAGAGTCATGAGGGTGGAATCGGTGAACACGCCTAGCTGCGGCAGGGGGCCGCCGGCAAGGTTGCCGTAAAGGGGGTCGCCATTGGCGGCGACGTCGAGTTGCATGTAGGCCTGCAGGAAGGTGTCCTCGCTCGCCCGTAGCAACAATGCGGTGAAGGGAAGGATGTGATAGGTCTTGTTCTTGATCACCAAGATATCCTGGCCGCCTCGCTGGATGCGAGTATCGTCAGCGCTTGGAATCGTGAAGCCGACCCCCGCGCTCCAGATGAAATGGTCGTTTCGAAGCAGCACTCCCTTGCTGAGAAACACTGCATTACCGAGCTCAAAGCTGCGTGACTCTGCGTCTTCAAGGACTTGAGTACTTCCGTAGGTGCCCGCCATCAGCAGCCGAGCCTCCACCGAGACAAGTTCATCGACAAGGATGCGTTCGAGTCCCAAGGTGTATCGGCTGACATCACCAAGTCCACCGTATGCATCGTTGAAGAAGTTGTAGGAAGCGAAGCAACGATTGCGCACTTCCGGGCTGAAGTTCTCTGAAAGCTTCACGCGCCGGACCGAAACACCTGGCGCGGGAACGGGACGCCCCCCCTGGTCAACGCCGAGGATTGATTGCGAGTAGCTGTAGGAGAGGTACCACGTGCTGCCATCGATGTACTGACCGGGCTGTGGCGTGGTCACGCTCCCGTTGTCCGCGGTGAAGACTGCTGTCCCACCGTCAAACGTGAAACCGGGGCCGGGTGAAGTCGGTGCATCGCTTGGTGGCAGCGGCTCGGCGATTTGAAAGGTATCTGCGAAGCCGTCGTTGCCGGCCAAGTCGAGTCCGAGTCCTGTCGTGAAGACATCATCGGGAACGATATCGGACCCAAACTCAAAGACCAACTGCGAGTTCGCTTGGCCCGGCCCGCCGGAAAGAATCGTTCCGGACGAATAACCGCTGAAGGGAATTGTTTGGCCTCCGCTAATGGTCGACAGGCCTCCGCCGAACAGGTCGCCGATCATTGTTGGTGCGGATGAAAATCCGGCCGCGGTTGCTCCCAGACCTGCCCGTCGCCGATTGGCCGTAGGTCGCGGTGGTGCGGGCGGGGGTACCGGCGGCGGTGGCACCAAGTCACTGATGTCGGCATTGGGATCGGCATTCAGCGTGGGAGGAACGTCCTGAGGCGGCTCGCCTGCAGTGACACCGGGGGGCGCAGGAACGGATTCACCCAAAATGTCTTGAGATGGAAATTCGCGAATCGGTGGTTGAAATTGCTGGTTCCCGATCGGTGCGCTGGGCTGCTGGTTCGTCACGGCCGGCGCTTGTGCCTGAGCCTGAGCAACGACACCGCGCGGATAACTCACGCCGCTGCCGATCGGTGAGGTTGGAATGTCAATGACTTCCCCGAAGGCTGTCGAGGCACCGCACAGCAGCGATGCGAGCACAGCACGGCGGGCCAAGGATGTGATTTTGCGAGAAACCTGGGTAGACATCTTCGGCTTCCTGCCCCCTGATGCGTGCAACAACTACAACTCCACTCAGAGTCATAATCGGTGCTACCCCTCCCCCAGCTGAAGCTATAACTGATACCGGCAGTGTGGATTGCCTAAGCCGCCCGTTTTGACACGGGCTCGCTGCCCTGCTGCTACCGCCCTACTCCGCTCGACTTGTCAGCGGAATCTCCAGTGTCCGCAGCAGGTAGGCGGGACTCGCCGTGGGATGCTGGGCAACATCCGCTTGCGCTGATTCGTCAGCGACTCGTTGGCTGACGTATCGAATGAGCTCGTTGAGTGAAACGGTTCTGGGGTCGGAATCCAAATCGGAAGCGGCGCCCCGAAGCGCATCGGAGAGCGCAGCGGTGAAGCGACCCAATCGTTTCTCGCGTTGCTCGGCGGCCTCCTCGTCGCCCTCACTGGCAGTCAGCGTCAGGACCAGGTCGTCTTGCAGAAATCTCAACGCACTCTTGAGGTCTTCTCGGCGCATCAACGGTTGAACGGCACCACTATGGCAAGAGTCCAGAATCGCTAGCTTGCGACAAGGAAGCTGGGACAGCGCGGCGAGATCGCTGAACGCGATGCAGTCGGCATACTGGTCGCTCATCAAGTCACGAAATCTGGCGTCCGCCGTGACAAAATACCATTCGTTTGTGCTCCGATCGCGAAGTCCGTGGCCACACAGGTACATGATCACCAAGTCGTCGGGAGAGACCGTCTTGGCGAGTTCGTCCGCAGCCGTTCGAGCGAATACTCGCCACAGAGGACGCGTCGCATCCTCGTCGACTAGCCGACTGGTGGTCGTTTGGTAGATCTCCGCCGAATGCTCCTCGAAGAGCTTGGTGACGTCATCGGCCGCTTTGGCTGCGAAGTCAAGCGATTGAATTTGAGGATCCTGGTATTGGCTGACGCCGAGGGCAATCACGTGCAGGCGAGGTTTGGCGACACGCTTGCGATCCGTCTGGTGCTCCAGGTTGACCAGGACACGGTCGATCGATTCCGATTCGGTTGCCGCCAGGACTTCAAGTTGCAGCACCGGATCGCTTGGTAAACGGAAGGTCCACCGATAGGCCTTGGTGTTCGCTCCCTCGCTGCCCACCGTGGTGATCGGTTGCATGCTGACCGCGGGAACGCCGCTGACGAACGCCCTGGGTTCCACAAGCGTGGCGCCCTGAGGCACTTCGATCTCGGCTTCGACCGTGAGTGTGTCCCCTTCAATCGTTTCACCCAGAGCCGGACTGAGAAGTCGTATCGTCGGTTTGCTTTCGATTTGGTTGACGATCGCGCTTTGAGCCGGCGATGGTCCGATTTGTGAGACCGTTTGCTGCATGGCGGCGGACAAACTTCCCGCTGCCAGCAGTCCTCGCATGATGTCGGGGCGCTCGAGCGCCTTGCGAAACTGAGCCGCACGATAGTAGGCAACGGGGCGATCGACGTTGCGCCCGTTGATCTGCCAGCCAAATCGTTGGTGGCCGTTGAACGAGGCATCGTAGTAGCCTGCGGGAGACCAAAAAGCCCATTCCCGCTCTTGATCGATGAACAGGGTCGCCAGTGGTCGCCAGGCGGGATAACTCTGGAAATGAGGTCCCGGTCGCCCAAGTCGAGCGAATTTGAATGTCGTCATCAAATCGAAAGGGAGCTCCAGGAGTTGTTGTTGGATCTTCTCTGGATCGGATTCCGCAAAACCTTTCCCGTCATGGTCCGTCCATTCGAGCAACAACAGACGATCACCTCCTCGCACACCGCGAAAGTAAAGTGGTCCGTCTTGACGGACATTCGTAGCAATCAGCTGGTCCCCTTCGATCTCGAAATCGGTGCCCCAACGATTGACCGACTTACTCGCAGTGAAGAGGTCCTGAAGGTTCCAGACTGAGATGGTTGCATCGTCCGACCCGCTCACCAGATAGTTGCCGTCGGCCGACGTGGAAAGGGACGTGACCTGGCCAGAGTGATCCCGAAACTGTCGGAGCAGTTCCGGCGGTTCCGAAGCATCGGCGCGATAGGCGTAAATATTGGATCGACCCGAGGTACCGACGATTACCGCGCCGGTGGTCGCTCGTTCGCCTGGTTCCTGAGCCCCCGTGTCGGGTATCGGCAGCGTGCAGATGGTTGTCGGGCCGCCATGCCGATCAAAAACCAACGGCAACGTGCCGCGAGGCTGATCCCCTTCGTACAACTGGTAGCTTGAGTCGTCCGAGAACCGAATCTGCCAACGCTCGGCAGTGCGTTGCAGCTCGATGAAGGCAGTGGCGTCGATCGGGTCTCGACCCAGTAGCTTGCTTTCGGTGAGATCAAAGATCGCTTCCAACAACGTCTTACCCTCTGCATCGGAATTCCAGCCGATCGCAATTTTGTAGCTCCCCTCGTCCTTGCTGAAGGCGACCTTGCGGATTGGTTTGGCCGGGACCGTCAGTTGTTTGGGGGCTCGCAGTTGCCCATCCGGATCGTATGGGTAAATGGCGACATTGTTGCCCTGTGTGACGATGGCTTCGCGATGTTCATCGTCGAGCACGCCGGCAAGCACATCATCGGGGGTCGTCTTTTCGGAGAGCAGTTTTGGTTGATCTTCGTCGATGTCCCATAGCTGCAGTCTCGCTGGTGCACCATCCGTCCGCTCGGTACCGACCAGCACGCGCGTTCCTGTTGAGTCGAGATCAACAAAGATAGGGGGAGTCTCCGGTTTGAACGTTCTCGCGGAAACGAAGGACCCATCCGCGGCGAAGTTCCAGATTCCGACCGTCCCACCTGAATCGTCTCCTCGATCGCAGGAGGCCAAGACGCGACCATCGTCCGTCGCCGAGAGCGAACGAACATGTGTCACGTGGTCCATGTTCGTCAGCAGGACCGAATTCTTCGGTTCACGCAAATCGATACGATGCAAATGCCAATTGACGAACCCGCGCGGCTCGGTCTTTTCAGTCAGGCCGACGTAACGAGGCACGACCACATGGTGGGGACCTGCAAAGGTGAGCGGTACGAACGTTCGACGCTCGTCCTGGCTGAGAGACGTCGCGATCTCAGGACCGTACGTTTGTGAATCGGGTTTGACCCAAGTTGTCGGACGCCAGAGCCCCGTCGTTGCGTCGGCAGCCCACAGGATCAGCCGGCCTTCGATGTCGATCGAAGCCAGACGCGAGGTTGTCTCGGGTGACCATGCCAACGATGTAACAACCTGTCGATGTCCCGATTGTTCATCGGCAAGTACTTGCAGAAGCTCTCCGCTGGCGGCATCGGCGATGCGAATCTCACCGTTGAATCCAAAAGCGCCATGGCCGGCGAAAGCGACCTGGTCTCCCTTGAGCCGCGCCGCGTAGATTCTTCCGCGGGGTCCCCGAGTGACGGGCCAGCGGATCGTTCTTCGGTGCAACCACCCGGTGCCATCGAGATCGGTTCGGCGCCAAACATGAACGTCCTTGTCCTCTCCGGCCGTGATCAATGTTCGACCACCATCACTCAGGTCGAGTGTTCGAACGAGCCCGGTATGCCCGTCGAAGGCAAGACGCAGGATAGGCGGTGAGGGGCCAAAAAGATTCGCCATTTCCCCGTCAACGCCACCTTGATCGGGCAACGACGAGGGCTGTCCGGGCAGTTCGTCCTCGCCTGGTAGGCTCGCGGAATGGCCGCCTTCGTTCCCAGGCAACTCGTCTTCGCCAGGTAGTAGCGCCGGATCGTCGATCGCGCCCGGAAGTTGCGATTCGCTGGGAAGAGCAGAAGGGTCCTGGGCTGGCACTTGATCCAAGAACGCCAGATGGAGTCCCACCATCACCAAGGCCAACGCAACCATCCCGCTCCGTGGAAAACGATTCTGCGTCATTGAATTCACTTGCCTGTCACCGAAGGTTTGGAACCCGTCACCGAAGGATTGGAACCCGTCACCGAAGGATTGGAACCCGTCACCGAAGGATTGGAATTGGGGTAGCAGGGTAAGCCTTTGCGGTTACCAGTCTTTGCAGTTGCCAAGCATGTCCACGACATCGCTGAAAGACTTGGCGATCCGACAATGAGAACGATATCGTTAGCCGACCTCATTCTCTCTATGGTATCCTATTCCCACTCCAAATTGCTTCTTCCTTGTTGCGCGAGTTGATGCGAATGCGTCGCTTCCTAACACTCTTGTTGATGGTGTTGTTTGCTTGGCGAATCGGGGAGGCTCAGCAGAACGGGGGCGAGCGTCCAACGGTGGAGCGGGGGGCCGCGGTTGAAGCACCCGTTGCAGCCGCGATGACAACGATTTTTTCGCCGTCCCGAGCTCCCAAGCAAAAGACGATGGGCTTGCTTCAACGCAGCTTTCTCGATCTTGCAGACCAGGGGGACCAAGAACTTGAGTTGGCGATCGTGGTTGATGGGACCGACAGCATGGCATCGGAGCTGGCGGGCGTGCGTGAGTCCATCGATCAAATGCTGGAGGATCTCCAGCGTTATCGAAAGAGCGAGGTTCGCGTCGCTCTGGTGATCTATCGAGATGCCGGGTCGCCTTCGGGCGACGTCGTGATCCCTCTCGGAAAGTTCACGAGTAACCAAGCGGCGATTGCCGAGGCGGTCAAGTCGCTGACGCCAGAGAGCGGCGCACCCTATTTTCATGAGCTCCCCGATCTCGGCCTTCACAAGGCCCTGACCGAGTTGCCTTGGACCGCGGATGATCAGGTTGCCAAATGGATTTTGATGTTTGGCGATGCGCCACCCTACGCGGAATCTTACCAGGATGCAAAAACCCCGCAGGCTTATCGTCGTTTTGCCACCCCCATTCTGGTTGCGATTGCCAAGCAGAAGAACATTCGCATCAATTGCGTCCTCTGCACCAGCAGCGAGAACGTCGCGGAACCCTATCGCCAGGCGGTTGACGAAACGAGGACCTTCATGAGTGCACTTGCGGCTGGTACCGATGGACTGATGCTCGACTTGTCCTATGACGACATTCGCACGGCGATGATCGATGCTGGACGGCAGCCCGAGGTTGGCCTTGCGAAATTGGAACCCATTTCGGAAGTTGACTTGGCTGCGGTAAGGCGAGATCAGAGTGAGCCCTGACTCCGCGTCCAAGACGGTCAAACTGGCGGTCATTCCCCACATGCCCTTGAGCCAGATCAGCTTTGATCCCCGCCAGCCGGCGGTTCAGTTTGCCACCGCGATTCGCTCCACGCTTGCCAAAGTACCCGGCGTCCAAGTGGCGAGCCCGCGTGACATCAAGGAGCAACTACGGCGTCTTCGAGCTCAGGGAATGGATGAACGACAGGCCATGCGAGGGCTGTCGGCCATGCTTGGTGTCGACTTCGTGGTTTGGGGGTCGATGGCTCCGGACCGGGCCACGGTTCAAACTGCCGCTTACCGCAGCGGGGATGGGCAACAGATCGTTCCGGTCAAGTTGGCTCGAAATTCACAAGATGCTGCGTACGCATTGATCCAGGCTTCGTCTCGCAAGGCGCCGCAGGACCAGGCACTCTCGCAGCTATTGGGCGATATGAAGTCGCTGCAGTCGGAACTCAATGCACCGCTTGCCCAAAGTCCGGCGACTCATGATGAACTGATGACGGCGATTGAATCACTGGATCAGGCGCTCGCTTTCGAGGCCGGTGACCAGGAATCCGACGAATTGTTGGCTCAAGCCGATGCGGCCAGTAAGAATGCACTGAAAGCCGAGCCTCGCAATGCCCTGGCCCACTGGCTTCAGTCCAACGTGGCCTACAACCTGGCGCTTCGAGAGTTCCGCCACGGGAATCCTGCTGAGGCTGAGAAGCAACTGGCGGCAATGAAGAAGTCCCTCGCAGCCGCCGTTGCAAATCGGGAAGCGATCCCCGTGCCGAGTCTCCTGACGGAAATCGAGGCGGACTACTACCTGCTCGTGCGGCGTGAAGCGAAGCCGGCCGCCGAACGTTACTCACAAATGACGGACCTCGCCCAACCCTTGCAGTCCCAACTGCGCGGTCATTGGATGTTGGCCGGGATTTACGCCGGCGATTGGGGATTGGCTCAGGACCCAATCGTTGATGCCGAGAAGGCACGATTCCATATCGTGGAAATCCTTGCAAATTGGCCTGATAGTCCTGAGGCAAAACTCCTCAAGGAATGGTTGCGGTGGGACGAGAGCAAGCGGGAAACGGAGTTCAACTACTTGCCGACGATCCACGTGATCTAAGAACCCATCCGAAAAGGGGTCAGGCCTCTTTTCGGATACGCAATCGTTACGATGGCAGGAAGAGTGTGTCTGGAAACGTTTAGGCAAGAGGAGGACCGGTGCGGATCGTCGATTTGTTTTGCGGGATTGGTGGTGTTGCGGAGGCTTGCCGCGATTTGGCCGACGCCGTGTCCGTTGGCACGACTCTCGATGCGCTCCCCAAGGTGTTGCCCGAAGTTGTGGCGGCGATCGACATCGATCAACGAATCGTGCCGGTCTATTTGACCAATCATCGTGTCGAGCCTACCGTCAAGGCGATCGAGTCGATCGAGAACATTCCGGAGGGCAACCTGTGGTGGCTTTCGCCGCCCTGTCAGCCCTACACACAGCGGGGAAAAGGGCTAGCCGAGCAGGACCCTCGCAGTCTTGGGTTAACGCGGGTCATTGAATTGATCGGCCGGGAGCGACCTCAAGGAATCATCGTCGAGAACGTTCCCGATTTCCTCGATTCAGCCCATCACCAGGCACTTGCCGACACGCTTGCGAGGGCGGGCTACGCAGTCCGGGTTGATGAGCTTTGCCCGACGCAGTGGAGCGTGCCCATGCGGCGCAAACGCTTTTACCTTCGGGCGCGTCGCGATGGTCTGGAGCTTGGTCCGGTCAAGATCGAACCTCTGGGGCGTCCCCTTCCTGAATGCATCGATGAAGCATCCTGGGAAGATCCATCGCTGCTGGTTTCCGAGGAGGATCGATCCAAGTTCGAGCAAGCGATGAGCATTGTCGATGCGACAGATCAGGCAGCCATTGCATCCTGTTTTACGTCCGCCTACGGCAACAGTCCCGTGCAAGCGGGATCGTACCTGCGAGGACCGACGCAGGATCAACTGCGGCGTTTTTCGCCTCGCGAAATCGGTCGAATGATGGGATATCGAGAGGGCTTCTGGTGGCCTGAGGAACTGGATCGGCGCGCCCGTTACCAATTGCTTGGCAACGCTCTTTCCGTGACCGTCGTGCGATCACTGCTGGCATCGATGCTCGACCTCAAGCGGTCGAGCTGAATCGACGGCGATCAGGCTCCCGCTTGGACGACCGGTTGCGTGTGCCGGTCGCTGCACAACACGACAAGCAGGTTGGATACGAGCGCGGCCCGTTGCTGCGAATCGAGTTCGACGATGTTGTCGCGTTGCAGATGCTCAAGTGCCATTTCGACCATGCCGACCGCACCATCGACGATGCGAGTTCGGGCAGCCACGATCGCGCCCGCTTGTTGTCGTTGCAACATGGCTGCAGCAATTTCTGGAGCGTAGGCGAGGTGGCTGATGCGGGCCTCCAAGACCGTGACACCCGCATCGGAGAGTCGTTCCTGGATATCCTCGCGGAGCCTGTCGCAAATCTCCTCGGTGCTGCCACGTAGGGAAACCTCGTGATCATCACTATCGTAGGGATATCGAGTCGCGAGGCTCCGCAACGCCGCCTCACTTTGCACGGCAACAAAGTCTTCGTAGTCATCGACTTCAAACAAAGCCTCTGCCGTGTCCGTTACTTTCCAGACCACGACGGCAGAAATGTCGATCGGATTGCCGTCGCGATCGTTCACCTTCGACGGTCGACCCGAGGATCGAGTCTTTTGCTGGATCACCTGCCCCTGCGGATTCTTTTGCTCCGGTGACGTATGAGATCCCGTTTCAAAGTTGCGGACGCGAAGACTCACTTTCCGCTTGCTCAGGAATGGGTTGACCCAGAAGAAACCTGATTCGGTGACCGTTCCGCGATACTCTCCGAAGAGCAACAACACGCGTGAATCATTTGGCGCGATCGCCATCAGCCCAAAGAGCCCGATCAACGCGAGCGGTATCGCGAGAATGGCGAGTACCGAGAGGAGGATTCCCGGTCCTCCAATGGAAAAGCCAACGGGGATCAGGACCAGTGCACCGACTGCGATGGCAAGGCACATAAACAGCGGCTGCCAACCGCTCGAAGGTACCACTTTCTTCTCTTTCACGATGTTTCGCTCTTGCACTTTGGAATCTCCGTGGATGGTCGACGTAGCTGGCATGGATCGATGAGCCCTGACATACTCGATTGCCACTCTGCGGTCTGTCAGCGCGGCATTCCGCGAAGCTGGCGGGTTTTCGAGCGCATTGGTTGTGAATGCTAAGAGCTAGGCCGAAAGAGGTGGAAGTACAGGGCGCAAATTGCGGAACAAAGCGGATACCCCTTCGAGCCCAAGGTCATTTGCTCGGCGGGAGCGACCAGATCAACCGAGATCGAACCGCCCGCAAACGCCGACGACCTCTTCAGCTCGCAAGGTCCTCACGTTACCGCAGCTATGTCCCAGTGCCAGGGGACGCTTGCGCCATGAGTTTGGCTTCGACGAACAGTCGAATCAGTTCAGCCAAAGAGTCGGTACCGGTCTTTTCAAAGATGCGTTGTCGACGATTTTCGACGGTGCGCACACTCACATCCATCCGACGCGCAATGACTTTGTTTGCAGCTCCCTCGATCATCATGTCGAGTACTTGGCGCTCCTGGGGTGAGAGCGAGGCGACCTTTTGCAAGAAGGCTTGATGCTCGGCCGCTTGCGACCGCCTGGCCGTATCCTGCAACAGAGCATCGCGGATCGCATCGTAGAGCTCATAGTCGCGACACGGTTTCTCCAAGACGGTAACCGCTCCTGACTTGATCGCACGGACGGTCAAGGGAGTCTCCGCGTGAGCGGTGATGATGATCACGGGCAACATGATTCCATCGGCGGCAAGCTTCTCCTGCAACTCAATCCCGCTCATACCGAGCATGCGGACGTCGGTCACCAGGCAACCGGGCGAGTTGGAAACGAATGCCTCCAAAAACGCTTCGGCGGAAGCAAAGGTTTCGACCTGGATCCCCATGGAGCGGACCAACGCTCGAACGGAGGTTCTCGCACCCTCGTCATCGTCAACAACGAATACCGTCGGCTCTTCCGTACTCATTGCTCCTTCCCTCTGGACCACTGCGACTCCGCCCGTTGGCACGCTGACACTCTGACCAGCGATGCAAACCGTTGTCTCAAAACGCCACACGCTAACGGTCGATGTGTTTACCGTATCACATTTGGAGACACGTTTTACGACTTTGTGTCAGTGGATTCGGGAAAATGGGTCGGGCAACTGGCGTTCATTGGTCCTTCTGGAAGAACACCAAAATTTCTTGTTTGGCTGGAGACCTGACGCTGCCATGTTTGCGGTCCGTCGGTGGCTCCCTTCACTGCATCCGCGGTGCAGGGGAGGTGCTTGCCCCGTCCACTCAATTCTCAGTCACCGTTGTACTGCGATCATCGGTTGTGATCGGTTGGTCCGTTGTAATGGCTTGTTGGGGTTTCGGAATCCAAGTCGACAGCAGAGTTTCGGCCAGTAGCAGGAGGACGGCCGGTACGAGAAACCATTGATAGCGCGCCTCCATCCGATTGATTTTGGCGGTTTCGAACTCGGTTTGTTCGATGTTGGAAAGGTAACCATGATAGACGTCGGCCATGTTGACTGCTTTGTGCCCGCAGGAATGTAGGCCCCCGAGGTGAGCTGCGCGATCTCGGACAGGGTTTTGCCGTCGAGTTTCGACCACACCTGTTGGCCGTCGTGCTGAAGGTAATTGCGAGCCCCATCGTTTTGAATCGGTACGCGAGCGCCCTGTTCGATGTCCCCCAAGCCAATCGTGAAGATTCGGATTCCCCGTTCGTTGTGAACCGTTTCAGCAGCTTGCAAGGGCTTGCTTTCTTGGTCTTCGCCGTCAGTCAGAATCACCATCGCCTGGTGATCGTTGGTTTGGCTGAGGAATCCATCGGCGGCGACCGTGATCGCGTCCCCCAGTCGAGAGCCACCTCGGGCTAGATCCGCTGGGCCGACTTCGTCGAGTGTCTGTTTGAAGTCGTCATAGTGATTGGTCATGGGAATGCGCTGCCGAACCTCACCGGCAAAAATTGCCAAACCAACACGGTCTCCGCTCATTTCATCGATGGAGTCCTTGATCATCTGCTTGGCCCGCTCCAGACGGTTTGGCGCAACATCCTCGGCCAGCATGCTGCGAGAGACGTCAAGCACGAACATCACCTCGATTCCTTTCTGAGGAATTTCACGTTCGACTTTCCCCCAGCGAATGTCTAGCAGGCAGAGGACGAGCAGGAGAAGCGTTGCGACGCAAGTCGCACCGCCAACAACCCTTTGCCAACTAGGGCGGGCCGGGAGAATGCGAGTCGAGCATTTCTTGAGAAGCGAATTGCATTGCAGCGTCGACGTGACCAGGCGAAGCTCCAGAATCATCACCAACAGCGACACCTGCAACCAGCCAGCACCAATTCAGGCTTGCAAGGCTTCCGATTTCAATGTCGTTCATCGATGTCTTGATTGGGAGGGGAAGAACGGTCGGCGCGTCACGTCATCCGAGCTGGCGAAGAATCGTACGATCCAGGATCGGCGCGCGCCGCCAATAGACACAGTGCGACGAGGAGTAGTGGAGGCACCGGATAGCCGCTAAGTCGGAAGGACTGGATCGCCAGTTCCTTGTAGTCGACAAACTGTTGAGTCTCGACTTTCGTCTTTTCGAGTTGATCGATCTCTTCGTAGATGGACTCGAGTGACGTCGTGTCGGTCGCGCGGAAGTACTGACCACCCGTCGTTTCGGCAATGGTTCTGAGTGTCTTTTCATCGATGTTGACAAACTCGTATTGAACGAGGATCTGTCCGGAAGCCGACCTTCGAACGGGAATCGGTGCGCGGCCCTTGGTGCCGACACCGATGGTGTAGATCTTGATCCCCAGTGTCGATGCGAGTTCGGCGGCTTGCATCGGATCGATTTCACCCGCCGTGTTCTCGCCGTCGGTCAGCAGGATCACGATCTTGCTCTTGATCTCGGACTCTTGGCGTTTCTCCAGCGTGCTGAGCTTATCGACCGCCAGGCTGATCGCATCCCCGATCGCCGTCCCGTCCTCCGCGCGACGGTTGACGATCTCCGTTCTCTTCAATTGGTCGACGAGAAAATGGTGGTCCAGAGTCAGTGGCGTCAGCGCGTCTGCGTAGCCGGCGAACGTGATCAGCCCGATCAGATCGCTGATTCGCCCGGGCAACGATCCTGCCGCGGTTTCCTCGTCGCCCATGACAAATTTGGAAGCGACATTTTTGATGGCGGTCAAGCGATCGACATGAGTTCCATCGATCTTGAAATCCAACGCTCGCATACTTCCCGAGCGATCCACGACCAGCTCAATCGCGATCCCCTCCGAGTAAACGACCGTTTTGTCTCGGCCGATCCGGGGGCGAGCCAAGCAAACGATCATCAGACCTGCCGCCAGGAACAGAAGTGTCGGCGGGAGCCATTGCAATCGCTGTCGCCAGCTCGGGCGAAGGTCCCAATTCGATGCAGCAGAGCTGTAGGAAACGCTCTGCCGACGTCGCGCGGACCACATCCGCCAGCCGACCACGGGCAGCAATGTCAACAAGACCAGAAACCAAGGGTGATGGAACATGCTTACTCAGACCCCTCGCTGCTGCGCGATCGACATCACTTCGATTTGTTTCACGATTTCTCGAGCTGCTAGTTGGAGATACCGTGAGCGAAACGCGGGGGCGTGATCGTCCCGAGAACTTGACTTCGTCCGCATCGGAAAGGAACTGTGTCAATCTCGCGATCAAAGGAGGGGGGCACGATTTCGCGGTCAATTCGTCCTTGAGTTCGCGACTCGAGAGTGCGGTGGCCGGGATTCCAGTTTCTCGTTCCAGAAGAATTCGAAGGACATGGGAGAGTTCCGCATAGGCGTCGTTGGTAGAGATCGCCTGGGCTTCAAGGAGCGTATTGATTTTTGAGACTTCATTCGATGCCCATTGAACGGGATTCGGCACCCGGTCGCGTCGCCACCACAGCAGACCAGCGAGGCAAACCAGGGCGCTGATCAGAAATCCAAGCACGATCCAGCCACCATGCGTGCGCGTGGAGGGAAGTTCCGGAGTGTCGACCGCCCCCTTGATGCCACGGAATGCCTTGGGGTCCGGGTCGTCGCCGAGCAGACTGACGATCTCGATGCCGAGTGGTTTCGTACGAATCGATTGCTGCGATGTGGGACCCGTCGCGTCGCCAGGCAGGCGATACAGAACTTCCATCGCGGGAATGATGAATCGACCACTCTCGATCGATTCGACGGTGAAGCGAAAAATCCATCGCCTTCGGGTGGGCTCGCGATCAATTGGTAAGTCTCTGATTAGTTGGCGGTCGGTCACGTTGAGACCACCCAGATTGGCACCGACAATTGGCATCGTCACCTTGGTGCCGGCGGGTGCATCGACGACAAGCCGAACCTCGACGGGCTCGGCAGCGCTAGCGGATGTGCGGTTTGAATCGAGCCGCACCTCGACCAAGCCATCGCGAACAATCGAGGTCGTGCGCAAAGAGTGGGGAGTCCTGCTCCGAACTCGAAGAAGCCTCCGGAAAGGGGGATTGGCCGTCGGAAGTGCCAACAAAGAAAAATATGGAGTGGCTGGACATCAGTATCACCAAGAGGCTGACGCGTGTATCCATTCGGAACGCTTTCACCGCCGTCGCTCCCGTTGATGGAAGAAACGCTGCAGCGGTTCCACGTAGTCATCCCCGGTGCGAAACAGAATGGGCTGCAACCCGAGCCGCCGGAAGAGTTCATCACGTTCCCTGCGCTTGGCGATGCATGCGTTCTCGGAAACGCATGACGATGTCGCCGGCTTGACGTATCGATCGTGATCGATCTTCCCGTTTCAGCGTCTCGCAGTCTCAACAAGCCGACATTGGGGAGTTCGACTTCTCGTCGATCGGTGACCACCATCGGGATCACATCGTGCTTCCTTCGCGTGACTCGCAATGTTTTCTCAAAACCGGTGTCTTGAAAATCGCTGATCAAGAAGACAACCGTTCGCCGCGAAGCGGTGCGGTTGAGATGGTCCAGCGCCGCGCGCAAGTTCGGTGCCTCGCCCGAGCGGTTGGCAATAGAGCAGTTCGCGAATCAGTCTCAGCACGTAGCGCGTTCCCTTGCGAGGAGGCAGCGACTTTTCGATCTGGTCGGTGAACAGGGTCAGCCCCACTTTGTCGTTATTCTTGATCGCGCTGAAGGCGAGTGTCGCACCAAGCTCGGTGACCAATTCGCGTTTGGTTTGATGGTGCGATCCGAAGTCTTGCGACGCACTCAAGTCGACCAGCAACATCACCGACAGCTCGCGTTCTTCGCGAAACAACTTGACGAACGGCTCGCCGGCACGTGCCGTCACGTTCCAGTCAATGGCACGAACATCGTCGCCAACCTGGTAGGGGCGGACCTCCTCGAACTCGATTCCCCGTCCTTTGAAGGCCGAGTGCCAGCCGCCGGCCAACAAATCGTCGACGATATGAGAGGTATGGATCTGAATGCGGCGAATTTTCCGCATCATCTCGCGTGGAATCATATTCAGTTCTGCTTTCTCGGTCTCAACAGCCCGTCGGCAGTTTCAAACGGAGCTCTTTGCGAAATGCCCGCTGCGAACCAACTGGACAGCGCCACGTCGGCGGCCAATGCTAACCCGAAGCGTAAGCGAGTCGATGTCAATATCGATATTTCCTCGCTTACGCGTCGGGTTATGAAAATCCTCGTACGGCAGCCAAAAGCGCAACTTCAAAACTTACGCTCCCGTAAGGATACTCGGCGAAGTCGACAAGCGTCTCGCTGTCCCGCTAAGGTACAGGAATCACGCGTAGGATCTCCTCGATCAGATCTTCTGCCGTTTTTTCTTCTGCCTCGGCCTCGTACGTCAGGATGACGCGGTGGCGGAGCACGTCCATCGCGATGTCTTGACATCTTGCGGCGTGACGTAGGCGCGGCCCTCCAAGAACGCGTTGGCCTTGGCAGCGATCGTCAGATTGATGGTCGCCCGAGGCGAAGCGCCAAACTGAATCAATTCATCCAGTGGCAAGTTGTAGGCGGCTGGATTGCGCGTCGCCATCACGATGTCGACGATGTATTCCTGGATCCGCCGGTCGACGAAAATCTGATCGACCAGCTCACGAGCTGCCAGGATTTCCGCGGGCGTGGTCACCGCATTGACTTCGATGCGACGGTCGTGTCGTCGCCATCCGATGCAGAATCTGAAGCTCTTCGTCTCGGCTGGGATAGTCGACGATGACCTTCAGCATGAAGCGGTCGACTTGGGCCTCGGGCAACGGGTAGGTGCCCTCCTGCTCGACCGGGATTTTGCGTCGCCATCACCAGAAAGGGTTCGTCCAGCTGAAACGTCTCCGAACCGATCGTGACCTGTCGCTCCTGCATCGCTTCGAGCAACGCGCTTTGCACCTTGGCCGGTGCCCGGTTGATCTCATCCGCCAGGATCAGGTTGGCGAAGATCGGTCCCTTCTGGACCACGAACTCCTGGGTCTGCGGGCGATAGACCTGGGTGCCAATCAAATCCGCGGGCAGCAGATCGGGCGTGAACTGCAACCGCTGAAAATCCGTGTGGATCGCTTTGGCAAGGGAGGCCACCGCGGTCGTCTTGGCCAGCCCCGGCACCCCTTCGATCAGCAGGTGCCCTCCACCTAGCGAGTCCGATCAGCATCCGGTGAATCAATCCCTTCTGGCCGACGATGACTCGCCCGACTTCGGCGATCAAGCGTCGCAGCGGCTCACTTTTGAGTTCAATTTGGGCGGAGAGCTCGGAGATCGCGTCGGGCGACGGCTGGTTCATGTCGTTCATCTCGTTCCTCTCCATCGGAGAGACCCGCGGCTACCGTGTGAGCCCGCTCTCGGGTCCCGCAAAGTGGAGTTGGGGGAGTTCGGGACAGGCTTATTTGGGGCGTTGGGTCAAATGCTTGCAAAACTGAGGGCGCGATCCGCCGTTGACCTCGAGACCGTCGGCTTGTTAATCGCTAATTGTCCGCTTGCCAATTCTGCCGGCGGAACGTTTCGGAACCCGAGTCGAGCCACGGCCTACGGTGTTTTGTCGCTCCCATCGCCGAATGCTGAACCGCGTGCTGACTGGCACCGCTGGTCGCCGCTGCGCTGGTCGGATGCCGCGGTCGGGCCCAACGGGAGCTCTATGAAGCCAAAATGGCTCACGAGATCCGCGTCCTCGAGGATCAACTCTATGAGGCCGATTATCACAATCGAGTCCTGATCGACAAGTTGGAGCAAGTTCGGCTCAAGAGCGAGCCGGCAGCGAAATCGAAGTCCGCCGATTCTCGCAGTTACGAACCGATTCCGAAACCGGTTCCCTCGGCCAGGCCGGGCGGATCTGGTCGGACAGGATCGGGTCAGTCCATGCCCGAACCGATTCGCGATCCGGTTCCCGATTCAGGTTCCCAGTTGTTACCGCCCGATCTGCCTGATCTATCCGGTGGCGAGTCGACCAGAAACGGTCTCGATGGCCTCGATGATTTGGGGGGCATTGTCGACGAAGGGCAACCGGCGAGCCCGGCCGATGTCGCCGTACCTGGTAGTGCTGATCCCTTTACCGATGACCTGCGGGCTCCGGACGCCGGCACGAGAGAACCCAAGCGCTCGAGGATTCCGGCGCTCAGGATTCCGGCGCTTGGGATTCCGGCGCTCGGGATTCCGGCGCTCGGGCGGCGGATGGCGGCAGGGCTGACGAGGGGACGATGGATCCTGATGATCTCGATCAGCTGCTGCCGGCACCGGGAGGACCCGAGCCACCAAGCAAACGTGATACCGAAGTACCGCCCGTGTTGCCCGGCGAGGTGCTGCCACCTTCGATCCTGGACGGCCAAGAGGACAAACCGCCGGGACAGATCTTGTTGCCGGACTCCGTACAAGATGGCGCGGGAGTTCCAGACCAGCTTCGACTTCATCCAAGCCTTTCGGGCGGACATCGGGTCGATGGCAAGGTGGAAAACATGGTGATCGTCGTCAACGTATTGGATGAGCGCGGTCGACCCCTGGACCTGACCGAATTCGATGTGGAAGCCGACTTGTCGGTCGTCTTGTATGAAGCTGACCAGAACGAAAGCGACGCAGCGAAGATTGGACGATGGGATTTCTCGGCAGAACAGGTTCAGTCGCTGATCAAGTCCGATCCGATCAGCGGTCTTCATATTCCGATCTCCTGGCATAACCGCCAACCAGAGGGTGACGAAATCGTCGTCCATGTACGTCTGCGTGCTGAGGAAGACGAAATGCGATGCGAAGGTCGCCTGCAGGTCGAGCGGGCCAACGCGGTGGCGGAGTGGACGCCACGAGGCGAGCTGCTCAAATAGAGGACTGCCCGACCAGGCGACGGCTGACCGCTTTGGTGCAATCCTCTCCTTTTTTCTTCAGAATGTGCTTTCGAATGGTTGATCAGGCCTCCTATCAGCCGATGGCGTTCGTCTCAGGCCTGGCTGGTTCGCAGTTTGACGCGTCCATGACCGAGTCTGGCCCCTGTGGCTCAAACTTGAAAACACATTCTCAGGGTGGAATCGATGGGTGACGTTTGTTTTTTGGGGGGCAGCGTCGTTCTTCCTGATCGATTGCTCGAGGATGGCGTCGTGGTCTGTCGCGAAGGTCGGATCACTTACGTTGGTACCTCCAAGGGCAAAGTCCCCAAGGGGATCCCGCAGGTCGATGCGGCCGGTGGCTATGTTTGTCCGGGGTTCGTCGACATTCATATCCATGGAGGGGGCGGGTCCGATTTCATGGATGGTACGGTCGAAGCCGTTCAAACCGCGTGTCGATCGCATGCGCGGCACGGCACCACGACCCTGTTTCCGACCACCAGCACCGGGAGCGAAGCCCAGATCCGAGCCATGCTGCAAGCGTGCGATAGTGCCCGCACGAAATGGGGAGTCGATGACGGTGCCAGGATTGGCGGCGTGCATCTTTACGGTCCCTACTTCGCTCAAGACAAAGTCGGATGTCACAACCCAGGGGAGTGCCGATCACCTTTGGAAAGTGAGTACCGCGACTACTTCAAGCGTGGCATCATCAAGGTGGCGACCTGCGCGGCGGAGCTTGAGGGGGCTGCCTCCTTCTACCGCTATGCCAGAAAACGAGGCTGCCTGGTGACTTGTGGACATTCCAACTCGAGTTGGTCCGAGATGGCGGCCGCCTACAAGAACGGCATGCGTCACGTGGATCACTTTTGGTGTGCGATGAGCAGTGTGCCGTCGGTTCGCAGCCGATTCGGATTTCCAATGCAAGGGAGCATGATGGAATTTGTCCTCGCCCATGAAGAGATGAGCACGGAAGTGATTGCAGATGGAAAGCATCTGTCCGCTGAGCTACTGCGCTTCGCATGGCAGATGAAGAAGGCTCAGCGGCTCTGTCTGGTGACCGACTGCAACCGTGCCCTCGACATGCCCCCTGGACGCTACCGATTCGGTCCGCTCTCGGATGGATCTTGGTTCGAGAGTGATGGCGAGGTCGGTTGGGCGTCCCCCGAGTCGCTAGCTAGCGCCGTGAAGGGGATGGACCACATGGTTCGGACGATGCATGTCACGGCGAAAGTGCCGTTGCAAGATGCGATCAGGATGGCCTCGCTCACTCCCGCTGAGCGGACAGGCCTCGCAGATCAGGTCGGAAGTCTGGAGGTGGGTAAGTCCGCCGACGTGCTGTGCCTGAACCGGCGTTTGCAAGTCAAGCAGGTTTATCTAGCGGGGATGCGATTCAAGCCGGACTGAGTCGGCCACCGGCGACGGTTCGTAGCGGTCATAGCGATTCCGTCAATCATCTCGCCACTGATTCGATGTTTGAGAAGCCAGCAGAAACGCCGCCTATCGCTGACGCTCGACCGGCCCGAAAAGGGAGGGCTGAGGGGACTGTCTGCCAAGCCTTGCCTCTCAGCAAAGCACGAAGGAGACGCTGGGTTGAGTCACCCGAAAACGGCGGAAGTGAATAGATCTGCAGGATCGGATTGGGGAAATACCGGTTCTGCCCAGTGCCGGCAGCCCGTTTTGGGCGTCCCTGAGCGACGGCGGGCCAAGATCCTTCTCGCCCATTTCATCTTTAAGCTTGGTTCCGTCGATTTCGGCGAGTATCATGGCCTGTGGACGGAAGTCTGCGTGACTCCTGGGGAAACGGTATTGCACCGTTGGCAGTCGCGCGGAAACGCCTCATCCGTTTTGTCGTCCGCCCGCGACCCTTCGGGGTCGAGCACGGGTGTTTCCAATTCAATATGGTTAGCCGCTCCGACTCATCCATGCGGTTAACGAGGCGAACCTTACTCTGAGGAACGATTTCGTGATTACTTCCCGTCGATTTGCGTTGTCTGTGGCCAGCTTGGCCGCATTTGCTCTGGTCGCTCTTCCCTGCAGCGTCCGCGCCGAAGGTGGCAAAGCGGAAACTGAAACGATCAGCGCTGGACTGTTTGAGGCGATGGATGCCGGACAAGTGGATGTCAGAATCATCCCCCAAGACGCGACCAAGGCGAATGTCTTGATCAAGAATCTAACTGATAAGCCGCTTGAGTTGCGGCTTCCCTCGGCCTTCGCCAGCGTGCCGGTTCTCGCCCAAGGAATGATGGGTGGCGGCATGGGTGGCATGGGCGGTGGTATGGGCGGCGGCGGCATGGGCGGCATGGGCGGCGGCGGCGGCGGTCAAGCCGGCGGCGGCGGCATGGGTGGCATGGGCGGCGGCGGCATGGGTGGCATGGGTGGTGGCGGCATGGGTGGCGGCATGGGCATGATGCGTGTCCCACCGGAACGGATGCGAAAGCTCGAGGTCACCACCGTTTGTCTGGAACATGGCAAGCCCGATCCGAATCCCAAGATGGCTTACAAGATGGTGCCGCTGGAGCAGTTCAGCGACGATCCGAAGGTCCGTGTCCTTTGCGAGGCACTCGGCTACGGCCAAGTGACCCAAAACACGGCTCAGGCCGCTGCTTGGAACATCATGGATAACCTATCCTGGCAGGAGCTCGCCAGCAAGAATCGTGTGGAGAGCAAGTACGTTGGCAACATTCGCTGGTTCTCACCGATTGAATTGCGAACGGCCGTCGCAGTGGTCAATGAGTGCACGCGAATCGCCGACGAGCGACAGTCAAGTGAATCAGAGTCAGGGGCTTCGAGTGACTACGAGAGCAACACCGAAGGCTAATTGACTGCTGCAATTTCGACCAAAACCACAAACCAGGGCGATAACAATCGCCCTGGTTTTTTGATGCAAGGCCACCAGCGCTGTGTTGGGTAGGAATGGGAAATTTCGTGATGTCGGGGGATCTCTGAGAAGGCATGGGGAATTACCAAGCTGTTTGTCAAATCGACGAACTCCCCGAGGGTCAAGGACGCTGCTTTGTGATTCAGGAGCAAGTCATCGCCCTGTTTCGCATCGGCGAGGCAGTCCACGCGCTGCATGATCGCTGTCCTCACGCCGGCGCGTCTCTATCGCGTGGCTACCTCGAGGGTGATGTGGTTCGCTGCCGCATTCACCACTGGGGGTTTCGGGTGGTCGACGGCGTTTACGTGGACGACGACAAGCCCTGTTTCAACGCGAGGACGCTCCCCTCACGCGTTGTCAACGGCCAGGTGGAGGTTTGGGTCGGCGACGGATCCCCGGATCCTGTCTCGATGTTTGGTACGGCACAATAAAGAGGCCAGAGAGGAGCCGTGCGAAAAAGAAAACGCGTCACCTCCCACGATGGAAAGGTGACGCGATTGCTTTGTTGGAAGTGTCTAAGTCAACGATAGAAATGCCCTAGTGGTTGGCCAGTTCCGATGGTTGATCGCTGAAAGTGAACGCGTCCCCGTTGAAGTCAACGTAGACGGTCGACCCTTCCGGGTACGAATTCTTCAGCAACGAGGTGGCCAACGGATTCTGCAGTTCCCGTTGGATCACGCGTTTCAGCGGGCGGGCACCATAAGTAGGGTCGTAGCCAACCGCGGCGATCTCGTCGATAGCTGCATCGCTTACCGTCAGATTCAGCCCGGTTGCGCTGAGACGATCTGACAAACGCTCGAGTTGCAGTTCGACAATCGTACGGATCTCTTCCTGTTGAAGCGGATGGAAGATCACGATGTCGTCGATGCGATTGAGGAACTCTGGAAGGAAGCGTACTTTGAGAGCCGCTTGGACCGCATCCTTCATCTCTTCTTCGCCGCCGCCCTGCTCCGTGACCTGCTGAATCACCTGACTGCCGGCGTTGCTCGTCATCACGATCACCGTGTTTGTAAAGTCCACGGTTCGGCCATGGCCGTCGGTCAAACGCCCGTCGTCCAAGACCTGAAGCAAGATATTGAAGACATCCGGGTGCGCCTTCTCGATTTCATCCAGCAACAGAACTGAGTAGGGGCGTCTACGAACAGCCTCGGTCAACTTGCCCCCCTCTTCGTAACCCACGTATCCGGGAGGAGCTCCAATCAATCGAGCGACGCTGTGTCGCTCCATGAACTCGCTCATATCAATTCGAACCATTGCCGATTCGTCGTCGAACATCACTTCGGCCAATGCTTTGCAGAGTTCGGTTTTCCCCACGCCAGTCGGCCCAAGGAATAAGAACGAACCGATTGGCCTTTGAGGATCCTGTAGCCCACTGCGACTACGGCGAACCGCGTCAGCCACTGCCGTGACCGCTTCACTTTGACCCACGACCCGGCGATGTAGTCGCTCTTCCATGACCAGCAATTTTGCTCGTTCGGTTTCCAACATGCGGGCGAGCGGCACGCCCGTCCATGCGCTGACAACCTCGGCAATCTCTTCCTCGGTAACATCGCGGCGGAGCAAGCGTCGCTTTTCCTCTGACGCTTCGGCCTGTTCAGCCTTCGCCTTTTGCTCGCGTACCTCGAACTCCTCGAGCCGCTTCTCCAATTCACTCTGACGAGAGCGGATATCGAGCATCTGGCGATAGACCTCTTCGGGGCTCTCCCCGCGCAGTTGCTTCTGCTTCGCTTCCGCATCGAGGGTAACAAATCGATGTTGCAACTGTTCGGCCTCGCGTCGGATTGACTGAACGTCTTCCAGTCCCATCTTCTCCGCTTCCCACTGCTCGCGCAGGCTTGCCAATTCGCGACCGAGCGACTCCATTTCCGACTCGACCTCTTCACGCTTGTCCACCGCAGACTCTTCTTGCTCGTCGACGAGTTGCCGATGAGCGAGCTCCAACTGGCGAAGCCGTCGCTGAATTCGGTCAATCGGTTCGGGAACGCTCTCCTTCTCCATCGCCAAGCGACTGGCTGCTTCGTCGACCAGGTCAATCGCCTTGTCAGGTAGGAATCGATCGGCAATGTAGCGGTTGGAGAGATTGGCAGCCGCGACCAAGGCGCTGTCAGTGATCCTGACACCGTGATGAGATTCGTAGCGCGATTTCAAGCCCCGCAGAATTGCGATGGTGTCTTCGACCGACGGTTCGCCGACAAACACGGGCTGGAAACGTCGCTCCAGAGCGGCATCCTTCTCGATGTTCTGTCGATATTCATCCAGCGTCGTAGCACCAATGCAACGCAGACTGCCTCGAGCCAGTTCCGGTTTCAACAGATTGGCAGCATCCGCGGATCCTTCGGCCTTGCCAGCGCCGACGACCAGGTGGAGTTCATCAATGAACAAGATGACACGGCCCTTGGAGTCTTTGACTTCACGCAGTACCGCTTTGAGACGTTCTTCGAAGTCGCCACGGAACTTTGCTCCGGCAACCAGCGCTCCCATGTCCAGCGAGATGACCCGTTTGTCTTTCAAGCTCTGGGGAATGTCGCCCTCGAAAATTCGCAGTGCCAAACCCTCGGCGATCGCGGTCTTCCCCACACCCGGTTGCCCAATCAGAACGGGATTGTTCTTCGTGCGGCGTGAGAGGACCTGAACGACGCGTCGAATTTCGTTGTCGCGTCCGATCACCGGATCCAGTTTTCCCTCGGCCGCTAGTTTGGTCAGGTCGATTCCGAATTTCTCGAGCGCCTGGTAGGTATCCTCTGCATTCTGATCGGTGACGCGGGCTGAGCCCCGCACCTCACTCATCGCTTGCAAGACGTCTTTGTCGTCGACTCCCAGGATCTTCAGCAGGTTCTTTGCTTTGCCGTCGGCCCGAGCCAAGCCGAGTAACAGATGTTCGGTGCTTACGTATTCATCTTTCAAGCGTTTCGGCGGCATCCGGCAGCGGATTCAAAGACTTGCTGCAAATCAGGGCGACACGCCAGCTTGACGCCCGCCTGAGGCGGCTGGCAAGCGGTCGATCTCGCTAGTCCACCAATTCCTTCAGCCGGGCTGGCGTCCACCTTCATCTTGTCCAACAGCGGACGGGTGATTCCGTCCGACTCCTCCAGCATCGCCGCCAGCAAGTGCAGCGGACTGATTTCTGGATTGCCCTTCGAGGTCGCCTGAGCTTGTGCTTCAGCGACAAGGGATTGTGCTTTGGTCGTTAGTTTGTCGAATCGAAATGGCATGGCAGGTTGTCTCCTTTACGCTTCACAGCGTATGCAATTGCTGCGCCACTGCTAGGGCGATCAGGTCAAGACAATGGAAAAGGTGGGATGATCAAAAAAAGGCGGGTGCAACAACAGCACCCGCCTTTCCAAATTCACAGACAGCGGAGACTGGTATCAGTCTTTCACTTCAAAGTCGGCATCGATCGCGTCGTCGTCGGCATCGCCAGGTCGCACTCGCACCGGCCGCATTCGGCACCCGCTAGCGCCGGAGCTTCGGCCTTTTCGTACAAGACCTTGCTGAACGCTTGGGCTGCGGAATCCAATTCGTCGGAAGCCTGTTTGATGGCAGCGGTATCGGTTCCTTCGGCTGCCTTCTTGACCTTCTCGATCGCCATGTTCATCGGTTCTGTGTCAGCATCGGTGAGCTTGTCTGCATGCTCCTTCATCTGCTTCTCGAGCTGGTAAACCTGCTGGCTTGCTCGATTCTTTGCTTCGACCAACTCGAACTGCTTGCGATCTTCATCGGCGTGAGATTCGGCATCCTTCCGCATCTGTTCCACGTCGCTCTCGCTCAACGCTCCGGCTTCCTTGATCGTCACCGAGGCTTCCTTGCCGGTCTTCAGCTCTTTCGCGGAGACCGACACGATGCCATTCTGGTCGATGTCGAACTTGACTTCGATCTGGGGAACACCTCGCGGCTGCGGCGGGATTCCTTCCAGGTTGAATTCGCCCAGTAGGCGGTTGTTGGCGGCCATCTTCCGTTCGCCTTGGAATACCCGAACCGTGACGGCGGTTTGATTGTCCGCAGCGGTGCTGAAGACATTCTTCTTTTCCGCCGGGATGGTCGTGTTGCGTTCGACCAAAGCGGTCATCACGCCACCTTCGGTTTCGATGCCGAGCGTCAATGGCGTGACATCGAGCAACAAGACGTCGGTACGGTCGCCAGCCAAAACGCTTCCTTGGATGGCGGCGCCAACGGCCACGACTTCGTCCGGGTTGACCCCTTGATGAGGTTCTTTGCCGAAGATCGATTTGACGAGGTCGCGTACCTTCGGGACACGGGTTGAACCACCCACCAAAACGATCTCATCGATGTCGCCTGGCTTGAAGCCAGCATCTGCGAGTGCCGTCTTCGACGGGCTTTCGGCAACGTTCAACCAGGCTCGTCGATCAGTTCCTCGAACTTCGCTCGCGTGATCTTCATCGTCAGATGCTTCGGGACACGTTGTCAGCGACCGTGATGAAGGGAAGGTTGATGTCCGTTTCCGGCAACGTGCTCAGATTCCTTCTTGGCCTTTTCACAGGCTTCCTGCAATCGCTGCAAGGCCATCGGATCGTCACGGAGATTGATTCCGTTTTCTTTCTTGAACTCGTCGGCAACATAGTGGATCAACGCTTCGTCGAAGTCGTCACCGCCAAGGTGACCGTCCCCGAGGTGCTGATCACTTGAAAGACGCGACTTTCTTGATCTTCGTCGCCCGAGTCGGCAACTTCCAGGACGGAAACGTCGAAGGTACCACCACCAAGGTCGAAGACGATGATCTTCTCATCTTTCTTCTTGTCCAGGCCGTAGGCGAGAGCCGCAGCGGTCGGCTCATTGATGATTCGAGCGACTTCCAATCCAGCGATCTGTCCCGCATCTTTGGTTGCTTGTCGCTGAGCGTCATTGAAGTAGGCCGGCACCGTGATCACGGCCTTGTTGACCTTGTGACCCAGATAGGATTCCGCTGACTCTTTGAGCTTGCGCAGGACCTTGGCCGAGATCTCTTGAGGTGTGTACTCCTTGTCGCCAATCTTGATCTTGACGTATTCGTCGGCCGCTCCCTCCACGCCGTAGGGAACCATCTTCTCTTCCGATTCCACTTCGTGATGGCGTCGCCCCATGAAACGCTTGACGGAGTAAACCGTCCGCTTGGGATTGGTGACAGCTTGACGACGTGCCGGTTCACCGACGATCGTGTCATTCTTGTCGGTAAAGGCGACGACGCTGGGGGTCAACCGATTGCCTTCCGCATTGGGAATGACCTTTGGTTCGCTCCCCTCCATCACGGCCACCACACTGTTGGTCGTGCCCAGGTCGATCCCAATGATCTTTTCGCCTTGTGCCATCTGTTCTATTTCTCCTTGCCGGTGATTGGCCGGCCGACTGCGTGAATGCCCGCTTGAGGATCGTGTATGCCCGCTTGAGAATACAGGGATGCCTGATCGGGTCTTGGTCTTATTTTTGTAGATTGTTCAGTGGCGGTGGGTCTCTTGGCTGTCGATTTCGCCGCCGGGGTCAGATGAGCTTCCTGTCAGGCAAAGAGCGTGCCAGTTGCTGGGATTCTTGAATTCGAGGTCCGAATTGGTGAGGACTTGTCGCCTCTCGACCCAAAATCCAAAGTGTTCGAGAAAACACACCAACAGAAATTCGGATTTTTTGGCAGGCCTCAAAAACGCCTCCACGGCGCATGAAATGAGAGGTGTCAATTTGACAGGGGCGGTGACCTTACCCAAATCGGTGCTGCGTCACCACAATGTGTCAGGCAGCGGCGCCAACGCGAAGAGCTGATCCAGGCTGTTCCGCATCTATTTTCCCGCTTTCGACCGAACCAACTTGACCTATGAAACCGCCCAATTTGTCGAATGCCGAGCAGCTTCAGGCAGCGATTGATCAACAGGATCGCCAGATCCTGGGACTGCTCCGCAGCGCCGCCGATTCGTTCACCAGCTTTGCGAACTCGATGGTCAGGGTTTGGTGGGGCGTGTCGCAGGGGCGTCGGCGCACATCGATGCCGTTGTTGCCGAGCAATTCACCGAAAAGGGTGAAGCCGAGGAGGCCATCCCCTCGGAAACCCAGGCCGCCGTGTTGCGTCATGTGGCCAGCGCCTGTTTGCAGTCGATCCATCAAATGCGCGCGGCCTACTTGGGGCCGATGCACAGTTACAGCCATCTCGCGGCGATCAAGTACTTTGGTGATGCGACCGCCCTGACCCCCGTTGCGTCAATTCCAGCCGTTTTCGATGCCGTCTCGCGCGGCGATGTGGCCGCCGGGATCGTGCCGATCGAAAACAGCACCGACGGAAGAGTCGTCGACACGCTGGGAATGTTTGTGCGCCGCGAGATGCAAATCTGTGGCGAGGTCTTGCTGCCGATTCACCACAATCTCTTATCACGGACTCCGCGGGCCGAGATCGTGGAGGTGTACAGCAAGCCGCAGGCCCTGTCCCAGTGCCGAGGTTGGCTGGCCAGCCAGTTACCAGGTGCCCGTCTGGTCGAAATCAGCAGCACGGCTGCAGCGGCGAAGCTGGCGTCGGAGAAGCATGGCGTTGCTGCTGTGGCCAGCATCGAGGCGGGACGGCAATACGATTTGGATGTGATCGATGCCAACATCGAGGACAATCCGAACAACGTCACTCGATTTGCAGTCTTGGGAAAAGAGCTGCCGCCGCCAAGCGGCGACGACAAGACAGCCATTCTATTTCAAGTCAGTCACCAGCCCGGTGCTTTGGCTGATGCGATGACGGTCTTCAAGCGACATGCCCTGAACCTGACTTGGATCGAATCGTTCCCAGCCCCCGAGAGCGAAGAACGAATACATGTTCTTCGTCGAGCTGACCGGTCACCGCGACGACGTGGCTGTCAGCTCGGCTGTCGAGGAACTCGCGCAGGACCGCACAGCGACTAACCATTCTGGGTTCCTATGGCCGCGGGCGGTGTAGTGGTCGGCAAGAGCGCGAGGCTGAGGCGAGCGAGCTGGCCTTAGATGCGACTGGCATAACCCATCGATCGTCCGACCGTGCGGCTCGGTCAGCTGAGCATCTGGGCCCGGGAAATCCCGTTCGGGATTGGGGAAGACGTGCTACACTGCCGTCCTGTCTCTACACTGCAAACCTTTTCTCGTTTCGACGGCGGTGTCACGTGCATCTCTATCTGTTTCTCGTCGTGGTCGTCTCGCTCTCGTGCGGATCGCTCCCGCCGGCCGACGTCTCCGCTTTCACGGGCGGCCGCTGCCACGGCCGGCATGGTGATTGCGTGGGGTTTGCTCTGTCATGTCGGGGCTCGACTTGTGTGCCCGACAGGTTCGACAAGCAAGCGATGGATCCGTTGCTCGGTGCCGAGATTCTCGAGAAGCAGCTGGCCGCGTTCCGCTGGTTGGGATTGGCAGTGGTCGTGCTTATGCCTGGGCGGATTTGGGCTGGCTCGCGGACTCGACACGATTCCCTATGTGGGTGATTCCAACTTTCTTGCAGTCGCTGATTCTGCTTGTCCCCGGGATTGCTGATCACGATCATGACATGGTCGGCCGAGCATCGCTACGGCGTGTTACTTGGTTATACCGAAAGTGGCGTGACCGAACCATCTGCGATCGGTCACTGTGGCGATCGTTTCGCGGCAACATCGCCTGGTTGGTCGTGCCGGTGTTGCATGCTGATTGGGATTGTCGGACGTGATCTCGCTGCTTCCGGTTGGACGCGATATCGCCGGCATGGATCACGGCAGCGTGCTGGTTCTGCTGTTTGTCCCCCTTGGCCTGCCATGGATGATCCGGCATCTGTTCAAGACGAGTCGCCTCGATGAGCCGATGGACCATTGGATTGCCGAGCTGATCTGGACGCTGCTGGACTGAGGCGTACCAGAGCATGGGCGGTGGGAGACGGGGAGCGAACGTTCAACGCGATGGTCGTCGGTTTCGTACCGCCGCTGCGAGCCTTGCTGGTCTCGGATCGGCTGCTGGACGAGCTGCCGTCATCACAGATCG
The DNA here is from genome assembly GCA_963767665.1 of Pirellulaceae bacterium. Lineage (GTDB taxonomy): Bacteria > Planctomycetota > Planctomycetia > Pirellulales > Pirellulaceae > Rubripirellula. The sequence continues at coordinate 164,029 of CAVYFC010000019.1, forward strand.
CGATGGTGGTTTTGCATGAGGCTGCACATCTGCGGCGACGGCATGTCCCGATTCGGATGCTGGCGATTTTGCCGGCTTGGGGCGTCGCTGCGATCGTTTCTCGAATTGCTGGGACGCTCGGAGGAAGTGATTGGGCGATGGTCGCGGGAAGCGCCGTCGGCATCTTGCTGACCATGTTGATTCTTGCGCCTGGTGGCTTATCGCACCGAGTACGATGCGGATGTCGAGGCATGTCGGATGGCTGCGAGGCAATCGCACGGTCGCGTGGACCATGTGCCGCCGACCTACGAACAGGCTTGCGAGGCGCTTGTCGGCTGCATTGATGCGAGTGACGTTCGACCAGCCATCTTGTCGCAGGGCGACTTGGCTTCATCCCGGCGTGGCCGATCGTGTCGCCTGCATGCGCCGCCAGCGAACGCCCCAATCACCAGCAACAGCAATGCGGGAACGGTTGCGAATCCAGCGTAGCCGTGCAGCGTCATCCATCGATGCATCTGTTCGGTCGACAGCAGCGGCAGCATGCACAGCAGCACGCTGGTGATCGCAATCAGCGACGCCACAATCAGCAGCCAAAAACCAAATCGCTGTAGCCCGCCGGAACGGTGGGGTGAGATCGCACGCCCGCAGGAAGAGCAGCGCGAAGACTGGCACCGCGAACACCAGGGTGCCGCCCGCCATCATGTGAATCATCAACCGCTGGCCTTCCATGTGTTGGTCAGCCAGCGTCGGCAGCGACGTGATCGTTAGTGTGGCAACCACCACCGTGATCACACCCACCAGGATTCGAAAAAGCCAATCGATCATCGCACGACTTGCTCCTAGGTCATCCGGCCAGCCAGCCGCGAGGCAAACGCACCCATGCCAACGCAAACGGTCAAACAATAGCAGAGCCACCGAACCGGCAACGAGGTACTTAAAGATTGACCGAGATTGAAACATTCGTTCCACTCAGTTGTTGATCCGGGATCGACTCCTTGCAGGCGGGCCATCGAAATCGGCTCGCCCTGATCGGGCCCGGGGCCAATCGCGGCGACGGTCGAGGTGAAGATCGTGCCCGCGTCGCTGTGGCAATCGGTGCAGCCACCTGCACCGAGCGACCATCCGGCAGGCCTGACGTTGTGTGCCATCGGCCACTGGACCATGGATGTCGCTTGGGGTCATCGATGTCAAGTGTCTTGAGCGTGCCCTCGTTCTCGCCACGGGCATAGACCTATCCCGCTGGAAACGTAAGACGGCCGAGTCGACTCGCCGATCCGATTCAATGGCTTGCAGTGCCGCATGGACTTTCTCGTTGAAATTGACACGTCCCTGCTCGGCTTGGGCAGCGTCGACTTTGTCTTGTTCCTCGGTCGTCCACTTCTCTGTATCAGACGCTCGCTCATCGCCAAGTAATTCTTTGAGTTGGCGACTGGATACGCTTGGCTTCAGGATTTCATCAAGGAAGCTCGACCGGACACGAAGCGCGCGACGGGTGATGTCGTAAACCTGGTTGGGTGGCACCGGAACGATTTTGCCGTCCTGCAAGTAACCCCAAGAACGCGGGCCACATGGCGCGATTGGGGTAGATGCGGCCATCGTCTCCTTTGGCAAAGACCGGGGCGACGATCGCTGGCAGTTCCTGTCCCGTGCGATGTCCTTTCTCACCCAAGTCCATGGGCAAGCGAGGTCATGATTCGACGCGCCTCCGGACCGGGGATCGGGCCACCATGGCAGGCCGTGCAGGAGAGCTTTTCGAAGTGCAGGGGAGGCAGTCCCGCGTGAGCAGGCATCGGCGAACCAAGCCTTCCGGGTCGGGCCGCAAGTTGCCGCCGACGGCGACTCCGTGCTCGATCCGATTCGCCGAGATGGCATCCGCGTACAAGAAAGTGTTTCAACAGCGAACACCGCTTGGGTTTTCTTCGCCGGCAAATCCACGAACGATGTGATGATCGATGCCGTTGCGATGGCAGTCGGCACATACCATGCCGGCACGAATGGCACGTCATCGTCGTGGAGCCAGCTTGGCTCGATTCCGTGGTCGCCCACCGAACGATTGCTGTGGCATTGGAAGCAAGCGTTGTTGGAAGGCTCTGCGGATCAAATCCATGAAGACAGTACCGTCGGGAGCCGAATCGAGACGCGTCGTAGCTGACCGTCGGGAATCTTCTTCTTGGATGGCCTCATCGTCCGGGTCCGAGCCATCCTTGATCGTGCGAAACACGTCCATCGACTTTGCCAAGCGAAGTGCGGCGGTCGGTGCCCAGGCAAAGTTCTCCTCGTTGATTTGCGACGACGTTGATCAAGATCGTAGGCACCGCTGACGGCGTGGCAGACCATGCAATCGATCTCGAGCCAGCCGCTGAACTGCCATCGCGACGAAGCTGTCATCGTCCTTGGCTGCTGGCACCGAATCATCCTTCACTTCATCGACTGCCGCTGTCGGCGGCTTCTGGTCCTTGGCTGCTTCCTGATTCAATGCTTCCGAGCCCATGTTGCCCCCTGGGATGCGGTCGCCAAACGTGACGTGTCATTTCCCAGTTGGAGATACCGACCGATTGGGGTGCAAAGGTGCCATTCCAGTCGCGATAGGAAAGGGGCAATTGGTACCGGTCTTGGGGTCGGTCCAGATCCAAGGTTCGCCTTGCCGTGCGTCGACTGAATCAGGCTGAAACGCATTGAAGTGCCAGCCGTGTGAAATCGATTCGTAGTCGTGACATCGACCGCAGGTATTGATCGGTTGAGTAGGGACGCGTCGATTCAGGGGTGATCTTGCGATTATCGATGTCGTACAAACTGATGTGATGCAAGTAGCGTGCATCACTGTCGCTGTGGTAGCGGCCGTCGGCTGCCCACAGCCAGACGCGAGCTGGATCAGTCCGGATGCCCACGGGCGATCAGCGCGAGGCATGTCGTCGTGAGTCAACCGGGGAACGCCAACAAGCGGATGCTCGGCGGAGTGCCGGTGCGTTGGCTTGTCTAGGATCGAAAAATCAGGTGCTTCATGAGTCAAAACCAGATCGAGCCCCATTCACTGGATCGAAAACCGTGACCATACTTTGACGCAATTGCACGCCGGCTGGAAGTTCCGCCGGTCGATTTCGCTAATACGAGCCGATTTTTATATCTGCTCAAATTTCACTGGAGAGACATTCATGGGACGCTCAGGAATCATCACGTTCAAGGGGAATCCGATGACGCTCGAAGGAGAAGATCTTGCCGTCGGTGCGATGGCCCCCCCTTTCCAATTGCACTATGCCCAAGCGGGCATCCAAACGTTGACCCTGGATGACTTGAAGGGAAAACCCTCCATCATCAGTGTCGTGCCGAGTCTCGACACGCCCGTCTGCGCCGTGCAGACGAAGCGATTCAACGAGGAGCTGGCTTCGCTGGGCGACAAGATCAATGCGGTCACCGTCAGCCGCGACCTGCCATTCGCCCAGGCAAGATTTTGCGGTGCCGAAGGACATCAAGATGCGCACCGCCAGCGATTACCAGACGCATGATTTCGGAACCGATTTCGGCTTGACGATTGCATGAGCTCAAGTTGCTGGCCCGGGCGGTGATCGTGTTGGATGCCAAGGGTGCCGTCGCTTACAAAGAAATCGTCCCCGAGGTCACCGAGGAGCCTGACTATGCGGCTGCCATGGCGGCGCTGCGAATGTTGGTTTAACGAATCCGCTGAACCAAGGTCGCACCTGTGCCGGCGTGACGACTTGATCCCGCTCGACCAGCCGCTGAGTTCCCGTTATGAGTCAGATCGTCGTTGCCGCGTTGTATCGTTTTGTGCCGCTCGAGGACTTTGTTGATCTGAGGCAGCCAATCGAGGATGTGATGAAGGGGGCGCAGGTCTTCGGAACGCTGCTGCTGGCCCGCGAAGGGATCAATGGAACGGTCGCCGGGGAGCGGGCTGGAATTGATCGCTTGCTGGCCTACCTGCGGAGTGATCCCCGACTAGCCGCCACGGATGTCAAGGAGTCTTTCTGTGAGGTGATGCCGTTCAAACGCTCTCGTGTTCGCTTGAAAAAAGAGATCGTGACCCTTGGCGTGGAGGGAATCGATCCCTTGCAAGGCGGTCGGGACGTACGTCGATCCCTGCGACTGGAATGAGTTGATCAGCGACCCGGAGGTCGATCCTGGTCGATACGCGGAACGACTATGAGGTGGCGATTGGAACGTTCAAGCGGGGCCACGAATCCAAAGACTCGTTCGTTCCGACAGTTTCCCGGATTTGTCAGCGAAAACCTGGACCCGGAAAAGCATCCCAAGATGGCCATGTTTTGCACCGGCGGGATTCGCTGCGAAAAGTCAACCGCCTTGCTCAAGCAGACGGCTTCCAGGAGGTCTACCACCTGCGGGGCGGCATCTTGAAATACTTGGAAGAAGTGGACGAGGATCAATCGCTTTGGGAAGGGGAGTGTTTCGTTTTCGACGGCCGCGTCTCGGTCGGTCACGGGCTGCGCGAAAGTGACCACGTGATGTGTTTTGGCTGTGGATGGCCGGTCACTCTGAGACAGCAGCAGCAGCCCGAATACGTTCCTGGCGTTCAGTGTCCCCGCTGTGCCGGAAGCATCACGGAGTCACAACGCGAGCGATTTGCGGAACGTCAGCGCCAGCATGAGCAGATGGAGTCCCCCGACCGAGAGTCCTGAGACCGCAATCGCGGGGCACGGTCAAGTCGCGGCACCATGGGCGATATTTTTGCCCGTCCTTCTGTGCGTGGCTCCGGTCTCTATGATCAATAGCTTACTTATTTGTTAGGGATCTTTGTTGAAGGATTAGCGATGGCGTCAGTGGAATCGGCAGGCGCGTTTGAGCTTCGAGTGGCTCCCGGAGAACTTGGACTCCAATGGTTTCGCGAGCATCTGGAACATTGCCTCCGCGTCGAGCCAAGGGGATGAATTTGGAGTCAACTCGGGCGCTGGCCGCAAAGTTGCTCAATTTTCTTTGCCAAAGGAACTGTGACTTTGTCGTCGTCAGCACGACCGATGCCGAGTATCTCGATGCATGGTTCGAGCGAGACAACAAGTTGCTGTACGACTGGAAGCCTGAGAGCGAGAAAGTCGACGTGTTGAGTCAGCACGCCGAAGTGCCGTTCGAGGCGCTGGCTGGTTTCATGGCCAACCAAAAGTTCAATCCCTCGACCAATTACAAACCCAATCGGGCTCAGCGAGTCGAATGGTTCACCAACAAGTGGAGCCTCGGTTGAGCTTGGCTGCCATGCTCTCTCGAGCGTTTTCGATGGCGAAGTCGCCAGCAAGCTGGCCAGTGCAAGATGAAAGTCCGAGCCTGACGCTGACGACCGGTTTCCAGGCAACCGGTCAGCTTTGCAAATCAAAGGCTGACCGGGCTGGTTTTGGTCCTAGTCGGCGATCAGGCGATCCGGTTCTTGCGGCGTCGGTCGCTTTCTTTGAGCAGGATCTTGCGGAGTCGAATGCTGTTTGGCGTGACCTCCACCAGTTCGTCGTCTTCGATGTATTCCAGGGCGGCTTCGAGAGACAGATCACGCGGCGGTTTCAGAATCACGTTCTCGTCGCTGCCGGCGGCGCGAATGTTGGTCAACTTCTTCTCGCGGCAGGGATTGACGGTCATGTCGTTGTCGCGAGCGTTCTCGCCCACGATCATCCCTTCGTAAACTTCCGTGCCCGGCTGGAACAAGAAGCTCGCTGCGGTCTTGCAAGTCCAAACAGTGCGAATGGCATGGTCTTGCCGGCGACCATCGAGATCAGCACGCCGTTGGCCCGGCGAGGCAATTCGCCTTCGACCGGTCGGTAGCTTTCAAAGCGATGATGAATGATCGCCGTGCCTTTGGTGGCGTTGAGCAGCTTGGTTCGCAGTCCGATCAATCCGCGCGAGGGAATCAAGAACTTGAGCAGACTGTATTCGCCTCGCTGTGCCATTTCTTCCAGCTGTCCACGTCGCAGGCCAACCAGTTCCATCACGGGTCCCATGCTGTTGCTGGGCACTTCCACACGAAGCGTTTCGAACGGCTCGTGCTTCTTGCCGTCGATCGTTTTGAAGATCACCCGGGCTTGCCAACGCTCAGCTCGAATCCCTCACGACGCATGGTTTCGATCAGGATTGCCAGGTGCAGCACGCCGCGACCTTTGACGGCATAGGCTTCGGTCCCTTCGACCATTTCAACTCGAAGCGCAACGTTTCGCTCGAGTTCTTTCTCGAGTCTGCGCCTTGAGTTGGCGTGGTGGTGACGTACTTGCCTTCGCGGCCGACCATCGGCGAGGAGTTGACGCTGAAGACCATTTCCAAGGTCGGTTCATCGACCTTCAGCCGCGGCAGCGCATTGTCGGCGTCGACGGCGCCGATCGTATCGCCGATTTCAACGTCCTCGAGTCCCTCGATCGCAACGATGTCGCCGGCGCTGGCCGATTTGGCAGCGGCCCGTCCGAGTTTGTCGAACACGAACAGGCCCGCGACTTTTTGTTTGTGGACGCCATCGCGTTGATGCAGGTCGATCGTTTGGCCCAGTTCGACGGTCCCCGCCTCGGATTCGTCCGACCGCGATTCGACCGACGTATTCGCTCCAGTCGAGCGTCGTGACCATCATCTGCAGCGGCGCGTCGGAGTCGACCTCCGGGCCCGGCAATGCGTCGACCAGCAGGTCCAGCAGCGGTCGCATGTCGGTCGTTGGACTTCGCGGATCGGTCGTCGCGTAGCCCTCTTTGGCGCTGGTGTAAACGTAAGCGGCGTTGTCGAGCTGTTCGTGGCCGCCGAGTTCGGCCAGCAACTCCAGTCCCTCGTCCAATGCTTCGTGCGGTCGCCCATCGGGCCGGTCGACTTTGTTGACCACAACGATCGGGCGCACGCCCGCCTGCAATGCCTTTTCCAGTACGAAGCGGGTCTGCGGCATCGGCCCCTCGGCCGCATCGACCAAGCAGCAGGCAGCCGTCGGCCATCTTGACCACGCCGTTCGACTTCGCCTCCAAAGTCGGCGTGCCCAGGCGTGTCGATCAGGTTGATCTTCACGCCGCGATAATGAATGGCGATGTTCTTGGAGAGAATGGTGATGCCACGTTCGCGTTCCAAGTCGTTGGAATCGAGAATCCGTTCCCCCTTCAATTCCGCTTCGCGGTATTGACCACTTTGCCGAAGCAAGCAATCAACGAGGGTGGTTTTGCCATGATCGACATGAGCGATGATGACAACGTTGCGAATGTCGTTACGGCGCACGTGAAGGAAATCCTGTGTGATGAAAGAAAGCAAGCCCCACGGCAATGCTCATGGGGCTATCGAATGCGTTGTCAGAGCTCCTGAAATGCGTCCTTGGCAGCGGACAGCCGACTAGTGTTCGTGACGTTCGAACTTGCCAGTCAGCTCGCGGTCTTCGTAGGCGATGACCAACTTGATGTCGACGCCGTCGCCCATCTTCGCAGCGGTTGCCAAACCAGGATCGGTCAGGGCAAAGATTGAGCTCGTGAACGTCTTGGTCTTCTCAAAGGGGTAAACCGTCTCCTCGCCGTCGATCGTCGTGATCATCTCCACTTTGCTGACTTTGTCGGGATCTTCCGCCCAGACCGTGAACATGTCCAAGTCGTCGGCAAACATGACTTCCACCTTTGAGCCATCACTCAGATCCATCATGTGTCCACCCCGCTCGCCATGGTCCGGATGATCGATGCTCTTCAGCGGCCTGAGAGCCCTCGGGAGGGGGTGGGGTGACGGATGGTGGGAGTGCGGGGGAGCTGTTTCCGCAGCCCAACAAGGTCAGGCCGAAGAGGCAAAGGGATGACAGACAAGAAGCGAGCGAATGGATTGCGTCATGGTTTGGTTGCTCTTGCGAGAAACGAGTTTGGGTAGGGGAAAGGTGGCGTGCCCTGCAGGCTCGGTTTGCGAACTTCAAGCAGGGCTGTCGATAACCGCCCCGTCCAATGACCCGCTTTTTCCGCGGTTCTGGAGGTACCCCTCGGTCCCGGACAATCCGCTGCCATCGACGAGGAGTTGAGGGGCGGATTCGTGGAATCGATCGTTTTCCAATGGCCTGGAAATTCACGTGCCGACCGCAACAGGTCGCAATTATGCGCTTGTTACGCACGTTCGCCAGCGGTTGATCGCTTCCTTACCATTGGACGCCGAAATGGTCTCAAGCCACACCCCAAATTTGCCACCCTTCTCGGCGCTTTAATGGCTCGCCTGCACGCCTTAGGCAGCCTGCGGTTTAAAATCGCAATTGCAGAATTCAATGGCGTTGCCAGTGGGGCGACGCTATGGCATATTCTGCGCTCGTTCAAGCCCGCCCGCGACGGTTGCCCCTGGAGCCCGAAGAACGGTTAACCCCAGAGATCAGTGATCGTTGCCGGTGAGACGTGGCACGATCACCGACAACCTACATCAGACCTGGCAAAGCTCCATCGGATTTGGCGATCAAAAGGCCGATGTGAGACCTCCCCGGGAACTCGATTCGGTTGCCCTTGCAGCTCGCTTCCCGCGGGCTTTAAGCACGATTCACTTTGTGAAATTTATCACAAAGTCATCGCGGATGAGTCGCGATCTCGCATGTCGGGGGGCTTGTAGCCGAGTAACCATCCAGCTGTTGATGATTGTGAGCATAGAAGTAGAGCAATGACGACCATCAAACAGGGTTTAGATCTTCCTATCCTCGGTAGCCCCGAGCAGCACATCGAGGTTGCTCGTCCGGTCAGCCGCGTCGCCCTTATCGGTGACGATTACGTCGGGATGAAGCCAACGATGTTGGTGGTTCCCGGCGACCGAGTCAAACAGGGACAGCCACTTTTTGAGGACAAGAAGAATCCCGGAGTGCTCTTCACTTCTCCCGCCTCTGGCGAGGTTGTTGCTGTCAACCGTGGCGCGAAACGGCGGTTTGAGTCGATTGAGGTAGCGGTCGACGGTGACGATCGAGTTGAGTTTGACAAGGCGCGGGGAGCGGATCCCGTTGCCATGGGGCGTGACGGTGTCACCGAGCAGCTGGTTCAGAGCGGCCTGTGGACCGCCTTGCGAACACGTCCATTTGGGAAGGTGCCGAATCCAAGCAATCAGCCGCACTCGATTTTCGTGCAGGCGATCGATACCAATCCGCTGGCAGCCGATCCGGCGGTGGCGATGGGTCAGCGAAAGGCTCAGTTCACTTTGGGGCTCCAGGCGTTGACTCAATTGACCGGTGGCAAGGTCTTTGTCTGCAAAGCGGACCAGTCAGAGATTCCGGGTGCAGGGATCACCGGCGTCCAGGTGGAGATCATTCCGCGGTCCGCATCCAGCCGGGCTGGTGGGCACCCACATTCATTTTCTCGATCCGGTCGGGCCGAACAAAACCGTTTGGTACATCGGATACCAGGACGTCTGTGCGATCGGTGCACTGTTCCAGACCGGGGCTTGACTCCGTCCGCGTGATTTCATTGGCCGGTCCGCGTCGTCAAGAAACCGCGTTTGCTTGAGACTCGCATGGGTGCTTCGATCAGCGAATTGATCGAGGGGGAGTACGAGGAGGGGGTCAAGATTCGGCCGATTTCCGGATCGGTGCTCTGTGGGCGGACGGCGACGGCTCCCTTGATTACCTCGGTCGCTACCACACGCAGATTTCGATCATCGAGGAAGGTGACGAGCGAGAGTTTCTCGGCTGGCAGAAGCCAGGCATCGACAAGTATTCGGTCACTCGCGTGTTTGCTTCGGCGGCTTTTCCCAATCAAGAAGTTTGCGTTCACGACCAGCACGCATGGCAGCGAGCGGGCGATGGTACCGCTGGGGACTTACGAAAAGGTCATGCCCCTGGACATCCTGCCGACGCAACTGCTGCGGTCGTTGATTTATCGAGACACCGACGAAGCCCAGATGCTGGGTGCTTTGGAGCTTGAGGAAGAGGACGTGGCGCTCTGCACGTTCGTTTGTCCCGGAAAGTACGAATATGGATCGTTGTTGCGCGAGAGCTTGACGACGATCGAACGAGAAGGCTGAGCGATACCCAGCGTCCTGCTGCGGAATCCCAACGTCCTGTAGCTTCGCAGGCAGCTGTCGCTTGACTGACAGGAATTAAAAATATGAAAGCACTCCGTGACGCCCTCGATAAAGTTCACCCCTGGTTTGCCAAGGGTGGTCCTTTGGAAGCGGCGTATCCGATGTACGAGGCGCTCGACACGTTTCTCTACACGCCCGGGGAAGTGGCCACAGGGGAGCACGCACATTCGCGACGGCATCGACCTGAAGCGGATGATGATCACCGTGGTCCTGGCGCTGGTGCCGGTGACCATTTTCGGGATGTGGAACGTCGGATATCAGGCCAACACGGCGATCGCCGCGATGGAGGCGGCGGGTGAGAAGTACTCACTTGGATTGGCATTACACCATTCATCAGGCGATCGGCTTCACCAACGATCCGTCGAATCACGCTGACAATTTCGTCCTCGGCGCGATTCATTTCCTGCCGATCTACATCGTCTGCATGTTCGTGGGCGGGCACATCGAATTGATCTTCAGCGTGCTTCGCGGGCACGAGATCAACGAAGGATTTCTGGTCACCGGTTTGCTGTTTCCGTTGACGCTGCCCCCGACGATCCCGCTCTGGCAGGTGGCCGTGGGGATCGCCTTTGGAGTCATCGTGGCGAAGGAGGTCTTTGGAGGGACGGGGCGTAACTTCTTGAATGTCGCCCTGACCAGTCGGGCTTTCCTGTACTTTGCCTACGCGGCTCAGATTAGTGGTGACAAGGTCTGGACGGCCGTTGACGGATACAGCGGTGCCACGGCACTTGGACGAATGGCAAATGCTGGCCCGACGCCCGATGTGGCCGGCGACAATCCGGCGATCTGCAGTCGCTGCGTGCGGTCCAGAGCGTCACCGACAAAGCCGATTCGACGTTCATTGGGATATCTGGCTCAGTTCCTTCCTGGGGTCATTCCAGGCAGCATCGGCGAGACCAGCACGTTGCTCTGCATCGTCGGTGCGGCGATTTTGATTGCCACGGGAATCGGCTCGTGGAAGATCATGGCGGCTGTGGTCGCCGGGGTGGTGGCCACCTCGCTTGCTGCTCAACGGCGTCGACCAGGGAACCAATCCGATGTTCGCCGTTCCTTTCTACTGGCATCTGGTGGTTGGCGGTCTGGCATTCGGTTTGGTCTACATGGCGACCGATCCGGTGAGTGCCTCGATGACCGAAAAGGGAAAGTGGATTTACGGCGGCTTGATCGGGTTCATGACCGTCCTGATTCGCGTGATCAATCCAGCGTTTCCCGAAGGCATCATGTTGGCGATTCTGTTCGGCAATGTGTTTGCACCCCTGATCGACTATTTCGTGGTCCAAGCCAACGTTCGCAGGAGGATCGCACGCTATGCAACAACGTGATTCACTTTCTCAACACCTTGATCGTCGCGGTCGTTCTCTGCGTCGTCTGCTCGCTGGCGGTCAGCAGCGCCGCGGTGATCCTGCGTCCGCGACAGGAAGCCAACGAGATGCTGGACCAACAGAAGAACATTCTGGACGCCACGGGTTTGGCGATTGGTGAGTACGGCGTTCGGCCGTCGGAGCTGAGCCGCGATCAGATCGACGAATTGAATAAGTGGATCAGTCGAGAACTGGTCGATCTGGAGACCGGTGAATACACCGACGAGGTGGACATGCACCCACTACAACATGATCGAGGCACGCCTCGGATCCGGACCAAAGCGTGGCGATCACCGATCCCGAGTACAACATCGGTGAACCGCGACGACCCAAGATCATGAAGGTCTTCTTCGTCAAGCAGCCCGGTTCGGAAAAGATCCAGCAGGTCGTCTTGCCGGTTTTCGGCAAGGGTCTGTGGGGAACGCTCTACGGTTACCTGGCGCTCAAGAGTGACTGGAAACGATCCAGGGGATCACGTTCTACCAGCACAAGGAGACGCCCGGGCTCGGCGGCGAGGTCGACAATCCGCATCTGGAAGGCGCAGTGGGAAGGTCGCAAGCTGTACGACGAGATGGCGAGCCCGCGTCGCTGGTTTACAAGGGACCGGCTCCCTCGGGCAACCCCTACGCGGTGGACGGGCTTTCCGGTGCAACGATCACCAGTCGCGGCGTCACCAATCTGCATTCGCTACTGGGCCAGCGATGACGGATACGGCCCATTTCTTCGAAAGCTGGCCGATCAAACTTGGCGTCGAAGCCGACAGGAGCATAAGAATCATGTCAAGTAAAGCAACCGATGTCCTTGTTGATCCGCTGATCAACAACAACCCGATCGCTCTGCAGATTCTAGGGATTTGTTCGGCCCTGGCCGTGACCACCAAGATGGAAACATCGTTGGTGATGAGCGTCGCGGTGATCGCGGTGACCGCGTTCAGTAATCTGGCGGTCAGCGCGATCCGGCACTTCATCCCCAGCAGCATTCGCATCATCGTGCAGATGGTCGTGATCGCGTCGCTGGTGATCGTGGTCGATCAAATCCTCAAGGCATACCTGTTCGACATCAGCAAGCAGCTCTCGGTGTTCGTCGGCTTGATCATCACCAACTGCATCGTGATGGGTCGTGCCGAAGGTTTCGCGATGAAGAACGGGACCTGGCTCAGCTTCCTGGACGGAATCGGCAACGGGCTGGGCTACGGTCTGGTCTTGATGGTCGTGGCTTTCTTCCGCGAATTGTTTGGAAGCGGTTCGCTGTTCGGCATCGAGATCTTTCCGCTTGGACCGAAACGGCGGTTGGTACAACCCGAACAACTTGATGCTGTTGCCGCCCAGTGCGTTCTTCATCATCGGATTTATGATTTGGGCGATTCGGGCTTGGAAGCCGGAGCAAATTGAAGAGGCTTGAGACGACTGCGTTCGAGAATGATTATCATCCCGGACTTCGTTTCCCGGAATCGGAATCATGGTAAACACTACATCAGCATCTTTCTCACCGTCGGTTTTCATCGAGAACCTGGCGTTGGCCTTCTTTCTGGGCATGTGCACGTTCTTGGCGATCAGCAAGAACGTGAAGACGGCTCTTGGGTCTTGGATTGGCGGTGATCGTGATCGAGGCGATCACGATTCCGGCCAACCAGTTGATCTATTCGTTGTTGCTCAAGAAGGGGGCGATGACTTGGGCGAATGCGTTCATTCCGACCGGCACGATTGAATTTTGCTGACGGTCGATCTCTCGTTCCTGAGCTTCATCAGCTACATCGGCGTGATCGCGGCGATGGTTCAGATCCTGGAGATGTTCCTCGATAAGTTCTTTCCGCCGCTTTACAACGCGTTGGGAATCTTCCTTCCTTTGATCACGGTGAACTGCGCCATCATGGGCGGTTCGCTGTTCATGCAGGAACGAAATTACAACTTTCCTGAGTCGGTGGTTTACGGAATTCGGCTGCGGTGTCGGTTGGGCCCTGGCGATTGCCGCCTTGGCGGGGATCCGAGAGAAACTCAAGTACAGTGATGTGCCGCCGCCGCTTCGCGGTTTAGGAATTACTTTCATTACCGTTGGATTGATGGCCTTGGCTTTCATGTCCTTCGGCGGCATTCAGCTGTAAGTCGACACGGTTATTCACGAAGACAAACAGAGCTAACTCGCTGACGAGCTTTAACGATGGAAATTGTCCTACTTGGCGTCGTGATGTTTACGGCCGTCGTGGTCGCCCTGGTGCTTGATCATCTTGGCAGCGAAACGCCAGTTGGTTGCATCCGGGCCGGTCAAGATCTTGATCAACGATCAAAAGACGATCGAGGTTCCCGCCGGCGGGAAGCTGCTGGGCGCTTTGGCTGATGCTGGCGTGTTTGTCAGCAGTGCCTGTGGCGGCGGCGGTACCTGTGCCCAGTGCAAAGTCAAAATTGTCGAAGGTGGCGGCGAGATCCTGGCGACCGAAAAGGATCACATCAACAAGAAGGAAGCGGCCGAGGGCGAACGGCTGAGTTGCCAGGTCGCGGTCAAGAGTGACATGAAGGTCGAGGTTCCGCCCGAGGCCTTCGACACCAAGAAGTGGATATGCAAGGTTCGCAGCAACGACAACGTCGCCACCTTCATCAAGGAGTTCGTTCTGGAACTTCCCGAAGGCGAAGAGGTCGATTTCCGTGCCGGCGGTTACATCCAGATCGAATGTCCCCCGCACGTGGTCCACTACAAGGACTTTGAAATTCAAGAGAAGTTTCGCGAGGACTGGGACAAGTTCGACATCTGGCGATACGTCTCGAAGGTGGACGAGCCCGTGGTGCGAGCCTACTCCATGGCGAACTATCCTGGCGAAAAAGGAATCATCATGCTGAACATTCGCGTGGCTTCACCGCCACCGCGAATGCCGGATGTGCCTCCCGGAAAGATGAGCAGCTGGATCTTTAGCCTCAAACCGGGTGATGAGGCGACGATCAGTGGTCCCTATGGTGAGTTCTTCATCAAGGACACCGATGCGGAAATGGTTTACATCGGTGGTGGGGCCGGGATGGCTCCGCTGCGAAGTCATATCTTCGAGTTGTTCAAGCGTCAGAAGACCAGCCGCAAGGTTTCTTATTGGTACGGCGGGCGAAGCTTGCAAGGAATTGTTCTACGTCGATCATTTCCGTGACATCGAGAAGGACTTTCCCAATTTCCAAGTTCAACATTGCGCTTTCGGAGCCGCAGCCGGAAGACAATTGGAACGGTTACGTCGGGTTCATCCATCAGGTGTTGCTTGAGAACTACCTGAGCAAGCATCCCGCTCCCGAGGATATCGAGTATTACATTTGCGGTCCGCCTATGATGAACCAGGCGGTCTTCAAAATGCTCGACGATCTTGGTGTCGAGCCTGAGAACATCGCCTACGACGATTTCGGTGGTTAGTCTGCTCGGTTCGCAGGGCTGCGCCGTGGTGGATCGCTCCAAATGTTGGAGCCGTGCCGAAACAGCGTCTTCCTCGATCGAACCGCACCACCAACCTCTGGATGTCTCATGAACCGAATTGCCAGTGTCTGTCCGGCAACGCCATTGGTTTGCTGGACTTCTTCTCTTCGGGCAATTCTTCGTCGCGGCCAGCTCTCTCGGGGCCCAGGATGCCATGCTTGAGTTTGCGGGTCCGACAATGGGGACGCGTTACATGATCAAGGTTTTCGATCCCCCGACGTTTGATCAGGACATTCGACTTGGAAGTGGATGCGCTCCTTCGGGGCATCAACGATCGAATGTCGACTTATCTTGAGTCATCCGAGCTGAGTCGTTTCAACGTTTCTAAATCGACCGATTGGTTCGAGGTCAGCCCGGAAACGGCTTCCGTTGTTGCCTTTAGCCAAACGGTCGCGGAAAAGACGAGTGGTGCCTTTGACGTGACCGTCGGGCCGCTCGTCAACGCGTGGAGCTTCGGTCCCGATCCGCGAACGCAAACGGTGCCCGACGAAGATCAGCTCAAAGGACTGCGGGATTCCGTCGGTTACGAGAAGCTGTCGGTACGAATGGAGCCGCCAGCCCTCCGCAAATCGATTCCCGAATTGCAGGTCGATTTGTCCGCCGTCGCCAAAGGCTACGCGGTCGATCGCGTGGTCCAACTGCTGAACGAGGCCGGTGCCGAGAACGTGTTTGTTGAAATTGGTGGCGAGGTTCGCACCAGCGGAAACAAGGCAGGGCAATGGTGGAAGGTTGGTATTCAGGTTCCCGATGTGGACCAGGAAGCGGTCATGATCGCGCACTCGCTCAATACAGGAGCCGGCAACGATCAGTCGATGGCGACCTCGGGGGATTATCGGAACTTCTTCGAAGTCGATGGCGTTCGCTACTCGCATACGATCGATCCACGCAGCGGCCGGCCGATCGATCATTCGCGTTGCCTCCGTTTCGGTCCTGTGCGAAAGCTGCATGGCGGCAGATGCTTGGGCGACAGCGATCAATGTGTTGGGAAACGATGATGGGATTCGCATTGCGGATGCGGAGGGGATTTCTGCGCTGGTGGTCAGCCGTCAGGGCGATTCATTTGAGCTCTTTGGCACCGGTGCGTTGACTCAGTACGGGGTCGCTCCGAGTGCGGATCAAAATGACGAAGCGAAGGCAGCAACACCAGGTGCCGAAGCGCGGGTTGCCGAAGCGGGTTGCCGAAACGCCGGGCATCGGGCAATCCCTCGTGATCCCAGTGATGACCGCCTGCGCCTTTGGATTGATACTCAGTGCCATGGCGATCGGCGTGATGTTCGGGCGACGATCAATCAGCGGTTCCTGTGGCGGGCTCGGCAATGTGCGTGACGAGGACGGGAGTGTGAGTTGCTCGTTGTGCAGCAACCCTGCCGACGCCTGCAAGGAACTCCGCGATCGAATGCAGCCCATGGGACTCGTCACGATGAGGAGCCGGTGCGTGGAGCCTGAGTCGACTGAGGTCAGCCGTGCGGTTCCCAACCTGGAATCTGGTTCGGCATTGGAGGATTCCAGGGATGTGGCGGAGGTTTCGGGATCAAAACCGCCCCGGCGTAAACGCCGAATCTTGCGGATCCTTGTTGCCGCCCTGACAGGCGTTGGCCTGATTGCCTGGTCACAATCGCTAGGACCCAAGACGGATCATCAGCTGGCCAACATCGCGAGTGCGGTGATCGGCGTCTTCACTGTCGTGTACGTCGCCTTTCAGTTGCAACTCGATCGCCCAGAATGCGGGGTGCCCGCTACCTTGTCCCCGCATCGTTACTGGGATTGGTAGGCCTTCGCCGTTGCTGTTTCGGTTTGATGGTTTCAGCGGTGAGATGTTTCCGCAATTCAAGTTTCGCTTCGCATCGGGCCCGCCCGAGGTGCGAACCCTTGAATCGAATCGCCGCCGGGGGATCGGAGGAAACGATCTCGGTGGATCCCAATGCTTCGGCGATCGCCGATTCGCTTGGTTTCTTGGGGAGCCACAGGACTGGCGTTATTCCCGATCGACAGTTCGCCGTGCCTGTTGCCGAATCGGATGTCACCAGCTTTGGAACCAAGGGATCGGGAGCGGGTTGGTCTTCGTTCAGCGTGGTCGGTGATCGCGCGATCACACTGGAGCAGCGCGACGAGCTTGAATGCCTGACATGTTATCGATTGATCGACGGAAAGATGCTGTGGATGGTCAGCACGAGCCGATCCATCAGAATCCGCTTGGCGGCGTCGGACCTCGAAGCACGCCGACGATCGAGGGAGATTTGGTCTACGCTCAGGGCGCCACCGGCACCTTGTGGTGTGTGAACTGGACAACGGGAGAAACGATTTGGTCGGTTGATCTCTTGAAGGAGGCCGGATGGGATCAGACAGCTTCGGAGGAGGCCATCTCTTGGGGGCGAGCGGGTTCGCCCCTGTTGGTGGACGGTCTGTGTGTCGTCCCCTTTGGCGGTCCGAGCGAGAATGAGCAGGACGGGGCGCAGCTTGATTGCGCTGCGATGCGAAGTCGGGCGAGATCCGTTGGACCGCCGGATCAGGACCAAATTAGTTATGCCTCGCCAGGGCTGCTGACACTCGCCGGTTCTCGACAGATTGTTTCGCGTCAACGAACAATCGATCACGGGTCACCGAGTCGAAGATGGCGACGTTTTGTGGGAGTTTGAATGGATCGGCCAGTCCAATGGGGGCGCCAATTGTGCCATGGTTGTTCCCGCTGGGGAGAATCGGTTTCTGATTGGCAAGGGGTACGGTGGCGGTAGTGCTTTGGTTGAAATCAGCAGGACAAGCAGATGGATCGATGATGGCGAGTGGTCTGTGGGAGTCGAATCAGGTCCTCAAGACGAAATTCACGCATGCTTGCGTCGATGGAGAGATCGCCTACGCAATCAGCAACGGTTCCTTGGAGGCAGTTTCGATTCCCGAGGGAGAACAGTTTGTGGGCACAACCGCGAAATGTGCGGCTTGGGCAAGGCCAACTGTTGCTCGTCGGCGATGTACTCGTGGGGCAAGCCGAATCGGGTGAGGTGGTGTTCGTCGCTGCGAACCCATCGGAGTACCAAGAGCTGTTTCGATTGCCCGCGATGGAATCAAAGACCTGGAACATTCCCACCATCGCTGGGCGCCACCTGCTGGTCCGAAACGATCGCCAGGCCTTTTGTTTTCTACTGCCCGCCCAGTAGGGGCTTTGGAATGCAAGGCAGCGGTTGTTGATTGGTGGTTTTCAGAAAGTTGGATAACGCACAATTGCTTCGACAACTCTTGTCGAGTTGCCCGTCATCACTCTGATCCCTTTTCCTGCTGGCTACGTTATTGTTGAAAATGCTCGAGCTGGACAGCGCCACTTTGCGGCCAAACGTAACCCGAAGCCTCAGCGAGGAAATGAGTTGCGCAACGAGCCTCGCTGACGCTTTTTGAAGTTGCGCTCTTTTCATAACCCGACGCGTAAGCGAGGAAATATCGATATTGACATCGACTCGCTTACGCGTCGGGTTACGAAAATCCTCGTGCGGCAGCCAAAATCGGAACTTCAAAACTGACGCTTCGGGTGATGATCGAAATCTCCACATCCTGTGTCGGCGAAACGACTTAAGATTGCTATCACGTTCAAGAATGGCACTGTCCAGCTAATCAAACGGAGCGGTTGTTGAGAGTAGCACGACTCTCCGAGTCGTAAATCGCCGAGAGAATCGACTCGGAGAGTCGTGCTACTTTGGTGTCGAATTACCAGGCCCGACGTGAATAGATAACGACGTCAGAACGGGATCGGAAAGGATGGCTGGCCGCTCAACCGCTCAGTTTGTCCAGCTAGAGCTTGACGATTTGGCCCGTCTTTGCCGATTCGTAGATCGCACGAATCACCTCGACGCTGCGTCGGCCCTGATGCCCATCGACCGAAGGTGACCGCTTTTCATTGATGGCGGCCAGGAACTCGTCGAACACCATGGTGTGGCCGTGATGGTCGATTGCAGAGGGGTCGGCCGCTCCACCTCCTGATTCCGTTCGACCTTCCATCCGTTTGCGAATGTCGGCGTCCTCCTCGGTTTCCTCGGCGAACTGCCACATCTTGATGTCTTCTTCTTCCAGGATCGCGGTTCCGTGGCTGCCACTGATCTCAATCCGCTTCAAGGCACCCGGAAAGGCGGTGGTGGTGGCTTCGATCACACCCGAGCGCACCGGAGGCGAACTTGAGATTCGCCACCGCGACGTCCTCGACTTCGATTCGTTCATGGGTCAGCGTGGCCGTCATCGCGCTGATTTCAGCCACATCGCCCATCAACCAGACCAGCAAGTCGACCGAGTGAATGGCTTGGTTCATCAACGCGCCGCCACCATCGAGCTGCCAGGTGCCTCGCCATGCGCCACTATCGTAATACGCTTGGCTGCGATACCACTTCACGTAGGCATCGCCCATGGTGACTGTGCCGAACCGTCCGGAATCGATCGCCTGCTTCATCAACAGGCTCGATTCATGGAAGCGGCTTTGAAACGTGACCGCCAAACGGACGCCTGCCTTCTCACAGGCTTGAATGATCTGGTCGCAGCGTTCGGTCGTCATTTCCAGTGGCTTTTCGATGAGCACATGTTTGCCGGCCGCAGCGGCTGCCAACGCCGGTTCGAGATGAGCGCCGCTGGGGGAACAGATCGAGATGGCGTCGATCTCAGGATCGGCCAGCATCTGTTCGAGCGATTCAAACGCCCGGCAGCCGTTTTTTTCCGCAAACTTGGCGGCGTATTCGGGCAGCCTGATCAGCACATCCAACCAGGTGGCCTCCCTTGGCATCGGCGATCGCCTTGGCATGAAAGTTGGCGATCATCCCACACCCAACGATTCCGATCCCGATGCTCATGAGGTCTCTCTGAGGAGTCTGTGCTGGCTGCCAGGGGGCTTCTGCCAATGGCGATGAGGATGAGTTTAGAAGTGTCCATGGTCTTCAGCAAGCTGACATGCAGCTCAGCGGCTGGCCGGTGTTCCCTTCGAGCGATTTCTCGATACGTTTGATCAGTCCACCAGACCCGCGGGGCCACGTTCGCTTGGCAAGCACCGCCTCCACGACCGTAGGGAAACTCGCCGATGTGCCTCGTCTGCTGGACGAGAGCATCGGGCGTGGCTGCGCGTGATGCGAGCTTCGTCCGGGCGATCAACTAGCGTTTTCGGGGTTTGGGGTAGCGTCCGCGCGGTGCTTGCGGCGGCCTCAGCCCGGCAAGTGCCGCACATTCTGATGCTGCTGCCGGAGGCTGCGGACGCCGACACCGTGGCCGGTGATGCGATCGCGTTTGGATCTGACGAACTCGCTTGTCGTTGCCCCTTTCCTCGGGTGCTGTTTCTGCGTCGTCGATTCGCGACGAGGATTACGCCGAGCGGTTGCAAGTATTGCAGCAATTGCTTCGCCGCGATTCCGACTTGGATGAGCCCCTGTTGGTCACGGCCTACATCGGCGGGGCGATGCAATTGGTGCCGACACCCGAAACACTGGAGTCGTCGACACGCAGGCTCGCGGTCGGCGATACGGTTGAATCCGGAGGAAATTCGTCGCTGGCTCGCCGAGGCAGGGTTTGCCGCCACCTCGGCGGTGCAGTTGCCTGGCGAGTTTGCCGCCCGCGGTGGCTTGCTCGATATCTATTCCGCCGATCAGCCGCAGCCGCATCCGCATTGAGTGGTTCGGCGACGAAATTGAATCGATCCGCCGATTTGATCCCGCCAGCCAACGAAGCATCGAATCGCTTCAACACGTTGAGATCGCGGCGGTGGGCGTTGGGGATTCGCCGAGCAAGCCGATCCCTACGAATCACCCCAGCGGTGGACAAGTCGAAGCCAAGGTCGCTCTGCGGCGGATCGCGACGTTCAGCCGACGGAACGGATTGGGACCGATCACCGACTACCTGCCCGACGATACCGTGGTGGTCTTGGTGGATCCGCAGGACGCCAAGAAGTCGGGCGACGGGCTCTTCGCACGGACCAGCGATCACTCGAATCTGGTTTCCTTCGACGAGCTGATGGAGTCGCTTTGCGGCCTATCGGTTGGTCACGGCCACGACGCTGGCCGAAGGGAGCCTCAGAATCGAAATCTCGATCTGATAACGAGTACCGCAGACGCGTTTGCGATGTCGCTGGACGAAACTCGTTCGCGAATCGATTCGGTGGCGGCCGGCCATGAAGTGATTCTGGTTGGGGACACGCCTGCTGACGGCGAGCGATTGACTGAATTGCTCCGCGAGACCGATGCCGCGCGACAGGGTCGATTGCACATGGTGGTCGCCGAGATCAGTGGCGGATTCCGATTGGTCGATGCCCATGTCTTGGTATTGACCGGCGCGGAGTTGTTTCATCGAAGCCCGGTGCGTCGGGGCAGGTCGCGTTCCCGTGGCAAGCCGATCGGCAGCTTGATGCAACTCGATCCAGGTGACCTGGTCGTGCATCTGTCGCATGGGATCGGTCTGTATCGCGGATTGAAGCACATCGAGAAAAATGGTCAGCACATCGAGCACCTGACGATTGAGTTCGACGGGGGAACCAAGATCTACGTTCCCGCCTCGCGGATCGGCTTGTTGCAGCGCTACGTGGGGGGAACCAAAACACGTCCGCGGTTGGCGAAGATTGGCGGGCAAGCTTGGACGCGGCAGAAAAAGGCGGCTGAATCCGCCGTGACCGACATGGCGGTCGAACTACTGGAAATGCAGGCGGAGCGAACGGCGCGACGCGGCATCACCTTCGATTCCGATAACGCCTGGCAACGACAATTCGATGCGAGCTTTCCGTACGTCGAAACGCCCGACCAAGTCACAGCGATCGAGAGCAGTAAGTGCGACATGGAATCGTCCAAGCCGATGGATCGGCTGATTTGCGGCGATGTCGGCTTTGGCAAAGACAGAAGTTGCCATGCGAGCCGCGTTCAAGGCGGTCGTCAACGGCTTCCAGGTCGCAGTCCTTGTGCCGACGACGGTCCTGGCCGAGCAGCACTTTCACAACTTCAAAACGCGGATGGCGGAGTTTCCCGTCGAGATTGCAAAACTCAGTCGATTTTGCAGTGCGGCCGAGCAACGCCAAACCGTCAAGGATTTGCGCCGCGGCAAAGTCGACATTGTGATTGGGACCCATCGCTTGGCCAGCGAAGACGTTGACTTCAGCAATCTTGGCCTGGTGATCGTGGATGAGGAACAGCGTTTTGGTGTGGCGGTCAAGGAACGACTCAAGACGCTTCACAGCAACGTCGACGTGATGACCTTGTCGGCGACGCCGATTCCGCGGACGCTGCACATGGCCCTGGTCGGCGTGCGTGATATCAGCAATTTGGAAACGCCGCCCGCTGAACGACGCAGTGTCGAAACCAAGGTCATTCGCTGGGACGAGCAGCTGATTCGCAATGCGGTGATCCGTGAATTGAATCGCGGCGGCCAGATGTTTTTCGTTCACAATCGCATCGGCGACATGCATGGCGTGGTCGACAAAGCTCAAACGAATCGTCCCCGAAGTTCGCATCCAGATCGGCCATGGGCAAATGAACGAGGGCGAACTCGAGCAGGTCATGGTGGACTTCATCGAGCACAAGTTCGACTTGTTGCTGGCGACGACGATCGTCGAAAGCGGCTTGGACATTCCCAATGCCAATACGATCTTCATCGATGATGCCGATCGGTACGGACTGAGTGATCTGCACCAGTTGCGTGGTCGCGTCGGGCGATACAAGCACCAGGCACACTGTTACCTGATCGTCGCCCAGCACAAGCACCTCTCGCCCGAGGCCACCAAGCGACTCAGGGCGATCGAGGAGTTCAGTCAGATGGGGGCCGGATTCGCGATCTCGATGCGAGACCTGGAGATTCGCGGGGCCGGAAACTTGCTGGGGAGCCAGCAAAGTGGTCACATCGCGGCGATCGGGTACGAGATGTATTGCCAATTCTTGGAAGATGCGGTTCGCCAAGTGCAGAATCTGCCTCCGAAGTTGTCGGCCGATGTGGACATCGATTTGCCAGTCGAAGCCTACCTGCCCGAGGACTACGTGCCCGACCTGAGGCACAAAATCGATCTCTACCGACGCATTGCGAAAATCAATGACACCTCCGAGATTCGCGACATCAAAGAAGAGCTGCGGGATCGTTTTGGGCCGCTGCCAGATGCTGCGAAGCGAATGTTGGAGCTAGCGGAGTTGCGTCTCGATGCCGCAGCCTGGCAAATTTCTGCGATCACATCCGACGCCCGTTTCATCGTTTTGCATTACAGTCACCGTCGGCAAATCGAACAGCTCGCCAAGACGAGCCGTGTGCCGATTCGGATCGTCGATCGCCTTCGGGCCTACATTCCAACGAAAGATTTTGACATGAATGCCGATCCTGCTGGAACGAGTTGGCTTCAGCTTGCTAGAGCGGCTTTGCATCTCGGTTAGTCCGGGTCTGTAAGAGGAACCAACTTGGCACAGGCAAGGGAATTGGATTCCCCTTTCGCCCAGCAGACGCTTGTGAGACCAGTATTTGTCGGGCTTCGAGGCTTGGGATGGTTGTACTGATCGATGAACCATCACCATATTCTTTCTGCACGACGATCCACGGTTGAGTTGCGGCAGGTCACGAAACTGAATCTAGATTCCATCAGCGCAATCGCACTACGAGCAAATCAACTCTCGATGGAACCTCAAGGGATTTCGAAATATGAGACTAGCCGCCGCCATCGCATTGGGCACCGCCCTGTTTGTCAGCCCAGCCAACGCCGACACCGTCGCTGCTCCACAATCGCTGTCCAGCAATACGATCGTTTATTCGTCGCCCGTCGTTGCTGCTCCGGGTCAGGTGGTTTATGCCGGTCAGTACCCTTCGGGCCAATACGGATCGGGCCAGTACGCAGCACCCGCACAGTACTCCGCTCCCTCGCAAAACGTCTTTCAGCGATGGATGGAACTCGAACGACGCAAGAACGCTTGGATCCGTCAGCGTCTGTTCGGCCGCTAGAAGAGCATTTTCAACATTAACGTAGCCAGCTGGAAAAGGGGTCAGACGCCAATAGCCGCAAGCGGCCCGAAGGGTGCTTCGCACTATTGGGGCCTGACCCCTTTTCCAGCAACGCACGTGAAAAATGAAAACGCTCTAGATCAAACAGAGTCGAGTTGGTCGACAATCTGTTCCGCGATGGCAATGGAAGCTGTCGCGGCGGGAGAGGGGGCATTGAGCACGTGGATCGCTCGCTCGCTTCGTTCAATTAGAAAGTCGTCGAACAAGTTGCCGTCCGGCGTGACCGCCTGCGCACGGACTCCGGCCCGACCGGGGATCAAATCTTTCGATCGAATGCTTGGAATCAACTTTTGAAGCGCATCGACGAAGGCGGACTTGCTGAGGGAACGATGCATTTCTCCAAGACCCATTCGCCAGTGCTTGGCTGCCAGGGCGCGAAAACCCTTGAAGCCTAGCGCGTCCGATAGATCCCGCGGGTTGATGTCGCGCCAACGATAGCCGGCTCGGGATAATGCGAGCACCGCGTTGGGGCCACACTCGACGCCACCATCGATCATCCGAGTGAAATGAACCCCCAGGAATGGAAAAGAGGGATCGGGTACTGGGTAAATCAGATTACGACAGAGCGATTCACTTCCCTTCGCCAATTCGTAATACTCGCCTCGGAAGGGAACCACTCGGAGGTCGGTTTGGCCTCCTGCCATCCGACAGACACGATCGCTTTGCAGACCAGCGCAGTTGATCATGCGATCGCACTGGATCGTTTCACCGGTTCGACTGGTCAGCTCCAAGGATGAGGCGAGTGCATGAATTTTCGTCACCTCGAACTGCAGGCGGACTTGGCTGGTACCGGTTGCAACGAATTGCGCCATCTTCTCGCAGACCCGTCGATAATTCACGATCCCTGTTTCGGGCACGTGCAGGGCGGCAATTCCAGCTGCTGCTGGTTCGAACTCGCGCAACTGATCGGTGTCGATCCTCTCATACTGGACACCGTTGGCGGTGGCACGCTCAGCGATGCGATCGAGTCGTTCTAGTTCGTCTTCGCTGGTTGCGACGACCACTTTGCCGCACCGGTCCCACGGGATCTCGTGTTCTGTACAGAATTGTTCCATCAGATGCTTACCGCGACGGCAATTGATGGCCTTGGCGGAGCCCGGCTTGTAATAGATGCCCGAATGGAGCACGCCTGAATTGTGGCCCGTTTGGTGGGCACCCACACCTTTTTCGGTTTCGACCACCGTCACGCGAAGGTCGCCGTGCCGCTGCCGGATGGTCATGGCGGTCGCGATGCCGACAATCCCGCCTCCTACGATGACCAAGTCTGACGTACTCATGTTTCAAGCGGCTCCGGTTGCTGGCTTTCGAAGGAGGGTCGGTTGAGTGACGAAGGGGATGCTCTGGCGAAGGCGAACCACGATTATCACCTCCATCCCGCAGATGTGACATTTGACCAACGGTCGCAGGTGGTGACCGCGGCGATTTTGGAAAGCTGTTTGTCAATGCTCATTTTTCGCCCTAGGTTTGAAGGCAGCGTTTGCCCACACCGAGGGGCATCGGCTGCCTGGGGTAGTCAAAATTGAGTCCGAGCGTGGGGCAAATGGCGCAAGGCACCGTTTCTATATCGATCGACGAGCTGCGCGTAGGTGTGACTTGCAGTCACCCTATCGAGGATGATCATGGCGTGTTGCTGCTAGGGGCCGACACCAAGATCACTGAGCCATTGATCGTTGGCCTTCGTGACCGTGGCATCAAGCACGTCGAGGTCGATCCTCGCGATTTGGTGGCCTTGAGGGGGACCGGCAAGAAAAAGTCGGCTGTCAAACGGGAAGAGAAGACCGACGAAGGGTGGGTCAAGTCCAGGCCAGTGAAAGAGATGCTGGTTGATCGCTACGACGAAGGCTTCAACAAGGAGCGTACCGAAGAACTCTGCAAGGCGATGGACGAAGCCAAAGAACGGTTCGAAGAGTTACGAACCAGGCTTTCCGAGGAGCAGATTCGAAGCGTCAGTGAATTCATTGAGATCTCCAACTCCTACGCTCGATCTATGGTCGACGACCACGATCAAACGATCGGAGTGATCGGAACCGTTGCGAAGAACGACAATCCGGAAGAACGGGCAGTCCGTTTATCGGTGCTGGGAATGGCTGTGGCGATCGAGCTCGGCCTCGATGGACCTCAGACCCTGGAAGTCGGCATGACGGCGCTGCTTCATGATATCGGTCTCTACGCCATGGACCCCAAGTTTCGTAAGCCGGTCGAAACGATGAGTGAGGCGGAGCGATGGGAGTATCGCAAGCATCCACTGATCTCTGTGATCTGCATTTCCGATGTGATGGACATTCCCGCCTCGGTCCAGCTTGCCATGCAACAGGTTCACGAGCAATTCGATGGCTCCGGTTTCCCGCGCGGTGTTCGGGGACATCGCATTCATAGTTACGCAAGAATCCTGAACGTCGTCGATTCTTACCTGCAATTGACCACCGAAACCGCCAGCCGACAACCGCTCGTCCCACACGATGCTCTCGGTTTGATGTTGCACCAAGCGAGTCGTGGTCTGTTTGATCCCAAGGTCATGAGGGCCTTTCTGAATATCGAGACACTGTTTCCACTCGGAAGCATGGTGGAGCTCAGTTCCGGTGCGGTGGCGCGAGTGATTCGACGCCCCAAAGATGGATTTGCCTCTCCGGTGCTGGAGGACTTGGAAGGAAATCGGATCGAATTGGAGGGGACCGACATCACCGTTGTGCGTCCCTTCTGTGATCCGGAAGCGAATCAGGTGAGGTTGATGCCCCATTTGATGCCGGCGAGTAAGTGGCATCCGGCAAACCACGCTGCCCTCTGAGTAGCCGCCGCGACGCCCTCTTTCGTCTGCGGAATCCCTCTTTCACGCGTGAAATATCGGGTGATGATCCGCTGGCCTCCGCAGTCTAGCGCCGATGGATGGCGACACGATCAACGGAAGCGGGCCTGCTGCCGATCCTCTTCTCGGATATATTTGTGACACGTCGCTGCTCGTCGCCGAATGTCAGCCTTGCTTGCCCCACTCGTTCAGAGAGAGATTCATGCGTTCGTTCAGTCGTTGGGATCACCCAATCCGGTCTTCGAAGTGGTTCTCCAGGCCTACCAGCGGGAACTTTTCTCAAGCTTGGATCGAGCGCCAAGGAACTCCATCTTGAATTGGACGTGGGCGCTGGCGGTGTTGTCCGTTTGCGGATTCGTTTCTCAGGCCGACGCCGCGGAGCGACCCAACATCATCTATGTGATGACAGACGACCTGGGTTATGGTGATCTTGGTTGCTATGGTCAAGAAATCGTTCAGACTCCTAACCTCGATCAGATGGCTGCGGAAGGAATGCGGTTCACCGACCACTATTCTGGCCATACCGTCTGTCGACCTTCCCGCTTGGTGCTCTGGACCGGACAGCATGTGGGGCATACCGGTCTGACCGGCAATCGCCCGAGAAGTTTGACGGGGATGGAAAAGACGGTCGCGAAGAGGCTTCAGCAGGTGGGTTACGCCACTGGCGGCGTGGGGAAGTGGGCGCTTGGAAACGTCGAGACGCCAAGCGAAATCGATAACGATGGCCACCCCAACAAAAACGGCTTCGATTACTGGTACGGCTACTTGAATCAAAGCAACGCGCACAACTATTACCCCACGTTCCTATGGGAAAACTCAACGCAAATCATGTTGCCGGGCAATGTGATCGGAGACTTCCCCAATGGTCGTGGACGCGTTGCTTCCAAGAAGATCACCTACTCGCATGACCGGATGACTGACGCTGCCTTCAAGTTCATACGCGAGCATCACAGCGCGCCGTTTTTGCTTCATGTCCACTGGACCATTCCTCACGCCAACAATGAGGGTGGTCGCGTGAGCGGAGACGGCATGGAGGTACCGGATTACGGCCAGTACGAGGGTCGCGATTGGCCCAGCCCGGAGAAGGGCTTTGCGGCGATGGTGTCACGAATGGACCGCGACATGGGGCGTCTGATGCAATTGCTCAAGGAGTTGCAGATCGATGAGAGGACGATCGTCTTCTTCACTTCCGACAACGGTCCCCACAATGAAGGGGGACACGATCACGCCTTTTTCGATTCCAATGGTCCGCTCAAAGGATTCAAACGCTCCATGCACGAGGGAGGCATTCGCGTGCCGATGTTGGTTCGGTGGCCTGGAAAGATCCAACCAGGTTCCGTGACCGATCATCCCTCCGCATTTTGGGATTTTCTTCCGACGGCGTGTGAGCTTGCCGAAGCCAAGGCACCCGAGGAGCTGGGTGGCGACACGTCTGATTCAAGCGGGACCGACGGCATTTCTTACCTGCCGACGTTGCTAGGCAATTCGCAAGATCAAAAGGCTCACGAGTACCTTTACTGGGCGAGCCAAGAGGGTGATACGTCGATTGGTGTACGACTAGGCAAGTGGAAGCTGGTTCAATACCGTGCCAAGCGAAAAGGACCTGACGCGACTCAGGACGCGAGTTCCTCAAATGACTGGCGTTTGTATGACTTGACGGTCGATCTTGGTGAAGAGAATGATCTTGCCAAGGAGCATCCGGAGGTCGTGGAAAAGATACAGGGCTTGCTCAAGCGAGACGGCCTGCTCTAGACCACCGTCGATCACTCGCGTGGAGATTGCTTCGAACTCGATCGTCCGTCTCCATAGGTTTCTGGTGCGCAGTGGGAACCATTCATGATTCCAGCCATTCCAAGTTGAAGGGTTTGAGCGTTGGGCAAGACGGCTGACCTTCCTCCCGTATCGGGATGGCTTCAAAGGGGATTCCATCGGTTTCTGCTTTCCTTCCTCAAGCGTCACTTCCACGCGATTGGGATGGAGCGCGATGGGCGATGCGAGGCGTCCATTGCGAGCGACCAACCGCTGATCATTTACGGCAATCATCCTGCCTGGTGGGATCCCTTGATCGCCCATTACCTGAATCGAGTTCTGTTTCCTGACCGTCAGTTCTATGCCCCAATCGATGCCGACGCTTTGGAACAGTACAAGGTCTTTGGGAAGCTCGGTTTTTATGGCGTTCGCATGCACACCCCAAGTGGCGCGGGTGCTTTCCTGCGGCAAAGCCTGGCGATCCTGCATGCCGGCGATACGGCGATCTGGATGACTCCCGAGGGACGGTTCGCCGATGTCCGTGACCGCGCGGCGACCCTCATGCCAGGTCTCGCGCACCTTTGCACTCGACTCGACTCGGGTTGCGCTGTCCCGTTGGCCTTGGAGTACGTTTTTTGGGAAGAACGGCTTCCTGTTTGCTTGGTCACCATGGGGCGGCCGCAGTTCATCGAGCAACATCCAGATCTCACCAAAGCCCAGTGGAGTGAGAGGTTGGAGCGAGAGCTGCGTTCCGCTCAGGACCACTTGATGAAGCTGGCGATCGCTCGCAGCAGCGAACCGTTTGACAACCTGTTACATGGCAACGCCGGTGCGGGCGCCATGTACGATTTCGTTCGTCGGATCCAAGTCTGGCGATATCTCGGGAAAGGCCGTTTTCATCACGGGGACCAATTCGAATGATGCTCACCCTCGCGATCGCAGGAATCCTGCTGGCCGCACTTCCTGCCGCGATGTTTCTCGCCAACCTTCCCCTCTTCTTGCTTCCCCCAAAACAATCGAATGCAAATGAAGCGATAGGCCGACACATCTCGGTTTTGATTCCCGCAAGAGATGAGCAGGCAGGGATCGACGCATGCGTGCGCGCGGCTCTGGCAAGCGAAGGGGCAGAGGTCGAAGTCGTGGTGATGGACGATCAATCGACCGATCGAACGGCCGAGATCGTACAAAGCCTTGCGGCAGAGGACCAACGTGTGCGTTACCAGCTTGCCGAATCGCTGCCGTCCGAATGGAACGGAAAGCAGTTCGCCTGTTTTCAACTTGCCTCTGCCGCAAGTCATGACCGTTTCGTTTTCCTCGACGCGGACGTTCGCCTTCAACCGGCCGCCCTTCAGCGCCTGGCCGACTACCAAGATGATCGGGAGGTTGCCCTCTTGAGCGCCTTTCCGCATCAGCAGACAGGGACCCTTTTGGAAAAATGGTTGGTCCCGATGATGCACGTGATCCTACTCGGCTACTTGCCGCTAAGGCGGATGCGAGAAAGCCGAGAGGCGGCCTATGCAGCCGGCTGCGGGCAGCTGTTCATGACCACCCGTTGCTCCTACGAGGCAGCGGGAACCCATCAGGCGATCAAGCAGTCTCGCCACGATGGATTGAAGTTACCGCGAGCCTACCGGACGGCCGGTTTGAGCACGGACTTGGTCGACGGAACCGATCTCGCCTCCTGTCGCATGTACCACTCCGCAAGTCAGGTCATTCAGGGCGTTCTGAAGAATGCCCATGAGGGAATCGCCAACGCACGCTTGATCGTTCCCTTTTCTGTACTGCTGCTCGGTAGCGCGGTGTTGCCCCTGGTGACGCTACTGATTTCACTACGAACTGGCAATCGAGCAGGGGTATTGCTGTCATTGGTCGGTATCGTTCTGGGGCACTTGCCGCGAGCGGTCGGAGCGATCAAATTTCGGCAGAGCTTCATTGGTGTGCTGTTTCACAGCCTCGCGACCCTTCTTTTTGTCGCTCTTCAGTGGGTGGCGTTCGCCATGCACGCGATGGGGCGATCGGTTGCCTGGCGGGGGCGAGAGGGATGAGGGGCGGTCTCGTTGCTAGCGTAGAATTCGGGTGGATTGTGGATTGCGAGTTCGCTACAAGACACTCCGTGGATCTGTTGAATCCTGTTACGAGCCGTTGGGCTTGAGTCATTGGGCTTGAGTCATTGGCGGATCCTCAGATGGAAACTTGGCCTCGTCACGGATGACTGGCAGCTGATGAGAAACTTTGGTCGCGTACTGAGAATCGCCGCGGGAAAACGCTGGTCGTTAGCGGGCATTTTCTTCAGCTCCCTGCTGATCGCGTTGTTATGGGGCGCGAACATTGGAACCCTCTATCCACTGGTCGAGGTGGTCTTCAAGGGGGACAGTGTCCCTCAATATGCCGCAAATAAAATCGAAGAATCGAACGCTGCACTGGCCGAAGTCGACCAGGAATTGAAGCAGCTGCGTGGGCAACTCGGGATGGCCCAGGGCGATGTGGCTGACCGTGATGATGTGGCAAAGCAGGGCGATGCGCTGGGCCAGGCGATTGATCAGCGGAAGGTGGAGTTGGCGATTGAAACCGCCGAAGCACGACGCCGCGTGATCTCCGACTCCGTCTACTATCTGAAGAAGTTCCAGCCAACGATCGATCGTTGGGCACCGGAGAGTCCCTATTCGACCTTGATGCTGATTGTTGCGATTCTGACCGGTGGTACGGCGCTCAAGCTGGTGGCGCTGACGATCAACCTGATGCTCGTTCAATACGTTGCTGAAAAATCATCGCTGGAGCTGCGCGCGGTGTTCTTTCGCAAGGCGCTGAGCCTCGATCTGGATTCCTTTGGCGAAAACGGTTCGGCCGACCTGACATCACGACTGACCAATGACATCGCCCATGTCTCGGGTGGGATCACGATCCTGCTAGGCCGTCTGATCCGCGAGCCTCTCAAGATGTTCGTTTGTCTGGCGGGAGCCATGTTTGTCTGTCCGCGGTTGTTGTTGTTGGTCATGGTGGTAACGCCTCTGTTGGGATTCGTGATGACCCAACTGAGTCGAGCGATCCGCAGAGCAAGCCGGCGTGCGATGGAAGAGATGAGCCAGCTTTACGGGCTGCTGAACGATGCATTCGCTGGCATTCGCGTCGTCAAAGCATTCAGTACACAGGCGTCGGAGCGCGCCAAATTTCAGCGTGGTGCGATGGCTTTCTATCGCAAGTCGATGAAGGTCGCGTTCTACAACACGCTCGCACGTAGCAGCAGCGAAATGCTGGGAATCGCGACTGTCAGCCTGGCGATCCTCGCCGGTGGTTATCTGGTGGTGAACAAGCAGACGCACCTGCTTGGATTGAAGATGAGTAACCAGCCTTTGAATGTTGGCCAGGTTCTCATGTTCTTCGGATTTCTGATTGGTGCTTCGGACCCAGCCAAGAAATTGTCCGAGGTTTGGAGTGGGCTGCAGCGAGGCATTGCCGCGACAACACGCGTTTTCGAAGTGATCGATCAGCCGGTGCGCGTCAACGATCCCGTCGCTCCGCGAACCACGTCACGACCTCATCAGGAAATCACGCTTCAAGAATGTGGCCTATCAGTACCCGTCGGGTCCGATCGTGTTGCGTGGAATCGATCTTCGCATCGACCAAGGCGAAACGGTCGCCGTTGTCGGGCCCAATGGGAGCGGAAAGAGCACCATCGTGAGCCTATTGTGCCGCTTCGATGATCCCCAATCGGGAACGGTTTGTCTCGATGATGTGCCACTGAACGAAATGCGAATCCGAGACTTGCGTCGTCGGATCGCTTTGGTCACACAACGAACCATTCTATTTGACGATTCGATCGAGAATAACATTCGCTACGGAACACCGGGTGCCGATTCCGAGGCCGTGATCCGCGCTGCCAAGCTTGCTTTCGCCGACGAGTTCATCTGCCGCAAGACTCCGCACGGATACCAAACGATGTTGGGAACCGGCGGGATGCGGCTGTCCGGTGGCCAGATGCAACGGATCGCGCTGGCGCGAGCCTTTTTGCGAAATCCCGACATCCTGATCCTGGACGAAGCAACCAGCCAGATTGACCTCGAAAGTGAGCAGTTGATTCACGAGGCGCTTTCGAAGTTCCTGGTCGATCGTACTGGCGTCATGATCACGCATCGCCCAACGAGCCTGGTCATGGCCGATCGCATCATTGTGATAGAGAGTGGTCGGGTCTCCGATAGCGGTGCCCACGATCACCTGATTCAGAGTAATCGCTTTTACCAGAGCCTATGTGGTGGAGACCTGAGAAAGGCGGCCTAGCCTGACCGCGCCGCTATTCCGTAGGGCGGTCTCTCTGCAACCTGTTTGACGAGACTTCGAATGGAAACGAAAGACAGCAAGACAGATTGGATTCAGTTGTTCACGTCGTACCCTGCCCGCATGGTAGCGTACGGATTGCTCACGATGGCAGTTTTTCAATATGTTTACCTGCTGCTGCAGGAGCACGGGTGTGAACATCTGGCAGCAGAGAATGGTCCCATCGAACTAGCACAGGTTGCCTGCCTGCTGATCGCGGTCGCGGGAATCTCACTGGCATTGCGATGGGCTCCGATCGGTCGGGCTGTCCTGGTCGCGACCGGGGCGATCGCGCTCTACGCGGCGGCACGCGAGTCGGACAGCTGGTTTGAATCTGCTTTTTTTGAAGACTCCTACAAGTGGTTGGTGGGGTTGCCCGCGGCAATTGTCGTCGTCAAGGTGGCCTACTCAGAACGTCAAAAACTGGTTGCCGAAACGTTGAGAATTGCCCATCGCCCGGGCTCCACTCTGTTCACCTTTGCTGGGATCTACCTCTGCTTCTTCTGTCAGATGATCGATCGTCCCCTGTTCTGGCCGATCCATGCGCTCGACACTGCGGGCATCGCAAGAAAGGCGCTGATCGAAGAGTCTGCCGAGCTATTCGCGTATTTACTGATTGCATTTTCCGGGTTTGAAGCGGTCATCGCGGCATATCGGGATCGCGCGTCCATGCTGAGAACAAACGCTGCGACGTCACGTTCAATTGAACGGATTGCCCCTCGACCTCGAAAGGTCCAACAGGAGCCGGCGGTACAAATCGCTTGCGACTTGATTTCCTGACGCGACTTGCTTTCACCCCTGTTGCAGGGTGATCACTGGGGTTTCTCAACACGCACTCAGGTTGACCTCGATGTCAGATCGCTCCATCGATGCCAGTCATCACCCAGAGTTGCTTGGCCAGCGCGTCTTCGTCGCTCCCAATGCAACGGTGGTTGGACGGGTGCATATCGGTGACGACTCGAGCATTTGGTTCGGTGCGGTTGTGCGAGGCGACACGGAGGTTGTCGAGATTGGGAACGGCTCGAACATCCAAGACTTGGCGGTGCTTCATGCCGACCCTGGGTTCCCATGTCGAATTGGCGATGCGGTGACGATTGGTCACGCTGCCATCGTCCATGGTGCCACGGTGCATGAAGGAGCCCTGATTGGAATCCGCGCGGTCGTGTTGAATGGTGCCGTGGTGGGAGCCGGCTCCATCGTTGGTGCTGGGGCTGTGGTTGCTGAGGGACGCGAGATTCCACCCGGACATTTGGCAGTGGGCATTCCAGCGCGGGTTGTTCGCGAGCTCACCGATGAGGATCGAACGCGTCTTGCGAAGACCGCCGCGCACTATGTCGAGGCCTCTGCCGTCTACCGTCAAGCGAACGACCTGGACTCATAACGCACGATGCAATCACGCCGTCGTCCGGCAGGCCTGCGCGACGCCGCACTGAGCACAACCGCCACTTCCACATCCCGTCGACTCGCCCGTGCCGCACGCGGGACCGCAACCGTCGGTGAGCAACTTCGCGAAGTGCCTTGAACGGACGACCGATTCATATTCCTCCACCACTTGCTCCGTCGCGGAGTGAGCGAGTTCGTCGACGTCACCCAAGAAGTGCAACACCAGGGTGCCACCATCAAAGATCTGGTCGACTTCCAACAGGGTGGTTTTCGAGCCGCAGGCCAATAACGCCTCGCGACAGGCCTCCACGGCCCGACGCTTGTGACGCTCGAGTCGTCGCAGCAGCAGTTCATCCTGATCGGTCGTGGGGCGGAGGACTCGAATGCTTGCCGGACGAGCTGAGGTGACGTCGCGCAGCGGCGACGCAATCGTGCCAAGTTCGACGCCGCGAGACGTGCGAACGATCACGCGCCGACCGGGTGCGAGGCCATTCTCCGCATCGGCAACATGAATTTCCGCGAGAGATCCGATACGAACGTAGTATCGCGGCATACGTGCCTTGCTGGATTGTTCTGGCTGGCACCGGCGTGGTGCCGGAGGTGATGTTGTGAGTAGACGACTTGCCGATTCGGGCCGGCATGCTCACCATGGTGGCTCAAATCGGCGTTCGTTGCAAACCGAATTGCCCCTGCTCGTTTCCCTGGTCCTCTGTTGAGACTGAGTTGAGACGATGACGTTGAATCTCGAATCCGCGCCGCAAGATCGAGTGGCCGCTGACCGATACCAAAGCCTCGCCGACGAGGTTTTGTCCGGCAATCCGATTAGCCGCGATGACGCTCTGTCGATTTTGCAGGCCCCCGATGGGGAGGTCTTATCGATTCTGGCAGCTGGCTATCGGATACGTCATCGTTACTTCGGGAATTCGGTGCAGCTCTACTTTTTGATGAACGCCAAGAGTGGACTGTGCCCGGAGGACTGCCATTACTGCAGTCAATCCAAGATCTCCAGTGCCCCGGTTCCCAAGTACAACATTCTGCAACGCGACGAGCTGATGGAGGGAGCCCGATTGGCGGCGGAACGAGGTGCGAAAACATATTGCTTGGTGATTTCCGCTCGAGGCCCCAATGAGAGAGAGATGAATGCGGTCGAGCAAATCGTGCCAGAGATCAAGGACAAGTATGGGCTGGATATCTGTGCCTGCCTGGGGCTACTCGACCGGGCCAAGCCGATCGTCTGAAGGCTTGTGGCGTGGATCGAGTCAATCACAACCTCAACACGAGCGAAGAATACTACCGCGAGATCTGCACCACCCACACCTACGCCGATCGAGTGCAAACGTTACGTCATGTTCGGGATGCCGGCATGGAGATGTGCAGCGGTGGCATCATCGGCATGGGAGAGAAGCCGGAGGACATCGTTTCCATGGCATTCGATCTTCGCGAACTTGGCGTGCAATCGATCCCATTGAATTTCCTGAACTCGATCGAGGGCACACCACTGCAGCAGACCGACAATCTGACCCCCAACGACTGCTTGCGGGCGTTGGCGATGTTCCGCTTCGTCAACCCGGACCGTGAACTTGAGGATTTCCGGCGGTCGCGAAATTCATCTACGTTCGCTGCAGCCACTCGGTCTGTACGTTGCCAACAGCCTCTTCGTCGGCGATTACCTCACTACCAAGGGCCAAGCACCGCAAGCCGATTACGAAATGATTCGAGACATGGGTTTCGAAGTCACTCAATCCGCTATGCGGTGAGTCGCTGAACTCGACAGCTTCATCCTGATGCAGGGCGGTCTCTGGCGAAATTTGCCGAGGCTTTCCCGTCGGTCGCCTTTCCAAGACGGACATGCGCAGCCTTCCCGCGTTTTACGCGAGCCTCGGAGAGGCTCGCGTGCGGATAACGAGCGTCGCGCAGCGGCTACTTCACGACGCCTGCGGTGACTCCGGGCCATTGGTCGGTTCGGAACGGTGTCATCGGCAGTCCATCGGCGCTTTGCACATTGCAGATCGGGATTGTCGGCCCAGGCATAGCGTACGGCGACCGGCGAAGTCACTTCGTCGCTCCAGACTTCGATCGTGTCCTTGTCGACAATGCTTGCACTGGCTTTGACAAAATTCTTGTCTTCCCCGGCAATCGCGAAGCCAATCGGTTCATTGACGTCAAAGGTATCGAGTCCGCTGCCGACGTGATCGAACTCAACGATCGGCTTTGCCGTCCTGAATTCGACCGATTGATAAGTGGGGCTGCGGAAGGGAATTTCGTAACCGTACTCCTTGGCTAACGCCCATCGCGCCAACCGCTTGGCGACGTCTTGCTTGTTGCGAGGATGGATGTCCGCTGCTTCGCCCAGATCGGTGATGACCGCTTCGCCAGTGTTGGCCAGCTTGCTCATCGTCATCGTTTGTGCTTCACGCAAGTTCGGCCCAATCGCTCTCGACCGGCTCGTCGACTTCACTTCGAAAGTCGGCCAGCTGAACCCAATAGAACGGGAATTCGTCCTGTCCCCAACGGTCACGCCAAGTCTGAATCATCAGCGGGAACAGATCGCGATACTGATAGGCTCGCGCCGCATTGGATTCGCCCTTGGTACCAAATCACACCGCGGATCGTGTAGCCGAGGACTGGGTGAAGCACACCGTTGAAAAGATTGGCCGGGCGATGATTGCTGGCCACTTGATCGCGCGGCTGCTGAGGGCGATTGCCCTTCTTGATCTCTTGCCATTTGGCGAGTCGCTCGCGGTACTTTGCCATCGCAGCTTCATGGTCGTAGTTGGCGGCCGATCTCGTCCCACTTCTGGAGCAGCTCCGAGTACTGCCCCGCTTTCTCCAGGTCACCTCGCTCGATCCACGCTTCGGCAGCCGAGCCACCCCATGCGTTGTCGATCAAGCCGACCGGCACATCGAGCGTTTGGTGAAGCTGGCGACCAAAGAAATAACCGACGGCCGAAAACTGCTTGACCGTTTCTGGTGTGCAGGCTTCCCATTTGCCAGTCGAAGTCGTTGAGCGGTTCCTGCGATGCGACCTGTGGCACCGAGATCAAGCGGATGTTGGGAAAGTTGGCCGACAGCGATTCCAGATCGGGATCATTCGCACTGGCGACGGGCCAAGCCATGTTCGATTGGCCGGAGCAGATCCAGACTTCGCCGACCAACACATCGGAGAACGTTTTGGTTTCATCGGCCGCGATCGTCATGGTGTGCGGCCCACCGGCGGGAAGCGGATCAAGCAGGATGTCAAACCGGCCATCGCTGTCCGATTTGGCCGTCCCTTCATGTCCGGCCAGCTCCACGCGGACGTCGGTATCAGCCGATGTCCAGCCCCAGACGTGGATCGGTTTGTCACGTTGGACCACCATCGAGTCACCGAAGACTGGCGAGAGTTTGAGTTCGGCCTGGCAAATCTGTGGCGCCAGCAAGAGTCAGGGAGAAGCAGAGAACAGGAGAGACGAATCATCGATGCAGCTCGCTTTGGCAAGAGGGGGGGAGAAGTTGGCAGGGAAAGACGCTTCCGCGTCACGTCAGATGATAACCCGACTCGGCTGGCCGGTGGTTGCATGGCGACCCGAAATGGGATTGTCAGCGGACTCGGTCACGTTTTCGCCCCGGCGATCGATACATGGCGGTTGCGAACCACTAAACTGAGACGGACTCTTTCCCTGTTGCAATTTTGGCAAAATGATCGATGGCGGAAGGGTGACTGCCGTGATTCGATGGCGGGGGAATGTTTGGCCCGAGTGGGACTCCCTTCGATTTGCCAATCATTCTTCTGTCACAAAGATTTCACTCTCTTGCGCTGCCCGGACTTGGTACAAACCCGAAAGCGATTTCAACATGAATCTTCGAATCGTGATGACGCTCGCTTGTCTCATCTTGACGACGAGTTCCGCGTTTGCCGCGCGGCCGAATATCCTGATTGCGATCGCGGACGATCAGTCGTTTCCGCATGCCTCGGCCTACGGGGATCCCGCCATTGAGACACCGGGATTTGATGCTGTTGCAAGGAACGGCGTCTTGTTTCGTAATGCATTCACTCCGGCTCCGGGATGCAGTCCGATGCGGGCAGCCTTCTTGACCGGGCGTGAAATCTGGCAGTTGCGTGAGGCGGGAACGCATGCCAGCGACTTTCCTCGTGACCTGCCCGTTTTTACCGAACAGTTGTCCGATGCGGGCTACCACGTTGGGATGACGGGCAAAGGATGGGGACCCGGCAAGGCTTCAGACTGGCCACACAATCCTGCGGGAAAGTCTTACTCCAGCGTGAAGCAAGCGTCACCTCAGGGAATCTCAAGCATCGATTACGCCGCCAACTTTGACCAGTTCCTTGGCGAGCGACAACGCAGATCAACCCTTTTGTTTTTGGTTTGGGAGTCAGGAACCGCATCGTGCCTATTCCCCGGGCATCGGTGCCAAGAATGGGATTGATCCCGCAAAGGTCGACGTCCCAGCCTTCCTTCCAGACAGCCCCGAGGTCCGGTCGGACCTGGCGGACTACCTTTACGAGATCCAGTGGTTCGATTCCCATTTGGTTCGCATGCTTGATCGTCTTGAGGTACTGGGAGAGCTCGATAACACGTTGGTGATTGTGACCAGCGATAACGGGATGCCGTTTCCGCGAGCGAAGGCGAATCTTTACGAGTATGGCATCCACATGCCGCTCGCGATCAGTTGGCCCGCGCGTTGGCCAACGGGCCAGGACACGAGTGACTTGGTCAGCCTGATCGATGTGACCAAGACGATCTTTGAGGCGGCAGAAGTGGAGCCGAGGCAGGAGGACGAGATGCCCGGTTACAGCCTTTTGGCTCGATACTCAGACGCGCAACCCCGAGAGACCAAATTGCGAGACGCGGTCTTCAGTGGTCGCGAACGTCATTCGTCTTCGCGTTTCAATTCGCTCAGCTATCCCTGCCGCTGCGTGCGAACCGCCACGCACTTGTACATCCGCAACTTCACACCGGAGCGTTGGCCGGCCGGTGCGCCACGAAAATATGAATCGGCTCGCTACGATGCCTTGGCCGCGCTCATCGAGGGCAAGCTGGGCCCGGAGCACGGTGGATACCATGACATTGACGATGGCCCCACGCTGCAATGGATGATCGCGCACCGCGACCAAGCGGAGGTCGGGAAGTTGCTCGCTGCTGCCGTGGATTTGCGTCCACGCGAGGAGCTATACGACATTCAATCGGATCCCAGCTGCCTCACGAATCTGGCTGAGCATCCCGATTCCCAGGATGTCAAGAACCAGTTATCCAAGAGGCTCACCGATTATCTGGCTCGCACCGGCGACCTTCGTCAGAGCGATCCCCAAGCCGCGCATGTCTGGGAGAGTTATCCGAGACACAGCTCGTTGCGCTGGTTCCCCGATCCGGCGTGGTTGACCGAGGGAGGCACCACCGTGCCAGAGCAGAACTGGCTAGAAAAACGCCGACCACGCTAACCAGCACCCATTCCGTACAGTACCCCACCCCGTACGATGGACTTCCAAGTCCGTCGACCTGCAGCCGCTTCCAGCGTCTCTTCCAAATTCGACGGACTTGGAAGTCCATCGTACTGTCTTGCCTGGGTCGACGGACTTGGAAGTCCATCGTACTGTCTTGCCTGGGTCGACGGACTTGGAAGTCCATCGTACTGTCTTGCCTGGGTCGACGGACTTGGAAGTCCATCGTACTGTCTTGCCGGGTCGACGGACTTGGAAGTCCATCGTACGGGCAGGGCTGGGGTGATCGGTTTGATCGAACCTGTTGCCACTGCCAGGCGTAGTCCGGGGTAGTCGCGTTTGGTGTGGCTGGGTTAACATCCGCTCGGCGTGACGCCGTGTGGTGACGCCCTTGATCTTTTCTAGGCGGCCCAGTTGAGGCGAGTTACTTGGCAGACCTTTCGAACTGGATCGGTTGGTTGATCGGAGCAACCGTGATCCCGCCGGCGCTGATTTGCCTGGTCAGCCTCTATCCGGTTCGCCGTCATGCGATGCGGCTTGGTCTGCTTGCCCAGCCCGGTGGTCACAGCACGCATCTGAACGTGACACCTCTGGGTGGCGGCATCGGAATCTGGCTGGGAATCATCGTCACCTTCGCCGTCGGCACCGCGGTGGTTGCCTGGTTGCGATACTCGCCCGAGTGGTTGACGGGGATGCCAGCGGAAACGCCACTGTATCTTGACGGGGCTTGGTCACGCCTGGGACAGATCTGGGGTCTGCTAGGGGCGGCGACGGTCCTGTTTGGATTGGGACTGCGGGATGATCGTGGCGGCGTCAGTCCTTGGATTCGCCTGGCGATTGAATTTGCGGTCGCCGGCTTTGTCGTGTACGTCCTTGGATTTCGCTTCACTGCCTACATTGGCGTAACGTGGTTGACCGGAATCCTCTCGATGATTTGGATCGTCGGTGTCATCAATTCTTTCAACATGCTCGACAACATGGATGGGCTCAGCGGTGGCGTCGCCGCGATCATTGCGGCGGTGATGGCCGGAGTGATGATGACGACGCCCGATCCGGGAACGGCTCGTCCCCAGCTGTTCGTCGCGATTGTGTTGTTGGTGGTTTTTGGTTCGCTGCTCGGGTTCCTTTGGCACAACCGACCTCCGGCCAAAATTTTCATGGGAGATGCGGGAAGCTATCTCGTCGGCTTCTTGATTGCCGTTGCGATGTTGATGGCGACCTACGCGGGGACTCAGGATCGCCCCCATGCCGTCCTTGCGCCTCTGTGTGCGATGGCGGTCCCTCTCTACGACATGTCCACGGTGCTCTGGATAAGACTTCGGGAAGGTCGCAGTCTGTTCGTAGGTGACCGCAGTCATTTCTCGCACCGTTTGGTTGAGCTTGGACTCAGTCGCACACAAGCGGTCTTGACGATCTACCTGGTCACGGCCACATGTGGTCTGGCCGCGATTTTGTTGACGCACGTTACCATCGCTCAAGCCGCCATGGTGCTGGGGATTGTGATCTGCATGTTGTTGCTTGTCGTCATATTGGAATCAACCGGATGGCGAAAAGACGGCGACTGAACAAGACCGTGGGAGTCGATCATGTTGGCGTTCCAGTCAAGACGGAACGATCCGTCATCTCAGGCGTGCGCGGATTGAATCCGTTGGCGATCGCCCTCGGCATGTTGGCTGGCGCCGTGGTGTATGTCACGTACTATCCGAGTGACAGCATCGCGGTCGAGAAGGGGGATGCACTCTGGTTGGCCGCGCTGGCAATCGTGATCGCGACGATCTCAATCGCTTGTCGTTGTTCGGGAACGAAGGGTCGTGACAAAGCGGAAAGGGATTCAGCTCTCTCGAGAGCCGAGGCGCATGGGATCTTCGGTGGGCGACACGCGGTCTGGATTTCATCCCCTGGTTGTTGGCGGGATGGATGATGTTGGCGGCATTCGGCTCTTCTCCGCCCGGGAATCTGCGGATGGCGACCAACGAAGCCTGGCTTTGGGTCACCGCTGCTTGTTTGTTCACGTCGACGAGGATCTTGCTGACTTCACTTTCGGTGCGTCAGTGCATGCTGGGGTTGCTCGTCGTTTGTGGTTGTGGGCTTTCGGTGCACGGCATGCATCAGTACTTCGTCAGCCTGCCACAGAATCGGGCCGAATACCTCCGCGACCCGGAAGCCGTCTTGCGCGATGCCATGCTTGATGCTCCGCCTGGTTCGGCCGAGAGGATGGTCTTTGAGAACCGACTGATGGATGGCGGTCCGACGGCGACCTTTGCGCTTGCGAATTCACTGGCCGCGGTGTTGCTGGTGAGCGTGATTTTTGCAGGAGGAATTCTTGCCTTCTGCTGGGGCAAGCTTCACCCCTTTCAGAGAGTCGGTTGGGCCATGATCGTCCTGCTCTGCGCGGGTTGTTTGATGGCCGCGCGTAGCCGTTCGGCGACGCTGGCGATGTTGATCGCCAGCGTCCTCCTTTTGATCGCAGCCTCTCGGGTTTTGGGGCGACGTCACAGGGTGCTCGGTTGGGGCCTGTTCGGTGTGCTTGCCACGGGGGGAGCTGGCGCTCTGTTTCTTGCCTTGTTCGGCAATCGAGAGTGGTTCGAAGAAGCCCCGACATCGCTCGCTTTTCGATTTCAGTATTGGCGATCCACTTGGCAAATGGTTTTGGATCATCCTCTGTACGGGGCAGGTCCTGGAAATTTTCAATCGATCTACGAGCGGTACCGAGAGTCAACAGCCACCGAGCAGATCGCGGAGCCTCACAACCTGCTGATGGAAACGCTAGCGGCCAGCGGCTTCATCGGGCTTGCCCTGTTGATGCTGGTGGGGCTCTGTGTGTTGGCCATCGCCTGGTTTCGGGAATTGGGTGATTCCACCGAGCGTGTCGCGGAGGTCCACGAGGTTGCCCCTCGCATCGATTCGAGTGCCGGTTTCTTGGAGAGCCGATCGCTCTCGCGTTGGGTTTGGCTCGGTGCAGGGGTCGCCTTCGCGTTGGTTTGGCTGTTGGGCTGGATCAGTCGTCAACCTCCGGACCTTGATGCGAGCCTCTTCGTGGTGCCGACTTTCGTCTTGGTCGCGTACCTCGCAGGAAGCACGGTTGGCAACCTTTCGAGCCGAGATCTCGACATCGTATTAGCGATCGCGATGGCCTCGATCTCAATCCATCTGATGATCTCAGGAGGCTGGACGGTCCCCGGGGTCGCGATCGTGATCTGGCTCGGCGCCGGCATGTTGGCGAGGCTGCCCGGCTCTCGAGTGCTGCTTGGAGGCTCGGGTGTCAGTCTTTCTGGTCGTGGCATCGCAGTCGTGGCGGCGGGTCTCGGCGCCCTGCTGCTGCTTTGGGCTTTCTCGCTGCGACCGGTCGAACAGCAGCGAATCTGGATGGCACGAGCAGCCGATGCCCAACGCCGTGGTCAACTCGGAAATGCAAATCAGGCTTTGCAGGAGGCGGTCGAGGCCGATCCCTGGTCGGCCGAAGCGACGTTGTGGCTTGCCGATCACTATCGATGGCGGCTGGTGAGCGATCCGGAACTGCCCGAGATTCGCCATCGCTGGGAGGCTGCGTTGGAAGACAGCAGGCGACGCGCCGGCGAGGATCCGGCGGTCTACCGAATGATCGGTGCCCAGCAGATTCACCTCTTCCAGAAGCTGGGTCGCCAACGTGACCTGGAATCAGCGTCCAAATCATTCGAGGCGGCCTTGGGGTGGAGTCCGGCCAATCAATGGATGTTCGCACAAATGGCCGCGATCGATCGGGCCCAGGGCGATGCCGAGGCGGCGGTGCGTCACGCGGAGATCGCCGACTCCTTGAGCCGCCAAGGGGGCAACATCGAACGAGCCCTCTCCCGCCAGATGGTCTACATTCCCCGGAATCTGGGGGTGGCCGCGGACCGTGGGCCGGTGCGAGTGGCCGCCGATTCCTTGTTGGGCGAACCCAATGCCCGGCCGGCTCGTATCAGCGATGACGAGTGATGCCATTGGGTTCCCACCGGCTCGTGATCCAGGTTTTGTGGAGCGAAGGTTGTGACCCCAAGCGTCGATTTTGAAGTTGCGCTTTTGGCTGCCACACGAGGATTTTCATAACCCGACGCGTCAGCGAGTCGATATCAAAATCGATATTTCCTCGCTGACGCGTCGGGTTTTGAACAGAGCGCGACTTCAAAGAGCGTCGACAGGGCTTGCACTGCTCGCGGACGTTTCGCGTTACGATGTACACGAAGCGTTGAACGCGAGTGGCCCCGGGGGCTCGGCTGACGAGGCTGCTTTTGAGTTATTTCCAGGGCATTTTCAAGTACGATGCCGCCAGCCGGTTGGCGGATCAAGAATGAAAATGCTTGCGGGTGGAAGTGCCGATACTTCTGCCACGACATCGCCTAACGACACGCAACGGTCATGAAGAAATTTTGGATCTACATGTTGGTTTCGGCCCTGTTGGGTTTCGGAACGGCTTGGGCCATCAACCACCAACGTTTTGGGCATCGTACGGCTTGGTTTGGGCCGTTTGGAATTGACGATGGTTTGAAGCCAGACCAGCTGGGCGATTACCTTGCCAAGCAAGTGCCAGAGGGACGTCCAGAGGTTGAGTTAATCGATGATCCGAATTACGACTTCGGGATGATGGCCCCTGGTACCAAGGGGGAGCACTCGTTCGTGATCAAGAACGTGGGTAACGAAGACCTGCGATTGCGGTTGGGTGCCAGCACTTGTAAGTGCACGTTCGGAGATCTTGAACGCGAGGCATTGGCACTGGGGAGCAGACGGAGATCACACTGAGTTGGTACGTGAAGTCCGGCTCCGATGACTTTTCCCAATCGGCGGAAGTCATTACCAACGATCCGAAACAGGTCGTCATTCGCTTTGGCATCAACGGCAGGATCATTCGGGACGTCGATGTCGTGCCCGAAACCTGGACCTTCGGTGAAGTGGCGACCGGTGAGCCGATGGTCGTCAAGGGAACGGTCTACAACTTTCTCGACACCGACATCGCTCCTA
This sequence comes from Pirellulaceae bacterium, assembly GCA_963767665.1. GTDB lineage: Bacteria > Planctomycetota > Planctomycetia > Pirellulales > Pirellulaceae > Rubripirellula. The sequence goes on from CAVYFC010000019.1 coordinate 208,424, forward strand.
CCGAGTTGAAGTTCAGCAATGAAGAGATGACGGCGCTGAGCGAATTCGATGTGGAGGAGTTCGAGCCGACCGAAGAAGAGGATGGCATTCGCTCGGCCGCTCGCCAGGGATTCCGAGTCACCGTGAACATCAAGCCTGGAATGCGACAGGGGGCGGTCTCGCAAAACCTGCTGTTTGGTTTCAAGCGGGTCGATGAAAACGGCGAGCCACTGCCCGGCGAGGGGACCGCGGAGGAACGAGACAAGGTCATCGTCGCGCCCACCAAAGGGGCAATCGTCGGCCCGCTTGGCATGATCCTCAGCTCGCGTTTGCAGGGCCGAGAAGGAGGCGGTTACCTGTATGACTTTGGTCGAATCAGGGAGGGTGAGCCCTTGATTGCGAAAGCCCTCGTGGTGCTCAAGGGTAGCGAGAAAGACAACACCGAGTTGAGAATCGGTGAAACGGACCCACCGGGGGTCGTGAAGGCGACGCTGGGCGAGCCCAAGGGACAGGGCTCCATGCGACTCTTCCCGCTGGAAATTGAACTGATTCCAGGAAAAGAGCCGGTCGAGCGGATGGGGAAGGATTCGAATGATTACGGCTCCGTCTGGATCGAATCCGATAATCCCAAGGTCACCAAAATGCGGATCGGTTTGAAGTTCGCTATTGGAGCGGAATAATCAACCTCGCTTGATCTCGTCGGGATTCGTCAGTCCCGATATGATTCAGGTGGCAATTTGGTCGAGTTGAACGTGCAACGAATGGAACAAGGACGCGGCAATTGAACGGGAAACAATCTTGCACGTGGACTGGATTTACTTGGACTTGCATATCGCGGGCCGGCACATCTTGGGCTGGCGCTTGGATGTTGATCATGCTGTGCGGTTGCTCGCCGCCGCCCCCATCGACCGAAGGCATCGACCTCGCTGTCGAAATGCCCGGCGCGGAGGCGTCCGGAGCAAACGGTGGCGGGCTGGTCAATGCCCCCATTGACCCTCCCTATTTGACCGACGTCAATGCCGTCGATGGCCAGGGGGGCACGCGGCTGGTTCAAGACTCGGGATCGAATCGTGCCGAGGTCGTCCCCGCGCCGACGCCCGATGGTAGCGGCAAGAAGCTGGAGACCATTCCCACACCGGCAGGGGCCCCTGCGGAATCGGATACGCCCGAGGCAAGGACAGGCGATTCATTTCCTGGTGGCGAAGATGCGCCCGATCAATGGCGGAAGTGGCCCACGCCGACACTCACGCTCGTCGTGACTGGCCAGCAGAACGGTTACATCGAACCTTGTGGTTGCACCGGACTCGACCGTCAAAAGGGTGGTATCGCTCGGCGGTTCAGCTTCATGAAGGAGTTGCGTGACAAGGGCTGGCAACTGTTACCCATCGATGCTGGGAATCAGGTGCGGCGGTACGGGCGTCAAGCCGAGGTGAAGCTGCAGCAAAGCGTCAAGGCACTCAAGGCAATGGACTACAAGGTGATTGGCTTTGGTCCCGATGATCTTCGCTTGGGAGTCGGGGAATTGCTTGCGGTAGCAGCAGGCGATACTCCGGATGACACCATGTTTGCCTCTGGGAACGTCGTCCTGATTGACGAGTCGTTGATGCCGCAAGTCAAGCTTGTCACGGTCAATGGTGTGAAAGTGGGTGTCACCAGCATTCTTGATCCGGCTGCGTTAGAGAGTGAGCCCAGCGATGACATCACGATCGCTCCGAAGGAGCAATCCGCCATGAATGCGCTGACGAAGATGAAGGATGAGAATGCTAGTTTCCGCGTCCTGATGTTTTATGGCAAAGAAGAGGATGGCAAGAAACTCGCACAGGACGTCCGGGGCTATGACTTGTTGGTCGTTGCCGGTGGCTACGGGGAACCGACCTACCAGCCCGAGCCGATCGAGGGCTCGCAAACTCGAATGATCGTGACGGGAAACAAGGGCATGTATGCGGGGCTTGTGGGTTTCTACAAAGATGCTCCCCTGCGTTATGCACGCGTGCCCCTGACCGATGAATTCCAAGATGCTCCCGAGATGCGACAAATCATGAAGGAGTACCAGGATCAGTTGCGCGACATCGGATTGCAGGGACTTGGTTTGTTACCGCCCATTCCCCACGCTTCCGGCCAATCCTTTGTCGGCACCGCCAAGTGCGCGGAATGCCACACCAGCGCTTTCGATGTTTGGGAGGGGACGCCCCACGCACTGGCGACCGATCACATTGTCGAGCCTCCCAAGGAGCGAGGTGACATCGCCCGCCACTTCGATCCGGAGTGTTTGAGCTGTCACGTGACGGGCTGGAATCCACAAGAGTACTACCCGTACCTCTCGGGCTATCTCTCACTACAAGATTCGCAGCACTTGACCGGCAACGGCTGTGAGAACTGCCATGGTCCCGGCTCGGAACACTCGGCTGCTGAGCTCGAGGGTGCCGACGTCAGCGAGGAGCGTCGCAATCAACTGCGCGACGCGATGAAGTTGCCGCTTGCCAAGGCGCGCGAGAAGTGCATGACCTGCCATGACTTGGACAACAGCCCAGACTTCCACGAGGAAGATGCCTTCGAGGATGTGTACTGGCCAGAGGTCGAGCACTACGGAAAGGACTGATTGCCTCGACGAGTGCTTGGTCTACTCAACGAAAAAAGGCGAGGCCGACCCCGAAGGATCGACCCCGCCTCGCACGGGGGGACGCTTAATATCTCGTTGTGGATCTCGTTGCCGTTCGCGTCCCCTTACACGAGCAACCTTAGTCCGCTTCGCCCCCGTTTCGACGTTTTGATTTGAGCCAAAGTGACAAATTGCCAGGACCGGGGAGCGGATTCGACGCGGATGTAACGGTTGCAACATTTGCCACGGCGGATGGCGGCCCCTGCATGAGCTCATCGCTTGCTCGGGAGGCCAAAGAGACGGCGAATCAAGCACCAGAGTCGGGCTGGAAAAGGGGTCAGGCACCAATAGCCGCAAGCGGCCCTTCGGGTGCTTCGCACTATTGGTGCCTGACCCCGTTTCCAGCTGACCCCTTTTCCAGCTGGCGACGTTATTGTTGAAGATGCTCTTCTAATCCCATGATCGTCGATGTCCTTCCCTTTCCAATTGGCCACGCATGACCCAAGTCGATCCTTTGCCGACCCCCTTGGATGTGATTGCGGTGGGGGCCCATCCGGACGATGTCGAAATCGCCTGTGGTGGAACGCTTGCGAAACTCTCTCGCCAGGGCTACCGAGTGGGCATCATCGATCTGACCGATGGGGAGCCAACCCCCAATTCGCCGGGCCCACTGATTCGACTCGAAGAAGCCCGCGCCGCCGCCCGGTGCTGGGCGTGCACGAGCGAATCCAGTTGGACTTGCCCAACCGCCGCTTGTTTGACTGTTTCGAACACCGGGTCGCCCTGGCGAAGGAGTTTCGTCGATGGCGGCCCCGATTGGTGATTGGGTTTGGTGACAAGACGCCGATGGCCTCGCCCGACCACTGGCAGGCCATGCAGATCACCGATGCGGCGATCTTCTACAGTCGGCTCTCGAAGTGGGACGAGTACTTTGGGGAGCTTCCGGTGCACTCGGTTCCCCGGCATCTCTATTTTCGGCTTGCGGTGGAGCCCGATGCGATCCCCGGTAATTCCCACCATTTGATCGTCGATATCAGTGACACGATCGATCAGAAGATCGAGTCGATCCTCTGTTACAAAACGCAGTTTGCCCACAAGCCAAATATTCCCGCTCGCGTCCGCGCCGCAGCGATCGTGACCGGTGCCGCGGCCGGCAAGGAGGCGGGGGAATCTTTTGCCGCTGCCAAACCATATGCGGTGGACGACCTGTTCGCCACGGTGATGGGTAAGCTAGAAGCGTGAGTGAGGCTTTCCAAGTCACTCTTTTCCTCGCTCACGCTCTGAAGTTGTGCTCCTTTCATAACCCCACGCGTCAGCGAGGAAATGTCAATATCGAGATTTCCTCGCTGACGCGTCGGGTTAGGAAGATCCTCGTGCGGCAGCCAAAAACGCAACTTCAAGACTCATGCTTCGGGTTGCTTTTGACCCCAGAGTGGCGCCGTCCAGCTGGGAATGACTTTTCCTGCCTGTTTCCCACTCGCTCTGCTCAGGCTGGCTCCGATCGGTCGTGGCAAGCCGACGATGCGTGTCCTCTTCTCCTGAAGATCGGCTTCCCGAAATTCCGGACAACCCTCGCAGGGACCCACTCTGACAGAATCAGCGTGGCCCGTGTCTCTCCAGTGGTGGGCCCGTGCGTCATTCGTGTGCCATCCTTTTCAATGGGTCTTTTCTTTGTTTCCACCACGTCTTTGCCGCGGTCGTTTCGATGTCGAGCGTTCAGCACACCGTTCCAATCGCCCAGCCGAATCGGGTCACCGGACCGGGGCAAAGCGGGAACACCCAACGAGCGCTGGTGCAGGTCTACCCCCTCGATCTCCATCGCGAGCCCATGATTCTCTCGGCGAATCGGTTAACGGTCGGCCGAGACAGCAGCAACGACCTGGTGATTGCCGATCAATCCGTTTCCAGACAGCACGCGGAGCTCAGACTTACCGATCAAGGTGCTGTGCTGTTGGATCTCGACAGCACCAATGGAATCTCCGTCAATGGAGCCCGCACCGATGCCCAACTCCTGGCCAACGGCGATCACATACAGATTGGCACGTTCCTGTTTCGTTACCTGGCAACAGCCGACGAACTGGAGCCACTCTACTTGGCAACGGTCTATGTGATGATGACCCGCGACGGGCTGACACGCGTCTTCAATCGCCGCTATTTGAGCGAAACCCTTCATCGCGAGGTCGCTCGTTGCAAGCGTCATTCGCGTCCAATCTCCGTGGTCATGATCAATGTCGATCAGATGGCCGCCATCAATGAGCGATATGCTACGTTGATCGGTGATCAAGTGCTCCGGCAAGTGGCCCGAAGATTGGAGAACGTCTTACGCGAAGACGACCTGCTCGCCAGGATGGAAGGAGACTCGTTTGCTTTGATGATGGTCGAGGCCACTCTTGAGGAGGCTGCTGAAATCGCCGAAAGATGCCGCGTGGCAGTCGGAGCCGAACCCATCGTGACCTCGGTGGGGCCCATCGGCGTCACGATCAGCCTTGGGATTGCGACGCGGACATCTTCCGGACCAGACTTGGCGCATGGCGAACGCTCCCACCCTCGTGGATTCCCTAACGGGGGACAGAGCGGCGGAGGGGAATTGCTTGCCGAGGCGATCGAGCGTCTGCTGGAAGCGAAACGGGCGGGCAGAAACCGAACCGTTTGCTGATTGGACAGAGCGCCACTTTGCCGAAGGACCGTCTCGCCGGGACCGTCATTCATTGCTGGGCCGGCCGTAGGTCCACATTTCCAAGGCGGACGCTCGCAGCTCTGCTGCAGTTTCGTGCGTACTGTAGGTCCGCATTTCCAAGGCGGATGCTCGCAGCTTTGCTGCAGTTTCCTACGTACGGTAGGTCCGCATTTCCAAGGCGGATGCTCGCAGCTTTGCAGCAGTTTCCTACGTACGGTAGGTCCGCATTTCCAAGGCGGATGCTCGCAGCTTTGCTGCAGTTTCCTACGTACGGTAGGTCCGCATTTCCAAGGCGGACGCTCGCAGCTTTGCTGCAGTTTCCTACGAGTCTCGGAGAGACTCGCCTACGGTAGCCTCCGACTTTGAAAAACTGACGGTCACGGAGAGGCTGGCGAAAGAGCTTGACGACGTACTATCGCCGGGTCTTTTTTGACTTCGCGCCGCCCTGGCGAACCTTGAACTTGGGGTTGCTCTTACAAATCACGTAAATGCGGCCACGCCGTCGAACGACCTGGCAATCGGGGTGGCGGTATTTCAACGCGCCGATGCTGCTGACAACTTTCATCGGATCGATCTCGTTGGACGTATCGTATAGGTTGTGTTTTTTAAGGAATCAAGCGGCGGAGTATAGCGCAACGATGCGGTTCCTTCAACGCCTAACGACACACCGATCCGGTAACTGGAAACCACTCCGATGGCAAGAATCGCCTACTTTGACTGCATCAGTGGAATCAGCGGGGACATGACCCTGGGGGCCCTGGTCGACTTGGGGGCTGAGGTGGAGAAAATCGAAGCGGCCGTCCGCAGCATGGGCTTGCCCGATTTGTCCATTCGTAGCGAAATCGTCAAGAAATCAGGCTTTCGAGCGATCAAGGTGGACGTGCTTCACCCCCCCGAGCATGCCCATCGACACCTCCATCACATCACTGCGATGATCGACGGGGCCTCGGAAATCGAAACAGACGCCAAATCGCTGGCTCATCGGATTTTCTTGCGACTTGCCGAGGCCGAGGCCAAAGTCCACGGCAGCACGATTGAGAAGGTCCATTTTCACGAGGTCGGCGCGATTGATTCGATCGCTGACATCGTGGGCACCGCCATCGCACTCTGCTCGTTGGGGATCCACCAGATCGTCGCTTCCCCGGTCCCGACCGGAACCGGCACGATCACGATCGCTCACGGCAAGGTCTCGATTCCCGCTCCGGCCACCGCCGAACTGCTGCGGGAGTCCCAATCGTGGGATCCGATGTGCCTGCCGAGCTGACCACACCTACCGGCGCCGCCATCCTGAAGGCTTGTGCGGAGCGATTTGGTTCGCTCCCCTCCATGACGGTCCAGGCGGTCGGCTACGGTGCCGGTTCCAAGGACCTCGAGGGTCAAGCCAACGTGCTTCGTGTCGTGATGGGAGAAGTGGACGATCCACCCCACGACATGGGCTCATCAATTGAATCGGATCGAGCCATCGTCCTGGAGACCAACATCGACGACTCCACCCCCGAACAATTGGCGGATTGCCTCGACCGACTCTTGGCCGCCGGAGGCGCTCGATGCGTTTCAGACGCCATGCATGATGAAGAAAGGGCGGCTCGGGGTGATGGTGACAACGATCGCCCCCGCGGGCCGAATCGGATTGCTGGAGCAGATTTTGTTCGAGCATTCCACGTCGATTGGAATCAGACGGTACCAAGTTGACCGACACAAGTTGGTTCGAGCTGCCCAAATTGTGGAAACCAAGTTCGGCCCTGTGCACGGCAAGGTCGTGAAGCTGCCGAACGGCCACACTCGGTTCACCGTGGAAGACGACGACGCCCGATCCATCGCCTCCCAGTACCAGACAAGTGCTGATGCGGTGCGGCATGAGGCGGTCATGGAGTTCGAGAAGCAAGCGGCGAGTCGCTAAGGTCGAGTCGCTCGGGTCGGGATCATGCAGTTGGGTGGGAAGTCTGCGCAGGAAACTAGAGGCTTGAGGCGAGATCAGATGACAAGAATGCGGGTGGGTTGGCTCCTTGCGGTGATCGTTTTCTGCCCCATCGTTCGAGGTGAAAACTGGCCTCAGTGGCGCGGCGAAGACAATCGAGGCGCCTCTCAGACCGCCGATCCGCCGGTTCACTGGGGAGTGGATCGCAATCTTCGTTGGCAGGTCGAGATTCCCGGTCAGGGATCCTCGACACCGATCATTTGGGAAGACAAGGTCTTTGTCCTGACAGCGATTCCCACCGAGAGAATGCAGGTCGAATCCGAAGTCCAAGATGCGGGTGACACCGATGCGAACTTGCAGTTCGGTACGGGGCCCAAACCTCGCAACTTTTATCAATTTGTCGTGCTCTGTTTTGACCGCGCCGATGGTCGCGAGCGATGGCGTCGCGTGGCGACCGAGGCGGTTCCCCATGAGGCCGGCCACCTTACCAACACCTATGCTTCGTCCTCGCCCGTGACCGATGGTCGGCGCTTGTTCGTCTCGTTTGGATCTCGCGGAATTTTTTGCTTTGATTTGGATGGAAATCCGCTCTGGCAGCAGAGCCTGGGGCAAATGGAGACACGCCGCGATTTCGGTGAGGCCAGCTCTCCGGCACTTCATGGCGAGACCTTGGTCGTTCCCTGGGATCACGAAGGTCAGTCCTTTCTCGCTGCGCTCGATGCCAGCACCGGTCAGATTCTCTGGAAGACCGACCGGGACGAGCCCACAACCTGGGCGACTCCTTTGATCGTGGAGCATCAGGGGCAAGATCAAGTGGTGACCAATGGAACAACGGTCCGCAGTTACGACTTGCAAACCGGCAATCTGATTTGGTCGTGTGGTGGTCAAGTCTCGAATCCAATCCCCTGCCCGATCCGAAAAGATGGAACGGTCTTCTGCATGACGGGGTATCGGGGCAACGCCGTGTACGCGATCTCGCTCGATGGGAAGGGGGACGTGACCGACAGTGACGACGTCATCTGGTCGAGAAGCGATGCCGCGCCCTACGTTTCATCCGCTGCGCTGTATCAAGGACGGATCTACCTGACCAAGGGGCGAACCGGCATTCTCTCGATCCTCGATGCTGAAACCGGGCGACCGATCGTGAACCAGCATCGTCTCAATGGGATGGACTCGCTTTATGCCTCGCCCGTCGCCGCCGCTGGACGAGTCTATTTCAGCAGCCGTGATGGAACGACGGTCGTGATTCGGGCTGCGGATGCTGTCGAGATCCTTGCAACCAATCAACTCGGCGAAACGATCGATGCCTCTCCCGCAATCGTCGACAATCAGCTCTTCATCCGAGGCGCCAAGCACCTGTTCTGTATCGAAGAGTTGCCGTAGTGATTTGGCTCACGCAGAGGGGACGCACGCAGAGGGGACGTGCTTCGCTATCAACTCTGCTGTCGCTCTCGCAGATTAGAAATCCCTCTTCGACCGCGCAGTGACGGCTCCAGCTTCTGCAGTATTCGCGAATAGTTGCAACTTTTTCAGTGCCAATGAGTGTGTCGTTGCGCAGTAACGGTCTGCGCCCGGCAACAAGAGCAGCAGTATGGCATGGGGTATCAAAACGGACCGGTAAAATAGGGGCCGCGATGAGAGGCGGGCATGCGAGTGGGGCACTCCAATGCTCGACACTCACATCGCGATCTCCAAGGAGGGAGCGATTGGTCTTGGGCAGGACCTTTCGCGCCCCGTTCGATCGCAGGCTTCCTTCTTCACGCCGAAGCCTGCTGAGAACGATCGGAGCTTGACCATGGATTCGGTCGGGAGGAGCGAGATCAGGGGTGCCTGAATGGGGCACTCAGCACCTCTGATTCTCGCGAATCCTCCCCTCTTATCCTGCCGCCAGGTTATCCTGCCGCCAGGCACACGTCTGTGAGCGAAGCTCACCCGTTGGCCGGGACGAACGCTTCTGCAGGCTTCGTTGGTCTAACGCTAGCAAAGGCAACGCTGCAGCTCGCTCGCGCGTGACCCCCAGCGACGACTCGTCCCCTTTAGCCTGCAACGTCACGAGCGGCTGTTGTCAGAGTCCTCGCCGCATCACTCGCTTGACGTCGAGTTGGGAATCGAGTCGCTCGCTCCACTTGTTTCCACACACTTGACGCGACGAGAACATTCTGGCTGTGGGGAGATAGAGGTACTTCGCGGCAAAGCATCAGCCGACAGCGCTGCGATTCGGTCAAGGTGAACTGCGATACTGCGCAGTAATGGGGCTCCATCAGCGCAGTATTCAGCGTCAGCGTGAATTTTTTAGGTCGTGATTCACGGCATTTTTGTGTAGTAGTTCGAATACCGCGCTACATCGAAAATACTTCAGGAGGAAGACCACAAATTGCTCGATAAAATCAGCAGGGTGACCAGAGGTCGGGGGTGTGTGATCGGGGCACTCACACACCCCCGATTCTCTTCTTCTCAAAGCATCGCTGCATGCTCCTCTCTGGCCACGCCGCTTCCACACGCAGCCTCGCGCCATCTTGATCTTGGCCAGTCCCTGGTTCTGTTCCTCCCCGTTTCTAATCTGGTTCTGTTTCGGTTCCCTTCTGCGAAACGCTTCTTCAACGCGTTGCTCCTTTGGGTTCCCTGATTCTTGGCCTGTCCCCCTTTCTCTCCCCCTTTCTCAGATTCGTGCGCGGAATTTCGGCGTCGCCGATTCCGAGCTTGCCACCGCCTTGTTGTCCGCAGCGATGCTCGAGTGGAATTCTGTACACTAGTTGGCGTCGGTGATTTTGGCGCACAAGAATGCTCCGCGTACGGTTCGTTCACACCTGGCGCAGGAGCAACTCATGAGCAATTCCACGGAGCCCCTCGAGCTGGCATACCCAGACAAGCCCGATGCCAATGGATATGCGAAGAAGTACTACAAGCGTCGCGCTTTCTACTTTGGTGCTCACAACAGTCCCGAGAGCTTTGTGCTCTTTGGTGAGTGGAAGCGTCGCCTTGTGGAATCGGGTGTGGCCGCGGAAGTCAAGACGATCCGTAAGGAACTTGCACAGCAAGCCATGCCATCACCTCACATGCACTTGGGTGGCCCGGTCGAACGCAAGCCCCTGCAGTTGGCCATGGTCACCATGTTCGCTTCGGTGCTCTTGTTCGGTGCAGTCCTTGCAAGCTCCAAAATTCTCTCATCTGCGATGGGCCCTACAGTCGATGGAATCACACTAACGAATGAGGAAATCGACTATATCAGAGGTGTTCGTCTTCACCATCAAGACCTCGTAGTAGACCACGCGTCTCAAGGGGAAAGGATTGCAGAGTTGACGATGCGTCTCATGGAAGAGGGGCCAGACAGTGCTAAACGATATTTATCTCCGAGGGGTTTATAAGCTTCTACTTGCGATGCTTTTCTGTCGGGGCCGTGATACCGATTGCGTCCTTTGCCACGCAGGACAGTCGGGGCCGGCGACCCCGATATGCAGCATGTTTGCACATATCCTAAAGCTCAGCCGAGTGAGAACTCATCGTGCACTGCCGAAGCTGTAGCTTATGCTGCCGCTTTAACAACTCTTCAAGACGCTCAGCGTGCGGCCAACGAGGCTTATCGTCGTTGGTACGAGTGTGAATACCGCGGCGGCTATGGTGGGAAGCCTGTCGTTGAGATTCCCTCCTCTGAATTCTCGGTGCTTGTCCGAGACTGATTGAGTTCTTGAGCAATCGCTCGGCGGGAGCATGCTCTGGAGTCTCTTGCCTCTGGCTCACGCGGCCGATCGCTAAGCTTCCAGTCACCGAAGCGGCGCCGCCTGAAGGGATCGCATTCCCAAATTCGGTGCGTTGGCGTACTCGACGCGAGGCAATCAGCACGCTGCGATTGCCCCCATAGCCGGACAGTCGACAATGAATCCCACCCGAAATACGCCGGGTGCGTTGTGGTGCTGCCTTGTGCCTTCGGCGAAAGTTGCGTCTCGATCCACCAAGCGATAGGATCATGGCGTGGGTAGAGGGGCTTCCGAATCACGCATCGCCGGAGACAGAGTGCCATGGGATCCATTGGGTCAATCGAGCGCAAGAGCCAGTCGTCAATGCGTCTCATCTTGCTCGTGCTGGCACTGCCCTTGTGGTGTCTGTCATCGGGATGTGACCGCTCTAGGGAGTCGGATCTAGCGAGTCGCGATTTGGAACAGCCCGCCGCGACCTCCGGCGTGACAGCATCGCCTGATCCATCCGCGGCCAGTGCAACCTCCCCTTCGCTTGAAGCGAAGACGGTTCCCAATGAACCGAAAATCGAACCCGAACCGAAAATCGAACCCGAACCCAAGTTGCCTCCGCTCAAGCCACCACCCACGAAGTTGGGGATCGGTGATGCTAGTCCCGGCATCCACATCGCGAAGTGGGTGAAGGGAGAACCTGTCGACGAGGCCCTGGGCGAGAAAGTTCACGTCGTCGAATTCTGGGCGACATGGTGTGGACCCTGCCGCGTGGGGATGCCACACATCAGCGAATTGCAGAGTGAGTATGGCGACGAAGTTGCATTCATCGGCGTCACCACGGAGGACGAAGCCAAGGTCGACAACTTCCTGCAATCTCCCTCCACGAACGGTTCGACTTGGGACGAGGTGATCAAGTACCGTCTGGCCATCGATGACCGAAACTGGACCAACTCTGCCTACATGCGGGCCGCCGGTCAGAACGGGATCCCCTGTGCTTTCATTGTGGGCCGCGATGGCGTGGTCGAATGGATTGGCCATCCCGCTCGCATTGACGAGCCACTCAAGCAGATTGTCGACGGCAATTGGGACCGCGATGCCGCGATCGCCGAATACAGGCAACAAGAACGGCTCAAGGAAGTCTCGATGAAGATTTCGCAGTTCGCACGTTCAGGGGACTGGGACAGCGCCCTGGAGCTGCTCGATGAAATGGAAAATGAAACGGGCAAGTCAAGCGGCCTGTTGAATTACCGACTCAGGCTGCTCGAAAGTGCCGGCCGCAGCGAAGACGCATCGGCGGTTCGCGCGGAGATCGTCGAGACAGCCTGGGACAACGCGCAGTCACTCAACGAGATCGCGTGGAATACGGCGACGCGCGGAAAAGGATCGGATTTAGAACTCGCTCTCAAAGCCGCCATTCGTGCTTCGGAGCTCACGGATGACCAAGACGCTTCAATTCTAGATACCGTCGCCCGCTGCCAATACGAGCTCGGGCAACTCGACGAGGCAATCAAATGGCAGCGTCTTGCGGTTGAACACAACAAAGGGATTCGAGGGATCGATCAAACCCTCAATGGTTACATGAAGGAGAAAGCGGAGGCGGACAAGTCGAACGCCACCGACGAGACAACACCCGAGAAAGAGGATTCCCCAAACAAGGACTCAGACGAGGAGTCCTCCGAAGAGCCGGGCGATTCAGAATCTTGAGGGAGGCAGCGTTCGCTTGTTGACTTCGTTTTCGGCAGTGAGACCTGTCACGACGTAAAAAGAATGAGTCTGTACTTTCCTTGCGAAGGAAAGTCGTATCGAGCGCCGCCGATATGGCGGTGCCGAATCCGGACCACGAATGCCCAAGGTCTGTTCGCCCAAGGTCTGTTCGCTGAGTGAAACACGGTCTCCCCTGCCTTGGCCTCAGTAGCGCCAGCCGCCGGAGAGCAGGAGACCGTCGCCGAAGTCCCACTCGGTGTCGTCTTTCTCGTACTCCAGTTGGCGGTTGAACGCGACGCCCGTTTCCGCGAACCAGCCCCCACCACCCGATACCAGCTTCTCGATCCCAAAGGTCAAGCGGAAATCGTTCAGAGAGAGTTCATCCGTCACATTCGATGCTCTGGTGACGGCCCATGTGTTTCCACCGATGCTGGCAGCCAGGTAGGACCATGTCTCGCTTCGCCCGCCATCTTTGGCAAGGCGATAAGAAATTCGCGAGCTTGGAAAGCGTAGATCGATCCTCGTCTTGCGATTCGGATTCCAAGTCAGTCCGATTGCTGGCAACACGGGAAGGTCCGCCCGTCCCAAGTAGACCGCCCCGCCCGAGAGTGTCAGACGATCCGGAACCCATTCCCAGTTCAGCAGCGCCAAAGCGAACACGCGGAAGGCATTGTCGCTGGTTGTCAGGTCGCTTCGGATCGAGGGGCTGAAGATCCCGATCGCCGACAAACGATCGTGAATCGGTCGACGGTAGAAGAACTGAACCTCGAATTCATAAAGTTCACGTGGAACGTCAACGGTTGGGTCCGTATCGACCCAATCGACTCGAAAGCGGGGGCGGACTCCCAAGATGTGGTCGAAGTTCCCGAGAGGTATCCCGCTTCCGATCGAGGCTTCCAGAAAACTGCCACTCAGACCGCCGCCGCTGGGATCGGCCTGCCAACCGGCGGACACCGCAAAGCTCTGCAGTGCCTGCTTCTTGAAGAGCACCAGTTCGGATTCGTCTTCCTCAGCATCACAAGCAGCGCAGTGGTCCGATACCAGAGAGTTGAAGGATGATGCCGGAGGTTCCAACGGTTCGGCCGCGAAGCCGCTCGCCGTCATTGCCAACCACAGCAGCGTATGCAGTCGCATCAAGTTCCCTCGAATCACGATCCAATCCATTTTCTTCGTCAAAGCTCGATTCGCATCCTTGCTTTTGATTGTCTGGCCTAGTCAAGTTGTCTGGGGTAGTCAACTCGCGACCGATCGGCAAGGGGATCTCGTTTCACAGTTGTGAAACTCTCGCGCAGCCATCCCTTCTTCGGCCCGCGGCGCCCTACGTAGGCGAGTCTCTCCGAGACTCGCCTACGGTAGAAAGCCGCGTATCGAAAAAGTCTTAGTCTCGGAGAGGCGTGCGACTTTGGTGTCGAATCACGAGGCCCGGCGCGAATAGCAACAATGTGAAAACGCGATCGAAAAGTATGGCTGACCGCAAAAGCGCTCAGTTTGAGCAGCTGGGAGCTCTCCCCCTTCAAAGCCTCCACGAACAGATCTTGTTCGCATCCCTCGCCCTGCTTGATTTGCCCTCTTCGAGTTTGCTCGTTCATTGTGAATGCAGTCAGCCGCCATCCTTTTCGGGTCCGATTGCCTGCCGCGTACCCGGGCCGCGAGCATGACCTCGAGGGGGTCGTTGAAAGGAGCCAGCTTGCGGGAGTTCCCACATGAAGCTGCTGCTGCTTGTACAATCTTTGATTCCTCTCACTGCTCAAATCGCAACTCGAATTGGAGTGCCCGGATGCGTTCGCGGTTTCTATTCCTAATCCTGCTAGCCATGGCTTCGCTTGCCAGCCATCCCTGTCGAGCTGCGCAACCGAACATCCTGTTCATTTACGCCGACGACCAGTCCTACAAGACGCTGTCCTGCTATGACGAAGCACCGGATTGGGTTCAAACACCTAATATCGACGCGCTCGCCCGACGGGGTGTCCGTTTCGAGCGAGCTTACTTGGGTGCCTGGTGCATGCCCTCAAGAGCCAGCATGTTGACCGGGCATCTCCAGCATGCGGTCCAATCGATGCGGATGGAGGGGACGTATCCTGCGAGCACCTACGATCCCAAGCAATGTCGTTTCTGGCCATCGGTCATGCGTGAGCAGGGATATCACACCGCTCAGATTGGAAAATGGCATACCGGCGTTGATACGGGAAACGGACGTGACTGGGACCATCAGCTCGTCTGGAATCGTCCGGGGCATCCTGAGAATGCGGGCAACTACTTCAAGGATCAGATCGTCACTTTCAATGGGGTCGATCGAGCAGTGGGTGGATACTCAACCGATAACTATACCGATTGGGCGGTCGAGTACATCAACGGTGAACACCGCGATGCATCGAAACCATGGTACCTCTGGTTGTGTTACGGCGCTGTGCATGGGCCGACCACGCCCGCGGATCGACACGAAGGGAAACTCGCCGGCAATGTGGCACCGTTGCCAGCGGATATCTTTGGGCCGTGGCCCGAAAAACCGAAGTACTTGGACGTGACATCATCTTGGGCGCGTGGCGACGACGGCAACGCCTACCGTCGGAAGAGGAAGGTCGCGGCTAGCAACTTCAACACGAATACGGCCGGTCAGTCTTACGATGATTGGGTCCAGCAGACCAATGAGTGTGCGATGGCGATTGACGAAGGTGTGGGACGACTCGTCGCCGCGCTCGAAACCTCCGGTCAGCTTGAAAACACCGTCATCGTTTACACGGCCGATCAAGGGTTTGGTCTGGGAGAACACGGCTTCAACATGAAGGTGGCGCCCTACGATGCGACGGTCGCATCCCCGTTGATCATTCGTCACGAGGGTCAGCTGCCCGAGGGGCGGGTCTGTCGTCACCCCGTCAACGGGCCCGACTTGGTAGAGCTGTTCTGTAATACGGCGGGCATTACGCTCCCTTGGAAAACGCATGGCCGTGACATTCGGCCATTGCTTGAGAACCCGGAGTCAACGGACTGGGATACGCCCATGCTGATGACGCACACGGCGCGGTCTTACGGACGTGACACGGACAAGATTCCCACGGACGAAGCGTTGACGATCGTCGGCGACGTTCCCTGGTATGCGTTATTGCGAGACGGCAAGTACAAGTACATTCGTACGTTCCTCGCCGGTGAAACAGAAGAGATTTATGACCTTGATGCCGATCCGGAAGAGCTCGTGAATCTTGCTTTGAACCCAGACCATCGGGACTTGCTGGACACGCTGCGAGAGAAGGCCATCGTCGAGCTCACGCGAACCGACGCCAAGTTTGTCGATGTGCTTCCGCCAACCGCCGCGATGAGCCAGTAGTCTGAGACAGTGTTGTCAGGCGTCGGGGTTGGCTCAGTGGCCTATTCGCCGGACCCAAGAATCCAAGTTTTGCAGACTCTCCGATGTCTGCCAGGAGGGCATTGCAAACGCGTGCCCCCGCCATCTCCAGAATCGATCCTCGCGGCAGACTCTTTGCCGCAATCCTGCAAATGGGCTTTAGAATGAAGACTTTGTTGAAAGTACTGCCGGTCCTATTCGCACTCCATGGGGCGTTTGCGTTTGCCGCTGACCGCCCCAACATTGTGTTGATCTTTGCCGATGACCTTGGCTGGAAGGACGTGGGCTATCAGGGCAGCGACTTCATGGAGACGCCGAATCTGGATCGGCTCGCCCAGCAAGGCATGGTGTTCAGTGCTGCTTATGCTGCCGCTGGTAATTGCGCCCGAGTCGCGCGTGTCTGCTGTCGGGAACGTACACGCCTCGGCATCACGTTTATGCAGTCGGAAGTACCGATCGTGGCTTCAAGCCACAACATCGTCTGATTCCGATTCCCAACAAAAATGGACTGGCCAAGGAGAACGTCACGGTCGCCGAGGCGCTGAAGGCGGCCGGTTATGCCACCGGGCATTTCGGCAAATGGCATCTGGCCGGTAAGGACGGCTCGCTACCGAAAGAACAGGGCTTTGACGAGTCGTTTGATTCCTTTGGCGAAGGAGAATTGAAGCAAGGCTCCGAGGGCAACAAAACTGGGCCACCCTCGGACCCCAAGGGGGTGTTCACGCTGACGCGGAAAGCCTGCGATTTCATCGAAGCCAATCGGGACGGTCCGTTCTTCTGCTACCTGGCGCATCATGCGATCCATACTCCGCTGCAAGGAAGACCCGAAACCTTGTTCAAGTTCGAAGCCAAGACCCCCGGAAGCCAACATCACAACGCGATGTATGCCGCCTGTACCTATGACCTCGACGCGAGCGTGGGAGTCCTGTTGCAGAAACTTGACGATCTGGCGCTCACGGACAACACGTTGCTGGTCTTCACCAGTGACAATGGGGGCACGCAACAGTCGTCGCAGGAACCCTTGCGTGGCAACAAGGGCTGTTACTACGAAGGGGGCATTCGCGAACCGTTCATCGTTCGTTGGCCCGGCGTCACGCCGGCCGGCAGTCGCTGCGACGTGCCAGTCATCAACGTCGATCTTTATCCCACCTTTCTGGATGCCGCCGGTGCGTCGGTGCCCGAGGGAAAGGTGCTGGACGGAGAAAGCCTGCTGCCGCTGCTCAAGGGTGAAGCTTCGCTCTCACGCCAGGCGATCTTCTGGCACTTCCCCGGCTATCTGGACAACCCAGTGATCCGAGGTCGCGAGTTGGATGTGCGCACCGGTTTTCGCTCAAGGCCCGTCACCGTCATCCACAAAGGTGATTGGAAGCTTCATCTTTATCACGAAGAGTGGCAGCTTGATGGCGGCCGGGCACGATTGGCGGAGAACCACGCGGTCGAGCTCTACAACTTGAAAGACGACATTGGCGAGCGGATCAATCTGGCCAATGACAACACAGCCAAACGCGATGAGTTGCTCGACGAACTCCTCAGCTGGCAGCAATCGGCCAATGCATTGCTTGCTCACGAACCCAACCCCGGATATCAAGCGGATTCGGTGCGCCCGAAGAACAACAAGAGGAAGAAGAAGTAACGGCCAAACCGGATACGCGTTCCTCCAGTAGCAATGGCTGGTTGGCAATCACGGCGAGCGTTTCAAGTGGCAATCACCTTGAGGGAATCTTCGATGCATGTTCATTTATCAGCGATCGCTGGAGCCGTCGCCAATTGGCGGCCACTCTCGATTCTAGCTGGGTTCGCGCTGCTTCTCTTTCCCACGTCGATCGTTCGCGCTGTGGAGCCGCTTCCACCGAATGTCCTCTTCATCGCGATCGACGACTTGAACGACTGGGTTGGCTTCCTAGGTGGGCATCCTCAAGTGAAGACACCCAATATGGACCGGCTGGCTGCACGAGGGGTCGTCTTTGCCAATGCGCACTGCGCCGCACCGCTGTGCAATCCTTCTCGCGCGGCGATCTTTAGCGGTTTGCAGCCTTGGGAAAGCGGTGTGTTGGGAAACCAAGACGGCGACATACGCAAAGTCCAACCAGATTGCGTGCTCCTACCGACGCATTTTCGCAAAGCCGGATATCGCACCTTTGGCACCGGAAAGTTGTTGCATCAAAAAGGGACCGGAGGGTACGACGAGGAGTTTTTTCCCGAGCAGCGTTGGAGTCCGTTTGGTGCCAAGGCAGTCAACTACTCGCCGGCGGAATTACCCAGCAAGGCTACAAACAACCCGCGCCACGTGGTGCAGTTGAACGGTCGTCCGGTGGTCCTGCCTCTGAACCACCTTCCCAGCGACCGGGCGCCGCAGTCGCCCGGAGGTGAGTCGTTCGATTGGGGGCCAGTTGACGTCGACGACGACGAGATGGGTGACGGCAAGATTGCGCGGTGGGCAGCCGAACGATTGGAGAAGAAACACGAGAAGCCATTCTTTTTAGCGGTTGGTTTCTATCGGCCACACATTCCTCTTTTTGCACCGAAGCAATACTTCGAGCTCTACGAGGGGATGGACATCCAGCTGCCACCAACCATGGAGGGAGACCTCGAGGACCTCAGTCCGACTGGGCGGCAGTGGGCGCTGGAGGCGGTGACTGCGGGGGCACATGCGACGGTGGTCAAGAACGATCAATGGCAAGATGCCGTCAAAGGTTACCTTGCCTGTGTCTCGTTCATTGACGCGCAGATCGGACGGATGCTCAACGCGCTCGACGAGGGTCCACATGCGGCCAACACGGTGATCGTCTTGTGGGGCGATCATGGCTGGCACCTCGGAGAGAAGCAGCACTGGGGTAAGTGGACTGGTTGGCAGCGTTCCACGCGCGTGCCCTTGGTCATTGTGCCGCCAGTGGATGACAAGCGTTTCAAGTTACCGGCGCGGACGATCGAGCCGGCGAGCCTGTTGGATCTCTATCCGACGCTGATCGATCTGTGTGGAATAGCGGGTAGAGAGGGATTGTCAGGCCAATCGCTCGTTCCGCAGTTGCTCGATCCGAATGCAAACAAGGGGCGAGTTGTCATTTCAACCTTCGATTCTGGGAACCATGCTGTGATCGATTCAGGTTGGCGGTACATTCGTTACGCGGACGGGAGCGAGGAACTGTACGACACGCACGCGGACCCGCACGAGTGGGAAAATCTTGCCGCGCAGCCAAAGCATCAGTCACGCTTGCAGGAGTTGTCCAGTCACATTCCCCCGCCATCGTCCGTCAACCCGCCCGAGTCAAGACGCAAGAGCCGATGAAGCCGATCTGCCGATGGAGCCGATCACACGAGTTCTCAGGTAGAGCCCAATCCAATGAAGAATTCAACCTCGCAGGTACATTCATGACCATATCTTTTTCTTTGGTGTCGCGTTTTCTCTTGTTATTGTTGGCTGGGAATTTGTTCGCTGGCCCGTCGTCGATTGCTGCGGAACAGAAACGCAATGTGCTGATCATCACCGTGGACGACATGAGCGCCGATTCGCTCGGCGCGTTTGGCTGCAAGCTGCCTGACACCTCGCCCAACATCGACGCGTTGGCTCGGCAGGGGATGCGATTCAACCAGGCACACGTCGTCGTTGGGAACTGCTTCCCGTCGCGTAACGTGATGTGGTCGGGGTTGTATCCGCACAACACCGGTGTCGAAGGCTTCTACCAGGTGCGCGATGCGAAACACCTTCATTTGGCTGATCTGATGAAACAGGCCGGCTACTACACTGGCATCCTGCACAAGGTTTCGCATTCGACACCCTACCATCCCTATCCATCATGGGATGTGGATCTGACCAGCGATCCGGAGGGTCGCAAGCGCGACGTCAAGGCGGCGGCGACTTACGGCGATGGTGCGGCACAGGGCATTCAGGAGGCTCGCAAGGCGGAGAAGCCATTTTGCCTGGTGATGAACGTGGCCGATCCTCACAAGCCATTCTACGCGGAAGGAAGAAGCGGCCAGACGATTCCCGACGTCAACGTTCCATCCAGAGTGTTCACGCCCGAGGAGGTCCCTGTCCCCGGTTTCCTGTTTGACGATCCAGTCGTCCGCAAAGAGCTCTCGCATTATTATTCCAGTGTGCGACGGGCAGATGACTGCGTGGCCGCTATTCTTGCCGCGCTGGACGACTCCGGTGAACGTGACAACACGATCATCCTTTTCCTCTCCGACCACGGCATGCCATTGCCGTTCGCCAAGACACAGGTCTATCACCACAGTTCGCGTACACCGCTGTTCCTGATCGTCCCCGGAATGACGAAGGCCGACACGGTCGACGACACTCACATGGTCTCCGCGGTGGATTTGCTCCCGACGTTACTGGAATTGACAGAGGTCGAGCATCCTGGGCCAATGGATGGGCGCTCCTTTGCGCCGCTGCTGCGTGGCGAAACCCAAGGCGATCGAGACTTTGTGATCAAGGAATACAACGAGAATGCAGGTGGTTCCCGCGATCCGATGCGGTCGCTGCAGACGCAGCGATACCTCTACATTTTCAATCCCTGGTCAAATGGGGAACGCATCATGGCCACCGCGACCAGCGGAACACCGACTTACCGCCGCATGGCGGAGTTGGCTGAAACGGACGCCACCATCTACGCTCGCCACAAACTCTATCAGTATCGCGTCCCGGAAGAGTTGTATGACATCCAAAAAGATCCCGACTGCCTGAACAACCTTCTCCAATTGCCCGAGCATCAACGTGCTCTCGATGGACTTCGTGCGCAGCTCGAGCAGTGGATGCTCGAAACGGGGGACGGCATGTTGCCGGTGTTTCGCCAGCGTGATGACGCCGATGCACGGGAGGCCTACGTGGCTGCCCAGGAAAAGGAAGCCGAAGCTCGTCGGGCCGGTGGGAAGGGCAAGGCCAAGCAAGCCACCACTGCGGCGGTGACCGGCGCCAAGACTCGGCCGCGCCAACGCGCCAACCTGATTGCCCTCTCGTTGCCCGATTCCATCGCTCCTGGAAAGCCAGTGACGGTACGCATTGAGCATCGCTTGCCCGCCGCCCTTGGCGAACAGGTGCTAACGGTGACACTCAAGGGTGGCCCAGACGGTCAACGCATTGAACGCAAGACTGTCAAAGCCAGCGGCAAAGGAACTGCGGAAGTTAACTTCGATGTTCCCGCCGAGGTGCCCGGTGGCGTGGTGAGTTTTGCAGCCTTCGTCGGCGAGGAGTTTCAGAGCAGTCTGCAGCACATTCAGTCGCCCCCACAGCCCGTTCGTTAAGGGATTCCATCGACGACTTCCATCGTGGGATCGTCTTCCAGTCATCCATTTACCATCTGCAATGTCACCGATGCGGAACAGCGGTAGGAACGATTTCCATCGCCCGAAGTATCGACAGACTCGTTGAGGCGTCTCATGCGTTCACTGCTCTTGCTTCTACTTGCCGCCCTGCCTTGCCTGGCTGGTCGCCTCCAGGCTGCCGAATCCCATCCCAATATCGTATTTGTCCTGTTCGACGACATGGGCTGGGGACAGCCGCAGAGTTATCAACCTGATTCCGCATTGAGGACACCGCACCTGGATCGCCTGGCGGAGCAAGGGATGCGGTTCACCGACGCGCATTCGGCTTCCGCCGTATGCACGCCCACTCGCTATGGTCTGTTGACCGGACGCTATCCCTCACGCATTGGACAATTCGGTGTCTTGACGACTTATTCGGCTCCAATCATTCCGCCGACGCGAATGACCGTTGCGTCACTGCTCCAGCAACACGGATATCACACCGCCTGCATCGGCAAGTGGCACCTGGGCATGAACTGGGTCGACGGGAAACCGGGTACCGAGAAGAAAGTGCCGCTGGGCACTCGGATCACTGGCGGACCAAATGATGTCGGCTTCGACTTTTTCTGTGGCTTCACGCACGCTCGCAACATCGGCACGATCATTGAGCAGGACCAGGTCATCGCGCACGTGGAGGCCGTCGACAATCAACCGTTGATGATCAAGAAGGCGATTGAGTACATCGATCAGCGAGCGGTCGCTGGCGGACCTTTCTTCCTCTACTTCCCGATGTGCCCGCCGCACGAGCCGCTTGTTCCCGCACCGGAGTATGTCGGCCAGAGCGGTGCGGAGGACGTCGTGAAGCACCACCCCCAGTACGGCGACTGGGTGTACCAGGGTGACGCGATGCTCGGGCAGATTCTCGATGCGCTGCAGCGGAACGGTCTCGCCGAGAATACGCTGGTCATCGCCGCCAGCGACAATGGTGCGGAGCGTCGTCCCTATCCGCCGCTCCGCGATTCGAAACGGAGCATTTACGAAGGCGGGCATCGCGTGCCGATGGTCGCTCGTTGGCCGGGACAGGTCCAGCCCGGTTCCGTCACCGATCAAACCGTGTGCCTCAACGACTTGATGGCCACGGCGGCAGAGATTGTCGAGACAGACCTGCCTGACGACGCTGGCGAAGACAGTGTGAGTCTCCTCTCGCTCCTGCGGCAACGAGTCGGGGAAACGCCGGTGCGAGAGGGAACCGTGCATCAATCCATGGCAGGTGATCTCGCTCTGCGACAAGGTCCTTGGAAGCAGATCTTCTTCAAAGATGGCCGTCGCGAACTCTACAACCTGCAGTCGGATCTGAGCGAGACCCGCGACCTATCCAGTGAGAATTCCGAGGTCACCAAGAAACTGACCCAGACGATGCAGCGCGTACATCGACCGCGGCCGCAGTACACCTGGGACCCAACAGAGCAATGACACTCCCTACTCGCTAGAAGCCAAGGAAGTCAAGAAGCGGACCTCCAAGGATCGCTAGCTGGACAGCGATACTTTGGCGGCCAATAGAAACCCGACGCGTAAGCGAGGAAACAGGTTGCGCCGAATTCGCCTCGCTGACGCTCGTTGAAGTTGCGCTTTCTTCATAACCCGACGCGACAGCGAGGAAATATCGATACTGACATCGACTCGCTGACGCGTCGGGTTATGAAAATGCTCGTGCGGCAGCCAAAATCGCAACTTCAAAACTGACGCTTCGGGTTAGGATACTCGGAGAAGTCGACCAGGGTGGAGAAGTCGACCGGGGTGGCGATGTCCAGCCAGTCTGCTTGCCCCTCCGGCTTTCGACGACCGGTTCGCGGTCGCCGTGACTCCCTGAGTTCGGACAGATTTCGCGATCGGAGTCCCCCTTTCTGTGGGTGCAAGGCGAACGCCGATCAGGCATTGGACGGAACTACTAAGAGGCTCGTACTTCGGGATTGCATTGTTCGCGATGACTTTCTTACTATCCCGCCAGCTACTCAAAATGAGGGGTTTTTTGTCGGTGATCTCTCCCGAATGCGGTGGAGATGAAGGAGTGGCTGGATTCACACGATCACGTGCGTGAAAGCATGGAAGGTTGGGGTGAATTTCCCCGATCAAGCGGTTCAGTTTCGTTAGCTAGCAAGACCTCGTAGGCCACGGAGTGCAAGGATGCACCCCCGATCGTTTGACATACCTGCCCTCGCCGCGTTGCTGATTCTTCCCGCTTGGGACGAGTGCAAGATCGACGCGAGGGTCGTCGGCGAGGTGGCCCTATGTTGACGACGATCCAGCGCCGAATCGCTCGCGATATCGTGCTGATGTTCTTTGTTTCGCTCTTCGCCATGACGATGTTGGTGATGTTCATTGGCGTCGCCAGAGAAGCGATGAACCAGGGCCTCGGCTTGGTGGGTGTGTTGCGATTGATACCTTTTGCCCTGCCCAACGCTCTGTCCCTGGCCGTACCCGGTACGGCCCTGTTCAGCGTCTGCTTGGTCTATGGCCGCATGTCGGCGGATAACGAATTCGTAGCGATGCAGTCGGTAGGCATTTCCCTCTTCCCGGCGGTGCTGCCTGCGATTTTGATCACGACCATGCTGAGCATCGCAACGGTGGGTCTGATCAACGTCGCCTTCACTTGGGGATTTCATGGCGTCCAGAATGTCGTCATCTCATCAATCGAGAGCATCGCGTACGGAGTGTTGGAGCGAGAGCGCAGCTTCCAACATGGAGACCTGTCGATGTCCGTCAGGGGTGTCGAGGGGCGTGACATGCTGGAGCCCCAAATCAAGATTCATCGGCGAAACGGAGATCCCGTCACGATTGTCGCCCGCACGGCGCAGATGACCTATCTCGATGACCAGCAGGTGCTGGAGCTCAAGGTTACGAATGGGTCGGCCAAAGTGGGCAAACGGGCATCGTTTCATTTCCCAGATACGTTTGTGCAAACGGTCCCACTGTCGATCACACCCGAATACGACCTGCTTACCGCTCACCCGTCGCACATGCCGATGCGTGATCTGCCCTCCGCTTCGGTGAGCCAAACCGATGACATCCGGCATCGCGAGAATGCGATCGCGGTTCATGTCGGGTTCAGTCTACTGACAGCGCGCTTCGGTCAAACGATGGACGCGGCCGCCTCCGCCCGCGCGACCGGCCTCAGGGCGAGTCGCAAGCGGCTGCATCGCCTCGGCACGGAGATGCACCGTCGTTGGGCGAGCGGATTTACTTGCCTGGCAATGTCGATGATCGGAATTCCGCTAGCGATCCGCATGAAGGCATCAGACACGATGACGACGTTCGGAATCGTTTTTCTTCCCACGATCTTGGTTTATTACCCGATTTTTGCCTTGACCCTGGACATGGCCAAAGACGGCCGCTTGGCCCCGCAAGGCGTTTGGCTTGCAAACGCGATCTTCATTGCCATCAGCCTTTTTATGATTCGGCGACTCATTCACCGACCGGTCTAACCATCATGTTGTTTCCCTATAAATCTCAATTGCGATCTTGGTGGAACACGACTCAGTTCCCCGTTGACACGTGCGACAGTGTGTCGCCAGGGCGGCCCTGGTCGCGGCGGCAGGACATCCTTGCCTGGGCCATTCTCGTTGGCGCCTCACTTTGTGTGCTGCTGCCCAACTTGTCGTTCCCGTTGCTCGAGCCAGATGAAACGAGATACGCTCAAATCGCGATCGAGATGAATGAATCGCGGGATTGGATCACACCCACCCTTGATGGTCAGCCCTATCTCGACAAACCCCCTTTGATGTATTGGTTGACGGCGGCGAGCTTCCGCATGTTTGGAATTGAAGAGGCCGCAGCTCGAATTCCATCATTGCTGGCGGCCTTGCTCACGATCGTCGTTACCTTTGCATTGGGAAGCCGAATCGTTAGCAAGCGGGCCGCGTGGGTTGGCGCACTGTCATTGCTTCTGTGTGGCGGTTTCGTGCTGGCCGGTCGCTTCCTGATCTTGGATGCGCTCCTCGCTTTCTTCACGACATTGTGCCTTTTCTCGGGTTACATCGCCGTCCGAGAGCAGCAGCATCGCTGGGCGTGGTGGATTCTATCGGGCGTCGCTTGTGCGATGGGTGTGCTCACCAAAGGGCCGATCGCTCTTGTGTTGTGCGCCCCACCACTGATCGTCAACGGATGGCTTCGCGCCGATCAAACTCGTACCCGTGTTCTGCACTGGGCCGCGTTTGTGATCCCCATGATCTTGGTCTGCGTTCCCTGGTACGTGGCGGTGATCAAGTTCAATCCCAGCTTTGTCGATTACTTCTTCTTGGAGCATAACCTCAAGCGGTTTACCGAGGGGATGAATCATCAGCAGCCGTTTTGGTTCTATGTGCCGATCCTATTCGTTTGCATGTTCCCGGCTTCCCTCTTGTTGCCTTCGGTCGCCGTATTTCTAGTCAGTCCAGCGAATCGGAAGCGTCAGTTGCGATCGAAGGATCTCGGCTTTCTGTTTTGCGGCGCAGCATGGATCCTCTTCTTCTTTTCACTGGCAAGCTGCAAGTTGGCAACCTACATCTTGCCTGCGATCCCGCTGATCAGTTTGATGTTGGGTGTCATGGTGGATCGAACGGTGCTCCGCTGCGAGGATGCGGGAGGAGTCACGACCCACTTGAAGCCGTTTCCGCAACGGGCTTCGCTGATTCTGGTGGTCGCTTGCCTGATCGTGGTCGGAGTCGACGCCTGGCTCGTCGGACTCTCTGCAGTCACGGTCACGGTGGTCCTACTCAGTCTTGTCGCCAGCGTTGTGATCGTACGGTACTGGAATCGTCCGATTGCCTTCTCCGTCGAAGCATGGGGGGCAACAGGCTGTCTTGGCTTGGGCATGCTCTTCGTCGCGTCGATACAACTGTTGCCCACAATCGCTACTGCGCGGTCGTTGTACACACAAACGTCCCAAGTTGTGGGGGACTTTCCTGAGACCCCGATCGTGTTCTACATGGAGAAGCCTCACGCTGCTCGGTTGCAGATCGACCAAAATCGAGTCGTCTATTTCCCCCAAGAACTTCATGACGAGTTCGTAGCGTTCATCTCGCGATTGCCGGACACGATCGTCGTGACCGCTGAGGAAACCTTCGAGAGCACGCGCGAATCGCTCTTGCCAACTCACGAGCTCGTCAACTCAAATACCCATCGGCACCTATACTTTGCAAATCGGATTGTGTCCAAGTCAGATCCAGTGCCCACACCCGTCGCAGGTGTGAAAGCCGGGGAGCGCCGATAGTTGAAACGAAGCGGCAAAGCCTCGCAAAGAATGTGCGTCGAGCGTTTCCATCTAGTACGGAAGTACTTCGCGATCATCGTCGTCATCCTGCTGCCACATTGCATGGATGCTCGCGGCGAGGAATTGCCGCAGCTGTTCGTCGAGAATCAGCGAAGACTGGATGAAGTCAGCGCCGATTGCGAGGCGATTTGCCAGACGATTGGTTACCGCCGGGACGGCTCAAGTCAAGATGCCGTGCGATGTGACCAATGGCAGTTGCTCCCCGATGGTCTGTTGTGGCACTCCTACCTGGCCGCTCCCCAGGAGCCTCGGATCTCGACGGTCATCTATCATGACTCCGAGGACGGCATCTTCTGGGACGCGACCCTGGGCGGCCGCGTCGGGCTGGTGCGTTATGGAACGCTGGGCGCGAAGAACCCCAGTGGCTGGCAATGGGACCTCGAAGGTGCGGTTTTCACGCGGTTGGACCTGAGGCACGCGGAAGATGTCGAGTCGATGGACTATCGGTTTGGTACCGAGCTCACCGCTGCGGAAGGCCCATGGGCTGTGAAGTTCGGCTACTTTCACATCAGCTCCCACATAGGCGATGAGTATCTCGTTCGCAATGCAACCCTGAACCGTCTCAACTACGTGACGGAGTCGCTGGTTCTTGGTGGAAGCTACAAGCCGATCGAATCGGTTCGGCTCTATGGTGAGTTGGTCTATGCGTTTCATGTAGCGGGAGGTGCCAAGCCATTCCAGTTCCAAACCGGTGCCGAATACACTCCCATTGCCAGGTCAGCCTGGCTCGGTGCCCCGTTTGCAGCCATCAACTTGCAGTGTCGCGAAGCGGTCGAGTACGACGTGTCCACCACACTCCAGTTGGGCTGGCTCTACCAAGGTCCGGAATCCGACCGGCGCTTCCGAGTAGGCGTTCAATACGGCAACGGCCCGACGAGCCAATATTCCTTCTTCCTACGTCGCGACCAATACGTCGGCATGGGCGTTTGGTTCGACTACTAATGCGTTTTCATTTTCCAGCTCATGCTTACCGTAGGCGAGTCTCTCCGAGACTCGTAAAGAACGCAGCAAAGCTGCGGATGTCCGCCTTGGAAATGCGGACCTACAGTAGGCCAAACGATCTTTGCACGGCCTCCGCGTGACAGGAGGCTCTCGAAGTACGGTGCGCCATTCTACTTTGGGCCACGCTCCAACCAGGATCTCATCGCGGTCTCCCTTGGAAGGATGCTGCCAAGCCCTGACGTCGCATGACGGTCGCCCCCCGACCTGCGTTTTGACGGGCTTGTGCATGAAGGGGTTGCTACAATGAACGTTCTGTTCCTCGATTGGCCCTGTTTCCTAGGCCCTGTTTCCTATCAGACTCTGAATGGCTCGTTCTTTCTTTCTGTTCATCTTCGTCTCCCACGCGTCGTTTCTTCCGCTTTTGGCGGGTGAGTTGGAGTTCAATCGAGACATCCGGCCGATTCTGTCGGAGAACTGTTTCTATTGTCATGGACAGGATGCCAACAAACGCCAGGCTGATTTGCGGCTGGACGTGCGCAGAGGCAATGGACGGTGGGGCAATCGAGCCTGGGGATGCGGAAGGGAGCGAACTGATTTCGCGGATTCTGAGCGACGACCCAGATACGTTGATGCCGCCGCCCGATTCGAATCGGCAGTTGTCAGCGACCGAAAAGGACCTGCTGAGAAGATGGATTTCCGATGGTGCATCGTTCCAGGATCACTGGGCGTTTGTCACTCCCATTCGTCCAAGTCCTCCGCCGGTGGAAAGCGGTGAATGGATTCGGGGCGAGATTGACCGGTTCATTCTTGCCAAACTCGAAGCCGCGAAACTGGCGCCGTCGCTTGAGGCGGATCGTGTGACCTTGATTCGCCGATTGCATGCCGACCTTCTCGGCCTGCCTCCCACCCCTGAGGAGGTCGATGCGTTTGTCAATGACAGCGATCCACTCGCCTATGAGCGTCTCGTCGACCGCTTGCTCGACAGCAAGCATTACGGTGAGCGGCTTGCGATGCCATGGCTGGATGCAGCCCGTTACGCGGACAGCAACGGGTTTCAACAAGATGGCGATACCTGGCAATGGATGTGGCGCGACTGGGTCGTCCAGGCGCTCAACGAGGACATGCCATTTGATCAATTTACGATTTGGCAAATTGCCGGTGACCTGTTACCCGATGCGACCGATGAGCAAAAGATCGCCAGTGGCTTCAATCGCAACCATCTGCTCAACGGCGAAGGGGGCGCGATCGCCGAGGAGCAACGCTTCAATATCCTGTTCGATCGGATGGACACGACCGCAACCACCTGGCTAGGGCTGACCATGGCATGTTCTCAGTGCCACGATCACAAATACGATCCGATCACGCAGGTGGATTACTACCGGATGATGGATGCGTTCAATCGCGTGCCTGAAACTGGTACGCCGCAATTCTTTTCAAAGCGGATCCGGGTCGGCAAACCCGTTCTTGAACTCCCCACCGAAGAGAACAGAAAACGGATCGCCGAGTTCGAGTCTCAGATCACGGCATTGGAGGCCGAAGTGAAGCCGATCCTGGAAGTTGCATTCATAGCATGGAGGCGGGGACTCCATGCGGATGGCAATGACAGCGACGCGATCGGCTTGCCTCAGTCTCTCGTCAAGCTACTCGCAAAGCCAGAAGACGAACGAACGGAGGAGGAGAAGGGCGAGGTCGAGCGTCAATTGCAGAAGCACTTTGATGAGAAGGTGCGTGGCGAACTGGGGGGCCAGATTCCGCAGTTGACCAAGCTCGACAGTCTGCGGAGTCAGTTCGACCAGTACCAGGCGGATCAGATTCCGCGCGTCATGGTGATGAGTGATGCGAAGCCACGAAAGACTCATGTCTTGGACCGAGGTGCCTACTTGAGTCCGCTGGACGAGGTCACCTTTGCGACCCCGGAGTTCTTGCCGCCACTGCCCGAAGGGGCCCCGGCAAATCGATTGGGGCTTGCTCAGTGGCTGGTGTCACCCGAGCATCCGCTGACCGCGCACGTCCAAGTCAACCGTATCTGGCAACACTTTTTCGGTCATGGAATCGTCAAGACGGCAGAGGACTTTGGGGTGCAGAGTGAGTATCCGATCCACAAAGACCTGTTGGACTGGTTGGCGGTCGAGTTTCATGAGAATGGATGGAGTATGAAACATGTCATTCGCGAGATCGTGAACAGCGCGACCTATCGTCAACAAAGCCGTGTGACGCCTGAGCTGCTCAGCCGCGATGCCGAGAATCGGATGTACGCACGGGCCAGTCGGTTTCGGTTGCCGTCGATGGTGCTGCGAGATTGGGCGCTGGCCGCATCGGGATTGTTAGAAGCAAGGATTGGAGGTGCGCCGGTCTATCCTTATCAGCCGGACGAGGTCTGGGAAGCACTCGCCATTACGAAGGAACGCGACTTCACGTACCCCCGTAGTCGCGGAGTGGATTTGTATCGACGAAGCCTCTACACCTTCTGGCGACGTACCGTTTCGCCGGCAAACATGTTTGATGCGTCCGATCGGCAAACGTGCCGGGTTCGAAGTTCGACGAACAACACGCCTCTGCACGCGCTGACAACGCTGAATGATCCGACTTGGGTCGAGGCGGCTCGCGTGATGGCGGAAAACAGCATCAAGGCGAATGCTGACCTTGACGCACAGCTGTCCGAGAGCTTTCGTCGCGTGGTTTCAAGAACTCCAGCAGACGATGACATCCGTAGATTACGAGCCATGTATGAGCGGCAATTGGAATTCTATCGTCGCGATGAAGCCTCGGCACTCCAATTACTGACGGTCGGTGACATGCCGCGGGACGAGTCGCTCAATGCAGCCGAGCATGCAGCGATGACCGCTGTCGGACTGGCAATCTTGAACCTTGACGAAGCCATCACCCGAGAATGAAGCCCGACGAGTGAAAATGAATCCATTGCTTTACGAGAACATCGCTCGAGTGAATCGCCGCCAGTTGTTCGGTCGGGCCGCCAGCGGTGTCGGTGCCGCTGCTCTTGCCTCGCTCTTGAAGCGTGACGCGGAGGCTGACGAAGTGACCCGCAGCGGGGCCAGGGGACTGCCCGGGCTTCCCCACCATGTCGCCAAGGCCAATCGCGTCGTGGTGCTTTGGCAAGGTGGTGGGCCATCGCACGTCGACCTGTTCGACGACAAGCCGCTACTACGTGAAATGGCGACCAAGGACATCCCCGATTCGGTGCGCGGCGACACACGTTTGAGCACGATGTCGTCGGGGTATGGTAAGTGGCCTTGTGTCCCCTCCATCAAGCCGCACGAGAACTACGGTCAATGCGGCATGCGACTGAGTACCATGCTGCCCGACATCGGCGCACTCGCTGATGACATTTGCTTGGTGCGAAGCCTGCACACCGAAGCGGTCAACCATGCGCCAGGGGTAACCTTTTTTATGACCGGCTCGCAGGTTCCAGGTCGGCCGAGCATGGGAGCTTGGTTGGCGTATGGACTGGGAAGTGAAACGGATGAACTACCGACGTTTGTGGTGATGACCTCCAGCGACAAGGGCAAGACCTGTGGGCAATTGTTCTACGATTACTACTGGGGGAGCGGATTCCTGCCCAGCCGATTGCAGGGCGTTCGGTTCCGTAACACTGGCGATCCTGTGCCCTACTTGGCCAACCCTCCGGGCATCAGTGAAGCCGCACGGCGATCGCTGCTCGACGACATTGCGGCGATGAACCGGGCCCACTTGCAGGACTATGGAGACCCAGAGATCGAGACAAGAATCTCCCAGTATGAAATGGCATTTCGGATGCAGACCAGCGTGCCCGAGTTAGTCGACTTCTCCAATGAGTCCGCGCCGACGCTCGCGCAATACGGACCGGACGTAAACACCAAAGGGACCTTCGCGAATAACTGTCTTGTGGCCCGTCGTCTGCTTGAACGGGGTACCCGTTTTGTCCAACTGATGCACTCCGGGTGGGACCAACATAACAATTTGCACACTCAATTGGAGAAACAGTGCATCGATACGCAGGCACCATCGGCGGCACTGGTTCATGATTTGAAAGAACGTGGAATGCTCGAGGACACGCTCGTCATTTGGGGTGGCGAGTTTGGGCGTACCCCCTTCGGACAGGGCAACCCGGCCAAGCCCACTGGCCGCGATCACTTTGGAAAGGCGTTCAGCTGGTGGATGGCAGGTGGCGGCGTGAAGCCGGGCGTCGTGTACGGGGCAACCGATGAGTTTGGCTGGAACATTATTGAAAATCCGGTTCATGTTCATGACATGCAAGCGACCATCATGCATCTGTGCGGGATTGATCACACACGGCTGACTTTCCGCTACCAAGGCCGTCAGTATCGGCTGACCGATGTCCACGGTGAAGTGGTTCATCCGATGCTCGCTTAGCGAGTGAGAGGTGAGCTTGACGTTTCCGGTGTTCGCTCGGTCTCCATGAATGGCACTATGCAAACATCGCGGCTGGCTAAGTCATGATTTAAGAATACTCTGGCTACCGAATCCCAATCTCAACTCAACCATTCTTTACCGCAATGTCCATCAGAACGCTCGCCTGTGTCCGCACGTCTTGGTTTTCGTTCCTACTTGCAGCCGTCCTGCTTCCCACGATTGCCCTGGCACAGCATCCAAATGTTCTGATCATTTATGGTGACGACCAGGGATCAATCGATTTGGGTTGTTTTGGCGTTGATGATCTACAAACCCCGCATCTCGATCAACTTGCCAGTGGTGGTCTGCAATTGACGCGGATGTATTCGGCTGCGCCAGTCTGTTCGGCCAGTCGTGTCGGATTGCTGACCGGGCGTATCCTGCTCGTGCCGGACAGCCTGCCAATGGTGACCTTGATGCTTCCGAGACAACGATTGCCGAAGTCTTTCGTGACGCCGGTTATCGAACGGGTTTGGTTGGAAAATGGCATCTTGGGAAAAACGAAGAGCAGAACCCCGCTGGTCAAGGCTTCGAAGATTGGTTCGGGCATCTCGGCGGCTGTATCGATAACTTTTCACACTTCTTCTATTGGAATGGCCCCAACCGACATGACCTGTTTGACAACGGTAAGGAAGTCTATCGCCCCGGAGAGTTCTTTCCGCGACTGATGGTTGACCGTTGCAAAGAGTTCGTCGACAAAAAGGACGAACGTCCCTGGTTGCTGTACTGGGCTTTCAACGCACCCCACTATCCTTATCAAGGCACGCCGGAATGGTTGGAACGATACAAGGACCTGCCGACTCCTCGCCGTGAATACTGTGCGTTCACATCGACGATGGACCAATACATCGGCGAAGTGCTGAATCATCTCGAGACCCAAGGACTGGCGGAGAACACAATCGTCATCTACCAGCCCGACCATGGGCACAGTACGGAGACGCGAGCATTCGGTGGCGGAGGGAATTCGGGACCATACCGTGGCGCCAAGTTCTCGGTATTTGAAGGTGGGATCCGAGTCCCATCGTTGATTCGTTATCCAGGAAAGATTGCATCTGGCGAGTCACGTGATCAATTCATGACGTCTTGTGATTGGCTACCGACGCTTTGCCGACTCTGCGAGGTGCCGCCTCCCCAAGTACATCTCGATGGCGTCGATATTTCCGACGTACTGCTCAACAACGCCAGCACGCCACGGGAAACGTTTTATTGGCAATTCGGCCAGGGAGCCGAGCCTCAATGGGCGATGCGAAAGGGCAAGTGGAAGCTGATCGGTAATCCGCGAGACACGTCGGATCCCGAAGTCAGTCAAAAGAATGGTGGGCGATTGAAAGAGAAGTACTTCCTCGTCGATCTCGAATCCGACATCGGCGAACGCAACAACTTAGCCAATCAGAAACCAGAAATCGCCGCGGAATTGATGAAAATGCGAGAGACACTGGTCAGCGAATTTTGAGTGATACACCGAGGAATGCGATCCCTCGCCAGGGCAGCGACCGCCGCCGACCAAGCTGAAGACGGGGTGAAGATGGATGCCCGTGGGATCTCGATGTACACTCGATGCCGTCGATTGTTTTCAAGTTGAAACCGCTTTCTTAAAGATCCAAGCATGCCGAAATCGAACCTTCGTCACGTCGCTGTGGCAATATTGCTTGGCTTGATCGTGGGGCATCGATTGTTCGGTGCCGATCGAGCGGATGCTGGACCAGAACAGGTTTCGTCCATCAGGAATGTCCTGCTGATCGTATCGGACGATCTTCGAGCCAACACGCTGGGCTGCTATGGAGACCAAGTGACCCGCACGCCCAACATTGATCGAATGGCGGCAGACGGGATGGTGTTCGATCATACTTATTGCCAGGGAACATGGTGCGCTCCGTCGCGAAAATCGTTCATGCGTTCGCGTTACGTCGATGCGGACTGCCCCACGTTGGGCGAAACGCTGAAAGCTGCCGGCATTCCTAGCACTCGAGTTGGCAAGATCTTTCACATGCGTGTTCCCGGTGACATTGTCGACGGGACCAATGGCGAAGATGTCGCAGAGTGCTGGACGGAGCGATTCAATTCCCAAGGCGATGAAGCTCACACGGTGGGGGCGTACGCGTGCCTGAACCAGAACATTTTCACCACGTCGATGGAAGGTCGGCAGGGCGCTCGAACTCCTCACCGTCCGTTCGTTACCGTCCGGGTCGACGGAGACGCTGTTGACCAGCCAGACTACAAGTCCGCGTCCAAGGCGATTGAGCTTTTGAATCAGCACCGGGATCAAAGGTTCTTTTTGGCGGTCGGACTGGTGCGACCGCATTATCCGATGGTGGCACCGCAATCGATGTTCGATCACTATCCGGCTGAATTGATGGAGCTGCCGAGCACTTGGAACCAAGACCTCAGCACCAGCGGCATTCCTCCGGCAGGGCTAGCGGGTGGGCGATCAGCGGAGAACGGGATCGGCCGCTACCCCCTCAACCAGAAACGTATGTGGTCGGGATATCGAGCGAGCGTGGAATTCATGGACGCGCAGGTTGGGCGGATGCTCGACGCACTCGATGAACTGGGGCTCCGTGAAACGACGGCGGTGATCTTCACCAGCGACCATGGTTATCACCTCGGTGATCACACTTTTTGGCAGAAAAGTAACCTGCATGAAAATGTCGCCAGAGTTCCCCTGATCATTCGCCCGGGAGTTTCGTTTGGCGCGTCACCTGCCACGACGGGCGGCCAAGTGCCTGGTACGAAAGGGCGCCGATCGGAATCAATGGTCGAGTTGGTTGATCTCTATCCGACGATCTGCGATCTGATGTCGGTGGCAACGCCGGATGCTTGCCAAGGCAAAAGTCTCCTGCCCGTTTTGACGGATCCATCGGCGAGTGTTCGAGATGCCTCGATCACCATCGATGGGAAAAAGCAGGCTCGTCACTTCTTGCTTCGGACGAGCCGCTGGGCGTTGATGAGATACCAAGACGGATCGGCCGAGTTGTACGACATGCAGCAGGATCCTCTGCAGGTCACCAATTTAGCAGCCGATCCTGAATTTGCCGCGACCAAAGCAGAGTTGGAGAAGCAGCTCGATTCTTTGGTCGCCGATCACAGCTTGAGCGTGTCGTCCAGCTAGGCCATTTTCTGCGTTGGCGTTCGGATACGATGAATTGACTCAAACACATGGAATCGAAAAACGACCATCATGCGCACTGCCCTCTCGAAATCTGATCTGATCGATCAGGCTGAAGCTTTGCAATCAGAGGATCATTTGGCAATGCCAGTGGTTGACGTGGATGCATCCTTTTGCAACCGAGGGTTTCCAGTCATCGACGTTCGCTCGCCTGGTGAGTTTCGACGTGGACACATCCCCGGCGCATTCAACGTTCCTCTCTTTGACGATGCCGAGCGTGCGGAAGTTGGGCTGCTTTACAAGCGGAGCGGACGTGAGCAGGCAATGGAGCGAGGTGTCGAGCTTGCTTCGTCCAAGTTCGAATGGCTCTACGAAGAGATCAAAAGAATTGGATCGACGTCGCGTTTTGTCGTTCATTGTTGGCGCGGAGGCATGCGTAGTCGAGGAGTCGCTTGGTTGTGCGCCGATCGTGGGCTCGATCCTGCCTTGCTGCGGGGCGGCTATCAGGCGTATCGCAGATACGTGCACAGTGAGTTCGAGCAACGTCGCGAGATCATCATCCTGAGCGGTCCTACCGGAACCGGTAAGACTCTTTTGCTGCAAGCTCTCAGGGGTATCGGAGAACAGGTGATCGATTTGGAGGCTTTGGCGTGCCACCGCGGCAGCGTATTTGGAGCCATGCCTGGGCAACGACAGCCAACGGTCGAACAGTTCGAGAACGATCTCTTCCAGCACTGGTGCGGGCTTGATCCAAGCAAACCAGTTTGGATTGAAGGCGAGAGCCAAGCGATCGGCGACATATCGATCCCGCAGGCGGTTTGGCGGCAAATGTCACAAGCACCCATGATCCACGTGGATGCCGAACGCGACGCTCGGATCGGTTTTCTGATCGATCAATATGGCGACTTCTCCCCCAGCGAGTTGGTAGCAGCCACGCGGCGATTGAAAAAACGGCTTGGTGGAGTGAGGCTGCAATTAGCCCTTGCTGCGATCGAGCAATCCGATTGGCGAGCCTTCGGCAGCATCTTGCTGGAGTACTACGACAAGTACTACGCAAAAGCTGTCGAGCGGCAACCAAAAAACAGGGCTCGAAGACTCCATCTTTCCTCCCCAGGTGAAGCAGCAGCCGTCGAGAAGCTGGTTGCCTTGCAAAGGGACTTGGAACCGATCCGAAAAGAGGTCTGACCCTTTCGCGGCGAGTCGTTTCAATCCGTTTGTGTCCTCGCCAGAGAGGGGCAGACCCCTTTGGTGGCAGGACACAAGATCGTTAAAAATGCTCGAGCTGCTCAAACTGAGCGGTTTTGCGGTCAGCCATGCTTTTCGATCGCGTTTTCACATTGTTTCTATTCACGTCGGGCCTCGTGATTCGACACCAAACTAGCACGACTCTCCGATTCCGTGACTTTTTCGATGTGCGGCGAACTACCGTAGGCGAGTCTCTCCGAGACTCGCACAAAACGCAGCAAAGCTGCGGATGTCCGCCTTGGAAATGCGGACCTAAGGTAGGGCAAGTCGATATTTTCACAGTCTCTCCGAGTCGATTCTCTCGGCGTAGTACGACTCGGAGAGTCGTACGACGCTAAACAACCGCTCGGTTTGAGTAGCTGGAGAGCGGCACCACTTTCAACGCAAAGAATTAAGAATGCTATCGCGTTGAAGGTGACGCTGTTCACCTAATTTCTCGAAGCTCACGATCGCGATTCGGATCTTGCTGCGGTCGCTAACAATCCAGTCGCCCGACTCTGAGTGACTTCAACGGATCGGAGTGGTGTGTTGGACAATCCAATCGCCGATTTTCGCTAGGGCTACCGGATTGATCGTTTCTTGAATGGACACATATTCGTTTAAGGCTCCGGTTTCGCATTTCTGGAAGAGGTGATTGAGGCCCTCGAGTTCAACCATTTCAAAGTCTTCGTTGCCAGCTTGTCTCAGTGCCTTTTCGATTTCAGGCATGTTGACCTCGGGCAGCACCTGAAGATCCTTGGATCCAACGATCGCCAGCACCGGACACTTGATCTTTGAAAGTGCGGGGCGTGGATCGTAGGCATGAAAGAATCGACTCCAGTTCTTCTGTAGCTTTCGATTCAGATTCGGGACTTCTCGGAGGAGGTTCTTGGTGGCTTCTTCTTGATCCGATTCGGGGAGCGTCTGAATGATCCGTTTCATGGCCAATTCAATGCTCTCGGTCAAATCCTCCCCATCGCTCGCTTTTGCGGCAACTTCGAGGACAGCACGGTTCACGGCCATTGCAACTTCAATCTCGGCTTCGTCGGTTCCCACAGCACGCAGCATTGCCTCCGACTGGGTTATCGAAATGGTCGTTCCGTCGACGCCGGTGGCCGCCAGCAAAACGACGAAGGCGACGTCGTCGCGCTGTCCGACGACCATGGGAGCGATCAGCCCGCCCTCGCTATGTCCCGCCAAACCGATTTCCTTTGGATTGATTTGAGCATGGTCTTTCAGGAACTCGACGGCAGCGGATGCATCCCGCGCAAAGTCTTCCGTGGTCGCGCTGTCGAAATCACCCGTTGAGGCTCCCGTGCCACGATCGTCATACCGAAGGACGGCGATGCCCCGGCGACTCAGGTAGTCAGCCAAGACCAAGAACGGCTTGTGTCCCATCAGAGTTTCGTCGCGGTCTTGGGGGCCCGAACCACTTATCAGGATCACCGCCGGGTGCCTTCCCTCCGTCTCCGGGATCGTCAACGTTCCCGCAAGAGTCAAATCGTCGACCGCGTTCTTGAAGGTCACCTCCTCCGCTTTGTAGGGAAACGGTGCCACTGGTCGCTGCGGTCGATTCTCCCAGACGTTGCCATCGTCGTAGGCTGCGGATTGCTTCTTCAGCGTGAGCGGAACTTCGCGTCCTCCCTGGCTCCAGATTCCTTCGGCCGAATCTCGCTGGTCATTGAGGGTCCCCTGATAGCTCAGCTGGATTCCCGGGACGTCAAACTTGAGTTCGTCGCCCTCCGCCGACCAAGTCGCATGAAAGTTCGTTCGGCCCTCGGTGACGCTATCGAAGTAGGCCTGAGTGGTACCTGCATCGGTCGTTACGATTCGAAACTGCATGACGGGCTGGATCACGCCCATATTCAGTTTGCCGACCCATGCCTCTTGTAGTGTTTCTTTGGTTTCCACCTCGTGCTTGGCTGTCCCCTCCCCTGCCAGCGACAGTGTCAAAGGCAGGTTGGCACCACCTTGACTGAATGTGCCCTCTACGATCTTGCGGTCTTTCCCGTACTTGCCACTGAATCTCGCACCAACTTGCGGGACAGAAAAGCTAAGCGTGTCACCCTCGATCGTGATGTCAGCTGCTTTCAGCTTCGTATTCCCTTGATCGATGCTGCGTAACTCACCGGTCAGTTTGCTGTCGATCTCGGTCAGATTCAGCTCCAGCCGTAGCTTGGCGCCACCGGCATCGAGCGTTCCTTTCCAAGTGGTCGTGTTTGCTTCCTCTGCGACCACCTTGGGCAAGAGAACCGTGACTGCCATGAAGAGGGATAAGAGACAGGCTCGAATCATTGTGGTTCCTAACCGACCAAAAGGCCGAAGTAAGCGATTGAATTCGATACGCATGGAATTCGGATTGACCGTTTGCTCAAAGAGTCAACGGTGTCAGCACTGCTCGAGTGACGATGAGGAGTCATTATGACGACCGGTCGATAGTTGTCAATGACAACTATCTGTGTTAGGTTACGAAACATGAACAACAGGGCATCAAGGGTCGACCGGATTCGCCAACACACGCGCCAGCTCGTTCGAGAGCTGGACGTGGTCAAAGGTGTCTATCTGGACACTGGTTATACTTTCACTCAGTGCCATGTCCTTTTTGAGCTGTCCGCCCACAAGGCATTGAATCTGATGTCACTGGCGGACAACCTCTTGATTGACAAGTCGAATACCAGTCGGACCGTCAAGAAGCTTGTCGAGCTAGGATTGGTGAAGTCGGAGAAGGTAACTTCTGACAATCGGCAGAAGCTGTTTCGTCTCACTGCAAAAGGCCAGCAGGCATTGCGATCCACCATCGGCTTGGCCAACAAGCAAGTCGAGAACGCCCTCGATAATTTGAGCGAGCAGCAGCAGGAGATCGCCATTCAGGGCATGGCGTTGTACGCCAACGCGCTCAGGAGGGGCCGCTTGCAGACGGATCACCTGATTCGACCGATTCAGAAGCGTGACAATGCACAGGTAGCTCGTCTGATTCGCAATGTCATGACTGAGTTCGATGCGGTCGGACCGGGTTATTCCATTGTCGATCCTGAAGTTGACGACATGCATGGCAGCTATCTTGACGATCGATCGTGCTACTACGTCATTGTTCTCGGCAAGGAAGTGGTGGGGTGCGGAGGAATTGCGTCCTTGACCGGTGGCGATAAGTTCACGTGCGAACTCAGGAAAATGTTTCTTCTTCCCGAGACACGTGGGCTCGGTCTCGGTCGACGGCTGCTGTTGTTGTTGATGGAGGAATCTAGAAAGCGAGGCTACAGGAAGTGTTACCTCGAGACCCTTGATCGAATGTCCCAGGCGAACCATCTGTACCGCGAGTCGGGGTTTGAATTACTTGAGAAACCAATCGGCAACACGGGGCATGGCAGTTGCGATCGTTGGTATCTGATGGATCTATGACGGAGGAGCTTCCGAGACTGGTTATGCTCTGACCTACTCCCGGAATCCGCACCATCCTTGGTGGGAATCTCAGCGCCCCGATCTCTTCAGGTTAGTTAGCCAGATGAAGCAAACTCCCCTCGGAAGCGAGATCCCTGATTCCCCGTTCGCGCAAGCGACATGAATTCGGGGCGCGTTTCCCCTAGCCAAACAGTCCCGTCGCCAAAAGGGTCACGCGTCAAACGGTGTCAAACCCGACGGTGGAGCGGCAAAGCTTTCGCCGGTTGCTGGACCTTCCTATCCCCCTCAGCAATGTTGCTTGAAGTACCGAGCAGAGGTAGTCTGTTCTCTGAGGAGATTGCGTAATCTCTCTCACTGCCGAACGTTTGGTCACAAGTTCTGTTGAGGTGTCCGTGACTTCCTCCCCGTCCGAACTGAATCACGGCCCCACCGAGCCAAACGATTCGGACGATAGTCGGCGGACCAAAACCTCCGGGATCTCTGGCGCTCAGGATCAGCATTCGACGGACTTCATAGGGGAGGTCTCGCCACGTCCCGTTGGTCGGGCGATCAAAAAGCGGTTTCAGGTCGGTGAGCGGATTGCGGATCGCTATGAAATTTTGGGGCAACTCGGTCGCGGTGGATTTGGCGCTGTCTACCGCGCCCAGGATCACGATCTGAATCGACCGGTGGCGGTCAAAAGGTCCAATGGATTGCGAAGTTTCGTCGCCGGTC
Source organism: Pirellulaceae bacterium (assembly GCA_963767665.1). Taxonomy (GTDB): domain Bacteria; phylum Planctomycetota; class Planctomycetia; order Pirellulales; family Pirellulaceae; genus Rubripirellula. The sequence continues at coordinate 248,674 of CAVYFC010000019.1, forward strand.
ATATCCACGGTGAAGCGAAAGCGATTGCCAGCCTCAATCACCCCAACATCATTGCAATCTATGACTTGATCACGATTGGCGACAGTGAACTGCTGATCGTCATGGAGTGTGCCGAGGGGGTGACACTCGCGGATCATTTTGCCAACGGTCCGGTAAGCGTTGAGGAAGCGGTTGACATTGCGATTCAAGCCGCGCTGGCTCTTCAGCATGCGCACTCGCGTCAATTGGTCCACAGCGATTTGAAGCCAAGCAACTTGTTCATCGCGGAGGACGGTCGAGTTCGTCTGCTTGATTTCGGATTGGCAGTCGCATGCTTTCCCGATGCTGCTGGCAGCAATACAACGGGCGGAACGCCCGGCTACATGGCGCCTGAACAGGTTCGGGGCGAGTCACATTTGATTGATGGTCGCGCCGACATCTGGTCTCTAGGTGTCGTGCTCTTTCAGTTGTTGACGGGATGCCGCCCGTTTGTAGGAAGCAACGGAAAAGCGGTTCTTGAAGCAACCCTGCACAGCGATCCGCCACCAATCCGACAACTGCGGCCCGAGGTGGACAGTGAACTACAGCGGATTGTCCTGCGTTGTCTCGAGAAGCGGCGTAGTGATCGATACGGGTCCGCCGGTGACCTGATTGATGACCTGCAAGCTTGGCGTGATGGACGACCAGGAACGCGAGAATCCTCCGCTGCCAAGGGACCGTTGGTCAAGGCAGTCCCGCTTGATTCCTCATCACGATTTCGCTCGAAGGGTCTTCTACCGTATACGGAGCAAGATGCCGAATGGTACCAGTCCCTCGTTCCGGGCCCGCGCGACCGCAGCGGCGTGCCGGAGTCGATTCTTTTCTGGCAACATTGGGCAGAGAGTGACGATGCCGACGCGAATTCGCCCGTCGGTGTGTTGTACGGACCGAGCGGATCGGGCAAGACATCGTTTGTTCGTGCCGGCCTGATTCGAAATTTTGATCCAACCATCTGCTGTGTCTACGTGGAGTGCCGACCGGGCGACCTGGGTGGGCGGATCTCGCGGATTATCCAATCTCGCATCCAGCCATCGTCGACTGGCTCGTCGTTGCGTGATCTGCTGACGATGATCCGTACCGACGATTCGACACGACGCGGATTCCGAAAGCTGCTCATTATCCTTGACCAGTTCGAAGCTTGGGCACAGCGGGCCAGTCTTGAGGAGCGGCGTGATTTCGCGGAGGCATTGCGTCAGTGTGACGGGAAGCAAATCCGTGCCTTGGTCGTCACGCGTGATGACTTTTGGATGGGCGTCACCGAACTGCTTCGCTGGCTGGAACTCCCCATTCAGGAAGGACGTAACATCGCATCGGTCGACCTGCTTGATCCGCCCCATGCGAGACGAATTCTGGAGTCGATCGGTCGTGGCAGCGCAATGCTACCCCCCGAACCGCAGCCTCTCACGACACAGCAGCAACAGTTTATCCAGCAAGCGGTTGAAGAGTTGACAGTCGGCGGCGCCGTCATCGCGGTCCATCTGGTGATCTTTGCCCAAATGGCCAGGCTCCGACAGTGGACGCCCCGATCACTTCGTAGCAGCGGGGGTGTCACCGGTGCTTGCAGTTTGTACTTTCAGGAACTCTTTGGTGGTCCCAGCATCCGTTCGAGTCGCTCCCCCGAATATCGCCGCATCGCTTCGGCGGTGCTGCCGATCCTGTCGTCTCTGCTTCCCGACGACGACAATCCGGTTCTTGATACGGTGCGCTCCGAAACAGAACTGCTGGAGGATGTACGGCAAGCAAAATGTGAGCACATCTTCAAGGACTGCCTCCGAGCCCTCTGCGAAGAGCTTCGGATCATCACCATCGTGGACGAAGACAGTTCGGTCGATGCTGCGGAGCAGGAGTCGCCTCTCGCAGCCGAACAGGGATCAAGCAAGCCTGAAGAGACGATCGAGCTTCGATACCGCTTGTCCCACGACTTCCTGATTGAACCGATTCGCGAGTGGATTGACCGGGCGAGAAAGCGAACTTGGCGTGGGCGTCAACTCGCGCAACTTGCGGAGGTCAGCGACGCCTGGTCTCGCCGACCTTCTCGTGTTCACATGCCCGGTTTGCTGGAATACTGTTCGCTGGTTGCAGCGTCGCGTCTGGGTGGATGCAGCGATCGTGATTCCGCCTTCATTTCGGCTGCGACCAAACATCATTCGGGGCGCATCTCGGTCGCCGTCATCGCGCTGGTCGCCTTTCTGGGCATGACCATTGTCGCGTTCTACCACCGTGGTCAGGCCCAGCAGGCAAGACGCGATCACATTTCCTCCGAAGTGGATTTGCTTCTCAATGGGCCGTCCGAAGATTTGATGGAACACATTGACTTGCTCAATCGGTATCCCGTGGATGCTTTGGCGGCCGTCAAGCCCTGGGCAAATTCGGTCGAGCAAAAGTTCAAACTCAGAGCCCAATTGTTCCTGCAAACGCAGTCCGCTGGTTCCTTTGAGCAATTTGCACCATTGCTCGATCAGGCTCCGCCAAGTTTGTTTGCTCCGATTCTTGCCTTTGCCGAGTCGACTCCCGAGAGTCTCAGTATCCTGCGCCGCCAAATCAGTCTCGCCGATGTGACGGAAACACAGCGAAACCGAAGCGCGATCCTGATGGCCTATTTGGGCGACAGTAGCGAAGCGGAAACACGATTGCGGGGAAGTGACGATTTTGACCGAGACATGCAGTTCATCACGGAGGCGAGTCAATGGCGCGGAACCAGCGACGTTTGGATTGACCTCTTGCAGCGAAACCTCAGTCCGTCCGTCACCTTTCACACCGCGATCTTGTTGAGCACGCTTCCCAAAGAGGAGCTTGGTGGGTTGCAAAGTCGTATCGATACTGACGACTTGATCAACGCCCCAAACGTCAACGTTCAAAGCGCTGGTCGATTGCTGGCGGAACACCTGGGGCGAGATCCCGATGCCGTGGACCTCCAACCGCCGGACGGGGCAGATTGGCGGATCGGTCCTGACGGTATCCCGATGGCGAGGATCGAAGCGGGTGAGTACGAATACCTCCTTCACTCCAACGCCCCGGATAAACCTTCACGCTTGCATGTCGACTCACCATTCTGGATGGCGACCATTCCGGTCAGTCGCCGGCTGTATCAGCAATTCGTGCAGGAGGTCCCGGCACTTGCCGATGGGAAGGAGAACGCTGAGGCAATGGTCGCAATCTACCTTCCCGATGAACTCAAGTCGGACGATTCCCAGCCCGTCTTCGGGATACGATACTCGGCCGCCATCGAGTTCTGCAATTGGCTCAGCAAGCGAGATGGCTTGACGCCGTCTTACGAATACGAATTGAAACCACTCGATCCCAATGATGAAATTCCTCTGCCTCAGATCCCGTGGAATCTAATCGAGGAGGCGAATGGCTATCGTCTGCCAACAGGTCCGCAGTATCGATACGTCACCTATTGCGGTTACAGGCTTGGTCTTCCCTGGTCCAAGGCCAGGGACCTTGCAAGTCGAGGCGGCCGCTTTGCACCGGCGGAGCGGTTTGAATACGCACGAAAACTCTATTCCTTGATGCCCAATCATTGGGGGTTTTACGTCAACGATGAGTATTGCGGCGGATTCGTTTCCGGCTACCCACAACACAGTAGCGCCCATGTCGGGCGCACCAACGTGTACTTGGACATCGATCGCGAGGAAATCACGTATCGGCAGTCGATCTATCTCGTCCTGCCAGCTGATCCTTAAGGGCTACTCAGCGGCCGGATCGGGGGTCGGTTCTGGCATGGGTGCTGGTGCTGGTGCTGGTGCTGGCTCTGGCCTTTGCTGGTTCTGGCTCAGGTGCTGGTTCTGGCTCAGGTGCTGGTTCTGGCTCAGGTGCTGGTTCTGGCTCAGGTGCTGGTTCCGCTTCCGATGCCGCAGCCTTCTTCAAGGAATCGAGATCTGGACACTTGCTCCCAGCACAACACTTGCTCTGACAGCCGTAATCCGAATTCGAACCACAGTCGTACCCGGCGCAACTTGCCTCACAGTATCCACAGGCATAGCAGATCTCCATTCTCGTCAGGTAACAGTTCCGCCAAGTTGCGTCACCCCAATTGGTCGGCCCGCAACCGTAGTTCTCCTCCCCTGGCTCACAATAGTCCGGTGCGAATTCGAGGATCCCCGACTCGGTGCGCGCTGCTTGCGCCATGCAAAGCAGAAATCGAAACTGCACGATCGATAGGGCGGTCTCCAAGTCAGGGCCCGAGAATCGACGGTAGCAACATGCCGATTCGACGCCGGCCCTCCATCGACAATACGACTCGTTTCCGGGGAGATTCGGAAGCGTGAAGCAGTTGCATCCCATCGCAGACTCGTTGTTGGCCGTACAACCTGGCGCCACGTAAACCTTGCCGTCCAGGACGTAACGATCACCTGCCGACGGGTGCGAGTGATCGGCAGCACCTCCCGGAGTCGTTCCGCAAGCTGCCTGGCACTCGGCCGGCTGACAGGCGGCTGGTCGACAAGTCGACTTCTTTCGGCAACGCAGCCGCGAAAGCAATCCGCCTGCGGATGCGGCATCCCAGAACATCACGATCGCCAGCAGGGCAACCAGGCTACGAATCGATCGATAAGAACACAACATCAGCACTCTCCACTCTCTTCAACAAGTACGGTTCATGGGGCGACTGCAGTCCTGCTTCCCAAGCCCCCGTTCCTCCAGGAGCTTTCAGACTAGTCACACGCGCAAGGTGAAGGGAGACTCTTTCCGAAAAAGACCTCGTCGCCATCATGCCGCCTTGCATGCGAAAGATGTTCAATCCAAGCCGGCCGCATTCACCAGTGAAACCATACCGAGGGGCCACCGTGTGGATGCGATCGGTTGAAGAAAGCGCTTGAACATCGGCTCGTCTCTCGTCCGCATTCTCTCAAAACTGGCCAGAATCATCCGTCTCGTTTGCGGCGGCGCGATAGCGATACGATTCCGAAAATGAGGAACATCATCCCAACACCCAAACTCAGACCGTTCCCGTTAAAGAACAGACGCGGCGCAAGGCAGATCGTTCCCGCGATGATCCGCAGAATTCCTGCGGTCCTTGTTGATCGGGCGATCGGATTCGATTTCGTCAACATACAGAGCTCCTCGAAGACGCGCTATCAAGTTTGAGTGATGGCCGGATCAATCCATCGAGTCCAACATTCTGCTTCGGTCTCAAGTAAGCATAGAGATTGGACCCTTTCGACATTCGATTGAATGGCAGGATCTACAACCGGCAGAGTGAAGACCAACCTCGCATCAACGGCGATGGGTGTTCGTGCATTGCGGTAGGAAACTGTCGAACGTTGGTGCACATCCAGTGGAACGATCGAACCTGCATGTTCATTTTGAGGTTGCGCTTTTGGCTGCCACAGCAGGATTTTCATAACCCGACGCGTCAGCGAGTCGATGTCAATGGCGGTATCGCCTCGCTGACGCGTCGGGTTATGAAAAGATCGCAACTTCAAAGCTCGTTCCTCTGGGGTCGCGTCATGATCTATGCTGCTTCGCGTTGGAATTGAAGGCATTCTCCGCGCATTTCATTGCAGCGATTCCGTTGGAGAAGGACAGACCCCTTTTCGGATAGGTTCTAAGTGCCATTTGCCGACGCAAACAACGCGAAATGCCAAGGCTTTTTACTTGCGTCGGTGTGCGTCGTCTCGCGTAGTAGAGCAACGATTGCATCCCGCATCGATTTTGCCCACGATGAAACGTCCGCGCAGGCGGGCTCACCGAAGCAGGTCAGGAGCGCAGCAATCCTCGATGTCATATACTTGGGTTTCGATGGCTGAGTTAAACCATGAGGTTGGCATGCCCCAAGCGATTACCGGCCCCCGTTTTGCTTCCCAACGACAGTGCATTACCCGTGCGAAGATTCTGGTCCGTATGAAAAATAGCCGCCCGCGATGGAATGTCGTTCTCTTTGCCGCGGTGTTCGCCGCTTTGGCATCCGTTCAAGCCTTCCCATCGCACGCGCAAGATACAACGGATCGACCGTGGTTTGAACGCTCGATTGTCGGCATGGAAGTCGGTCCAACCGGCGCTCAGTTTGGACATAGTGATCCTCAGGATACTCGTTACTGCAAAGTGTGGAACGGCAAAGAGATCGTTGAAGCATGTGTTCAAGCCAACGCCGAGTATCTCGTTCTTTGGTTGCGAGACGGCGACTATGCCTATTACAACTCCAAGCTGTTGCCGAAAGCACCTGGGCTTGGTGACCGTGATCCGCTGCGTGAGGCAATGGATGAGGCGAGGAAGCATGACTTGCCGATCATTTCGTACTGCGTGGTGCAGCAAGGCGGCATCTACTTGCAGGAGCATCCTCAGTGGCAGATGCGTGGTGCGGGAGGAGAAACCCTCGGTCGCTTCTGTTTTAACTCTGGGTACCTCGAAGCGATGAAGAAGATCGTCGCGGAGCAACTGGCTTACGACATCGATGGATTTCACATCGACATGCTCGATCAAGGCTTCGGCAAACCCTATGGATGTTGGTGCGACTCTTGCCAGGAGTTGTTCCGAGATCGCTTCGGTCACGACATGCCGAGTGGAGCAACGTGGGACGCCGGTTGGGACGACATGCTGCAGTTTCGCTACCAGACCAGCGAGAAATTTGAGAAGGAACTCGTCGCGTACATCAAGTCAATCAATCCCAAAGTATCGGTGGACTACAACTATCACGGTAGTCCGCCGTTCTCGTTCGAAGTCGGACAGCGTCCCGTACAGCATGCGGGAAACGCCGATTTTGTGACGGGCGAAACAGGAGTCTGGGGATTTAGCGCTCTGGGGGTTGGTTTGAATGCCGAGTTCTATCGGGCCTCGACTCCCGGCATTCCATTTCAGGTTGCAATCCAGCGCGGCGTGCGAATGTATCACGATCAGACGACAAGGCCCCTGAACGATATGCGTTGGGAGGCGTTGACGTTGCTTGCTCATGGAGCTTTCGTGACGATGATCGACAAGACCGCCTTCGATGGCCAACTCGACCCGGTCGCCTACGAACGGATGGGCCAGGTGCTTGGTGAAGCTCGCACCAAGAGGATGCATTTCGGTCAGATGCCGGTCTATGACATTGGACTCTATTTCAGCAGTCGAACTCGCGACTGGATCGCGCGTGAAGAACCAGCCAAGTATTTCCAAAGTTTTCTTGGTGCGCATCAGGCGAGCGTGATGGAACATCTGCAGTTCGGTGTCGTACTGGATGAAAACGTGTCGCTCGAGGGTTTGCAGAAGTTTCCGGTCGTTTGCCTTCCGAACGTGGCCATTCTGAGTGACAAGGAGATTGGCTTGCTTGGCGAATACGTCAAGCAAGGAGGCAAGCTGCTGATTACTGGACAGACGGGGCAGTTCGATGCGATGGGCGCCCCCTTGAAGAACTCTGCGATCGCGGAGTTGATCGGAGGCAATGTCACGCGGTGTCTCGAAACGGAGGACAACTGGGTCAGTGTTGAAGCGGCGACGCAGCTTCCCGAGTCCGCCAAAATGCTCTCGCACGCACTACCTTCCGATTGGAAGTTCTTGGTCAAAGGCCCGGCCACTGTCTATGAACCGACGACAGCGAAGTCATTTGGGAAACTTTATGCACCCGAGCGCACCAACCGTCAGAAGGAAGGGAAGATGCACACCGATTGGCCAATGAGTGCCGGTCAGTCTGTGGGGCCAGCGGTTTTGATCAACCACGTCGACAAGGGTCTCGTCGTGACCTGTGCGGCATCTCCCGACGATGCATCCGCCAGCGAGCACGCGATCGCCGAAGACCGTATCCTATTTTACAATCTGTTCCGGATGCTCCATCCTGATTCACGAATCACCATTGACGCTCCGTCGAACGTTGAAGCCGTTGTCACCGACGATCCCGAGTCGCGGCAACTGCGAATTCACTTTCTGGCCTACAACGCCACACCGCGTACGACGCCACAGCAAAATCGGCCTTACGTCTTGCCCGGCCTCATCGAAGACCTTCCGATTTATCGAGTAAAGTTCGCGACCTCCGCAAAAATTCGCGGCATCAAGGCCCTCAATCCAAGCACCCAGGTTCGTACAGTCGATGGACATGTCGAAGCCACAATCGAGGACATCCACGAAGTCATCGTGATTGAGTATTAGCCGAGAGTTTCAATTCGAAGCACATGAGTCAGTACATGTCGTCCGAATCTACTTAGAACGTATTCGGAAAAAGGGGGGCTGGTCGTTTGGAGGCGAGTCGAATTCAATCCCTCTTTCTCCTCGCCGGAGAGGGTCATACCCCTTTTCGGATAGGTTCTTAGCGACGATAGAAACTTTACTGCGAGACCGAATCAACACATGGCAGCAGGCGCCGACTGAACACCCATGATCACTGCCCCCAATGAACGCGGATTGATTGCGCGAGCCTATCAACGCGATCGAGTTGAGGCAAATCAGCGATGGCTGGCACCACCGCAGGGCACTTTAGTCCCCTGAGCGGCAGTGTCATGTCCCCGATCGTGTCTCGATCGAGCACCGGTCTCGCATGGACGTATGACTGAAGTGTGCTAAACGCAGTTCGGCCTAGGCGATCACATCTTCGATGACGCGGCCGTGCACGTCAGTGAGTCGAAAGTCCCTGCCCGAATATCGGAAAGTGAGTTGCTTGTGGTCGAGTCCCAGTAGATGCAGCATGGTCGCATGCAAATCATGTAGATGGACTCGGTTCTCGACCGCTTTGTAACCGTACTCATCTGTTTGACCATAGGAAAAACCTGGCTTGACTCCACCACCGGCCATCCAAAGTGTGAATCCGTCCGCATTGTGGCTGCGTCCATCTCCGTTTTCGATCTCGGGTTGGCGACCAAACTCACCGCTCCAAACCACCAACGTTTCATCAAGCAGGCCGCGACGTTTCAAATCGGTCAATAGGGCTGCAATCGGACCGTCGGTTTCCCGTCCATTCTTTTTTAGTGTGGACGTGAGTTTGCTGTGTTGGTCCCAGTCCGTATGAGTCAGCTGAACGAACCTCACGCCGGCTTCGGAAAACCGACGAGCTGTCAAACACATTCGAGCAAAGTTATCGGTCGGCTCCTGGCCAACACCGTAAAGGTCCAACGTCTTCTGCGATTCGCCACTCACGTCCATGACATCTGGCACGGCGTCTTGCATTCGGCTTCCTAATTCGAGCGAATTGATGACGCCTTCGACTTCCGGATCAACTTGTTGTCGCTGCAAGAGTTCGTGATTGTTTGCTTGCAGCAAGGCCATCTGATCGGCACGCATCGGTTTGCTTAAAAAGTCGCTCTTCAAGTTGTTGATGCCAACGCCCTTGATCGAATCTCCCATCCAGCCGATTCGCGTGCCCTGATAACAGGCTGGTAAGAAAGCGCTGCCGTAGTTCTGCGGACCGCCTAAGATTTTCGACGGATTGATCGTCACGAAGCCGGGAAGATTGTCGTTCTCAGTTCCCAGTCCATAAAGGACCCAGGAACCAACCGATGGACGCGTGAATTGAAAGCTGCCGGTGTGAAAAAAGGGAACGGCAAATGGGTGCGAGGCGCTATCGGTGTGCATGCTCTTGATAATGCAAAGATCATCCATGTGGCGTGCAGCCAAGGTCGGGAACAATTCCGACGCCCAAAGTCCGCTTTCACCGTATTGACTGAATCGCCACGGTGAGGCAAATAGATTTGCTTTCTTGCGTCCCTTTTTCCCCCGTCTTTTTGCAATTGGGGTTTGAAGTCAAACGTGTCCATGTGAGAGGGCCCGCCATCCATGAACAACATGATGACCCGTTTTGCCCTCGGCATGAAATGAGGTTGGCGAGACGCAAGTGGACTTCGGAATTCGGAAGCCTGCCCGATCATCGCCGATAAAGCGACGGAGCCGAAACCGCAAGCGGTGCGACTGAGCAGTTCACGACGCGATAAGAATCCGTCTTGACTCGATGAATGTGAAGCTTGCTGATTCATGTGTATCGATCGGGTTAGTAAAGATATCGAAATTCCGCGCTCGCAAAAATCGCTTGGGCAAGTGCCGCCCAGGCTTCCATCTCAAGTGCTACATTTGGTTTCGCTTTGGATGGGTTGCGTTCGGCTGCGGCCGCGTGCAGATTCGTCCGAGTCAACTTGTCGAGAAAATCCACAGCGCGTCGTTTTTCGTCAACGGTGCAATCGCGTGAAAGAGCGAACTGATAGAGTAACGAGACACGATCGGGCGTTGAGGATGGTTGCAAAGCCAGTAGTCGTCGTGCGGTCATTCTCGCTCGTTCAATGACAAACGGATTGTTGAGCATGTACAACGCTTGAGCTGGCGTGTTGGTTTCAGCTCTGTCGCCCACGACCAGGCTGGCCGAGGCACCGTCGAAAACTTGTAGCACTTCTGGTTCAAAGAATCTTGCCGTCGGAAGGTAGACACTTCGAGTGATCAGGTCGGTACGCAATCGATCGGAATCAATTTGCCGGACGAGGCAACCGTCGCCGAGCATTGCAACGACTGACCCCGATTCCGGAGGGCAATGCTGAAGCTCGCCACTGGTGGCGAGCAAGGCGTCACGAATCGCCTCTGCATCGAGTCGTCGTGTTGAGCGTCGCCAATACAAGACATTTCCGGGATCAATTTGATCATTGGCGTCATGGTGAGTCGCGCTCAGCTGATAAACACGGCTCGTCATGATCAACCGTATCATCCGTTTGACCGACCAACCGTCCTGCCTAAATCGCGTTGCCAGCCAATCAAGTAGTTCCGGGTGGCTTGGCTGTCGTCCCGTGACACCCAGGTTATCGACTGTCGAAACGATGCCTCGGCCCATCAAGTGGTGCCAAATCCGATTCACAGCAACGCGAGAGGTCAGAGGATGATCGTCGCTCACCATCCAACGAGCCAGTTCAAGTCGACCACTCGAATCCGTTGGCATCTGGGGAGGTTGACCAGTCGTGCAACATTCGAGGACGCCGCGTTCCACCCGGTCGCCCTTGCGATTCGGGTCACCACTGATTCGCACTTCGGTACCGCCAATCGATTTCGAGTCGCGGACGCCCATCGCATATTGAGGAGCCGGCGGGGCGGATTCTTCCAAGTCTTCAAGATGCTTCTTGGCGGCGCTGTGTTCCGCTTCGGCGACCGCAAGCTCATCAGATCGTTCGTCAAGCTGATCCTCGGGGAGACTCTTGAGTTTCTTCAAACGTGAGGCCGCTTTGCCATATTCCTCCGTCGCCTTCGCGATTTCCTGTTGATGCCGTTGCAGTCGCGAATGCTTTTCCTGGCCGTCCTTTCCGAGCGGAATGAGCGGGCTGGGGTGCCGGTTGTTACCACCTCCTGTTCCCGGTTGAGTGCCGTAGAGTGACTCGCTGCTGAGGAAAATTCCAGCAAGCGAATAGTACTCGTTGGTCGTAACCGGATCGAATTTGTGGTCATGACAACGTGCGCAAGAAACCGTAAGTCCGAGAAAGGCTCGCGTGGTGACGTTGATTTGGTCATCCACGCTGTCCATTTCGAATTCACTGTTCGAGCCGAGCAAGTTGCGCGGCCCGATTGCCAGGAATCCGGTCGCCTGATGCTGCTGGTCACGAGTGATTTGGTCGTCCGCAGGAAGCAGATCACCAGCGAGTTGCTCAAGCAAGGAATCGGTCGAAGGGCTTGTCGTTACGGAACGCTTCGATCACATAGTCGCGATATCGCCACGCGTGGGGGTAAAGAAAATTACGCTCGTGCCCCGTGGATTCACCGAACCGAGCGACATCGAGCCAGTAGCGCCCCCAGCGTTGCCCAAACTCAATGGAGTCCAACAAGCGATCGATCAGGCGTTGAAATGCGTCCGGTGAGGGATCCGACAAGAATACGCGAACAGCCTGAGGGCTCGGTGGCAACCCCCATAAATCAAAGTAAGCTCGACGGATCAAGTTGACACGGTCTGCATCTCGCACCGGATGCAGTCCCTCGTCTTCCATTGACTTGAGTACAAATTGATCGATCGGCGTCCGCGGCCAATCCTTGTTTCTGACGGACGGAACGGGAGGATTCAAAATCGGTTCGAACGCCCAATGCGGTTCGTTCGCTAGTTGGGTAGGTTGAGATGACTTGGGATCCGAACCCGTTCTCGGATCGGGGGCACCCATCCTGATCCAAGCTTCAAAATTCCGAATGGTTTGGTCATCCAGCTTTCCTTCCGGCGGCATCTCGAACGACTGATGCTTGAGTGAACTGACCAGCAAACTGTCGTCCGCGTTGCCTGGTTCGATTGCGGCGCCACTTTCGCCTCCCTGCAGCAAGTGCTCCCTTGTGTCGACGCGCAATCCTCCCATCACGGAATCAGACTGTGCGGAGTGGCACTCGTAGCACTCGTTGACCAGTACCGGACGGATGTGTTGTTCAAAAAACTCAATGCCTTTTGAACCGACGAAACTGCTGTCCGGTTGTTCCGCATCCGCACTGTGAGCGGCAAAGGCGAACGCGACCTGCCACATCAGCAAGAACCAGCACCATTTACAATGCTGAGATTCGACATCGGGGCGACGGGAATTTCGTAAGCCAATGCTGTTGGGCATGCGCAAGAAGTTCGCGGAGTTGGAGGGAGTGAGGCGGGGCAGCACCGCATGCTTTGCAGAGCTGAGGCAACGCAATGCGGGCACTGGCAAGGCAGATTTTGTCATGGACTAGTGTACCAAGTTGATGTCAAACAGTTCAAAACAATGCACCAGTTTTCCTGGCCGCAGCCGCGCTTGCCTTCCGGGGCGACTCATCCGATGGGCGGGGTGATTGCGGCACGAGTGAGCTTCGCTGATACGAGATTCTCAGCGATTCTCGGCGGGTCTGCTGACTGAAGCGTTCCAATCCTGGCAAGGGGCAAGTTTCAAAGTCACGGCCTCGACACGGAGTTCAGCCATTTTCCGTCGGCCCTTCCCAGCTTCGGAACAATCTCGCCCGGGGAATCGATCCCCACTCCCACCCCTGACCCGTCGACCTGAGCGGATCATTCACGAGCGTCATTGTCTAACGATATGGATTTTCATTGATGGGTTCGTCCCACCGTGCCCTTCAAACGTTTGTACTAAAGCGTTTTCATTTTTCATGTGCGTTGCTGGAAAAGGGGTCAGGCCCCAATAGCCGCAAGCGGCCCAAAGGGCAGCCTTTTGAAGCCAGCAATTCATGTCGTTTTTCGGGCTGCATTGAGCAATTTGTGCGTTGATTCGTGTTGTCGATTTGTCTTGTGCTTCTTGAGTTTGGATCGATTTTTGGGCTTCCACTTGTTCTTCTTGTACTTGCTCAGCCGCATCTGAGCAGCAATCCGTTTGAGTTCGCGAGCCATTTGCGTGGCGGTAAGACGCTCGTACGCGCCTCGCCAGTCCTCTGCCGAGAGTACCACCGACATGCCTTCGATTGTCGAAGAGACTTCATGGCAAGCGTAATACATCGAAAACTGTTCAGAAGCCTCTTCCCCGTGAACTGCCCCGACCGCGCTGCGAACTACCGAAAAGAGGTTGTAACTCACTAAGGCCATACAAAAACTGAACAACGCAGCCTTCGGATAACCGAGCGTTTTGATTTCTCCAGAGAGATTCTCTGCCATGTTCTGAAATGCCGTCTCGATCGTCCAACGTTTGCGATACAGATTTGCGATCTGAATTGCAGTCGTACGCTTGGGAAGATTTGTGATGATGTGATCTTCGACGTCACCATCTCGAGTCGATTCATACAGATGCACGGTGATTCGGCGAAACATCCTCACGTTGCCAGACCCATCGCTACAGCGTGCCGTTTGTTCGTAGACGATGCCGGTTTCTGTTTCACCGATGCGGCGACGTCGACCGCTCAGTTCAAACGGCAGGATTCCATGCTGTCGAACAGCGAATTTTGCGTTCGCAGAGGCTATTGCGAACAGAAATTCGAGAGTGCAGGAGTTGCGATCAGCCATCAACAGATCATCCCGCTCATTGGTCTCGAGCAGTTCTGGCAACAAGGATCGCTCCGACGCATGACCACACTCGCACGGAATCACATCGGTCGCGAGGCAATACTGTGCGTCGTAAATGACCAACGCTTTTCCAGGTAGCGGAGAAACATTCTGCTCACGCAATTGCCCGATCCGGCTATCGGTGTGCCGCAAATGATTCCCATCAACGATCTTGGTGCGGTAGCCATCGACTAGGGGCGGGCGTGCTGCCCCGAGTTTGTCGATAATGGCCATCATCTGCACTGCGGTTTGGCGAACAACCGCTCTGGAGACAGAGGTTTCGATCCCCTGCAACTTGTTGTAGACGGACCTTACAGCAATCGCCAATTCGCTGTTACGATGCGCCGCGTTAATCGAGGGTTGAATCTACAGGACGACTTCTCCCATCAGATCAGCAACCGCGGAAAAAGCGAGTTCGCCTTCGACTTGACGTAGTCGGTGGTCTGCAAAGATCCGATCCATGCAGGACGCAGAGAGCGTGTTGGCCAGTAGCATCCGCGTCATCACCGCCACCGGCTTCTTCTGCTGGAACCGTTCGATCACATTCTGGACGAATTTCATGGGTATTGCCTCAATGCGCGAGTTGCTAACATTGCTCAGCATATGCCCCGAGACGTCAAGAAAAAATCGCAGCATTTCGTCAGACTTTAGCTAGCTTCAAAAGACTGGCCCGAAGGGCGCTTCGCACCATTCGGACCTGACCCCTTTTCCAGCCGTCGAGAAAACGGTGGAGTCGGAGGTCTTGCAGAAGCAGACCGCCAACAATTCGAAAGAGCAGTTCATGCAGTCGCCGGACCTGACCAGCGAGATCTTGACTGCGGTGAGCGACAGCATGGATGCGCAGGCGGAACTCAGCAAACGAGCGGTCAATTCAACCGAGATCCGAGAAGGCTTGAAGTATGTTCTATTGAACTAGCTAGGGCTGGACGCGAAGCTGCGGTAGTGGGCAAAGAGTGCGTGAGCCGTGCTCCTTCTAAAGCTCCCGATCTATTTGCTCCGGCACATCTCCTGGCCGCACGCCGTGCATTGCCTTGCGGGGGATTGTCGCCAGTGATGCGGCAACCTCCGAGGACCAGTTTTTTCTCATCTAGCTCCTGCAGCAATTCTGGACTCATGTCCGGCAATCGGTAGAGTATTTCTGTCACGGCATTACTGCCGCACTTCGGACAGGCTGCCGGCTTTCGGGGCAACTCAATTCTTTCTTGTTCACTCATGCACCACTCCAGATGCCATCCCTCTTGGAGTCAGTCTATTGGACACTCGCACCCGAGTGATCAAAGTTCATCCATGCAGCTGGCACAACTGTCGACGCACTGTGGGAGTCGAGCGATCCACCGCCCGATGTGTTCGCCTACTTGGCGGAGCAACAAGATGCCGGCGTGGACGAAGCGTGCACGAAGCGTGCAGTGTCGTCTTGTGAGAGCTTGGAAGATTCGATCTTCGCTGTGACGCCCGAGTTCATCCCCGCTTACGCAGTAGCGCAGCTTTTTCAAAAATGGCAACAATCTCGTCGAGCACCTGAGCGGGGCGAGGAGAACCAGTCGTGCCCTGTCGCCACTGGGATTCCACGCGGCCAAGAATTCCAGTTGCCTGACGCATTGCGTTGTCGTAGTTGGAGTCGCTACATGCTTGATCGAATGGGAACTCCGCGGTTGGTCCCTTCTTTGTTGTTATTGATCCGGTTCGTACCCAATCACCGAACTGCCAAACCCAAGATTCATCAGAATCGATCACTTCGACGCAGAGCGGCAACCAGGAACCATCCTTGTCAGACCTCAACTCTAGCGAACACGACTCCAATACCCCGAGATCATGGAATCGAAACGTGGCATACTCGATACTCCCCGGGCGGAAATAGATCCGTCGTTTACCATCCTCGTCCTGTCGAAAATTGAACCACCCCGTGTCGGCGGCCGACCCCGTCAGTCGCAACCAGACATCAGCAGTAGCGCCCGCGTCTGGAGCGTCAGCGGTCATGATTACGAGATCGTAACCTTTCATCTTCATCTTAAAACTGGCCCGTTGTTCAATGGAATCGTAACCGATACTGAGACGATCGTTGTCGCCTGGACTTGCGAGGACGCCGGGACAATTGTAGCCGAGGGGAACCGGCGAAACCGACTAGCACGCACGTCCACTCCCCGTAGACCGACGATGCTCCGTGCAAGCCGTCGTTTAACATGAGTCCCGCGGTGCGCCGAAGAAACCTGCGCCGATCACTCGGGAATTCATTTTCCTCGAATCACTCCGCCGTAGAGGGCGCCACCAGGCCGCCACCGCTGTTGGTGTCTCAAACCTTAGGAGTCCCAACGCCTTATGCCAATCTCCGTCAGTTCGCATTATAGAACGAGCAGGAGCTCATCCGATCCAGCGTGCCGTTGGTCACCGCGCAAGCAACCTCCGCATAAATTGAGTCCTGGAACCGCTTCTTCTATGCGATCACAGGAATCGCCACAAAACAAACAGCGACCCCACCGCGAAGAGTAGCGTAACCAGCCATAGCAGATCCTTCAAGAAGCTCCCGAACCCGCATGCAACACATGCCCCATCCACAGGGCGGTCTTTGAGGCCCGGAATCGTCCAGCGATTTCCACACTTCGGACAAGTACGAATGCTCCCCGTTTCTCCCTGCTCAAATCGGAAATTTCCGTACGGGAAATTTGCCAGAAAACGAGAGAACAACAAGAGAGGCAACAACAGCGTGAGAAGCGGCAAGCAAAGTACGAGCGAGACCGCATCGATTGAGTGCCAAAGCCTTCCGTTCCGACCCGGTTGAAACTCCGAGTTTTCCAGACGCTTGTAGGCGCGACAATTTCCCGCGTCGTCGACCTCCGAGACGCAAGAGCATGCCGGACAGACACCTAGTGATTGAACTGAGGCAAAGGATTCCTTACACCGAGGACATGGTCTCTCGACGTGGAACTCATCGTTGGCTTTCATCTCCAAGTGTCGTCGCAAGGGATAGGCGGGTAATGAACTGCTAGAAAAAAGTTGTCTAGCCACGTAATCGTTATAAGTGGGTGACACCTTGTGATTAGGTGATGAAGACTCGGAATCCTAAAGACGCCTGACAGGAAAGCCACGAGCTTCGAGCTGGCGGCCGATGCAACCGCTGGGAGTTGGGAGACGAATCGCTGATCTTGACAAGGGCCTTTCGAAGGCCATTGCGCTCTCCGCCGTCTCGAGAGGATAGTTAAGGCCTCGCGAAAAACGTAAATCTGGAATGAGAACAACACGAATCGCGCAAGCCACGATACTGTAGTAGCCAGTACTTCATCTGACGGGGTATGCCCCAGCTTCACGCGGTTGTCGGCTGGGCATTGTCCAAGCTCTTCTCTCTGGGCAACGCGATCGAATCCAACAACGGTTGCATTAGTATCTTGCCGTGGCAGTATCGACACTCTTGGTTATAGTCGGCGTCACAAGATGTTTCTAAGCTCGCCAGTGCGAAACGGTGACCGTTCGATGGGTCATCAGATTACGGACTGAGGATGCCGAGTTGGCTCAAGAGTTGCGTCGCTTCGGCTTGAATAAGGCGAATATCACTGCTGGAAGTGGCATTGCTTTTCAACCAATCTATCGCCCGATTGAAATGATTGAGCGCGGTCTCGTGATCGCCGAGCCTAGCAAATGACATGGCGACAAAAAAACTGTCTTCGGCGAACATCGCAAACCTTCCACCACCGATCGATTTTTGAAACGTCTCGATTGCTTGCTTGTAATTGCCCGCGCGATAGTGAGCAGTGCCGAGCGTGTTCAAATAGAGGTCTGATATCGGTGCTCGCTCCGTCGCAAGGGAGGCTAATTCAATCGCACGAGGATAGTCGTGCAACGTTCGATCGGGGCATGTCACCAACAGTCGGGCCAAATTATTGACGGCTTCCAGATCGAAATCGGTTGCATCGATTCGGGATTGATATAACCCGATCTCTTGACGAAACCAGTTGCGGGCATCGGCGAGCCTCGGCAATGCGATGTTTGTCTCGGCCAAGAAATCCACCGTGGCAATCACATCTTTGTCGGTGCTTCCAAGATGATCCCGCTGCAGTTTCAGAGTTGTCTCCGCAACGGCCATCGCCGCGTCAGTTTTACCCGCCGAACGCAAACTCCAGGCGAGAAAATATGCCAACTTCAATTGGCGGCGTCCAGCCCTTCGGAGATCACCGGATGCTTCCAGCGTTCTCCACTCAAGCATCACCTCTTGTTGGTCACGGCTTCGTATTTCCCTCGCGGTCTGGCTCAACCAAAGTTCGAGACGAGCGTGGAGAGCTCGCTTATCCTCGTGCCCGTAGACTTTTTCGAGATGGTTCCCATGCCATCGAGCGGAATTCCATTGCTGGTTTTCGATTGCGCGAATCCTTTGAACATCGTGCCAGGCGAGCAAGTCGTCTACTGGCCAATCATTTGGAAATTTTTCTGGCAATCGATCTTTCAACTTCAAGAATCGTTTCTCCCAATTGTCGCGTGAAAGATCGACCGCACTACCACCGACGATTTCTCGACCAGCCATCACCTCAGCAATCATTTCCCAATCCGCGGTGCTGGTCGACGGATGTGTTACCCGAGGTGCGTAGGGCACGACATCGACCAATTCACCGTCGCCGGATACATACGCTTGCGAATCCTCGCGCGAGACGATCAGCTTGCATCGAATTTTGTTAACCGGCGAAAGGGGCGTGACCGGATGCCCCGTCAATGTGCTCCAAACTCGAGCACCACCGCTGTGGGCGGACATGACCCAATGCCCGTGTTCGTCAAGGAATTCGACGGCTCCCCCTCCAATCGACCTCAAGACTTTGTTAGAAGCGACATCGAGCACGTCACCGCAGTTGACGACTAGGCGGCTCGAATCTGGACTGAACGCAACAACGTCCGGTACCGTTGCCATTGGATGGCGTGCCAATTCCTGACCGGTAAACAAATCGACTAACAACAAGTCCAAATCATCATTGGTTACGAGGTATTTGTTGTTTTCAGATATAGCAAGGATGCTCGCCGGCACGGTCAGTTCCAAAGGTTCGTATTCCAACTTCCCTTTTTCGACATCCCAGATCCGAATGCGATGGTCAAAGCCGCCGACGGCAAGCAAGCCGTGCTTGGAGGGCTTGAGGTGATAGGAAAAAAACAGGTCGATCGGCATGCCGTTGTTTTGTCGATAGATATGAAGGTCGGTTTGACGCCAATGTTCTGGAACCGTCACTGTGCCGGGGTCCAATTTGTGAATTGGTTCTCCTGTTTTTGCATCAATCACCGTGACGAGTCCTCCCAATTCCAAACAGAAGACATATTTGCCTTGATGATCAAATTCAATTTCTAGTGGTTCCGTCTCAAGCTCAAGCGGTTCCCACTTGAGTTGTTGACTTCTGACATCCCAAAACTGGATCAGATGATTGACATGGGCTGTAACGATTAGCGTTTCGTCGGGTGAGATGCTCGCATCCGTAACAAGCGAGTTGGAATGGAAGGTCTTACTTTCGGAGAGATCGGTGTCACGCGGAATGAGTTGCGCGTCGGTGAAGCGACCGCTCCACCAATTGTCGCCGCAGGCGAAAAGATGCGATTTGGTACCACTGATTTCAAGTTCGGAACCGTTCTGAGGAAGCCTGATTTGGCGAAACTGCCGTTGGACAGTGCTTTCCTTGTTCCCGTCAGAGATTGCCGGGTAGGAATGGAAGAGCCAAAGCGTCATTTCTCCACGTCGATCACACACCAAAAGATGGCGGCCCGACGGTGCATACCTCACCAAGAAATCTCCCTGGTTTGTAGGCAACCCTTCATCAATTGCTAGTCCGTCTTCACTTCGGAATCTCATGACGTGCGATCGCCAAGTTGAGACTGCGAGCTCAAGCCCATCGGGACTGAAGTTCGGTGACCAGGCAGGCTGGTCGGTTTTTCTCAATGTGACGCGGCGTTTCGTCGGGCAGTCCCAGAGTTCGAGCTCCGCATCCTGAGTGGCGACGGCAAACTGCTTTTGGTCCGGGCTGACCGCGATTCCGTTGATCGATGGGCCGTTGACAAGGATTGTACGAATCAAATTCCCTGACGAAGCGTGTGACCATATAAGTCGATTGCCCGCTCTGGTAAGTAGTTCCCGACCGCCCATGGCGAAGTGTGGGTAGACGGCAGGCCCGGAATCGTGGGTTGCGAATCGGTGCAAGATGGGTGATTGAATTGGACCAAGGTCCTTTGATCGCAATATTCGGACTTGACTGTCATCCTGAAGACAAAGTAGCCAGTCCATATCGATGGCGAATTCCAGGTATTCGGTGTTGCCGCCGAGAGTTTTGCTCTCTCGAACTTCGCCACTTTCGACGTTCCACAGCCTGACTCTATCGCCACCCAACGCGACCAAACTACCATCGGGCGAAAACGCGACTCGAAACACAGCTTCATCAAACTCAGTGGAATGGATCACCGTCTTGCTCGGCCATTCCATCACTTGTGCACGGCCGTCTGTGAATGTCATCGCCAATTTGGGCTCAGAGGGATGCCAAGCAATACCGGTGATTTCACGAATGATGTGAGGGGGGCGTTCGGTGTCAAGTTGCCAAACTCGGCATGTCTCATGCTCGGACCGGGATGCGAGAAACCTCGCGGTCGCATCGAACTCCAAAAAATCGACTCGCTCCCGATCGTTCGAAAAAACACGAACGGGACTGGAAAGCTGGCGATGCCAAGATTCCAATCTCAGCTGCCCCTCCACCTGTTTTCGCGAATCCACCACCGGTAGCTTGTTTGCCTCGGAAAACCACAAGAGAGCTTGCGAAGCATCACCCTGTGAGTCGGCTGACAATCCAAACGATGTTGTCAGGTCGTAGAGAGCATCGACTGCCTCAGCAGATTTTTTATCTGCGTCTTGCCTGAGTTTGGCCTGAGTGTAGGC
This sequence comes from Pirellulaceae bacterium, assembly GCA_963767665.1. Lineage (GTDB taxonomy): Bacteria > Planctomycetota > Planctomycetia > Pirellulales > Pirellulaceae > Rubripirellula. The sequence goes on from CAVYFC010000019.1 coordinate 269,430, forward strand.
AGCAATTGGGCCGGCAAAAGAGATTGTGAGCAACAGCAACGTGGCGATCGTCCCGGTGACTGCTAGAGCAGTGTTGCGTTTGCACCATCGCCAGCCCCGTTCAAGATTCCCGACCGGACGCGCATGGATGGGTTTCCCATCAAGATATCGCTGGAGCTCGGCAGCCAACTCGAATGCGGACTCGTATCGCTTACTCGATTCTTTGCGTAAGCATTTCAGGCAAATGGTCTCCAGATCCCGTGGTATTTGTGGAGTGAGAATCCGAAGTGGCACCGGATCCCGATTCAGTACCTGCAGCAGAGTGTCCATCGGATTCGATGCTTGAAACGGCGGACGACCGGTCAGTAGGCAGTACAGTATTGCTCCCAGTGAGTAGACATCCGCTAGCGGCCCAACATCCGTCTTTCCTGACGCTTGTTCCGGCGGCATGTACGCGGGTGTGCCGAGAATTTGGCCGGTGCCCGTCAAGTTGCTGTCGGCTTCCGTTTTCTTCGCCAATCCAAAGTCGGTGACCTTCGGTTGGCCGTTCCTCTCGATCAAGATGTTCGCGGGCTTCAAATCGCGATGAATCACGCCGCGCTCGTGTGCGTAAGCCATGGCATCACATATCTTGCGGACCAACTCTGCCGCTTCATGAGGGGGCAAGGGAACATCGCCAACCTTGTGCGATAGACTCTCACCCTCGACGTATCCCATCGAGAAATAGTGTTGCCCCTGGTGTTCTCCGATTTCAAAGATCGGAACGATGCCGGGGTGATCGAGATTGGCTGCCGCTTCTGCCTCGATATAGAACCGCTGGACGTCTTCTTGTCCCGCAAACTGGCCAGCCAGAATCATCTTGAGTGCGACCGTCCGATTCAGGTTGATTTGTCGTGCTTTGAAGACGACACCCATTCCACCACGCGCGATTTCTTCCAACAGTTCGTAATCACCGAAGTATCGGACCTGATCACCTACCGATGCTCCATTTGGTGACACTGGTCGGGTCGGCGGAGTCGTTGCGTCTGCTTGTGAACCTTGGTTCGGAGGCATCGTGGGCTCGTCCAGACCGCCTCCAGTCGGCGGTAGCGTTGGCTCATCGAGATTCGCCGCCGCTTTCATCCGGTCATGATTGGCGAGGAATTCTCGCAGCGATTCAGCGTGCTCGGGATGCTGCTTCAGCAACGTACCTCGATCAACCGTATTTCCACTTTCCTCAGCTTCGAGAATCTCCGCAATCAAGGATTGGAGCAGATCCTTTTCATTTCGATCTTCAGTGGACATGCAGTTATCCAGGGCTCAATGGGATCACTCTGAATCACAGAGCCCCTTTTTGTATCTCCTGTGCACGTGTGCTGCCACAATCCGTCGGGTTTTTGCTGCGAATGTCCACAATCGTCAGCGACGAATCTGACGCTCTGGTTTGGAAAGCTGTACATCGGTGAGCCGCCCTTATGACAATCGGCACTTGCCATCCGCTCAATGGAGCAACGCGGCGTTGAACGCACTCCATCTTCACTTAGTTACTTCGTCTTCTGCCAGCGTGTTCGCCTCGGCACCGAGTAGTTGAGGTGTGACGCAGGACCGTCGTTCATCAGTTTGCATCTTTGGGCTTCGCTCAAACCGGTGCCACCAAGGTCAACTCGGCAGTCTTTGACCCCAATCTTATCCAACGCACGTATCAGCTTATCGAGATCGTTATCGTCAAGATCTTTCCCAGGAACATCGACCCAGCATACCGTCGTCGGAATCCCGAAAGAGAATTCTCCGGCGAGGCGAGCCAGTCGGACTTCGCCGCCCATCGCCTCCACCATGCGGACTCCGTAGATCCGGGAGGCACTGGAATAGAAGGTGTAAGTGCTAACTAAAGTACCGATAAGCACGCAGGCGACTGCGATTGTCCACGGCTTGCAACGGCGGTAGCAGCGACGCAGCCCCAACCCTAACGGGATGCAGTTGATAAAGAGCATGAAGAGGCCTACGGCCAATCCAAGCTGTGGAAGCCCGAACAACCCAATGACAAGCCAACCAAGCACGATTGGGATTAACACCAACACAATCGGCCCCGGATCCACCCAGCTTGCAATAGGACTGTAGACGTACCGCGAGAGTCCGCACGCAACCAACCAGATAGGTACTGTCCAAAGCACGGGGTTTCCCAGTTTCCCAGGAGGAAAACGAACGGTTATCAAACGTGTCAATTCAGAGTGACGCCTTGGCTGGTGAAAGAGCGAGAGCTCGCCACGGTTGCCCCAAGCATGGCCCTCCAGTCGATCCCAACGGGGCATCGAGCGCTCGGATGGCCGACATTCTTGGGGGCTTGGGCGCTACGGAGTTTTCTCTCGGATCGCACGCAACAAAAGCCCACCCAAAAACGCGATCGGAAGGCCGACTACCACGGACGTTCCCCAGGCGTAACCCAACAGTCGCTCGATGGAGGGAAAGGACAACGCAAAAAGGCGTTCAATCCCCACAAGCAGCAAGAGTAGAGTGAACAGGACAACGGGGGCATGAGCGAGCAGCCTTAGACGTGACCCAGGCGGTGGGCAGATATATGCAGCCAGCAGTGCCGGTATCCAGACCATACTCGATTTTGCGAGCAAGTCATGAAGGTCGCTAAACGTAAGCATCGCTCGCAAACCAGTTATCTGGGAAGACGATGGCCACGCCCGGTTGCCCCAGGCGCGGCCCTCTATCAATGACGCCGCAGGAACTGAATCGCGATGAAAAGAGCGAAAACAAGCGGGCCGGAAAGACTCAATGCAAGTCCCAACTTCGCGTATCGGCGACTTCGCCTCGGTTGCAGAAATCCGATGATGCTCGCAAGGAGTCCGATGGGGACACCAAAGAAGTACATCACGGCAGGGATGCCAGCTGCATAAATGTAGCCTTGGTTATCCTTGATTCCAATCAATACCGCGAACAGCACCCCAAGCTGGACGACCAGCATCGCGAATCCGATACACATGGACGCAATACCGAACTCGCTTGGTTTGAGGGATTTACCGCTGCCGTTGGCCTTCATCGTCATCACCACCTACAGAATTTGCCCGCCCCGGATTCGGCCCTGCAGAAAAGGCAAGGGCCGCACCCCGGTTGCCCCTAGTGTGGCCCTCTGCGCTAGCCCAACGGGGCATCGATCGCACGCATGGCGGACAGTGTACCAAAACAAAAAGCGGCGAGCCTTCACCCGCCGCTGTTCGTTTCAAGTTGTGAAGTCCGTTACGCCTGCTGCTTGCGCTTACGTCGCACGCCCAAGCCCACCATGCCGAGTGCACCGATGCCGAAGATGGCGAGGGAGCCTGGTTCGGGGACCGTACCGGCGTTGCCAGTTTCAAGAATGCGGATGGCGTTGATCATCCCCAAAGTGTTGGAATCCGAGACTAGAAGAATATCGTTCGACGTCACATTGTCCCAAATCAACCAGTTTCCCGGTGCCAAACCATCGGTGTTGCTTCCCCATGGGGTGTTCACCGGAGTACCGAGGTAAGTTCGGTTGGCCAAAGCTCCGCCAATCGTGATGGTGTTTAGATAGTCGAATTCTGTTCGTGCAGACACGATTTCGATTTGGTAGCTACTGGCCGAGAGGCCGCTAAGTGTCATCGTCCCCGACGAACCACTGGAGACACCTGCACCGTCTCTTGTGGCAGGCTGGATCAACCAATCTTGATCGGGAAAGGAACCCTCGTCATCGCCAAAGAAATCACGCCACCCTGAGAGAGTGATTCCGATGCCTGTATTGGCGCCAGTGTTGAAGTCAATGAGATCCGAAGTCAGACCATTCATGTTGGCGATGTTATTCCAGTTACCGCCTGTCGTGTTCACAAACGTCGAAATGTCTAAACGAACGTCCATCACGCCCGCTCGCGCCTGCCCCGCCATCGCGACGAGCATCACTAAACACGCAAAGCTAAATCGTATCAAGGCCATCTCTAGTCAGTTCCTCAAGTTGCAAACAACGCTTCTTTTTCGCTTATAACCATCCCTAGTTAGGGGTAGTCCCGGTCAACAAACGGAAAGTTTGAAAATTGCGGCAAAATTTTCGTGCAAACCTCTGGAGACTACTCTGCTTGTGCGTCTGGGCTTCTCGAGAATAGACCCGTCTGGCATGCCGTGCGACACAAGCAATCGGTCACCCGACATTCTGGAAAGGACCTCCAATCCGGACGCGTTCGAGCACGACGGCATGTTCCAAAACCGCGAAAGATGGCGTGTGATTGACGGTACATCGAAGCTTGATTTGAGTCGGAGAGGACCCAACTGCATTGCCGTTAAGAAGCCTAGGATGCTTACACAGACACGACATCGCGTCCCCAGTCAGACGTGCCATGCATGACCATGTTGGAAAGCTGCCACTGTTGCCTCGAACGGAACGTCACGATATCAGCGACGAGGCAAATCTGCTCGTTGGTGAACTTGCGACAGTTGCCCCACTGGACAAGTTTGTTCGCAGTTCGTGCATCCTTTTTGAGCCAAACTGGTTGGCGGGCAGATCGCCGTACTCTTCTTCCAGTAGCTCGATGACGGCCCGGCGTCGATGCCAGTGGCCTTGGCCGTGAAGATGAAGTCTTGCTTTTCGATACTCAGCGCAAACGCGGCCTACGATGATTAGCTGAGCGGAAACAACTTGGTCGGGAGACATTTCGGAACCTCGATCTGAATTGAGATTTCAGATGATGTCACGAACCCGATGCCTGCTAACTTTTACTCAAACTTTGATTCTTGATAAAGCTTTTGAAGGCATCGTCTCCCTTGGAGCGGCAACGCCGGAGTTCATTTCAATCAATCCTTTGGATGACAAACAAAACAAACGACAGTGGGCGGTATTGGATTCGAACCAACGACCTCATCGGTGTGAACGATGCGCTCTAACCAGCTGAGCTAACCGCCCTCTTTGGAGTGGCGTGAAAAGCTCAGGTGTGAACACAGCGCTCTAACCAACTGAGCTAATCGCCCGATTCCACTTCTCTTGCAGGGAAACAAGTGCTTCCTTCTCAATGGGCATGATAGATCCGGCATCGGCTTTGTTGCAAGTATGGGCTGGCATGGCTCCATTGCGAGCAAGGGGCATTCGGTGATTGACGTCACGCGATGGCTATTGCTCTGGCTGGGACTTGTTGTCTGCAAAGCATGCCTGTCCCTAGATGCTCCCGTTGGCCGATGATTCTGCCCAAGAGAACGGGCAATCTCAGAGTCGTTCAGATGACATGTCGCTGAGTGGCACCTGCTGACGGCCCTCTTACGGACGGCCTTGCGTCTCAGCGTCACCGCGACTCAGCGTCACCGCGCCCTTGCGATTCCTGATGTTTCCGCACCATCACACCGGCTGCTCGTCGGCATGCCATTTCCCGTGCCGGGACCGTATGCCTGTCCCTCACTGCTTGCGTGGTCGCGTCTTCCAAGTCGCAGGCCGGTCGTCACTCGAAGCCTGCGAGAGCATTTGGTTTTCTGGTAACTCACTCGGGAGGCGTGAACTTGGGCGCCGATGGGCCCGCGGCCTCCTCTTCATCGTCAGCCGTGGCCTTCGATTTGGGGTCATCCAGCGAGGAAAGGGTCTTCTTCGCCTCGTATTCGGCCATCCGAAACTGCTGCTGGACTTCGTTCAGGCTGCGGCGGAACTCCCGATAGCTGCCGCCCAGTTTGCGCGCCACATCAGGCAGACTTCCTCCGAAGAGGACCACCGCAATCACGCCGATCACCATGAGTTCAAACGGACTGAGCCCGAACATCCTCAGTTCTTCTCGTCGTTGGGCGGAGTCGGTTCGTCATCCACCGAGGTTTCGCTCATCCCGCGCTTGAACTCGTTGGTACTGCGGCCGAGATTCCGCATCAGATTGGGAAGCTTCGATCCGCCAAAAAGTAGCAGGATGATCAAGGCGATCACCACCAGCTCAGGCAGCCCCGGCGCCCCGATAAAGCCCAAAGGCAGGGAATTCAAAATCATTGGTTCACTCTCGCAAAGAGGTTCTGGAAGGAGAACCCCTGACGCATGACCGGCGAAAGCGGGTAGGTCGATCGGCATCATTGCTGATGGGCCGAACACCTCCAGAACCGATGTGTCGGGGGATGGCTGTACGGGGAGTTGTCGCCGCACAAGACCATTTTATTGGCTCTCGACAGTTCGTCAAAGGGCTGGGCGGGGAATCTCGTGGGGCGGCAGGCAGGCGGGGCGTGGCCACTTGACTTTTGGGTTGGATTCAGCCACACTTGGTCTTGATGAGATTGGTTCTCAATATCGAAAGCGGAACCTTGACAACACTCGACCAACTCAAGCCTGGCCAACTCGCTGAAATCGTTCGCATCGACGGGGTCGACGGCATCGCCGCTCGTCTTCGCGAGATGGGGTTCGTTCCCGGTGAGCCCGTGGAGTACCTCCGCTGCGCCCCATTCGGTGGGCCCGTGAAGTGTTCCATCCACGGCTCTCGAATCGCTGTTCGCGGCGGGGAAGCTCGGCGCGTCATGGTTCAGCCTGTAGGCTAGCCCCCCCCCTCCCGGCCCTCCCCTTCTCGTTTGACGGTTCTTGACCGAACCGTCCTATCGATCATGGCGTCCCCTCCCAACGCAGCAGTTGCGACCTCGCGTGTCGCGTTGGTTGGCAACCCGAACACCGGGAAGAGCACCCTGTTCAATGCTTTGGCGGGGATGAACGTGCGAACGGGGAATTATCCCGGCGTCACGATCGAGAAAAAAATCGGGCGCTGCGATCTCGGCGGCCGCACCATCGATCTGGTCGACCTGCCGGGCACCTACTCGCTGGCTCCGAGATCACCCGATGAATTGGTCGCGGTGGAATTGTTGACCGATGACTTGCCGAGCGAGCCGCCGATCGAGTTGATCGTTTGTGTCGTCAACGCGCTGATGCTGCAACGCAATCTGTTTCTGGTCAGTCAGCTGATGGAGTTGGGCAAGCCGGTGGTGCTCGCGCTTGAACATGATTGATTCGGCTCGCGCTCGAGGCGTTTCGATCGATACCGACCGCCTCGCGTCGCAGTTAGGTATTCCCGTTGTCATGACAAGTGCATCGAAGCGCGAAGGCATCGGGCAGCTCAAAGAAGCGATCAAAGGACAACTCGAGCTTCCCGGCGAGACGATGCCGCGATCGAGTTTTGCCAGATTCGTTTTACCAGCATCCGGGATGGCTTTCGTCAATCCTTGTCTGCCAACCTGAATGCGGAAATGCACTGCGCATGCACCTGCAACAGCAGGCGTAAGTCCAAGCGGTTCGATGCCGGGAAATGGCAGCGGCCAAGCCTCCCAGGATCCCTCTGCTTTGCTCTCCGAGGATCGCTTGCCGGGCGACTACCTGATTGAACGGATGCTGCTGGATCGGGGAGGCGAATCGGAGCGTCGGATCCTCGGACTTCTCGGTCCCGAAGCACAGCGATCGCTGACCACATGGCGTGAGAAGCTGGCCGAGGAGATGGGTGATCCCGTCGACATGGAATGCAAGGCGCGGTACGCGTGGGCCAAACAGAATCTTGCCGGGGTGCTTGGCGGGACTTCGGACCATCGTTCCACGGTCACCGATCGGCTCGATCAGGTCCTGACGCATCGCGTCTGGGGGCCGGTCTGCTTTATCTTGGTCATGCTGCTGGTATTTCAGTCGATTTACTCGGTCGCGTCGTGGCCGATGGATCGAATCGACGAAGCGACTTCGTTCCTATCAGACGCCATTGCCGCGCAGATGGCCCCGGGCATGCTGCGAAGCTTGATCACCGATGGCGTGATTGCGGGGGTCGGTGGGGTGTTGATATTCCTGCCGCAGATCGCCTTGCTGTTCTTGTTTTTGGCACTTCTTGAGGACTGCGGGTACATGGCCCGCGCTTCGTTTCTGGTCGATCGGGTGATGACAGCGTTTGGGCTCAGTGGTAAGTCATTCCTGCCGATGATGAGCTCGTTTGCTTGTGCTGTGCCAGGCGTGATGGCGACGCGGGTGATCGAGAACCGGCGCGATCGCTTTGCCACCATCATGGTCGCGCCGCTGATGAGTTGTAGCGCCCGCTTGCCGGTTTACTTGCTGTTGATTGCCGCGTTCATTCCGGCGACAACGCTGTTTGGCGGATGGTTGTCGCTGCCGGCGGTGGTGCTGATGTCGATGTATGCGGTCGGTGTTGTTGTTGCCATTCCCGTTTCCTTGATCTTGAAGGCGACGATCCTGCGCGGCGAGGTCGCACCGTTCGTGCTGGAATTGCCTGAGTACAAGTTGCCCTCTTTCCGAGTTGTCTTGTCGCGTGTCTGGGAGGCGAGTCGCGCATTCATCATTCGTGCTGGCACCCTGATCTTTGCCGCTACCATCGTGATCTGGTTCGCCGGCTATTGGCCCGGCAACCACGCTCGGCAGTACGATTTGCAAACCCGCCTCGATTCCATCGAGGAGGACGACGCCGAGTTCGAGTCGGTCGCGACCGAGCTGCGCGAGGAGCGGGCCGGACTGCTGGAGCAGAGCCTGCTTGGCAAGATCGGGCACGCCATCGAACCTGCGGTGGCACCGCTGGGTTGGGATTGGAAGATCGGCGTGGGGGCGATTGCCAGTTTTCCTGCCCGCGAGGTGATCATCGCCACGTTGGGAACGATCTATAGTCTTGATGGCGAGGAGGACGAGGAGGGGTTGATCGGCGCGATCCGAGCCTCGACGTATCCCGATGGAACGCCGGTCTACAGCATTCCGGTTGCCCTCTCGATCATGGTCTTCTTTGCCCTTTGTGCGCAGTGCGTCAGCACCCTGTTGGTGATTCAACGGGAAACCAACTCCTGGTTTTGGCCAGCCCTGAGTTTTACCTACATGACGGTTCTGGCCTACTTGGGCGCATTGGTCACCTACCAGGTTGGATCACGTTTTTTCTGAGATCGAGTGGGTGGACTCGAGTTGGACACTTCGCGAAAGTGCTTGTTGTGGATTGGCAAACGATCATCGCCTGGTGCACTGTTGTCACGGCCGCCGCTTGGCTGGTACGCCGTTCATGGCGCATGATCGCTCGAGCACGTTCGGGTGGACAGATCAGTGACTGTGCTCATTGTCCGCGGTCGGCAGATTCAACCACGACGACACCGCTGGTTCAGCTCGGTGGAACTCCCCATCGTCCTGGTCGACGTCTAGAAGCTGACTCCGAGGGCGAATCGAGGTAGGCCGTTTGCGTCGAATGGGGTCGTCACCGAACGGGTCGATGGCGTTATCGCCCCTTCGATGGCGTTGTCGCCCCTTCGATGGCGTTGTCGCCCCTTCGATGGTCCAAAGGCGGGCTGTGCGAGAGGAATCTCGGAAAGCGACTGTGATAGCCCTCAGATGCGTTTGCGGTTGACCGTTGTCGTTCTCTACGATGTCGGCTGGTCCGTTTCAGTACTGCCCCTTTTTATAGGTACTGCCCTTTTTCAGTACTGGCTGGAGAAAGGCTGCCCCGAGCATCCTGCTCCCTGCATTCCCCGAAGAGAGTTCGCGTGTGAAGTCCCGATTGTTTGACTACGTGGTGGAGGCAGTGCGAAGTCCAAGTGAGCAGCTTTCTCGCGGACAACAATTCGTTCGCCAAAGTTGGGAACTGGCCGTGTACTGTTGGCGGCAGCTGCAGTATCACCGCGCCGAGGGAATGGCGGCCGAGTTGACTTATCGAACGGTCTTCTCGCTGATCCCGGTCGTCGTGCTCGGATTGGTGATGTTTCGAATCTTTGGTGGGCTCGAAGAAGTTCAGAACAAGGTCGAGTACCAGCTCTATTCGTTCTTTGGTGTTCCCGAGATCCCCGATGCCTATCTCTCGCCCGTCGAGCGTGAGGAGGAGAGTGCTGAAACGGCGGCCGAATCTGCAGACGAATCTGGAGATGGGGCCGATCGGCTTGTTGCGGCGGAGGATTTACCGGCCGACTTGGGCGACGCCGGTGAGCAGGAGGGCGTGGAGGATGTCGATATGCAAGCGGCCATCGAGAGCGGCGCGGCGGCGGCGATCAAGCAGGCGGCGGTCGAGCAAACCAAGCGAGATACCCAAGCGAGCATCCGCCGACGATTGCATGAAGTCACAGCGATGGTTTCGTCGATCGACTTCAAATCGATTGGAGTCTTCGGGTTGCTGCTGTTTGTTTACGCGGCGGTCGCCTTGGCCGATTCTACCGAACACCTATTCAATCGGATTTATGACGCGCCGACGCAGCGCCCCGTGCACCTTCGTGTCGCCATCCATTGGTCGATCATCACGCTCGGCAGCGGTTTGCTGGCGATGAGTTTGTACATGTCGGGCCAGTTAATCGAATGGACAGGGACGGTTGGGGCCGATTCGAACACGCGCTGGGTCCTGACCCATCTCCTCTCGGTCACCGCCAGTTGGGTCCTGTTCTTCTTGCTTTACGCCCTGATGCCCAACACCCATGTTTCGGTACGAGCCGCCATGATTGGGGCCTTTGTCGGCGCTCTTCTCTGGGAGGCCGCGAAGTTTGGGTTTCAGATCTACGTCGTCAAAGCAGCGCCCTACTCGAACATCTACGGATCGATTGGCTTGATCCCTCTGTTCCTGTTTTGGATCTATGTGACCTGGTTGATCGTTTTATTCGGCCTGATTCTGACTTACACGCTGCAGACGTTTGGTGGCCGAATGCCAAGAAAGTTGCGAGACCGAAGCGGAGTTTCGCTCCATGGTGATCCGGATTGGATGCTACCAATCATGTGTGAGGTGGGACGGGCCTTTGACGAAGGCAAACCGATCAACCAACAGGACTTGGCCGACCGAATCGGGCTGTCGAGCCGCATCGTTCACGAGTTGACAGGACAATTGGTAGAAGCGGAGATGCTGCGGCGGATCGCGGGAGCCGAGGATGACCTGACCCTTGCCCGACCCGCGGAGCGAATTGAGATTGTGGACATTCTCAACCTTGCTCATCATCTCCGGCCAACCAACGACCACCCCGCCTGGAAAGCACTGGCCAATCTGAAGCAGGCCGAACGTGACGCCGCAGTCGGCAAGACACTTGCCGATCTTGTTTCTTGATCCCGATCAGCCGCGCCCGACCCGGAAGACCGCGCCAAGTCCGAGTTGTCGCCCCCCTCCCTGCGTTTTGTCGGTCTCCCCGGCGCGTGGACTCGATTCGATCGAAGGGACCCAATTAGAATGTTTGGACGATCTGGGACCCTGCGATTTGGCCAATCCCAGTCAGCGATCGGTACCTGAAGCGTTTTGTGTGGCCGAATCAGAACGGCTTTCGCTACGGAGCACGCGAGGCCACGGATTGCCCTCAGGGCCCCCGTCGTGCCAAAGGATCACAGGTGCCAAAGGATCACAGGTGCCAAAGGATCACAGGTGCCAAAGGATCACAGGTGCCAAAGGATCACAGGTGCCAAAGGATCACACGAGCCAAAGAATCACAACCGCGAACAGGGTTGCAACACTCCGGTGCGATATTCAATCAGGACAATTTTGGGGCTGATATCATTCGTCGCACTGGCAATCGTTCTCGTTCGATCGGTGATGATGCCGTCCTTGCAGCCCGATATCGAGAGCAGGATCCACGCCGACTTTGCCATGGAGGAAAGACAGGAGGTTCGGAGGCTGCTGCTGGGGCTACCCAATATTGCCAACTTGGCTCGCGTGCATCGCTGTGTTCTGCACCTCGCCGACGGGGATCTGGAGGCACTGCGGCGAGCGACTGAAAAGGCGTCAGTGGACTACCGGGATGTGGTACTGCGAGCCGAGCATGATGCGACGGGAACTCGAATGTGGAACTTCCATCGGACGTTCGACCAGGCGCCCGAGCACCCGCCCAAGTAAGGCCGCTCTCAGGGCGTCAGTCCAGAGCGTCGGCACGCTTTCTGGAGGAAGCCAACCTCCTGCGCCGTCCCCAGATATCGCCGCGGCTGCTCAAGTGATATCCCTGGCAGTGTTTGCAGTGATAGACCCGGCGAGGCTGTTCCTTGGTCCTTTTTCCCCAGTAAACCTGCCGCAGCGACGCGTGCGCCGCGTGCGCGGTCGCATACCGCTGTTTCCCCGTGGTGGGACAGTCTCCGTTCATCGCTCTCCACTCCGTTGACATGAGCATGTGACCGGGCACCATCGTATCGATGAGTCGAGCCACGTCAACAATTTGGCAGACGGGTAGGAAAGCTGCCGTGGAAGAGTGCCTGGCCCCAGCAAACCGAAGAGTGCCTGGCCCCAGTAGATTGAACGCTGGAAACCTGAACGCTGGAAACCTGAACGCTGGAAACCTGAACGCTGGAAACCTGAACGCTGGAAACCTGAACGCTGGAAACCTGAACGCTGGAAACCTGAACGCTGGAAACCTGAACGCTGGAAATTGCGTCGAGCAGCATCTTCGCGAATGCTAGCGGATCTATGACGGATGCCACGCCAACAGCAACGGCCCTTGGTCTCCGATCATCGGTGAGTCAGCGCGCCGATTCGTTCGATGCGTTCGATCGGTACTTCGATTGCGCCCGCGTGCACTACGCTGTCGAGAGCATTTTCATCATGGATGTGGGATCATCCGTAGGCCAAGGCTTTTCCTGACGACATTTTGCCACGATATGTCCTGGCCTACGATCAATCTCAAGGAGGCTACAGCGAAAGGTGAAGGACGCGAGCAACCTTGTCGCGTGCAGGGACGTAGGAAATGAGTTCCCTGAGCGGCGAAACGAAAAGGAGACGCAAGCAGGCGATGTAAAGCAGGAAAAACGTTGTTCCCCATGCCGCTGCTGGAAGGAACGCGGTTCCCGAAAAGGCGTCGAACGGAAGCAGTGTATTGGTGAGAGCCGCGGCCAGGACGCTTCCAATTGTCGGCGGCAAGAACGCACGTCGCAGTCCCACGACCGTGATCGCGGAGCAACCCACCAAGATCCAAACCAGAATCGCAAGTGTAGCGGCATAGACGAAGGTCAAACCGGCGTAGTAAGTGGTCACACCACGTGGCAGCAGCAGGAACAGACAGACCCCTGTACCGATCAGAACGCTCAAATCTGCAGCCATGCAAAGCTTGGCCTTTTGCCGCGCTAGCAACAGTGCGTACGCGACCTGCATCAGCGCCATGACAGTGACCCAGGCGAGTGTCCATCGCAAAAAGACGGCTGCGTCAAGCCACTGCGAACCGTAAATGGTCGCAATCACGGGAAGGCCGAGGAGGCCGAAGCAACAGGCTAGTGGAATGGCGGTCCAAGCGACGACGCGCATGACTAAGTCGCCGGCGAACGCGGCTTTGCCTGTTGTCGTTTCAAGTCGTGTCAGAATCGGATAGATGGCGTACATCAGTTGGCCGGCAATTTTGCCGCACGCCAATTGCGAGATCCCCACCGCTCGGTTGACCAATCCCAAGGCGGTAAAGCCGAGCGTCGCACTAAATACGGCATTCTCCAGGAGCTGGCGACCGGTCAAGGCGGCGCCGGCACCGATACGGGTCATTCCAAAACGGAACGCTGCCCGATAGTGATCCCATGACCACTGCCATGTCGGACGAAATTTCGCATAGATGAATAGGTCATAGATGAATGGACCGGTAACGAGAATCCCTGGGACCAGTAGTGCGTAAACGCCCATTCCAAGAGTAGCCATCACGATGGCCAGAAGGATGCTCAGGACGATGCCAACGGCGTGGAGCAGTCTGCGCCGCTTCCAATCAAGTGCTCGCTCGAGCATCTTCAGCCGAATTTCGGTCGGCCATTCAACAAGGAACGTGGTAGACATCACGTGGATTGGAACAGCAATGGATTCATAGTCGGGAATGAATCGAACGCCGATTGCGACCAGATTCGCAAGCAAGAACATCCCTAACTGAAGAACGGCTCCGGCTGTGAAGTGATCCTGGAAATGCGTTTCGTTGTCGTCTTTGACCTGCAGCGTGTAAGCAACAAAGTTCTTCGACGTGAAAATGGAAAGAAAGCCGATGCTGCTGGTGACCAAGGCAAACTGACCATAGGCCTCTGGAAGCAGCAGTCGAGCGAGAATGACCGCCTGAACGAACTGGGCGAGATCACGAAAAAGGCTGAATCCCGTATTCCAGATTACCGACTTGCGAGCGAGCGAAGTGGTGGATTCAACGGAAGGTGTCGCCAGGGACTCCTGTTCGATCGACTCGTTCTTCAAATCGGGGCAACGGGGATCGGGAATGGGGTTCGCGACAGGCGTGGTCACGGTCGCACGGGGCTGGTGCAGACGGCGATCATCGAGTGATCTCGGCAGTTGACACCAGTTTCCTCGTAGGTTGGCGCGTAGTTCTCGTCAGCTTCCAACTTTTTGATCTGCTTGCTCATCGCGGGAAGCGTGTAGATCTTGACGTCATCCCAGAACACACGTAGCACCCAGTAGAACTCACCAGCGCTCCATTCGCGGACATGCTGGTCAAATTCGGGGGGATTTGCGATCGACTCGAACGCACTTCGGTGTTTGTTGGGTGTGCTCAAAACCACCGTTGGTGCAACAAGCGAGATTGCTTGTAAGAACGAGGCATAGTCGGCGATGTGCTCAATCACCTCCAGCGCAACGGCAAGATCAAACTGATCCGTCGAAAACTCGTCTAGCCGTTTTTTGCAGAACGTAATGTTCGAGACGGCACGATTTTGCTCCGACCACTTACGAGTAGCATCCTCGAATTCTGATGCGATGATTTGGCAAGCTGGAATCTGCTTCGCGAGAGACGATGCGAACATGGCCGTACCGCATCCGATTTCCAAGACGCTCGTCGGATGGAGACCTTTGGCGATTTCAACCGCAGCGCGATTCGTGAGGGTGACATCGCGAGGCTCAAACGGGCCGCCGAGCGTTTGACGCTCAAGTTTGATCTCCAGATTACTGGGGCCGTACTCCTGGCGTTCGACGTAGATGCCTGGGTTCCCGCGTAGACTCAACTTGTCGAGAGCAAATGCGAGTCGACGAATATTCATGCTGGGGGACAAGTAGTTGTGAGCTTTCCGCAAGCATTTGCTGGCGATTTCGCCAGATGTCATGTTACTTGTGCGTGGAAGGATTGAACTCATGATATTGTCAGCAAGAGATAGGAGAGAGAGCGGTCAGTCGACAGCTCGGTCAGAGCTCGTTGTTCACAACGTACGCTCTGTCAGCGCCGGCTTTGCCACCTCGGTTAAGTGCCCCAATCGATCGGCGAAAGTAGATCAGCCCATCAGCATCAACCGGTCGACCCAACTCTGTCAGGACGCCTATCAATCACCACATGGGTCGCATTTGATTGTGAGACGCAAGGTGATCATAAGAGTCAGGATGCTCAACCGATTACCTGGAACCGTTTCAAAAGCGTAGGGCAAAAAAACTCGACCGGATATCTCATAAGAAAAATTTGGGGGGAAAGGGGGCAGCGAATCGTCACCTTTCTGGTCGAGACGCAGAAACGCCTCGCTCATTCGTCTGGCGAGACTCGCCAATCCTCAACCTCCCGTTGTGTGCGACCGTGACCACCAATCACCACGCCAAGTCCTCCTGATTCTCTCGCGACCTCCCAAGTGTGGCCCGGCATCGAAGTGTGGCCTGGGATCGCACCGCACCTTGACCCTCAGAAGTCATTGGGGGGGGGTACCCTCAGAAGTCATTGGGTGCCCTGAGGTGTTTCCGTGGAGCCCATTGATCGAGGCGAATGGCAGGGCTGGGGGCATGGATTGTGGGCCTGGTTAGCCCTCGAGCTACTCTCAACGAGGGTTCCTCCTAAGGGCGAGAAACCCGCAATAGTGGTGCCCGTTGATAATAGGGGGATTCGCGTGCCGATAGGTGGCCCGGTTTCTGAGTGCGGGCATAAAAAAAGCGGTCTTCCTTCGAAAGAAAACCGCTTATGACCCCTACGGGACTCGAACCCGTGTTACCGCCGTGAAAGGGCGATGTCCTAGACCGCTAGACGAAGGGGCCGTCGAGAGTGGTGTGCGAGGTGGCTGAACGAACAGTGCCCGAACACCAGAAAGCGGGTTTGTACCCAAGACTCCATGTACTTCGTCAAGGGTTCACATGAACGGCGATTCCGCGTTCATGGAGAGGCCAACGTCGCAACGTCACAGAAATCAGGACACTTGGTACGACAATCCAAGGGAAGACATCAAAGGAAGGGCGGACACCTGATACCGGTCGCATTATGACTCGACCGGTGCGTCGCCTGACTCCAAACTTCGCTGGATCGCATCGTAGACTTCGCGGCGATGCACCGGTACTTCGCGAGGGGCTTCGACTCCAAGCCGCACTTTGTCGCCTCGAATTTCAACGACAACGATTTTGATGTCGTTGTTGATGACGATACTTTCGTTCTTTTTTCTTGATAAAACCAGCATGTTCCAGTCCTTTCCTAACCGGCCCAAAATCTTTACTAATCGTGAGTGCCTACAGTCCCGATGCCTTGCAGGATCAATCTCAGAATCGGATCCTGTCTCACCGCTACGTAGGCCGGTTGTGCCTGCGAACGCTTTCCGTCGTTTTGTTCGCCGTTCCTGACACCTTCAACTCTAGGTCAAAAAGTTGGCGCGTCAAGGAAATACGGCTTGACAAGGTCGCTTTTTTAACCCTCACGGCCGCCCCCAATGCTTCACAACCGGAAAACGTGCCCCGAGTTGCTATCAACCGGACAGTTCCAGGCAATTCAAGCATTCTTTGCATAGTGTTCATGTGTATACGTTTCCTTCCCCGCAAACTGCAATTAGTCTGCGACTCGAATCCCGACGTGGAACCGTTTTGCTAACGCATGCGTCTTGTTAGGTAGGCACTTGATGAGTGTCAGATCATTTCTCTTGAACCACTGGTGACCACATGGTCCGGGCAATCAGCAACAACAACGATCCGACATCGGCGTGCAGAGGAATTCACTGCCTACTCTGGCGACCAAGATGCTTCCTTTGGTGCGTCGCATCGCCGAAGACATGCTGCAGCTGACCGAAGCGATCGACGGCCCAGCGGGAGCAGATTCGCGAGATCGATCAGCTTCCCGAGACGATCGATCATGCTGATTATCAGGAGGAGCTGTCGGACATTCGAGGTACACTTGCCGAGGACGAGAAACGTCTCGACGATTGTCGTCGCGAGTTGGCTTCGCTCGGTTTGGAGGCTCACATTCCTTTTGACGGGGCGATTGATTTTCCCTCCAACTTGAATCGACGTCGTGTGCAACTCTGCTGGTTGCCAGAAGACGAGCGTGTCGAGTATTGGCACGAAGTCGGGCAAACTCGCAAAGATCGACAGCGAATTGGTTCGCAGGACTTCGGCGTTGGGGCTCACCACTAGCGGGGAGCCAAGCGGGGTATTCGTCGATCGGTGAGATTGTGCGTGCCCGCTGAGCTTGGCCGGGTGATCTGCTCTCGGGGGCAGATGTCTCGGACTGCGCTTTCGGGGACAGAGTGCTTTCGGGGACGCCCTGGGAAGTCGACACCCGGGAGCTCGACGGTGCGATGGGTCTTTGGCTAGGGGGTGAGAAACACTTGCAGCGTTCGGCAGCCGTGAGCGCCGAGAACCAGGCTCTGCTCAATGTCGGCGGTCTTGCTGGGACCCGAGACAAAGACTCCGAATCCGGCAGGTGGTCGACTGACCTTCGCATAGGCCTCATGCATGTTGTTGACGATCTCACTGCGTGAAACGACGATCGCGAGATATTGGGGAATGAACAGCAGGACGCGATGAGGCAGCACTCGCCGGGCAACCCAGATCGCACCGTTTTCGGCGACCGGAGACAGTCCACGGGTGCGACCACCCAGTCGAGTGACGAAAGAGCATGAGGATCATCGATCTGGCTCGCGATCCACGTTGCCCGTGAACAGCCTCGGGGACGAGCGAGACAATTTGCTTCGCCGATTGAAATGCTGCGATCTGTTCCAGAATGCCAGCGATCTCATCATGTGATTCAACGAGATGGGCATGACCGCCGACGAACGTCGAGCATCTCGACAAATTTGGCGACGGGATCGTCGAACCGAGTCAGACCGTGACGCGTCGATCACGGGAAGCGGCGGCACAGCGAGCGGTTCGTGACCGGAGTCGCTCGAGAATGGTGCGGCGGCTTGGATTGCGCGTTGGGTCGGTCATGGTTACGGATTGGCGGAGAAACGGATTGAGTGCCGCTTCCATCTCGCGACAACGTGGCGGACGCTCGTTTATGGCTGAACACGGCTGGGGTTCGCTCTCGACGATCGATTCTTGCGGTACCAATGTTGAAAGCTCTCGCCGCGGTGGCTTAGGCAGCTCGCGAGCGACGGCCCACGGTATTCAGTCGATTGTGAGTCATTGCATGGGGCAGCCAACGCAAAGACGTTCTGCCCAGGTAGCCAGCCGAGGAGAAAATCCATGGATGGCGGAAACAGCCAGGAAGCGAACCGCATCCTCCAGCGTTTTCCGAGCGGCAGCAGTTCGTTGTCCGACCAATTCCTGTCGCCACGCCAACAGCTGATGATGGAGGGGGATTTTGACCGGGCAGACGTCGGTGCAGGACCCACACAGGCTGCAGGCGTAGGGAAGGCTCTTGTAGCGTTTGGCATCGCGGTCCGGGAGACAGACACCGAGCCGATTGGACCCGGGACGGTCGCCCGATAGCTGTGTCCGCCGCTGCGGCGATAGACGGGACAAGTATTCATGCAGGCGCCACAGCGAATGCAGTGCAGGGCGTTGCGGAACTCCTTGCTCTCGCGAAGCCTCGGTTCGACCGTTGTCGACCAGAACGATGTGCAAGCTCGCTGTCCGGGTCGCGCGGGCCGTGAAAATGGGACGTGTAGCTGGTGATCGGCTGGCCCGTGGCCGAGCGAGCCAGCAGGCGGGTGAAGACCGCCAGGTCCTCGAATCGTGGAATCAGTTTTTCGATTCCCATGCAGGCGATGTGAACTTGCGGCAGCGAAACGCCAAGGTCTGCATTGCCCTCGTTGGTGCAGACCACCAAGCCGCCCGTTTCGGCGATGGCAAAATTGACACCGGTGATCCCGATCTGACCAGTCAAGGAACTTGCTGCGTAGGTGTCCGCGAGCGGCCTCGGTCAGGTAATTGGGGTCGGAGGCTCCGGCGTCGGTCCCAAGATGATGATGAAACGTCTCTCCGACCTCTTCCTTCTTGATGTGAATCGCAGGCAGAACAATGTGGCTGGGCGTCTCTTCTCGCAGTTGAACGATTCGTTCGCCCAAGTCGGTATCGACGACGTCGATCCCGTTGTCCTCGAGAAAGTGATTCAGCCCACATTCCTCAGTCAGCATCGATTTGCTTTTGACGATCCGTGATTGTGCATGATCCCGCAGGATCCGCAGAACGATCGCATTGTGCTCGTCTGCATCGGCCGCCCAATGGACCGTCGCGCCGAAGCCGGCTGCATTTCGTTCGAACTGCTCGAGGTAACGATCGAGATTGGCAATCGTGTGCGTTTTGATCGCGGACGCCAGTTCGCGGAGATACTCCCACTCGGGAACGGCCTGCCGCCTGTTTGTCCCGTTTGCTGCGGACAAACCACAAGGCCTGGTCGTGCCAGTGCGACCGTTGATCATTCGTCACAAACGGCTTGGGCAGCCGTCGGGTGATCGACAATGGGAAGCGAAACGGAACTTGTTGCCGAACCATGCACGATTGAAAAACCGTATGAATGTGGGGAAACAGATGTCAGGGATGGGAACGGGGACTCGCTGGCCTCCGGCGAACGGACCGCCAGCCAGGATCTGAGCAACATGGATGACTCGAATCGGTTTTTTCTCCCGGCGGATGATCCCGTCAAGGTGCATCAGGCAACTCATGTCGGCCGAGGCAATGAACTCGGATTTGGAATCGAGATGATCGGCAACTCGATCGCGCCCCATCATCGCCGAGACGTCCGGCTCATTGACCGCAAAGGTTCCGCCGAAGCCACAGCATTCGTCACTTCGCGTCGGAGTCCGCACCACTCGATATCACTCGGACCAGATTCATCACGCGAGCGAACCTTGTCAACCCGAGGAACCATCGTTTCACTGGATGGCACCAAGCCGCAGTTCGCGCAGCCCGTGGCAGCTTTGGTGCAGAGAGACACGATGGGGAAAACTGATATCGAGGTGATCGATCTTGAAGTTCATCATGCAGGTACTCGCAGAGCTCGAAGCTCCGTGAGGCAACATGGGCGAACTGCCGGATCCTGCGGGTCAAAGAATTCACCGTAATGGTGACGAATCATCGCGGTGCAGGAGCCCGAAGGGCAAACGACCGCGTCGTAGTCCGCGAAAATCTCGACGAATCGACTGGCCACCGGAGCGGTGTCCGTTCGGCAGCCCGTGTTGGCCATCGGTTGGCCACAGCAAGTTTGCCCCGGGGGATAGTCCACCTCCACCCCCAGTCTTCCAGACAATTCCAGCGTGGCAATCGCGACCTCTGGAAAAAATTGGTCGATGTAACAGGGAACGAAAAGGGCGACCGACATGCGATGAGTACGAGGAGTCTGGTGGATATGCCAAGGAGTGACTTGGTAAGACCACGGCTGGGAACCGAACCGCGTCCCGGAGCGGAAGTATAGCCGATTTTCTTCCAGGTGGTCTCCCCTCCGAGCGGCTGCTTGCACTCGCGGAGCCGTCGAATGGGTCGTCTCGAACGCGTTTGGCTGCGGGGACGAGTCTGACGTGCGAGCGATCCGAATTCAACCGATCGCGGAAAGGCGCAGGAGGGACAGCGGTTACCGTTCCTGGCAGGTACCCTTTCGCCGCCCTGGCCGACACGAAAGCAGCGGGCTCTCCAGGAGTTTGCGGGTGTTTGTGCAAAAGAAGATCGAAAACGACGATCGTCCGAATATCATCTTCATCATCACCGACCAGCAGCGTTACGACACGATCGCGGCGTTAGGATTCCCCCACGTCGACACACCG
Organism: Pirellulaceae bacterium; assembly: GCA_963767665.1. Classification (GTDB taxonomy): domain Bacteria; phylum Planctomycetota; class Planctomycetia; order Pirellulales; family Pirellulaceae; genus Rubripirellula. The sequence goes on from CAVYFC010000019.1 coordinate 290,146, forward strand.
AATTTGGACCGTTTGGTGCGTGAGGGGATCACGTTCACCAGTGCCATGTCACCGCAGCCTCATGTGCCGCGGCTCGGAGCGAGTCTTTTCAAGGGCTACTATCCGCACACCACGGGAATCCTCAAGAACGCGGATACTTGGCGTCGCAGTTGGATCGAGCGATTGAACGATTCGGGCTACTACTGCAGCAACATCGGTAAGATGCACACCTGGCCTTACCAGACCGAGCTTGGATTCCACGAACGATTTGTCGTCGAGAACAAGGATCGATATCTGGAGGGACGTTACTACTTTGACGAATGGGATCGGGCCCTGCGTTTTCGCGGGCTGGTCAAACAGCAACGTGAATTCTATCGCCAGCGAGAGGACTATCGCTCGGCGCTCGGCGCATTCGACTGGGAGCTTCCCGAGGAGACTCATCCCGATTTCTTTGTCGGTGACATGGCGACTTGGTGGATCGATCACAAACCCAAGACTGAGACCGCTGTTTTTGCAGATCGGGTTTCCCCGGGCCCCATCCTCCCTACGATCCGGTGCCGCGTTACGCCAGGCCCTACCTGGACCGAGAACTACCGCTGCTGCCGGTGACCCAACAAGAGCTTGATCATCAGCCCCCCGCGTTGAAGGAGCTTCGTCAGCACAATTTCGAGGTCGATCATGACTCGGTGGTCATGGATCTCAATCCATCGCCAGCAGCAGCGACATCGGCAAAGAGCTTACTACCTCGCCAACGTGACGATGATCGACCAGAAAGTGGGAGAGATCATGGAGGCTCTTGAACGCAACGGCTACCTGGAGAATTCAATCGTGATCTTCACCAGCGATCATGGCGATTGCTTGACCGACCATGGGCACAGCCAGAAGTGGACGATGTACGAGCAGATCACACGAGTCCCCTGATCATTTGGGCCCCCGGGATCGCTTTGGGCAACCTCGGCAAATCGATGCGATTGGTTCAGCAGATGGATCTGGGGCCGACGATTCTCGACTGGGCTGGAATTGCAGTCCGCGAGGATTGGGAAGCGCGGTCACCTCAGCCCGGCTCTCGACGAATCGGCGAGTTTCGCGGGACGTGACTACGTCTACTGTGAGCAATCTCGCGACGCCGTCCTGACCGGATGTGAGTTCATGACAATGGTGCGAAACCGGACCCACAAGTTGGTGCATTTTCTGGACGAACCCCATGGCCAGCTCTTCGACCTGGTGGCCGACCCCGACGAACTGGTCAATCTGTGGGACCAGTCCTGCAGCGGCCAACGTCAAGAAACCAACTGCTCGCCGAGCTCCGCGAATGGAGAATCCGTAGCGGTCTCCAGACCAAGGATTGGTCGAGTGAGTGGCGGTAGGTGGCCAGAGAGGGGCGACTGGCGTTAACAGGCCGTCGCAGAAACTCTTACGATAGAGAGGTCCAAGTGGTGTCGCGCCGCCCTGAACGCTTTTGAAGTTGCGGTTTTGGCTGCTGCACGAGAATTTTCATAACCCGACGCGTCAGCGAGTCGATGTCAATCTCGATATTTCCTCGCTGACGCGTCGGGTTATGAAAAAGGCGTCACTTCAAAGCCGAACGCCTGGGACCAAGCACGCCGCCGGCATCGCGGGCATGCTTGGTCTCAAGCAAGCTTGTCGACCAACGATTTCAATGCCCGATCCTTTTTTCCGTGAGTCTCCGATACCGTGATCAAACGTATCCCCATGAATGTGGTTTTGTGCCTGGTAAGTGCTCTGTTGCTTGGTCTCGGAGCGGTCGTCGTGGTCGCCGACGAGAACGGGAAACGGGACTCGGCGAGCGAATCGCAAACGTCCGAAAAGGTTTCTGGAATCGATCAATCGCTCTTCAGCGAAACGGTCGAGCCAGGGGAGAATTTCTACATTTACGCCAACGAGAAGTGGCTTGATGACACGGAGATTCCGGCGGACAAGTCGAATTATGGAATCTTCACGGTGCTTGCGGACGAGGCTGACGAACAGGTCCGTGTGTTGATTGAACAGGCGGCTGCAAAAAAGGGCGAGCCAGGGTCGGCAGCGCAGAAAGTTGGTGACCTCTACGAATCGGTGCTCAATGTCGAGGCGCGAAACACTGCTGGCATCACACCACTCAAAGACCACTTGCGTCTGATCAACGGGATTCACTCGGCTCGTGACTTCGCTGCCGTGCTGGGATCGCTCTCACGGAGTGGCATTGGGGGGCCGTTGGTTGCCTACGTCAATGTCGATGCTCGCGATAGCGACAACTACGCCGTGTATGTCACTCAGTCTGGATTGACGTTGCCAGATCGCGATTACTATCTCGATGATGAAAACGCGCGATTCGTCCAGTTGCGAGATGACCTCAAGATTTACATCGCAGACATGCTGACACATCTCGATGTTCCGAATCCAGCCAAGGCGGCGGATCAGATCTTTGAGATTGAAACCGAAATCGCGAAGAACCAATGGACCAAGACAGAAAACCGAGATCCAATCAAAACCTACAACAAGCTCTCGTCCAAGGAACTGGTGGAATCGCTGGAAGGGTTTGATTGGCAAACGTACGCAGATCACAGCGGAATCAGCGGGCAATCCAGCTATGTGGTACGTCAGCCGAGTTATCTCGAAGCGATGGCAAAGCTGGCGGCGCAAACCGACCTGGAAGCGTTGAAGAATTATCTCCGCTTTCGAGTCATTGACCGGTACGCCGACAGTTTGAGCGAGGAGATTGAAGAGCGGTCCTTCAATTTTCATAGCAAAGCAGTGCGCGGCGTCGATCAGCAAGAGCCGCTTTGGAAGCGTGGTGTTGGCGTGACCAGCGGCACGCTGGGCGAGTTGGTGGGGCAGTTGTACGTCGAAGAACAGTTTCAGCCCGAGGCCAAGGCGCGGATGATGGAGCTGGTGAAGAACCTTGAACGCGCATTCGCCAAACGGATTGAATCGCGTGACTGGATGAGCGAAGGCACCAAGCGGGAGGCTCTCCAGAAACTCAATATGTTCACGACCAAGATCGGGTACCCCGACGAGTGGAAGGACTACTCCGACCTTTCGGTTCGTTCACCCGTTTTGGCCAGCAATCTGATCGCGGCTGCCGAGTTCGAGACCAATCGCGACATCGAAAAGCTAGGTGGTCCGATCGATCGTGGCGAATGGCATATGACCCCGCAGACGGTCAATGCCTACTACAACCCAACGATGAATGAGATCGTCTTTCCCGCCGCGATCTTGCAACCGCCCTTCTTCAGCATGCAGGCAGATGATGCAGCCAACTACGGTGCGATTGGTGCGGTAATTGGACACGAACTGAGTCACGGCTTCGACGACAAGGGGAGCAAGTTTGACGGCAAGGGAAATCTTCGCATGTGGTGGACCGAGCAAGATCGAGCGGAATTTGAGCGTCGTGCCAAAGGCTTGGTCGATCAGTACGGCAGCTTCGAGCCCATCGAGGGAAACTTCGTCAATGGCGAACTGACGCTTGGAGAGAATATCGGTGACCTTGGCGGGCTGAGCGTGGCTTACGAGGCTTATCGCTTGTCACTCGACGGGGCCGAGCCACCGGTAATCGACGGTCTGACCGGTGACCAACGTTTCTTCCTTGGCTGGGCTCAGGTTTGGCGACGTCTGTACCGCGAGCGAGAACTCCTGGATCGATTGATCACCGATCCACATAGCCCAAGCGAATATCGGGCCAACGGAGTTGTCCGCAATATCGATGCCTGGTATGACGCGTTCGACGTCGAGCCAGGTAACCCGCTCTACTTGAAACCCGAAGAGCGAGTGCGCATCTGGTAGCTGAGCCATCAGCAGCGGAACTGCAAGGTCAAAGCGAGACGGTCCATCGAGTCAACGCGGAGCAAACAGACGCAAGTGTTACTGCTCGTTGAGGCTCCAGTCGTAGTCCATGAACTCGACACTCACGGTATTCGCTTTCGCTGCTGCTGACGCTGTTGGATCCGCAAGCCAGGGCGAGATTCGAATCAGGCGTTGCTTCGTGTCTGCCCCAAAGTCTTCTCCGAACCAATCAAGAATCGCTGACAAACGAAACCGCTGCTTGGTGGGATCGAATTGAAAGTTGGCCTCACGCGAAAAGAAGTCCTTGGCATTGCTCTCCAGCTGCTCGTCAAGCTTGGATGGCGTGTAGGCTTGGTCCAACAGCCGCGGGCAACCATTCGATGCGCAAACGATCGCGAAGTGGATGCGGGGCTCCTGCATGTTGCGTAACACATCGTGCTCGATTTGATCAAGGGAATAGGCTCTCCCCCCCACGTAAAGCTGCAAGTGTTTCCAGATGTTGTAGCCCCAGAGTTTCGCCGTGTGATTGCGAATGCTGGTCGTGGGATACTCTCGCAGAATTCCGCGAACCGTGACCGCGTTGTAGGCATTGATCCAGAACGCGAGTCGTGCCTCACGCGTGGAGTCTGACTGGGGATCGCCCGATGAGAGTCGTATTAGATAGGCATCGAGAAGCCGCATGTCATTTGCGTTGGCTTTCCACCTTCGATAATCCACGCGGCCATCTGAATCGACGTACCGGGCCAGCAATACCGACCAGGTCGTGTGATCGATCGTATCAAGGGCTTGGGTGGGGCTCCCCTTTTCGCCGAGAAAGACGATGTCTGCGGCAAAGCTGTGAGACGCCGTGGTCGAAGCCAGCATCGCCACCGTTAGCAATGACATCAACGCGTAGATCTGGGTCCGCATGGGTATCCTTTCCTGGATGTTCTCGGCATGAATGTCGTGCATTGAGGATGATCAACCGCGAGAACGGCCCGCCATCCCTCTCTACTGGCGGTCGACAACGCCTGTTCGCGATTCTACTGTTCAGGAGTTGGATTCGCCTTCGTAGGAATCTGCTCTTGGGATTCGCCCCAATGGCTCATGTTTCTACCAACCATCGTTCGCAATCGTCACATGAGCAACCTTCCCCCCTCGTCGTCGCAGGAACGTGAATCGGATCGGAGCGAGAGCCGGCAGGTAGAATCGTCAAGTTCGGTCGCCGGGCGATTTGCCAAGCCCCTGATGTTGATCGCGATCATTTTGCTTGCCGTGATTCTTTGGTGGACGCTGGGGGAGTATGTTCGTTTGGACTATCTGTCCAGCAAGGAAGCCGAACTGCGAGCCTTTCAAGACGCACATCCCCTCTTGGTTTACGGTGTCGCGTTTCTTGTTTACGTCTTGATGGCCGGGCTATCGATTCCGGGCGCGGCGGCGTTGTCCTTGGTTTACGCGTGGTATTTCGGTTTTTCCCGAGCCGTGATTCTGGTCAGTTTTGCATCCACGGCGGGGGCAACGGTTGCGTTCTTGCTCAGTCGGCATTTGTTTCGTGACGCGGTGCAGTCGAAGTTCGGTTCACGGCTCGAGTCCTTCAATGAACGCTTGCGCGAAGAGGGGGCTTTCTATTTGTTGTGGCTCCGATTGGTGCCGCTCGTTCCTTTCTTCGTGATCAATCTCGTGATGGGACTGACGCCAATACCAGCAAGAACGTTTTGGTGGGTCAGCCAGTTGGGGATGCTTCCTGGAACCATGGTTTACGTTTACGCCGGATCTCGCGTGCCCAGTTTGAGTGAGCTATCCGAGCAGGGGATCTCCTCCATTGTTTCCCCCTGGCAACTCGCACAGTTAGCCTTCGCATTTGCGTTACTCGGCGCGTTTCCGCTGATCGTCAAGCGAGTGCTCGGGCGCGGTGCGCCGCGGCCCCCAGCACCCCCCTTGGATTGAAAGGTTCGTATTGAAACGGGGTACCAGGTCGCTTGTTCGTCGTGAGCTGGTGACAACCGTTGGCAGGCTTGGAAGACGCGTGACCCTAGATTTTCTACCGGATTGGCACGTCCCACACGGGAGTTTTCAGCGTTCGGTGGCCTTGGTGTTGTCTTCCTTGCAAGGATTGGTGCTTGCTCGCCAGCTGCTACAATGTCGCTGCCGGCTGTCGGGGAGGGATTCTCGAGGGTTGGCCACGCTTGTCGGGAACACGTTGACGGGCAACTCTGATTCTAAACTCATTCGACCATGGGAATCTGCTGTTCATGTCGCAGGAAGCGTTCGAAACCTCACGGCTGCTTCGTGAAAATATTGAGCAAGTGGTCTTGGGCAAGCCTGATGTTGTCCAGATGCTTGTCATTTCGCTTTTGGCGGGGGAGCATGTCCTTTTGGAGGACGTGCCCGGGGTAGGAAAGACGCTTGCTGCCAAGGCGCTGGCGCTCAGCATCGAAAGTAGCTTCGCGCGGCTGCAATTCACTCCAGACCTACTCCCCAGTGACATCACCGGTAGTGTGATCTACCGGAGTGACACTCGAGAATTCGAGTTCTGTCCCGGTCCGATCTTCAACAACGTGATCCTTGCTGATGAGATCAACCGTGCGCCTCCTCGGACTCAGTCGGCGCTGCTGGAAGCGATGAGCGAAGGACGCGTTTCGATTGATGGGGTCACGCATGACCTGCCCAAGCCCTTCATCGTCGTGGCAACGCAGAACCCCTTTGAATTCGAGGGGACCTATGCGCTTCCTGAAAGCCAGTTGGATCGATTCCTGTTGCGAACCGCGATCGGTTATCCCGACCGAAAGATCGAGCAGCAGGTGATGCTGACACATCGTATGGGAGAACCGGTCGACGATCTCAAGCCGGTGGTCTCGGTCGAGACGATTCGGGCTGCCCAGCAGTCGGTGAGATCGGTGCAGTTCGAAGAGAGCCTCGTGGACTATCTCTTGGACATCATCGAGGCCACCCGAAAGCATGATGGCTTTCAAGTGGGCGTCAGTACGCGCGGGGCGTTGAGTTTCTATCGGGCATGCCAGGCGAGAGCGATTACGGAGATGCGTGATTATGTTACGCCAGACGATATCAAACGACTCGCCGTTCCCTCGCTCGCTCATCGAGTGCTTCCCGAGGGAATCTTTCAGGGCGCAAGCCGAGAATCGGTGGAGACCCAAGTCAACGATTTGCTGCAGCAGGTCGCGGTGCCGGTGTGAGGGTGCCGGTGTGAGGGTGACGGTGTGAGGGTGACGGTGTGAGGGTGCCGGTGTGAACGCAGCTAGTTGAGCGGTATTACCGCGTCCGATAAGGGAACGAACCTTGAGTGTCCTTGGCAACCGCGAGTCAAAATGTCGTCAGCGTCTCACGCGGTTGGGATTCCACTTTCTCTTTGTGGGTGCCTTCGCGATGCTCGGCGGTGCGTTGCGAGGCTTCAATTTGTTGCTTGTGCTGGCAGGCTTGCTGGTGGGGGCCCTGATCATGCAGTGGCGGTGGTCACGTCGCAGCATTGACGCGATGGGTGTGCAGCGACGACTGCCCACCGAGGCCTTTGCGGGGCGTCCTTTTCGGGTTCGATACCGCTTACACAACCGAAGTCGCTTCATGCCAGTTTGGATGATTCGCGCCGAGGATCGCATTCAGTCTGTAGATCGAAACTTGGAGGCAAAGGCCGTCTGTGGAGCTGGTGTCGTGGCAGCGGGACGCACCGTCGTGATGAGCTGCGAATGCTTGGTTTTGCGTCGCGGTCGCTATCGGTTTGGTCCCATGCAGTTGATCACCACCTTTCCATTCTCGCTGTTCACTTCGCAGAAGACGGTGGAGTCGCGGGTTGAATTTCTTGTTTATCCCAAGATCCTTTCGCTGAGTGGACGGTGGCGTCAACGATTGCGAAGCCGTACCGGAGGTGTTGCCACGACCGCTCGGCGAAATGGTCCTGTTGAAGGCGATTTCTTTGGCCTTCGCGAGTGGCAGACCGGAGACAGTCCGAAATGGATTCACTGGCGTACTTCGGCGCGGATCAATGATTTGGCGGTTCGTCAGTTTGAGCAGCAGCGTCGGTTTGATACTTGTGTCCTGGTCGATGCGTTCTCGAGCGGCGCCGCGGACCGCGACGCGACCGAGGCGGCGATCAGCTTGGCCGCGACATTTTTGGTTCATTTGGTGGGGTCGCCTTCGAACCAAGTCGTGCTGGCGATTGCCGGCAAAACGAGTGACGTCGTGGTCGGTGGCGGATCGGTTCATGGAAAACGTCGGATGTTGGGGCTATTGGCTGACGCCGTGTCGGGGCCTGCCCCACGGCTTGCCGAAGCCGCGGGAAAGGCGATGAGGATGGTGGGTTACACGCAAGAAATGGTGATCATCAGCCCACGGTCGATGAGATCGGTGAAGAGCGAGGATCCAGATTTTTTGAAAGCGGTTTCCCCCTGGATCCGACGTGGATCGCTACGCTGGATTGATGTGAGCACGGAACTCGAGCAATGGGTTGTGGAGGACATGAGTGCGAAAGAATCGGGTTTGCAATCGCCCTTGGGCGAGTTCACCAGCAAGACGGGGGCGACGTAAGTGACTTCCATCGAGATGATAGATTCGGGGACTGAGTCGCGTCGAATCTCGATACGGTTGAAGTTTTACTTTGCCGCTCTGACCTGCCTGGGCGGTCTGGTTCTCTCTGCCGGAACCGAGAGCAGTTCGGTGCCGGTCATCGCGGTGTTCTTTGCGGTCTTCGGCTTCGTATTTGTCGACTGGTTGGAGCTGTTTGCATTGCCGCCGATCGCGGCCTATGCGGCAATGGGGGTCGCAGCGCTGTTCTGCGTCAGCGATTTCATTGACATGGATGCGCCGGGCAATCACCAAATGGCGGCCGTCGCTCAGTTGCTTGTGTTCGTGCAGGCAATTCTGATGTTGCAACGCAAAACCCGTCGAATCTTCGAACAGCTTGGCGTCTTCTGTCTTCTCGAGCTGATTGTCGCTGCGGTATTCAATAACGCCATTAGTTACGGCTTGCTGTTGATCCCGATTGCCGTGATCGGTGCTTGGGCGCTCACGTTGCTGTCGGCGCTCTCGGCGACCGAGGGCTTGGCGGAGACGGAAGAATGGGACGTCCACGAAGAGATTTCGGTTCGAAAATCTCCAGGGCGGCAAGAGGTCATCACGGTCTCGTCACCGGAGTCTTGGGCGTCGTTGAGTCGGTTTGCCCTACGCCTGCCGCAGATCGCTTTGCTAACCTTTGCGCCGGCCGTGATCTTGGTTGGCTCGATCTTTTTTTATGCTCTGCCCCGCACAACGGATGCCGCTCGAGTTCAGAATCGTGCCAATGCGATCGTCGGCTTTTCGGATGAATTGCGGCTCGAGCAGATCGGTCAGATGATGCAGAGCACACAAGCGGCGCTACGTATTTATCTTACCGATCACGCGACCGGGAATCCTTATCCTCTTGTCGGTGGCGTTTACCTGCGAGGAAAGGTATTGGAGCGTTATCGAGCGAGAATTTCTGGTGATCGCAATACCGCCATTTGGAACTCGGCACCGACCGGTACGGTGTCGGAAGCCCAACAATTGCCGACCGAATACGTGCCGCCCCAACGCACGGATCAAAGTTTCTACGACAAGGTGGACGTCAACGTCGTGTGTGAGTCGACGCGAAGCGGGGCCCTGTTTGCCATCGCGCCGTACCATCGCAACCGAACCAATCCCGACGTGGTTCATTTCGCCGAACTCTGGACGCTCGCTCGGAATCAGGAAAACGATTGGGTGTACCCCAGGATTGAGTACCGTTTTGGGACACATGCTTTTCGATCAGGAATTCAATCCGAGTTGACCACCTATCGCGGGAAGGGAGACCCAGTTTCCGGCGGGCTGGGATTTGGCCAGCTTGGTTCTCGCTTGCGTTCCCTGCAGGAGATTGCCGATCAGCGACGACAAGAGGCTTATGAGGAGGAACTGCTCGAGTTCGATATCGATGCCATGCCGACGGCAGCGGAGCTTGGATCGAGTTTGGTGCTCAATTCGGCCGGTGAGCGTCGCACCGATTACGAGATCGCCAAGGCCATGGAGCGTCACTTCGTTCAGCCGCTGAACTACGAGTACACGTTGAAACTGGATGCCGAGTCGCTACCAGGAATGGATCCGATCGAGCAGTTCCTACGCGTGGATAAGCGTGGGCATTGTCAGTACTTTGCCTCCGCTCTGGCGATGATGTTGCGAAGCCAGGGGATTCCCGCTCGATTGGTGGCGGGATACCACACCGACGAGTACAACGAGTTCGGTGAACACTACGTTGCCAGGCAACTACACGCCCACGCCTGGGTTGAAGCATTGATCCCTCGAGAGCAGTTCGTGGTCAACCAGCGGGTCTACGGACAGGCGCCATCGGACCTTTACTGGTTGCGTTTGGATCCCACGCCAGCGGCTGGTCGTCTACGTGAGTCTGGTGGAGGCGTTAGTCAAGTGTTGGACATGGCGCAAACGATGTGGGACGATTACGTCGTCGATATGGATGCCGAACGCCAAGAGAACATCTTGATCGGCGGCGGTTCGAACCCGATGAATCGATCCTACAAGCAGTTCGTCGATCGGCTCAGCGTGGCCATTGGTCGAATTCGAGCAGGAGAACTTGGCGGCGGGTCGTTGGCGTGGCGAAACGTCTTCTCCTGGCAGGCTGCTGTGATGGCGGGATTGCTGACGCTGGTGGTGATGGTGTTACTCCGTTTTCGCCCACCCGCTTGGATACGCCGGCGGTTGAGTCAAAAAGCGGCTCAAGCGATCGCAGTTCCATCGGTGCCATTTTATCTCGAAGTCTTGCGACAACTCGAACGCCTTGGCCTGGTGCGAAGTGCCAGTCAAACCCCCGAGGAACTCAAGCAGGTTGCCATGGAGCGTTATTGTGACCCGGCCCTACATCCGCTCAAGGAATCGCTTCAGTTTTTGACATCGACCTTCTACCAGCACCGCTTTGGTCGGTCTGTGGACCTTGAAAAGCCTCTCTCCATCGAACATGCTCATCGGCTTGGTGCGGATCCCAGGCAGGTGCAAGTGGATCAGGCGCTCGCCGAGTTGACTCAATCAGTTGACTCTGTGTTGATTCAGCAAAGCAACCGGGAGCATGCGACGTGATTGTGACCATCGATGGGCCTGCCGGCGCAGGAAAGAGTAGCATTGCAAGGCAGATTGCCGATCGCCTTGGTTTTGATTTTCTTGATACCGGTGCGATGTATCGCGCCGTCACCTTGGGAGCGATTCGAGCTCAAATTGATTTTTCAGATGTGGAATCGATGGTTCGATATGCCAACGGGGTCCAACTTCGTTGGGATGGTCAGCAAGTCTTTCTCAACGGGGACAACGTCAGCGATCAGATTCGAACGCCTACAGTGACTGACGCGATTCGCTTTCTCGCTGACCTGCCTGAAGTCCGTCAACAGCTCTCGTTGTTGCAGCGAAGAATTGCCGCTGGCCGAGATATCGTGACCGAAGGACGAGATCAGGGATCCGAAGTGTTTCCCGATGCGGAGTGCAAGATCTTCCTGACCGCCTCTCCGCTAGAGCGGGCCCGGCGTCGTCAACAGCAGCTTGCCGAAGCGGGCCGGCCCCTCCCAATCGAAGACATTTTGAAGGCTCAAGAACGTCGCGACGCCGAAGATCGTCGTCGACCGCTCGGGGCCCTCCGACCCGCCCAGGATGCCGCGGTGATCGAAAGCGATGGCATGAGTAGCGAAGAGGTGCTGCAGCGGGCGCTCGAGATCGTGCATCAGGTGATGCAGAAGCGTCCAGCTCAAAGCGATCGCATGGACGTCGAGAGCGATGTCGAACAAGCAGCCTCGGGCGATCACAGTAGCTGATGCTCACTGCTCGCCCTGGTAGCCGCGATATTCGACCGAGCTCTTACATGAAATGATTGAACGATTGGTTCAATCCATCGAGCAGCCATTTGACGGCGCTCTGAATTCGGTTGGCCGTCCCCAAGCTGTCGCCGAGGCCGGGAAGGGCCATCAAGGAGAAAAGCGTCAGCACAAAACCACCGAAGACCGCAGCGGAGTAGCTCGGGTCTTCGTAACGACGCCCCGCGTAACGCAGAAGTAGCGATCGTCGAATCGGTTCTGGCGGCGTCAGATCTCGCATCCGCCGCAGGCCCATCTGGACGCGACCATCAGGGGAGTTGAAGAACCATTGGGGATGGACCTCAATGCGAGCTCCCTGGTACTCCAAGAGCCAGGGGCGTCCCACCTTGAGCACGCCTCCGTACTGTGGGGGCACCAAGACGGTGAAGCCGTCGATCGAAGTCTCCTGAATGGTGGCGACTGCTTTGCGACGTCCAACACGAATGACGGCTTTGCTCTGATCCGCTTGCACGGGACAGCGGAAGAAGCCAGCCTCTTGAGGATCAGACTGATCGGCGCTCATTGGGGTGAACTCGTCGAATGTGAATCATAGATAAACAGGGTTGACGCGGAGAAGTACTCGCAGCCCCAATTACGAGACCTGTCACTTAAACATAGGGAACGAATCCCAAGACAAGCAAAAACTTGAGCAAATCACAAAGGTCTGGGCATGCACCCGAGGGGGAGGTGTCAGTCTGTATCGATTTTGACGAAAACGACAGCGAGGAAACGGCTTGGACCCTAACGATCGTAGCCATTGTGCCTGGCAGATCCGTGGAACGCATTGTGACGGTGGCAGGGTGTCGATGGATTGATTGGTTGCCAATGACTCGCGTGAGCTGCCTGTGGCAATGAATGGACTTCCACTCGACAATCACAAGACAACGAAATGGGCCGATTCGCCGCGATTCTCTCGGTCTGGCTGGTTGGTGCTGCAACGCTCGTGGTCTCTGCCCAGTCTCCTTCACAGCCCCTGCAAACGGTGGCCTTCCCCGGCGAGACAAAATTCGGGCAGGGATCCGCAGGTGGAGCGGTCGCCCGCAAAGGAACGATCGTCGAGAACGATCTACTTGACCAAACCGATGTCCTGGCCCCCAACGAGTTGCTCCTGGACTCGAGCCCATTGGGCAGCGGTCTGTTGGAAGGTACCGGGATCGAGGAGTCCGGTGATCCGCTCTTGGATCTAGGACCCTCCAGGACGCCACCGATGGCGAATGAGGACTTGGAACTCGGGCAATCGCCAGGCAGCAACTTGGCCCCCAACGACCCGTCACGGGGCAATGGCCAAGAAAAAATTGACCTTCGAGGGACCGATGGGCCCGACCCACATGAGGCTCTCTGGACCGAAAACTGCTATCCGTCGGCCGAATCTTGTCGCCAATGTCACCCCCGACAATATGACGAGTGGCGAGTCAGTGGGCATGCTTACGCGATGATCTCCCCGATGTTTCATCGTTTCGAACAAGCGATGACGGAGTACACGCGGGGTACGGTTGGCTATTTCTGCATCCGTTGCCATTCGCCAGTCGGTGTCCAATTGGAGATCCCGCGTGCCGCCAGTGCGCTGGACGTTCCGCCGGTCGTCCGTGAAGGGGTCACCTGTGTGGCCTGCCATCGCGTTCGAGAGCATTACTGGCGCAGCAACGGAGACCGCCGAATCGAACCGGGCAACATCTATCAGCCCGTTGGTAGCGGATCAAACGGAGCGGGGATTGCCGACGCGGTCAATCAGGCTGCGGAGTTGAAACTCAAGCTGAGCCCACATCAAAGTGGCCCAGGTCAGCCGATGCATCGCTCGAGCTACTTCTTCGAACCATTGACCAACAGCGACGTGTGCGTGTCATGCCATCAGGTCGCCGTCCATCCCGGTATCGGTCTGGAGGTCGTTCACGCCCAATATCGAAACGGACCAGCAGCCAAGAAGGGAATCAGTTGCCAGCAGTGTCACATGGGAGCGGTACCTGGCAAACCGGATGGATACGAATGGTGTCATGCTGCTGAGATCAATGGGAAACCGTTTGGTCAGCCTCGCAAGCACTCGAATCATCTCTTCTGGGGACCGGGGTACTCGATTGCCCACCCCGGAATCTTCCCGCAGAATCCCGATGCCAAGCGTTACACGCCACGCGAAATGCTGGCGTTCGACTACCGCGGCAGGTTGGGGGACTGACCGGTTCGAGTCGCAGATTCCACCCGGAATGTATTTCCCGCCCCCTTGGGATACCACCGACGATCGTCGCGATGGCAGACGTATCATCGAGGCAAATCTCAAGAAGCTCGACGAGAAGCGGGCAGCAGCAGTCATGACGCTTGAGGCAGGCCTGGATATCGAAGGACCGAAATTTTATGGGCAGCCGCGAGTTGGTCAGCCACTGAAGATCGGGTATCAGGTCTCCAACATTAGCGAGGGTCACAATCTGCCTACCGGATCACTCGGTGCTCAGCCACAGCTGTGGCTGAACGTCGCATTGATCGATCCGGACGGATGTCGGGTTTGGGAAAGCGGATACCTCGATAGCAACGCCGATTTGGCCGATATGCATTCGGTCGATGTCGCGACCCACCGAATCCGCCGAGACGCTGATCTGTTCAACCTGCAGACCAAGTTTCTGATCAACAACGTTCGAGGCACCGATCGTGAAGCTGCCTTGCCTTTGAATTTCAGCGTGGATCAGCTTGTCTTCCTGCGTCCAGGTGCCGTTCCCATTACCGTCTTGAATCATCCTCCTTTGATCCGCATGGAGGCCCATTCGATTCCGCCGCTCGATCACCGTGTGCCGAAGTACCACATTCCTGCGTCGGCCTTTCGAAAAGCGGGAGCTTATCGGCTCAGTGTGCGAGCCAGAAGTCGGATGGAGCCGATGTACTTCATGCGGCAGATTGGCAGCACGCCCGACATGATCCGACGTATGAATGAGAATATGCTGGATGTTCGCACCAGCAGCCACACCTTTCTGGTCAAGTGAGGCTGCCCAACATGAGCATCGATTTCATTTTGGATCGCTTGCAAGCGACTCGACGCAGCAAGACTCGGCCGGCAAGAAACGGGTTCCTGCTGGTGCTCGTCGCTGACTGCCTCGTCCTCCTGTTCGCTGGCGCTGCCCCCGCGGCTGATACGAACGGACAAGCCAACGCCTTCATGTCATCCAAGCCCCGCCCGACTCGGCTGCCCATGACCCGATTCCCGTCGCGTTTGCCGCCGATTGTTTCAGAGGCTCCCGAGGCGAAGTCAACCGCTACGATTTCGCTGTTGAATCCAGGCGAGGGTCGGGTCGAGAAGCCCTCGCAAGTCGACCTGCTCGCTCCGCAGCCGATGGAGATCAACGTCGATGACAAAATGACGTCGACAGATTTCGACCTGACGGCATTCGATCAATCGATTACCTCAACGTTAGCCGCTGGATGGCCCCTCCGTCGCCGCAGACTTCCCAACTCGCCGATCGATCCCTGGCGACAGGACGAGGATGGCCTAGGCGATGGGCTTCTAGGTGATGGGCTTCGGGGTGATGGGCTTCGGGGTGATGGCCTTTCCAGCGGGGCGTATTCGAATGACTTCTCGCCAACGCCCATTCCGCAGTCATCGATGACGTTCGATCCATTCCGCGAAGAGTGGGCCTACGACGCAAAGCGGGACGTTCCAACGCAACATCCGTGGGTGGAATGGGGACGCATCTTCTATGGTAACGGGATCACGCCGCGCGGGCTCAATTGCATCGGCCCGAAGAACATGGTTCGGCCCGAGTTCTACGTCTATGGTGATTTTCGTTCCGGGATTGCGACAGGTCGCAATGCGGCAGGCAGGATCGACAACTGGGCCAACCGTCTGAATCTTGACATGGACTTGCAGCTAACGGATACCGGTCGTTTTCACTCGTTCGTCGGTCCGCTCGACGAAGGTGCCGACGTGACGCGTTGGGAACTGGTCGACGATGACTTGAGGTATGTCAATCGCTTTGACATGACACCCGTCACGGGATATTTCGAGGGGGACCTGGGTGTCATGCTGGGCAATGCTTTCGATGAGACTTCACCGTTTGAGCTGCCCATTGCAATCGGCTTGATTCCGCTGGTCTTTCAGAATGGAATCTGGATGGAGGATGCCGTGACCGGCGCCGCGATTTCCTTTCCCGCACGTCATAGTCGCTTGCTGAACTGGTCAAACTACGATGCCACGTTTTTCGCAATCTTTGACCAGTTGAATAGCCCAGCATTCGGAGCCAACGAGCATGCTGCTCAAGCTTTTGGAACGGCCTGGTTCATCGAGGCTTACCATGGCTACATCGAGACGGGTTACGCCTATGTGCGAGATCGCAATGTGGCGGAGCTGAGCTATCACAACATCACGGCGAGCTATACACGACGCTACTTTGATCGCATCAGCAACAGCTTGCGAGTGATCGTCAACGCTGGTCAGGACTTACCCAGCGAGGTCCGAACAGCTGACGGTGTGTTGCTTCTTGTGGAGAACAGCTGGATCACCCCAATGCCGCTACGGGTTGTGCCCTACGCGAACTTCTTCGTCGGCTGGGAGCGTCCGCAATCTGTCGCTAGGGCGGGCGTCGCCGGTGGAATTTTGCGGAACACCGGAATCAATTTCGAGACCGACGCCTTGAACGGCTATCCTACCTTGGACCCCACGGGCAACGATTCGGCGGGAGGCAGCATTGGAATTGACCTGTTGGGGGCTGACCTCGATCGACAGTTGCTGATGGAAATTGCCTATGTGACGCCGCATGGTTCACAAAACATCTCCTTGCCAGGGGATCAATACGCGGTTGGCGCTCGATACCAGTTTCCGATTTCCAACAGCACGCTGCTAAGGTTTGACTCGATGTATGGTTGGAGGCAAGGATTGAAGGACGTGTACGGAACACGGATGGAGTATCGCTGGAAATTTTGACCGATCCTCTTTGCCCTACATGAATTTCATTGGTGCTAAGAACCGCTCGATAACATGACATCCAATCCATCACCCGCAAAACAACGACGACGTGAAACGCTCCGGCCCGAGACCGAGGGGTGGCGATCGGAGTTGTACGACATCATCTTTGAGGCTGACTCGTATGCTGGACGTTGGTTCGACATCGGTCTCTTGATCGCAATCCTAGCGAGCATCACCATCGTTTCGCTCGAGACGGTCCCCGAGTATCGGGAGCGTCCGCAATTGATGAACACCTTCGAAACCTTCGAATGGATCCTAACGATCTTGTTCACGATCGAGTATGGATTGCGGCTGTTTTGCGTTCGCAGCCCGATGCGATACGCATTCAGCTTCTGGGGAATCATTGACCTGCTGAGCATCCTGCCAAGTTACGTCGCTCTGGTTGTGGGGATGTCGTCTCGCTCCTTCGTGATCCTCCGCAGCGTTCGACTGCTGCGTGTCTTCCGTGTGTTGAAACTATGGCGGATGATGAACGAGGCTGACGAACTGTCATCGGCTGTTTGGGCGGCTCGGAACAAGATCGTCGTGTTCCTGGCCGTCGTGTTGGTGGCTGTGACGATTAGCGGAACGTTGATGTACCACATTGAAGCCCTGAATGACGATGGGATCGACGAAACAAGCGACTTCACCTCCATTCCGCAGTCGATGTACTGGGCGATCGTAACGATGACCACCGTTGGTTACGGCGACGTGGTCCCACATACCTGGGTCGGCAAAGTGATTTCCGCGGCCCTGATTCTCTTGGGCTACAGCTTGATCATTGTCCCTTCGACCTTCGTCAGCGCTGAGATCGTCCACCAGAAACAGGTCGAGGAAGCGCACCAGTGTTCCATCTGTGGCGCGGAGGGACAGCGGGCCGACGCCACGTACTGTTACCGATGTGGTGGAAGACTGGACGGCGGAACCAGCTACCCGTGATGGAGCCCGGGTTGGCTGATCGCTGGACTGGTCATGATTGAAATCGGGCTATGGACTCAGTTCCCCTTCATGATCGTCCTGATCATACGTTAACACCGATTCAATTCGGTACGGATTCAACCTATCGGCTCCACCCAGGCGGGCAAGGTGAATCAGGAAGGAGCATCCCACGATCTCCGCATCGCACTTCTCAAGCAATCGACAACAGGCTTCGACCGTTCCGCCGGTGGCCAAGAGATCGTCCACGATCAACACCCGTTGGCCCGGTTTGACCCCATCCACGTGGACCTGGAGTTCGTCGCTACCGTACTCCAGATCGTAGGCGAACGAGTGCAGGTCGAAGGGAAGTTTTCCAGGCTTACGAATCGGGACGAATCCGGCACCCAGGTGAACCGCCAGAGGAGCCGCGAAAATAAAGCCGCGAGCCTCGGCCGCCGCAACCACATCTATCTTGGCGTCGATGAAGGGTTCGGCCATTCTCTCGACGGCCGTCTTGAGCGCGGCAGGGTCTGGCCAGCAAGGGCGTGATATCACGGAACAGAATCCCAACTTTGGGATAGTCGGGGATGTCGCGGACAAAATTAGAAAGGTCGACCATGGGCTGGAGCCAACACGAGGTTGTTTAGGGATCGAGATTTGTAAGGATTGAGGGGCCATTCCACCGAAGCAAGCGTCTCGTGAATCGTAAGCCACCTCGCGGCCCGATGGAAGCTCAGTGCGCCGTCGAGGTAGCGATACCATCTGCTAGGCGGGAACTGGCACTGCTTTGGTTTCCAAGGTTAGAAGTGAACGGTAGGATGTGCGGCATGAAATTCACAAAGATGCACGGTGCGGGAAACGACTACGTTTACGTGGATGGTTTCTCGGAGGACTTGCCAGCCGATACGGGGGCACTGGCGCGTGAAATTTCCCATCGGCATTTTGGTGTCGGTGGCGATGGATTGATTCTGATTCGGCCCAGTCAAATGGCCGACGTGAAGATGCAGATGCACAATGCTGATGGCAGTGAAGCCGAAATGTGCGGCAACGGCATCCGCTGTCTGGCCAAGTACGTGTTTGATCATGGCATCGTCCGCAAAGAGCGTTTGCAGGTCGAGACGGGCGCCGGCGTGCTGGAACTTGAATTACACATTGGAAACGACGGGCTGGTCGATGAGATCACGGTCGACATGGGGAAGCCGATCTTGGAAGCCAAGCGAGTGCCCACAACCCTTCTCGAGTCAGGTCCAATCGTCGATTGTGACGTGGATTTTGCAGGCCAGCGCTTCGCGGTGACCTGCGTTTCGATGGGCAACCCTCACTGCATCCTGTTTGTTCCCGAAGCGACCGACGAGTTGGTGTTGGGGCTGGGACCCAAGATCGAAAGGGATATCCGCTTTCCAAAGCGCACGAATGTGGAGTTCGTCGAAGTCCTCTCGCGGACCGAGGTGCGTCAGCGAACTTGGGAGCGTGGTTCGGGCGAAACCTGGGCGTGCGGCACAGGTGCCTCGGCCGTTTGCGTGGCCGGAGTGCTGACGGGACGAACCGAGCGACGGATTCTGAATCATCTGCTCGGGGGTGACCTGGTCTTGGATTGGGACTCCGCCAACGATCATGTGAGGATGACGGGCGGAGCAGTGGAAGTTTTTCAGGGTGAGTGGCCCCTTTGAGTCGGTCGGCAATGGAAGCGTTGATGGTGATGACGTTTTGAGCGAAGCAGAAACGCATGCCGTCTCGGTCAGCGAATTGACCGGTCACATCAAAGCGATCCTGGAAGGAACCTTTCCATCCATTTGGGTCGCCGGTGAAATCTCGGATCTAATGCGTCCGCGAAGCGGCCACCTTTACTTCACCCTCAAGGACGATCAGGCACAGATTCGCGGCGTGATCTGGCGAAGCACCGCGTCGCGCATGAGGGAGCCGATCGAAGAGGGGCAGAGCGTTCTCTGTTTTGGCGATGTCGAGGTCTACGGAGCGCGAGGAACCTACCAGCTGGTGGTACGCAAGGTGCAAGCTCAAGGGTTGGGTTCGCTGCAGATCGCGTTTCAGAAACTGCAGGCCAAGCTGAATGCCGAAGGACTTTTTGATGCATCCCGTAAGCGTTCGCTTGCCCCGGTTCCCGCGGCGAATCGGGTTGGTGACCAGTCCCAGCGGCGCGGCAATTCGCGATTTTCTGGAGGCGGCTGCGAATCGTTGGAAAGGCATTGAGATCGTCGTGATTCCCGGCGCTGGTTCAGGGGAGTGGTGCCGTGCGATCGATCGTCGCAGCGATCAATGCAGCCCAGCGGTTTCGGCCCCGTTTTGACATCCTGGTGATCTCGCGAGGTGGCGGTAGTCTGGAAGATCTCTGGTGCTTCAATGAGGAGGCGGTGGTTCGCGCGGTCGCCGCGTCGAAGATCCCCACGGTCTCCGCAGTAGGACACGAGATCGACGTGACGCTCTGTGATTTGGCTGCCGATGTTCGGGCACTGACTCCAACCGACGGCGCCACAAGGGTTCTTCCCGATGCCGCGTTGTTGGACCGGTCGGTCTTGAATCTCCGCCAGCGTCTGCACCGATGTGCTTGGATGATGTTGGAATCCCGCCGCGATCGGCTTGAATCGCTCGGTTCCAGAACGGTCCTTCGCAAGCCTCACCAGATGATTCATGATCGCGATCGGTTGCTCGATGAGTTCGACGCGCGGGGGCGCCGAGCAATGTTCGCGAAACTTGCGTTGGGGCGCGCTAAAATGGCCACCGCGGCGGCTTCGCTTTCGGCATTATCCCCGCTCGACGTGCTGCGCGAGGTTATAGCGTAACCCTGGATGCCGATGGCAACGCGATTGGCAACGCAAAGGAGGTGCGTCAGGGCGACAGGATTCGGACTCGATTGAATCGAGGTGAAATTGAGTCAACCGTTACCGAGACGACCGAATGAAAGGCTCAGTGGGCGAATTCGTCGAATGCGAGCGGATTTCCCGCGACATGCCGAATCCACCTTGCATTCTGCTTCCCGTGCTCGTGCTGCAGAGCCACACCAACATGGATCACTCCCAACGATAGACTTTCAAGGCCATAGATCTCGGACGATGATCAAGTTTTCTTGGATCGCCAGGTGGGCCCATGAATCTTCTGCGACCTTGGCTTCGTCGATCACTTCTAGCTCTGATTCGGAGGGGCGAATGAGTCGCAACTCGCCTCGATCGTTCAGCGAAAGGATCTGTTTGCCGTTGGTGATCAGGCTCCAGTATTTGCCCATCGGTGAACTTGTCCATTTGACCTCACCACTTCCCGCATCGAGACAAGTAAACCGTTCGTTCTTGAGGTGCAGGTAGATCTGATTGCCAATTCGAATCGGAGAAGACATGTAGCCCTGCGAATTTTGCTCCCATACTTCTTCGATTGCCCAGCCTCCTTCGGTCGTCTTGGAAACGCGAAACATCTGGGATCGCCCGTTGTAAGCAGAAGTGAAGAGCTCGTCACCGATCACCAGTGGTGTCAGGATGTTCATCCCTCGGAAGGTTTCGATCGCTTGTCGCCAGAGCACCTGACCGCTGCCCAGGTCCACGCCACAAAGCTCTTCTCGGGTCTGGACGATGAGTTGCCGTTGGCCACCAAGCTCGGCGATGACAGGGCTCGAGAAGGCGCCGCTCGACATCATGCCTTCCGCATTCTCCAAGGTCTTCCAGAGAACGCTTCCATCCAGCAAGGAAAGCTTGACCAGCGCCCCACCCGTTTGCACATAGACAGCCGAATCATCAACCAACGGTGAGCAGACGGCACCAAAGGCAGGCAGCGGTGTACCCAGTTCGGCTGGGAAGTCGACTCGCCACAACTCCTGCCCGTCCTTCGCATTGAGGCAAACCAATACATCACGCATTCCAAGAACCAAGAGGCGTCCTTGGCTGCAGATTGGCGTGGAACGGATCCAATCGCCATTGGATGCGGCGAAGAAGGGAACCGCCATCGCGCCCTGCCACTGCACACTCCAAGCAAGTTTGCCACTTTCCAGATCGTATGCCGAGACACGCTCATTGGCCTTGTCGACCGTCTCGGTGGTGAACACAAGCCCTTCGTGAACGATCGGACCGCTGTAACTTGGCGAGAGTGGCTGTTCCCAAACCAATTTCAACCGATCTTGGAAAGAATCAGGCCAGGCTGAGACATCGGTGACCCCATCGCGACTCGGCCCACGCCATTGATTCCAGTCCGCTGCAGGAGCCTGGTGAATTCCGATTGCAAGCCAGAGACAGAGGGAAATGGGGGATCGCATCCAACGCATCGAAATGGCTCCGTGACAGCGAAAAGCAAATTTCAAGATCATAGGAAACCGTCAATGGTCTTGCTGAACGAGCAAGCTTGGAAATCCCAAACGAGGGTCTCCAAAGTGTCGGGCCTTGTCCATGCTCTTTGAAGTATCGATTTTGGCTGCCGCGCGAGGATTCTCCAAACCCGACGCGTAAGCGAGGAAATATCGATAGTGACATCGACATCGACTCGCTTACGCGTCGGGTTATGAAAAGATTGCAGCTTCAAAATTCGTGCCCAAAGCTCCCACTACGCGGTCATTCGGTTGGTTGCGGACGCCTCCGCGGCGTCCTCGATTGCAAAGGTTCGCTCGAGCTCATGGCGCTGCTTACGGAACCAAGACGCCACGAGCTGAAGCGTGTGGGGATAAGGTCCGTGCCCACGCTTCACGCTCCCTTGTGACATCGCCGCCCACTGTTGAAGCTTTTCGGCCAGCACGGGAGAAGATGTTTCTTGACGTGGGGCGGCCACAGCGTCGACGATTTCACCACAATGAATGAGGTACCAGGTGCCGCAGCCATCATAGCCAGGCACCGCATAAATGAAGGTGAAGCGTCTGCGGGCACTGGCCAACATCGCCAGCTTGCGGTCCACATACTCGAGCGACTTGAGCGTCTCGTGTGCCCGTTCGGCCAACTCGTATTGGCGGTTGTCGAGAGCTCGCTGCAGTTGATCTCGGACCACGACCAAGGGCTCGTGATTGAAGCCGTCCAGGAAGCTCAGGGCTGCATTGACATGAAGATCGTATTGCTGTCGCGTGCAACCCGCAGCACAGGGACCGGCGCAGGTACCGACTTCGTACCGCAGACAACCCGGTCGGTGTTCCAGATCGAACAGTTGCAGTTGCTCGGCAAAGTGAAACACCTGTTTCTGACTGCAGTCTCGGAGCTTGAACACCTTGTTGAGCGAATCGACCGCGTGATTCATACGCCCCGCACCATGAAATGGACCTTCCACGCCAAGGCACTCAGCTGGGGGCACCGAGGCAAGAAAGAAACAGGCGGGATTTCGTCCCAGGCAGAGGTAGACGGGCCGTTGACGCTTGGGGACGCCCTGGACATTCCATCGGGGTGAAAACCTGCGAATCAGGTGCTGCTCGCGAACCAGAGCGGCGAACTCACTCGGTTGAGTTTCCCACAGAATCGCCCTCGCATTCTCAATGATGCGGCCCCCTTTTTCATCAGCATTGGAGGCAGAGAAATAGCTGGTCAGTCGCGATCGCAACGACTTGCTCTTGCCGACGTAGATCAGCGTCCCTTTGCGGTCGAGCATCCCGTAGACGCCCGGTACACGTGGGCAGGATTGCAGCACTCGCCGCCGAAGGTTGTCAGTCGATGTGGCACCGATCGCATCGAGCGGACGCGACTCGTGGGGATTCAGCGGGTCCGATCCAAATCCCAGCTGCGGCGTGTCTTGTAAAATGGCGTCCATGCGGACCATCCTTGATTGACCGAGTCAATTTGCGTCAACGACGCGCGGCGGACTACCTCCCGCCGGCCAGCCAAGATTATGGACGATTCCTCGGCCGACGACAGCGCCAGTCTGAGCAAGTACCGATCGTCCGCTTCTCCGAGACGGTGAGATCTTCGACGTGCAACCTTCTATCTACCGTAGGCGAGTCTCTCCGAGACTCGTGATCAACGCAGCAAAGCTGCGGATGTCCGCCTTGGAAATGCGGACCTACAGGATCTCTCCGAGACTCGTGATCAACGCCGCAAAGCTGCGGATGTCCGCCTTGCAAATGCGGACCTACAGGAGGGCGAAGCAAAAACACACAGCCTCTCGGAGGCTAACCCGTGCGAGGGTGCGAGTGTACGAGTCTCGGAGAGACTCGCCTACGGTGGCTACGGCAGGATCTGATCGATCTTGGCGGCCAGAATGAAGTCATTCTCGCTCAGGCCGTCGATCGCATGGGTGGTCAGGTCGATACGCAAATTCCGATATCCGGTCAGATGGAGGTCCGGGTGGTGCTGGTCCGCTTCTGCGATCTCACCGATTTGGTTGATCAACGCGAGGGCTTCCACAAAATTCTGGCAGTTCACCTGACGATGGATCCCCTTGCTATCGTCGTCCACGCTCCACTTCGGCGTCGCTTCGACGTATTGCCGCGCCTCGTCCGGAGAGATCGCCGGGACACCCCCTTCGCAGGGCAGGCACTTCTTGCTGCGCAGTGTCTTGGTACTGGTCAGGCCCATGTCGAGATCTCCTACTAAGTCCGAAACGCTGTCTGTCCAAAACGCTGTCTGTCCAACACGTGTGCCGTGGTCGGCTACTTGCCGATCTCGGAGGCCAGATCGCTCGCGCCATAAATCGATCGCAAGGCTTCAAGGATTCCGACGCCTGCGACGCTCACAGCTCGAGCTTGTTGGTCCGAGTAAAGATAATCACTGGTCAAGCTTTGAATGTTACCGTCAAAGATCAGGCCAACCAGATCGCCATCTCGATTCACGACAGGCGAACCGCTGTTGCCACCAATGATGTCCGCGGTGCAAACGAAGTTGAGCTGCGTTTTCATGTTCACGCGATCCTTGGCTTTGATCCAAGATTCTGGCAAGGAGAAGTCCGCCTGCCCTTTGTGTTCTGCGGCATGGGCGTAGGCACCGGCAAAGTCCGTTGTGGACTCAATCGTTCTGCCATCTTCTTCATAGCCCTTGACGGCACCGAACGCCAACCGCAAGGTGAAGGTGGCGTCGGGATAGCCGCCGGTCCCTTTGATCGCGGCGGTCGCCTCGTTCACGCGCGCATAGGCCTGCCTTTCGGTTTCTTCAATTTCTTCGTTCGCGGTTCGAAGCCGACGGTATTCGGGTTCCATCACGAGTGCCAGCTGGATGAGCGGATCGGTGCTTGCCTGGATTGCAGCCTGTCCCCCGTCGAGTAACTTCTGTCGCTCATCGATCTCTTGGAGCTTCGTGCCACTGACCAACGCGGCGGCACGCTCTCGTGGGCTCTTGCCATCAAGGACGGTCACGACAAGCTCGTCATCACCACCACGTTTTTCGACCAGTCGGGCAATTCCATCGGCCAGTTTTACTTGTTCAAGGTCGTCATAGATCGGTGCGGTGCTGAGCAACGATCGCAGGAGCGATTCGCGAGCGGCCTCGGTGAATCCGCTCAGACGCTCCTCGTTCGGCTTGGTGTCCTCGGCTGCAATCAAGACCAAGTCGGAAGCGATCTCGTAGAGTGAGCTTCGAAAAGCAGCGGTTTGCCCTAGCAACTTTCGCTTTTCCTCTTGAGCCTGCTTGACCTGTTCCCAGGCGGAAGCCAACGAGCGGAGCTTCGGATCCGCCTGCAACTGATCGATCATCTCCTGCTCGAGTTGCTGTTTGACGGCGAACGTCTCTGGGTTCTGCAAGCCAGCCAGCATTCCGGTGTAAGCCTTGCGTGCATTCTGGACGCCGAACAGCTCGTCTCGAGCGCGACGCGTCGATTCGGTGCCTCCCAGACTGAATTGCTGCATCAGGACCTCGTTACGGCGAAGATAATCCAGCACGTAGGGGAGGCGGTCATCGCGCAAGTACTTGAGCGCGTCAACGGTGAAGATTCGTTGAGTCCGCCCCGGGTTGCCACTGACGAAGACGAGTTCGCCATCCTCAATCGGGTCGCGATTCCACTTCAAATAATTCGCCAGCTTGGCTGGCTTTCCATCTTCGTAGACGCGCATGATCGTGGCATCGAGGTTGTAGCGCGGATACTCAAAATTGTCTGCGTCACCGCCAAAGAAGGCGGCGGCTGTTTCCGGAGCCCACACCAGTCGGACGTCGGTGAATTTCTTGTAGCGATAGAGGTGGTACTTGGCGCCGCCAAAGAGCGTGATCACGTCGCTGCGCAGCCCGGTTTTGTCAAGTGATTCCTTTTCAATCGTGGCAATCACCGCGCGGCGTTGCTTGGCCGATTCTTCCGCGGAGATGTCCGCCTGGACGGCAGCGTTGACTCGAGCGGTGACGTCTTCGATGGAAACCAACTGATTCAATTCCAAGTCCGGAGCCTTCAATTCTTCATCCGTAGATTGGGCCAAGAACCCATCGTCGATCAGATTCCGCTCCGGCGTGCTGAGCTTCTGCAGCGTGTCACTGGCAACGTGGTGGTTGGTCAGGACCAAGCCAGTGCTGGAGATAAACGATCCCGAGCCGCCGCTGTTGAAGCGGACCGAGGAGAGACGAAGGTGGTCCGCCCAGACCTGATCTGGAGCAAAGTCGTAACGCTGCCGGAGGACTTCGACCGGAAGATCATTGAAGAGGTACATTCCCTCGTCGCCCCGAGCTCCGGTGGTCGTGAGGGGGGTGGTCAGAATGAACATGAAAACTATGGCCAGTGGTCGTTTCATGGGAGCAAAATGCTTGCGAGTTGATTGAAAATCCAGCAACGATTCGTCCTGCATCGCTTAGTATTGCGCGGCGACAGGCGGCTCGCCACCGTCCTACCCATTTTTCCCATCTACCGACCATGAAAACGATCTGGATTCGGGGGGGCATCGGTTTGTAAACTCCCCAGCGTGACCACCCAACTTGTGCGAAGGATCGCCGCCATGTCGACCGAAACCGCTCCCCGGATTCTGATTTCACGCATGAGTGCGATCGGGGACACCATTTTGACGATGCCGGTCGCCTGTGCGTTGCGCCAGCATTTCCCAGACGCCTACATCGCCTGGGTGGTCGAAAAGAAAGCGGCGCCGATGATTCGAAAACACTCGACTCTGGATCAGGTGATCGAATTGGAGCGCGGCTGGTTCACCTCGGTGCGCGGCATTCGCCAGGCACGCAGCCTGCTTCGGCAGCACCACTTTGATGTCTCCATCGATTGCCAAGGCCTGACCAAATCGGCTCTGGCTGGCTGGTTGTCGGGGGCGGACCGGCGGATCGGGTATGCGGGATCCCACGGCGGCGAGTTGAGTCGCCTCTTGAACAACACACTGATCAAACCCGTTTTTTCGCATTTGACCGACCGCAGTCTGGAATTGCTGATCCCGTTGGGGATCACCTCCCCGAAGGTGAATTGGATGTTGCCGATCCCTGAGGCGGCTCGAAATTGGGCTTCCCGATGGCGACGCACGATTCCCTCGGCTCGCTTGGCCGTGTTGAATCCGGGCGCTTCCGCTCCGTCGCGACTGTGGGTGGCCGACCGTTTCGGCGCCACGGCGCGTTACCTCGGCAACCGCTACGGGTATCGAAGCGTTGTGGTGTGGGGCAACTCACAAGAACGACAAATGGCCGAGCAGATCGTTGCGGCCTCGGAAGGTACCGCTTCACTTTCGCCCGACACCGACCTGCATCACTTGGCAGCACTGGTCGCCACCTCGGACCTCTTCATCAGCGGCGACACGGGGCCACTTCACATGGCTGTCGCAGTCGGCACACCAACGATCGGCTTGTACGGATCGACTCGCCCCGGCGACTCGGGTCCCTACGGACAAATCGCGCTGCAGAAGGCTTACGAAAGTGGTTCACGCCGCCATCGAAGAAACGCAGACAACAGCGCGATGCGACAGATTCACGTTCGACATGTCTGTGAAGCGATCGACCAGGTCGAAGAAAAACGCCAGCTGATGGCTTCCGCGGCCTGATCTCGAAAAGCTCATCCAGCCCGCGTCGGCACAGCACAAGAGTTCGTGAGCACAACGCGGGCGTTGACCTCGCATCACCCCACTCAGCTTTCTGGTCCCTGAAAACAATCGGGATCCGCATCGCTCGGCATCCGCCAATCCCCACGTGGAGAGAGACTGACCGAGCCGACCTTGGGTCCGTCCGGGACGCAATTGCGTTTGAACTGATTGTGAAAAAATCGTTGAAAGAACTTATCAAGCGTCGCTTCGATCGTCTCCGCCGAATGGGGCTTGGTGAAGGACGCATGGGAAGCGAGATAGAGAATCTTGTCGCGATCAAAGCCATGACGGACGAATTGATACAGGAAGAAGTCATGCAGTTCGTAGGGACCGACGCTCGATTCGGTGTCTTGACGAATCGATCCATCCTTCGCCGGCGGTAGCAATTCGGGTGAGATGGGAGTGTCGGCGATTCGATGCAACAGCGCCGAGGTCTCTGAGTCAAAAAGATGGTCTGCCGCGTAGCGAACGAGGAAGCGAACGAGGGTCTTCGGAATCGACGTGTTCACGTTGTACATCGACATGTGGTCGCCGTTGTACGTCGACCAGCCCAATGCTTGTTCGCTCATATCGCCTGTTCCCAGCACGAACCCACGGCTCATCAGCAGCAGCGTTCGGATCCTCGCTTGGACGTTCTCGAAGGTCAGATCGGCCGCATCATCGGGAACTTCGAGCAACGCTCTCTGCAACGAATCGACCGTGGTTTGTGGATCGATCTCGATGCCTAGCGGCAGGTGATCGAGGGAGCGAAATGTATCAAGACTCAATTGACGAATATCAATGCACTCCCGTCGTACGCCGACCGCCTGAATCAATTCGTCGGCGTTGGTGCGAGTCTGAGTGGTGGTACCGAATCCCGGCATGGTGATTCCAAGGATCTCCTTTCGTGGGCGGCCCGCCGCATCACATGCGCGAACGGCAACCAGAAGCGCGAGCGTGCTGTCGAGACCGCCGGAGACGCCGATCGAAAGCGTCGCGCCCATCGGTAGGCGTGAAAGTCGTTTGACCAGACCAGCGGTTTGGATCGCGAGAATTTCCCCGCAACGGGCCTCGAGTTCCTGCGCGGCCGAGGGAACGAAGGGATGAGGGTCGACGGCACGCAAAAGCTTCGCAGGTGCGACACGTCGCTTCTGTCGCAGCGGTGCCGCGTCGATCCGCCGGAAGGCGAGGTGATGGAGTTTGCGTCCGTCATCAAAGGAACCGATCACACGCCGGTCGTGTGCCAAACGCTGCAGGTCCACGTCACAGGTCACGGAGGTCTGGTCCAAATGAGCCGGTTCGAGTCCGTCACCGATGCGACGCGATTCGTCCAGGATCGCACCGTTCTCTCCGATCAAGCAGTGGCCACCAAAGACCAGATCGGAAGTCGACTCACCCGCGCCGGACGACGAGTAGGCGTAGGCTGCAATGCAGCGTCCTGATTGGCTGCGGACCAGATCTCGTCGCCAGGACGCCTTGCCGATCGTTTCATTGCTTGCCGATAGATTCAACAGGACGTTGGCGCCGGCAAGGGCCGCGTGGCTACTGGGGGGAATCGGTGTCCAGAGATCCTCGCAGATCTCGATGCCCACCACCGCTTCGCCCCATTCAAACAGCAGATCGGTTCCAAAGGGGATGTCGTTGCCGTTGATGACCACAAAGTTGGGATCGGAGCCCGAGGCAGCGCGAAAGTGACGTGCCTCGTAGAATTCGCGATAGGTCGGTAAGTAGGACTTGGGAACGATGCCTCGAAGATGGCCGCCGGCAACGACGGCGGCGCAGTTCATCAACGAATCGGCCACGACCAGTGGCAACCCGGCCACGATGATCGCCTCCCGATCTCGGGTTTGGTCGGCAAGGCTTTGGAGGGCGGAGAACGCCGCGTCCAGCAACGCGTCCGCAGCAAACAGGTCGCCACACGTGTAGCCGGTCAAGCCAAGCTCGGGCAAGAGGATAAGATCCGCATCGGTGCTGGCAATGAGTTGCAGTGAGGCCGCGAGATTTGCCGCCGGGTTGGCGATCGCGAGCGGGGGTGCCCCGGCGGTGATCCGAAAAAAGCCATGTGGGAACAAGTTAGCAACGGTCGTGGTTGGAGTTGTGAATCGGAGACGACTTGGCTCGTGAGACTGCTAGAGACGTGGAAACCGTGGGCGAGATCCATGCTTCGTACCTGCCGATGGCTGCTGGGCGGCCGATCGGTGCTGCACGCTTGGCGTCCCGTCCGTCTGAAACGCTCAAAAGTCATCGGCGCGACGGTAGGCGGCAATCACCTGCTCTTCTCCGGCCTTGCCCTTGACGCTGTTTCCGTGCTCCATGCCGATCACGCCTGCGTAGCCCTTGCTGTGCAGATGTTGAAACACGTTGCGATAGTTGATCTCACCGGTATAGGGTTCCTTCCTACCGGGGTTGTCGCCTGATTGGAAATAGGCGATCTCCGACCAACATTGGTCGATATTGGGGATCAGATTCCCTTCGGTGATCTGTTGGTGATAGATGTCAAACAGGATCTTGCAGGAAGGGCTATTGACGGCACGGCAGATCGCGAAGGCTTGATCGCTGCGTTCCAGGAACGTGCCGCCGTGGTTGGCATGCCAGTTCAGCGGTTCCAAAACCATCACCAGCCCATGCGGTTCAATGATCTCGACACATCGACGGAGCATGTCGATCACGTTGGCGGTTTGGTAGCCTTCGGAGAGTCTCGGTCCACCGTAGCGATTCCAAGGCTCCGATTCAGAATGTTGCTGGTCCACACTTCCCGGAACGACTGTGCACCACTTCGCGTTGACTCGCTTGGCAACCTCCACGGCCTCCCGCATCTTCGTCAAGATTTCCGCGGTCGTCTCTTCCTGAGGATTGGCAAAGGTCGGGCGATCGAAGCTGCCATAGGCGACAAACACTCCCATCTGCATCTCCAGAGACTGCAGCGTCTTCCCAATCTTCTCCTGCATCTCTGGCGTTTCATTCGGTAACCCGTTGTACTCGAATGCAGTGAAGCCTTGGTCGGCACAGAACTTGATTTGGTCGATCACATCGTCGCCGGCCAGCTGCTTGAACATTCCAGGATGGGCGCGTAGGCGAGCTGGAACTTCTTGGCGGCTTGGTCCGACTCGGCAGCCTGACCCCAAGCACCGCTCCGCTGGGCATCAGGTGTCACGATCATCGCGGCTCCCGCGGCCGCTGCCTTCAAGATGTCTCGACGTTGCATTGCAAAGGTTCTTCTTGGAAAGGAGATTGGGGCGAAGCTCAGCATCGAAGCAGCAGTATAACCAATGATCTCAAGGGCTAACGCGTTCTCAGGTGATCCCGAAGCCTGGACTTATCCCAGCAGAATGTCGCCAGGACAAGTGATGGCCTGCGGATGATCGCAGATTGAGGATCAACCTGCGCTTTTGTGTAACGCGACGCTGTGTAACGTGACGCTGTTTTTCTGCTTGGACTATGGCTTGGATCGCTGTCCGGAGGCTTCAAGTCGCTGGTCAAGCACTTTCAGGGCGGCCGGAAGTGGTTGGCTGCCGCGGCGGAATTGTTGCCACCAATCGGCGAGCGTGTCGGCGGTGCTGGCATCGCCGAATTGCCAGAGTTCCATCGCGCGTCGAATGGGCAGTTCCCTGCCTCGGATCAATTCCAGTTCCTCACCAGAGGTGAGTACCAAGGGGACCGAGACGAGCGACCAAGGAGTGGCCAAGGATTGATCGGTTGACTTCTCGCGAATGTAGGATTCGATCGCCATTCGCGTGATCAACCAAGCCATCCGCAAGACCTCGGGGACGGTCGGATCGACGTCGGTCAGGACCGCCTCCATCCACAACTTGTTTCGCTCGATGTCGTAGCCTCCATCGCCGCCACGCATTGGTTGCACCATCAGAGCGGTCGCCGTTGCGGGCCACCAATCGCTCGGAGGCTCATTCCAGATCAGTCTTCCCACCTCGTGGAGCAATCCTTGACCATAGGTCTCCCAACGTTCACGCAGCGGCCTGGCGCGGAGATCCAATTGCTCGGAAAGTTTGGGGAACCGTTGCAAGAAGCCAAGTCGTGCGTCGCTCAAACGACTGCTGATGGCTTTGGCCGTTTGATCGAGTTGCATTTCGTTGCATCCCGACCACATCAATGCGACGCTGCAGGCCTGCTGCATTTCGGCTTCGCGGAGCACCTCCAGGAGGTACTGTTCCCAGAAGACCCCGATGTCGAGGGACGCCGAGAGAAGTCGATTGTTGATCTCGGTGACCGGGGCGATCAAGCGTTGCTCGGTCTTGGTGTCGGTGCAGGGGGCGCCGGTCGCCACGACAAAGGCAGCGTGAGCCGCACTCAACTCAACCTGTGCGACCCAGCGGACCGACGTTCTCTTGGCCACCGTTTCAGCCCTCACCCAGGTTGGCACTGATCCACTGCTCGAGCTCGTCAAAATCTACCGGTGGCAGGGAGCTCAAATCGGGCCGAAGCTTCTTGGCCTCGTGGATGTAAACATGCTCGATGGCGGACTGAGGCTTACTGGTATTCCAATGCACCAGGACGCGAATGCATCGGGGGAGGGAATTCGGGACAGAAATCTCGTAGGCGCACAGCAACGGCACTTCCAGCCATCCCAATTGTCGGGCCGCCAGAGCGGGGAATTCGGCGCCGAGGTCTTGGGTGATGGTGAACGTCGCGCTGGCCACGTCGGTGGCCTCGATGTCGTTCCGCCGGATCATCAAGGCGAGCAGCTGCCGCGTGGCGGTGAGGATTTGGTCGCGATCATCCGCTTGGACGGTCGTGGCGCCACGGACGCCTCGGCACACGGTTGGTCGCTGCTCACACATTGGGGGGGTTGCTCGCAAAAAGGTCCGGGAGGGGAGGCCCTCCCAAATTCGAATGCCCACACTATAGATTATGGGTCGATGTACCGATAATCCGGGAGTCCTCGAAATCTGTGCCTCACGCAGCCTGAGCAAGAGAAGCAAAAATGCCCCAAGAACGTAGCCGTTACCAAGAAAAGATCATCAAGAGCTACTATCGCAATCGAGATGCGATTGGGCTGCAAAAGGCTCAAGAAGCTGTGGGCGAACTCTACCTGAGTGAGGGGAAAAAGCGACAAACCGTCTGGAAACGGCTGGCCAGCCACCTCGAAAAGATCGGTTTGCCAGCCGACCAGATCGCCCATCTACGTGACGAGGACGATCCGGCGACTCGTGGCCGAAGTGCTCAAGAAGTTCGTCTAGAGGGAAGCCTCGTGATCGCGCCGACGTGAGCGATTTCTCCCAGGCAGCCCAGTCAAAGGAGCGGTAGATCTCCGCGGCTATCCTGCCGCTAAATGAGAGCTGCTGGGTTGAGAACGGTGCTCTTCGGCTTCCCGGAAGCGGTTGCGCCACAGCAACCTTTGGATCCAAGACGGCTTTCTCAGGCTCGGATCGCGAATGTCGATCGTGTGCGCTTTGCCTTTGGCCGTACGAAGCAACAAGCGGTTTTCAGGTAGTACGCTTTCGACCACCCAGAATTTGTCGACGACGTAAGTGTAGGTCTCCCCTTTGGGGGCCGCCACGACGTGTTCGGCTCGTGGGCCGGGCGAAGTGCTTCGTTTGCTTTTTCGATAAACGACCCAGTCCCCTGGGCACCATTCATTGCGCATGTCTGTCATTTCTCTTGGCCACAATTTGAACCGGTGGGCGAGTTGATCGCTCGCGGTCGACTCCATTCGGCCTGGACTCTGATCTCATTCATTCTGACCCACTTGAGGCAGTGGCCCGTGCCACACATCCTGGGAGCCGGAAATGAAAATCCGCCTACGGCCACCTACAATCATACGGTGCATCGAGCTGCAATGGAGGATCAAAACCGCAGTGAAACGGGATCTTTCACCTTCTGAGGCTGTTTTTTTCTTGGAAGTTTGAAAGAGAAGTTTCGGTACGCTACGTCGATCACGCTCTCCACATACTTGCCACCGGCGTCACCGACCCTATCATCAGGACTTGTTGAAGACGATGATGGTTCGTCCGAGTACTTTGTGCAGGACGGCGTGGGACACGAGTCCCTTCAACGCGAGTCCCGTACGACACTCGCGAGTTCGGACACTCGCGAGTTCGTTGGACACGCATGTCCGCTAGACAGCTGGGGAGTTGCCCAATCATGCCAGATTTTCAGATGAATGCAGGCTCCGATTCATTGCAGGTCACCCGAGAGTTGCTGATGTCGGATTCTTTGCTTGCCAACATGTTGTTCAATCGCATGAGCCTTCCTGTTGCCGCTGCAGGTGGATGGACAGGGATGGTGCTGCTGGCCCTCGGGATCGTTGGCGCTCTGTTGCTGATGTCCTTCGCCTTCTTCTTCCTGCGGTACTTCAAGCTGTGGTTCCAGGCGTACATGTCGGTTGCCGACGTCAGCCTGGTCAGTTTGATTCGGATGCACTTCACCAAGGTCAACCCCAACGTGGTCGTTCAAGCCAAAGTCATGTCGGCCCAGGCTGGCCTGAATATCGATCGCGAAACGGGGATCAGCACGCGTCGTTTGGAGGCCCACTATTTGGCCGGTGGCAACGTGATGAACGTGATTCACGCCATCATCGCGGCCCACCGTGCGGAGATTCCACTCGATTTTGATCAGGCTGCTGCCATCGACTTGGCCGGTCGTGATGTCTTGGATGCGGTTCAGACCAGCGTCTATCCCAAGGTCATTGATTGTCCCGATCCGTCCCGTAGCGGTAAGACGACGCTAAGCGCGATCACCAAGAATGGGATTGAGTTGCGGGTTCGCGCTCGGGTGACCGTGCAGGACGAACATCTCGCAGCTGATCGGTGGTGCGACCGAGGACACGATCATCGCCCGAGTCGGCGAAGCGATCATCAGCTCGATCGGTTCGGCCGATTCGCATTTCATGGTGCTCGAGAATCCCGACATGATCACGCGGGTGGTGCTTGTCACGCGGCCTGGATGCACAAACCGCTTTTGAGATCGTCTCGATTGACATCGCCGACATCGACGTCGGTGAAAACATCGGTGCACGTCTTGCAGAGCGACCAGGCGGAGGCCGATACTCGGGTCGCACGAGCCCAGGCGGAGCGCCGCCGCGCCGAAGCGATCGCCGAGGAGCAGCAGATGCGGGCCAAGGTTGCCGATAACCGTTCGCAGTTGGTGCTCGCCGAAGCCGAAGTCCCCCTGGCGATGGCCGAAGCCTTCGAAGCAGGTCGAATAGGTTCCAATCAGGGAAGCTGAATGGATTGCCACGCAGTCGCCTTGGCGTCCCCTGCCATGCGTCAAGACTTGCACCGCGCTGAGACTTGCACTGCGCTAAGAATTGTATCTGAGATCCGGCACAGACCCTTCGGTTGATTCCCGGCCCTACCGTTTCAACAGAACCTACTCACGTGCCCCGCAAGTCCTATCGCGTTCGTTTTCCCGCCGGCGACGCTGGCGCCGCAGGAGTGACTGGCTCGTTCGATCGCGAGCTTGTTGGGATCATCGACCGGCCTGATCATGTTGATCATTTTCCAGTCGCTGTCTTCAGCCATTGCTTCACCTGCAACAAAGATCTCAAGGCAATCGTTCGTGTCTCCCGCGCCTGGCGGAACTTGGAATCGGGGTGCTTCGTTTCGACATGACTGGCCTGGGCGGAAGTGAAGGTGATTTTTCCAGAAGTAGCTTCACCACGAATCTGGCCGACTTGCGATCAGCGATTCGTTTTGCTTCCTCGGAGCTCGGTCCGGTGACTGCCCTGGTTGGTCACAGCTTCGGTGGAGCCGCTTCGCTTGCGATCGCAGGAAACCTGGATGGAGCCAACGAGGATGACGCTGGTCCGCTGGCCATCGTCGCCTTGGCTGCACCGAGCGATACCCAGCACCTGTCGCTCTTGTTGGCGGCCATGAATCGCGAAATCGAATCGACAGGAATCGGTACCGTCTCGATCGGCGGTCGGCAATGGTCGATCCGCCGCGAGATGTTGGAGGACTTTCAACGCCATGATCTGCCGGCCGCCATTTCGAAGATTCAGGTCCCGACGCTGCTGTTTCATTCGCCCGATGACGGCACCGTCAGCTTCGATCATGCAATCCGCATCATGGGATTGATTCAGTCGTCACCCTCGGGCGGCGGACCCGTCAGTCTCGTGACGTTGGACGGCGCCGATCACCTGTTGTCCGAGCAGGACGACATCGAGCTGGTCGCGCTGACGACGGCGGCGTTCTTGAAACGTTACGCGCACCACTCGGGGTAACGCTGGTCACAGGTTCACAGGCCGCGTTCGTCGGACAATCCGTGGGCAGCAGGCTTCGTCGCTCTTGCTCGGGTCATGACAAGCGGGGAGAGCCAAGCCTCTACACCTGCCGACTACCCAGCACGCGATAGAGTTCGGGCATATCGGTCAGGCCTTGTTCGACCATCATCCTACCCCGCTGCCACAAGTCGATTCCGCCCGCTTGCTCGGCAAGTCGCCGCATTTGATCGGCCGAGCCTGCTTGTTCCATCACATCAGCCATCGACTCTCCAACCGGATCTTGTCCGTCAAAGCGAACACATTGAGCGATCGCCAGTCGACCCTTGTACCCGCTGCCAAAGCAGTGGGTGCAGGGATCGGCATCGGACTCGCTTGAATCTTGACACGAGGCACCTCGATGGCAGTCCACACAGAGCCTCCTCACAAGACGCTGCGCAATGATCGCACGCACGCCGCTGCGCACGACATAGTTGGGGATTCCCAGTTGCACCAATCGTCGCAGCGACGCGGCTACATCGGTCGCATGCAACGAAGAGAAGACGAGATGACCGGTCAGGGAAGCCTGCAGTGCTGCCTCGGCGGTTTCAGGATCGCGCACCTCGCTGACCAACAGCACCTCGCTGTCCTGGCGTACCGCGCTGCGCAAGGCGGACGACAACGTCATACCGGCGGCCGGGTCGAGTTCGCTCTGGCTGATCGAGTCAATCACCGATTCGACTGGATCCTCAATGGTCACCACGCTGCGCCGCGGTGAGGTTGAGGCAATCTCGCGGAGCATCGCGTACATCGTCGTCGTTTTTCCGCTACCTGCCGGCCCAGCAAGCAAAATCGCGCCGTTGGTGGTGTGGCACAGTTCGAGCAGTGATTTGGTAATGTCTTCGGACATCCCCAGCGAATGAAGCGAATCGAAGCTTTCGTCACGCCGCAGCAAACGAATCACCGCACGCGGACCATGCACGGTTGGAAAAACGCCGAGCCGCATCGAAACGTCCTGGTGAGACAGGCTGGCGGGCTGCACCGGTTGCCATTGAAGTCGACCTTCCATCGGTCGCGTGCTGCGATAGGTCGGTAGGCCGGCCAGCACCATCAGTCTTGCCACTGGGTCGCTCGGGCCTCCTCCATGAAGCGTTCCCAGTGGGCTCAGCACGCCATCGACTCGAATCAGTACCTCCC
Source organism: Pirellulaceae bacterium (assembly GCA_963767665.1). Classification (GTDB taxonomy): domain Bacteria; phylum Planctomycetota; class Planctomycetia; order Pirellulales; family Pirellulaceae; genus Rubripirellula. The sequence goes on from CAVYFC010000019.1 coordinate 326,790, forward strand.
AGCCTTTCTGACGCGGCTGCAAGTGAACGTCCGAGGCACCACGATCCATCACCAGGGGTAGCAGACGGTCAATCACCTCCACCGCGAAGTTTGGGTCTTGGGGATCAAAATTCCACAGAGATGTCGCCATGCTTTGTTCTAGTCGTGATCCTGTCGCGTGTGCGACGTCGTATGATGGAGGCGAGTCTTAGGAGTAAGGTAGGTCCGCAATTCCAGGGCGGACGTCCGCAGCCCTGCTGTGATTCTTGCGAGTCTCGGAGAGACTCGCCTACGGCAGTTGCGGCCAACCGATTGTCCTCATTCGCGTACGCAACACATAACCCCACGGGGGAAATGGTTTGAGAAACTATACAAGCTTTCTGTTTGTCGCGTGCTGGATCTGCCTGCCAGTCGGGCAAGGTCCCGCGAGGGCCGAAGAACCGCTGACGGTGATGACTTGGAATCTGGAATGGTTCTTTGACGAGAATGATTCTGATAATTTCAGCGAACTTGCCAAGCAGAAGTCGAGTCCGAATCGCGACCAGTGGGATTGGCGTCGTGATGCGTTTTCCGACAGCATTGCCAAGGCCCGCCCCACCGTACTGGCAGTCCAGGAGGTGGAGAACCGGCGCGTTCTGTGGTATCTCTCCCAGGCCCTTCGTCGTCGGCACAAGCTGCAGTACGACGAGTTCGCGTTGGAGGGACGCGACTTCTTCACCGAGCAGGACGTCGGTTTGATACTACGTCCACCAGCCGATTTGATTTCGCTGACTCAATACGGCTATCCGCATCGACTTCGTAGCTCCAACCAGTACTACGACGTATCCAAACACTTGATGGCCGAGGTTGGCTTTCAATACGACCAACAGTCCTTCTCCGTGTTGATCCTGAACGTCCACCTGTGCGCAAGCCAGCGGGGGAATCATTCCGGATCAGGCAAGCACGACTGATTCAGCGTTGGGTCGGTGATGCTGTTCGAGCCGGCAGGGACGTGATCGTGCTGGGTGACTTCAACAGCGAAGAGGTGGGCCTGGAGACGCGTGCAGGAAGCGATATCGGCATCGCCAGTGGACTGGAGACGGTTGATACCGCCGACGACCTGATCGATCTGAGCCAGCACTTGCCGCAGGGCGAACGACAGACTCACATGCTGCTGGGCCGGCAATTCGATCGGATCCTATGCAGCCGCTCCCTGCTGGAGGACGATCCCACCAAGCCCGATTTGGTCTTTGCAAAGATTGAAGTGATCCGATCACTCTCGGTGCGAGGAACGGCCGATGTGCCGCTGCAACACTGGGAGGAATACTGGAGTCTTCCAGAAGCGGAGCGTGACTTGAGTGATCACTATCCCGTCATGGCGACCTTCGAAGTCAGGTAGCACCCGCCTCAAATTAAAAAAGCCGTACTTCGCTCCGCGAAATCCCGCTGTCAGCGCGATCTTGCGAAGCAAACTACGGCTTGTTCACGGTCCAACCGATTTGCAAAGCTGGCTACTCGGCTTTCTTCTTCCTCTTCTTCGGTGCATCGGCCGCCGCGCGTCCGCCGCCACTAGCTCGCTTGAGAGCCATTGGCAGGTTCTCTTTTTGCGCATCGGTTAGCAACGCGACCACCTGCTTCTGGAACGCGGTGCGTGCTTCGTTGACCTTCACCATGGCGGCTCCTTGTGCTTCGGTAAAGCCAGCTTCTTCGTTGATAGCGCCCGCGAGCTCTTTGCCTTTCTTGCCGGAATCCTTCAACGTCTTCTGCATTCGAGGCGCTTCTTCGTCAAAGCAGGCGTGATCCCAGCTTCTTGGCGGATGGTCTTCATCTTCGCATCGGTTGCTTTTGCAAGTTCCTTGATCTTGGCGACCTGCTCGTCGGTTAGCTTGGCTTCCTCGAGTTGCTTGATCACTTGCATCCCGACGCTGGCTTGGCCACGCCGTGCACCTTTCTTCTTCGTGGCGGCATCATCTTGAGCAGACGCAGGGACAGCCAGCACGGCCGCCATCAGAGCGGCGCTAAACAGTTTCGATTTCATTTCAAATCAAACTCAGTAAGTGGGGTGATCCACGGCGGTCCAGGGGTTGGATTCGCCGAGCAAGAATTCTAATCACCCGCAGAGGTCGTCGTCCACTTACTTCAGGGTTTGTCCCCCATCGACCGACAAAACCTGGCCGGTCGCCATGGAGTTGTGGTGGGCGAAGAAAATGACGGCGTCGGCAATATCATCCGGTTGCGACGCCCTGGGGATCGGGTAGTCGGCAACCATCTCATCCAGATTCCAATCAGGATTTCCTTGCCGTATCCAGCGGCTATCAATCGGTCCGGGGCATACCGCGTTGACCGTCACGTCGGGAGCCATCACACGAGCCAGCGACTTTGTCATCGTGATCAGGCCCCCTTTGGAGGCACAATAGGCGATCGACGAGCCGCTGCCGGTGATTCCCGCAACCGAGCTGATGTTCACGACCGCTCCCCGTTCGCTCTTTCGAAGGAGTTTGGCGGCGGCACGGGTCACAAAGAATGCCCCCTTCAGGTTCACCGCCAACATGCGATCCCACATCGCTTCGCTCAAACCTTCCAGATCATGATGGTCCACGAAATTGGTGGTCGCGGCATTGTTGACCACCACATCGAGTTTTCCAAATGTCTGATTGACTTGCTCGATCATCTTGCAGACCGCGGCGTCGTCAGAGACGTCGCAGCGTACCACCAACGGCTTCACGCCAAATTCACCCACTTCTCGCGCAACGTCGACTGCTTCCGTTTCACTACGCGAGTAGTCAATGACAACGTCGTAACCAAGTTTCGCAAATCGTAAGGCACAGGCTCGCCCCACACCGGTTCCCCCGCCAGTTACCAGGGCAACACGTCGGCTTGTCATGCTCATCAATGTATTTCGTGAAAAGAGGAACGTTCAGTTTGAGAAACATTCAATGTTGGCGACGAATCAGCTTTACCTCGCCACTATGGAGCGAAAGGACGCTGTCTACCGTTTCCACCAAGAGAACGCGCCTTGCGCCGAAACGCCTTGGCATCGTCCTTGACGAGTTTGTCCGGCATCCTGAAAGCTGATTGATTGACCCGACAGGAGGCAGCGTTGGCGAAACGAATCGAGCACCCGCTCACCGCCCGCACGAGATGAGTCGATCGAGTGCAGAATGTGGGTAACCAATCCGGCAAGCAGATCGTATCGATCCACGGACCGTCCCAAGACCCGAGCCAGCCCTCGCGCCGAGTCGGTTTCGGGTTTGGAATCCAACTCAGGTGCGTCCCCCACGTTGATACCGACACCGATCACCATGCGGTCCGGGCAGGCCGAGCTGGTTTCGATCAGGATCCCGGCGACTTTCCCGCCATCCACATGGACGTCGTTTGGCCACTTCAATTTGACTTGCAGCGGCGCGAATTCGAATTCGAGATACTCGGCAATGCCAACACCGACGGCCAGTGGCGCGATCTGACTTACCCGGCCCTGCCCATCCGATCGAGAGACGATCAGAGAAAAGGTGAGGACGGCATCGTTGCTAAGCCAGCGCCGGCCGTGGCGACCCCGCCCTGCGGTTTGCTGATCGGTGAGGAAGAGCTTCGGGCAGCGTACCGAGAGGTCATCGCAGTGGCTGAGTTCTGCGAGGGCCTTGCTGTTGGTCGATGGGGTCGATCGGCAGTAATCGACCGATCGGCAGACACCGTCCTGCAACAATTGCAGGGCGGCTCGGCGCCCATTGGGCTCGACCTCAGGGTCCATGCGGAGCGTTTCAGGACGAACAGTCGGGGACATTACAGCAGGAGGAAACCGAGAAGGAACATCAACAGCAGGACGATCGCGACGATCCGCCACAGAGGGGCAATCGAAGTCGGAGTGCTTGTCGTCGGGAAGTTGTCGGCGACGTATTGGTCGTAGTCAAAGTCATCGAGATCGGTATCGGCTTCGTCCTTCCAGCCATCCTCGTCGCTGCTGCCACAGTGACGACAAAAGCGAGCATCCGCTTGAATCTCGGCGCCGCAGTGCGGGCAGGCTGCCATGTCCGCCATGTTGGAAACTCAGAAACGGTGTCGTGAATCGATCGGTCCTGTATCGTATGCGGAGGATCCCGGGTCTCGAAAGCCCGTGACCGACTCGGGTTGCGAATCGTCGCCAGGCCAACGCAGAATGAGGTCCGTGGATCGACGGGAATTAGCAGGAGAAGGGCATCGAAACAATGACAACGATCAAAATTGGCATCGTGACCGTTTCGGATCGGGCGAGCCGAGGCGAGTACGAAGACCTCGGTGGGCCCGCGATCAAGCAGTATCTCGATGAGGTTCTGGATTGTCCTTGGCAAGCGGAGGCACGGGTCATCTCGGACGACGAGAGCGTCATTCGTGCCACCTTGGTCGAGTTGTGCGATCAGACGGGTTGCTCGTTGGTGGTCACCACCGGTGGAACGGGACCGGCAAAAAGAGACGTCACACCCGAAGCAACCGAGGCGGTTTGTGAGAAGATCATGCATGGCTTCGGCGAACGGATGCGTCAGGTTTCGCTCGAAAAAGTGCCCACGGCGATTCTGTCGCGACAAACAGCCGGAATACGGGGCGGCTCGCTGATCGTGAATCTTCCCGGCAAGCCCAAAGCGATCGCGGAATGCCTCGATGCGGTCTTCCCGGCGATTCCCTACTGCATCGACTTGCTCGAGGGTCCACGGATCACTACCAATTCGCAACGAATGGTTGCCTTTCGTCCAAAGGGGAAGTGAATGGGATTGCATCGCCGCGAGTTCTTATCCTTCGCAACTTCGGTGTTCGCTGCGACGACGCTTCAAGCCGGCGAACCAAGCTCGGGCAGCGGCGAGGCAAGCCGCGTCGGCGCGATGCTGTTGGGGTCGCTGATCGGCGACGCTTGCGGTGGCCCCGTCGAGTTTCTGCCTCCAGAGGCTGTTCAAGGGATCATGCCCGCGGCGCGAACCTGGGACGACGATCGCGTGCTGAGTCGAGACGAGATCAATCGGCTGGCGAAATCGCTTCCAATGCTCGACTACAAAACACTTCGGCCTGAAACCGCTCCCTACGGTCCTTGGGTCGCGCAGGCCCCAGCCGGAACCCTCACCGACGATTCGCGACACAAGATCATCTTGATGCGGGCCCTGCGCCAGATGCTCAGGGAAGATCGCGATCATTTGAGTGAGCAAGACCTCGCTCGTGCCTTGCTTTCGTTCACTCCGCAATCAGGCGTCGCCCCGGATCGAGAGCTTGCTCTGCTCGTCCAGGAAGGCCTGCAGGAGTATCGCATGGCATCGCGTTGGATGCTCGGGGAACGTGATCTTGAGAGATCATTGCCCGTGGAAAGGCTTTGGGCGGGTGTCTCGAACTGCAGCGGGCAAATGGCGTTGCTTCCGCTTGCCGGCGTCTTTCCAGGACAACCGGAGCGGGCCTATCGAGAAGTCTTTCGTCTCGATTTTATCGACGCACCAATCGCCCGAGATATCGCCTCCGCGATCAACGCGGGGCTCTCGGCGGTGCTCGATTCGCAGGTCAACGGGATGACCGAGCAAGCGAGATGGGAGTTGCTGTTACGAACGATTCGGGAAACAGATCCTTATCGGTTTGCCGAGGTTCCTTTTGCTGGGCGACAACTCAATCGTTGGCTCGATCTCGTCGATTCGATTGTCGAACGAAGCCAAGGTCGTCCGAAGGTGGCGTATCGATTGCTCGAGACGGAGGGCAAGCCGGTCTACTATTGGGATGCCCATTTCACGCTGCTCGTCCCGCTGACGATGCTGAAGATTTGCGAGTTCGACCCATTGGCGGCGATGCACTTGACCCTCGATTTCGGCCACGATACCGATTCGTATGCACAGATCGTTGGTGCCATGGCGGGCGCGGTGCACGGAATGAACATTTGGAATGAGTCGTTGTCCGGTCCCGTCGAGTCAAGGCTGGCAAACGACTATGGGGAGTCGATCGCGGATTGGCAGCGACTACTTGCCCAGTCCGCGAAGATCTGGGTCGATCCTGAGTTTTGATCAGGCGAGCGAATGCCTGGAAACCCAATCTCAAGTTTCTTACTCGAACATCCCATTTCCGATTCGTCGTATGCGTACTGCTCCTTTTGAATTGATCAGCATTGAAGATTTGCAGGCTGCTGGCGAGATGCTGGAGCGACTGGAGCTACTGGATTCTGGCGAAGCCATCGAATCAATGCAGCGCGCGGGCGAAGGCAACATGAATCTGGTGATTCGCGTCGTCACACCACGCCGCAGCATGATTTTGAAGCAGTCTCGACCATGGGTCGAGAAGTATCCGCAGATCGAAGCGCCGGCAGATCGCATTCTGGCCGAGATCGACTTTTACCAACTGCGCCGAGGGTCATCAGGCGATCCATCGCTGCATGCCAAAGATGTTGGGCTGCGATCAAGTGCATCACGTCATGGTGTTGGAGGACCTCGGAGAGGCTTCCGACTATAGCGATCTGTATTCGCTGCGAGATCCACAGGCGTTGCCCCTTGAGGAAGCGATCGCGTGGCTTGCAAACCTTCATGCGATCAAGATCCAGCCTGCCGAGCGGGCCAGGATCGGCAGTCGCTTGTTGCGAGAGTTGAATCATGAACACATCTTTGTGATTCCGCTGCAGACCCCGTCGGCCATTTCGCTTGACTCGATTTGCCAAGGCTTGGAAGACCTGGCAGAGATCGTTCGAGGCGACGCGAACGTGCTGGCGGCGGCCAAGCACTTAGGAGAGCGATACCTTGGATCAGGCGAGCAACTGCTGCATGGAGACTTTTATCCGGGTTCGTGGTTGCGGACAATCGACGGACTTCGCGTGATTGATCCAGAGTTTAGCTTTGCAGGCCCCGCCGAATTCGATCTTGGCGTTCTTGCGGCGCACCGAGTTTTTGTGGGAGGCGGAGGCGATTCAGCAAGCCTGATCAGTGACGTGTATCAGGCAGCCGGGGGAAAGCCGATCGATGGCCAACTGCTGAGAGGATTCGCTGCGATGGAAATCATTCGTCGCTTGATTGGAGTTGCACAATTGCCCCTCCTGGCAGATCAACAGCAACGATGCGAAATGATCAGGATCGCGCAGCGGTGGCTCGATGCTTGATGGTGGCAGGTTGCGGCACCCCACGTGTGCGACCCGTCTTTTGAAAGACCTGTACGATGGGCTTCGAACAATGGGCTTTGTACGATGGGCTTCCAAGCCCGTCGATTCTCAAGGAGATGCGTAGACCGACGGGCTTGGAAGCCCATCGTACAAAGCCCATCGTAGGGCTCGGGTTGGACCGATTCCCCCAGCGGCTGACTCACATCTCGCTCAGCAGCCGAAGTCCGAGATCGTGAATCGATTGAATGATTTGGTCGAGGGTGGCTGCGTTGGTAAGCGGGTTCATGATCGTGGCTCGCAAACAGATACGGCCGTCGACGCGTGTCTGAGTGAGGTAGCCCACGCCCTGTTCCAGCATGCCGCGCCGCAGCCTCAGCTGAAGCAGGTCGATCCGATCGGGATCCGCCTCCGCAAGCACCCGAGGCAAGAAACGAAAAACGACGATGTTGCAGGTTGGCGTCGCCACTGCTTCGAGCGACTCGTCGTCGACGATCTTCTGATGGAATTGCTTTGCCACCTCCATGGTCTGGTCGATCATGGCCTCAAACAGATCGGGCCCGAACATCGACCAGAGTCCCCATAGGCCCAAGGCGGCGGCTCGCTTGGTGCATTCAAAGGTCACGACCGCGTTGTCATACTCGGCCATCTCTGGCGCCGAGGGATCGAAGAGATAGGGGGCCGATTGTTGAAAGGCGACAAAGCGATGCTTCTTGTTCTTGAAGAAAACCATCGCGCAAACTGCCGGCAAGAACATCATCTTGTGCGCGTCGACGACAACACTATCGGCCAGCTGAAGACCTGCGACGAGGTGCCGATGACGCTTGCTGAAGCAGAGAGCACCTCCGTGAGCGGCATCCACATGCAGCCAGATGCCATGGTGCTGACACACCGCCGCGATCTCTTCGAGTGGGTCGAAGGCTCCTGTTGGCGTCGTGCATGCGACCGCGACCACGGCGATCACCGGAACATTGCGATGACGTAGATCGGCAAGCAATTGGTCCAGGGAATCGGCCCGCATTCTTCGGTGCTTGTCCGTGGCAACACGCACGATGTGATCGGTTCCAATCCCCATCACACCGGCGGCTCGGTCCACACAGTAGTGCGCCTCCCCGTGAACGACCAGCACCGGTGCGGGACCACGCCGATGGCTTCCCGATGTCCAGAAGTCGCTGCAACACTGATTTCGAGCGGCCAACAACGCGGTCAGATTGGCGAGGGAACCGCCTGAGGTGATCAAGCCACCGAATTGCCCCGACGGGAATCCGATCACCTCTCCAACCTTGGCCAGCACGGCTCGCTCAATCGAGACGCACCATGGTCCCATTTCGTAGACGCCCTGAACCTGGTTGGTGAGCGTCGAAACGGCATCGAAGAGTCCGGCCAGCGGGACCGCTGCAGGAACCTGGTGGCCGATGCAACGAGGGTCATGCAGATTCTGTCCCCGTCGCAGGCTGATACGAACCAGTTCCCCAAATCGCTCGGAGAGATCTTCGAGCCGCTGATCGCTGCCTGCTGGCTCATCGCGCGACGCCAACATGATCTCGGCGGCTCGCTGTATGTTGTCGCCCGGATGGCACCAGCGCTGAACAGGTTTGCCAGCCTGCTGCACGCCCGATAGATGATCGGCGACGACCTCACAGAGTAACGAACCACAACGTTGCAGCAGCTCGGTATCATAGGCTGTTGCGATCAAGTCGTGGGAGGATCGTTGGTTCATCCGAAACGGACTCGAGCAAATGCGGAAGAGGATCGATGTGCCCCGTCGGCGAGTCTCTCCGAGACTCGAAGATATCAGCCTCGGAGAGGCTGAGCTACGGTACTCGAACACATCCGCCTCGGAGAAGCGGAGCTACGGTCGTTCTGTCTTTCGGTGACTCGCGAAAAGCCTAAGACGCTGTGAAGCTCAAGTGTACGAATAAATTGTTGAGATCGTCATGAGCGAATCCGGACCCAATCCCTATCAAACGCCCTCGGTCGTCGAGGTACCAACCGGTGCAAATGCGTTGGCTGAGCAGCATCCGCTGCTTGATGGAAGACTGTCTGTCGCGGCGTTGGGCATGAAGTTGGCCTATTTCGGCATCGTGTTGCTGTTGCTCTCATGGATCGCGATCATCCCCTTCGGAATCGTCATGGCAACGACGGTAAGTTCGGATCTTTTCGAGCTTGTCATTCAGTGGGGCTACATTGGGGTGAGCATGCTGGCTGTCGGCATGATCAGTCTGGGGCCCTTTTTGTGTCTCGCGGTACCCGCTGGCTACGGCCTTCGTCCTTTTGCAGTCGCCACAGCGATTGGGATCGTTCTGTTTTGGGCGGGCTCCGTGCTGCAGGCAACCTTGGGTGGGTTTCCCGTCATGGCAACGGGGCTGACTGCAATCTTGATGTTTGCGACCTGTACTCTTTTTCTGGCCTATCTCTATCGTGTGTGCCGCGCGATTGATCGCGATGACTTGGCTCGTCGATGTCGTAATGTGTTCCTGATTGGCGGGGTCCTCTTGGTTGCCGGGATAGCCGGCAACTTGTCTTCCTTGAGCATGTTTGGCAACGGTCTCGAAATCGTAGCCACGATTGTCTTTATCTTGGGTTGCCTGCTCCTCTTCGTTGCCTACGCGAACGCGATCAACGCTACCGCCAATGCGATCCGAAATCCTGGTATGTCAGCGAAAAGGTTCTCAATTGTTTAGCAGATGTATCAATCTTTCTCGCTGAGAATATGTACGATGGACTTCCAAGTCCGTCGATGCAGCGAGCTTTGACTGGGCGATGGACTTGGAAGTCCATCGTACGGGTAGAAATGATGGGGACAGCCGACAACCGATTGTCTGCGAATGAATTGACGGCACGAATTTCACACCGTTCGCCCATTTTCTCTTCAGGGTAGCTGCAGGGCATTTGGAGACAGGTAAGGAGTTGCCTCCCCGGCAGTCGTGCGATGGACTTCCAAGTCCGTCGATGCAGAGAACTTTGACTGGGCGACGGACTTGGAAGTCCATCGTACGGCTGTTGAACGAGCTGCTATTTCATAGCAGCGTGTATAAAAGAGCTATCGCATTCTCACCAGATCGAGGTCGTCGATCTGCTCTTGTTTTCGAATCGTTGCGATCTGATGTAGGAATCGATCTGCGTCGACGGGGTAGCCCGCAGTGGGTGTGAGCGTTTGTTCGCCATCGAACCGGCATGCGAAGTAGGCATTGAGGGATTCCATGAATCGTTCCCGCAAGTACTTGGCGACGAGCGACGAGAAGGCCACCGGTGTGAAGCGATCACCCTTTACGGTGAAATGAAAGTCCAATCTTGTGCCCTGCAGGTTCAGGCTGTACTTGCTTTCTTCTTTCGATTCCCCCACGACGCTTAGCAGCCAATCGGGAAACTGATGCTGAAGAGGCGCGGCGTAGTACCGCCGTCCACCATGTCGGTCGCAGTAGACGGATCCTTGCGGCGACATCGCGGGAAGGGCATCCACCAGATCTCGAACGAGGCCGAGCGTCGAACCGGAGAGCAGATCGGCCTTATTGAATCCATCGGTGCAAGCAACGTTGAAATCGCGTGCCGGAATCACCCGCGCCTTGACATCGACCAATTCGATGCCGGGGCGCGCCCAATGCTCGACCAAGGCCTTTGTTGCTGTCGAGCCAATCATTGAAATCGGCGCGGCTGGGGCTAGCCAAGGAGTGTGGCCAATCGCCGAGAGGTCGTCGGGGCAGAGATAGCTCAGGATTTCAGGAAACGATCGCTGCGGTGCGCCACACCAATTCAATCCCGCGCTGACGACTGTGTGGAGTGATTGAAGTCCGTCGCCCTGCCGGAAGACTCGCTTGGAATCGTCGATGGTCACCGTCCGTTCGCCATACTCGGCCGGAGAGGAAAGTCCGGAGAACAACGCTGCGAGTTCCGATCGGTTCAACGACTCGCCCGGCAGTTTCCAGGCGGTGGCGACGATGATGAGTGGGCCGAGTTTTGGGCCGTATCCAGCTTCGTCTGTCGCAATCAAATACATGGCGCTCATTCGTTGAAGCTTGGCTCGATTCTGACCCGCCTTTTTGACACATGCCGATGCCGCGGGCTTGTGAAATGGAATCGCCTGAACTGTGATAACATGACGCAGATACTATGACGTCTTCAATCGCCTTCATCGAGATGCAGCACGAATCATGTCCAAGATCACGAGTGGAACGCCTTACCCACTGGGGGCTTCGATCACGCCGGATGGCGTGAATTTTAGTGTGCATTCCAAGAGTTGCACTTGCATGGAGCTGCTGCTGTTTGATGACGTCGATCAATCCCAGCCATCGCGTGTGATACGGCTCGATCCGCGTGTTCACCGCACCTTTCATTACTGGCATGTCTTGGTCGATGGGCTCAAGGCAGGACAGGTGTACGCGTTCCGTGCGGAAGGGCCGTACGTGCCCGAACATGGCCTGCGATTCGATGCGACCAAGGTTTTGCTCGATCCCTATGGTCGTGCGGTGGCCGTCCCCAAGCGTTTCGATCGTGAAGCCGGGGCGCGTCCCGGGGACAATTGTCGGTATGCGATGAAGAGTGTCGTCACCGATCTGAGCCAGTATGACTGGGAAGGGGACACACCACTTTACCGTCCTTTCAACAAGACAATCATCTATGAAATGCATGTGCGTGGCTTCACGCAACATGAGAGCTCGGGTGTGAGCGACGGGGCACGTGGGACCTACTCGGGCGTGATCGAGAAGATTCCGTACCTCAAGAATCTCGGCATCACCGCCGTCGAGTTGTTACCGATCTTTCAATTCGATCCACAGGAGGCACCGCCCGGGCTGAGCAATTACTGGGGGTACAATCCTGTTTCGTTTTTCTCTCCGCACTTCAGTTATGGGTCGACCGATTGCCCGCTGGCGGTGCTTGATGAATTTCGTGACATGGTCAAGGCCCTGCATCAAGCCGACATCGAAGTCCTTCTCGACGTTGTTTACAACCACACGGCGGAGGGCAACGAGAATGGACCGACTTTCTGCTTCAAGGGATTGGAGAACGCGGCGTATTACATTCTGGAGCCTGATCCCGTCGTCGGGCATGATCGCAGTCGCTACGCCAATTTTAGTGGCTGCGGCAATACTCTCAACGGGAATCATGCGGTGGTGCGACGGATGATCCTGAGCAGTCTGCGCTACTGGGTCGAGGAGATGCACGTCGACGGATTTCGTTTCGATCTCGCCTCGGTGTTGTCAAGAGATACGCAAGGACATCCACAAGCAAGCCCGCCGATTCTTTGGGACATCGAAACCGACCCGGTACTCAGCGGTACCAAGTTGATCGCCGAAGCGTGGGATGCGGCCGGTTTGTACCAAGTCGGAAGCTTCTTTGGCGACCACTGGAAGGAATGGAATGGACGATTTCGTGATGACGTGCGGTCATTCGTCAAAGGGGACTCGGGGCACGCGGGTACGTTCGCCAAACGGTTCTTGGCCAGCCCCGATATTTACGCTCACCGCAATCGCGAGCCCGAACAGAGCATCAATTTCGTGACATCACATGACGGATTCACGATGAACGACTTGGTGTCTTACAACGAGAAGCACAACGAGGCGAACCGAGAGGGAAACCGCGATGGCCACAATGAGAATCTGAGCTGGAATTGTGGCGTCGAAGGACCTTCGGACGATCCTGAAATCGAGTCGCTGCGGCTCAAGCAGATCAAGAACCTGTTCACGATCAACGTGCTCGCCCTCGGCGTTCCGATGCTCGTGATGGGGGATGAGGTCAGACGGACTCAGCGCGGCAACAACAATGCCTATTGCCAGGACAACGAAATCAGCTGGTTCGATTGGACTCTGTTGGACAAGCACGCCGACTTGCACCGCTTCGTCAAGTTGCTGACAGATTATCGGCGCCGGTTGCCGGAGCGAGAAAACCCAAGCCTCACCCTCACCGAAGTGATCGCTCGCTCTCGAGTTCAATGGCATGGTAAGGAGCTGGACCGACCCGATTGGGGCGACGAGTCGCGCAGCGTTTCCTTTTCGATTGAATCACCCAAGAAATGGTATCACCTGATATTCAACGCGTATTGGGATGCGATCGAGTTCGCGATTCCGCCGGTTCCCGCAGATTTCGAGCCTTGGCATCGAATCATCGATACCGATCTGTGCTCGCCACACGACATCAGTCTGGATGGAACGCCGGTGCGTGGTGAGGCGTATCGCGTGCAGCCACGTTCGGCGGTCGTGTTGACATCACAACGCATCGAAGCAGAAGAATTGGAGAGTTGACGAGGGCCTACGTTCGACTCATTGCCCGTTAATCATTGCTGACGCGTTGATCATCGCTGACGCGTTAATCATTGCTGTGGCATGGAGCCGAACGTCCACTCGACGGTGGTCGGAGGAGACAGCGTGGTTTCCCCTATCCCGCGAGTTGCGAATTCACCGTCGACCAGATAGGTCCATCCCTCGCTGCTGTTCGTACCCAGATCGCCAATCTGGTCGACGAAGGCCGTCACCCCGGAGCCACGAATGGACACGGGGATCCGATCGATTCGCCGCATCACCGATTCCAGCGTGGCGCCATCGCTCACATTTTCGATGTCAAAGGTGACGACCTTGTCGCCATCGTTGATTTGAAAGGTGACCGGTCCAGAGACGGTCGCCTCGGTTGTCTTGCCGGCGTTGAGCTCGCTCGTTCCGGCGTCGATCGCAGGACTGTCCGAAGCGGAGTTCCAGCAGCCAGCGAACGTCATCAGCAAGATGACACAAGCCGGCATGACCAACCGTGGCAAACGCGATCGCTTCATGTTCGACTTCATTTTGTTTGAGACTAACGCATCATGATGGAGATGGCATCGAGATACCGTTGGACAGTATCAGCATCGGTTTCCGCCCATCCGGATGTCTTGTGACGCAGCACGGCAAGCTTGAGCGACTCGATTGCGTCGGAAAGATCCTCTGGCAATTCGGGTAGTCCCGCGAAAGGTTGTACCGGGCTGGGGTTCGGCTCCGAACCCTTTCCTTCTGTGGGTGCCGCGGGGGCGGACCCACCCAGTGACATCAGTTCCTCTTCTTCACCGAAATCGGGATCGTCATAAACTGGGCCACTCGATGCGCCCGGTTCGTCGCCGTATTCCTTGGTGCGGCCTCCCCCTTGTGCCGGCATGACGACATCCTCGTCCGTATCGACCACGATGATTTCACCGGGGTGTGGACGATTAGATTCGGCTGCTCCTTGAGCTTCCCAGCGCTGCTCGCGCATTCGCGAGACGCTCCACTGTTCTTGCGAGGCTCCTTCCAACCAGAGAGGTGCGTCGTCCCAGTCGAGCGCGGCCAGGAAGTGACTCCAATAAAGCCCCTGGTAGGTTTCGTACGTTGACGCAAATCGATCATGAACCCGCCGAAGTCGACCGACGTGCGGCGCGGTCACGCCACCCACACGCCGAGCCCATGCTTCATCGGAGTACTGTTGGGAGGCGGCTCCCGACTCGATCAGCGCCTCGCGCCACTGACTGATGATCCGTCCCTTCTCCCAATTCGTGGTGCTGATCAACTGGTTCCACTGACCCACGAATGGGCGAGCCAGTTCGATCAACTCGGCATCGTCTTCCCACTCAGCATCGTCTTGGAGGCTGGTTGCCTCGTCTCCCAAGCTGGCTGGGTCGTCGGCGGTTTGCGATTCATTCGAGGGTGCGTCCCAGGCCTGGCGTGCCGCGTCGAGCTCCGAAGCATCTTCCAGCGACACGGGTTCCTCTTGACTGGCGAGCTCGTTGTCTTGCGAATCTGCCTCGTCGGTTTGGAAAGGGGCTTCGTAATGATCGTCAGGTGTCATGAGGATCCGTCGTGCGAGATTGTGGCTTCGATGCGTGACAACCAGTACGCTAACCGCTGGCAGCACCTTTCGTGAAGCGGCCCCGACCCGTTTTCGCATGGGCTTCCCGAATTGCCAGTCCAATCGGACCGGATAGCGAAGGTGTAGTGTGTGGAAAACTTGTCGATCCTGCGCGATCCACTTGAATCAGGCAGTGAGAAGGTTTGAAATGGAGGTCCAATTCGACGCATTCCTGCTCGGCTTCCCTCCCTTTGGAACCCTTCACCATGTCTTCACGGCCCCAGTTTCGTCAGTCTCTTTCCAGTCGTTCTCTGCGGCCCATTGCCAGCCTGTTGATGGGTACGTTGGTTTTGGTATCCATTGGCGTCGCTGAGGACCCGCCCGCTGCCGATGGGGGAACTGCAGTCGCCGCAAGCGAATCCAAAACAAGCAGTACAACACACGAGGGAAAAGTGCTTCGACACGCCGTCTTTTTCAGTTTCAAGGATGAGTCGACTCCCGAAGACATTCAGGGGGTCGTCGATGCCTTTGCTGCACTTCCTGGAAAAATCAGCGAGATCATTGATCTTCAATATGGCAAGAACAATAGCCCCGAAGGTCTCGACGACGGTTTCACTCACTGCTTTCTGCTGACCTTCAAAGATGAAGCGGGTCGCGCCGCCTACTTGCCGCATCCGGCCCACTCCGGCGAGTTTGCCGACGCGTTGCGACCGCACATGAAGGATGTCTTCGTGATCGACTACTGGGGCACCCCGCCGTCGAAGGAGATCAAGAAAGAACTCAAGCATGCTGTGTTCTTTCAGTTCAAGGACGACGCCTCGCCACAGGACATTCGCAAGATCGAAGAAGCCTTTGCTGCATTGCCCTCGAAGATCGATTCGATCAAGGCGTTCGAGTGGGGCATCAACAACAGTCCGGAGAAACATGATGATGGATTCACGCATTGCTTCATGGTGACCTTCGATTCCGAGGAGGGACGCGATGCTTACCTGCCCCACCCCGACCACAAAGCCTTTGTCGAAGTTCTGATGCCAGTGCTCGAGAAGGTACGGGTCTTGGACTTTTGGGAGAATTAGAGCGTTTTCCAAGTGGGCTTTTTTGTAGGCGAGTCTCTCCGAGACTCGCATGAAACGCAGCAAAGCTGCGAATGCCCGGCTTGGAAATGCGGACCGACAGCAGGACAAGTCCTGGCTTGCGATCAGAATGACGGTCTCCGAGACATTGCCCTACGCAAGAGGCTCCGGGCAAAAGAGACTCCGGGTCGCTTGCGGCTCTTGGTACCTGACCCCTTTTCCAACTCTAAAACACTTCCAGTCGTCGTTCGAGCGCGTAGAGGCGCTGCTCGAGCGACTCGATTCTCAAGGCCATGCGACGGATCAACTGCCTCAGCTCGTCGTCGCTCATTGAGTTGAGCGTTTGCCCCGACGGAGCCAACGCCCCGCCCGAACCGGAACCGTTGATCCCGAGGCGATCACGAATCGTTTCGATCTCTGCCTTGATCCCTGGAAAGGCCGGGTGCTTCGGGCCCATGGAGGCCTGGGAACGGCGGAGGAAGCCGAGACGTTCGGCCATCTTCCGGCCCTCTTCGGTCTTGAGTGCCGCCGCTGGGATCTCATCCTTGACGATCCCCGTTCCGTTGGAACTTGTTCCGTTGGAACTTGTTCCGTTGGAACGCGAATCGCTCTCGCCGACCTGTGCCATGGCCAGGGTGGTCATCGTTGCCACCAAGAGGATTCCGGTGAGACCAAGCCATTGTGTTTTGAAGCTATTCAACTTTTCAACCCTGAGCCAATTCGTGGTTTGCGTGCTGCGAAGGTGGTGCGGCCCCAGCTGACCGCCACATGGGGCAAGCCGAATGCGAATGGGTGGGGGGCCTTCCTGCATCCTATCTTATTCACTCGCTGGACGGACGTTGGCCCAATCTTGGACAGAGGATGGGGGGACTCATCATTGGCGCATTCGCTGGACAGCGCCAACGTGGGGGCCAAAGGTAACCCGACGCGTCAGCGAGGCAATGAGTTACGTTCAAAGTCCCGCTCACGCTCCTTGAAGTTGCGCTGCTTTCCTAACCCGACGCGTGAGCGAGGAAATATCGATATTGACATCGACTCGCTGACGCGTCGGGTTATGAAAATCCTCGTGCGGCAGCCAAAAGCGCAACTTCAAAACTCACCCCTCGGGTTACGATGGAAGTCACCCTCTCCTGTTCCAGCCTCGCCGCAGTAACGGTACGCAGTTTCGACACAAAAAGAGCCGGCATGAAGATTTCACGCCGGCTCTCGATTGTCTGTCCTTTCGCGGCTGTGCCCGCTCAGGCGGTCTTAGTCGCGGTAGCCGCCGCTGCCGCTGCGTTGCGGGCGTCCGCCGCCGCCACCACCGCTTCCGCCGTTGCCGCCCCGGCCGCGGCCTGAGCCGCCACCGCCACCGCCACGTCGGCGTCGCGGCCGATCGTCATCGCGATCACCCCCGCGTTCTCGGTCTCCGCCTCGTTCGCCACCCTCGCCACCACCTTCAACGGCGGCTGCCATTTCGTCCTCGAGGCCAAGTTCCTCCAGGGCTCGTCGGCGGCTCAACTTGACTCGATCATGCTCGTCGACATCGATGACCAGGACCTTCATCGGATCACCGACATTGACCACCGTGTCGATGCTGCTGATGTAGCCGCTGCTCAGTTCGCTGATGTGACAGAGACCGTCGCGGCCTGGAAGGATTTCGACGAAGGCACCGAATTCCTTGATGCTGCTAACCGTCCCGTCGTAGATCTTGCCGATCTGGACGGTGGCGGTACAGGCTTCGACTGCACGCAGGGCTGTCTCTCGCGGCTTCCTTGCTGCGTGCTGGCGATCAACACGGTTCCGTCATCATCGACCTCGATCACCGCGCCGGTCGATTCCTGGATGCCACGAATGTTCTTGCCGCCCGGTCCGATCAACGCACCGATCTTATCGGGCGAGATCTTGGTACGAAGCAGACGTGGTGCCGTCGCTGAAATCTCGCGTCGAGGACGTGAGATCGTGGTCAGCATCTTACGCAAGATTTCGATTCGGGCTTCACGCGACTGCTTCAGCGTCGCCCGGATGATGTCTTCGTTGATCCCGGTGACTTTCAGGTCGAGCTGGATCCCGGTGATCCCGTTTTGCGTTCCCGCGATCTTGAAGTCCATGTCACCGAAGTGATCTTCGTTGCCGATGATGTCGGTTAGCAGGACCCAGTCGTCGGGTGATCTTTCGAACCAAGCCGATCGAGATGCCGGCGACCGGATTGCTGATCGGAACACCGGAAGCCATCAGGGCCAGCGTCGCACCACAGACCGAAGCCATCGAGCTGCTGCCGTTGGACTCGAGGATGTCGCTGATCACGCGAATCGTGTAGGGGAACTCCTCGGCGGCCGGCAGGACGGGAGCCACGCTTCGTTCGGCCAAGCAACCATGACCAATCTCGCGGCGTCCCGGTCCACGAATCGGACGGCACTCACCAACCGAGAACGAGGGGAAGTTGTAGTCCAGCATGAATTTCTTGCTGTACTCTTCCATCAATCCGTCGACGCGCTGCTCATCACGGGCTGTGCCCAAGGCGACCGTCACCATCGCTTGCGTCTCACCCCGCTGAAACAGGGCCGAACCGTGAACGCGAGGCAGCAGGTCGGTTTCGCAGTAGATGGAACGCAGGCTGGAGTTGTCGCGGCCGTCGGGTCGAGTACCGGCGGAGATCAAGTCGCGAACGACCTTTTCTTCCAGGTCGTGCCATACCGAACCGAAACGTTTGGGGCACACGGCGCCGTCCGCATTTGGGTCGGGAATGACGTCGGCCATCGCTCGTTCCTTCAAGCTGCGAACCGCATCGGCGCGATCCTGCTTGCCCGGCGTCTGAGAGGCTGCCTTGAAATCGTCGTAATAGGCGTCGTTCAAACGCTGGAACAGCCCATCATCCTCTGGCGGAACGAATTCTTTCTTGGTTGGATTGACCTTTTGATAGAGCTCGTCCATGCAGGTCGATCACTTCACGGATGGTGCGATGCGCGAACTGAATCGCTTCCATCATTTCGTCTTCGGGCATCTCTTGGGCGAAGCCCTCGATCATCGCAACTTGATCGCGCGAACCGCTGACGATCATATCGAGTTCGCTTTCCTCCAGATCGTCGTGCGTTGGGAAGGCGATCAGTTCGCCGTCCACCTTGCCAACGCGGACGCTGGCGACGGGGCCCTGGAAGGGGAGTTCGCTGATGTGCAGGGCGAGCCCGCCGCCGTTCATGGCCAAGACGTCGCCATCATTCTGCATGTCGCTCGCCATCACGAACGCTTGCACCTGTACCTCGTCCTTGAAGCCGTTGGGCCACAGCGGGTCGGATGGGGCGGTCCATCAAGCGTGAGCTCAATGTTTCCTTGGTGCTGGGACGGCCTTCACGTTTGAGAAATCCGCCTGGGAATTTGCCGGCCGCTGCGAGCCGCTCGCGGTAATCGCATGTCAGCGGGAAAAAGTCGAGACCCGGGCGTGGGTCACTCGATGCGGTGGCGACCAGCACGACGGTCTCGCCATACTGAACGAGCACACTACCGGCCGCTTGCTTGGCGAGCTGGCCCGTTTCGAACGACAACGTCTGCCGACCGATCTGCTTTTCCACGCGAATTCGTTTTTCTGTCACTTCTAACTTCCTTCAACCTACAAAAGACAACAACAAAGATTCTCTGGCGGACAAGAGATTGGGCGGTCGACGCATTCGCACGACGCCCTCCAGAAGGTCCTGACCTTCGGTAAGCCAGAGCATGTGAGGAATAGAACTGTCACACGCAAAGCAGCGCGCGCAGCATTTTGAAGATTCAACCAACAAGGGATTGGCGAACATTAACAAGCCGAACCACCTTTCAGTGCGGCATTGTCCCATCCAACCACGTTCTTGCGTTGAGAGCTAGAAGCCGAGCCGCCTTGCCACCAGGCGAGTGGGCTTTGCCATCTTCGCATGACTGCGGCTCGGAAGGGCTACTTACGAATGCCCAGTTTTCCGATGATGTCGAGATAACGTTGGGGGTCTTCGCCCCGTACGTAATCAAGCAAACGTCGGCGACGGCTAACCAGTCCAAGCAGGCCACGTCGTGAAGCATAGTCCTTGCGATGCGTCCGCATGTGTTCGGTCAGCCCGTTGATCCGCTCGGTCAAGATGGCAATTTGCACCTCGGGCGAGCCGGTATCGGCTCCAGACTTCTGATGTTCGCCGATAACCTCGGTCTTTCGCTCTTTCGAGATCGTCATTCGTTTTTAGTGGTGTTACGTCGTTCTCTTACTCACATTTCAGTGCGGTAGTTTACCGCCGTCGATTCTTTACGCAACGCCAAATCAAAAAACGTGGCAGCGGGCGAAAAACAAGTCGCCGGAGGCATTTGCCGCGCTGCCAATGGCGACGGTTCCAAGCTGCATAAAAAACCTCGCCGGACGTTCGAAGGGCCGGGGAGGGTCATTCGCGTTTGCCACGTAGGAACAGCTACCGACCGGATTGGCCCGCTCCTGGCCGTGGCTCGTCTCTGCCGGAGGGAGAGTGGGACGGGGCGATCCGGACTCCTCAGCCCAGAATCCCTTTTCCCTTCAGGTGTTCCAGGACGTCGCTGGCGAGCTCGGCTGCGGTTCGGTCTTGGCTTCCGTCGAGACGCAACTCTGGAGCGGTCGGGGCCTCGTAGGGGTCACTGATTCCGGTGAAATTCTTGATCTCGCCCGCCCGCGCCTTCTTGTACAGACCCTTGGGATCACGCGACTCACAAATCTCCAGCGGGGTGTCGACGAAGACTTCGATGAAATCCCCCACACGACCCGACCTCTCGACCATCGCTGCGAACCCGGTCGCGGTCGTGGCGGTAAGGGCTGACGAAGGCCGTCAGCGTGATCAGCCCGGCCGAGGCCATCAGCGCGGCGACCGAACCGATCCGACGAATGTTCTCCTCGCGGTCCATTTCGCCAAAACCCAGTCCAAATCGCTCCGCAAATTCCGCCGAGTGTTCCTCGGCTAGTTTCACGGGGGGAGCACACAGACCGTGTCGGATATTGTCCCCGTCCAGCAGCATCGTTGACTTGCCAAGCTCGTTGCAGCTGGCGATCCAGTTCGTTGGCGACCGTGCTCTTGCCACAGCCGCTCAAACCGGTGAACCAGACCACTGCACCCCGTTGCCCGAGTCTTTTCTCGCGGTCCTCACGACCGACCGTGTGCTCGTGCCAAACAATGTCAGAAGCTTTCGCCATGAGCTCGATCCGATCATTTGTCAGTGACAGGCAGGAAACTAACGTAGGTCCGTGGTTTCCAAGGTCGGCACATTCGACGAGCTTGGCTGCGGTATTCGCCCGAGTCTCGGAGAGACTCGAGAGAGACTCGGGTCTAACCGCTGTTAACCCGCTAGTACGTGTCAGGGTAGATGACAATCTCGATCCGCCGATTGGCAGCTCGACCTGTCGGCGTGTCATTGCTCTGGCGCGGATGGTTGTTGCCTTGAGCGACCGTGAACAGCTGCTGGGGCGGCAGGCCAGATCGTCGCGTCATCAAGTCAAGCACCGCTGTGGCTTGCGACGCCGTGAGCTGATGGCTGGTCGCAACCGTTCCCCCGTACAACGGCGTGTTGTCGGTGTAGGCCTCGATGCCGATCCGTTGTCGGGGAAACACAGCCAGGATCTGGGCAGCAATCGGATCCATCGTCCGCACCGCCTGGGGCTGAATTTGAGCCGTACCGGGCTGAAACAATTGGTCCGAAGGGACGACGATCCGAATCACCTCGCCATCTTGTTCCACGGCGACCCCGCTCAAGTTCAACTGCGAGGCCTGCAGCGATAGTCCGGTGTTGGGGGTGATCGTCGCCCCGCCACGAAGTTGAGCCGACGCCTGCATCCCGCGGACCCGCGTTTCCGCGGCACTCGCCGCGAGCCGTGTCGGTCTCGAGTTGCTGGGAGACATCGGCCAACTGGTGTCGCAGCAGCTCCGATTCGTCTTTGTAGACTTGGTTCTTCTGTTCGCTCTGGGCCAATTGGGTGTGGAGTTGGCGGTTGTTGTCGTCCAAGCAACTGGACCCGGCGACTCAATTCCGAGATCTGCGCCTCGCTTGGGCTGACCGCCACCGTAGCGGGGGGAACTTGC
This sequence comes from Pirellulaceae bacterium, assembly GCA_963767665.1. GTDB lineage: Bacteria > Planctomycetota > Planctomycetia > Pirellulales > Pirellulaceae > Rubripirellula. Next base: position 348,719 of record CAVYFC010000019.1, read on the forward strand.
CAGGCCGCCGCGCCAGGAGCTGCATAGTAGGGATTCTGGCTGCAGCCTCCGACTGCGCACAGCATCGCCAGGGCGATGATCCTGGTGGCAGTTTTGGGAAGCGGCGATGCGGCCATGGAGAATGTCCTTAGAATGCTGGCGCAACCATGGTTGCGCGTTAGCGGGGAAAGTAGGACGTGACGCCGATCCGGAGCAAGGGCAATTCGCCTCGAGCCGAAATCTTGAGAGAAAATTCAGAGATTCAGAGGATTCCAATGGTTTTGACCGAAGCGGTCGTCGAGTCACTTCGCCTGCAGTTTCCAGCCTTCAGCAAGCAGGTGAATGGGAAGTCCGCTGTCTTTTTCGATGGTCCAGCTGGCACCCAAGTCCCACAGGCCGTGATCGACGCCATTCGCGACTATCTGGTCAACCACAATGCCAACCACGCCGGTGTGTTTGCGACCAGCATCGAGAGTGATCGGCTGCTGGAGGAGGCACATCAGGCGGCCGCCGATTTGTTGGGAGCCCCCGATTCGGGCACGGTCTCCTTTGGCGGCAACATGACGACACTGACTTTCGCCTTGTCTCGTGCACTTGCTCGAGATTGGAGCCCAGGCGATGAAATCGTTTTGAGCCGACTGGAACACGATGCAAACTTTTCTCCTTGGATCCTGGCCGCGGAGGATCGCGGAGTCACCGTCCGTTTTGTCGATGTCGATTCAAGTGACTGCACGCTCCGACTTGAACAATACGCCGAGAAGATCAACGAGCGAACGAAACTGGTTGCCGTGGGCTGCGCCTCCAACGCCGTGGGAACGATCAACCCCGTGAAGCAGATTTGCCAGTGGGCACGCGATGCCGGCGCGCTGTCGTTTCTCGACGCGGTTCACTACGCGCCCCATGCGCTGATCGACGTGCACGATTGGGGGTGCGACTTCCTGATTTGCAGCGCCTACAAGTTCTTCGGCCCACACGTCGGGATGATGTACGGTCGTCGGGAGTTGTTGGAGTCCATTCGGCCCTACAAGCTGAGGCCGGCGCCGAACGATCTTCCTGGCCGCTGGATGACGGGGACACAAAACCACGAAGGGATTGCCGGGACGCTGGCGGCGATCGATTACCTTGCCCAGCTTGGTCGTGACCCGACAGGCCAGCCCGCCTCCCGACGCTCCGCCCTCGTGGCTGCCTTCGCTCAGATTCGCGACTATGAAAGTCGGTTGTTGGTCCGGCTGCTCTCAGGGCTGCAGCGCAACGCCGCCCTGAAGGTCTGGGGCATCAGCGATCCGCAGAGACTTGACCAGCGATTGCCCACCGTTTCGATCACGCACCAAGCTCTGGCTTCCAAGCAGCTTGCCGAGCGATTGGCGGAGGAAGGAATCTTTGTGTGGCACGGTAACTATTACGCACTGCCCCTGACTGAGTCCTTAGGCGTCGAACCCGATGGCATGGTTCGCATCGGACTCTGTCACTACAACACCGCCGCGGAGGTCGATCGCCTGATCGCGGTACTCGATGCGGTCACGGGTTGATCGCAGCGAAATCAAGCACGGGAAAGATGGTTGGCAGAACGATGGTTGGCAGGCCTCCCTGATGGCTCTTCATCATTTTTCCCTGCATCGTTCAGCCAACAACGATTCACGAACTCAACTTGTCCGCAGACAGCGGAGGGTCAGCGGGTCCCTCGAGTTTCATCAAACGATCGAGAATTCCGTTGACGAATCTCTGGCTATTGGTGTCGCCATAACGCTTGGCCAAGAGGATGGCTTCGTTCACCGCCACTCGATCTGGAGTGTCCCCGAACATGATTTCGTAGGCGCCCAGTCGAAGCACGTTTCGATCAACCACCGGCATTCGTGATAGGGACCAGTTGGTCGCGAGCTCCGCCAGGCGTAGGTCAATGGCTTCTCGGTTTTCCAGCGTCCCTTGAAGCAGCTTCCACGCGAAATCGGTCAGCGCACGTCGGCCCTGCATGCGCGAGCGAATGAACCGTCGCATCGATTCGGCGTCGCGTGTGTCGTTGATGTCCGCTTCGTACAGCATTTGCAGCACGATTTCGCGGGCGCGGCGGCGCGTGGACATGCGGAATTCAAGGGGAAGCAGGGTTGAAACAGATTTCCTCAGCGGGCCGATGATTGTAGGAGGTGTCGGCGAACGCGCCGATTGGGCATCCCCCTCTGCCCTTTATCACTTGGTGGATCGAGTGACCTCGTCGGATCTTGCCCGGCCCCCATCTTTCCGTCTGAAACACGATTCCTGAGGCGGATTCGGCTACATTGGGCGGTTTCAATCGGCTTCGCTCTGTGCCCTTGCGGAAGGGCAGCCGCTTCAACGATTCCCGCCAGGTTGCCCCGTCATGAAACCACTTGCTTGTCGATCGATCCTCATGTTTCTGGGATCGCTCACCGTCTGGTTGGCCTCGGCTGAGAAAGCCAACGCCGAGTTACTTGTGGGAGCCGCGGTGGTGGACGTCACGCCGGACCAGTTGCCCGTGTTGATCAACGGCGGGATGTTGTCGCGGACCGCCGATTCGGTCAAGACTCGGGTCAACGCGCGAGCGATCGTGCTCAGTGATGGCCATGGAGCGAATCGGAATCGTCGTCGTGGACAGCTGCATGTTGCCACGTGTTCTGATTGACGATGCCAAGCAGCGGGCAGCGTCGCGTACGAAGCTGAAGCCCGATCGAATTCTCATTTCGGCAACCCACACGCACACGGCTCCTTCGGCCTTTGCCGCATTGGGAACGGAGGCCGATCCCAATTACGTTCCCCTGATCCGAGAAAGGATCGCCGAGGCACTGGTCGCGGCGGAGCAGCGCATGAAGCCGGCTCGCGTCGGCTGGGGTTCGATGCCGGCCCCCGAGTTCACGGCGCTTCGTCGTTGGGTGCGACGACCAGATCGAGTGGACATCGATCCTTTCGGCAATCCATCGGTGCGCGCCAACATGCACGCGGCCAGCAAGTTGGATCTTGTCACCGGTCCATCGGGGCCGGAAGACCCGGAGCTTGGCGATCATCGCGTTTCAAGGTTTGGACGGTGAGCCGATCGCGGCGCTGGCCAACTTCTCCATGCATTACTTCAGCGACCAACCGATCAGCGCCGATTACTTTGGGCTGTTTTGCGATGGGCTTCAGCAGCACGTCGAGGCGAGCCATCCTGGGTGCGGAATGGTTGGCATCATGTCGCACGGTTGCAGCGGCGACATTTGGCGCCGCGACTACATGACTTGGGGCGGCAAAGACGAAGCCACGATCGACGGTTACGCCCAGGGTTTGTTGTCGGTGGCCACGAAGGTCTACGAGTCGATCGAATATGTCGAGGACGCGGACCTGGCGATGGCACAGGCGGTGTTGCCGATGAAGTATCGAACGCCGAACCGCAATTGCTCGAGTGGTCACAGCAGATCGTTGACGCGATGGAGGATGGGATCCCCAAGGATCGTACCGACGTCTATGCCCGCGAGCAGGTCTTGCTGGACCAGATGCAGCAAACGGAAGTCGTCCTGCAGGCGATTCGCATCGGTGAAATTGCCATCGCCACCACGCCCACCGAAACATACGCCCTGACTGGCTTGAAGCTCAAGGAACAGAGTCCGCTCGCTCACACCATGGTGATCGAGTTGGCCAACGGCGCCGACGGCTACATCCCGCCTCCCGAGCAGCATCATCTGGGTGGCTACAACACATGGGCGGCCCGTTCGGCAGGGCTTGAGGTCACGGCGGAGCCTCGCATCGTGGCCACCAGACCTGAGCCTGTTGGAGCAGGTTTGCAAGCAACCAAGCGCGAGAACGGTCAATCGATTGGACCAGCGGCCCGGCGGTGACATCCTTGATGCAAATCCGGTTGCCTACTGGCGTTTCTCGGAGATGGAGGGGCCGCTTGCCATGGATCAATCGCCCAAACATCGCGACGGCGTCTACGAACCCGGCGTTTGCTTTCTACCTGGAAGGACCGCAAGAATCTGAATTCACGACGTCCGACGAAGTGAATCGCTGCGTTCATTTTGCCGGCGGTCGCATGCGAGTCCCGGTTGGAAGACTTGGGTGAAACCTACACGGTCGCGTTGCAGTTTTGGAATGGCATGCCGATCGACGCACGTGAGCAGACCGGTTGGATGTTCTCGCGCGACCATGCCCATGCAATCAGTGGCAATGGCCAGCACCTCGGCTTGGGCGGCAGCGCCACTCGTCCCGGGTGCCTGGTGATGCAAAGCGGCCTAGGAGAGCCGATCGTCGGTGACACCCCTTTGCAACGATGGACTTGGAATCGCGTGCTCCTGGTTTGCGAAGCCCGAGCGTGTGCGAGTCTTTCTGAATGGAAGTCGCGAGCCGGAAATGGACGCCAAGGTCGCGCTCCGTTCCGGCCCGTCAATCGCTACTTGTTTCGTGGCGGGGCGCAGCGACGGGGACTCAAACTGGGAAGGCCGAATCGACGAAGTTGCAGTCTTCGACCGCGTGGTGATGCCGCATGAACTGTGGTAGCGAAGCGTCCTGCATCAAGAAAGAAGAGTCTCCCTTTTCCAGCCGGCTACGTTATTGTTGAAAATGTTCGAACTGGACACCGCTACCTTAGCGCCCAATCGTAACCTGCAGCGTAAGTCTTGAAGTTGCGATTTTGGCTGCCGCACGAGGATTTTCATAACCCGACGCGTCAGCGAGTCGATGTCAATTTCGATATTTCCTCGCTGACGCGTCGGGTTATGAAAGGAGTGCAACTTCAAAGAGCGGAAGCGAGGAAACAGGTTGCGCCGAATTCGCCGCGCTCATGCTTCGGGTTGGGATACTCGGAGAACTCGACGAGAATGGCGCTGTCCAACTAAATCAACTCCGCTGCGGATTCGCAGAGTTGCTTGGCTTCGTCTTCACTTTCAGCTTCGGCGATCAGCCGGACGATCGGTTCGGTGTTGCTGCCGCGAACCAGCAGCCACTTGTCTTGCCAGGCCAATCGAAGGCCGTCACCCAGTTCGGCGTCGCGTCGGCGTGTCGCGACGTCGAGCGCATCGAACAGGGCGGGAAGCCGGTCGGCCGAAACGGTGGCGGTTGTCTTGTGAATGTGCAGCTTCGGCAATGCGTCGGCGAGTTCCGCGAGCGATTTGCCGCTCGAGGTCATCAAGTCCAAGACTTGGGCCATGCCGACAAAGCTGTCGCGGACGTAGCCAACGCGAGGATCGATGGGGCCTCCGTTTCCTTCGCCGCCATAGGTCGCTCCGCTGGCGATCATCATGTCGGCCACATTGGCTTCGCCGACGGCACTGCGAAGGGCCTCCACGCCGGCCTCGGCGGCCAATCGTTCGCTCATTCCGCTGGTCGCACCGTTGATCACGATCGTGCCACGAGTCGACGCGTTGCGACAGCGCCCGTTGCACGCACAGCGCGAGCGTGTATTCCTCGCCGATGTATCGTCCGTCGGCATCGACGAGTGCCAAGCGATCGGCGTCGGGGTCCTGGCAGAACCCGACCGCACAGCCTTCCTTGCGAACCAGTTCGGCGATCGTCTTGAGATTCTCAGCGGTCGGCTCCGGCGGATGCGCGAAGTTGCCGTCGGGGACGTCGCCAACGGCAACCACTTGGCATCCCAAGGCTTCGAGCAGACGCAAGTCCAAGCAGGCTGCCGGCGCCGTGATTGCTGTCGATCAGGACGCGATACGAGGCGGCTCGAATCGCCAGTTCGATCGACGGTCTCCAGGACGCGCTTGCAGATGGGGCTCGTGCGGATCGGCGTCCTCGGTGACCAAGCCGATCTGGTCAAAGGGCACCCAGGCGGCCTCGACCGGCAAGGTAGGCATCGCGGACTTGGGCTCCGGTGGCCCCATCCAGCACTCGTCCCGAAGCTCCAAAAAGCTTGATTCCGTTGTAGGGAGGCGGATTGTGGCTGGCGGAGATCTGCACCGCACCGGCGGCGCCTCGCTCGCGGACCAGCACGCCGATGGTCGGCGTCGCCGCGACATCGACATCGACGCAGTCGCGACCGCATGCCGACAGCGACGCGATGATGGCGCGGCTCAGCATCGGTCCGCTGCTGCGTCCGTCTCGACCGACAATGATCGGTCCCGCGCGGCAGTTTTCCCGCAAAAGCGGCGACAAATCGCGACGCCACATCCGGCGTCAACGTTTCGCCAACAATGCCACGCAGCCCGCTGACACTGATGATCAACTCGCTCATCTGCTCTCTCGACTTCGATGCCTCGTTGCGATCTTGTCATCGTGAAACAAATAGAATCTGGTGGAGTAGGCAGCCATCAAGGATCACGCACCTTCCATGCAAGCTGTCGTCAGACGGCGTCCACGAGACACCTCTGGTCATTCGTGTTCGCAACCTCGTCTTCCCCTCAACCACTGCATCGTCGACATGAGCATCTGCGGAATCGGTTCAAGCCTCCGCTTTCCTCGGTCGAGCAAGCGGTCCAGGAGGGATCGCTGAGCCAATCGGCCGCAGAGAACATTCGGGTCTGGTTGACCGAAGATCGCTACCGCGATTATCGCCAGGAAGTGATCGACCACGTCGACGGCGGGAAAGTGGCAGGCCCTCGATGACGCGTTCTGGACGATCATTCCCTTCGGCACCGGCGGACGCCGCGGGCGGATGTACCCGATCGGCTCCAACGCGATCAACGATCGCACGATCGGCGAAAGCGCCAGGGACTGGCCGACTACGTGGTCGAGTACTCCGCGGGCGACAAAGCGATCTGTCTTGTGCGATCGCCTATGACACGCGGCACAAGTCACGTCACTTCACCGAGCTGTGCGCGGGGATCATGGTGGCGGCCGGATTCAAGGTCTATTTGCTCGATGACTATCGGGCGACGCCCCAACTGTCCTTTGCCGTGCGCTACAAGCAATGTGATTGTGGCATCATGGTGACGGCCAGCCACAATCCGCCCGAGCGACAACGCGGTCAAGGTCTATTGGTCCAGCGGTGCTCAGGTGCTGCCGCCGCACGACAAAGGCGATCATCGAACGCGTGATGAATTGCCAGGAGATCAAGTCGGTTCCCTTCGCCGAGGCGCTGGCCGACGGACGCATCGAAGTGGTGACCGAGGAAGTCGACAAGGCCTACTTCGAGCCAGGCCGCCGCCTGCGCCTTCGACGGACCGCGCGACGTTCGAGTCCTCTACTCGCCGCTGCACGGCGTTGGCGACGCCGCGTGGTGCCGCTGCTGCAGCGAGATGGTTTCAACGAGGTCGAAGTCTATGAGCCGCATCGCGAGCCCAGCGGCGACTTTCCCAACGTCCCCGGCACACGTTTCCAATCCGGAGAACAAGGCGGTCTTCGACAAGCCGATTGAATACGCCAAGGCAGTCCGGATTCGACTTGATCCTGGCGACCGATCCCGATTGCGATCGAATCGGCTGTGCCGCCCCGATGACGCTTGGATCCCAGCGGTCCCTGGCGAACGTTCAACGGGAACGAGATTGGTCGCCTGTTGGCCGAATTCGTGCTCAGCCGCCGTGCCGCCGCAGGGAACGCTGACCGCCGAGCATTACGTCGTCAAAACGCTGGTCACCACGGAGTTGATCCGGCGGATTGCCGAGAGCTACGGCGTTCGCTGCGAAGGGAACCTGCTGGTTGGTTTCAAGTACATCGCCGAGGTGATGGATCGTGACGGACCGGACGATTTGTTTTCGGCACCGAGGAATCGCACGGCTACCTTGTCGGCCAGTACTGCCGTGACAAGGATGGCGCCGTCGCCTCGATGCTGATGTGCGAACTGGCGGCCGAGCTGAAGAGCAAGAAGGTATCGATGCACGATTTCCTTTGCGACCTCTATCGCCAGCCATGGCTACCATCGTGAGACGCTGATCAATCTGGTGATGGAGGGAAGCGAAGGGATGGCGGCCATGCAGCGTTTGATGAAGAGCTTCCGAGAATCGCCCCCGCAGAGCTGGCCGGGATCGACGTCATGGGGCTGCGAGATTATGCCGGCAGGGACGAGCACCGATACGACCACCGGGCAATCGCGACCCCTGAGCGGACCCACGGGCGATCTGGTAATCTTGGACCTGGCCGAAGAAGGCAACTACGTCGCGGTTCGGCCCAGCGGCACGGAACCGAAGATCAAGCTTTACGTTTTCACGCGCGTCGCGCCCGAGCAATCGGCCGATTTGGATGCGGCTTCGGCAATCCTTTCCCATCGCTTGGAACGAGTTGGAAAAGGATGTCACGAAGCTATGCGAAGGATCACGCCTAAACTTATTCACATCACTCATTCTCTCTTTACTAAGATCTGCGGAGTTACGTTGCAATGGACATGATCGACATTCTTGGTGGCATGTTGGGACAAAAGACAAGTCAGTCCGGAAGCAAAGGGGGCGACATCCTCAAGGACATCTTCGGACTCGGGCGCGCAGCCCGGTTCAAAACGATCGTCGATTCCCACGGCGGAGCAAATCGAGCGAAACAGTCGAAAGAGCTTGAAGGACATGCTCAACGTTGCCAACGATCGTCAGTCCGGTGGCCGGGCAAGCCAATCAGCACCCCCGAGCAGTCATCCCTCCAGCCGTTATCCGGCGAATCAGCCGAAAACGCCGGCGCCGAGTTCCGGTTCGGAATCGGGTGACCGAGCCCTGGTGCTGGTGCGAGCGATGGTCAATGCCGCCAAGTCAGACGGACAGATAGATCAGACAGAACAGCAGAGCATTCTGGGACGACTGAGCGACCGATCGCCGGAGACGATTCGATTTCTGCGCGAAGAGTTTGCGCGCCCACTGGATGTGCATGAGTTCGCCGAGTCGGTTCCGCTCGGCATGGAGCAGCAGGTCTACATGCTGTCCTTGATCACGATCGATCTGGATACCTCTGGCGAGGCCAAGTATCTGACGGAGCTCGCCGACGCCCTGCGGATTTCGCCTGAAGTCCGCAATCAGATCCACACCAAAGTCGGAGCGCCAAGTCTTTATTGAGAAGCGAGTTGCGAGAAGCGAGAGGCTTGCGCTTGTTTTGTTCTCGACACTCGCCTCTCGCCACAAAAAAAAGGGACAGGCGTTGAGCCTGTCCCTTTACGATTTTTGTCATGAATGCGAGTCGTTAAGGAGTCGCCCTTTAGTGACGTCCACCGTAATCGCCTCGGTCTCCTCCGCGACCACCACCGTAATCGCCGCGGTCTCCTCCGCGACCACCACCGCCGCCGCCGCCACCATAGCGACTACCGCCGCCGCCTCCGCCGCCGCCCGAACGAGGCGGACGAGGCCGAGCTTCGTTTACTTTCACATTGCGGCCGCTGATGGCAGCGCCGTCAAGATTCTCGATGGCTTCCTTTGCGTGCTCGCCGTCGGCCATTTCGACAAATGCGAAACCCCTGGATCGACCGGTCTCCCGATCCATGATGATGTTGACTGACGTGACTTCTCCGTACTGCTCAAAAGCGGAACGAATGTCGTCGTCGGTGGCGTTGAACGCGAGGTTCCCTACATAAATGTTCGTCACAAAACTAACCCTAAATCATCACCACCTATGAAACGACTCGTTTCAATCATTCACCAACCTAACGGAAAGAAAACGGTCCAGTCCGATGGTTGTGGTGAAAGCGGTGGAACAAAACTACCAAAAAGAGTGACAGAGTGACGCGGGGGAGTCAATGCTATTCGCACCGGCGGGGCGGGCTTTTTTGGCGTTTTTCTGGCGAATCCAGAGGTGGCTACCGCCGTCGAAAGTTGGCCCTCGGCAGGCCCTCATTTGAAGTACAATTTTTGCCTTGGAACGGCCCAGTTGCAGGTCCCAGTTGCCGGTCCCGATCGACCGCTTCGTCGATTGGATTGTTGACCGGATTGTTGACGGGATTGCGATGAGACGTTTCGCCGAATTTGACCCACCGTAACCTCTCTGGTTTGATCATGAACAAGCTCCCACTTTCGACGTTGTTGTACGCTTTGCTAATCGGTTTGTTGGTCATGACGCCGCCAGGTGCTCAAGCCGACGATCCGCCCGCCGGTTTTCGAGCACTCTTCGATAGCGAATCGCTCGAAGGCTGGCATGGCCGCCCACATTTCAGTCCCATCGAACTGGCGGCCATGGAGCCATCGGAGCGCAACGACAAACTAGCTCAGTGGATGGCGGACGCCAAACAGCACTGGACCATCGAAAACGGAGAACTTGTGAACGATGGGCATGGCGCGTATCTCGTGACCAACGATGAGTTCACCGACTATGAATTGATGCTCGAGTATCGAACCGTTCCTCTGGCAGACAGTGGCATCTATCTCAAGGCGACGCCACAGGTGCAGATCTGGGACTTCACGCAAACCGACAAATTCAAGCTCGGTGCCAATCTGGGAAGCGGCGGGCTGTGGAACAACAGCCCGGGGGCGGCTGGCAAAGATCCCTTTGTTGCTTGCCGATCGTCGGTTGGGAGAGTGGAACAAGTTCCACATCCGCCAAGTCGGTGCGCAGGACCACTGTCTACCTCAATGACAAGCTCGTCGTCAATTCCGCCATCATGGAAAACTTCTGGGATCGATCCTCACCGCTGATGCGATCCGGTCCCATCGAATTGCAAACCCACGGTGGTGAAATTCGCTGGCGAAACATCTGGCTTAAAGAATTGACGCCTGAGGAGGCGAACGAGTCGCTTCAACAACATGAAGGTCAAGCCTTCTACCCGCTCTTCAACGGCGGGACCTGGCGGGTTGGCAAGGGAGCGTGGAAAACTATGACGTCGTCGATGGCGCGATTCGTTGCAAGGAAGGAAAAGGGGGAATGCTGCTGACCGAGAAGGAATATGGCAACTTCATTGCACGGGTTGAGTTCCGACTTCCGCCTGGTGGGAACAACGGACTGGCGATTCGATCCCCCGGCGAAGGTGATCCCGCCTACCAGCGATGTGTGAGCTACAGGTGCTCGATTCCGAGCATCCCAAGTACGCAAAGCTCGATCCGCGTCAATATCATGGCAGCGCTTATGGCATGGTCGCCGCGCGACGTGGTTATCTGCGCGAGCAGGGAGAATGGAATTTCCAGGAGGTCACGGTTGACGGCAGCACGATCAAGGTGGAGCTCAACGGCAACGTGATCCTCGACGCCGACTTGAGTGAAGTGGAGGAGTACATGGCGGAGAAAGCTCACCCCGGAAAGGAGCTCGGACGCGGCTATTTTGGGTTCGCCGGTCACAGCGATCCGGTCGAATTCCGAAACGTGTCCATCCGCGAATTGCCCGACACGCCGCCGGCCAAGGAGTAGAACGCTCGGCCGCCCCAACAACCCCGCACGAGAATTCCCGCACGATGATTCCCGTACGAGAATTCCCGTACGATGGACTTCCAAGTCCGTCGCACTGGGCGACTTCGACGGACTTGGAAGTCCATCGCACTGGGAGACTTCGACGGACTTGGAAGTCCATCGTACTGGGCGACTTCGACGGACTTGGAAGTCCATCGTACTGGGCGACTTCGACGGACTTGGAAGTCCATCGTACTGGCGACTTCGACGGACTTGGAAGTCCGTCGTACTGGGAGACTTCGACGGACTTGGAAGTCCATCGCACTGGGAGACTTCGACGGACTTGGAAGTCCATCGTACTGGGCGACTTCGACGGACTTGGAAGTCCATCGCACTGGGAGACTTCGACGGACTTGGAAGTCCATCGTACTGGGCGACTTCGACGGACTTGGAAGTCCATCGTACTGGGCGACTTCGACGGACTTGGAAGTCCATCGTACTGGGCGACTTCGACGGACTTGGAAGTCCGTCGTACTGGGAGACTTCGACGGACTTGGAAGTCCGTCGCACTGGGAGACTTCGACGGACTTGGAAGTCCATCCTACGGGTTGGGATCAGTTCTTGGCCTTCTTTGCTTTGGGCTTCTTCCCAACTTGTGGGTTTAGCGGCAAGACATCGGCTCGCTGAGCATAGGCTTCCCAAAGTTCGGCGAGCTTCTTGGTCATGAACGGCTTCTCGATACACAAGTCGTTCTGTTCGCTGCGGTCGAGGGCGATGTTGTAGAGTTCCCATTTGCCCTTGGCCCCCTTGGCGACGAGCTTGTAGTCGCCGACTCGCACGGCGCGATTCCCCTCGTGTTCCCAGTAGATCGCTTCGCGTTCAATCGGTTGACCGAGGAAGGCGGGCACGAGGCTCTTGCCTTCCATCGGCTTGATCGCTTGACCGTTGTGGAACTGTTGAGGATAGGTCGCTCCAGAGATGTCGACGGCGGTCGCCATCAGATCGACCAAGTGCCCTGGCGTCGTCTCGAGTTCTCCCTGACGCATGATTTTGTCAGGCCAGTGTGCGATCAGCGGCGTGGAGATGCCGCCTTCGTGAACCCAGTGCTTGTACTCACGAAATGGCGTATTGGAAACGGTCGCCCAACCACGCCCGTAGCCGATGGCGGTATCAGCCGGACCAGCCATGGATCCTTTGCCGGTCCGCATTGGATAACCGTCACGCGATTGCTTGGGGGTCATGTCGGGTTGCAGGTAGTCGTCGCCAAGGGGAGGCAGACTCGGACTCTCTGCGCGTGGACCGCCAACGCCGCCTCGCCCGTAACCTTCTGCACACCCACCGTTGTCTTGGAAATAGCAGATCAGCGTGTTCTCGTATTGACCTGTTTCTTTCAATGATTCAACGATCCGGCCAATCCCCTGATCCATGCTATCGATCATCGCGGCATAAACCTCCATGTTCCGCTTGTCCCATTCCCAATGCTCTGACTCTTTCCACTCATCGGCGATCGGCCAGTTCACCGTGTTGGATCGATCGATCAGACCCAGTTCCACCATCCGATCGTAACGAGCATTGCGGATTGCGTCGTAGCCCTCGTCATACTTGCCTTCATACTTGGCAATGTCTTGCTCGAGTGCATGCATCGGCCAGTGTGCGGCGGTGAAGGCGACGTACAAAAAGAACGGTTGATCATCGGCCTGGTCGTGATGTTCCCGAATGAACCGTGCCGCCTGATCGGCAATGGCGTCGGTGTAGTAGAACTGTCCATTGCGCATCTGGTCCGTGGTGTACTGCGGATCGGCAAAGGGCGAGATGTACTCGTTGTCGCGTGTCAAAGTATTGGGGTCGAAGAAGCTCCCGGCCCCGTGGATCGTGCCGTAGAAGCGATCAAAGCCACGTTGCCGGGGCCAGTTGTGTTTATCGGCGTCCGATTGAGGTTTGACGACCTTGGTGACATGCCATTTTCCCGACATGTAGGTACGGTAGTCTGCCGACTTCAATACTTCGGCGATCGTCACACACTGGCGATTGAGGTCGCCGCGATAACCATCAACTCCTCGGTCGTCCATCATGTGGCCAACGCCAGCCTGATGTGGATAGAGACCCGTCAGAAGGCTCGCTCGGGTCGGGCAGCAGCGCGCCGTGTTGTAGAACTGTGTGAAGCGGATCCCACCGTCCGCAAGCTTATCCAGGTTGGGCGTCTTGATCTCACTGCCGTAGCAACCGATATCGGAAAACCCCATGTCATCGGCCATGATGTAAAGGATGTTCGGCTTCTCCGCAGCGGAGACGGTGACCGAGACCAAGCAAAGAAGCGGTAGGCAAAGTACTGTCCGTACCATGAACCGGTTGGGATGGCAGAGAATCATGAAAGCCTTGCTGACAACTTGGAATGAAATCGAAGTCACATGAGGGAAGCTTGGGAATCCGTCTTCCCCACAATCACCAGTGTAGCCGCTCGCTGCCAGTCTGATTTGCCGGGGCAGTCCTTTCCAAGATCGACCTGGATACCGATCCGGCGAGCTTGACCCACGATCGCAATGGTAGCGCTGCCTCAGGTCTTGCTGCTGACGGAGAGCTGCTGGGACGGCCGTCCCCCTGCGAGTCCTGGGACGGCCGTCCCCCTGGGGTCCTGGGACGGCCGTCCTCCTGGGGTCGCAATCCAGTGAATCGGGTGGGTGGTGCCGAGGCGAATGTCAAACCGGGCTGGGAGGGCGACTATGCTGGGATCCACGCTGGCCCTGCGGCGGAGCCCTGGCCCTGCTTCGGAGCCCTGGCCCTGCTTCGGAGCCCTGGCCCTGCTTCGGAGCCCCAGGCGATGGCGAGAGCCCATCGTTCTGCTGGGATCCACTGGCCAATTTCTTGCCTCGGTGATGCAAGGGGACGGAAGTCGCTATCCTTCCTAAATATCACTTCCTTACAGACCTACTCACGCCTTCACTTCGAATCGACTGATGCAGAAACTCACCCCCGAGGGAAACCAAATCGTCAACGATCTTTCTCAACGTTACGGGTTCAGCCCCGATGCCATCACGCACATGATGTTTGCCGTGCTCAATGGAAACGGCAGCATGGCACAGTTCAGTCACCCCGAATTCGGTGGTTCTGGCCAATGGATGCAGGGCGGCATGATGATGCTCGGCGATATGTTCAATACTGGACTCAAACACCAGGTTGATTCGCTGTGCAATGAGATTTCTCGAATCCTCGGCAATCAGCCGGGTCTGTTCCGTTCGGGTAGTTTTCAATCCCAGAGTCAAAGTGGCAGCGGTCAGCAAAATCAAATGAGCGGCGTCCCTCAGGGACAGTCGAGCCTGTTCGTGCCCGATCCACGTGACAACTGGTGGCCCGCTGAACTCGGAGCACCCAACTCGACCGGTTCGCAGAACAACGTCCGATATGCCTACTTCGCGGGTGGTCGACGACTCGCCGTTGAAACCGGTGGCGATGTTTGGGTGTATGACACACTCGACCACCAGATCGGCGGTTTTTCGCAACAGCAGGGGATGGGAAGTTCCATCGTCTTCACGAGCCAATACGGCACGGTGAATCTCGGGACTCTCCCCGTCGTGTCCCGCAACGGTCAACCCTTGTCTGTCGACAAAGCAGTCGATCCGGTTCCCCCAGGGGCGTCACCCGTCGCCACATCGCCAACCGCCACATCGCCAACCGCCACGCCTGCTGCGACCGGCGCAGACTCGCACTCCAGCATCCTCGATGCGATCGCAAGACTCGGGGAACTGAAAGAGAAAGGCATCCTCACCGACGAGGAGTTTTCAAGCAAGAAAGCGGAGCTGCTGAGTCGACTGTAGGACTGAACGCTATCGCCGTCAGTGCTGGTCCACGAGAGACTGTGAAAGCACAGGTCAGCTTTTGTAGGTCCGCATTTCCAGGGCGGACACGCGTCGCTTTGCGACGGTTTTTTCGAGTCTCGGAGAGACTCGCCTACGTCGCTCAGCCTCTGCAAGGCTGATGGGTTCGAGTCTCGGAGAGACTCGGCTACGGTAAGGGCGACACGACGAAAAAGCTCGTTAGAGCCGCTTGAAGACGCGCGTGCCCCAGACGAGCATCGCTGGAAAGAGAATCAAGTCGCCGATCAATGCGGTAACCAGAATCGCGCCGCTGAGTACCGAGAAGAGTCGAATGCTTGGCAACGGGCTTGCCATCAACGCGGCGAAGCCGCCTAGCAAGATCAGGGTCGTGACGACCAGAGCTGGCCCGACTTGTGACAAGGTTCGCTCCATGGCCGTCAAGGTGTCAGGCTCGCCCGCTTGGATGGAACGAAAGCGAGTTAGCACGTGAATGGTATCGTCAACGGCCAGGCCCAGGCACAATGAGAAGGTGACCGCAGCGGTGATCTGCAGCGGAAGTCCCATCAGGCTCAAACCGGCTGCCATGACCAGCAAGGGAAGCACGTTTGGAACGATGCTCAGGCAGCCAATCGCGAGCGAGCGAAATGCGATGGTGATCACGACAAAGATCAGCACCGAAGCGATCGCCAGACTGCGGGCGAGGTCGACGATGATTGCGTTCATGTTCTTCGATGCCGCAACGACCGTCCCGGTCATCGAGAAGTCAAATCCAGGGGAAGCCTCAGCGAGCTGTGCCAGCTTGCCCTCCACGTCCCGCAGACGCTGGTTCAAGGCGAACGCGCCATCGTTGGGCACTCGTGCACTGACAAGCAAGGCTCGATGATCGATGTCGAGCATCTGCCCGAGGGATGATCGGGACCTTTGTTGGAGGACGCGAGTCTTGTCCTGCAATCCGCGTCCAGGTGCCGCAGCAAGGACGTTCAGGATCGAGAAGTCTCCATGAAACTCCGGTGCCTCCTTCAAGATGCTTTGTGCCTCGGAGGCGGCCTTGAGAATGCGGCGACTCGGGAACGTTTCCCCCTCTGGCCAGGTGATCATTGCATAGGCGGTCAAAGCACCACCGATGCTCTCATCCGCTTGGCGCATCGCAATCACCGACGACGAACTATCTGGAATCGCTTCGGTCCAAACAATATCCGGCCGCTGGTTGAACGCGGGATAGAGCAGCGCCAGTGAAAGGCCGATCGCCACCGTGGTCGTGATCCCAGGATGCCGCAGCGTGGGGGACACGAGCTTCCCGATCCAGCTCGACAGTCGATCCGGTTTCGCTCGTCGATCGGTCATCCAAGTGACCGGTGTCGCCAGCAGGATGGCCGGTAGGGTGAAGACAACGGCGAACAACGCCAGCGTCGTCCCGATCGCCGCCCAGATCCCAAAGGCCTGGACACTTGTCGTCTTCGAAAGTGCCAGGGAGCCAAATCCGATGAACGTCGTCAGCGACGTCAGAAAGCAGGCGGGACCAACATGGATGAGTGACTTCACGACGGAATCCTGTTGCGTGCCGCCGATTCGCAACTGACGTCGATACTCCAACACCAAATGGACGGCATCGGTCAAACCGACCACAAACACCAAGTTGGGCAGCGCCGAGAGCAGGCCTCCCACTGGTTCCCCCGCCCAGGCGATCAATCCAAAGGTCCAACAGGAGCCAATCGCTGGCGCGGCGACCGCGGCCAAGACCGGCGTCAGTCGTTGAAAGAGTAACAGTGCGACCAGAAACGCGATCACGATCGCCGCCACGCAGCCAACGAGCATCGCCCGCTGGATTGTGACCAGGACGTCGGCGCGAATCGCAGGATGCCCCGCCAAGTGAACCTGGGCCGACGTCGTGGCCTCGAACTGGTCCACACGTTCCTGGATCCGTTCGATGCACTCCGAGAGTGAGGAAACCGACAAGGAATCACCTCGCATGCGGGCAACCAGCGAGATGACCTTGCCGTCGTCGGAAACCATCTGGTTCGCAGCCAAGGGATGCTCCCGCAGCTCAACCAGTAGCCGGTTCGAATCGAAGGAGTCGGTAAGATAGCGGGGGACCAGGGGGACGATCCGACCGGGCTTGTTCAGATTAAGAATGCTCGAAACCGATTCCACTTCCGGGATGTCACGAATCTGATCGCATAGCGTCCGCATGGCTGCCAGCGAGTTCGGTTCCAGAAGTGTGTCTCCCGTGAGCATGACCACAATGTCGTTGTCGTCGGGGCCAAAGATGGTGTGCAGGCGCTCCAGGTCTCGGGACGCCTTGTTCTCCGCTTGGAAGGTTGAATTGGGGCGAATGTCAAAATTCAGGCGTGGTAAGCAGGCAGCGGAGAGCAGAGTCAGGAGCACCGACACCACCATGCAGGTTCGTCGATGTTTGACCATGAGCTGCGCCCAAAGCATCATGGCGTCGTCGCGCAATCCTGGCGGAGTAGGCTCATGCTCTTCGTGATCGGATCGATTTTCTACGTGCATCAATTGCCAAGAGTGCGGAAGCCCCCCGTACGATGGACTTCCAAGTCCGTCGAGATCCAGTGGCGCGACGACGGACTTGGAGGTCCGTCGAGATCCAGCCGCGCGACGGACTTGGAGGTCCGTCGAGATCCAACCGCGCGACGGACTTGGAGGTCCGTCGAGATCCAGTGGCGCCGACGGACTTGGAAGTCCATCGTACGGGGGCAAGGGTTCGGGGGCAGGGCCTCAACAGACTAAAAAGTCCATCCTGTAGCGAAGGGCTCAAATGGTTGGAGGTCTATCGTAATTGGGATTGGTCAAGGGGCGAGGCGAAGGGGCCGTCATGAGTGAAAGGGGTTGGCTTTGACGTCTCCTGGCAGTCTTCGATAGAACGTCCTGGAGTCCATCTCCCTCCACCAATTGAATGCCCCTTGATGCGATGTCTCGGTCTCCTGCTGGTCCTGTTCTTCGTTCCGGGTGGTTTCTCTGCGTGGGGAGACGGCGGCTCTCTCACTGTGACGGCAAGGGAAGAGGCGGGCGGAGAACCGACGATCTCCCGTTTCGAACTGTTTCGCTCGGACTCTCCGACTCGAACGATGCCGGTGCGAAAGACCGTTCCCGCGGGGATCGGTGTCGTCCTGGACCGGAACCTTGACTTGTCGCTACCTGATGCCACTTATCTGTTCCGCCTGATTCGTGGGCCGGAGTATCGGATCATCAGCGGGACCTTCACTCTCGAGCGGACGAGCCTTGATACTCACCATGTCGATTTGCCGCGGATGATCCACATGTTGGAAAAGGGCTGGATCAGTGGTGATTGCGGGGTCCCCCCGTCCCCGGCGAGCATGCCTCTTCGCATGGCCGCTGAAGACCTGCATTTGGCTGCCTCCTTGGGACATGTGGATGCCAAGCCGGTCCCGGGCCGCGACACGTCCGATCCAATCCTGCATGAACCAGTTTGGATTCGTGAAGATCCCTTTGCCGTTGATGGGCTGATCCTTTACGGCATGGACAAAGGGAACAGCGACGAAGCGGACACTCCCAGGAACAACATCAAACTGCCGATCGAATGGTTGGTCGCCAGCGATCGCGTGGAAGGTGCTCGGGTCGCGATTGAGAATCCCTTTGCCTGGCCCCTTCCTGTTTGGTTGGCAAGTGAGCGGGTCGACGGGATTTTCATTCTGGGTGACTGGTTGCGACTCGATCGAAAGGTACCCTCGGTACGAGACGGTCGCGGACCCCAAGGAGCCACCGTGAGTGACGGCAAGGTGGTGGGCCGCTGGGCCGAGCGAATCTATTGGAACATGTTGGAGGCTGGACTGCGGATCCCGCCACTGGCCGGAAGTGGTGATGATTCAGGCAAGACACCGATCGGATACAACCGCCTTTATGTGGCGGCATTGGGACAGTCGGCAGCTTCGAGTGATCCGCTTGACGTGACACCTGTTGCGACGCCCGATCAGTGGTGGCAGGCTGCCTGGCAGGGAAAGAGCGTCGCCACCAACGGTCCACTTCTCTGTCCCAAGTTGGCCGGAGAGATTCCAGGACATGTTTTTCGGGGCAACGATCAAGAAGTCTTGGTGTTGCAGCCCGAATTGAATCTGGCCGTTCGTGATCCTGTCGACTATCTCGAGGTGATCCACAACAACCGAGTTCATTACAGTGCCAGGCTCGATGAATTCGCCAAAGCGGGCGGCGTCATTCCACCAATCCATGCCAAGGAAAGCGGTTGGGTCACGATCCGAGTCGTGACCTTGTTCGAGGATCACTTTCGGGCGGCCATGCAGCGCCCCTTGGTACATCGAGTTCCCCGACGGGCCGCGCATCACCGAAGCAAGCGTCACGTTCTTTCAGGATTGGTTGACCGAATACGAGGATCGTCTCAAGAAGTTGCCGCCGCAGGAGCTGCGTCGGCAGGTTCCCTACGTCCGGGCGGCACGCGATTTCTGGCAGCGGCGCGCCGAGCTGGCGACCCATTGAGGACCGATGTGGCGAGGCTGGGAAAGAGACCGGGAGCCAGCAGTCGTTTCGTACTTCCAAAGCGGAGATGCGTTGCTTTGCCCCGTTTTATGCCAATTTAGGCAGGACTCGCCTTGGGTAGCCAAGGCCCAGTCTCGTGGGGGCGATCTTGATTGCAAGCAAATGCAGGCAGGTCGATGGGAAGCTTTGACGGTTCTGCGGAATGATTCGTCGCGGGATAGTCCCGACGAAGATCCTGATTGGGTTTAGCAGTGATCGTTGACGCGATGGTCCGATTTGTAGGAGGTGGTCCCATCGTTGTGGACCCGTTCGATGCGGAAACGAAAACGTCAACATGCTTGATTCAATCGCTATCGAAACGACGCGTCGCTGTCGGTGCACGCTATGGCTTGCTTCGCTGATCACGAGCGGTTCCGCTCGTGTCCCCCGTCGCCGTGTCCCCCGTCGCCGCGGAACAACCGCCGGGCACGCGCAGCAGCGGGTGTTGCCGAAACGGCTACCCACCATCACTGCCAAGACGCTGCTAAGCGAGATCGAGGTGACGGGAATCGCGCGCAAGATCGAGTCGTTGGTTGACTCGGAAGTTCAGCCCTGTTCGGCCGAATTCGATGCAACTGGTCGATTCATGGTTTGCTGAGCCGGAGGTGGAGAAGCCCGAGTGGAGCGCCGGCTCGTTGGTTGCGATCCACGTCATCCTCGGCCGCTGCCGAAGTAGCGCGGCGAATGGTCGGACAGGCCACCGAGAGTTCGAGGTGGGGGCGTGGCTGTCGGCTGAGACTTCCGCCTGGGATGCCGTGCGCTGGGCTGCCGAGTCGGTTGATCTGGCGGCGAGAGACAAGGGGCAAAGCGATACACCAACGTCACTGCGCGACCTGCAAGTCGCTCGCGATGCGATACGCGAGGCTCGCGACTTCTCCGGCGTCTACGGACCTCTGATAGCGAGGCCATTGACCGCATGGCGCTGTCGCATCAGACCGACGTTTGGATGACGAGTCGATGGAGGGGATGACCGCGACCGATGCGTCGGACCGATACCTGGACCATGCTCGTGTGTTGATGTGCACCGATTGCGAAGCAGAGTCTCGAGGCTGCCCAGGGAATGGATCTGCTGGCTGCGATCTAACTTCGTCGCGCCGATGCCAAGACGCTCCCCAGTTCCACGGCACTCTGTTTCGTCGGGCTGCCCTGCAGGGACAACCTGCCAACGCGAGTCTCGCGTCGCGTCTTGGGCATGCACCTGGCCGACCTTGGATTGCTTGAAGAGGCACGCTGGGCGCTCGAGCATTCTCTTGCGATCGAGAACGATCCGAAGACGGCCGACAGCCTTGGTTCAAGTCCTGCGGCGATCCGGCCAACCCGATCAGGCCGCACAGTTGCTCGCCAAGGTCCAGAATCAGGTCAACGGTCCCTCGCGATTTGCGCGAGTCCAATCGAAAGCCAGACGGCTGAGCCCGCCGTGAGACGGCCTGGCCTCTCCCAATGGTCAAGAGATTCGCGTTCCTCAGATCGTCGAACTGTCTCCACAAGAGTTTGCGTCAATCTCTCCGTCGGTGATTCCGTGTCGAGAGAACCGCGCGCACGATTCAAGCCACGCCGGCCAGCGCGACGTCGCAGACAAAACAGATTCCACGTCGCCAAGACGATTCCGCTGCGTCCGATCGGATCGCCGGTCGAGGAAGCGGAAAAGCCCGGGATGCTTCGCCGATTCTTCAGTTCCTTCAAGCGGGTCTGGTGATGAGCGATTCGATCCCAGCGGCCGCGTCGCCGAGCCTAAAAAGTACACGCCGCATGATTCCATCGGAGACAAGAGCATGAGATTGCTTTTCGACCTCTCGAACTTGCGATGGCGTTGGCTTGCGTTGCGCTGTTGCACATTGGCAGGGCAGCAAACATGTCCGGCGCAGGCGCCGGTGGTGACCGAGTTTGAAAACGACCGCGGATTGTGCCTGTCGCAACATCCCCGGCGGTTATCCCTGTCTTGGCGGATGTCAGCCCTGCATGATGGGTGTCGATTGCGCATGTTCGTGCGGTGGCGAGCCCCGTTGGAGCGACATCAAGCCGATGCCGTTCAACTGCCTACGGGCCGGGTGGTTACGCAGGGTCCTGCTCGGCTAGCCCACCTCAGCGAATACCGGCTGCGTCCTGGTGACCTGATGCGGGTGATCTATCTGATCACTCGGCGACAGAAAGAGGGAGCCTATCGATTGACACCGGGCGACGAGGTGCATGATCGAATCGCTTGACCGATCAAGACATCGATCGAGGGACGCTCGAGAATGGCCTGAAGATTCAACCAGATGGAACGATCACCGTCCGGCTGCTCGGTGAGGTGCATGCCGCGGGCCTGACCGTGGCCCAGCTGCGCGAGGTGTTGGATGAGCAGTACACAAAATTCTATGAAGAGCCGGCAATCGATGTGACGCCAATCAAGACCAACACGCTGGCCGAAGACATTCGCAACGCAGTCGGTGGACAAAGTGGTCTCAATACGCAAGCCATCGAAGTGCAGGTCATGCCGGATGGCAAGATTCGTTTGCCGGGCATCGGTGAAATCTGCGTGCAAGGAATGACCTTGGGGCAACTCAAGCGAGAGATCAACCTGCGCTATGATGAGATCGTCGTGGGCCTGGTGACCGAACCCATTCTGACTCAACAGGCGCCCCACTTCGTGCATGTGTCTGGGGCAGGTCGGCGATCCCAGCCGTGTTGAACTACAGGGACCGACCACGGTGCTCGGTGCCATCGCCTCGGCCGGCGGTCATTTGCCTGAGGGCAACATGCGTCAGGTCGTGGTGTTACGCCGCGCCGAAGATTGGCGATTGATCTCAACGATGCTGGACCTGCAGGGGGCCGTCTTTGGAAAGCGACCGACCCCATCGGATGAGATCTGGGTTCGTGACGGAGACGTGATCATCGTGCCCGACAAGCCGATCACTCGCTTGGACAATTGGATCCGCCAGATCTTCACGCAAGGTGTGTATCAGGTCTATCCGATCCAGTTCGATCAGCTCAGATTCTAGCCCGCCAACGCGCCCTTACCGTAGCCGAGTCTCTCCGAGACTCGAACTCATCAGCCTCGGAGAGGCTGAGCTACGTCGACTCGTAGGAAACGCAGCCATGCTGCCAATGTCCGCCTTGGAAAAGCGGATCTACGGTCGCGCGACCTGGAGTCGGCGATCAATCGCCGATGCATTCCAAACGTGCGCCGTCGGATTAGGGACTGGCGACTTGGATCTGGTTGTCGATCTCGTCGATGCCCGGTTCGAGACGCAGGAGCATTTCGCTCATTCGCCGCTGCCGATCGGATTCGACGACGCCTGTCACCACGCCACGTCTGCCTTCCATGGTGAGCGTGACACCACGAAGCTGTGGCTGCGTCAACGATCGAATTTGCTGGCTCACTCTTGTCTGAACCCGTTCAGGGGGATGGGGTTCGTAGAGAACGGCCGATCGCAGTCGCGTGCGAATCGCAGGCCGAGCTATCTGCTCGCCCCCCATTCCACCTCCGAAGAGGCTGCTCAAGCCACCGAGGCCACCCAGACCTCCGCCTCCGATTCCACCACGAAAGCCACCGAGTCCACCACCCAGGCCGCCCGCGCCTTGGTTGCCAACGCTCAGTTCGCTGAATCCCATTCCGGTTTCGCCGGTCCTGCCCACTTCAGCCCCTCGATCCACGGCGGAAAAAACGACATCCGGGTCCATCGACCCGCCGGCACCCGAGGCAGTCGGTGCGCCGATGGTGCTGCCACCGGTCGATCCGGTTTGCCCGCCTGTCCCGGTTCCAGTTCCCCCCGTACCCGTTCCTCCGGTGAATTGAGCCTGCAGCGAGGGAGCGCAGGCGAGGAACAGGGCCGATAGCATGGCGAGGCGAACGGTGGAAGCAAGCATTTTCGATCGCAGCGACGGAGGATTGCTGATGGGACATCGGTCTGTCGAAGCAGACAACTCTCATTCTAACTAACGATGGGCGTTTACGTTTCGCCTTTTTTTGCCACCACAATTTCTTTCGGTTCAGGCAAGACGCTGCCCGCTCGTTCGAATAAAAAGGTGTGTAGCGCCCCTTGCCAGCCTTCATGGAGCAATCGGGTACGGGATTCTCGCTCGGTTGACTCGGATTGCCTGGTGCAGCGGATTTCCCGCCTACTCGCTGCGGCCCGACTCGCTCTGACGTGAGTCTGATTCATGAACAGCAGCGACGAAAAATGTTCGTGCCGCGCCGATTGAGCGGCGGCCTCCCCTGTGTCCTTTGCCCTCGACGACTGCAAGCCACGCGATTCCCCTCCAACCCTGAGTCATTGATGCCCCAATCCATCACCCTCTTCACTCTGAAAAGACTTTGTTTCGCTTTGATATTCAGCGTTCTGGTCCTCCCAGTCGTCGCGGAGGAGGGGGACGTTCCGGGTGCCCCGCATCTGCTACCCGAAGATACGCTGGCCTACATTCGCTTCGATGATGTGGATCAGTTGCGCGAGGACAGCGTCAATTCGTCGCTCGGCAAGATGTTGGCGGATCCGGCCGATGCGGCCGTTTGCCAGCGACGTCTACCGCACGATGGCTGAATTGTTCGAGCAGTTTGCCTCGGCTACCGGCATGACGCTCGATGAATTGCTGGCGATTCCCAGTGGTCAGGTTGCCGCCGCCGCGATGCCAGCGAATATCTCCGAGCGCGACGAGGAACTGATTCAGGAGGAAAACCAGGAGGAGGAAGACAAAGACTCCCCGGAGGCGATTCGCCGTCGAATTGCCCTCAAACGACGACAACAGAATGCGATCGCCGGTGTGTTCCTGATCGATGCAGGCGACAACGTCGAAGATCTGCTTGGCTTGGTGGAAAAACTCGAAGACGCCGTGCTCAATGGCGGCTACGTCCGTCGCACCTCCGAAATCGAAGGCACGCAGTTGGTTCGGCTCTTGCCACCGAGACCGGGTCGTCCCGAGATTGAGTATTTCGAGCGTGACGACACCGTCGTGCTCGGTCTGGGACACGACACGGCGTCGAAGGTGCTCGATCAGTGGCTCGATCGCAGTGAGGAAAAGACCCTAGCTGACCGCTCCGATTTTGCTTCCGTGATGTCACGCTGTGTGGGAGCCGAGGAAACTCGCCCGCAGATGACGTTTTTTGTTGATCCGTACCACTTCGTTGAGCGACTTGTCAAACGTGGGGGCGCGGCCGCTCTCGTCTGGCCGATCATCGAGGAACTGGGGATCTCCAAGATTCGGGGCGTCGGCGGAAGCACCTTTACCGGCGGCGAAATCTTTGAGGGGATCATGCATGTGCATCGTCTTGATCGATCCACCTCGCGATGGTTTCTTTGGAGTCCTTCGTCCAGAGACTGGCGAATCGATGCCTCCCAAGTGGATTCCGGCCGATGTCTCGGCTTACACCTCGATCAACTGGGACTTCGAAACGACTTACGACAATTTCGGCAAAGTGCTCGAGAAGTTTCAAGGTGCCGAGCCCCTCAAACGCTTTATCGAGGATCCGGTGCAGCAACGATTGGGCATTTCAATTCGCGACGAGGTGCTCGCGAATCTAACCGGTCGCTACGTCAGTTGCGGATGGCTCGAACCTCCCGTCAAGCTCAACAGCCAAACGCAAGCCTATGCGTTGGAACTCAAGGATTCGATTCAAGCCAAGAGTGTGATCGCCAAACTTCGTGAGCGGCGTCCCAATGACCTGCAGGTGGAAACGATTGGCGGCACGGTCGTTTACTTTCCCAAGCGACGGCAAAACCGAAACATGCCCGAGGGATTGCGTGTTCCAGAGCCGGCGACTGATGGTCTTGGATGAGTGGGTCATTTTCAGTGATAGCCGAGAGTTGTTGACGCGGATCACGCGGGCAAACAACGATGCCATGCCACGCCTCTTGAACGTGGCCGAGTACGAGCTGGTCAGCAGCGAACTCGGTGGCAAACTGGACGGCGAGAAACCCTTCATGTTGTCCTTCATGCGCGGTGCGGACTACATGCGTCAGATGTACGAACTTGCCAAGTCGCCCGACACACGACGTTTCTTACGACAAGCCGGAGAAAACAATCCGGTCGCCGCAAAGATCGTGGCGATGTTGGAACGTAACGAGATGCCAGACTTTGAAAAGTTTGAAAATTACTTTGCCCCCACCGGCTCATTTGCCTACGACGAGCCGGCTGGAATCCACATCGGATCGTTCACGTTGCGTTCCGATAATAGTGAGGAATGATGGAAATCGCGCTATTCGTGTTGGAATAGCACGCAGATCGGTGATGGTGCAAAGACGTTGCTACGGTTGTAGGTCAGTTCACCGGTGCCGGAATCGACTTCGAAACAGGCCAGGGTGTGAGAGTCCTGGCCGGCCGCGACCAGCCATCGACCCGAGGGATCGAGATTGAAGTTCCGCGGTGTCGCGCCGCGAACATTTTCGAGTTCGATGACGGCCAGCTCGCCCGTGTCTTGGTTGACACGAAAGGCAGTGATCGTGTCGTGTCCCCGGTTGGCCGCGTAGACGTAGCGGCCGCTCGGGTGGACGCGAACTTCCGAGGCGCTCTTGAATCGTTCCTTCGACAACAGTGTCTTGGATACCGTCGGAATGGTCTGTTTCGGTTTCATGGTCGCCGTCTCCGCGTCGTAATCGAAAACGGTGACGCTCAACGACAATTCGTTGAGCACGTAGACCCATTTTCCGGATGGATGAAACTTCATGTGTCTCGGTCCACCGCCCGATGGCACGCGAGCCGATCCATGCGGCGTGATCTTCGATGTTTCCGGGTCATGCGAATAGATCACCACCTTGTCCAACCCAAGGTCGGGGACGAAGGCAAAGCGGTTGTCGGGTGAGAAGCCGACCCAGTGCGCGTGGGACGCATCTTGTCGTCCAGGCACGACACCCGAACCACCTGCATGATCGATCAAGGCGGTCTGCTCGCGGAGTGAGCCGTCGGGGTTCAACCGGAATGCTGCTACCGAGCCACCGCCGTACTGCGCGGTCAAAACGGTTGACCCCGTCTCATCCACAGCAACATGGGCAGCGCCGCCATCGCCGATTGGCAAGGCGTTGTCGAGGACCAACTTCGAGTCTGCCCCTTGCCTCTCGATCTTGTAAGCAACAACTGAGGGCTCTCCTTCCAAGGTGCCCACTGCATACAGATGGTGACCGTCGGGATGCATTGCCAGGAAGCCAGGTCCTGAAATCTCGGCGGCCAAGGTCGATTCGCTTAGCCGACCCTTCTCGATGTCAAGCTCGCAGTGGTAGATCCCCTTGCTCGCTTTCCCGCTGCCGGTGCCGATCCAAACATCAATTGCATCGGCGGCAGTTGCAGTCGAGTTAAGGAGGTCATTCATACCAACCATGGTCAACAGGATCCAAATGAAAAGAATTCGGGAAGTGGTGGTCGACATCAAGAAGCTCCGATGCGGCGTCGGGGATGGCAGGGCAATGGGAGGGCGGGAACGGCAAGATCATCGCCGATCCGGGGAGTGGTCCGCAAGTTCGCAGAGCGCTTTATAGAACAATCTTGGAGAGGCGACCCTCCGAAGCAGTGATTTTCATCCTACCGTAGGCGAGTCTCTCCGAGACTCGTGAGCAACGCAGCAACGCTGCGAATGTCCGCCTTGGAAATGCGGACTTACAGGAAGGCGACCCAATTCATCACAGCCTCTCCGCGACTCGAGAGCAACGCAGCAACGCTGCGAATTCCCCCCACGGAAATTTGGACCCAACGGAGGCACGCATCGTCATGGCCTCGAAGTAACCCTTTCCAATGCCAGAAGCCTGGTGACGAAGCTCGCACTTGCCGATCGACCTCGGCTCAGGATCGCTCGGAACGAACGATCTCCCCGTAAGTCAGTGGCTTGATGTCGATCGAGCACTCCGTCAGCAGATCGGCTCGAAGGTACTGTGCTGGGGCCATTGTACCGGGGGCATGATTCCATCATGCCGCTCGATCCAGGATTCGGTGCTCTGTGAGTCGTTCGCAAGCAGCGCGAGAAGCGCCGCCAACGGATCAGCCGGACCCTTGGCGTTCACGGCCGTCGGCACGGGTCCGAACAAAATCGGTGGGCAGGATGGGGCCACGAATTGGCGTGATCCCAGGTCGGACCTGCCACACCTGCCCCCGACCAACCTGGTCAATAAAAAAACCCGTTTGCCGAGACCAAGGTCATCTCGACAAACGGGGCTGTTCGCTCGCCATCGCTTGGATGGGCGAGTGGGGTGGCAATGCCGAAGCATTGGCCCGCCGACGTGCTACGGGTTACCACCCCGTTGGCTAGTACAGCTTAAATCCACTTGCTCACCTCCTTTCAAAATCACGGTTTGACGACCGCCCGCCCGGGTGCCAACCAGAATGGGCCGGTGATCGTTCGGAAAGGGTCTCTCGCGACGCGTTATCGCGAACTGACTCCGCCATTATTCTCACCCGTCTAGTAGGAGACAAGAGAAAAAATGAGCGTGCTCAAGGAGACTCGGGGGAGCCCCTAAAGGTTCGCACTCACCCCTCCCAAACGTACGATGGACTTCCAAGTCCGTCGATTCTGATCGACAACGGCTGGTTCGACGGACTTGGAAGTCCATCGTACGGGTTCGACGGGCTTGGAAGTCCATCGTACGGGAGGGATCTTGGCCTGTGTCTGAGCCGGATCAGCTTGGCGGGAGGTCGATTTCGTAAAGCACGATCAACAAGATATGGCCGGCGGCGAAGGAATTCATCGCACCACCACCCGGCGGTGGCTGGGTCGAGAGATTGCCGTTGATCGAGAGGACGCGGGCTCCGCTCTTTCGCATCCAGCGGTTGATCTGCCTCTCCATCTCGGGGATTTCCGTATCGACGCTCTTGAAGATTTTGACTTGCTGCATGGTGCTCGGTTCGGGATCGATTGGCGTGGACGGTATTGGAGGGACGGGAGGGACTAGAGGGGAGAGAGCGGAGAGGGACTAGCGGGGACGGACTTGGAAGTCCATCCTACGATTTCATCCTACGTGACCATCGTACATGTCTTCCAGGAGACTCGCTTGGACGGACTTGGCGGTCAATCCGACGGTGGGAATCGGGATCGATCAGAGGCACGATTATTGCCGTGGAGTCAACGCCTTGTCGACTCGCCCGTCTCGATTTCTGCGATCGGCCTCAGGATCGGGCCCGCGACCGATTCGGGTTGCCAGATGCGGAGCTGAACGTCGTCAATCGTCGCTTCGCCGGCGCCGATCAGCTCAAACATCACATGCACTTCCATTTCCTCTTCGGCTTGCCGGTAGAGTCGAACGGGCGTCCAATCGGCCCGTCCACGAGCGAGCACGCCCATTTCCTGCCCACCGATCGTATCGTAGACCAGCAACCCCTGGTGTGGACCGCCGAAACCGATTGTCTTGACGACCGCGTCGATGCGAATCGCAGTCCCCGCTTCGACGCGAACCGAGGGACTGCGAATCTGAATCACGGTCCCTCCGTAGCCGCCTTGTAGCGGGTCGTCGGCAATCGGAACGACACTCGCACGCAGGGCTCCCGGGCCCTCGTAGGTTCCCCGCGTGATGTGTTCCACGCGACTGTCGGCTTGGCTCGCCATTCGCCGCCCGATCGTCCAACGTTGTTCGCCGATTAGGTCGGCGCTATCAAGTGAACCACTGGTCAAACGATTGATGCCCCAGCCTTGATCGTCCATCAACGGCCGCCAGATCGATTGAAGGTCCGCCGCGCCGAGATCCATCGGCGGACAGCTGGTAGGGCGTGGCCAATCTGGCATCAGAGCTTCGGCCAATTGCCATTCACTTCGTAAGCCCCAGGCGTCGGCTCGCCGCGCCATCCGCATGCTGCCACCGACGTCGCCAGCGCGATACAGCGGTTCGGCTTGGGCAAGGGTCCGCGACGCGACCTCCACAAGATTCGTTGGCGTTGGTTGACTCGAGGCACGCGTCGAGGTGGCCATCGTCCAGTTGGCCCTTGTGCGCTGGACCAAATCGCTCGTCAGTTGCCAACGATCGAGCCCTGCTTGCCTGGCAAACCGCTGAGCCGAAGCTGCCAGGGTTCCACCCACACTCGGATCACTGCTGAGCACGATCAGCTCTACCGCATCGGGCGAGACAATTTGTAGACGGGCTCCGGTGGGAGTCACCTCTGGCGAGATTCGCTCGGCCGAAAAGTTGGTGAGTCGCCAGACCGTTTTGGCGGCGTCCGAGGGGGTCAACTGGATCTCGAGCGTCTTTCCGTCCCCGGCTAGTACCTCGGAGCCTCTTGATGCGATCGACGTGAGGATCAACGTCTCGGTCGTACCGCCGGTCAGTCTCGTGCAGCGGTAGGGCGCCCCCACGACGCTCGGTGGTGCCGCCCGTGTCGAGGAGGCGACCCAGGGAGCGATCATCGCGATCATTCGGTTGACATAACTGAGCGACATCGCCCGTTGGCTGTCGATTGGCTGACCCGATGACAGGGGGCGGGTCGAGCGAAAGAGCACCGCCGACGGCGTCGACTCAAGCGAACGCATGGCTTGCAACCACATGGCATGCCAACGAAAGGCCTCGGGGCTCGGGGCACCAATCGCATCGGCAATCGATTCCGTTTGACGAACCATGGCTTCGGGCGGCATGCTGACGATCCCGACGCCCCAGGCAACACGATCCCCAAGTTGTCGCCTTATCTCGATCATTTGGGCCACTTCCTCATTACCGCTCAGCCCGCGATTTCGTGGCGGCAGATCATTGATCAGGCCGTCAAGCAGGTTGGCGTAGCTGCGCCATGATTCTGATGGGGCTCCCACCAACGGTCGCTGCCATCGACTCGGCCAGGCCCGCAGTGCACGGCAAGTCAAATCAAATTGAGCAGTCTGGCGATTGTCCAACACCTCGCCTGCTCCGATATACCAGGCCACGACTGGCTCCAGTAGCGATTCGATCGCAGGATCGGGCGCCGAAGGCGGCGGTGCGTAGACGAGCATCCTGGAGCGAATCGCTTCGCTGAGGATCTCGGCATCAGGGGGACCGGCCAGCAGCACCGCATCAAAACCGAGCGAGCGTACCCAGGCCAGCGGCTCTCCATTGTGCTGAAGGATCCGAGTGACTTTCCAAGCGGGAAGGGCGAAGAAGAGGGGCCGACGACAATCGAATCGCCCGAGCATCCGAAGCGAGGCGGTCGCGCTGGGCATTTCCCGCTCGACCACCCATCACGCCGGCGTCACCAAGGGGGATCAGCCCATCGACGCGCAACTCGTCCATCCGCAGGGCGGTTGTGCCCGGCCCGCTATAAGCGTTGATGACGATGGCGTCCACATAGGCGTCACTCAGATCGGCCTCGCTGCCATACTGCTGCCGAAGCGCGATCCCCTTCATGCGGAGTGGCCGTTCGATCATGCCCACGCCGATCGAGGCGAACTGCCCGGGCGACTGGTAACTGGCGCCATACACGATGACCGCCTCAGGAAGCCTTGATTCCGCGTCGCGAAGGTAGGGGTACCGAACTCGAAACCCAATTCTAACGCCCGCTTTGGCGCTCATCACCTGGACGTTGGCGGTCAAGTCGTCCAGGGGCAAGACCGGCTCGATCGGATACACCAAGCGGACTTCGGTCCCATGCGACGCCGTGAAGGTGACGGTTTCGCAGGCGCCACCCCCAGACGCCTCCATCTGCCAGGTGTCCATGGGCGGTGACCCGAGCTTCGCAATCCGACCCATCCAAATGCCAGCGTGGTGGATGTGTATCGAGCGAATCGTAGAGCTGAGCGGAGGCCGGCGCAGCAAGCATCACACTTGCCGCTGCCATCAAGTACAGAGCAATAGGCAGCCTTTGCCAGGACCTAACATCCGACGTCGGTTTCGATTTTGCTACCGCTGGGATGATCATTGGTTGTTGACCGGCGAGGTCGACCGCGAAACAATCGCCAGCACTGCCTTGGAGCCTCCGTCGGCGACGCTTTGCCCAAGTGAATCGATGCAAGGTGTTGGGGAAACGCGACGTGGTGATGTCTGAAAATCCACATTCGCGCCGCCAGCCCTGCCGCTGGCCTAAGGTCTTTCCATACCAAGATTTAGGTTGTCGAGCCAAGTCGAAACCGCGTTGAAAAATTTCAACGTTTCGTTTTGACAACCGACCCTCGCCAATCACGCTAAGTCGTTGTATGGAAAGAGTTTGTCAGCGATTCGAGGTGCCCGTCTCCGGATGGCGGCACCGCAGATGCAATGGATGGCATGCACACAACTCAGCATCTCGCAGCCCCTTCGGAGCAATCCTGTATGCCCAACACCATCGGATCCGCCAACAAACTCGACGAGACCCCTATCGAACTACAGGAAATGGCCAAGGCGATCGATGCGTTGCCAGCCCGCTATCGTGATGCGGTCGCCCCGGCCCTGCACCGCGTGGTCGAGTGCAGCACCCGTCGTCGCCGCATTTTGAATCTGGTCCAAGAAGCCCTCTCCCAGCTGCGTCTCGACATGAAGTACTTGATCTTCGACCTCGAAGCGACCCGACGCGAGCGAGATGAGTACAGAGAGCTGCTTGAAAAAGACGGTCGCCTCTAAGCGGAGGCAGCAACGCTCATTCGGAGCCTCCGCGAGGCCTTGAGAGTGAGGGTGGGCGTTACGCAGGACCGCATTTCCAAGGCGGAGATCGGCAGCTTTGCTGCGTTGCTCACGAGTCTCGGAGAGACTCGCCTACGGTAGCGCCGACCGAGCGACGATTCATCGTGTTTCCCGAGGCAAAGCACGAAAGGTACGGAATGCCCAGTAACGGTCGGTTCTTGGAGGCGAGGCGTGTGGTCTTAGTCGTGCTCGGTCTCGTGGTCTGCAGCCTGCTCGCCGTTTTCTTGAGTTTGGAAAATTGGAAACGCGACCTGACCTCCAACCATGCGCAGTTGGATGCCGAAGCGAACGATCCCTCGCTCCGACCGCTTGTCCTTCCTATTCCCATGGACGAAGCTGCTGATCGCGTGGAGCAGTGGGTTGTCGCGATGCCCAACTGGAAAGTTGAGTCTCGTGAGGCAAGCGGACAGACGATCCACCTGCACCTGACTCGTCGTACTCGAGTCTTTGGATTCGTGGACGATGTTCGCGTACAGCTGACCGAGGAAAAGGGGAGCACGAGGGTCGATGCGGAAAGCACTTCGCGGTTCGGCAAGGGAGACCTGGGGCAGAACCCGCGAAACCTGCGCGAGCTGCGGAGCGGATTGCAAGCGTAGCGATCCGCCGCGATCGAATGTTTCTCAGCGCGAGCCCCTCGGTCGCGTGAAAGCGAGAAGAGTGATGTCCAAGCCGACCGACATACGGATTGAATCGGTTTCGTTTTGCTTCCTTCCGGTGGACATGCGGATGCCCCTGAAGTTTGGGGCTGAGTCGGTCTCTTCGGTCAATTGTATCCGCGTCGCGGTCAAGGTCGTCGGAGCGGAAGGTCGCAGCGCTGTGGGTTGGGGAGAGACGCCCCTTTCGGTCACCTGGGCATGGCCGAGCGCGACCTTGACGTATGGCGAGCGTTACGAGGCGATGGTCGAGTTCTGTCATCGTCTGGCAAGAACCTGGGCCGACACGCCAACGCAGGGGCATGCACTTGAAATCGGCCATGCATTCATCACGGAGGTGCTGCCGCGCATGTTGACCGAGTTCAACGCCTCGCGCACGGGCGAGCCGATGCCGCATCTTGCTGCGTTGATCGCGGCCAGCGCTTTCGATTTGGCGACGCATGATGCCTACGGCATGTTGCATGGGGTTGATATTTATGACACCTACAATTCCGAATATCTCAGCAATGACTTGTCGGTCTACCTAACTCCCCAGGAGGAGACGATCGACTTTCGAGGGATGTATCCAGCGGACTTTCTGGTCCCCAAAGCACCCTCGTCACTTCCGGTCTGGCATCTCGTTGGTGGCCTGGACCCCTTGGAGACGAGTGACCGCAGCGGTGAGGAACCGAATGATGGTTACCCCGTGACACTGCGCGAATGGATCGAACGCGACGGACTGAAATGTCTCAAAATCAAGTTGCGGGGCAGTGATGCTGAGTGGGACTACGAGCGATTGGTGGCGGTCGGCGACATGTCGATTGAGCTTGGCGTCGAGCACCTTTCGGCCGACTTCAATTGCACGGTCACCGATCCGCAGTACGTCAACGCGATTCTTGACCGTCTAAAATCGCAACGACAAGACCTGTTTGATTTGTTGCTCTACGTCGAGCAACCGTTTCCTTATGACTTGGAAGCCAACCAAATCAATGTCGCCAGCGTGTCGACTCGAAAGCCACTCTTCCTGGATGAAAGCGCGCATGATTGGAAGTACGTGGCGCTGGGTCGAAAACTTGGATGGACCGGTGTCGCGCTGAAGACCTGCAAAACACAAACGGGTGCGCTGCTGAGTTTGTGTTGGGCCAAGGCGCACGGGATGCCGTTGATGGTCCAGGATCTGACCAATCCAATGCTGGCTCAGATTCCTCATGTGCGACTCGCGGCACACGCCGGAACGATCATGGGGGTGGAATCGAACGGAATGCAGTTCTACCCAGCGGCATCAGCCCCCGAAGAAGCCGTGCATCCCGGGCTCTATCGACGACGCAACGGATCGCTTGACCTCTCCACGTTATCGGGACCCGGATTCGGTTACCGTCTTGAAGAGATCCAACGTCAGCTTCCCGAGATGGTGACCTGTGACTGATGGACGTTCGCCCTTCCAGGTGGACTCCGCGCGTTCCTCTTGAGGCGGTTTCCCTGTCGCGGTGTTCCGTAGCACGATAAGCATCGTCAGCTAGATGGACGTTTGAACACGCGAGGCTCTTGCATCGCGCGGCGGTGTAACATCAGTGGTCTGCTTCAACTCATCGCACCGATACGCTGTCGTGAAAGGACATCGCATGTCAGAAAATCCTTATCAAACACCGGTCGAGACTGGGGCGGTGGCCCCTGGAGTTTTGAGTTGGTCGCGCGAGGATGGTCCTCCTTATTCGAGACGGGATGGGATGGGAATTCTGTTTGGACTTTCTGCTCATCTGCTGATCGGGTCGTCGCCGTGATCAAAGTGGGTTTGCTGGGTGCGAAGCTGTCCGAGATTTAGAACCGATCCGAAAAGAGGCCTGACCCCTTTTCGGGTCGGGTGCTTGAAGGTGGGAGGATTCAGTGAAGAACGCCGTGATTGTCCTTGCGTTGGTGGGTTGTGCCCTGCTGCTTGCAATCCTTCTTCGCGATCCTGCTGTGCAAGCGGAGCAGGAGAAGGTGGCTGTCGACGAAAGCCTGCGAGCACGAGTCGAATCTCTCGAAGACCTGCTCAGTTTTCACAGTCATGATCGGGAGCTGCGGAGCCTCAGCGCTCGGCTTGAAGCATTGGAAGCTGAGTCAAACAAGGAGCGTCGGATCCAGCCATCCACCGAAGCAAGCATTCAGCCGCAACGCGCATCCGATAGCGGCGAGCTCAACAAGCTGCGGCAAGACGTTCAGTCCCTCGCTTCCAAGCTCTCGACGCTCGAGCGATCGGTCAGTCCGCTCAAGCAAGAGATCGACAAGCTGAAACTGAACCTCAATCGTGTCGAATCGAACGTGGCGCGAATCGACCTGCGCCGCTAAAGCGTTTTTTGGGTTTGTATTCGGCCAGGACCTGCCCGGGCGGAATGTTCCAGGACAGGTTGTCTAGCCTACGGAGGATCCCACATGAGAGATGATGATGCTGTGGCAGCGTGTGCGATTTGCCTCTCACCCCGAGTATTCACGGATGCTCAAGCAGTCCTCTCTGGCAACGACGATGTGATCGAGTACTTCGATGCCTAGCAGACGACCGGCGTCGGTCAGTTGTTCAGTGACGCGGTGATCTTCTCGACTCGGCGTTGGGTCGCCGCTGGGATGATTGTGGACCAGCAAGATTGCCGAAGCTGCATCGCGGATCGCCGGTCGAAATACTTCACGAGGATGCACCAGGCTCGCGTCGAGTGTTCCGACGGTGATGCAATGCGTATGAATCGGCTTGTGCTTGGTGTCCAGTGTGACGATGTGAAATTGTTCCTGCAGGGCATCGCTTGCCAGACGGGCAAAGCGATCTCGACAGTAATCAATCGCCTCGCTGGTGGAGGTGATCCTCGAAAGGTTGGCTCGTCGCGTCGACTCGATCAAGGCGATGCGTCGACCCAATTCGATGCCCGCCATGATCTGTGCATAGCTTGCTTGGGTCGCAGCGGGACTGATCTGACGGAGCTCGCTGGGGCTGCAGTGCAGCAACGCGTCCATCCGTTCCGCGAAGCGATTGGCGATCCGCTGTCCCCCCACGACGGCCGATTCTTTGGGGACCCCAACGCGGATCAAGATGGCCAACAAGTCGGCCTCGCTCAAGGCCGCAGCACCCCGTTGAAGGAGTCGTTCGCGAGGCCGCGTTGGGGCCGGCGACTCCCGGACTTGAATCCCATGAATCTGTTGATCAATCCATTGTTCCGCGTTGAAAACGCTGCCAGGTGTTGAGGCCCAGCGATAGCGATCGTATCGACCCTCACTCCGCTTTTCCAGAATGCCTTCGCGATGCAGCTGCCCAAGCATCTGGGTGACGTATCGCCCATTGGCCTCTCGGCATGATCGCTTGGCCTCGACGACGGAAAAGTCACTCAGGCCGACCAATGGACGGATCACCGCCTCCAATCGCTTTCTTCTTGCTTCGCTCACCGCTTGCCCCTCGGTGTGAAAAGAAACTCGGGTCCACGGCCAGCCAAAGCGATGACCCAGCGGAGGCAAGCCCAGCCTCACCCCGGTCCAACGTCGACCCCGCCACGCCGCTACAGAAACTGCCCCTCAGCCCCACGGCGCCCCGATGGAATTCAGCCAATCAATTTAGTGCCTCCTCCCCGCCGTGTCTGCCGGTGAGGCTCACGCGATTTCCATGATGACTTACCAGCCACTAGCGAAATCAGAATTGGCAGACGACCAGACTGCCGAGTGCCGCCTCAATGGCGACCTCGTGGCGATTTCGCTCAAGGAAATAGTTGACGTGGGTGAAGCCGCACTCCCTGAGTAACTCCAACGCTGTCTCGTAGCCGTCGGCAACTCGCTCCGGCACATGGGCGTCCGAACCAAGGGTGATTGGGATCTGGCGGGCGGCCATCTCACGAAGCATCGAAGGCATTGGATTGAACTCGGGAATCGTCTTGTTGATGCCCGATGTATTGAGTTCCATCGCCACGCCGCATGCGGCAATCCGATCGAGTGTGCGGCAGATCTCATCCATGATCAATTCCGGACGCCATACCTCGGCCGTGAAGTTCTTGATCAAATCGGGGTGTGAGATCGAATCAAACAATCCCGTTTCGGCAGTCTTGGCGAGAAGCCCAAAGTAGGTGCGTTGGACTTCGAGCAAATCTTCCTGCCAATAGCGTGCACGGAATTCCGCGATTTGAGGATGAACCGACCCGAGCACGAAATGGAAGTTGGCCGAGTTGAGCTGATTCTCGAGATACGACTCCATCCCCTCGAAGTAATCCGCTTCCAGTCCGAGACGAACATCGAGCCGACCGGCGAACTGGTCGGTCGTGGCGGCAACCAGATCGATGTACTTGTCGAGTTCGTCTTCGCCCATGCGAACCCCTGCGGAGAAACCATTGGGCATGGGATTGTGGCAGGTCACAATCAGCCCCTTGAGGCCGCGCCGCAAGGCCACGTCCGCATATTCACTCGGCTCACCAAAAGCGTGTTTACAGAGGGGCGTATGTGAATGCGACTCAAATAGAATACGGTCGGACACGATTAAAAAGCCTCTATTGTCAGTTCGTCCGATCTCGACTCTGACGGATTCAGATCCATTACACTAGCGGTTTGTCAGTATTTGGTTTTAGGGTTGCGAGCGAAAAGGGGTCAGGTACCAAAAACCGGAACGGCCCGGAGGGTGCTTCGCATTTTTGGTACCTGACCCCTTTTCGATGACGACCCCTTTTCGATGACGACCATGTCGCTTCCGTGTCTTGTTTTTGAAAGCAACTGATGGCCAAGCAATCTGCAATCCATGACGGCTTCCATTGTCCAGACGAGGTCGGTTCGCGAAAGGGCACGACCACGCGTCGTGACTTTCTCAAGCGGTCTTCCCTCGGACTGGCCGCGGCAACCATTGTCCCTCGGCATGTGCTGGGGGGGCCGGGGCATGTGGCCCCGAGCGACCGAGTGCATGTGGCGTTGGTCGGCGCCGGTGGGCGGGGGTTTCAAAATGCTCGCGAATTGCTGAAGCTTCCCGACGTGCGGATCACTGCGGTCGCCGATCCAGCGGAATCTTGGGATCTGAGCAACTTCTACTACCGAGGCGTCGCCGGACGGGATCCCGTTTCTGCCGAGATCGAAAAACATTACCAGGCCTCTGAACCGGGCTTCGCTTGCCAGCAGTTCAGCGACTTTCGCGAGCTGCTGGAGACAGCATCGTCCGAATTCGACGCGGTGTTGTGCGCAACTCCCGATCACATGCATGCTCTTGTTTCCCTGGCTTCGATGAGGGGCGGAAAACATGTTTACTGCGAGAAGCCGCTGACGCACAACATTGCCGAAGCAAGATTGGTGGCAAAGGTCGCGAAAGAAACGGGGGTCGCAACGCAAATGGGAAACCAAGGTCATTCCAAGGATTCCATTCGCGATACCGTTGAGTTGATTCGCGCCGGCGCGATCGGAGAGGTCAGTGAGGTGCACGCTTGGGTGCAGACCTCGCGCTGGAATCCTTCGCTGCAACACCCGCCCACCAAAGCCCAGGCACTTCCCCAGGGATTGAATTGGGATCTGTGGTGTGGTCCCAGGACGCCCCCACCCTTTGACTCGGCCTACGCGCCCGTTTCCTGGCGAGACTTCTGGCAGTTTGGTTGTGGGGCGCTGGGGGACATGGGTTGCCACGATCTCGATTCCGCAGTCTGGGCCTTTGACCTGGATCACCCGACTCGCGTCGAGATGCGACCGGCGGGAGACTCCGACAAATGGATGGCACCCTACGGTGAAATCGGCTACTTCGATTTCGAGCGAAAGGACGGGGGCAAGCCGTTGCGGATCGTCTGGTACAGCGGTGGGCTCAAACCGCCGACGCCCCCATGGTTGCCATCGGGCAAGGAGTTGCCAGGCCGTGCTGCCATCTTCGTCGGCACCAAGGGAAGCATGCTGTGCGGAGCGGCGGGAGGCGATTGCCAGATCTATCCGCGTGAACTTGCCGAAGCGACCAACAAGCCAGAGCCCGCGATTGCCCGTTCATCGGGACACCATCGCGACTGGATCGACGCGATCAAGGGAGGACCGCCGGCGAGCAGCAATTTCGAATATGGTGCCAAGCTGACGGAGATCGTGTTGCTTGGACTCGTCGCGTTGCGGACCGGCGAGGTCATCCATTGGGATCCCGATGCAATGAAAGCGAAGGGAGTACCGAACGCCGATGCGATCATTCAAGAAACGTACCGCGATGGCTGGGAGTTGCAGGGATGAATCGGTGCGCCTGGTTGATTGCTTGGCTGGTGGCTTGTCCGTTGACGGGTCTTTCCTCGGCAGCGGAACGTTTGCCGAACGTGCTGTTCCTTGCCGTCGATGACCTGGCATGCACCCTTGGATGCTACGGCGATCTGCTGGCGAAGACACCTAACCTGGACCGGCTGGCGGCCGGTGGCGTGCGATTCGATCGAGCCTACAACCAATTGCCTCTCTGCAATCCGACGCGTGCTTCGCTGATGACGGGGTTACGTCCCGATCAGATCAAAGTCTACGATTTGGATCGCCATTTTCGCGACGAGATTCCTGACGTCGTGACGTTGCCTCAGGCGTTCCAGAAGGCGGGTTACTTCGCCGCGCGTGTCGGCAAAATCTATCACTACAACGTGCCCGCTTCGATCGGGACCGATGGCTTTGATGATCCCCCGTCCTGGAACCTAACGGTGAATCCCAAGGGGCGCGACAAGACCGAGGAGGCTCTCGTGATCAACGCCGAGCCTCATCGAAAGATCAGCGCGGCGCTCAGTTGGCTGGCGGCGGATGGAGCGGACGAAGAGCAAACCGATGGCATGATCGCTACCGAAGCGATTCGGATTCTGCAGCAGCAGCGGAGCCAACCGTTGTTCCTTGCCGTCGGTTTTTTTCGTCCGCACACCCCTTACGTGGCGCCAAAACGTTACTTCGAACTCTACCCGATCGACCAGATTCGGCTGCCCTATGCACCGCCGGGAGATCGAGACGACATTCCGCTCCCGGCGTTTGCACACAACTGTCCTGTTCCCAACTACAACCTGAGCGAGGACAAGTTGCTGGCAGCCACACAGGCCTACTACGCGTGTGTCTCGTTCGTGGACGCCCAAGTCGGCCGGCTTCTCGATGCGCTCGATCGGTCAGGGCAAGCTGAGAACACAATCGTTGTGCTTTGGAGCGATCATGGCTATCACCTCGGTGAGCACGAAGGAATCTGGCAGAAGCGAACGCTGTTTGAACAGGCCGCGCGGGCACCACTGATCATTCGGGCGCCCGGGACGCAGGGCCGTGGTCAGGCATGTCGACGCGTGGTGGAATTCCTGGATCTGTATCCCACCCTGACCGCACAGGCTGGAATCGCCGCGCCAGAGGGTCTGGCAGGTCGCGATCTTTCGCCGTTGCTCAACGATCCGCTCGCTGATTGGGATGGCGTGGCGGTGACGCAGATTCTTCGACCTGCCGACGATCGACTTGACGAGCCTGTGATGGGGTGCAGCATTCGCACCGATCGATGGCGTTTGACGGAATGGGCCGATGGATCACAGGGAATCGAACTCTACGATCACCACGCCGATCCGCTGGAGTTCGAGAACCTGGCCGTCAATCCTGATCCGGCAGTTGTCGAGGTGATCAAAGAGTTGCGTGCGGAGCTGAGAAAGCGTTCCAGCGGACAAGTGCCGACCACGCCATTCAACCCGGCGCGGCTGTGAGCGGCGGCTCAACGGGTGTGTTTGTTGCCTATCGCAGGCAAGCCACTCTTGGCTTGTCACAGTATCAGGCCTCACAGTATCAGGACCTCACAGCACCAATGCCCTGCGGAGCCAGCTGATTTCGTTGGCGATGTCTTCGGCAAGTCCTCGTCGTCGCATCGCTTCGGGGAGGACGGTCCACGCATAGGTCTCGACTTCCAGGTGCCCGGTGAAGTCTGACCTCGCAGCTGGGCGAACTCAGATACTGCAGGCAATCCAAGACCTCGTTCTGACTCGTCGCCAATCGCCCAAACCGTTCTAGGAAAATCGGCACATGAAAGTGCACCACCCAGCGTCGGTCATCTCCCATCGGTAAGTCGTTGTCGGCGGCGACCACCAAGCAGATCGGGAAGATCTTCCGCCAGTTGGAATTGACCAGACGCGAGCAATCGACCGGTTTGATGCAGGTAGCGATCCTCGGCGAACTCGCGAAGCTGGTCGATCGCTTCGCGCCGACGGCCTTCGGCCATCGATTGCCAATCGGCGACGATCGCATTGCTGACCTGGACCTTGCCGATCGAGATCCCGGCTTTGGCAAGTCGCTCCAGCACATCGCTCTGACGGTTCCATCATCACCGCGGAGTGACAGATGTCGTGGCACACTGTCAGGTATCGTCGATGCTTGGTCATCGGGCAACTGCTGCGAGAACCAGTCAATCACGTCGTCCGTGCGAATCGAGCTGGCATCCGGGTTCTGGCTCGATCGCCACCACAATGCGGCGGCCCGGTTCGTGCTTCGATCTTTGCGAGATGGTCGGCAAGGCGCACGAAGATTTTCTGCCGGCCCGGGCGAGGAGCTCGGGCGAGTACAATTCGCTCGGCCAACCCAACGGCAACGTGCTGATCGAGCCGACGACCTCCGGCGGCTTGCTCGCTCGAGAAGCGCCGCCAGTGACGTCGGCAAGCTGGCAGGTGTAATCGAGCCGCTCCGACTGAGCCCAGGTGGGTTGGTAGACCCGATGCTTGACGACCGGCTTGGTGAAAATTGTCGTAGGGAAATCCGTTGATGGTGAAGGGGCGCAAGTCGACGATCGCGCGAGAAACTCCGACAGCGGACGCGGTATCCTCGAGCCAGTTCGGCCGCCGCTTGGGCTGGCAGCCAGAGCCCAACACCCAGTTCCTCCAGCCCGCAAGCCTGCCCGACGCGGCACCGCGTAACGGTCGAGATTCTCGCGAATCGATGCCAGATCGGTCC
Organism: Pirellulaceae bacterium; assembly: GCA_963767665.1. Lineage (GTDB taxonomy): Bacteria > Planctomycetota > Planctomycetia > Pirellulales > Pirellulaceae > Rubripirellula. The sequence goes on from CAVYFC010000019.1 coordinate 390,175, forward strand.
CGGCATGGACGTTGGTGCAATACCCGATGGTCGCGTTGTTAGGTGTCAAATTCGTCACAGTGCGTCGTCGCGGGGCTTTCAGGAAGAGAGAACTTCGACGCCATTCTACGGGCTCCTCCGGAATCGGGGCTGCAGGCGACACAATCGTCCACTAGAATCACGGAGTCGCGCCGCGTCTGGGCTCTCGACAGCATCATAGGAGGCGGCTTAAGATTACACTCATAGCTTACGATCCACTTCCAGATTCGAACGGACGGTCATGATCGCGATCCTGATTCGGTCGTCGCGACATTCTTCCTGTCGCGGCCGGGCTTGGGCACAGCCGCTCCCGAATGACAAGCACTCCGATTCGGTCGATCGCTTCTATCAGATCGAAAGTTGGCTACCCACGCCCAACGACCAACGCACCGCCTCCGGGGCGCCGGGGCCCGGAGTACTGGCAACAACGTGCCGATTACGAAATCGACGTCACGCTGGACGATCAGAACCAGCGGATCATCGGAACGTCGAAGATCACCTATCGAAACGAGTCGCCGCACGCGCTGTCGCTACGTCTGGCTCCAACTGGACCAGAATCGGTTTCGCCCCGATTCGGATTCGGCCGCTGGCGGCGTCCGCGCCGAGCATCGCACTCGCGGATGTCGTTCAAGAAGCTCTGGGATCGCTGCTGGCACGGATGGCGTTCGACGGTGGCTACAAAATCGATTCGGTGACAAGGAGCGGACGGACAAGCCGATGCGCCACACGGTGGTCGGCACGATGATGCGAGTCGATCTGGACGAACCGCTGCTGCCGGGCAGTCAACGGTGATCAAGATCGATTACTCGTACAACATCGTCAACGCGAAACTGTTGAGTGCTCGTGGCGGCTACGAGTTCTTCGAGAAGGACGGCAACTACATTTACGAGATCGCTCAGTGGTTTCCACGCGTTGTTTCTTACACCGATTACACCGGATGGCAACACAAGCAGTTCTTGGGACGCGGCGAATTCACGCTCGAACTCGGGGACTACACTCGTTCGCATCACGGTTCCCGCCGACATGGTCGTCGCGGCAACCGGTCGTGCTGACGCAATCCGGATCGAGGTCTCGACTGCCGGATTGGAAGGACCGGCTGGCAAAGGCGAGGGAAGCCCGAAGCGACCGATGTTCATCATCACCCCGGAGGAGGCGAAGCTGAACCGAGTCGATACGACGACGAAAGCGAAGCAGGGACGACGACCAAGACCTGGGTGTTTCAGGCCGAAAACGTTCGTGACTTTGCCTTCGCCGCCAGTCGCAAGTTCATCTGGGATGCGATGGGAGTCGAGGTCGGCGACCAAACCGTGATGGCGATGTCGTTATTATCCCAACGAGGCCGAACCGCTTTGGAGCCAGTATTCGACCGAGGCGGTTGCCCACACCCTGGAAGTCTACGGACGCTACTCGTTCGAGTATCCCTACCCTGTGGCGATCAGCGTCAATGGGCCGGTCTACGGAATGGAATACCCGATGATCTGCTTCAACGGCCCGCGGCCGGAAGACGGATGGTACTTACAGCAAGGCGACCAAGTACGGTTTGATCTCGGTGGTCATCCACGAGGTCGGCCACAACTTCTTTCCGATGATCGTCAACAGCGACGAGCGGCAATGGACCTGGATGGATGAGGGGATCAATACCTTCCTGCAATACCTGGCCGAACAGGAGTGGGAGGACGAATATCCGTCGCGCCGGGGTGACCCGGAGAAGATCGTGCCCTACATGCGTGGCGGTCATCCAGCGTCCGATCATGACCGGCAGCGAGGAGATCCTTCAGTTCGGCCCCAATGCTTATGCGAAGCCGGCCACGGCGCTGAACATTCTTCGCGAAACCATCCTGGGACGTGAATTGTTTGATTTTGCCTTTCGCGAGTATGCCAGGCGATGGAAGTTCAAGCGGCCCACCCCGTCGGACTTCTTTCGCACGATGGAAGACGCGTCCGGGGTCGACCTCGATTGGTTCTGGCGAGGATGGTTTTATAGCACCGACCATGTTGACATCGCAATCGACAGCGTTCGGCTTTATCAGATCGACAGCGGTGACCCGGACGAGCGAAGCCGAGCGCAAGCGCAAGGAAGCGGGCCGATCAAGAGCCGACTCTCTCGAAACAACGCAATGCCGAACTCCCGAAGCGACATTGACTGGCAGCCGGGGCTCAAGGATTACTACAACAGTCCCGACTACGACGAATTCGCGGTCGAGGAATCAGCCCGCAAGGCTTTCCAGAAGATGCTTGACGGCGCTCGACGACAAAGAGCGGGCTTTGCTGCAGCGGACCACCAACTTCTATGTCGTTCGCTTCAAGAACCTCGGTGGACTGGTGATGCCGATCATCGTTCGAGTCCACTACGACGACAACACGCAACAAGCTGGTCGAGATTCCTGCTGACATTTGGCGAGCCAACGGCGAGCAGGTCGACAAATTGTTCGTTTCCGACAAGGAGATCGTCACGACTGGAACTCGATCCGTTATCGCGAAACCGCCGATACCGAGGCCTCCAACAATCATTGGCCTCCCAAGCTGGTTCCCAGTCGCTTCCGACTGTACAAGGACAAGAAGTCGGAAAACGAGATGCAGAAGGTCAACGCGATCGAGGCCAAGGAGTTGGATTCGCGAAAGAAGGCGACGGACCAAGCAAGCTAAGGATGGCAGACCCAAGCGGCGCCGACGACGGCGACAAGTCGATTGGGAAAGAGAAAGCCGAAGCGGCAAATGGTTCGGCAGGCAACTCCTGATTTCTTCCCTCGTTATCCCATCGTTCTTTCCGCGAGCAATCGATCCATGCTTGGTTTTCTACTGGTTAGTCTGCTGATGCATCCCGTCCATGAAACGGTTTCCGAAATCGAGTGGAATCCGGAAACGCGGCCGCCTGGAGGTCGCGCTCCGGCTTGATGCACTCGACGAGCAGTGGCTTCGCAAACGACTACGCGAGGCCACCGCAGGCGAAGGGCGTGTGGGAAACGACTTACCTGCGAGATCGCTTTCGGATCGCGCCGCCTCCTGAGCAGCACGAATCCGATTCAACCACGTATCGATGGATCGGTCGCGACGAGGAGCAAGGTCATGTCTGGTGGTACTTTGAGATCGAGCCCGCCGACAAGCAGCCGCCAACTTGGATTCGAGCAGCGTGTCCTCTTCGAGAAAGGGGAGAACCACACCAATCGGGTGTTGCGTGCTTGGCGCCGAGTTCCCACTCGAACGGTGATCCTTACAATGCAGACAACCCCAAGCATTCCTGAAGCAGACTGACGATGATGATGAGTCCGAATCCGCCCCGCAAAATGGTCGCTGAAGTTGTCTCCATTGGGGACGAGATGACCAGCGGTGCGCGGCTGGATACCAACTCACAGTGGTTCAGTCGACGTCTAGGTGAATTGGGGATCACCGTTGGCTATCACAGCACCGTCGGCGACACCCTGCAGCACAATGTTGATGTTTTTCGCATCGCCTGCTCGCGTGCCGACATCGTCGTCAGCACCGGCGGATTGGGACCCGACCCGCGACGATCTCGACGCGTGAATCGCTGTCGATGCTGATCGGCCAGCCATTGGAGCTGCAGCAGGACGCGCTGGATCACATCACGAACCTGTTTTCCGTCCGCCAGCGCGAGATGCCAGAAAGAAACAGGATGCAAGCGATGTTTCCGCGCGGCAGCGAACAGATCTTTAACCCGCAGGGCACCGCTCCCGGTATCGATCTATCGGTGCCACGCGACAACGGTTTGATGTGCCGCCTGTTTGCCCTTCCCGGCGTGCCGGCGGAAATGAAGCGAATGTTCGACGAGACGGTCGCCCCACGGATCCTTGGTATCGGTGGCGGTGCGACCTGCATTCGGCATCTCGTCATGAAGTTCTTTGGGACCGGCGAGAGTGACATGGAACGTCGTCTCGGCGAGATGATCGCCAGGGATCGCGAGCCGCGGGTGGGAATCACCGTCAGCACCGCCACGATCTCGCTACGAATCACGGCAACGGGTGATTCCGATGAAGCCTGTGATGCACATGATTCGCCAGACAAAAGAAGAGATCTTGCAGCGGGTCCCGGAATTCTACTTTGGCGATGGTGAGGACTTCGAGCAGTATCATGCGATTGATCAGGAGCTGCGGCGTCGAGGTGAGTCGATGCTCGTCGATGGAACTGGGATACGCGGCACCTCTTGGGGAATGGTTTGCATCGCTTGGACAAACAGTCGCCTTCCGTGGTGGCGTTTCCCTCGCGAAGGTCTCGGATTTGGTACGGCTTTTTGATTGCCGACTCGAGGAGGAGGCGTTTGAACGGGCGAAGTCGCGATTTGATGCCGATTGGTTGCTGATGGTGGACGAGTACCCCCAGCTCGATCGTGATGCCGACAAGCCGATGCAGGCAAGCGACGTTCGTTTGGTGGTGGTGACGCCGGAAGGAAAGATCCTGTCGACGAACACATCGCTGGGGGGGCACCCCGAGGTGCTGCAACCACGAATCGGCAAAGCAGGTCTCGCCTGGATGCGAAAGGTGCTCGCGAGGAAGCAACATCTCGAGAACGCTACTTGAGCTTCGGGCGTTCTCTCCGTGACCGTCTTTGATCGCGGCGATCAGGTGAAGTCTGAGCTTCGCAGGGGCAATGAATCAGTCGCGTGATGCCTTCGGTCCGCATTTCCAAGGCGGATGTTGGCAGCTTTGCTGCGTTTTGTGCGAGTCTCGGAGAGACTCGCCTACGTAGGTCCTACGGTGGGCGACACAGCCGAGCTGGAGACTCTCTAGGCGTGGCTGACTTTGAGGACGATCGGTTGAAAAGGAACGTGCCGGATCGTGGCTCCTCCGTTGAAAAACTCCACGTCACCGACGCGATAGCCATCGATTCGGCGGTGGGTGTGACCGAATACGATCCGGGCGATCCCCTGGGTCGCCTCGCGGGGTTGTTGATGCATCCAACGAAGGAGGCGAATGCAGGTCGCCCGACGCCGATGGGCGGCCATGGCAGCTGCCTTGTGAACACGAGCGGCGACCGCGATGTCGTAAACGCTGCTGGCGACATTGCTGGCGACGGGCTTGTTTTCCCAGCGGCCGCGATAGTCGGTGAAGGCATCCAGACTACCCTTGCCTTCGATCACATCGCCATGCAGGAGCAACGTGTTGTCAACGCGAACGCAGTCCATGCCGCATTCGAAGCGTACTCGCTGTTGCGACCAGGCAGCCAGGGCTCGCTTGAATGGCGCGTGTGCATCGTGGTTTCCATCCAGATAGATGAATCGCTTGCTGGGAAAACGGTCATACCAATCCTGCAGCCAGTCGATCGCTCGCGCGACCGAGGCCGATTCAGTCCGCATGCGACTCCAGCGGAAATCGAACAGGTCGCCACCCCACACGCAGAGATCCGACTCCGCGATCGAGCACGGATCAACTCGGCATGCTCCGAAGCATTGCATCGATTGCTGAACAGATGCAGATCGGAAATGAAGGTCAAACGCTCGACGTCAGGCTCGGCGTTCCAGTGCTTGATCATGTGAACGATGGCGGGTGATGGTGAATTCAACGGAGGGAACGGCAGTTGACAGATTCCGAGCGGGCGACGGCAAAAGGAATCAGGGGAATCAACGAATCACGGCGCCTTTGCTTTTCATCCAACCGGACTACTTGCGGTTTGGGTTCTTCTGCCAGCCCTCACTCATCTCTTTCGAATAAACCCGCTTGCCATCTCGCACCGCGTTGCTCCGCGGGCTGTCGTCCCAGACCTTGGCGTCACCTTCCTTGATCACTTCCTTCACGTCGTCAACCGTGATGTCATGGAGCGCGGCAAAATGCATCAGCTCTCGATCGTAGGTCTTTTGCAGCATGTTTTCGAGGCTGGCTCTCGCTCCGGTCCCTTGCGGCAGGATGAGCGGCGTTTCGACGGTCGTTCGAGCGACCTTTCGATAGTCGTCGTAGATACGTCGACGCATATCCTCCGGGAGTCTGATCTCGCGATAGGGCTCCGGCGTGGAGGGCTTGATCGTCTCTTCCACTTCAGCGGTGGATGTCGGCGACGGACTGGCGGGGCGATTGACAACAAAAACCACGAGGCCAATCAATGCAAACAAAAACATCCCACCACCGACCAGGCCGGCAACCAGCGCGCCGGTCGGCGTGAATTCCTTGTTCTCGGCGACCGCATCCTCTTGGTCCAGTTGTGCGGCGGCCGCAGCGGGCGAGGCAACCGAATCGGTGGCGGGCCCGGCAGGAGCCGCCATGTTGCTCGTGTTCCATACCTTGCCACATCCGGGGCACTTGACGCTAGCCATCGCAGCGGGCACGTTCGCGACGGTTCCGCAGCCGGGACAGGTTACGCGTCGGATTGACATCACATCCACCTTGGAATCGGGAGCATTGGAGCGCCGTAATCATTGGCCAAACAATCGCCCTGGCAGTGCGACCGTTTTGGCGTCCGATTTGCGACTCCATCGTCCTACTTGTTTTGGGCCTTCTTTCTATTCAACTCGGCTAGCTCCCGTTCGTACAGGGTGCGAACTTCATCGAGGTCAACGGAGAGGCTGGGGAGTTTCGGGTCCATCTCAACCAGTGTTTCATGCACGATGGACGCCACGGCCGCGTCGCGATACCACTTGCGATCGGCCGGAATCACGAACCAAGGCGATTGCTTCGAGTTGCAACGGCTAAAGACGTCCTCGTAAGCTTCGATGTATTGATCCATGTCGTCACGGGCGGCGTAATCGCCGAGGTTCAGCTTCCAGTGCTTCTCGTGATCCTCCAGCCGTTTGGCAAACCGTTCGAGTTGTTCCTCCGGACTGATGTGCAGATAGAACTTCAAGATCCTCGTGCCAGAGATGACGCAGGTTCTCTTCAAAGCTGTTGATGATATCGAAACGCTTGTTCCAAACTTTCTTGGGAACCAGCTTCTCCGACTCGCACCACCAGCACATCTTCGTAGTGCGACCGATTGAAGATGGAGACCATGCCCTTGGCCGGCGTGCACTTGTGGATCCGCCACAGAAAGTCATGAGCGAGTTCTTCTTCGGTCGGGGCCTTGAAAGGATAGGTCCGACAGCCCTGAGGGTTCATCCGTCCGAGCACTCTTGCGAATCAGACCGTCCTTTCCCAGCGGCATCAGGAGCCTGCAGAACGATCAACAGCGATTGCTTTCGCTCCACAAACATCCGATACTGTAACTCGCGAATCTTGACGTTCATCGCGGCAGTAAAGACCTGGCCCTCTTCCTTGGACTTGAACGGGCCCGCTCATTCGGTCTGGATCGAACGAAGGTGAAACTGCTTTCCCAGGGGGAACGCGGTATCGTTGATGAAGTTCATCATGATGTTTTCGATTCGCTTGTCGGCAAAGATGGTTCGCAGCGTGAATCGGCTGGTATTGAGGATTCAGCGAGTGTTGAACAGACTGAAAATGAGGACTGATCGTGCGAATTCTCGGGGCATGTTGGAAATCGGTCCGGCAGGACTTCGAACAGACCAGCGGATATGTTACACCGATTCCGAGAGACGGATTCAGGACTCTGAGTAGGAGCGAATGAGCGTTGCGAATATTGGTGACCGGTTGTGGCGGATTTCTGGGAAGCGAAATCGTCGGCAATTGCTGCGACCGTGGCGAGCACGTCGTCGGCATGTCACGAGGGCTCTATCCAGAGCTTGTTGCCAAGGGGATGGAGCACCGCCGTGGGGATCTGACCGATCCCGCCTTCGTTTCGCAGGCGTTCGCGGAGGTCGATGCCGTGATTCACACCGCGGCGGTTGCCGGCGTCTGGGGTTCCTGGGATCACTTCTATCGCAACAACAAACTGGCAACCGACCTGGTCGTCGCTGCCTGCCAGGACCACCAGATTCGCGAGCTCGTTTTCACCAGCAGTCCGAGCGTGACGTTCAGTGGGACATCACCAGCGGGGGGTCGACGAGCGAGAGCCCTATCCCACCAAGTGGTTGTGTCATTACCCGCATTCCAAGGCGCTGGCCGAGCAGCACGTGTTGGCATCCCATGTGCCGGGCCAACTGAGCACCGCTGGCGTTGCGGCCCCATCTGATCTGGGGCGAGGACGACCCGCACATCTTGCCGCGATTGCTTGCAACGGGCGGCTGGGGGGGCTTGAGCGATCGTCGGCGACGGACGCAACCGCGTCGATACGGTCCACGTGATCAACGCCGCCGCCGCGCACCTGGACGCCCTCGACTCGCTCAGACGGGACCCCGAGGAGGCTGGCGGGAGGGCCTACTTCATTGCCCAGGACGAGCCGGTCGTCTGCTGGGATTGGATCAGGGAAATCTGTGAGATCGGGGGCGTTGCGCCGCCGCGAGCCAGATTCCCTATCCGGCCGCCTACGCGCTCGGGGCAGTGCTGGAGGCGGTCTATCGGGCGATGGGGCGGATCGGAGGAGCCACCGATGACGCGATTTGTCGCCGCACAACTTGCCCGAGATCACTATTTTGACATCACGGCGGCTCGTCAATGGCTCGGTTATCGGGTGCGGATTTCAATGCAGGAAGGGCTAGCACGATTGCGGGAGGCCTGGGGGATGCGTCGAATCCTCGGCCTCGTAGCTCTGGCGGGGCTGGTCCTTACCCAACGTGGAAAAAAAGCCTGGGCGTTGTCAGTTTTCCTCCGCATTGTTAGCCTTTTCACGGTTACTTTGTTCGGGTTGGAAGCCTGACAGGTGGACAGGTTCTTGCCCGACGAAAGATTGGATCGGGCGTTCTCGATCGAAGATTGTCGAAGTATTGTGATCGCTCCAAACCGCGCCTCTTTGTTGTCGGATGATCAGCGGATCGTCATCACTGGGATCGGTCTGACTGCGCCCAATGGAAACGATTGGGCTTCGTTCCGAGAAGCCCTGCTTGAAAAGCGAAGCGGCGTGCAGCCCTACGAGATCCGTTACTTCGGTAAGACGCTCGCCGGGCATCTGCAATTTCGATCTGACCCGTTACCAGAGCAAGAAAGGATGTGCGCCGGGGAACCCGCGCCGGAAGCGTCGGTGTCTACTGTGCCAACGAAGCGGTCAAGCATTCGGGAATCGATTGGGACAATGTCGACAGATCGCGAGTCGGCGTGTACGTCGGCGTGACCGAACACGGCAACGTCGAGACCGAAAACGAGATCTTCGTGATCAAGGGTTTCGATTACGACACCAGTTGTTGGTCGCACCACCACAACCCCGAACCGTCGCGAACAATCCGGCGGGTGAAATCGCCCTGAACATGGGCATCACCGGGCCGCACTACACGATCGGGGCCGCCTGTGCGGCTGGAAATGCTGGGATCATTCAAGGGGCACAGATGTTGCGTCTGAATGAGTGTGATGTCGCGATCGCGGGCGGAACGAGCGAAAGCATTCACACCTTTGGGATCTTTGCCAGCTTCAATAGCCAAAATGCGCTGGCGAGTCATCAGGATCCGACCCAGGCCTCGCGACCCTTTCGATATGAAACGCAATGGAATCGTTGTCGCCGAAGGGGGCTGCCTGTACGTGCTGGAGCGACTAAAAGATGCCAAGGCACGCGGCGCAGAGATTTATGGCGAGCTGGTCGGATATGCGATGAACACCGACGCGACCGATTTTGTCTTGCCCAATCCCGAGCGACAGGCGGAGTGCATTCACATGGCGCTCAAGCGAGCCGGCTTGGAGCCTGACCAAATCGATTTGGTCAGTACGCATGCGACGGGTACCAGCAGCGGTGATGCACAGGAGTGCAAGGCGCTTCGCACGGTTTTCGGTCAATCCACCCAGACTCGAATCAACAACACCAAGAGCTACATCGGTCATGCGATGGGTGCGGCCGGCTCCCTTGAACTAGCCGGCAATCTATCGTCCTTTCGTGATCGCGTGATCCATCCCACCATCAACGTGAATGAACTCGATCCGGAATGCGAGATGCCTGGTTTGGTGTTGAATGAACCACAGGAATCTGGTCGCGTGGACTATGTCCTGAACAATTCTTTTGGCATGTTAGGGATCAACTCGGTCGTGATCATCGGTCGAGTGTAGGCCGGTCCGAGTCGACTGGAGTGTCCGCCGACGACGCAGCGGGCTGCCCCCCTCTGGCATGCAATCATCCCACGAAAAAACGAATTGGAGAGACTATCTCGATGACGCCCGCAGAAATTCGCGTAGAAATCCTCGACATTCTCGAGGACATTTCCCCAGATGAGGATCTCGAAGGTCTCGATGACGACAAAGCGTTTCGCGATCAGCTGGAATTGGACAGCATGGACTTTCTGGACATCGTCATGGAGCTGCGCAAGCGGCACCGCGTGCAGATCCCGGAAGAGGAGTACGGCAACCTCGCCAGCATGAGCTCGACCGTGAGCTATCTCGAGCCCAAGATGCGCGATATCGTGAAGTCCTAGCTGCTCATACGGAGCCGTGCTTGAATCGATCCGTGCTTGAATCGTCCGCGCCGCCGGCCTGTTAGGCCTGGCCAGTCTCCGAGCGTATCAAGTTGGTCGACAGGAAGTGAAAAGATGGCCTCAGGGGACCACCATGCAAGGGTGACAGTTGCGTGGGTGACAGTTGCGTGGGTAATAACTGGGGGCTGTTCTTGCGGTCGATCCCGTCAGGCCTAAGAAGATCGCTTCGGGAATTGGCATGACTCGCCAATCTCATCACCAAAGGGCTCGTCGAAGCCGCTTCGTCTTTGCAGCCCGAGCTTTGAGCGCGACGTCACTTTGAATGCAGCTTGCCGTCGATCTGACGGCGATTCCAATGGTGCATCGGGGGATCGAGTCGAGAAGTAGCTTCCGTATTTCTTCTGGATCAAACATAAAATCCCGGGAAACAGCCGTTTCACGTGGCTTTGACCGGCTTGATCGCTTCCGCGACAAGTCGATGAGCCCAGTGTGGCATGGGGTTGGCAGAAGGATAGAGCATTGCGTCCGGAGTGAATGGTTGACATGTCGTCGCCTTCGTCCGGACCATGCCTTTCCCGCACATGGAGCACCCCCTGCCGATGTTATCGATCAAGAAATGGATCCTGACCCCCGTGATCATGTTGGCCGGAATCGGAGTGGCTGATTCCAATCAGGCGAAAGCGGACTTTGGGTTTTACGCCGGCCGTGGTATCAGCATCAGCATAGGTAGCGGCTATCCCGGCTATCGCTCTCGCTACAGCTACCGGCCGTCCTATCGATCGGTGTATGGCCACAGAGTGATCCGACCTTATGGCGTTCACCATTCTCCCGGCCACTATCACTATCATCCCCAGCAGGTCATTCGGCATGGCAACCACTACGATGTGTTGCCCGGACACTACGACTACTACCAAGGTGGGCACCACGGCTATCGCGGAGGTCACGGTCATCACTAGGGGACGCTCCCTCTGCTGGGGAGTCCTAGGGGTATCGAGCGGCCGCCAGGAACCCGTATGATATTGGATCTCCACTTCGCAATGAGGGGATCGTGCTTGAACCTCGGTTCACGGAACTACCGAAACCGAAGCGCCACGCGATTCTCTTTGTCATAGCCTGTGGGATCTCCAGCGGTCGTACGATGTCGGAAGCCGAAACAACCATTGAATGGGCAGAGCAGATCGCGATCATCTGCGAGCGATTCGATGCGGCGATGCGTGCGGGGGACACCTTTGAGGGCTTCGATGCCTGGCTGTCGCAGGTTCCCGATAGTCTTCGCGCTCGCCTGGCGGTTGATCTGGAGCGGCGTCGAGCGGCGTTGAGTGCCGAATCCATCGAAACACGCGTCCTGTCCTCCGACGCGGTCTTCGGTCCTTCATCCTTCGGCTTCGACGGGAAAGAGGAAGCGAGTGAGATCGGCAGCGGCAGTGCGGTGGGTCGATGTGAAACTTTTCGCGGACTGTCTGTCGCTTCACGTGATGCGTTGCAACAGCGTTTTCGTAGAGTCTCTCATTCGAGTGGCACCCAGATTCTTCGGCAAGGCGAGCACGCACAGGGCCTGTACTTGATCCTCAGCGGGCTTGTGGAGATTGTGGATACCGACGGGGGCCAACGGATCGCTTGTGACGGCGCTGGCTCGGTTCTCGGCGAAATGTCGTTGCTGATGGATCAGTCCTGTTCGGCTGATGTCATCACCACCACGGAGGTCGAATCGCTCTTCCTTTCAACCGAGGCCTACCACGAGCTAAAGTCGCAGCATCCCGAGTTGGAAATCGCGCTGCAGCCAGCTAGTCAGTGATCGTCTTGGAGGGCGGCGGCACGACGCGCTTTGTGGCAAGACGATCGGCGGCTTCGTGCTCAAACGATGCCTCAACCGTGGTGGAATGGGGGTCGTTTACGAGGCCGAAGACGAGCAGAGCGGTGAGAGTGTGGCTCTCAAGATGCTTCGTCATCGCTTTATTTACGATGACCAGATGCAGAGTCGTTTTGAGCAGGAGGCCCGACTTTTAGCAAACCTTCGCCATCCCAACATCATTTCTCTCCGCAAGAACTTCCTCGCTTACCGGACTCGCTTCTTGGTCTTGGACCTGTGCGATGGCGCGGATTTGTTTCAACTGCTGAGAGCTCGCGGACCTTTTGAAGAGTCAACCGTTCGCGCCGTGTTGGGACAGATTGCAGGGGGCCTGCTCTATGCGCATCGATCGGGCGTGGTTCATCGCGATCTCAAGCCGGGCAACGTGCTGGTGGATCGAGGTGGGCATGTGCGGATTACCGATTTTGGGCTGAGCAAACTCTTGGAGTCGGAAGTACCGGGTGGCAAAGCGGTGGGGACTCCCTCTTACATGCCACCGGAACAGTTCCGTACCGATCGCGTTGGCCCGGAGTGTGACTGGTATGCGTTGGGCTGTTTGATCTACGAGATGTTGACCGCTCGAACTTTATTCACCCCTGCCAACTGGCGCGAAATGTTCGAGCTCAAACGCAACAGGATCCCCAGCGACGATTGGCCAGAGATGAATGCAAGTGGCGAACTGCGCGAGATCATCCAAGAATGCCTGCATCCTGAGCCCACGAAGCGTTATCTCGATCTTGAGTCGATTGCTGGCTGGGCTGAAAAGGTCGATTGTTTTTTTCAACCCATGCTGAGGCGACCTACCAGATCAGGTGATTCCCATTCGGGCTGATGCCTCGACCCGCTGTAGACGAGTTGCGCCCGTGCTCGAAAAAATAGCAGCAGAGCCGTCAATGTCCGCCTTGGAAACGCGGACCTGCACAGAGCTCCGTTGGCCCGCTAGGTTGTCCCGTTGGCGAGAGCTGACTACAGTTTTTCTGAACCCCTGTTGCCACACTTGGCTTTGAGTGAACCGGATGTCCGCCAACTTAATCGACCCGACCTTTCTGTTTCGGTTCGAGCTACCCCTACAGAAGGCTAGCTGTGAATGGACGTCGCGAGGCTTGAAGCTGCCTGCCTCTTGTCGCCTTCCCTCGTTGGGGGCCCTTGGCTGATCGCCCGGTGTTTGCAGATGTCAGAATGGCGTGGAACCCAGAGGGAATTGGGGTTCATTTGCTGGTCAACGGAAAGACGACAGCTTCCATGGTGCCGTGATTCACGCCTCGATGACAGCGATGGTTTTCATCTCTGGATCGACACCCGTTGCAGTCCGGGGATTCACCGGGCGACGCAGTTTTGCCACCGATTTCTCTTGGATGCCGGCCGGCGGTGGCCCAAAGCGTGAGCGTCCGGTGGCGTCGATGATTCCCATCAACCGAGCTCGCAGTCATCCGCGTGCGGTGTCGCCAGCCCAATTCAAGATCGCCGCCTTTCCTCGACACGACGGCTACGAGCTGTCGGGTTTCGTGCCGGCCGCCGCGATGACGGGATTCGATCCTGGCCAACAACCCCGAATCGGCATTTATTACGCGGTGATCGATCGAGAGCTCGGATGGCAAACGCTTTCCCTGGGACCGGAATACCCGGTGATGGACGACCCCAGCCTGTGGGGCGAAGGTGTCCTGACGGCAGGCTGAGCGAAGCTGGGGAGAAAATTTCGTCGCTATTTCGGAGATTTGGGGGCGATGTGCCAGTTACGATTCCCGCAATCGATTTATAGAATTTTGGTAAGTTTCCGATTCCGAAGGATCGATACAACCCTCACAGACCCATCCAATTACGCACACGTAGGCGTCTTGATGACGTCTTGAGCTGTTTTTTCATGGCTTCTTCATCGACTACCAAAGCCGTTCGCTCCGTTTCCGGCATCACCGTCCGACTCGCGGGCGATTCGGGCGACGGGATGCAGCTGCTGGGGACACAGCTGACCAACACCAGTGCCCTGGCCGGCAATGACGTGGCGACGTTTCCCGATTTCCCCGCGGAAATTCGAGCCCCTCGCGGCACCCGTGCCGGTGTTTCAGGGTTCCAGGTTCAGTTTGCTAGCGAAGAGATCTACACGCCTGGCGACACGCTCGATGCGCTGGTCGTGATGAATCCGGCGGCGATGGTCACCAATCTCGGTGACCTGCGCAAAGGGAGGAATCCTGATCGCCAACGAAGATGGGTTCAACGACAAAGAATTCAAGCTGGCCAAGGTGGATGCCAATCCGTTGGAAGCCAGCGTGATTCAGGATTCGTATCGGATCATCAAGGTGCCGATGACGCAAGTTGACGCGTGACGCGGTTGCCGAATTCGGTTTGGGCGTCAAGATCGCCGATCGCTGCAAGAACTTTTTCGCGATGGGGCTTGGTCTATTGGCTGTTTGGCCGTTCGCTCGATCCGACGTTGCGATTCATTCGACGACAAGTTCGGCAAGAAGCCCGATGTGGCCGCGGCGAACGAAGCGGCATCTGCGAGCGGGTTGGGCGTTCGGCGAGACGACCGAAGCGTTCGGCGAGAGCTACCAGGTCACGCGGCGGAGCTGCCAGCCGGGAACCTATCGCAACATCATGGGGAACCAGGCGTTGGCTTGGGGGTTGATTGCGGCATCGAAGCTAAGCGGCAAGGACCTGTTCTATGGGACCTATCCGATCACGCCAGCCAGCGACATCCTGCACGAGTTGACCAAGTACAAGAACTTCGGGGTCAAGACGTTTCAGGCCGAGGACGAGATCGCGGCGGTTTGTTCGGCCATCGGTGCCGCCTTCGGTGGTCGCATGGCGGTGACGGCCAGCAGCGGTCCCGGGATCGCCTTGAAAGCCGAGGGGATGGGTTTGGGGATGATCCTCGAACTGCCGATGATCGTGATCAATGTCCAGCGTGGCGGACCCAGCACGGGCTTGCCGACCAAGACCGAGCAAAGCGACTTGCTGCAGGGGATGTTTGGTCGCAATGGTGAGTCGCCGCTGCCGATCCTCGCACCCCGCTCGTCCGGCCGACTGTTTCGACATTGCGATCGAGGCGTGGCGGATTGCGACCGAGTGCATGGTGCCGGTGATCATTCTTGTCCGACGGCTACATCGCCAACGGCAGCGAGCCCTGGCGGATTGCGGACATGTGCGATTCCCTACCGAAGATCGAGATCAGTCATCCCGAAGGCACGCGATCCCGACGAGCCCTTCATGCCCTACGCGCGCGATGAATACCTGGCTCGCCCCTGGGCGATTCCCGGGACACCGGGGCTGATGCATCGCGTCGGCGGCTTGGAGAAGGAAGATGGCACCGGCAATGTCAGCTACGATCCCGACAACCATCAACGCATGACCGACACGCGGGCCGCCAAGGTGGCCAAGATTGCCGAGCGGGTTCCTCCCCAGGAGGTTTGCGGCGAGGCGGTCGGCGACATGCTTGGTGGTCTCCTGGGGTGGGACCTACGGTGCGTGTCACACGGCGGTCCGTCGTTGCCAGGAAGCCGGGCACCAAGTCAGCCATGCTCACGTCCGCTACTTGAATCCGCTGCCGGCGAACTTGGGCGAGTTGATGCCGGTCGTTCCAGAAAAGTGATTGTCGCGGAACTCAACACGGGCCAACTTCGCATGTTGCTTCGCGCTGCCTTACTTGGTCGATTGCAAGGGAATCAACAAGGTCCAGGGCAAGCCGTTCACGATTTCCGAGTTGATCGAGGCGATCGAGCACGGAATTGCCAGTCGAAAAGGCTGCCGTTCGCCGAGCCAGCAAAGCTGGTTAGCCCGCCATCGGTTCTCGTCTCGAGCGATCGGTCCTCGACGAAGAACCTGATGCTGCGACTTCGCGCATGGCACCGCCACGCGTCAACGTTTGATCCTCGAATCTGTCCATTGACTACTTCGAATCGAATAGAGAAATGTCCTTACCTGTACTTGAACGCTGCTGATTTCGGCTCCGATCAGGATGTCCGTTGGTGCCCTGGTTGCGGCGACTATTCGATTCTCGCGCAAATGAAGAAGGTGCTGCCCGATTTGGGCGTGCCTCGCGAGAAGACCGTGTTCATCAGCGGAATCGGTTGCAGCAGTCGTTTTCCGTACTACATGAACACCTACGGGATGCACAGCATTCATGGCCGTGCTCCGGCGTTCGCGACGGGACTCGAAGTCGACCCGGCCGGACTTGATGGTTTGGGTGATCACCGGTGATGGCGACGCCCTGTCGATCGGCGGCAATCACTTCATTCATGCGCTGCGCCGCAACCTGGACATCAACATCGTGCTGTTCAACAACCGGATTTACGGTTTGACCAAGGGGCAATACAGTCCGACGAGCGTGGAGGGCCAGGTCACCAAGAGCACGCCCATGGGTTCGATCGACCATCCGCTCAATCCCCTGTCGGTTGCCTTGGCGGCCGAGGCCACGTTTGTGGCTCGCAGCATCGACGCTCATGTCAAACATCTTGGGTGAGACGCTCAAGCGGGCCGCCGAGCACAAGGGAGCCTCGTTGGTCGAGGTCTACCAGAATTGCAACGTTTTCAATGACGGTGCGATGGCTTACGCTCAGGAGAAGAAGCAGCGTGCTGACAACGTCGTCGAGCTCGAACATGGCAAGCCGCTTGTGTTCGCCAATGGCACCAAGGGGATTCGCCTGGTCGGCACGCACTTGAAGTCGTCAGCACCGCGGACGTTCCCTGCAGACGATCTGCTGATTCACGACGAGACCGATCCCAATCCGTCGATTCACATGATGCTGGCACGGATGACCTATCCGACAATGCCCGAGCCGATCGGCGTCCTGCGGGCGGTACGTGGCGTCTCGACTTACGACGAGCAGATCAATGCTCAGGTGCAGCGTGCGAAGGAAATGAAGGGTGAGGGAAGTCTCGACAAGCTCTTCCACTCGGGTGATACCTGGCAGGTTGGTTCGCCCACCTGACTTTGATTCACGAGAGACAAGTCGCTGCCAGTTTCGGAGCGTCGTCAGCATCGCTGCAGGTGTTCGCCATGGGAAGCCGACTGGCTCCACGTGAGCCTCCGCGTTGTATCGACAATCCTCGACGCCGTGTGACGCCGACCGAATCGCAGCCACGCGCTTTGCCGGTTGCCGGTCATGATCAGGCGGGTTGTCGCTGCCAAGAACTCTCGTCGGTGCACCTGTGTCTGGAAAATTCAGCTTGATTTGACAGGCTGAAATCACCACTTTATACGCAGATCGTTACTACAACTCCCTGATACTGAGGATTCTCATGCCCCGCGAACGAACCTACTCGTGACGCGTCGCAAGCCATCGGCGATACGCCGATGATCCAGATCAATCGCTTGGGACCGGACGGTGGTGCAACGATCTTTGCCAAGTGCGAGTTCTTTCAACCGCTCAATAGCGTCAAGGATCGAATTGGCGTGGCGATGATCGAGGCGGGCGAGCGAGACGGCAAGATCACCAAAGAGACGCACGTCATCGAGCCGACCAGTGGCAACACGGGAATCGCACTTCGCCTTCGTCTGTGCCGCCAAAGGATACAAGTTGACCCTGACGATGCCCGAGTCGATGTCGGTCGAGCGTCGCGCCCTGCTCCGTGCCATGGGGGCCAACCTTGTCCTGACGCCCGCGGGCGAAGGAATGAAAGGAGCGATCAATCGGCGCCACGAATTGGTGGAGAGCACGCCGAACGCTTACATGCCACAGCAGTTCGAGAATCCGGCGAATCCGGCCATTCACGAGGCAACGACTGGTCCAGAGATTTGGGCGGACAGCGGCCACAACATTGACGCGATCGTCGCCGGCGTTGGCACGGGCGGAACGATCACCGGGGTCACACGGTTCATGAAGAAACAGAACCCGAACTTCAAGGCGATCGCCGTCGAACCGAAGCACTCGCCGGTGATCAGCGGCGGTGACCCTGGAAAGCACCGCATTCAAGGAATCGGTGCTGGTTTCATCCCCAAGAACCTTGATACCTCAGTGATTGACGACGTGGTTCAGGTCGACGACGAGGACGCGTTCGAATGGGGCCGACGACTGGCCAAGCAGGAAGGGATCGTGGCCGGCATCAGCAGCGGTGCCAACATGTGGGCCGCCGCTCAAGCTCGCCGCTCGACCTGAAATGAAGGGCAAGCGAATCGTCACCATCATGTGCAGTCTCGGTGAACGCTATCTCAGCACGCCCTTGTTCGGTGATCTGGGCCTATAGAGCGTTTTCATTTTTCATGTGCGTCGCTGGAAAAGGGGTCAGGCCCCAATCGTGCGAAGTACCCGAAGGGCCGCTTGCGGCTATTGTAGACGTAAAAGGGGACGGGGGTCTTTTCATCGGCTCGTCGGCCTGATACGACTATCCTGGAGACGGTTTCCTGGCGAGAGGAATGGGGGTGGACATGCCACGGCAGAAACGTCTGGACGTTGCCGGTTCGATCTACCATGCGTTGAATCGTGGCAACGCCCGGCAAGGAATCTTTCACAAGGATGAAGACTACTTGGCGCTGATCCGGGTGCTCGGCGAGGGCTTGCAGCGGTATCCGGTTCGTCTCTTCGCATTCACCTTGATGCCGAATCACTGGCATCTGGTGCTGTCGCCGGAGGAGGACGGCATGATGGGACGGATGCTCCGTTGGGTGACGGCACCCATACTCAGCGTGATCACGCGCACTACCACACTGCCGGTGAAGGTCATCTGTACCAGTCTCGTTTCAAGAGTTTTCCGATCCAGAGTGACGAGCATTTTTTGACGGTGTCCAGATACGTCGAGCGGAATCCGCTGCGAGCCAACCTTGTAAAGCGTGCTGAACAGTGGCAATTCGGATCGCTTTATCGATGGTTTACCAACGGGGACAAGGCACCGTCGCTACTTTCACCTTGGCCCATTCGACGCACGACTGGCTGGATCGAACGGGTCAACGCGGCGCTGGGGTCAAAGGAGCTAGCCGCGATACGCACCAGTGTTCAGCGAGGGCGGCCTTACGGCGATCAAGACTGGACGGAAAAACTGGCCGATCAACACGGTCTCTGGTCAACCCTGCGCCCTCGAGGCCGGCCGTCAAAAGCCCAACGAAAAGTCTGAATTGACCCCCGTCCCCTTTTCTGCTTCGTCCCCTTTTCTGCTTAGCGGAACGAATGCGTTGCAATGCATAGTCTTTTTGAATGGATCAAGATCGCTAAAGCTATTCGATCATTCAGACCCGAAACTCTATCGTGACTCAGTCGAACATGCCGGTAATACGCTATCGGCGCGGTGCTGAAGGAAATTGCGGCCGAGGGTCCAATCCTTCTTTGTTGGCCGTTGCTTTCAATCAGGGATTTCCAATCAATGTTTACGACTCAGTTGCCGAACCTTTCGCTTTCGCAATCGGCCGAATCCGTCTTGAACGAAGCGAAGTCGGTTCGCTTCATCAGCAGCGCCGCGGAATTGGTCGAAGCGTCTGTGCCTGCGGAACAGACCGACGATCATGGATATTTCACCGTCGGCTATGACGTTGAAGGACGTTTCGTTCCGGAGGCTCGTGTTTGTCGTGTCAAGAACGGCATCAGTGCGAACTATTTGGAACCCTACATGCGCCGCCGTGATGCCGATTGCATGGTGATCGCCGATGATCGGGCGACCGACAAGGTGACCTATCAGCAGCGTTTCGGGACCGACTTTGAGGACTTGCGGCAAGAAACCTTCGCGTGGCTGAAAAAGCAGGACCTGGCATGCTTCTTCTTCAACGCTGGTGTTCCCGGAAAGGGCTTACCATCAGTCGCGATCTGTCCGGCCAATGCTGGGTTCTTCGCACTCGGGCTAGCGATGCTGCAAGGAATCATTCCGATCGACGAGATCGAGGCAAAAGGGGATGCGTATCACCACTCAGCGATCATCTATGTCGCGCCGCCATTTCGACACACGCACTTTGGTGGCAAGCAAGTCGTTGTCCACAACCGCCGTGAAGAGTTGCATGAGCTGTACAGCTACAACCTTTATCCAGGACCGTCGGCAAAGAAGGGCGTCTATGGAATGCTGCTAACATTGGGAGAAAAGCAAGACTGGACGACCGCACATTGTTCGACCGTGCAAGTTGTGACGCCTTACGACAACACAGTGACAATCATGCATGAAGGCGCGTCCGGCGGCGGAAAGAGCGAAATGCTCGAACAAATGCACCGTGAGTCCGACGGACGGTTGTTGTTGGGCACGAATACGGCAACGGGTGAGAAACGCCATGTTGCTCTGCCGATGGGTTGTGAACTGCGCCCCGTGACCGATGATATGGCCCTCTGTCATCCTGACCTGCAAGAAAGCGATTCGCGTGAGCGGAAACTGACTGTGATTGACGCCGAGCATGCGTGGTTCTTGCGGGTCAATCATATCACTCGTTACGGAACCGATCCGCATCTGGAGCAATTGACGATACACCCTGACGAGCCGCTTTTGTTCTTGAACATCGATGCCACGCCAGGGTCGACGGCATTGATTTGGGATCACATCGAAGATGAGCCGCGTAAGCCTTGCCCGAATCCGCGCCTGGTCTTTCCCCGCAGCAAGTATCCTGGCATCGTTGACGAACCGGTGACCGTGGATATTCGTAGTTTTGGCGTGCGTTGTCCTCCATGTACTCGCGAGCGTCCGACGTACGGGATCATGGGCATCTTCCACGTTCTGCCGCCCTCGCTGGCTTGGTTGTGGCGATTGGTTGCACCCGCGGCCACGGGAATCCTTCGATTATCGACACCGAGGGGATGAGCAGCGAAGGGGTGGGATCGTATTGGCCGTTCGCAACCGGGCGGCGAGTAGACCAAGCAAACATCTTGCTACATCAAATGATGAGCATTCCCGACACGCTGTTCGTGCTGACCCCGAACCAACACGTCGGTTGCTGGTCGACCGGATTCTCTCCGCAATGGATCGCGCGGGAATACTTGTCTCGGCGTGGTTCGGCACCGTTTGCTGCGGATAAGCTAGAAGACTCGCGTTGCCCACTACTTGGAAAGACGCCGCAGACCATTCAAATCGAAGGGCAAACGATCGGCCATTGGTTCTTTCAGGTAGAAACGCAGCCGGAGGTGGGAGTCGAAGGCTACGACGTCGGCGCAACAATTCTGACGGAATTTTTCCACAAGCAGATTAGCACGTTCCTGGAAAGCGAATTGGACAATAGGGGGCGAGAGATCATCAAGGCCTGCCTCGATGGTGCCTGCACGAGTGACTACGAAACGCTTTCGATCTGGCAGTAGGAAGCAAAAAGGGGACGGGGGTCTTTTCATTACGTCGTCGGCCTGTTAGTACTAGCCTGGACATGGTTTCCTGGCGAGAGAAATGGGGGTGGACATGCCACGGCAGAAACGCCTGGACGTTGCCGGTACGATCTACCATGCGTTGAATCGTGGCAACGCCAGGCAAGGAATCTTTCACAAGGATGAAGACTACTTGGCGCTGATCCGGGTGCTCGGCGAGGGCTTGCAGCGGTATCCGGTTCGTCTCTTCGCATTCACCTTGATGCCGAATCACTGGCATCTGGTGCTGTCGCCGGAGGAGGACGGCATGATGGGACGGATGCTCCGTTGGGTGACGGCCACCCATACTCAGCGTTATCACGCGCACTACCACACTGCCGGTGAAGGTCATCTGTACCAGTCTCGTTTCAAGAGTTTTCCGATCCAGAGTGACGAGCATTTTTTGACGGTGTCCAGATACGTCGAGCGGAATCCGCTGCGAGCCAACCTTGTAAAGCGTGCTGAACAGTGGCAATTCGGATCGCTTTATCGATGGTTTACCAACGGGGACAAGGCACCGTCGCTACTTTCACCTTGGCCCATTCGACGCACGACTGGCTGGATCGAACGGGTCAACGCGGCGCTGGGGTCAAAGGAGCTAGCCGCGATACGCACCAGTGTTCAGCGAGGGCGGCCTTACGGCGATCAAGACTGGACGGAAAAACTGGCCGATCAACACGGTCTCTGGTCAACCCTGCGCCCTCGAGGCCGGCCGTCAAAAGCCCAGCGAAAAGTCTGAATTGACCCCCGTCCCCTTTTCTGCTCGCAGTGCTGAGAATCTGTCCACGCCCGTGGATAGAATCCTCTCACACAATCATCACGGCACGTTCGGCGGGCGAATCCGTTTGCCCGCCAGCGCCGCTGAAACGCAGGTTCAGTGATGATTTGGGGTACGCGCAGGATTGTTTTGCGGAGCTGGTACGACGATTGCGTTCCGTCATCTAGTAGGTCTGTCGATACGGCCTCGCATCCTTCCTAAGGAGCGATTTCCCGGCTGATAGGAAGTGTTTGGCTTCGGACCGTATCCCTGCATTACGCGACGAGCGCAAGATGTCTGAGCCAGTGTTAAACTGTGAGCATTCGAGGATCCCAAACCTGGAGGCCACCCCCAATCCGACGTCGATCGATTGGAAAGAGCCCACCGAGACCTTTCCGCGACTAGACGAATTTCTGCTGATGGCCAACCGCATCTCCGCCCTTTCCACGATTCTGCGTTCACCGATGCGAATCTTGGGTTTGGTACTAATGTTGGTCTTCATCATCGAAGTTGCCGTGATGTTTTTCCTGCCGCACGTCATGCCCAGATCGCTTAGCGATTCAGGAAAGGCAATGGCAGACGCAATTCTTCTAACGCTGGTTTGTGCGCCGGTACTTTGGTTGGTCATCATCGGCCCGCTGCGCCGGATTGCGATTCAGGAACATGAGCGAAGTGAAACGATCGTTGCCAACGCCAGTGAAAGCATTCTGACGTTTGATGCCGACGGTAGAGTGTTGTCGTGCAATCGCGCGGCCACGGACTTGTTCGGCGTCGAAATGGAAGTGCTTTTGGGACATTCGGTGCAGACTTTGGTACCCACGCTTCCCAATATCCCAGAGACTTTACCAGCCGAGTTCCGAGTCGATGCGACCCGATTCGATGGCAAGCGGTTCCCAGCGCAAGTCTCCGTCAGCGAGTACCCGTCGGATTCCGGCCAAACACGAATCGCGATTGTTCGCGACTTAACGGCATCCGAAAAGGCCGAAGAAGAACGTATTGCCATGGTTCGAGAGACAGAAGCGTTGCGGGCACAGCAGATGGCGACGCTCGCACAACTCGCCACCGGGGTTGCTCACGAGATTCGCAATCCGCTGACTTCCATCAAGATGCTGATTCAAGTCAACCGAGCCAAGTTCGCCGACGAAGGTTTGCCGACGGACGACCTGGAGTTGGTTGAGCAAGAAATTCGCCGCATGGAACGCTCGGTCAATAGCTTGCTCGATTACGCAAGGCCGGAAGCATCCGAGCTCAGGGAATTTGCGATTCAAGATGTCGTCCGTCGAACCGCGCACCTGATCGAAGGACGTTGCCAGGCACAGAATGTTGATTTGGTCGTCGAGGCGCCGGACACTCCAATTCCAATCGTGGGAGACGCTGCTCAGATTCAGCAACTGCTGCTGAACCTCGGCCTGAACGCACTCGATGCGATGCCCGATGGCGGCAAGTTGAACCTGTCCGTGGCGCAAGATGACGAACAAGTCTTGGTATCGGTTTGCGATTCAGGAGCCGGAATCAGCGAGAGCGTTCTGGGAAAGCTGTTTACGCCGTTTGTAACCACCAAGGCCAATGGCGTGGGATTGGGCTTGGGTATATGCCGCCGCATCGCAATGGCTCATCACGGCAAGCTCACAGGTGCGAATCAACTCACCGGCGGTGCCAAATTTGAATTTGCTTTGCCTCTTGTGACCGAAGGTAGGAATGCGGAGGGCGTCAATACTCTTCGCCCCGACAGTCAACCACCGAAAGTTTTGGCGACTTCCGCGACGGAGAAATGATGCAAAGCTTGTTAGTGATTGATGACGAAGCCCCCATTTTGAGAGCATTCGAGCGAGCTTTTACGAACGACACGACAACCGTGCTGACCGCCAAGAACGCGGCCGACGGCGAAGCGATTTTTGTCGACGCCAAACCTGACGTTGTCGTGATCGACCTCAGCCTGCCCGACACATCGGGACTGGAGTGTTTCAAGCGTCTCCGTGATGTCGATCCGCGAGTCCCAGTGATCTTCATCACAGGACATGGTACGGTTGAATCAGCAATCGAGGCAACAAAGTTTGGCGCGTACGACTATTTGTTCAAGCCGCTCGAACTGGACGAAATGCGAACGCTTCTAGACAAAGCGTTCAATCTTAGTCGCATGGTGCGAGTTCAGCCAGTTTTGGCCGACGAAGTGGATACGGTTGCCGATGCAATCGTCGGTCGCTGCAAAGCGATGAAAGAGGTCTACAAAGCAATTGGTCGCGTCGCCTCGCAAAACCTGACGGTGCTGTTGCTGGGCGAGAGCGGTACCGGCAAAGAAGTCGTCGCCCAAGCGATTTACCATCACAGTGCCAGAGCGAATGGCCCGTTTCAGGCAATCAACTGCGCCGCGATCCCCGACGCATTACTCGAAAGCGAAATCTTCGGGCACGAAAAAGGTGCTTTCACTGATGCCCACCGACAACGCATCGGCAAGCTCGAGCAAGTCGACCAAGGCACGCTATTCCTAGATGAAGTCGGCGACATGTCACCGATGACACAGGCGAAGGTCCTCCGAGTGCTGCAAGACCAGACGTTCGAGCGAGTCGGCGGCAACACACCGATCAAAGTCGACGTCCGCATCATCGCTGCGACGAATCAGGACCTGAAACAGCTCGTCTCAGAAGGCCTGTTTCGATCTGATTTGTATTTTCGCCTCAGCGTCGTGACGATCCACTTGCCGCCTCTCCGCGAGCGAGAGGACGACCTGCGAGTGCTGTGCGAGTATTTCCTGCGAAAGTACAGCAACGAGTTTGGCAAAGACATCCGGTCAGTCGCCCCCGAGACGCTCGAACTGCTCCATCAATACCATTGGCCTGGCAACGTTCGCGAGCTGGAAAGCGTGATGAAACAATCACTGCTGACTGCCCGCGGCAACATCCTACTACCCGAGTTCGTACCAACGCTCGCCAATCAAGGTGCCAAACTCACTGGCGGCAGGAGCGACGGGGAATACCTCACGGAATCGTTTATCGCTGAGCGTCTCAAATCTGGCAGTGAGAACCTACACGCCGAAGCGATCGCCAAAGCCGAACATCAACTTTTCCGGCAAGTCCTCCAGCATACTGCGGGCAACCAGCTCAAAGCTGCGGCGATTCTCGGCATCTCCCGGGTCACCCTACGAAGCAAATTAAGATCCCTCGGCATCGAACCAAGCGATTTCAGTGCGTAGCAATGCTCGTTGCGATCGCCGCGTGAATTGGCTAGCGCAATCGATGAAGCGTTGCCAAACCTACTCAGCCGGCGGACTCAGGCTCAGGCGATGCACGAGCACGCCTTCGTCGAATGTGGACACGCACCACGAATCGCTCGTACCAACGGCTCGCTCAACCAGAGGTTTCCGAGAACACGCCTTCAACCATGAACTCGGCGTAATATTGAGCGATACGTTTGAGTGTTGAACAGAGGCTCAAACGAACCTGAATAGAAGGCGGACGCGTCGTTTCGTGGGAACAGGCAAAGCTAGATTTGTAAAGTGGCGCGACGTCGTGATTTCAGGCTGCGACGCCAAAAAGGTAGCCGATGCCTGCGGTGGCGAGCATGGCAATCGCTCCCCAGAAAGTGACTCGGGTGACGGCTTTGGCAATCGGTGCTCCGCCGGCGCTGGCAGAGATACCGCCGAGGAACGCGAGGAAACCGAGCGAGAGAATCGAGACAACGATTGGGATTTGTGGAACCGGTGTCAGAAAGGTGGCTGCAAGAGGCAACGACGCACCGACAGCAAACATAGCGGCTGAGGTGAGCGCGGCCTGCGTGGGACGGGCGGTGGTCAGCTCGGAGATGCCGAGTTCGTCACGGGCGTGTGCGCCGAGCGCGTCATGGGCGGTTAGTTGCTCAGCGACTTGGAGAGCGAGCGATGCGTCGAGTCCGCGATCGACGTAGATCGCCGTAAGCTCTTGTAGTTCGGCTTCGGGAGTTGCGGCGAGTTCGTTTGTCTCGCGGGCCAGGTCGGCGCTCTCCGTATCAGACTGCGAACTGACCGAGACATACTCTCCGGCTGCCATCGACATTGCACCTGCGACCAATCCAGCGACACCCGCAAGCAGGATGCTGCCGCGCGAAGTCTCGGCTGCAGCGACGCCCACCACCAGGCTGGCCGTTGAAACAATACCGTCGTTAGCACCCAAAACGGCGGCACGGAGCCAGCCAATTCGATCTGTACGGTGACGTTCGTGGTGAATCACAGGGAGCTTTCGGAAGGTGAGATGGCGGACGGGGTCTTTCGTTCAAAAGCTTGGTCTAGAAGGCATTGACCAACAAGGCTGCCGATCAGGCGAAGTTGCTGACCACCGCCCAACGGATGCGCCTTCGGACTCAGTGCAATGTCGGTTCTGGTTCTCCTTGGTGAGTCAACCTGACGTGCTGGAGGCCACGAGCAAACCAGGGATAGACACATGGAACGAAAAGCGAGGTCAACAATGTGGATGTGATGAGTCCACCAATCACAACGGTCGCCAAAGGTCGCTGCATCTCGGCACCGTCGCTGGTCGACAGTGCCATCGGTAGAAACCCGAGGCTCGCAACGAGTGCCGTCATCAACACGGGGCGCAGGCGAACGAGTGCCGTTTCGTGAGCAACCAATTTGAGTGGCATTCCGGTTTCACGAAGATGTTCGGCCGCACTGACCCAAACCAAACCATTGAGCACCGCGACGCCGAATAGAGCAATGAATCCAACTCCCGCTGAGATACTAAACGGCATCTCGCGAAGGTACAATGCGATCACCCCTCCCGAAGCGGCCATTGGGACGGCAAGAAAAATCAAGAATGCGAGACGCATCGAACCGAGGCTGGTATGCAATAGCAGCATGATGATGACCAGCACGATTGGCGTAATGATGGCGAGTCGTCGGCTGGCAGATTGTAGGTTTTCAAAGTCACCGCCCCAACGGATCTCGTAGCCAGGGGGAATGTCGACCTTTTCTGGAATAACTCGTTGAGCTTCGGTGACAAAGGATGCCACGTCGCGTCCGCGTACGTTGGCGGAGATGAACGTCCGCCTGCGATTTCCTTCGTGTTCGATCGTTGGCGGCGTTTCCTCCAAGCGAATGTCGGCGAGCTCCTTCAGCGGAACTGCTTCGCCGTTTGAATCGGTCACGGGAACTTGTTCCAGGAGCGTCAGATTCTCACGCCACTGTTGTGGCACACGTACCATGATTGGATAGCGAGCTCGGCCTTCAAAGATTTGCCCCACTTCATGGCCACCAAGCGACGAAACCACATCCAAGACCACCTGTGCGTCAATTCCGTACTGCGCAAGTGCCGCGGGCTTGGTTTGAATGGTCAGTGTCGATAGGTTCGCTTGATAGTCTGCCTTGACATCCACAGCGCCAGGAATCGATCGCAGCACAGCCTCGATTTCTTTGCCTTTCGCTCCCAACACTTCCATGTCGTCTCCGTAAAGCAGCACGGCCACATCTGCCTTGACACCTGCAACTAGCTCGTCAACCCGCATTTCGATCGGCTGTGTGAAACCGAATGCGACCCCAGGAACGTTGGCATTCAATTCCTCCGACATTTGCTCGATCAGCTCATCGCGTGTCTTTGGTATCGGCCAATCGTGAATCGGGTTGAGCAGTACCCACACGTCGGTTTGATGAACGCCCATGACATCATTGGCGATCTCAGGACGACCGGTCTTCGAGAAAACCGTCTTGACTTCAGGGTACTTCTTGAGAATCTCTTCAATCTGCGTCGACATTTCAACAGAGCCCTCAAGCGTGGCACTCGGCAAGCGTAACGCTTCGACTAACAAGTCACCTTCTTCTAAACGCGGCATGAACTCCGCGCCCAAGTTCGCCCCCATCGGCAAACTGATCGCGAACAACGTCAGCGCCGTGGCTATCGTCACGACTGGGTGCTTGATTGCTCGAGTAACGAGCGGTTCATAGAACCACTTGACGACGCGAATTACAAACACTTCATCCTCGCTCATCTTCTTGGGCAAGAAGAGCGAAGCCATCGCCGGCATGAACGACAGCGACAGGATCATCGAACCGCCCAAGGCAAACAGCACCGTGAGCGCCATGGGACGAAACAGCTTTCCTTCGGTGCCTTCGAGCAACAGAATTGGCAGGAATACGACGGCGATGATGAGCTCGCCAAACATGGTTGGCTTGCGAACCTCCACCGCTGCATCGCGAATGATGTCTTCGTGTTTGGTATCGCCATTATCGTGCGACAGTTTTCGAATACAGTTCTCGATCATGATCACGCTGCTATCCACGATCAAACCGAAGTCGATCGCGCCGAGACTCATCAGACTTGCAGTCACGCCAGTGAATCGCATCACGTTGGTAGCGAACAACATCGAGAGGGGAATCGCAAGTGCGACGATGATCCCGGCACGCAAGTTGCCCAGCATGAACAGCAAGACGATGACTACCAACATGCCACCTTCGGTCAGATTCGTGAGCACCGTCTTGAGTGTCCGCCCAATCAATGCCGCACGATCGTAAGTGACCTCGAGTCGCACGCCCTCGGGCAACGTGGTTTCAATCTCTTTGAGTCGCTCTTTCGCAGCGGTCACGACCTCTCGAGAGTTTTCTCCGATGAGCATCATGACCAATCCGGTGACGATCTCGCCACGACCGTCACGAGTGACCGCGCCCTGTCGCGTCATTGGCTGGATGCTGACTTTTGCGATATCACGAACGAGAATCGGCGTGCCGTCTGCTTCGCGACGTATCACGACGTTTTCGATGTCTTCAGTCGAGTTGAGTAACGAGACGCCACGAATGAATCGCTGCTCCCCATGGTGAATGACGTAGCCGCCGCCCGACGTGTTGTTATTGTTCTGCAAACGAGAGAACAGCAGATCCATCGCAATGCCGTAACTTGTCATGCGGTCGGGGTCGGGCTGCACCTCAAACGTTTTGTAGAAACCGCCATGGGTGTTGATCTCGGTCACGCCGGGCACCTGTCGCAGACGCGGGGAGATATCCCATTCCAGCATCGTTCGCAATTCCATTGGCGTATGCCTGTCGCTGCGAACTTCAAACTGCAGAATCTCGCCAAGTGCCGTTGTGAGCGGGCCGACGGCAGGCGTTCCATAGCCAGGTGGGATCACGGCCGCCGCGTCTGGTAATCGCTCTGCAACCAATTGACGGGCGCGATAGATGTCCGTGCCTTCTTCAAACACGATCGTGACGACCGAGATTCCGAATTTGGAGACGCTACGCAATTCCTCGACATCGGGCAATCCACCCATCGTATTCTCGACCGGATACGTAACGTAACGCTCGACTTCCACCGGGGACAACGATCCAGCGTCGGTAACGACCTGAACCTGAACGTTGGTCATATCGGGTACAGCATCGATCGGCAGTTTCAACGCAGAGTACATCCCTGCACCCGCCATCAACAGCGTGAGAATGAGGACGAGGCCGCGATTGACGACCGAGAATTCAATTATTTTGGTGAGCATGATGTCAGTTCAAGGATGCTTAACGTGGGATCGGCTTCTAGCCTGTCAGTTCAGAGCAATGAGGCGTGACGATGGCGGGCAGAAAGCCAGCCGCACAGCCGCTATTCGCCTTCGCCTTGAAGCAATAGCTCAGACTTCAGTAGGAAGGCACCGTTTGTCACGACCAACTGACCTGGCGACAAACCCTTCGTGACTTCAATCCAATCGTCCGACGCATCCCCCGTCGACACATTGACTCGTTTGAACGTACCGGCATGCATATCCACAAACACAAACGATTGATTCTCGTGCTGAACCACCGATTCTGGCTTCACGGACAAAACATCCCGCGACTCGCCGATCGGTATCGTTACGCGAACAAACATGCCTGGCCGCAATAGGCCCTCGCTGTTTTCAATGGTTGCCACGAGTGGTACCGAGTTCGTGTCCGCTTGAACTTCGCGGCCAAAATATCGAACGCGGGCTTCAAAGACACGATCTCCGAGGGCCGGCACCAATACCGAAATGACCGTGCCTTGATCCATAGAAACCGCTGACCAATCACTTTCACGAATGCTGGCGGAAACATAGAGTGAATCAGTGTTTGCAAGCGTGATAAGCGAGTCGCCGCGCATGACACGTTCGTTCTTTGCAAAGCCGTGTGCCTCGACTGAGCCTGAGAAAGGTGCTCGAACTTCGAGTCGCGATAGGGCATCTTCATCGCTCAGGCTGACAGAGCCTCGATCTTCTTTGTAGCCGAGCAACGTTTCGACTGCTTGCCAAGCGAGATTCAACTGACGATCCGCCTCGGACAGCTTGGCTTCCGCGTTGACTTTGGCTTGGTTCGCTGCGTAGGTAGCCTGATCTCGCGAGCTTCGGAATGCCGTCTCTGCGACTTGTCGCTCCGTCTGGCGCTCGAGAAAGGTGCGTCCCGCAATCGCACCCGATTTTGCAAGAGGTTGGATCTGTGCGAGTAGTTCCTCGGACAATTGAACTTTCGCATAAGCGGAAAGAACGTCTTGTCGGTAGCTTCCCATCGCTCGATCGCGAAACGCAGTTGCGATTGTGTCGACCGATTGACCCTGGTCCAGCATTGCCAACATCTCTTGCAAGTTCTTAGCCAGAGCTATTTCATGCTGCAACACTTGCTGAGCGATCTCGCGTTCCTTCTTCCTTTTGAGAATTTCTGCACGAGCTTGTCCGATCTCGGGACTTCGTAGAACGGCGAGTAGCTGACCACTTTCGACGTGCTGGCCCGTCGAGACCAAGACTTCGGCAAGGATGCCATCCATCGGAGCCTTCACATCGACGTGCTTGGTGTCGTCATACCGAATTCGACCGGGAATCGTGTGGACGTGGGCGACAGGTTGAACCTGCGCAGGAACGGTCTGGAATTTGGCCGCATTGATTTTGCCTTCGGGCAACGTCAGCGTATCCGGCATCGCCGCTTCGTTGACAGTGGCGATTTCCTCTTCCGACTGCCCACCCGTGTTGATCTCGTGAACGGCCAACCATCCGCCGCCCATTACCAAGAGCACGAACAATGTCGGCCCGACCTTGGCGATCGTGTGGAGCAAGCGCGAGTGCTGTTTCTCAAGGGTGTTCTGGGTCGCGGGAGCGTCATGGTTCTCAGAAGGCTCGTTTATCATCGATGTTTGCTGTGGAGTGGGGGGCAATGGCACGTTGAAGTTTCTCCTACGCATTAACTGTGCCATCGCCTCAAGAGCTCCATTTTTCCCCGGTTTGGCAAGGAATTGGACGTGGCGTCGAACGGAAACAAGAGCGTTGAGAAAGACATTCACCAATGCGGTGGACATATTCTGTCCACAACCCTTTTGGCGAACCAATCGCCATGGACAGTCATTTTGAGACCGCCAACATTGTGAGACGGCCATCAGCCGACGTTCGGATACGGCCGTATCCAGCGTTCGTTAACTCACTCTCGTATTCTCTGTGGGGATTCCAGGTTGGCATCATGAAGCCTCGAAGCGAGTTGACCGAGGCTGCCTGCCGCTTCTCGCGTGCACGGCGATCCTTCGATCGCGTCAAGTTCGCCAATGGCGGATGACCCACTTTCTCTGGCTATCCAGACGCAGCGATTTTAGACCTTCTTGCCTCCAACTTCCGTGTTCCCCCTTTGGGCAGCAAGAGACCCAGAGTTACCCGACGCAGTTGCAGTCCCGGCTAATTGGCCGAAAAGTAGAGCGTAACGACTAGGGCTTCACGTACCAGATCGTCATTGGAGGGCGTCATTGGATGGTGGCCAAGACGACGAGAAGCCGTCGCTTTTTCTTCGGCAACGGCTTCTGAAACGTGTCGTGTTACAACTCCGTTCACTCAGGCATGAGCACTGTGTCCACGATGTGAATCACTCCATTGGTGCAGTCGACGTCGGCACTGGTCACGTGAGCCTTTCCAATCATGATCTTGCCGTTCTTATCCGTGATCTCTACTTCAGATCCTTCCACGGTTGTCACCATCTTCATCTTGGCCAAATCAGAGGCGAGTACCTTCTTCGGAAGGACATGGTAGGTCAGAAGGTTGGTCAGCTTCGCTTTGTTGGCTGGCTTTAGCAGGTCTTCAACTGTTCCCTTCGGTAGCTTGGCAAATGCGGCGTCGGTGGGGGCAAACACCGTGAATGGTCCTTTCGACTTCAGCGTCTCGACCAAACCTGCCGCTTTGAGGGCCGCTGCCAAGGTTTTGAATTCGCCGGCGGCGACGGCAGTGTCGACAATATCCTTCTGGGAGCCGGTTCCTTTGACGTTGCCAGCTTTCAACTTGGCTTCTTGTGCACTGCCTGAGCTGAAGGTTAGCATCGCAATGCAAACTGATAGTGGAAAGGCAAACATACATGTCTTCATCTGAATCTTCCTAGTACTCGAATTGTCGTGGACGCTGTCGGCGATGCACCAACGTGTAGCGTGGGTTTAGACGGTAGCTTTGGATCGCGGGCTTCGGTATCAAGGGATCGTTGTAACGAGACTAGTGGATTCAACCAGTTGAAGATGGAAGGTGTCCCATTCGCAGCACAACCAGTAGGATGCTAACCACCAATTCCGGACCGGCTCTCTGGGCGTATCGCCACTTTCGGTTACGCCTCATCTGCAGCTCACCATCGGCCACCTTCAGCTTGACGCCTGCCGGGCGAATTGGAATCACTCCATCAAGTTACGAGAGAATAGCGCTGGCCGATTGACGACACAGAAACGACGATACTGACTCGCGTGGTTGTTTCCGCCACACGATTTCCGGTGTTGGTTCGATGGTCGATGCTGCCGGACCATTGGATCCTTGAACTTAGAACTTTTCCGAAAAGGGGTCTGGCCCTCTTCGGCGGCGAGAATGAGGCATTGAAATCGAGTCACCTCCCAAGCCGCAGACTCCTTTTTCGTTAGGTTCTTAGCTGGACAGTGCCGCTTTGGCGGCCAATCCTAACCCGAAACGTAAGTTCTGAAGTTGCGATTTTCGCTGCCGCACGAGGACTTTCATAACCCGACGCGTCAGCGAGTTGATGTCAATTGGGATATTGCCTCGCTGACGCATCGGGTTATGAAAAAGGCGAACTTCAAAGTGCGTAAGCGAGCAAACAGGTTGCGCCGAATTCGACTCGCTGACGCTTCGGGTGAGGATACTCGGAGAACTCGGCAAGAATGGCACTGTCCAGTTAGGTGTCGAATCGCATCATCCATCGACAACGGACGTGCTGGAGATGATGCGGATCGGTTGCTATTGCGATGGTGAGTAACCACTGGAACAGGCATGTTGGAAAGATCGCTTGGAAGTCGCACGAGTCCATTCCACGATGGCATCTGCCGTTGCCAATATTATGAAGCTTTCAATTGCTGTTTGGCTGCAAGTAGCCCACTCGATACTAACTCTGAAACGAGACGTCGACCTCCTTTTCGCTCAGCTCGCAATGAATGCACAACGATTCGCAGCTCTTCAACTGGTAAGCCAAGTTTGGTGAACGTCCGCACCCTGAGAATACAAGAACTCGAAAGTCAGGACACACCAATCTTATGCAGCGAAGGTTGCGACACCAATACTCACATTCACTTACAAAAGGAATAGGCGTGATGCCAGCCACCATTAGAATTCGTAGGAGCGAGAACCACACGCCGACGATTTTCACAACTCTGCAACCTCCAAGCCTAGAAGAGCTGCCCCTGACTGAAGAAAGGCTAGCGATTCTTGGACATGAGATGCGAAACCCACTCAACGCCCTATCCTGCGCACTGCAGGCCTGGCCATCAACAACAGATGATTCGCACTTGATGAAGCAGTTGCTGCAAATCATGACGCGGCAGGTTACGCAGCTGACACGGTTGAGCGACGACTTGCTTGATACGGGTCGGATTGCGCGGCCAATTGTCAATTCGACAAACGCCTGTCGTCATCGGCAATGTCATTCGCAATGCCTGCGAGGAGGTCCAGCCGCTGATAGATCGCCATGGTCACAGGCTGACGGTTGGACTACATGACGCACCAATCACCCTGCTTGGTGATGAATCGAGGCTAATCCAGGTCCTTGCCAATTTGCTGCAGAATTCAGCAAAGTTCACCGATCGCAACGGCAATCTCCACATTGAGTGCGAGCAGGACAAGGACCAGGCAGTCATACGCGTCTGCGATAACGGACGCGGGATCAGCGCAGATGCCTTGCGAAACATCTTTCTACCGAACCGTTCCCCCAGGGACAGGCCCACTGTCAAGGCTGATGGGCTAGGAATTGGACTTCGTCTCGCCAAAACGATTGTGGAACTCCACGGTGGTACGATCGGTGCGTTCAGCGACGGCTTGGGAGCGGGTAGCACCTTCTGGGTGAAATTGCCGATAGTCACTGACGTGGGCACTGGTCAGATTCTGGACCCACCGCAGACGGGTGCTCCGGATCAAGAGATTTGCCGGCAATTGCCCCATTATCGAATTCTGGTCGTCGACGATGATCGGTCGATGAGATTTCTCATGTCACGCATGCTGCAGAAGATTGATCAGTCGGTCACGGTTACAGGGAACGGTGACACGGCGATCCGCTTGATACTGCAAGAGCGACCCCAAGTTGTGTTTCTCGATCTGCAATTGGACGGCATGAGTGGTTTTGACATCGCACGTCAACTTCGCGACCGCGGGGAACTGGATGGGTTGGTACTGATTGCGCTTTCAGGAAACGCCGACCGCGCAAGTCGGGAACTTGCATCTGAATCAGGGTTTGATCGGTACCTGGTAAAGCCGACGAGCATCGACGTGCTCACTGAAACGCTTCGTGGTGTTTCTCAGGCTATCGGCTATCGCAGAACGATTGCGATGAGGGAACGCATCAGTGACTCCTTGGAATAGCAACCCCAAGACAGATTGACCGCTTCAACGGCAGGCCGAGGGGGGTGGTGAAATCCGCCACACCAAGAATGGCTTTCTGGTCGATGACGCACTGATCGATGGAAGCCTAAACTCCGCAATCGAGCGATTGGAATTCCAATCGCCGTCAACCACGCGACTCGCACACACATTCGACCATCATCGATTGATCTGGGAATCTGCCACGGCGGTCATGACCCGCATCGCTCGCGCAACTCAGGAATATTGGCGGACTTGATTCCAATTCCGCTTGCATCGAATGAGCCAACACGCCAGCAAGGTATCGACAAACAGAATCAATTGCATGCGGAAACAATTGTGCTGCTGGGGCTTGGTTGACCCACTAAGTTCATGTTCTTCAATCACCAAATAGGTAACGGATTCCCTCATGGTTCACACTACCCTTCACGTTTTTGAACTAGGCGATGTTGGTTGGCTTGTATCGTCCGAGACACGAGGCATCCAACTCAAGAACGCCGTCTCTCTGCGATTCAGACGCAGAGTGTCTGGCAGCACGATTCGGTCGCGAACACGCCAAGTCGCAAACGGATGGAGCGCAAGAGCGAGAGGCTCGGCTTCGTGGCGGAAATGCTCGACGCGCGTGGCTACTGAACCTTGTGGATCCTCCAGAAACAAAATAGGAACGTACACTCATGCTAGGTCGCAGAAGGAAGTTGGCAGAATTGGCGTTCAGCGCTGGAATCCTGAAGTCATTTGGAAAACTGAATCAGCAGGACATCGACGCGATAGATGGCTGCCCTGAGCGGTTGGTAAGGCAATTGATCAATCAGTACGGTTGGACTCGAGACGCCGCTCAAGACAGGGTGGAGGCGTCGTTCGAGTGCCGGCCAAAAGCGCAAAAAGATTGGAGTGTGATCTACAGCCTATTCAAACTTCGGCGAGCCAACTGGAGAAAGATTCAGGTACCAATAGCAGCAAGTGGCCAGGAGGATGCTTCGCACCATTGGTGGTTGACCCCTTTTCCAGCAACGCACATGAAGAATGAAAACGCTTCTAGCAAGGAGTGTCGAAGTACCAGCGGCGTCGGGAAATCGCCGGAGTTCTGAATTGGCGGTGGCGGATTCAACCAATTCCATCTGCGGCGGCGTACTGTGTCGGCCTTCAACCTGATACAATCCAAGGTTGAGCTAAGGCTGATTTCTTCACCCAGCCGACCAAGCGATGGCAAGTCTTGAAAGACGAAACGCCGTCAGGCAATCGGTCTTGATTCGAATTCCGAGTTGATCTTGGTGAAGCCTCAAGGGCGGGTTGTCGATGGCAAAGAAGCCCAAAACGAATCCTGCGGCGTCTTCGCAGAGGACGTGTCTGCCAATTGTCGGGATCGTCGCGTCTGCGGGTGGCTTGGATGCGTTCAAGAGATTTCTCAGTGCCGTACCCGTCGACTGCGAAATGGCTTTCGTTTTGGTGCCTCATCTGGACCCAAAGCATG
The DNA here is from genome assembly GCA_963767665.1 of Pirellulaceae bacterium. GTDB lineage: Bacteria > Planctomycetota > Planctomycetia > Pirellulales > Pirellulaceae > Rubripirellula. Next base: position 426,581 of record CAVYFC010000019.1, read on the forward strand.
AAAGCCAGATGGTCGCAATCTTGTCAAAAGTTAGCTTGCTTCCGGTCGTCGAGATCGCTCAGGGGATGGTCGCTCAGGCGAACCACGTCTATGTCATCCCGTCAAAGTACTTTCTGACCATTGACGATGGCGTGTTTCAATTGAGTGAGCCGCCAACACCCCAAGGACGCGAAACGGCGATCGATATCTTTTTGCGATCGTTGGCGAAGGACCAGGGGGAACGCTCGATCGGCATCGTCTTGTCAGGAACCGGTAGCCACGGCACCTTGGGAATTCGTGAAATCAAGATCGTCGGTGGCATGGCCATGGCACAACAACCTGCGACTGCCGAGTTTGGCAGCATGCCATCAAGCGTGATTGCCGAAGGTTTAGTCGACTATGTGCTGGCGCCTGCGGAGATGCCTGGGACGTTGATGAACTACATGCGGCAACCGTACATCAACACCAATCCGCCACAGTTGCCCGAATCATGGAGTGACAACGAGGAACTCAGTGCCATCCTTGATCAACTCCGCCTACACGCGCGGTTTGATTTTGGTAGCTACCGAAAGAACATGATTTTGCGGCGGATCCAGCGTCGAATGGGACTTCATGAGCTGGAGCGTTTAGAACAGTATGTCGAACATCTCAAACAGAACCCGAAAGAGGTTATCGCGTTATCCAGGGACCTGCTGATCAGCGTGACCGCTTTCTTTCGAGATACTGAGGCCTATCAAGCTTTATCAAGCAGATTACTTCTGGGGCTTTCCTCTCGCGATGCGGATCGCTTTCCGATTCGTGTTTGGGTGCCTGGCTGTGCAACTGGTGAAGAAGCCTACTCGCTGGCCATGCTCTTGATCGAATGTCTCGCTAAGGCTGGTCAAACCGCAGCAAGGCCGATTCAAGTATTTGCCAGCGACGTGGATGAAGCTGCTATCGCTGTCGCTCGAGCTGGAATCTATCCGTCAAGCATTGCGAGCGATGTTTCACAAGAGCGTCTAAGACGTTTTTTTCTCAAAACCGATGATGCACACTATCAAATCGGTAAGCAACTCCGTGAGTCGATCGTCTTTTCTCGTCAGAACCTGATCAACGACGCGCCGTTCTCCAAACTTGAACTCATTTCTTGTCGCAATGTATTGATCTATTTGGAGCCTGAAACGCAACAGAAGATCATCGAGCTTTTTCATTTTGCGCTCGCTGATCAAGGTGTTTTGATGTTAGGCCCCTCTGAGTCGCTTGCCCGTGCCAGCGACCTTTATGAGCCGATCTCCAAAAAATGGCGAATCTTTGAAAAGGTCGATTCGGTTCGGCGCACTGGAATATCAATCCCTCTCATTGCAGCAATCAATCCTCAACGACGGAAGGGGATGCAGTCACCTTCCATACCTCCGCAGAGAGGATACAAGGATCTCGTCGAAAAAGAACTCATCAGCCAGTACGCGCCTGCGACGGCACTGATCAATCGTCGCTACGAGATCCTGTATGTATCAGGCCCACTGGTCGAATACATGGAGTTTCCGCCTGGGGAGCCCAACCAGAATCTATTGGCCATGTCGCGTCCCGGGTTGCGGACCAAACTGCGTTTCGCCTGTCAAAAAGCGTTTTCGGAAGAGGCTGACTCTGGAATCGCAGCCCAAATGAAACGGGGTGACGCTTCCGTTGACTGTGCGATCCACGTACGCGTCGTCAAGACAAGACTGGATGCAGAGACGCTACTGCTCGTTTGTTTTACAGACAAGCCTTCTCTCGCCACACTGACCCGTCATGCCATCTTGCCGGTGGAACCTGATGCCAGTGGTTCGTCCTTGCTTGATCAACTCGAACGCGAACTCGAATCGCACGGCGAAGAAATGGGTGGCGTGATCGAGGAATTGGAGGGCGCCAACGAAGATCTAAAGACCTCCAATGAAGAGATCATGTCGATGAACGAAGAACTTCAGTCGGCTAATGAAGAACTGGAGACCTCCAAGGAGGAGCTGCAATCGCTCAATGAGGAACTTGGTACGGTGAATTTGGAGTTGCTGGAGAAAGTCACTGAACTTGATGTCGCTAACAACGATATTCTGAATCTGATCGCGAGTACGGAAATTGCTACTCTGTTTTTGGATGACGATCTATTGATTCAGAGATTCACGCCGCCGACGGTCGAGCTGCTGAATTTATGCGCCACCGATGTTGGGCGTCCTCTCAGCGATATCACGACACGATTTATCGATGACTGCCTATTGAGCGACTGTCGAAAAGTGATTGACGCATCCGTGACAATCCAGAGTGAGATCGAGGGGGACAACTCACGTCTGTACCTCAGGCGAATCTTGCCCTACCGGTCGCATGGCGATCAAATTGCCGGGGTTGTCGTGACTTTCGTTGACCTCACGGACAGGCTCACGCTCGAGAAGTCGCTGAAGGAAAGCAAGGAACACCTGGAAGCAATCCTAAGTTCCGCTGCTGACGCCATTTTGACCGTGGACGACCTTGGAATTGTCACCAGCCTCAATCCCGCCACGGAGAATTTGTTTGGCTATTCCAGCGATGAAATTCTTGGTCAGTCGGTTCTGTTGCTGCTGACTTCCTCCGGCGCCAATGACGCGACCGAATTGCCTTCCATTCTACACTTGTCGATGTCAACAAGTCGGATTGGAAACCACCACCAACATGCAGCGATTCGCAAGGACGGCTCCCATTTCGATGCCGAGTTGACGGTTAGCTGAATTGACCACTTGTCACTCTTCATCGTCGTCGTGCGCGACGTGTCTCAGCGAAATGAGTTGCAGACAAGAATCCTGGAGATCGCTTCTGACGAACAACGTCGGATCGGACAAGAGTTGCATGATGGGACGCAGCAGGAGCTCACCGGACTATCGTTGATCGCCGGGACCATCGAGGAATGTCTAAGCGATAAGATCCGTGTAGCGAAAGAGGAGCGTCAACCGTTGACATTTGAACCCATCGAGGTTTCGCGGCTGATTTCCAACGCGTCCAAGCTGGTGAAGGGATTGAAGGATGCGAATCAGCATGTTCAGTCGTTGTCGCATGGAATCATGCCGGTACAGATTGACGCCGAGGGATTGCAGTCGGCGCTAGCCGAACTTGCTAACGCGACAAATGTTGAAGACAAGGTCACCTGCCACTTCGTCCACAGCGGTTCATCGTCGATTGAGAGCAATACCGTTGCGACGCACCTGTACAGGATTGCTCAAGAGGCGATCAACAATGCCCAGCGACACGGCATGGCACGAGAAATCCGTGTTTCTCTAACGGGTGAAGCGGACCAAATCGGGCTGGAAATCAGTGACAACGGTATCGGTCTGGATGCGTCCATATCAGAATCGAGTGTCAAATCACAACATGGGGTGGGCATGCAAATCATGGAACATCGCGCCAACGCCATTGGCGGCGTCTTGTGCGCTACGACTGGGAAAAGCAACGGAACCATCGTGCGCTGCACGATACCAAGGGAGAGGAAGTTTGGATGAACAAGATAGACCCAAAAATACGAATCGTCGTCGTTGATGATCATCCGATGATGCGTGATGGCCTAACGATGAGGATTACAGCTCAGCCAGGTTGGGAAGTCTGTGGAGTGGCAGCGACTGAAGACGAGGGCGTTACGGTCATTGCAGAGCAATCTCCCGACTTGGTATTGGTTGACATTTCGCTCAAATCAGGCAATGGAATCGAATTGATCAAGCGAGTGCGATCCCGAAATCCTTGTGTCAAGTTTCTTGCAATCTCTGCGTAAAAGGAGTCGCTGTATGCGGAACGTGCGCTGAGGGCAGGTGCGTTGGGCTATTTGAACAAGCAGGAAACAAATGAAAAGCTCATTGATGCGATTCGCGCGGTTCTCCGAGGCGAGCGCTTTCTGAGCGACGAGTTGACAAAGAGATTGGTGACTTCCGCTCTTGGAAACAGCCCGGTGGAGCAACACCACATGGACCGCCTCAGTGACCGGGAAAAGGAGATCTCCCGCTTGATAGGTGAAGGGCTAACGACCGGCGCGATTGCGGAACAACTTTTTCTGAGCACGCACACCATCGACACACATCGCGAACATCTCAAGCGAAAACTGAATGTGAAGACGGCCGCCGAACTGAGTCGCTTGGCATTTCACTCGATGCTGGAAAATGCTTAAGTACCTGGGCACCGGAAACAGATTGGCGTGGACCGTTTTCGGCACGCGACTTGCATTGGTTCCCCCTGAACCTCATGAATTTGAGTCGTCTCAGCCTGTAAGGTTGATCGCGGAATCTCGTGAGTCGGAGGAGCTTCGTCCAATCAGGAACCTAGCGGAATCCGCCATGCAGTTATGGCGAATCACCTGATGTGGGCAAGCGACTCGGTACGCGAGACCGTGAGCAGTGGCTGCACCCCGCGACACCGTCGAAGGTGACGAGGAGAGGCTCTCCCGAGTAGGCGGTGCCCTACAAGCTTCCACTGCTTCGAGATCACTCAATGGAGTTCGACGAAGAGGAAGTCTGTGATAGCGATGAATGCTTCAACTCCAAAGCCCAGGCAGTCCGGTTCTCGTATACTTACAGTCAACGGTGGATCTTCGAGCATCAAGTTCTCGATCTTTGACGCTCGCGAAACGCTCAACCGTACTTGGTCTGGAAAGATCGATCGAATCGGTCTAGGTGCAACGACGTTTGAGTTTCATCACTCACTCAAAAGCCAAGGCCGCCAAGCAATCGACGTGGTGGACTTTCGTTCGGCAACAGACTTCCTGGTTCAATGGCTCGATGACCGAGTTGGTCTGTCGTCGATTGACGCTGCGGGCCATCGCGTGGTTCATGGCATGCATCACACTGCACCTGAACTCGTCACGGAAGATTTATTGGATGATCTGCGCGAAATTGGCCCATGTGACCCACAGCACCTACCTGGTGAGATCGAGTTGATCGAAGCCTTTCGCACACGTCATCCAGCGATGACGCAAGTTGCCTGTTTCGACACCCTTTTTCATGCGGCAATGCCGAGAGTTGCCAAAACGCTGGCGATTCCAAGACGATATTCGAACGAGGGAGTTCATCGATACGGATTTCATGGTCTGTCCTTTGCCTATCAGCTGCACGAAATTGCCCGACTTGGCGATGTGGCGGCCAAGAAGGGCCGCGTGATACTCGCTCATCTTGGCAACGGCGCAAGTCTGGCTGCCGTACGCGATGGCGAAAGCATCGATACCAGCATGGGTTTCACACCGACCGCTGGACTGCCAATGGGCACGCGCTCTGGAGATCTGGATCCGGGTTTGGTCGGATATTTTGCTCGCATTGAACAGATGACGGCCGAGCAGTTCGATCAGATGGTGAATCACGAGTCCGGCTTGCTGGGTGTCTCTGAACTGAGTTCCGATGTGCGTGACTTGCTTGCGAGGGAAGCGGACGACATTCGAGCGGCCGATGCGATCGCTTTGTTCTGTTACCAAACAAAGAAGTGGATCGGCTCCTTCGCCGCCGCCTTGGGTGGACTCGACACACTCGTGTTCGCGGGTGGTATTGGCGAAAACTCTCCAGAGATCCGAGCTCGCACCTGCGAGGACCTGCAGTTCTTAGGAATTGAGATCGATGAACGACGCAATCAGGCCAACGAGAGCCTGATCTCTACCGATGCGAGTGGCGTTAGGGTACGCGTTGTTCGTACTGATGAAGAATTGATAATCGCACGACTCGTACGCGACATGCTTCGAAAGGTAGGCCATGCTAATCAAATTATCAACTAACAAATCTGTGGGTGAAACGGCAACCGCATTGCACAAAGCGGTTCAGAACAACCATTTCGGTGTCATGCAGGTTCATAACTTGCAAGAGACCATGGCAAAGAAGGGGGTGGTTCTCACACAGGAGTGCCTGATCTTCGAGGTCTGCCAACCGCAACAAGCCAAGAAGGTGCTCGATGCAAACATGAGTGTCTGCACCGCGCTGCCATGCCGGATTTGCGTTTATGAGGAGGATGGAAAAACCGTCCTGGCGACGTTGAAGCCAACGACCATGCTTGCCATGTTCAATTCGCCTCAACTGGAAACGGTAGCGCAGGAAGTCGAGAAGACGATCTCGCAAATCATGAACGAGGCGGCACGTAACGAATGAGAGTGATGACAGCAACCACGCCTCGGTTGAACAATCAATGAGAATTCACCAGCATCACGTCGCTGTATCCAGTTTGGGGAAGGAATCGCCACAGGCAGACAGTTTATGGCCTTTACCTGACTGGTCTCTGCCGACGCACAACTGCTACGAAGCCTTCATTCATATCATCGATTCGATGTTCAACCAGCATGCCAAGTGGTTGAAAGTTACGGCGGGTATTCCTTGGCGAAGAGAGATCGCGTCGCTGAACTATCTGCTCGCTTCGCACGTTTGGCAGCAGGCGCACAACGGTTTCACACATCAAGACCCGGGCTTCATCGACCATGTTGCAAACAAAAAGGCGTCCATCGTTCGCGTCTACTTACCGCCAGACGCGAATTGCTTGCTGTCCGTTTGGGATCATTGCCTGCGCAGCCGACACTATGTGAACGTCGTGATCGCCGGCAAATACAAGGCGCCTCAGTGGTTGTCGATGGACGACGCGGTCAAGCATTGTACTGCGGGCATCGGCAAGTGGCATTGGGCGAGTAACGATGGCGACGCCGAGCCGGATGTCGTCATGGCCTGCTGCGGCGACGTACCAACGCTGGAAACCTTGGCAGCGGTTTCTATCCTGCGCGAGCACTTGCCGGAACTCAGAGTACGTGTCGTCAATGTCGTGGACTTGATGAAGCTGCAACCGGCATCAGAGCATCCGCACGGGCTCAATGATGACGACTTCGATTCACTGTTCACTCGGGATAAGCCCATCATTTTCGCGTTTCATGGCTACCCTTCGCTGGTTCATCAACTGACGTACCGGCGAACCAATCACGGCAACTTGCATGTACGCGGCTACAAAGAAGAGGGCACGATCACCACAACCTTCGACATGACCGTACTGAATGATCTCGATCGTTTTCATCTTGTGATGGACACCATCGACCGCCTGCCGCATTCCGGCGACAAAGGGGCTCGGTTGAAACAGCAACTCACGGACAAACTGCGCGAACACTCGGCCTACATACGCGAGCATGGCCTCGATATGCCCGAGATTCGCAACTGGAAATGGAATCATTCTTGATTGAAGCGGATGCACGACGCGCGCGTCGTGAACTCAATTTGCCAAACCACAGTGGAAGTCACATCACAAACAGAAAGGAGTGGTTCGATGCTTACCCATGAACTGCTACCCATGCAAATTTGCGAAGAGGACGGCGGCGAGCTGCTCAACGTGCATGTCAGCGCAAGCTGACAGGGCACAGACTGGGAGCATTGCGTACCAGAACTCGAGCTGCTTGTCGATCGGCAGGGCAAGCGGCGAATCTTCCTCGATATGTCGTTCTTCCATGGTTGGGGAGTCGGTGCGTTTTGGTAGGATACTAAGTTCGCGATCAAATACTTCGCCGACATCAAACAAATCGCCATGGTCGACGAAACACAATTGCAGATCGACACGGCAAGGTGTTTTTCAAACCCTTCACCACAGCAATCGGTAAAGACCTTCCTGATACTGATTCGCAGACGGCTTGGAATTGGTTGGTTGAAGCGACATGGGATTCAAGTCGCTACAGGCATCGGCGAAGCCTGGCTTTTGAGCGACCGTGATTGCTAACCAACCGCAAGGCAGAGCTGAATCAATGAGTGAGTTTCGATTGCAACGTCTTGGCGTATTGATGGAACCGGAGCCAGGCAATCCGATCGAAGCCGAAGGGGTGCTGAACCCGGCAGCTACACGCGGACCGGATGGGATGCTCTACCTTTTTCCAAGACTTGTCGCTCACGGCAACTATTCGCGTGTCGGAATCGCGAGTGTGAATTTCAACGACGCTGGCGATCCATGCGGGGTCGACCGCCTCGGTATTGCGATGGAACCGGAGGCCGACTACGAACGCATTCCGCATGGTGGAGGTGGCTGTGAGGACCCTCGCATTACCTTTGTGGAACCGCTGCAGCGTTATGTGATGACCTACACGGCGCTCTCATCCATCGGGCCGCGGATTGCACTGGCGAGCTCCGAGGATTTGTTTCACTGGACCCGATTGGGGCTCGCGACCTTTGAACCGTATTACGGAAACGACTTTGCCCACGTGGACAACAAGGATGCGAGCGTCTTCCCGCAGGCTATTCCCAATCATGCTGGAAAGATGCAGCTTGGCATGCTCCATCGCCCGCTCTTTCCCGGCAGCCGTCCCGAAGACAAAGCCTGTGGCCAGGCGGCGTGCATCATGGATCTCGATCACGAAAGCATCTGGATTTCGTGTTGTCCCATGGGCGGAGAAGGATTTGATCCGCAGCATCTCGGACTTTTCAATTCGCATCAGCGCCTTGCGACGCCTGTGTCGCCGTGGGAGATGTTGAAAATCGGGGGGGGCACTCCACCCATTCTGTGTCGTCACGGTTGGCTGATTGTTTATCATGGCGTCAGTGAAGTGACCGATCCCGGCGACGGTGGCCATGTTCTGCGATACTCGGCCGGCATCATGGTGTTATCGAAAGAGCACCCTCGCAGGATACTCTACCGCTCTACAGAATCCGTGTTGACGCCTGAGCTACATGAGGAACGTCACGGGATTGTACCCAACGTGGTGTTCCCGACTGGAATTGACCGACGCGATGACCTGGGTTCTCCAGACCGTTTCGATGTATATTATGGAATGGCAGACAGCCGCATCGGCGTGGCTAGATTGGATATGCCGTTGCATCTACCTTCAGAAACGCCCGCCGAGAACGAACAGCATGAAACGGCGAAGCAGGTATGAAAAGCCAATCGCAGGAGACGAATCACGGTGTGGTCACGTCGATACGGGGTAGCGTCGTCGATGTGCGGTTCAGTGATCACTTGCCTCCGATCTATTCACTGCTTTACACCGGAACGGAGGCAGACATCGCGATCGAAGTGCTGATGCAACTCGACGAGAGTCATGTGCGTTGCATCGCATTGAATCCCACCCAAGGACTCGCGCGAGGTACGGTGGCGACGGACACCGGTGGGCCATTGAAAGTTCCGGTCGGCAAGGGAACGCTCTCGCGAATGTTCGACGTTTTCGGCAAAGCCATCGACCGTGAACCAGAGCCAACCGATGTGCAGTGGAGAACGATCCATCGTGATCCGCCGCCATTGGCTAGCCGGTCGACGAAGTCCGAAGTCTTCGAGACGGGTATCAAACTGATCGACGTACTGATGCCACTCGAGCGAGGTGGCAAAGCGGGGTTGTTCGGCGGCGCCGGCGTGGGGAAGACGGTGCTGCTGACCGAAATCATTCACAACATGGTTTCCCGCCAAAAGGGAGTCAGCATTTTCTGCGGAATCGGTGAACGCTGTCGCGAGGGGGAAGAGCTTTACCGTGAGATGCAAGCGGCGGGTGTACTCGATCACATGGTGATGCTGTTTGGACAGATGAACGAGCCGCCGGGTGCTCGGCTGCGAGTCGGTTTGGCGGCGCTTACGATGGCGGAGTACTTCCGCGATGACGAACATCGTGATGTGCTGCTGCTGATCGACAATATTTTTCGTTTCATCCAAGCCGGCATGGAAGTCTCAGGGCTGATGGGGCAAATGCCATCACGTCTGGGTTATCAACCCACGATGGGCACCGAGCTAGCCGGCCTCGAAGAGCGCATTGCCAACACGGACACCGGGGCGATCACTTCGATCCAGGCTGTCTATGTACCTGCGGACGACTTGACTGACCCGGCTGCCGTCCACACGTTTTCGCACCTGTCCGCTTCGATCGTTTTGTCGCGCAAGCGGGCGAGTGAAGGGCTGTATCCAGCAATCGATTTGTTGCAATCGAACTCCAAGATGGCGACGCCGACAATCATTGGTCAGCGGCACTACCAGCTCGCTCAGAACATTCGCAAGACCCTGGCACGGTTCGAAGAACTCAAAGACATCATTGCCATGCTTGGACTAGAGCAACTCTCACCTGAGGATCGCAATGTCGTTGCTCGCGCTCGGCGGTTGGAGCGTTTTCTAACTCAGCCGTTTTTCACGACCGAACAATTCAGTGGAATCAAAGGTAAAGAAGTGAGTCTGAGCGACGCGATTGACGGTTGTGAACGCATTCTTGACGATGAATTCAAGGACTATCCGGAGAGTGCTTTCTACATGATCGGTTCGATCGACGAAGCTAAGAAAGGCGAAGCTAAGAAAGTACCCGCGAAACCCAAGCACCAAGCAGTCAGCGGAGGGCTTCGTCATTAACCTCAAAGTCCTCCTGCCATTTCAAGTGTTCCTAGTCGAGAGTGGGGTGAAGCGAATCGTCGTACACACACTGCAGGGCTTTGTGGGTTTGTTGCCGCATCGACTTGATTGTACCGCCGCCATCGCGCCGGGAATTCTCACCTATGAAACCGAGGCAGATGGTGAAGTCTACTTGGCCGTCGATCAAGGTATCTTGGTCAAGTCCGGGTTGGATGTCATGGTATCGGTACGCAGAGCGATGCGCGGACACGACCTCGATCAACTCCACGAGGCTGTGAAACGCGAGTTCCTGCAAGTCGAGCAACAGGAGCAAGCCGTACGCGAGGTGTTGGCGAAGATGGAAAGTGGATTCATTCAGCGCTTGAGGGAGTTGCAGCATGAATGAAGGGCGGAAACAGAGCGGCGATGTCGACGAAACGGACTTCAGTCGAGAAGTAAAAATACAAGCCGCTCGCAAACGTAAAGCGCAGAGCGGCGAAAAAAGAAGCATCTGGTTCGGACTCGGCGTGTCAGGGCTGATTGGCTGGTCAGTGGTGGTGCCGACCCTGATCGGTGCCATGCTAGGCGTCTGGTTGGACAATCACTACCCGAATCGCTTTTCGTGGACGTTGACGCTGCTACTATTGGGTTTGGTCATCGGCTGCCTTAGTGCCTGGCGCTGGGTTGCGTCGGAGTTTCGCGACATTCAGGAGGGCTCCGATGAGTGACCTATTTGGTCTGGGTATCGCGCTGTTTGTCGGCGGCCTGCTCGGCGTCTTCTTTTTTGGCGGACTGTGGTGGACGATCCAGAAGGGCATTGAATCCGAGTGGGTGGCAGTTTGGTTCATCGGCAGTCTTCTGCTACGAGTGACGGTGGTGATGGTCGGATTCTATTTTGTCTCACAGCATCACTGGTCGCGTTTCTTCGCATGCATGGTCGGATTCTTGCTGACGAGAATCGTCCTGGTCAGGTGGCTGGGTCGTGATTCGGGGACAGAGAAAGCGACATTGACGAAGGCGACGAACCATGAGAATTAGCCCAGACGAAATCATCTTTTGGCAGTACGGATTTGTTGTGCTTAACAGTACGATCGTCACAACGTGGCTGCTGATGTTCGTGATGAGCGTTGGCTCGATCTTCATCACTCGCAAGCTCACGCTTGAGGGAGATATCTCCCGTTGGCAAGGCTTTCTAGAGATTGTCGTCACGACGATTCAGCAACAGATCAAAGAGGTAGGGATTTCAAAGCCCGGGCAATATCTCGGTTTCATTGGTACCCTGTTTTTGTTCATCGCCGTCTCGAATCTCTGCGCGATTCTCCCACTCTACGAGCCACCTACCGGATCACTTTCGACAACTTCAGCCCTCGCCATTTCCGTATTTGTGGCCGTGCTGTATTTTGGCGTCGCAGAGAAAGGCCTGCGCGGCTACCTCAAGAGCTACCTAAAACCGACGTTCATCATGCTACCGTTCAACATGATCAGCGAAGTCTCACGTACCTTCGCACTGGCCATTCGGCTGTTCGGCAACATCATGAGTGGAACGATGATTGTTGGCATTTTGCTGTCGATCGTACCGTTCATCGCACCCGTGTTCATGAATATTCTTGGGCTGCTTACTGGCATGGTACAAGCCTATATCTTCAGTATTCTCGCTACCGTTTACATCGCAGCCGCCACGCGGACTCGCGAAGCATAAAAGGAAACTCATGGACAGCATGACTCTTGTCGCGATCGTTTCGATCATCTGCTCCGGGCTCACGACGGCACTCGGAAGCGTCGCTCCAGCTATCGGCGAAGGCAAAGCCGTGGCCTCCGCGCTGACTCGCTTCAGCGCAACAGCCCGATGCCTCCAGTACCATCACTCGCACGCTGTTCGTAGGACTTGCGATGATCGAATCCGTCGCTATCTATTGCCTTGTGATCTCGATGATTCTGATCTTTGCAAATCCGTTCTGGAATCACGTAATTGCGCAAGGCATGGGTAAGTAGTCGATGCCGATAGACTGGTTCACCGTCGTCGCACAAGTCATCAACTTCCTCATTCTTGTGTGGTTGTTGAAGCGGTTCCTCTACAAGCCGATTCTCGAGCGCGATCGATGCGAGAGAGCAGCGGATTGCCGAGGAACTCGCGCATGCAGACAAAACGAAGGAGGAAGCACAAAAAGAACGTGAGGACTTTAGGCAGAGGAACGAAACCTTCGATCAAGAGCGAGATGCGTTGCTAAAGAAGGCCACGAACGAGGCGCAAGCCGAACGAGAACGTCTCGTCGAGGCGGCTCGAAAGGAGGCTGACATGATGAGCGCAAAGCGGCATGAGGAGTTCCAAGCCAAGCAGCAGAGCTTGAGAGACGAGATCACTCGGCGGACGCAAAGCGAAGTCTTTGCCGTCACGCGAAAAACGCTGAAAGACCTTGCCGGAGTGAAACTGGAAGAGCAGATGAGCGAGATATTTGTGCAGCGTTTGCGTTCATTGAGCGGCGAAGTAAAGAGTGAGTTGACCGCATCCATTCAAACAGCCAAGGAGCCTTCGCGCGTACGAAGCGCTTTTGAATTGCCAACTGAGCAGCAATCGAAGATACAAGCTGCGTTGAATGAGACGCTTGCTGCGGAGGTTCAAATTCAATTCGAGACAGTTCCGGAACTGATCAACGGCATTGAGCTCTCTGTGAACGGAAAGAAGATGGCTTGGAGTGTCAATGACTTTCTGACGAACTTGGAGAAGCTAGCAGCGAGCGCACCGCAACAATGAATGACTCGATTGTGAGCAGCAGTGATCTCTACGAGGACGCATTTGCGAGAATCGCAGGCGCCCGCGATTCGTTCACACCACAACTGGCACTTTGCGAAATCGGAACGATTACCAGCGTTTCAGTTGGCATTGCTAAAGTCTCAGGCCTTCCCGGAGTCGGCTTTGATGAACTCATCAAATTCAGCAAAGATCAATACGGCATCGCCTTCAACGTCGATGAAGACGAAATCGGCGTCGTGCTTCTTGGCGACTGTGAGCATTTGCATGCAGGCGCGGAGGTCGAGCGCACCGGACGCGTGATGGATGTGCCCGTTGGTGATGGGTTGATCGGCCGCGTCGTCGACCCCTTGGGCGGTCCGCTCGACGGCAATGGCCCAGTCGTCTCTTCGAAACGACTGCCAATCGAACGCCCGGCGCGGCCGATCATGGATCGTGCTCCGGTCACCGAGCCATTGCAAACCGGATTACTCGTCGTAGACTCGCTCGTCCCGATCGGCCGCGGCCAACGAGAACTGATCGTTGGCGACAGACAGACTGGCAAGTCTGCGATCGCACTCGATACGATTCTCAATCAGCGTGCTCAGAACGTGGTGTGCGTCTATTGCGCGATCGGCCAGCGCGCCTCTGCTGTTGCAAAGGTCGTCGCGAACTTGCACGAGAAAGGAGCGATGGAGTACACCGTCGTCATCGTAACAGAAGGGAATGATCCGCCCGGACTCACCTACATCGCACCCTATGCCGCCACCAGCATCGCAGAGCATTTCATGGAGGCGGGCCGTGATGTTCTGATCGTTTATGACGATCTGACTCACCACGCTCGAGCCTACCGCGAACTTTCCTTGTTGTTGCGCCGACCACCCGGTCGCGAAGCTTACCCCGGCGACATCTTTTACATCCATTCGCGGTTGTTGGAACGCGCGACGCACCTGAGGGACGATTTGGGCGGCGGATCGTTGACCGCGTTGCCCATCATCGAGACCGAGGCGCAGAACATCTCAGCGTACATTCCTACAAACCTTATCTCCATTACGGACGGCCAAATCTATCTGTCGCCTACGCTGTTTGAACTGGGCGTTCTGCCTGCGATCGATGTGGGGAAATCCGTTTTGCGCGTCGGCGGAAAAGCACAGCGAGCGGCCTATCGAACTGTGGCCGGCGATCTGAAACTCACCTATGCGCAGTTCACTGAGCTTGAATCGTTCGCCAAGTTCGGAACACGGCTGGATGAACACACTCGGAAGATTGTCGACCACGGCCAGCGCATCCGAGCGGTCCTCAAGCAACCGGAACTCGAACCGGCTTCGGTTCCGCAGCAGATTCTCGTTCTTGTCGCGCTGACCAGTGGCCTGCTCGACAACGTGCCGCTCGAAAAAGTTCGTGAAGCCGTGCAATCACTCCGCAAGGCAGCGGAGGAAATCCCAGATCAGGTTCGTCAGCGATTCGACTCCAGCGACAAACTGAGCGACGAAGATCGGAAGGCTCTGCTTGCAATCGCCAATCAAGCAATCGATTCTTTTCAGATCGAAGCCGCGTCCGACAAAGAAGCGACATCATGAGCGATACGCTCGCAAGCTTGAGACGCAAGATCAGTGGCGCCGGCGACCTTGAATCAGTCGTTCGCTCGATGAAGGCGCTGGCAGCGGCAAGCATTGGGCAATATGAAAGGTCGGTGCTCGCGCTCGATGACTATTATCGTACGGTGGAACTGGGACTGGTTGCCTGCCTTCGCAACGAGGAAGTCGGTATCACCGAGCAAGTCGGATTCGATCTTGCAATTCCAAAGACTGTCAACGCCATTGTCTTTGGCTCCGATCAAGGGCTTGTCGGTCAATTCAACGACGTGTTGGCGAATTTCGTCGCATCGACACTTGCTGAGCGTCCCGGGAAGAAAGTCGTCTGGGCTGTCGGAGAACGCATTCAAGCACGGTTAACGGATGCCGGTCTCGCACCGATTGGGTTGTTCACCGTCCCCAACTCCATCAATGCGATCACCCCGCTGATCGGACAGATACTTGTCGAAACGGATTCAAGAGGCACCACGGTTGAAAGAGATGAGCTGATCCTCTTCCACAACGCCCCCCAGTCCGGTGCGTCCTATCAACCGGCCAGTCAATACTTGCTTCCTTTGGACGCGCGATGGAGTCGGCGGCTGGCGAAACTTCCTTGGCCGACGAAGAATCTCCCGCAAGTAATCGGATCCGAGGAGCAAACACTCTCGGCACTCATCCGTGAATACCTGTTCGTCTCACTCTTCAAGGCGTGTGCCGAGTCGCTGGCCAGCGAGAACGCCAGTCGTCTCGCCGCCATGCAGCGAGCCGAAAAGAACATCGGCGAGATGATCGAAGCCCTCAATCAAACCTTCCGCCGCCTCCGCCAGGCTTCCATCGATGAAGAGCTCTTCGATGTCGTCTCCGGTTATGAATCCTTGGCGAAAGTGAAGTCGCGAAAGTGAGACGGATTCTAGCTGGACATACCGCCATTCTTGCACGTGATCGCAATCATAACTCGTCTCCTCGCTTGCGCTTTTTGAAGTTGCGCTCCTTTCATAACCCGAACGCGTCAGCGAGGAAATATCGATATTGACATCGACTCGCTGACGCGTCGGGTTGTGAAAATCCTCGTGCGGCAGCCAAAAGCGCAACTTCAAAACTTACGATTCGGGTTACGTTTGGCCGCAGAGAGGCACTGTCCAGCTGGCTACGTTATTGTTGAAAATGCTCGAAGATGGGATGCCAATCGCTTGACGACATGATCCATTCTCTTGATCCGTCGACTCCACGTTTATCTTGGCAGCGGCGTTCAAACAAGAGTTGGCCGCCGATTCCCGCAAGTTTGACGATCAGTACATTCGACGGCGGAACAACCACGCAGCCGAGGTTAAGGTAAACGCGGCAATCGCTGCCATGGGCCAGAGCTGGTCTAGCAATAGATGGATCGGTGTTCCTTCCAGGAACGTTGTGCGAAGTACGACAAGAAAATACCTGAGCGGGTCGAAGAGAGTGATCGCCTGGATGAAGGTGGGCATGTTTGCGATCGGCGTTGAGAATCCGGAAAGAATGATGGCCGGCACCAAAAACAAGAACGCTCCAAGCAACGCCTGTTGTTGCGTCACAGAAATTGCAGAGATCATCAGACCGACGCCGATCGCAGCCAACACGAACAGGACGATCCCGATATAGAGTGTGACCAGGCTGCCGACCAAGGGTACCTGAAACCATAGAACAGCGACGATGACAATGAAAGTTGCTTCTGCGACACCGATGATCAACCCGGGCGTTGCTTTGCCGACCAGAATCTCCCAAGGTTGGTAGGGAGTCACCAACAGCTGGTCGAATGTGCCCTCCTCTCGCTCTCGAGCAACCGACAATGCAGTGACAAGCATCGTCACCACCAAGGTCAGTAGCCCAACAATCCCGGGCACAATGAACCAGCGACTTTCCTGATTTGGATTGAACCAGGAGCGTACTTCCAATCGCGCAGGCGGCCCTGGCAAGCCTCGCTCTTTGACCCACTGAGCATTGAAGGCTTTTATGATTGCTCGGGAGTAACCCAGCGCAATCAATGCGGTGTTGGAGTCGCGACCGTCAAGGATGACCTGGACCGTCGCTCTACCGTCCTGATGCAGATCACGCGTAAAGGTTGGCCCGATATGCAAAACAAGCAACGCCTGGCGGCCGTCAACCAGAGGAGCGATCTGTCTGTCACTACTGATGGTTGCCACATGACGAAAGTTCGGCGAACCTTCAAAACGGGCAACCAGTTCGCGCGACGCCTCGCTGGAGCTTTCATTGTACACGGCCAATGGGGCGTCGGTGACATCAAACGTTGCTGCGTAGCCGAAGACCAGCAATTGAATGATCGGCGGACCGATGATTACAAAACGGCTCTTGGGGTCCTTGAACAAGGCGAGAAACTCTTTCCGGATCAATGCGAGCACTCGTGACACGGCTTTCCCCTAATCCAAAAGCTTGCGTGAAAGAACGCGAGTCAGTCCGAGAAAGAAGGTTGCCATCAATGCCAACGCCACTGAATTGGGCAAAATCACCGACCAAACATCACCAGCCAAAAAGGTCGTTTTCAGGATCGCAACGTAGTAACGCGCAGGAATCAGATGAGTCAGCCACTGGATCGGCCAGGGCATGCTGCCAATGTCGAAGATGAAGCCCGACAGAATGAAGGCTGGCAGGAAAGTGGTGATGATCGCAACCTGCGCGGCAACGAATTGCACACGCGTCACAGTAGAAATGAACAGTCCCATGCCCAGTGCTGTTAGCAGAAACAACGACGAACCAACGATCAACACTCCGATCGAACCGCGCAGCGGAACCTCAAACAGCCACACACCCATCGCGACCGAAAGCGTTAAACCCCCCATGCCCAGAATGAAGTACGGCACGATCTTCCCGACCAGTATTTCCTGCATCGAAACAGGAGTTACCATCAGCGCTTCCATCGTGCCGCGTTCCCATTCGCGGGCCATCAACAACGCGGTTAACAGGGATCCGATCAGGGTCATTACCACGGCTATCACGCCAGGTACCAGATAATCTCTGCTCCGGAGATTGGCATTGAACCAGATGCGCTGCTCCAAATCGACCGGCGCGAGCGAAGGTTGGCCGTTCTCATTTGCACGCTGTTCCAGCCACCTCTCATACGTTCCCGCCACATAGCCATTGACGATTCGAGCGGTATTGGCATCGACCCCGTTGATGACCAGTTGCACGGTCGCTCCTCCGGGCCGCCTGAGTCGTTCCGAAAAGTCTTCACGCAAATGCAGGATGGCATCAACGCGTCGCTCCATCATGGCTTCTCTAGCTGCTGGCATGCCGTGGATGTAAATGGGTTTGAAGTACAAAGATTGTTCCAGCTCGGCACAAAGGCTGGACGTATCGGTTGTCGGCTTCTCAACGACAATTGCAATCGGCACGTGCTCTGCGTCAAGTGAAACACCGTATCCGAACAACAGCAGCAGGATGAAAGGCAGCACGAAGGCAATCGCCAACGCACTCGGGTCACGAATGACTTGTAAAAACTCCTTGCGAACCAACCCTCGTAAGCGCATCGAGAGATCCACCGCGTTGAGGGCTCGACGATCTCTTTGGCTTGCGCATGGGCGTCACTCGGCTAGGAGGCGAACGAAGGTCAATCAATTTGATGAATGCATCCTCCATCGTCGGTTCCGCATTTGCTTTGGTACGAGCCTGCTTCTTGATCTCGTTGGGAGTATCCACGGAAAGAATCTCGCCCGCCAACATGATTGCCAAGCGATCGCAATACTCCGCTTCCTCCATGAAGTGCGTCGTCACCATGATCGTGACGCCTTGGGCGGCCAATGTGTTGATACGATGCCAGAACTCGCGACGCGCCAGTGGATCGACACCGGATGTTGGCTCGTCGAGGAAGATGATCTCCGGTTCGTGCATCAGCGCGCAGGCAAGTGCTAACCGCTGTTTGTAGCCAAGCGGCAGATCGCCACTGTTCTCATCAACCACTTGGACGAGATCGAACTCGGCAGTTGCCCAATCGATTCGATCACCTCGACGACGACCGCTCAAACCATAGGCGCTGCTGAAGAACCGCAAGTTGTCGAGTACGCTCAGTTTGCCATAGAGAGAAAATTTCTGGGACATGTAACCGATCCGCGCTCGAGCCGCCGCAGCCGTTTTGCGCACATCCACACCAACGACTTGCAGTGTTCCGCCACTCGCAGGAAGTAGCCCGCAGAGCATTCGGAACATCGTTGTTTTGCCGGCACCATTGGCCCCCAGCAAGCCGAACACCTCGCCGCGTTTCACATCAAAGGATACGCTTTTTACCGCGTAGAAGTCACCAAAGCGACGTTCAACATCGTCAACCTCGATTACCCGCCCCTGCTGAGTGACGGAGTTGCTCGGTCCGTCCGAAGCGATCGCCTGCGGCAACTTTTGACGGCTTGCGCCGCGCTGTTCACGGAGCATCGAGATGAACCCGTCTTCAAACCTGCTCGGCACCGCGACGATCGAAACCTCTCTTTCACCGGGCAACAAGGTCTCAGCCGATGGTTCAATTCCCGGCGCGAGTACGATTCGGACGGCATCTCCCTGAATCACCGCATCGGTCACATTGACTTGCGCCGAAAGTAGCTCCTGCACATCACGATTCTTGCGGCCTGGAATTCGGACTTGGAAGGTGCGGCCGGTCAACGGGTCGCTGAACTGATTGGGAGGGCCGTGTCCAATCAACTTTCCCTCATTGAGAATGATGACTTCGTGACAACGTTCGGCCTCGTCAAGGTATGCCGTGCTCATCAGGACGGTGGTTCCTTCTTCCTGCTACAAACCGGTTGATGATCGACCAAAGCTCACGCCTCGAAACGGGATCCACACCTACCGTGGGTTCGTCGAGCAGCAATAGTTGCGGCGGATGGATCAGTGTGCAGGCCAAACCCAGTTTCTGCTTCATCCCGCCGGAAAGTTTGCCTGCCAAACGTTTGGAAAACGGTTGCAGCCCGGTCATGCGCATCAACTCGACATAACGTGCCTCGCGAGAAGAGACGGGAACACCTTGAAGATCGGAGTACAAGTCGAGATTTTCTTGCACCGTTAGGTCGTCGTACAATCCAAAACGCTGCGGCATGTAACCCACGGTCGCTTGGATCTGATAGGCATGCCGGGTCGCGTCCATCCCCAAGACATCGACCGTGCCGCTGTCTGCCGTCAATAGTCCCGCAGTCAGCCGCATCAGCGTCGTCTTGCCGGCTCCATCGGGTCCAATCAGCCCAGTGATCTTTCCCCCTGCAATGCTAACATTGACCTTATCCAACGCCAGAACCGTCCGATTTCCCGAACGAAAACGCTTGATCACCCTGTCGAATTGCAGAGCGACGTCGTTGGAAGTTTGGGGCAAGGTCATTTCGACCCGTTCTCTGATGCTTGCTCTGGCAAGTCTTCTTCGGCGTTGTGCTTCGCCCCTGCTGGTACGGCTGCCTTGTCGCTACGACTCTGATCGAGCCGAATTTTGACAGTTGCCGGCATTCCCAAACGGAGTTCGTTCTCCGGGTTTTTGACAAACACACGAATCTGATAGACAAGATTGGTGCGAAGCTCGCGAGTCTCCACCGGCTTTGGCGTGAACTCCGCCGTGGGCGAGATAAAGCCAACCCAACCCTCGTATGTTTTGTCAGGAAAGCTGTCGGTGATAACCTTGGCTTGCATGCCTTCAAAGACCTTGCCCAAATCTGGCTCAGCAACATAGGCACGTACCCAGACAGGATCGGTCAAAGCAACGGTGTAGACAGTGTTCTGAGGTGATGCCATGTCACCAACTTCCAGAATTCTATTCTGAACGACGCCGTCGCACGGTGCGTAGAGAGATGCGTCTTTCAAGTCGTGTTGGATTTGAGACAACTCGATCTCGAATCGCTTGAGCACTGCCTTCGCTTCATCGATATCTTCTCGTCGCGGTCCCGCAATCGCCAGGTCGAGCGTTGCCTGCAAGGCCTGTGTGCGAGCGACAGCCGACTGATAAGATGCGAGTGCGTCATCGGCCTCTTGCTGCGAGCTTGCATTGGATAGGGCAAGCTCGCGATGCGTTCTTGCAATCGCTTCGCATCATTCTCAACCGCCTTCATGGCCTGAAGGTCGGCTCGTGCTTTCGCGAGTTCCTCTGGACGTGAACCTGCTTCGAGACGGGCAACGACTTGCTGCTGCGTTTCGATTTGTGCTTTCGCGCGTTCGACGGATAACTCCAGACGCATGGTTTCCAATTTGGCCAGCAACTGCCCCTTCTTCACTGAATCGCCTTCCTTGACGAACAGTTCGGCAATGCGTTCGTTTCCGTTGATTGCTAACTCGACTTGCCGTACGTCGGTGTTACCGTACAGAGTCAATTCATTTGCAGCGGCGAGAACCTTGGTTGAGCGCCAATACAAGTACCCGACGGTAGCGCCACCAATCAAAGCAATCAACAAGAAGATTCTTATAAGAGTTTTCATTAGCCAGTTGCGCTGCCGAGCTTGTTATCAACGCTTTCAAGATTCGACGCAGCTGCTGTCAGACGGTTCAAGCCCTCACGACCGGTTGGTGGTTCGGCTTGCCACGCAATGATGGCCGTGCGGGTCGCATGCTGCTGAATGACTTCGTTGATGTAGGGCAACTTCGTTCTGACGCCGTGATTGCAGCCCGGGGTCGGTGATCGTCAGCGGTGTCAAGCTTTGGTTGATGACCCACGCATAGGGCGTGATGTCAGCCCGCAGAAGATCGCCTTGAAGTTGAGCGGCTTCGTGCACCGGTGTCGCTTCCGGCAAGGTAACAATCAGCACTCGTGTGAAGTCGGGGTCTCGCAATCGCGGCAACAGTTGCTGGACTGATTCCGGCATTTCACTGGACTGGCGCAATACCTCGCGGTGATACGCCAGCGCCGAATCGAGTAGCAGAATCGTGTGTCCCGTGGGTGCGGTATCGAGGACCACGAGAGCGATCTTGTCCCTCGGCGACAGCATTGGCAAAGGCACGAAAAACTGCGATCTCCTCCGTGCAGGGCGAACGCAAGTCCTCTTCCAGCAGTGCGCGGCCAGCCTCGTCCAAGCCTTTGCCCGCGTGAGCAAGGACCTCCTGCGAATAGCTGGCCGTTTCCGCGACGGGGTCGATGCGGTCGACTGTCATGTTGGGCAATTGACTGCCTGCGATCATCGCGGCGATGTGTGCGGCAGGATCGGTAGTGGAGAGATGTACTGGCAAACCTCGTTCAGCCAAAGCGGTGGCGATCGCTGCGGCAACCGTCGTCTTCCCGACGCCTCCCTTGCCCATCGCCAGGATTACGCCATGACCGGCTTTCGCCAAGTCGTCGACCAACGCGCGTAGCGACATTGCCGATGCCAATGCTGCGTCCACCGTGTCTCCGAGTTACTGATGAGTTGCAACTCTGACGAAGTCAAGGTTGTCACCGTACCCAGTTCCCGCAACGACTCGATTCCAAGCACGCCCGTTGGCTTCAAGGGAATCATGGTGCGCGGTAGATCGATCAAACCGTCGGGCATGGCGTTGATCGCTTCCTCAGCTCGCGATTGCATCGCGTTAGCCAGCGCATCATCTCCAACGGTGGATCGAAACACCCCATTGATGACCAGATGCTGGTTTTCGACATCGAGTTCTGCCAATTCAGCACGAGTTCGATTCGCTTCGGTAAAAGCCGACTTCTCGGGGCGAGTAACCAAGACGAGCGTCGTCAAGCTTGCGTTGCTGAGCGCCTTGACAGTGCTTTGATACAGCTTTTGCTGAGCCTGCAATCCAGCCAATGGCCCCAGGCATGATGTCCCCGTCGTGTTGGTTTCCATGAAACCTGCCCAAGCCGATGGCAGCGTCAGCAACCGCAGCGTGTGACCGGTCGGGGCCGTATCAAAGATGACGTGATCGAATTGCCGGGTCGCGTTGGGATCGCCCAGCAGTTTCGAGAACTCATCAAAGGCTGCGATTTCCAGAGTGCAGGAACCAGAAAACTGCTCCTCCATGCTCGCCACCGCTGCGTCCGGCAGAACACCTCGGTAAGGTCCGACCATTCGCTCGCGATATTCTCTTGCAGATTCCTCGGGATCGAGGTTCATGGCCGACAAGCCAGGAACACTCGGTACCGCGGTTGGATGTTGCCCCAACGGTACACCGAGAACCTCATCGAGGTTCGACGCTGGATCGGTTGACACCAACAAGACCTGCTTCCCCATGTCGGCCAATCGCACGGCAGCCGAGCAAGCCACCGAGGTTTTTCCGACGCCTCCCTTTCCTGTGAAGAATAGGTTACGAGTTGGATTATCAAGAAATTTCATTGTATGACTCAGTTGATTCGAGTTTGGGTCTGCGATGACGCACTGCCTAACAGGCCGCCGTACGTCACGGCAAGCGTTTGTATCCAAAAAGGGGCCGGACCCTACACCGGCGAGGGTCCGTCCCCTTTTCGTATCGGTTCTTGGGAGTCGCCCTGGAATTGGCGCCTGTCGAATTGCCGACAACAGGAAAGACCAGCTCTGCAAATTTCTGGCGGCAGGGACAATCCCTTCGAGTAACCACACTACCGCTGACCAAGATCAACGGCAAGCACTCAACGCTTTCAGCTGACAAAGCGGCATTCACGAAAGCATTCGCTGCGAATGCTGCGAGCCGTTGCGCCAAGTTGAATCGCTGTGCTTCCCTGTCCCTGCGTTTTGAGCCAATCCAGTTCCGCTGCGAAGCGAGGCAGTACTGGATCGACTTGCGGGCCAAGCTGTGCACGCAAAACTGATTCACTTCAAGCCTCCTTACTCACTTCTGTAGTCGCTGCTCCACCTCCAGGATGCGGAGGGTTGTTTTGAGCGCGGCGTCGGGCGTGAGCGAAATGCTGTCGATGCCTTCCTCGACCAAGAACTCTGCAAACTCTGGATAATCGCTTGGCGCTTGGCCGCAAATCCCGATTTTACGGCCGGCCTGCTTGGCTGCGTGAATGACCGATGAGATGGACGCTTTGACCGCTTCGTCACGTTCGTCGAAGATGTGCGCCACAATTTCCGAATCGCGATCAACGCCCAGTGTCAGTTGGGTGAGATCGTTTGATCCAATCGAGAATCCATCGAACACTTCCGCGAATGCCTTGGCCGCGATCACGTTGCTAGGAATCTCGCACATCACGTAAATTTCCAGATCGTTTTCACCCCGAACCAGCCCGTGCTCGGCCATCACTTCCTGAACGCGACGGCCTTCTTTTGGGGTCCGACAAAACGGAATCATGAGTTTGACATTGGTCAGCCCCATCTCCTCGCGAACTCTCTTCATGGCGCGACATTCCAATCCAAAAGCATCGCGGTAACGAGTGTCGTAGTATCGCGATGCGCCACGGAAGCCGATCATAGGGTTTTCTTCCACCGGCTCGAATTGCTGACCGCCGACGAGATTGGCGTATTCGTTCGACTTGAAGTCGCTCATCCGAACAATCACGTCTTTGGGGTAAAAGGCAGCGGCGATCATGGCGACTCCTTGAGCCAACTTGTCGACGAAGAATTGAGGTTTGTCGTCGTAGCCGAAAGTGATTTCAGAAATCGCTTGCCGTACGCTTGCGTCGTCGATCTGGTCGAACCGGAGCAATGCCAGCGGATGTACCTTGATGTACGAATTGATAATGAATTCCATTCGTGCCAGGCCAACTCCATCGTTGGGAATGAACGACTGTGAAAAAGCTTGCTCGGGGTTAGCGACATTCATCATCACCTTGGTTTTGGGCCGCTGGACTTCCTGCAGACTTGTGCGATGAACCTCGAACGGTAACAAGCCTTCGTAGACGTTTCCCACATCGCCTTCGGCGCAGCAGACGGTGACTTCCTGTCCGTCGCTAAGGACTTGAGTTGCGTCGGGTGCGCCGACAATTGCAGGCAGTCCTAGCTCGCGGCTGACGATCGCTGCGTGACAAGTTCGCCCGCCGCGATTGGTGACAATGGCGGCCGCCTTTTTCATGATCGGTTCCCAGTCGGGGTCGGTCTTGTCGGTGACAAGCACCTCGCCCGCTTTGAATTCTGCCAGTCGAGAGGCATCACGGATCACTCGCACCTTGCCCTGGCCGATCCGTTCACCGACCGCGCCACCATGGACGAGCACGTGACCCTTTTCCCTGAGACGGTAGCTTTCGAGCGTATCGATGGACTTCTGTGACTGGACCGTTTCCGGTCTCGCCTGAACGATGAACAGCTCGCCGGTGATTCCATCCTTGGCCCATTCCATATCCATCGGTGTGGGTTGACCGCGCTTTTCGCTGTAGTGGTCTTCGATGATGCACGCCCACTTTGCCAGCTGAAGGATGTCGTCGTCGCTGACGCAAAATCGGCGACGGTCATCCGCCGCGACTGGAATGTTCTTGGTCATTTTGCTTCCGCCGATGTCATAGACCAGCTTCATTTCTTTCGAGCCGACTGTCTTTTTCAAAATGGGGCGGAAGCCCTTCTTCAAGGTCGGCTTGAACACGTAGAATTCGTCCGGTGTGACCGATCCCTGGACGACGTTCTCACCCAGTCCATAAGCCGCATTGATCAAGACGGCATCGCGGAAACCGCTCTCGGTATCAATCGAGAACATCACCCCGGAAGTACCCACATCAGAACGAACCATTTCCTGAACGCCAATCGACAGAGCAACCCGAAAATGATCGTAGCCCTTGTCCGTTCGGTAGGAAATGGCTCGGTCCGTGAACAGCGATGCGTAACATCGTCGACAGGCATCCAGAAGCTGTGTCTCGCCGCGAACATTCAGATAGGTTTCCTGTTGGCCGGCAAAGCTGGCATCCGGCAAGTCCTCAGCTGTTGCACTACTACGCACGGCAACGGCGACAGGTTGGTCGTGGTCATGGCAGAGGTTTTTGTAGCCCTGCACAATCGCCTGCATGATGTCGTCTGGGAACTCCGTCTGCAGAATCGCATGCCGAACCTGGGCACCTCCTTGACGCAAACTCGCGATATCCCCGGTGTCCAATTCAGCAAGTATCTTGCGAATCTTCTCGTCGAGACCTGATTCACTCATGAACTGACGATAGGCATCCGCTGTGGTGGCAAATCCGTTCGGAACTCGTACGCCTCGGGAGGCAAGTGACTGGTACATCTCGCCCAACGAAGCATTCTTTCCGCCTACCGACGCAACGTCCTCGATGCTGACTTGGTCAAACCAGCGAACATAATCTGTCGCAACTGTGTTACCCATTTCTGATTTCCTTGTTGGATCTGTCGCTCTTAACGCCACGGACGGCAGCGTTGGGGACCGCTGAGTCCAGATTGATATCAGCGGAACGGAGAGGGTTACTGTATCGTCAGCAAAGGGTGTGCCACGAATGATCACGATGACACCCGTGCAAGGGGCAATCTTTGACGTGCAGGAACTTGCAGATCAGAGGAATGGTTGTGTGGGTCGCTCTCCTCGGGCGTTTGCATCGTGTTCTCCTTGGGGGAAGGCGAATCATCGGATTTTGCGCAGGAGGTACTTCGCCTGAGGCTGCTAGAGGAACAAGAATTGGAGCATCTGAAAGTGAGTTTGGTATGGATGTTGCCCCGAAGAGTTTCGCGAATCGGCCTGTACTCGCCATTCCAACCGTAACGCCATCCTTCAGGGAATGATCATGCGTGTAGCCGTTATCGATGCTTCGATCGGAGGCCGAGCCACCTGTTCGGCTGACTTTCTACGACCTCGCCCCGTTCGTTGGGATTGGCTAGGACGCCAGTTTGGCGATTCGCGCTGCCGATCTTCTGCTTGCCGTTCGCGTTCCAACTTTGCCAGGCGAACAGAATGTTTTCACATGAGCAACCAGATTGAAAGTCATGATTGATGGACGTGGATTGGGAACAAACCGAAGGCTCGCCTTTTCCATTGGGAGCTTCCTGGATTGAAGAGGAGCGTGCTTTCAATTTTTCGATCTATTCGAAGCACGCAGAGTCGGTTGAATTGCGGTTCTATGGAGAAGACGACTTTGAACATCCACTCTACCAATTCCGTTTTGATTATCTGAAGAACAAATCTGGACGCATTTGGCATTGCCGCTTACCAAGTGAGACGCTTGCCAACTGCCGCTTCTATTGCTACCGCATTAGCGGACCGGGGCCGGAGCCCGGTTTTTCGTGGCACACATTCGACGCGGAAAAGCTGTTACTCGACCCCTACGCGAAGACCATCTATTTTCCACCCGAGTTCAGTCGCGATGCGGCAATGCAACCGGGCAGCAACGAAGGTCGGGCGTCCCTCGGCCTGATACCTCGGACCGAAGGATCCTTCGATTGGAGCCGCGACAGGAAATTGCGTCACACGTCCGAGTTAGTCATTTACGAACTGCACGTGAAGGGCTTTACGGCTCACCCGTCGTCCGATGTTCGTCCCGAGAATCGTGGCACCTTCGATGGAGTGATCGAAAAGATCCCTTACCTGCGGGGGCTCGGTGTGACGGCCGTCGAACTGATGCCAGTGTTTCAGTTCGATCCACAGGAAGGAAACTACTGGGGCTACATGCCGCTCAATTTTTTCGCCCCGCACCATGCATACTCCAGCGATCCGGCCGCCTGCCACCAGCACGATGACTTTCGCGAAATGGTCAAGCGATTGCACGAAGCAGGCATCGAAGTGATCCTGGATGTTGTCTACAACCATACGGCCGAAGGTGACGAGCACGGACCGACCTACAGCTTCAAGGGTATCGACAACAGTACGTATTATGTGGTGTCCGGAGACCCGACGCGGCCCTACCAAAACTTCAGCGGCACGGGAAATACACTGCACACGGCCAATCGAGCTGTCCGGCAGCTGATCGTCGATAGCCTGCTGTACTGGGTCAAGGAATTGCGTGTCGATGGATTTCGCTTTGACTTGGCCTCTGTCTTCGCCCGCAATGAAGACGGGTCGGTCAATTTGCAGGATCCGCCGATCTTTGGGCAAATTGCTGCCGAACCGGAGTTAGCCAACATTCGCCTGATTGCCGAACCTTGGGATGCCAGCGGCGTTTATCAACTCGGTAGCCAATTTCCGGGACAACTGTGGATGCAGTGGAATGGTCGCTATCGCGACACACTCCGGCGTTTTGTGCGAGGTGATCCGGGCCTGACGACCGATTTGATGACGAGACTCTATGGTAGCGCCGATCTCTTTCCAGACGATCGTCTGCATGCGTATCGCCCCTGGCAAAGCGTGAACTACGTTTGTTCGCACGACGGATTCACACTCTACGACTTGGTGTCGTACAACCAGAAACGGAACTGGGCCAACGGACACAACAACACGGATGGTGAATCCGGCGGAAGTTGGAACTGCGGCTGGGAGGGCGATGAAAACGTGCCCTCGGAAGTCTTGCAGCTACGGAAGCAGCAGATCAAGAATTTCTGCTGTCTGCTGATGCTCTCTGCTGGAACGCCGATGTTTCGCATGGGGGATGAATTTTTGCAAACACAGTCCGGTAACAGCAATCCGTACAATCAAGACAACGAAACGAGTTGGCTGGACTGGCGAAGGCAAGAGCTTCACAGTGACACACTGCGGTTCTTTCAAAATATGATCGCCTTTCGTAAGACACACCCGTCGATCGCCCGCACTCACTTCTGGCGCGAGGATATCGCTTGGTACGGTGCCGACCACAACGTCGACATGTCGGAAAATTCGAGGACGCTGGCATATTGCCTGCACGGCGAGTCAGAAGCCGACGCCGACATCTACCTCATGATAAACAGTTCGTCCGAGTCAGTGAATTTCGGCATTCACGAAGGAGCCGCTGGCCAGTGGCATCGCGTCGTTGATACCTCACTAGCGAGTCCCGACGATTTTGCCGAAGCCGATGGCCAACCTGTCACTTCGTCGTGCTACGTCGTCGCTGCTCGAAGTGTGGTCGTCTTGGTTCGCAATCTGTAGACCGAACAAGGAAAACTTGGGTTCTTTGATTTGGGAGGAATGTAGTATCGTGAGCAGGCTGTCAGGATCGAACGCTGGTCGTGAAGGACTGCGTCAACAAGACGGGCCAAAGCACTGCCGATTCGATCACCGTGGACATGCCGCGAATCAACTCCAAAGTGGCTTCCCAAGGGTGTCCGAAATCGGGCGGTATCCAACATCGTCCACTCGCCAAGGCTATGCAAAATCAAAGGTGGGCACGTTAATGGACGCGACCCGACCTTCATGACGTTTCTTTCGGCCGCGTCGCATCAACTGCGGTTGCCGGACAGGACAATCCAAACATTCTCGCAAGTCCGCCGTCGAGATGGCAAATGCCTTGACTGGCGTCCTCCAGCCAATGAACCGCCGTTTCAACCGAATCGGTCATCGCGATTCTTGCCAGGTCTTCGTGGGAAATGCAGCCCTCGGCGAACATCGAATCACGCAGCCAATGGACCAGCGGTTTCCAATATCGGGTACCGAATAAAATCACCGGAAAGTTGGCTAGCTTGTCGGTTTGAATCAAAGTCAATGCCTCGAACAATTCGTCCATCGTCCCGTAACCGCCGGGAAAAATGACAAACCCATGAGCGTACTTGGCAAACATCATCTTGCGAACAAAGAAGTACATGCACTCATGCTGCACGTCGAGGTAAGGATTCGGATTTTGTTCATGGTGCAGGTGGATGTTCATGCCGATCGAGAGACCGCCACCCTCCTGCGCACCGCGGTTCGCTGCCTCCATGATTCCCGGGCCGCCACCGGTGACGATGGCAAATCCTTTGCTCCCCAGTTCCCGACAAACCTGGCGGGCCTGCTCGCAGTACGGGTCAGACTCAGACTTTCGGGCGCTGCCGAACACAGCCACGACACGTTCACTGTCTTCCAATGAACGGGCCATCGTTTCGACGCTTTGGATCAGGTCACTCTGAATCCGGAAGACTCGCCAAGGGTCGTCATACAGGAACTCGACCCGCCGCGACGTCCGGTCCAGGAACTCAAAGTCCGCGTTTACTTTTGGCTTCTCGGCTTTCTGTTTTGGCTTCATGTTGGTTCCTAGCCGTCCAATGAATCAAGTTCTCAATTGCTCGCGTATTCGGAAATCGATACAGGCCATCCCCTCGCTCTTGGTGGAGACCTGACAGGCACTCGGAAGCAGGTTCTTCGCCGTGTGCAAAAAGATAGCTGCGGTGGCGATTGCAAGTGCCTGAACCAGTCGAGCAAATCTGCTTGGTCTGCGTAACCAGACCGTTCGTTGATATGCGAAGCGTGCGCGTTCACGCGACGCATTTCGCAGTGAATCCGGATATCTTGATTGCCGTCCAAAATCTGGCGTCCCAGGGCGTTACGAGCCTGAGAACCGACGAATCGAATCGTGCTCTCGCGTCAATATCGCTTCATTTGTGTGCGGAATCCTCCTCTTGATCGCGTGCGGAATCGCACACGACGATCACTACCAGATGATGGTCGGACGAGTGGCAATGGATCTCATCCGGTGCCGGCCAATCTCTAACCGTGCTTCCGGGCACATCGCTGACCGGGACGATGCGGACACAAGTCTAAGACGATGAGGTTTTACCTGTCTCTGTTTGGTATGGAACGTGCGGCAGTGATGGTCTTGCCAAGACGATCAGTCTCAAGAATTCCGTGAAACAATTTTCGACGATGAGCACCTGCTCGAATGCATCACGCCATCGCGCCCTGGAGCGTTGTTGACGCGGGTGAAAAGTGCCGCTCGTAGGAACCTCACCAAGGACTCACGGATCCACAACGAGGAAGGCGTGTCTCGCGTCTCGCCTGACCCAGCTATCGTCTCCACCAATGAAGAAAGCTATCTACACAACGGCTTGACTGCGTCCTGACAACAAGTTGGTCGACGTGTAGGTTGATGGTCCGAATTCAATTTCAATTTGTCCTGTTTTGCACAAAAAGGGAAAAGCTCATGACATTCACAGTCACTGAAACCGCAGTTGGAAACATTGTTGAGGTGCACGCCACCGGTAAATTGACCAAGGAGGCTTACGAGTCGTTTGTTCCGCTGACCGAGGAGAAGATCAAAGAGCACGGAAAGATTCGTATTCTGTTCATCATGCATGATTTCCACGGTTGGGATGCTGGTGCGTTGTGGGAAGACTTCAAGTTCGACCTGAAGCATTTCAGCCACATCGAGCGACTCGCGATTGTCGGCGAAACCAAATGGGAAAAGGGCATGTCGGTTTTCTGTCGTCCCTTCACAACTGCCAAAATCAAGTACTTCGATCACACCGACGTCGAAAGCGCACGCGAGTGGATTCAGGAGTAGCATCACATCCTTGACTGGACCTTTGAATGCCGACCAAGATCCTGGTGCTATTACGACATGGCCAAAGCGTCTGGAACCGCGACAACCGGTTCACTGGCTGGACCGACGTGGGACTCACCGACAAAGGGAGTCGGGAAGCGGTTGAGGCTGGTCGGGAGTTGTTGAAAGCCGGTTTCCGATTCGATGTGGCCTACACATCGGTGTTGAAGCGTGCGATCAAGACCTTGTGGCTGGGTCTGGAAGCGATGGATCAGATGTGGGTTCCAGTGCAACGAAGTTGGCGTTTGAACGAGCGTCACTACGGGGCGCTGCAAGGAGAGAACAAGGCGGAAATGGCCGATCGGGTCGGAGCCGAGCAAGTGCGTCTTTGGCGTCGCGGATTTGACGTTCGCCCTCCGGCCCTGACCCGTGACGATGCCCGTTGCAGCAGGCGCGACCGGCGCTATCACGATGTCAATGAAGACGAACTTCCCTTGTCAGAGAGCCTACAGGACACGATTGCTCGGACACTTCCCTATTGGGAGAACGCAATCGCACCAGCCTTGCGGGCGGACAAAACCGTGTTCGTCGTCGCCCATGGCAACACCTTACGGGCGTTGGTCAAGTATCTCGACAAAATTCCTGATGAAGACATTCCGGCCGTCGACATCCCAACTGGCGTACCCATCGTCTACCATCTCGACGATGGACTGGAACCGGTGGACCGATCGCATTGGTTTGGGGATTCAACCGGTTGATTGAGAAGTATCTGAACATGGGTGAGCAATTACCTGCCAGTCACCCGATCTGGAATCTGCTTTCGATGGAAATCGAGGGTTTCGATTCTCGGGCCGAAGGGGGGCGGTGGGCACGCGCCGGTCCTGTTGCCTTGCTTTATCGTGAAAAGGAATTTGTCGTTCGGCGAGTTGAGCAGTACGGCGGCATCGTGCGGTGAGTTCGGGCGTCCTGCCAGAAGGGTCTTTCGCGATAGCCTGCTGCTGGGGGAACGTCCGCAATTGATCTGTCCTGTGATCGTCGGGGATGTGAAGCACATTTCGGCATCCGCCCGTGGCATCGCCATTTGAAAGAGTCACAGCCTTGAAGAGCAAACGATCATGAACCGCCGATGGATGGCGTGAGCAAGGATGAGATTCTGCTGGCTGCCGCACTCGCCTCGCGAGCCGAAAACCAAGACGCCATCGATCAAGCCGGTCTCGCAGGATGCGATAACGCTAAATCGAAGGAATATAGCGTCGTCCACTTTCAACCGTTCGATCCCGTTCACAAGCGGACCGAAGCAACCGTCCATGCAAACGATGGTGGAGAGTTCAAGACAAGCAAAGGCGCGCCGCAAGTGATCCTTGATCTTGTGAGAGCCACCGGCGCGATCCGCACGCAAGTGAACGAGTCGATCGACAAGTTTGCCGCCCGAGGTTTTCGGGCATTGGGGGTTGCCCAGTATGACGATCACAATCAGTGGCGATTTCTTGGCGGTCACGAAGTCGATCAATCGGCGCTGACCGGCGAGTCGTTGCCGGT
This sequence comes from Pirellulaceae bacterium, assembly GCA_963767665.1. Classification (GTDB taxonomy): domain Bacteria; phylum Planctomycetota; class Planctomycetia; order Pirellulales; family Pirellulaceae; genus Rubripirellula. Next base: position 458,772 of record CAVYFC010000019.1, read on the forward strand.
GACTCGCAACGCGGGCGAGACCGTCTATTCCGGGTCGATCATCAAACAGGGCGAGATCGACGCGCTCGTCTACGGCACCGGCGGCAATACCTATTTCGGCCGCACCGCGCATTTGGTCGAAACGGCTCAAACCGCGAGCCACTTTCAAAAGGCCGTATTGAAGATTGGCGACTTTCTCATCTTCCTGGCCGTGGCTTTGGTCGCCTTGATTCTGTTGGTCGCCTTGTTCCGTGGTGATCCAATGACCGAGACGCTGCAGTTTGCGTTGGTCCTGACGGTTGCCGCCATTCCGGTTGCGATGCCAACCGTGTTATCGGTGACGATGGCGGTCGGCGCCCGGGTGCTGGCGCGCGGTCAGGCGATCGTCAGCCGACTGGCATCGATCGAAGAGTTGGCCGGCATGGACGTGCTGTGCAGTGACAAGACCGGAACGTTGACACAGAACAAACTGACACTCGGCGAACCGTTTCTGATGGATGGCGTGACGAGCGATGAGATTTTACTGGCTGCCGCGCTCGCCTCGCGGGCCGAGAACCAAGACGCCATTGACCAAGCCGTTCTCGTAGGATGCGATGCCGACAAGACGAATCAATATAGCGTCGTCCACTTTCAACCGTTTGATCCCATTCACAAGCGGACCGAAGCGACCGCGCGGGCAAACGACGGTGGAGAGTTCAAGACCAGCAAAGGCGCGCCGCAAGTGATCCTTGATCTTGTGGGAGCCACCGATGCGATCCGCGGGAAAGTGAACGAGACGATCGACAAATTTGCCGCGAGAGGTTTTCGGTCATTGGGGGTTGCCCAGTACGACGATCACAATCAGTGGCGTTTTCTGGGAGTTCTGCCGCTTTTTGATCCACCTCGCGAGGATTCCAAGTCGACGATTGCAACGGCTAGGGCAATGGGATGTAGCGTAAGAATGGTGACCGGCGATCAGCTGGCGATCGGACGCGAAATTGCTGCTCAGTTGGATTTGGGGCGTGACTTAGTGGATGCGAAAGTCTTCCAAGACACCGGTTACCACGAGTCAGCCAAAGTTGATGATTTAATCGAACACGCCGACGGATTCGCGCAGGTCTTTCCCGAACACAAATTCCATATCGTCAGCGTGTTGCAAAAGCACGGGCATATCGTCGGCATGACGGGTGACGGAGTGAACGACGCTCCGGCGCTGAAGAAGGCGGACTGTGGGATCGCGGTCTCTGGCGCGACCGACGCCGCCAGGGCGGCTGCCGACATCGTACTGCTCTCACCGGGCTTGTCGGTCGTCATCGACGCCATCAAAGAAGCCCGAAAAATTTTTCAGCGGATGAACAGCTATGCCATATATCGCATCGCCGAAACGATACGCGTGCTGTTCTTCATGACATTGTCGATCCTCGTGTTCAACTTCTATCCGGTCACCGCAGTGATGATCGTGTTGTTGGCGCTGCTGAACGACGGCGCGATCTTGTCGATTGCCTACGACCGGGTGCATTACGCCAACGAACCGGAAAGATGGAACATGCGGACGGTGTTGGGAATCGCCAGCGCTATTGGGTCTGGCTGGCGTGGTCGCGTCGTTCTTGCTGTTCTATTTGGCAGAGCAAGTTTACAAACTGGATCGAGATACGATTCAGTCGCTGATCTATTTGAAGCTGTCCGTGGCAGGCCACATGACGGTTTTCGTAACACGCACACGTGGTCCGTTTTGGTCCATTCGTCCAGCCAAAATTCTGTTCTTGGCAGTCGTCAGCACACAGATTATCGCGACGCTGCTCTCCGTTTACGGCATCTTCATGGCGCCGATTGGTTGGAGAATCGCTGGGCTCGTTTGGGTCTATGCCTTCGCTTGGTTCCTCGTCAACGATCGCATCAAGTTGTTTGCCTATCGGATTTTCGGCGGACCTCACAGCGGCTCACTCACTGCCAAGGCTAGCTACTCAAACTGAGCGGCTGTTGAAAGTAGCACGACTCTCCGAGTCGATTCTCTCGGCGATTTACGACTCGGAGAGTCGTGCTACTTTCGTGTCGAATCACGAGGCCCGACGTCAATCGAAACAATGTAAGAGCCCGATCGAAACGCCTTGCTTCCAGCAAAACCGCTCCGTTTGAGTAGCTACTGATGAAGATCCATCCCAGGCAACCGCTTCACTCACCAAAAAAGGTCTGGTAGGTAGATCCAACATTCAGATGATCAGACGAACACCACCGAGTTGCGAGATTCCGTACATGAAGTGGTCACCGGGTGAGCCCACGAACATCAAGTTGGTTGGAATGTTCCATTCTTTCGACAGTGATTGAATCAATTCCGGTGAGAACTCACCGTCAACCTTGACGAATTCGATATCGATGTCTGGATAGGCTTCGTCAAGAAACTTCAAGTTCGGTTCGAGCTGAGTTGGGATTTCGGAGTCCCTGGAGACGACGGTCACGATCTTGATGCGATCGGTATGCTCGTTGTCTTCCACGTACTGCATCACGCGGTTCAAATTGCCAAGGCTATCGCCCTTTGTGAAGAACACGATCTGCTGGTCGCTGACTTCTTGTATCGTCTGGTAGAGCCAGTCTTCGAACCAGCGAGCCCGGATGCCAATGCGACGCCACCATTTGGAAGCGGCAAGATCGCGATTGACAACGGCTTCGAGACGCTCTTGCCCTATTTTGCGGCGCAACTCGTCGATAAAGAACGCCAATAGCTCGAGAAGCTTCAGTCGTGTCAGCATGATCGTGACGATGAGCACCGTCGGTACGAGATACTCAAGAAAGACGACCAGGTAGGCTTGATTCAATCGAGCGTTGCCAAGGATCGCGATCGACACGGCCGCAAGCGCCACCAACACGGTGAGGTACGTCGCACGAGTCGGGCGAGGTAACTTTGGTCGTTTCACCTTCAACAACAGATTGCCGATGGCAAACAGAGCCATCACTGCCAAGAACGAAAGTGTGTAGACAGCGGCCAGCGACTTGAGATCACCACGCGTTATCAATAGCACCGAAACGCTCAAAGCAAAGAATGCAATGATGATACGGTGCGGAGTCTCACGTCGATTTTTCTTCAACAAGAATCGAGGCAAGCAACGGTCGAGTGTCATTCGCTCGACGAGTCCCGTCACCCCAACGTAGCTCGTCAACGTCGCTCCGCTGAGAACCAGAATTGCATCAACACTGATGAGCCTTGCGAGCCAGTTGCCGCCAGCGGTCTCGCCCATGTGAGACAACAACGTGTTTTGGTAGGTCTCTCGGACTTCAGGAATCGGCACGAGCGCCAACGCGAGAATCGCCATCCCAGGGTTCAGGATCGTGACGGCTAACCACATGTTTCGGAGCGTTTTGGGAAAGACTCCTTCGGCTTGCTGTTCGACAAAGTTGGCGGACGACTCGAAGCCGGAAATGCCGAGCATTGCCGCGGCAAATCCAAAGAAGAGCGCTTTCGCAATGCCACCTTCGGTCGGTGTTCGCAGGTTCTCCCACAGCACATCCAACCCAAAGCTGGACATCGCATAGACGCCAAAGGCCATGAGCAACATCATCGAAGTCAGGTGAAAGATAAAGATGATGATGGCGACCACGGCGGACTCGGTGATTCCCATGATGGCAAGCACCATGAACAGTGCCAACAGTCCAACCGTTGCCGAAATCACCGGCAGACCTTCCCACAACGAATGCAGATAGTGCATCGCCTCGTTGGACGAAATCACGGCCGTCGCCATGTACGACAGGATCGTCAGGCAAGCAGCGATCGACGCGCGATACTTGCTGGTCGTATTGAGCAACGCGTTGTACGCACCACCGTTGAGCGGCAATGCGCCCACGACCTCCGCATAGATCGACCGAAATAGATAGAGCGTTCCGGCCACCAGCAACAGACAAACCGGTGCCCAACGACCTGCGTAGACGATGGCAAGCGCCGACACATACAGGCAGGACGACGTGATGTCGTTTCCACAAATGGCGGTCGAAGCCAACTGCCCCAGTCCGCCTTGCCGATGTTCGGTGGAATGCATTGCTGTCGTTGTCTCGGATGCGTCACTCAAGGTTGTCTCGAGATGGCAGGGGTTGATTGAACGGCAAGGTGACTACGAATCCACTCGCTGGCAAGTGCAAAAGATATGCCACTTAGGTGCAATCCTGCCACTGGCAATGGCATGGTACTTGCTGAGTATCTCGCTAGGAACTCGGAGTCGGTGACATGCCCCTCCGATCACACTTCGGATGAACACGCCATGAAATGGTCGCTCAAGCTAGTTAGCGTTGCCGGTATCGGCATTTACGTGCACTGGACCTTCCTGCTTCTGATTGGCTGGATTGTTCTGGCCCATGCATCCGCTGGCGATAACGTTTCAGCAATCGCCCAGGGCGTCGGGTTTGTGCTTGCACTGTTTGCCTGCATCGTCCTGCACGAATTGGGGCATGCGTTGACGGCTCGCAGATTTGGTGTGCAAACGCGAGATATCACGCTGTTGCCGATCGGCGGTGTGGCTCGTTTGGAGCGAATCCCGGAAGTCCCATTTCAGGAGTTTCTTGTCGCCGTCGCCGGCCCCGCCGTCAACGTGGTGATCGCTGGCATCTTGTTCACAGCGATCCTGTTGCTCGGCACGCTCGGCAGTGTTACCCAAATCCAGCTCGTGGGCGGATCGTTTCTCTTCAAGTTGATGTGGGTCAACATTGTTTTGGTTCTGTTCAATATGATTCCGGCGTTCCCCATGGACGGGGGCCGAGTGCTACGAGCGCTATTGGCAACTCAGATGTCACGTGTCCGAGCGACTCATATCGCCGCATCCGTTGGACAAATGGTGGCAATCCTTTTCGCCCTGGCCGGATTGATGATTCCAGGAATGTTCATGCTGTTGTTCATTGCGATATTTGTCTACCTCGGTGCGCAAGGCGAAGCACAAGTGGTAGAAATGCGAGAGAGTTTTCGTGGTGCCCATGTGCGTGATGCCATGGTGAAACGATTCCTAACACTCAACGAAACCGATCGCCTGGACTCGGCCACACGAGAAATGGTGGCGGGACACCAAAAGGACTTCCCCGTCACCAACGGCCATGAGATTACTGGCATTCTTCTGCATCACGATGTGGTCAAAGCGCTGTCCGATGGACGAGCGGACGCTATGGTGGGCGATGTGCTCTGCAATCACTGTCCCACGGTGCAGGCTGATCTGCCACTCGAACGAGCCGTCGACGAAATGCAAGCTGCCGGATGTTCGGCACTGCTCGTCAAAAAGGAAGGGGAGTTGGTAGGCATGTTGACGTCGGAGCATCTCGGAGAGTGGATGATGCTCCACACGGCCTGGAAGCAACGACCAGCCGCCTAAGAAGGCCAGGATTCGATCCTGGTACCGTTCATGTCGATGCTAGAGCATTTTCAACAAGAACGTAGCCAGCTGGAAAAGGGGTCAGGCCCCAATAGTGCGAAGCACCCGAAGGGCCGCTTGCGGCTATTGGGGCCTGACCCCTTTTCCAGCTCGATGGCTTACCGCGATCGAAAGATGTTGCTTGCCAGAGCCTCGATGACCATGGTTTGCAGTCCGTCGTCATCGGCTTTGACACGGTCCAGAATATCATCGATCTCATATTGATCGGCCCGTTCCATGTGTCGTCCCGTCGCGTAGGTAAGAAGCTTCTCGATCAGGTTGCGAGCAAAAAGATCACGACGACTTTTCAAAAGCACTTGTTTGAAGCCTGGGAAGTCATCGTACGTTTCGCCGGACGGCAGTTCTCCGGAAGGATCAACCTTGGCCGCGGTGCCATTGCCTTTCGGCTTTGGGTATTTCGATCGCCAACGACCGATTGGATCAAACGTTTCGAGCGCAAAACCGAGTGGATCAATGTTTCGATGGCACACAAAGCAAGTTTTGTCCTCGCGGTGTTTTGCCAACCTTTCTCGGATCGTCGTCGCTCCGCTCACATCACTGTCGATCGCGGGCACCTCGTCAGGGGGCGGGGGAGGCGTGACCCCAAGGATATTTTCGAGAACCCATACACCACGTGTTACCGGTGATGTGTCAACACCATTGGCGCTGACGGTCAACACGCCGGCCATTCCCAGTAATCCGCCGCGCTGCTCGTTCTCAGCCAGGCTGACACGTTGAAACCCATCCGCCAGGCGAAGGCTATCTTGCTCAGGCAAACGATAGAGCTTGGCCAATTTCTTGTCGACGAAGGTATAGTCGGCGTCAAGAAAGTTCATGACCGATCCGTTCTCCTCCAGGAGTTTCCGAAAGAACCAGCGTGCTTCTTCCTTCATCGACTCAGGCAAATTCTCGGCGTAGTACTCGGGCGGCTTTGCGGGGCGGAGGCAAATTGCCAATGTCTCGCAGGTTCAGCCAGCTATCGAGAAAGCCATTGACGAATTCGCTCGAACGGTCATCGCTGAGCATTCGGCCAATCTGCACTTTCAATTCATCCGGCTCGCTCAAGCGGCCGGACTGCGCGGCGGCGAAGAGACTCTCATCGGGTGGCGCCGCCCAAAGGGCGTAGGAAAGTCGCGAAGCAAGATCGAACGGTCGCAGCTCGCGTTCATCCTCGGCAGTGATCTCGCTCAGGTAAAGAAACGACGGCGAGCATAGGATCATCTTCAGCGTATCCAAGGCTGCCTGCCGCGGAGTGGCTTTCTCGGACAAACGTTTTTTGTAGATGGCGGTAATCCGCGACCGATCGGATTCATCGAGGAGACGCCGGTATGCTCGTTGGCCAAAGGCGAAGAGTTGCTCCAATGCTCGATCGCTCTGAAACCCTTCCGGCCCAAATACAGCCTGTTCTTCTTTTCCTCCAGCAGCTTCCTCGGCCGGACCTCGGACCTTGATTTCTCCGATCTTGAGATGGGGCAGCTCTCCCTCGCGAAGAAGAGATGTACGGCTGACACCGACCTTTGGATCCTTGAATTCATCCTTGTATCGCTTGTTGACCTCGATCACCGACGCCCGCGATTCGTACGGACCGTTGGGGAAAATGAATCGAGGTGTCTGTCCTCTTTCAAGCCAGACACGAAAGCTCAACCACTCCGGCTGTTCGTCTGGCACCACGGCGCTTCGCGAGGATCGGTTCGATCGCCTGTGGATAATGAATATGTCCTTTGGTTGCGTCGCCGGGAACGATCGCAAGCTGAAAAGGCTCTGAGAAGTCGATACGAAAAATCTCCGGATCGTAATGCGTATCGCGGTGCATGGCTTGGACGTGGACATCGATATCGTAGAGCCCTGATACCGGCACTCCCTCCAAAAAGTCCTCGATGTGTCCGTAGCCGCCTTGCCGGGTATCCGTGTTGGGCTGCTCGTAGAGACAGAGGAATTCATAATTGAAGACACTCTTGTGAGCGCCACTCAGTTCTTCGTACTGTTGGAAATTGTCGGTAAAGTGCCACGACTTGGGCTGCATCGCAGGTCTACCAAGTCGAGTCTCCACCAGACGCGAAGCCGCTTGAAAATATTGGTCCAGCAGAAAACCGGAGGTCACCAGAGACTCACCGATCGTGTCCATGTGATGGCTGGTGTTCTCCTTGGGGAAATCCGCAGTCAGACCCAACGTATCGACGCGGCGACCGAACAGAGTGGCCAACGTGTTTTCATATTCGCGATTGGAAAGCCGACGCATGACGGTGCGTCCACCCGAACTCTTGAACTGGCCGCGAGCCTGCTCGATACCGTCTCGCAACCCACCGACAAGCGCCAGACGCTCTTCGTCAGTGGGCTGATCCGCCTCCTCGGGTGGCATCAGTTGAAGCGTCACTTGATCGACGATTTCATCGGCCGTGATAAGCTGCTGCTCTGAGGCAATGGGTAACGCAAACGAATCGAATTCTCGCTCGGCCTCGGCGGTGCCAGAGTCATGGCACTCCATGCAGTACTTTCCAAGGAAGTTTGCGACCATCAACTCCTGTTCGGAACCAGCTTCCGCCGCAAAGGTAGAGGACAGCAGCAGACTGACGATGGCGATGACCCGGAGGGCGCGAAATGCTACCAGGGGGACAAACTCATAAAAAAGCATAAGGATCTGTTTACGCGAACGATTAATAAGTCTTGCAAGATTACGAGCCTGACACGTCAGCGAGTGAAAAGCAAATTCACTTGCCTTCGCTGCGGGCTCGCCTGTTCTCAGATTCCCCACTTCTTACGAGAAGGTACCGGTGCTGGTTCCGAATGAGTCCTTCTCGATACCCATCCGCTGGGCGATGTCAACGAACAGGTTGCATAGCGGAACCTTGCCAGAGCCGTCCGAAGCGACCTCTTTGAACTCGCCGCCACCGTAACCACCCCCGGCCAAGATAATCGGCAAGTCGCTATTGGTATGAGAGCTACCGTTGCCCATCCCGCTGCCAAAGAGCACCGCGGTCGAGTCTAGTAAGGTCTGCTCACCATCCTGGATTCCTGCAAGACGTGTCAGAAACTTACCAAAGTGTTCCAGCTGGTACGTCTCAAGAGTGATCAGATCCGCAATCGCCTCCTCGTCATTTCCATGATGCGAAAGGCTGTGATACGACTTATCGATCCCAAGGTCTTGGGGCAGGAAGCTGCCGCCGATCTCCAGGGTGGCGACCCGTGTCGAGTCCGTTTGCAGGGCCAGCGCAATCAACTCATAAAGCATCGGAAGGTCGTCGACCGTGTTGGTGTTGGCCGGTTTCTCAAAAGGCGGTTCCGGCTTGGGCTGATCTGCCCAGCGGCGGCGAACTTCCAGCCGTTTTTCGACGTCGCGGATCGAGCTGAAATACTCGTCAAGCTTGGCTTTGTCCTCCTGATTGACTCGCTTGGAAAGCGAACCTGCCTCTTCCGTGATCGAATCGAGAATCGAAGCTTGCAACGCGTTCGCCTTGACTTGCTGTGCCCGTCGATCTTGCGAGTCGGTCACGAAGAGTTTGTCGAACAATTCCGCTGGACCCGTGATCGGTGGAACCCGGACCCCCGATTTGGTCCACGACAGTTGGCATCCACCGTGAATGCCTCCTTCGGAGCCGACCGTCAGCGACGGAAACCGCGTCTGGTTGCCAACTTCATCGGCGATGAACTGGTCAATCGTGACGTTGCCGTCGCGTCGGTTCTTCGATTCGTGGTGGAGGACGCCAGAGAGAAAGGTGTGCACGGCAAAATGCCCTCCCCGCAATCCGTGATCGAGTCCGCGATAGATCGTAATTTGTTCGCGGTTGGCGGCGAGCGGTTTGAGCAGCGTCGTCTCTTCATAATGGCTGCCCGTTGTCTCTGGGAAAAAATGCTTCTGCTGAAAGCCAAGCAGGTTGCCCACAGCGATGAAACGGCGAGAACCGGCACCCGCGCCACGCGCTGCCCGAATGGCCGAGTTGCCTCCGACTGATTCGGCCATCAAGGATGGCAAACCAGGCAGAGCGAGAGAACCAGCAACGGACCGAATGACGAATCGGCGGCGATCAAGAGCTTTTTTCATTTGTTTTGACATCCTGCGATTCTAGCTGATCAAGGGGCGCCATCCAACAACGACGACCAAGCTTGGCGTCTCGGAGTTTTCATGCGTGGGCTACCGCGAGCACAGCTCATCAAGAATCGAGATGTTTTTGCGATTTGCATTTGCGTTCCCTCGTTTCCGGCGACCGTGTGACCCCTTCACCTTGACTGTAGATCGAGCCAACGCGTCAACGAGTCGTTGGGGGCAGCGGAGATAGCGGCGAGACGCTCCAGTGATTCAGCGAGGCCGGTCGTCAAAAGTCCTGAATTGACCCCCGTCCCCTTTTGCTTCTCCGCTTCGGTCTGCAAAAAGACTCATTGACACCTCGCGATATCCCGATATATTGTAGGTAACGACTTTTTGGAGATTTTAGCGATGGCGACCAGAACAACGACCGCGAAACCTGGCAAGCCGCCGGGCACCGTCGCTGACTTTGCCGAAGCGGCGGAGTGCTTGAAGGTGCTTGCTCACCCGGTCCGTTTGCGGGTCGTGCAGTTGTTGCTGCACGGCCGGTACACGGTTGGTGAATTGGCCGCGGATTGCGGCATCCTGGACAACGTCGCCTCGGATCACCTGCGGCTGCTGCAGCGGTGTGGTTTTCTGGTCAGCGAGCGCGAGGGGCGAAAGGTTTTCTACCAAGTGGCCGAGTCGCACCTGGAGCAACTGATGGCTTGCATCGAAGGACGATTCCTGCCCGGTGGTGCCAATGATCGTTAAAATGCGAGCGGATTGCCAAACGTTTTTTTTAACTGACATATCGTCGCATGGCGAGATAACAAGCTATTGAGCTTTCGAGACAGTATTCAAACCGAAACGGGGTTTTTCAAATGAAAACGATTGATGTGAAGCAATTGGCCGCGAAGCAGACGAGTGGCGATATCGATTTGATCGACGTGCGGATGCCGACCGAATATCGCGAAGTCCATGCACTGGGCGCGAAGAACTTTCCTCTCGATGTCCTTGATCCGAAAGCGATCGCGGGATCTCGCAATGGTCGCTCGGAGCATCCGCTCTACGTGATTTGCAAGAGCGGGAATCGCTCCAGCAAAGCGATGCAGAAGTTTCTCGACGCTGGCATCGACAATGTGGTCAACGTCGATGGCGGAACGACCGCCTGGGTCGAAGCCGGTTTGCCCGTCGTGCGAGGCAAGAAAGCGATTTCGCTGGAGCGCCAAGTCCGAATTGCCGCTGGTTCGATTGCATTGCTAGGCTCTCTCGCCGCAATGCTCACGGGCAATGTCTACTATGCCGGCATCCCCGCATTCATCGGCGCTGGACTCACGTTCGCAGGCATCACCGATAGCTGCGGCATGGGGATGATGCTTTCCAAAATGCCTTGGAACAAGTGTTCGGACGGCGGGTCATGCTCGGTCTAGCAATTTTCTTCGGCTCGATCGTTGGCTTCGCGCTGGGCTTGACCGGTGGCGGCGGCGGCGTGTTCGCCGTGCCGTTGCTGGTTTACGGGCTGGCGATTGCACCCCGTGAGGCCGTCGGGATCTCGCTGGCGTCGGTCGGCGGGACGGCACTTTTCGGTGCAGTGCCACGATTGATTCGAGGCGAAGTGGAGTTGCGGACGGGGCTGCTGTTTGCCGTCGCGGGGATGGTGGGAGCACCTGTCGGGGCCTACCTATCAAAGCTGGTTCCCGAGCAAGTCTTGTTGGTTCTGTTCGCGATCCTGATGTTCGTCGTCGCGTATCGTATGTGGGCGAAGGCGAAGAACCCGAAAATTGTCAGCGGCCAGTGCGTGACCGAAGGCGAGCCAGTGCATGACCGCAGCGCTTGTCAACGAGATGACGACGGCAAACTGCGATTGACGTCGAAGTGCGTTCGGCTGCTCGTGTTGGTTGGCCTGATGACGGGCTTTTTATCTGGCATGTTCGGTGTTGGCGGAGGGTTCGTCATTGTTCCAGCGCTCGTGCTGTTCAGTGGGATGGCGATCCACCAAGCCGTTGGCACTTCGCTGTTTGTCATCGTTTTGGTCAGCATCAGCGGCGTCGCCTCGCACGTCGCTGCTGGCAATCCGCTTTCGTTGGAGGTTGCGCATTCAATTCATGATCGGTGGTTTTGCTGGAATGTGGCTTGGCGGCTTGGTGGCCAAGCGATTGAAAGGCCCCACCCTTCAAAAAGTCTTTTCCATCGCAGTCGTTTTGGTTGCGATTTTCGTGATCTTCAAGTCGGTCATTTTGTAACTCAAATCCATTCCTTCAAAAGGAACCCAATCATGTTGCTCAAGTATTTCTACGATCAAAAACTGGCCCACGCTTCCTACATGGTTGGCTGCCAGCGTGCCAAAGTTGCCATCGTCGTGGATCCAGGTCGAGACGTGGACCAATACCTCGAGATGGCCGAACGCGAAGGATTGAAGCTCGTCGCGGTCGCTGAAACACACATCCACGCCGACTATGTTTCGGGGGCACGTGAACTTGCCGATCGCGTGGGTGCCAAGCTGTACGTCTCCGATGAAGGAACGAAGGATTGGAAGTATCACTACCTGGACGGCTACGACAGCGAACTGCTGCACGACGGTGATCAATTCATGATCGGCAACATACGGTTCGACGTCATGCACACGCCGGGGCATACTCCCGAGAGCATCTCGTTTGTGCTGACCGACCTGGGGGGTGGGGCTGACAAGCCGATGGGGATTTTCACGGGTGACTTTGTGTTCGTCGGCTCGATCGGACGCCCTGACTTGCTCGAGGAAGCGGCCGGTTTGATGGGAACGGCCGAACCGGGTGCTCGCGACTTGTTCAGGTCCGCCGAGCGATTCAAGTCCTTGCCGGACTACCTGCAAGTCTGGCCGGCTCACGGTGCGGGTAGTGCATGCGGGAAAGGGCTCGGCGCGATTCCTTCCTCGACGGTGGGCTACGAAAAACTGTTCAACCCCTCACTTCAGTTCACCGACGAAGAGGAGTTCGTTCGCTACATCCTGGCCGATCAACCGGAAGCACCGAAGTACTTTGCGGTCATGAAGCGGGTCAACAAAGAAGGACCGGCGATCCTGGGAGCCAATCATCATCACCGCATGCTCGACACCAATCAGCTCACGGATGCCTTGCAGACCGGAACGGTCATCGACCTGACACCGTCGCCCGAGTTCGCCAAGGGACACGTACCCGGCACGATCAACATTCCTCTGGGCATGCTCTCCGCGTGGGCGGGATGGCTGGTTGATTACGATCGCCCGACCTACCTGATCTGCCAGCCGGAACAGTTGGAGGAAGCGGCAAGGCTACTGCACAAGATCGGCGTCGAGCAAATCAAAGGCGGTTTTGATGCAAGCGACGTGCGTGAATCAGGTTTGGCAACCGAAGTCTATGCGACGGGAACGCCTGCGGATCTCGCTTCCTCGATCGAAGCCGGCGATGTGAAGTTGATCGACGTGAGATCCAACGAGGAATGGAATGAAGGCCATATCCAACAGGCCGAGCATCGCTTCCTCGGGCGACTCCCGCAAAATCTCGACGAACTTTCACGCGACGAAAAGCTGGTCGTACAGTGCCGCAGCGGTGCAAGGTCAGCGATCGGCGTCAGCGTCTTGCAAGCAGCTGGATTCAAGAACGTCATCAACCTGACGGGCGGCTACATGGCTTGGAAAGCAGACGGATTAGCGAGCGTGAAATCAGAGCCTGCCATGAGTGGCCAAGCCTAGGTCATCACTTCTGTCTCCCGTGTCTCCTGACGCCAAACGAGAACTCCATGGAAACCACCCTTCCTCGACCATCTTTGGTGGATCGACTCAATGATCCGGCGATGGCCGAAGTCTTGTATCGCTTGCTCGACCATGCCCAGTCACTCGATCAAATGCTCACGATTGCCGGTGATCTTCCCAACTTGTTGGCGATTGCCACGGACGTGTTCGACAACTGGGCAACTCAATTGAAAGCGGAAGGAATCGAACTGGAACAAAGCCTGCGTCGAGGCCTGCATGCGGCGCTCTACCTGGGCGGTCAAATCAGGAACCAGGAACTCGATCGGATCGGTTTCCTGCTGAAGTCCGATGTGCTCGACGAACACTCGGTTGAGACGGTGGGCATGGCAGGTTCGGCCCTTTCCAGTTGCCGGCAAGGCACATGCGAGCACCCCGTGCCAGAGCGCGTTGGCCTGTTTGGCTTGTATTCTGCAACGAAAAGGAACTGAATCATGAATCGAACCCGTATCACCAAAGTCGCTTGGGTGGCCTGTGTGTTGGCCACAGTGTTGACCATGGGTTGTCAGCGCCCGTGCAGTCACGGTTCCCGCAGATTCGCATAGCGAGGCGGTTGATTCCGTGAAGATTGTTGCCGATTCGCAACCGACGGAGGATCAACGAGCCGAACTGTTGGCCGCAAAGGACGCACTGTTTCAAAAACTGTCCGGAAGACTGATGGAAGCGATGACGCAGGGGCCGGCCGAAGCCATCGCTGTTTGCCAAAAGGAGGCGACCCAAATTGCGTCGACGGTTGGCGAGGAACAGAAAGTGAAGATTGGTCGCATTGGAGTCCGCCTTCGCAATCCGAATAACACGGGCCCTGCTTGGGCCGCATCGTTGATTCAATCAAAGACGGATACTCCAGTTTTCGCCAATCTGAGCAATGGTAGCGCCGCGGCGCTGCTTCCGATCAAGCTGCAATCGCAATGCTTGATGTGCCACGGTCCCACGGAACAAATTGCTCCAGTCATTCAAGAGCAACTGGCCAAACTCTACCCAGACGACCAAGCCGTGGGCTTTCAAGAAGGCGAATTGAGAGGTTGGTTCTGGATCGAGAAACCATCGAGTTGAAGTTTCGAGATGCCATCGCATGCTCGCAGCGATGATCTGCTACAACTGCTCCCAAAACGGTCTGAACCTTACGAAAATATGGAAATGCAATCATGAAACCTTTCTTCACTCTTGCTGTCATCTTCGCGGTAAGTTTGACCCATTGCCAAACAGCCAATGCACAGTTCGGCCGTTTGTTCGGTGGCGGTCCCAAGATCGAGGCGATCGAGACCAAGACGCTCAGCGAGATGTTGACCGATCGGCAAAAAGTCATCGACGAAGCCGTGGCGTCCGGCATCGAGGTTCCGGAATCCGATTTTGTCGTTGTCGATGTTCGCTCGGACGAAGAGGTCAACGTTTCGATCATTCCGGGCGCAATCACGAAGGCTAAGTACGAGAAGGATGCTGGCAAGTATCGCGACAAACTCGTGATTCCGTATTGCACCGTCGGCGGTCGCAGCGGTGCGTACGCTAAGCAATTAGCGGGCAAGGGTGTCAAAGTGAAGAACTATGAGGGCAGCATTTTGAAGTGGATCGATGCCGGTTTACCCCTGGTCACGCTCGAGGGCCAACCGACCAATCGTGTCCACACTTACAGCGATCGCTATCGAGTCCCGGCGAAGTACGAACAGGTGACGCGGTGATTGACGCCCATGCGGCTTCGCATCGTAAGAGAATCGTTCTGTTGGGAATCGGGCACACCAACGCACACATTGTGAAAGAGTGGGCGAGCGACCCGCTTGCGGGTTGCGATTTAGTTTGTATCAGCAACTATCCCACGGCAACCTATTCAGGCATGCTGCCTGGCACACTTGGCCGGCAATTCAGCGACGATGAGATGCGGATCGACTTGCGTTCGCTCACCGACCGAAGCGGTGCTGAACTTGTCGTCGCCGAAACGAATGGGATCGACTTGGACGCAGGCAAGGTACTTTTCAGCGACCGTGTGCCGCTCTCGTTTGATGCACTATCCATTGGTGTGGGATCGGTGCCCGCTGGTGCGCAGCAGTATGCCGACGTCGGTTCGATGGTACCGATCAAGCCGATGCAAACGTTCTTGCAACGACTCGATGCACGCCTACGGTCGGTCGAACCGGCGCAGACACCTAACATTCACGTTGCGATCGTGGGTGGCGGAGTCGCCACTGTCGAGATTGCATTCTGCTTACTGGAACAGTTTCAGAAGCGAAACGTCACTTGCGACATCGAGATTTTCACAAGCGGGCAACACGTCGCCGGCGGGATGAGTCGGCGGAGCATTCATCGCATTGAAAAGTTGCTTGACCGGCGTGGGATCAGGGTTCGTTGCGGTCATCGCGTGGTCAATGTCGATGAACAATCCATCACGACGGACAATGGCATCACGCATCGAACGGACTGTGTGATATGGGCGACCGGTGCTGCTGGGCCACCGCTACTGGGACATCTTGGGCTGCAGAGGGACGATCTCGGGTTTCTGGCAACCAGCAAGACCTTGCAGTCACTTTCCGATCCGCGCATCTTTGCTGTGGGTGATTCGGGAACCATTGTCGAGTCACCCTCGCCCAAAGCCGGCGTCTACGCGGTCCGCCAGTGTCCGATCCTGTGGGACAACCTCCGCGCCTTCATTACCGGCGGCGGCCTGCGTGAATTCAGTCCGCAAGGTGACTTTCTGAAGATTCTCAATACGGGTGATGGCAAAGCGTTGCTCGAGTACGGATGGTTCACCGCTCATGCCCGCTGGTGTTGGACTTTGAAGACGTGGATCGACCGAAGGTTTATCCAAGAATTCCAAATTCCGGAATCAAATCCCAGTCTTGCGCGTCCCGACAGGAAAACCAGATGGCCAACAGGGCTTAGGTGAAAGCAATGAATCTCCAGAATCTAAAAGTGTGGTCACGAGGGCTGTTGCGGGTCTTGATGGTTGGTGTGGGGCTTGTGGGATTGGTTTTGACCATCGGTTGGCTCTCCGGGGTCTTTGAGCAAAGGGTGCAGCCCGGGCATAGCGACCGAGCGGTTCGTCGACTCGCCGGTGAACCCACGGACATCGTTCATGAGATTGAAAAATCGACGATCGAAGAGGCGATCGGAACCTTGAAGGCATCCAGCCGCACGGTGGTGTCTTCCAAGATCATGGCAACGATCAACGAGATCACCGTTGTTTCGGGCGACGAGGTAGACGAAGGTCAAGTGCTGATTCGACTCGATGACAAGGAATATCAATCGCGCCTCGATCAGGCCAAACGGTCGCTTGACGCTGCCGTGGCGAACCGCGAGCAAGCGGAAAAGCAATTCCGCAGAATCGAAGCGCTCAGCAATCAGAACGCCACCTCTCGATCCGAGTTTGACAATGCGTCCCGCGACGTGCAGGTCACGCTGGCCGACGAAGCCCGTGCTCGGCAAGCGATCTTGGAACTCGAAACCATGCTTTCCTACACGACCATCAAGGCGGCGAAAAAGGGACGCATCGTGGATCGCTCCGCAGAGCCGGGCGACATGGCCAGTCCCGGCGTGCCGATTCTTACACTTTACGATGCGACGTCGTTGCGTCTGGAGGCTCCCGTCATGGAGCAACTGGCGGTCAAGCTTCGCGTCGGCGACGAATTGAAGGTCCTGGTCGATGCCTTGGATCGTGAATACACCGCGACCGTCGATGAGATTGTGCCCCAAGCCGACGCGCCGAGCCGGTCGTTTCTGGTGAAAGCCTCGCTGCCCAAATCCGAAGATCTTTTTGAGGGCATGTTCGGGCGGCTGTTGATTCCGGCGGGCGAGCGGCGTCACTTGTGCCTCAATACGGATGCCGTGATCAGCGTTGGACAGCTTGATTTTGTCGACGTCGTCCTGCCGGATGGGAACATCGAGCGTCGATTGATCAAAATCGGCCAGCTAGGAATACCAGGACGACAAGAAGTGCTAAGCGGCGTCGACGCCGGTGAGCGTGTGGTGATTCACCAACGGGAGCAGGCCGATGTCCGGTAGCACCGATCAAGGCGAACCCACTGTTCCTTTCATGACACGCATCGTCGAGGTATTCCTTCGCGGCGACGTCGCGGTGCTGCTGATCTTTGTGTCCCTGATCTTGGGGGCAGCGGCACTGGTGATGACGGCTCGCGAAGAAGAGCCGCAAATCGTCGTGCCAATGGCTGATGTATTCGCGTCCGCGCCCGGGTTGTCGGCGGAAGAAGTCGAGCGTCAAGTCACCGATCGGCTGGAAAAGCTGCTCTACCAAATCGACGGGGTCGAGTTCGTCTATTCGATATCAAAGCCCGGGCAGAGCGTCGTGACGGTGCGATTCTATGTCGGTGAAGATCGTGAGGACTCGCTCGTCAAGATCTACAACAAAGTCAATTCCTCCCTCGACTTGATTCCGCCGGTGGTCGAGTCATGGGTCGTCAAGCCGATCGAGGTTGATGATGTTCCGATTGTGATCGCGACATTGTGGTCGGACCAACCACAGCGGTATGGCGACCATCAGTTGCGGCGGATCGCCGAAGAGGCTCAGCATGAATTGCAGGCGATCCCGAATACGAATCGCGTCGAAGTCGTCGGGGGCCGGCCGCGACGGATCACGGTCAACCTGGATGCACAGCGATTGGCCGCGCACGCGACGTCACCCTCGCAGGTCTCGCGGGCGCTTCAAGTCAGCAACGTGACGGCTCGCAACGGAAGCTTCGAGCAACAGAACACGCAATTCAATGTCGAAACGGGCACCTTCTTTCGAGGTGTCGACGATTTGAACGAGACCGTGGTCAACGTCGCAGGCGGACGGCCCGTCTACTTGAAGAACGTTGCGACAGTCGTTGACGGGCCAGCCGAACCGGACGGCTATAGTTGGATCGGGTTTGGATCGGCCGACAGCGAATATGGTGACAAGACAACCCTCTTCCCCGCCGTTCACATTTCCATCGCCAAACGCAAGGGTTCCAACGCCGTCAACGTCGCCCATGCCGTTGAAGCCAAGTTGGAGGAATTGACCGCATCGCACCTGCCCGACGGCGTGCAGTTTCGGATCACTCGCAACTATGGCGAGACCGCCAACGAAAAGGTAAACGAACTGATCGAGGGACTTGTGGTGGCGGTGCTCACCGTCATCGGACTGATCGGTTTAACGATGGGTTGGCGTCCGGCACTGGTGATCGCGCTGGCCATTCCGGTGTGCTACAGCCTGACGCTGTTTATCAATTTGATGGTGGGCTACTCGATCAATCGCGTCACGATGTTCGCGCTGATTCTTGCGCTCGGTTTGCTGGTCGATGACCCGATCACCGACGTGGAAAACATCGCTCGCTATTTCAGCATGAGGATCTTTCCGCCACGACAGTCCGTGCTGCGTGCCGTTCAGGAAGTCCGGCCCGCGTTGATCCTTTCGACGTTGGCAATCATTGTCAGTTTCCTACCGCTAGCGTTCATCACGGGAATGATGGGGCCCTACATGGCCCCGATGGCGCTCAACGTGCCTTTGACGGTGACCGTCTCGACGCTGGTTGCCTTTCTGATCACACCATGGCTGGCGATGGTGTCATTGAAACAACTCAACTGTCCCTGCCGGTGAAGATCACTCCTACGACCTGACCAAGAGTTTTCTGTATCGCATCGCACGCGGGTATTTGACGCCGCTCCTGAAAGGCCGGCTCGCCGCCTGGGGTGTCTTGTTGGCAATCACCGGTTTGTTTTTTGCTTCCTTGATTCCGCCGGTGATGCGCTGGGTGCCGGTGAAGATGCTGCCCTACGACAACAAGAATGAGTTTCAAATCGTGATCGATATGCCCGAGGGCACAACGCTTGAACGCACCGATGTGGTCTCGCGACGTCTGGGCGCGTACTTGGGCGGTCTTGCCGAGGTCAAGGACTACGAGATCGTCGTAGGGAAGTCGTCGCCAATGGATTTCAACGGGCTGGTTCGACATTACTTCTTGCGGCAGGGAACGAACGTCGCCGACATTCGCGTGAACTTGCTCGCCAAAGAGAAACGCGTTCAGCAATCACACGAGATTCTGCTTCGCATTCGTGACGAGATCACGAATCTTGCCAAGTCGATGGGCGCGAACATCAAGTTGGTCGAAGTTCCACCGGGACCACCCGTGTTGTCGACGATCACGGCGGAAATCTACGGACCACCCGATGGTGACTACGCCACGCAAATTGACGCAGCACGTACTGTGATGGAGCGTCTGAGTCACGAACCGGGCGTGGTCGATTTGGACGTGAGTGCGGAAGACGACCAAGTGCGTTTCGTGTTCGACACGGACAAGCCCAAGGCGGCGCTTTCGGGGATTTCAACCGAGGCGATTGCGGAGACCATTCGCACGGCGTTGAGCGGCCACAAGGCAACGGTCCTGCATTTGCCCGGCGAAGTCGAACCGCTGTGGATCGAGTTGCGACTTCCGCTAGCGAGCCGTTCGGCTCTGGACGATTTGGAAGAGGTCTATGTTCAAGGCGAAGGCGGCCAGATGGTGCAGTTGGGGGCGTTGGGCAGCTTCCGCGAGACGATCGAAGACAAGTCGATCCATCACAAGAATTTGAATCGTGTGGTGTACGTTTATGCGGAGGTCGCCGGTCGCCCACCGGCGGACGCGATCGTGGATGTGCAATGGGACCAGACGAGTCTGGCTGAACGACCCGCGGTCGGGACCGAAGCCCCCAAAGCCACCGCGCACGCAGCGCTCGGCCGCGATCTCAGCGATCGCTCATGGCTGTCGCCCGGCGGCGGCCTGCCTTGGAGCGTCCCAGCCGGCTACGACGTCCAGTGGGCAGGCGAAGGCGAGTGGAACATCACGTTGGATGTCTTCCGCGATCTCGGTCTCGCGTTTGGAGCCGCTCTGCTGGGGATCTTTGTCGTGCTGATGTTTCAAACCGGTTCGCGAACATTGCCGATCCTGATCATGTCGGCAATCCCACTATCGATGATCGGAATCATGCCCGGTTTTTGGGGTTTGAACGCGATCATGGACCAGCCAGTCGGCGGACACCCTAACCCTGTGTTCATCACGGCAACCGCGATGATTGGCATGATCGCATTGGCGGGCATCGTCGTTCGCAATTCGGTTGTCTTGATCGACTTCATCCATCTGGCTCAAGCCGAAGGTCACGATCTGCGAGAGTCGATCATTCGCAGCGTCGCGATTCGAACGCGGCCCATTCTCTTGACCGCTGGCACAACGCTGTTGGCGAATTGGGTCATCACGCTCGACCCTGTTTTCTCTGGACTCGCGTGGGCGATTATCTTCGGCATTGTGACCTCGACGTTCTTCACTTTGATTGTCATCCCCGCCGCGTATTGGATCCTCTACCAGGACACTCAACAACCGGACGGGAGCAAGTAGATGAACGCGAATCAATCGACACGATTTCGGTGGATCGCTTCGCTCTGGAAGTGGATCGCTCTCGCAATTGCGATTGGCGCCGCCGTATTCTGGTTCCGTTTCAAGCCTGTTTCGGTCGATTTTCATAAGGTCGAGTTGGGATCGGTCACGCAAGAAGTCATGGGAACGGGCACTTTGGAGGCTCGCGTTTCGGCGACCATTGGTCCCAAGATCTCAGGACGAGTGGCTGCGGTTCTTGCCGATCAAGGCGATGCGGTTGTCGCAGGCGATGAACTGGTTCGGCTCGAAGACGACGAATGGAAACAACAGGTCGCCATTGCCCGAGCCAACGTCAACGCAGCCGTCGCCGCAATTGAACGGTTACAAGTCGACAAAAAGCGAGCCAATATCATTCTGACTCAGGCCGAAAAGTATTTCAGCCGAGTCGAAAGCTTGAAGAAGAGGGATGCGATCAGTCAAGACGAACTGGATCGCGCTTCGGAAGCTTTGGGCGTCGCAATGGCCGACGTGTCGAGATCCGAAGCGGGAATCAACGAGGGACAAAAGGAACTCATTTCTGCCGAGAGGAATCTGGAGTACCACGAAGCTCGCTTGCGCGATACCGTGATCGTCGCTCCGTTTGATGGCTTGGTCGTCAAACGCAATCGAGAGCCTGGGGACGTGGTGGTTCCCGGCAGCTCGATCATGACATTGATTGCGACCGAAGAATTGTGGGTCAGTGCTTGGGTCGATGAAACCGAGATCTCGAGATTGCGGGCGGGCCAGGATAGCCGGGTCATTTTTCGTTCTCAGCCCGAGGCTTCCTTCCCTGCAAGAGTCGCGAGACTCGGTCGTGAAGCGGATCGCGAGACCCGTGAATTCATCGTCGATGTGCGTGTCTTGGAACTGCCGGTGAACTGGGCGGTCGGCCAACGCGCCGAGGCGTACATCAAAGTCGCGGAGCCACAAAGCGTGCCGCTCGTTCCCAAGCCGTTCCTCACCAGACGTGAGGGCGTCACGGGTGTCTTTGTCGATCTCGATGGAACTGCGACTTGGCGGGCCATCTCGCTGGGAGTTCGCGGTCCCGAAGCCATCGAAGTCACCGATGGGCTTGCCATCGGTGATGTTGTCATCAAGTCCGGAGACGAACGGAGTGTCTTGAAGCCAGGCCTAAGGGTGGTTCGGCAATGAATTTGGCACTCAAGGACATTCAACATAACTTCGGCCGCTTCGCACTCACCGGCGTCGGCATCGGCATGCTTCTGATGATCGTGATGGGCATGGGCGGAATCTATCGCGGCATCATCGAAGACGCGACGTTGTTGGTCGACCGTGTCGATGCGGACTTGTGGGTTGTCCAGCGAGAAACGCGCGGTCCCTTTGCCGAATTGTCACGCGTACCTCCCAATTTGGTGCATCGAATCGCGGCCGTCCCCGGAGTTTTGTCGTCACGCAAATTCGTTTACCACACCATCCAACGCGAGCGTGACGGTGAGCCGCTCCGAATCGCAGTCTTGGGCTTGGACTGGTCCGTCGATCGGGGCGATTGGTTACCGATTTCCCAAGGAAGGATGCTTGGGCAAGCTCACTACGAAATGCTCGCCGACCAATCATTGGGCATGCAATTGGGCGAGAAAGTACAGCTTGGAAAGGACATCTACACGGTCGTCGGCCTGACCCAAAGCATGATCAGTGCCAGCGGAGATGGCTTGGCAGTTTTTACCGTCACCGACGCTCAGGCAATTCAATTCGATATGCCCGGTGAAGCGATTCGGTTAGAGCGTTCGGCTCGAGAAGAGCGCGGTAAAGTGTTTGAGCCCACCGAGAACCAACCCGAACTTCTGACGCAGGCTTCTCAGGCGACGTCACGATTGCCAGCCACGCCAACTTCTCAAATCAGCGCCGTGATGGTCAAGCTGGAGACTGGCGCAAGCATGGAAGAGGTGCGGTCCAAGATTGCGGCCTGGGGCGATGTTTCGGTCTTCACAAGCGACGGACAGAAGGAATTGCTGCTGCGGGGAACCGTCGAGAAAGCAAGACGCCAAATTGGACTGTTTCGCGTACTGCTGACCGCGATTGCAGCCATCATCATGGCTCTCATTCTTTACACGCTAACGCTCGACAAAATTCACTCGATTGCATTGCTAAAACTGATCGGAGCGTCCAACACGGTGATCCTCGGCTTGATCTTGCAGCAAGCACTGCTGCTGGGCATCGTCGGATACGTGATCGCTTTTGCAGTGGGGAGTCAATTGTTCCCTCATTTTCCCCGGCGTGTGATTCTCGCCGATAGCGACTTGATCCAGCTTGGCTTCGTCGTTGTCGGAATCTCGATTGGTTCGAGTTTGATGGGAATCTGGAAGGCGTTGAGCGTTTCTCCAAACGAGGCGCTGACATGAGTTCAATTGAAGTGGAAAACCCAGCCATTGTCGCCACAAAACTCACCAAGCGGTACGGAAGTGGGAACACGGAGGTTCTCGCCATGCGTGACGCCTCCATGACGGTCAAGGCGGGCGAAGTGGTTGCCTTGCTTGGTCCAAGTGGTTCTGGCAAGTCAACTTTTCTGACAGCGATCGGTCTGATCAATCCGCCGACACGGGGAACGATCACAATTGGAGGCCAGGTAGTTCTTGAAGGCGAGGATGCGCGAGTCAATCTGCGCACGTATCGCCGTCAACACATTGGGTACGTTTTTCAAAAATCCAATCTCATTCCATTTCTGTCGGCGGTCGAGAACGTTCAGATCGCCATGCAACTGAACGGCCAGACCACGCGTCAGTCACGTGTTCGTGCCATCGAACTGATGGAATACCTTGGTGTGGCCGATCGAGCGGCAAACCTTCCATCGATGCTATCGGGCGGCCAGCAGCAGCGAGTCGCCGTTGCCCGCGCCTTGGCGAATCGCCCCAGCGTCGTCCTTGCAGACGAACCAACTGCGGCCCTCGATGGGCATCGTGGACGACAGGTGATGGAACTGTTCGCCAAGGTGGCGCACGAACAAGGGGCCGCCGTCATCGTTGTCACTCATGATCATCGCTCACTCGATGTTTTTGATACGACGTATCAGATGGAGGACGGCATGATTACAAAAGACCAACCCACGAACCTGCAGACCACGAAGTGAAGCCCTACCTGATCGTGGGTTGCTTGCTCATAATCGCTGCCTAGGTGAACCAACGCACCGCCCCAAATTCAAAGCGGCACGATCACGAATGATTGCCCCTTGCGAAAACGCAAGCGAAATGGTGCCCCAGGAGATGAGCAAACCCAATGGATGTTGAGATACTCAGTCGTTTGCAGTTTGCGGGAACGATCATGTTCCATTACCTGTTTCCGCCACTGTCTATCGGATTAGGACTGCAACTGTTCCTTTGCGAACTCGCCTACTTTCGCACCCGCAATCCATCCTGGGAGGCGGCGGCTCGATTTTGGACTCGTGTGTTCGCGGTTAACTTTGCAATGGGCGTCGCAACCGGGATCGTGATGGAGTTCGAGTTTGGCACGAACTGGGCCGTCTACTCGCGTTTTGTTGGGGATGTGTTCGGTTCGGCGCTGGCGGCCGAGGGTATCTTTGCATTCTTCTTGGAAAGCGGCTTCTTGGCCGTGTTGGTGTTCGGCTGGGATCGCGTCGGTCCCAGGATGCACCTTTTCAGCACGCTAATGGTTTTTCTCGGGTCGATGTTTAGTGCCGTGTGGATCGTCGTGGCGAACAGTTGGCAACAAACGCCGGCCGGCTATCACATCGTCTGGCACGAGGTTCAAGGCGAGATGATGCCGCGCGCGGAAGTGTCGGACTTTTGGGCAATGGTGTTCAATCCATCATCGGTCGATCGACTGACCCACACGCTGATCGGTGCTTTCGTGCTGGGCGCGTTTTTCGTTGCGTCGGTTTGTTCGTACTACCTGTTGAAGAATCGACATGAAGACGTCGCCCGGCGATGCCTGTCGATTGCGCTCCCCACGGCACTGGTGTTCACGATTGCAGCGGCCATGACGGGCCACCATTCGGCTCAGCAACTGGTCAAAACCCAGCCAGCGAAACTTGCCGCGATGGAGGCACACTTTCGAAACCACTGATGATCCGACCGGGCTGTACTTGTTCGGTTGGCCCGATGCAAAGAACGAAACGGTTCACTTCGGTGTCAAGCTGCCATATCTTCTTAGCTTGATGGTCTACAACGATCCGACCAAGCCGGTCCCCGCGATGGATCAAATCCCGGAAGACGAGCGGCCGCCGGTTTGGTTGCCATTCCAGACCTTTCACCTGATGGTCGGTTTGGGGACCCTGATGATCGGTGTTTCCGGTTTAGCGTGCCTCTTCTGGTATCGCGGCAAATTTTGCAATCAGCGATGGCTTTTGTGGGCGATCGTCTTGATGCCGGTCGCCGCCATGACGGCCAACCAGGCCGGGTGGATCACAGCGGAAGTCGGCCGGCAACCTTGGATCGTCTATCCCTCGGTACAAGATGGTGTGGAGATGATGGGATTGCGAACGGCCGATGGACTCAGCGAGTCGGTGACTGCCGACCAAGTACTCGGCAGCATCATTTTGTTCGGAATCATCTACTCGTTGCTATTCGCCGTCTGGGTGTTCGTGCTCAATAACAAGATCCAACATGGTCCGGAGAGCGCCGAAGAACTGACCGAGTACAAGCGCAAGCTGCAGTGACGAAACGATGGCCGACAAAGTTCGGTCAGAGCGGCAGATCACTGGGCGGCGATATGATGGAGGAGGGAGTCCGATGAATTACGATCTACTCACCTTCATTTGGTTCGTACTGCTTGGCGTTTTGCTTTGCGGTTACGCGATTCTCGATGGCTTTGATTTGGGCGTTGGCATTCTGCACCCTTTCATCGCTAAAGACGACCGCGAGCGTCGCCTGGTGATGAATTCCATTGGTCCGCTGTGGGATGGCAACGAAGTGTGGTTGGTTACCTTCGGCGGAGCACTCTTCGCGGCGTTCCCGGTTGCCTACGCGACGGTGTTCAGCAGCTTTTACACTGCGTTCTTTCTGTTGCTGACGTGTTTGATCGGTCGCGCGGTCAGTCTGGAATTCCGATCCAAAGTGCACTCCCAAGCTTGGCGAAGGTACTGGGATATCGGGTTCTTTCTGTCGTCGTTCACAGCCGCTCTCTTGCTCGGTGTTGCCGCAGGCAACGTGATGGCCGGCATGGAACTAGGGCCAAAGTACGTTTATGAGGGCAGCCTGCTGAGTCAGATTTACTGGTACCCACTGCTCGTTGGCTGCCTGACGGTATCGTTGTTTGCATTGCACGGTGCGATCTACCTTTACCTGAAAACCGAGGACGACCTGCAACGTCGCATTCGGCGGGCCATCAACCCACTGTTCTATTGGTTCGCTGCTCTGTATGTCGTCGTGACGATCGCAACCTGGTGGCACGTCCCGCACGCGACCGACAACCTATCCGCGAATCCGCTGTTGTGGATTGTTCCCGATTCTGAACGCCTTGGCGGTCTTGAACATTCCCCGAGCGATGCACTTGGGCAAGCCTGGCTACGCGTTCTTCACCTCGTCGATGGTGATCCTGGCCCTAGCGTCGCTTGTTCAGCGTTGCGATCTTTCCGAACTTCATGCGGTCCACGATCGACCCGGCCTACAGTATCACGCTCGAGAACGCACGCAGTAGCGCTGGCACACTGCAAACGATGCTGATCATCGCCGTGATCGGAATCCCCTGCGTCCTTAGCTACACCGTGATCATCTATTGGATCTTCCGAGGCAAGGTGAAGCTGGACTCGAACAGCTACTAGCTCAACAGGCGCAGCTTCGATCTTTCGCCTGGTGAACCATGGCGAATCCTCCGAGGGCACGCCTACCTGAGCCCAAGCCTCGCGGGGGTTCGGAAGATTGCGGCAAAGCCGAATGGAGTAACGGTCTCGGAGAGACCGTCCTGCAGCAAGGACATTCTGCCAGGACAAGTGCTGGCCTTCGACACACCTGAAAACGCGTTAGCCGGATTCCATTGGTGCTACCGATCTTGCTCCCGAAACGCGATCGATCTCCTTGGTGACGATGCGTGAGGGATCTGAATCTTGGCTGAAGATCGTTGAGGCGATTCTGGATCGCGGCAACGTCGTAAGCTATTCGCTCGCCCACTCCGCACGTGGCGAGCCAACTCGGCGCATCGGTCGCGCCCCAGATGCAATTGAAGCAATCGAAAATGCGTTCGAGTTGACTCAGCAGGCATCCGAGAGGCGTTCTCGTGCAAAGAATCTGCGAGAATTGCGGGAGTCGTCGATTCATATTACTCGTCGAGCAAAAGTGATCGGAAAATGTCAACGAGGTTGTCGATATTGTCCGCTGCCATTTGACTACATGCAGAGAACCGAATTGGGAAAGCAGAAGCGACAGATGGACCGTATGCCGAGACCAAGGAGCAACTTGTGGGCATCTTGATGCTGGAAGCTGACGAGATGGCCCACGCCGTCGAATTGATATCCAAGCGTCCGGGAGTGAAAGTGGACCCGTTGGAGATTCGCACTGCCGACGAAGCCATCAATACGGTGATTGAAGCAAGAAATCAGAACATCCAATAACGTTCGCCAAGAGCAAGAGGAACAAAGAATGAGAGTCATGGTCATCGTGAAGGCATCGCCAAGTTCTGAAGCAGGCGAGATGCCCAGCCCGGAACGGCTCGAAGCAATGGGCCACTACAACGAGGAGCTTGTCAAAGCAGGCATCATGAAATCCGGCGACGGGCTGAAGCCGAGTTCCACGGGACTGCGAGTACGATTCCGCGGTAACGAGCGAATCGTTACCGATGGGCCGTTCGCGGAAACTTCCCAATTGATCGCCGGCTACTGGTTGTGGGAGGTCGATTCGATGAACGAAGCCGTCGACTGGGTAAAGCGATGCCCCAATCCGTTGAAGGAAGAGTCCGATATCGAAATTCGCCAGTTCTATGAAATGGACGATTTTGCAGAGAGCGATTCTGCCGGCACTGTCGCAGCACAAGAGAATGAATTGCGGACCTCCGTCGCGATGCAGGACAGCACGCTCGCTCCCTATCTATTCTTTGCAGGTCGCTGTGACGAAGCACTGGAGTTTTACAAACAAGCTCTCGGAGCGGACGTCGTGATGCTGATGCGATTCAACGAAAGTCCCGATGGCATTCCCGAGGGAACACTCCAGAAGGGCTTTGAAGACAAAGTCATGCATGCGACGCTCAAGATCGGCAAGCTGACTGTGATGTGTTCAGACGGGTGCGATGACAAGTCGACGTTTGACGGATTTCGCTTGGCACTATCAATTCCGTCGGAAGAAGTTTGTACCCGCGTCTTTGATTCGCTTGCTACGGGAGGCAAAGTAGACATGCCGCTTGCGAAAACATTCTGGTCGCCGCTTTACGGAATTGTCACGGACAAGTTTGGTGTTGGCTGGATGGTGATGGTGCCCGGCGAACCTCAGTAGTGCGTCAACCTAATCCAGTTCAAGCTTGGCAACTGAAAATGAGCGATGCAATTACAATGGATCCGCAACAAGACGAAGCCATCGCCATAGCCGCAAGAATTCCTCCAGCGCACAAGGGGATGGTTGAGATTCGGCCGCTCTATCCGCTTCCTGAGCTGCCACCCGCAATTCCATCTAGCCAACGAATGAAGCGTATCTTCGGCATGGCGCTTTAGAGTTCATCATCGGCAGCCTCCCGTTTGGGTGCTTCCGGCGTGGCGGTTTCGCTTTTTGGCGCGTACCACATCTAACGGGTTCTTGAGACGAGCAGCGCCCTGGTCGATCGTGCACCCGATTCTCAGAAGGGAATCGCTACAGCGAGAACGTAGTCCGAGACCTTTATTGGGCAGTCAATAATCGTCCGCGGGCATCCAGCAAGTCTTCGGCAATCCCCAGGTCGCCTGGTTCTAAACCCGCTTGTTTGAGTCCCTCCAGGAAGGCATGGATGGATGCTGCTGGCATGCCGTTAAGAAACGCGTCTACGCCTCGTGATAGGTCGAGAAAGTCATAGATTTTCTGAGCCGTGGATTCACTGGGCATGCCATCGAAAAATACCAGGTCCCCGAGGAACTCGGTTTCAACCTTGTCCGGGGTGAGCAGAGACTTCGGTTACTTGCCATTCGATGGCTCGATTTCTGGAAAGTTCCAGGCACCGTCAAGAATCTCCTTGCGCGGCTGATACATGCGGATCGCGTAGTTCCAACCCTCCGTGATGGGCAGATAGTTGGTGCTCTCCGGATCTCCACCAAAATGAATCGTGTAGGAGCCATCTTCGTTCGGCTTGGCCGAGGAGTTGTTGAAGCTGTTCCGGCCCAGGTCGTTTTTCTCGAGATACCCGTCGGCGTTGTAGACCGTGATGGACCAGAATGCATCCACGGGCACATCTTTCACCGTGACGACATGCGGCGTCTTGCCGTCGTTTTTTTCTACACTGTCGACAAGGTAGAAAGCGGCAGTGCGTGGCATGCCGCCCCAGCCAGCGGCGGTGCCGATCAGATGGTCGATCGGCCGGACCTCTTCCTTGCTACCGAACGCGTAGGTGCTGTCGAACCCGAGGGTGGAGAGATCGCTGAGCGCCTTGCGCGCAACCGTGAGTTGCTCCGTGTCCCAGTTTGGTGCCTCGAACGGCCCTTTCCCACCACCGCTTACCGTGATCTTGTCCTGGGCCGCGTGAGCTTTAGCGAGGTCGTCGGGATCACC
Organism: Pirellulaceae bacterium; assembly: GCA_963767665.1. Taxonomy (GTDB): domain Bacteria; phylum Planctomycetota; class Planctomycetia; order Pirellulales; family Pirellulaceae; genus Rubripirellula. The sequence continues at coordinate 487,862 of CAVYFC010000019.1, forward strand.
CGCGTCATAAAAGGTTCGAATGGTCACCAGGGCGAAGCGTGTGCCCACCGAATCCTCGGTCAGTTCGTAAGTCCCCGGTTCTGACTCTGCGATCATGTAGTGATCCTGGCTGACGGAAAGCAGCGACATGTAACGCCCACCCACCTCCGGCAGAGTGATCTTCACGGGCTTCGAGAGATCCAAGACGATCGAGGAGTAAAGCGTGTCCTGATTCATACGAATCGTCGGTTGGTTGTCCGCCGTCGTGGGTTCCCGCAGGTGAAAGAATTTATCAAATCCAAGGTTAAACCCTTTCATGTTGGCGCGGATCATGTGATCCGACTCGGCCCGCACGAAGTTGGACACGTTGACCGATTCCTTGTTGTCGTCGGCGAGAACCGTTGAACCAAGGATTGTCGCCGCGAAGACAGCGATGCTTGAGGTAATGATTGTTTTCATGATTCGATCTTTTGATGTGGTTAGATTTCGTGTCAGCACGTCAATCTGATTTCTTTGCCTTGGGCGGCGACCAGCGACCTTCGAGGGCGTCTTTCTCTGGCCCGTACAGACGCATGGTCATGTAGAAGGGGCCATCGGGCGCGGGAAGCCAGTTGGCCTTCAAGTCCTCGCCTGGAGCGTCTTTCCCAATGTGCAGCACTAATGAGCCGTCTTCCTCCAGCTTGAATTGGTCCATCATCTCCGAGCTCAGGAGATAGCGGTCGAGCGGATTCTCGATGAAGAGTTGGGTTTTCCCGTCATACATGGTCAAGGACCAGAAGGCCTTGACCGGCGGCAGCGTCCCCTTCGGCAAGGTCAACGTGTAGCTATGTTTTGAGGCGTCCAGCGGCGCGTCATCGGCATCGGTGAAATAGGTCGGATAGATCGCTTCCTTCGCCGAGTTGCCGTAGAGACCCGCTTGGGCGCCCGCGGAGCGAAGTATGTCCGGCCGATCCAGTCCGAAGTTCTCCCTGGCGCTTTCGTTCAGGAATTCCCGCGTGCCGAAGAATTTGCCGCTGGCCAGGGGATCGCTGGCATGACTGGCAATGAAGGCCTCGATTTCGGCAAACCCCTTTTTCACTCCGGCTTTCAACGCCTGCACGGTTTCGTCAGGCAGAGCCTCGAGGCGGAAGGTCTTACCTGGCCCAACGCCGAGGCGTGCGAGATCCTGCCAAAGCGCGTCCTCTCCCTGCCCTGGTTTCTCGAGCAGGTCCATGATGAAGTCCAAGTAGAGCAAGAAGCGCTCATCGAACTGCGAGCCCTCGACCCACTCCGGGAAGTCGGGCTTGGCCGAGGCCGCTGGGGCGTCCTTGCCTTGAAAAGCGCTCAGTGGCTCAAGCTTGTATTGCCCCTGGATGGTCTGGACCTTCTCCAGATCGTCCGGACCAAACAACTGCGTTCGCGTGACATTGAAGATCACGTCGGTTTCGGATCGGATCACGTCGGTGATGCCCTCCGGCTTGTCCCCGTCCCACCTCGGTCCGGCCAACAGGTAGCGGCCCGCCTCGCTGCCGGTGGTGAGGCTTCCGACATACGCGAAGTTGTGAGTGTAGAGATCGATCAGTTGGAAACTGTAATATCGTCCCTCCTCCATCTTGGGAACGGACAGGACGAGTGGTTCCGCCCGCAGGTCCATCCAGAACATGCAGTAGGGCGTATCTGCGTTGGGTGTGACCACCGCCTTGTCTTCTGGAGTGTATAGCCTCGCCTCGCAGGATTTTTGGTTGAAAGGTCCCTTGTATTCCGGGTTGTCCTTGTCAACGGCGTAGTTCCACATGGTCTTGTAATTCATGACCATGGGGAAGCCGTAGAGGTAGGCTTCCTTGGCGATGGCCTGGGCTTCCTCAGGCGTGACGTCGCTCTGGGCAGCAGCTGGATCAGACGGATTTTCACAGCCGCTTAGGAAGAGCGTTGCCGGTACGAGGAGGGTGCAGAGTAAGTGGTATTTCATGGTTCGATTGGTCAACAAGGAGAGTTGGGATGGATGGTGACTACTTCACCAACTCAAAATCACCTGGCTTCCAGGTTTTGTCGAACCACGGCTCCAGTGGGCCATAGAGGCGTAGTAGGACGTTGTAGCTTTTTCCGGGAATCGTTTGGATCCAATTGCCCTCGTGCCCTGCTGGCGCCTTTGGCCCGAACCAAACGGTATAAGAGTCATCATCGTTTGGCTTAATGGACGGACTGTTGCTGTCCAGCCCGGCTAACTTTTGATCGGTCTCGAGCATCGAACGATGTTGGCCGGAATAGACCATGAAGGACCAGAAGTTGTTCACTGGAATCGGCGCGGGCAAGGTGACTTTATAGGTCTTTCCGCCATCGAGGTAGTCGCCCTTCGCGTCATGGGGAGTAAACGCATAGGACGATCCTGTGCCTACTTTCGGGGTGACCATGGCAGGTGTAATGCCAGTAGCAACAAAGTGCATGATAATGCGATCATCGAGAACCATCTCTCCGTTGTTCATGAAGTCATGGCCACCGCTAAAGGAGGTGTACCATCGACGATCCGGATAGTAATAGAAGCGCTGCGTTGCGTGGCCTAAAAGCGAGGGCTCGCGCCGAAGCATTGCCGATTGCCGCTGCATCCTTCAGGATTTTCTTCATGCGTGCATCCGGTGCAAAGGGTTCTCCTTTCTTGATGCCGACGGAGGCAAAAAGTCCCACAAGCTCGGGATTAAATGCATCCGCAGGCTCATATTGAATCACCGCGTTCAGCTCTTCATAGAAGTGTTCATCGCTGGCATGAATCGTATTGAACTTGACGCCTGAGAGGTTGACGACCTTTTGCTTGGGTGGATTGTCGGCTTGCGCGAGTGGATAGCAGCGGAAGCCTTCATTGAGCTCTTTGACAGAGCCCTCCAAATCGCCGTCTTTCACAAAAACACGCATCAGCAACCACTGACGGTAAGTCGTGGATTTTGCGACGAAGTAGCCTTCGGGGATATCCGCCTCGTAGTCTGGGCCGACAAGAAGGTATTTACCGCCCTTGCCCTGATCGGGACCGGCCAGCCCAATGTCACAAACGTAACGCATGAATGCGTCATCAAGGATTCCCAGCACAGGTCCGGGAATTTCGACGACAACCGGGCCATTTTTCAGGTCAATCTCTGCCATCGCATACGGAGTTGTTGATTGGGCCGTCAACAGTAGGCCTCGGGCATCCAGCAAGCTTTCGGTCAGCCCCAGGTCGCCTGGTTTCAGGCCCGCTTGTTTGAGTCCCTCCAGAAAGGCGTAGGTGGAGGTTGCCGGCATTCCGTTCAGAAACGCATGCACGCCTCGCGACAGATCGAGAAAGTCATAGGACTTCTGAACCGTCGATTCACTGGGCATCCCATCAAAGAACTCGAGATCCCCGAGAAGATCGGTCTCCACCTTGTCCGGGGTGAGTAGGAGCCCTGGCACATCTGCAGCGTATTTCGGCTTTTGCGGTTCTTGTGCCCAGGTAAAAGAGGTAAGCAGCAGGACCGACGTCGTTAAAACAACAGGATATGTTGTTTTGACAATATTCATACGTTCTCGCTTCTTGGTTGTATCTGCATGACTTTCGGGAACTCTGGAACAGCCATGCCTCTCCCGTCATTCTTGATCCAAATCATTTGACAAGCTTGGGGTCTCCGGGCCGCCAGGTTTTGTCAAAAAAGCTCTCCAAGGGTCCGTAGAGTCGGAGATAGACGAAGAAGCCCACGCCAGGCTTTGTCTGAATCCAATTGTCTTCCGGGACACCGTCGGGACATTTCGGTCCATAGTAGGTGTCGAATGTTCCGTCAGCGTTCGGAACCGTCCCGTGTACCGTGCCGACCGTGGCACGCCCCTGATCATTTTGGATCAGAGAGCGAGAGTGGTTGTCATAGACCGTGAGCGACCAGAAATCTGCTGCGGGGATATCCTTCGGCAGATGAATACTAAAAGTGTGATCGCCGGTAAGCCACAGGCCACTGTCATCCTGATAGACGCCAACGTATTGCGATCCCTGTCCAGGAGCCGCGACCGTCATGGATTTCGATGTTCCAATGGCTTCAAACCCGTATCGAGTCCGTTGGTCGATTGCGAGGTAATCGGGTGTGTGAAAGGTGGGATCCTCGGATATGAAAATCTTCTTCCACGGACTTCCGTCATAGGGATGGAGATCCTTCTCGGGAACGCGTGGATGCCAGGCCACGACTTCCGCCATGGCACGTCCCTTCTTGGCCGCCGCCGTCAGGATTTCCCGCATCCGCTTGTCCGGATTGAATTCACGACCATGGGCAATTCCAAGTGTTTCCAACATGCCCAGCATGGCCATATCCTGAGAACGTGGCGGGTTGGCGTTGACGTAGCGCGAAAGCGATTCAAAAAACTCGAATCCCTCGTGGGTGAGAAAATCAGCTTTCTTACCTGTCATGGATACAAATGTCATTTCAGGCGGATTTTCAGCCTCTTCAAAACGGTACTGCTTGAAGGTTCGGACCAGCTTCTGGAGTCGCGGCAAGTCCTCTTTCGACTTGGGAATTGCTCGCAGATAGAACACCACCGTGTTCGTATCCGATTTGACCACGTGATAGGCGATCGCAGGCATGGGGCCGTCGTAACCGGGAGGAAGAATAAGAAAGCGGCCACCCTTGTTTTGTTCAGGAGAGAAAGGTCCGCCGATATCCACCAGCGGTTGTTGCCAGATATTATTCATCGTGCCGAGTAGACCTGCAGGAACATCGATGACCATCGGCCCTTTGGAGAGGTCGAGCGCACCGGACATGTAAATCGTGTCCTGGTTGGCGGTAAGGCACAGTTGCTGGGCTTCTGCCGCTTTGTCAACCACGATGACGGCATGATCGCCGGCCCCCAGCTTGGTATGAGCATCGGCCATCGCACCGTAAGACGCCATCGGCAACGCCCATAAGTAGACTTCCACGGCTCGCTGTAGATCGAGTTCGTCGTAAACCTTCTGTGCGGTTTCTTTGGTGGGGTATCCGCCGATGTATTCAACTGGCCCAACGCTTGACTCTTTCAATTGGGCTTGTGAAACCGATGGAAATAGCGCAGGGCTGAGGACGGCGCATAATGCCAAGCTCAGTAGTTTTCTAGTTTTCATAAGTATGCTCATCTATTGTTTTTCTAGTTTGCCGTAGTCACGGCGCAAAAATGGGCTCCGGCGACGATGGCGACATGTTCGTTTGTTTCATGGCCACTGCCTCCCGTGCGGAAACGCGCATCTATCGCCCAAACGCACACATCACCGCATTCGACAATATCGAATTGGGTCACCACGTCGATCACGCAATCGTCGTGCCGTTCCAACGCCGTCATCAATTCCTGGAAGTCCTTCGGCTGCCGCTATCCGACGTTATCAGGCATCATCAAACCACGCAGCGGACTCGATGATGCCAGCGCGCTCATGAGGGCGTGTCCTGAGCCTGCAACCAAGCGGCTCCGAATCTGTTTTGGTCCGACACACCGAAGTGATTTTGAGTGTTCCCAAACTCGCCTTGGTTGCATCGCTCTACGTGAGTTGGCGAAATCGCTTCGACGCGCTCTTGGCAAAATCTCGGTTCAGATTGAGAGAAGGCTGCGGCGAAGCGACGAATCTGCAGCGGCCCCGAGACCGACGCGCCGAATCAGCGGGCCCAGTAGATGCTCCGGTTTCATCGACCGGAGCTGGCCTCGAGTTAGCCAACGCGGTCCGCGGGGCTGTACACATGGGGTACTACGTGACCGTGCCTCCCTGTTACGTTTCAGCGCCGAAGGTTGATTTCCGCACGGAAGTGAATCGACACACAGAAATGGAAGCTCACCTACCGGACGAATTCGCTTGAGCTCGATGAACTTGACCAAGTTCATCAGGTATGGTCGGACGCTCGGAAGTGGTCTCACGAGTTTCGCCGCAAGGCGACGTAGGTGCACGAATCACCTGCCAGACTCGGATACTGATGCGTCGCTCCTAGCCTCGCAAACAGTGGTCGAGCGATGGGACTTGCGCAGGCAAAGAGCCAGTTGAGGTACGCGGAAAGCAACACATTCGCCATTGCGTTGTCACACCGATCGAGTGAAGACGCACGCGATAACGGACAAACGTATCCTTGCGATCTGACCCCTGGGGCAGCTTTACTATGTATCTTCGATAGTCCGCGCTCGTGAGACAGAACTTGCCTGGCTTCAAACAGTGAGCCCGGTGTAACGACACTTGGAGGTCAGTCTGACTTCCAATCGAGCGGTGAGATGGTAGCACTACCAACGTCTGGCACTCGGTTTTTTCCACGAAGCTCATTTGAAGGAGACCTCTATGGCACGTTCCAGCTCGCGGAAGGCCGACCTCTCACGCCTGAAGACCCATCTTGATGCGATGGCGACGCAATCGGTCGATGTGACGCCTGATGCCTCCTCGCAGCATCTGCACAATGGTCGCGATACGCCCCTGCCGCCCGCCGACCTGCATGGCGCGTATGTCAACAATCGCCCGCTCCCGACACAAGGGATAGCTGAACGCCACGCCTACATTGTAGGCAGTGGTATTGCGGGTCTGTCTGCCGCATTCTTCTTAATCCGCGATGGTCATATGCCGGCAGAGAACATCATCCTCCTGGAAGCGCTGAGGATCGATGGCGGCGCGCTCGATGGGGCGGGCAATGCCGAGGAAGGCTATCTCGTACGCGGCGGTCGCGAAATGGAAATGACCTACCAGAACTTCTGGGATGTTTACGCGGAAATACCTGCGTTGGAACTCCCCGCGCCATTCACAGTGCTTGACGAATACCGGATCGTCAATGACGCCGACAAGAATTGGTCAAAGGTGCGGCTTCTTGAAAAGCAGGGACAGATCAAGGACTCTTCCACCATGGAGCTTACCAGGTCGCAGCAGATCGAACTGGTAAAGCTGATGCTGGCGCGCAAGGAAGATCTGGACGACATCACGGTGGAAGAGTGGTTCAGTGAGGGTTTTCTGAACAGCAACTTTTATATGTTCTGGCGCACAATGTTTGCCTTTCAGAACTGGCACTCGGTGCTGGAGATGAAGCTGTATTCGCACCGTTTTCTGCATCTCATGGATGGGCTGAGCGACATGACTTCGCTCGTCTTTCCCAAATACAATCAATATGACAGCTTCGTCCGCCCATTGATGGATTGGCTGAAGGACAAGGGGGTAACGATCCGTTTCGACACGACCGTCTCGGACGTAGAGATAGATACCAGTGGCGAGACGCTGACCGCGACCGCGATCAGATACCGCAGCAGCGATGGGGAGGACGAAATCAAGATCGGTGCGCGTGATCTGGTTTTTGTTACGACTGGCTCAATTGTCGAGGACACAGCCTATGGTGATAGCGACACGGTTCCTGAACTGAAGGTCGGTAATGACGATCCGGGTGCCGGTCCGGGATGGCGGTTGTGGAAAAACCTTGCTCAGAAAGTCTCCGGTTTTTGGACGGCCCGAGAAGTTCTGTGGCAATGCTCCGGCCTCAATGTGGGAGTCGGTGACGTTGACCTGCAAGCCTTCGCCACTGATCGACAAGCTGAGAGAATTGTCTCTCAATGATCCATATTCAGGTAAAACGGTAACGGGTGGAATTATCACCTTTACCGATTCGAGCTGGCTAATGAGCTTTACCGTCAATCGCCAGCCACATTTCCCAGGCCAGCCCGATGATGTGATTGTGATGTGGGTTTACGCGCTGTTAATGGACAAGCCCGGGGACTACATCAAAAAGCCGATGCCGGCATGCACGGGGAACGAGATACTGACGGAAATGTGCTTTCACCTCGGCCTCATCGATCAGGCCGAGGAAGTGATTGCTGCCACCAAGGCACGCACTGCACTGATGCCCTATATCACCGCACAGTTCATGCCGCGGGCTTCAGGCGATCGCCCGTGGGTGGTGCCGGAGGGCAGCACCAACCTTGCCTGCCTTGGTCAGTTTGTCGAAACGCATAACGACGTGGTATTTACATTGGAAAGCTCGGTAAGGACGGCCCGGATCGGCGTTTACAGGCTGCTTGGTATCAAGAAACAGGTGCCTGATATCTTCCCCGGCCAGTATGATATCCGCCGCTTGCTGCGTGCAACGCGAACGCTGAACAATGACGAAGCGTTCGTGGGCGAAGGCATCCTTCGCCACCTTCTGGGAGGGACCTATTTTGAACATATCTTACCCCTCGGCCCTGATGAAGAACCCGCAGATCTGTGCCAGTCCGGTATGTTCGAACATCAGCTGAGCGCTCTACGCGGCATGATCGAAAAAAGCTATGCCCTGGAGGCGACGAATGAATGGATTCAACGTGCGATCGACAAACTGGGCGGACGTCGCTGAGGCCAGAGCGGCATTCCAAAAACCTCATGACTGTAAGAGGCTGGAGCCGAGCTCGCATCGCTGTCTTTCCGTCCGAAGCACCGACGCGCCGAACGGAAATCGCTCTGCGAATGTGGTCGGTCCAACCGCCGTCATACGAAGAATCGTGAACTGACATTCTTATTCACACCTAACCCATGAAGAGGCGACTTCGCGGCGGCTGACTCCGCGTCATCCTTAGCCGCTGTGCCGGCAAACTGATTGGGATTAGAATTTGAGGGTAATCGAGACCCGCCGTGACACGGTGACGGACAACTCCGGCGCCTCCCTTCTTCCCACCTTGCTCGTCACGAAAGCCAGCGATGAAGACGTTCCTGACATTGCTCGTTGTATGCCTTCCCGTCGCTGCGTTGGGGATCGAACCTGCGGAGGGGCCGCTTGGCGAGAGACAGAAACTCGTGTTAACAGACGATTTCGATCGGGAGGGACTTGGACCAAACTACAAGACGGGTATCCCCGCGTACGACGTGACCGGTGGCGTGTTGCAGGGGACGCAAGCGCGGGCCGATCACGGGTCTTCGCTGGGCGCGACGCTGGAGCTTCCTGACGGCAACCTCTTGCTGGAAGTCAAGTTCCGATTCGAGGGCGCCAGCTCGATCAACATCAACCTGGACGACAAGGCTTTCCAGGGCGTTCATGCTGGCCACATCAGCCGCGTGCGGATCACGCCCCGCTCTGTCACGCTGATGGATGACCGGGAAGGCGTCATGCGAAATGACATCTATGCCCTGCGTAAATCGGGTGACCCGCAAAAGAAGGCTCAAGGCGATCGCATGGCCGAGAATGCGGTGAAGCAGTTCCCCGTCCAGCTGGAACGGGGAAAGTGGTACCGGATCAGTGTCGAGATCGTGGCCGATCAGATGCGGGTGATGATCGACGGCAAGCCGGCCGGCTCCTTGCGGAGTCCTGGGTTGGCACACCCGACCAAGCCCGACTTGCGGATCGGCGTTTGGGGTTTCAACGAGCAGGCTTGGTTCGACGACCTGAGGGTCTGGTCGGTCAAACCATTCGCGGGTCAGGCAGGTTAGTTGGTGTGGACAAACGCTGGATGAACCATCACGAGGCCAAGCTTTTCACGAAGACGAAAGTGCGTATGCCTGCTCTTACAAATAATGCTCAAAACACGATGTACCGACTTTGGCCGATCTTTTCGTTCAGCCTCTTGGGGTTTTGTTGTTTCGGTTTGCTTCCCGCGCGGGCCGACCAGACGTCGTTCGGCGATGTCCCGTCGGTCATTGCTGATTTCACAACCGATCACTGCCTCGCATGCCACGACGATTCCGCCGCGGAAGGTGGTCTCGATCTTTCGACCGTCGGTTTTCAGCTCAACGATCCGGCGACATTCGCGAAATGGCAGCGCGTTCTCGAACGCGTGCGTGATGGCGAGATGCCACCTGAAACCGAAGCGTCTCCCGCGCCGGAAGAGGCCCATCGGTTTCTTGAAGGATTGAAAGGGCCGCTCCTCGAAAGCGATCGGGCCGATGTGGCGACCAGGGGTCGGGTGCGAGGTCGACGGCTGACCCGAACCGAATACGAGTACACGCTTTACGATCTGCTGGGCATTGACATTCCGCTCGAGAACTTGCTGCCCCAAGACTCGACCGCACTCGGGTTTGAAACCATCGCCGAAACTCAACAGCTCTCGCATCATCTGCTCGCTGTTTACCTGGATGTCGCCGACATTGCGTTGAACAGCGCATTCGATCGTGCTGGCCGAGGCGACCGTCGTGAGCAACAGTTCTTCTCTCCCCAGACGCTGGCGATGCGGCGGGGTGGAAATTACCGCGGCCCGGAGGACCGAGACGGGAAGAGCATCTCCTGGCCGATCGGGTTGCAGTTCTTCGGACGCATGTACCCGACCCGTTTTGGTGAGGACGGTTGGTATCGGATCACACTGCGTGGCGTGCACGCGATCAACCCCAACGCAAATGGTGTCGTCTGGGGGACGCTGCGGTCGGGCCGGTGCGAAGCCAGTGAGCCGATCCTCTACATGATCGGGTTGGTTGAGGCCACAACCACGCCGCGGGACCTGGTCTACGAGGCGTGGATTCGAGACCAACACTGCCTGGAGTTGAAGCCCAATGATGCTGAGCTGCAGCGGGCTCCCACGGGGGCGAAAGGGGGCAACGTTTCGTTTACCGGACGCGACCTGGCCGCCGAGGGCTATTCCGGAATCGCGCACGAAGGGATTTTGATCGAGCGGATCAATCCCAATGGCGATGACAAAGTCGTGCGCCGTCATCTCTTTGGAGAGATCGATCCCGAATCGCTGGCGGGTGAAGAAGTAAGCAATGCTCTCGGCTCACTGGTGTCAAGATTTGCACGACGCGCGTTCCGACGACCCCTGACCGACGAGATCGTGGCTCCCTACGTCGAGATCGGACAGCAAGTCTTGGCCGAGACCGATTCACTGCTCGAGGCGCTTCGCGCAAGCTACCGCGCGATCCTGTGTTCACCTCGGTTCCTGACCTTCATCGAATCGCCGGGCGAACTTGACGACCATGCCATCGCCTCGCGAATGAGCTACGCGCTTTGGACCAGTCTGCCTGACGAAGAGTTGTCTTCACTGGCAGACGCCGGCAGGTTGCGGGATTCGAGCATGATGGCAAGTCAGGTCGAGCGGATGTTGGCGGACCCCAAGAGTGAGCGATTCATCAACAGCTTCACGGACCAGTGGTTGAAGTTGAACCAGATCAATTTCACGACGCCTGACACGAAACTGTATCGAATGTTCGATCCGGTGCTTCAGGAATCGATGTTGCAAGAGACCCGAGCGTTTGTGTCGGCCTTGATCAAGAATGATCTTTCTGTGGCGTCACTTGTCGATAGCGATTTCACGTTTGCAAACGAACGCTTGGCGAGGCACTATCAGTTCTTTGGTGCATCGGGTGAGGCACTCGATTCAGATCATCCAGACAGCTTCAAAATCGAGAGCGGAAAAGGAACTCAACAGATCAAATTGCCCGGCGCCGGCCATCGTGGCGGGCTGATGGGTCAGGCTGCGATTCTCAAGGTCACTGCGGACGGGACAAGAACTTCGCCGATCGTTCGCGGTGTTTTTGTGAATGAGCGGATTCTCGGTGAGCACATCCCGCCTCCGCCTCCCGGGGTTCCTGCGATCGAACCTGATATCCGCGGCGCCACGTCGATTCGCGATCAATTGGACAAACATCGCTCCAACGAATCGTGCGCCGCTTGCCACAAACTGATCGATCCACCCGGATTCGCGTTGGAGAACTTCGACCCCATCGGCGGGTGGCGTGATCGCTATGGTGTCGGCGGAAAGGGCGTTGCCGTCGATGCCAGCGGAACCACGCCCCAAGGAGAAACCTTCGCGACTCCGTCTGACTGGAAGCGGATTTACGTTTCTCAGCCGGAACAACTGGCCCACACCTTCACCAGCCATTTCCTTACCTACGCCACCGGGGCGCCGATCCGATTCGGTGACGCGGAGACCGTTGCGGAGATCGTCAAGCATGCGTCGGAATCGGAATTCGGCATGAAATCCTTGATTCAAGCATCGATCCGTAGTCCCATCTTCTTGGTGAAATAGAAGCTCCCTCCACTTGCCCCGTTCGCTGACTCCCACCACCACCCGTCCTCCGCAGAGCATGACCTTGATGAAACCCGCAGCCGTGATCACGAACCGTTGCCTTTCACGTCGCACCCTACTTCGGGGCTCGGGCGTCGCCGTGGGGTTGCCCCTGTTGGACGCGATGCGACCAGCTCTCGGAGCGGCTGCCGACGACAGGCTAGCCAAACGCTTCGTGGGGATCAGCCTTTCCCTGGGACTGCATAACCCGAATCTGGTTCCGGAGACGTCGGGACGAGACTACAAGCCCTCTCCTTATCTGGTCGGATTGGACGATGTTCGCGACGACTTTACGATCGTCTCGGGCTCGTCGCACCCTGGTGTCACGGGGGGCCATACGGCCGAGGGCAGCATCTTTTCAGCCTGTCCGAACGCCCGGGGTGCAACGTCCAGGAACACCATTTCCCTCGACCAGTTGATGGCCAAGCAGCTCGGCCACGAGACACGGTTTCCTTCGCTGGTTATCAACACCAATGGTCAGAGCAGCCCGTCTTACACCGAGAACGGATCGATGATCCCAGCGGAGAACGACGCCATGCGTTTGTTCACTCGGCTGTTCGTGGATGATTCGCCTGCCGAACAGGAACGGCAGGCCGAATTGATTCGCCGCGGCCGAAGCGTGATGGATCTCGTTGGCGACGAGGTGAAATCGCTCGAGCGCACCCTTGGCTCAGGCGACCGTGAAAAATTGGACGCGTGGTTCACGAGTGTGCGCGAACTCGAGCAGCGGATGGTGGCCAACGAGGCGTGGACGCACCGTCCCAAGCCGACGGTGGACCTGAAGCCACCCAAGAACATTCCTCGCGACAACGAAGTGGCCGTGGAGGGAATATTTCTCGACATCATCCACATGGCGCTGGCGACCGATTCGAGCCGCTTCGTCACGCTCCACGTGTCGGGTAATTCGGTCAATGGCATCGAAGGGGTTGATAGCAGCTACCACAATTTGAGCCATCACGGGCTGGATGACAAGAAATTGCGGCAGTTGGGGATCGTTGAGAAGGCGACGATCAACCAGTGGGCCGACTTTATCCGCAAACTGAGGTCGGATGGATTGCTCGACGAAACGATGGTGTTGTTGACCTCGAATCTTGGCAACGCGTCGAGTCATGACAACAAGAACATGCCCGTGCTGTTCGCAGGCGGTGGCTTCCGTCATGGCCAGCACATCGCCTTTGATCAGTCCAACAATTATCCACTGCCGAATCTTTACGTCAGCGCGTTGCAAAGACTCGGACTGGAACTGGATCGCTTTGCCACCGGCACCGGGTCCATGCGGGGACTGGACCCGGCCTGACTCTCCTCCTGCCGCCGATTGCGAGTCTTGCGCAATGTACAGCGCATGACCGAACGTCAAGATCGCCGCCAGCAACCTGTACCAGGCAAGTGCGACGGCGGCGAACTCGACGAGCGATTGTCAGGAGCGTTGAGGGCGTCGTGAGCGACTCATTTCAGTTTCTTTACCATGTCGATCACCTTGGATAGCAGTGCGTGGAATTCCTCGTGACTCGCTTTCACTTCGTCATGCTTTCTGGCCATCGCATCATGTTCGGCTTTAAAGGCTGCGTGCTCCTTTTCAAGCTTCTCATGATCGGCTGCATCGCCACCCTTTTCGTGGGCCGCGATCTCTTCAGCGTGGTGCATCGCGTGATCTTCATGAGCACGCATCTCTTCGTCGTGCTCGACCAATTCCGCTTCATGCTCGTAAATGTGAGCTTGCAGTCTGGCTAGCGCCGCCAAAGCATGCATGTGTTCGACTCGCATTTTCGCGTGCTCCGACGCCCATTTGTCGTGCTGGGCATGCGCGACTTCATGTTCCTTCTTCATTCCCACGTGGTCATCGGCGTACAACGCCACCGGAATGGTCAAGCTGAAGAGTGTTAGTGCGATCAGTAACTTGGACATTGGAACGATCCTGATAGTGGAGGTAACGCAATGAAATTCAGAACTGGAAAACCAAACCCAGGTATCCGACAAATCCAACGGTGATGGCGGGAACTCAGGCGTAGTCTCGTTGGCCGCGAAACATCGCGAACAACGAAAGCACGCCGCCGGCGACTGCCATCCCAAACAATACAATCAATCATCTAAACGGGCCGACGAGTCGTCCGACTTCGGCATCCAATGCAATCTCGCCAGTCTCCGCACGGGTGGTTTCGGTCAGCCTGCCGCTGACGGTCCGACGTTGTCGTCGGTATGAGCATCAGGCGGGACGTATGACGTCATGAATCCATCTGAACTTGATGCCGGCGCGGCGCAGGGCGTGTCCGTCAGATCCATCGTGGTGAGATGGTGTGGGATAGGCTTTCAGCCTGTTATGCCAGCGCTGCCAGCGACAGGCTAACAGCCTATCCCCACGCATCGACAGAAAAAGCCTTCACGCAACAATCGGTGGACCGCGAGGATGCGCGATCGTTCGAGAAGCCGACACAAACACGCATTCGCCAGGTAACGGTGCGGGCAGAGAAGAAGCCCCCGTAAAAACCGGAGGGAAAGTCTGCCACGCCACACCACTGGGTGTAGCACGCGAGTGACAAATCAAGCAGTTGTCAGAATCATGTTCTTGATGCGAACCGCCTGCGCCCCTAGCGATCATAGAAGGTTGATCGACGCCAGTATCTACATCAAGATAATGGCAGCAATGCGAACAAGACTTGGCCGAATCGTCTGACTTTTCCACGACCTCCGCATGAGAGTGACCGTCGCAGGTGGCCACGTGCAACCAAACTGGTGCGTGCCCGAAGGCAATCACACAGCACAGGATGCTCGATAGAAATGGCCGGATTAGCGAAGTCATCGCGGACGTTCGTATTTAGGAAAGTTGAGTTGCAAAATGGTCCGACCAGAGATCTTTGCGATCCACTACGGTTACAAAACCTGATGTGTTCGTCAAGTCAATCCAAAAAACTCCGACTTCGCCAACGGACGAACATCGCATGCGTTGGCAAGTCACGGTGTCCGACGTGAATGAATATAGCGTCGACGCCTACGGCAAGACGAAAGTCCTCTTGCACTACCACGCAAGAAATTTGAGCGCCGGATCACATGACGCGATTCACGAGTTGGGGCGCGCGGAGCAAATGGACTTGGACCTTGTCCCGCACGATGTCGGTTCGCCGGTCGAGATTGCCCTGCTGTGGAAAGAAGAGCCAATTCCCGACCGGATGGTCTTCATTCGCGGTCCGAAGGGATTCCGAAAGAACATCAAGACCGATGAGCGTGGGCAGATTCGGATTTCAACTCAGGATGCTGGGAATTTCAACTTTCGGAGCAGCGTTGAAGAGCCGACTCCAGGCACGGACAACGGCGAAGCCTATGAACTGGTACGGCACAATATAACGCTGCTCATGAACTTGCCGCCTGGCGAATGAATACTTCGCAACACTTTGATGCGGGCCATGCTGATTCATCTGACGCGGGCCGAATGAGATCGTGAATCGATCGATGAGACTTGGAGGTACTCTCGCCTTGATCAGTACTTGCCATTGGTTCCGAACATGTCCTGTTTGGACGGTCGAGGACGAACGCGAACGCTGTGGTCGGGTTCGCCTGAGACTCGATCAAACTCATCCGGCGTTCGTTTTGTCGGGATGTAGTCGCCTGTCTCTTCTGTCCATTGGTCCAGCGCCCTTTGCAGCCTCGCTCGAACCGAAGCATACGCGGGATCGCCGATTCGATTGTTCAGCTCGCCAGGATCACGCTGCAAATCAAACAATTCCCACTGGGGACGGGGCGTCAGGAAACACGCTTGTTGCTGCGTCGTCAGCTTCCCCGCGTTCTTCATCTTCAGCATGTCTTGCCAACAGAGCCCTCGACCGGCATCGGCGGAAGGCGTCGATGGCAGGTCGAAATAGTCGTTGCGGATCAATTTGAAGCGACCGTCGACGACGCAGCGTGCATGGTCCTCGTAATCGTGCCAGTGATCTTCGCCAAACGCATACTGACGGTGCGACTTCGTCAGGTCTCCCAGCACCGCGGCAAAGCTGCTTCCCTCGGTCGGGATCGCGTCAGCTTTTCCGCCTGCCAATTCCAGGAAGGTCGGCGCGATGTCCACCGCGCTCACCAACGCATCGGTCGTTCCCCCGGCCGCGACCTTGGCTGGCCAACGCACGATCCAGGGAGTGCGGATGCCTCCGTCGTAAAGCGTCGTCTTGTCACGAGGAAACGGGCGTCCGTTGTCACTGATGAACAGCACGATTGTGTTGTCCGCAATACCTTGCGAATCCAGTTTCGCAAGGACCTTGCCGACGTAAGTGTCCAAACGTCCGATCTCGTCGTAGTACAGTCGCAGGTCCTCGCGAACATCCGCCGTATCGGGCAAGTGTGGCGGCACGATCACGTCTTCGAGTGTGTGTGGCGGATCGAGGGCGCCTGCGGTGTATTCGCGGTGAGGATCGAGGGAAGCCAACCATAGAAAGAACGGCTTCCCCACGTCGCGCTCATCGAGAGCTCTTACCCAGTCTTCGCATCCACTCGGTTGGGCGGCGACCATCTTGGGTGCTTCGCCATCTTTACCAGAGGGAAGCACAAAACCGTCTGTTGACGCCTCGTAAATTCTATCGAAGTGCTCACGAACCGCATCGCCCATGTGCCACTTACCGGCCGCGGCGGTGTAATAGCCGAGTGACTGCAAGCGTTGAGGGAACGTTTGGCTACCTTCGGGGATCGGCCAGTGCAGTTGTTCGGCACCGGTGTTATGTGGGTACTTCCCCGTGATGATGCTGGCCCGCGAAGGACTACAGGAACTGGTCGTCAGATAGGCGTGGTGAAATAGCAGCCCGCTTTTCGCGAGACGATCAATATTGGGAGTGCGAATCGCTGGGTGCCCGTACGCTCCGCTGTCATCCCAATTCATATCGTCGGCGATCATGAACACGATGTTCGGCGGCGTTGCTTGTTCAGACCACACTGCGGACGGAAGAAGAACACAGCCGATCCAGATGGCTAGCAATTGAAATCGAAGTTTTGACATGAGAGATTGATCGTGTGTGTTCACTTTGTTGAGTTCTGATCGCCAATTGGCTTCTAACGTTCCTGCGGGAGAATAATGCGTTAGCGTCGCCTCGCGTGATCATCGAAGAAGGTGGCTTCGATCGTGATTCTGAGAGTTCGCGGACAAAACGGAAACGATCAACTGCGGATCTGCGCCGTGGGCAACGCTCGCAATGAGTGTCCCGAACGCAAACCAAACCATGAGGAGCGTTTCCCTTGCTGGCGGTCGAGTCAACTTGTGGCGACACGCATGGTGAAGCTCTGGTTGGTGCATTCGTTCGTTCTCCTTTCGACTTGCTGCTGGAGATTCTGAAAGGCGTGCGTTGGCAGCGGCAGATAGTCGCCTTCACGCACCATCCAGCGATCCAGCTTCTCGCGCAGCTCGCTTTCAATCAAGATGTGGCGTCAGCCCATACTTTTAGCAATTGGGACAGCCAGACGCGCCAAGGTGCGGAACGCTGTGATCATCAGACAAGACGAGCAGAATATTGGGCCGATCTGCGGCATGACCGAGTTGGCAACAACATAGGACAAGTAAAATCGAACGGATCCAGTGAAGCATTTTCACGAATTCCTTGTTTCAACACTTTCGATGATTGCAGCGGCATGGCCAGCGACAAATCCGTCGGCAGCCAGCCGAGCATCACCTGATTCATTTCAGTTGTTGCGAAACGCATCGCTCAGGATCACAAGTTCGATTGCGTCACGGAAGCCGAGTGATTCTTCCTGCATCTGCTGGATGATCGAATCAACGTCTGGGCGGTCACCGATCTCCAGTTCGCGGCCGATGGCATAGGTGAGGAGTCTCTCCGTAAGCGATCGGGTGAATTGCTCATGACGCGCAAT
This sequence comes from Pirellulaceae bacterium, assembly GCA_963767665.1. Lineage (GTDB taxonomy): Bacteria > Planctomycetota > Planctomycetia > Pirellulales > Pirellulaceae > Rubripirellula. The sequence goes on from CAVYFC010000019.1 coordinate 505,586, forward strand.
GAGCAGGTTGCGGAATTCGGCGACGCCATCAAATTTCGCGTTTGTGGGCAGCGCGCCGCTGGAATCGATCCTGTGGTCTTTCGAATAGTTCTCGCGCCAACCGCCGATGGCGTCAAAGTTCTCCAGAGCGAATCCGTAGGGGTCGATCTTTTGATGGCACGAGGCGCACGTGGCGCTCGCGTCATGCATGGCGAGTTGCTCCCGGATCGTGGTAGCTCCGCTGGCATCGGGTTCGATCAGAGGAACGTCGGGCGGCGGTGGCGGAGGCGTGTAGCCGAGGAGTTTCTCCTGCACGTAGACCCCGCGGACAGGCGAAGTGTCCACTCCATTCGCCGATGCAGTGAGGAACGAGGCCTGGGTAAGCAGACCCCCTCGCTCGCCTTTGGCCAACGAGACCTGACGCATCTCCACGCCCTCCACTGGCGGTAATCCGTAATGCAGCGCGAGTTCGCGATTTAGGAAAGTGTAGTCGGAGGCAAGGAATTCACGCGGCGGCAGATTCCTATCGAGAATGTGACGGAAGAACGACTCGGTTTCGGCCCGCATGGCGGCGTCGATGTTGTCGCGAAAGAAGCTAACGAAGTCGGTGGAAACTGGCATCTCGCCAATGTGGTCGAGGTCCAGCCAGAGGCGGATGAGCGCCCGTGCCTTTGAAACGCGGCGTTGCATCAGCCACGGACTGAGTGATCGCATCGATCACCGCGAGCAGTTCCGCCTTCTGCGGCTGCATCTCGTCCTCCGGCGGCATCGTACCTTGATTGAGCGGATCGAGGATCTCTTGCCAAAGCAAGGCATCGTCCGGTGAATTGAGCTCCGCGCTGAGCGCGTCGAAACGTCGATCGCCTTCTTGGTTCTCAGCTCCGTGACACCTAACGCAATGGTCATGTAAGAACTTGTCGAGTGGAGCGTCGAATGCGAACGAAGAGCTCCCCCACCATGCGAAGACCCAAATCATGCAGGCACTGGGCCAGTATTTGAAAAGCGGTTTCTGGTTGAGGACTTCTGAACTTGTTTGTGATTGAGAGAGTGCGAGCTTCTTCATCACCCGATCTCCATTGGCGAAAATGTCCTGTGCTGCGTCCAAACCGCTCTCGCTCCACGCCAAACCATTGGAGCACGGAGAGCCACAGATTGGACAACTCAACTCGCTTGTGCTCCTCCCTCGGGCAGACGAGATGGCCCTGGTGCTTGATGCCTCCACCGGCGAGTAGTACTGGTAGATCACGATTCGAATGGTTCGAGGCATTGCCCATGCCGCTGCCGATCACCACCAGCGTACTGTCCATCAATCCCGCTTCCTTCAACTTGCCCAGCAAGTGCGCGAACTGTGACATCAAATACTTCTCCACGATCTGCAGCTGGGTCAGCAGACCCTCTTGCTTGCTGTGATGTGAAAGCCCGTGATAACCGCCGACGTCGAGATCGTTGATGTGGAATCCGAGCGGGATCTCAAAAGTCGCCACACGTGTCGAATCGGTCTGCAAGGCCAGCGTCATCAGATCCATGAACAACGGGATCTCCTCGATCTGCATCCGCTCCTCGTCCTTGATCGCGTCGATGGGCGACCTGGGCTTTGGCTTGTCCAGACACGCCTCGGACATCTGCAAGCGACGCTCCACGTTGCGCACTGATGTCAGATACTGATCAAGCTTACTGCGGTCCGGCGCATCGAGATTGCCCGCCAATTGCCTCGCCGACCCACGTAGCGCGTGGAGCACACTCGCCCGGTGCGAAGCGCGTTTCGTGCCACGTATCGGCAAACGATCAAGAAGTAATCGTTGTTTTGGATTAGGAAGCTCTTGTAACGCTGCTGATAAAGTTGCCCCATGCCGCTGGTGTCGTAATGAACGTGATACAGAATGGGATGAGTGCCACCGACCCAGCCCATCAAGCGACTCCTCTCTCCGCCGACCAGTGATCTCAAGACGAGCTGATAGTGATCGGGGATCGATTGAAAACAGAACAGCTCAAGCTGGTGAATCTCAATTCCTTCGTAAAGGATTTGTTCGAAAGCCTCGTTGCCCCCTCTGTCTTAAAGATTTCAGCCCGCATGTTTGCGCGGTTCGGGGCATGGTAAAGCCCGCCCGCCTTGCCAGCTCGTTGTGGCTTAGGCATGCCAACGGGCGCTCAAACCAAAAGGATCCATCAAAGAGGCCTGACCACTTTAGCATCTCCAGCTAGGGCGTTAGCCGAGGGAGGCCAAGTGTTTGGCCGAACGAACTCGCCAATTGTCTTTCGTCCATTCCGTAGCAGATCGAAAGAGCCTCCTCCGTGGTTCTTGCCAATTTCAGCAGGTTGAGCATCTGACCACAGGCTTCCGGGCTCAATCTATACAGATGTGCCACGACCAGTTTGCAGACAATCTGTCGATCCAAGGGCAACTGATCCGCCCCGAGAAGTCCATTCAGCGAACCGCCTTTGATTTCTTCGATGACTCGCTTGCGTTGCTGGGCATTGTCAGCCAAGCCAGGAACGAGCAGGTCGGCGCTGTGTTGCTGCAAACCAACTCGAAACCATGCCGGCAACACCACCGTTGAGTAGCTGAATCGGGCGTAGGCACCGCTCAGGCCCCAGGCGACCTGCCAACACGCATGCTTCGCGGATCGGTCATCTTCAGCAGTCACGATTACGTGCCCATCGATCAAATGGAAGAAAGCTCGAATGGTTCCGTAATTGGGATTGCCCACCACACTGTCCTGGAAAACTCCCAGGTTATCCCTCGATGCAAACAACGCTATGACCGGTTTTCCGGGGAGAACCAAGTCATCTTTTTGGAAGCCAAATAACTCATTGAGCTTCGGCACGAATGAGTCAATGAAATTCACAAGGCCCGGTCGTTGTCTTGCGGGATAGTCAGTCACGAGAATGACATGCTTCCCTTCAGTGATCTCAACTTGCTTGGCGATCGAGAGCTTCTTGACTGCTTCTACTAGGTCAACGCGTGCCGCTCTGGAAAGGTCGTCGTGATCCTTCTGTTCATAAAGTGAACTACGTCGACACTGCATTGCATTGAGCCTCTCATCGATCAGCTCGTTCGCCTTCGCTACGTCAACCAGTTGGAAGGCAAGAGTCGGCAAATGAGGGAAGATGCTCATTGGTCGCTCGGCAATTCGGATCGCTCGAATTTGATCGGGTTTGAAGCGACGTGTTCGACCACGTTCTGACTTGATTTCGAAGTGCACGATAGCGAATGGGTCATCTCTGGGCTGAAAAAGTTCTGTTAGGATACCCGACTCGCCCGGACCTTTTTTCGGTACAACCACCGTTGGCTTTCCGATTAGCTGCTGCGGGTCTCGGACCAATCCGTCAACGTCTTGCCCCCGGCATACGGTCAACGAACACAAGGCAGCAACGTTGAAGAGTGGAATTAGTAAACTGAAACGTTTTCTGGCACCCATTTGATTCTTCGTCAGTCAGGTTCACGTTTTACCGCACATCAACTTGATGTTGAATCAAGTGTAACATCCGTGGCGAGCAAGCAAACACACGCACGCAAAAAGGGGACGGGGGCAATGGTGTTCGGCACTCCGCTTGCTCCGCGTCAGGGGATGGCGAATCTCAGCGTTGTTTCAATGCGATTTAGTTGCCACTGAGAGAGGCGGCTCGCTTCAAGATTATGATCGCGCAGCAGCAACGGCAGGCGAACATTCATTGCCATGCTCCCTGATCGATCTTTGCGGATTGGCTGAGCTGGTCTCGTCGTGCCGTAAGATTGGATCTCAATGCCATTCTAGCTGTAGCTGATCAAATGCGAACAACCAAGAAGCTGCTTGTAGAACCGGAAGAATATTTCAATGATCCATCTCTGAGAATAGATCAAAGCGATCGTCTCCGCTGCAACGTCAAGAAGGTTCGTTGCAATCCTCAGGATGCCGTCGCTGTTGGGAGCCGTCGAGCCTTTTGCTTTTCCGCCCGTGCGGTTCCGGTGCGGTGTGCAGCAAATTTGAATCAGCCGAATCGAGTGATCGGGTTTGTCGGAGTTTTTGCTTGTCTTGCCAAGCAAGACGATTTGATCGCTCAGTACCTCTGCTTGGACTGCCGCTTCGGATAGCTCTCGTTGCTCAATCACTTCGTAGGCGCTGTTGTCGCGAAGTCGGCACACATAGCTACTTTGGTTACGCACAATATGGTTGAAGAGTGCGAATTTGGCGTAGCCGCGGTCCATGACGTACAAGTGATCTTTTTTGATCGTACGCTCAGCAACCGCTCGTTCGTCGTTGCCGCTACCGCCGTTGGGTGTCACATCAATTCGCGTTGGGATGTAGCGATCCACTTCGAAGTGCGTGTGCAATCGCGACTGTATCAAGCCGCTGCCTTCGGCCTGCTTCAAGATGGAGGCCTAAATCAGGCTGGGAAGTGCCGAGACGATCGAGCCATCAACCAGCGTGATGGTTTGGTTGATCTGGCTGAGCCTGGCGTCACGGCCAACAGCTGCGGCTTGCTCTCCCAGTTCCTGAATGATCTCTTTGAGAAGGCTGGAATCGAAGAGTCGAGACGCCTCGCTGAGTGATCCAAGCGAAGCGCGTTTACAGCCGAGCGTTTGATCGTCCATGTGAGAGGCGACGGGCTTTCGCCTCTTCGGCAAGGGGCTGGGTTTGCGTGGTTGCATTTGCGACAACCATTGGTGGTGACAGCTTGACAGGCTCGGACAGATTTCTCATGCCGGCGCAAAATCCGTGCCAGTTTCAATGGTTTTTCAATGCGCAAATATCGGGCCGAAGGCTGTTGGGCCTGACCCCTTTTCCAGCTCGCCAACGTTCTCATGGCTGAAGTACCGGAGCGGCGACTCGTTGCAGATAGGCGGACGTGCTGAAACGAATGAACCAAGCGAGGTCGCTTGGTTCATCGGCGAAGCGATTGGCAAGCGCCTCGATCTCTGGGCGTACGGTTGGATTGGCCAACAATTCCAGTGTTCTCGTGGCATACAAGACCGTGGTCTCGTCATCGCTTTGCAGGATTGTCAGCAGCGTCTTGTAAGCCTCTGCATCACCAGTGTGGTGGGCGATAGCCCCAGCCGCTTCGATTCGCACGGCATTCGATCGGTCGTCAAGAGCCTGTCGGAGATGATCCACGAGCTCCTCAGGGAGTGTGTCAGCTGCCGTGCAAGCGACGGCGCCCCAATAGCGGATGCAGGGATCCGGGTTGGTCAAAGCTTCGCCGATCGCGACAAAGTCATCCGTGCCGACCAGTTCTGCTGTCTCCAAGAATTGACGCAGGGAGAACTTGCCAGCCAACGCGAGTTCCAAAGGGTTTGAGCCTTCGGTTTGATAATGTAGCTCGATCTCGGGCACGAAACCCAAGTCGCCACTTACTAGCAGCTCGTCACGCAACACCTCTCGCATTTCGCTCAGGATGTCCTGATGATCTCCCGAATCGGCGAGATTGTTGAGATTCAGAGGATCGATGTCACAGTCGTACAATTCTTCTCTGGGTCGGCTCGGATTCAGAAACTGAGCCTGCGCCGCGTTCTGGTCACTGCTTGCCGCCAACGCATAGAAGTCCTTCATCACCTCGCCCTGATCAACCCATGCGCTGGGTTGGTGATAGCCTCGATGTGGCATGTAGTTGCGGATGTAAAGGTATTTTGAGGAGCGAACGCTGCGAGCGAGGTCCAAGATCTCGTCGACGCGGTCTCGATGGCAATGGACATACCTTCGCGGGGAAGTTGTATCCCATTCGCCCAGAAACGGTTGGCCTCGCATGAAAGGGGAAGGCTTCGCGATGCCGGCGAGACTCAAAACCGTGGGGCCAAAGTCTTCAAAGCTGACGAGACGGTCGGTCGTCTCGCCGGGATCACACGGCGCCAAGTGTCGGTATTTCTCTGGAAAGCGAATCAACAGCGGAACATGTGTCCCCGAATCAAACAACGCACGCTTGTGGCGGGGCATTCCACTTCCATGATCGGAATAGAAAAAGACGATCGTCTCCTCGTCCAACCCAGCGGATTGCAGGCGAGAAAGGATCTCCCCGACCTCCTTGTCCATGACGGTCACGCAGTCGTAGTACCTCGCCATTGTCTTCCGCATCAGCTCCGTATCGGGATCGTATGGCGGCAGCGGAACGATGGCTGGATCATGGATCTCATCCACTGATAGCCGGCTTTGTACTTCGTGTTTGAACTGCGGATAGGGCCAGACCATGGTTCGCGACTGGTGACTGGTCATCAAGTTGTGCACCGCAAAGAACGGCTGACCGGTGGACCGCAAGTTCCAGCTTGCCGTTGCGCCGTTGACGTCCCAAGACGCTTCGATGATGCTCGCTTCGGACGAGGTGTTGTAGTCGGTTTTGACGTTGTTGGTTGTGAAGTAGCCGACCTTTCGAAGCTCCGTAGGAAATCCTGTCATCGACTCAGGCAGCGGAAACAAGGATCGCATCGAATGCGTTCCCGTGCGAGTTGCAATGCAGCCGTTGATCAAGCACGATCGCGATGGCGAACAGACCGGCGAGGTGGCAAACGCATGTGTGTAACGACAGCTTTCCTCCGCTAGTCGATCAATGTTGGGCGTTGTTGCATAAGGATCTCCATAGCAGCCAAGCGTCGCGCTCATATCTTCAGCGGTGATCCACAAGATGTTGGGACGCTCGACTTCTCCGGGCTCGGCCAAAACAACTTGCGGGGTGAAGCCAAAAATCCCGGCCAGGATGAACAAAACTACAGCGTCCAAAATACGGAAAAGAGAAGAACGTCGAGATGTCATGACGCGATCCAGATGGTGAATCAGGGGATGGTGTCGATTAGGAAACAGGCAGCCGGACCGCGAGACGACGCGTGGTTTCTATCCCAGTTGTCCACCCAGCAGGTGGAACGTTCGCGTGCAACCCTCGGGGCCGACTTTGGAGGCATGTCCAAGGCCACGGTTATCGTTGAACCCCACCCAGTCACCAGGACCAAAGACATGTTCCTCAAGTTGGTCCGGCTTTCCGACATAAACGAAGAATTTGCCCGCAGTGATGTGCTGGAGGTAGGTGACCGCACCGTGCTCGTCCAGGTCCGCAGCGAGATGCAACCCGCGGGCGCGGCCGGGCTCCAGCTCTTCTTCTGTGCAGGAAATCAATCGCTCGTCGATCACTTTGCGCTCCACGGAGATGCGGACGATCTCCGACGTTCCATCGCTCAAGCCAGAACAGCGAACCAGGCTCATCTCGATCATTTCATTCATGGGAACGAAAGCCATTGATAGAAAATTGGAATCGCGGGTGCCCAGCAATGAGAAGACTACTTCAAGACACTCGTGCGGCGGTTTACAACCATCGGAGTCTAAGTCTCCCAACAGGTGCATGCAATCGATGGTTTTTTCCGCGACCACTCCCCCGCCGTCGGACCCGACGTCGATTTTTGAGATCTTTCGTGGCAGTTATGGGACAGAATTGCTGACGGCGGCGGTAGCCCATTTCGACCTCTTTACTCGGTTGCGAGACAATCCTCAGTCTTTGGACGAGTTGGCATCGGCGCTCGGCATCGACCAACGACCGGCGGTCGTTTTGACCACGGCTCTTCGTGCGATGGGACTGATTGAGGCCAGGCATGGCAAGCTATTTGCCTCTCAGTTGGCCATCGATCATTTGGTCCCTGGCGCCAAATTTGATGTGGGTGACTACATCGGGTTGGCGGCCACGTCGCCGGGCGTGACTCAGATGGTTGAATTGCTCAGGCGAAATCGTCCGCTCGATGGGGGCGGATCAGGCACAGCCTTCATTTATCGAGATGGGGTCAAGTCGGCGATGGATGAAGGGGAAACGGCCCGACACCTGACGATGGCTCTGGCTGGCAGGGCGAAAAACGTCGCTCCGGCATTAGCGAACGCGGTCTTCCTGCCAGACGACGCGGTGATTTTGGATGTGGGTGGAGGGACTGGGATTTACTCCTTCGCGCTACTGCAAAGGCACGTCACGAGTCGAGCGATCATCTTTGACCGGCCGGAGGTATTGAAGGTTGCGGAGGAGATGGCGTCGCAATACGGGCTTCAAGATCGTGTCACCTATGTGCCGGGCGACATGTTCGCCGACACGCTTCCATTCGGGGCGAACATCGTCTTGCTTTCGAACATCCTTCATGATTGGGATCTCCCGGAGTGCAAGAGTCTGGTCAAGCGTTGCACGGACGTGATTCCTTCGGGAGGAAGGCTGCTGATTCATGACGTCTTCTTGAACGATGCACTCGATGGCCCTCTCGCAATCGCGCTTTATTCGGCAGCGCTGTTTACGCTGACCGAGGGCCGCGCGTATACGCGCGGCTGAGTATCGCGGATGGATGCACGCAGCTGGACTACAAACGAAGCCAATCGTGCCAACTTTGGTTCACTGCGGCGTGCTGGAAGGGGTCAAATCCTAGTTGCCGTAGCGCAGCCTCTCCGGCCGAGGCTGTGAGTTAGTCGACGTGCGGTGGTACCGTAGGCGAGTCTCTCCGAGGCTCGCAATGAACGCAGCAGAGCTGCGAGCTGGAAAAGGGGTCAGGCCCAAATAGTGCGAGGCTGGAAAAGGGGTCAGGCCCCAATAGTGCGAAGCACCCGAAGGGCCGCTTGCGGCTATTGGGGCCTGACCCCTTTTCCAGCTCGAAGCACCCGAAGGGCCGCTTGCGGCTATTGGGGCCTGACCCCTTTTCCAGCCTGACCCCTTTTCCAGCACCCCCGCTAGGCGTGTGGCTCGGTCATGCTCCAAGGGTCGAGCGCCTCGCTGAGGGTTTCCTCAGGAAGAATTCCCTTTTCAAGGCAGAGTTCACGGATCGTCTGGCCGCTGGCAAATGCTTCCTTCGCCAACTTGGCTGCCATTTCATAGCCAATCAAAGGATTCAGGCTCGTGCACATCGAAAGACTCTTCTCCACCGAAGCCTCGCAGACATCCTCGTTGGCCTGCATGCCATCGATGCAGAATTCGACAAAGGCATCGATTCCTTTGCTCAACAGATGGATCGATTCGAGAATCGTGTGGGCCATCACAGGCATCATGATATTCAGCTGAAAATTGCCTCCCGATGCTCCGCTGACCGTCATGCAGGTGTCGTTTCCCATGACGCGTGCGGTCAGTTGCATCATCGATTCGCACATGACCGGATTGACCTTGCCCGGCATGATCGAGCTGCCCGGTTGGCGACTGGGGAGTGCGACCTCAAAGAAGCCACATCGTGGTCCACTTCCAAGCCAGCGGATATTGTTTGCAACGTTGAAGAGTGTCTGCGCCACACACTTCAAATCTCCATGCGACTGCACCAACGCATCACGCTGGGCATTGGCTTCGAAGTGGTTGACCGCTTCGATGAAGGCGATGCCAGTTTTGTCGGCGAGGACCTTTGCTACGCGAGAACCGAATTCAGGGTGGGTGTTGATTCCGCTTCCCACCGCGGTACCACCAACGGGTAACTCGAGCACGGCATCGCGAGCGGCTTGAGCACGTTGAATGGACAATTCGACTTGCCTGGCAAATCCACCGAACTCTTGACCAAGTCGAAGAGGTGTGGCATCCATCAAGTGGGTGCGACCAATCTTGATGATCTTGTCCCACTCCTTCGATTTCTTTGCCAGCTCATCGTGCAGTCGCCTCAAGGCTGGGATCAGTTGATTTTTCGATCTCGACCGCCGTGGCAACGTGAATCGCGGTCGGAAACGTATCATTGGTGCTCTGCCCCATGTTGACGTGATCATTGGGGTGAATCAGTTTTTCAGCCGACATGCGATCGCCACCGGCCAGTTCGGTCGCACGATTGCTGATCACCTCATTGAGGTTCATGTTGCTGCTGGTGCCGCTCCCAGTCTGAAACACATCGACGGGAAATTGATCGGCCATCGCACCTTCGGCAACCTCGATCGCCGCGCGTAGCATCGTCTGCACTTGGCCCTCGTTGAGGGGGTTTTTGCCAGAACTGGTCAGCTTGCCAAGATCTCGGTTGGCGACCCCACAGGCGTATTTCACCAGCCCCATCGCCGAGATCATGCTGGCCGGCATTCGCCAACCGCTGATCGGAAAATTGTCGACGGCGCGTTGAGTCTGTGCTCCGTAATAGGCATCGGCAGGGACTTCGACAGTACCCATCGAGTCCCTTTCTGTTCGCATTTCTGTCATCGGATCAAATCGGATTGGGGAATTTGCGTGGAGAGAGACGAATCGAGGCGATTCCGCGATCCGTCTTGAAGACTGGCGACATGATAGAAGGACGCGAGCCACTCAGGGAGACGGGTTGCCAGCGTTGTGGTGACAACTACAGCAAGGCATCTGCTGCCGCGATTGGGGCGGCGTGCCGGACTCCCGGACTACCGAACTACCGAACTACCGAACTACCGAACTACCGGGCGGATTGACGGACTACCGGGCGGATTGACGGACTGACGGACTGACGGACGGCTGCGTGGGGAGGGATTCGGGCGGTCAGAACCGTCACAGGACTCAGAACGGGATTGGTCTGTGGGACCGGCCTGTGTTCGTCCCATTCGACGTCGCGGCATCGCTGCCGGTGCGGAGCGAGCGAGCTAGGCTTCCTCACCGTCATTTACGCACGCTTCTCAAATTGACTGCAGTTCCATGACCACGAGCGACGTCCGGCCAGAGCCTTCCGCTGAGTTCGTGTTGGGTCAAGCCACCGTTGTCATGCCTGGTTTCCTAGTCAACGGCGCTGACGCCTTACCAGATCGAGCCTTTTCGACATTCGATCGTAGCCATCAGGAACCGGAGGAAGAGATCGATCGGCTGACGCTGGCGCTGGCGAGCAAATTTGAAGAGCTCTCGCTGATACACCAGCTGAGCGACCGATTGAAGCTTGGCGAGGACTGCGATCAGATTTGCAGATCTCTCCTGGATGAATTGGAGCTTTGCATCGACGCCAACGTCATCGCAATCGACCTGGATGCGGACGAAGACTTTCAGTTCGAAGGCCAGTTCTTGCAGTCTGGACAGCGATGTGATGTGGATTGGCTCCGTCGAATCGCATCTCATGCACTGGAGATGGTTGAGCAATCTCGCGGCGATTCGGGCCTCGGTATTCGAGCTGCGATTTGGAATCACCCCAATCCGGGTGCGCCGGCAGCGGTTCGTGCGGTGGTCGTTCCCATTGAACGCCACGCGAAATGTCTTGGGCGGATGATCGCGATCCGATCGCTGGAGGCTGAGGAGTTTGGAACGATTGAAGCTGACTTGATGAAGTCAACCTCGATGATGCTCGGAGCTCACTTGATCAATCAGCGACAGTATCAAGAAATCCAGCAGATGTTCGAGGGAACGATCCAGTCGTTGGTATCGGCATTGGATGCGAAAGACACCTACACTTGCGGTCACAGTTCGCGCGTGGCTGACCTGGCGGTGAACTTGGCTCGCCGCCTTGGATACGACGACGAGGGTGTCAATCGGATTCGCATGGCGGGGATTCTGCATGATATCGGCAAGATCGGCGTCGAGGATTCGGTGCTTCGGAAACCGGGCAAACTCACCGATGAAGAGTTCGAGCAGATCAAGCAGCACCCAGTTCTTGGCTACGAGATTCTGAGGGGCATTCGACCTTTTCGAAAAATTCTGCCTGCGGTACGTCATCATCATGAAGCCTGGGATGGAACGGGATACCCCGATGGTCTTGCCGGAGACTTGATTCCTCGAGATGCTCAAGTCATGGCTGTCGCCGATGCGTTCGACGCGATGACGAGCGACCGTCCCTACCGGCGAGGGATGCCGATCGAAAAAGTCACCAAGATCTTCCTCCAGGGGCGAGGAACACAGTGGGCTGCTGATGTCGTCGACGAGTTGCTTTGCCGTCAAGATATCATGCAGGATTTCGCGGACGCGGTGACCATCAACATGGGAGTCCCGGTCCGCATGAAGACCGAGCGATCCCGCTGTCGTCGTCCTTCTAGGTATCTTTTCGGTTTTGTACCGATAAGCCGTCGCGTCGCAGGGATTGAGTTTCTATCGCGGCCGGCTCAAACTTGATGGCAGCGATCGATTACGTTTCCTGCTGAGTTGGAGCATTCTTGTGTGTAGGCTTTTTTGTTGCGCAGTTGATGGTGGGATGCGGCGGGGCGATCTCGATGGCACAATCGTCGTGGGAGTCCAAAGCGTTGTTTGCCGGGACCGGTAACCCATCGCAGCGCACGCAGCCCTACCCCGATCATGAGCCTCAAGGGGCGCCAAAGCTGCTCGATCTTGGAAATCCCTTTGGAATCGAGATTCAGGGGAATCGAATCTGGATCACCTCGGTTGACGACCACTGCATCTATCAAGGGACGACGGACGGTGGAGATTTGACTCGCGTCGGCGGGAGCGGCGTCAAGGGCTATGACGGTGACGATGGATTGGCACCGCATGCAAAGTTCAATTGGCCGCACGAAGTTCGGGCCGACGAGAAAGGGAATCTCTATGTGGCCGATACTCGCAACCACGTGATCCGAAGGATTGATGCGAAGACAAAGGTGGTGACGACGATCGCCGGTGACGGGACCGAAGGCTTCGCCGGCGATGGTGGCAAAGGGAGCGAGGTTCGATTCCGTCAACCGCATAGTGTGGTGCTGGACGGTGAGGGCGGGCTGTTGGTTGCCGACACAGTCAATCATCGCTTGCGTCGTATTGATCTTGAGACGGGAGTGGTTGCCACAATCAGTGGTACTGGTGAACGCAAGCTGCCGACCGATGGAGCCGACGCGACGTCGTCGCCCCTGTTTGGACCCCGCTCGCTGGCAGTGGATACTGACTCCATCTGGATTGCCCTCCGAGAGGGAAACAGCATCTGGCGAATCGATCGCAAGGCGAACACGATCCACCACGTTGCCGGGACGGGAGCCAAAGGTTACAGCGGGGATGGTGGCGAGCCACTGGCCGCAACCTTCAATGGACCAAAGGGCTTGGTCTTGGACGGACAGGGCCGACTGTTGATTGTCGATACCGAGAATCATGCGGTGCGGCGTATCGATCTGCAGGCAAAGTCCGTGGAGACGATTCTCGGCGAGAAACTCACCGACCCATCCCATCGTGTTGAAGCGACCTCACGGCATCGCTTTCTCGGATCAGAGAGGTTACTTCGTGGCTGATTCGGAGAACCATCGGGTTCTGCGAGGAGACTGAGTTGACCCCCAGCAAAGGATAACAGTCCGAGCCTGTGACTGTTCCGACTTGCAACCCCCTACCCTAGGCGAGTCTCTCCGAGACTCGTCATCAATGCAGCAAAGCTACGATTATCCGCCTTGGAAATGCGGACCCACGGCAGGGCAAGCGATGAATCACAGCCTCCCCGAGGCTCCGACATCTGACGCGACTGCAAGATCACACAGGTCTTGCGAGGTTTTTCGAGATCACGCCGATCGCGTCGTTGTGCAGGCAATTTTCTTGCGGAGCAGCTCTCGAAACTGAATCCAGGTTGCCTCGTCGGCCAGCATGTCTTGTCGGATCACGATGAAGTTGTGGATGCTGCAACGGCGCAGGACCACGTGCTGGTCTTCGTCGGCGACCATTGATAACCCCGCCCATTCGGTATCGCTGACGGCCAAGCCAAAGTCGGTGACGATCGAGGAATCGAGGGCATAACCGCGTAAATAGAAAATCACATCGCCAGAGCCTCGGTGGCGACGTCGTCCCAGCCCGATCGCGGCAATGACATAGATGGCGACAAGCACGGGCAGGATCGCGACCTGGCGAAAAAGCACGCCGGAGCAACCCGCCAGAATCAAACCGGCGAAGGCAACCAGACCGTATATCACCAGGTGGGTTCGTATCGGTCGGTGGCGTTGTCGGTACTGTCGGGGCAACCGTTCATAGTCGTCACTCCAGACAATGCCTTCGAAAGGAATCGCATCGGCGGGAGGCGTGAATCTCCAGCCTCGCTCGTTCGCTTTCAGGATGCGGAGGTTTTCATCCCGCCGTAGGTCTTCCGTTTCGCCCACACTGGCAGTTGAACGGAACGCCCGGGTGACTTGCTTCAACCGGTCCCACTCGTCCGGCCCGTCAAGCATCTCTCGCGTGATCAGCAGCGGGGATGCGGTTTGTGTTGCCGGTAGCAAGGCGATCACGTTCTCGCCTGTAATCGCTTCCCCGTACCAATTCCAATGGTAGTAAGTGGAGCTGTGTTCTCGACTGAGATGGATTCCATCGGCCTGGAGCGAGCCGCGAATCAATTCTCCCCAATCGGGATTCGCGTTGATGAACATCAGGCGGCGATAGGGCAGTGTCGAAACGGTCACGGCGATCCCCAGGAGTCCCATCGCACCGGCCGAAATGGCGAGAAAGGGAATCCCGAGAATGGGAAGGACCGAGAAAATTCCTCCAAAGCCGATGACAAGAATCATCAATCTCGCACAGCCCACATGTCCGTCGGCTCGAAGGTACTCATCAAGCTCGCGAGGGCTCACGCATCCGGCAAACGAAACCGACCCCAGTTGCTCAACCGAAGCGGCAATGCCTAAGCGCACTTCCTCTTCCGGCGCGACCGGACTTGGCGGAGCATACGGATTAGGGGACTCGGGCTTCATCTTCCTCCCGGTGACCGAATATCCGTGATTCCCCAGAAGCGAGGCTCAAGAGGTGGCATTGGAAGAATCAGTGCCCTGGCTTGAATCGGACTCAGGCGGGTGGGGTGCTCGGCACACGAGGATCGGGCAAGGCGCCGATTCTCAATAGATCCGTTGCCACGCTTCCCACGAACCAACGCATGATCGCTCCCCGTGAGTGGGTGCCGACCACAAGCAATTCACTCCCTAGCTCTTCCGCTTTTTGAACGATTTGATCGGCGGCAGGTCCAAACTCCAAGTGTCTGCGGACTTGCTCGGGCGGCAAGGCAACCTCGATCCGGTCAAGCTGGCTTCTCAATTCGGCCGGCAGCTCAGCATCGTAGATTGGTAACCCAACTCCAGACATATCCACCGGGATCGGATCGATGGGGTACCAGACGTGGATCAAGTCCAGGATCCCACCGCGGCGTTTGGTTTCCTCGACCGCGACTCGCAAGGCCTCTTCGCTTGCGGAAGTGAAGTCGATTCCACAAAGAATCGAAGGGTTGGACATCTCAGCGGATCCTTGGGAGTGAATGGGAAGGGGTTTCGATTGAGACTTGACTCGCCTCCGACCTGTGGGCATTAGAGCATTTTCAAGGGCGACGTGTTCGTCGGCAATCGCCGCCCCTGCAAACATGGCTAGTGCACAGCTTTGGTCACGAACAGTCGGGCACCATGCTTGGGTAGCCTCGGCTGCCGGCGAGTCGGTCCCAGGACAACACGATTCAAAAAAATCGCCTGCCCTTCCTTCACGCCTGCTGCGGAACGGTCAATCGCATCCGAGGCGTGTGTCTCACAATCGAAACGATCCTCACCCACGTGATAAGCGTCAAGAACAACCAGCGGCGGAAAGGTTGAGCGGCAAATTTTATGGTATCTCCGCATTCGGAAAGGTCGGTTCGACGATAGCTGTTTGTGAACACCTGACATTCAGGTGCTGTGCCGCTCGCGCCGCCACACGCCGGTCGACCTGCGAAACCTCCTAGGTTTCGTTTGTGATCGGAACGAGCCACGGCTTGGAGCTGGTCTTTGGCCGCTCGGACGTGTTGCGGCTCAGGCGTGGCAAAAACCTTCCCAGAAACCTAATTCCATGGAGATCTCACGATGCGTCGTGTAATCGTTCCAGCTCTGTTGGCAGTCGCAATGGTTGCAGCGAGCTCGGCTAACGCTAGCGCGTTTGGCCTGTTTGACAAGTTGTGTAACAAGGGTGGATGTGACACCTGTTGTGACGTTGAACCAGCATGCGGATGTGAAGCACCTTGTGCTCCCACCTGCGGCTGTGAAGCACCTTGTGCTCCTTCCTGTGGCTGTGAAGCCGTCGATACCTGCTGCGATCCTTGTGCCAAGAAGAAGTGCGGACTCTTCAGTCGCTTGTTCTCGCGGCACACCGTCGGCTGCGACACCGGCTGCTGCGAACCAGCATGCGGTTGCGAAGCTTCCTGCGGACCCGCTTGCGGTTGCGAAGCTCCTTGTGCACCAACTTGCGGTTGCGAAGTTGCAGATCCTTGCTGTGGCACGTCATCCTGCGGCGTCAAGGGCTTGTTCTCTCGCTTGTTCAAGAAGCACAATTGCGGTTGCGATAGCGGCTGTGCAAGTGCTTGCGAGCCAGCTTGCGGATGCGAAGCTGCTTGCGAACCGACTTGCGGTTGCGAACCCAGCTGCGGCTGCGGAATGTAATCCGGTTAAGACAGCGAACCAGTCAAAGGCCTGTGATCGGCGATGAACCAAGGAAACAAGATTCAAACAATCTAGCACGTGACGAAAATCGTACCTTCGCACGCGATTCGTTTCCTTTCGATCGACAAGTCAATCAAGTGACCTGGTCACGCAAATCAGAATCCCCGGCAACTTTCGAGTTGCTGGGGATTTTTTTTGCAGCGACTGCTCCACCGCATTCAGGACGATGCCAAGCCCTTTGTAGATACGGTTGAAATCGGCAACGAACTCTTCGGCTCGGCTGATTGGTAGGCGAATGGGCCCCAAGGCCCGGTCCTGATTCCAGAGCACGGCATCGCATCGAGTGGCGGTGCGATTGCTACTGCTTTTCTCCTGCGTCACAAAGTCTCCCAGGTCACAGATTTCGTTACCAAAAGGTTGGGTCCCAGGTGATGGGAGTCGCCCAGCCCCGCGAGCATTGGCGATAGTCAAATGACAAACAAGCTAGGTTTCTCGCCGCCAGACCACCGACGGATGGGGGAAGCCCAGCTTTTTGTCCACGCGATTCATCGGCGCTTCGCCCGCGAGGAAACGCCGTAGATTGAAACAGGCCAACTCGGTGGTGTCATCAATGCGTCGGGCGGATTGAGCCCCAACATGTGGTGTGATGATCACCCTCGGATCGTCCCACAAGAGACTCACTGGTGAGAGCGGTTCGACCTCGGTCACATCCAACCCCGCTCCGGCAAGTTTGCCCGATGTCAGCGCGTCGACCAGTGCCATCTCGCTAACCACGCCACCACGAGCCACGTTGACCAGGTAACTGCCACGGCGCATCTTGGCGAACCGATCCTGATCAAACAGCCCTTCCGTTTGCTCATTCAGGGGAAGCGTCAAAATCACAATGTCACTGACCCCCAACAGATCATCCAATCGATCCTCTGGTAGCAACTCTTCGACCTGGGGTGGTGGATCAACTGGAAAGTAGTCCGTTGCCACCATGCGAACGTCCCAAGGTGCGAGCATCTTCGCCAGCATTCGGCCGTTGCCCCCCATTCCGACGATTCCGATCGTCTTGCCGCGCAGATCATCGGTCGGCAGCCGGATGAAATCTCGCGATGCCTCGGCACGAAAGAATCGAGGTAACTGTCGTAACAGACCAAACAATAGGGCAAAGGTCTGTTCAGCAACCTGAGGTGCGAACAGGCCTGAAGCACTGCTGACCAGAATGTCCGAGTCAATCACTCCGGGGACCAGACAGTGATCCAATCCCGCCGCCGACGATTGAATCCAACGTAGCTTGCCCGCTTGGAGGACGCGGTCCCAATCGACCGGGACCTTGGCGTGCCCGATGAAGATGTCGGCGCTGGGAAGCAGTTCGTCCACACGCTCCTGACCGGCATTCACGATCTCGGCATCGGGCGCCGCCGCTTGGATTGCGGCCAGATGCCGCGGCTCGACCGGGATAGCAGATCACAATGCGCATCGCTAGCTTGATCCTCTTTCTGGGCCTGTTCAAACACAGTTGACAAGAATGTAGCGAAGCGAGGCTTTAGGGCGAAGGACTCGTTTTCCTATGAAGAGAAATGGCGATACCATCTTCGAACGCAGGGGCGGCAAGCTCAATCGTTTCCGAACCCGCCGTGATCATCTCAGCTGCCGTTGTTTCCCCCGTTTGCACATCGGTCCACTGGTAAGTGTAAGCGCCGGGAGGCAAAGCAAGAATCAATTTCGCGGGACTGCGTCCCTGCAGGTAGATCGCGTACTGCTGGCCCGGTTCGCTCAGGCAACGAGTCAAAACACCCGATCCGTGGACCACGGTTGTGGCGTCCGGTTCCAGGCGATGTAGCGCAAAGCCGTGAATGAAATCACTCAGGATGCGCAGCTCCGCACGGAGTTGTTTGCTTCCGCCACCTGGCGCCTCGTTACTCTGATCGTCTCCTTCCTCATGACCAACGCTGAACGAATAGTCGAGCGAATTGAACAGGGCGCCTCCGCTGAGCACGAAATTCCATGCCTGACGGCGATACGTGGCGTCCTCCCGTCCGGCAAAGCCTGTCTCGTCATAGCCGATTGCCCGTCCCAGACCGCGATTCCAATCAACGGCTTGCGGGTAGGCATAGTGGAAATTGACGATGGATGCCTCGTGCACCAGGTCGGCGTCGCGGAGGGCAAGCTGAAAATTGGCAACGTTCTGGCCGATTAGGTGTCTCTTGGGAAGGTCTCGTTCGGCCTCGGCAATCGTCTTGGCGATGTCGCCTTGCCAAGCGATCGCGTCCTCCGAGGTGACTTCAACGGAGTTGACCCAGTTCTTCGTATCGGCGAGATACGGGTTGATGAAGTCTCCCATCGTATGATTGTCGGCCCAAGGTTCGTTCTGAATTTCGAAGAACAGATTGTCAAACTCATTCAGTTCGCGGACCAGCCAACGGGTCAAGTTGTGCTGTACACGCAGGATGGGAGCGGGCGTTTGGAGCGTGTTGAGCTTTTTCCAGTCCGGTACCTCGTAGCCCTGGATGTTGTTGTTCGGATTGAGTGGGTGGACCGCCCATTGCTTGTCGGAGTAGGTCGAGCAGAACAACGTCAGTTCGACCACGATCCCCTGACGATCTGCCTCGGCGAGGAAGCCCTTGAGCCTGGCCAAATAGGCAGGACTGAACGTTTCCAAGTCAAACTTGTTCCCACCACCGGGGTAACCCGGTTCGTCGCTTCGCGCCCACGGCGCGAGAAACTGTCCGCTGGCGGGCGCCAGAGTATTGTGCGTGATGCCAAAAGCACCTTGAGGTTCCACGTAGCTGCCACTGAAGATCCGCGTGTAGTTCATTCCCTGTTCATGTTGCGCCGCCAGGTAGCGGCGAAAGTCAAATGCTTCATTCAACACCGCGCCATAATGTTCAGCAGACGTGATCAACGCGGTCGTCTTGCCTCGCCACTGAAACCAGCGCGGATTGTCAGGATGCAAACGAATCGTCGGCATGGTCGAGGTTGGTGTCGATCGCTGCGGCCCTGACTCGGCTTGCGCGATGGGCTGGGCTGTGAGGTTCTGGGCTGGGACGTCTTGGGCTGGGACGTCCTGAATCGAGCACAGCAGTGCCAGCAGAAGGCAACCAAGCCAACTTGCACGTCTCCAGCAGGGGCCAGCAGCAGTGCGTGATTTGATGGAGGGCATGGCGAGAATCATGGAGCGAACCTGTGGAGGCAAGCGAGGCGTGATGTCGTGGGATGAGTTGCATGACAACTGAGATCTCAGTTATACTCTAGTGAAACGGCCTTGTGAGGCTTGATCCGACCCTTTGCTTCTGCCGCTCGACGCGCTCTCGGCCAGGTACGCCTCCAGGAAACCAAGATGGTCCACTCGATCACCAAGTCACCTCGATCGCTGCTCAAGGACAGGGCTTACGACGAGATCAAACGCCAGATCCAAGAATCAGCTCTCCCTCCCGGCTCCTTCTTGTCGGAGCGAAAATTGTCCGACATGCTCGGGATGAGCAAGACGCCGATCAAAGCGGCGTTGGAGCGGCTTGAGCAGGAGGGCTTTGTTTCGGTAGCCCCTCAGCAGGGAATTGTCGTTCGCCAATTATCGATCAAGGAGGTCGCGGACCAATTCGAATTGCGCAAGGCCCTTGAGTCGTTTGTGGTGCAATCGATCACGGGTCGACTGCTCGATCATCAGGCAAAGGGACTTCACCGCAACCTCCAGCAGCAACGAACCGCAGCGGACAAACACTCGGTCGCCAGGTTGTGTGAGCTCGACGCAGAGTTCCATTTGTTGCTTTGCCGGGTGCTCGACAATCATGCGATCAACGACTGCCTTTCACAGCATCGCTCGCGAATGCATCGCGTGATCTTTGAGGTGATGTCGCAGGCTCCGGGAAGACTGGCAGATGCTGTCGACGAGCATGAACGGATTCTCGAGGCGATCGAAAATGGGAGGCAAGGGGACGCGGTCAAGCTCGTCACGCAACACCTTGAATTCGGGAAGCAGTACTTGCTTGCGTCCAAGTGGTCCTGATCGAGGTGACGTGACGAACGATGGCCAGTCTTGTCGAACTTCGTGCCGGTGCTTTGTCGATGCGGTTTTGTCCGAGACTCGCATTCCTACGACATGTGGTGTTCCACGACGGAGACGGCCGCTGTCGCGAGGTCGTGCGGGGAATCTTCCCTGCCATTCGTAACCGTGACTGGGACACGATGGATTTTCAAGTCTCCGACTTTGAGCTGGACCGAGGTCCCGATCACTTTCGCATCGGATATCGAGCTGAATGCATTGCCTTTCCCTTTCATTGGCGAGGTGAGTTGATCGGGACCACCGCCGGCCAGATCAACTATCGGTTCGCAGGGGAAGCCTCGGGCGAGCTTTTGAAGAATCGAATCGGCCTATGTGTGCTTCATCCCATTGAAGCTTGCGCGGGTGAATCTTGTCGTGTGCAGCATGCGGATGGAACGATCACCGAAGGAGTGTTTCCGAAGTGGATCTCGCCTCACCAGCCGTTCAGAAACCTATCTGCCATCTCGCATACGGTCCTGCCCGGGGTGGAGGCTACGGTGGAATTCGAAGGAGAGATCTTCGAGATGGAAGATCAGCGGAATTGGACTGATGCCTCGTTCAAGACCTACAGCACACCGCTGGAACTTCCATTTCCAGTGGTCATGCCGGCTCGATCGGCCGTCAACCATCAGGTCACCGTCCGAGTCTCGTCCCAAGAGCCCTGTTCTGCACCAGTGATCGCAGCGTCGACCGCGGCATCGATGATGCGCGTTCGGGTCGATTGGTCGCAGGCCCAGTCGCGACCGGCGATGGGATTATCGATTGCGACCTGCGATTCGGTCGTGGAAGCGAGCGTGATGAAACGCTTGGCCGCCATGCGCATCGATCATCTTCGCCTTGACCTTGATTTGGCCTTGCCGGCTTGGAAGAGCCTTGCCGCCGCTGGGCTTGAGCAGGCGAAGCAGGCAGGCACGAGGCTTGAGGTCGCACTGCTTGTCGAACATGCGGGCGGGGAACGTCTGAGCGATTGCATTGGATGGCTTGCGGAGCATTCCTCAGAATTGGCTCGCCTTTTGGTTTTTGATCGCACCGAGAAGACGACGCCAAAGTGGCTCATCGAAGCTTGCGAGCGCCACCGTGCGCTCGACCGGTTGAGGATGCCAGTTGCCTACGGAACCAATGCCTACTTTGCAGAATTGAATCGGAGTCGGCCCGAGCTGCCGCATGAGTCGCTCGTCTGCTATTCGATCAATCCCCAGGTTCATGCCTTCGACGAACTATCTCTGTGCGAAACCTGGCAGGGTCAGCGCGCGACCGTCGATTCGGCGGTCACGTTCTTTGGCAAGCCAATCGTGATCTCACCGATCACACTTCGCCCGCGATTCAATCCCAACGCGACGTCTGACACCGCGGACCAGGGGTCGGTCGAGCCCGAGACCGATCCGAGACAGGCGAGTCACTTTGCGGCCGCCTGGACGCTTGGTTCGCTTGCCCAGCTTGCAACCAGCCCGCAGGTCGCCAGTCTCACCTGGTATGAAACGGCAGGCCCTCGCGGCGTCATGAGTCGAGATGGTCAGTCGTATCCGGTCGGCGATTTGATCAGCGAGGTGCTGCGATCGGATGCATGTGCCCCCGCAACGGTTAGCCATCCACTGGAGCTTGCTGCTTTGGGTCTCGTTCGGGATCAGCGAAGGTCAAGCATCCTGGTGGCGAGTATGAGTGATCATGAACGATCGGTCGAACTCGAGATGCCATCGGGTGAGGTGCGGACCCTAGGACTCAAGCCCCACATGGTCACATCGATCGCGTGTGAGAATTGAAGATGGATGAGTTGCGATTTGCCCTGATTGGTACCGGATTCTGGTCGCAGTTCCAGTTGGCTGCCTGGCAAGAGCTGCGCGGTGCACGCTGTGTGGCGCTGTGCAATCGTACGAAGTCAAAGGCCGAATCACTTGCCGAGCGATTCGGCGTTCCCGCTGTCTATTCGGATGTAGAAGAGATGTTGTCGCGCGAGTCGCTGGATTTCGTCGACATCGTCACGGATGTTGACTCCCATCCGAAATTCGCGTCGCTCGCAATGACCCGAGGTCTGTCTGCCATTTGTCAGAAGCCGATGGCTTCCAGCCTGCTGCTGGCTCGTCAGATGGTTGAGGAAGCCGCCCGAGCCGATGTGCAACTTTTGGTTCACGAAAACTGGCGATGGCAGGCACCCCTCGCAGGCTCAAGCAGATTCTCGATTCTGGCCAGTTGGGTGAGCTTGTGCGAGCCAGGATCGATTATGCGAATAGTTTTCCTGTCTTCGACAATCAACCGTTTCTGAAAGAGCTCGACCACTTCATTCTGACCGACATTGGAACCCACATTCTGGATGTGGCGCGGTTTCTGTTCGGCGAGGCGTCAAGTGTGCGCTGTCAAACGCGTCGCATGCGACGGGACATCGCCGGTGAGGATGTGGCGACGGTGATGATGGAGATGCGTGAGTGGTTTGACTCTGGTCTGCAACATGAGTTACGCGAGCCGCTGGCAATTTGATCGTTTCCCGCAAACCATGGTGGCGGTGGAAGGAACCAAGGCTGGCGTGTCGCTTGATGTGGATCATCGAATCACGGTTTACGGCCAAGGCTCCACGGACAGCGAGCAGGTCCGCGCCGAAGTCCTACCCGTGGGCAGACCCAGCGTACGCGCTGATTCATGCCAGCATTGTCGATTGCCATCGCAACCTGTTGGGATCACTTCGAGGGGAGGCGGTCGCAGAAACCACCGGCGCCGACAATCTGCAAACCCTGAGATTGGTAGACGCGTCCTACGAAAGCGCCGCAGGTGGGCAAGTGATTCCTCTCTCAAACGATTCGTCGAACATCCCTGAGCGATCCAACATGACCTCGCAACCAATTATCGCAAAGTACTTGATCGAAACGCCGCTTCCTCTTGAGCAGGCGGCCGAGATGATGGCAGGGGAACAGAGCTCGGGGACGTTCTTGCCGGTTCCCGGTGAAACGGAGGAGCTCAAGCGTCGCGCCGAGCTCGCGTGACCAAGGTGTTCTCGGCTCGATTCGGTGCTCGGCTCCGTCGCTCCCCGGATCCCGCCTGCCGGCCGGTGGCGGCGCGATCTCGCTACCAGCGGGCCGAGATCACCATCGAGTTTCCATTTGAGAATGTCGGGTTGCAACCTGCCGACACTGATGGCAACGGTTTGCGGGAATCTCTACGAGCTTTCGGATCACTCGGGCTGCAAGCTCTTGGATCTGGAATTGCCTGTTGAGTTTTCAGAGCGATACAAGGGCCCACAGTTTGGCGTGGAGGGAACCCGACAAGCTCGCTGGAGTCCAAGGGCGCCCGATCATCGGAACCATCGTCAAGCCAAGCGTCGGCTTGTCTCCCGAGCAGACCGCTGCCCTGGTCCGTCAACTTGGCGAGGCGGGGATCGACTTCGTCAAGGACGACGAGTTGATGGCCGATCCGCCCCACTCGCCTCTCCAGAGAGCGAGTCCGTTGCGTGATGCGCGAGATCAATGAGCTTGCTGATAAGACCGGTCGCAAGTTGATGTATGCGGTGAATATCACCGACGAGCTCGATGCGATGCGACGTCATCACGACTGCGTGGTCGAGGCCGGAGGAACCTGTGTCATGGTCAGCCTGAACCACGTCGGTTTGACGGGAGTGAGCGCGTTGCGGCAATGCAGCTCGCTGCCGATTCATGGGCATCGCAACGGCTGGGGCATGTTCACCCGTCATCCATTGCTGGGCATGGAGTTCGCCGTCTATCAGAAATTATGGCGAGCGATCGGCGTCGATCACTTGCATGTGAACGGATTGAGCAACAAATTTTGGGAGCCGGATGAATCGGTGGTTCGCTCGATCGAATCACTCAGAGCAACCTCTATGGGGAGGTTACTGGGCGATGCCGGTCGTCTCCTCGGGGCAGTGGGGCGGGCAAGCTCCCGAAACGCTTCGTCGGACCGGCACGCAGGACCTGATCTACGTCGCAGGCGGCGGCATCATGGCGCATCCAGGTGGACCGGCCGAAGGGCTTCGCGGCATCCAGCAGGCATGGGAAGCCGCGGCATTGGGTGTCCCGCTCGAGGAGTACGCCATCGATCATCAGGCCTTGCGTCAGACGCTGGCAAAATTCGGAGCACGACGATGAGCGGTCTCTTGTTGGCCTACTACGGCGATGACTTCACCGGGTCGGCAGATGTGATGGAGGTTCTGCAGTGGTCGGGACTGCGCACCGTTTTGTTCTTGCATCCACCGACCAGCGGGCAGCTGTCGCAGTTCGATTCGTTGCGTGCTTACGGAATTGCCGGCTGGGGACGGACGATGTCACCGGAGGAAATGGAGACCCACCTGCGACCTGCTTTTGAGATGATGCGGGACTCCGGTGCGAACACCGTTCACTACAAGACCTGCTCGACTTTCGACTCATCCCCGCAGGTCGGAAGCATTGGTAAAGCTCTCGAGTTGGGACGCGAGGTCTTTGGCCCGACAGCAAATTCCGATGGTGATCGGGGCGCCCAATCTTGGACGTTACCAGGTGTTCGGTAATTTGTTTGCTCGAAGCGGTCTCGACACCGAGCCCTTTCGATTGGATCGCCATCCGACGATGAGTCAGCATCCGATCACGCCGATGGCGGAAGCCGACTTGCGGAAGCATCTGGCCTCGCAAACCGATCTCGACATCGGTCTTTACGATGTTCTCCGCCTCGCAGATCCGCATTCTCAGGATTGCAAAATCGGTTCGAAGGCCGACGCGTTGCTGTTCGATGTGCTCTATCCGGAACAGCTTGCCACGATTGGAGAGCTGATCTCGAAAATGGCTGAGCCTGGGTCGCCCCAGTTTGTCTTGGGTTCATCGGGTATCGAGTACGCGTTGACGGCTCATTGGGATCGAACGGGTCAGTTGGCTTCGCTCCAGACTCAGGCGGCGGCCAAGCCAACATTTCCAGCCGACTTCACAATTGCTCGTGATCACAGGGAGCTGCTCGCCGGTCAACGATCGTCAGATTGCTGTGGCCGTGCAATCTGGATTTCGAGGAGAGTTGCGATCAACACCGCCAGACTGGCCGCGCAGCGAACTTTGCCGGCGAGATCGAGAGCGGTCGTCGACCAAGCTCTTCCCCGACTGCAATCGGGAGCCAATGTGATCGTTCACTCCAGCCGAGGTCCCGATGATCCTCGAGTCCGTGAGACATGCCAGGCTTTCGAAGCGGACGGACTTGGAGAACTTGAGATTCGACTTCGCAGTGGCCGCATCCTGGGACCTCGACTGGGGCAAATCCTTGGACGCTTGCTTGAGCAGCACCCGATGAAACGAGTCGGTGTCGCTGGCGGCGATACGTCAGGGTACATCGCTAGGGAGCTCGGTCTGTCCGCCTTGGAGGCGATCGCACCCGTTGCCCCAGGCTCTCCGCTTTGCCGCGCCTTTGCGGACAACTCGCTTGATGGCGTCGAGTTCTTTTTCAAAGGCGGGCAAGTCGGCAAGGATGATGTTTGGAGCACGATGCTGCAAGGCTCGGCGACTTCAGGAGGCACCCACCCCCTTTTCGGATAGCTTCTAATTTTTCGAAGTTCCAACCACAGACAATTGATTACGAACGACCCAATACTTTGGAGAACACGATGGTGAAGATTGCGATTCTTGGGGCGGGAGGAAAAATGGGGTGTCGCTTGACCGACAACCTCTTGAAGTGTGAGACGCCGCACCGCTTGTTGCTCGTTGAGAACGGGGCCGACGGACAGCGGCGCATTGCTGAACGAGGAATGAAGGTCGTGGAGCTGTCGGACGCCTTCGGACAAGCGGAAGTGGTGATCCTCGCACTACCCGATCGCTTGCTTGGTGAGATTTCCGATTCGGTGATACCGCAGCTCAAGCCAGGGACGCTGGTCATCACGCTCGATCCAGCGGCAGCCCATGCGGGGGATTTGGCAGCCCGCGAAGACATCTCCTACTTCGTGACGCATCCCTGTCACCCGAACGTCTTTGATCACTTTGCCACGGCCGACGAACGGGACGATTTTTTTGGCGGTGTGCATGCCCGTCAGGCAATCGTCTGCGCGCTGATGCAGGGGCCGGAGGAACACTACGAGCTTGGCGAATCGCTGGCTCGACAGTTCTACGGTCCGGTGACGCGTAGTCATCGGATCACGGTGGAGCAGATGGCGATCCTGGAACCAACCATGGCAGAGACGTGCGGGATTGCTTTGGTCAGAGCGCTGCGAGAGGTGCTGGAGGAGGCAGTCCGCCGCGGGGTTCCCCGAGAGGCGGCCGAAGACTTCATGTATGGACACATCAAGGTTGAACTGGGCATTGCTTTCGGCCTGGCGCCGTTTCCATTCAGTGACGGTGCGAAACTGATCGCGGGATACGGGCAACAACGCATTTTTCGAGACGACTGGTTGAGTCTATTCGAGCCCGAGAGCGTCAAGGAGCAGACTCGCATGATCGTCAGCGGGAAGGTTCCTCAGTAATCGTTGTTGGTTTCAGCTATTTGCCTGTACTTGTACTTTCGCGATTCGTTCAATTCGGAGTGGTCATGAATTTCTCTCGCCTGGTTTGGATCAGCTGCTTGGCCTTGTCATGGTCAATGTTGGGTTGTTCGCGTTCCGCTAGCGACGGAGCGAAGGATGATGGCAAGTTGACCGTGGGTGTGGCATTTGAAACGTTGCAAACGGAGTACTGGGTTGCCGGCTTCGATGCGATCAAAGCAGAGCTTGCCGAACGTGACATCGAGGTGCTCGAGGCGATTGCCGACGGGGATCCGAATCGTCAGCTGCAGCAGGTTCGTAATTTCATCACTCGCAAGGTTGATGGCATCATCATGGTCCCCAAGGATGCCAAGTCATGCATTCCAGCGATTCGGGCCGCTAACGATGCGGGGATTCCCATTGTCTTATTCAATCGTCCGGCCGGTGAGTCGGACGCAAAGTCGGTAGCAATCCAAGCAGACAATTTTCGCATCGCCAAGGAGACGACCGAGTTCCTGATCGAGCAGGCTCGCAAGACGGGCACGCAGCACAAAGCAATGATTGTGATGGGGGACTTGGGTGACATCAACGCCATTGGTCGCCGTGATGGATTTGACGCGGCAATTGCAGGTCACGAAGACCTTATCGAGGTCGTCTCACGTGTCCCTTCGGAATGGAACCAGGAGAAGGCTCAGGCTGGAGTCGTCAACGGGTTACAAGCTCATCCCGATATCTCCATCTTGTTCACTTCGTCCGACTTCTTGCTTCCCTCCATCGTCTCGGCGCTCAAGTCGGCGGGAAAGTATCACAAGATCGGCCAACCAGGGCACGTGATTCTGGGTGGATTTGATGGGGATGCGACCGCCTATCAAATGCTGCAGGAAGGTTATCTCGACGCCACCGGAGTACAAGACGTCTACTTCGAGGCAGAGCAAACGGTACAGGCACTCCTTGATTTGATGGATGGGAAGGAAGTCGAACCGTTGATTCAAGATCCTGGCTTTGTGATTCATCAGGGCAACGCGGCAGAGCTGGCACCTCGAACCTGGGGAGCCAACGTGAAGTGAATCGCGTCTTTGTTGGTTCGTTGACGTTTTGTGGTCCTTCCTATTCGTTTCCACAGCCTGAACCTTTGAGATAGCATCTTTGATTCGTCATCTGATCCAGTCCGGTGCGCTGACTTTTCTACTGTGCGTCGCTTACTGCGCCGTGATGGCGTTTGCGGCGCCTGGTTTCGCGTCGGTGGAGAACGCCGCCAACGTGCTCGATGCAATGTTGCCGTTGATGTTGGTGGCGACTGGCCAAACGATCGTCTTGATGACTGCTGGGATCGACTTGTCGGTCACGTCGATCATCGCTCTGACAAGTGTGATGGGGGCTTGGCTGGTAACCGATGATCAGGGCTGGCTTGCGGGAAGTCCGCTGGCGACTCCGGTTGCTGTGATCGTGATGGTCGCTTTGGGGGCTTTCTTGGGGGCGATCAATGGTGGCTGCGTCGCCTGGCTCAAGATGCCTCCCTTCATGGTCACGCTGACGACCATGATGTTCGTCAGCGGCATGGCCATTTGGATGACCGGTAGTGAGTCGATCTACAACTTACCATCGAGCTTCTTGATGCTCGGCAAGAATCCATGGATTGCGGCTCCCTTGACACTGTGTTTCGGTCTGCTCGCTCAATTCATGTTGAAACGCACGTTGTTGGGATTGAACCTGCGCAGCCTGGGTCACAATCCGGCTGCCGCTCGGGTTTCTGGTGTCCACGTCGAGCGAGTGACCTTGATTGCCTACGTGCTCTGTGGAGCCTATGCCGCGATCGCTTCGGTCGTGATCACGTCGCAGTTGGAGACAGGGTCACCGGTCCAGTGGGAAAATAACTTGCTCGATGTGATTGGCGCTGCGGTGATCGGTGGTACCAGCCTCTACGGGGGACGCGGCAGTGTGCTTTGGACGTTCGGTGGCGTTTTGCTTCTGACTTTGATTGACAACAGTCTGAACCTGATGAATCTCTCGCATTTCACGATCATGATGGCCAAAGGGGGCGTGATCTTGCTCGCGGCAATGCTCGATACCGTGCGGAACCGATTGGAGAGAGGATGAACGCACCGCTGCTGCAGATCGAGAATGTCGACAAGTCTTACTTTGGAGTCGGTGTCCTTCATCAGGTTTCCATGGAGGCGTTTGCGGGCGAGACCCTCGGGCTGATCGGAGAGAACGGGGCTGGTAAATCAACGCTGATGAACATCCTTGGCGGAGTGGTACCCGCCGACGCAGGATCGATCCGATTTGCTGGCGAGGAACACTGCCCGCGATCGCCCAGGGATGCGGAGCGAGCGGGTGTGGCTTTCATCCACCAAGAGTTGAATCTATTTCCGAACCTGAGCATCGCCGAGAACCTGTTCCTGACTGGTTTTCCCGGGCGTTTTGGCTGGATCAGTCGAAGCCAGACCTACCGGCAGGCGAGAGTTCTGCTTGATCGCGTTGGCTTGTCGCTCTCTCCAGCGATGCTCGTGGATCATCTTTCGGCAGGTGAGCGGCAACTGGTTGAGATTGCCAAGGCACTCAATCATCGATCACGGTTGATCATCTTTGATGAACCCACCACATCCCTCAGTGAGACGGAGGCCCAACGTCTCTTTGATCTGATCGAGTCGTTGCGTTGTGATGGGATAGCCATGGTGTATATCTCGCATGCACTTGGCGATATCCAGCGTCTCTGCGATCGAGTGGTCATCCTCCGAGACGGCAAGGTCGTCGGCAAAGGAGAGATCGGAGAATTCAATACGAATCGAATGGTGCGACTGATGGTCGGTCGACAAGTGGATCAACTCTTTCCGACGCCGACTCGGAAAGCGACGGGGGATCCATTGCTCGTGGTCAATGGTGTGACTCAGCCGGGAGTGGTCCATGAGATTGACTTGACGTTGCATCGGGGGGAGGTCTTGGGGATCGCCGGTCTGATGGGGAGCGGGCGTACTGAGTTAGCCCGGATTCTGTTTGGGCTCGATGAGGTCGCCAGCGGTGAGATCCATCTTGGTGGGCGATCCATGGTGCATGCCTCGGTGCCCCCGCGGATCTCCGATGGGATGGCGTTGCTAACAGAAAGTCGCCGCGAGGACGGACTGTTCTTGGCCGATTCGATCGACGCAAATCTGCCGGCGTGGTGGCTGCGCCAAAGTTCGCCTCCAAATTTGGTGGATTGCTAAGTCGGTCACGTCTGGGGGAGGCGACAAGCGGGATCAGTGAGTCGGTGAACCTGAAGGGTGGCGTCGATCGAGGCCAGCCGGTTGTCACGTTGAGTGGTGGGAACCAACAAAAGGTGGTGCTTGGCAAATGGCTCTTGAATCAGCCATCGGTCCTGATCCTGGATGAACCCACGCGAGGGATCGACGTG
Organism: Pirellulaceae bacterium; assembly: GCA_963767665.1. Taxonomy (GTDB): domain Bacteria; phylum Planctomycetota; class Planctomycetia; order Pirellulales; family Pirellulaceae; genus Rubripirellula. The sequence goes on from CAVYFC010000019.1 coordinate 535,543, forward strand.
GGCGCCAAGTACGAGATTTATGTGCTGATCGACCGTTTGGCAGCCGACGGTGCCGGCGTGCTGGTGATCTCTTCGGAGATTGACGAGCTCATTGGAATCTGTGATCGCATTGTCGTCATGAGCCAGGGAGAGATTCGTGACGAACTGAATCGGGATGAATTCGATCGCGAACGGATCTTGCATGCAGCTTTGCACTCAAATTTGATAACGGGAGATGAAGCGTGAAGGGAAGACGCAAATGGTTGATGCTGCTTCGCCAAGCGCCGGTGGTGTTGTTCTTGATGGTATTCGCAATCTTTGGGAGTCTCTCCGATCGTTTTCTTGAACCACAGAATCTCGTCAACATCCTGATTCAATCGAGTGCGATTGGAGTCGCCGCGGTCGGGATGACGTTTGTGCTGCTGACTGCTGGTGTCGACTTGAGTGTGGGGAGCGTGATGTTCCTCGCCGTGGCGATCGCAGGAAAGATGATATCCGGAGACCAACCGATCTGGCTCGCGCTCGGCGTGGCGCTTGGGGTGGGTGCGATCGTCGGTGCGATCAACGGGGTCATGGTCACCAAATTCAAGGTGATCGCGTTCATTGCTACCTTGGGCATGCTGTTTGTGGTCCGCGGCTTTGGCCTGTGGTTGACCAACACTCGGGCGATGAACATGCCAGAATCGGTCACGGAGTTCGGCGCACTCAAGCGTTGCCTTCGTCCCACTGCCAGTGCTGGTCATGGTGAGCGTTGCACTGGTAGCCCATGTGTTTCTGACCCAATCGGTTTGGGGGCGGCAGATCCATGCGATTGGAAGTGATCGAGAGGCGGCACGCAAAGCCGGAGTGCGGGTGGAGGCCCTGTTGTTTCTGGTCTACGTCATTTGCGGGTTTTGCGCGGCGCTGAGCGGCTGGATTGCCTTGACGCAGACGGGGGCTGTCTCGCCCAGTTTCGGCCAGCAGCGAGAGTTTTCGGCGATCGCGGCGGCGGTCCTTGGTGGCACGAGTCTGTTTGGAGGCCGAGGAAACGTCCTACCAGGTTCAATCTTCGGTGCGGTTTTATTTCAGACAGTCGAGAATGGACTGGTGATCGTCAACGCCGACCCCTATCTCTATCCGATGATTCTCAGCTCGATCATCTTCATCGCCGTGTTGTTGGACACCAGCCGCGCGAGACTCGTCCAGCGTTGGAACCGAAGGCAGATTCGGGTGACACACGGGGCCTAGCAAAGGTGTCGCACCAGAAGAGATTCTCTCTGCTTAGGAATTCTCGACGCGAATGGGGCCTGGATGCCCGTTTGCGTGCGATTCGGCAAAATGTGGTTGGGGTGGGTTTCAGATTTCCTCCTTTCGCTACAATTGAGCCTTGAGTTGGATGTTCTTGAAGCCAGCTCCGTTTGGTCGTTCAGATTGATGAGAGAATGGGAATGAGTGACGCGAAAGTTAGTGGCGTGGTCCATTTAATTGAAGAAACCAAAACCTTTGGCAACAAAGGCTTTCGCAAGCGGATGGTGGTGCTTGAGCAGGACAAGGGGAGCTTCACCAATTTCATTCCAATCGAATTTGTGCGCGATTCTTGCGAGTCTGTCGATGAGCTGAGTGTGGGAGACGAGGTCGAGGTGGCCTACCGGCTCAATGGTCGACGCTGGCAGCGTGATGAAGCTAGCGAGGCGAAGTATTTTCTCAGTGCCGAGGCATTGTCGTTCAAACTACTCAAGAGTGGTGAAGACACGATGACCGAGCGTGTCAGTTCGCCGAATGACGCCTTTGCCGAAGCAGGCGATGATGAGGCGCCTTTTTAGCCCCTCGGTTTTCCCAACTATTTTGTTGGAAGGTTCAGGACGTAGCCGATCACAAGTTCAAGGACTTGTGCGATGGCCTCGTCGTAAGCCATGACCGGTGTGCCGTGAAAGGTAGATCGGGGCGGTACTTGGAAGTTTGAACGAGCTTCAGGAACTGCCGGCTCAAGAGGATACCATCCCCAGTGAGCACCCGCTCGCCGACCGGACACACCCTCGGGGCGTGTGAAATCGAGCCAAAGGCGAGCGCTTTTTACAGATCGAACGGGTCCGGTAGGTAGATGAAGTCGTTCCGTTCGCGTACGATTTTCGCTTCCACCACTTCCACGGAGGCCCGCGGTCGCAAATGAAAGTTGGCATCACCAAGGAGATTTATCCAGGCGAGTGTCGTGTCGCAGCGACTCCGGAGACGTCTCGCCGGTTGATCGACAAGCTTGGGCTTTGAAGTCTTGGTCGAGTCCGGAGCAGGCGAAGCCGCCAGCTTTGATGACGATCGCTACTTGGAAGCCGGTTGTACCGTCGTCGCGACGGCAGCGGAAATCTGGCATGGTTCCGATATCGTGCTCAAGGTTCGCAGTCCGCAGGAGGACGAGGTGCAGCAGATGCGGGCCGGACAGACACTGGTTGCCTTCCTGTCGCCGGCTCAAAATGGCGACCTGCTGAAGAAGATCGCGGACCAGAAAGCATCGGCGATGGCGATCGAAGCGGTTCCCCGCATCAGTCGTGCTCAGAAGCTCGATGCGCTCAGCTCGATGGCCAACATTGCCGGGTATCGCGCGGTTGTGGAGGCGGCAGGATTGTTCGGTCGGTTCTTCACAGGACAGATTACCGCGGCGGGAAAGGTTCCGCCTGCCAAGGTGTTGGTGATCGGCGCGGGCGTTGCCGGGCTCGCCGCGATTGGAACGGCCCGCGGTCTCGGCGCGATCGTTCGCGCCTTTGATGTCCGGCCTGAAGTTGCCGATCAGGTCAAGAGCATGGGGGCCGAATTCCTGATGCTTGAGTTCAAGTCAAGCGAGGAAGGTGGCACGTCCGGAGGTTATGCGAAGACGATGAGCAAAGAGTTCATCGATGCCGAGATGGCACTGTTCGCGGCCCAGGCCAAAGAGGTGGACATCATCATCACGACGGCGCTGATTCCTGGGAAGCCAGCGCCCAAGTTGATCACACGTGAAATGGTCGAGTCGATGCGACCAGGAAGTGTCGTGGTCGATTTGGCGGCGGAGCAAGGTGGGAATTGCGAGGTCACGGTTCCCGACGAAGTCGTCAAGCACCACGGTGTGTTCGTCATCGGCTACGCCGATTTGGCAAGCCGACTTGCGCACACATCAAGCCAGCTTTACGGCACCAACCTCTATCATCTGCTCGATGAAATGGGGGGAGCTGACGGATTCAACTTCGACATGGACGACGTGGTCATTCGCAGCGCGACCGTCGTCAAGGATGGCTTGGTCACGTGGCCGCCTCCACCGGTCGCGGTCTCCGTCGCACCTGCCAAGCAACTGATTGAACCGGCGATGCCAAAGGCGGTCGACGAGAAACGCTTTGGTGTATTCGATTTTGTCTTGATGGCGATCGCAGCCCTGTTGTTGGTGGGCATTGCCATGACACGCGATCGCGGTTTTATCACCGACGTAACCGTCTTCATTCTAGCCTGCATCGTCGGATGGCAGGTGATTTGGAATGTGTCGGCATCACTTCACACTCCCTTGATGAGTGTCACCAACGCGATCAGTGGAATCATCATCGTCGGCGGCATGCTTCAGGTGGGGGTTGACCATCGGGCGGCCGCCATCCTTGGGGCGATTGCGATTTTTGTCGCCACGATCAACATTGCCGGTGGATTTTTGGTAACGCATCGCATGCTGAAGAATGTTCCGAAGGTAGTCGGGTACTCGTTACGAATCATGGACATCCCTGTTTTGGAAATTGAGCTTTCATCTGTGTTACCCGTCCTCTTGGCCACCGAACGGCTTGGGCCGTACGAGTCGATGGCAACGGTTTCCTACATCGTTGCCGCCGTCTTGTTCATTCTTAGTCTTGCGGGGCTGTCTCAGCAGTCGACGGCTCGTCGCGGTAATTTCCTGGGCATCGTTGGCATGTTGCTGGCTATCGCCGCGACGATCTTTGGTTTGATGATTGGCGGCTTTGGCTTGATGACGGTGGCGATTGTTCCCGCAGTGGTTGTCGGGGCGGTGCTCGCCGCCAGGGTGCCGATGACGGGGATGCCGGAACTGGTGGCGATGCTGCATAGTTTCGTTGGCTTGGCGGCAGTCTTGGTCGGGATTTCGAGTCATCTCCAGCCCGGCATCGATGTCCCGCCAGGAGAATTGCTGATCCACCAGATTGAGATTTTCATTGGGGTATTCATCGGTGCCATCACCTTCACCGGCTCGATCATCGCCTTCATGAAGCTACGTGGCACGATGTCGGGCAGTCCGCTCATGATTCCCGGTCGCCATCTGCTCAATCTGTTTCTCGTGGCGGTCTGCATCGCTCTTGGTGTCTGGTACTGCCGCGTTGATTCGCTATCGGGACTCACCCCGCTGTTACTGATGACCGGAATCGCCGGGCTGTTTGGCGTTCACATGGTCATGGCCATCGGTGGTGCCGACATGCCCGTCGTGGTTTCCATGTTGAACTCCTACTCGGGTTGGGCGGCAGCCGCCGCCGGTTTCATGCTCAAGAATCACCTTTTGATCGTGACCGGCGCGTTGGTAGGCAGCTCGGGAGCGATCCTGTCGTACATCATGTGCACCGCGATGAACCGCAGCTTTCTGAGTGTCATCCTCGGGGGTTTTGGCAACGGCGGAGGCGGTGCTGCCGCCGAGGTCAGTGGTACGGTCAAGGAATTTAGCATCGACGATACCGTTGAACTTCTTGACGAGGCCCAGAGCATCGTGATCGTTCCTGGTTATGGAATGGCAGTGGCCCAGGCTCAGCACTCATTGGCCGAGGTGGTCAAGATCCTGATCAAGCGTGGTAAGGTTGTGCGTTTTGCGATCCATCCCGTGGCGGGGCGACTGCCAGGTCACATGAATGTCTTGCTCGCCGAGGCGAACGTGCCCTATGACATTGTGCTGGAGATGGACGAGATCAATGAGGACATGTCGGAAACCGATGCGGTGCTTGTGATCGGAGCGAACGACATCGTCAATCCCGCTGCACTTGAGGATCCCAATAGCCCGATTGCAGGGATGCCTGTGATCGAGGTATGGACCGCAAAGACTTGCGTGGTGATGAAACGTGGGATGGCGACAGGCTATGCAGGTGTTGAGAATCCGCTGTTCTACAAGGAAAACACCTTCATGCTCTTCGGTGACGCCAAGAAGAACGTCGACGCCATCCTGCGAACGCTTCAAGCTTGAAGCGTTATCAGATTTGTCGTAGGCCAGGACTTGTCCTGGCAGAATGTGCCAGGATAAGTCTTGGCTTCAGGATGATCGCAGGTCCAGGATGAAAATGGTCGAGCCGCGCAGGGCTGTGATTGATTGGGTCGCCCTGCTGTCCGCCTTTCCAAGACGGACGTTCGCAGCTTTGCTGCGATTCTTACGAGTCTCGGAGAGACTCGGCTACGTGACTTGGGGGGGCAGGCCCCATCCACCGACTATGGAATCCGAACGGCACGGGAAACCCGGCCGAGGTTGTCCTCGATGATGGCGTCGGTCGGTGAGATCGAGCGAACTGCGAAGGTGATCGTGCTGTTGACAAGATCGACTCGCCATGACGAGGTGATTTTCAGGAACAGTCTTCCACTCTGAACATTCCAGGTTCCCGACGAAACCGGCGTTGGGACAAACACCTGATTGAAGGTTTGGATCGGCTGTGTGAAACGATAGCTGCTGAAGACCTCGCGGGGGTCGAACGTGATGTCGATCAGTCCCGAACCGTCATCCAACCGCCATTTTCCCACCAACATTTGCTTGACCTGCTCGTCGGTAAGAATCTTGCCAGCAGCCGCCTGGTTGGGCACGGGAACCGGTGTCGGCTGGGGAGTTGGTCGGGGAATGGCTGCCGGTTGCGGTGTGGGGTAAGGGGTCGGTTTGGAGGCCGACACCTGATGCGTGACGATGGGAGGAGGTCCCAGTTGTAATTGGTTGGATGCGGGATCCGATTCGTTGTAGGGAACGAGCACGAGCATGCTTCGATTCGATCCCGCTGGAGCACTGAGGTCGGTTGGCACGGCGGATGGCGGATGAGAGACACAGATCACAAGCCGGCTGCCATCGTGTTCGTAAATGCCTTGCCCCGTCATGCGGTCGAGCTCGAAGATTGCAATCTTCTTGGGATAGCTGCTGGCGTCGATTCGGAAGCTCTTGGTGCTCTTGTGACCGTCGACGGGCGACTTGAACAGCAGCGTGTTGTCGACGATGTCCACAATACCGCCGCCGGGAAGCCACGCACGCAGTTGATCTTCTGGTACCGTCTGGCCGTTTTCGACCAGATCCACGACGCGCCACGTTCCCTGCAACCGCTGCATTTCGCCGCCGAGCTGTTCGTTTTGTGCATGGGCGGGCCGCAAGCTCGCCCCGGCGAACAGGCTGACGGTGACGGCTAACAAGCAAAATCGACGCATGACTTCAAACTCCGTTTTTCTGTAGGCCCAATCGCGACTTTGACGCAGCGAAGGGGTTGGTTTGGATTGGCCGAGAAGATGCTCTGCGTTCGGTTTCGCAGATCGCCTCACGGACCTGGGTTGCGAATTGTTCCCAAATTGCCAGTTTCACGCAACAGGAATCTTCTACCGGATTGGCTGCGGCAAACATCCTTGGTATCGCGCATTCGCATAGGTTCGGTACCACTCGGCGGCTCGGGACAATCGCTCGGCCACCTCCGGTTTGCGTGGGGCGTCGTCGGTGCTCGCGAATTGATCGATACGGTCAGCAAATTGGTAGAGCGTTTCGCTAGGTTCGCGGACCAGCGAAATCTCCGGACCCGACGATCGGCCTGGCGAAGCATCTTCCTGCTCTGCACGTCGACCGGATCCCCCAGCCTCCGGGAAGGCTTCAGATAGCGGCTCCAAAGAACGAAAAGGAGACCAAAAAAGAGGGGCCACTGCGTCAGTCGAAAAAGCAGCAGCAGCGTATCGGTTGCCCGCAGGGAGGCGATCCACCCGATCGTGCGACCGAACCAGGAGTCATCTTCGTCGTCGCCACGATCGAGCAATCCCGCGCGGTCGTCATCGTTGGCTTCGATGCCCTGGTCGGGTTCGACCGTCTGATACTTGCGTCCAGGCGTCGATTCTACTGGAAACCATCGTCCAGATTGATCGTCGAAGGCTTCGACCCAGGCATGCGCGTCCTGGTTTCTTGCCAGCCAAAGTCCCGCTTGCTCTTCACTCAATTCGTCGGTGACGTAACCCGTGACGTAGCGAGCGGGAACGCCAACCGTGCGAAGCATGATCGCCGTTGCGGAGGCAAAGAACTCGCAGTGAGCGTCGTGCTTCGCCTCAAGAAAATGAGTCAGTGGATCGACGCCGCGGGGCGCGTTGATGCTGGCCAGAGTGTAGCCGTACTCCTTCTGAAAATACTGGCTGATGGCCGAAGCCTTGGCCGGGGCGGTGGTTGCCGACTGACAAATTCGTTCGGCCGTTTCCTTGGCTATCGGCAGCACGGAAGTGGAAACGTCCAGCACGATGTCGCGATTCGATGGAGAGAGTGCTTCGCGCAACAACAAGGTTCCGACACCAGCCACGTAGGGGCGTGTCACGTCGACGCCGAGTCGAACGATTCCATGCTTGGTGACGGCGATCTCGCGACTACGGGCTTCCAACCAATGAGTCGACAAGGGAAGGAAGACCATGGGGCCCTTCATTGGATCGTTGTGGACCTCCAGGTGGACAATCTGAGTTGCCGGCGATTCAACGAGGAGGAATCTCTGCAGCGGTTTGGAGACCTGCGCCTGCAGTTCGATGCTTCCTGACTCCGACGGCAAGACGTTGTGGTCGCGTGCTTCGCTCATCGATCCGAATCGCGATAGCTCAGCGCTTCCGGAGTCCATCCATCGACCGCCTCGATAAATGTCAAAAACGCTGCCACGCAAGTATCCCGGTGGCACCTGGCAATGGACCTGCAAGGCGATTTCCCTCGGATTTCCCAGCATGTGACGACGGATCGAGCCGAGTCGGCCACTTCGAACGTAGCGTGTGCCACCAATCACGTTCTGGTCGCCCACCGAGTCAAGCGATGCCTTCAGTTGTTCCTGAAGTCGGTTCTGGATGGCGGGGAGAATGACATCCGTGACGTTAGCGATGGCGCTGGTGCCCATCATCAAGATCGATAGGGTCAGCAATGAAAAAACAGGTGCCAACCAAGACGTCCGTTCGGACAGTCCGTTGCCACCGACTGATCGACCTCGCGTCGTTTGAGCCGATCCGAAGATGATCTGTGAGCCAAGTGTGAAGCCGAGGCAGGAGGCAAGAGCCACGGTCGTTTGTGCTGCGAGCGACGCGCTGGCGCCGCCGGCTGCGACGGACACCAGCACCACGATCAGACCGAGTGGGAGCATCGCGAGGTGTCCCCGAATCGGACGCATTACCCAAACGGTCAGCGACACGATCAGCGCGAAGTGAGCGATGATGTCGGCCGCTACGTAGACTGGATTGACGTCCTTTCCAACCTGGCTGCCAATTCTCCATACCCCCACGAAGAACGCTATCGTGGCAAACAACAAGCACAGCAGAATCCAGCGAAGCCAACGCGGGACCGCGGCGGACGCTTCACCATCGGGAACCGCCAGCCGCTCTCGCAGGGTGACCAAGAGGGCCGCCAGGGCGAAAGACCCGATCATTGCGAACCAGGTCCGAAAGGTCGACGCAACGAACAGCATTTGCGACCCCAGCAGCAAACCCAGGACGACTGTTGCTTGTAGCTTCATGGCGGCTGGCGAATTGCAGGCGGAATGGGATGCGCGTGTTGAGGGTTAGCAAGTTGAGGGTTAGCAAGTTGATCGCAGTCCAGGATCAGCCCTGGAGACGTGCTGCAAGGACTAGGTCCGGCCTGCGGATGATTCCAGGTCAATCACGAAAATGTAACTGCGGCTCGGCAGTGGATGTGATCTCTGCTCGGCTCACGTCGACCCCTTCTTGGTGCGGCAAATCGACTCGCAGGATCGTCACCCCCGGCATCGACCCATTTGAAAGCGAAAGACCCGAGCGGCTGGTCAGGATCATGGTTGGCGATCGTCCAACTTGTTCAATCACTTCAGCCATGCGGGTGTCGGCAACGGATGTTTCGACGGAGAAGGCGGCGCGCGAGTCGGATCAGCATCGATTCGCAATCCGATGGAGTCGGCATCGGCATCGATGCCGCTTGACCCTCCGTTGCTTCGCATGGTGAGGCAGAGTCGCACTCGCACCAATCGCTGGGTCAGCGAAGGACGGCTGTTGCGGCAAGCGAGAGAACTCGCTCAAGCAACGGATCCTGTGCGTCTCGGCCGACGCCGGTGCCGGTGCTCGCGGGAGGTGTCGACGATCAAGGTGACCAGTTGGATCGACGGTGATTGAAACTCGCGAACGATGGGACGTCCCAGACGTGCCCAGGAGGTAAAGTCCCACCGTCGCACCGGCATTCCGACCTGATACTCACGGCTGCCGGTGTAATCGAGAGCGTCACCGGAGAGGAGCTTGTGAGACCAGCCACCAAATGCATCAAGCATTCCCGGGCAACCGCGTCTTCGTCGCCAGTCAATGGGCGAGGGGTGATCGCAATTTGAGTTCTGGCTCGGGTGTCGAAGGAAAGATCGAAAGAGATGAAATGGGAAGAAGCTGGTGACCGATCACATCGGGCAAGCGTGTGAATGCCGCGACGATCAATTGCGATCGGGACGGCAGGTTGAACCGTTGCCCCGATTCAATCATCGTCAAGCTCCTTGGGGGGCGAGAGGACTCGGCATGTGCGTTGCGATCTGGCGATTGAGAGCCTGCGCCGTCGCGATCTGGATCGCGACGGTCGCAAATCGCGACCTTCAAGTCCATGGCAGGAAGCTTGCCCTGGTTTCGGCCATGCAGGACGATCGAAATCGGTTGGCCCGCCGGCGCCGATCGCGGAGCGGCGAAATTGAAACCGAGCTTGCGGACGCATGATCCGGTTGATGGTCCAGCCGACGACCATCAGCGACAGACAGGCTCGAGAACATGCCAACCCAGGGGTAACCCCAGATGATGTTCAGGGTCACGATGCCGATGACCAGCAACGTCGCCGAAGCGCCCGTCATCGAACGACGAACCGACAAGGAAAGCGTGAACGGGACTGGCGAAAGATCGCCAGACCATGGCACGCAGGCTGCGAAGGATTGCGACCAGCGAGCCACTGCCTGTGAACTTGCGGTACGCTCGGGACGCCAACGTTGACCACTCACACCGGGACCTCGATCTGCCCGACCAGTTCGGCAATGATGTTGGCCGCGTCCATGCGTCGACGCCGACGCGTTGCGTAGCGTAATGCGATGACTGATCACCGGGGCCGCCAGAGCCTGAACATCGTCGGGCACAACGAATTGACGTCCTTGCAAGCACGGCGCGGGCCTGCGCGGCTCGAAGCAACATCTTCGATCCGCGCGGACTACATCCCATCCGCAGATCGGCTGTCACGTCGCGTCGCCCCCACCAGATCGACAACGTACGCGGCCACCTTTCGATCAACGGTCACTTTTCGGACCAAGCTGCTGCAGATGCACCAGATCGTCACGGTGCATCACCGGCTCAAGCCGAAAGTTGGGATCGTCGGTCGGTTGGTCCAGCAGCATTTCGATCTCGCTGTCGACGTCCGGATACTCCATCGAAAGTCGCAGCAGGAAGCGATCGAGTTGTGATTCGGGGAGCGGGAACGTCCCTTCGAATCCACTGGGGTTCTGAGTGGCGATCACGATGAACGGCTGTTTCAGATCATGCCGCTGACCATCGACGGTCACTTGGCCTTCGGCCATCGCCTCCAGCAGCGCGCTTTGCGTGCGAGGCGAGGCCCGGTTGATCTCATCGGCAATCAACAAGTCACAAAAGATCGGACCCGGCCGAAACTCAAAGACTCCCTTGCCAGGTTGAAAAATCGAACTGCCAAGGATGTCGGCGGGCAACAGGTCCGGCGTGCACTGCACCCGTTGGAACTTCAGATCGATCAGCGCAGCGATCGATTTCGCGAGTGTCGTCTTGCCAACCCCCGGCACGTCCTCGAGCAGCACGCTCCCTTCGGCCAACATGGCGGTCAGAACCGAGTCGATCACGTCGACCTTGCCGCGGATGACCTGCTGCAATTGCTCCCGAACGCGATGGATTCCCTCGAGCAGCCGCTCAGCCGAGTGCCGATCGGGCACGCTCGCCTCGGCCGATGCTCGACTCGGGGCAAACCCCGAACGGAGTTCGCGGACGTGATACCATCATGGTCAGTGTCGCGATTCAACAAGAGTCGTCATGTCCAGAGGTGTGAGGCAAGACGGAGACGGTCGAGGCGAGCGAAGGGGTTTTAACGACGAGTCTCAAGAAAATCGTCGTCACCGGATGGTTGAGATTCGTAAGCTCACCTTCTTCCGACACGCAACCAGGAAAAGACGCAACTCGCTGCGACGCAACACGGCGAATGCGAAGCACGCCTGGCTCGATTCGGAGCCGAATTCGGGCGATCCTTCAACGCCCTTTGTGGCTCGTTATCGCCGAATACTTTATCCTCCCTGCGTTCCGATACATCCCCGTGCGAAGATCTAATCCCCGCCTTTTCCATCCATTCGCCGAATTTTATGCTTCGCTGACATCATTCACCTCGATCATTCACGCCACCGCAAGGCCATCCCATGCCACCGCACCGCGAAACGATCCCGATTCCACGGTCACAACGTTGATGATCCAGGTCACCGACGACCAGAGTCGAACGTTGATCTGTTGCGCGATTCCCCGGTGGCCTATCACAGTGCCTCCGGAGCTGCCGCCGAGACCGCTCACGTCTATCTCGAGCAACAGTGGCGTGGTCGACCGTCTGACAGGGGGGGCAATCCGACTTCCGTTCTGGAGATTGGCTTCGGCACCGGACTGGGCATGCTGATGACGCTCGACGCGGCCATCGACAGCGGGGACACCGCTACGATACGAGACGATGGAATGCAACGTGCTCGGCTCGAGATGTCCTGCTCGCAGTTGCAGTTGGGTCGGTATCTGCGACAAGCCCGGCTGGTGGATCGCTTTCTTGGGTTCCGCGATTCGCTGGGCCCGACCGTGCCCACCGGCCGATACCGTTGGCGAGCCGCAGATAACCAGAAGGTCTGGCTGAGCTGCGGCGAGCCGTCGAGACGATGTGACTTTGCGAAGCACGCGCGAACCCGTTGATGCCATCTACTTTGATCCATTTGCTCCGTCGGAGAATCCCGATCTGTGGAAACCTGACTTCCTGCGAAAGATGCGAGCCTGCTCAACGCCGATGGTCGCCTGGTGACTTACTGCGTGAGTCGTCAGGTGCGGGAGAGCTTTGCCCAAGCGGGCTTCCAGGTGCGACGCGTTCCTGGTCCACGCGGCGGCAAACGCGAAGTGCTGATTGCCGACGTCGAGCAGCGATCACACCGTGTGAATGGCGCGCTTCTCCACATCGAGTGCCGCTTCGTGCACCGTTTCGGAAAGCGTTGGATGCGCATGACAGGTGCGGGCGATGTCTTCACTGCTGGCACCGAACTCCATCGCCGTGGCGGCCTCGGCAATCATGTCGCCGGCCCGTGCGCCGATGATGTGGACGCCGAGCACGCGATCGGTTGCCGCGTCGGCCAGAATCTTGACCCGTCCTTCGATCTCGCCGAGTGTTCGGGCCCGACCGTTGGCACCGTAAGGACAGACCCCCTTTTTGTACTCGGTACCCGCCTCACTTAGTTGCTCTTCGGTTGCTCCGACCGTCGCGATTTCCGGATGGGTGTAGACGATCGCGGGAATGGCCTCGTAGTTGATGTGACTCTTCATCCCCGCCATCCGTTCGACGCAGACAATTCCCTCCTCCATCGCTTTGTGCGCGAGCATCGCACCGCCGATGCAGTCGCCGCATGCGTAGACGCCCTCGACGGATGTTTCGAAGTGCTTGATTGACGGCCAGGAAGCCTCGTTTGTCCGTTCCCAGGTTGATCGACTCCAAGCCCAAGATCATCGGTTGCCGGAGTCGCGCCCGGTCGCCAGCAAGACGCGGTCACACTCGATCGGGTCGGCGTCTTTCACTTTAACGACGCACTTGTCACCGTCGCGCTTGGCCGATTCGACGAACGTTTCCGGTGCGAATCTCGATTCCCTGCTTCTTGAACGCGCGGTGGGCCAGCGCGCCAATTTCGGCATCGATCCCGGGCAGGATCCGATCGAAGGCTTCCAGACACGATCACTTCGCTGCCAAGTCGATTCCAAACGCTGCCGAGTTCCATGCCGATGTAGCCACCCCCAATCACCACGAACCGCCCGGGAACGTCGGGAAACGAAAGCGCCGTGGTGCTGTTGCCGATGCGGTCGTTGTCCTCTTCCACACCGCCGAAGTCGGGCCGGCCGACTGCCGGTGCAGATCAAAACCTGATCGGCTTCGATCGTCGTCGGTTCGTCGCCATCGACTTGGATCGTATTGACATCAAGAAACCTTCCGCGACCGCGATAGGGCGTCACGCCGCGTTTCTTGAACAGCAGGTCGATGCCGCCGGTAAGCGTGTCGACGATCTTGTCCTTGCGTGCCATCATCACATCGAGGTCCAACTCAACGCCGGCGACTGTGATGCCATGCTCGCCAAATCGATGTTGGCTTCCTCGTACAAGATGGCTCGATTCGAGCAGCGCCTTGCTGGGGATGCAGCCCACCCGCAAGCAGGTTCCGCCGAATCGAGGGTTTTCGTCGATGCAGGCGACATCGATCCCAAGCTGGGCTGCACGAATCGCTGCGACGTAACCTGCCGGGCCGCCACCCAGTACCACCAACTCGTGTTTCACCTTGCTTCATCTCGTCTGTCTTTATCAGGGAGTCGATCATCTGACCGAATGATTGCAACACGTCTGTCGCGGCGGTGTCCAGACGGGCAATGCGACCACGCCCGTGCTCGCCGGAAGTCTGCCGCTGCGAGCCACCTCGACGGAGCCCTGCGATTCTGCGGCGGGGCTTGCGACCGCGGCCGGTAGCTCGACAATGAGAGCGCGCTGTCCGACGTCTTTTCCGGATCCTCCATTCTTTCCTCCACGCGGCGATCACGTTGCCAAAACGAAAACTTCGCGCGATCGCCGGGCCGGTGCTTGCGGCCGTGCTGTTTGTGCTGGCGATCCGCCTGCTGATCCATGAGGCGCAGAGCATCACGTGGGATGAGTTCATGGCGGGGCTGACGGGGGTGCCGCCACTGTATCTCTTCTTTGCGGCGTTTCTGATCGCGCTCAATTACGGCTTGCTGATCAGCTACGACCTGCTGGCGCTGCGGTATTTTGTCGGTCGTTTCCGCTGCGACGCGTGGCACTGGTTTCGTTCCTCGGTTACAGCCTGGGGAACAATCTGGGCACGTTGCTGGCTGCCACGCCGATTCGGTTTCGCTTTTACTCCCGTTGGGGTTTGACGCCCAGCCAGATCGTGGTCTTGATTTCGATCCTGGGGTTGACGTTTTGGAGCGGTGTGTGGTTTCTCGGTGGCACCGTCCTGGTGGCGGTCCCGGTGGAGTTGCCGCCGGAGGTCCAGTTGCCGTTCGGAACGCGGACCCTCGGGGTGATTCTGCTTGTCGCTGGCGATCGGCTATTTGATCGTTTGTTCGGTGTGGCGAAAGCCATGGCCGATCGGCGAACTGCACCTGCGTCCGCCCGAGCCGGGCTTGATGGCGGTGCAGGCATCGGTCGCGGCCGTCGACTTGCTGATCTCGGCGACCGCCCTCTACCTGGTGCTGCCCGGGGATGCGGTCGTTCCGTTCGCGACCGTGTTGGCGGCCTACCTGGTCGCCATCGCCGTGTCGTTGATGACCCAGGTTCCGGGCGGGCTCGGCGTGCTCGAAGTGATCCTGCTGACGCTGCTGAAGGGATCGGTGGGTGACTCGGTGCTGGCATCGGTGCTGATCTTTCGGGTGCTCTATTACATCCTGCCGCTGCTGTTCGGGATGATGACGCTGGTGGCCCACGAGATCTATGGCGGCGCGGTCGAGGCTCGCAGGGCGGCCGTTGAGGCTACACTAGAGCGGAGCGTGAAAAGGGTTCTGACGATCAAAAGTCGTGCCGGTGAAATGCCCAAGAATGCGGCACCTTCGGGTCTCCCGTTTTTGGGTCGCTTCTCGCCGATCTGACCCCTTTCACCGATCCTTCGCCAACTCCTGCCTCCCTTTTTCGCACGATTTCCCGCCCATGCGAATGTTCGCTCGCCATGTCGTGATGTTGCTGGTCGTTGCTATGTGGCCTTGTCACGCCGCGATCGCTCGCTGCAGACCGATTCCCTTGATTTTGGTCGCGAGGTGCGGCCGATTCTGGCCAACATTGCTTCAAGTGTCATGGCCCCGATCCGGACACTCGCGAAGCGGGGCTGCGGCTGGACAAGCAGGAAGCGGCGATGGCCGACTTGGGTGGCTACGCGGCGATTGTTCCCGGTGAGCCCGAAGCACGAGCGAATTGATCGTGCGCGTCACCAGCGACGACGACGATTTGCGGATGCCCCCGGCCGAATCGGGTCCGCCTTGAGTGAAACCGAGATCCAAGTGCTTCGCAGACTGGATCGAAGCGGGCGGTCGATACGAGACACACTGGGCATTCGTGCCGCCGACCTCCTCGCCGATTCCCGATGTCGATTCGCCCGAGCTGGTGTCGCGGGCCGATCGATCGATTCGTGGTTCGGCAGAGCATCGAATCAGCCGTGGCTTGCTAGCCCGCGCGCCCGAAACGGACCGCGAGCGTTTGATTCGGCGGCTGTACCTCGACCTGACTGGAACCACACCGACGCCGGAAGAAGTCGATCGATTTGTCGCCGACCAAGCATCCGCGGCCTAGCGAAAACTTGATCGATCGATTGCTGGCCTCGCCCGAGTACGGTGAGAGCGTTTGCTCGCAGCGTGGCTGGACCTCGCCCGATACAGCGATACCAACGGATACGAGAAGGATCGACCGCGATCCATCTGGCCCTATCGCGATTGGGTGATCGAGGCACTGATCGATGACATGCCGTTCGACCAGTTCTCGATCGAACAGTTGGCCGGCGACATGTTGCCGGACGCGGCTGACAATCGCAGCGGATCGCCACAGGTTTTCATCGCAACACGATGCTCAACGAGGAAGGTGGAATCGATCCGCTGGAGTATCGCTTTTACGCGCTGGTCGATCGTGTCGCCACCACGGGTACCGTCTGGATGGGCATGACGACCGGCTGCGCCCAGTGCCATACGCACAAATACGATCCGATCACACACGCCGATTATTACTCGTTGATGGCGTTGCTGAACAAGGCGGACGAACCCGATGTACGTGGTCGGCGATGAGTCTCGGGACCAACTGGTTCACGACCGTCAGAATGCAAATCGATGAGGCGGCGCAAGCCCTGATCGACCGCATCTTGCCGACGCTCGCGCAGCTGCTTCGTGGCGAGAACGGACGGGGACAAGGCGGCCATCGAATTCGCAGAATGGTTTCAAACCCAGGCGGACCAAGCCCGACCGTGGCGGTCGATTCGACCCACGGTGATGTCGTCCACCATGCCCAAGTTGACGCTGCTGGATGACGATTCGGTACTGGCCAGCGGCGACGTCACCAAACGAGACGTCTATCGGCTGACCATTCCGATCGATCAGGCCCATCTCGGAGCGACCGCTTTGCGATTGGAGGTGATGCCGCATGATTCGCTTCCCGCAGGCGGTCCAGGGATGGCGTTCTACGAAGGAGACGCGGCGATTTTTTCCTGAGCGAGCTGAAGGTCTGGTACAACGGCGAGCCGATCGAATTGACAAGATGCCTCGCACAGTTTCGGAAAGATCAGCGTCGGATCCGGGACTGCCGACGCTGCCAACGTGATCGATGGTGAAGGCTCGACAGGCTGGTCTACCTCCGGTGCCGAGGGTCAAGCGAATCAGTTGGTGGTCAACTTCTCCGAGCCGCTTCGTTCATCTGATCAGCCCGGCCCTGATGGGAAATTCAAGGGGCCGGACGAGCTGCAGGTCGAACTGTTGTTTGAGCGTCACTTCGCCGCCGCGCTCGGCCGGTTTCGATTGTCGCTGTCCTCCGGTCCTCCGGCGGTCGCATCCGGCAATCCCGTGGCCTGGCAGCCATGGCTCGTCGGGATGACGGCGGAAACGATTGATGAGCAACAGTACCGGATGCTTCAGAAGCAGTTTGTCCTGACCGGGGAAGCGATGGCCGATGAGCGCAAGGAGATCGAGAAGCTGAAGGACGCCATGCCTGAGGAGATCCGCTCCCTCGGGATGCAGCAGCGAGAGCCGCAGGACTCTCGTCCCACCCATCGTCACCATCGGGGCGAATACTTGCAGCCGCGAGAAGAGGTCGCGCCAGGGGTACCCGCCATTTTTCGAGACGCTGCCGATTCGCCCGTCACGAATCGACTGGAGATGTCCCGATGGTTGGTCAGCGACGAGAACCCGCTTGTCGGACGGGTCACGGTCAATCGCGCCTGGCGCGAGTTCTTTGGAGCCGGCATCGTGAAGACAGCTGGAGATTTTGGCACGCAGAGCCAGCCTCCTTCCCACCCAGAGCTGCTCGATCATTTGGCGGTCGATTTTGTAAGCGGTGGCTGGTCCCTCAAACGATTGCATCGAAAAATCGTCTCTTCGTCGACCTATCAACAATCCATCGGGGCTCCCCCGACGTCGGATCCTGAGAACCGCTTCCTCTCTGTATTTCCCCAGCGTCGCTTGCAAGGCGAACAGATTCGCGATGCGTTTCTGTCGGCAGCTGGTCTGTTGAGCTTGCGGGTGGGTGGACCCAGCGTCTACCCGCCTCAACCGGCAAGCGTGATGCAAATGGCTTACGGCAGTCCCAATTGGGAGACCTCCGAGGGAGCCGATCGATATCGTCGTTCAATCTATACCTTCAGTAAACGGACGCGCGCCGTTCGCTTCCTTTGCCATCTTCGATGGGCCGACGGGCGAAGTCTGTCTGGCGCGCCGCGATCGCAGTAACACGCCGCTGCAGGCTCTGACGCTTTTGAACGATGAAATGTATGTCGAGATCGCCCGCGCGCTCGCGGAACAAACGCTACGCGACGTTGGTCCCCGTGCGACCCGCGAAGCGGTCGTTCAGAGGATGTTCCGCCGACTCCTGGTCCGAGATGCGAATCGGGCGGAGTTGAAAGCGGTCGTTGACTTCTACGGGCGACTACCGGAGGATCAGGACCGCTGGACGTTGGTCGCTCGTGCTTTGATGAATACGGATGAGGCGATCACGACTCCTTGAATGCGAGCTGGGAAGCCCGAGATGCTAGCATTCCCGTTGGTGGTCACATTTCTGGAATGGATGGACCCGGTCAAGCGGCTCAGGCAGCCGAGAAGGCTAGCAACTGTTTAACGGCGACCCAATTCCCCCAAATCGAGAGGGTCAACGTTGTGGCGGGGCGGCCGTTCTGGTTAGGATTGCCGCGCAACCGATCGTCACCGCTGCGAAGTACCAAGGAAGGTCTCGCTTTGTCTGCCGAAGCCCATCGTACGCCCGCTGATCGTCCCTATCCCTCGACACTCTTCGAACGCTTGAGGCTGTTGCGGGATTGTGTGGCCGCCGAGGGAAACGCCATCCTGCAAAGCGCCGATTCGCTATCGGACCAGGCGGTTCGTGCGGCTGAGATGACGGCGGATTGCAGCGGATGCGTGCTGGTCACGGGGGTCGGCAAGGCGGGACTTGGTCGGTCAGAAAGCTGGTGGCGACACTGGCCAGCACAGGCACGCCCGCGCATTTTCTTCATCCCGTCCGAGGCGGTGCACGGTGATCTGGGCCGCGTCCGCGAGTGCGATTTGGTTTGGGCGATCAGCAATTCGGGTCGCAGCGAAGAGGTGGTCCGGATCGCGCTCGCACCTGCGGGAGAACGCGAGTGGGTTGATCGCGATCACGGCCAATGAGGACAATCCGCTGGCGCGCGGCGGCGGACTGCGTCGTGGCGATCGGCAAGCACACCGAGGCTTGCCCCAACGGACTGGCCCCAACCTCGAGCACGGCGGTGATGATGGCGGTTGGGGACGGCAATCGCGATGCTGGCCAGCCGGCTCCGCTCATTCACGCCGCAAGACTTTGCTCGCTTTCATCCCGGCGGTGCGTTGGGCAGAAAGCTCGCCAGCGTCGACCAGATCATGCGGCCGTTGGAAGTTTGCCGCATTGCCTCCAGGAACGCGACGGTGCGCGGGGCGATGGTGACGGCGTCGCGATCGCCCCGTCGAACGGGCGCCGTGATGCTGGTCGACGACGACGGACGTCTGGCGGGCCTGTTCACCGACAGCGATTTGGCGCGACTCTTGGAGACACGCGAGACGACACGGCGTTGGACCAGCCGATCGCTTCGCGGATGACCGCCAATCCCACCACGGCGACGCAGGGTTCGTTGCTTTCTGAAGCGATGGCGGTGATGTCGCATCGTCGAATCAGCGAGCTGCCCGTGATCGACGAGCAGCATCGACCGATTGGACTGCTGGACATCACCGACTTGGTCTCGCTGAGCGACTCAGGAGACAGCCGCCACGGTCTTGCCGATGCGCGAAGTTGAACTCACGCTCGTGCGACTCCGCACTGACTCGACCACCCTGCATTCACCGATCTTCGATGCCGCCACGACTGCTGACCGATTTCGAAATCGCCGCCCCGATCACCTGCATCCTGTCGGATGTGGATGGAGTGATGACCGATGGCCGCATCATTTACGACAGCGCCGGTGTCGAGACCAAGCGATTCCACGTCCGCGACGGGTTGGCGATCAAGTTGTGGATGAACAGCGGCTTTCAATTTGGAATCCTGACCGCACGGGATAGCACCATCGTTTACCCGTCGCGCGGCCGAACTCGGCATTCGAGCACGTGGTGCAGGGCACAGCGAAAAGAAGCTGCCGGCCGCCGAGGCGATGATCGCCGAGCATGGGATGTCCCGCCCGAACAGGTCTGTTACATCGGCGACGATCTGCCAGATATTCCGGTCATGAAGCATGTCGGGTTGGCGGTTTCGCCAGCGGATGCGGCGACCGACGCCCGGGACGTCGGCACACTGGATCCTGCGATCCGCAGGCGGCGACGGCGCGGTGCGAGAATTGATCGAACGACTGCTTCGAGCCAAGCAACGATGGGAGGAGCATTTGCGTCAGTAAGCGGTTTCGTGGTTGTACCCACCAGGCCCGTGTTGCGAGAGCCCTTGCATCGCGATCAATCGAAGCAGCAAGGTCCTCGGAAACGACTATCGGCAGTTACGTTCGCGCTGATGTCAATCCAATATGCTGCAGCGTCTTCGACAATACCTGACGTCCCTTGCATTCCTGCGCCTGGCCGTGGCCTACAATCGGTCGTCACGCCTTGGGTTCACCCGCCCGAGGTGAAGTCGATTGCGATGGCCACCGACACCGATTTTGCAAGGCGACGATTCGCTAAAGGATATCTTTCCCGAAGGAGCATGGCAGCGGGGGCGTGCAAGCAGCTGCAGACGTCCGAGGGCATGCTGCTGTTTCAGAACTGGGAGCAGACCGACAATGACCAGTGGAAGCTTTGGCCGGTGACCGTGGTGCATCGGGCGCGGCATGTCGGCTGCCAAACCGGATGCACCGGTGATCCTCGACGCGGCCGAGGGCGCCGAAATCAAGTTCACCGAATCGCTCGATGTCATGAGCGGGGGAGCGCCGCCGATCCATCGCGGCCGCATGATCGGGCACGGTGCACATCTATCGGCGGGGCAACCCAGGCGAGAACGATCAGATCGACATCGAGACGGCGAACGTCGGGATCGACAACCGAAAGATCTGGACGACCGAAGCGATCGAAATGAATGTGGGACAGGGCCCGCCTCGTTGGTCGCGACTTGACGATCCACGTTGCCGGGCCAACCACTCCGGGCGGCCGCGGCGGCCAGCCGGCGGCGGTCCTCGATCGAATGGAATTGATCTATCTGGACGAGTTGGTGATGCCGCTGGAGGACGGGGGGCTTTGGGATCCTGAGACCGTCGACACGCCGTCAGGCTCCGCGCGGAAGGGACCGCGATGATCTCGCTCGCATGCGGCGGACGCGTCGAATACGACTTCGCCTTCGATCAATTGTCGCTTGCGCGATTCGGTTTCGCTGGTTCATCAGGTTCCCGGCGAGCTGGCCGACCGCTTTGATTGTGACTCGCTGGAACTGACACTGAATGATCCCACCAACGAAGCGATCGAGCGGACAGTCGCCGATGGATTGGCTATCGGAGATCATTGCCTCGGGTGACCCGCGATTGCCAAGTTGCCCAGTTTCGATGCGGAGCTTGCGGCCGAGAAGATCGAGCTCAATGTGACGTCGGGCTTGATCCGAGCACAGGGGAGCCAAGGGATTCAGAGTTCGTCGCGGTGGGATTAACGGCGCGACTCGCCCGACTGGTCTACCAGTTTGATCCGCACAGCCGAAAGCGATCGGATTGATCGACGCGCAGGGCGCTGGAATCGTCCAGATCGACGACCCCACGCATCCGCTTCGCAAGGCCCAGTGGCGTGACGGAGTCAAGCTGCAACCGGTCGGACGGCGCGACGGCCGACGACCTCGATCACGGAGGTCGAAGTTATGGGTCGACGGCGACGTCCACGCCTGGATGAGCGACGGCGGAGAGTTCAGAGCGAATTCGATCGCAGGCGTTACCTGACCCCGAATGCCAAGCCCGGCGATCGAAACCAAGAAGACGCTGATGCCCGATCGCTTCGAAATCACCGGAGACGTGCGGATCGATACAACCGCCATCGCTGCCGAGACCCAGCGATTGTTGCTGTTCTTCGTGGCCGAAGACGGACCCGCAACCGCAAGTCGTGGGCGATCAGCCAGCACGGCATCTTCGCCGCTTCGACAATGGGTCGTGCAGCCGCGAAAGCCGGGTGAGATGGTTGATCCGATCGCCAGGCCGCGACCCACCATTCGAGGCGATTCGATCCGTGCCGAGTTGGGTCGCAGCAATTCACAGCTCAGTGCCAAGAAGCTCTCCGTGATGGGATCGGTCGAAGTGATTCATCACTTGAAGACAGGCGATCAGACGTTGCCGGCGCGGCTGACGGGCGATCAGTTGCAATTGATCGATGGCGGCGGCGAGGACATCCTGCAGCTGGGCAGCGGACCCGATGCGCCCGCCCGCTTCGAACTGGGTGACGGTTTCTTCATCGGACCGCAAATCCAAGTTCGTCCCAGCGACAACTTGATTTGGATGAACGCCGCCGGCGAGTTTCAGATGCCGACCGCGGCGCCTTCCGACCGGATTGGCCGGGCCAGCACGAAGGATAGCTTCCGATGGTCCAAGCCGCCACATTGTCGATGGCAAGGGGAGATGATCTTTGATGGTCGCACGGCCGTCCTGTCCGACGGCGTCGAGATCACCGCGTCGCTGGTGAACGAGAAGGAGACGTGGGACCTGCACATGACCGGTGATCGGCTGCAGGTCGACTTGGTAGAAGGTGTCGCAGGTCCGTGACATGCAGGCGATGCGAGGTGCGACGGTCCAGAGCGTCTCGCTGATGCAGACGCCCGATCGACCTGTGATGGTTCAAGCATTGCGGCGAGGCGGCCGATGGCGTGCTGGAGGCCCGGCACATGGTCCACGCCGTCAAGCTAACCCTCACGCCGGAAAGTGGCGGCCAACTGTTCGGCGAAGGGCCGGGATGGTACCGCGGCTGGATGATTCCCAAGTCGAATGGTTCGATGTTCGATCAGCGTGCCCCAGCGCCACGCGATCCCAACGAGCGAACCATCACTGGCATCCATCTGGTCTTCAACGATTCGATGCAGGGCGACATGTTTGGACGCCATCTCGATTTCCTTCGAGGCGTTCGCGTTGGCGTCCGCAGCGTCGCATCGTGGGAACAGTCTTTGACGCTCGGGCGATGGATGCCATCTCACTGGGCGAATCGACGCTCGATTGCGATCGACTGCGATTCAACATCGAGCCGGGCTACGACGACAATCGCCGACTCGCGGGAATGCCAACGCCCTGGGAGATGGAAGCGACCAGTGGTGTCGTCTTCCGAACGCGAAACGATCGGGGCCTGCTTGGAAGGTACCGCCTCCCGAGCGGCTTACTCCTCGTCCAAGGACCTGTTCACCGTCGAAGGTGCGCCGAATCGCGCCGCCATCTTCCGCCAAACCCGTCCCGATGGTTCGCCGGGTCCCGAGGGCGCGTTCCGCAACGATGTCGATTCGACCGGGCACGATGAAGATCGAGAATACGCAGTCATCGAACGGCTCAACATCGCAACACCGGCCATCAGTGGAACCAGATAGGAAGGAAATGGAAGCGAGTGGCGAGAAGCCGCGCTTGCTCGTCTCTCGCCACTCGGCCTACTAACTCTTCGCTACGATCTATTCGCCACGGTCGGTTCCATTCTCGTCATCGTCTAGCTTGTAGTCCTTGATCTTCTTGTGGAGCGTATTGCGATTGATTCCAAGCCTGGTTGCCGCTTTGGTCTGAACGCCACCACAGGAGGCCAGGACTTGACTGATCAGTTCTTTCTCGATCCGTTCGACAATCACGGAATGAATGGCGCCTGGCACGGCGCTGGATTCGCCCGAGTCCCCGCATGACGACCTCGCGGGTCAACGAATCGAAGTCTCCCCGCGGCAGCGAAACGCCTTCGGGAAGCTGGCGAGAGACCACGCAGTTGGGCAACAGTTCCAGCGTCAATTCGTCGGTGTCGGCCATCACCACCGCCCGTTCGATGTAGTTTTGCAACTCGCGAACGTTACCAGGCCAATGATAGTCCTGCAGTGCTTCCATCGTGCCGGGACCGATGTGGACGACGTAACGGTCATTGACTTCGTTGTAGTGCTCGAGGAAGAACGAGACGAGTGAGGGGATGTCCTCGCGACGTCGCCTCAGCGGGGGAATCTCAATGGGGACGACGTTCAATCGCCAGTACAGGTCTTCCCGAAACCGCTCCTCTCGGACTTCTTGCATCAGGTCCCGATTGCTTGCCGCCACGATCCTGGCGTCAGTGCTCAGCGTGCTGGTGTCGCCGACTCGCTCGAATTCTCGCTCCTGCAGTACACGCAGGAGTTTGACTTGGAGCGTCAGTGAAGTGCTGTTGATTTCGTCCAGAAAGACGGTTCCGCCATTGGCCGCTTCGAAGCGACCGGTTCGATTGGCGACGGCACCGGTGAAGGCGCCGCGGACGTGACCAAACAGTTCACTTTCCAAGAGACTTTCGCTCGAGCGCCCCGCAATTGACCCGTACGAAGGGGCCGCCGCTGCGATGGCTCAGCCGATGGATGGCATTGGCGATCAATTCCTTGCCGACGCCAGTTTCTCCCAAGATCAGTACGGACGCATTGCTTCCGGCCACGCGTCGCGTAACGCGATAGACTTCCTGCATCGCAGGCGAATTGCCAATGATGCCCGGGATCGGGGGGCCGCCTGGCCCGCTAGGGGAAATGCCAAGGATCGCCATGAAAAACGCTGGAGTGTGGAAAATTGCCCACGCTTGGCCCGATCACCAACCTTCATCCTAACGCGACTCAGAGCTCCTCACCGAGGGGATGCGATTTCGCGGGTGCGTCGAGCATTCCGCCTGGCGGAACGCTTTTGACGATAACGTGAAATCGCTCGACAGCGGTAGGCGCGACCGGTCAAAGGGGCTGTTGAAAGTAGATGATCGCGCGAGCTGTCGGCCGCTAAAGGCGCCATCATCCACCAAGACGTTCGACACTACTGGCCGAGCAGGGCGGCAGCCGCGTCGCGGTAGCTACCCCGATCGATGATCGTCAGTGGCGGCATCCGACGACTACGCTTAACCAAATCAAGCAGCTCATCAATGGAAGCCAGCGTCACGGAACCCTCGATCCAGGTTGTCGGCGCCTCCCATCGAGCCTCGCCGAGGAAAGGCGCCGGCTCCCCATAGATCGCGATTGGCAACTGGCGACCGCGATTCATTCTTCGAACCAGGTCGATCATTTCGATCGGGGGCATGTCTGGCAGACCGCTCTTGGCGATCACAAGCCGCAGGTCGCCACCTTGGGCAACCAAACGTTGCAGCTCGCTGACCGACGTGGCCACTTTCACATCCAGACCGAGTCCGCTCAGGAAGTTCTCGATGGGGATGATCGCGTCGGAACGAGTCTCCACGAGAATGACCTTGGGTTGATCGTTGAGACCAGCCATTTCGCTGAGAGTACGCATCACTTGGCTGCTTCCAGCGTAGAGCTTGTCGCCCGCCAGCGCGGCTACTTTCAGGGCGGCCTCGTAACGCACCCTTGGCTCGGGCGAACTCGCAGCCCTCACCAGCGGAGCGGCAACGCCAGCACTTCCGTCCAGCAACGCATGGCGGTCGGCGTCCGAGATATTTTCGGGGTCGATCAAGCGAATCAAACCGACCGTTGCCGCGTGATCACCACTTGCCAACGCATAGTCGATTACCTTGGAAAAGGAGGGACCCTCGAGGAGATCCCCATAACTGATCTCGTATCGGTTGGATCTGATCTGCATCACCCCAATCGGGATCAAGCATCAACTGGTACCCCATGGCGACAGCCAGTGCCGCCGCAGCCAGCTCTGGAGAGAGGTCGCCAACGCGGTGCAATCTTTGAGCCGCATCGTAGAGTTCGCGATAGCCCGCATAGATCGCTAGCGTTGGCTGGTAAGTGACTCCGTTTCGATCTTGGTTCACGCTCCAAATTGGGCTGGTCTGATCATCGTTCGCAACCAGCTTCGCCTCATCGTGTTGCCGCTGGAGATCAAATGCCAAAGCGTCCATGCTGGCTTCACGGGTTGGTAGGCCGTTCATCCGTTCAAGATTTGCGACGGCGACCGCCCGTTCCGCCTCGCTTGCATCCTCGCGTGAAGCGCGGTGACAAGATCCACAAGATGGTCGCGGCGGCTGATGCGGGCGAGAGAGCTGAGCGCGGCCGCTCGAACCTCAGGTGTTCCGTAGAGAGCCAGCTGGCGAAGCGCATCGACGCCTCCACCTCCGAGAGCAAGAATCGTTCGCAGGATGTTGTCGCGTTTGGCAGTCGGCTGATCGACCACGGCGGCAGCAACCAAGGCCGCGACCGCCGCGTTCCCGCCAGACAACAGGACGCGAGCCGATTCGAGCTGATCGTCACTGGAACTGCTTCCGAGCCCCTCGATGGCGCGGTTAAGTCGAGCGGCAGATTCTGCGTACTTGTTCGCGGCGACTCGCAGCTTGTCCATTCCTGCTTGAGCCGGACCACTCAGGTCCGCTCGCTGCTTGACTTGCAGGAAGAGGGTTGGGCCGATGTGGCTGAACATCTCTGCCAACGTGACATCGTCAATGTTCATGCCGGCGGTTCTTGCGAGCAAACGATCGACTTCCGACCAACGTTCCAGCCGGACAAGTGATGCGATCGAATCCGCCAGTGGGATACTGCCTCGCCCCGCATGTTCGAGCAGCTGCCGCACCAAGGGGTCCTCGATCTCTTCGTCGACCGGCTGCGCGGCAACGGCCGCTGGCTCCGCACCGAACAACCCAGGAGCGTCACCAAAAATATCGTCCTGCGCCCTGCGGCGCTGCAAACCAGTGTGAAGCAGGCGAACAGGGCGAGGCGGTGGTGCGACGTCATCAGAATCAGTCAATTGAGAAAGAAGTTGGGCCGGGCGAATCCCGCTTCCATCATAGTTGGTCCGACGCAACCGGAAACCTTTCCGGGAGAATCCGGGCTGCGACAAAAGAGATTTGACGCACCGGCAGCGTTTTTTTTGAGCGTCTAGAGCGGAGGAAGGGATCGCCGGGGGGAGATCCGAGTGTGATCCCACTGAATCCGGCCGCAACCTCGAGGGAAGTCACAGCCGCGGATTTTTGGCGAATCGGCCGCCCTACTGAGGCCCGTCCTGCAACGATTCGAGCTGCTCTTTGCGATAGACCCAGCCGATCGAACCCTCTGGAGCGTCGGCAAAGTTCTCGATCTCACGCTTCACCCGTTCCGCCTTCTGTTGCCACTTGATGCGTGTCTCCTCAATCCCCGGGGCGGGATGCTGCCCGGACGCTCTTCGCATCTTGATCGCTCTCAGGAACTCCTCGTCGGCAGCCATGGCCGAGTCACGGATCTCCTCTGGCGAACCGGTCAGGATCAGTGCGTTATCGGACAGTTGGATCGGCGTCGATTTCGCGATTGCCTCCAGCGACGAGCGACGCGCAAGCTCCGCTCGACGAGCGGGAATCGTGAAGGCCCAGCAGATCAATGCCATCGAGCCAATGAAGGACAGGGCAATCCATGCTCGGGTGCGTTGGATTGGCTTCCCCTGGTCTTGGGAAGGAAAGGGTTGAATCGACACGTGCAAAACCTAGGTTGATGAGAATGGCTTCAGCCGTTGTTCGCCGCGGCTACGATGCCGGGCGAAACGGGGCTTGCTTCACTGATTACTCAGTCAAGATCGTTGGCAGGTTGTTGGCGATCTCTTCGAAGATGGCGACGAGTTCGGCGCCGGTTGCGGCGTGGTAATGCTTTCCACCACCAATGTCAGCGACGGTCCGCATCAATCCCTGGTCTGCGTTCTCTCCAAAGGTAACCGTGTGAATGGTGAGGTTGTAATTGGCCATCAAATCACGAGCGACAACGTCGGGGTAGACACCCGTGTTATGGATTCCGTCGGTCATCACCACCATGGTCTTGGCCGCGAAGGGACGCGCGGCCGACGCGAGCAGCGCCTGGATTCCCTGCTGCATCCCACGCCCGATCGCGGTGTTTCCTCCGGTAGTCAAGCGGTCGACGGTGTCGCGGATGATCTGAAAATCCTCTTCCAACCACGTATCCAATGTGGCCGAGCTTGAATAGCTGGCAACTGACACCTGCTCTTCTTGGCTGGTGGCGTCTAGCACGTCGAGAAACGCATTCACGGCGAGAACAAGGTCCTGCCAGGGCATGGTGGGAGCCGGTCCGTTGTTGTAGTAGTCTTCCCAAACCCATTGCTGGTAGCTGACCGAGTCGACGCCGCTGCGGTAGTAGTAGTTTCCGCGATTCCTGTAGAGCAATCCGTTGGAGACGCCGGCGTCCTTTGTCGACGTGTACCAAGGTGATTGTCCGGGCGGCCAATCGAATTCGATGTCATCCATTGATCCAGAGCGGTCCAGAACGAGCGAAATGTCTCGGTCGACTTGCATGGCGACCGCGTCTTGTACGGTAGAGAAATCGTTGATACTGAGCAGTCCGGGGATGATCAGGGGGACCCGGCCCGAGAGCGACCCACTTTCACGGCGTCCCACGACCCGGATCGCGCTGGCGATCTCTTGGCCACTTTCCACGCTACTGGTCGAGATCCTTTCGAAGTAGTAACGACCGAGCACTCCATCAGGTTGAGTGGTCTTGCCAAACTGAATTTCGTTTGCCCCGTCGGCAGGCTCCAGGAGCAACGGTTGGCCTTGAACGGTATTCAAGGCTGCCGTGACCACGGCCGCGGTCTTTGCTGCCGATACGGTTTGCTCTTCACTGAAGGCACGACCTCCTGCTTTCGCGGCGGCGTCGGTGGCAACCATCAATTCGGTCCGCGTCAGTTGCATCTGGGCTGCATTGATACAAAAAGCGGCGAGAATCGCCAGGACTGGTAACAGGACGGCCATCAAGCCGAGCACGCTCCCGCGTCGATCGCGCAAGCGACGAGTACTTTGAAGTTGTTGTGGTTGTTTGCTGCGAATCATTGTGGATGCCTCAAGTCTTGAGCGTAAAACCAAACCCAAAAACCCGTGAATTTTGTTGCTCGAACGAAGTGATTTACTGTTGGAAGAAGCCGTCGTAGCGCTCGGTTCGAATGCGAGCAGCCGTTACCATCGTGGTGTCCGGAAGAAAATAGGGTGAGAACAGGGCGACCGCGTGCAGGTCGACCGAAACGGTGACCGTAACGTCGTTGGCGTCCTTATTCACCTCAGAAATTTGGATGTCGTACCCGTTGCTAAGCAGCGCCGACATGATGCGGTCGGCCTCATCATAGGCGTCACTCGAAGTTGCACCCGGGACGATCGCCTGACGTGCTGCGTAATAGGCCGCGTCCTGTGACAGGTTGCGGACCATATTCAATCGAGCAAATTCCATGCAGGCCAGCAACAGAATGAAGAAGATGTTGGCGACAATCGCAAACTCAACTGCCGCTGCAGCGAGTCGCGCGACGCCCTTCACTCGACTTCGGCTGTTGCGAGTCGCTGACTGTTTTCGACACGGACGGCGATTGCAACGCGGAAGCATCATGGGAGGACCGTTGGGAAGGGGGCGCTTAGTTGTCAAGATTCGCATACTCTTTGCGCATCGTGACGTTTGCGGTGACAGTGAGATCACCGAACATCTGCGATGGGATCAAGAGATTGCCGGCGGCCGGAACGCTGACGGTCACGGTCACATTTTCCAAGGTTTCCGCACTGTCAAAATCAGGCGAACTGATTGAGACCGCCGTGGCTCCGTCGTACACGATTCCCCGTTCGTCAAGAAATTCCATCACCCGTACTCTGACGTCGGCGTTCGTCCGGTCACGTGCGACGCCGCGCCGAGCTCCCTCGTAAGCCGCCAGAACCGCCGACTCCTTCAAAAACATCATGGAGCAGACATCAATGGTGCCGATGGTCAGCGCGATCAACGCCGGCACGACGAGAGCTAGCTCAACAGTCGCGACACCTTTGCGTCCTTGTCGCGCTCGTGATCGTTGGCGACGGGATAAACTGGCAAGCATGGGACAATTACCACGGGGCACAGGGAGGCAGAATCACAGTCTTCAGGAAGCCTACGTCACATTTCTTTCGGGAGCGCAAAGATTTTTCTGGGAGTTTAGATGCCCCGGCGTAGAATCAGATCCGATCGACAATATCCTTATGCCAGTACCAGCCTGAGAA
Source organism: Pirellulaceae bacterium (assembly GCA_963767665.1). Classification (GTDB taxonomy): domain Bacteria; phylum Planctomycetota; class Planctomycetia; order Pirellulales; family Pirellulaceae; genus Rubripirellula. Next base: position 565,221 of record CAVYFC010000019.1, read on the forward strand.
TGCTCAAAAGGAAGTCTCCTATCCCGCTGATCCTGCTTGGACTTGCATCGAGAGGGGGAATTCCGGGCTTTTCCTTTGGGCTACGTCGTGGCAGCGATCCTGCCCGATGCTGGAGAGACCCGTGGTCAGTCAATGACGAGGAAAATGCATGTCTGAGTCTCGACCACCCGGGCGTGTTCGTTACGACAACTCAGGACGAGTCGTGGTGGTCACCGGTGGCGCAGCGGGGATCGGTCGCTCGATCAGCGAGGCCTTCTCAAGATCGGGTGCGACCGTGGTGGTTTTGGACCTCCAGTGCCCCGAGTCGGAAACCGAAGGGATTTGGCATCGGTCCTGTGACACGTCTCGCGAACAGGATTGCTGCGAGGCGATTGAGTGGACGCTGCGGCGGTTCTCGGCGATCGACGTTCTGGTCAATAATGCGGCCATTCAGCCAGCCGACTCCTACCGACCGATTCACGAATTGACCTCGGCGACAGTCGACAGGATGTTGGAGGTCAATTTCCGAGGCTACCTGCGGATGGCCCAGCTCGTTGTGCCACCGATGCTGCGACAGCGGAGCGGAGTGATCGTCAACATTGCCAGCGGCCAGGCCCACCGTACCGCGCGAGAAGTTGGCATTTACGGACCGATCAAGAGCGCCAACGTGATGCAGGCCAGGCAATGGGGGATCGAATACGCCAGGTCGGGCGTGCGCGTTGTGTCGGTGTCCCCCGGCGCGATCGACACGCCGTTGGTACGAGCCTCGCTGCAAGCCCAGGGAGGTGCCGCAGCTCTGGCCAACCGTCATCCTCTTGGTCGCATCGGGCGCCCAGACGAGGTCGCGGCGGCTGTTTTGTGGCTTGCCAGTGACGATGCCTCCTTCATCACCGCGACGGACTTGGAGGTCGATGGAGGGCTGGGCGCATTTGGGTCATTCGCCGACCCATACTCGTCTTAGTTGGGTCCATCTCAGCTGGGGCCACCTCAGCTGAGGCCACCTCTTCGCTGGGGCGACATCGTCGCTGGGGCCAGGCTTTCAGCCACCCGGCCGAGAAACGCAACGGTCTACAGAATCTCGTGCTTATGACGCACGATGTCCCCTTCAACGAGGTAGATCACATCTTCGGCGATATTCTCGGCTAGATCGGCGATTCGCTCAAGATGTCGTGAGGCGCTGAAGCAGTGAACTGCTGGTTCGATACTGTCGGGTGATTCTTTCATCGAATCATGGAGCTGATCGATGACCACACGATTCATTTCGTCAACCATGTCGTCGAGGCGAATGACGCCAGTGGCTTTCTTGGAGTCTCGTTCCACAAAGGAATCGAGCGCATCACGCACCATTTTCGTGCAAACCGTTACCATTTCAACGATTTCGTCGGGTACGGAAAACAGAGGATAGAGGTCAAGCGACTTGGCTCGTTCGGCGATGTTGCATGCCAGGTCGGCCATTCGCTCCAGATCGCTGTTTACCTTGACAACGGTCACCAGCCACCGCATGTCCGTCGCGACTGGCTGATGCAACGCGAGCAACTTCAAGCACTCCTCCTCGATCCGAATGTCGTTGATGTCAACGACTTCGTCTCCATCGATGACGCGGTCCGCCAGGTCGGCGCGGCGCTCAACCAGGGAGCGTACGGCGAGCAAAATCATCTGCTCAACGACCCCGAATTGGTCGATCAGCTCACCCCGTAGACGCTCCAATTCACGGTCAAGGTGCTTGGTCATGTTGCCGTCCGATCTTGGAGTGCGCGATTAGCCAAATCTTCCTCGGACATAGTCTTCGGTTTGAGGGTTCTTGGGCTTGGTGAAGATCTTTTCCGTATCATCGAACTCAATCACTCGTCCTTCGAAAAAGAAGGCGGTCCTGTCACTGCAACGAGAAGCTTGCTGCATGTTGTGGGTCACGATGATGATCGTGTATTGAGAACGTAACTCGTCCATCAGGTCTTCGATAGCCAGGGTACTCGATGGATCCAGTGCGCTGCAGGGCTCGTCCATCAGCAAGACTTTCGGCCCAACAGCGATCGCACGGGCAATGCAAAGTCGCTGCTGTTGACCACCCGACAGGCCGAGTGCCGGAGCGTGCAGGCGATCCTTCACCTCGTCCCAAACCGCCGCCTTTCGCAGCGCCCATTCCACCAGGTCGACAAGTTCGCTCTTGCTCAATCGCATGTGCAAACGCGGTCCAAAAGCCACGTTATCAAAAATGCTCTTGGGAAATGGATTCGGTTTCTGAAAAACAATCCCCACTCGACGCCGCAGATCGACCACGTCGGTGGCAGGATCCAACAGATCGGTGTCTCCCAGCCACAGCCGACCTGTGGCTCGCGCCGAGAGAATCGTGTCGTTCATCCGATTGATCCAGCGAAGCAGTGTGCTCTTGCCGCAACCGCTGGGCCCAATGAAGGCAGTGACTTCATTCGCGGGGATGCGCAGGGAGATCGACTGCAAAGCTTGAAAATCACCGTACCAGGAATTCAGCTCTTCGATTCTGATCGCAACCTGCGGAGCGTCGGATGCCACAGTACTGCCGGCAGTCTGTGGCTTGGATGCGGTCGGATTCATGGGCTTTCGTTTTCCGCCATCGAACGAAATGGTAGAGGACATGGCACTCACTGATGTTAGTTGTTCTGCATTCGATGACGTATGAGAACTGCAACCGCATTGAAGGAAAGCAAAGTGAGTAGCAACACAATGATCCCAGCTGCCGCGATGGCGTGGAACTCCTGCTGAGGGCGGCTTGTCCAATTATAAATCTGCAGCGGCATGACTGTGTAGCTATCCATCAGGTTCTGCGGAGCGTTTCGGATATAGACGATGCCCGCAATGATTAGAATCGGTGCCGTTTCCCCAATCGCCCGACTCATGGCCAAGAATCGATCCGGTCATGATTCCCGGAACAGCCGCAGGCAGTGTCACATGCCAAACCACTTGCCAGGGCGTGGCGCCGAGGCCCAAAGCGCCATCCCGCAGTGAACTGGGAACGGAACGCAAGGCCTCCTGAGAGCTGATGATGATGACCGGCAGAATCACCAACATCAACGTCAAAGCACCAGCCAATACCCCGCGACCAAAGGGAAGACGGAAGTAGTACCAGGATTTCTCGCTAATTCGTCCTGGAATGGCGTTGACGTCGATGGCCAGGCTGAGTTCCTCCGGGTCCGTGGGGATCTCGCCGAAAGGGTCCACAGCGGTGACCTTGACGGGAATGAAACCGTCCTCGGTGTTTTCGTAGGCCAACATCCCTGTACTTGGTACCGTGGGTGGGTCGGAGGCATTGGCGACCGGCACCAAGAAGTACCTCTCGATCGCATCCTCCACGCCCATGCTCATGAATGGATCACTCGCCAGGTTCGTGAACTGGTCATAGTACTTCGCTCCGATCTCGAACTGGCTGCCTCCCGGATTATCGCCCCCACCGAACAAGGAAAACATCGAGACGAAGGCCGTCAGACCAAGGATTCCATAAACCACGCTCGGAACCCCCGCCAGATTGCTGATGTTCAGCTGAATCACGCTGTAAATCCATGCAGCGAGTTTGCTTCGCGGTTTGAATTCCTCGATCAAAATGGCCGTACCAATGCCGAGCGGCAGCGTGATCAACGCACAAATGGAGCAAACCCAGATCGTTCCCATGATGGCAGGCCACATACCTGCCTCACTCGGATCGGGCTCTGGTGTTCCCGTGATCAGCGTGGTCGTGAGCGCAGGAACACCTTGACGAATGATCGTCAACAAAAGAAAGCCAAGTAGCAGCACCGAAAGGACCGCGGTCACGACACAGAGTCGGCGAAACCAATGGTCCGTCAACATGCGACGGTCCGAGTCAATGATGACCGCATTGCGCAAGCGCATCCCTGACTTGGTCACGTTGTGAGTTCCCGTCCCCATCGGAGTCCGGTTTGTGTTCGTTCGATAGGTTCGAGTGACTCATTCGTAAGTCTCGCGGAAACGCTTGCGAACCAGATTGCCGAACATGGTCAGCGACAGGGTCATGACGAAGAGGGTGAAGGCCACCGCGTACATCGAGAAGTACTCGGTGCCGAAATTCGAAACGTCTCCGCCAGCCATCTGCACCATGAAGCCGGTCATCGTTTGAATCTCGTCGCGGGGATCGAGCGTCGCTTGCGGGCGGCTACCAGCGGCGAGTGCAACGATCATTGTTTCACCGATGGCTCGGGCGATTGCCAGCAGAAATGCACTGATGATTCCACTAAGTGCGGCAGGCAGAATCACCTTGACCGTCGCGTCAAATCGGGTGCCCCCCAATCCCAAAGCACCATCCCGCAACGAATTGGGGACTGCCTGCAGAGCATCTTCGGCCAGCGAGCAGACTGTCGGGAAGCAGAGAATGCCGACCGCGAGCCCAGCGCTCATGGCGTTGTACACATTGAAACCATCGTGCAGCCACTGCAGAAATGGCGTGATCGTCGTCAATGCGAAAAAGCCGTAAACAACCGTAGGAATGCCGGCCAGCACCTCAAGGATCGGTTTGAGTACGTTACGCACTCGACGCGGGGCATACTCGCTCAGGTAGATGGCCGTGATCAATCCGAACGGAATCGCAAAGGCCATGGCAATCGCAGTCACCAACAGGGTGCCGCTGACCAAACCCCAGATTCCAAAGCTCTTGGTCGCACCGAGCAGGGGTGTCCATTCTGCCGAGCCGAGGAAATTGCTGAACGTCACCTCGTCAGCTCGAAAGAACTGAATCGTTTCGATCAGCAGCACACAGACGATCGAGATCGTGATCAGCAACGAAAAGAGGCCGCTGCAAATCAATCCGAAGTAGATTCCCGTCTCGCGAACGCGGGTTGCCAGCAGGCTTCGCCGTTTCCCCGAAAAAATGGTTCTGGCGCGATCCTCTAGCGAGTCGCTAATGGTCGTTCGGCGATCAGAAATGGCTTGACTCATGACGGCCCAAGAGGGGGGAAGTCCGCGGTGGGAAGACGCGGAAGGCTGACGCCCTGGCAGCTAACAGAGGATAGCAAAGAGCCTCAGCGGTCGACACACCCAGGAACCTCGACAAAAGGGTCGTGCGACGATGTTGAAGGACCGGCGAAGGGAGCCTTCCACACGACGCACCACCCCAAAAGCGGATCAAAGAGGGACAGGGAGCGGATCAACGAGGGACAGGCATCATCCGTTATCTAATTGACAAGGTTCTCGGCCTTGTACAAATCGGTCACGGGCCCGGAACGCTTTTCCAGGTCGCCGTCGAGGTAGTGGGTGCCGGTGCCCCGCTTCATGCAACGCGCCATTCCCTCGCGATAGATTGCCTCTGGCAAGGCGACATAGCCTGTTGATTTGGCGAGCATTGGCGCGCTCTGCAAATAGTACCCGACAAAGGCTCTTACTTCGGGACGTCGGAACGACTTCTCGTTGATGTAAATGAAGAGCGGGCGGCTGAAGGGGGCATAGGAACCGTCTTCAATCGTTGTGGCGGTCGGGGAAACCGGGTCCCCGGTCTCTGGGTTGACCACGGCCACGCTCTTCAGTTTGTCTTGGTTTTCCTCGTAGTAGGCCACTCCAAAGAAGCCGATCGCATTGGGAGACCCAGAAACGCCCGTCACCAAGACGTTGTCGTCCTCGCTCGTGCTCATGTCGCTGCGTAGTGATCCCTCGCCGCTACCGACGACCACTTCCTTGAAATAATCGAAGGTTCCCGAATCGGTCCCCGGAGCAAAGATCTGAATTGGCTGATTGGGCCAGCCCGAGCGGACCTGCGACCACGTCTTGGCACCCCCTTCGGTCGTGAAGATCTTCTTGATCTCGTCGAGGGTAAGGTGATCAATCCAGTCGTTGGATTTGTGGACCACAAGTGTCAGACCGTCGTAAGCGACCGGGATCTCGTAAAAACGGACGCCACCATCTTTGGCCGCAGAAAACTCGCCATTCTTGATCGGTCGAGAGGCGTCGGAGATGTCGGTTTCACCCTTGGTGAATCGCTTGAATCCACCTCCGGTGCCGGAAACTCCCACGTTGACTTTGACGTTGGGATACTTCTTGTTGAAGCCGCTAGCGGCTGCCTCGCTGATTGGATAGACCGTGCTGCTACCATCGATTTCGATCGTGCCGAGTAGGCTGGAGCTCTGGGCTTGACTGGCGGCAACGCCGCCGAGAACCAATGTCAGTGCCACTGCGAGGCGGGAAACTGTGCGTTTCATCGTGCCGATTTCTCTTTGAATGCAGAAGATTGGGTGACTGGATCGCCTTTCCGACGATGGCGCACACCCTATCAGCCACCCAGAGGATTAACGAGGCCGAGAACTGTGATGATAGAATGAAGATTCGATGAAGATTTTCCGGCTGATCACGAGCTGGCAGAACTCAGTTATTTTCGGTCGCCAGCTTCCGAAAGTAGGCCTCGATCGCCTCTCGGTAATGAGTCGGCAAGTCTCGTCCGATCTGCTGGATCGCCTGCTGACGCTCGGCCGGGGGAAGGTTACCCCATCCGTCTCGCTGCTCAATCTTCTTTCGATCGACGTCGCCGTTGCCGCTGGCACCGGCGATTCGACTGTCGTCCATGGGCGTACTCTGACCGCCTTGGTTCCCCCCACCCTGACCACCGGATGATTGCTGCTGTTGCTGCTGCTGTTGCTGCTGTTCCTCCAGCTTTTCAATCAGCTTGGTGAGCTTGTCGATGATCTTTTGCTCCTGATCCTTGACCTCTTCGTCGGTTCGCCCCAGGTCCAGACGTCGCGTCACGTCGGTCATGATTCGCGAGATCTCATCGAGAGAATCTTCTTTGAGCGGCTTGATGTCGGCGACCATCATCTGAGCCGTACGCACATAGCGAACCGGGCAGTCGCTTTCATTCTCCAGCAACCGTCGCAGATCGGCCAGAGCTTCCTCCTTCATCAACAGTGCGTGGTAGCAGGTCGCTCGGTAAAAGAGCGTGGCGGCAGGATCGATGGACTCCAGTGGATCGACTTCCGCGATCGCCGGCAGGGCCTCGTCGTAAAAACGACCTCGCACCAATTCACGTCCTAGCCAAGTGCGTACGGTCATGCGCAGCGACTTGGGCAGCGATTCGAGTTCTCCATAGGCGGGAGAATTGGGATCGATGGTTGAGCCCGCCAGGGTGACGTCACCGCGTCGACTGGCTGACCAAATGGTCGATGATCGGGGCAAGATTTCGAGTCACCTCGACATAGGCATCGAGCGGGTCCGCGTCCTCTTTCTCGATCGCCGACAGAAACCGTTCGGTGATCGCGTCCATTTCGTCGGGCAGCACGCCGAGTTCATCGAGTGATTGGCGAAGCATTTGGGCCATCTTGAGCCGCATCGTATCGCTGCCAACTTGCCTTTTGAGTGAGAGCATCCGCCGCGAAGGCGAAGGTCGAGGTGAAGAAGAGGACGAAAAGGCCGACGCAAATCGGTCTAGACGGTGCTCGGTCGCTGATTCGTAGGAATCCGTGCCACCGAAACGGTGATACTTTCACTCGATCCACGATCACCTCGCATTTATTGGTTTCTCTTTAATACCAGATCACGCGTAATTCGGTATATGCGATTTTGCCGCTCCGACAAGTCCTGAAGAAGCGGCAACATCTCCTCGGCATTCGAATCACCTGATTCTAGCAGTGCGGAATAGCGATCTGTCGTCGATTTGATCCGCACTTCCATGGTTCGGATCAATTTTAGCTCCGCGATTGCCTCAACCAACGGCTGTTCCTGTTGTCCCGACGGCGGGGGCTGTCCCTGTTGCTGCTGTTGACGCTGTTTTTCCAGATCGCGTTGAGCCTTCTGAAGGGCGCCAATCATCTCCTCCAGGGCGGCCAAAATGTCTTGTTGGATCCCTTGGGTGATCGCATCGATCTTGGTTTGTCCCAGCAAATCGGCGACTCGGGCGGTATCCGATCGAATTTGCGAAACCACTTCCGGGAACGCGACACTTGAGCCTTCCTCGCGCAACAGCAGCATCGCCCGATCGGCTTCCATCGTGATTTTCTTTTCCTCGAATGCCAGATCGCCCGCCTTCAGGTCGGTTTGGCGATTGCGTTGGGACAGTCGGGGTGGCGGCGAGAGCGACGGTGTCGTCGAGCACCTTGGTCTGCATCGCCGCCATCTTTCGCAAGTCGGGCTTCCAGCTTCGCCAGTTCACGTTGCATCTCTTCTTCGCGGAGCTGGCGGAGGATCCGCTCGAGGCGATCGATCGCCGCCCGCAGGTTTTCTTCGGCCTGCCGCTGCTTCTCGGTCGCCTCGTCGCGTTTCGCCTGTTCCAGCTCACGTTCCGCCTCCTGCATCTTCTTGATCGCCTCCTGCAGCTGCTGCTCAACCTCCTGCTCGGGAGTCTGCGGCTGAGAGACTGAGGGGAGGATTGGCTCTGCTGCGACTGACTTTGCTGCGACTGACTCTGCTGCGACTGACTCTGTTGTGACTGACTCTGTTGTGACTCACTTTGTTGTGACTCACTTTGTTGTGACTCACTTTGTTGTGACTCGCTTTGTTGTGACTCACTCTGTTGTGACTCACTTTGCTGGCTCTGCTGGAGTTCTTTGACTCCGATTGGGACTGACGGCGTACCCTTTTCTGATGACTCAGACGCCTCGGACGGCTTCTCGCCGGAATCACGCTCCGATGGATCTTCCTTGCCAGAGGGTTCGGTTTCGCGAGCTTCCTTTTCCTCCCGGTTGTTCGGCTTTGATTCGCCCTGGCTTTCGGATGGACTTGGTTCGCTCGCTTCTGGGAGTCCTGCGAATCGCTCGGATCTTGTTGCGACTGATTGTCTTTCGAGAGTTCGTCTCTTCAATTCCTTGCTTCGCTCGGTGACCGACTTCTGTTCCTTCTGAACCTCGTCCAAGTCGGCGTCATTCTCGGTTCTGGCACGTGCGCTGCGTTGGTTGTTGAGGTTGCGTTTGAGATCCTTGATCAGCTTTTGGTAGCGTTCTTTCTCATCGCGGATTCGTTTCGAGCGATCCTCGCTAAGCAGCAGATTCAAGATGGATGCAAGATCCTTTTCGGCCGATTCCTGGTTCTCGACAGCTTTTTGAAACTCTTGGGTTTCAATGGACTGCGAGGCGGTGCGCAGTTTCTCAAGAACGAATTGATCACGAGACTGACGAGCAGCTCGCCTTAGCAGAGCGGAGCGTTCTGGGTTCTCGTCTGCCTCCACGTCCGCGAGCCGCAGCAGTAACTCCTCGAGTTTTTGATATCGCTCGGCCACCCCCGCCTGGCGTTTGCTCAGCGTGATGTCATCCTGCGTCAGCAGCGGTGCCAAGTGTTGCTGCGAGTGACAGCGAGCGATCCACAGGAGAAACATGCGACCGGTTGAAGATGGGGTGGATCACGTCGTTTCAGGCGTAGAACCTGTCCTCGGGAGCCTAGGAGTTCGATTACTCAAACAGATCAAGAACGCGTTTCTTGCGTTCCTCTTTGGTGTCGTCCAGCAATCGCTTTTGGTCGTCGATCAGTTCTCGGACCATGTCAAGGATTTCGTTGTAGCTCTCGAGATCAAGCATTTTTTCCAGCACGGCGGTCAACTGCAGCAGGACCTCCTCGGCCGTTTCTACCGCCTGCGCTGCTGTTTGCGATGCCGTTTCCGGTTCCGCGACGGTTCGCTCCATTTCAACGATTTGATCCTGCAGACGCTGCAAAGGTTCCTCGACAATTTGTTTGAGTGGATCGCGAACGCCGACGCCGATCCGTTCTTGGCGATCGACCGAATCGACTCGGTTGTTGACCATTTCCTGCAGGATGTCGTCCAGGGAGGCGGCGATTCCCGACAATTCCTGCGCTGTCTTGCTCGCCTGAAGGCCGCTCTGTTGAATCCTCAAACGCCGCACCTGTTGTTGCCGCGTGATCTCCCCTCGGTCGCCGTCGATCGTGATTTCGTCGCCCGCTTCCTCATCGCCTCGGCGACGGAGCAGGTCGAGTGCATCGCGCAGGTTGCCTGTCTCATCGATTGTTTGTTCAAGGCGAGCACGCAGAGCCAACTCACGTCTTTCCATCAGTGCCAGCAAGTCTTCGGGGGTGACGACCTGCAACCGGTAGACCTCGCTGCGAGTGATGTGGGGGGAGCCGAGGTCGTAGCGATCACTGGCTTCGCCGATCACGCTGATCGCCCCACCTGGAGGGATCGCGGGCAGGAGTCCATCGGCCACCATGTCTCGCAGATCAAGTTCTGTTTGGGCTTCACCGTCGCGTGAAAGGGCGGAGAGAGACTGGCAGAGTTGGTTTCGACCGAGGGGTCATCGCCGGCGGGAGTCACCGAAACCACGAGATTCTTGACGCCATAATCATCGGTCGCAATCGCTTCGATCGGTATTCGCGCAATCGGAGTGACCGCCTGCCGATACCCTTGAGCCGCATGTCCAGCTTGGGTGGTTCATCGAGCACGACACCGAGGAAATAGCGGTAGGGGGCTTGGGCGGAGATCCCATCGGCGTCGCTTGGTACCAGGCTGATCGTGGTTGCCGCCCGAATGTCATCCAGCGTCAGAGTCACGCTCATTCGATCATCCGAATACCGCAGCGGCAGATCTGCGAATTCGCCGGTATCGGTCTTGATCAGCACGTCGGACTGACCCAGCGGTACGCTGCTCGTGGCCGTCAACGTCACGTCACTTCCTTCTCGCAGTCGCAGTCCCGATTGATACGAGCTGCTCCAGTCGGTGGCGCCACTTCCGGTCGAACGTAAATAGTCTGGGTAGCGAACCGAAACGTTCATCTCGGTCAGCGCCGGTGGCGGAACAGCTTCAACGCGGTAGTCATCCAAGCGATCATCGAGTCCCCGCACGTCCAGCGAGAACGATTCGCTCAATCCGCTCAGCGGCGGACCGTCGAGCACAAAGGATTGATAACCCTCCACGATCCGACCGACGCGCCGCATGTTGGATTGACCGCGAGTACCGGAATCGGTGCGGTAGTAAACCGTGCACAACACCGGTAACTCCGCATCCTCCGCTTTGGCGCGAATCCGCAGCGTGCCATTGCTCCCTTGAGGCAATCGAATCAGCCTTCTCGTTGAACTCGATGAGGTCGGGCGCGTCGGACTGCTCGTCCGATGCAGAGACCACAGGCAACTCGACTCCCACCATCTCCAGCTGCGCCCGGCGCGGCCAAGGCTCGTCCGACAGCAGCGTCAATCGCGATGCGGCGCGGCCAAAGGCTTGGGGACTGATGATCAGAAACACAAGCGCACAGAGTGCCAGCGGCCCGGCAATCATAGCTTTCCGCACCAACGGTTCGCGGCGAAAGACCCGATTGGGATCGACTTCGTCAATGGCTGCAGCTGCCTGCTCATGCACTTCCTGGAGCAGCAGGGAGGAGTGCGAGTCGCCTTGCCGGCCCGGTTCATTCAACTGCACGGCCGTGACGAGCCGTCCGCCCAGCTTGGGATGATGCCGCTCCACCAGGAGGGCAAGACTGTCATCGGGCAGCGGACGCGAGAGCCGCCCAATCAACATTCGAATCAAAATCGCCAGCACGATGGCCGCCACGATCAGCAAGAGCAGGCTACGGGCCAGGCGGGGCATCTCGGTGCCGCCGAGTTGTACCGGTAAATAATCGAGAGCGAGCCCCAGCCAGAAAGCGGCCAACACGACCGCTGCGACCGCCAACAGTGAATCCCAGACCACATATCGACGAATTCGCTCCCGCAGCGACTGAAGCAGCGAGGTCAGGCGTGGATCAAGATGTCCAGATTTCGTCATACACCGGGGCTTTCGAGGGATCGACATTCCGACGGCAACGTCGCCGCTGACCCATTCCAAGGTTTGCCAGCCCAATCCCTCATTTCGGGACCTGCAATGGGGATCGGCCATGGCCTTTGCTTCTCATCCGGCTCCATTTATACCAAAGAAGCAAGAGTTTAGGTTTGGTTTCGATCCATGTACGATAGCCCACTGCCAAGGCCGGAACGTCTTCGCTGCGAACCGGTTCCCTTTCTATTTTCGATTTCCAAACGAGTCGATCCGTTGGCGATCTTACGGCCATGACAAAGTTTCGCCCCTGTATCGACTTGCATGATGGCAAGGTCAAACAGATCGTCGGCGGTACCCTGCGGGATCAGGGACCGGGCCGCGCGAGAACCATGTCTCCTCCGAATCGGCTGGGTGGTTCGCGGCAAAGTACAAGGCGGATCATCTCTCCGGTGGACACGTCATCAAACTGGGAGCGGGAAATGACGAGGCCGCCCGAGACGCTCTGGCGGCCTACCCGGGTGGTTTGCAAATTGGCGGCGGGATCACTGCCGACAACGCCTCCGCTTGGATCGATGCGGGTGCGAGTCACGTGATCGTGACGTCCTGGCTATTCGACAATCGCGGACGCCTGCTTGTGGAAAGACTTCGCGATCTGGTGGACCGTGTGGGAAGCGACCGGATCGTGCTGGATCTGAGTTGTCGGCGGCAACTCGGAGCAGACGGGCAGATCGGTTGGCGTGTCGCGATGAACCGCTGGCAAACGCTCACCGAAATCGAGATCGTGCCCCCCACCCTCGATATGCTTGCCGATTATGCCAGTGAGTTCCTGATTCACGCTGCCGATGTGGAGGGATTGTGTCAGGGAATCGATGAGGAGCTCGTCGCGCTGATGGGCAACTGGGGACGAATCCCGATGACGTACGCCGGAGGTGTGGCGAAGTTCGCAGACCTCGAAAAGGTCCGCACCGCAAGCCAAGGCCGAGTCGATGTCACCGTGGGCAGCGCCCTGGACCTCTTTGGGGGGACTGGAGTCCTCTACGAAGATGCCGTTCGCTGGAGCAGGGACTGAACTGCCCGAAAACAGCACTGCCCGAACATAGCTACTCGCCGTCCTGTCCGACATTGCTCCTCAGCACATAACGCAAAGGCTCTTGATTGGCATTGCGGCAAATGGCTTGGATGATCGAATCCAAGGTGGGAACCTCTGCCGCAACCTGCGGAACGTGATCAGAGCTCGCTGAGCTTTGATTTTCAGTCGCACCATCCATTGTGTTGACATTCGAATTCATCGATCGACTTTCCAGAAAAGAGAAAATTGAGGCGGGCCTCGAAAATGGTCGTGGTGGCTCTCCGACAGGTCTCGCCGCTATCTCATCGCGACGAAATGTCCAGGGACGCCTTGAACTGATCCCACCCTTCCTAACGCGTCGTTTTGCATCAGAAACCGCCAAGTGTTTGATCGGGAGAATTATTTGTGGTTGTCATGCTGAACGTACGAGCACCATGACATTGTCGCCCGGCGATCGTTGCACGGCAATGCTTGGGGATAGAACGCCTCCGGCCCTGATTCGACAACAAACGAATGCGTCTCGGGGATCGGTGGATCGCAGTGTTCAGAATCGGTCAGCTTGGACACCTCTTTCTATGGCATCACGAAAAGTCCGTCACCCCACATCGACGCCCGGGGGGCGAGTTCAAAGGAACTGCCCGCAGAGACTTACCACAAAGTCGTCGCCCCTTTTCAGCGACGGCGAACAAACCGCTGGATTGTCCCGACGGTGCATGGCCATCAAGAGATTTGACGATCTATACTGGGGGCTTTGGCTCTCTGCAGAAATCCATTCAACTTGGTCAAAATCCAACTTCGGGCGAGGCAACTTGTTAGGCGATCGAGGCAACCGCCAATTCTTGGATCCGCATGCGTTGGCCCGCTTGGCGGCGCTGCCGATCTTTGCGCGGCGCCCGATGGTGGGGAGCGTCTCGGGGATGCACGCGAGCCCCCATCGGGGCGCAAGCGTCGAATTCGCGGAGTATCGGCGCTACATCCCGGGGGACGACTTGCGTCGACTCGATTGGCGGCGCCTTTGGTCGGACCGATCGGTATTACGTCAAAGAGTTTGAGGCCGACACCAATTTGCGGCTCTGTCTGGTGTTGGATACCAGCGGTTCCATGTCCTTTGGTTCCGCAGGCGTCAGCAAATTGGAGTACGCCCGCCGGCTTGCCGGTTCGCTGGCCTACCTGGCGATTCAGCAGGGGGATGCCGTAGGCCTGACCTGCATTGCCAAGGAGATCGTGCGGACGATACCGCCCCGCCGTACAGCCTCGCATCTGCGCGGTATCAACGACGTGTTGGAACATGCCGAAGCTGTTGGCGAAACGCAACTGATCGAAGGCTTGCATGAGTTTGCCGAAACCACACGACAGCGGGCCCTGATTGTCATTTTCTCCGATCTATTTGTTGACCTCGGTGAGCTTCGCGGAGCTTTGGATCACCTCCGGTTTCGAAAGCATGACGTTTCTGTCTTTCACTTGTTGGACTCCCAGGAAATCAGCTTCGACTTTCGACGTCCCACCCGTTTCGTCGACATGGAAGGAGAGACGGCGGTCTTTGCCGATCCCAGCGAGATCGTCGATCGGTATCACCACGCGGTTAGCAACTATTTGAGTGAGTTGAAATCGATCGTGCTGGAATCGGCAGTCGATTATCACCAGATCACGATTGATGAAGACTACGAGCAGGCGTTGTTTCGCTTTCTGGCTCGTCGATCCAAATCGCGGGGAGTGCGATGAGTTTTCTGCAACCGGCCATGCTGCTTGCGCTGCCGGTGATCGCGCTGCCCATCGTGATTCACTTGATCAATCAGCGCCGCTTCCAAACGGTTCACTGGGCCGCAATGCACTTTCTGCTTGCGGCCAATCGGATGTCGCGAGGTTACGCTCGACTGCGGCAGTGGTTGATTTTGGCGGCACGAACATTGGCCGTTGCGGGGTTGATCTTTGCAATCAGTCGGCCGTTGTCGAGCGGTTGGTTGGGTTTGGCCGGCGGTGGACGAGTCGACACCACGATCATCTTGCTCGATCGATCGCCAAGCATGAATCAACTTGGTCCCGGTGGGATCAACAAATTGCAGGCGGGCTTGCAGCGATTGTCCGAGAGTCTCGGTCGGCTTCAATCCAATCGCTACGTGTTGATCGAAAGTGGACGCCGCGAGCCGATCGAGCTTACATCGCCCGACCTCATGCTGGACATGCCAGAGACAGGGCCGTTGAGCGAAACAGCCGACATGCCTGCGATGTTGGAGGTCGCAGCAGAATACATCCGCGCCAATCGGCCGAGTCGCTGCGAATTGTGGATTTGCAGCGACGTGCGGCGCGCCGATTGGAAAGATGACAGCGGTCGCTGGGACGCGATTCGAGTGGCGCTGTTGGAGCTGCCTCAAATGGTTCGCTATCACCTCTTGGCGTACGCGGATATCGCGCCGAACAATCGATCGATCCGGGCGACGCGAGTCCGTCGGGTCGATGGTGACGACGGGGCAAGGTTGCTGATCTCGTTTCGGATTGAACAAAGTGAGTCGACCGATGAGGTCGTCTCGCTCCCGATTCAGCTCGAGATTGACGGTGGGCGATCACAGTTCACCGTCGACATGGCAGGAAGTGTGCTGGAGGTGCGCGACCATGCGGTGCCCATCGATGGAAGTCGGGAATCGGGTTGGGGGCGGCTTTCCATTGCTGCCGATGCGAGTCCCGCTGACAACGAGTTTTTCTTTGTCTACGACAAGGAAGTGGAGCGTCGCACCTTGATTGTCAGCGAGCAGGCGGAGGCGGTACGTCCCATCGAATTTGCGGCCGGCGTCTCGCCCGAGCCGGACTTCAAGTGTTCGGTTGAAATGTTGGCCCCCGATCAACTGATCGGAGATGAGTTGGACAGTGTCGCACTACTGGTTTGGCAGGCTGAGATTCCGGAGCCAACGGATCCCAACGCCTCCCTGCTTGAAGGCTTTGTCGGCCGCGGAGGTCAAGTACTATTCCTTCCTGCGGCAAGACCAACGGATGCCTCCTTCGCTGGCGTGAGCTACCGGGGTTGGGCGGACCCGCAAGTGTCACGAGTGAGCACCTGGGTCGGCGACCGAGACTTGATGGCCAACACGCGGAGCGGCGAGGCCTTGCCACTTGGTGAGCTCATCGTTTCGCGCCACTGCGGAATCGAGGGTGAGTTCACCACGCTAGCGACCCTCGACGATGGGCAGCCCTTGCTGGTACGGGCGATGACGGCAGGTGGCAACGTCTATTTTTGTACGACTACGGCGAACGCGGCTGATTCCTCGCTAGCTTCCGGAGGGGTCGTACTTTACGCGATGGTGCATCGCGCGATCGACGCTGGGGCTCAGTCGCTGGGAAATGCACAGCAACTGATCGCCGGAGAGGTCCCCCTCGACAACAGCGGTCAGTGGCGGCAGTTGGCCGGCAGGCAGGAGTGCGCTCTCCAGCGAATACGCCCAGCAGGCCGGCGTGTATCAGTCGCCCGACATGCTCTTGGCCATCAATCGAAGTGAAGCCGAAGATAGCGACGTCGTCGTTGCCGAGGATCGAGTGACCACGCTGTTTCGCGATCTCGAATTCTCTCGCGTCGATGATCAGATTGGTAACGATCGGTCCCTGATCCAAGAAGTCTGGCGGTTGTTCCTGGTGATGATGCTGATCGCTCTCTTGATCGAGGCGGTGCTATGTCTTCCACGGCGGGTTGCTAGTGAGACGCGTAGAGCACTGGGTGGGGCAACCACATGAAGATTGCTCAGCACCTGACCTTTTCTGCGACGCCACTGTCGATCGGTTTGTCGGCGGTGGTGATTCTTGCCACTGCCCTGATTGGCTACTACGCTTGGCGGCGCAGCGGCTACGCGAGGGCGATTGGATGGCTCGAATTGATGCGTCTGGCGATCGTTTCGCTGGTGACACTGTTGCTGAACCAGCCCGAGTGGACCGAAGAGTATCGCAGAGACGTGCGGCCAACGATCGCCGTCCTATTCGACGATTCGCAAAGCATGGAAACGGTCGATGTGCTGCCCGAAGGCTCGGCGGCGACCCCGGCGATCTCACGCGCCGAATCCATTGGGCCACTGATCGATTCATCCTCGTGGTCTGACCTCGCTGACCGCTTGGATGTGTTGCTTCAACCATTGACCGGGAGCGATCTTTCTGACGAAGCTTCTGCCGAGATCGTGTTCGCCCAGAAGCAGAAGCAGAAGCAGAAGCAGAAAGAACGCAGAACCAGAACCAGCAGCCTCTCCGCTCAGCCCGGACCAATCTTTCCAAACCCTTGCTCGACGTGGCGGAGAACGTGGAGCAGCTGCTGGGGGTGGTCTTGATTTCCGATGGCGACTGGAATGACGGCCCGCCGCCCGTTGATGCGGCTTCAAGGTTGCGGACTCTCGGCGTTCCGATCTTCACGGTTGCAGCCGGCAGTCCGACGCGGCTTCCCGATGTCGAGTTTTTCAGCGCGGATGTGCCCACCTTCGGCGCCGCCGGAAAGCCAGTCCGTATTCCGATCACGATCGAGAGTTCGCTGCCTCGTGAATACCTGACAACGATCACGCTACATGTCTCGGATGGGCAAACCATCAGCAAAGACATTCGGGTCGCGCCGATGTCGCGGACGTTTGAATCGATCACGTGGAAGCCGGAATCGACCGGCGATTACTCGTTGGAGATTCGCGATTCCACTTCATGCGGACGAAACCATCTCCACGAACAACGAGCAAACGGCTCCGATCGCGATTCGACAGGAGCAGTTAAAAGTGCTGATTGTGGAATCGTATCCGCGATGGGAATACCGCTACCTGCGCAATGCCTTGTCGCGCGATCCTGGTGTCGAAGTGTCGTGTTTGCTGTTTCATCCCGGCTTGGGCAAAGTCGGCGGTGGGTCGCAGGATTACATTCAGTTGTTCCCCGAAGAGATTGAAGACTTATCGAAATTCGACGTCGTATTTCTTGGTGACGTCGGTCTTGGTGACGGGCAGCTGACCGAAGCACAGTGTGAGTTGATCAAGGGTCTCGTCGAACACCAGGCAAGCGGTTTGGTGTTCATTCCCGGATTGCAGGGCCGCCAGTTCGATCTGCTCGAGACGGCTCTCGGTGAACTCTATCCCGTCGCGATGGACCCTGCCCAGCCCGGCGGGTGGGGATCACGAATCGCCGGACACTTTGAACTTACCGAACGGGGAAGGTCGAGTCTGCTTACCAAGCTGGCCGATTCACAAAATGAAAACATCGAAGTCTGGGAGGACCTTCCCGGATTTCAGTGGTACGCGCCGGTGGTCAGAGCGAAGGCCGGCAGCGAAGTCCTCGCCGTCCATCACGACATGTCCAATCAATATGGCCGCTTGCCCCTGTTGGTGACCCGAACGTTCGGCGCCGGGAAGGTGTTGTTCATGGGGACCGACGGTGCCTGGCGATGGCGTAAAGGGGTCGAGGACAAGTATCACTACCGATTTTGGGGCCAGGTCGTTCGATGGATGGCGTACCAGCGGAACATGGCCAAAGGGGAGACGATGCGTTTGTTCTACACGCCGGATCAACCACGCATTCGACAAACCATGAACTTCAATGCCCACGTCATGGAAAGTGGCGGGGAACCGTTGCAGCAGGGAGAGGTGATCGCCAGGATCCTGGCGCCAGCGGCGCATCGGATACGGTCCGAATGTTGGCGGAGGGAGATCGCTGGGGGGTGTTCCAAGGCAGGTACACCCCACGTGAGCCGGGGACACATCAGGTCACACTGGTCTGTTCGCAAACCGCTGGCACCCTTGAGACCACTTTCTTTGTACAGGGCCAGATCCGAGAGCAGATTGGCAAACCCGCACGCCCCGATGTGTTGCAGGAGCTTTCGCTGGTGTCGCGCGGGCAAATGGTACAGCCGCATCAGCTGGATGAAGTCGTTCAGATGTTGGCGGAACTCCCCCTGCCTCCTCCCACCGTTCGCCGCCTGCAGCTTTGGAGCCATCCACTTTGCGGAGCCCTGCTTGTGATCCTGTTGGGAGCCTTCTGGGTTTGGCGGAAGGCCGCTGGCTTGGTTTAGCGAGCTCAGCTCTTCTCCCCGAGCGAGCCGCTACCGTAGCCGAGTCTCTCCGAGACTCGTAGGAAACGCAGCAAAGCTGCGACTCTCCGCCTTGGAAATGCGGACCTACGGCAGGGCAAGCCAAAGAATCACAGCCTCCTCGAGACTGTCGTTCCCAGCGGATTGGCAGAGAAATTCTAGCCTTGCTAAGGCTTGTCGACGATTCGCAGTCCTTTTCACGCTGCGCTGCTTCCTGTTCTAGATTCCACCGCGTCTTGCTATCTTGTGGGTGCAAGTCAGGGCATCGGCATTGGATGAATGTGCGTCCTAAGAAACATGGAAAGCAAGCGTGACCGAGAAGGTTGAAGTCAGCGTATTCGAGGGAAGCAACGAACTTTGGAGTGGCGTGTCGCGCACTCCACTGGAGATTGGCCGTCAGCAAGAAGGTGACTCTTCGGCGCTGGAACTACAAGACCTGGTCACGAGTCAGCGGTTGGTCATTGCACCGGTATCCGCACGTTCGATTCCGCGCCAGGCGTTATGCATTGAGGTGGGCGAGGGCCCTGGATTGCGCGTCACCAACATCCACCCGCGCCTTTCCTTCTATGTGGGTAGCAATTCTCGACCGCTCGGTCCGGGCGAAGTCTTCGAGGCGGTCGACGAGTTGATTGTCTCGCTTCCAGATAATCGCTCCGTTCGAATCACCCAAACCGATCCCAACAGTGCGGTCTCGCCTTCGAGTGTTGTCGAGTCAAACTTTCGAACGATTCCCGCGCAAGTGGAATCGACGATGGAGAATGTCGCGCCGGTACGGCTCAACGAGTTGTTCGGTAGGGCCAACCAAGAGGACCAGGGGCGTGTCGCAGTCGACCTGGTGCGTGCGGCTCTGACCGTTGTGCAGAAAGCGGCGGGATCGAACGAATTTTTTGATTCGGCCGTCAATGCGGTAGCCACCATGATCGATCTGGATCGGGCACTGGTTCTTCTTCGCGAAGGGGATCATTGGACGATCCGCTCCTCCTACGTGTCAAAGACTGACTCGACCGCGATTGGGGGACAGGCCAAGGCTCAGACGTTTAGCCGTGGATTGACCGATCGCGTGCTCCGATTCGGCAAGACGATCATCTACGACCCCTCGAGCTACATGCATACAGCGGAATCATCGATGATGGTGTTGGATCGCGCGGTCGCGGCTCCCATTTTCGATGAGAACCGCAAAGTGATCGGAGCCATCTATGGGGACCGCAAGTTCGGCTCCGACAGCGGTGACGCACCGATCGGGGATTTGGAAGCGGCCTTGTTGGAGGTGATGGCAGGAGCGGTCTCATCGGGCATTGCTCGGCAGCGTCAAGAGGCGATTCGCTCCAACCTGACTCAGTTCTTTTCTCATGAGATTGCCGCTCGTCTTGAACACGACGAGGACTTGCTGGCTGGTCGAGATGCAGAAGTCACCGTCATGTTCTGTGACATTCGTGGATTCAGCACGATTGCAGAGCGTGTGGGTGCCAAACGAACCATCGAGTGGATCAACGACGTCCTGACCGAACTGAGTCAATGCGTGACCAATACCGACGGTGTGTTGGTTGACTATGTGGGTGACGAGTTGATGGCGATGTGGGGAGCACCGGCGGAGCAGCCCGATCATGCGGTGCGAGCCTGTAACTCGGCTGTCGAGATGCTCAAACGTATCGATCCGCTGCGTGAAAGATGGCTTGAAATCACGCCCGATCGCTTCGGTGTCGGGATTGGCATCAATACCGGTATGGCACGCGTTGGAAACACTGGTTCGAAGATCAAATTCAAATACGGTCCGCTAGGAAATATGGTGAACCTGGCCAGTCGCATCCAAGGAATCACCAAGAAGCTTGGCGTGCAGGCGTTGATCACGGATTCAACGGCCACAGCGATCGGCGATGCGTTTGATCATCGCAGGCTCGCGGTGGTCAAGCCACTCGGTTTCCAGGAGTCAGTGGGACTGCATGAATTGAAGTCCGAAGCCGATTCGGTGTGGCGAGACATGGCCGAACGTTACGAGTCGGCTTTGGAGTTCTTCGATACCAGCAATCTCACTGCTGCCGCTCGCGTGCTGGCGACCTTGGTGCATGATCATCCCGACGATAATCCGAGTGTTGTGCTGCTCGGACGCGTGGTCAATGCGTTGACGCGGCGTGAAGAACACGTTGATCCCGTTTGGGTGATGGACAGCAAGTAAGGTTCCCGGGCGACGCCGGTATGGACGCCGGTATGGACGCCGGTACGGTTGGGGCCGGAATTCTCGCCGAGAGCGATTCTCAGGAGCTTGCTTCCGTGGTGGTCCGCTGTGGTTGCTTGCGAGGACGATGCTCTCGTCGGATCTGGTTGATCTCATCGATGCGATCGATGAAGACATTGATGATTTGAGGATCCCAAATGCTTCCTGATCCGTCGATGAGAATCTGAATCGCCTTCTCGATCGGCATCCCAGCACGGTAGGGGCGATCACTCGTCATTGCATCAAAGGCGTCGCATACCGCAAGGATCCGTCCATCGAGCGGAATGGCCTCGGCAGCCAGGCCGTCGGGGTAGCCGGTTCCGTCAAAGTGCTCGTGATGATAGAGAACGCCAGGCAGCACATCTCGTAGTGCTTCCAGTTCGTGCAAGATGCGCCAGCCAGCTTCGGTGTGGGTCTCGATGATGGCCCGCTCTTCCTTATCCAGCCGCCCCGGTTTTTGAAGCACACCATCGGGAACCGCGATCTTGCCAACATCGTGTAGCAGGCCGGTCAAGTAGATTCGCTCGCAATCGTTGGAGTCGAGTCCGAGCGATTCGCTCAGGCGCCTTGCCACGCTAGCCACGCGTTCGCTGTGCCCCGATGTGTAGGGATCGTGCGCCTCGATGGCCTTCACCAACGCACGAACAACCTCGGTGAAAAGCGTCTCTTTCTGATGCAACAATCGCAGGTTATGAAGCTGAGCGGCGAGCTGACGCGTGGTGGTTTCCAAGAGCGACGCTTGAACCGCGGTAAATCCCAACTGCGCCCACGGTAGCTTCTGTTTGCTTTCCTGAACGCGGTTGCAGGCAACGAGCCAGCCATGCAGCCGATCCTCGCTGCGACATTGCACCATCATGAATTCATGAAGCGACTCGCTCGCTTTGGATGCATCGACCTGTTTCACATCGTTCTTGATCACCGGCTGACTTTCCGCCTCCACGCGATGGCGTTCAATGAGGTTGTGCAGCGAATCACAGCTGGTGATTGCTCGGCCCGACCAGCCCGGTAGCGATTTCGTCACCCCATCATCCGCCACGAAGACAACGGCAATCGAGACCGCGCCAACCCCATTGGCCAAGGGGCGGAGCGATTGGAGGGCAAGCTCACTCGGTTGAATTCCCCTCGTTGGAATTTCCATCGAGGAGGCGAGCGCGCGAATCAGGGAAAGCTCTTCGAAGTCGTCCACGACTTGCGTCGTCAGCGCCTCGGTCTCAGCAAGGAGCTGATCCCTTTCGTAACGCGTGGTTTGCAATGCCAACACCGTCGCCGCATGCGAAGCCGAGGGTGATGCATACCGGCTTTCGACCTCCCAGACCGCGACGCCTCCCAGAGGCAATTGCAACGCCAGCGTCGATCGCGACGCAATCGAGCCCAAACCAATGGCCGCTTGCGGGGCGGAATCATTCGCCTGATTGACGACCGACACCAATCGCTCCTCCCCATCGCCGCCAATTCGATCCCTTGGGATCAACGTGACTTCGCAGTGAAGATGCTCCGCAAGTAGCTCCGCAAGGGTTTCATCAAGGCTGTGAGATTCTGCCCGTTGCGGTTGGATCATGGAACGGCTGCGATCGACAGAAGAGTGGGCGGAGTGGAGGGGGGGGAAGCTGCAACCACTTTCCCTTGCCGCTTGCCAGGAAATCCTAGACCTCTTCGACGCGCGCCCGATCGATGACCCTGTTCACATGCGGTTGTCCGCTGCGCAGGCCAAACGAATATGCGGACTGGTTCGATTGCACGGAAGTCGCTCCCAAGGCTGCTCCCGCGTGCCATGACTACTCACTCTTTTCGGGCGGCTCGCTCGACTTGGCTTTCAAAGGCAGAATCTCCTCCCCCGGTGCCTCGTCAGGATTCACCTTCTTCGGCGGATTGGGGCTGTTGGGATCGGCCGGGGTATCGGTGGGAATTGGAATCGGCACCAGCACGAGTCTCACGGGTGTGCCCCGTTCAGGAATCCTATCGGTGAAGGGAGTGAACTGAAGATCATCGGCCTCCGCGCTGCTGGCGATCGGGACATCCATCATCGCCGTATTGAAGTTGGACACGCAAATCATGTCGCCACTATCGGCTTGATAGAACTCACGTCCGTCCCGAGGATCCTTCCAAAATCCACTTCCCGCAAAGACCCAATCGGTTTCCATTTGTTGATCGGTTCCTGCTTTGCGAACCCATCGTCGCGCGTCGACTGCGTGGAACTTGCCATCGTTGTCCCGGTAGCAGACCCAAACTCGAACTCGCTGACCAGTGGCCGGAATGAAGTTGGGGATGTACTGAACCGGAGTTCCGTGCTTGGCACCGATTGCGAGCAGAGCGGCATGGACCTCGCTTGAGCGTGCAAGTGAACCGACGATTGACTCGTGTTCCTTGGTCCCCATTGGACACGCAAACATCTCGAGTGGACCCTCTTGCATCGCGACGTAACCGTCGACGTAGACACGTTGTTTCTCGCGATCGATCCAAACGTTTCGTTTGCTCAACGCGCGGGCACCTGGTGGTGCTTCGAATGCATCACGCACGACCTCTTCGGGCGATACATAAGCATCGACAGGCGTCTCTTTCTCCTCTTCGGTCAGCGGGTCGCTGAGCGACCGAGGCTTTGCATTCTGATCGCTTTGCCCAAGGGACTCGCCCGATCCAAGCAAGAGCCCAAGCAAGCAGATTCCCGTGACCTTGAGCAGTCGCGGCAAGTGAGCAAATGTGTCAATGACTATCATGATCAGCCTGTGAGAAGCGAAGGATTGGAGTGCGAACCGAGAAAGCGAGGCATCGCAGGCTGATTCGCAACGGGTTGTGACGGGCGACGACGCCTAACAAGCTTCGTCGACGCCTGTCGCAAGCGGTTGACTCGGGTCGAGTTCTGAGAAGCCTTTTCCCCACTCGCTCTTCGGCTCTCAGTCTAAACGGTTTCCCTACCATCAACCATTGGACAATCCGATTGCCCCCGGTTCGAGCCCTGCCCTGGCATCTCGACGTTTTGTAGCTAAGTTATCGTTTTCTACCGCGAATTCCTGGTCTGAAACCATGTCGATCGATACCAGCGACCCCCTCGAGTCCGACCCTTCATCTCGAACCCCGAGTGTCGCTGGTGGTCAAATGGGGCGCACGTCACGTGGCGAATCGCTGATCGATTTCCTTCGCGATCGATCTTCCAAGTGGAAAGCAGAGGAGGTGTTCGGTCCTGCTGCGAAGAGTGGAGCCGTCTACCGTTGGGGCGTGGGTGTCGCAACTGGCGGGCAATGTGACCCTTTGACTGAAGTCCTTTGCGCATCGCATCGGGTGCCAAGGTCACCAAGAAGCGGTTGCAGCAAATCGATTGGAATCGATCGGTACTGGAATGGTCAGAGCGGATGGATCAGGCGGTTCAAATTGAGCCCGTCGATGGAACACTTGGGATTCTTTGGGCGGCCTCGCTGCCGTCGTTGATGGAGCACTTGGGACCCGAGTCATGGCAACACCTGTTGATTTCACTGCAAGACTTTCATGAAGCGGTGCTTCAGCAAGATGATCGTGCTTCACCGTTGCACTTGCTGGTCGGCGGAGAGATGGGGTTAACCCTTGCGCTCTGCCTGCACGATCTTCCCGAGTGTGGGCGGCTGAAAAAGCGTTCTCTGGATGCGATGCGGTCATGGTGCCGCGCCGATCGCGACGCCGTTGCGGCGGCCGTGTCTGGAGGTGTCAATGCCCGTCTGGTACTCGCGTCACTCGTTCGCTGCAAACGGTTGATCACGGCCGGGCAGATCAAGCCATTCGACAAGGCTACCTGGAAGGAGATGGGCGAGAGTTTGGCGATCTGGGTTGCCGCGATGGCGACGCCGGGAGGTGGCAGCGCGATGAGCGCCGCAGCACGCAAGGCTGTCTTGGATGATGTGCGGCCAGAGGGCTTGTTGGATCATGCAATCAAGTTCGATAGCGAGACTCTGAAGCCTGCGATGGCTGCCGCTTTGGGGGCCACGCCAACCGGTGGTCGTCTTGCCTGGCAGGTCAGCCTACCCGAAACGATGCATCACGACGCCGATGCGAAGTTGGCCGTCATGATCCCCGAGTGGGATGTCCGGCGGGGACGAATGCACGTGGATTACTCTGGACGGGAGACTCGCCTTGAGTTGTTTGCCGGTCGCGCGCAAATCTTGTCCGGCACCTGGCAAACATCGATCGACGTCGACGGAGACGCACAACAACCCAGCGGACAATGGCAAGAGGTTTGCGAATACACGGATGATGATGTGCACTACTTGGAAATCGAGCAACTTTGGAGTGGTGGCTTGTTGTTGCAGCGGCAGATGATGTTGGTGCGCGACGATCGCTGTGTCCTGCTCGCCGATGCGGTGCTTCCGGCCGACACCAACAGCGAGATCACGTCGGCGGCCATTGGATCGATTCGCTACACGAGCCGAATTCCATTGGCTGGCAACGTTCAGGCGATCCCTGAAGACGAGACCACGGAGATCCTGCTTTCGAAAGACACGAAGCGAGCCATGGTGCTGCCCCTGTCGGCCGGCGAGTGGCGCATGGGGGCTACCAGCTCATCCCTTTCGGCGACCGACGAAGGTGAACTGGTGATGATGGGCCTGGGAGAAGGTAGGCTGTACGTTCCGACGTGGTTCGATCTACAGCCGCGGCGTTTCAAGCGAAATTGTACGTGGCGGCAATTGACCGTCACCGATCAGTTGCGAATTGCGGGATCCGATGAAGCCGTTGGCTATCGTGTCCAGGTCGGTTCCGAACAATGGATGATCTATCGATCTCTGTCTGAACACCGGTCGCGATGCGTACTGGGTAAGCACTTGATTGCCGACTTCTTTTGCTCCAGGTTTGACCCAGGCGATGGGAGTCACGAAGAATTGATCACCGTCGACGATAGTGAATCGAGTGATGATGCATGATCTGACTCAACGTCAACTCGCTGCGAACTGGCAAGCGGTGCAACAGGACGTCGCTGAAGCAGCGCTGGCATGCGGCCGTCAACCCGATGAAATCACGATCATTGGTGTTTCGAAGTACGTCGACGCAGCATGCACACGCGCCCTGCATGAGGCAGGATGCATCGATCTGGGCGAGAGCCGTCCGCAGTCGCTTTGGCAGAAAGCGGAGTCAGCCGGCCTCGATCGCGGTGTTCGCTGGCATCTCATCGGCCACCTTCAGACGAACAAAGTTCGTCGAGTTTTGCAGCACCAACCGACCATTCATTCGGTCGACAGCCAACGCTTGTTGGATTGCATTGCAAAGGAGTCTGCGGCGCAGGATTTGACGACGGCGGTTCTGCTGGAAATCAACATCAGTGGTGATGCGTCCAAAACGGGACTTGTCCCCGAGGATGCGGCGAAGATCTTCGAAGCCTTGCCCGATCGCGGCATCGACGTCATCGGCTTGATGGCGATGGCGGGATGGGAAACCGATGCTGTCGCGGCTCGTCGCCAATTTGATGCCACCCGACAGCTGCGCGACGACCTGCGCCAGCGGTTCGAACTAGAACTTGACGAGTTATCGATGGGGATGAGCGGGGACTATCGCGCGGCCATTGCTGCCGGGTCAACGATGGTGCGAATCGGATCCCGGCTGTTTGAAGGTGTCGTCAAAGGGGACTGATTCTTGCAACTGATCGTTCATGCCACGCCCGGTGCACGGCGCAACTCGGTCGGCGGAGTGCACGACGGTGCTCTGCGAGTGAGTGTTTCCGCCCCAGCCGATCAAGGAAGAGCCAACGTAGCAATTGTGAAACTGCTTGCCAAAACGTTGGGGGTGCGACCCGCTCAGATCGAACTGATCCGAGGCCCGCTAAGCCGCCGGAAGGTTTTTCTGATTCTGGATTCTCGCGACGAGCTTGCGCAGAGGATCGAAGAGCTGATGCGTCAGCCTTAGCGACTTGTTTTACATCTGGTCCAGCATGTCCTGGACCGCCTTTTCGACTTGCGCCGAGAGGTTTGCCGTCTGGCCTCGGGCCTTGCGGTCGCCGCTGACCGCGATGGGCTCGCCGAATCGAACGGTGACCTTTCGTTTGGCGCGGATGGAGGCGGTCGGTTTGCGAAGCACGTCTTCTTCAAACTTGTCAATCGTTTCTGCCATGCGCTCGATTGTCGGTTTGACGACAACGTAATTGCCGGGGTAACTGAAGGATTGCAGCACCAGGAACAGGTCTTCCAAGTCGTTGCCGAGTTGCTTCTTTTCGTGATCAGCAATTCCCTCGACCGAGAGCTTTTCGATGATCGTGCGGCGGGCAGCTTTGATCCGTTCAGGAATCGCCTTGCTGCTGTCGCTCAGCCCGTGACGTTGCTCAACCTGTGCGAGAATGTGATTGCGAAGCGTGTCGATCCGATCGGTCAATTCTCCCTGTTGTGGTTCATGAAAGTACTCCATCTCCTTGACGACGAGCAGTACCTCTGCGAACTCATAGATTCTCTTCTCAAGTGGGAGTTCTGGCCTGCGCCGCCAGAAGATGGCTTCTTCGAGCTGACCCATCGTTTCCTCTAGGGCCTCGGTCGGATCCTCTTCGAACCGATAGTACAACGCAGAGGGAACGCAACGGATCGCGCGGTCTGCTTTGCGTGCTGCGGCAACCGCAATCGCGGCTGCCCCGTCACGAAACGGCGTCACTCGCTGGTTGCAATGGTAGATCTCCCCCTCGGGGAAGATCACGAGCGGCTGAGGCTTGTTCTGCAACAGCTCGGTCGCCAGCCGGAACGCACCGATGTCGTTGGCTTCGCGATCCACACTAAAACAACCATGCTTGCGTAGTATCCATTGTCCAAGCCATGTCCGGTCGTGAAAGACATGCCAGGTCGCCATGATGTAGATCGAGGTCCCAATTTCATCGGCGGCGGCATAGATGACATAGGGGTCTGCATGACTGGAGTGATTCGGCATGATCATCACGCCGTCGCCGTCGGCCAGCGCGCCGCGGACATGCTCCGCTCCCTGGACGTCGATCTTCTCGATGCGAACGACGCGTCTTTGTTGTCGTTGTCGGTAGGGGCGAAGCCAATTGACCAGCGTAGGACTGAGGCTCGGCGTCCACGTCTGCGGTGCGAACCGCATGCGGTAGCGGTTCATGTCGTTTTCTGGGGCCAATCGACGTTGTTCATTTGTGCCAAAGCGAGGATCAGTGCCTGAGTGCCGTCCTTGCTGTGTCCCTGAGCCGCAACCGCTTGGTAGAGTTGATGAGCCATCGCCAGTCCGGGCAGTGCCAGGTGCATCGCCGCCGCTTCTTCCAAGGCGATCCGCATATCCTTGATGAAGTGTTCCACGAAGAATCCCGGATCAAAATCGCCGTCGATCATGCGTGGCGCAAGATTGCTCAACGACCAGCTTCCGGCGGCTCCCGAACTGACACTTTGCAGAACCGTCGGCAAATCGAGCCCGACTTTCGATGCGTACAGCAGCGCCTCGCAGACCGCGATCATCCCCGAAGCGATCAAGGTTTGGTTGACCATCTTGGTGTGCTGGCCTCGACCCGGACCGCCTTGGTGAACGATTGTCTTGCCCATCAAGCGAAACAACGGCTCAATCTGTGCGATGGCCTCCGCCTCGCCCCCGATCATGATCGACAGCGCGGCGTTCTTCGCTCCAGTGTCGCCTCCGCTGACCGGCGCATCGATCGCAGCAACCCCTTGGTCGGCGGCGATTGCAGCAATCTTCTCTGCCAACGAAGGACGGCTGGTCGTCATGTCGACGATGGTCATGCCGGGTGAGGAACCGGCCATCACGCCGTCCTGGCCCAGGATGACGCTTTCGACATCATCTGGAAAACCGACGATCGTGAAGACCACGTCGCTCGCCTTGGCAACTTCGCTGGGGCATCCGGCCAATGACGCGCCCTTCGCAACCAACGCATCCGCTTTGCCCGGTGTGCGATTGAAGACAGTGGCCCGGTATCCCGCGTCGATCAAATGACCACACATGCTGCGTCCCATGACGCCGGTACCAATCCAACCGATGCGGGTGTTCTCTGGGGTGATTTCTTGCTTTGCTGTGGACACGTTGACTCTGATTCCTCCCGGCCTCGCGATTGTGGGATAACAAGCTCGGAGCAGATTCTAGAGCATTTTCTCGGGGGCTGTCGCCGCAAGTAAGAAAAGGTGTCCGAGCCCGATCGCATCTAGCAGCGAGCTACCGTAGGCGAGTCTCTCCGAGACTCGTAGGAAACGCAGCAAGGCTGCGGATGTCTCTCTCCGAGACTCGTAGGAAACGCAGCAAGGCTGCGGATGTCTCTCTCCGAGACTCGTAGGAAGCGCAGCAACGCTGCGGATCTCCACCTTGGAAATGCTGACGTACCGTTAGGCGACCGCTTGCCGGGACATCGGTTCACCACTGAGGTGAATCGGGATCGTCCACGAGGGCAACTCGAAGTCTTCGCAGCACCATCCGATCACGAGCTGGCGATGAGCGCCTCCCGGCCGTGCGATCGAAGCGGTGATTTGAAGCGTCGCTTCAACTTGCGGACCCTTGGCTGTCTGCTTCAGTTTCCGGTTGATCGCTCGCGCCTGCAGGCGAGCCAAGTGATCACTGATCAGGCTCGATGCCTTGGGTACACGTCGACACCAGTCAATGCGGACCGAGCGATCCGATTGCGCCATGAGGGCTCGCGAAAGCTCCACCAGGAAGACATCGCGAAGTGACAGATAACGGGGCGTGACAATCACCGGTGTCAGCGCTCGCTCGTCGCTCAAACGAATGATTTCTTTCGCGATCGGTTGCAACGGTGTCATGCTCTGTGATCTGGGCATAGAACGCCGCGACCGCTGGAGACCAGCTGTGGCTCACGACGCTCTGACTTGGAAACCTCCCGACACATCGTTCAGGACTTTGAACCGCTTCGCATCCGAGACAGCATTGCCTGGAAGTCAACGGAAATCGTTTGGTCGAGAGAGTCATATCGCTTGGCCACATCGATGCGGCGGATCTCGACTTCGTCTTCAATCACCAGCAGATCGCTGTCGTCGCGAGTCGAAACCTCTTCGCTCTTCTCCGCGGCGATCTCTTCGCCAACGGATTCTTCGCCAGTGATCCAATAAATTGAATCGCTGGTTTCCCGCAGATCATCCTGAGACGCTTCGTCCGCATCGATCTCGTTCGCAGACAAATCGTCCGAGTCGGTGGTCACGACAAAGGAGGTGACCTGCTCAGGCGACTGGTGCTGGAACGGTTGAGCTTGCTCGGACCGTGGCTCCTCCTCGTCGGGAACGAAGTCCTCAACGACCTCTTCTGGGGCGGCGGGCTCGAACGAATCCTCCTCAAGCGACCCGGCTGCGTCGTGCGGCGGATCGGCGTCGATCGATTGATCCAGGGCCTCGTTCACAAAAGCATTGAGACCGATGATCTCTTGATGAAGGGCCCGCTCAAGATCGGTCGGAGACTCCATGGCATGTCGCGGCGGACGAGCTAGACCACTGCCGATCGCAATGTCTTCCTCGAGTTCAAAGTCACCGAAGACCGATTCATCTGTGGTCACATCGTCAAGCGTTTCCGAGAGATCCAGGCCGAAAGGCTCGCGGTAGTTCTCGAATTCCAGCTCTCGATCGTCGAACCAAAGCTCACTCGCTCCATCCACGATCATGTCGTCGCAGCTGGAGGCGTCGTGGCGAGGTTCGGCGTGCGGACGATCCGCATTTGACATTTTCGGTGCGTCGCTGAACGACTCCGATTCATCCAACTCACCGAACTCGACGTCGGTGGCATCATGCACCATGCGTGGTTCATCGACCATCGGGCTTGGCAGTTGTTGAAGTTGTGCCCAGGCCACGTCGATGATTTGATTGCTGATCATTGCCTGGTCGACTTCTTCCGCACAATCAATCGCTTGTGTCATCAGCTGATTGATCAGTCTCGGTACGCCGCTGCAGGCATGATGGATGGTCGCAATGGCTTCTTGATTGATCGTTCCGTCCGGATCAGCACCACATTGACGGATCGTTTCGCGAATGTACTCCCCGGTTTCTTCTCCGTTGAAGGGATGCAAGTAACAGCGGGTGGCGACTCGCTGCGTGAATGCTTCGAGCGATGGTTCCACCAAGAGGTCGTCGAGCTTCACGCCGCCCGATACCACCGCGCTGACTCGCGGGACGCCCTCGTGCATGATGTTCGTTACCATGCGGATCGCTTCCAAGACCTCGGTCGAAAGTGATTGTGCCTCGTCCACAACGATCAGCAGGCCTCCCTCCGCTGATTCGTCACTGCAAACTCGGTCAATCACGGCCAACTGCAGGTCACCGTCACGCACGAGCCCCAAATCAACCTTGAGGTGATGAAGCAGGTGTCGCAAGAACGCGTTTCGATCTTCCAATCGAGTCTCGCCGAGCACCACGACGTCATGCGACTTGCGATATCGCTGGGCAATCAATCCACAAAGGAGCGTCTTGCCCGTGCCGGGAGGACCGATCACCAACGAAATGGCTTCGCTCGCATCAATGCTGCGGCAAACTCGCCCAAATGCCTCTTGGACGGACCCCAATGGCACGTATCGTCGAGGGCTGGGAAAGGCGGGGAACGGTGGGAGGTGGTAGTTCGAATCGTTCGGTTGCATCGTTGTGTTGCCACTTAGGAGGAAGCAGAGACCGACGGTTGTAGGAAAACCACCACCCGCAGGTCGATACAATCCGATTGATCGGCACAATCGCGTCAGAACCTGAGCCGATCTTTCCTATCAGGCAATTTGCGATAGCCTGGGCTGTTTGGGTCGGGCTGGCGGTTCGCGTGACGGGGTCTTGCGGTGCGACGCAAGCCCAGTCAGGGGCGGTCACACTGGCTTGGGGCCAGGAGAGGGCCACTTTCGCGGCCAATCGTAACCCGAAGCGTCAACGAGGAAACAGGTTGCGCCAAATTCGCCTCGCTCACGTTTCGGTTTAGGATACTCGGAGAAGTCGACAGGAGTGGCGCTGCCCATTAGAAGCCGCCGGGGCTTGTGAATTCGGCGTAGTCGTCGAATTCGCTGTGCCGATCGGCCGCCCGATCGCTGAACCTTGTGAACTCGGCCTCCCACGTCAATTCGACGTCGCCGATGGGGCCGTTTCGTTGTTTGGAGATGATGATCTCCGCCTGACCGGCATACTGCGAGCGATCCTCGCCTCGGTGGTAGTACTCCTCACGGTGAACGAACATCACCACGTCGGCATCCTGCTCGATGGCGCCCGATTCGCGTAGATGACTCAGTTTGGGTCGGTGATCCTTGCTGTCCTCCGCCTGGCGATTCAACTGAGAAAGACAGAGCAGTGGAACGCTCAGTTCACGCGCGATCCCCTTGAGGCGACGTGCAATCTTTGCCACCTGTTCTTGGCGAGGGTCCTTCGAGTTATCGGGTTCGATCAGCTGCAGGTAGTCGATGACGATCATTCCGAGTTCGCCCTGTCGTCGCTTGATCCGCCGCGCGGCCGCCGCAATTTCACTGACCGTGCGACTCGGTGAGTCATCGACAAAGAGTGGCGCTTGGCTGATTTCGTTGGCCTTGCGGATCAATCGTTCCCGATCGTCCGATGAGATCGTCCCGTTTCGAAGGCGGTGTCCATTGACGCGTGCCAGCGAGCAAAGCATGCGGTCGGCTAACTCAATCCCCGACATTTCCAGCGACACGAACAACACGGGCAAGCGTTGGTTGATCGCCACGTATTCCCCAATGTTCATGGCCAGCGCGGTTTTACCCATGGAGGGACGCGCGGCCAAAATGATCAACTCACCGCTGTGCAAGCCGCCGGTCATTTCATCGAAACGACTGAAGCCTGTTTCGGCTCCACCGTGCTCGTAATCGTCGCGCAATCTGGCTTCCATCCGGTCCATCGCTTCGTGCAGCACATCACTGATGCTTTGCACCGACTGCGACGTGCGCCCATCCATGATTGCAAAGATTTTTTGTTCGGCCTGGGCACAGAGTTCTTTGGCGGTCGAAGACTGTTCGTAAGCGTTGCGAAGAATCTCGGTGCCGGAACTGATCAGTTTGCGATAAACCGCTTTCTCGCTAACGATCTCTGCGTAGTAGATCGCGTGTGCCGCATTGGGAACCGATGCGGAGAGCCTGGCAAGGTAGGCGGCCCCACCCACCTTTTCGTAGTCACCCGAGGTGCGCAGTCGCGAGACCAACAGCGTGATGTCGATTTTGTCGCCCGCGTCATGCATATTCCGCAGGGTCTCGTAAATTTTGCGATTGGCGTCATCGGCAAAGTCATCGGCTCGAAGCGAAGCGATGTCGTCACACACTTCGGGCAACAGCAAGATACTTCCCAGCACACCCATCTCGGCGTCGAGATCCACCGGCGGCTGTCGCTGCAAGATCTCCGCGGCGCTGGGCTCATCCTTCTTGCGTCGAAACTTCGGTTCGTCAGAGATCATGGTTCCGTTCCGTGGAAAGGTGGAAAAGGCTGGGGGGCTCCGCTATCTCAACTGCGACGCTGCTACCACAAGTGTGGCGGCGGGTGCGAGGCAACGCAAGTCAAAGGACCGCCGCGTTGACGAGCGTCGATGCCGCGTCAACCGCTCCGCAACAGCAACTCGACGCGGTCGATCGCCTCGCGTGCCGACATTGCCGCACGGCCGCGTCCTACCTCGCCGCCTTCGGCAAGCCAGCTCTTCACGTTCTGCTCTGCGGAGATTGCGGTGCTGTGGGATCGGCCACCAAAATGCCTTGCGATCTCGGCATAGGCGGACGAGGTCAACTGGCGTGACAAGTACATGGCCAACATTCTTGGTCCTGTAATGGCGCGCGTTTGCGACTTTCCACGAAGCGAGTCCGATGGCAGCTGAAAGGCTTCGCAGACCGCCGACTCAATCACACTCAGCGTCGTCATCGGCTTGGAAGCACGCAGCAATTGGCCTGCGTACTGTCGAAGTTCGTCCAGCGTTGGCGTGCGACCGAACATGCGT
Source organism: Pirellulaceae bacterium (assembly GCA_963767665.1). Lineage (GTDB taxonomy): Bacteria > Planctomycetota > Planctomycetia > Pirellulales > Pirellulaceae > Rubripirellula. The sequence continues at coordinate 599,005 of CAVYFC010000019.1, forward strand.
TGCAGCGTGTTGATGACATTCACCATCCCACTGATCACGCGGCCATCTCCGGCCAGCATCGGATTGATCGATTCGATCAGGGAATCGTCCACCGCCAGATGACATCGCTCGGAAACCCACCTTCGCAACAGTTGTTCGCGAGTTGCGCCGTCGAGCGGCTGTACCGAACAGACCAGGCCAGCGGCCATCCGGCCCGCCAGCTCCCGCGTCAATCCGTCGATCTCGGTAGGTGAATGGGAACCGGAAAACACCAGACGGTCGACCCGATCCCGCCAACGTCTCGACGGTGTAGAGCATCTCCCGAAGGGTTGCTTTCTTTGAGCCGAGAAACTGGACGTCATCGATCAGCAGGGCATCGACCTCGCGATAGCGTCGACGAAAGGAGGTGATGCCACTGTTGCCGACGGAACTGATGAAGTCGTTGGTGAATTGCTCGGCCGACATGTGGATCACACGCCGCATTCGATGACGCCGACGCAGCTGTTCGGCGATCGCCGCCAACAGATGTGTTTTGCCCGTCCCCGTCGGACCACACAGGAACAGTGGCGTCGCCGAAGCGGGTGCTTGGCACGCCATCACCATCGCCGTGTGCGCGAGCCGGTTGCAGTTACCTGGAATGAAGTTGGCGGAGTTCATCTTGGAATCGATCAGGTCCGACCCCTTCTCCGTCTCTCGCTCACCGCGCAATCCTCCGTTTCCTTGCGAAACATGTCGGTGTCGGAATCGATCTCGAGCAACGACGGCTGCGAGTACGTTGGTGACGACGAGCGGAGCCTGCGATCTGCCACGCGACTTGCCACTTCCCTCGCCGAGCAATTGCGACACGGCTTTGGTCGAACCGCGCCGCTTCGATCGAGTTCCTTGCCGTGAACCAGCTTGCTGTGAATGCCAGCTTGCTGTGAATTGCTGCGAAGCCGAAATCGATCGGCGTTCGGTCAGGCTTGATGTTCGGTTCTTCTCCGCGTGAGTCCGCCTGATCCAAATCGCTGTCCTCGGCCGAATCGATTAGCGGCAACGGGAGCCTGCTGCGCGGTTCGGTTCGTCGAGACAAATTTGTACATCCATTCTTGATCCGCAGGCCTGCATCGCAGCGCCTCGGATCTCGCTCAGGAAGTTCTTCTTCAATCGATCCAGCGCAAACTGACCTCGCACCGAAACAATCAGCATCGGCTGCATCCGCGGATCGATCCCCGCACACCGATTCGGTGATCGCGCGAGACTCCGCACCCACGCCACCGATCATGTTCCGATCGAGACTGGCGGATCTGGATTGGACCGCGAACCCAACACCGTGTGTGAACCACATTCGGTACCGATCCGCCCCCACGCGTCCTTTCAACGCCTCCTTGAAAGATTCGACAACGGCCATGTCGTCGGTGCAACCTTGCGGTGCTGACATACTGGTAGCGCAATCCTCCATCATGGATGTTTCGCGGTACAACGAATCCCTTGGCGATGATCGAAACGCGCATCGCGAATCGGGCCAAGGTCGAGTCTGAGAAGGACGTCCAAAGCGTTGGCAAAGAATGCTCGCCAACCTAGCTCCGCCGGGCGGCAATACCGCCTCCCCATACCCATCGGCTCGCGTCGATCGATCAGCTTTCCACCAAGCGAGAGGCCAGATTCTAGGCATGCTAGCAATCAAGTCAAATGCCGAAGCGAATCGGAACGAAAAGTTTCATCGTGTGCCCCCGGCCTCGATGGGTATCTGACGCCAAAAACCCGATTTTGCTGGCTCCTCCGCGCTGTTCTTCAACGGCCGATGGTGTGATCGGCCCTTCCAACCGCTAGTGGAAAATCTGTCGGCTTCGACTCGTCGTTTCATAAATCTTGAGTCGACTTCGGACGTAACACTCGGCATGGGCAACAGTTAACGACGGCTTGCTGAGAATTTTGTGTGTTCAACTCGTGAAGGCAACCAGATTGACTTCTGACAAGTTTGTTTTAATCATTCGCTTGAGCCTCCGCACTTCGATGCGAGTGACTTGACCCACACGGTTTCGCTCAGCACAAATTGCAATCCTTCGCGACGGTAAATGGATGCGGCCGGATGATTGCTCTGATCGACTGCCAAGATGATACGGGAACAGCCCGCGCAATGCGCAAGCTCCTTGGCGATCCGCACCATTTCTGATCCAAGCCCGCGACCTCGGGCCGATTCAATCAATCCCATGTAAACAATTTCCGCGACATCCCCCCCGTGCTCTTTCTGTTCATCACCCCGATGATGACCAAGAACCAGGCATCCGAGAGGTTGCCCATCTTCTCGATCGAGCAATCGAAACCACCAGTCCGGCGCGAACGCGCCCGAAGTTTGGTAACCTTGGAGAGTTTGAAGGGGGGTGCGGTAATGCGCGAGCATCGGACAGTCCTGTGTTTCGCAATACGTTTGGTCCACAAACTCAGCAAACGCAGCGGGCTCGTCGTCACGATTCCAATCCAGACGAGCAAGCTGGAACGATTTTGATGTTGGCGACGGCGCAGATGAATCCGCACGTGAATCATCGAAGCTTGTTCTTCGCTCGATCGCGCCGCTGAGATAATTCAGCGTCGCGAGGGGTTCAAAACCGAGACCATTGCACCACGTGGAAAGACTGTTGCCGGAGGGAGTTGCCGTGTCATCGGTGGACCATTGCACAAATTCAACACCCCGATCACGCAATCGCTGATCCAGTTGTTCCGAAAGGAGTTCCGCTAGTTCCCTCTTCTCGTGTTGTTGCAGCGGGCGAAGGGAGCCGGCGTGAACGATGGTGGCCGCGTCACCTAGAGACTTGCCGTCACCTTCAACAGGAGCTTGGATACTCAGCACCGCCGCCAACGGCAAGTCTGACCTGACGAAATCCCCTGCGGTGATCAATAAGAGTCGCTGAGACTCGTTGGCTTGCAGGACAGACCGAATTTGATCCAGTGCGATTTGGGCTCTGGCAAGGCTCAAGCTTTCGCACATCGCTGGGAGCAAATCGTTGAGCAACTGCAGTGGCTCGAGGCGCGCTTGAAATCGTGTAGCCACAGTCAATCACCTACGAGCATCAGTAATCTACCGATCTCAATCGGTGAGATCTCCCGCGCCGCTCCGATTCTCGCCCGTTTGTCTTCTCCGAGCCAGACCTTATCATGGGAGCCGACGAGGAGTGCAAAGGGTGCCCAGTGTAAAACTGCCCAGCTTCGAATTTGTTCAGCATCAAACTTGCCGAACGCAAGAAAACCTTTCGTCATGTCCCGTCGACCCTAGCGACCCCCCAAGTCGGCCCGGTACCCCATCCTTGCTGAGTTATCCATGCTATGTGTGGGGACGAGCCGTATGCGGTAGCTGCGGATTTCGAAACCCGATGCTCAGCGCCTTCGGCTCACAAGAACCGACTCGATGAGGTATCTAGTTGCCGCCTCTTGCCTAAATGACCAGGATTATCTCATGTTGAATCGATCAGATTCTCCGCGTTGGATCGCGATGTTTGCCATCGTATCGGTAGGCATTCTGAGCTCAAGCGCTGCGGATGCTCAGGGCCTATTCCGACGACTGAGAAGTCGCATTGAATCGCGGGTCGCACCGGTTGCCCCTTCCACGCAAGCCCCCCAGACCACTGGCCGCGGTGTGGATCCCACGGCTCAGCGACTGTCGCCTCTGAATCCAACCCGGCCCGGTGGCAATTCCGTTGAGTCGCAAGGCCAGGGGCAGTCTCCGTTTGGTGGATCGATTCTTTCTCGAAAACCGGCGACGGATTCGGGGAGCGAGAGTGATCGAACGGAAGGCACTGAAGCCAAGGGAAGCGCTCAAACTGAGGGAAGCTCGAGGCCAACGATGGGGATCCAGGTGTTGCCAACCAGCGAGGGGACGCCCGGCTTGCGCGTCGCCGGCATTCGCCAGGGATCATTAGCCGGGCAAGCAGGATTGAAGACCGACGATTTGATCGTATCGGTTGACGGAAAGGCGACGCCGAACATCGATGCGATCGCCGAGATTCTCAACCAGCGCAGACCGGGCGATCGGATCTTTGCCAAGGTGATGCGCGGTGACAAGGTCTCGACCATCGCGATTCCCCTACTCGATCCGGCAAAGTTGGCGCAAGCAGAGACTGCCCCAGCGAAGCCCGAGCTGAGCAACACGCCTCGGATTCAGCGGAATGCTTGGTCAACCGGCCGAAATCGACCGGATGCAAACGCCGTATCGATGAGCTCCGAAGACTTTGGCGTCGAATTGAATGGGACGCCAGGAAAACGGGGGGTCGTAATATCGAATCTTCGCCCCGGTTCGCTCGCCGCGTCGGCGGGTTTGCAACCCGGAGATCGAATCGTGTCGGTCAATGGTCGCCTGATGCTTGATGATGTGTCGTTTCAACGTGAGTTGTCGAGTCATGCTTTGGGCGACTCGCTATCGATCAATGCCGTTCGCGATGAAACGCTGAACACCTATGACGTGGTGCTACGATCCGAGGGTGCCGGTAACGTTGACGCGTTGGCCCAAGGAGACGCGGTGACCCAAGGAGACTCTGCGGATCAGGTTGGCTCGAGAAGAGAACGGGGTGCCATTTTGGGAGGCCTCGGTTCGGTCCTTGGTGGCTTGTTCAAAGGGGACGGTGGCCAGGGGGGTGACCCCTCCAGCACCGAAGACAGCATGGCGCTGGGAGACGAGGAGCCGATCCAGCGCGTCGGTTTTGAAGATCCGATCGAGTCGGACAAGCAACCACTGCCATCCGATCCACCATCGGTAGAAGAGCTGACTCCCCCTCCACCGGAAGCGAATCCTCCAGCGGCAGCGGATGACTCCGAGCCAACTACTCCCACGTCACCCAAGACGAAGGCCGACGACGAGAAGGACCAAACGATTCGCGCTCTTCAGGAACAGATTCGTCGCCTGCAGCAACAACTCCAACAGCTCGAGAAGACCGGTGCCTGAAAAAGGGGTCAGGCCTCAATCGTGCGGCTGGAAAAGGGGTCGCTGGAAAAAGGGGGTCAGGCCCCAATCGTGAGGCCCCAATCGTGCGAAGCACCCTCCGGGCCGCTTGCGGCTATTGGGGCCTGACCCCTTTTCCAGCTGCTGAACCCTTTTCCAGCTCCAGCCAAGAGATCCACGCGTGACGAACCAGCATGATGACGAGGTTCACGGCGAACTCGATGATCAGCTGGCATTGCCAGTTGAAGAGGTCGCTCGCGTAGATTCCTCAACGACCGTTGCCTCGCAGGGCTTTGCCCATGCTGCGCTCAAAGTCAAGGAATTCCCACAGACGCCTGGCGTTTACCTGATGAAGGATTCTGCCGGCCGCGTGATCTACGTCGGCAAGGCCAAGAACCTTCGCAGCCGCGCTAGCAGCTATTTCTTGAAGGGGGCGGCGGAAGACCAGCGGACCGCCAACTGGGTCGGCGAGATTGCTGACATCGATTTTCTCGATTGCGAGAGTGAGGTCGATGCGCTGCTGATGGAATCTCGACTGATCAAAGACATTCAACCGAAATTCAACAAAGATCTGAAGGACGACAAAAGCTTTCCCTATCTGATGATCACAACGCGCGAGGAGTTTCCGCGTGTCGAGTTGACTCGAGAGCCCAAGTCGAAAGGGGTCAAGTTGTATGGGCCGTTCGCGAGTGCTGGGGCGCTGCGGGGGGCAATCCAAGTCTTGCAGCGGATTTTCAAGTTTCGCACCTGCACGCTCGACATCAGTGAATCGGACGAACGTTGGAAATGGTTTCGCCCCTGCTTGTTGGCGAGCATTCATCAATGCTCAGCGCCCTGCAATTTTCGGATTAGCAAGGAGGATTACCGACGGGACCTGCGTCGATTGCAAACCTTCCTGGATGGTGGAAAGAAGAAGTTGCTCGAAGAGATGCGCCGAGAGATGCAGGACTGCAGCAAGTCGCTTCAGTTCGAGCGAGCCGCGGTGTTACGAGATGAAATCCAAATGCTCGAGCGGCTCGAGGAGCGAGGTGAACTCGAGACTCATGAGCAGCCGCAAGTGTTCTACATCGATCCCAAAAAGGGACTGGCGGGGCTTCGTAAGGTGCTGGGGCTCAAGGAGACGCCGCGCGTGATTGAAGGGGTAGACATTGCCCACCTGGGCGGAGGCGAAACGGTGGCCAGCCTGGTGCAGTTCATCGACGGCCTCCCCTTCAAGCCAGGTTACCGTCGCTTTCGAATTGCGGATGTCGATGGCATTGACGACTTCCGCAGCATCTATGAAGTCGTCTCCCGCCGCTTCCGCAAACTAAGTGACGAGAGCGAAACGTTTCCTGATATCTTGTTGATCGACGGCGGCAAGGGGCAGCTCAACGCGGCGATGGCGGCGTTTCGGGATCAGCAGATCGAGCCGCCGACGGTGATTTCCCTGGCCAAACGGGAGGAAGAGATTTACCGCCCGGGCCAGTCCGATCCGATTGTGCTGGGCCGCAGTGCCTACGCATTGAGGCTGCTGCAATACGTGCGAGACGAATCGCATCGCTTCGCTCAGCACTATCATCACATCTTGCGATCCAAGTCAACCTTCGATCGCTAGATGGGGGTGACGCTTATCGCAGATTGATCGCCAAGTCGTCGGCAGGGGTTGGAACCTGGGCGACGTGGATCAGCACGATCAACTGTTGTTCGTGTTGATTGGTTCCATTTCCGATGAGCATCTTGCTTGCCAGTCCGCGAGTGGGGGTGTCGGGGGCGATCACAATCGTGTCCCCTGCTGCGGCCGTCAGCTGAATGTCCAGCATGTCGAGCGACCATGTTTCGCGGCGGGTGTCGATGCGAATCGCCGTATCGCTACTGACCCATTTCTGACGGGCTGCCCCATATTGAATCTCGGGTTGGATGCGGAGTCGGATCTGCTGGGCGGCATTGGATTCCGTTGCGGTCATTGCCAGGAAATACTGAGCATTGTTGAGGGTGCGTCCGATCGTTTCCCCCTTGTCTCGCACCAGAGCCACGTGACTGCCCTCGAAGGGTTGTCGCAAGGCAAGCTCATAGCGCCGGCCCAATCGCATCGGAATCCGCTGTTGACCATGCGAAACTTCGCTGGCGACCGACGCCTGGTTCAGAAACTCTTCGACGACGTCCTGCTCGATTGAAAACTCGTCGAGGCGGCTGCGAAATCGCTCGGTATTGGTGACCACGCCGATTCGGATTCCATTGTCCAGCAAGCGTTGCCGCAGGACGGCGTCGATCGAGGTCTCATCGACCCATTGCCACATGCCAGCGGTTTGATCGGCATCCATGGAATCGATCGCCGAATTGACAAAATCAACTTCCACCACGAGCCGCTGGCGCTGCTCCAACACGTTCTCCACCTGCGAGGCGTCGAGTTGGCTCAAAGATTTGATCTCCTTCCACTGCGCAGCCCCCCACGATGAACGCGGTCAACGCGATCGCCAAGAGGTGACGAATGGCCGTGATGGGAGGACGCAACTTGATCGGATTCCTTTCTGGAGAGCTCCACACTCGAAATTGGGTCTGCCGGGATTCTCGGTCCAATGGGGATCTCAGTAGGGCGGGGATCTCAGTAGGGCGGGGATCTCAGTAGGGCGGGGATCTCAGTAGAGCGGGGATCTGAACGCGATGGGGGATCTGAGCCCTGCTCGACACGCCGAGACGCTACGAATTCGGTCGCCCCAAAGTCAAGGGAAGCCAGAGAAAGTAGGATAAGCTTTCATCCTGTCCTCCAAAGAAGCGTGCCTGTCCCCCAAATCGATTGCCAGAATCGATTGCCAGAATCGAGCGGATGACCGACTGAATCCCTTTCCTGACTTGCTGATCAACCCGTACTGGAATCATGTCTGATCGTATCCCTGTTGTTGTGGCTCTTGGTGAAGTCCTCTGGGACCTCTTTCCCGATGGTGCTCGATTTGGTGGCGCACCGGCCAATTTCGCCCATCACGCCGCCTCGCTAGGTGCCCAGGTTTCTCTGGTCACCGGGCTGGGAAATGACGAACTGGGGCGCGAAGCCATCGCGCGCTTGGGCCAATCTGGCTTGCGATTGGAACAGGTTGCCGTGCTGGATGATTATCCAACGGGGCGGGTGACGATTGAGTTGAATGCCAAAGCGGAGGCCTCTTACCGCTTCGGTCAGGACGAGGCCTGGGATCATTTGCAGTGGTCCAGCACGCTCGAGGAATTGGCCGCGGATTGTGATGCCGCTTGTTTCGGGACCTTGGGTCAACGCCATCAAGACTCTCGTCAGGTAATCGAAAGGTTCATTCGGGCAACCGATGATCGGTGCTTCCGAGTGCTTGATCTGAACCTCCGGCCACCTTTTACCGATTCGTCGATCGTCGATTCTTCGCTAGGGCTTGCCAACGTGCTCAAGCTGAACGACTCGGAACTGAGCTATTTAGCGGACCACTTGTCCCTCTCGAAAGTGGATGAGCTGGGCAGGGTGGAGGAGCTCGCTTCGCGTTTTGATTTGCGGGCGGTCGCGTTGACGTTGGGGGAGCGAGGTGCCTTGCTGTTTCGCGAGGGGGTCAGCTGTCACGTGGAGTCACAACCCGTTGACTTGCAGGATACGGTTGGGGCTGGAGACTCCTTCACCGCCGTCGTCGTGATCGGGCTGGTCGCGGGAGAGGAGCTGGAAGAAATTGCTCGATCGGCGTGTCGCGTCGCCGAATTCGTCTGCACTCAAAAAGGGGCAACCCCTCAACTGCCAAACTCCCTGATGCCAAGGTTCGCGATCCGATAGCGGCCTTGAATGAGCTGGTTGTCACCAAGGCAAGTCCGCATTTCGTAGGCGGACATTTGAGCTTGGCGGCTTTTTTTGTGAGTCCAGGAGCGATGCGCCTGCGAGAGACCGCCGGCCGAACCACGGCGCGATGACGCGATCGGGCAACGGGCTGGCTCGCACCTCAACGTGCGATTTCAGAGTCTTCCAGGTTCGGGGGGTGGGCTCTGGGCACGAATAACCCGTCTTTCTTCGACTTCCGGGGGGCAGCGGGGCCGAATTTTATTTGACGCAAATGGGGGTTATCGGAGATACTGGGAGGAAGCTTTTCAATTCGTCGGCGATTTCACTGCCGGCCCCACGCTCCTACGGTGTCCCGATCATGAGCATTCGTCCACTCTTCTCGCAACAGGATCCGTTCTCCGCCAAGCGGGATGATCGAATTCAAGCCGACCCCCAGGTTCCATCCAGAGGGGCGGGTGCAAAGGTGGCGTCCGTGTCGGCAGAGCGAGGGACGACAGCGTGGATGATGTGGGTGGTCCTGCTGGCGATTGCCTTTCTCGCGTTGCTGGTGTCCCGTGTTTCGGCTCAGCAACCGAATTTCCAGTACGACTCGATCCCGATGCATCCGAAACTCAACGACGAAGCCGTCGTGAAGAGTGTCGAGGCACAAGCGAAATCGTTCGCGACGACCGGTTCGGGCAATCCGAATATGGCCAACGGTTACTTCACGGCCTACGTGCCGGCAAAAATGACCGCTCCGGATGGCGTCAAGTACATCAGCGACTTAGCCAAGGAAACCACGACGATGTTGGCGCGAGCCCAGCGTTCGAACAAACCTCAGGTTGCCGCCCAGCTAACCAAATACGTGTATGACGGTATGAACAAGGTCGCCGTCGGGAACTACCATCCCGCGGCTCGGATCAACGCAATTCTGATTCTTTCCAAGTTGGATCGGCAACCCGCGAATCCCGCGACTCGCTCCCCTCCCATTCCCCTGCCTCAAACGTTGCCGATTCTGATGAGCCTTTACGAGGACGAGACCAATGTCGACGGGGTTCGTGCGGCGGCGTTGCAGGGAATCCATCGTCAAGTCACCTTCGGTTTCCCCCAAATCTCACCCGATGATCGCGCGAAGATTGCCGGGATGATGACGAGTCTCTTGGAGTCGCCGGCCCCGGAGGGTCGACCGACTGATGCGCATGCTTATTTGCAACGCTATGCCGTCGATGTCCTGGACGTGTTACGCGGCAAGGGAGACAAGTCACTCGGTACCAAGCTGATCAGTATCAGTACCGAGCCGAACAATCCAGATTTGATCGCCCTCTACTCCGCTTCACGGCTCGCAGCGATGGGGCCGGAATTGCAAGGCCAAGTGCAACAACCCAAGAAGGTTCTGGATAGTTGGTCGAAACGAGTCCTGGATGCGTTTGAGAGCGAACTGGCCAGACTTGATGCTCTGGAGCGACCGGCGGCAGATCGTACCCAACCGGTGAAGCCCGAGACGTTGCTGGAGAAAAAGACCACGGAAACTGCCGCAAGGGCCATGAGTTCAGGTTCCATGATGGATATGGACATGGGCTACGACATGTCCGACATGATGGGCGACTACGACGAGATGGACATGGGCATGGGCATGGACATGGACATGATGTCAATGCAAATGCAAATGATGATGCCGGGAGCAAGGCCCCAAGAGAAACCACAGCCACCAGAAGTGATCGCGTCGCGACAGAAGCTCAACAACGTGCTTCAGCAAATTCATCTCGGTGTGACCGGAAAGCCGACCGCCGGCGTGCCATCTCGGTCCCCAGGTGGAATTTTGGCTTCGGTAGCGCCCGATCAAAAGCAGGTCGTAGAAGACTGGGTAGCCGAAATGGAAGCCGTCGTCACCGCCCTGAACGACAGGACCCTCGACGATCGCAAGAAGTATAAGGAAGGTCTCGTCGCCCAGATCGAAGTGCTGCGAGACATCGCGGGCGTTGAACAGGTGGATTCGGGCGGCGGAGCTGAGTTGCCAGATGAATTTGCCCCGGTTGATCCCCTCGGTGAATTGGCACCCGCCCCTGCTGCAGCCGCTGTTCCGGCAGCCAACGAAATCGAGAACAGCCTGGTTTCGCCTTAGTTGGGAATCCCAAGGTTGCTCCAGGGCGGTCTGTCTAAGACCGTCGTTGGTTCGGGTTGGTGCGATCAGGAGGTCGCCGTTTCCGCGGTGGGCTTTCGGGCTTTGCCGTGTTTTTCACGAGTCTCGGAGAGGCTCGGCTACGGTGAGGGCTGATTGGGAGGGCTGATTGGGGAGGGCTGATTGGGGAGGGGCCTTCATTGAACTTGCATGAGGTAGCCGATCAGGTCTGTCATCCCCTGCAGGTCAATCGATGCTTCCATTCCTTCAGGCATGATTGACTTTCCAGTGCTCTGCAGCAAGTCGATGTCGCTGCGAAGCACGGTGTCGGTCGCTCCTTCCGCTCGCTTCAAAGTGACGCTGTTTGCGTTCTCCGAAGTGATCATCCCTGTCATGGTTCGACCGTCGACCGTCAACAGGACGTAGTTCAAGTACTGCGGATTGACCTCGGCATTGGGATCGAGCACGTTCGTCAAAATGGTTTCAGCGCCGCGCGTTTTCATCGTCGCCAGGTTCGGTCCGATTTCATGTCCCCGACCTTCGACTCGATGGCACCCCGCGCAATGTTTGGCGAAGAGTGCACGGCCTCGCTCCAAGCTTCCTTGCTGCGTCAATGCCGGCTGGTAGGCAGCAAACACTTCGAGCCGCGCTGGTGCTACCGTCGAGGAAAGGTATTGGAGAGCTCTTGACTTCACCTTCGCATTGGACGAGTTGGCCGCAATGGTCAATCGCGCCCGGGGCAGATCGGTGTCTGGAAAATCACCTTGATCGACCGCATCAAAGAGCTGCAGAGTCCACTCTGGCCGCGCGAACAGAACCTCTCCGGCAGTCTGCCGAAGTGACGGACTGAGATTTTTCCAACAACTTAGCAGCGGTCGGGCAACCTGCGGCGACGAAAACTTACCAGCTGTCTCGATTGCCGCTCGCTGGATCTCAATCGGTTCACGATTGTCGATCAGAGCGACGAGCGTGCTAGCGACGTCTTCCCAGCGGCCTAGTGACAACGCCTCCACTGCACGTGCCCGATCATGGGACTCCCATTCCCGATCCGATGCGATGTCAGAGGCAGATCGAAGCAACGAAGCGACCACTTCCGAAACGGTTGCCTCGAGAGCGGGAACACCCTCAGCGGCTCGCCCGTTGATCCTCTGTCCGGAAGGACCGAGCAGTTGACTCGCGATGGGAAGGGTGAAAAGTGGGTCCGAATCTGCCAGCGGAACGACGGCTCTGAGTGCGGCGGCGGTCTGGATCGGGTCCGCTTGTGTCCTGATCTGAGCGGCAAGGTCCGACAGGAACGTTGCCGCCGTCTCGGAGCGAAACTCTCCATTCGCAGCCAGGTCTGCAAAGACCTCTCCTGCACCAGTGGCGAGTGAGCTCTGCACAGCAAGGCGCATCCACCTGGAATCAACATCGCGGCGGATCAATTGGGTCAGCAATTCGATTCGATTGAGGTGATCCAGCGATCCGATCGAGAAGGCAAGCTGATAGCGAACCTCCAACGAGGGATCCTCCACCATCAACGAGAGCTTCCGATTCAGTTCCGCGTCGGAGGGCAGACTTTCGCTCAGACGAATGGCGTGGCGACGAACCTGAGGAGAATCATCGTTCAACCGTTCCAATATCATGTTGGCATTCAACGCACCCAACCCGTGGGCTACGTACATCGCCTGCAAACGTCCTTGTGCCAGCGTCGAGCCGGCGGCCAGCGCTCGAAGCGACTCCATTGCCTTTGGGTCCTGACGTTCGAATAGGAGTCGTGCCGCTGTCTCGCGGTGCCATGCATTGGGATGCTGCAGCAGCTCGACCAATTCGGTCGTTTCGGTTTCCTCGAGGGTGGGCATGTGGCGAACGGGGGTCCCTTCAGCTGCAATGCGGTAGACGCGTCCTCGATCTCGGCCAGAGGTCAGATCGAGGTGCCGCTTGATGTCTTCCGGCAGGCTCTTGGGATGCTCGATCACTTCGCGGCAGACATCCACCACGAAGAGATTGCCATCGGGAGCGTTCGCAAACTGTGCAGGTCGAAACCAAATGTCGGAGGAGGCGACGAATTCCGATTCTTTGTCGATTCGATAAGCGGTCTCCTGCAGCTCATTCGGAAGGCGCTTCAATTGCTTTCGGTGGATCAGATTGCTGCCGACGTCACCGATGAGGGCCAAGCCCTTCCATTGCTGTGGCCAGGCGTCGCCTCGATAAATCGTCACGCCCGTCGCACCGGTGAAGTAACCGGCGGCCCTCCCTCCCCCTTCGATCGGTCCTGGAACCAAACCTCCAACCCTCAGGCGTGTGCGGACAATCCGCCACGGCTCGACCGGGCTTGTCCGATAAACTTCCGCTTGCGGGCCGTCGGCTGCGATGGAGACTCGGGCCGATGGAGCCGAGAACGAGCGATTGCGGGCAACGTAACGATCTTCGTAGAGGATCTGTTGAATGTGATCGCTGTTGGAGGAGACGAACTTGCGGCCCCAATCGTCAAAGCACATTCCATGTTGTGCACCGCCGCTGGTCAATTCGATCTCGAACGTGCGAGGATCGAACGCAAGGTCACGGCCGCGAACGTCGACCGCATTCTCTGGTTCGCCTGGTCGATGGATCTTCCCGCCAACGCTGCTGCAGGCGACATGAATGCGATTGTCCAAGCCCCAGCGAAACGAATTCAGCAGACCTTGCACATTGGAGGTTCCGAATCCCGTCAGCACGACTTTCTTCACATCGGCGACGCCATCTCCGTCGGTGTCCTTACAATGAAGCAGATCCGGAGCGTCACCGATGAACAGCCCGCCATCGTAAGGAAGGATTGCCGTCGGCCAGAACAAACCTTCGACGAAGACGTTGGCCTGGTCGTAGACGCCGTCACCATCGGTATCGATCAGGCGACGAACTTGAGAAAGCCGATCATCACGATTTTCGCTATAGCCACGCATCTCGCAAACGTACATCGCACCCGTAGCATCCCATTCAATGGCGACCGGGCTGGCGATGAGAGGCTCCGCGGCGACAAGTTGGATTTCAAAGCCATCCGCGATGGTGAAATGCTCGAGCGTCTCGCTTGCCTCGGTCACGGGAATTCGAGGCAACTCCTCCGCAAAGCTGTCCTGCCCGTCGAGTCTGCATAGCCACGGAGACGGGAGGCACACGGGAGTCATCAGGCAGGTCAAGAGAAGACATCGATGTTTCCAGCGGCCGCGTCGCCGATTCCGTGCGTTGCCCATGTTCACTCCTGAACTTCCAGCAGCTCTTTCATTCCGGCCATCAGCACCTGCTCACAGCTCTTGTCGACTTTCGAGGCGCGCTCGCTCGTTTCGTAGCCACCTTGGCTGTAAGCGATTTCGGTCCCGATGTAGCCTGGTCCGTAGTCGCCGTAGGCCGCCATCGCGACACTCAAGTCGGGACGCATGGCTTTGGCGGCAAGTTGGTATTCCACGAACAACTCTCCCGGCATGTACAAGACACGTACATCGCCCACGCTCAGGCAACCCAGATCGACGCGGTGGCCGCTCTGGCAACGCAACAGCCATGCGAGTTCATCGGGGCTTCCCCAGTAGTCATTGACATCCCACTTCGCAATTCCCTCGCGAAGTTTGTCGGCATCAAGATGCTTTGCGGGTGGAAGCGCGACCGGTTCGACGGTCCACGTCAACTCGTCAGCGGTGATCGGAAATCGCTCGCTTGCCTCAAAGGCTTCCTTCATGCCTGTTGCCACGCGCGTGGCCAGGATCATTCGATTCTCCTTGGCCCCGTCGTTGTACTTTCCTGCGCCGATGTTTCCGCCAGCACCGTTGAAATGAACGTGCAGCACATCGGGGACATCCTGTCCACGCATGATTCGGGCGATGCCGGGAAAGTCCGGGCTGGGAACTCCCGTTCGATAATAGCTTTGTGGATGACAGGCGTAATACGACAACACGGCAAGGGGCCGCTCTTCATTCCAGAAGGAGAGTGAGCTCAACTCACGATCGACGACACCTTCGGGTTCGTCGCGCAAGATCGGATCGCGACAGGCTGTGTAACGAGTGGCTCGTACCAAGCCCTTGTCGTCGAGAATGCGTCGATTCGATGCGACCTGTTGAACCTCGGCCACGCCGAAGGCTGCGTGAGTGATCGGAGTGGCACTGGGAATCGCATTCTGAATGGCCACGTCCAGGCGATTGAGGAGGTCTCGGGCGAGCGAACCATCGTGTGCTCCCAAATCGCTCACACCCGCGTGATGAAGCAGGCTTTCAGCCGAAAAATCGCATCGCGGCGCATCATGCTGGTGAAGCGTGTGGACGGCCACTCGCTCACGGGTGGTGCCAGCTGCCTTGGCGATCCGCTCGCGAAAGAGATCATTCCCTTCGTTGCCGATTCCAATCCAGTCGACTGCGCAGAGGACGATCGGATCGCCGCTGCCAAGAATCACAACGCCGCGACAGCGAAGGCCAAGCTCTTCAACACGTTTGACGCGGTCATAAGCCATCATGAATCCGACTTCCGGCGTCGCATCGATATCGAAGGTGGCCAGGCGAAGAGCGGAATCAGGTTGCGGGTTGGATTGGGCTTGCGTGGGGAGCCCCGAAACAGATCCGACCAGCATGAGAATCAGAGTCAGGATCGGGAGCTGACGAACTCGCTTCTTCATCGGTTTGCTCATCGGGTTCCAGTCTTGTCGGGTGTCCAGGCGGGGCGGCCAGCGGTTAGTTCATCGAGATTTGGATCCGGCGGTATTCCATTTGACCTCGATCTCCCTCCAGCCCGATGGGACCGGTTTCCGGAAGCTTCATGGCTGCTTCGATCACTTCGCCGTTGCAGGTGCAGTGAGCCACACCATCTTTGACCGTGACCACCAGATCATTCCAATCGCCGCTACGGAACTTTTCCAAGTCTTTGTAGGGGCCGGCCAACGGGAAATCACGGCACTGCAGTTGGGGCTCACGGAGAAAGACGCCGCTATCGGCATTGGGTGAAGCGCGAAACTCGAGTTTGAGTGTGAAGTCACCTGGGAACTCACGGCTTGTCCAAAGCTGTTGGATCTTGCGACCCTCCGGTGGCGTTGTCACGATCAGCCGACCATTCTTGGCGACGTAGCGACCGTCCGGAGTGCGAGTCTTGCCGTCGAAGGAAACCGTTTCGGTCACGATCGGCCACGCCGGCGCGTTCTCGGGGTCACGACCAAGCCATCGCGAACGTCCTGCGAGCATCTTCTCGGATGTGGGGCGGTAGCACCAACCGGTCAGATCCTTCCCATTGAAGAGGCTAACGAAGCCCGGTTCGGGTTCGAAGCTGTTGGGATCGGTATCCACAAAACCATGCGTGGCAAGGATCGGCCAGATCGCCGCTTTCCATTTGTCGTAACCTGCTCGGTTGGGGTGCAGGAGGTCCGGGAACTCTTCCAGCTTGGCGTCCCCGTTTTCGTCAGCGAAAATTGCCCAGGTATCAACGAGGGTCACCTGGGGATCGCCTTTGACTGACTCCGCAATCAGCCGATTGATTTCTCGAATCTTGTTTGCGGGTCGCTTTTTCGTATCGCTGCTCGGAAAGACCTGGCAGAGAACGATTGGGATCTCGGCATCGTGGGCCTTGATCTCATCCAAGATCAATTGAATGTTCGCAGCGATCGTAGCAGGCTCGGCCTGTTCTTCCAGATCGTTTGTCCCCATCAACATGACGACTGCGGATGGGTCGAGCGAGAGGACGTCGTCATCCAGGCGAATCAACATGCCGCGAGTGGTATCGCCACTGATGCCACGATTGGCCACGTTCAGGTCGGCAAAGTCATTCTGGAAATCTTCACCCCAGCCCTGTGTGATGGAATCGCCAAGAAAGACGATGGCACCGTGTTGTTGAGGGTGCTGCAGTGCGAACTCCGAGCGACGCTTCTTCCAAAGGTTCTTGAACCAATCGTAGCGACGGATCGGCCCGTCTCCGGCAAGCCCATCGTTTGTTTCAGGGAGTGTGAAACGCTCGAGCGTGGCTGTGTCTTGGGCAACGATCGTCGTCACGCATGGGCACGCCATGGTTGCGACGAGGGCGAGTAAAAGACACCAGCGATGAGGGGCCAACATCGTAAGGACCTATGCATGCAGAGGAAGATCAAGGTGGGATGCTGCGGAGGGACTGGCCAACGTCCTGGAGGATCGAAGGAGTCGCAAAGCTTTGTCATTCTAAACAAAAACGCGAGCCACAATGGGTGGCTCGCGTTGGATCAACGGTTCTCAAATTCGGGTCGGTCCGCCTTGAAATAGCGAACCTCCCGTAGGCGAGTCTTTCCGAGACTCGTGCAAACCGCAGCCAAGCGGCAGCTGCCCGCCTTGGAAACGCGCCTGGTTGGCCGCCCATCTGGACTCATTCCCACCGAGGCTGGGCATTCGCGCGCAACCCGCCAAGGACGGTCACGGAGCGACCGTCCTTCCCTCGCGTCGCGCGGATCGCGCTAGCTTTCAGTGACTTCTGCTTCGCGAGACTTGGCCATCTCGCCGGCCCGGGATTCAAACTTCTTGGTCAGCTCTTGAATCTCCTCTTTGATTCGATCGCGATCGTCTTCGCTGATCTCCTTTTCCTTCTCGGCGGTATCGGCGGCCTTGTTCGCATCGCGGCGAATATTGCGGATGGAGATCTTGGAATCCTCGGCGAGTTCCTTGATTCGCGAGACCATCTTCTTGCGAACTTCGGTCGAGAGAGCGGGAACGTTCAAGCGAATGATCCGGCCATCGTTCTGCGGATTGAGTCCGAGGTCACCCGCCACGATCGCCTTCTCGATCTCTTTGATCGTCCCGGCATCGTAAGGACGAATCACGATTTGCTGGGGCTCGGGGGTACCGATCGATGCCAGTTGCTTGAGCGGTTGCATCGATCCGTAGACCTCGACTCGGATCGAATCGACCAATCCTGGTGTCGCCCGTCCTGTACGGATACCGGAGAGTTGATCGCCCAGCACCGAGATCGCCTTTTCCATGCGTTCTTCAGCATCGAGGGGAATTTCATCGGCAGACATATTGGCGTCCTTGTTCAAGAGGCTCGTTAGAATTCGTAACGTCTTCGCGAATGAGAGAGTCGGATGATCGACGTTTGGGATCAACCTTGGGTTTTGCGATCAAGCTTTCTTTCTGGGGCCAATCCAGGTGCCGACGGTGTCACCGGTGATGGCTTTGACGATGTTGCCATCCTTCTTGAAGTTGAAAATCAAGATTGGCTTTTCATGTTCGCGGCAAAGGGCGATGGCGGTTGCATCCATGACCTTGAGGTTTTTGTTGATCACGTCGGTGTAGGTCAAGGATTCGTAGAGCACCGCGTGGGGGTTTTTCTCGGGATCCTCGCTGTAGACGCCGTCGACACGGGTCGCCTTGAGGACCACATCGGCCTCGAGCTCCAGGGCTCGCTGCGCGGCGGCGGTGTCGGTTGTCACAAACGGGTTGCCGATCCCAGCAGCCAAAATCACGATGCGGTTCTTTTCAAGGTGTCGCAAGGCACGACGGCGGATGAACGTTTCCGCGATCTTGTCAACGGGGACCGCCGACATGACACGCGTCTGGAGACCGAGCGATTCGAGGGCATCCTGCATCGCCAGTGAGTTGATCACGGTGGCCAGCATCCCCATGTAATGCGCGGTGGCTTCATGGACCAAGGCGTTCGCGCCGGAGAATTGAGCCCCGCGCAGAATGTTGCCGCCGCCGATCACGATCGCAATCTGACAACCGCTCGAATGGGCGAGTTGAATCTGACGCGCGATCTGTTCGGTCTCTTGGCCGCTGATTCCCCGGCCTCCGCCGTCAGCCAGGCTTTCACCACTCAGCTTCAGAATCACGCGGCGATAATGGAGTTTGCCGGAGTCTTGGTCTTCAGCCATAGCAGGTGTTCAGCTCGAAATTGATTGGGGGACCGGCCGCCGCGGCCCTATGATACGAAAAAAGAGACCGGAAGAAAGCGACAAGAAAAAACCTCATCGGTCCTTGAGAGACCGACGAGGCTTGCTGATTCATCCCGGATCGCAGTTTAGGATTCCGATTCGGACTTCTCGCCGATCACCCAGTGCCAATAGTCTTTGACACGCATCCCGGCTGCCTTGGCGTAATCGGACACCGTTTGTTTGTCATCCTTCACGAACGGTTGCTCCATCAGGCAACGTTCGGCGTAGAAGTTTCGTAAACGGCCTTCGACCATCTTGTCGACAATGTTCTCCGGTTTGCCCTCGGCCAGTGCAGCCTGGCGAAGGATCTCTCGTTCCTTTTCGACCACCGCTTGATCGATCGAATCGATGTCCAGAGACGCCGGCTTCATTGCCGCAATGTGCATCGAGACATCCTTGGCCGCTTCATCGGTTCCACCTTCGATGATGATCAGGACCCCTGCCGTGGTGCCGGCATGGTGCATGTAGCCACCGGTGGAGCCATCCACGCGGACCATGCGGCCGATCTTGAAGACCTCGCGAATTCGGTTGAACATCTCGTCCTTTTGCTCTGCCAGCGTCTTGCCCTTCTGGGAAGGAGACGGCTGGGCGAGCAATTCTTCAGGAGTCGATGCGCCTGGGCCAGTGGCGAGGGCTTCTGCCAAATCATTGGCAAGTTGGATGAATTCATCGTTCGTGGTGACCGGCGCACTCTCGCAAAGGAGCTCCACCATGGCGCCCACGTTCTTGTCGGCACCTAGATAAAGACCGAATCGTCCGAAGGCCGTTTCCCGGTCGCTGCGTGTGTCGGCCAGTTGTTGGCCTCGCTTACGCAGCAGTTCTACCGCTTGCTCTTCGTCGCCATCGGCCTCTTGCAGTGCTTTCTTGCAGTCCATCAATGGCAATCCGGTTCGCTCGCGGAATGCCTTCACCGCCGCTGCCGTGATTTGGGCCATTCGTCTCTCTCCAAGCTAAAAGTTGATAACAGTTGATTTCGTGTACTTGTCCTGAACCGAAATTCGGACACTCGGTAGCAGGCACAAAACGTGCGGCCCGCCTACCCATTTAGAGGGCACTCCGACGCCAAACGTTCAGCGTCCGAGTGCCATGTCGATGAAGCTCGAATTAGCCTTCCGAGGAGGCTTCGACCGCGGGCTCTTCCGCAGGGGCCGTCACCTCAGGAGCCGTTGCCTTGGCGACTTCTGGCGAGGGCTCTTCCACTTTGTTCATGGCCAATTGTCCCTTGCCGGAAATCACGGCGTCGGCAAGGTTCTTCATGATCAACTCGACGCTGCGGATCCCGTCGTCGTTGCCGGGAATCGGCAAATCGATGTCGCTCGGATCACTGTCGGTATCGATCAAGGCAACGGTCGGAATCCCCAATCGCTTGGCTTCTTTGACCGCGTTGCGTTCCTTGCCGGGATCGACAATGAACAGGCACTCGGGCAAACGATTCATCGCTGCGCAGACCGTTGAGATTGCGATACATCTTGCGGTATTCGCGGTTCAGCGACGACTGCATCTTCTTGCTGTAATCGTTGATGCGTTCGCTGCCACGAAGCTCTTCCAATTCCTCCAGGCGGCCAAGCCGACTGCGAATCGTACGGAAATTCGTCAACGTACCACCCAGCCAACGCTCGCTAACGAAAGGCATGCCGCAACGCAGCGACTGCTCTTCGACCGCTTCGCCAGCTTGTCGCTTGGTGCCGACAAACAGAATCAGACTACCACCGGAGGCAACCTGACTGAGGTACTTCTTGGCACGCAGCAGACCGCGAAGGGTCTCGCGAATATCCAAGATATGGATCTGATTCTTACGTCCGAAGATGTACGGGGCCATCTTCGGGTTCCAGAGACTCGTGCGATGTCCAAAGTGAACACCAGCTTCGATCATGTCTTTTACAATGGCGTCGGCCATAGCACATCTTCCTAGGTTTCGCACGGCGGGCTACGAGAAATCAGCGAGTTCGCTGGTTTCCAGGGCATCGAATCCGAACATTTCGGATCGGCTCGCCCTTCGTCCCATAAGCCATGACAGGCAGGGGGGGAATTGACGGTCTTCGAATGGAGACCGTCGATACGAATTGATGAAGTTAGCGAAACGAAACAAAACCGGCAAGGGATCCACGAGCATCCGCCCTTAGCCGTACATTCCCCGTTGCATCTGCCGTCGGTTCATTTCCCGTCCCCCTCCCGTAAGGACAGGGCACGGAGGGTTCTTGTTGAGCCGATTTGGTACCAGCGAACGGAAAGCCCACACAGGTTGGCCCATCATGGGGGTGCGGGAGTTGCAGCCGTGATTTGGCGGCCTTAACCTTTGAGCTCGCCCTAAGTCATTTGCAGCTTGTGGCTGACGCTCCTCCTCTCAGGCAGTTCATGCCCAGGCTCTCCGATCTTCAGGCTTCGTTGTTGCTCGAGGAGATTGCTTGCGCCATGCGAATTGGGGCCCCAATGGATGAATCCTTGCGGCGTTTGGAGTCGCGACGGTTGGGGGCCGTGGGCAAAACGGCGGGCCAGATCGCCGATGGCGTGGAAAAAGGACTCTCCGTTTCTGCCGCTCTGGCAACGGTGGACCCCGATGGAGAAGCGACCTCGGCGGTGGAGGCCTGTGAGCGACGGGGCGATCCGAGCCTGTTGGAGAAGATCGCGTTCCAGCTCCGACGCCGCGCCCACGTCCGTTCGGAGTCACGATTGGCCTGGTTCTATCCAGTGGTCCTGTTGGCGGTCGGTTATCTGGTTGCGGTTCTGGTGCTTGCACCGATGGTTCGGACCTACAACGGCGAAGGGGTTCGCTGGCCGAGTTGGGTCGTGGCGACCGCGGAATGGTTGAAGGAGGGCTGGTGGATTCCTCCCATCGTTGGCCTATTGATACTGGGTCTGGTGTCGTTTTGGTTGGGCCGGCGAAAGAAATATTCCAAACCCATTCGTTCGAGTCTATTCTGCGCCGCCCTGGCGGAGCAGATTCTTCACGATGTTCCTGAGTCCGATGCGGTCCGACTTGCTGCGGGTCTCTCCGGTGCCCGTTCTCTCAAGTCGATTCCCGAGCCAAGCCTGTTGTCGCCCGCGGTCGTCAACCTCATCGACGGTGGCGGTGATTGGCAGCGGATGGTCAAGCAGGGAGACAAGCTTTCGATGGTTGCGGCGCTTCGTTACCGAGCAAGATCGTACGAAGAGCGGGCCCGGCAAAGGGACCATCTGTGGATGCGGGTGGTTCCTAGAGCGTTGATGGCGTTCATCGGCGCGGGGCTGGCTCTTTCCTACGTTTGGTGGGTGATCGCCCCCGTGTATCAGCAGGTGGCGACATGGTGAGTCGCATGCTTGATCGGCGAGGAGATGTGGTAGCCGAGCGACTGGCACGAGATGAAGCTTCATCCAGCTCCAGCGTCATCGAATGGCTCGAGGCTGAGCAGGAGCGTGGCCTGATGAGGCGTCGCGCGCGTCGGGCTGCACCCTCGCAGGCTGGCTGCTGATGGTGTTTGCCTCCCTCGTCAGCTTCGCGGTGGCATTTCAGATGTCCCGCGAAGCGAGGGCGATCTTCGACAAGAGTTTTGAGACGCCAATCGAAATGGGGCCCGCGTTGATGGTGGTTCCGTTCGTGCTCGCCGTCGCTGCAGGAGTGATTCTGGTCGGAGGCTTGTTGGCGTGGAGTTGGGGCTGGTTTCCAGGTTGGAGCCGAACGGTGTCAGCGATCGATTGGTCAACGGGCAGTGATGCGGTCGCCCGCCTGCTATCGGCAGGATGCACCTATCCGGAAGCTTTTCGATTGGCGGCCGAAGTGACCCGAAGCCACTCCAGTCGAACTTGGTTCAAGCAGGCCGCCGATCGAGTCGAGCAGGGGGGGCCCCACGTCTCGGCTTCCGCCTATGGACGGGGTGACACGGCGATGTTGGAGGCCTTGGTCGAGCCCTCACGGCAGGAACCGGATCGTCAGTGGCGAATCGCATCGGCGCACTTCTTCGAGGTGGCGACCCGGCGTTTGGTGTTGTTGTTGCAGGCGGTGCCGATGATCTCGACAATCCTGTCGGGATTGTTGATTTGGATTGCAGTCTCGTCAACGCTTGGATGGATGTGGCGAGCGGTGGCCGAAATGATACGGGGGCTGAACTAAGCGATGGGACGAACAGCACGCGTCTTGCTTTGGATCGTTGTTTTGCTGGTCGTGGCGATCGCTGCTCTGGCGTTGTTGCCATCGCTGCTCGGATCCTTGATGCTGGCGCTGCTGGTATTCGCTCTCATCGATCTGGCAGCCCGACGATATCGCAGTGGCGTAAGAACCCTGAATTCCTCGTTGCGGGCGGTAAGCGACCAAGAGGGAGCGATCGAACGAGTGGCGATCGCGTTTTCAAGATCGGGCTCCTTGAGCGGGCCCTGTTACGAGTACGCCCGACGATTGATCGCAGGTGAAGACGCGGTGGAGGCCGCGATTTCGTCTGGCGTCCCGTTGCAGTTGTCGACCGCGATTTCCCTTTACTCGGCTGCTGAGCCAGGGCGAAAGGAGCTGGCCCACCATGCAGAAGTGGGCTCGTCACCCTCCTACATGGCACGCGAGTTGGCTATGACCGAATCGGCCTCGATGCCGGTGTATGGCCAGTTCGTGTACCTCATGGCAACCGCTCTATTGACCTGCCTGGTGATGGCTTTCATGGGAACGTTCATCATGCCGACGATGGAGGTCATGTTTGAAGAGTTTGGCATGACCATGCCGTTGCAAGGCGTTTTCAAGGCTGCTCCGGCGGTCTGGGTTCTCGTGCTCCTTGGCTTTTTGATGGTGATCTGTGTCCCGGCGCTCAACCGATTACGTTGGTTGGGGCTGCGTCTGCCGCGATGGATTCCGTTGACACCCAAAATGGCGGAGCGCCGAGCGGATATGTTGGTGGGCTTGGCAGATGGGATCGATGCCGGGTGGCCCCTTGGTCGCACCATGGCGCTTGGCCACGCGATCTCGCAGAGTGGCATGGAGCGGCGCGGTTTGGAATCGGCGATGCGACTGGTGCAGCAGGGGATCGATCCGATCGAGGCGATCTGCCGAATCGGCTGGCTCGATTCCAAGGAAGCCGCCTGGTTATCGAAGGCTTCACCGCAGCGAGCGGCCCAATTGCTGCGTGACTTTGCTGCGCAGTCGGTTCGTGATGCGCGGGAGAACGCGCGTTGGATCATGGCGATCCTGTTTCCGGCGGTTGTGATCATTCTGGGGGCAATCGTGCTGTTGTATGCCGTCGCCTTTTTCGGAGCTCTGACCACGTTGACCAATGGCCTGTCATAAAAAGAAACTTCGATTCGCTCGGTTCACTCGGCGTGACACGAAGTCGGCTTCGAGTCGTGTTCGCGGCGGTAGCTTCGTGATCGAAGGAGTGGTGGCGGTCGCGCTGCTGGCGACCGCAGCCATCGCGGTCGTGCGCTTGGCCCGCAGTTCGGCGGATCTGCAACTTCGCTCCGACCGGGAGATCGCCGCCGTCCTGACAGCACAGAACGTCTTGGCTCGCCTGGATGGTCTCGGATCGAACCGGCTGGAACCTGAGCAGATCGCCGCCGTCGAAGAGGCTTGCGAGCAGGCATCGAGCTGTGACGTCAGCATTTCACTGGTCCCCTTTGACGGACAGGGAGTCGCTGGAACCCATATCCAGGTCGAGGTCACCGCCGGCGATCAAGTGCGTGTCGAACTCCAAGATTGGAGACTCTCCAACGAGCCGACAACCGAGGAGTCACCCGATGAGTGATTCCCCATCGATGGTCGGCGCGTTTCTCGGCGGCGACGAACGGTTCGACTTGCGGCGCCCTACCGTAGGCGAGTCGCTCCGAGACTCGCAAGCAACGCAGCGAAGCTGCGATTGTCCGCCTTGGAAATCCGGACCTACCGCAGACGACGCGAATTCCTGCGCGTCCTCGACCTGTCGGTCGTCAGGCATTCACCCTGATCGAGATGATCGCGACCCTTTCGATTCTACTTGTGCTGGCCGTTGCGGCATCGCGGATGTTGGGCAGCATCACCGAGATTGGACTCGGACATCGAGACTCGATACTCCAGCGCACGACGGTATTGCGATTTGCCCAATCCTTACGCGGGGATGTAGGTGAATCGGTTGGGATCGCCACTTCGGACGAAGGGTGGCCGCTAGAGCTTGTTTCCCCGGACCAACGCGTCGAGTACCGCTGGAATCCAGAGTCAAAGCGATTGCTACGCACGGTCCGCAGCAGTTCGGATGGGGAGGCGATGGGGCGTGTTGTGGCGAGGGATGTCTATCCTCTGGGCAAGCGTGTGGAACCCAGGGTCGTCGTCAGCGAGGATCAAGTCAGCGTGATACTGAGAACGCCAAGTGCGGGCCCCACATGGATTGTCGAGGCGCCACGATGAACAGAACCAGATCCGAAAGCGATTCGAGGTTGGTTTCGCGTCAGGCAAGATCGCGTCGGGGCGTTGCCTTCCTGATGCTGGTGGTCGTGCTGGTGCTGGTTGTTCTGGGAGCGACCCATCGCCTGGTTCAGAACGAGATTCAGGCGCGTCGCGGCTTGCGTGATCAGATTCGCTCGCAAACGATGTTGGCAGCGATCAAGCGAGCGAGTCGAGCCAATCTCGATATCCCAAGCGATTCCCCTTGGACGCTGCCACTTGGAAAGACCGACAATGAGCATCTTGAAGTCAGCCAGGGCGACGATCAGAGCGAGATCATCGTTCGATGGCTTCGTGATGGCGAAGTGATCGACGAAATGATTCGAAAAGTCGCACCCGCACCAACGGACTCGGAGAGGATTGAATGAGAGTGACAAGGGACCAGGCTTTCACGCGATGCCCAAGCCTTGGTTTCACGCTGGTGGAGCTGTTGGTGGTGATCGCGATCATCGGCGTGTTGATGGGGATGTCGGTTCCCGCGATGCAGAACATGCGAGAGATGTCGAGACGGAGCAATTGCGAACAAAATCTTGATGCAGATCTCTCTCGCCCTCTCGGCGTACTCGTTGCATCACGCCCATTTTCCCGCCGGAACGTTCAACGAAACGGGACCGATCGATGAGTGTTCCGGTCGGCTATCACCAAAACTGGGTTTCGGGTCTGCTGCCATTCCTGGACGCCGACAACGTTTACGATGCAATCGACTTTGAATGTCGGCGTGTACGATCCCGGCCAACGCGATGCCGGTACGAAATGTGCAGTCTGCCGCAGACTGATCTGTCCTTCGGCCAGCGGCATCCGCGATTACACCACCTGCTATGCCGGGCATCCATGACTCCAAGGAGACGCCGATCGATGAAGACAACGACGGGGTGTTCATGCTGAATCGCGGATTGAGGATGTCGGACATTCCCGATGGACTCGGGTACACGATGTTCTTGGCCGAGAAGCTGTCAGCCTATGATCAAGACTTGGGCTGGATGAGTGGCACGCGATCGTCGCTTCGCAACACGGGGCATCCGATCAACGCCGAGCGAGCGAGGGTTCGCGGACCAGCGAGCGAAGCATCGTCCGTGTCCAGCACGTATGTCGGTGAGGCATCGCAAGCGATCACCCGGGGGGAGCCTTCATCTGCTTGGCGGCGGGGAAGTCCAATTCCGCAGCCCCTCGACCGATCTGGTGGTCCTCCAGCAAATGGCAGCCAGGGCAGACGGAGCAATTCCGAAAGAATGGCAAACCGATCAACCGGTCGCCGAGTAGCTGCCCGCGGATTCACTCATGCTGATGCTCATGTTCATGCTCATGGTCAAGCACCGCGGCGCAGGAATGTGTCGGCGAGCGGGACTCAAGTCGGCAAACCCAAGCCCTTCGCCCTCTAGGATAATTGCATCGACTTGGGGCGGACGACGTCCTTGGCCAGGCCCATCTTTTCCCAGATGCGAATCACCCACCACGACATGTCGTATTCCCACCAGCGGTGCCCGTGGGCAG
This sequence comes from Pirellulaceae bacterium, assembly GCA_963767665.1. Classification (GTDB taxonomy): domain Bacteria; phylum Planctomycetota; class Planctomycetia; order Pirellulales; family Pirellulaceae; genus Rubripirellula. The sequence continues at coordinate 625,491 of CAVYFC010000019.1, forward strand.
CGCTTCGTGGCTCGGCATGATGGTTGTTGTGCCAGCCCTCGCCATGGCTGATCAAGGCGACGAGCCAGTTGTTGGTGCTATGGTCACGAGTGTCGTAGTTGCGATAGCCGAACAGGTGCGCGATCGAATTGACTGACCAGGTTCCGTGCAGCACAAAAACGGTTCGCACGGCGACCGCCCAGACGCCCCAGCTGGCCGCGTAACGAAGCGCCTGGCCAGGTCACCGCCGGTGACAAAGTAGCCGAACAGATGGCACCGGCAAGCATGATCAGCAAGGCGTGGGCAACGTAGATGAAGAACCATCCGTTCTTGCGTTCGAGCTTCAGGTAGAACGGATCGCGAAGCAGGTCGCGAACGTAGCGCTCGTAGTGGCTGGTCTTGTCCAAGTCGCGATGTCGGCAAACGACCCATCCCATGTGTCCCCACAAGAAAGTTCGCCCAGGGCGAATGGGGATCGGGCTGCTTGTCGCTGTGCTGATGGTGCATCCGATGAATGGCGACCCATCGTGCCGGGCTGTCCTGCAGGTTGCAGATCCCAAGCAGCGCCAGCGAGTGCTCGAGCCATTTGGGGCAGCTGAATCCGCGATGGGTCAGCAAACGGTGATAGCCGATCGTGATGCCCGAACATGCCGAACAAAAAGTGCCCGCGATCGCCAGCACCAACCCCGACCAAGTGAAGAACCAGGGGACAAAGGCATAGAGCGCGATCAGGTGGACCGCCGCCAGCACGATCACGTAGTCCCACAGGATCTTGATCGGCTGGGTTTCTTCCGGCAGCGGCAATCGCTGAGGGTCGATTCCCTTTGACTTCGCAACCGGATCGGCCGATTCTGGTTGACGACACGGGTTCCTGCTCAAGGAGTGATTCAGGCATCCGTTGGTCCTCTGTCAGGTATGTCGGTTTAGGTGGGATTGCCAAGTAACGATGCGTCCCGAGGCTGTGAATTCTTTGACTTGTGGCGGCCTGACCTACGCGAGAATCTCTCCGAGACTCGCAAGAGGCCCAGCAAAGCCACGGATGGCCGGCATTGGAAAATGCGGACCCACCGTAGCCACTCGATCTGTTCACAGCCACTCCGAGGGCAGTGGCAGTCTGCTTGCCGAAAGTTGGCTTGTAAGCCCTATGGTAGTTCCAAAGGGAAGCTGGGGAAAATACGACTTTTGTCGCACCCCCCGAAAGTGAACGTGCCCGGCGGCAGGTTGCGCAAAAAAAGCCGGAGGCGTCTTTTGGCGACATGCCTCCGGCTAGCGAAGAAAATATGGGTCGAGTCGCTCGACATTCCCAGCTGAGCGACAACGGGCTATTTCTTGCCCTTTTTGGTGGTCGGTCTCTTCTTCCTTCTTCACTTTCTTCTTCCTCTTCAGCGAAACCTTGACGACACGCACCTTGGGCATGCCGACAATGCTCGCTCCTCGGATCGAAACGATCGAGTTCCTTCAGCCGAGCGACACGCTCTGCCCGGGTCATCACGTTTCGAGTCTTGATAGCCCCGGCTTGCACCTTGAGGCTGCGATCCATGGTCATGAGTCATCCACTCGATTATGAAGCAGTGATTGTAGGAGTTCTTCCTCTTTGAAGGAAGAATATGAGGTTTTGCCGGTTTTGACAAGGTTGTCCCGGAAAACTTGGGCACTTTGCTCGGCGACGGAATATTCCGGTCAGGACCGGCGGTTTTCGGGTTCAGACGGATCGACGTTGCAGCTTGGACAGACCGAGGCTCCAATTATCCTTCCGCAAATGAGTACAGTCTTCAAAGCACCTGCGCTCGTCGCGGCTGGCAAAATTCGCGATGCCCGCAGCGATCATCGGCTATCTGCTGTGGCGGATCGAGCCGCAGCAGTGGCAGGAGCTTCGAGAGCAGCCCAAGAACTATTGGCTCTTGGTGGCTGCCTTGGCTGGTGGCCCTGGGGGCGATGGCGATCTCGTTTGCCCGCTGGTGCATGCTGGTCCGCTGCCAGGGCATCGAGCTGACGATGCTGGAGGCATTTCGGCTCGGGGCGATCTGTTTTCTGCTCAGTTTCGTCTCGGCGGGGAGTGTCGGTGGCGACCTCTTCAAGGCAATTTTCTGGCGCGTCGCCGGCCTGGGAAGCGGGTCGCGGCGGTCGCCTCGGTTTTGGTCGATCGGGGATGTGGGCTCTACGCATTGATGCTGCTGGTCGTCGGTGGGCCTGTTGCTGGCCAATCCGGTCGACCGAGGCGACGGAGCGTTCGGGCTTGGGCAGATCAAGCTTGTCACCGGCGTGTTGTTCGGGGTCGGGACAGTTGTGCTGGCGATACTGGTGCTGGGTGGCAAGCGAGTCGACCGCTGGATCACCCGTTGGGCAGCGAAGGGGGGATCGGTGCGATCGTCGCCGGATCGGCCCGCCGCTGCGGATGTTTCACTCCCACCCGGTCGCTTTCGGGGTCGCGATTCTGATGAGCATCGGTGTCCAGGCGTGCTTGGTGATGAGCGTGTACCTGATTGCCCGCGGGCTCTACGCTTCGCCGCCGACGTTGCTGGAGCATGCGGTGATCGTCCCGATCGGGATGCTTGCTTCGGCACTTCCCATCACTCCAGCGGGGATCGGCGTGTTCGAGGCGGCGATCCAGTCGCTTTACAGTATCGTCCCGGCGATCCCGACGGAGGCTTCCGGGACCCTCGTGGCTTTGGTTTTCGAGATCGTCAAGGTGCTGATGGCGATCATCGGAACGGTCTTTTACTGGACGGCCAATGAGGAGGTTCGGGAGAGTTTGGAGGCGGCCGAAGAGGAAGTGGGGGCGTCGGGCCATCACGCCGACGTTGCCCTGGCGGTTGACGCCTGAGCGTTCCCCCCTTGGCGGGCGTGCGCACCCGATCGGATGGACCGGCCTGAAAGAATTGGCTTGATCTGCGGTAGGTCCGCATTTCCAAGGCGGACATTGGCAGGTGGGCATTGGCAGGTGGGCATTGGCAGCTTTGCTGCGTTGATTACGAGTCTCGGAGAGGCTCGCCTACGGGAGGATGCCGCAAACGAAAAAATCACCGTATCAGAAGGATCTGGCAGGTCGGCGGACACCTCTGGGCGCGAAGACTGGTCGTTGTTGCTATTCTGGTTGCGGCGATCGAATGCTTTTTGGGGGTCTTCCCCATGGGGCGATCGCCTCATGATGACTCACCTAGGAAGGATGTTGCATGTCACCAGCTGATGCGGGCCGCGAAGACGTGGCCGGCGAAGAACCTCTGAGCGAGGCGGATGCCGAGCGTTTGCACGAGGCGCGAAGACGGATTCTCGACGAATTGGGCAAGATCATCGTCGGTCAGGAAGCAGTGATCGATGAGATCATGATCTGCCTGTTCAGCCGCGGCCACGTGATGCTCGAAGGGGTTCCCGGTCTGGCCAAAACGTTGATGATCAGCACGCTGGCCAAGACGCTGGACCTCTCCTTCAGCCGAATTCAGTTCACGCCCGACTTGATGCCGGCCGATGTGACCGGGACGGAGATCATCGAAGAGGATCGATCGACCGGTCATCGCGATTTTCGTTTCATGCAAGGTCCGCTGTTTGCCAATGTCGTGTTGGCCGACGAAATCAACCGAACACCGCCCAAGACGCAGGCCGCGTTGCTGGAGGCGATGCAGGAACGGCAGGTGACGGTCGGACGCAACCGCCACGTGCTGCCCGATCCCTTCTTCGTGTTGGCGACGCAGAACCCGATCGAACAGGAAGGGACCTACCCGCTGCCCGAAGCGCAGCAGGACCGCTTCATGTTCAAGATCTATGTCGAGTACCCGAGCTTCGACGAGGAATTCGAGGTGGCTCGGCGGACGACCGGAACTCAGTCCGGCAGAAGTCGAGCCGGTCCTTGGCGCCGAAGAGATCTTGCGGCTGCAGCGACTGGTGCGGCAGGTGCCGGTCAGCGACCACGTCGTTCGCTACGCCTTGTCACTGGTCCGCCAAACTCGCGTCGGCAGCGAGGGCGTCCCGGACTTTGTGGACGATCTGGTTGGCTGGGGTGCCGGACCGCGGGCGGTCCAATTCTTGATCTTGGGTGGCAAGGCTCGAGCCCTCTTGCAGGGCCGTTTCCACGTCCAGATCGAGGACATTCAAGCGTTGGCCCGACCGGTGCTGCGGCATCGAATGGTGGTCAACTTTGCGGCCGAGAGTGACGGAGTGACGAGCGATGATGTGATCGATCGCATCATCGCGGCCACGCCAACGACCGAGGATGAGCTTTCTCGCGATGCCCGATTCCAAAAGATATTTGCGTCCTGAGGTCACGACGCGGATTCGTCGGCTGGAGTTGACGGCCCGCCGCGTGGTCGAGGGATTCCTGTCGGGAATGCATCGAAGTCCCTACTTCGGGCAGTCGATTGAGTTCCTGCAGCATCGCCAGTACACCCCGGGCGACGAGATTCGTCACATCGACTGGAAGGTCTACGCGCGGCAGGACCGATTGCACATCAAGCAGTACGAAGAGGAGACCAATCTTCGTTTGACGCTGCTGGTCGACCGATCCGGCAAGCATGGCCTACGGCGATGGCGAATCGAATAAGTTCGATTATTCCGCATCGATCGCCGCCTCGCTTGCCTACCTGGCGCTTCGTCAAAAAGACGCCACGGGCTTGTTCACGTTCGACACCGCCGTGCGAGCCAGCGTGCCGGCCAAGAGCAACCAGCAACAACTGACGCGTATCCTGTCGGTGCTCGATTCGGTCGGGGCCGATGGCCGCACCGATTTGCGACAGGTGGCACGCGAGGTCGCTCAGGGGATTCCCAAGCGAGGACTGGTGGTCATCATTTCGGATCTGCTTGGGCGTCGATCGACTGGTCGAGGGCTTGCGCGTGCTTCGCCAACGAGGGCACGACGTGGCGATCTTTCATGTCCTGCACGACGACGAACTGGATTTCGAATTCAACGGTGCGACACGGTTTGAGGGTTTGGAAACCGACGATTTCCTCAATTGCAATCCGCGAGCGTTGCGAGAGGGCTATCTGGAAGCACTGCAGGCGTTCTTGGATCAGACGCGCAAAGCATGCGGACGCTTGTCGATCGAGTACATGCTGGTCCGCACCAGCGATCCGCTCGATGCCGTGTTGGCCAAGTTTCTGGCGACACGACAATCTTTGCCCAAACTAAAACACTAACCCCATCCTTTGCTGCCAACGGCTCGTTGACCCTTGTTCCTTTACCCAGCTCTCACGATCGGCTTTTTGTTTGTCGCGGTGCCGCTGTTGGTGCATTTGATCAACATGCTGCGGCATCGGCGTCAACGATGGGCCGCCATGGACTTTCTGCTGGCCAGTTACCGCAAGCAGAAGAAGTGGATTCGGCTCCGACAGTTGCTGTTGCTGTTGTCGCGACTCGGCGGTTGCCGCGTTGCTGATTGCCCTGCTTTGTGGTTGGACCGGTGGCGGACAAATTCTGGGAGTGCTGGGTGGACGGACGACCCATCACGTCGTGATTCTGGACGACAGCTACTCGATGGGTGACGAAAGTCTCGGTCCGGGAAACCGCGCGCATCATTGCCAGTGCGGACGAGAGCCCACGAGTCGCTTGACGGCCTACGGCCGCTCCCTGCAGTCGCTTCAGGACTTGACGCGGCGTCTGGCCGCCAGCGACGGCAATCATCAGTTGACCGTGATGCGGGCCAGCCGTGCTGCGATGGCGATCGCGAGGTGGCAGCGAATCGGGAGATGCTGCGGCCGATCTTTCCGCCCAAACGATCACCTCCGATGCTCGTTTGATCAGCCGCTTGATGTCGACGGCTGCGTCGCCCATGAGAACCGACTTGGTTCCTGCGCTGGACCTTGGCGGCTGAGTTGATCAATTCGACGCCGGCGGATGACAAGTTCCTTTACATCGCCAGCGACTTTCGTCGAGCGCGATTGGGGCTCGGCCGAACGACTCGCCGAATCGCTGCGCGCAGTCGGCAGTGATGTCGAGATTCGTATGATCGACTGTGCGGCACAGCCTTCACCCAATCTTGGAATCACCGACCTTTCGCCGGCCCAGGATGTTTGGGTGGCAGGCGTACCGGTGGTCGTGAGCGTGACGGTGCAGAATTACAGTCAAACCGAGGCCAAGAATGTCGTCCCTGGCCTGCCGCGTGATTCGCTACTCCGCAGGATGTCCAACTTGCTGATCCAACCCTGCAATTCAGCGGCGAAGTGGAGTCACTTCCCAATTTGATCATCGAGTCGCTTGCCGGCTGGCGGCGAGGTCACCAAGTCGTTTCAGGTGTTTGTCTCGCAAACGGGAACGCACGCGATCGAAGTCGCCTTGCCCGACGATGCCTTGCCGATCGATAACGTGCGGGCTTGTACGTTGCCTTTGACCGATGTGGAAAAGGTGCTGGTGATTGACGGTGATGTGGATGCTCGCGGTGCCTATCACGTGGCCTCGGTCTTGAACCCCGGCAGCCAGGTTCGAATCGGCGCGGTGCCCGACATCCAGCCGCCGTCGTTCTTGCGTTCGATCACGCTTGCAGACCTTGTCTTCCTATCGAGCCGTCTATTTGATCGATGTGCCCGAAATCGGCGAGAATGCGGCCGACGCTTTGGCTCAGTACGTCCAGCGCGGCGGTGGCCTCGCTTGGTTCCTCGGACCCAACATCAATCGCGAAAGTTACAACTCGACGCTGCTCGCCCAGGACCGCTATCTGCTGCCCGCGCCGCTGGGTCGTGCAAGCGAACTGTCGCAGGCTGGCGCCAATCGATCGGCCGACATGCAATTCGGTGACGCCTCCAACCTCTTGGCGCCGCTGCGAGCTGGCGGTGACGCGGCCGTCGCCTTGGTCGGTGTTTCGAACAGTTGGGATCTGCAGACCCGGCCACTTGAACGAACCGCCAGCGGATGATGAACCTCGCGTGCGAACCGTGCTCAAGCGGCGTGATGATAAACCGCTCGTGACGCAGCATGAAGTGGGCCGAGGACGAGTGATCACGACGTTGATGGGGCTCGATGGGCGTTGGACCAATTGGCCAGGCGATCCGACCTTTGTCGTCTTTTTGTTGCAGTCCAACGCGTGGTTGTGGAGCGGTGCCTCGCCACCGACTCGACGATTCATCGACGAGCCTTGCGAGCGGAATCTTTCGGTCGAAGCCTACGCGGGTCAGGCAATGTACTTACCTGCCAGCGGAAGAGCCACCTCGCGTTCCGATCGACTTGGTTGCCGAGCGGATTGAGCCCTCTTCGGTCGGTGACGAACCGATCTATCGTTTCAAGCTCGATCCGAGCGAGATGGTGATTTCGGGGGAGGACAACGTCGACGAGATACTCAGCCCCGGGATTGCCGAGTGGGGCTTGACCCGCGCCGATGGAAGCGGCCAGGTGATTCCCGATGCCGCGGTGATTCACATCGGCGAAGGAGATTTGTCTCGTGCGGATCCGGCTTCGATCGCTCAGCAACTGCTGCCGCTGGAGGTCAAGTTTGTCAGCAGCAGTGTTTGGAGCGAAGAGAATCGAACGGCCGGAAGTTCAACACTTGACGCTGTTGCTGCTTGGGTCTGCTGGGAACGGTTCTCGCCGGCGAACAATTGTTGGCCTATTGGGCCAGCTACCATGTCTCGGCTGGCGCGTTCGGCACAAGTGACACGATCCCATGCCGGCAACGGGAGGGATCTATCGATGAACGAGTCCGCTGACGTCACTCCGCTGGATAGCAGCCAGATCGTCTACGAGTTCGCTCGTGCCAGCACACTGGAAGGCTGGTGGGTCTGGGCTTTGATGGTCGGTGCTCTCGGCGTGCTGCTTGTATCTTGTGTGTGCGTTTTTATCGACGCGATGTTTCGGAACTGTCCAAACCGATCCGGATCGCTTTGATCTTTCTTCGCGTGGCCACGATCCTGGCATTGGTTTTTTTCTTCTTCGATCTGCAGCGCCGGACGCAACGCATGGTCACGCGTCCGAGCGAGGTCGCGGTGCTGGTCGACACCAGTCAAAGCATGTCGCTGCCTCCGGAGCTCGGTGCAGGATCGCCCAGTCGTAGTGCGCGGGCGGCCCAGTTGTTGGAGTCGACCGACCTGATATCCAAGCTTGCTGCCGAGCATCGGATCAGCATCTATGCATTTGGCGATCAGGCGGAACCGAGGTTGATTGAGACGCGCGGTGGCGAGCTGACGGGTGCGACCGACAGCGCGGCGCGAACCAGAACACCGAGCAACGAAGAACGCTCGCCATCTTGGGCAGTGTGTTGGTCACCGATTGGTTTGCTGTTGGGGTTCGTTTCGTTGATCATCGGTGCGGCGGGGCGTTCGGGATCGGTCGGTTGGTGGGTCGTCGGATGCGCTTGGCACGCTGGTCGCAGGAATCATCTTGCCTGGGCAGCGTCTACAGCAGTTCGCAGCGACCAAACGCTGAGCCAGATTTTGGGAATCGGCTCGCAGCCGGACGACGAGTCGGTCGACCAGGCGGAGGACGAATCCGAGCTGCCGCCCACGATGCGCGTGATCGATTGGAGCCAGGAGATTGCCGCGGCCGGCGCCCAGAGCCGGATCGGGGATGCGCATTCGAAATGTCCTGTCGGACCACGATCCCGCGACCCTCGCCGGCGTCGTTCTTGCTCACTGATGGCCAAAGCAATGGGGGAACCGAGACCAGCGTCGCGGTGGCGTCGGCGCGGCGTAGTGAGGTGGCGATTTATCCGGTGGGACTGGGCAGCAGCGACGCGCCGATCAACGTTCGCGTCGTCGATCTGGACGCACCGCGCCGCGTGTACCCGGGCGACAAGTTTGCGGTCACGGCCGTCTTGCAAGCGAAGCGGCCCGCGACCGATCGAAGTGGAGGTCCAATTGCTGGACGGGCTCGACAATCCAAATCCGAGCGACCCGAAACCACCGACGCCGCAGATCGTCCCTCCTGGGGACGTGATCGAATCGCAGACGCGTGCAGGTCAAGAGTGACGGATCGTTGACGTCGATTCGATTTGAGCTGGAGCCAGAATCGGTGGGACGCCGCCGGTTGGCCATTCGCGTCGTGGCACCGCCAGAGGACCAAAACGATCGGGACGACCTTCGCGACGCCCGCTACGAAGTGGTCGTCACGCAAGCTTCGCGTGATGGCCGTGGCGGGCGGTCCCACGCGCGAGTACCGATTCGTCCGTAACCTGTTGTTCCGTGACAACTCGATCGAACTCGATGCATGGCTGCAGACCGGTCAGCCGGGCATGAGCCAGGACGCGGATCGGTTGTTGCGATGGCTTTCCCACCACCGCTGAAGAGTTGTTTCAATACGACGTCATCGCGATGTTCGATCCGAACTGGACGGCGTTGTCGCTCGAACAACTTGATCTGCTCGACCGCTGGCTGACACAACAGGCCGGTGGTCTGATTCTCGTCGCCGGACCCGGTTTACCATCCGCAGTGGAGTCGCTTGCGTACCGACCCGCGAGTTTCGCAAGATTGCGGGTTTCTTTCCGGTCAATCTTTCCACACGAGGGCCGCTGCTTCACGACAGGTCGACAAGGAGGCGAGCTACCGTGGCCGCTGAAGTTCACGCCGGAAGCCAGTCGCGCCGAATTCCTGTGGGTCGCCGATGATCCCGAAGCGAGCTTCCAGGTTTGGCAGGACTTCGAAGGGCGTCTATGACTACGTCGATGCCAAGAGTGCCAAAGCGGGCGCGAAGGTCTACGCCTACTTCTCGGATCCGACGACTGAGGTGGGTGGCAGCCTGCCGGTCTACCTGGCCTCGCAGTTCTACGGAGCCGGTCGCGTCTATTTCCAAGGAAGCGGCGAGATGTGGCGACTGCGTGGCGAGAGCGACGCCTACTTTGATAACTACTACACCAAACTGGTTCGCTGGGTCAGCGAGGGGCGATTGTTGCGCGACAGCACGCGCGGTGTCTTGCTGGTCGATTCCTCCAAGGCCATGGTGGGTGACACGATCACCGTTCGCGCCGTGTTGACGGACGAACAATTCGAACCCTTGGATGTTCCGGAGGTGCCCGCCAAACTGCTTGGCGCCGGGTGGTCGCATCGAGGACATCCGGCTTGTTGCCGCTGCAGGGCGAACCTCGGGCCGGGACGTACGGCGGCCGATTCGTGGTTCGTGAAGCGGGCAGCTACGAGATTCGATTGACCCTTGGGGATGCACTGAACGAGCAAGTGCTTCGACAGAACGTGCAGGTTCGTTTGCCGACGGTGGAGCTGGAGCGTCCCAAACGCAACGACGAGGATCTGGAGCAGTTCGCTTCGATGACTGGCGGCCAATACATCCCCATCGATGAGGCGACACAGCGATGAGCAGGTCAAGGAGCAGTTGATTTCCAGGCTGCGCCCACAGCCGCAAACCACCGTCTTCCGGGCACTCCCGACATCGATTTTGGGGCCCGTCGCAACGCTGTGCTGATGTGGTTGATCGCCACGATGTTGACCATGGAATGGGTCACTCGCCGGCTGCATCGTTTGGCCTGATCGCTCCCCCGGCCTGCATGGCGGTCCGCATTTCCAAGGCGGATGTTTGCAGCTTTGCTGGGTTTCTTACGAGTCTCGGAGATTCTCGCCTACCTAGCGATCGGCAGGTGGCCTGCGCTCCGGGCATCTTTTACCGAGCGCTTCGGATTGACTGCAGAGATTGTGCCGATTCTGCCGATCTAAATCGATCGGAGGGCGGAGGACGCGTGCGCATTGAATTACGCATGCCGTCTCCCGGATTTTGAATTGGTGGATCTCAATCTGTTCAGGGAAGTACGGACCGAATCATGCGTATTTCAATGCAAACGCATCATCGGGGCGGCGATGATGCTGGTGGTTAGCGGTGCAGCGGCGCCGCATGTCTTGGCCCAGCGGCCCGTCGTGCCGGGAACCGGATGCGGAGATCGTGGGCGTCGCCGACGACTTCGAGGATCCGGAGTGGAAATACATTCCGCGGGATCCGAAGAGCACCGAAGACATTGACGAAAACCAACGCGGTCCGATGGGACGCAGCACCAATGGGCGCTGGTACGAAGGGATCAAACGGGGCCATCCCGATGTGGTCAAGCGAGTGCTGACGCCAAGCGGCGGACTTGCCGGGCAGCGAAGGTGCCTTGCTGATGCGCTCCAAGTTCACCGGAATTCCGGGGCGTCCCAGCGGACAAGATGCATCAGGACGATTTTGTCGCCAACGTGCAATACCGACTCCGCCGCACCATCAACATCTCCGAAGTTCCCAGCGTGACGACTCGCGTCTTTCTGCCGCCGGTCGCGGAATGGGAAGATCGATCGGGTCCCCACTTTGGGTTTCCGATCTGGCACTCGAAACGACAGCGATGGTCGACAAGGAAGTCGGAATCGGCATCTTCAAGCGAGATCAACGAGAGATGGGCAACGAAGTCTACTGGCCCGGAATGTTCGTGGAGTTCGAGAGCAAGAACCAGACGCGCAAGGAAAATGATTACGCCTACCTGCGGATTCGCAGCAATCGCCGCGGCGGTCGACTTCCGAGGACCCCAGATCGCCACGACCGGATGGTGGACGATGGGGATGAGCGTCACGCCGGACGGCATGGTGCACTACTACGCCTCGCCCGGTGTCGACGAACTGACCGAAGAGGATTACATCACCAGCCAGTATCCGTACGATTATCGGGCTGAACGATTCCGCACCTTCTTCTACAACGTCTGCAGCGCGGACGACGGACGACGCTGGAGCACATCCTTCATCGTGGATGACCCAAAGGTCTACGTGCTGCGACCAGCTGGGAAACTAGCAACCCGCCAATCCAACAACCGTTGACGCTTCGACGGAGCCAAAACCGTACGATGGACTTCCAAGTCCGTCGACCTGATAGGCGCGATGGACTTGGAAGTCCATCGTACGGTTTGATAGACGCGACGGACTTGGAAGTCCATCGTACGGTTTGATAGGCGCGACGGACTTGGAAGTCCATCGTACGGTTTGATAGGCGCGACGGACTTGGAAGTCCATCGTACGGTTTGATAGGCGCGACGGACCTGGAAGTCCATCGTACGGTTTGAGCTGATCGGTTGGAGCTTGCGAAATCGGTCTATCTTGCCAACGATCTTTGATCATTCTCTTGGCTCGCCGCGGGCACAGGTCGGCCGTCTTTTGACGTGATGACCTCTTCTCCCGTGAAAATTGTCCCTCTCGCTGAATCTGTCGGCGATAGCAAAGTGCGAAAGCTTGTTGTCTTTGCGGGATGCGCCAGTTGTTAGGCTCGGGGTCTCTTAAACACGCATGCTTTTCACATAGAGTTGGAGGGTTAGGGGTACCGATTCCCGATGAAACAATCGACGAGTTCAAGCGGCAGTCGATGGTCGGTTGTGTTTGCTCAGGTCGTCCCGGTCCATCGCGGCCGGATGCGTTACTTCGTCCGCGATTCAACCTAGAGGGGCTTTCGTCATGACACGCATCAACACCAACGTACCTTCGCTGGTTGCACAAAACCGACTGCAGTCGAGCAATCGTGATCTGCAAACCGCCCTGACCCGATTGAGCACTGGTCTCCGTATCAACACCGGCGCCGATGACCCGGCCGGCTTGATTGCCAGCGAGGCCCTCCGCAGCGAAATCACAAGCCTGGGCAAAGCGATCAGCAACACGCGACGCGCCAGCCAGATCATCAGCACCGCCGACAGCGCCCTGGGCCAAGTCAGTAACCTGCTCAATGACATTCGCGGTTTGGTCGTCGAGGCAGCCAACTCCGGCGCACTGAGCGACGAAGAAATCGCGGCAAACCAGTTGCAGATTGACAGCTCGCTGGAAGCGATCAACCGAATCGCACAAACCACGACGTTCCAAGGCAGAAAGCTGCTCGACGGATCGCTCGACTTCGTCAGCACGCGGCATCGTCGGCACGCTTCGCGACGTCAATATCGATCAGGCCAACCTTGGTGCGACTGGCCAAATCGACGTCGAAGTCGTGATCAGCTCCGCCGCGACGCAGGCCGAACTCACCGCCATCGTCAGCGGCATTCAGCACTGCTGCCAACGCCACTGCCGCCTTCGGCGACGGCACGCAAGAGATCACCGTGACAGCCGCTACCGCTGGTTCGGACTTCAATGACGTCCAGATCGTGTTCGTGGATGACGCCAGCATTGGCAATACCGCGGCATCGGCTGCCTACGATCGCCGACCAGAAGGCAATCACCGTGACCTACAACTCGGCTGCCGCCACGGCGGCCAATCGCGATTTCACCGCTGTCGCACCGCAGATCAATACCCTGACTGACTTTTCGGCTTCCGTGACTCAGGTGCTGGAGCCACGGCGCTTCACCGAGCCCACCGCCGACTGCCGGCACCGGCAAGACCGGTGGTGAGGTCCTCTCGGGCCAACTGGTGTTCCAGCTCAATGGCGTGAGCGGCGCCGAGACCTTTAACTTCGGTGCGGGAACCTCCGCGTCGCAAATCGCCGCGGCGATCAATCTCGTCAGCGACAGCACCGGAGTCAGCTGCGAGCTTCGATGCTACCGCGGGATTGGCATTCGCAGTCGACCGCCTACGGATCGGATGCTCTGGTCAACGTTGACGTGATCAGCGAAGATTCTGCGGGCACGTTTGCGTGCAAGCCTTTCGGCGAATCGAGACACGGGAACCGACATCGTCGCGACGGTCAACGGTGTCGAAGCAAGTGGCGATGCCAATACGCTGTCGATCAACACCAGCACGCTGGACTTGACGGCTGACGGTCGAAGATGGCAGCAGCGCGAACTTCTCGTTCTCGATCAACGGCGGCGGGGCCCTGTTCCAACTCGGTCCCGACGTGACCAGCAACCAACAGGCTCGGTTGGGCATCGCCAGCGTCAGCACCGGACAGACTCGGCGGACCGACCGGTCGGCTCTACGAACTCGGCAGCGGCCAGGCGCGAAGCCTGACCAACGACATCAACGGCGCCGCCAAGATCATCGACGAAGTGATCGACAAGGTGACGGGCCTGCGAGGTCGACTCGGTGCGTTTCAATCGACGACGCTCGATAGCAACCTGGTCAGCTTGAACGAGACGCTGGCCAACCTGCAGGAAGCAGAAAGCTCGATTCGTGACGCCGATTTCGCACAAGAATCGGCCAACCTCACGCGAGCCCAGATCCTGGTGCAATCGGGAACAAACGTGCTCGCCTTGGCGAACCAGAATCCACAAAACGTCCTCTCGTTGCTGCGATAAAGCAACGCATTGGGAGTGACGATCATTGATAGCATTTCGGCCGGCGAATCCTAGGATCGCCGGCCGTTTTGCGTTGGGGGCCGCTGGCTTTCCATCGGCGGGAGTGGTCTCCGACAATTTCTTGGCACTGTGGGGAGCCGGCCGGCGTGCTGAAAAGGGAATTCGGCCGACTCCTCGCCCCGCATGACCCGGACAATTGTCGGGATTGCCGTGCCGGCTCGAGCTGGCCCTGGATCGCTCCCATGCGTCGTCAAAGGTGTGAGCTAACGTTTTTGTGGACCTAACCGCGTTCATCTTGACGATCTTACCGAAGTGGCACGGATCATTCGCATCTCGCACATTTTGGATCGCAGCGGGTATTCATGGGGCGCATTCAATCATCGATTGGTTTGATCACCGGAACCGACATTGTCGGGACGGTGGACCAATTGATTGCGATCAGCGCGAGACCGCGAGACCGGTTGCTTGCGCGAACGGAAACGTTGCAGAGGGAGCAGCAAGCGATCGCCGAGCTGACCGCCTCGGTCATCGGCGTGCAATTGGCGGGCAATCAACTTGCCAACACCTCCGTCTTCCGATCGAAGAAGGGCGAGTCCTCCAATGCCGACGCGGTTTCGGTCGAAGCGGGGAATGCTTCGCTGCCGGGAACTCACGTGGTTCGCACTCTCCGCACCGCTGCAACGCATTCGACCGGTTCGCTGCAGCGATTCGCTGCGACCGACCAGCCGCTTGGGATATGTGGGCTCGCTCAGCATTCAGCCCGATGGAGGATTCATCGACGGATCCGCTTCGCTGGCTTCTCTCAACGGGGGACGCGGTGTCGAAGCGGGATTGATTCGCATCACGCGATCGTGCGGGCAGGTCTGCGGAGATCGATTTGACAGACGCTCGTAACATCAATGACGTCATTGATCGGATCAACGCCGCCGCGATCGATGTTCGAGCAACGACGACAGGCAATGCGATCCGCTTGATCGACGAGTCGGGCGGCACGCTCTCGAACCTGAAAGTCGAGCAGATTGGGCCCGGTGAAACGGCCGCCGACCTCGGGCTGTGGGGCATCAATACAGCAAACAGCAGTCGCGACCGGGAGCGGATCTCGAACTGCCTCCGGGAACCAGTGCGATTCGTGGCACGTCGCTCAGTGAACTCAACGGCGGTTCGGGCATCGGTCCACTGAGCTCACTCGAGATTACACTCTCCGACGGCAGCAGCGCCAGCGTAGATCTATCGTCTGCCACGACGACCAGCGAGATCATCGATGCGATCGCCGCCGCAGGGCTATCGTTGATTGTCGGACTGAACGATGCGCGAAACGGACTGCGAATTCGTGACGTCTCGGGCGGCAATGGAACCGTAACGATTTCTTCGACCGATAGCACCGCTGCGGCGATTGGTTTGGAAGCGTCCACGACCGAGGACATCATCGTCGGGGGAAACCTGAATCGACAGAGCGTGACAGCGGACACGCTACTGAGCTCGCTCAATCAGGGAGACGGAATTGGCGGCGGAAGCTTTACGATTCGCGATAGTGCGGGAGGGGTGGGCGCAGTCAATCTGACGGTCCAAGGAATGCAAACGGTTGGCGAACTGATCGATGCGATCAACAATCTGGCATTGGTGTTACGGCACAATTGAACGATGCGGGCGACGGGATCGCGGTCGTCGATACTGCGGGCGGCAGCTCGGCCCTTCGCGATCGAAGATACTGGCACGGGAACCGCGGCGAAAACGCTGGGCATCGCCGGGAACCGCCACAAGCCAAACGGTGGGAGGTTCGACGGTCTCGGCTTTGGTCGGATCGCAGGCCGGGATCGTTGCCATTGAAGCGACCGACACGCTCGATTCGATTGCCGCCAAGATCAACGAACTTGGACGCTACGCCGAGGCCGCGGTCCAGGCGAACGAAGACGGAACCTACTCCCTGCGCATGCGCAGCTTGAAAGGTGGCGAAGCAGGACGCATTGGGATCAACACCTCTGGATTCGACCTCGATTTTCGAACCGATATGCGCGGTCGCGATGCGTTGATCGCGGATATCGACTGATGGAGGCATTGAGCGATTCCTGACTTCCGCCGATGGGGTTTTCGAGATCGACGGTTCCGATTCGAGCCGCATCACCTCTTCAACGCTGCTGGACGACATTGCCAGCGATGCCGATCGGGGAAGCTTCACGATCACCGATAGCTCCGGTGCGATCCGGGCGATCAATCTGGTCTCGGAACAGATCACGACGGTAGGCGGGCTGGTCGATGCGATCAATGCCTTGGGCATTGGCGTAACGGCGTCGATCAACGATTCCGGGACGGGAATCGCGGTGGTGGACACCGCAGCCGGCTCTGGAACGCTGAAGATTGTCGATACTGGGAATGGCACCGCAGCAAACAGTCTCGGGATTGCCGGTACCGCGACCTCGCAAAGCGTTGCCGGCGCGACGGTGTCCGCATTGGTGGGGCCCTCGTCGGTCGCCGAGGAATCAGAATCGACGGGGCTGGTGCTGACCTTGAAGCAGCTTTCCGAATCGCCGGTGACGATCACGGTTCAGGAAAACCCGGAGGCCGCAGTCACGGCTGCCAAAGCGTTCGTCGACCAATACAACTCGCTCGTTGAGAAACTCGATTCGCTGACTTTCTACAATCCCGACACCGAAGAGGTGGGACTCCTCTTTGGTTCCAGCGAGGCCTTGCGAATTCGCAACGGCTACTCGCGTCTGCTTTCCGGTCGGATTGTTGGAGCGGGCGATCTGCGCTCTGTGGGACAGGTGGGCTTGCGATTCACCGAAGATGGCAAGCTTGATCTGGACGAAGACAAACTGACCGAGGCGATCGCAACCAATCGCACGGACGTCGAAGAGTTTTTCACGATTGACGAGACTGGCTTGGCCGATCGGCTCAGCAGCCTGGCTGACCGGATCGCCGGGGTGGACAGCGGCATGCTGCTCAATCGTGGCCAGACGTTGAGCTCGCAGATTGAATCGAACAACACCCGCGTGGAAACGCTCAACACACGTCTGGAAAAAGAGCGAGAACGACTGTTGCGTCAGTTTTATGCAACGGAAGAGGCGATCGCCAAAATCCAGAGCAACCAAGCCGCGATCGATCAAATCCGGCCGATCTCGATCCCCACCCAGTGACACGACAATCGTCTCCAAGAACCACGCTAGGACGGCAATGGCAACCAGTGAATCTTCACTCATCGGTGACCGCGCATTTCACGGTCAGCACTATTTGGAATCGGCGGTCCGCACCGCGTCGCCGGCCAGGCTACGATTGATGCTCATTGAGCGCGGGGTCGAGGTCGCTGGTAGCCTCGCCGGTCGCTGGCGGTCCGGTCAGGACCTGGGGGTCAACGAGCTGTCGCTCAAACTGCTGGATCTGCTGACGGAATTACTCGGCGGCGTCACGGGCGGTGTCACGGAGACGGAGCTTCAAGTCTGTCGACAAGTCTCCGACCTGTACGTGTTTCTGACCCAGCACTTGGTTGCGGCGGAAACCACGAGCGACGCTGACTCAATCGACGAGATCCGAATCGTACTGGCGACCGAAGCCGAGACTTGGCGGAGTGTCTGTGCCCAGGAGGCTTCCCCTCAACTGGATGCTCTCACCCCGTCTCCTGTCGCTCGTGGTCGTCTGAATCTGCAGGGCTAGAAGAGCATTTGCATTTTCTAGCTGTCTACATCGCAACAAAATTCGATTTCGGCCAGCGTTCGCGTTGGGGGCTGGCCCTCGACAAGTTCTCGACAAGTTCTCGACAAATTCTCGACAAGTTGCCATCAGTTGCCTCAAGCGCTATCCTTTCCTGATTGGGACTGCCTCGTCTTTTTGCAAGATTGTGTCTTTTCCCAATTCCAGATGGCAACCGGATCGTTGTCACCGATCGTTTCCTCGCTTAGGCTTCGGTCTCGGTCTGGCCACAACGTGGCGCGGTCCGGCTTGTGTTGAATGACCCAGCGGCGGTTCACGCTCTGCCGCTTCAATGAGTGAGGCTCCGACCAATGCGATGGCTTTCCCTGTTCCTGTTGTTTCTGTTTGCTGCACACCATTCGTACGTGAGGGCACAAACTGCGACTGCGGAGAGGGAGTCCAAGGCCAAAGCCAAGGAATCTGACACCGAGAAGGCGTCAGCTCGAAAGGATTCTCAGGAAGACGACCATTCACTCTATCTTCGTGTCGAAGAGTCCGACGATGGCAAGCCCAAGTCGCTGCAGACCGCAATCGTCCGTTATCGAGGCAAGAAAGGCACGAAGTTCGAAGGTCGGATCGTTGACCTGGTGGGCGTCGTGCACATCGGACAACACGAGTACTACGCCGATTTGAACAAGCGGCTATCGAAGTACGACTCGGTGCTCTACGAATTGGTTGCCCCGGACGGTACCAGGATCAAACCGGAGGACTTGGAAAAGCGACGCTCCATTCTCGCCTCCATGCAGAGCGGCATGAAAGACATGCTGAAACTTGAATATCAATTGGAGAAGATCGATTATCTGGCGGAGAATTTTCGTCACGCGGACATGAGTCCCGAGGAGTTCGTGGAAGATCTTGAACGTCGAGGCGACAGTCTGTTCAAGATGTTCGCTCGGATGATGGGAGCCGGCCTCGCGTCGTCAGCGGCTAGCGGTGGCGATGCCGGCATGCTGTTGGCTTTGTTCAGCAGTGATCGGCCGATGCGACTCAAGCAGGCGATGGCTCGACAATTGGTCGACATCGAAGTGGTGACCGCTGGGATGGACGACGAGAATGGAGACAACACGCTGATCAAAGGTCGTAACGCCAAAGCCTTTTCTGTGCTGACCGACGAGCTGGAGGCCGGTAAGGAAAAACTGGCGGTGTTCTATGGTGCCGGCCACCTTCCCGACATGGCCGATCGGCTCGAGGAAGAATTTGAAATGGTACCACGGCGAACGACCTGGCTGAACGCTTGGGATCTGACTCGAAACTAGACGTAGCCGCTCCGTCCAGGGCGACAGAGTGAACGTTTGCAGAGAGTCGACGTGGTATTGCCATCACACCGCGCAACGGCGGTCTGCAACACGCGTGAAGACCGTCCAAGGGAATTCACGCCTTGACAGGTCTTTCTCTGTGTTTCAGATGCCTTCCAGGAGTGCGGCAGCGGCATCACTCTTGTTCAAGACATAGTAGTGAATGCCGGGCACGCCCTGCGCCATCAAGTCAACGATCTGACTTCGCGCGTGATCAATTCCGACCTTGAATTGAAGCTCCTCGTCGCTGCAGTCGTTCATGGCCGATTCGAGTTTCTCGGGAATCCTTGCCTTGCACATCGAGGCAATCCGCAGTGCCTGCTTGAAGTTGGTCACCGGGAGAATGCCGGGGACGATCGGCACCTCAATGCCGGCGGCAGCGCAGCGATCGCGGAAGCGGAAGAAGTCCTGGTTCTCGTAGAAGAGCTGTGTGATCACAATGTCGGCGCCGGCGTCGACCTTCCGTTTCAAATTGTCGAGGTCCGATTCGTGCGTCGGTCGCTTCCTGGTGGACTTCCGGGTAGCCGGCCACGGCGACCCCAAAATCGGGAAACTGGTCGCGAATCAGCTCGACGAGTTGATTGGCATAACACAGGCCACCCTCGACCGCCTCAAAACGATCACTTCCCTGCGGTGGATCGCCTCGCAATGCTACGATGTAATCCGTGCCCTGCTCCCTCGCTTTGATCAGGTACTGCTCGAGTTGTTCGACGGTGGCATTGACGCAGGTCAGGTGCGAGGCAACAGGCAGGCTGGTGAGTTCGCGGACCTTTTGGAGCACTTCCAGCGTCGTGCCCTGCGTGGAGCCTCCGGCCCCATACGTGCAGGTGAAGTAACTGGGAGAATACTCGGATAGTCGTTTTACGTTTTCGCACAACGCGGCGATTCCAGCTTCGGTCTTTGGCGGAAAGAGCTCAAAGGAAATGGCACACGCCGATGTCGCATAGTGGGCAGCGAGACTCATTCAGTCGCCTATTCGTTCACCAGAATCAAACAATCAAAAAAACAATGCTGTGAGCGCGCCCGAGCATCTCGTTGGCGTGCTCGGTTTGGTCAGGGCGTCTCAGGGCGACGAGCACCTGGCCAACGCTCTGGATCGGCCTTGCCGGAGACCACGACTCCCTTTTGATTCCAGCCCAGGTAGGCCAGCACATCTGCCGGACAATAGCGAAGGGTCAAGCCACACCGCCGACGGTCACTATCGTTGGGTGACGAGCCATGGACCAATAGGTCGCTATGGATCGAAATCTGGCCCGCTCGCAGAGGGGTCAAATCGGTGCTGACCGTACCTCTCCGGGTGCTTGACCGATTGATCCAGCACGTTTCCCGACTCGGCATCGCTCGTGTCAAAGTCGATCAGTCCGTGTACGTGCGAGCCCGAATAGATCTCCATGCAGCCGTTCTCCTTGTCGGCATCGTCGATGGCAAGCCAGACGGTCAAGGCTTTGGTCGGTGTTAACGGCCAATAGCTACAGTCCTGATGCCAATCGACACGCTTGCCATCACCCGGCATCTTGCAGAAGAAGTGCGAACCCCAACCGACCACATCTTGGCCGAGAATATCGCGAACGTAGGCGACGATGCGCGGGTTGGTCAGGATATCCCAGACCCGTTGATGCTTGAGATGGGCACTGCTGATCGAGTAGCTGTCCTTCCCCTCCGCGAGCGTGCTGGCGAGCAGGCCATCAAAATAGTGGCGAGTCTCCAGGATTGACTCCTGGTCGTAGACGTCCAAAGGCCCCAGGTACCCATCGGAATTCCAGGTTTCGATCTGTGAACGCGTCAGGACGTCCGGGGAGGCATTCTCCGAGGGGAAAAAGCGAATCTCGCGTTCGACCGATGCGATCGACTTCCGATCGGGAATGATGGCAAATTCTGTCGTTGGTTGCATGGCGGAATGGGCGTCGCAATGGGGGTGGATCGCAAGAACGCTCTTGCGTGAAACACTGCCGTTTTCGTAAGTAGGAAGCCTCTCCGATTGTATCCATGGGGGCCTCGGTTGATAGTGCGACCCGTGGAAAACCGGGGGACCCAGATTCGAAACCGGCGGCAAGTGCTCCGCCGATGATTGCAGGCGCGGGCGGTTGTGTGTCGTTCCAACCGCGTATTCTGGATTTGGTCCAGGCGGATCCGTACGTTCGGCAAGGAGGCCGGTGGTGGGCGAAAAACCTGAGCAAGCATCAGCCAAGGTCTCGAAGCCTCGCAAATCAGGGGTGCCCCTCGCCGAGTTCATCGGGCCAGGGCTCTCGTTAAGCGGAATCGCGGTGGTCCTGGTGATGCTGCGTGACTGGACAGATCGATTTGTCCAAGCTTGATATGCTCGCGCCAGGACAACGATGCGCCGGCGGCGCGCGACGCGAGCATTCAACCGGTCCGTTTGCAAACCACTGGCCAGAAGTCGCAGGAAACGATTCGCATCGCGACCTTCAATATCGAGGCGTTGGGAAAGGAGAAGGCAGGTGATCCGGCGATCATGCCGATTGTTGCCCAGATCATTTCCCAGTTCGACGTCGTCGCCATTCAGGAAGTTCGCGGCGGAGACGCCCAGCCCATTCAAACGCTGGTGGAATTGATGAGAGCCTCCGGCGCTTACTACGCTGCGACAGTGAGTGAACCAATCGGTCGCACCCGCAGGCAGAATCCTATGCGTTCATGTGGGATGCGACGCGCATTCAATTCATTGAAGGGAGCGCCTACCTGGTTCAAGACCAAGCCGATCGAATGCATCGAGAGCCAATGGTTGCCTCGTTCGAGAGTCGCGTCGGTCTTGCGGACGGGAGACGCCCCTTTCGATTCACCCTGATCAATGCCCACACCTCCCCGACGGAAGTGGAGACCTCGGCGATCGCCAATGAGATGAACGTCCTTGATGATGTCTTCGTACGCGTTCGTCAGTACGACTATCAGACGACCGGTGAGGAAGATTGCATCATGCTGGGAGACCTCAACGTCGATACCAAGGGACTTCGCGAACTCGGGCAGATCCCCAACATCGTTTCGATTGCAGGGGACTCGCTGACCAATACCTTGCGGACAGAGACCTTGGATCACATTTTGCTCGATCAAACGTTGACGCGCGAGTACACCGGACGCTTCGGCTTGATCGACTTTCAGCGGGACCTCGGCCTCAGTCAGGAAAAGGCTTTGCAAATCAGCGATCACCTACCCCTGTGGGCAGAGTTCAGCACCTACGAAATGCCGCGATTTGAGCCCGTCGCCAGCCAGCCACCAGTGCGCTATTGATCCTGTCGCCAGCCAGCTCAAGTCCAGCGATGAAAGCTGCCTAGTGGTGGAAGCCCGATGCCTCTTTGGCAGTCATGGGCGAGGTGACCGGATGACTTTGGAAGTACTCGATCGCATGCTTCATGTCGGCCACAAGTAGCGATCCAAGATCGCGGCTGACGCCGTGGCGCACCAAGATTCTCTGTATCGGCAGATCTTGGCAATTGGCAGGCATCGAGTAGGCAGGGACCTGCCAGCCACGACTTCTCAGCCGATCGGCCAAGTCGTAGAGACTGAATCCTGGATCCGCACCTTCCTTGATCTTCCAGCACAATGCTGGGATCCCCTCGTCCATCTTGCCATCGTAAAGAATCTGGAACGGTCCCAGCTTTTCGATCTCACGAGCGATGTAGGTTGCCGTCTCGTAACAAGCGGTGTGGATTTTGCGATAGCCTTCTTTTCCCAAACGCAGAAAGTTGTAGTACTGACAGGCGATTTGTCCTCCGGGTCGGGAAAAGTTCAAGGCGATGTCCCGCATGTTGCCGCCCAGGTAGTTGACCCAAAAGATCAAATCCTCTGGCAAGTCCCGCTCCTCGCGCCAAATGATCCAGCCGACACCGAGTGGTGACAATCCAAATTTGTGTCCTGAGCTATTGATGGATTTCACACGCGGAAGCCGAAAATCCCAAACGAGGTCGGGTGCGCAAAAAGGTGCAAGGAAACCTCCGCTAGCCCCATCGATGTGGAGCGGAATGTCCAAGCCGGTCTCCTTCTGGAGATGATCCAAAGCTTCCGATACCGCCTGGACAGGCTCGTACTGGCAGGTGAAGGTCACGCCCAGTGTTGGCACCACACCGATGGTGTTCTCGTCACATCGCTTGAGTACCTCCTCAGGTGTCATCAGCATGCGGCCATGTTCCATTGGGATCTCACGATGTTCGATATCCCAATAGCGAGTGAACTTGTGCCAGCAGACTTGCACCGGACCGGTGACCAGGTTGGGTTTGTCGATTGGCTTCCCCTCGGCTTTGCGTTTCGCCTCCCAGCGACGTTTCATTGCCATTCCGCCGAGCATGGCCGCCTCACTCGATCCGGTTGTTGAGCAGCCAACCGTATTGGCCGCTTGGGGAGAATTCCAAAGATCGCCCAGCATGTGAACGCAGCGAGCCTCGACTTCCGCAGTTTGCGGATACTCGTCCTTGTCAACCATGTTCTTATCCATGCACTCATCCATCAGCCTGTGAACCTCAGGTTCCGCCCAGGTCTGACAAAAGGTCGCAAGGTTTTGCCGCGAATTGCCATCGAGCATCAATTCGTCATGGACCACCGAATAGGCGTGACGTGGATCTTGCTCCTTCACGGGAAATTTGTATTTGGGCATGCTGACGGCGAGGTCGGACGAGGCGTAGACATCGTCCTCTAGATTCTCTCGAACCGTGTCTTTTTCATGGAGTGGCATGATGGATGCGATTTGTCTGGAGTCTTGGATCTGGAATCTTGGAAACGTGTAGGTCGCCGCTACCGGAATCGAACGGATGGGTGTATTTGGTGGCAAATACGATAACATGCAAACGCCATCATAGAAGTCGGCGACGAGCACATTGAATGGTGGGCATTGGTTCCAGGCCTTCCAGACTCCGGCTTCCCAGCGATCGGCTGCTGCGGCAAAACTAGACAACTTAACTCCTCGACAATCGACGGCTCGATAAGGAATTCCACATGTCAGCAACGACCGCCTCGCTCACGCAGCGCAAAGCATGGAAAGGCCTCACGAATCACTACGAAACGATCCGTGATGTGCATCTTCGCAGGCTGTTTGCCGAGGACCCCGATCGCGGCAGCGGATGACGGCCGAGGCGTTGGGGCTCTGTTTCGACTATTCTAAGAACCGTGTCACCGATGAAACGCTCGGGCTGCTGCTGCAGCTGGCCGAGGAATCGGGCTTGCGCCACGGATCGATGCCATGTTCCGTGGTGAGAAGATCAACATCACGGAGGATCGTGCCGTGCTGCACGTCGCGCTTCGCGCCCGCAAGGGGTCTTCCATTGTGGTCGATGGTGAGAATGTGGTTCCCCTGGTCCATGCCGTGCTCGACAGAATGGCTGACTTCTCCGATCGAGTGCGAAGCGGAAAGTGGAAGGGCCACACCGGCAAGCGAATCGTGAACGTCGTGAACGTCGGTATCGGCGGTTCCGATCTCGGACCGGTCATGGCTTATGAGGCACTCAAGCATTACAGCGACCGGGACTTGACGTTCCGATTCGTATCGAATGTGGATGGCAGCGATTTTGCCGAAGCGGTTGTCGACCTCCATCCAGACGAGACCCTATTCATCGTTGCCTCGAAAACGTTCACCACGTTGGAGACGATGACCAACGCGAATACTGCCCGCGATTGGCTATTGGCGGCTTTTGACGGTGACACGGATGCGGTCGCCAAGCACTTCGTCGCGGTCTCGACCAATGCGGAGAAGGTCTCGGCATTTGGGATCGATACCGACAACATGTTCGAGTTCTGGGACTGGGTGGGCGGACGCTACTCGATGGACTCGGCGATCGGACTCTCGACCATGCTGGCAGTCGGCGAGGAAAACTTCCGGGCAATGCTCGATGGCTTTCATCAGATGGACGAGCATTTTCGCACCGCGCCGTGGGAACGGCAATCTGCCGGTGCTCATGGCGCTACTTTCACTCTGGTATACCAATTTTTTTGGAGCCGAAACGATCGCTGTCCTGCCGTACGAACAGTACCTCAAACGTTTTCCGGCGTACCTGCAACAGTTGACGATGGAGAGCAATGGCAAGTATGTCACGCTCGATGGTTCGAGGGTGGAGACCAAGACGGGGCAGGTGTACTTCGGTGAACCGGGAACCAACGGCCAACACTCCTTTTATCAGTTGATCCATCAGGGGACGCGGCTGATTCCCTGTGACTTCATCGCCTTTGGAAACTCGCTCAATCCGATTGGCCGGCATCATGATATCCTGATGGCCAATGTGTTTGCTCAAAGCGAGGCACTGGCCTTTGGGAAGACGGCAGAGGAGGTTCGGGCCGAGGGGACGGCCGATTGGTTGGTGCCCCACCGCGTCTTCGAAGGCAATCGGCCCTCCAATACGATCCTGGCGGAACGCCTGACGCCGGAGAATCTTGGTAAACTCATCGCGCTCTACGAACACAGTGTCTTCACGCAAGGTGTGATTTGGAGCATTGACTCGTTCGACCAATGGGGTGTCGAATTGGGAAAACAGCTGGCTCAGCGAATCATGCCGGAGCTGGAGAGCAAGGAAGAACCCGCGCTCGACCACGATAGCTCGACGAACCAATTGATTAGACGTTACCGCAAGCTCAAGGAGCAATGACCGCGATGAATCACGACAACCCGCAGCTCAAGAAGATCCAAACAAGTCCCGGCTTCATTGCTGCTCTGGACCAAAGTGGTGGCAGCACGCCCGGTGCTCTGGCGCATTATGGCGTCCAAGAAGATGCTTGGTCCGACGAAGAGGGAATGTACGCGCTGGTTCATCAGATGCGCTCGCGAATCATGACTAGCCCCAGTTTCAACGGCGACCGGATCCTTGCTGCCATCCTGTTCGAGAACACGATGGACCGCGATGTTGAGGGACAACCGACCGCCGACTATCTCTGGAATGTGAAACAAGTGGTCCCGATTCTGAAGGTGGACAAGGGGCTAGCGGCCGAGGAAGACGGCGTTCAGCTGATGAAGCCCATGCCCGACCTGGCCGCCTTGCTCAAGAAAGCCAAGTCGAAAGGGATTTTCGGCACCAAGATGCGCTCCGTCATCAAGCAGGCCAATCCCGAAGGCATCAAGAAAATCGTCGACCAGCAGTTCGAGATTGGGAAGCAGATCATCGCGGCCGGCCTCGTGCCGATCATCGAGCCGGAAGTGGATATTCACTGCCCCGAGAAAGCGGAGGCCGAAACGATGCTCAAGGCTGCGATTCTTGAGCAGCTCAGCAAGCTCTCGGAGGGCCAGTTGGTGATGCTTAAATTGACCCTTCCCGAGCAAGAGGGTTTCTACACCGATTGTGTCAATCATCCGAATGTGGCCAGGGTCGTCGCACTCTCGGGCGGCTACACGCGAGAAGTGGCCAACGAGCGGCTCGCCAAAAATCACGGGGTCGTGGCGAGCTTCTCACGTGCCCTGGCAGAGGGGCTCTCTGCCCAGCAAACGGATGATGAGTTCAACGCCATGCTCGACTCATCGATACAAAGTATCTACGACGCGTCGATCACCTAGACATTCAAACGGTCCAACTGCTTGCAAGAGAACCCGTACGATGGGCTTCCAAGCCCGTCGATTGCCAAGAGATGGCGAAGATCCTCAGCCCTCGTACGATGGGCTTCCAAGCCCGTCGCTTCCCGTCGCTTCCTGGGCCCGTCGCTTCCTGGGCCCGTCGCTTCCTGGGCCCGTCGCTTCCTGGGCGAACGCGGAAATCGACGGGCTGGAAAGCCCCTCGTACATGCTTCAAGCAGGGCAATTTCCCGAGCAAGTGGCAGGCTGGGAGACGGATGGTCTTGACCGGCATGCTTCGTGCGAATTGCAAAACCACCGGGAAGCCCTATACTCGCGACGGGAGTGCGACGCCGCAGATTGAGGCTCATCCCTGCTGCGTGGAATTGAAAACAGGAATGATTTTTCGATGAATGAACGTGTGAACGATCGTGGATATCCGCTGCCTTCCTTGGGAAGCAATCCTTCTACCACTGCCCAAGGCACGACCCCTGGCAGCTTTGCGCTGCCGCCGGTCATTCGTCCGGGACAAGAAGGTGCCCGGACATTCGCGTCTCCGGACACTCCAGGGATGCCCGCTGTTTCAAATCGAACGGCATGGGACTTCTTGCCCGACGAATGGAGTACGACCGAGCCCAGTCAGGGCGACTCGGACGCCCTACAGACCTACGTGGAAGGGTGCCAGTGCGTTGTCTTCGCGGAGGCAGATGGGCGACCGCGGCGTGTCGAATTCCCCGCCGGTTTCGTGCCGCTGACGCAACTCGAAAAGGCGCGGCTCGGGATCATCACGTCCGAAATGGCGCGCGTCGCCGAACGTGAACCACACTTGAACGCGGATCAGGTGCGCGATGAGGTGGCAGCTGGGCGAATGGTGATCCCCGCGAACAGGGTCCATCTTGGTTATCAGCTCGATCCAATGGCGATTGGCCGCGCATCGAAGACCAAGATCAATGCCAACATGGGAGCCTCACCCGTTTCATCGAGCACCGATGAAGAGGTTGAGAAACTGAAATGGGCCGAACGTTGGGGAGCCGACACGGTCATGGACCTATCGACCGGTGGTGATCTCGATGCCTGCCGCGACGCCATCATTCGCAATAGCAACGTTCCGATTGGAACGGTCCCCATTTATTCCATGATCATCGGCCGCAAGCTCGAGGAGCTGACCCCGGAGATCATTCTCGACACACTCACGCACCAGGCCAAGCAGGGCGTCGATTACTTCACGATCCACGCTGGCGTGCTTCGAGAGCATCTGGACTTTGTCCGCAATCGATTGATCGGGATCGTCAGTCGCGGTGGATCCCTGTTAGCGAAATGGATGCTGGTGCATGGCCGCCAGAACCCGATGTACGATCACTGGGAAGCGATCTGCGGCATCATGCGTCAGTATGACGTGACCTTTTCGATCGGCGATGGCTTGCGGCCGGGCGGGTTGGCCGATGCGACCGACCTCGCCCAATTAGCTGAGCTCGAAACACTCGGCGAGCTGACCGAACGAGCTTGGCGTCAAGGCGTCCAGGTGATGATCGAAGGGCCCGGTCACGTGCCATTCGATCAAATCGAATACAACATGAAGCTGCAGCGATCGCTTTGCCACGGTGCCCCGTTCTATGTGCTCGGGCCACTGGTGACCGACATCTTCCCCGGTTACGACCACATCACCAGCTGCATTGGCGCCACCGCTGCGGCCTATCACGGTGCCAGCATGTTGTGTTACGTGACACCGAAGGAACACCTCGGTTTGCCGAAGAAGGACGATGTCAAACAGGGCTGCATCGCCTACAAGATCGCCGCTCACGCGGCCGATGTCGCTCTCGGGATTCCGGGAAGTCGCGACCGGGACGACGAACTGACCAAGGCCCGCGCCGCACTCAATTGGGAGAAACACTTTGAGCTCAGCTTTGATCCTGATACGGCTCGCGCCTTTCACGATGAAGACTTGGATGTCGACACCGATTTTTGCGCCATGTGCGGACACGATTGGTGCAGCGTTCGAATCAGCAAAGAGATCCAGGAATTCGCTTCGGGGAAGGATCAGGACTATCAGCGCGAGCGGGCCAAGGTAACCGCCGCTCTGTCGCCCGAGCAGGCTGAGATCCTAGAGAAACGTGGTGTGCTCAGCCCAGATGAAATTCACAAACTGGCCAGCAAGACCAAGCAGGCGGTCGGCAAGGAAGGGGAAAAGGCTTCCTGTCACAGCGACCACGTTGACAGCGAACAGGCACAGCGGATCCAGGAACAGAAGCTACCGATTCTTACTCGCTGAGTTAATGTCCGCCTTTCCAAGGCGGAGTCAGCAAGGAGAAGCTTGGATTCGTTGGCTTGCCCTTGCGTAGGTCCGCATTTCCAAGGCGGACATTAGCAGCTTTGCTGCCCTGCTGAGTTGCTTACGAGTCTCGGAGAGACCCGGCTACGGTAGGCTACACTAGGTATCCTCAGGCGGCCTTGCGTAATCTTGCCGTGACTTTTTCGGGTGGCTTTCGCCAGCGTCGATGCAACCACCAGTACTGCTCGACCCCCAAGTCGATCGCATCAGCTAGTCGTCGGTTGTACCACTCGGTGAGTTCTTTCACCGAGCCGCAGTTTCCTTCGATGTCGTCCGCTGGATCGGCGACGCCGGTGACCCCGAGCTCGAATTGCATCGGACGTCCATCCACTCGGCGTGTATAACCGACCATCATCGGTGCCTGGGAGCTCAACGAAAACAGGGCAAGCGCTTTGTGAGAGGAGGCCATGACGCCGAGGAAGTCGACCCAGCAACCCTTTGGGCCGGCGTGCTGGTCAGCGAGCAGCGAGAGAATCCCTTTTTGCTGCAGGTGTTGGTTGACCACCGTCGCGCAACCTTCCTTGTCGACCATCATTTGCCCCTTCGCCCCGCGAAACTGCTCAACCCAGCGATGAAGGAAGGGATTATCAAGTTGACGAGCGATTGCCAGGGTGGGAAAGCCCATCAGACCGGTCATGTAACCGCCAATCTCAAAATTCCCGTAGTGGCCAGTCACGGTCACGGTGGGACGGAGCCCTAGGTAATGGTGCAGCACGGTTTTGGCGTTTCGGAAGCGAACGTGCTGAGGCCAGTTCACCAAGTGCAGACGCCGCTGGGCCCATGCGATTTCGCAGACCATCAGCAGCAAGTGGTGCCACATTGCGAACTTGAGCTGCCGTCGTGACTCCGGGTCGGCGTCGGGGAAAACCTGCTCCAGATTTTCCTCGATCACCCCGTGTCGGATTCGAAGTGGACCAGCGGCGAGCCAGGCAAGGCCCCGGCAGATGGAATCTCCCATGTCCAGCGGCAGCGTCTGAATGATGGCGACCAAACCCCGAACCGCCGCATAGGCGCCGAAATCGCTCACCAGGCGGACGAGCCCGACGATTCGCTGCTGGAGCAGGATTGAGGAGCCTCCCTTTGGCACGATGACTTCCTTGCAATGAAATGATTCGGGCAAAAAGGCGTCGTCTCCAACCCGTACGATGGGCTTCCAAGCCCTTCGATCGTTCGCGATCCCTTTTCAGACGACGGGCTGGGAAGCCCATGGACGGGATGTGATGGGGATCTGGGGACTATGCCTAACTGGGACGTCGCTGATTCTGGGCAATTTCAGCAATTGGGATCTAGACCGATTCGCACGCCTTGTAGGTTTGGCTTGGAAAGGGCACGATTGTCGCTTCAGGACGCAATGATGTCCCTCCTTGAACCGATCCTTCCCCCCCAAAAAACATAGAAGATTAGGGAGCCCGCCGGGATGAGTGATGCATGTGCAGTCGTCTTGGCCGCGGGCAAGGGCACGAGAATGAAGAGCGACCTGCCCAAGGTCCTCTGTCGCGTGCTCGACCGCCCGATGATTCATTTTGTCCTCAATGCCCTGCAGGACGCCGGAATTCAACGTCAGATTATCGTGGTGGGGCACCAGGCGGACGCCGTTCGAGCGGAACTCGACAGCCGCGACCAACCTCTCGAGTACGTCCTCCAAGAACAACAGTTGGGGACAGGTCATGCGGTCCAGATGTGCCGGGGGGCGTTGCAGTCACAACAGGGACCAACCATCGTCGTGGCGGGCGATTCACCCTTGATCCAGCCCAGCAGTCTCAAAAAATTACTTGATCACTTTGAAACGACCCAGCCCGCACTGCTGCTGGGGACTCTGGAGAAAGAGGATCCGACCGGACTGGGGCGGATCGTGAGGGATTCCAGCGGTTCCTTCACAGGGATTGTCGAACACAAAGATGCCTCGCCGGAGCAATTGGCAATTCGCGAGGTCAACATGAGCACTTATCTGTTTCGAACAGCGGATTTGCTCTGGGCACTTGATCAACTCAGCAACGACAACTCTCAGGCTGAGTACTACTTGACGGATTGTGCTTCCCTTCTGCATCGGGCAGGCAGGAAGGTTGAGGCACTTCCGGTGTTGCAGGATTGTGAATCGTTGTCGATCAACAACGTGGACGAGCTAAGAATCGTCGACGAAAGAATGCGAGCGATGGGCTATGCGTGAACTGAAGATCTTCAGCGGTCGAGCCAACCAGGACTTGTCCAAGAAAATCTGCCGACATCTTCATCTGGAACCTGCCGAGATCACGCTTGGCAAGTTTCCCGATGGCGAGAACTATTGCAAGCTCGATGAAGATGTGCGCGGCCGTGACGTTTTCTTGGTCCAACCCACGTCACCGTCTGTCAACGACAATCTGATCGAGCTCTTGATCATGATTGATTGCTGCAAGCGAGCGAGTGCCGAAAGAATCACCGCAGTGATTCCCTATTTCGGCTACGCTCGCCAGGATCGCAAGGATGAGGGGCGAGTTCCCATCACCGCGAAATTGGCTGCGAACATCATTGTTCGC
This sequence comes from Pirellulaceae bacterium, assembly GCA_963767665.1. Taxonomy (GTDB): domain Bacteria; phylum Planctomycetota; class Planctomycetia; order Pirellulales; family Pirellulaceae; genus Rubripirellula. Next base: position 656,847 of record CAVYFC010000019.1, read on the forward strand.
GCCGGGGCCGACCGCGTGCTGACGATGGACCTGCATGCGGCACAGATCCAAGGGTTCTTTGACGTTCCAGTCGATCACCTATACGCCGCGCCGGTCTTGAATGAGTACTTTGTGAATCGCGGTTTGACCGGTGACAAGATCGTGGTGGTCAGCCCGGACGAGGGAAGTATCAAACGGGCTCTGGGGCACAGCAAACGCCTTGGTGGAAAGTTGGCCATTGTCGACAAGCGGCGAACGAGCGCCTTGGAGGTACATCAGAGCACGATCATTGGCGGGCCTGTCGACGGAAAGATCGCGTTGTTGTTCGATGACATGATCAGCACCGCCGGTTCCATCTGTGGGGCGGCCCGACTGGTCCACAAGGCTGGTGCCAAAGAAATTCACATCGCGGCCACGCACGGGATTCTGTGCGGTCCGGCGATCGAAAAACTGCGCGACGCGCCGATTGACTCGATCGTGGTCACCGACACCATTCCTATTCCCGCGGAAAAACAGTTGCCGAACCTGGTGCAGTTGACCGTGGCTCCCTTGCTGGCCGAGGCGATCAAACGGATTCATCATGATCAATCGATCAGCGAGCTCTTCCGGGAAAGGTAGCCGAGCAGCAGTCGGAGTGCGAATCGCTTGTGGACCCGCATTTCCGAGGCAGAGATCCGCGGCCCTGCCGCGGTCATTGCGAGTCTCGGAGAGACTCGCCTACGTAGTCTGCATTCGTACGCCTGCAACAGCCACTTTTTGATCGTTTAAAATGCGAGCATGTCAAAACAGCGATACGCAATCATTGGTACCGGGGCGCTGGGGGACTCTACGGCGGCCTGTTCGCGCGAAGTGGCTTTGAAGTTCACTTTCTGTTGCATCGTGACTACGAGCATGTCCGCGAGCACGGCTTGAAGATCGAGAGCCCGTTGGGCGATTTCGATTTGCTGAAGGTCAATGCTCATCAGAGTCCTGAGACATTGCCTCCCTGCGATGTGACCATTGTCGCCCTCAAGACTACCAACAATGACTTGCTGCCAAGAATGTTGCCGCCACCGACGCGCCAGGGCGGCGCCGTCCTTGTGCTGCAAAACGGTTTGGATGTGGAAGCGGATGCGGTCAACGTCGTCGGCCCCGATCGAGTCATGGGCGGTTGCTGTTTCTTGTGCTGCAACAAGGTTGGTCCGGGACACATTCGTCATCTCGACTATGGAGCGATCCTGTTCGGCGAGTACCAAGGTGTGGGTGACTCCTCGAAACCCAGCGGAGAGTCGGAACGTGTCCTTCAGATCGGTCGCGAGCTAGTGAGTGCTGGGATTGACGCACGAACCACCGGCGATCTCCGTTCCGCCCGTTGGAGAAAACTGATGTGGAACATCCCTTTCAATGGTCTTTCGGTCGCGCTGGATGCTTCCACCAAAGAGTTGGTCGATGATCCCGACAGTATCGCGTTGGTGGAAGCACTGATTCGCGAGGTTCATGACGCAGCGATCCGGCTCGGCGTCGACGTGACCGAAGAGATGATCACCAAGACGATCGATGTGACTCGCAAGATGGTTCCCTACGACGCGAGCATGCGACTTGACTATCGTTTTCGCCGCCCGATGGAGCTCGAGGCGATCTTTGGGAACCCGTTGCGACAGGCAAGTTCGGTGGGTGCCAAAATGCCTTCAGTTGACATGCTCTACCGCCAGCTCAAGTTTCTCGATGCCAGGAATCTCGACTCGCGTGTCCAGATCCTTGGAACCGACGTTCACTGAAAGCGAAACAGGCCTGTCAAGAAGTGGCTAGCTCGCTGTACCAGTGAGATGGAGCCGATTTCGATGCGGCTGGACACCGACAGTCCGGTCATGGCGACGGGTGGCGTTGAATCGAGTTGAACACGGACTGCGTAGCTTGTGGTGTAGGGTGATGCTGCGGGACTGGTTGAGCCGCCATCCCTCCGGTCGGCGTTTTCACGTTTTGTCCACTGAGCCCTCGCGATCTCTCGAACCACACCATGGAAGACTTCGTCGGGCGTCGTATCCACTAGCAGTTTCACCGGGGCACCCAAGCGGATGCGTTCGACGTCGCTCTGATCAAGCAACAGTTCGGCTTCCCATTGATCGGGTGCAATGATGCTGAAGACTTCATCACCTGCGGTCAGGTAGCAACTCTGATTGTTGGCGTCGGTCGGGTAGCCTGACCAGCTTGCCAACTGATACTCGTTGTCGCCGCGTGATGGCTTGCGTGGTGCTTCGATCAGCATGCCGGAGTGTGGTGCGGTGATGGTCAGGCCATCGAGCCGTCGTTTACGAAGACTCAGTTGTTCCCGGAGTTCCTCGAGCGTCGCGCGTTGGGCGGGGAGATCGTTCGCCATCTCCGGTTGGTCCATGGCAGCACGTCCAAGGGTCTCCAACGCCTTGAGCTGTGCGTCGTATCTCCCTTTGGCGGCCAGGTATTGAAGTTCCACATCATGATTCACCAGTTTCGCAAGTGCTTCCCCTTCTCCAACGGACTGACCAGGTCTTGCTTCGAGCTTTTCAATCGATCCGGGCGTCAGCACATAAACCGGCGTCTCGCTTGCGGCTGTGAGGCGTCCCCGGGCTGGAACGGTCGCAGGCAGCGGCCAAACACAGATCAGCAGCAGGCAGGCGATACCGGCGGCGCTGAGCAATGAACGATCCCTTCGGATCCGGTTTCGTCGGGCGGGATTTTGAAAGAAGCGAACCGGCAGTCGTAGCATGGAGAAGACGATTCCTACGGTGGCAAAGACACAGAGCAAAACACCGACGGACTGTAGACCGTAGGGACGCAGGGCGTTGGCAATGAACCAGAGAATCACGAAGGTCAGACTCCAGCGGTAACAAGCCGCGAGCGCTGCGTAGGTAAGCATCCAAAATCTGGCTGAACTCGATCGTGTCGCGAAGGGACCTTCGTCGATTCCAAAGAAGAATCGATTCAGCGTCGAGGCCAACAGGTTTCGAGACTCTTCCGCAAGGTTGGGGACATCGCAAAGGTCCGAAAGCACATAGTACCCGTCGTATCGCAGCAGTGGATTGGCATTGAATAGTAGCGTGCTGATACTGCATACCACCATCACATTCATCGCGACGTAATGAATGAGACCCGGTGCCGTTCCCATCCATACAAAGGCGGCAATCATGGAAATCAGGACTTCGGTTCCCATGCCGGCGAGGCCGACCGCCGCTCGTTGCCAACGACTTGGCAGCATCCAGGAGTCCGAGGTGTCACAGTAAAGGGCGGGTGTAAAGACCAACAGCATCGGACCGATCTGATGGCACTCGCCACCGAAACGCTTGCACACCAGGGCATGACCCAATTCATGAAGTACCTTCGTGGCGCCAACCACGATTGCCAAAATCAGGATCGCGTCGAGTCGGATCCACTGCTGCATGCTTGGTAATTCCGAGCAGAAGCGATCCCATCGCACGGCCAGCATCGTCGCTGCGATCAGGCAAAGCGCGACCGAAACGGCGAATCCGATCGGGGTCAGGAGCGGCCGGGCCAACGGATAGATGCGGCGTAGCAACGGTTCTGGATCGACACCTGGAAATCGCACAAACAGGATACCGCTGAGCTGTTGCATCCAGCGACGCTGCGACTCCTTTCGCTTCCTTTCATGAAGGCGATCGCCCTGCCCAGCTGTGTTGGAGAGTGTCAGCCCGCATTGATGCAAACGCAGCAACAGCTGGTTCATTTCGGCAGCGGAAACTTTTTGCGGTGGAAAGGCGAGTTCGTAACGGCTGCGAAGCTCATCCAGGGAGACTTCCCCATCAAGCTGCTGCAGGACGAAGTATTCATCCCGTCGCAGGCGATGGTACTTCATGGCAACGGGATCCTTGACCACAACGGCCGACTCGTGCCGATGCCGAGTTTCCACCGCGCAAGTCCAATCGCCGGCGGACGGCGACAGGTGATTGCGTCAGAGATTGGGGTGCTGGCATTTCGGCGGCGATGGCGAAACAGTTTGCGAGCGGGAACACTTACCCGAGCGGGAACACTCGCCCGAGCAGGACTGGGCGAACAGGACTGGGCGAACAGGACTGGGCGAGCAGGACTGGGCGAGCAGGACTGGGCGAGCGGAGGCGGACTAACGAAAATGGAACAGGACGTGGCGATGAACGAAGTCGACGACATCGGAGAACCAACTGCGAATCAACGTTCGTTCGCCGCAAGCGATCTTCGCCGTGACATCGGCGCCACTCGGAGGCTGGATTCGTTGAGGTTGGCGTTGAGTAGGCCCGTCGGGTCGCTGACAACGGTTGCGCTCAGATCAATCACTCGGTTCCCGAATTCATCCATGCGTGCGGCGTACGAGAGTCCGTCGAGTGTCGCTTGGAAAGTCTTCTCGGGCATGGTTGCGACGGCGAAATGGACTGACAGCGGTTGATTCCGCTTGGATTCATCGACGATTGGACCTGCGTTTTGTTCTGGTACGGTCAATCGCAATTTCCAAGGCCCCTCGGGGTTGGTGACGGTGCAGAGCAGGTTGCCACGATTGACCGGACGGCCCATCAGACGCCGTTCCATTTGCCAGGCGACGACCGTTCCCGCGATCGGGCTGATCACGGACAGGTCATCAAGCTGTCCCTTCAGCACTTGCTGTTGGGCACGAAGGTTCTCGAGTTCCGTTTCGAGCTGACGCGCCTCGAGGACCAGTCGGCTCGACTGGGCTGCCTCATCCCGACTGCTCAGTCGAACAGCCTGAATGGAGGCGAGGCGTCCCGCGGTGGTTTGGATTTGTCCCGCCAGTGATTCAGCTCGATTCTGCAGCTCGGGGTTCTCCAGTTGAATCATCAGGGCGCCCTGAGCGACCTGTTGGCCGTCGTGGACGTGAAGCTGTTGAACGGAGCCATCGACGGCTGCGAACAGATCACGCCGCTGGACAGGTTCGGCTGTGCCGGTCGCCACGACATAGTGCTCCACCGGTAAAACGAATCCCGTGACGAGCAAGGCGATGATCAAACCGATGCACCGCCAGCAACAAGGGCAGTCGACTCCAACGCAGCAGTCTTCCGATCGCTTTCCAGAGAGGCAAGCCGAAGACGTTTTGGTGCTCCCGCGTATTGCGAAGGGCGATCCCTGCTTCGTTCGCCACGGCCGCGATCGACGTGTCCGACATTTCCAGCGAGGGACCCGAAAAGGTCTCGAGCAAAAGGATGCCCTGAATCGATCGCTCGTCGATGCCCGTCTCTTGGAAGTCTTCGCCTTCACCAATCGTGCTGGAACTTGACCTGAGCGGGACCATGATGGCTGAGGAGACACCCGATTCATCCAAGTACAGATCCAGCGGATCTTGGACCTGAGGCGGTAACGCGTCCTCGCTGGGAAACGCGAGCTGGCGATTCAGAATCACCGCCGCGTTGGCGAGACACTCCACAGCTCGGAGATGATTGCTGCGTCGGTCAACGACGGCGATGCCACTGACAGATCGCACTTGATATCGAGAGAACTTTGGCACCAAGATCGTGACGCGATCACATCCGATCAGTCGGCGCGACTCATTGGCGATGCGGTAACACGTTTCGGTTAGATCGAGACTGTTATGGAAACTACTGAGGACACGCCGTTTGCTCAGCTCGCCGCCCGAGTTCTCGCCGTGGGCGGAATGGATGAAGGAAATGCGGTTCGTCGTTTTCGGCGAGCCTGCCGACCTCATCGCGTGTGGCGTTGGCATAAAGTTGAAGTTGCTGGAGGTCGTCGACTTGTCTCAGGGCGCTGGGGCGATGGCTTGGATGATAGATGACCAAGGCAGCCACTCGGTGTGGCGTGCTGAGTAATTCAACACGAATCGCACGCGGGCCTTCAATGGCGAGGGCGGCGTTGAGCGGAACGTCGCAGCTGATCGGGGCCGGTGTGGCGGTCGCCAGCAGAATGTCCAGGACATCCATGTCGATGTGGTCAAGCAGCCCTGCATGCTCGCCGTGAATCATCGGCTCGGACCAATCCGAAGATTGGACGATCACGATGGCAGCGCCCAAGCGTGTCTTCAGCTCCCTTGACAGCTGCTGGAAGAAATCGAGTTGCGTGGCCGCGTGATTTGCCAGCTGGCTGACAATCTCACGCACCATGCCCTCAGCGGTGTCCGAACGCCTGCGACGCGGTGGAGTGGTGGTGCCCACGGGTTCGAAAGAAGTGCTCATATTTTTGCGCGATCGAACGGAGAGGAAACTCGATCCATCCACGTTAATCAGCTCCCCGCTCGTTGGGAGTTCCCGAATTGCATTGAAGACAAAGCAAGTGGCAAGAGGCCAGAATTCGCACACGATGAATCGATGGTGCGGATCGAGAGGGTCGCGACGATCGTTTGCCCCTCTTTCGGGGCGTTTGGCTATTTGGTGCCGTGCAGCAGCTCGTCGAAATTCAGTTCCAGCTGGGTATCTCGATCATCACCCCCGAGCTCGCGGAACAGCAGGCTGGGCTGAATGTCGCGGCTATTCTGGTATTTGTCGCTGCAGTACTCGTCACACTGACCGACCAGCTGCAAGTAGTAGATCTGGCAGATCTGCATGCCTGGATAGATTCGGACCGGCTGCACGCAGTACATCTCCAGGGTCCACGTCCCGCAGTAGCCGACGTCGCCGACGCTGCCACCTGGGTTGATGAATAGACCCAAGCGTGCCGAGCGAGCTGCGTCCCTGGATCATCGGGACATAACCACGGGTCTCGGTATATTCCACGGTTCGCCCGAGATAGAGCTGGTTGGGCTGGAGCGTGAGCCCTTCCTCGGGAATTTCAATGCGCCGATAGCGGTTGGGGGAGGCCGCATCGAGCACGACCTCCTCATAGATCAGCAATTCATGGTGCAATGCCAGGTTGTAGCTGTTGGGATTGAGGCGATCGTCGGAGAAAGGCTCGATTCGCAGGCCATCGTCTTGGCGATTGCGAATTTCTTGACCCGAAAGCAGCATGATGGAGATTTGGTCAGAGAATAGCAGGATCGTATGGATAAGCCGGATCGCGGCAGGATCGGCCGTCAAAGGGCCGCTGTCAGCCCCAGTGGGTGCGGGCCGAGTATTGTGCGGCCGCACCATTGGGTGCGGGCAGTCGAGCCAGTTGGCCACCCCCGCGACCGAAGGATACGGTTGCGGTCATGGATGCGGCCAGAGACCTCTCGGCGCCTCGCCAGCGACCATTGTCCGAGACGATTCATGGCGCGTCAATCATTTCCCCTCCCACGATCTCACTTTGGCTGCGTATATTTAGGAAGGAAATCTGTCCATTCAGCTGGCCTCCGTTCCATCCTCCCACGAGTGTCCGAGGCCCCTTTCACCTTGATAGTCCGAGAATCAACCATGATGCAGGAAAACAGTCCCAACCCGTATGCGGTCGGTGCTCCACAGGTTGCCGCTTTTGCCGCTGATCACGAGCGAGTGACCTTCATTCGGCGAACCTACGCCCACATGACCGGGGCGATCGTGGCCCTGATTGCCATTGAGGCATTTTTCTTCCAGGTCGTTCCCGCTGACGACCATGAATCGGATGGTTCAGACCATGTTGGGGGATATGGCTGGTTGCTTGTGCTCGGTGCCTTCATGGTGGTCAGCTGGGTGGCCCGGTCGTGGGCGACCAATGGTGGCTCCAGGCGATGCAGTACGCCGGCTTGAGTCTCTACGTGGTCGCCCAGGCGGTGATTTTGCTGCCGCTGCTTTACATTTGCATCCGCGTTCTGGGTGAGCCGCAATTGCCGGTCATGGCCGCCTTGATCACCGCCATCTGCTTCATTGGTCTGACCGCCTTTGCGTTTGTCACCGGCGTCGACTTTTCTGGTTGGGGTAAGTTCCTGGCCCTTGGCGGTCTGGTCGCCATGGGAGTGATCGTTGCCGGAATCTTTTTCGGATTCTCGCTTGGGCTTTGGTTCAGCGGGTTGATGGTGGTGTTGGCGTGCGGTTACATCCTGTACGACACGTCGAACATCATGCATCACTACGCGACCGACCAGTACGTGGCTGCCTCGCTTGGCTCTGTTCGCGTCGGTGGTGCTGCTGTTCTTCTACGTCCTTCAGATCATGATGAGCATGTCTCGCGACTAGTTCGATTCGTCGTCCGGATGAAGCCAACCCCGTCGGTCCGTACGATGGACTTCCAAGTCCGTCGAACTGGAAAGCGACGGACTTGGAAGTCCATCGTACGATAGTAGGTCGATCGGTGAGCGATGCATAACTTGGAAGACGTGACTCGATTGCCGGAAGATTTCGACGGACGGGTTCGTTTGTTTCCGCTGCCCGAGTTGGTGGTGTTTCCCCACGCCATGCAACCGCTTCACATCTTCGAGCCGCGGTACTGCGAGATGCTGTCCGAGTCCCTCGAAGGAGATCGGCTGATCGCCATGGCAACGTTGACCGGCGGCATGCCGTCCTGGACGACACAGAACCCGCCGATCGCATCGACCGTCTGTCTGGGAAAGATCATTTCCCATGCGGAAGTGGAGGACGATCGGCATAACATTTTGCTGGTGGGAACGCGCCGAGCAAGGGTGGTTCGTGAGATTGAGGCGGGGCGACCTTTTCGAATGGCCGAGGTCGAAGTCGTCGGAGGACATCTATCCGCCGACCGGCACCGAGGGACGATTGGAGCTGAAAAAGAGTTTGCTTCGTGCTTTTGGCGAAGTGATCCCGGTCAGCAAGACGGTGCAGCAGAACCTGCATGAACTGATGGCGGGACAGATGAGTCTCGGTCCGATCACGGACATCATTTCGTACACGCTTCCGTTCGATCTGGAACAGAAACTCAAGCTGCTCGCCAATCCCGATGTGGATGCTCGAGCCTCGGAGTTGGTTGGGCTGCTTGGAAGCGGTGCGATTCAATTTGAGGATCCTGACAGCGAAGCGTCTTCGGCCGAACCGGGTGGTGGTCAGGGCTTCCCTCCCCCTTTCAGTCTCAACTAGCTAGGACCGCATGATGTGGATTGTCGACGTGGTTTCCCGAATTGTGCATGTTGGCACGGCCATTACCCTGGTAGGCGGAAGCATGTTCATGCTCTGGGTGCTGATGCCGTCTGCCCGAGAGCTGGGTGAGGAAGCTCATCAAAAGTTGGCTGCGTCGGTCGGCTCGCGCTGGAAACGCTTTGTTCACATCGGCGTGGCTCTCTTCTTGATCAGTGGGTTTTATAATTTTGCTCGAGCCTTGCCCCTGCATCGTGGTGATGGTCTTTATCATGCCATGGTCGGCACCAAGATCCTACTTGCCCTCGGTGTCTTCTTCATCGCGGCCGCGCTGGTCGGACGCAGCGCCTCGCTCGAGCCCATCCGTCGCAACCGGGAAACCTGGCTGAAGGTGTTGGTCACGTTGGCCCTGGTGATCGTCGCAATTTCCGGATTCGTGAAAGTCCGCGGCGTTCCGCTGCCGTAAGTCGGTCTTGCGTACCGTAGCCGAGTCTCTTCGAGGCTCGTATTCAACGCAGCCAAACTGCGGATGCCCGCCTTGGAAATGCGGGCCTACCGCAGCTCTTTCGTTGATTCGAGCGCTGGCGATTCCTATGGCCCGGTGCAATCGATTACCATAGCCAGTTCCCGCCGTCTTCTTCCCCACCAAATCCTTCCCCTAGTTCTCCAGCGAGGCGAGCATCATGCGTGACAAGACATCCCCAAACGGACGACGCCCTGCTCCTAAATTCCCCACGTCCAGAGTCATTGGTCGTCGCGGTTTCATGCAAGCGACCGGTGCTGCGGCATTGTCGGCCGGCGTTTGGAGCGAGGTTCCCGCGCAGGAGTCGAAGTCGGCGAACGAGAAACTGAAAATCATTTGCGTGGGAACAGCCAACCGAGCCGCGAATGACATCGATGGAATCCGCGGTGAAGACATCGTTGCGCTCTGCGATGTGGACAAGAACTATCTCGATCGCGCTTCGAATGAGTTCAAAGACGCCAAGACCTACGCGGACTATCGCGAGATGATTGCTGCGGAAGCGGATCGCGCGGACGCAATCATGGTGGCGACGGCTGACCACAACCACGCACCGGCAGCGATTCGAGGAATCAACGCGGGATTGCATTGTTACTGTGAAAAGCCATTGACCCATACGGTCCAAGAAGCACGATTGATTGCTCAGGCCGCCAAGTCGAAAGGGGTGGCCACGCAGATGGGAACGCAAATTCACGCCGAACCAAATTACCGACGCGTCGTGGAACTCGTTCAGTCTGGCGCGATCGGTGATGTCCACGAAGTCCATGTCTGGGTTGGCAAGGGCTGGGGAGGGGGCGATCGACCAGAGGGAGGCGAAACGCCGCCCGCGACCTTGAGCTGGGACTTGTGGCTTGGGCCAGCCCCCGAACGACCTTACGTGGCCGGGCGTTACCATCCGGCGCAGTGGCGTCGCTGGTGGGATTTCGGGCAGGGGACACTTGGGGACATGGGTTGTCACTACATCGATCTGCCATTCTGGGCTCTCGATCTTCGTCATCCGGTTTCCTGTGAAGCGTTTGGCGAGAAAGTTCACCCCGAAACCTGTCCGCTCGGATTGACCGTGAAGTACCAGTTCCCGCAGCGCAACGAACTGCCGCCGGTCGCACTGACCTGGTACGACGGCAACATGACCCCACGCGAGGTCGCTGGCGAGCGTGTGCCTGGTAGCGGCGTCATGTTCATCGGCAGCGAAGGCAATCTGTTTGCCGACTACACCAAGTACCGGCTATTCCCCGCTGACAAGTACTCGGGCTTTGAGCCGCCAGCCGCGACGATCCCAGACTCCATCGGGCACCATGCCGAGTGGATCAAAGCCTGCAAGGATGGCTCGCCAACGCTGTGCAACTTCGACTACTCCGGTGCCTGACCGAGTCGGTGCTGCTTGGCAACGTTGCCTACCGAGCCGGAAAGAAACTGGAGTGGGACGCGGAGAACATGGTGGCCACCAACTGCCCCGAAGCTGATCGCTTCATTCGAAAGCAGTATCGAAAGGGATGGGAAGTGGAACAAGCGGTGTAGGGAAGGTCTGAATCGGAACATCTTTTCGTCGATACTTGGAGAGAATCCTTTGCACCGTTTCATCTGGTTTTTGGTGGCTCTGATCGCTTGCTTGGGGTGCGGACGTGATGCGAGCAATCGCTCATCCGACGGATCGGCGGCAAGCGATTTGCCGGTCGCGGTCGAATCCCCCTCCGACCCGAGCGGAGTCGCGGCGATCGATGATCCTGAGGCAGTCAAGGCGATCGAGGCTGTCGCGGCGAATGTGCGGCGAGACAACGCGGGTCACATCATTGACGTCGACTTCCGCGGCAAGCAAGTCACCGTCGAGACCCTCGATCTTCTCAGCAAGTTCCCCCGCGTTCGTGCAGTGCGCCTTGCAGAAACGGGGGTGGGCGATGAAGGTCTCGCCGTGTTGGGACAGATTGCCTCCCTGGAGGACATCGATGTTCGCGATTGCCCGGTCAGCGATGCGGGGCTTGCGAAATTGGTATCGCTTCCAAAGCTCAAAGCTCTGCGACTAAGCGGCAAGAACGGTGAGTGCTCGGTGAGCGACGAGGGCATGGCGAGCGTTGGCAAGATCAAGACGCTCAAGGTGTTGGCGATCGATTTTCTCTGGGTCAGTGAAGAGGGGATCGCGTCACTCAAGGATTTGGCGTCCCTCCAGGAGTTGTACATGGCGGGGACAACCGTCGGGAATGAGGCAATCGGATTGCTGGCCCAGCACCCGAACCTGAAGAAGCTTCGTTTGGCAGGAAACCAAATTGATGGAGAGGGAATTGCCGCGCTGCCAAAGCTGACCGGATTGGAAGTCTTGGATTTGAGTGAGTGCCTACAGATCACCGATCAGGCGATGGCGCCGATCGGCGAGCTTTCCGGATTGAAGGATTTGAATCTCTGGCGAGTGAACATCTCGGACGAGGGAATCACGCCGCTCAAGGGTCTCGCTTCGATCGAACGATTGAACCTCGACAACACTCGGCTTAGCGACCTTGGTATGAGCTCGTTGAGCGGTCTGAGTAAGCTGAAGTTCCTCCATCTCGGCTCGACCCTGATCACCGATGACGGACTGGTCAATCTGGAGGGCCTCACGGGTCTGGAGGATCTGATCGTCACGAGGACTGCGGTCACGGCGAAGGGGGTCGAGAAGCTGCAGGAGAAGTTGCCGCAAACCAAGATCCAGCTGCAATACGTCGCTGCGGAGAGGTAGCCGAAGTTGGCTTCGAATCGTTAGAGTGGGCCTTCTTTCCAACGCCTCTCTAACGCACACTCGGCGGATCATGCCAGATCATTCGAACGAGCTCTTTCCAGATCAAAACAAGCTTTTCTTGCTCGACGGCATGGCGCTGACTTATCGGGCCCATTTTGCCCTGGTGCGGAGTCCGCGATTCACATCGGGAGGGCTTTGCACGTCGGCTGTCTTTGGGGTGGCCAACACCGGTCTTGGATATTCTCAGCCGTGAGAAGCCGACCCACATCGCCGTCGCCTTTGATACCTCCGAGCCGACGCAGCGGCATCTCGATTTTCCCGATTACAAAGCGCAGCGGGACGCGATGCCCGAAGACATCTGCGATTCAGCTTCCCTACATCGACCGCCTCTTTGATGCATTGAACATCACCGTCATTCGCATTCCGGGCTACGAAGCCGACGACGTCATCGGAACGCTCGCGCATCAGAGGGGATGCGAGCATGGCTTCCGAACTTGGATGGTGACGCCCGACAAGGATTACGAGCAACTGGTGACTGAGAACGTTCTGATCTACAAGCCAGGGCGTCGCGGTTCGGATGCGGAAGTCATTGGGGTTGCCAGACGTGTTGCAAAAGTGGGGGATCGATCGAGTCGAGCAGGTGATCGACATCCTCGGGTTGATGGGTGATTCGAGTGACAACATCCCCGGCGTGAAGGGTATCGGCCCAAAAACCGCGCAACAATTGATCGCCAAGTACGGCTCGATCGAGAACCTGCTCGCCACTGCGAGCGAGCTCAAGGGCAAGCAGACGCGAGCGTTTGGAAGAGCACGCCGAGATGGCACGCTTGTCAAAACAGTTGGTGACGATCCAGTTGGACGTGCCGCACTCGATTCGAATTCGAATCGTTGAAGACACCGAGCCTACGACGAGAAGAAGCTCAAGACGCTGATGATGGAGTTGGAGTTCGACACGCTTGGCAAAAAGATGTTTGGCAAGAGCTTTTCGTCCTCATCGAACCGCGCCAAGGTGATCCGCGAGAAACGCGAAACCGAAATCCAGGCGACGTTGTTTGACGAGCCGGTCCGAGGAGAAGACGATCAAGGATGTGCCACACCACTACAAGATCGTGACGACGCCGAAGCAGCGGGCCGATTTGATCGAGAACTGGTCGAAAGCAGCGAGTTTCTGTTTCGACACCGAAACCACGGGGTTGGATCCTCGCAAGGCGCTACCGCTGGGCATCGCCTTCTCTTTCAAGCCGCATACCGGTTACTACGTCGTCTGCGGGGACCAGCGAAGAGGAGCGCGATGGCGGTCGCTCGACGAGTTCCGCGGTGTCTTGGAGGATCCCGCGATCGCCAAGACTCGGCCACAACCTGAAGTACGATCTGACCCTGTTGAGGTGGCATGGATTCGAGGTCAGTGGCGAGTTGTTCGATACGATGCTGGCCCACTCGATGAAGGAGCCCGAGATGCGGCACGGGCTCGATTATCTTGTCCAAGCTGTATCTCGGTTACGTCCCGATTCCGATCAGCGCGCTGATCGGAGAAAAGGGCGAGGACCAGAAAAACATGCGGGATGTCGACGATCGAAAAGTCGCCGAGTACGCCTGCGAAGATGCCGACGTGACGCTGCAAGTCGCCAACGCGATCCGTCCCGACATCGAAACGCGCGGTGTCAGCCAGGTTTGCTACGAGGTCGAATGTCCGCTGATTCCGGTCCTGGTCGACATGGAGTACCAGGGCATCCGGCTGGATACCGAGGCGCTGGCAATCTTTTCCGAAAAGCTCGAGTCGAGATCGAGCAACTGCAGCGACAGATCTTTGAGTCGGCGGGCCACGAATTCAATATCGATTCGCCCAAGCAACTGGGAGTCGTGCTCTACGAAGAGCTGCGAACTGGAAACGAACCCCAAGAAGACGTCGACCGGCCAGTACTCGACGCGTGAGACGGAATTGCAGCGATTAGTCAGGCCGGCATCAGATCATCGCGGACGTGCTCGATTATCGCAACGTGCGCAAGTTGAAGACCGTTTATGTCGACCAGCTTCCGGCTGCGGTGAACGAGACGGGGCGACTGCACACGCATTACAGCCAAGCCTGGACCGCGACGGGGCGGATGCAGTCGAACGATCCGAACCTGCAAACGATTCCGGTTCGCAAAGAGCGGGGCCGCGATATTCGCGCCGCATTTGTCCCGCGTGACGATCAACACCTGCTTGCTCAGCGCCGATTATTCGCAAATCGAATTGCGCGTGATGGCGGAATTGAGTGGCGATCCGGCGATGCTGGAGGCGTTCACCGCCGGCGACGACATTCACACGACGACCGCGTCGAAAGTCTTCAAGGTTCCGGTTGAGGAGGTGACGCGCGAGATGCGGGACAAAGCCAAGACGGTCAACTTCGGAATCATCTACGGGATCTCGGCGTTCGGATTGCAGCAGCGGTTGAATATCCCGCGAGCCGAGGCGAGTGAGCTGATCGAGAACTACTTCGAAAAATATCCCGGTGTGCGATCGTACATTGACGACACGATCGCGTTTGCACGAAAGCACGGCTACGTCGCGACCCGCACCGGTCGGCGACGCTACATCCGCGACATCAACTCAAGGAGCCGAACGGTCGCCAGCGCGGCCGAACGGTTGGCGATGAACAGCCCGATCCAAGGAACGGCAGCCGACATGCTGAAATTGGCGATGATCAACGTGTTATCGGGCGCTCCGCGAGGGTGGATTTCAGACCAAGATGGTGCTGACGGTCCACGACGAAATCGTCTTCGACATGCTGGCCAGCGAGCAGGAGACGGTGATGCCGGTCATCGAAGAGGCGATGAAGACGACGCTGCCGATGACGGTGCCGATCGTCGTCGAAATGGGCGTCGGCAAGAATTGGCTCGAAGCGCACTGAAGTAGGAGCCCCGATGCGGCCAGAGAACAATCCATCAACCGTACGATGGACTTCCAAGTCCGTCGCCAACACACTGCCCAATTTAGCGACGGACTTGGAAGTTATTGGAGGGTTCGGCGATGGACTTGGAAGTCCATCGTCCGGGAGGTTCTGCGACGGACTTGGAAGTCCATCGTACGGGAGGGTTCTGCGACGGACTTGGAAGTCCATCGTCCGGGAGGTTCTGCGATGGACTTGGAAGTCCATCGTACGGGAGGGTTCTGCGACGGACTTGGAAGTCCATCGTACGGGAGGGTTCTGCGACGGACTTGGAAGTCCATCTTACGGGAGGGTTCGGCGACGGACTTGGAGGTCCACCCTACTTGTCGAACTGACTTCGAGCTGGGGTGGCTTTTCTTGCCCTTGGGGCTGAATGTTATCCAATCCTTCTTTCCTGTTGCCCTTTGGTTGGTCTGGCCGGGGGAGCGTTGTATGATACCTCTGGGGGAATCAAAACAGGAAAGTGAAGGAGAGGCTCTGAGACATCAGCCTCCTAAATCTTTTCCTGATCCGATCGACTCGAGCATGCCATGGCAAACGAGACGGCCAACGCGAGACAGAATTTTCCGCTGCTAGCCGCGGCATCGATTCTCGCAGTCGGCTTCACCCTCTCGATCATCGCCTACCAGATCCTTCGCCAAGCCAGCGTTGATTATTTCGATAGCCAGTTCGAAATTGCCTCCAAGTCGCTACAGGATTCCTTGGAGAACGCGTTTCGCAGCTCGATGTTTGGTACGAACATTCCTCGCGAACTTGGGCAGACGGAAAGGTGGTCCCCGCCTGAAGGCCGATCCGTCGATCAACAGCAGGGCGAGTACGTCTACATGGCGGCGGTCGCTCCCAAAGTGGAACGCGATGAGATCAATGCTTTTGAAGAGCAGCTTCGCCAGGGCGGCGATGAGTCCTTTGCAGTCCACCCAGGTGTCGTGGTCGATTCTGTGTCGATCGATGCAACGCAACGAGGCGACATCTTTCCAATTTGCGCGGCCTGGCCCGTCGGCTCTGAACAAGACGAACAGTCGTTTGCTGCGCATCTTGGATATGACCTGACGACGATCGAGGCGATGAACGAAGGGATTCGCGATCTCCTGGATGATGGCTTATCGCCGCGGACCTCGACCCGACCTTTTCGGCTGGGTGACTCGTCCGACTCACCGGTGCTGATCGCATTCCTGCGTTCCTTCTCCGAGGCAGGCTATGGTGCCGCGGATCCTACACCAGAATGGGATAACTGCGAAGGCTTGGGCGTTGTCTTTCTCGACTTCGAAAAACTTCTCTCCAAGGTACTTGCAGATTCGCCCTACCAGTTGGATTGTCTGATCACGCGGGCTGGAGCTGACGAACGACGTGTTGCCGTCGCCTTTTATGATGCGGATGCGAGAACCATTGTCTTTCCTGATTTGGACCAGGGCGAAGAAGTTCAGGAGTTCGTCGCGGCGCTTGCCACGCGAAAAAATGAATGGTTGAACATCCTTGAGCGACCCGCTTCGATTCGCCACTGGGAAGTCATGATGGCGGCGTCCGACAAGTTCTCGGGTGAGCATTCGTCGCGTTACCCATGGATTGTCCTGACGCTCGGTCTGCTGCTCACCAGTCTGCTAGCTGTTTACGCGAGAACACTTCTGGGTCGCAACCAGAAAGTGAAGGAGATGATCATTGAGCGCACGAAGGAGCTGCATGAAGTCAACGAGAAGTTTGCCGTTGAACATTTTCTAATGAAGACGTTGCTGGAGCATTCGCCTGACCTGATCTACTTCAAGGATTCCGATAGTCGATTCGTCCGAACCAGTGATGCTCTCGCGCGGCACCTTGGATTCGATTCCGCAGAAGAACTGCTCAACAAGAGCGACTCGGATGTGTTTGGGTCGGAGGAATCAGGCGAGTATCTGGCGGATGAGCTCCGCGTCATGGCCACCGGGGAACCTCTGATTGGGAAGGAGGAGTATCAGGTTACCGCGGACGGCCAGAAGGTATGGCTATCCACGACCAAAGCGCCGTTGCGGACCAGCGACGGTGAAATCGTGGGAATCTTTGGAATTTCTCGCGACATCACCGAGACGAAACGGGCCAAGGAGGCGGCCGAGTCGGCCAACACAGCCAAGAGCGATTTTCTAGCCAACATGAGTCATGAGATTCGGACTCCCATGAATGCAATCATCGGCATGACCGAATTCGCGCTCGACTCGGATGATCCACGGGCCCAGCAAGAGTACATGGGCGTTGTTCGGGATTCGGCCGACTCGCTGCTTACCATCATCAATGAGATTTTGGACTTTTCAAAGATCGAAGCCGGCAAGTTGGAGTTTGAGTCCGTCGATTTTGAGCTTCGTGAAGAGGTAGGCGTTGCAATGAAGTCTCTGGGGGTTCGTGCTCATGCAAAGGAGGTTGAACTAACTTGGCACGTCGACCAGGACGTTCCCCTTTGGCTGCGGGGCGACTCCAACCGATTGCGTCAGATGCTGGTTAACCTGGTTGCCAATGCGATCAAGTTCACCGCGGAAGGAGAAGTCGGTGTTGACGTGCGGTTGAAATCGCAAGACGAGTCGGGCGTGGTACTTCATTTTCTCGTTCGCGATACCGGTGTTGGCATACCTCCGGAGAAACATGACAAGATCTTTTCCGCGTTTGAGCAGGCTGACATGTCCACCACGCGTCAGTTTGGTGGCACCGGTTTGGGTTTGGCGATTACCAAGAAGCTGGCCGAGGCGATGGGGGGCAAGATTTGGCTTGAGAGCAAGATCAACCAGGGGAGTACCTTTCACATCACGGTGCCAATGGAATACGGGAGCGATCGAAGCGTTTCTCTGGAGCAGTTGCCCGATTTGAGTGGTCGCTCGGCATTGTTGGTGGATGACAACGCCACCAATCTCCGGATTCTTGAGGAGACTCTGAAGGTTGGGGCATGTCGGTGCAATTGGCCAATGATGGGCAAAGCGCACTCGAATTATTGGAGAAGATCGGCGAGAGCGACGAGGCACTCCCGCTGCTGATCAGTGACGTTCACATGCCCAGGTTGGATGGTTTTGGACTGGTTGAAAAATCCGAGCCAACCCTCGTCTTGATGGAATCTCGGTGATCCTTTTGACGTCGGGCAGTCGGCACGGGGACATCAGCCGCAGCAGGGACTTGGGGATCGATTCCTACCTGATCAAGCCGGCGAAACAATCGGAAATTCTCGCTGCAATCTTGACGGCGGGTGAAGTTCATTCGGCTTTGACAAAGGCATCGTCGAAGTTGGCCGACGACAAAGATGGCGAAGAATCGCTGCCGAAGATGAAGATTTTGCTTGCCGAAGATGGTGTTGCCAACCAGAAGGTCGCGATGGGCCTGCTATCCATCTGGGATCACGATGTCAGCCTCGCCGTCAATGGCGAAGAAGCGGTTGAAATGTACAAGGCGAACACGTTCGACGCGATTCTGATGGACATTCAAATGCCGCTACTGAACGGTCTCGAGGCAACTCGCAAGATTCGTGAACTGGAGGTGGGGACGGGCGCCACACCCCAATCGTCGCGATGACTGCCCACGCGATGAAGGGAGATCGAGGGCGATGCATCGAGGCTGGCATGGACGACTACTTGGCGAAGCCGGTTCGTCGTCACGAACTGTATCTCGCCCTTCGTAATGCCTCAGGCGGTGCGACGGTTCATGTGGAGTCGACCCAATCGAGCTCCGACGAAAAGCAAGCGTCGATCTCCCCTAGCCAAGAAGTGGGTGGGCAAGCGACCGAGAAAGGGGAAGAGGTGGAGGCAAACATGAAGAATCCGGACGAAATTCCGATCATTGATTGGGAGGCCGCCATGTCCAACGTGGCGGACGACAAAGAGCTTTTCGTTGCCGTGAAAGATTCGGCGTTGGAGGAAATACCGGGCCTGTTGCCTTTGCTTGTGGCTGCCCTTGACGCAGGTCAACAGGCGGACGCGCAGCGATTCGCTCATACCATCAAAGGAGCTGCTAGGGTGATTGCCGCTACCAAAACGATGCTGGTGGCCGAACGCATCGAGAACGCGGCGGCCGAAGGTAAATTGCAATCGGCGAAGGAATCAATCGATGAGCTGAAGAGCGTGATTCAGGAGCTGATCGAGACACTGAACCAAGCGAAGTGCTAGAGCCGCCACTCAGATCATCGTGTCACGGTGCGAGATCTCGCTCAGACTGGTGCCATCAGCGGGCAGTCGCATGCGAAAACAGGTGCCAGGACCCTCGGTTGAATCGAACACTTGGATGTCGCCGCCGTGCTCTCGCAAGATCTTTGCGCTGACCGGTAGGCCCAGCCCGGTACCCCGCATGCCCTTGCGCGACTCGAACAGTGAGAAGATCTTCTCTCGGTCTTCCGGCGCGACGCCCGGGCCGTTATCGATCACATCGATGATCCAGCCGATCGCCGGGATTAAAGCTGGTGCGAACGAGTACTTTTCCTGGTGGTCGCGTGGTCTCGCCATCACGATCGGTATCGAAATCACGTATCTTGGGTAAGCTTTCCCGCCAGCGGCATCGATCGCATTGGTCACCAAATTCAAGCACCGCGCGATGAATGGCGTCGGGGTCGAACTGCGGCCGGTGGGATCGAGTCGTCCGGCTCGCAAGTCAAGCGCCACCGACATCTCGCCGGCTCGCGTCTGCATCAGCTCCACGACATCGCGAACGGTCTCGTTGAGGTTGCGCCTCGACCTTCTCGGGTTCACGCTCCTTCGAGAAGGTCAGCATGTCCATCACGAGATTCGAGATGCGCTCCTGGTTCCGATCGACAATGCCCCATCCCCGGCGGACCGCATCGGTATCGTTACGATCCAGACCCGCCTCGATCAGATAGCTGCCGCCGCGAATTCCTTGCAGAATGTTCTTGACGTGATGCGAAAGCGTCGCGATCGTTTGTCCCATCGCGGCCAATCGTTCACTTTGTACCAACGCCGAGTAGTAGAACGTGTCTTCGATGGCCAAGCGCGGCCTGGTGCCCAATCGCGGTAATCAGTCGGAGGTGATCGTCGTGTGAAACGTTGCTGGTGCCCGCTGGCAATCAACTCGCCTGGCGGTGTGTAGGTATCGACGTAGAGTGCCCCCACGATGTCGTAGCGGCCTTGCAGAGGAACGCACAAGGCTTCACGGACGCCCGCCTGGACAATCGAGGCGGCGGCATCGAAATCGAGAATCATCGCGGGCGTCGCTGGTGCGAACCCCTTCTTTGTGCTCCAGCACGTAGTCAAGGATCGTGTGGCTGATCGCGATCCGCCGATCGCGAGCCGGTCCCGAGCTGCCCGCTCGGTCACAGCGTGCGGCCGGTTGCAGGTTGCCCTGTCTCGTTGTCGCGGAGCATCACGCAGCCGCGATCGGCTTCGACCCAGTCAAAGACCAGCTGCAGGATGCGGTCGAGCACTTCGCCCAGATCGTCGGTGCGTCCGACCGCGATCGCGGTCAGGTACATGACTTCCAGCGAGCGGTCGCTGTCGGACTTGCTTTGCGGCCCACCCAGGCACTTGAGTCGGACACCCGAGTGGGAGAGCTTGGAAACGATTCGGCTGCCGTCACCCTCCTGGCTCTTGAGCACGATGTCGATTCCGTGTGCCGCATCCATCGCGCTGGGCTGACCCGTGCCCGTGAAGATCATCAGCGTGGAGCCGATCTCGATCCGATCGCCACTGAACAATCTGTTGCCGGACCACCCGCTGGCCGTTGATTCGCGTCCCGTTGCTGCTGCCCAAGTCAAGCAGCTCGCAACCACCCTCGGTCTCGACGCGGATCTCGGCGTGCGTGCGGGAAGCCTCGGAATCAAAAAGTTGAACATCGCTGGAGGTTTCCCGACCAATCTTCATGATCGGACTGGAAAGCTGAAAGTGCTTTCCCTGGTCGCGACCCCGAACGACAAACAGCGATGGCATGGGGAGGCAGGTTCAGGAGGGCGGGAAGGAGGGAAGGAGGGAAAGGTGGACCGACCCTCCTCCACCGGAAACTTGGTTCCACTGGAAACGGTGGAAACGGAGACAGGCCCACTTCTATTCAGCATAAGGCAGTCGACAGGGGGATACAGGTGGGCAGAGAGCACGATCACTTGGGCGATGAGATTGGCGGTGCGAGCAGTCACTTGGCCGACAGACTATGCAAGCTCTCGGGACAGGCTAGCGGCACCAGCCGTGTCGGTGACCATAATGGACCCGATCCTCCGCGCTCACGATTGTCTTCCCATTCATCGCCAAGGGTACCGCTTTGGTTGAGCCTCCTCCCGATTGAATCCGCAAGATGATGTGGCAGAAGCCGCCAAGCTTGGTCGAGGCCTGTCGCCGCATTCGCGAGCAGGTCGGTCGCGTCGTGGTCGGGCAAGACGAAGTGATCGAACAATTGCTGATCGCGATCCTGGCTCGCGGCCACTGCCTGCTTGGAAGGGGTGCCCGGGCTTGGCCAAGACGCTTGATGGTTCATACGCTTGCCGATTCGATGCATCTTGACGTTTCGACGCATTCAGTTCACTCCCGACTTGATGCCCGGCGACATCACGGGAACGGAAATCATCCAGGAGGATCCGCAAACCGGGCATCGACAGTTCGTCTTTGAGCGGGGGCCGGTCTTCACGCAGATGCTGTTGGCTGACGAAATCAATCGAACGCCCCCCAAGACGCAGGCGGCCTTGCTCGAGGCGATGCAGGAGCACGCGGTGACCGCGGCAGGAAAGACCTATCGACTCGACGAGCCGTTCTTCGTTCTGGCGACGCAGAATCCCATCGAACAGGAGGGCACCTACCCGTTGCCCGAGGCCCAGCGCGACCGATTTCTTTTTCACGTCGTGGTCGACTATCCCTCGCGCGACCAGGAAGGCGAGATCGTCGATCGAACGACCTCGACCTTCAACACGGCGGTCGAAGCGGTGGTCAAGCGGAGAGGAGATCTTGCAGTTCCAACGGACGGTCCGCCGCGTGCCGCTGCCGCCGCACGTCAAAGACTGGGTGCTCGATGCCGTTCGCTCGGTTCGCCCGGCCGATCCACAGAGCAAGCCGTGGGTCCGGGAACTGATCGAATGGGGACCCGGCCCGCGAGCAAGCCAGCAACTGGTGCTGGCAGCCAAGGCCCGAGCCCTGCTGCATGGTCGTCCGCACGTCACCATCGACGACGTGCAAGTGCTCGCCCACCCGGTCCTGCGCCATCGCATCGTTCCGACGTTCGCTGCCGAAGCCGATGGCATCACCGTCGATGACTTGATCGCACGGCTGATCAAGGAACAGACGGTGCCCCGGCCAAGGTGATGTAGTCGACACTGAGCTTGGCCAATGAGACAGCGCCGCGAAGTCTTGCGGTGTTCACGCCAGTTAAGGCTGCTGTCGATCGTCGTGCCGGCGAATTGGGCCGCCCGCAACCACTCCGCATGAGTCGAACGATTGACTCAGCTTGGTCAATTGTTCCTCGGACTCGACGACGCCGAAGCCCATCGACTCCACGAATTCTCGTCGAGCTGGCTGTGAATCAGCAGTCGATACTCCTCCGCGATGCGAGCGAGCGTCCGCAGGCTGCTCCGTCCGGGTTCCAGTTCGGGAACTCCTGTTCGACCTCCTCTTGGGAAGCGGCCGCGTCGACGTCTCCGCCACTCGGAGAATCCTCGACTGCTGCGCCGGCGATGGCGGCTAAGCGGATCGCGCGATGGCACTCCAAAGGACGATGGTGCCCCGGGTAGCGCGTAGCGCGATGCGGCCGCGACGGCTCGGGCGGCATTCGCCCAAGATTGCTGCTGGTGCCACCGTCGAGTGCAGCGATGACCAGGGGAGCTGACGGGGGAAAGTCGTCGGGAAGTCGAGGAGCCGGTACTAGCTGATTACGAATGGCGGCGGGTGTTCCCGCGAAAATCTCGCTCGCCCGTCCCAGATGATTGGCGGTCACACAGAGCATGATTTGGATCCCGAGCAACCAGGCGGGCTGCTTCGCTGAGTTCCGAGCCGTCTTGATTCTGCAGCCTCCGCACCGCAGTGATGAGCCAGGCAGCGGCCGCGAGCCCGCGAATCGGAAAAGGCCGGGAAAGATGCCAGTCAGGTCGCTGTCGCAGATCGGCATCGAGAGCTCGTACTGGCGGCGATCGGCAGCACGAAGTCCGCATCAACGAGCCAGCGGTTTAAGATAAATGGGATCAGCCTCCTCGTCCGCCCCAAGATAACGAAGGCATTCGCGTTTGCGCACTGCATGTCGAGCTAGACTGCGATCTCGATCTCCCGCGATCCTGGTGACTGACTCCAGCGTCGTCTCGCTAGCTTCGTCCGAAACGACAATTTCGATCTCCCCGGCTCCTGCTTGACGCAGAGCTCGAATGGCTCCCTCGACGACCTTTGCGATCGAGGGGATGTTGGCATCGACGGCGATGGCGACACGGTCACCAGGAACGATCGCCTGTTCGAGCGGCGGAAAGTCCATCGGTGACTGCAGACAGGCAAAGGTCTCCTGGGCGACATCGTCGCAAGTTCGCCTTGTTCTGGTTTCGTATTCCCACACCGCTCATGATTCAGTTGGCGGATCGTGTCGCTGAAATCGAGAGTTTGATGTTTGGAGGCGGTCATGATGCGAATGGCGTGAAGGGGGGCGGGGTGAATTGCCGGGGAACCTACAGCAGGCTTAGGAGACGACGATTCCATCCCCAAACGTGATGCAAACTGATCTTGTCGTGGTGAGCATGGTCCCGCGACAATGCGAGACCACCGTCGGTTTGACGTGACTTTCTCTAGATGGCACCAAAATGGACTTTGGCGACCGATCCGACAACCCGTTCTCCGTCTCGCTACAGGCGGCCAGAACGCCACGCAAACAGGCTCTGAAATCGGCCATTCGGTTTTTTTTGCTCGTTTCTGCTTGCCTGGCCATCTGTCTGGTGATCACGAGTGAGGGACCAAAATGGTTGGTTCATCGGTTGACGCGCGACTTTGCGACGCTGTCCGCTCCTGAAAAGAAGGAGCGATTGGGTCAGATCGCCGAATTGGGACCACCGGCGATCCCCTGGCTGGTGCAGTCCATGGCCGATCCCGACATCGAAGTGGGTCGTGCCGCCTACGAGCTGTTACGCCAAAGTCAAAACAATTGGTCCGTGTTGGAGGAATCCGAACGGGCGCAGCGTCACTCGGTGATGGTCCATTCCATTCAGTCGATCGCGATTGATTTGCCCGAGGATCGAACCGGCTGGGGAGCCAGCTTGCTGCAGCAAACCGTGATGACAACGGTTGACGGTAAAAGCGAGCGAGCGCGACAGTTCTATCGAGACGCCAACCACGCCATCGAATCACTCTCGTTGTCGAGCCGATCAGCGGTTCCACAAGTTGCCGACGCGCCAGTTGATTCGACACTCTCCATCCAACTCGACGACGATTCACAGGACTCGAGGCAACCCAAGAGGCTGGCTGTTCGAGCCCAGCCCCTTCCTGTGGGGCATTCTCAGGACGCCGAACTCTGGACCCAGTGGCCGCCAGCGAACGAGATACGATTCCGGCAAGATTCGGTCACGTCAAACAATTCCCAAGACCGCCCCAATGCCACCTCACAACAGGGACCTCCGCGACAAGCCGAATCCCCTTCGGTGTACCGATCCGGTGCGAAACTTCAGCCCGTGGCACAAGGTGCGGGTGTGGAGCTGAACGCCTTTCCAAGTCCAGAGCCTCGGTCGGTGGCAAACCACACGGCCGGTACAGCTGGGGAGGCGGTCGCTTCCGATATCTTGCCGGTCGCCCATCTTGGTCGATTCGCCAGTTCAGACCTACGACGACCGTCGGTGATGCGTTGGCTGTCGAGCGAACATGCGGCGCTGCGTGAAAAGGCGGAAGCCGAGTTGAGACGCCGTGGCTACGGGGATTCCGGAGATCTCGATCGCGACGCAATTGTTTCGGCCGAACACCCAAACGCGACTGGGGTTGGTCAATGCGATCGCCGAGTCAGGCAGTCTCGATCCTCGTCCCTGGCTACTGATGTTGCTGGAAGATCCGAGTCGCGACGTGAAGCTTCGCGTGATTTCGGTGTTGGCAACGATGGATGATCCGGCGATCAGCCAGCGTTTGCAACTTCATTTGGTTGAGGAACAGCGATCCGACGGTAGCCGCACGCATCCGCCGCGTGTTGAAGTTGCGTTAACGGATCGACCGTGCGCCGTTTCGGCTAAGTTCCTTTCTGCTGCCTCGCGCCCACTGACCATTGTTGGGGCTTGCAACAGTGGGCCATCTCTTTGCATGCTGCGCTTCAAGCTTGCGGATCGTACGGGGTGTGCGTTTCCTATCGCCGGCATCTCAAAACGGTTGACATTCTTGGTTAGTCAAAGTTTGGCGGAAGGCTGAAGATTGCCGAGTGGGTATTTCATGCCGAGAAGTCTGCGCAGTGCTCGCTGCGACTTGGAAGCAATCGACCCTCGAAGGATCTTGCCTTCCCCAACCTTGCGCGTCTTGCTGACACAGGCTGTCGTCAGCATCGCCAAGACCAATTCGATCGAAAACTACTGCCGTGATGCTCTCAACCCCAATCCGGCTCGCCGACAGTGATCGCGCATCGTCTGTCGACAATGGAAATGCCGTCACGGAATACCTGCTGGTTTGCCAGGCCGAGCTGCTGCGCTTTCCGAGGGAACGTGGTCGTTCACGCTGGAGACGGCCGATGGCGAGCCGGTCTTCTCGGCGGACGACGTCGACTTTGGTGACCTCAATCGATTGACGCTGCTGGCTGCGGTGCGCGGACTTGGAAGTCGATCGATGGCCCTTCCTCGGTGATGCTGCTGAGCAACAACCGTTACCTGATTCGCTCGCTCGCGGAGTCGCTGCCCCGATGGCGGGAGAACCAATTCGTGTGGGAGCATTTCGGGCGTCGGATCGACGTTCAGCATGCCGACCTGTGGCGGCGGATCGATCGTGCCCTGCAGATTCATCGGGTCCAGGCTTGTTTGATTTCCACTCGCGCTGGTCAGTGGCGGAAGCCTGCAAAGGCGGACCGGCCAAGGTCGGGCGATCGTTGGCTCCGTGTCGATGCACCGCACCGAGGCGTCCCGGCCCCCGGGCCACAGGCGAGACCCAGGACGGACTGCGCCGCTGGTTGCTCAGCTGGCGAGGCCAGCCAAGGCGGTCAGGTTCCCCGGCACCGATTCACGGCGGCCGACTTGCTGGAATCGGCATAGCCGCCTGAAAACCGAATTCGAGGACCCCGGTAGGGGTCGACGCCTCATTTTTCCAGATCTTCGTTACCTCAAATCACTCGCTTAGCGGAAGCCAAATGCACACTCAAGTCTCGCTCTCCAGCATCGGCCAACTCGTTGACGGTACACTCGAGAACCCGTCGAGCGTGCTTGGGGCCCCACCGCGTGGACTATCGTGGACAATCGGCGATCGCGGTGCGAAGCTATCTGCCCGAGGCCCAGGCGGCCTGGATCATTGATGGGGCCAGTGGCACCAAGCGGCCGATGCGCCAGCTGCATCCGGCAGGTTTTTTCGAGGCGATCTGTGACGGGGCGGTCGACGCGAGCGGCCGATCGGAAGAAGATGCAAGAAGAGAGATGAACGCAAAATCGAGATACCGCATCCAGATGACAAAGAAAACCGGCGAACTGATTGACGTGCAAGATCCCTACGCAGCTCCCTCGCATGTTCAGCGATCTGGATCGCTACTTGATTGGCGAGGGGCGGCATCATCAACTCTACGAGCGTTTGGGCGCGCAGCTCCGCACCGTTGATGGAACCCGGGTGTCAATTTTGCCGTCTGGGCCCCCAACGCCCGCAGCGTCCAGGTGGTCGGTGATTTCAATGGCTGGGATGGGCGACAAGCACACCGCGCGCGTGATGGAGCACTTGGGGATTTGGGAATTGTTTGTGCCCGGCGCGCAAGGCTGGCGACAAGTACAAGTTTCGCATCCTCAATCAGCATGGCGAATGGGTCGACAAATCGGATCCGATGGGCTTCGCTGCGGAATTGCCACCGCTGACCGCCTCGATCGTCTCGGATCTCGAGCTCGTATCAATGGAGGCGATCAGGACTGGCTGGAGCGGCGAAAGATTGGAATCCCATGCACGCGCCGATGAACGTCTACGAAGTTCATCTGGGGAGTTGGCAGAAGGGGCCCGGGCGGACGCATGGTTGGCTTGACTACCGAGACTTGGCTCGCCGCTTGTCCGATTATTGTCACCGCATGAACTTTACGCACGTCGAATTGATGCCGGTCAGCGAGCATCCCTTCACCGGATCCTGGGGTTATCAGACCGTTGGCTATTACGCGCCGACGGCTCGGTCACGGCTCCCCACAGGACTTCATGTTCTTCGTCAACTACATGCACCAGCAGGGCATCGGCGTGATCATCGATTGGGTGCCGGCGCACTTTCCCAAAGATGGTCACGGCTTGGCTCGCTTTGACGGATCGGCGCTCTACGAGCACGCCGATTCGCGTCAAGGCGAGCATCCGGACTGGGGAACGTTGATCTTCAATTACGGTCGCAACGAAGTTCGGAATTTCCTCGTCGCCAACGCGCTGTTCTGGCTCGATAAGTACCACATCGACGGGCTTCGCGTCGACGCGGTCGCATCGATGCTGTATCTGGACTACAGCCGCGAGGACAGCCAGTGGATTCCCAACCAATACGGTGGTCGCGAGAACCTGGAAGCGATCGATTTCCTTCGTGAATTCAACGTTGCCGTTCATGAGCAATTTCCGGGTGTGGTGACCGCTGCGGAAGAGTCGACAGCTTGGCCCGGTGTGTCGCGCCCAACCTACGACGGCGGACTCGGATTCACCTACAAGTGGAACATGGGCTGGATGAATGACACGCTGGACTACATGCACAAGGAACCGATTCATCGCAGCCATCACCAGAACGACCTGACGTTCAGCCTGATTTACGCCTTCACCGAAAACTTCATGCTGCCGCTTTCGCACGATGAAGTGGTGCACGGCAAAGGGGCGCTGCTGAGCCAGATGCCGGGCGACATGTGGCAGAAATTTGCGAACCTGCGGCTGCTGTACTCGTACATGTGGACGCACCCGGGCAAGAAGTTGCTGTTCATGGGTGGCGAGCTTGGCCAGTGGAACGAGTGGAACCATGATGATGGTCCCCAGTGGGAACTGCTGGACTTTGAAACCCACCGCGGGATTCAGCAACTGGTTTCCGATTTGAACAAGTTGGTGATCGAGAATCCCGCGTCTGCACCAGTTTGATTTTTCCGGCGAAGGTTTCGAGTGGGTCGACTGCATGAACTGCCAGGACAGTACGTTGGTCTATCGTGCGCAAGGGAAAAGACGGGGACCGCGCCGATCCTGGTCTGCTGCAACTTCACGCCGGTTGTCCGGCACGGTTATCGGGTGGGGGTCCCCCACTCCGGTTTCTGGAAGGAGATTTTCAACAGCGATAGCAGTGCCTACGGGGGTTCTAACCTCGGTAACTATCCCGGGGCCAATACTCTGGGCGAAGGGCACCACGGGCGCGAGGACAGCATTTCGGTCTGCATGCCGCCTCTGGCGACGACGATCTTCAGGCTTGAATCTTAGGGACGACGGCGGCTGGCGAGTGTGCAGCAGCCCCAGGCAACGCTATAATGCGGGGAGAGACTGCGAAGCCGTGCTCTCCCACTGTTTCCTTCCTCCGTCATGTTTGTCTGGATCACATGCCCGTCAAGATGCGCCTAGCTCGGATCATCATTTCCGAGCTCACCGAGAATCAGGTTATCTACTTCAGGAAGTCGACGGTAGCCGCGAGTTCCCGATTCTGATCGGTATCTTCGAAGCGACGAATATTGATCGACGCGTGAAGGATGACTACGAACCGCAGCGTCCGCTCACGCACGATCTTGTGGTCGGGGTGGCGCAGTTCGCTCGGAGCGACGGTGGAGAGCGTGATCATCAGTGAACTGAGTCATAGCACCTACTTCGCCAAACTGCGTCTTCGCAAAGAGGATGGCGAGCTGATCGAAGTGGATTCGCGTCCCAGCGATGCGATCGCTGTGGCAGTCACCTTCACGCCACCTTTGCCGATCTACGTCAGTGAGCAAGTGCTTCAAGAAGCAACCTCGACGATCTAGCTTCGCCCGCCCCTTCGATCTGTTTCGGTCTGATCACGTCTGTCCTTCAATAAGTCGGTGCATGTCATGGAAGTCATCCATTCCCTCGACGTGGCACGAGATTTCGTCTGGTCGCTTCGTGGTGAAGGGAAAACGATTGGACTCGTGCCGACGATGGGGGCCTTGCACGAAGGGCATCTTTCGCTTGGTACGAATCAGTCGTGAGTTGTGCGATGTCACCATTGCGACGATCTTTGTCAATCCAACCCAGTTTGGGGCGAACGAGGATCTCGACAAGTACCCACGGTCGCTCGAAGCGGACTGCGAAATGCTTCGCGGAGAAGGGGTGGCCGCCGTTTTTGTACCCAGCAAGGACAGCCATGTATCCCGAGGGCTACAGCACGATGGTCGAGCCGCCGGCGATATCCCGAACGCTTGGAAGGTGTCTTTCGGCCCGATCACTTTCGCGGTGTGGCGACGATCGTGCTGAAACTGTTTCAGTGCCTGCCCTGCGATCGAGCCGTCTTCGGCCGAAAGGACTATCAGCAGTGGAAAGTCATCGAGGCGATGGCCCGCGACTTGAACGTTGGAATCGAGATTGTGGCTGGCGAGATCGTTCGCGAGTCAGATGGTTTGGCGATGAGCAGCCGCAATCGTTATCTCAGCGACTCCGAACGGGCTCGGGCACTTCACATCTATCGAAGTCTTTGGTTGCAGCAGGTCGAGCGCAGTCGACGCAGGGGCAGACGGATGTGCGAAGCTTCAAGGAATCATGCAGAGCAACGTCTGATGGGTGCGCTCGACGTTCGGGGACCCAAGGTGCTCAGTGGAGTCGACAAAGTTGACTATGCGGTCATTGTCGACGCCGAAACGCTGGAGCCGCTGATGACGTTGGATCGGCCGGCGGTCGCGCTGATCGCGGCCCGAGTTGGGTCGACACGGCTTGATCGATAATCAAGTGCTTACTCCCGCCAATCACCAAGACGCCAATCACCAAGATGCAGAGGCCTGCTAGGAATGATCCAACGAATTCTTGTGACCGGCGGTGCCGGCTTCCTCGGTTCGTATCTTTGCGAGCGACTCGTCGCGACCGGGCACGACGTGATCTGCCTCGATAATTTCTTCACCAGCCAGAAGTCGAATGTCGCCCACCTGTTGGGCAAGGCGAATTTTGAATTGATTCGCCACGACGTCACCCTGCCGATCTTTCTGGAGGTCGACCAGATCTACAACCTGGCCTGTCCCGCTGCACCCGGGCACTACCAGTTCAATCCGATCAAGACGATCAAGACCAGTGTGCTCGGATCGATCAACATGCTCGGGTACTGCAAAACGCTGTGGGGCCAGAATCCTGCAAGCGAGCACCAGCGAGATCTATGGCGACCCGGAGGTGCACCCGCAGGTCGAAAGCTATCGAGGAAGCGTCAATCCGCTGGGCATCCGCGCCTGTTACGACGAGGGCAAGCGGGTCGCCGAGACACTGTTCATGGACTATCACCGCAGCAATGGTGTCGACATCCGAATCGTCCGGATCTTCAATACCTACGGACCGCGGATGCATCCCTACGATGGTCGCGTCGTTTCGAACTTCATTCGCCAGGCCTTGGCTGACGAAGACATCACGATCTTCGGTGAAGGGAACCAGACTCGATCGTTCTGCTATCGCGACGATCTGGTCAACGCGATCATCGCGATGATGAACAACGATCAGGGCTTCATCGGCCCGGTCAACATCGGCAACCCCGTTGAGTTCACGATTCGCGAGCTTGCCGAACAGGTCATCGAGCTCGCCGGATCTCGCAGTAAGCTGGTCTTTCGGCCGCTGCCCGATGATGATCCCACTCGCCGCCGTCCCGATATCACTCTGGCGAAGAAGGAACTCGGTTGGGAACCGAAGATTCCTCTGCGTGACGGACTGAAGCAGACGATCGATTGGTTCAAGTCAATCAATCTTGAGCGATTATCGACCGCCGACGCCGAATTACAGCTGAGTCCCCTGGCGAGGCCGTGACGGCGTGGGTCTGCTTCGAAGGCGGACATCGGCAGCTTTGCTGCTTTGTTTGCGAGCACCCCGAGAGACTCGCCTAAGGTAGTGATTGCTGCCTTGAGGCGATGAATTGCTTCTAACCACCAAGTCTCTTGAAGATCACGGCAAAGCCGCAGAAACCTGTGGTGCCTGAGAAGATCAGGCTGGCCCCCATGAACAAGGTCATCCAACCGAATCGCACATCTACAAAACAGGCTAGCAGACTGCTGACCAAGACCAGCAAACCATTGGCGATGCGTGCTTTTCGTTCCGGTGACATGGGGGCGACGTAAATGAAAAGGGGTTCGACGATTTGGCTCTTGAGTTGAATCCCGTTCGCATTCGTCACGTCGGAAATCAGCTCTGATTCATTTGTCAGATTACAATCTGTGCGATAGGTGTGGGAACGCCTCGAACAACCCCAGTTGGCCCAGGTTGTGGGTGGCCCAGGTTCCAGGGATGGGAAGCCCATTGTGGGCTTGGGAGCACACTATCTGCTGTGCCAGCGATGGGGCCGGCCGATCAAAGCTTCGAGGTCGGCGAAATATTCGGGATAGGTTTTCGTAGTGCAAGCGGGATCCAGTATGCGCACTCCGAGGACGAAGTCCAGCCAGA
The DNA here is from genome assembly GCA_963767665.1 of Pirellulaceae bacterium. Taxonomy (GTDB): domain Bacteria; phylum Planctomycetota; class Planctomycetia; order Pirellulales; family Pirellulaceae; genus Rubripirellula. The sequence continues at coordinate 688,483 of CAVYFC010000019.1, forward strand.
GCCAGGCTCATCGCCATGCGATGATCATGGTAAGTATCGAGTGTGGCTCCGTGCAGCGAATTTGGATCGGATGAATCGTCAAGTCCGTCATCATGCTCGTCAATCAGCCCCGCCGAGCTTGCGAAGTTCGCAAGCCAGGTCTCCGATCCGATCTGTCTCCTTGTACCGATTGTGGGCAACACCACGAACACGGGTCGGACCCTCTGCAAAGAGCGCGACCACGGCAAGCGTCTGCACCGTATCACTGATCATGTTCATATCAACGTCGACGCCATGGAGCGGACGCCCGCTGACCGTGATGCCGTCGTCGTGATCATGCACCTCGCATCCCATCTGCTGCAAGCACATCACAGAAGCCGACATCACCTTGCATCGCCTCCTTGGTGAGTCCTTCGACGGTGATGCGTTCCGCCTGTGATCGCTGCGGTTGCCCAGAAGTAACTCGCCGCTGAAGCATCAGGCTCAATTGCGTAGTGCCGGCCTCGATAAGGCTGGGCAGCGACCGATGACCGCGAGCGACTCGTCCTTGGTCGCGTCACCTGGTGCGACATCAACCCAGCACCGAACGACCGCATCACTTCTGCGGTCATGTCGACATAGGGTCGCGAGACCAGTTCACCGACGACACCGATTCGTGTGGCGGTTGACCTGAGTTTCGGTGCGAGACGGCAATCGGTGCTGCCATCATCAGCCCGCTCAAGAAATTGACTGCTAACCGAACCGGCGACTTCGATCGCATGCCCACTCCAGCCACGCGAATCGATCCACACCGGGTGGACACTCGCCGGCGATTCGGTGCCGACTTCCCCGTCGATCACTCGCTTGGATCGCGTCGACCAGGTCACCAATGGGACGCTGATGCATTCGGGGGACACCATGCAGTCGATAGCTGCCGCCCAGAGGCGGAAAGCGCTGCGGTCAAAAAGCGAATGCTGGTGCCGCTGTTGGCAATGTAGAGCTCCGGTCGGTGTTGGCCTGCTGTCGAGGCAGTTTGGGTGGTCGCTGTCGCGCCGCTCGACTGAAAGGGTCTGTCCACCGTCGGCAACTTCAACGTCGACCCCAATTGACCGCAACGCCTCGATCATCACTTCCGTGTCTTCGCTGGCCAACGCTGCCCGTGAGCCGCGAGGGACGATCGGCCATCGCGGCGCAGATCAGTGCGCGATTGGTCAGGCTCTTGCTGCCCGGCGGGCGGATGCTTCCGCTAACCGGGCCTCCCGGGATCACTTCGACCGATGGAACCGGGGAGGCGTCGGAGATCGTGTCGGCTTCAGGCATCGAGCATCGTTGGCTACAGGATTGGTCAAGCGGGTGAAGCTGGCAGGTTGATCGATCGGCCTGCGAGAATCCTGCCCAATGGTCTGAGTTGGATCGACCCGGCTTCAGAACGCTGCTTCCTGGGGTTCCTGATGGCCGGGAATCAACATGGAGCAGATGATCAGCGTCCCGAGCGTCGTGGTATGGACCAACCAAATCTCATGACACGTGATCACGGTTCGCAGGGTGACAATCGTAATCACAAGTAGCACAGCGAAAAACTGCTTTTCGGCCCATCGGGCACGATCTCCGTGACTGACTTTTGCAATCAGCAGCGCCAAGCCGCCAATGATCGGCATCATGATAGCATCGATGAAACTGGTAATCTGGGAAAGATCAAACACTCGGAAACTCCATTTTCAGTGCTTGCAGAGAAGACTCACACAGAAGGCTCGCCTTCGCTGGTGAATTCCTTTCACCGATCAAGCGAGTGCTGTCTTTTGCCATGAGTCCCGGTTCGTACGATAGAGCGACTTGAGGAAATCCTTTCAAAATATTTGAATTCTTGATTCCGATTGTGGTAGACCGCGTGGACACTAAACCGGCCATAATGACGTCAACACGTCTGAAGGGAGCTTAAGTCGGACCTCTAAGTAGTAGGCGTGTCCCGCATTGAATGGAGGAAAGCGATGCCCTCAGCAAACCCGCCGTGCCATTGCGGTCATCGATCTTGGCGATTTCTCTCGCCCAGAGGTGCAAAAATCGGCTGCTCGTTTTGCGCAACGCAAGCTCGGTGGGCAACCGTTGATCATTCGTATGGCTCGTCGCCTGAGCGAATGCGCCATGGTGGACCAGGTTTTCATTGTCGGATCGAACGTTCCCTCTTCCCTGTTGACTTCGGGAATTGCGGGAGTTCAATCGATGAATCTGCCCAGTAGCCATGTCTGTGAGCGACTTTGCGTCGCCGCCGATAGCTGTGGTGCCGAGTGGGTCGTTTATGTCCCGGCCAATCGACCGTTTGTAGACGCAACGTTGGTCGATCAGTTATTGGCCAAGGCGACCAAGACCAACGAGTGTGACTACGTCGGTTATGCCTCCGATGCTGGTGATCCACGGCGAGTCGACCACTTGGGTTTGACCGGGGAAGCCTGTCACGCCGATACGCTCCGCCGTCTGCGTCGCAACGCCGACCGGTTGCCTGCGGCCGACGGCGGCAGCATCGCGTCGTGGCTCGATTCGGCCCCCGGAGCTTACCACCTCAAGTTCATTCCCGTTCCCTCGGCTCTGGACCGAAACGACCTCCGCTTCGCGGTCGAGGACGAATTGGACTGGGATGACGCGGAATTGCTTTGCGAAACCGTCAGCGACGAGGATTCGCAGTGGCAGGAACTGACTCAATTGGTCATTTCCAACCATGAACTCCGGGAGTCGATGGCGACGCGGAACCTGTAATCGTTACAGCTTTCCTCAAGCGAATCGTCCATGCAACCGATACATTCCGATGGTCACCTGGTTGGTCATCGGATTTTTGTTGCGCAGATGCAAGAGATCGGGACGTCATGGATAAGTATCGGGCGATGGATCGCGGTTGCGGTGGTAACGGCCGGATTGGTTCCGCTCGGTGGATGCCGCATTTGCGCCGACTGCGAGGACCTCGCCTATCCGGCCTACGGGGGGGCATGGGAGCGAACCCGGCGAGATTCCGGCCGGGTCGGCAGCATTTTCGACCCTGCCGGTGTGCAGTCATCGGCGTCTGACAGAACGAGAGGAACCGCCGACACCAGATCTGCTCGAGCGTCAACGACAGGAATTGCGCGATGGAGGCTTCAATGCCCCCGATCGTCAGAGCGACATGGACTCGAGCGAATCAGATGCGGATCTGCCGCCAAGTCTTGATCGAGCCAAAGAGCTCCGCGAGCGAAAGCTTGATGACATTCAAGAGGAAAAAGAAGATGCGCTCCGAGGGAGAAACCTTGATGACATCAACATCAACGTGATCCCAAGAGAGGTGGCCCCGCCGAACCTCTGGTAGCAAGTGAGTGGGTGGTGGGAAGGGTCCCAGCATCCCGCTCGAGCTCGAACCCCGCGCCTTGATCAAACGATCGTTCGTCAAGGACGATGAGAAAGAAAGCAAGCTGGACAGCCTCACGCACAAGCAATCGTAATCGTGGATCGCCGAGATGCTTTGGCTCGGCATTTTACCGTAGGCGAGTCTCTCCGAGACTCGTAACAACCGCAGCAAAGCTGCGAATGTCCGCCTTGGAAGTGCGTACCTACGGTAGAGCAAGCCAATTTTTCACGGCATCGCCGCACGCAATGAATGACGGTCTCGGAGAGACCGCCCCACGCTAACGGATCGCTCTGCAAAGAGGCTGAGCATGACTGTCGGCTGAAGTTGGAAAACCGGCACCGACGCTGATTCAGTCGCCCATGGTGGTTGGGTAGACATGACCCCACTTGTCGCCGGTGCGGGCGAGTGGTTGTGGGTGAGGATCGCGATAGTGTTCGGCATCCATCATGGCGCGGACCTGGCCGTGACGCGACTTCCAGATCGCTCGGGCCTTGGCGACAGCTGCCAACAAACTCGTCAAAGGAATGCATCCCTTGCCGATCCAAGTGTTGGGTCACCCCTTCAAGAATATGGGCAACCACATCGGGTCCGGTGCGATAGATCTCGGAGGTCACCATGGCGACATCGGCACCCGCGATCACACTGTGAATGACATCCTTGGCGGTGGAGATGCCACCGCTGGCAGCAATCGACATCCCCTCGCCACCGGAGCGAACACGCATCAGACCGGATAGCGTGGTTTGTAGTTGTCCGGAGTCACTCAAGCTCCAGCGAGATGTCGCCGACAAGGACCCATCAAAGACCTCCCAGATCGGTTCGCGACCGAACAAGACCAATCCTTCAGCGCCAGCATTCCTAACCTTCGCGGCGAAGTTGGGAAGACTCGTGATAAACGGCAGCAGTTTGACAGCGACGGGGATCGAAACGGAATTGCAGACTCTCTCGACAGCTGCAATCAACGCATCCTCGACCGCTTGAGCCCCCTGCTAGGGATCACCGAGACTGCTTTGAATAGACAGCTCGATCGCATCCGCACCAGCCATTTCAAGCCGCGGGGCGAAGCCGAGCCAGCAACCATGAGGGCACCCATTGACGTTGGCAATGATGGGAATGCCAGTGCACTTCTTCAGCATTCCAAGCGTTTCAGATAGTTGTCGACGCCGCCATTGTAGATATCCTCCAGCTTTGGCGATCCCGCCGCCTCCACTTGCCGCTCTTCAAGACTTGCTCGACTCCCTGCTGAACCATCTCACGAACGATTTGCTCCTCCAAATCGACGGCAGCACAACCGCGCCAGCGCCTGAGATCGTCAGTTCTCGGACTGTTTCCGGCTTGAGCGTTATGGGGCAGGATCCAACGATCAATGGAGATCGCAGCCTCATGCCCATGTAATTGGTGGTCATGTCGGTATGCATGTTCACACCCTCGATCCTGAGCATCACGATCGCAACGGCATGATCATGATCAACACCGTATTATACGACCAGCCGGCACGACGAATCGATGGCGACTACGTTCGAAACAATCATCCAGGACTTGGCTCATGGCTGTGATCAGCTTTGTTCGTTCGGCGAAATCCGACGAAATCCGAGAAAACCACCGGAACAGCGGGCGACTTCGCAACATTTGGTTCTTCGTCATCACGACCAGCCGTTGTCTTGCCTTGGCGGGCATCGAGGCTAACTCATGTCGAATGAATCGCCTCCAAGTGTCAAAGCGATCACCGGAGGCCGGTGGCGAAGCCAATGGTCCAGTAAAGCGTGGGCATCCGACGGTTCTCTGACTCCAAACCGCTTTGCTTTCGACAACACAAACTCCGTTCCTTTTCGATCCACTCCATGATTTGCCCAAGCGATCAGGACCAACGGGACCATTTGGACGGCCATCAAGCTTTCCGGCGTCACGCCCAGGCTCGCCAATTGCGAAACAGCTTCTGATCCTCCGTCCCGAGCCTTTGGGCCAGCCTTATTTGGCTTCGTCCGCTATCAGCCTGCGTCTGCATGATGAGCCATCAGCAGGCTGATCGACATCTCGGAACAAAGCTTCCTCCATAGCATGTCGGGCCGTATTTTTCCGGGATGGCGGATCATGGTTCTTATCCTTTCTTTGGCAACAGCCAGGTGATGCAGTCAGATTCTTGCTCTTCATGCTGTTCCAAGGCGTCGCAAAACAGTTCCACCTGTTCGACAGCTTGTTGCCACGAATCGAATGGTGGCTCGAGTTCGCTGAGCTAGCGATCAGGTTGTCAAGCGGGATAACAGGTTGGCATGATCGGTGGCAACTTGTCGACGATTTGCTCGACTTCTGGCGATGCCGTGCTTGTAATGCCAATCAGCTGGTCGCAAATCGCACCTCCCGGGCAAAATGCTCGGTCAGGCGTCTGGCGCAGCTGTTTGAGTCGATCGGCGGTTTCGCCGAAGTGGGGAAAACCCCGTTGGCCAATCTCATAAGCCCACTGTCGATATTCATCGAAGAATTCATCCAACTTCCGTGGTCTTCTCGCCAGTGATATGCGAAAGACTCTCGATTGTCTGTTCGGTATCTGTTCGTGTCTTCATGGTTTGGCTCCCGGTAAAGGCTCCAGGAAAGACATGGGTCGCTTCAGTGCAATCAGGATGCCGAAAACGGCTCGTCTTGCCGAGATAGATCGCAAACAATCTGGAATTCTTTGCGACTGCTTCCAACCATAGGAATCGTGGCGAACCAAGCGATTGAGCGTTCCGTGGACAGGGCTCCCGACCTCCTCACGTTGGCTGAAGACGATCGATTCCGTGCTCCACCGAAGGGACAAGCGAGCTGTGCAATAAGAGCACAGACTGTGTGACGAAGATGCCGTGCGCCGAACTTTTCGCACGTCAACGTCGTCACTGCAATCGGCCTAAACCCGGCAATTGCACGATGTCCCTGCAATCGCACGATGGCCCTGCAATGCGCACGACGGCCCGCAATCGCACGACGGCCCGTGCAATCGCACTACGGCTCGGCAATCGCACTAAAGCTTCGGGCAATTCATAGATCGCAAAGGTCGCGTTGGTCTCGCCATCGATCGGATAGAGCCGGACCAAGCGGAAGGTCTCACCGCAAACCCGCCGATCGACGATCATCCAGCGAACCCCATATCGGCGGCGGTACTCCCGCAGGTCGGCATAGCGAATCGTCACTCGGATGTGCCCAAGACGTTGCGGAAAGATCTGCTGGAATCGCCGATTCCACTCCAGAAGGTTCTCGGCATCTTGCGGCACATCCTTCCAATTCACCACTTCGCCACGCTCGGCGTACCATTTGAACGTTTGTTGATGGCGTGGCGTCAGGAACACTTCGTCGGGTTGCGAGGATTGACTTGCGCCCATCGGCAAACCGCCAACCAGTCGCGATACACCTGTTGCTGCTGTTCGACCGACGGCCCGGCGTCGAAACCCAGTAGATCGTTGCTGACCGACGGCGGGATCTTCAGACGGCCGATTCGATAGCCCGATGCGGCGACCAGCGTCACTGCGATGCCAATGCGTGATCACGGCCACAGCGCCGGATCGCCGGCCGTTGATCGCAGAGCATCTTCGCGATGCCGACGCCAAGCATCAGCGGAACGGCGGCATCGGTCAATCGAAACCAATAGTAACGCAGCAGTCGCGCCGCCAAGTCGGGGTAGAACGAAGGCAGCACGCCGAGTGCGAGACCCGATCGACAGCGATCGATACGGCGCCAATCGTAAAGGCGCCGAGTCGACGCGATTCCGGGCATCGTCGCGAAATGGCCAAGCCGACCCAGAGCGTGGTGCCGATCAGCACGCCGTGACGCAAGTACCAGCTGGGGCAAAGTCAGCCGGCAGCAAATGATGGCGTGATTCGATAGTAGGTGTAGATGCGGGCCGCAGCACCGAGGCCTGACTTCCCCTGGGACCTCCTGGGGACCGCCGCGAAGTGTCAAGGCGACCGCCGGAACAAGGCCCAACAGCGCGATCAAGCCTCCGGCAAAGAGCCCCGGGGTCAAGAATCGTCGGCGATCGGGTTGTCCTCGTTCGGTGCACCACCAGGCGAACGTTGCCGCCACCACACTCCAACCTCCCGGTCAACACGTGAAACGCCGAGGCGACTCCGAGCAGCAGCCAGACTCGATTCCAGCGACGGCGAACCATTTCGCGAGAGCCCAGCAGCACAAAACCGTAAGCGGGCACCTTGGCTTCGATGCCGCCGACCACCCATTCCCCGGCCAGGTTCCCGTACTCGATTCCCGCCATCCAGACCACAGCGACCACGAGCGAAAGGTAGTGTCGGTGAAACAGATTCCAGCTGAGTTGGCTGCAAACCAAAAGCAAGCATGGTCCAGCCAACCAAACGGCCGATCCAGGCGGTTGCTTCCAGTGATACGAACTTCGTCAGCCAGCCAAACACGACATAGAAAGTCACGTGGGCCTTGGAGGACGAGGCCAGCATGTCGCTGGCGCACCACTGCGGATCCCAGAAATTCTTGGCTTTGACCAGGTAGTGCGATTCATTCACCATCGGTGGTCGGTCGCCGGCGTACACAAAGAACAGCAGCACCAACAGAGCGACCTTCGGCATCCAATGCAGGGTGTCGACAAGACGTCGCTGACCGGACCGCGTTGGTGTCGCGAAGTCGGTCCCAATCGAGCCGGATCGATCGAGAAGTGTCGCTGCTTCGCGATGTTCACGTCCCGCTTCATCCTGGTGTGGCACGTGCGAGTTCGATGGCCATGGCGATTGCGGCGAGCATGCTGTGATGGCTCGCTTTGCCTTGCCATGCCAGATCGAGCGCCGTGCCGTGATCGACGCTGGTGCGAACAATTGGCAACCCGAGCGTGACGTTCACCGCATCGTCAAAGGCGAGTGCCTTGAAGGGAATCAAGCCCTGGTCATGGTACATGCAGACGTAAACATCACTTGACTGACGGATGCGAGGTGTGAACGCGGTATCGGGCGGAAGTGGCCCGGTCACTTCGATTCCTTCGGTGCGGGCGGCTGTCAATCGCCGGTTCGATCACGTTCTGCCTCCTCGCCATGACTGAATAGCCCGTGCTCGCCGGCATGGGGATTGAGCCCACACACCGTCACGCGCGCGGCACGCCCGATCGTTGGTGAAGCGACAGGGCTGACGCGCAAGCCGAATCGCTCGGAGTACCGACTCGGTGGTCAGCAGCTCGGCAACATCGGCAAGCGGCACATGGATGGTCGCCAGCACGCAGGAGATCTCCTTGGCTGGTCAGCATCATGCAGATAATCGTCGACCCCCGTTCGATCGGCCAGCAAGTTCCGTGTGTCCAGGAAAAGGGATCCCCGCTGCATGCCAAGCCTCTTTCTGGATCGGCCCGGTGACGATCGCGTCGACGTTGCCGGCGATCGCGTCCCTAATTGCCGCGTCGACAGCTTGAAAGGAGGCCAGGCCCGTTTCGGCGGAAACCGATGCCAGCCTCCAACGAACGCAGCTCAATCTCGCCGACATCGCCGAATCTCCGCCGGGATTCCCAACCCGAGGGTCTGGGCAATTTTGCGAATGACCGGTTCGGGGCCGTATAGAATGGGGATGCAGCGTTCGGCAACCTCAGGCAAGCCGATGCATCGCAGGGCCAATTCCGGACCGACGCCCGCGACATCGCCTACGGTGATCGCGATCTTCGGGCGCGGGGAACGCCCTCTGGATCGAGTTGGCTCGTTATGCATAGGGAAAGTCGGCACATTGGACTGGCGAAATTTGGCGGGATTCGTTGTGATGGATCCCGAACCAACGAGAAGCTTAGCCGATGCGGGGGGCTGTATTAAATGATGGGCAAACGAATCTGTGTCGCTGCTGCTTTCGTCTTGGCTCAGTTGATGATCTGGGGTTGGGCGACGAGCCGCGCTTTTTCGGCTGATGTGATCGTGGTTTGTCCTCCAGCCTTTGAGCAGGCGCTGACTCCCTGGGTCGACTATCGAACGCAGCAAGGAATGGTCGTTGAAGTGATCCGTCCCGAACGCGACGCAGAGGCTCTGCGACAACAGATTAGCCGGCAATCGGACGATTCAACACGATACGTGCTTCTCGTGGGAGATGCCCCGGTGTTCGGTAAGCCGTGCAACGTGCAACGCCAGACGCCGATCATGTATCTGCCGACGAAGGTGACGGCGGCTTGGGGTTCGACACCGACGCTCTCGAGCGACTTGTTGTATGGCGATTTCAATCAGTGACCTCGTTCCCGAGGCGGTGGTCGGTCGTCTGCCAGTCGACACGCCAGAACAACTCGAGACGCTGATTGCGCGGATCAAGGCTCAGGAGGCGAGCGTCGATTTTGGCAGCTGGCGTTCGGAGGTCCAGTTGGTCGGGGGGGTGGGCGGCTTCGGTGCGATGGCTGATCACGCGATCGAATCGGTGACCAGGACGATCGTGACGAGCGTGCTGCCTGCCGAGACCCGTACGTGTGTCTGCTACGCGAGCCCAGGACATCTGTTCTTTCCCACCAGCGCCACCTTCACCGAGGCCGTCCTCGATCGCTACCAACGCGGTGCTCGATTTTGGGTCTATGCCGGGCATGGTCAGATCACGCAACTCGATCGCGTCCCCGGGACCGTCGATGGGATCCCTGTACTGGATCAGCGAAGCGTCAAGCGATTGTCGCGCCCACCGGGAGGTGCACCGATCGCAGTCATGCTCGCATGTTACACCGGGGCTCTGGATGCCGCCGAGGATTCGATTGCCGAAGAGATGTTGCTCTGTGACGGAGGACCGATCGCCGTCGTGGCCGGCTCGCGGGTGACCATGCCCTACGGAAATACGACGGCGGCGGTCGGGTTGATCGATGGCGTTTTTAAACAGCGACTACCGCGGCTCGGCGACGCCTGGCTGAGTGCACTGACCCAGATGCATCAGGAGGTCTCTGGCGATACCTCGGCGACACGCATCATGATCGATGCCTTGGCAACCGTCGTTAGCCCGCCGGGAACCAATCTCGTCGATGAGCGTCGTGAGCACATGATGCTGTACAACCTGCTGGGGGATCCCACGCTCAGGTTGCAGCATCCTGAGGAGCTCGAGATTAGCGGTGGCCTCCGGGCACGAACCTGGTGTGCCGATCTGTGTTGAGATCAAGAGTCCGATCGCCGGCACGCTGCGGATTTGCTTGGATCGACCGCTGGGATCGGTGACCGAAGGGGATCCCAACGAGACCACCTTTGCCTGTTTGGAGACCACCGTCGAGGAGGGCAAGAGCGTGTCGCCCACGATCTTGATCCCCTCAGGAATCTCTGGCCCCGTCGTCGTGCGAGCGATGGTTTCGGGTGATCGCGCCTGGGCCTCCGCTGCGGCTCGCACGATCGTCCGATGAACGTTCGATTCCGCGGAAGGTCACCCTTGCCCGTCTCCGCACCCAGTTCAGCAAACGTACGATGGGCTTCCAAGCCCGTCGACTTACTCAGCGATGCGAGTCAGTCGACGGGCTTGGAAGCCCATCGTACGTTTGGTGGTCACTGCGAATCCGATTGTTGGGCTTGCGGACAGGCATGTTTCCGGCCGTTACAATCGGAGGGCTCGTGACGTGACAATCCCCGCACCTCTTCACCAAGCTTTGCCATGTTGTTCACAACTCGTCTCATTCGTTCCCTTGCCTTGCTCGCACTGATGGGTTCCGGTTTCGTTCGGGCGGCCGAGGATCGGCCGCCGAATGTGGTGGTGATCTTCATCGATGACATGGGATATGCGGACATCAATCCGTTTGGGGCGACCGGTTATCAGACTCCCAACTTGAACCGCATGGCGTCACAGGGACGTGTCTTCACTGACTTTGTTGTCTCTTCGGCGGTTTGTTCTGCTTCGCGCTCGGCATTGATGACCGGTTGTTATCACGTTCGTGTCGGCATCCATGGAGCGTTGGGCCCCAGGTCGGATATCGGCATCAACGAGTCGGAAACAACGATCGCGGAGGTTTGTCAAGTCGAAAGGTTATGCGACCGCCGTATTCGGCAAGTGGCACCTGGGTCATCATCCCAAGTTCTTGCCGACCAACCATGGCTTCGATGAGTACTACGGTCTGCCCTACAGCAACGACATGTGGCCCTTGCACCCGGCTGCCGTGGCCAAACGTAGCAAGGATCCCGATGCGGAGATTCCCTGGGCCGCGCTGCCAATGGTTCGTGCGACCAAAGAAGGTGGCATCAAGATCGTCAATGATGACGTGCAGCCGTCGTGACCAAGAGCAGATGACCAAGGAGTACACCCAGCGAGCGGTCGGTTTCATCAAGGAGAACGCGGACAACCCGTTCTTTCTCTACCTTCCCCATTCGATGGTCCATGTGCCGTTGTATGTGTCCGATGATTTTCGGGGAAAAAGCGGCGCCGGATTGTTTGGCGACGTGGTGATGGAGGTCGACTGGTCGGTCGGTGAAGTGCTCCATGCGATCGAAGACATCGGTGCCGAGGAGAACACGCTGGTCATCTTTACCAGTGACAACGGACCTTGGTTGTCCTACGGGACACACGCGGGCCAGGCGACGCCCCTGCGAGAGGGCAAGGGAACGATGTTTGAAGGTGGCTACCGAGAGCCCACGATCATGTGGTGGAAAGGAAAGATCCCAGCAGGGACGGAGTGCGATCAGCTCTGTAGCACGATCGACATTCTGCCGACGGTCGCCGCCCTGATCGGAGCCGATCTCCCCGCCAATCAGATCGACGGCAAAGACATTCGTCCTCTGATGTTCGGCGAGGAAGGTGCCAAGTCGCCTCACGAAGCCTTTTATTGCTATTACGGTGGCGGAGAACTCCAGGCGGTTCGCAACGATCGATTCAAACTCACGTTTCCCCATAGCTATCGAACGTTGAACGGGCATCCGGGAGGTACGGGCGGCCTGCCCATCGCCTACCAACAAGCGAAAATCGGATTGAGTCTGTTTGATCTCGACAACGACGTGTCGGAGTCGACCAACGTGATCGAGGAGCATCCCGAAGTGGTCGTCGAGCTGACGGCGGCCGCCGAGCAGGCTCGTGAGGAGTTAGGGGATCGCTTGAACAAGCGTCAGGGGAAGGGGGTTCGTCCAGTTGGAAAGCTTGGCCCCGAGGATGATCGGCTGCCGTTGGTGTGGCGTTGAGCCTGCCGCATCCCTGCGCTCTGCCCCATTTTCCCCTGCACCGTTAGCTGGACAGCGACAGCTTTAACGCGGCCGCCTTCTGAAGACTTCGCGTTGAAACAGGATGGGGTGATTTCCATCGTAACCCGACGCGTGAGCGAGGCTCTGAACGTCACTCATTTCCTCGCTTACCCTTCGGGTTACCATTGGCCGCCAAAGTGACGCGGTCCAGCTAATCAAACTGAGTAGTTGTTGAGAGTAGCACGAGGCCCAACATGAATAGAAACAATGTGAAAACGCGATTGAAAGGCATGGCTGACCGGAAAACCGCTCAGTATGAGCAGCAAGACCATCTTTTCATTGCTGTGGGATGATCCACATGCCAGGACGTGTCCTGAGTAATTCTGCCAGGACAAGTCCTGGCCTACGGCAAACCCGAAAACGTACGAATGGCGCGGCGACCGAAAATCGTACGCCCCTCCGTTCACGGCGAGCCCGTGTTCGTGTCGCACCCGTGATAGACTGTGCCCATGATCAACTCCTCGTCCATCCGCTCCCCTGCTCAGTCCTGAAATGCTTGCGCGGCTCGAGCGCCTCGAGCTCGTTTCGCGAAAAGTATTTCGCGGGCGGATGAAGGGGGAACGCAAGAGCAAACGCAAGGGCCAGAGCGTCGAGTTCCATGACTTTCGCAATTACGTTCCCGGAGACGATTTGCGGCTGATCGATTGGAACCTCTATGCCCGGCTGGACCAGTTGTTTTTGAAGCTGTTTCAGGAGGAGGAGGACCTGCACTTCTACGCGCTCGTTGACGCCAGCGAGTCGATGAATTTCGGCGACCCGACCAAGCTGCATGTCGCCAAGCAGCTGGCCGCCGCGCTCGGATATGTCGGGATTGTGTCGTGCGGACCGGGTCAGCGTTCAGGCCCTCGGGTCCGCCGGGACGACGCGCTCCGGTGCTTCGCGGTCGAGCGAGTCTTTGGAAGATGCTGCAGTACCTTGATTCGGTCGACAGCGGTCACAACGTTTCGTTCCACGAAGGGGTTCGAGATTTTTCGATTCGCAATTCGGGAAGCGGCGTCGTGGTCTTGCTGTCGGACCTGATGGACAAACAAGGCTATGAGTCAGCCCTGCGAATGCTGGTCGGCCGCCGCATGGACGTTTTTGTGATGCACGTGCTCTCACCCGAAGAAATTGATCCGCCGCTGCGAGGTGACCGGCGATTGATCGATATCGAAGACGGGGACGCAGCGGAAATCACGATCAATGCTTATGCGATCGAAAAGTACAAAGAGACCGTTCGCAACTTCATCAGCTCGGTCAAGACCTTTTGCAATCGACGCTCGATCGTCTACATCCCGGTGCGAACCGAAACCCCGGTGGAGACAATCGTCACCAAGTATCTTCGCGAGCGTGGGGTGGTGCGATGAGCTGGATTCCAACGCTCGGTGGCTGGGGCTGGCTGCTCGCCGCGGTTCCCCTGGGAATCATCCTGCTGTACTTCTTGAAGCTTCGCCGTGAACCGGTGGAGGTTCCCAGCACCTACCTGTGGTCCAAGACGATCGAGGATTTGCACGTCAACAGTCTGTTGCAGCGATTGCGACGAAGTCTGCTATTGCTGCTGCAATTGTTGGCCGTGGCCTTGGCAGCGATCGCGCTGTTTCGACCCGGGATTCGCGGTGAGACTCGGTGGCGGGGACGGACCGTGTTCCTGCTCGATACCTCGGCCAGCATGCAGGCGACCGATTTGGAGGAGGGCGAGACGCGATTTGAGAAAGCGAAACGGTTGATCGCAGGCCGGATCGAGACGATGAGCGACTCGGAAACTGCGATGTTGTCACGTTCAGCGATCGACCGGAGACCGTGCAGTCATTCACGTCCGATCGTCGCCGGCTCAGTGACGCCTTGGAGCGAGTGCGGGTCACGAATCGACCGACCGATATCCTCGGCGCCTTGAAGGCTGCCGACGGACTGGCCAATCCGCGTCGTTCGAGCGAAGTGGGAGATGTCAATGACGTTCAGGTCGCCGACGCCATGCCGGCCGATCTCTTGATCTATAGCGACGGTGGCTTTCAGGAGGTCACCGAGTTCAGTCTTGGGCAATCTGATCCCACAGTTCATTTCGATCGGGTCGACCGAGGTTAAGAATCTTGCCATCACCGCATTCTCCGCCGAACGCAACGTGGAACAACCGACAGAGGTCCAGGCCTTTGCCACGGTCATGAACCTGGGCACCGAAGCCGGCCGAATGCACCGCGACGCTGATGAGCGACGGTGAATTCCTGGATGCCGAAACGGTTTCGCTGGAACCCGGCGAACAGACAGGGTTGTCGTTCACGCTCGATACCGAGGAGGCGCTGACGCTGCAGTTGAAGCTGGATGTTGAAGACGATTTGACGGTGGACAACGTTGCGTTTGCCGGATTGACGCCGCTTGCGAACGGTGTCGGTGCTGGTGGTGACCGATGGAAACACACCGCTGCGTCTGGGGCTCAGCACTCCCAAGGCCAGCAAGATCTGCAATGCTGAAATCGTCCTCGCCATCCTATCTGCAGTCCGATGCCTACAAAGCTCGGGCCGAGGCGGGCACGCGATGATTTGATCATCTATGACCGCTGCAGCCCTCCGAGATGCCGTTGACCAACACGTTCTTCATTGGTGCGCTGCCGCCCTCGTCTGCTTCATGCTGAACCCTCCGGGGCAACGCGGAAACGCTCGAAGGGGATTCCGAAACGGCCGGATGGTCTTGGGCGAGCGACATGTCGCCGGTCGGTGTTGGTCGACGTCGATCGAACCCACCCGATGATGCGATTCCTGGAGTTGTTCTCGCTGCTGATATTCAACGGCCGGGCCGTCAATGGTCCGCCGGGATCACTGGAACTGGTGGGCGCCGATGTCGGTCCGATGCTGGTTCTCTCTCCGCGTGATGGCTATCAGGACATGGTGCTCGGATTCGAGATCGTTTCCAGCGATGCGAAGGTGGAAGCAATCAAGCCAACACGAACTGGTATGCCGAACGGTCTTGGCCAGTGTTCATGTTGAACGTGCTTGCGCTACCTGGCCGGTGCGGCCGAAGCGACCGGTGCCAATCCTATCAGCCTGGCGAAACGGTCCGCTTGCGATTGGAGAGCGCGGTCGCCACGGCCAAGGTGCAAGCGGGTCGGCGGCGAGCCAATCGACGCGGGTGTGTTGCCCAGCGGCGTGGTCGAAATCGTCGACACGAATGAACCTGGAAACTACCAAGTGGAGTCCGAGCGACCGGCTCGTCGATCTGTTCGCGATCAATCTCTTCGATCGAAGCGAAAGCGAAATCGAGCCGGCGCCAAGAGCATCGAACTCGGCTACGAGGCAGTGGAGTCTGCCGAGGGGGGCGTGGAAGAACGGCGCGAGTATCTGGCGTCTTGCATTGTTCGCCATGCTCGGCCTGCTGGCGGTCGAATGGTGGGTCTACGCCAAACGTGTCGCCTGGAGAATTCAGCCGGCTCACGACTCCGAGATCGGGTTATCGTCAAGGTCGCCTTCGGTGATGATCGTGAAGCCTTTTTCTCGCAGCGTCTCCATGGCGAATTCAATGTTCTCCACCATGATCGCCACCGCAGGCTTGCCGTTGGGGCGAACGAACAACGGGTACGCCTGGATGATGTTCAGCTCGGCTTGCAGCAAGGCAGTGCAAACTCGAAGCAGCGGTTGAGGCCCCTCGGGAAGCTCAACGCCGACCAGGTCGGTCTCGATCATTGCCAATCCACTTCGCTCCAGAATCTCGCGTCCGCGATCGGCGTCGCTGACCAGAAAACGCACAAACGCACACTCTGCAGCATCACTGATCGATAACGCGACCACTCGAATTCCGGTTCCCTCGAACCGCTTGACCACTTCCAACAACTGACCCACTCGATTCTCGAGAAAGATCGTGAACTGACGGATGGCCGGAAAGTTTCGACCGCGGATCGTTTCGAAGGCCGTTCCTGAATCGTCGCCGATGCTCATCGCTGGCTCATCCTGTGATAAATAGTGCTGCGGCGGTGCTGAATTCCTGATAGAAACCTCCGAAAGTGTAGACATCTGCTGCCTCCGCGGTCAATTCAAGCCATTTTCTCATGAACCCCCACGCGCCGCTCCACACGCACACGCAATCGCTGCGCGTGACCTATCACGAAACCGATGGCCAGCGTCGCGTCCACCACGCCAATTACCTGAACTATTTCGAGCGTGGTCGGGTGGAGATGCTGCGGGAGATGGGGGTCAGCTACAAACAGCTCGAAGACAGCGGGCTGATGTTGGTCGTGACTGAAATGAATGTCCGCTACCAGGCGGCCGCCGAGTTTGATGACGTCCTCGAATTGACGACGGAATTGGTTGAGGTACGAAAAGTGCGAATTCGCCACCGCTACCGAATTGAGCGGGCGGGGCAGCTAGTGGTGGAGGCCGACTCCGTGATCGCATGTGTTGACCGCAGTGGATCCCCCAGTCGGCTACCAGGTCCACTGCAACTGCCGAAAGCGACGTAACCGCGCATCCCAAGTGAACTGCTTGGGCTCAGCAACGGATGCTGACATCTGAATGAGTCACCCTTCGAAGTATTGGTGTCGACACGAACATTCGTACCCACCCAGCTCGCGCCCTGATCCCCACTCGCGCGCCCTGATCCCCCCAGTCGCTCGCGGCGAGCAAGCCGGTGGAGGAAGGGGGCGTGAAGAACAACGCTTTCCCAAGCGGATGGAATGAAGCTTGTCCCTGCATTGCATGTCCCTGCATTCCATGTGTCCCTGCATTCCATGAGAGGGGGGCTGATCTAGCGGTCAGCGAAACTTGGTCTGACCACGTTTTTGTTGGCTGCCCCCTTTCCGGATGCCCCCTTTCCGGATGCCCCCTTTCCGGATGCCCCCTTTCCGGATGCCCCCTTTCCGGATGCCCCCTTTCCGGATGGTGGGGCGGGTTTTCCGACTTGCTCCCTGGTAATCGGAGCGGGGGCTCCTTACACTTGAAGCAGTGCGCTCAGAGGCACTTGTCCTCCACTGCCGCACTCCCGCCTTGATCCTTCCCGCCTGAATTGGCTGGGGTCGTTCCCTCCTCGGCTCCAGTCTTTCCTTTGAACCCGTGCAGTCGCTTGTGATCGGTTTGCGCATTTCCGTCCGCCCTTGGTTCGTTCTCATTCTTGCCGTTGCTGCCTACCTGCCTGCTTCCGGCGAGGTGACGGCAGAGGAACCGGCTGAGTCGCAGGTAGCCCAGCGTTGGTCCAGCGAGGGTTGGCCGCTGCTACAGAAGTACTGCTTGGACTGCCACAACGATGACGTCCAAGAGGCCGAGCTGAATCTGTCGGGGTTCAACACGTTCGAGTCGCTCGACGGCGGCGCGGGGTCGATGCAGCGAGTGCTGGAGATGGTCCGGTTCGGAGCGATGCCGCCGGAAGACGCCGAACAGCCTTCGGACGAAGAACGGAAGCTTCTGGTCACCTCGCTCGACAAGACGATGTTCGCCGTCTCCTGTGATTTGCGACCACGACCCGGAAAGGTGACGGCCCGAAGACTGAATCGTTCGGAATACAATCACTCCATTCGAGACCTCTTTGGAATCGATCTGCGACCCGCCGACGCGTTTCCATCGGATGAGGTCGGTGCCGGTTTCGATAACAACGGCGATGTGTTGTCCCTTTCACCGATGCTGATCGAGAAGTACCTCGATGCGGCCGAACAGGTCGCCGGTGCCGTTCTGATCGATCCAAAGTCGCTTCCCAGTGTCGACGTCGACCGATCCAGCGACCAATTGCCGATCCACGGTGATACCAAGACAGGCAGCTTCAACGGTCGGTTTCTTGCCAAAGATGCGTTTGCCTGGGCTGACTTCGAGGTGCCCGTTGACGGCGAGTATCGTGTTCGAATCTCTGGCGGTAACTCGCAGCGCGATCAAGAGCCGACTCAGGTGGCTGTCTACGACGGCGATGGGCACCTCTGCGGCAAAGGGGAAATGACCTACTACGGTGGTGGCGGCAGTTCAGAGAGCTTTGAGTTTCGCGTCGACTGGAAGGCTGGTACCCGACGTCTCTATGTCGAGCCCCTTGAGGACAAGCAAGAGTTGACCTACGGCGAAACCCGTTCGGCTCATTTTGCCGACCTTGATCCCGAGTTGATCGCGGCTGCCGTCAAGAACCTGGACAAGCCGATCAAGCCGGATCGGAACATCGATTTTGTGAAGTACCCCTTCATGCTTCGCCGCATCAGCGTCGAAGGCCCGACGGAACCTCCGAGGGATGCCTTTCCACCGAGTCAGCACCAGATCGTGCGCAAGACAGCGCGGTACAGCCGAGGTCAGTGGAAGGAGGTCGAATCGGCGGCGATGGAATGTCTTGGGCCGTTGATGCGACGCGCGTTTCGCCAGGAGCTTCGTGATGAAGACGTCAAGCCTTACGCCCGGTTGGTCGAGCAGGCGACCGAGCGTGGCGAAAGTTATCATCGGGGTTTGCAGATCGCGATCAGCGCGGTCCTGATGTCCCCACGCTTCCTGTTTCGAGTCGAGACACCTCCTGTTGATTGGAAACCGGAGGAGGATGGCAGCGTCGCGCTGACGCCCGATCAGTTGGCAACCCGGCTGTCCTTTTTCTTGTGGAGCAGTCTCCCCGATGAACGATTGCTCAAGGATGCAGCCGATGGCAAGCTGGGGTCAAAGCAACTGGATCAGCAGGTGATCCGCATGTTGGCGGACCCCAAAGCCGATGCGATGGCCGAACAGTTTGCCGCCCAATGGTTGGGCCTTCGAAACCTTGACACGCACGAGGCCGATACGGATCGCTTTGAATCGTTCACCCCTTCGCTGCGTCGAGCCATGGCCAGGGAAACTGAATCGTTGTTCATGCACCTGTTGCGGAACAACCGGCCCATCACCGATTTGTTGACCTGCGATTTCACGTTTGCCAACGAGGAACTCGCCAATCATTACGGCATTCCCGATGTGACCGGAGAAGGTTTTCGACAGGTTTCCTTGCAAGGCACGCCGCGCCGAGGCCTGCTCGCCCATGCGAGTATCCTGACCCTGACCAGCAATCCAGGCAGAACCTCCCCCGTCAAACGTGGCAAGTGGATCCTCGAGAATGTTCTTGGAACGCCGCCTCCCGAGCCCCCTTCAGGCGTTCCACCGTTGGACGAGACGAAGACCGCAAGTGCCAACGCGACACTGCGTGAGCAGATGGTGATCCACCGTAGCGATCCATCGTGTGCTTCCTGCCATCGCGTCATGGATGAGCTTGGTTTTGGACTCGAGCAATACGATGCGGTGGGTCGTTTTCGTGACGCGGACGGGTCGACGCCGATCGACGCCAGTGGTGAGCTGCCCGGTGGACGTTCCTTCCAAGGGGCGGCGGAACTCTGCGAGATTCTCGGCAAGACGGAGACCGAGGCCTTCGCTCGAACCGCGGTGGACCGCTTGCTGACGTTTGCGCTCGGGCGACAACTGACTCCCACCGATCGATGCACGGTCGATGCCATCGTCGAACGGACGGCTCCCGAAGGGCATCGCATCCAGGACTTGATTCTAGAAGTGGTCCGTAGTCGTCCGTTCCGTTATTACGATTGGACCGAGCCGACGCCGCCTGTCGACGAATCAACTGTCCAAGAATCAACTGTTGATGAACCACACAAGTAATTGATTGACCAGTAGACGGAGAACGTCCTTCCCATGTTGAATCAGCAAAGCGATCGAAGAATTGACCGCCGCACGATCCTGCGAGGTGCCGGGCTTGGCTTGGGGCTGCCTCTGCTCGACGCGATGCTCCCCTCAGCAAGGCGTGCCTACGGGGCTGCCGAGTCCAGCTCCCCGGTGCGAATGGCCTGCATCTTCTTTCCCAATGGGGCCATCATGCCCGATTGGAAACCAAAGGGTGACCAGTACGATTGGGAGCTGTCCAAGACCTTGCAACCTTTGGGCCCGCTGCAGTCGAAGATCAACGTGATCGGGAAACTGGCACACGACAACGGTCGTAGCCACGCCGACGGAGCTGGTGATCATGCGCGATGCCGCGTCCACCTTTCTGACCGCGGCGCGCCCAGTGAAGACGAGCGGCAACATTCGGATTGGGATCTCGGTCGATCAGGTCGCCGCCTCCCAGCTGTCCGGTAAGACCCGATTGCCGTCGATCGAGTTGGGCTTGGAAGGAAGTCGCAATGCTGGAAGTTGCGATTCGGGTTATAGCTGCGCCTATTCGTCGAACGTCTCCTGGCGCAATGAGAGACAGCCGATGCCAAAGGAGACGACGCCGCGAATGGCTTTCGAACGGATGTTCGGTGGTGCCGACACCGCCGACCGTCGAAAACGCGATTTCGTTCGACAAAGCATTTTGGATGTGGTCCAGGAAGATGCTCGACGGCTGATGCAGCGCGTCGGGCAAACGGATAAGCGTAAGCTCGATGAGTACTTCACCAGTGTTCGAGAAATCGAGATGCGGATTGAGCGGTCCGAAGAGGAAGACCGTAAAGCTCTCCCCGATATCGAAGTTCCTTTCGGACGTGTCGAGGAATTCCGAGAGCACGCAAGGTTGATGTACGACCTGATGGTGATCGGCTTTCAAACCGATACGACTGCGCGTCGCGACCCTGATGCTGGACAATGCTGGCGGCAATCGCCGCTACACCGAGATCGGTATCAAGGATGCTCATCATGAAATGAGCCATCATCGAAATCGCTCGGAGCCCGTCTCCAAGCTGCAGCAGATTGACCATTATCTGATCGAGCAGTTCGCCTATTTCCTCAACAAACTCGATTCCATTCCCGACGGTGCCGGCACGCTTCTTGATCAGTCGATGATTCTCTACGGCAGTGGTATCAGCGATGGCAATCGGCACGATCATGGCGATCTGCCGATCATCCTGGCCGGCAGCGGGGGGGACAGATCGAGACCGGTCGCTACGTGGTCCCCAAGAGTGAGCGGCCGATGGGGAATCTATTCCTGACGATGCTCGATGTGATGGGCACGCCGGCCGAGTCAATCGGCGATAGCAGCGGACGATTGGTCGAACTCTGTTCGCCAGTCTAAAATGAAGACGCGTGTCGGAGTCTCTCCGAGACTCGAGAAAACGCAGCAAAGCTGCAAACGTCCGTCCTGAGAATGCGGACTGGCGGTCGTGCGCCCGCTTTTCACAACGCTCTTGGGCGTTCGGGTTTCATCAGTCGTCCAGCCGTCCAGCTCAGGAACTCCATGCAGGTCAATCGCGATCGCAGTTTCCAGATTCCGCCGTCGCTGCATCACAAGCTGTTGGCGTTTCGGCGCCGTGTTTGGTGTTTGAAAATGCTGGAGGCGGTCGCGGCAGCACTGATCGGTGTGTTGCTGGGATTCCTGTTGATCTATGGCTTTGACCGGATCGTCGATACGCCTCGGTGGCTGAGGTTGGTCGTCTTCGTGGCGGCGGTCCTGTCCTGTTGTGCGGTGCCACTTGCTCTTGAGCGTTGGGTTTGGCGACGTCGCCGAATCGACCAACTCGCCAACCTGTTGGCTCAGACTCATCCCAATGCGGGCGATCAGTTGCTGGGCGTGATTCATCTTTCCGAGGATGTTTCGGAACAGGCACGTTCGCCCGAACTTGTCGCGGCTGCAATCCGTCAAGTGGCAGCGAATGTCGAATCGCAAGATCTCTCAGAGGCGATCCCTCGGCAGCGACACCGTCAACGTGGCCTTGTCGCCTCGCTTCTGGCCGCGGCAGTGGTGGCGCTTCTCTTCATCACCACCTCGGCGGCGACCAACGCTTGGGCTCGTTTCCTGGCTCCCTGGAGCGACGTGCCGCGATACACGTTTGCGGCGATCGAGCCTTTGCCCGAGACCATGATCGTACCGCACGGTGAATCGTTTGACGTGGCGATCTCCCTCCAGGATTCGAGTCGATGGAAGCCGAGGACCGCGAACGTTCATGTCGCAGGACAAACCAACCAGGAAGCATCGCTCATCGACGGTCAGTATCACTTTCAGCTTCCTGGGCAGATTGCTCCACTTCGATTGGGTGTCAAGGTCGGCGACTATCGCGGGGAGTTGGAGGTGGAGCCCAAGCTCCGGCCCGAACTTGTTTCGCTGCGATCCGCTATCCAGCTGCCTGACTACTTGGGTCGAGCCGAAGGGATCGAGCGTGACATTCGCGGCGCATCGACATCGGCCGTCCGCGGAAGCACGGTGACCCTCACGGCGAGGGCGACTCGCCCCCTTTCCGAAGCCACCGTCAATGGTTCAGCCCAGGTCACGCAAGGAGAGCGATTCTCTACCGGGCCGATCGCGATCGAATCGTCGACGCGCGTCGAGCTGCAATGGCAAGATGAGTTCAGTCTCTCCGGCAAGGAGCCACTTGAAATCACGATCGATGCCGTGGACGACGAGCCTCCATCGTTGATCTGTGAGAACCTGCCACGCCGCAAGGTGCTGCTTGATTCCGAGGTACTCAGCTTTCAAGTCAGAGCGCCACGACGACTTCGGTGTCAAGCAAGTTGGGATCCAATGGCTGAGGGTCGAGGACGGAGCACCCGGTGAAATCGGTGGCGAGGCAGTCATTGGTGCCGGAAATCCTCAAGCCGAGACGCTGGAACTCGCTGCGACGTTTTGCCCCCGCGATCATGACGTCTCGCCACAGACGATTGCGTTTCGTGTCTTTGTGGAAGACTACTTTCCGAATCGAGAGCGAGTCCATTCGCCCTTGTGCGTATTTGATGTGCTCGATCCTTCACAGCATGCGATCTGGGTGACTTCGGAGCTAAGTCGTTGGCATCGCATGTCGCTCGATGTGCGTGACCGCGAGTTGCAGCTTCACGAGACCAACAAGATGCTTCGCGATTTGCCGGCCGAGGAGCTTGCTTCGGCTGAGGTTCGAGAGCAACTTGCCACGCAAGCCGATCAAGAGCAGATCAATGGACGACGGCTGGCCAATCTGGTTCGCAACGGCGAAGGACTGTTGCGCGAAGCGATGCGAAATACCGAGATCGGTGCGGAGCGACTTGACCAGTGGGCCGAGATGGTACAGGTCCTCAAGGAGATCTCCGAGGAACGAATGCCATCGGTGGCCGAGTTGCTGAAGCAGGCTTCCCAATCGGCTTCGCCTTCGCAGAGCAAGCCTGATCAGAAAGCCCCCAAAGCTGGCCAGAATCGTCTCACGCAAGGCGCATCGGGGCAGCCCGCCGAGGCCAGCGATCAGGAGTCGCCCCCGCCAGTTCCATCGATCTCCGATATCGAATCGACGCAGCATGATCTTGAAGCGGCAGAGCAAGCAGAGGCGGACAGTCGTTCTCCCAAGCAGGGCCGCTTGACCTTGCCCGACACCAAGTTGGCAGGCGATGCCAAGAGCGAGGCCAAGCCACCGGCCAGCGATTCCGAAGTCGAACAGGCGGTCATCGAACAGGAGGGGTTGTTGGCGGAGTTCGACAAGGTCGCCGACGAGTTGAATGACGTCCTGGCGAACTTGGAGGGAAGCACCCTGGTGAAACGTTTGAAAGCGGCCTCACGCAAACAACAGCAGGTCGCGGCCGGCCTGGCTTCTTTGGTCACGGACGCTTTCGGTGTTCCCGAACGCGACAAGCATGCCGATGCTGCCTCCTTTGCGGCCCTAGCAGAGGCTGAGGAGAACAGTAGCCAGGATGTTTCGCACATCATGGACGACATGTCTGCCTTCTTTGAGCGGAGTCGCTATGCCTTGTTTCAGCATGTGCTTGATGACATGAAGACGCAGGACGTGACGGCTAGCTTGCGATCGCTCAGCGATGAACTTCGATCCGAAAATGGCCTCTCGATCTCGCAAGCCGAATATTGGAGCGACACCTTCGATCGCTGGGCAGAGGATCTCGTCGAGGTCACGCAGTCGGGATCTTCGCCAGGAGCCAAAGCAAAAGGGAGCCTGCCGCCATCGATTGTGTTGGAGGTGTTGCAGTTGCTCGAGGGGGAGGTCAACCTCCGTGAGCAGACCAGAGTTGCCGAACAATCACGGCCTGCGGTCGGCGATACGATTCACATGGAAACGGCCAATCGGCTCGCGCAGACGCAGGGCGAATTCCAGAAACGCGCTGAACGACGTGATCGAGCGGATTCTCGAGTTGCCCAATGCGGAGGGAGATTTTGCCAACGAGCTGAACATGCTGGAGGGGGTCGCTGCGGTCATGCAGGAAACGACCGAGATCTTGTACAAGCCCGAAACCGGACCTCCCGCCATCGCGGCGGAAACCGAGATCATTGAAGCGTTGCTGAAATCGAAGCGGTTCAATCCCAATGCCAGTGGTGGCAGTGGCGCGGACCCTGGTGGTGGAGGCAGCGGCAAGACGGAGACCCCCGCCCTTGCCTTGGTCGGCGCTGGTGTGAACGCCAAGGAAGTCCGCGAGGAGTTGTCATCGGTTCCCGCCACCGGAACGACTGGACCTGGATTGCCCGAAGAGTTTCGAAGTGGTCTGGATCAATACTTCAATCGACTTGAAGATTGGAAGTCGCAATGACCTGGAGCGCTGTTCGATACGTCTGCCCTGGACTGCCTCTCTGGCGAAGTAAACCGTGGTTGCTCGCTCGCAGCTCCGGCTTGGCCATCGTCTGGGCGATCGTGTTCGTGATGCTTGCGACCAGTCACTCGCAGCAGGTGCATGGCCAGGATGTGTACTTTGGCGAGGACGACTTCGACAAAGTGACCTTCTCGCGAATGACACAGCTCGAAGCGCGACAGAAGTGCGAGGAAGCGCTGCAACAGACAGTTCAGCGGATTCAAGCGACGATCGAACTATCCGAAGAGCACCGTGAAAAGCTTCTCACAGCGGGCCATCTCGACGTCCATCGGTTTTTTGCCGACTATGATTCGACCAAACGGATGATCACCTTTGGGAACGTTCGACGCGACCAGTGGCAGCAAGTATCGACCGCGGCTCATGCCTCGGTCCATTCCCTCTCTCGTCAGTTTCTTCAGGGGCTGTTCGCGGAGGGATCGCTGTTCGACAAAACGCTCAACACGATCCTCGATGCCGATGAAGTTGAGCAAGTGATGCGAGCCAATGACGCTTTTTCTCAGGCTGCCTACGGCGATCAGATCGACATGGCCATGCTGGTGATTGGCCGGCAAGTCAGGCTCACACCGGAAAAAAAGACGACGATTCGAGAGAAACTGCTCGCGCGAGACTGAGCCCCCCGCCATGTTCGGGACGACCCTCATGCCTCTCTATTTCGTCTTAGCTAACATGGGAGATATCGAGGAAGATTTGCGGGGACTCTTCAACGACCAGGACTGGCGAATACTCGGGAGATTGATCGAAGCAGGTAGAACGGCGACCCGCTGACGAAGGTTGCTAGATAATCTTGACGCGTACGGTTCGCGTGAGACTTGGAATCCATTGACTCTCCCTCGGGGGAGTCGAGCCAAAATGAGGAGAGGGGCGAGCAGAGGGGCCATTCGCTTTTGATTTCATCGTGGCGACGGTAGCGTCTAAGGCCCTCCCCGGCCGCTGCCGCGTCCGACCCTCCCGGAGGGCGGGTGATGCAAGGAAGCTGGTTTCGTTTGAATCACTTGAAAACAGGACACACATACATTTTGAACATCTCTCGAACCCGGACTGCTGCGATTGCGGTTGCGATCATCGTTTATTTGACGGTGGGGTTGGGTGTCCGTTGTCAGGCTCAGTCGCTTGAGATCCATACGGGCGATCCGGTTCCGCGCGATGTTCGCGACATGTACGATCGTGGTTTGCAGTTTCTCGCTGCCAATCAGGACGGCGAGGGCTGTTGGCCATCGGGACACCGCGGCGCGGGAGTCGCCGGCATGGGTCTGATGTGTTTCCTTGCCTCAGGCGAGGACCCCAACTACGGACTCTACGCCGGAAACGTGCGACGCTGCATTCGCTTCATCATTGAGCAGCAGGATCCGGAAACCGGTTACTTTGGCATCAGCATGTACCATCATGGGTTCGCCATGCTTGGTTTGGCCGAGGCGTACGGTGCCGTTGACGAGAAGACGTTGTGGGGTGAAGTCTCTTCGGTGCAGGGCGACACCATCGGTCAGTCGCTCGAATTGGCCGTGCGGGCCGCAGTGACTTCACAGAAGAACAATCCGATGGGTGCTTGGAGATACAGCCCCAGCGGCTCCGAAGCCGATACGTCCGTCGCTGGCTCGGTCCTGATGGGACTGTTCGCGGGCGCAACGCCGGCATCGAAGTTCCTGACGAAGCCATCGATCGAGCGATCGCGTACTTTGTCAAGATGACGGCCGAATCGGGCCAGGTCGCCTACTCAGGCGGCGTCGGTGGGTTCAACGAGTCGCTCGCACGCATTTCAATCGGCACCCTTGTTTACTCGATCGCCCGGCGCAAAGACTTGCCGCAGTTCAAACAGACTCTCGACTACTTGAAAGACAAAGTGCAAGGTGGCAGCAGTGGTCATGGCGGCATTGAGTATCAGAGCTATTACCAGGCTCAGGCGTTGTTCCAGGGGGATATCGAGGCCTGGCAGAAGTGGAACAAGCAGTTGATCGCGCGGATGAAGGCGGACCAAAACGACAGCGGTGGCTTTGATGGATCGCAAGGTCCCTACGTAGCGACCACGCTTTCGCTGCTGGCGCTGGCCGTGAACTATCGCTTTCTTCCCATCTATGAGCGGTAGGGTCATGTTGCCGAGGCAGGTAAACGACCGTCCCGTTGTTCATGCCGGGTGTTGTCACGTTGCTTGCCGCGTATGGCTGAGTGCAGTGTTGCTCGTTCTACTGCCTGTCACGCTCGGCGCAGCAAATCGACGTTGTATCGGGGGCGGTTTCGGAGCGGCAAGCCTTGGCCGATGGACCGCGTCGCGGACTGCTCACGTTGATCAGTGGTGATACGATTCAGGGCGTCGTTCGGAAGGGCGATTCGGCCGACGCGATCGGCTGGCAGGGCATTCATTTTGTCGATCCCTTTCAGTTTCGACTCGGAACCGTTCGTTCGATCAAGTTTCCGTCCATGCGACTGGATGGCAATCAGGGCGGACCCTTTTCGTTTGAGCTGACGACCGGGGATGTGATCTTCGGAAAGCTCGTGGGCCTGACCGATCAGGCGGTGCAGATCGGCTCGGATGACATCGGCGTGGTCTCGATTCGCCGGGATCTGCTTCGCCGCATTCACCGGATCGATGAGAATACCTCCGTTACCTTTTCCTCGTTGCGGGGGATGGAGGGCTGGCGCAACCTGAGTCTCGCTGGGGGCGGCTGGTTCGAGGATGGCGATCAAATTGGCACCAACCTACCGGGCACGGCAGTCAGTGGAGAACATGCGGTGCCACCGCGTGCGGTCGTCGATCTCGAACTCTCCTGGGCCGGTACTCCGGATTTTGTCTTCGCCATCGCTTCCGATACGGCGGCGGACGATGATGCCAAGCAAGAGGGCTGGAGGCTCGAGACCGCGGGCAACGATTTGGTGATGGTGCGTGAGGAAGCGGGACGAGTCGACGTGGATACCGTCGCCGACCTGTCGAGGGCGAGTCGCATTCGGCTGATCATCTACCTCGACCAGCTTCGCAAAACCATGGAGGCGTTGCGCGGCGACGGAATCTCAATCGGCCGGATCTCCTTGAGCGCCGCTTCGTCAGGTCAACCCGAGTCTCCGGGCTCCGAGGGTGACATGGACGCTGACACGTCGACGAACCGCGGCATCCGCATCCTGAACCGTGGCGAATCCCTTCGGCTCGAGCGTCTGCAGATCGCTCGATGGGTGGGAGGAATTCCGAGCGGAGACTCGACAGGCGAGGCGAGCATAGCATTAGCCGACGGTAGCGTGGTTTCTGGCAGAGTCACGGGCTTCGATTCCACGACCAACCGCTTGGAGCTGAAAGGTACTTCCAAGAATCTCTCCCTTGATCTTGCCAATGTCGTCACCGTGCGTCTTGATCCGAAGGTTGGCAGTGTGGATCCAGGCCAATGTGCATTGTTCCTGCATGGTGGCATGCGGCTGTCCGGCCAGTTGATCCGTGTCGGCGGGAATGGTTGGGTGCTTGGCGGCGACCACTACCAGCAGGAGGTCCAGTTGCCTCACAAACTGGTTCGGACGTTGATCGTCTTTGAAAGCGAGGCAGCGAACCTTCCGTCGAAGCCGGTTCTCGGTCGTATCGGCAGATTGGAGATCGGTTCGGATCGCTCTTCCGGACGACTGGTTTCCGATGACGCCTCGGCAGACGGCGCCGACGCTTTTCCCTGGCGGTGGCATCCGCTCAGCAGCAATACCTCGGCGCGAATCCGGCGTGACGCGATGGGGAAGATCGTTTATCGAGATCCACCGAAGATCGACAGTCAGAGTGCGGCGGCCCGGATGCTGGCTCAACAGCGACTACGGACTCAGCAACAGAGACGTGGATTGAACTTCGGAGAACTCTTTTTGCAGCGAGCCGACTTGACCAAAGAGAGTCCTGTCAAGCGGGATGCTCATGTGGTGCACTTGCGATCGGGAGACGTGATCGCTTGTCGCGTCGATTCGATTGACGAGAGTGGCGTCTCGCTTTCGACGGCGAATTCTGAAGGGGGTTTCGTTCCGCACGAGAGGATCAAAGCGATCGAGTTCGTCGCCAATTCGCCTCCACCCAGCATTGACGACGCCAAACGCGAGCGACTTCTGACGATTCCAAGGCTACAAAAGACTGCGCCACCATCTCATCTACTTTGTTCACACAACGGCGACTTCCTACGTTGCCGATTGTTGGCGACAGAAAAGACGGCCTTTCGCATTGAGGTCCAAATGGAAGAGCTGCTGGTGCCCCGTGAACGAGTCGCCCAGATCATTTGGTTTCATCGCTCGGAGATCGAATCCGCAGACTCCTCTGTTTCCGAAGCGGTGCCCGTCGATCAGCAGGATCGTGAGGAAGTCGGGTACGCCGGACTGATGCAGGTGGTGCTCAACGACGGGAAGCGGGTCACCTTCACACCCACGCGATTTGTCGATGGAGTGATCGAGGGCACAAGTCAGTGGGTTGGAGCTTGCCGATTTGATCTGACCAACGTCGATCAGATTGTGCTGGGGGATCAGATTGCCGAGGAGGTAGCCGATGTAGCCTACAACCAGTGGAAACTGCAGCCAGCGGTCGAGCCTCTTGTGACCGCGGCGATGAGCGGCGATGCGGCGAAGACTTCTGGCACCCAATCACCGCTGGTGGGGATCGAAGCTCCCGAGATCAAGCTCGAGCTTCTGAACGGGGAGACGTTTCAGCTATCCCGCTGCAAGGGCCAAATCGTGGTGCTGGATTTCTGGGCCAGTTGGTGCGCGCCCTGCATGCAAACCATGCCGCTGATTTCCGATGCGATGGCAGAGTTTGACCCCTCCCAGGTCCGTTTGGTGTCCGTGAACCTGGGAGAGCCGGTCAATCAGATTGAAGAAGTGCTGGAACGACAACAGATGCAAACCACCGTCGCGCTCGATCGCGATGGTGCGGTTGCCCAGCAATATCAGGCTCGCGCGATTCCCCAGTTGGTGATCGTCAACGCCGATGGGAACGTCGAGCGTCTCTACGTGGGCGGCGGGTCGGAGGTGGTGGAAAGGATGCAGGCCGACATTCGGGCATTGCTTGATACTGCAGATGCCGTTTCGCCTTAGAGGGCAAGAGAAGCAAGGGCAGGGAGTCGAAGTTGCGCTTTTGGCTGCCGCGTGAGGATTTTCATAACCCGACGCGTTAGCGAGTCGATTTCAATATCGGTATTTCCTCGCTGACGCGTCGGGTTATGAAGGAAGCGTAACTTCAAAGTGCGTGAGCGAGGCTTTCAACGAAACTCATTTCCTCGCTGACGCTTCAGGTTACGATTGGCCGCCAATGTGGCGCTGTCCAGCAAGGGCATCGGACAGGCGTTTCGCTTTTCACGCGTTCCTTTCTCGGTTTGC
Source organism: Pirellulaceae bacterium (assembly GCA_963767665.1). Lineage (GTDB taxonomy): Bacteria > Planctomycetota > Planctomycetia > Pirellulales > Pirellulaceae > Rubripirellula. The sequence continues at coordinate 718,668 of CAVYFC010000019.1, forward strand.
GCCCCCGGTTTCAGCTTTGTAGCGATTGCCTAGAATCATCGCTGAACCTTTGCTTCCTCTTGCAACTCTGTCTCCCCATGCCGCGATACAATCCCGCTGAAATCGAGCCCTTTTGGCAAGCATACTGGGACCAGCATGACACCTTTGCCACTCCTGAGATCCCCGCAGGACGGAAACGTTATGTCCTCGATATGTTTCCCTATCCCAGCGGCGATGGGCTGCATGTTGGGCACCCTGAGGGCTACACGGCAACCGACATCGTTTCGCGATTTGCTCGCATGCGTGGGGAAAGTGTGCTGCATCCGATGGGCTTTGACGCCTTTGGGTTGCCCGCCGAGGAACACGCGATCAAGACCGGTGAGCACCCTCGCGTTCAAACCCAACGCAACATCGACAACTTCACACGTCAGTTGAAGATGCTCGGTTTCAGTTATGACTGGAGCCGCACGATCGCAACCACCGATGAGGACTACTTCCGCTGGACGCAGTGGATCTTTCTCGTACTCTACGACACCTGGTTCGACCCCGACCAGCAGAAAGGTCGGCCGATCAGTGAGTTGCCGATTCCCGATGAGATCGCCAATCAAGGCGCGTCTGCTGTAGAGCAGTATCGAGATGCAAACCGCTTGGCTTACCAGGACGATGCCCTTGTAAACTGGTGCCCCGAACTGGGAACGGTGCTGGCCAACGAAGAGGTTCAGGACGGCAAGAGCGAACGGGGTGGTCACCCGGTCAAGCGGATTCCACTGCGCCAGTGGATGCTGCGGATCACGTCGTACGCCGAGCGTCTTTTGAAGGGGCTGGATGATCTTGATTGGCCCCTTGGCATCAAGAAGTTGCAGCAGGATTGGATCGGAAGAAGCACCGGCGCCGAAGTTGATTTCTACATTGGCGATGATCAGGGCTACCAGGCTTGGTGCGACGCCCGTCAAGCGTCTGGCTTCGGGAAAGATCCCGGGGACTCGGCTTTGCGGATCTATACGACGCGACCTGATACCTTGTTTGGCGCGACCTACATGGTGGTTTCGCCCGAGCATCCGTTGATCGCTGCGCTAACCACGGCGGGACAATCCAAAGAGGTCGAGGAGTACTGCGAGAAGGCTTCGTTCAAGAGCGACCGCGAACGGACCGAAGGGGACCGTGTCAAGACGGGTGTCTTTACCGGCAGCCTCGCCATCAATCCGGTCAATGGCGAACGGATTCCCATCTGGGTCGCCGATTACGTATTGGCGGGCTATGGCACGGGAGCCATCATGGCAGTTCCCGCGCATGACGAGCGCGACTTCGAGTTCGCCAAGCAATTTGATTTGCAAATCATTCCGGTGGTCGACCCACCCGCCGATCATCCGCAGCGCGACGAGATTCTTGCCGGTGAGGTCTGTTTCGTTGCCAAGGGAGCGGCCATCAACAGCGGGACGTTCGACGGCCAACAAACCGATGACGTCAAGGCGGCCGTGACACAGGGGCTCGCCGATCGCGGTTTGGGCTCCGGCGCAGTGAACTACAAACTTCGCGACTGGTTGTTCTCACGACAGCGATTCTGGGGAGAGCCGTTTCCGATTCTCCACGAGGTGGATGCGGATGGAAATCCCACCGGCGTCAAGCGCGCCGTCCCGCTTGATCAGTTGCCCGTGCTTCTGCCGGAACTTGAGGATTTCAAACCACACGGTCGGCCAGAACCGCCGCTCGCCAAGGCAGATGACTCGTGGCTCTACGTAACGATTGACTCGAAGCGGTACCGCCGCGAAACCAACACGATGCCGCAGTGGGCGGGATCCTGCTGGTACTACCTCCGCTACATCGACCCCGACAACGATGCCGCCTTGGTCGATCCAGAGAAGGAGAAAGCCTGGATGCCGGTCGACCTCTACGTCGGAGGTGCCGAGCACGCCGTGCTGCACCTTCTGTACTCAAGATTCTGGCACAAGGTGTTGTACGACCGCGGTCACGTCAGTACCTCGGAGCCGTTTGGTCGCCTGGTCAATCAGGGCATGATCTTGGGCGAAGTGGAGTACACCGGGTACGTCGATGAATCTGGGAATCCAGTCTCTTCGAGCGAGTTGCGTCGAGACGTTGAGGGCAATCGAGTTTCGTCCTCTGGTTCGGCCGTCTCGGCGATCTCAGTGGACGAGCATGACCTCGAGAAGAAGGGCGAGACCTTCGTGTTGAAGTCAAACCCCCAAATTCGTGTCGAGAGCCGAGCGTTCAAAATGTCCAAGAGTCGTGGCAACGTGGTCAACCCGGACGAAGTGGTACGCGAATACGGCGCGGATTCGCTACGCCTTTACGAAATGTTCATGGGACCACTCGAGGCGACCAAGCCGTGGGCGATGACCGGCGTTGGAGGCGTTCGCAACTTTCTCGATCGTGTCTGGAGAATGATCGTCGATGACAAGGCGGACGATATGCGCCTGCGCCTGCAGTTTCCGAGACGCCTTGCGATGAGGAGCAACTGCGCGTCCTCCATCAGACGATCAAAAAGGTTACCGAAGATACCGAGGGGATGAGTTTCAATACGGCGATTGCCCGGATGATGGAGTTCACCAACCATTTCACCCGCTGCGAGGTCCGGCCCAAGAGCGCGATGCAGACATTCCTGGTGCTCCTTTCCCCCTATGCTCCTCACCTCTGTGAAGAGCTTTGGAAGTTCCTCGGTGGCAGTGAATCGATCGCCCATCAACCGTGGCCGCAGTGGGATGAAGCGGCCTTGGTCGAATCCAGCATCGAAGTGCCGGTTCAGATCAATGGCAAGCTCCGAAGCAAGGTCTCGGTTGCTCCGGATGCAACGAAAGAGTCCTTGCTTGAATCGGCGATGGCCGACCAGCGGGTCAAAGAACTGCTCGACGGCAAGACGATCGTCAAACAGATCGTCGTGCCTGGCAGACTGGTCAATCTTGTCGTGAAGTAACCGCAGGTCCGCGTTTCCAAGGCGGACAGTGTTGGCAGTTTGGCTGCGACAAATTGCGAGTCTCGGAGAGACTCGCCTACGGTGGGTGCGCTGACGCTATTTCTTGGGCACGCCCAGTTCAGCGAGCTTTGCGGCGATGTCCTTGCCGTGATCTTCGGTCTTGACCGCCTTATCCACGTACAGGACCTTGCCGTCTTTGCCGATGTAGTAGGTCCAACGATTGGTAAAGCCGCGTTCGTTCAGGACACCCAACGCCTTGGAAACGGTCTTTTCCGGGTCGCTTAGGATTGGATAGTCGAGTTCGAGGCTTTCGGCGAACGCGGTGTTCTTCTCGACATCATCCACACTTGCCGTGAAGTAGGCGACGTCAAAATCGCGAAGCAGATCTCCACTTTCACGCATTGACTTGCACTCTTTCGTGCAGCCTCCCGTGAAGGCTTTGGGAAACCAAGCGATCACGACCGCCTTCTTGCCCTTGAACTGATCGCTGGAGTAGGTCTTGCCATCACTTCCCTTCAGTTTGAACGCGGGAGCTTCATCGCCAACGGCGACCTCGCCCCGCGCGGCACGACAACGAGACACAACGCCAACGACAAACAACCGATCATCCACTTTGTCAAATTCATCACAGCACCAATCTTTTTCTACAGGGCTCGGACGGGGATCAAATGCGATTCAGATACGCCATGCTCTGGCGAATGCTTTCGATCGGATGGGGCGAGTGATCTTGCTCGACATGGCAGTGCGCCACGCCTGCTTCCATCCCCGCGTTGACGATTGGCAACATGTCGATCACACCATCGCCCAGCTCTTCGAAGGCCTCCGGCGGGATGGAACCATAGTTGGGCGTCTGGACCGACTTGTTCAAATCTTTGAGGTGCAACTGAGAGACACGTCCCTTGAGCGAGCGGACGAGTTCGGCTGGCTCCTTACCGCCAACCTGAATCCAGAACACATCGACTTCAAATTTCATGTCGGGTGAGAATTCTTCGATCATCACGTCGTAGCCGCACTTGCCATCTTCCTTCGGCTCAAATTCGAAGGCGTGATTGTGGTAGGCAAGTTGAATGTCCGCCTGTTTGGCCTTCTCAGCCGCCTGGTTGAATCGTTCACAAAGCCGCCGATAGTCATCGAGCGAGCCGCGTACCTCCGCTTGCAGGTAGGGAATCACCAAATGCGTGAGGCCGGCATTGTGAGCCGACTCCACGATCGAATCGAACGACGGGACATCCTTGCGCGTTGGGTCGATGACGGAGTCCCAAGCGAAGTGAGACGAATTGATCTCCAAACCGTTATCGCGAGCCGCATCGATCATGGGCTGTGCATTGGGGAACCCGTAAGGCTCGACCTGCTTGTAGCCCGCATCGGCAACCGCCTTGATCGTTCCCTCGACATCAGCATCGATTTGGTTTCGCAACGTGTAGAGCTGCAAGCCCATGTCACTGCGGTACCGATCGAGTGCGCTCGAGGCTGATTTGGTGGCAGTCGCATCGTCGAGTGCGAAGACGTACCGAGAACGCAGCTGGGTGAGCGCGACCGTCAGGGCCGCGGTGGTGCCGAAAAACTCACGTCGTTTCATCAATTGCCTCGTCAAATGGGTTCCCCGCGAGCCGAACGGCTTTTGGGGGCAGCGGATCCAAGGGAGGCCATCAGTATACAACAAGGGACCCGTGACCGTATCAACCATGGAGCCTATACACGTCGGCGTTTACGTTTCGGTCGATCCCGCTCGGACCTATGCTTGTCGACCCGACCCCGTCACAATTGAGGCGTCTGCACCTCAAAACATCTCGGATGGCAGTTGGCGACGACACACGCTTTGCGTTTTCCCCACCACACCTTTGGCTACGAAGAGATTCGCGGTCCCTGTGAAATCGTGCCGTATTCCCAGGCCCCGATGTCCCAGGCCCCGATGTCCCAGCCCGCGATGTCCCAGCCCGTCATGTCGGCGGAGTTGCCGGTGGGATCTTTATCGCGTGCTTCGGATTTGCTGGGCCGAAGTGGTGTTCGGGCGATCGTCTTGGTCCACGGGACCTTCGCTGGAAACGACGTCGCAGGACTGGTTCGAGAGATCGCCCGCTTCTCACCCGTCTCGGCGCGCCGACTGCGTTCACTGTCAAAACGCTGGCTCGATGAATACGTTGGGGACGTCGGCAATTACAGCGCGGCCTATGCGGAAGACCTTTCTCAGCTGATAAATTCCGGCTCCATTCCCATTCCCGTTCATCGCTTCCACTGGTCGGGTGAGAATCATCACTTGGGGCGCGCCGATGGCGTGATGTCACTCATCGAGTTCATCGATGCGCTTCCGAAATCGGGCGAGGGGGATGGTCGCCTGTTGATGTTTGCTCACAGCCACGGTGGCAACGTGCTTGCGATGCTGTCATCAGATCGTCGGTTCTGATCGAGCGGGCGGTCGAGACGTTTTTTGAGCAGACGCGACTCCATTATCATAGCCCGATTCGAGGCACGAGCCGACATGCGGGCATGGGATCGTGTTCGATGAACGACTGCTGACCGGTCCAGCTTTGCCAGCGATCGATGTGGCGACATTCGGAACGCCGCTGCGTTATCGCTGGAATCGACGGATCTGCCCGAAGCTCCTGCACTTCATCCAGCATCGAAGCGTGGATCCGAGCGAGCCGACCAAAGCAGTCTTGCCACGATCGCTCCAGGACGTCAATGACGCGGCTGCTGGGGACTACGTTCAACAATTGGGGATCGCCGGTACCGATTTCTTGCCCATCGATGTTTGCCTGGCGAGATTGGTTGGTGGAGACGACGGATGGGACGAATGTTCGAGTCCACCGCCCGGCGCCGTGACGTCTGGAAGAAGCTCAAAATGGGAAGGCGAGAGTCATCCGACGGCAACGACACTGCTCGTCGACTACTCCTCGACGACAATCAGTGGTACCGCAAGCTGTTCGGGCACGGCGTCTACACCTGCCGTCAGTGGCTGCCGTTTCACCTGCGAGAAATCACCGAACGATTCTACGCGTGAGTTTTGAAGTTGCGCTTTTAGCTGCCGGACGAGGATTTGTCATAACCCGACGGGTCAGCGAGTCGATGTCAATCTCGATGTCAATATCGATCTTTCCTCGCTGACGCGTCGGGTTATGAAAAAGGCTGCAACTTCAAAGCGTTTGAGCGCCGTTACGATAATTCGGCCGCAAGTTTTTCGCGAAAGATCTTGCTGTTGTGGCGGATGTCGACCGGCAACGGGTTGGTCGCGAATGATGATCTCTTCGATCCGCCGGGTCAGTGGGTTGCGAGAGGCGAGTTCCAGCAATTCGTCGCGTCAATGTTCTCGCGTTCGGCGGTCGACTTCGTGGCATCGCTTCAGGGATGGGGTTCGACCAGGATCACTGGCTGTCTGATCCGGCCGCTGGCCTCGTCCGACCAGTGCCGAACGGTAGACCGCATCGTGCGCATTGAAGATTGCTTCGCAGGGAACCGTGAACAGGGTTCGATTCTTCATGGTCACGCGATGTGCCTTGCGACCGCAGAACCAGAATCGATCACGATCGTCGAGGTACCGACGTCACCCATGCGATGCCAGACCCGATCCCCGTCGGCACTTTGTGCAGGGCAGTTCTGGTCGGCGCCGACCACGTACTGCTCGGTCACCATCGGGCCGGCGACCATCAACTCGCCGATTTTTCCGCGAGGCATTTCCTTCGTTTCGCTGATGTCCGTCGATCGGTCCGTCGTCAATCTCGATCACCCGCCACTGCGACACCTTCGAATCGCGTTCCCACGCAAGTTCCCTTTCCTTTCGCCGCGGCGGGACCTGTTTCCGCGATGATCTCACGTGATTCGATCGACGCGATCGGCAGGGCTTCGGTCGCTCCGTAAGGGGTCAGAGATGTTCGGCATCGGGGTGGATCAGTTTGCGAAGTTCGATCAGCGTCGAAGCGGGCACCGGGGCACCGGCCGAGAGGATCCGGCGAAGGGTCGGGAAGGGCTGCTCAGACGCATTCGCCTGCGACCAACGAACGACGCGATTCCAAAGTGCGGGCGATCCGAACGCCTGGTCGACTTCCCACTGCGTGGCCGCTTCAACCAGTCGCTGCGGATTGACGTCGGCGGGTCGCGTTGGGTCCATGTCGGGAATGATCGTCGTCACCCCCATCACCGCATCGAACAGACCGAACAGCGGAAAACAGGCCAGGTCACGCGAGCCACGATGGATGTCGTAGCGTTCGCGGATCCGATCGATTTGGGCGTGAAACGTGCCGTGCGTGTAGAGCACTCCTTTGGGTGGGCCGGTGCTGCCGGTCGTGAAGATCACCGCCGCCGGATCGCGACGCTCGATGCGCGGCAGTTCGATCGTCGCTCGCGGCGACATGCCATCGAGCGAGGATCTGGTCCAGCGTTTTGCCGCCCCAAAACCATCGCCGCCCCACCGTGACGTTCCACGTTGGCGTCGGGGAATCGACGACGCAGCAGGCTGCGAATCGCCTGGGCCTTGGGAATCCCGACGAACCCGTCCGGCTCGGCGTCGCTCAGACAATCGACGAGATGCTTCGGCCGATCCCGGGATCGACCAGAACCAACGACCACGCCGGCCTTCAGCAGCGAGAACACCAGTTCGATGAACTGCGGCACCAAAGGGAACCAGCATCACCAACCGCATTCCCAGGCTGGACTCCCCAGGCGATCAAGCCTCGCGCGATCGCATCACTGCGCTGGTCGAGATTGCCGAACGTCGTCAACGCATAACTGCGCGAGCCATCGGGCTGCGGCGGACCATCGGGCTCGGCGATCGCGATCGCTCCCGGCGCAAGGGATGCGACGATGCGGAGTCGGGCGGCAACGTTTCCATCGAGTTGGTCGCGGCCGCCATCAGCCCACCGCTCCAATGACCGGGGATGCTTCGCGGATCAACAGGTCGATGATTCGATCGGCGATCGATTCGGTCACCACGCTGCTGTGCGCCCTTCCAGCCGGGGATTCGCATTGACCTCGACGACTCGCGCGGACGTCCGTCATCAATCGATCAAGTCGACCGAAGCAAACTTCAGCCCGATGTCGTCGACAAATCCGCAGCGCCATCGTTCGCTCGATCGTCACGTCACGGAGATTGCTTCGCAGCGACCGCCGCTCGGCAACGTTGGTGCGAAAATCGTCGAAACTGGTGCGGCGAACTCCGATCACCTCCTCGCCGATCACCAACAATCGCGTGTCGCGGCCGCCAGGTGGGACGAATCGCTGGACGTAACAGACCGCGTCCAGGTTCTCGAGCGTGGAAAACGTGTACCACGCCAATTCCGCGATCGCGAATGCGCATCACCCCGCGACCTTCGCCGCCAAAGATCGGTTTGACCACGCAGTCCCCACCCAGTGCCACGAAACGCATCGATCGCATCACCGCGTGACTGCGACCACGATCGTTTCGGGAACCGGGTATCCGAGGCTGGCGACACGCGCGAGCGTGGCGAACTTGTCGATGGCGATCTCCAGATCCCCGCGGTGGGTTGACGATCGGCAACAGGGTCGGCCGCCGGCGAATCGGTGCCGGACGGCGAATCCTGCAGATGACAATGCGTGCAACGTGGCCAAGCGAAACGTGATCTGCTCCAGCGACCCGGCCGGCATCGTTCGGGTCAAGACCACATCGAAATCGCTCGAGCGGTCCCGCCTCGCATTCGACACCTGCGTGCCCTGCTCGGTCACCGACACCCGCAGCGACTCATAGGTAGCCATGCGAAACGCGACAGCCGAGGTCGGCGCGCCGGCTTCTCGCAGCTGGCTTGCGTGCCAGCCTTCCCCGGCACCGAGACAAAGAATGCGAGTTCCGCTCATGAAAGAAACGACTGGCGTAAGGATCTCGGGTTCAACACGACCCGAGGTCCAGGTTCGTCCGCTTCGCAAATTGTGGATCGTGACGACCGCGGGACTGAACAGCAGCGGATCCACTTTGTAGAAATCGTATTCGTATTGCTTGAATACTTTGGCAAACGGTTGGCCATGGTCGCCCGATGAACTGCTGGGGACGTTGGCGATCACGGACTTCGATCGGCCTCGTCGTCATGGTCGGCCCACAAGCGCGACCGTCGCCCCGTAGAGCATCGCATCGTTGGTCCGACCAATTCCCTCAACCGTGTCCCCCGGTTTGGCCGGCGGAGGCAGCGGGGCATACCCGGTGGCCGAGACGATCGATGCGCACGTCGAACTGCAGTTCATGCAGTTTGTGCATCGCCGTCTCAACACTTCTTGCCACCACCTGCAGGCTTCCGGCGATCGAGGTGCTCGGTGCGATGGCCAAGTGGACCAACTCGGTCTCGACTCCACATTCGCGATGCGATGCGACGGATGGCCGAATCGCGTTGGCAGCTTATCGGCCTCAAGCACCCCGGCAAATGGGCTGACGGCTTTCGTGCGAGCTGCAATGCTTCAAGCACCTGTTCGCGGCCGCGGACCATGCGCATCGGGCCACTTCCCATCGCAAAGAAATCGTCGCTCTGCACTGGCCAACCCGCGTACTGGCAGCCCAAACAGGCGACGAGGGGATCATCGGTTCGCACGAAGACCGCCTGGTGACTTGCACAGTCGCTCGAAATCGGCCGGCAGTAGCGAAACCACCGCCCGATCGCCCAGGCAGAGCCGTCGCCAGCAGCAAGCCCGGCTCGAGACTTCCGCGGCGAGCGACCCCTGCATCGAGAACGTGGGCGCCGTCAATCGTGGTCGACTGACAACCAAGTTTCTCGAGCTGGCTGAGTGCCTGGATGAACAATTGCTGAGCGAGTTGGTTCGACATGGCCAAATGGTCGTGAAAATCTCGATAGATGTCTAGCGGTCGCGAGCGTCTCGCCACTGGTATCCATTTCAGATTCGACGACCCCCTGCCCAATTTTGGCTCGATGAGTCATCCTGGAAGGAGCCCTGCCTAAGCTCTCTCCTCCCACCGATTGACCATGCAACTGAGCATCATCCCCTATCCTCATCCCACCTTGCGGGTACGGAGCAAGCCGATCCGTCGCGTGGATCAGGATCTTCGCGATCTCGTCGCTCAAATGCTCGATCTGATGTACGAGGCCGAAGGGGTCGGCCTGGCGGCCAATCAGGTCGATTTGCCGCTGCGAATCTTCGTCGCCAATCCGTCCGGAGAACGAGGCGACGGCGAAGAACTGGTGCTGATCAATCCCGAATTGCAGATGCCAAAAGGAAGCGAGACGGGCCAGGAAGGTTGTTTAAGCTTGCCAGGTTTGTACGGACAGGTGAAACGCCCCAAGTCGATTCGCGTCAGTGCGTTCGATCTCAGTGGGAATCCGATCGAACGAGTCGTCGACGGTTTCTTGGCCCGGGTGCTGCAACACGAAAACGATCATCTCAATGGTGTCCTCTTCTTTGACCGCTTGAGTGAAGAATCCAAACGCGATCTCGACGAGCGGCTCGCGGAAATGGAAACGGTGTTCCGGTCGAAACAGGAATCAGGCGCAATTCCTGCGGACCAGGAATTGATCGCCCGGTTGGATTCCTGGTACGACAAATATTGCTGAGATCTGGGGGCCATCGAGTCTCTCGCGCGAACGTACGCGAGCGTGGAAGCCGAAACCGTTTGTTGAAGGATGATTGATGCGACCTCTGCGTTTGGTGTTGATGGGGACTGGCCCGTTTGCGGTGCCATCGTTTGAGGCGCTCCGCGTGGCCGGACACTCCATCGCATGCGTGGTGACTCGCCCACAGCCTCCGGTCAAGAGTCGTTCGGGGCCGCCACCCTCGCCGGTCCGGGCCTGGGCCGACTCTCACGGTCTGGCGATCTACGACCCAGATAGTATCAATGCCACAAATGCCATCGCAGAAGTCCGAAAGCATCATCCCTCTCTGCTTGTCGTCTGTGATTATGGTCAGATCCTCAAGCCTGCTGCTTTGGAAACGGCCGAACTCGGTGGCATCAACTTGCACGGATCGCTCCTGCCCAAGTACCGTGGAGCGGCCCCGGTCCAATGGGCGATGTTGCGAGGCGAATCGGTGACGGGTGTGTCGGTCATCCACATGACGCCCCGACTCGATGGCGGCCCTGTGATCACCACTCGCAGCACACCGATTCGTGATGACGAGACGGCCGGTGAACTCGAAACGCGGCTCTCAAGAATTGGCGTCGAGGCGACGATCGAGGCGGTTGATCGACTTGCCAAGTGGGATGGCCAGCAAGCTCTTGGCATGATGCAGGATCCTTCGCAAATCACCAAAGCCCCCCGCTTGAGCAAGTCCGACGCCGAGATCGATTGGAAGCGAACTGGGCGAGAGATCGATTGCCACGTGAGAGGGATGCAGCCCTGGCCCGTCGCCTTCACGCATCTGCCGATGGCCGAAGGGAAGCCGCCCGTTCGCTTGGCGATCAAGCAAGTTCGCATCCTGGACGAGCCTTCGGGATCACACCTCGCTGGGCAAATCGTGCACTCCGATCAACTGGACGACACCAAACTCGTCGTTGCCACGTCCGACTCTCTGGTCGAAGTCGTGCGTTTGCAGCCGGCCGGAAAGCGGGAGATGTCGGGAGCCGATTTCGTTCGTGGTCACAAGCCGTCGGAGGGGACGCGCTTCGTTTCCCAGTGATGCGGCGAAGGGGACGAACGGTCGGTCCGTATTTCCAAGGAGGGGGGGCATTGGCAGCTTTGCTGCGTTTCTTACGAGTCTCGGAGAGACTCGGCTACGTAGAGGCTTCTCGAGGTGATTCGCCCGCGATGATGATCCCGTCTTGCGGTGACGGTATCCTGTTAACTGGACCCTGGTCGCTCGATCGCCCGAAATTCTCTTGAGGCAATCCCACGATGCGTTTTCTGATGCCGCCGTTGTTCTTCCCCCTCGCCGTGAGGCAGCTTTGCTTGGTGCTGTCGCTCGCCTTCTTGATGTGGACGGTCGCCGCAACCTGTCACGCCCAGAGGCCGGTCTACCACACAGCCGAAGCGCCCCTGGCACCCGAAGAGGCTGCCCAAACGATGCGCGTTCCCGAGGGTTTTCGGGTCACCCTCTTCGCCGGTGAACCGGATGTCATGCAACCGATCGGTTTCTGCATCGATGATCGGGCACGACTCTGGGTTGCCGAGGCCTACAACTATCCTCACCACGGGACACGACCGGGAGACCGAATCGTCATCCTAGAAGATAGCGATGGGGACGGGCGACATGATCGGCGCAAGGTGTTCTATGACGGTCTGAACTATGTCAGTGGTATCGAAGTCGGTTTTGGTGGCGTCTGGGTGATGTCGCCTCCTTTCATGTACTTCATTGCCGACCGCGATGGAGACGACGTGCCCGACGGCGAGCCTCAGGTCTTGCTTGATGGATTTGGAAATCACGAGAACGCTCACAACATGGCCAACGGTTTTGCTTGGGGACCCGATGGCTGGCTGTACGCAACCCACGGGCGGACCAATTGGTCGATGATCGGCAAGCCCGACGAAGCGGATTCGATGCGGCGAAGATTTGACGGGGGCGTCTGGCGATACCATCCCCTTCGGCATGTCTGGGAACCGTTCGCCGATGGGACGACCAACCCCTGGGGAGTCGATTGGAATGATGTCGGCGACTCATTCATTTGCAATTGTGTCAATCCTCACGTGTTCCAAGTCATCCAAGGGGCCCACTACGAACCATGGCGAGGTCGTGAGAGCAGTCAATTCGCTTACCAACGGATCGATACCATCGCCGATCATTTGCACTTCGTGGGCCTCAGCAACGTTCGTCAGGGAATCGGGAGCAGCGAAGAGGACTCCGCGGGCGGAGGCCATGCGCACTGTGGCACGATGATTTATCTCGGCGACAATTTTCCCAGCGAGTATCGCAACCAGCTATTTACCAACAACATCCACGGTCGCCGCATCAACCAAGACTTGCTACGTCGAAGCGGTTCGGGCTACGTGGCCTCGCACGGACGCGATCTGATGCGCAGCCAGGATCCCTGGTTCATGGGGGTGACGCTTGCCTATGGGCCGGGCGGAGAGGTCTATGTGAGTGATTGGTCCGATACGGGTGAGTGTCATAGCACCAAAGATACTCGGCGAAATACCGGACGAATCTATCGCATCACCTACCTCGATCAACAGCTGGATCGACCCAATGTTGCCAAGTTGAGCAATGAAGAGCTCGTTTCGCTGCAACTGCATGACAACGATTGGTGGGTCCGTCACGCGAGGCGATTGTTGCAAGAACGTGCTGCCGCAGGAGAGGAGATGTCAGCGGTTCACACGGCGCTGTGGGAGATCCTGAATGGTGACAAGCGATCGGAAAAGCGGCTGCGTGCCCTGTGGGGATTGAAGGTGACCGGCGGTTTGGATCAGGCCTCCTTGGCACGTTTGCTTGACGACGCCGACCCGTTCGTCCGTGGCTGGGCCGTGACACTGGTCTGCGAGGAGGGGCAGCCCTCGGATCGCCTGATCCAGAAGATGATCGGTCTGGCAACCACAGGAGATTCACCACGTGTGCGGCTCTCCTTGGCGTCCGCACTTCAGCGTCTCCAAGGCGACTCACGCTGGAACCTTGCCGAAGCGCTTGCCAGTCGTAAGGAGGACGCTTCCGATGCGAACTTACCACTGATGATTTGGTATGGAATCGAGCCTTTGATTGAGGACGACCTCGATCGGTACGTTGGTTTGGCGAGCCGAGCGGCAATCCCGCGTGTCCGCCAGAACATGGCCCGCCGGATCGCCTCGCATTCGGACGCTCCACGAGGCCTGACGCTGCTAGCGGCAAGCCTTGCCGAAGCGAAACAGGCTGCGGTTTCGCGTGATCTGGTCGCGGGCATTCTGGAAGGTTTGGAGGGGCAGCGTCATGTATCGATGCCCACGAATTGGCCGCAAGCCTATGCTGCGATCGAGCAGAGTGAGAACGCCGAGCTGCGCCGACAGGGAATTCAGCTGGCGATGACGTTTGATGATCAGCAGGCGATTGCCTCCCTCCGGCAACTCGCCGTCAACTCCAGCGCACCGGCCGAGTTTCGCAAGCAGGCTGTGGAGGCATTGTTTGAGCGAGCCACCGAGGGGTTCGGCGAGACCTTGATCAACTTGCTTGATGATCAAGAGCTTCGCGGTGCGGCGATTCGAGGCCTGACGCGTTACGACCTCGACGGAGAGCACCCGGCGATCGTCGCCCGGTACCCTGAATTGTCAGACCAGGAGAAGCAGATCGCCTTGCAGACCCTGGCCTCACGACGCAATGGCGCAACCGCGCTGCTCGACGCCATGGAAGGGGGCACGATCGCTCCCACAGATCTAACCGCCTTCACCGCCCGTCAACTCAAGGCATTCGACGACGAGGCACTGACCGAGCGTCTCGGCCGGCTCTGGGGGAACGTGCGTGAGACACCCGGAGACCAGGCACGACAGATTGAGAGCTTGCGCCGCGTGCTGACTTCCGAGACGCTCGCTCAGGCTGATCTGGGACGCGGCGAGGCCCTGTTTCAAAAGCACTGCGCCACGTGCCATCAGTTCTTTGGCCAAGGTGGCAAGGTTGGACCCGATCTGACAGGTGCCCAGCGAACCAACGTTCAATACATGCTGGAAAATATCATCGACCCCAGTGCATCGGTCGCCAAAGAGTTTCGCATGCAGATGGTTCAAACCGAGGATGGTCGAGTCCTAACCGGTCTGGTCGAGAGCGAATCAGAACAAACGCTCACGATTGTCAATGCGAACGAACGGGTGGTGATTCCAGTCGATGAAATCGCCCAACGAAGGGTCGCTGAGGTTTCCGTCATGCCCAACGGTCTGCTCGAACCACTCGATGAACGGGAGATTCGAGATCTGTTTGCCTACTTACAGAGATGAAGTCGTGGGGCGATCTCTCCGAAAGCGACATTCATCACGTGGTCATCACGGCGATGGAGTGAGAGCATCGCGTGGTCGACTGTGGGTTCGCTTTTCCAAAGGGGACATTTGCAGCTTTGCTGCAATTCCTACGAGTCTCGGAGAGACTCGACTACGGGAGGAATGGGAACCGATCATCGTTGCTGGGACCCCGCCGCGAGTATACTGAGCTCTTCCCAACCGCTCCTTGGAGGTGACCACACGTGCAACTGCTTGCTGAAGACATCTCGATCCATGCATTCGTGCCCGACGATGGAGGTGATTCCGCGGCGATCAAGGTGTTGCATCGGACCTCGCGGCAAGAAGCGATCAGTGGCGACACCGATTCCCAGTGGCACAATTTCCGGCGAGCCCTGATTGAGTTGCTCGGCAAGATCAACCCGAACCCGGATCACATCCCACTTCCCAAATTGGTCCTTCACGATCGGGTTCGCGTCACTCTGCCACAGTCGGTCCACGAGGGTCAGATCACGCGACTGTCGTGGGACTTTCCCCGGTCGGAATGGCAATACTTCGTGAAGTGCCCCAATGAAGCCGTCTCAACCTGGTACATCGGTGCTGATTTGACGTGGCTCGACCAAGATGACGACGTCTGACGCTGGTAAGATTCGCCTTTCGAGCGAACGACCTTCACCCACCCCAACAAGCCGATGAGGACACTCACCAAGATGCTTTCACGATTGAGCCCTCTCTCCGTTGTCCCAGTCCTGATTGGACTGATCGCATTCACTCAACCGGCTCCACCTGCGGTGGCTGCGGAAGCGGGTGCACCCAACGTTGTGCTGATCATTTCAGACGACCAGGCCTGGAACGATTATGGTTTCATGGGGCACGAGGCGATTGAGTCACCGCACCTCGACAAGCTGGCTCGCGAAAGCGTCTTGTTTCGTCGTGGATACGTTCCCACCGCGCTCTGTCGACCCTCGCTAGCCACGCTGTTGACGGGGCACTATGCGTCCGTGCATGGAATCACGGGGAACGACCCGTCTCCCAAGTACGCGGCGCCCGACTCGCCCCTCTATCACGAGCGCCGAGCCCAGCTGATCTCCTACCTTGATCGTTTCGAAACGCTTCCCGAATTGCTCCAGCGGCAGGGCTACCTTTGTCATCAAAGTGGCAAGCTCTGGGAGGGGAGTTACCAGAATGCCGGATTCACTCACGGCATGACGCGTGGTTTTCCCGAAAAAGGTGGTCGGCACGGAGATGATGGTCTGAAGATCGGTCGCGAAGGGCTGAAACCGATTGCGACCTTCTTGGATGAAGCGGTCGCTGAAAAGAAGCCGTTCTTTTTGTGGTATGCCCCGTTCCTGCCTCATTCACCCCACAATCCGCCGGAACGATTGCTGAAGAAGTATCGGACGGGGGACCGGTCGCTGTCGGTGGCCAAGTACTACGCGATGTGCGAGTGGTTCGACGAGACCTGTGGGGAACTCGTTGGCATGCTCGACCAAAAGGGTGTCGGCGAGAATACGCTGATCGTCTATGTCACCGATAATGGCTGGGTTCAGGACCCCGACGGAAGCGGCTATGCACCCCGATCGAAACAGACGCCCTTTGAGGGTGGCGTACGGACACCAATCTTCTTTCATTGGCCACAGCGGCTCGCTCCGGCAGATCGTGGGGAGGTGATCAGCAGCATCGACCTCATGCCGACAATCCTGGCTGCGGCGGACGTCCCGTCGCCCAAGGGGCTGCCCGGTCTGAACCTGCTGCCAAATCTCGAGAGCGGCGATCCGATTCCTCGAGAGCGGATCTTTGGCGAGAGCTTCGCTCATGACATCGCCGACGTCGAGGATCCACAGGCATCCTTGCTTTATCGGTGGTGCATTGAAGGCAAGTGGAAGCTGTTGCTGACCTACGATGGCGAGGTCAATCGCTACGCCAGCACGCATCCTCGAAGCGAACCACGTCCGCAGCTCTTTGATTTGTTGGCCGACCCCAACGAAACCGAGAATCTCGCGGGGCAGCATCCGGATGTGGTGGCGAAACTGGCCGCAGCAATCGATGCCTGGTATCCAGTGACCAAGCGAAAGACGATCACGACGTTTCAGTAGCCCTGTCAAGCGAGGGCTTTTATCAGCGTTGGAGGGCAATCCGCGGGTCCGTCTTTCCAAGGCGGACACTCACAGCTTCGCTGTGTTGCTAAGGAGTCTCGGAGAGACTCGGCTACGGTAGCGCAACATCGTCTTCTGCCTTCATGGCTTTGCCGAGACCCGCCTTTGGCAACAACGAAAATAGTTCCGGAAATTTTATTGCCAATGGTGCGTAACTTTTTGTGTCGGTTTTGGGTTGGCCTAGAAAAACCTTTCCGACAATCGGCGGTCCCAGTTTCATCTTCGCTTTGACAGAACGGCAGGCTTCTCGCACGTGGAGTAGATGGAGGCTCGAGAGCATTTTCATCTTTGACGTAGGCATTTCCAAAAAAGGGGTCAGGTACCAATGGTGCGAAGCACCCGAAGGGCCGCTTGCGGCTATTGGTACCTGACCCCTTTTTTGGAGGACACATGATTGTTGAAAATGCTCTAGATGGGCGACAAATGCCGACTTAACGGAGAGCTCCTCACGAAGTTGGCACGCGAGATGCGTAAATCGTTGGTTCAAGCAACCTGCCCAACATTTACCTTGTCACTCGAAGGGTCCCACTGCGATGTCGAATGTCTACCGGTCGTTTTTCAAGTTCAGCGTGCTTCCTGCGGTTCTGTGTGGTGTTTTGATTGGTCCGGTGTCGGCTGACGAGGTGGCAACTGACGTCAAGCCGAGCCAGATACTCAAGGCTCGCATCCGGGATCAACGCCCCGATGACACGCGGGGTTGGATGGTCGTCGCCAAGCCGGCCTACTGGCCACTTTGTTATGAGGCGCTTGATCGGCTGAACGAAGCCAAGGAACTGATTGGTAGCTCGAACACAGAAGAAGCTGCTGACTCCTTTGAAAAGTGTTCTTCTTGGCTGCGGTTGGCAGCTTCCGCCGCAATGACCGATGGCACGGCGGGGGTCGTCGAAGCGGCTGACCTCTTTCAAGAGGCCGCAGATGCTTCTCGCGATGGCAAGCCATGGAGCAGTGCGGAACAGAACGACCTGATCACCTTGGGATTCGTCGTGATGGCCAAGTCGCACATGATTCGCGCCGAAGCGCCGGACAAGGACTTCAACCCGGGTGTCACCGCGCGAACCAAGCCGGTGAAGAATCCGACCGCCGAGATCAAAGAAATTGAAAAGGAAATTGCCAAAGACCGGGTTGCCATGGGGGTTGAGCAGTACCGCTACGATACCGTCGAGTCTCGCCGTCATCTGCTCGTTGCCCAGGAATACCTTGCCAACGCTGCCGACGCCGGACAATTCGTGTTGGACCCAGCGATTGCCGCCCCAATCCCCGAGCTCGAAGCGAAGTCCTCCAGCGAGATGATCGACTTCGTTGAATCCGAGATCCGTCCGCGCATCGTCGCCATGAAGAAGTACATTGCCCAGCAGCGGTCAGAGTTGAGCAAGAAGCTTGCCAGCCGGCTTTAAGCATTGTCGCCGTCCTTCGGAGCACGGGCCCTGCGATGGGCTTCCGAGCCCGTCGCGAATCGGTCCGGCGATGGCGATCGACGAGGTCGCCCGGCGGGATGGAAGTCAGCGATGTCTTGGTAAGAGCGATAGCCTGGCGAAGCTGGGTCGTTCTGTCGGTCTTCTCCTCGGGTGTATACTTTGTCCCACATGGCGGGAGCTGGAAAAGGGGTCAGCTACCAATAGCCGCAAGCGGCCCGAAGGGTGCTTCGCACTATTGGTACCTGACCCCTTTTCCGGCTAACCCCTTTTCCCATCAGCGCACATGAAAAATGCAAACGCTGTGGCGACCGGAACGGGGGGTGGAGTGCCAGTGGGCTGGCCGCTCCCCTTCGTGGCTCGTTGGTGATTGCCGTTTCTGACAGGTGGGAGGAGCTCGAGTCTTCCAGATTTGCGTCGCATTCTCTGCTTTGGTCAGACCACCGGTTCGTGTTTTGGCCCCAGGATCGTACAATCGCTCGATCTTTTCATCCCACATCACGCGAAACGATGACGAAGCATGAGCACCGCACAGGCACCCATAGCAAAAAAGAGGCGACTGCGTCGATCATCGGGATCGGAACGAGTGTCCCTCAGTTCCAAGTCGACTGTCAGTACCAGCGCGAAGTTTGCGGCCCAGACTTCGTGCGTCGATCCAGAGCATGAGCGCAAAGTCAACGTGCTTTACCGGCGGACCGGCATCGATACTCGAGGCAGCGTGTTGCTGGACGAGACGCCAGGCGAAGAGGCGACCAACGAATTCTATCCGCCTGCAGTCCGATCGGAATGATCGGGGCCCATCGACCAAGCGGCGTAATGATCGCTATGGCAGCCGAGGCGCCGGAATTGGCCTACCGTGCTGCAGCCGCTGCCCTGGCTTCCAGCGGTTTGGCTGCCGACGAGATCACCCATTTGATCACCGTGACCTGCACCGGCTTCAATGCCCCGGGAATCGACATCGCCCTGATCGATCGCTTGGGTCTGCCACGAACGACCGAACGAATCCAGGTCGGTTTCATGGGATGCCACGCCGCGATCAATGGTCTTCGCGCCGCGCGCGGTTTGGTCGCGGCCAACCCGGACGCCAAGGTTTTGGTTTGTTGCGTTGAACTCTGCAGCTTGCATTTTCAATATGGAGACGACACCGATTTGATCGTCAGCAACGCGTTGTTTGCCGATGGCGCGGCGGCAATGGTGATCGGCCACGGGACGGCGCGCGGGCGAAGAAGCCGATGCGTCGCTCGCATCGGGGGCGGAATTGGGACGAGTCGAGGCGACCGGTTCCTGCTTGATTCCCAGACAGCCGCGATGCCATGACTTGGCGGATCGGCGATCACGGCTACTTGATGACGCTTTCGGCGCAGGTGCCCGGTCTGATCGAACAGCACTTGGAATCGTTTCTCAGCGATTGGCTAGCCGGCTAGGGCGAATCGATCGAATCGATTGGCGGCTGGGCGGTGCATCCTGGTGGCTCGCGAATTCTTTCTCGCGTCGAAACCGCTTTGAAACTCGATGCCGAAGCGCTGAGCATCTCTCGGTCTGGTTCTCGCCAACCACGGCAACATGTCCTCGGCAACGATGTTGTTCATCCTGGAACGTTTTGCCGCAGCCTCGATCCCGAAGCCTTGGTTGATGCTCGGTTTTGGCCCCGGCCTGGAGATCGAAGTCGCGTTGATTCGGATAGCTGGCGTCCATTTCGCTAGTTGCGACGGACTCGGAAGTCCATCGTACGGATTCAGTTGCGACGGACTTGAGAAGTCAATCGTACGGACTCGAGTTGCGACGCGATCTTGGAAGTCCATCGTCACGCGATTCAGTCGCGACGGATTTGGATATCCGATTGTCGCACGGATTGACCGTTTGACAAAGTCGCCGATCTCGGTAAGGTTCCAAGCTGTTTGCCTTCGCCCAGCAATAAAAACAGAGACACCAACCGATAATCACCTATGAGAGAGAAGATATGAGCAACCAACCGATCATCGATCATCTGAATGAAATCCTCAAGCACGAGTGGACAGGCGTGGCGCAGTACGCGCAGGCTGGATTCATCGTCGAAGGCGTGTGGCGGGAAGTCTACTCTGAAAAGTTCTTGGACGACGCCAAGGAATCCTTTGGTCATGCCCAATTGGTCGGCGACAAGATCGTGGCTCTCGGCGGCGTGCCCGTCGCCACTCGAAATGAAATCAAGCAGTCCCGCGATCTGAACGAAGTCCTGCAGTTCAGCCTCGCCTTCGAATCCAAAGCGGTCGAGATGTACAGCAAGGCAATCGACATGGCTGAAGGCAACAAAGCACTCGTCGTCTTCCTCGAGGACATCCTGAAGGAAGAGCAGGAGGGCGTCGACGAGTACACCAAGTTGCTTCGCGACTCGGTAGGCGTGCAGCCGGGAAGTCATCGGCCGCAAAAACCGGTTAGTTGCCGGTCCGTCGCTACGTAGGCGAGTCTCGCCGAGACTCGAAAGACAACGCAGCGAAGCTGCGGGTGTCCGCCTTGGAAATGCGGACCTACGTTACGACGCAGCGAAGCTGCTGGTGTCCGCCTTGGAAATGCGGATCTGCGGCAGGCCACATGATTTTCCCGAAGCGGTCAATGAAACTCGGCTGACGATCGTTCAGCCGACCTGGCTGGCTGCGGCACGATCGAAGCGGAGGATCGCCGGAGCTTGGGGGACACGCGCGAGCATGAAGGTTGGATCTCCTTCGATCGCCTGACCGGTCAGCGACATTTTCAGTCCCGCAATCTGCTCGGGCTCCACGGCGATTCGGCTCTGCACGAACCAGCCCACGTCCTCGGAAAAACTCTCCTGACGAAGGACCAAACGGCTCGACCATCCTGCTCACTGCTCCACCGCGATCACCAGCCGCTGAAGCTCGTCATCCGAGGGAAACACGTTCAAAATCGTTTCTTTTCGCACAATGCTTGTCCCGGACGATGCTTAATGAAATCGATTCTCAATAACGTTCAGTCTAGCCATCGCATCAGCCCCGTCAACGGAGTCCCGCCAACGCCGAGCAAAAAAAACGGTCATTCGGGGCTCCGGCTCACCCCCGTTGGCCCACCACTCGCCTCTCATCCCTCCAGGCTGTTTGCCATTCTCGCTGCAGCCCAGATCCGCCCAAATCTCGTGCTGGAACAAGCGGTCGAGGAAAAGTCACCTGCGGAAAAGTCCGCCCTGGAAACGCATCGCCAAGGCGACATCAACGTCAAGCTTGCTCTGGCCTGGCGTTGGGCATCACAGAATCGACCACGGCGGCGCCGACACTATCGCCGAAGACATTGACGGCGGTTCGAAAGCGATCCAGCAGCCAGTCGACGGTCAGGATCAAGCCGACGTACTCGACCGGCAATCCGACGGCGTGGAGCACGATGAGCATCGTCACCAGCCCCGCCTCGGGAATTCCCGCGGCGCCGATCGCGGCCAACGTGGCGGTGACCGCGATCACGACCTGGTCGGCAAAGGTCAATTCGAATCCGATCGCCTGGGCGATGAAGATCGCCGCTGCCGCCTCGTAGAGTGCGGTGCCGTCCATGTTGATCGTCGCCCCAAGCGGGATCACAAACTCGGTGGATCGTTTGGAGACCCCTGCTTCTTCGGCGCACTCCATCGTGACCGGCAGGGTCGCCGAAGAACTGGCCGTCGAGAAGGCCGTCAACAATGCCTTGGACATCTGAAACAAGTACCGATACGGGTTCTCACGTCGCACCCACCAATAGATCAACGGCAGGGCGATCAGCGCATGGATGGCCAGGCCAACGATAACGGTCGCGAAGTACCATCCGATCTGAGACAGTTCCTCACCGAATCGCTCGTCTGCGACCGCCTTGCCAAACCGTGCGGCGACCAGGCAAAAGATGCCGATCGGAGCAATGTTCATCAGCATCATCACAAACTTCATCAGCGCTGCGTTTGATTGCTCGACGAAAGCGGTGATCGTGGTCACCTGGCCATGCATCGTGGTCAGCATTGCTCCGAACAGAATGGCAAACACGATGATCGGCAGCAGTTGCGTGTCGGCTGCCGAAACGAGCAGGTTATCGGAGACGAGCATCAGCAGCAGGTTTTTGAAGATCATCCCGATGCTGGGTGTTTTGGCCTCGCCGCTGGGAAGGTCATCAAACACGTCACTGACCTGGTCTCGCGACAGCCCCGTCAGTTCCTGCAGCGATTGGATCATCGTTTCCTTGGGTGACCCGACATCCGATTGCGGAGTACTGTGCGAGCACGTCCGGATCGACGGCCCCTTCGCCAGGACGAATCACGTTGACGACCGGCGAATCCGATGATCACTGCCAGCAATCGTGGTGCAGAGGTAGTAGCCAATGGCCGCCGCACCGGGCCTTCCCAACTTGCGCACGTCGCCCAGGCCGAGCACCCCACACAGGACCGACGTGAAAACCAACGGCACGACGATCATTTTGAGCAGTCGCAGGAACAGCTCGCCGCCGACTTCCACACTTTGGGCGAGCTGCGGCATCGTCAAGGCGACCACGATGGCAAGCACGATCGCTGCACAGATCCAGTAAGTCAAACGCGATCCATGGTTGGAGCTGTTTTCGACCATCGATTGACCACCCAAGCCCGCTACAGAATGACGATTGAGAAAGCCTCATCATAAAAGATTACGATCCCCCCGTTGTGAGGCGAGAAAGCTTTGCAACCTTAGAAAATCGGTCCTGCCGACAAACCAGCGACGTAGCCATCGAGTGAGCGATGGGTGAAGATGAGGCTCTGGCCAGGATCTGCCCGTTGTTTGCATCTGCGATCGCTTCATGAGTTACACCATTGTCGGCGTCATCGGACATATCGACCATGGAAAGACATCGCTTGTCGCTGCGCTCACTGGAGTTGATACCGACACGCACCCCGAAGAGAAACGGCGCGGCATCACGATCGATCTCGGCTTCGCTTCTTTCAGGATGGCGAGCATCGATTCGCCTTGATTGACGCGCCGGGGCACCAGAAGTACATCGGCAATTTGCTCGCGGGGGTTTCGGCGGTGGACGTCGGTTTGTTGGTCGTCGCCTGCGATCAGGGAATTCAGGCACAGACGCTCGAGCACGCCGCCATGCTGCAATCGTTGGGCGTTTCGAAGTTGATCGTGGCGATGTCACGCTGCGATCTGGCAGGCGTCGCCCAACGCAACGAGCTGAGTGAGGAAGTCGATCTCTTTCTTGCCGACTATGGGTTTCAGGAAATTCCCAAGGTGGCGGTTTCCACGGTAACTGGTGAAGGTCTCGATGAGCTCAAGACGCTGCTCAAACAGCATGCGAGGGCGAACGGACGGACTGTCGTGGGAAGCTTTCGCATGCCGATTGATCGTGTCTTCACCATCGAAGGACGCGGGTGTGTGGTTGCCGGGACCCCTTGGAATGGCAACGTGAGGGTCGGCGACCATCTGCAGCTCTCACGCAGCGGTCAAATCGTTCGCGTGCGCGGTCTGGAAGTTCACGGAGAGTCGGTCGAATCATCGCAAGCCGGTTTGCGAACCGCGATCAATCTGGCTGGTGGTTCGGCGACGGAGATCGAGCGTGGTGATGAGTTGGTCGCGGAAAATTCGTATCGTCCGACACGACGCATGGTGGCCCGCCTCAAGATGTTTCGTGAGACCGTCGGAACTACGCTGCCCTGCCATCGTTCAGATGCATGCTGCGACGACATCCTGCGCGGCGCGTGTGATCGGCGTCAAACGACTTCTTCCGGGGGACGAGGCGATCGTGGTGATCGATACGGACGAGGCGATCGTGACCAATTACCTGCAGCCCTTTCTTTTCCGTCGTCCCTATCCGGTTGGATCGTTTGCCGGTGGACGTATCCTGGCGAGTGTGGATCCTTCCGAACGAACGACAGCCACGCTCCTGGAGCTCGGTCGAGCCATCGACGGGAGTGATCCCGTCAGCCGACTGGCGGCCTGGGTTGATTTTCGTCATGAGCTGATCCTCGACCCGACATGGGTCGAGTCGCAACTGGCTGTCCCGTCGGAGGACACGGATGACCTGATCAAACAGTGCGTCGACGCAGGCCGTGCCACATTGATCGAAGGAAGGCTTGTTTCCAAAGCGACCATCGATCGAGTGAGCAAGTATGTTTGCAAAGTGCTCGCCCAGCACGCGGAGTCGGGTGACGATGCCTGGTTGGATGAGGAAGCGGTGATTCGTCGCATTCGATCGGCTGGATCATCGATCGTGGGACGCTATGCCCTTGAGCAGCTCATCAACAAGGGCGAGCTGGTTCGTGTCAATCGCATGGTGGCGATCGCCTCGGAAGAGACGATCCTGACCAAGAAGCAACGGGCTAGAATGGAGGAGATCCTCGCGCTGTTCCAGGGATCAAGAACGCCACCGACCGTGAAGGAACTCGCGCAACAATTGCAGACGTCGGCGGATGCGGTCAGCTCGCTGATTCGCTTCGCAACACAGCAGCGGGTCCTGGTCGATCTTGGGAATGGATTCTTCATCGCCCAGGATGCATGGATGGTCATGCTTGGTGAATTGCAGAAGATGTTTGAGGTTTCACCAGAATTGTCAGTCGCCCAGATTCGAGATGGCTGGAAGGTCACTCGCAAGTACGCCATCCCCATGCTTGAGTATTGTGACCGCAGCGACTTGACCACTCGTCAGCAGGACATGCGTGTCCCAGGAGGATCGCTTGCGCAGGTCTTGGAGCGTGAGGCGGTCGTGCTCCCTGGCGACTACCAGAATGATGGGAAAGGAGCAGAGAATTGAGTAAAGCTCAATGGCTTCGATCGCTTCCTGCGATTGATGACCTGATACGTGATCCCGAACTCGCCGATCTTCGGCAGCACTTTCCCCAGCCGATTGTCACCGACTGGATCCGCGCTGCCGTGGAGTCGTGCCGTCAGCAACTCCTCACTGATTCGGTGGAGTCCCCGGGGGAGGATCGTCGAGCATGGATCGTCGCGGAGGTTCGGCGGCGACAGTCGCGTGAGTCGGGAACCTCGATGCAGGAGGTGATCAACGCGACAGGCATTGTCTTGCACACGAATCTCGGCCGCGCGCCCCTTGCCCAAGAGGCAATCGATAGGGTTGTGGCTGCAGCGGGCTATAGCAATGTCGAGCTCGATCTACACACGGGCAAACGCAATCAACGCGGCGAACGTGTTTCGCGTCTGTTGCAACAATTGACCGGTGCCGAGGACGCGATCGTCGTCAACAACTGTGCTGCGGCAACGCTTCTGGTACTGCAAACGGTCGCGGCGGCAAGAGAAGTGGTGGTCGCGAGAGGCCAGCTCGTCGAGATCGGCGGCGGCTTTCGGCTCCCCGACGTGTTTCGCTCGGCCGGCGTGGTACTGCGCGAGGTGGGAACGACCAATCGCACGTATCTTCGCGATTACGAATCCGCACTGAATGAGCAGACCGGCGCCATCCTTCGCGTGCACCACAGCAACTTTCGCATTTCTGGTTTTGTGACCGAGCCCACCATTGCCGAAATGGTGACGATCCGCCGGCCAGTTGAACTGCCTGTGATTGACGACCTGGGAAGTGGCTGGATGGGCGGTCGTTCCGGGCTGCAGCTGGATGAGCCGTCAATCCTGGAGAGCGTTCAAGCTGGCGCCGATCTAACTCTGTTCAGTGGCGACAAGCTATTTGGTGGTCCTCAAGCTGGAATTGTCATCGGGCGTCGACGATGGATCGAGAAGCTGCGTCGCACTCCATGGATGCGTGCGCTTCGCGTCGACAAATTGACGATGGCAGCACTTGAGGCGACCGCTGAAATTCACTTATCGGGAGACGCCTCCGTCAAATTGCCCGTACTGGCCATGCTCGGGGCGACTCCGGATGAGATTCGTGATCGCTGCGTTCGTGTTGCTGGAATGATCGGCAGCCACACACAGGTCGAGATTGTGGCCTGTCAATCGCAAACCGGTGGGGGCTCGGTACCGGATCGGGAGATGCCCAGTTTCGGGCTACGGATCGAGCATCCCCATCCCAACCTGGTTGCAGAGTTGCTCCGCAGCGGGCAACCGGCCATTCAGCCCCGCATTCATGACGACGCGTTGCTTCTCGATCTGCGCACCGTTTGGGATTCGCAATGTTCCCTCTTGGCAGATCGTCTGTGTCAGGTCATGGATAGCCCAAGCGTCAGGAAATCAGGCGGATGATCGAGCGGCTGAGTCGACGTCACGTGGTGCTACTTGGCGTGGGACATACCAATGCTCACGTGCTGCGGATGTGGCGGATGCATGCGCCTCCCGATACCGACTTGACTTGCATTTCCAATTTTCCCGTCGTGACCTATTCGGGAATGCTGCCGGCGGTGTTAGCAGGACAGTTTCCCAAGGAGGCGATGGAACTTGATCTGGTACGGTTGTGCGCGTCGTCATCCGCCCGATTGATCACGGATCCGGTCATCGGGTTGGATCATGCCAGGCGCGAGCTGCGGTTTGAGAACCGACCCAACATTCCTTTCGATTTCCTGTCGATCGGAATCGGCTCGATCCCGGCGGTCAACGATGTTCATGTCGAGAGCGAGGCCTTCGTCCGCATCAAACCGATGCAGACGTTCCTGCAACGTTTGCGATCGACGATCGAGTCGCGTGTGGCCACGGCAAAACCGAGCGCCTTCAAGGTCGTGATTGTGGGGAGCGGGGTGGCGGGAATGGAGATTGCATTTTGTCTTCCTCCGTTCCTCGCCTCGGTGACCGACCTGCCATGTCAGCTGAGGATGATCACCCGCAGCGACAATTTGGTTCCCGATCTCGAGCGTCGAACGCGTCGTTTGTTGACCGATGAACTTTGTCGTCGGGGGATCTCGGTGACGATGAGTACCGCGGTGAGTCAGGTTTTGCCTGACGCGATCGTGGTCGAGGATGGTACGCGAATCGACGTCGATCTCGTGATCTGGGCGACGGGCGCGTCCGCCCCTCCTCTGTTGGGGCAGTTGGGCCTTGCCTTGGACACGCGAGGTTTTCTGGAAACGGATCGGGTGCTGCAATCGACCAGCATGGATGGCGTCTTTGCCGTCGGCGACTCCGGCAGCATTCGTGGCGAGCCACTTCCCAAAGCCGGTGTCTACGCGGTCCGTCAGAGTCCGGTACTTTGGCAGAACATGCATCGCTACCTGGCGGGAAAACCTCTCGAAGAGTACCGACCGCAGCGATCGTTCATGAAGCTGATCAACCTCGGTGACGGCAGGGCTGTCGGCCAATGGAAGAAGCTTGCGTTCTCTGGACGCTGGGTAACCCGATTGAAGCATCACATCGATTCCAAATTCATGGACATGTTTCGGATCGAGCCTGGCATGTCGATGGGAACTGGTCACGCGTCGGATGGCGATGGCTTGGATCAGCAGTGTCGCGGTTGCGGCTGCAAGCTGGGACCCGAGGTGCTTGGTTCGGCCCTCGATAACACGAAGGGTAAGAATTACGAAGATGCGGCTGAGATTGGGTCGAGCGAAAGGGGGTTGTTGATTGCGTCAACCGATTTCTTTTCGTCACCCTTTCAAGATGCGTTCATGGCGGGACGGGTGGCGGCGCTTCATAGCGCCAGCGATGTCATTGCATCGGCTGGGATTCCTTCCGCGGCGCTAGCGAACGTTGTGCTTCCCCCAGGTGATGCCGAGTCTCAGCGTCGAGTGCTCTCCGATCTGCTGGCAGGTGCGCGATTGGAATTCGCAGCGATGGGGGCGTCGATCGTGGGAGGACACACGATTGTCGGACCGCGCATGGAACTGGGCTTCACGGTCATTGGCAACTCCGCGGGCCGCACGCTCGTTCGCAAGGGCAACCTTCGAGTTGGCGATCGCCTGATCTTGACGAAACCGATTGGAATCGGTGTCCTGTTGGCGGCCCACATGCGCTGCGAGTGTCGCGCGGCGGATTATCAACAGCTTGTCAGCACGATGCTTCAACGGCAGCATCTCTGGGCGACAATTGCAAGTGAATGCGGAATCACCGCGGGAACCGATATCACCGGCTTCGGTTTGGCTGGCCACCTGCTGGAGATGCTCGATGCGAGCGAAGTGGCGGCCGAGGTTCGTCTCGACGCGATTCCCCAGCTGCCTGGTGCCGCCCAAGCTGTCAACGATGGAATTCGCAGCACCTTGACCCCCGCCAATCGCAGAATGGAGTCCAAGATCGAAGCAAGTGATCGCTGTCGCCAGGCACCCGAGTACGACTTGATTTTCGATCCGCAAACGTGTGGTGGTCTGCTGCTCGGAGTACCGGAAGGAGTGGAGACTCAACTCATGGAAGCGGCAAGCTCCTTGGGTTTGCCCGTTCCCTTTTCGATCGGCCAGGTCGTATCGCGAGACGAAGCGAAGCGACCTCTGCGGATCGATTGACGCGCCATCGTAGCTCCGCATTTCCAAGCCGGACATTGGTCGCGTTGCTGCGTTGATTACGAGTCTGGGAGAGACTCGGCTACGGTAGAAAGTCCCACGTCGAAGAATTCACGAGTCTCCTGCGTTGGTCCGCGTGACCCACTCGCTTTGGTCGGGTGCACCGCCATGGTGATTGACGTCACGCACCGCTCCCACCAACTGAATCGGAATTTGGATCAGGCCAAACGCCACCAATGCACTGATCGCAACGAATGCGAACCTCGGCGCGAATGCTGGATCGACGAAAAAGAGACCCATCAGGGCCAGTCCCGTCAAAACCAGGACCGTCTTGAACTCCGTCGGACCAAAACTGGCCAGCGTGAACTCGCCCATCAGTTTCGCTTTGATGTTGGTGAGGATGGCAATCGCAAAGAGACAGATCACGGCGACGAGAGCGAGTTCGATGCTGCTGGCGGCGACACCGATGCCAACGAGCCAGTACGCGAACGAGAGTGGATCGGTGAAATGATCGAGCAGCTCACCTCCATTTCGACACTGTCCCGTGGCTCGCGCATGGGTGCCGTCGACGCAGTCAGCCGTGTGGTTGCCAATCACGCCGACCGCGGCCAGCAGACCGCCCCACCAGAAGCGTGTGGAGAGGCCAAAGCCCACCGCGCCAAGGATTGCAAAGGCGTGTCCGAGCAGGACAATTCCCTCCGGCGGAAACCACTGCGGAATGTGGAGATGTGGGTACAACGCTTTGAGCCTCGGTCCGATCAAGGGATCCAGAAGGCTGTGGGAAACTCTCTTCGACATCTCGGCGACCTGGCATCTTGTTGGTGCGTGTTCTTGGACACTTTCAAAGTGCCCATCGCCGCAAGCTTGCTTCGCGAGATTCAAGCAAGAGTTCGCGCCGGCTGGAAAAGGGGTCAGGCCCCAATAGTGCGAAGCACCCTCCGGGCCGCTTGCGGCTATTGGGGCCTGACCCCTTTTCCAGCCGGCGAAGCACCCTCCGGGCCGCTTGCGGCTATTGGGGCCGGCGATTGGGGCCTGACCCCTTTTCCAGCTAGACGAGTTGACTCGAAATGAAAAAACCCGAAGGGCTGGAACCGGTATTTGGTTCAAGGCCCATCGGGTCTTCGTGGCGTTGCTTACGAGGCCAGGTTCGCCCCGAGTCCTCGGTTGGTTTTACAGTTCCCAGCCGCTGCGGTACTCGCGGAAGGTGTACTGATCCACGTCAGGCACATTTGGGCTGGTCATCGTCTTGGCATCCCATTCGATGCGTTGACCTTCGCCTGCTCGCATGGCCAGATTGCCAACCAAGATGGTCTCGGTCAGGCGGCCAGCGTAGCCGAAGTTGGACATCGTGCCAGGCTCGTACTCGCCCTTGACCGAGGCGACGAATTCCCACTTTTGTCGTTGGTCACCGCCCCCTTCGAATGGAATTCGTGGCAACGTCTGCGTCGGTGGCTGGTAGTCGACGAAATCCTCTTCGGGCAGGAGGAAGTACTTCGCGCCGTAATCGTCGGGTGAAAAGAGCAATCCTTTCGAGCCAACGACAACCGCACCACTTGTCTTCCTGCCCCCCTCGCGTTGCTCGGCAATTCGCTTGAGGAAGGAAGCAGGGAGTCGGTTCAAGACTTCGTCCGAAGGCAGATTACCGCCGTCGTACCAATGGAAATTGCAGGCGGCCAGCCCCTCTCGCTCCGGAAACTCGAACATCAGCTCCGAGCTGCCTGGGTAGGTCTCGCCTTCGAAGATGCCAGGATTCTTCACCGCGGTCACAGCGACTGGATCCCAAAGCTTGAGTGCCATCACCGGCATGTTGGTGGTGTGACAGGCCATGTCGCCAAGGGCGCCAGTGCCGAAGTCGACCCAGCCGCGCCATTTGAACGAATGATAAACGCCATCCTTGTAGGGCCGCATCGGTGCTGGTCCGATCCAAGCATCCCAGTTGAGGTCCTCTGGAATTGGATCCTCGCCTTCAGGTCGCCCAATGCCCTGTGGCCAAATCGGTCGGTTCGACCAGATGTGAACCGATTCCACGTCACCAATTGCGCCGCTGCGAATCACTTCGACCGCTTCGCGGAGACCGTTCTCGGAAGTTCCTTGATTGCCCATTTGGGTGACCACTCCCATTTCCTCGGCGGTCTCGCGCATCAAACGGGCTTCGCGGATCGACCAGGTCAGGGGCTTCTGACAGTAAACATGCTTTTTCAATCTCATCGCGCGGACAGCCGCCGCTGCGTGCGAGTGGTCAGGCGTGCTGACGGTCACGATGTCAACCTTGTCGCCAAGCTGGTCGAGCATCTCGCGAAAATCTTGGAACTGCTTGGCGTCGGGGAATTCACGTCCCTTCTTGCTCAAGGTCTGGCCGTCCACGTCACAAAGACCAACGATCGCGACTCCCTGTTCGCCAATGTGACTCGTATCGCTGCCCCCTTTGCCTCCGACGCCAACGCAGGCGGCGGCAGGAGATTGCAGCGCGGATTGGGCTCGAAGCAGCGGGCTGGTTCCAGCCCAATATCCGACGCCGGCAGTGATCGCTGCCGACTGCCGAATGAACGAACGTCGTGAAGTCTTTCTCGTCATGTTTTCCTCAAGTCAGATTTTGAGTTAGCTAGGAGTATTGAGTCCGATAAGGTGGCTCGAATTGCCCTCACACGATAACAAGGGAAGTCCTAGCGAACAATCATTGGCCGGTCAGAGCCGATCCAGCACCCGTGTGCCAGCCTTGTTCGTTGCCAGCGAGCCGCCGAATGTTTAGTTTAATGAGTCCTGCCGCGAGCTGTGTTTCCTGCCCCCCCTGGGGAGAAGCCAGTCTCCCTGCCGAGCTCGAAAAATCAGTGAAGTTGCTCCCTCCGCGACGACCCTGCTTTGGGTTGTTCCGTGGAATTGACGGACACTCGCTCTGCCCCACCTCTGTTCCCCTCGGAATGAATCGAACCATGCTTCCTTCTCGCCTTCTGATTCTCCTTTCTTTGTTGGTTCCCATTGCAACGGGTTGCAAACGGGAATCGGCACCCGTCGCAACGGCGCCGTCCAATACCAGTGAACCCACGGTCGTCAAGGAACTGGTCACTCCCGACGACCCCGAGAAGGTGGCGGCCCTGGAGAAAGCTGGCTTCTCTCTGACCAAGAACTCCGATGGTGTGGTCAGTGAGTTGGTGGTGGCAAGCGATACCTCCTTGGCCGATCAGCTGCCGAACCTTGCCGGCGTTCCCAACGTGCGTGTCGCCCGATTTGGAGGCCCAGGGCTGACCGACGACGGAATGGAAGCCCTTAGCCATCTGACCAAGCTGCAACGAATCGATCTATCGGATTCGGCCATCGGTGATCCGACCATCGCCGTTTTGGGCAAGCTTCCAAGTTTGGAAGTCGTCGCCTTGCGAAGGACCAGCATCTCAAACGACGGCATGGCCAACCTTGCCAACCTGAAGAAGCTTCGCGCGCTGGATCTTCGCAATACCAACGTGGGTGACGGTGGGCTCGAACATCTCAAGGGTCTGGAACGCCTCGTGGACGTGCAACTTGAAAAGACGAACGTGACCGATGCGGGGATCGGCGCGCTCGCTGGCCTGCCCCTGAAATCGCTGAACCTGAATTATTGCACTTCCCTTTCCGACAAGGGGTTGCTCGCGCTCCAGCCGACGAAGACGCTGGAATCGATTCAACTCGACTACACCAAGATCAGCGATCAAGGGATGGAAGTGTTCAGCGGCATGCCGAATCTCAAACGCCTGCGGATTCGCGGTACCGACGTAACCGGTCAGGGACTCAAGAACATCGAAGGTGCCGCCAACATGGAACGTGCTGAGCTACGTGACTCGTCGCTCGACGACGAAGGCATCGCCGTGCTCGCTGGCCTGAAAAAGATGAATTACCTGGACATCAGTGAATGCCGTTTGGTCACACCGGACGGAATGCAAAAATTCGGGCAGATGCCCGAGCTTCAAGTTCTCACCCTTTGGGAGACGAAAGCGGATGATTCGGTGATTGAAGCGTTGAGTGGACTTAGCAAGCTTCGCGAACTCGATCTCAAGGCAACCCGAGTGACCGATGCATCTTGCGATGCCCTGATGAAGCTGGAAAGTCTTGAGAAACTGAACGTCGCCGGCACGCAATTGAGTGATGACAGCTTTCGTCGCTTGGGGACCCTTCCCAAACTCAAGGTTCTCAATGTCGCCAACACGAGCATCGGTTTCGACGTGATCGATGAGTTGGCGGAGTCGCGAGAGGACCTACAAGTCGTCGAGTTCGAGAATTAGCACAAGGGTCGCACTCGCAATTCGGTGCCGTACGATGGACTTCCAAGTCCGTCGACCGTCGAGGGAATAGGGGAGGCGACGGACTTGGAAGTCCATCGTACGAGTCGGGTCCGTCGGCGGTCGAAAGATTAGAGGAGGCGACGGACTTGGAAGTCCATCGTACGGGTCGGGTCTGTCGACCGTCGAGGGAATAGAGGAGGCGACGGACTTGGAAGTCCATCGTACGGGTCGGGTCCGTCGGCGGTCGAAAGATTAGAGGAGGCGACGGACTTGGAAGTCCATCGTACGAGTCGGGTCCGTCGGCGGTCGAAAGATTAGAGGAGGCGACGGACTTGGAAGTCCATCGTACGGGTCGGGTCTGTCGACCGTCGAGGGAATAGAGGAGGCGACGGACTTGGAAGTCCATCGTACGAGTCGGGTCCGTCGGCGGTCGAAAGATTAGAGGAGGCGACGGACTTGGAAGTCCATCGTACGGGTCGGGTCTGTCGACCGTCGAGGGAATAGAGGAGGCGACGGACTTGGAAGTCCATCGTACGGGTCGGGTCCGTCGACCGTCGAAAGATTAGAGGAGGCGACGGACTTGGAAGTCCATCGTACGGGTTGGGTCTGTCGACCGTCGAGGGAATAGAGGAGGCGACGGACTTGGAAGTCCATCGTACGGGTCGGAGACTTGGGCTACGACATAGGGTGCCGCGTCGACAGCAAAGCGTCGACGGCGGCGGGCTCTGTCGCCGATCGATCTTCCGACTCATCAGCTTCAGAATTTTGAGTCTTGTCGAGCCGCTTCCTGACGGACGAACTCGCAGGCTCGGGAAAAGAACTTGCTTTCGCTGAAGTTGTTTCGCGCACCTCGGCGGATGAACCGTCCTTCGCGATCGGAGTCGGATGGACCTTGCTGGAAACGGTGATGGGTAGGATCAGCTCACCCTCCTGACGAAGACGGCGGGCCAGGTCGTTGATCACACGGAGGGCATCGAGCGCGGTCACCAGGTCGTCTTGACTCTGGTCGCCATAGACGTTCGGCCAAATGGCCAGGGTCGTGGGGTCAACCACGGTGCCAACTTCCGCAAGAGAAAATCTGTGTCGGACCAACTCATTGATAATTGCCAGGGCGTCGCTGGCGGACACCATTCCGTCATTATTGACATCGCTCGGATCAATCAAGTTGCTGAACGAGTTGGGGACTTCGGCCACGATTTGTTTCCCCGTTACCTGATGAACCACGGTCAGCAGAAATAGGTTGCCATCGACGATCGGGTCGCCCATCCTCCAGTCAGCCGCATCCGCAAAGTCGAGCTTGTCGTCGGTGTTTGCCGAGTACAGGATCGACTCGCTTCCCACAGCGAGCCCGCTGGCAACGTCCGAATCAATTCGAATCGACGAGGGGTCTTCAGCGGTCAGGTCAAGGCGTTGAAGATTCAGCAGGGAAACTGACGCACCGGATGTTGCATCGATCTGGACCCCTCCTACCACAACCAACTTGTTGGAACCGTCGCCGCCATCGACTTCCAGTCCGAGCGTGGGAACAATGCTCCCGCCGCCATGGTCGTAGGTCACGGTATCGTCACCCGCGCCACCAAGCACCGTGAGCGTATCGAGCTCCGTGAGTGGTTGATTGAAAACTTCCCCACTCCCGTCGGTGATGACGACATTGCCCCCGACGTTCTTGATCGTTGCCGATCCACTGATGTTGACGACTGGATTGCGCGGATCACCGATGATCTCGGTGATGGTGATGCGATAGTCTTCGACTTCGCCATCGGAGGCTCTCCCGGTGGGACCGGCGACGCCATCGGAGCTCAAACGGAACCTGGCAAAAGTTGCACCTGCAAGAACGGATTCCGCCACCACAAATGAATGGGCGGTTGTACCTGCGGTGACGTCCAGGTCATCGAGAATCTGTTCGCCCAGATCACTCCAATCACCGTCGCGGTTGAAATCGATCCAGGCGTCGACCTTGCCGGACTGGCTAGCGGTGATCTCCAACATGCCCGTGGTACTGGTTGTCGAAATCTCAGACAGGAACACGATCCCGTCATCGAAACTGTCGATATTGGCATTGGCATCGGGCTGACCATCGGCCTCATCGCTGAGTCCCGCTCCCAGAAATAGTTCGCTGCGAATGTGCCGCGCCCCGTCGTCGGTGCGCAAAGTTGGATAGCTCGCTGCAAAGCCAGATTGTGCGGCGTCGGCGCGTCGCCAAAGTCGATCTGCCCAATTTCCTCGAAGAGGTCGTCGACATCCGCCTGCGTAAAAAGGTTGTCGCCGTTGACGTCAATGTAAAGGACGATGGGGTCTGGCGGCGGGTCGGGAAGCGTACCGTCGGGCATGCTGATGATGCGACCATTGATCTCGTTGATGAGCGCCAGAACATCACGAACTCCGACCTCGTTATCTCGATCGACGTCGAACCGATTGTCGGGATTCTGGAACGGAGGCAGAGCCGCGGCGCCGAAGTTGCCCGTTACCAGCGCGAATCGATCATCTCCGGGCACCGACGGATCGTCTTCCAGGTCGAACAACAGTTGATCAAACATGACGGGATCGAAGTCGCCGTAGATAAAAACGTAATCACCCTCGGCACGATCAATCGGTGCGATCGTGAAGTCGACACCGCTCGCCTCCTGTACCGCTTCGACTCGAATGCTCATCGCCTCAAAGTCGGTGCCGTCGAATGGGATGGAGTTTGCCTCCGCAAACGAGGCCACATTGAAACTGGATAGGACGAACCCAGACGCCAGCAATTCTCGAAAGACCACAGGGCCACTTGGATCATAGAGACCGCCACCAGCGAACGTCCGATAGAAGGTCAGGTCATTGAGCGAGCGGCTACTGAAGTCGAGGCTCGTCCGAAATGTAGCCGGGTTGATACCACTGCTCGGATCCCCGTCGATGAAGACTGGTTCCTCGCGGGACGCCGAGCTGACCGATGCACCCGTCAAGCCTGACGTATCGATGGTTAGATTGGGAATGTCGCTAAAGGCGAGGCTTTCATCCTTGAAGTCGAAGGCAACGAAAAACGGATTTGTAAAGAACTCCGTCTGAACCGTACCGCTAGGGAGTCCCATCACCTGTTCGGCCGCTGTGGCGAATGCCGATTCCGCGTCAGCAAAAATCGTGGCGAAGTCGACGGAGACTGTGTTCGAGCTCCCTTCCAGCCCGATCACAACCGATCCACCCGTGGCGTTGTCAAGTTCGTCGCTGAAGTCAAAAAACTGTCGTTCGGTGACCACGGGACGAAACGCGGCAGGCATGCTGGAGAGAACGTTTGCCGCGAATCCGCTCACACCCAAACGAGCCTCCGGACTTCGCAGGTCGCTGTAGAGCACCTCCAGATCAAACCGCTCACCGACGTCGACGTTGAAGTTGCGGTTCTGGTCCAGGAGGGATTGTCCGTTCTGTCGAACATCCAGCTTGAATTCAACGATCGGGTCCAGTAGTCCCTCCGCAGCACCCGATGCTGGCAAGCCTTCGCCTGAGACAGCGGCCAACAGATGTCGAGGCTCCAACGTCTCCATGGCCCACGAACGATGTGCCCTGGATTTGACGCGGCGCATAGCGAATTCCTCTCGATCTAACTGGTTGGCCTGAAGGTCATGCCGAAAACTACCCCAATTGGGCGGTAGCATTCTCGTCCAGTGGTGGAGTCGAGTCAAGCTTTTGGGGGCACGAGCAAGCCGGATCGGAGGATCGGGTCAGCCGATTTCTGTCTCGGCCGGCAGATCGGCCTCGGCCTCCTGCACCAACTCGTCACCCACAAG
The DNA here is from genome assembly GCA_963767665.1 of Pirellulaceae bacterium. Taxonomy (GTDB): domain Bacteria; phylum Planctomycetota; class Planctomycetia; order Pirellulales; family Pirellulaceae; genus Rubripirellula. The sequence continues at coordinate 755,220 of CAVYFC010000019.1, forward strand.
TTGGCTGAGGAACTTGGCTAACACGACGGTGATGTTGTCCCTTCCCCCTGCATCCTTGGCACTTTCGACCAATCGATTGCAGGTCATCTCCGAACAGTCATCATCGGCAAGAATCTGAGCGATTTGCTGATCACTCAGATGCTTGGTCAAGCCGTCGCTGCAGATCATGAGTTTGTCGTTGGCTTCGAGCTCGCGTCGGCCACAAAGGGGCTCCATGTTCGATGTGCAACCGAGCGCACTGACCAACACATGGCTGAATCGATGGTTCTCCACCTCGGCGGGCTCGATCACTCCGTTGTCTGCCAGAGCCTGGGCGAGCGTTTGGTCATGGGAAAGAAGTTGCAGCTCGCCATCACGAAACAAATAGGCTCGGCTGTCGCCAACGTGAACGAGGTAAACAGTTGGCCAGACGACCCAAGCCATGGTGAGCGTCGTACCCATTTGATTCTGCGACGGATAGTTTTTGGCAGCGTTTCGGATCTGGTTTCCCGAGTATTCAAGTGCCGAATGAAGACCGCGAAAGAAATGCTCTTGATGGCTAACAGCACAACTGATTGGCCAATGAAGATGCGTGAGCATGTATTGGACGACTCCCTCGACCGCCATCCAGCTGGCACGTTCACCACCTTCATAGCCTCCCATTCCATCCGCCACGATGAACAATTTGGCGCGCGAGTCTCCTGAGAACTGGGTTTGGCGATCGTAACCAAGGCTGGAATGGTGAATGACGATCGATTTTCTCAGGTCGGCGATCAGGAACTGGTCCTGATTCGATTCGCGAACACAGCCGACATCGGTCCGCCCATAGCAATCTACCTTTCCCCGCACGGCGACGACTCCAATCTTTGAGACAACAGGATGAGAGCAAACCGCCCCACAACGGATGCGAAACTGCAAGGCGATGCGAAACTGCAACGCGATGCGAAGCAGTTTCAGATCGTGATTCTAGCTCATCACTTCCACGGAGGCTCGGCACGTCGTCACGGTGAAACCTCCAAGAGCGGTGACGAGGCGATGACGCGATTCTAGCACCTCGCGCACCCTCGATGGAGGTTCAGGAAGTCATCTCGTTCGAGCGTTTCTGGTCATTTGCGGAAAGGCGTCGTCGGGAATCTGTTGAGAAGGCCAGCTGACCCACTTATGATGCCGTTTCCCTGCCCTCTTTTCGCTCCCAAGTCGTTGCCCCCGCCGTTGTCTCCATTTTTGTGGCTTTCCAAATGCGTTCACTGACTGCTGTCGCCTCGATATGGATCCTCGCCTCCGTCGTGATGGCCGAGAAGAGTTGGCCCGAGTTTCGAGGTCCGCACGGAGACGGGCATGCCCAAGGGGCATCGCTGCCAGTGGCGATTGACCAGTCTGTCGTGCGTTGGGAGACGCCGATTCACGGGAAGGGATGGTCGTCGCCGGTGGTCTGGGGTGATCAGATCTGGTTGACGACGGCAACCGAGGATGGCACCAAGATGTCAGTAATCTGTGTGGACCGCGCAACGGGTAAGGTGATCCATGACAAGGTGTTGCTGGAGAACGCGGAACCGGCGTTCTGCCATCCCATGAACAGCTACGCGACGCCGACGCCGGTGATCGAAGCGGGGCGAGTTTACATTCACTTCGGCAGCTACTTGACTGCGTGTCTTGATACCGAGACCGCGGAGGTTCTGTGGGAGCGTCGCGATCTGAAGTGTGATCACCATCGCGGGCCAGCCTCCTCGCCGATCCTTGACGGGGAAAAATTGTTCGTGGCCTATGACGGCTTTGACGTGCAATACGTTGTCGCGCTGGACAAGCAGACTGGCAAGACGGTTTGGAAACGGGACCGGCAGATCGACTACGGGACCGACAACGGCGACCTCAAGAAGGCCTACTGCACGGGCCAAGTGATCGAAGTCGACGGCGCCAAGCAACTGGTTTACCCGAGCGCCGTGGCCACCATCGCCTATGACCCCGAGACAGGCGAAACGCTTTGGACGGTCTATCACGAGGGAATGAATGCTTCGGCTCGCCCTGTGTATGAAAATGGACTCGTGTTCCTCACCAATGGCATGGGGGCCATGGTGGCGGTTCGTCCCGACGGCAGCGGCGATATGACCGGCACCCACATCGCCTGGTCCGCCGAGCGGGGTGTTGCCAAGAAGTCTTCGTTGTTGATGGTGGACGGCCTGCTCTACATGAACAGTGATGACGGCGTGGTTTCCTGTCGCGATCCGGAAACCGGCGAAATCCAATGGCAGAAACGGGCCGGCGGCGAGTACGCCGCCTCGCCGATCTACGCCGACGGAAGAATCTATTTGTTCAGCGTCGAAGGGGACGTGCTGACGCTCGAACCAGGCAAAGACCTACAAGCTGCTCGCGGAAACCAAACTCGGCGACGGATTCATGGCTTCACCCGCCGTGGCAGACAACGACATGATTCTTCGCAGCAAGTCCAGCTTGTATTGCATTGGCAAGTAGCTTGGAGTTAGCCGCGAAGGGAATCCACGATTCGGATTTCCCACGCAACCAGACCCTCCCCGGCAGCTACAACGCCCGACCCACTCGAGAGGCAGGGCGATGTTGTGCCCAGGAAGCCATCGGCTCCTTATTGCTGCTCAAATCGATAGATGCATTCTCCGCGCGAGCTGTTGGTCAGGTAAAAGACTTCACCCGACTCGTCTTCACCGAAGGCGAGGACCGGAATGCTGTCTGGAATGACCTGCTCGTTTCGTGTGGCCTTGCCGGTGGCTGGATCGTAGCTCAGTGCCCAAATTTTGCCGGTCACGTAGTCAGCGAACAGGTACTTGCCACTCAGATCGGGAACACGTGAGCTTCGATAGACGCGTCCGCCCGTGATCGACTTGCCGATTCGATGGTCGTATTCCCACACGGGCTCGATGGGGTCACTCACACCGTCGACCATCGGACGATTGCCGAAGGCATGGGTGCCCTCGCGGTTGCTCCAGCCGTAGTTGCCTCCCTTCTCGATGACGTTGACTTCCTCCCAGAGTTCCTGGCCGACATCGCCGCACCAGAGCATGCCGGTTTCCCTGTCGAAGGCGATTCGCCATGGATTGCGGAGGCCATAGGCGTAGACTTCCGGTAGCGCCCGTCGACGCTGACGAAGGGATTGTCCGCGGGAATGCCGTAGTTCTTGCCTGCCGCGGGATGGTCGACATCGATTCGCAAGATCGACCCGAGCATGCTTGCCCGATCTTGTCCGTTTGCGATGGGATCGTTGCGGTCGCCGCCGTCACCGAGGGCGACGTACAGGTAGCCGTCTGGTCCGAACTCAATCGCACCCCCGTTGTGATTCTGGTAGGGCTGATCGATTTCCATCAAGACAAATTCGGACTCCGGATCGGCCTGATTCGGATTGTCCTTGGAGATCGTGAAACGAGAGACCACCGACTTCTTTTCGGTGGGGTGAGAATAGTACACGTAGAAGTAGCCGTTGGACTTGAAGTCGGGATGCATCGCCAGTCCGAGCAGGCCCTGTTCGTTAGCTCCCGGCTTCTTCCAGTCGTAGACCTTGCCACGAAGGTCGAGAACCAGATGCGAATCGGTGACATCCGATCGGTTCTCAAACGCCCAGATCGCGCCGTACTGTGACGCTGCGAACAGGCGATTGCTGCCGTCCTTTGGATAGGTCAATTCCATCAAACGGAGTGGACGCAATTGGCCCGAGTCGTCGACCGGCTCCCATTGATCCCATTGAAGATTCGGAAACGCCAAGGTTCCCGTGAGGTTGAGCTTGTCGTCGATGGGTTGCGGAACCGCCCCATCGTCCGAAAACTCGCGAACCTTGATGTTGCGGAAAGCAACCTCGTCTCCGTGATCCTGCAAACAAATGTATCCCTCGCCCGCTTTGCCAAACCCTTCAAGCTTCGCGAATTTGCTGGCCGCAACCTTGTTGTTCCAATCGTTGTCACCAAGTTTGAAGTGGTAATAGCGAACACCGTTGACGCAAACCTCGCAGTCATCCTTGTTGATGCGAATGTAAAGCTGATTCCACTCACCGGCGGGACGTGTCGCATCGGGGATCGTTTTGTCGACGGCCCAACGAGGAACCGAGGGCTGATAGAGTTGGTAGAGCCAGCCCGCCTTCTGGGGATCGTGACCGTCGACGTTGTCCTGAACCTGGATTTCGGGACCCGTGTGCCATGGGGGCCCGTCTCCTTCAAGCACGTGGAACATGACGCCACTGTTCCCCTCCTTGCTGATCTTGTATTCCAGCGAGAGCTCAAAGTCGTCGTACTTCTTGTCGGTGATGATATCGCCAGCACCTTTAGCAACGCGCGTGATCGCACCATCGATCACTTTCCAACCATCGGAGATTCCGTCCTTCTTGTAGTTTCGCCAGCCGTCGGTGGTCTCGCCGTCAAAGAGCAGTTGCCATCCGCTGCGCTGTTCGGATTCAGTCAACTGGTTGGTGGCCGAATCTGCCAGGGCAAGGGAGGTGAGAGAAAGGGTTAACAGGAATGACAAGTACTTCATATTGCTTTCACCGCGGAGAATGAGAATCAAGCAGAGGATTGCTGAGGCTATGAGTATTATTGATGACCCGATCGGTCACAACTCAGGAGCCTCGAATCGGCCTCTCCAAGCGGTTCGTTTTGCCATTCGGCGTCCATTTGGCAACACAAGGCGGGGGGAGCGGCTTCCTTCCGCATTTCCAGGGCAGAGAGTCGCAGCTTTGCTGCGATTCTTGCGAGTCTCGGAGAGACTCGCCTACGTAGGTCCGCATTTCCACGGCGGACAGTCGCAGCTTTGCTGCTTTTTTACGAGTCTCGGAGAGACTCGCCTACGTAGGTCCGCATTTCCAAGGCGGACGGTCGCAGCTTTGCTGCTTTTTTACGAGCCTCGGCGAGACTCGCCTACGGTGGGGCCACGAGTTGGTGAACTTGCGGGCTGGCAAATGGCGAGCCTTCGCCGCCAAGACGTTGATGGCAGGGAACCGGGGGGTGGCCAATTCTGAGCCCTGGTTTCCTTAAGCGGCCATCTTGTCGGATCGGATCGCGACTTCGGAATTGGTTTCCGATTCTGTCACCAAAGTGAGAGGCTTGTCTCGCGACAACAAGTACTTCCATGGGATGGCCATGATGTCCATTGCCATCCAAATCAGGTTTCCCACAACCGATGCCCAACCGTAGTTGGGAAACTCGCCGCGAAACATCAGCGGAAAGAAGATGAAGGCAAACCAGAGCGATTTGTAGATCAGCTGGAGGGTGAACAGCGGCAGGAACTTGAGTGGGGCTCGAAGCCCGAACGCACAGAGTACACCAACCGTCGTCCAGATACCGGCCACCGTCCCATACATGATGGGATCCTGCGTCGGCAGGCTGAAGGGGATGCCCACAACCTTGCGTGAGAAATCGGGAGCGATCAGCATCGTCAGCCCAACGGTGATCCCAAGACAGGCCGTGCCAAAATAAAGCAGGCGAATCCAGAACAGATTGATGACACCATATTCCTTGGTGTGCAGTCTTTCGAACATCAACTTGACCCTTGGATTTCCGTTCCTGCCGGTTGGTCGCTGACCTACAGTAGGCGAGTCTCTTCGAGGCTCGCAAAAAATGCCCTGAGGCTGCTTGCGTCCGCCTTTTGAAACGCAGAACTACCGTCGAGACACCTGATCGCTGGCGAGTCTCTCCGAGGCGCGAACCTGACAGCCTCGGAGGGGCTGGCTACGGAAATCGCTCCATCTCGAGAACCGCATTGGCACACTTTCAGCCGCCGCCGTATGTCGATCATCGTCATCGATCGCGCTGGTTCTTTGATAAGATGTGCCAAATTTGTCGATCATTGCACGTGAGAATGATCCCGCTTTGGATAGGTTTTTGGGTTGGGTTTTGATGGTAGCGCTCAGGTATGGACGGGGAGAACTCGAACTTGTCGTTCCCGGCGGCATTGGATGCAGGGTGATTCGCAAGCCCTTGATGGCCACCGTCCCCGATGCTGCCGAAGCCGTTGTTAGGGCTCTGGACCGGGCGGTTGGCTCCCCTTCTCTGATCGAGCTGGGCCGTAACGCCTCCTCGGCATGCATTGCCATTTGCGACATCACTCGCCCGGTGCCGAACCATCTCTTCTTGCGGCCGATGATCGAGATTTTGATCGCGGCGGGGATGCCTGCCGAAGCGATCACGGTCTTGGTGGCGACCGGGCTCCATCGCCCCAACGAAGGGGACGAACTCCGGGAGCTGATCGGCGATCCCTGGGTTTTGGATCGCGTGGCTGTGGTCAACCATGACGCCAGGAACGACGCGGATCATGTGGATTTGGGAAGGACTTCGACGCGAGGAACGGTGGTCAGGATCGACCGCAGGTTTGTCGAGGCAGACTTGCGGATTGCCACGGGGTTGGTCGAACCGCATTTCATGGCGGGTTATTCCGGCGGCCGAAAAGTCATTGCTCCTGGATTGGCACACGCGGAAACGATCACGACGTTTCACAGTTCGCGATTCATGGCCGACCCTGCATCAGCCAACTGCAACCTTGCTGGCAACCCGCTGCATGAAGAACAGCTGGAGATCGTGCGGTTGTTGGGCGGCGCTTTGAGTTTGAACACCGTGATCGACGAAGCTCGTCGTTTGGCAATGGTGAACTTTGGAGAAATCGTAGCCAGCCATCAGCAAGCGGTCGACTTTGTTCGTCAGTACTGCGAGATCGATGTACCACGACGCTATTCAACGGTGGTCACCAGTGCTGCCGGCTATCCGCTCGACAAGACGTACTACCAAACGGTCAAGGGGATGGTTGGCGCCATGAACATTCTGGAGCCAGGTGGTGACCTGATCATTGCATCGGAATGCGAAGAAGGGATGGATCACGAGAGTTTGTCGAAGCTCAGCGTCGCTTGGTTCAGTCCGGCCCCGAGGCGTTTCTCAAGTCGATTCTCAAGAAGTCGCATGCCGACATCGACGAGTGGCAAACGCAAATGCAACTGGCACCCATGTCGATCGGAAACATTTACTTGTACAGCGACAAGTTGAGCGAGGCGGATCGCGCCTTAACGGGAGTTCATTGCGTCGACTCCCTCAGCGAGGCCGTTGAAGATAGTCTCGTCCGGCATCCCAGTAACTCGCTCGCCGTGATTCCAGAAGGACCCTATGTGATTCCCTTCTTCCGTGAGTAAGTCACCGCTTGCCCAGCCATCACCAACCACGGCCATCTCCCAAAAAGGGGGTCAGGCATCAATAGCCGCAAGCGGCCCTTGGGATGCTTCGCACTGTTGGTGCCTGACCCCTTTTGGGGAGGACAAACTGAGCGGTTTTGCGGTCAGCCATGCTTTTCGATCGTGTTTTCAGATGGTTTCGATTCACGTCGGGCCTCGTGATTCGACACCAATGTAGCACGACTCTCCGAGTCGATTCTCTCGGCGATTTACGACTCGGAGAGTCGTGCTACTCAAAAAAACCGCTCAGTTTGAGTCGCTGGACAGCGTTACTTTCAACGCGGTCGCATTCTTGAGTCTTCGGGTTAGGATTGGCCGCCAACGTGGCGCTGTCCAGCTAGTTGTCGTCGCCCGAGTCGCCACCGATCTTGACCTTCAGCGATCCGAGCATCCTGGTTAACTCCCTCTCCTTGTGCGCTGACGAAGAGAACGTTGTCGAGCACAATCGCCCGCTTCTCCGTCGACGGATGCAGGATCAAGCGTCCGGCGCCCAGGAGCATGAACTCGAAGACGTCGTTGATCTCCTTGTCAACTCGCAGGTTGGGTGCCGGGTATCGCTTCAAATCGCTGAGGAAACCATGGTGATGCAGAAGTTCGTTGCTACTCAGTTCCCAGTAGTCAAAACGTACCTTGATGAAGATCGCGATGTACATCAGGAACATCGCCAGCGTGATGCATCCGAAGAACGCTGTGTTGGCGACCGGACGGAGACTTGAGATCCAGCCACCAATCGTCGGCAACAGGCTTGGCTTGACAATCGAGAGCATCCACAACCCCATCGCAAACGAGATTGCGATGAAGATCAATGTCAAGGAGGTCGCTCGAGGAAAGTCGAACACGAGGATGAACATGTTGGCCATCATCACGACCAGGAACAGCCCGGTCATCACCACCGGAACCGTGCTGGTATCGGGATCGACGGCCCGATAGCCGCCAAAATAGAGCACGAACGCTGCGATCGTGGCCACGATCAGCGTCGGGTACATGAACACAAATTTCGGGTAGGGCACGAGATAGATGTGAGCCTTTTTGTGCGACGTTTTCTCCTTTTCGGAGGCATTGTCTGCCCCCGCGGGATCGCTCGTCTTCGTGGGAGTTGTGGGCAATTCGTCCTGGTTCGTTTCGTCGGCGCTCATCGTCACTTCTTCTCCTGTTGCCTGATTGCATGAAGGATGCAAACCATTCCGCCAATTCGAGCCTGTTGGGGCCACCCCTTACCAATGGCACCCGCCAGTACAAAAAGGCTTCGGCCCGCTCCACACAAGGCGCGCCGATTCTCTTTCGGCGACATTCTAGTGGATTGTGCCCAGGTTCATCGCCCCGTGATGGAGAAAAGCGGGTCGCCAAGTGAAGGTCACGGGAGACAGCGCTTCAGCGTCATCAGCGCGAACGCGGTGCCATATGGCTGATGGTAGTCGTAGAGGGGATAATCCCACCAGGATCCATCCTTTTCTTGACGATCGAGCATCAACTTGGCAAGCAGCGGACGATAGGGAGCTTGCTGGTCGGTGGGGAGTTGCTCGAGACTCAGCGCCGCATAGTAATGGCCGAAGTAATAGAAGTAGCCGGCAACCTGCATCCAGGACTCGTGCGGAATCGGACGTTTGCGGCCGATGTCGAGCCAACCATTGCGAACGTAGAGTCGGTAGAGCCAATTCTTCACCACGTTGTCGGTGATCGCCTTGTCACCCCAGGCACGCAGGCGCAATTGCAACATTGAGTACGTCCCAAACTGCCGCCGGGACGATTGATTCCCCGCATCGGGCTGTACTGAAGGTATTCTCCGTACAGATAGCTGAAGTCGGGTTTCTGCTGGCGCAAGAGGGCGGCGATCGCTCGGTCAACCATTCGCTGGGGCGGGTCCACATCAATCGACTTGGCTTCCGCAAGTGCGACGAGAATCGCACCGTTGACAAAGCTGATGGAATCGGACGTGGGCTGATTCGCCTGATAACGAAAGTCATAGTAACCCCAACCACCATCGACCGATTCGTATCGCTGCAGCATTTCAAACTGCAAGCGGATCAGCTCCACAATTCGTGTCTGCAGCTCAGCGTCATCCTTGTGACGCTTATGCATTCGGACCAAAGCTTGAATCGAGTAGCCGTGGCCCCAGACGTTGTAGATCGCGTCGCCACTGGCGCGACGCAGCGATTCCAGATGTTCCAGCAACCAGGCCTCGCCACGGTCGAGCGCGGCGGTTGCCCCGGCAATTCCGAATCAAGCTCGATCAGTGCCGGCAATGCAAAGCGACGTGGTCGCGGCGCGAAAGGCGTGGTGGGCCCTGGTACCGGGGCGTAAATGTTCAGCCCCTTGGTACGTGTCGCCGAGCCCCAGGAACCGTTCTTGTTTTGGTCCTCGATCAAGAATCGGACACCTCGATCGATCGCACTCTGGATCACCCCTTCGCTCGCCGGTTCGATCACCGGCAATTGCGGCGGGCGGCTGAAATCGAGTGGATCGTCCAGGATCGTCGGACTCTTGGCTTGCTCTTGGCCCCAGGCGAACCCGAAGCTTGAGAGTGAAGCCGCCAGGCACATGGCAAGTTTGATTTTCACTGTTTTGCCTCTTTGTCCTTCTCTTTTTTGTCCTCATCCTTCGCCTTCGAATCTTCCGAAGGCTGTTCGTCGTCTGCCTGGTCCGACGTGCCATTGGCCTCCTCGAATACGAGTTCACAACCCATCGTGGGAAGGAGCTTCGATTTGTCCTTGCCCGCATGAAGCGTGACCACACAGTCGTACTTGTTCCCAGCATAAGGAACCATCGAAATCGACTTGACGGTTCCGGTCGCCTTCAGCTCGGGAAACGCTTGGATGGTAACCTTGCAATCCACGCCTTCTTTCACGACGCCAAGTTCTTTTTCATCGAGATCCACCGCCCGAATCTGAAGTCGTTTGGGATCGACCACGGTGATCAAAACCTGCTTGTTGGTCACTTTCGAGCCCGTTTCCAAAGTGCTTGGCTTGTCACCTAGCCGACCCCGATTGAGCTTGCCGTGCAGAGCGATGCCGTCGATCGGCGAGGTGAGCACCATCCGTTTGCGTTCCTCCTTGAGCTCGACGAGGTCTTTCTCCTGCTGTTCGAACTTGTCCTTTGCTTGGGCGAGTTCGATTTCACGTCGCTGCCGAGCCAAGTTCAACTCATGATCGACTTTTGATAGGCCATCTCTGCCCGCTGAAGTGATTCCTCTTGGATCAGCGGTCTGTCGGGGGATTCCTTGATCGACCATGCGTTGGATCTGGATCTCGGTCGACTCCAGTCGGAACTGGGCCGATTCGACTGCTTGCTTTGCCCGCTTGAGCACGATCTCCTCCGACTCCTCGGTCAGATCGTCTTCCTTGTACATCTGCTCCAGTTGCTTCAGTTCCTCCTGAGCATTCTCCAGAGACGCAAGCGATGATTTCAGGCTGAAGGCGGCGGATTTCAGTTGCCGTTCTCGATCGACTTCCACGAAGTTATCATAATCCTGTTGAGCGGCTTGTCGACTTCTCTCGGCTGCCTCTTTGTCGAGCTGCTGTGACTTGAGAAATTGCTCGTAGTCAAACACCTCTCCCTCCAAATTGAACTTGGCAAGTTGCAACGCGATGTCGGCGTCCTTGATTTTCTTGTCGATCTCCTCCCGTTCAAACCAAACCAGATTCTCTCCTTTGCTGACCACAGTGCCATGAGGAACGATGCGTTTGATCACAAGCTCTCGAAATGTTCAGTGTCGGCCGTGATTTCGGCGGACGAGACTGCCTCGAGAACGCCCGCGACTTGGTGACTTTCGGCTTGGAATCACTCGCCGATTCTGGTTCCTCGTCGGCAGCGCGAAGGGGCTGCATCGAGACAAGTGCGACAAAAACGCCATTGCAATCGGAGCATTAGGGATGCGTGGAGGGATGGTTCGCATGGAGGTGTCGCCTGGTTGAAAACGAGAGGATGTCAATGCAGCGTGGCCTGGTCGTCTGGCCCCAGCCCGTTTTGGCTCGCCGCCGACGCGAGGTCGGTCGGAGGCTCTCGGCTTCGCATGGCAGGGATCTTCAACCACTGACGGTCGGTTCCCTGTTTGCGTCTGGCCAGTTGGTGGCGATAGACGTGAGGCGGCTCTCTCAGCACGTGATCACAACGGGATTTGAGATGGGGAACCTTCGTCCTTCGGTCTGCATTGATGCGGTATTCGCCGGCATGCCCCCGCGGCACGCCTTGTCTCGGGTCGCGAAGCCGGCATCGATGCGTTTGAGTTCTGGGGGTGGTGGGACAAGGATCTCGACACGATCGAAGCAGCCCGCGACGAGTTTGGGCTGACGATCTCGGCCTGCTGCACGCGGTTTATCAGTCTGGTGGATCCGGCGCTTCGCGGAGGAATACCTGACGGGTTGCGCGAATCGATCGCGGCGGCACAACGCCTTGGCTGCCGAACGCTGATCTCGCAGGTGGGCGATTTTCGGCCGGGGGTTCGTCGGCGAGAGCAACATGACTACGCTCGTTGACGGACTTCGCCAGGCCGCGCCCCTGCTGGAGGCGGCGAACCTAACGCTGGTCATCGAACCGCTCAATGATCGGATCGATCATCCCGGTTACTACCTGGTCCGCAGCGACGAGGCGTTTGAGATCATCGATCAGGTCGGCAGTCCGAGCGTCAAAGTGGTCTTCGACATCTATCATCAACAGATCAGCGAGGGACAGTTGATTGCGAACATCACGTCCAATATCGACAAGATCGGTCACTTCCACGCGGCTGGAAACCCGGGTCGCCATGAGTTGACGCGCGGGGAGCTCCACTATCCTTCCATTTTCGCGGCGATCCAAGCGATCAAGCTACAACGGTTACGTCGGGCTCGAGTACTGGCCCGTTGACGATCCATTGACCGGGCCTTCAAGAAGTCGCGTCCTGGTTCTCAATGCGGCGCTCTCAGCGGCCGATCACGTGCAACCTCCCTCCTCGCCTTGCTGATGCTCACCTGACCTGCGACTTCCTCCACGACTGCGTCAACTGGCCACTTCGTTGGACGATCTTGGCGTCGACGCGATGCTGGTGACCGATGAGATCAACGTCCGTTATCTGTCGGGGTTTACCGGCGACAGTTCTTATCTGCTCGGTGACGCCGGCGGCGACCACCATCCTGAGCGATGGCAGATACGAGGCGCAGATCGCGACGCAATGCCCGGATACCCTGTCTGAATTCGTCCGCCGAGCCAGCTGCTTTCCGATTTGACACAGGCTGCCTTGAACGACCTAAGCCGGCGGGTGCGGCAGCCTCGCGTGGGGGTCGAAGCAGACCATCTTTCGATGTCCGCGTATCGCAGGTCTGGCCGATCGTTGCGAGTCAATTGAATTCGTCGCCACCTCGGGCGTCGTCGAGCGATTGAGGATGATCAAGGACGCAGAGTGAGATCGAGATCACGCGTCAGGCGGTGCGAGTCGCCGAACGAGCCTTTCTTGTCGCTGCTGCCGATGCTGACCCCCGCTTGGAGCGAACGACAAATTGCCCATGAGCTGGAGGCCAAGATGAGGTTTCTGGGAGCCGAAGGTTGCAGCTTCGCGCCGATCGTAGCAGCTGGTCCGTCCGGGGCGCTGCCCCACTACCAGCCGAGCGACGCCAAACTCGGCGACGCGACCACCCTGCTGATCGACTGGGGAGCAAAGCTCGATGGATACGCCAGCGATATGACCCGGACGCTCCACCGCGCAATCGGTCGGCGACGGCTTTCGGCGAGCCTACGACGCAGTGCTCGAGGCACAGCTGGCGGCGATCGATGCGATCGGACCGGGCGTTCCCGCCAACGAGGTTGATCGGGCGGCGCGAGCTGTTTTGGAGCGAGCCGGCATGGATCAGGCGTTCAAGCACGGGCTCGGACATGGCGTCGGGCTGCAGATTCATGAATCGCCAAGAATGTCGTCGATCAGCGACGAAACGCTGGCCAGCGGCATGATCATTACCGTCGAGCCGGGTGTCTATTTCGATGGTGACTTCGGGATCCGAATCGAAGATGATGTGTTGGTGACCGATTCTGGCCGCGAAGTACTCAGCCAGCTGCCAAAGGGCCTCGATGATTGCTTGCTGATGCTGTAAAACTTCGTGTGCCTCAACTGGGTCGACGTCGCCATTTTGAGCCGACATCTTTTTCGCCTGGAATGGTCGAGAGCTTGCGAGTGAGCGGATATGCGGCGAACGCTTGCCGGGCGAATCTGGAGCGGTTCGCGGTCCATGGGATCGCGAAGCACGCAGTTCGGCCGCGCAGATTGCACGGCCGCACAGTTTCCTCATTTCGCCCCTCTTTAATTACAACCTCATTCGATAACTTGACGGCGAGCCACGTATGAACAAAGGCGGAAAGCCAAGAGATGTGTTCGATGTCGAGCGCATTCGACAGATCATTACGTTGATGGAACAACATGATCTGAGTGAGATCGATCTTCAGGAAGGCGACGAAAAGATCCGTTTGAAGCGGGGTGCTTCGGCGCCGGTCTATGCTCCGTTGCCGCCTGCAGATGGCCGCCCCGGCCCGGCGGCGAAGAGCGAAACGGCCGGGCGGTGGGGACAGCGGGGGCGAAGCTGGAACGATCACCATCAACGCTCCGATGGTGGGAACCTTTTATTCCAAGGCGAATCCGGATCTCCGAACCATTCATCAAAGTCGGCGACCGGGTGAGCGAAGACACGATCGTATGCATCGTCGAGGCGATGAAGGTCTTCAACGAGATTCCCGCGGAGTGTCGGGGGAAGATTGTCGAGATTCTGGTCAACGACCAGGAGGCGGTCGATTTTGGCAAGCCGATGTTCCGAGTCCAGCCGGGCTAGGATTGCCTGTTACCCCACCGGCTGGGATGGACTCAGGCCAGGGCGACGCATCCGAGCATCCCGGATCTCTTGCTGGTTTGACCAGCCCGGAATCGGACTGGGATGATTGTCGAGTGAAACTTGATCGGCTCGGGCGTTTCACTTTTCTGTATCCACCACCACCCATCGCTTCAGCAGATCGACTTCGGTGTTTGAAAAGATTTTGATTGCCAATCGCGGCGAGATTGCTCTTCGCATCATCCGTGCCTGTCGAGAAATGGGCATTCGGTCCGTTGCGGTGTACAGCGAGGCGGATGCGGATTCGATGCACGTGTCGCTGGCCGATGAGGCCTATTGCGTGGGGCCGGCTCGAAGTGTCGACAGCTACTTGAAGATTGACCAGATCATCGCGGCGGCGGAAGTCGGCAACGTGGACGCGATTCATCCGGGCTACGGATTTCTGGCCGAGAATGCTCACTTCAACGAGGTTTGTCGGGCCAGCGGATTCGAATTCATCGGTCCCAGTCCCCAGGCGATGGAGAAGCTGGGCGACAAGAACACAGCTCGCTCGATGGCGATCGCCGCCGAAAGTGCCGGTGGTTCCGGGAAGTGATGGTCTTGGTCGAAACCGATGCGACCGCGATTGAAATTGCCCGGTCGATCGGCTTCCCGGTCCTGATCAAGGCGACCGCCGGTGGTGGCGGCAAGGGAATGCGGGTCGCCATCGATGAACAATCGCTGGCGTCGGCCGTCTCCCAGGCGAGGACGGAGGCCCAGGCCGCGTTTGGCAATGGGGGCGTCTACCTGGAACGTTATGTCGGCAATCCGCGGCACATCGAAGTCCAGGTCATCGCCGACCATCACGGCAACGTTTGTCACCTGTTCGAGCGAGACTGCAGCGTTCAGCGTCGTCACCAGAAGCTGATCGAAGAGGCCCCCAGTCCGAATCTTCCGCAAGAACGTCGGGCCGAGATTTGCGAGGCTGCGGTGCGAATGATACGGGTGCCGAGTACACCAATGCGGCCACCGTCGAGTTCATCGTCGACCAGGAGAATCGCTTTTACTTCATCGAGGTCAATGCGCGGATCCAGGTTGAGCATCCCGTCTCGGAAATGATCACGGGTGTCGACCTGATCAAAACTCAAATTCGAGTGGCTGCGGGGTTGCCATTGTCATTCCGCCAAGAGGACTTGAAGTGCATTGGTCACGCGATCGAGTGCCGCATCAACGCGGAGGATCCGGAGAAGGGTTTTCGGCCCAATCCAGGTAAGATCGACGAAGCTATTCACGCCCGGCGGGCTGGGGGTTCGATTTGATTCCCATGTCTATGGTGGTTACATCGTCCCACCCTATTACGACTCGATGATCGGAAAATTGATCGTTCATCGGCCGACTCGCGAGGAAGCGATCGCGACGATGCGTCGGTGCTCTGGGGAAATGCAGGTGGAGGGGATCGAGACCACGGCCGCCTTCCATGATCGCGTGTTGCAGCATCCTGACTTCATCCAGGGGCGTCACGACACCAAGTGGGTCGAACGCGAATTCATGAAATAGGGCGTCCCGAGTCGGGCAAGACAGGCATGTTCGGCATACTTGAAACCATCGATCCATTTACGATTCTGCTCGCGCTGTTGCCGCTGATCGGGTACCTGTTGGTCATCAGCATGATTCGTCTCTCGGGGCGGGCACTGGTGACAAGTGGCGGGCGAGACATCGCGGCGATGGCGATGGCGATATCTGGATTGCTTGGCGGTGGGTCCCGGCGGAGCTTTTTTTTCCAACTGCGGCGGCAACGGTGTTCGGGCCCGCGGTTTGGGTCGCGCTGGCGATCTTCTATGCACTCTGCACAGCCCTGGTCGCGCTGACCACGACGCCCGTCTGGTGGTGTACGGTAGAACGCCCGAGGAATTGTTTGAGCCGCTGCTTGGCCGCCGCCAAAGAGATCGATCCGCAGGCGAGTGGTGACATCGCGACATTGCAAGTGCGGTTGCCGCAAGCCGGCGTCCACTTGCGTTTGGATGGGCAGCGATCGATAGACAATGCACAAGTGCTTGCCTTCGAGCCCAATGTCTCGATTCGGTTTTGGCGAAGCTGCTTGTTCATCTTCGAAAGCAGGTCAGCATGCGGGCGTCCCGATGCCACGCCGAGGCTTTGCCATGCTCGTCGTGGTGCTGTTATTGAGTTCCATTCTGCTTGGCAGAGCTTCGGAAACCGAGAGCTTGTTGTGGAAGGGTTTCGAGATTGGTTGTGGCGTTAGGACGCTTGCGGCCACTCGGGCCTGACCCCTTTTCCAGCTGCCCCTTTCGATACCGTGGCGTCTCAGGATATCTTTCCAGTTCTCGCCTTCGCCTCCCTTTGATTCGTTCAACACGTTGGACCTGATCGACGGTCATGGGCGCCGTTGCTTGGGTTGACGAGAGAGATCGCTAGGAAACATGACCATGCTTGCCAAAGACATCAAGACTGGAACCGTCGTCGTATTTGAAGGGAATCCCGTCGATCATCGAAGGGATTTCGGTTCAGTCTCCTTCGGCCCGTGGTGCCGCGACCCTCTACAAGTTTCGGGCTCGCAATGCGTTGACCGGAACAAAGTCGACATCACGTTGAAGGGGACCGATCCGCTCAACGAAGCGGACTTCTCGCGCCGGAATGTCCAACTGATGTATTCCGATGCGACCCACATGTTCCTGATGGACCAAGAGGACTTTCACCAGTACGAGCTCCCGCTTGCGGACCTCGAGGAGCAGATCCCCTACATCACCGAAGGGCTCGAAGGGATGAGGGCGCTGATCTACAACGACATGTGCGTGGGGCTTGATATTCCGGCGGCCGTGGATCTGAAGATTGTTCAGACCGATCCGAGCGTCAAAGGGAACTCGGCGACGTCACGAACGAAGCCAGCGACACTGGAAACAGGACTCATCGTGCAGGTCCCGAATACATCAAGGAAGGGGAAACCCTTCGCATCGACACGCAGGACGGGCGAATTTCTTTCGCGGGCGTAGGGGGAAGGGCCACTTTGCCGTAGCACCGCCTTTCCGAGACCGTCATTGCACGCGGCTTTGCTGCAGTAGGTTCACATTTCCAAGGCGGACACTCGCAGCTTTGCTGCGTTGATTACGAGTCTCGGAGAGACTCGCCTACGGTAGGTCAGGTCAGATCAAGTCGAGGATGTGTCGCATTTGGGCGACCGCCTCTCGCATCCCGATCATGACGGCTCGGCGAGATGATGGCGTGACCGATGTTCAGCTCGACCATGTGGGGAATCTCGGCCACGGGCTCGGACGTTGGTGTAGTTCAGCCCATGGCCTGCATGCAGCCTCATGCCCAGGGCGGAGGTCGCCCGCCCTGCCTCGCTGAGTCGGGCCAGTTCCTCGGTCTGTTGCGCTCGCCTCTGGCCAGAGCGTAAGGGCCGGTGTGAAGTTCGACAGCATCGACTCCCAGGCGGGCGGCCGCTTCGACCTGTCGTGGATCAGGATCAATGAAAAGACTGACGAGGATATCGGCCTGCTTGAGTCGTTCGACCGCTGCCGGCGATGCGCCCGCGGTCGGCGGCGACATCAAGGCCCCCTTCGGTCGTCACCTCTTCGCGGCTCTCGGGCACCAGCAGCGCCCAATCGGGCAGCACGCGACAGGCGATCGCGACCACCTCGTCGGCACAAGCAATCTCCAGGTTGGTCTTCACCGTGACGGTCTGCTTGAGCAGCTCGACGTCGCGATCCTGGATATGACGCCGGTCTTCGCGGAGGTGAAAGGTGATGCCGTCGGCCCCCCCTTGTTCGGCCAGGGCCGCGGCAATGACCGGATCCGGCTCGTAGGTCTTGCGTGCCTGGCGGACCGTCGCCACGTGATCAATGTTGACACCTAATTCGATCATCAAGGGTTTCCCAATGCGGCTTGGCTGGAGGTGTGCAGCCTACCGTAGGTCCGCCTTTCCAAGCGGGACACTCGCAGCAAGGCTGCATGGTTGAGGAGTCTCGGAGAGACGGTGATGAGTTGGGTCGCCCTACGGTAGGTAGGTCCGCCTTTTCAAGACGGACATTCGCGGCTTTGCTGCGTTTCTTACGAGTCTCGGAGAGACTTGCCTACGGTAGGGCTACCCATCGGCTCACCTCTTCTACAGAGACGAATCGATCTCAACACGTTCACCATTTTGGTCGCGGCAGTCCATTTCCATGTGCTCTGGATACAACGCTTCGCTTCCAAGGATCTGAACGGTCATGGTGCCTGGTCTTCCATTGCCATGACATCGCGTCGCTTCTTGTTGTTCAGATGGGCGGCGACGACATCATTGACTCGGACAGTGACACGTTTGATGTGATCGTTTTCGACTGCCAGGGCCAAGGTCCGAATCACTTCGATCGACATACTCTCGGCCGTCTTGACCAAGCCTCGGCCTTCACAACAGGGGCAGTCGTTGTAGATGCTCCGTTTCAGGCTCGGTCGAATTCGTTGACGAGTCATTTCGATCAGGCCGAACGGGCTGGTTCGCAGGATTTTCGTCCTTGCTCGGTCGCCGGCCATCGCATCGCGAAGGGTACGTTCAACCTTGCGGCGATGACTCTCCTTACGCATGTCGATGAAGTCGTTCACGATCACACCGCCCAGGTCGCGTAGTCGCAATTGGCGTGCGATCTCTTTGGCGGCGGCCATGTTCAAGCGAAACGCGTTCTCCTCGGCGGAGTCATTACCGCGGAAGTTACCGCTGTTGACGTCGATTGCGACCAAGGCTTCGGTCGGGTCGATGACGATCGATCCCCCCTCACGCAGCTGCACCTGTCGCTGATTGATTTTGATGATCTCGTCTTCCAACTTGTACTTGTGGAACAGCGGAGCCGCGCCGTCGTAAAGTTTCAGGCGCTCGACGACTCGAGGCATGACCATTTTCAGGAAGTCCTTCGCCTTCTCGAACGATTCGGGCTCATCAATCAGGATCTGGTCGATGTCATCGCTGTAGATATCGCGGATGGTCCGGATGATCAGATCGCTCTCTTCATAGATCACACCAGGTTCGGTCGTGGTTTTGACACGTCGAACGATCGCCTTCCAGAGCCTCAGCAAATATTCCATATCGCGTTGTAGTTCGCGTTCCTTGCGTCCGGCCCCGGCGGTACGAACGATGAAGCCGACCCCTTTGGGCGGATGCAGCGAGAGGAGGCATCGCTTGAGACGTTTGCGATCGTCATCATCCTCGATCTTTCGGCTGACACCGACTCGCGATAGAGAGGGCATCAACACCAGGTAGCGACCGGGAATCGAAAGGTACGTGCTGAGGGTCGGACCCTTGGTACCGATTCCTTCCTTGATCACTTGGACGAGTACCTCGTCGCCGCGGCGGAAGATCTCTTGAATCGGCGGTTTGACTCGAGGTCGGCCACCCTTGTAGGCGTGCTTGCTGCCTCGGCCCGACTCGCGCGCCCGTTTGGCGGCTGCTTCGGCCATCTCATCCGATTCCCTCATGATCTCATCAGGATCATAGCCACCTTGACGAAAGTACTGGGGCTCCACATCGCTGATATGGAGAAATCCATTGCGGCCGACACCGAAGTCGACGAAGGCCGCCTGGATACTCGGTTCCAGATTGACGATCCTTCCACGATAGATGTTGCCGGCGTAGGCCTCGACACTCTTTCGTTCCATGTACAGCTCTTCGAGCTGGTTGTTTTCCAGTACGGCAATCCGGCATTCTTCCGGTTCCAGCACATTGATCAGCATTTCTTTCTTCATGGACAAGCACCTCTTTGGGTGTTAGGTCAGCTTGATGCAGAGGAATCCAAATGGACTCCGGCATGGACGCCGACGGTGGTATTGTTCGATTCCGGAACGTGACCCCATGAGCGATGTGACTCGTGGCTCATGCGTCATGCTCCAATTGATTGGTTGATGTTGGTGATTCAGCGGGCGGACGGTCGGAGATCGACGCGACCGCCATGACGTCGGGATCATGGCTGTGCAAGTCCTTCTGCAGCACCACGCCGACCCGTGTGATCTGGGAACCGAGTTCAACCCAGTTCCCCAAGCCAAGTTGCTCCAGCACGTCGCCGGGCTTGAGCGAGGCGGATTCGCTTGCCGCCAAGGAGAGTTGAAGCAAGCCCTCGGAAAGCTCCAGCCGGAGAATCTGTGAAGCGACGTCGACTTTCATCGGCTTCTTCTTCCGCTCCACCGTTATCACGCTCTGCGCGAGCAGCCGATCGATCGCAGTTTGGACATGGCTCGGATCAGCAGATTCAATGACGGTGATCGTGTAGTCGCTACGTTGCAGTTGGGCCTTGCCAAAGCCTTCTGGCAACTTGCACACTTGGTGCACGGTCAAGCCCGGTTGATTGTCCTCCTGCATCCGAAGGAGGACTTCCTGCGGCGTCAGGTCCTCGGCCAGCTCCACTTCGACGACCTCTTCCAAGCCTTCGACTCCCAGCGCGAGCGCGGATGGAAAACCAACTCGTGGCTTTGGATGAAATCCCTCGGTCATCGACAGATGAAACCTGCCTCGACGCAGCAGTCGCTCCCACAGCCGCGCCAAATCACGGTGACTGATCCAGCGAAGCAGGCCCTCCTTGGCGAATCGGATCCGATAGCGAATTCGCAGCGCCGGCTCCGACGACGCGTTCGTCTCGACGATCTCGTCCGATTCGGTAGAGGGTGGGATGGGGTCGGTCACGGTCGGCATGGTGGGAAAGGAAAAAGCCTGGAGACAAGAAATGGAGGGTTCGTGGAGGGCAAAGCGTCAGGTCACAATCAATTCCGGGACGTATTTAGAAATTCGATCGAGCAAGTACATGTCCACGTCACGTGCCGCTTCCAGCTTCATCGCACGCTGCGCGATCTGGCGACATTGAGCCATCGTGACACTGCGAATCGCTTTCTTGACGCGGGTCAAAGCAAGCGGTGGCACGCTCAGATGCCGAACGCCCATTCCGACCAGCAATAGGGCGCGCCCTGGATTGCTGCTCATCTCGCCGCAAACCGACAACGGCATTTGGCAGGAGTCGGCGACGTCGACACAGCGCTGGATCAGACGCAATACCGCTGGGTCAATCGACTGATACAAGTCCGCGACGTATTCGTTGCTGCGATCCACCGCGAGTGTGTATTGGGCAAGGTCGTTGGTCCCAATGCTGAGGAAGTCGACTTCTTTGACAAAGTGTTCCAGCATCACGACCGCCGCGGGGACCTCGACCATCATGCCGACCGGAATGTCGGAGCGAAAAGGGATGCCCGCGTCCTTCAAATCTTCAGCCACCACCTTGAGCAGCATTCTCGCTTGTCGCAGCTCGGCAATGGTCGTGATCAGGGGGAACATCACCCGGACGTCACCGTGAACCGCTGAGCGTAAGATTGCACGCAGCTGCGGCCGGAACAGATCCAGGTTCCGCAGAGACAAGCGGATGCTTCGGAGCCCAAGGAAGGGATTGTGTTCCTGTTCGGCCAGTGGCCGTTGGCCCATCTTGTCGGCACCCAGGTCGAGCGTACGAACCACGACGGGGCGACCGTTCATCTCTCGAATGACTTGGCTATAGGCCTGATAATGATCTTCCTCGCTCGGCTCCTCTGCGCTGGAGAGATACAGGAATTCCGTGCGGTAAAGTCCGATCCCATCCGCTCCTCGCTGCAGGCAGGCCGCCGTTTCGTGCGGGAACTCAATGTTGGCGCTGAGCAGAATTCGGATCCCGTCGGCGGTTTCGGCAGGCAGGTCTCGCAGTTCGGCCAAGCGAGCGCTGAGCGATTCGCGTTGTTCGAGACGCTTGCGATAGCTCTCCAAGGTCTCGTCATCGGGATCGATGATCAGGCGACCGCGGTCGCCGTCGACGATCACACGCGAGGATCCGCCAACGGTGTCGAGGAAGGGACCAATGCCAACGACCGCCGGCAATTCAAGTCCTTTGGCCACGATGGCGGTGTGACCACCGGGGCCTCCGATCTCGGTACAGAAGCCGCGAACGTAACGTCGGTCCAGGTTGGCCGTTTCGGTGGGCGTCAGATTGTGTGACAGAACGACAACCGGCTCCGACAAATCCGAGAGGGTTTGGCGAGCCATGGCACCCAATTCGGTCAGCAACTGCTTCTCGATGTCGAGCACATCTTCGGCTCGGTCCGCCAGCAGCGGGTTGTCAAGCTTACGAAGCGCATCGGCGTAGATCCGCAAAGTCCGATTGACGGCGTAGTCAGCCGACTCCCGTTCACCTCGGATGCGCCGCCCCAATTCTGCGTGCAGCCTTGGATCGTGCAACATCTGCAGTTGTGCCGAAAAGATATTGCCCGTTTCTTGGCCAGCGATCGCGGCGGTTTCCCGCTGGCTCGTTTCCAAGCTCGCAGAAACGGCCTCCACCGCACCGCGCAATCGAGCATACTCATCGTCCGCCATGTCGGCGGCGACGATCAAGCGAGGAATGCGATACCCATCGAAATCCAGCACTAGGGCTGGACCGATGGCGACTCCCGGCGAAACAGGAATGCCTTGCAGTTCGACCATCGTCGTGCGACAGATCGAAGCTCACGAAAACTGCCATCCCTCGTCTTGCCCCGCTGGTCGAGGCAAAACGCGGCGCGCGGTAGCAAGCGCGGCCGCTCCCGCAGGCTTGAGTTTGTGAGGCGATCCATCAGTGTTCGGTTGGTTGTGGTATGGATCGATGCAGTGACCGAATCCCAGCGATGTCCCTGGGCCCAAGAGCGACCTGGGCCGGTCAAGCCATGGGCTTGCGCAAGACCCTGTGTCAGGAAGATCGAAGGAGGCCCGGGCGTACTCGCGATCGATTAGGAATCGACCGAGGGTTTGACGCCCTGCATCTCGTTTTTCTCGTTGAACCCCACTTCGAACAGATGAGAGATTGATTCGATCGCTTCGGCGGCATCACTGCCGTCCGCCGTGAGCGAGAGCTCCGTTCCTTCGCCGGCACCCAGTGTCAGCAGCGAAAGAATGCTCTTGCAATCAACCAACTCACCGTCCTTCCCAATCATGATCGTCGACTCATACTTGCTTGCCAAACGGACAAGCATGTCGGCCGGGCGCATGCAGCCCCTGGGGATTGCGTACGGTGACTGTTCGGGAAAGCGGGGTCTTGTTCATTTAGCCAGAAACAAATTGATTATCGTCAGCTTCTTGAAGCAACTGGTTGATGTCATCTGCCGTTCGGCTTTGCTTCAAGAACCGACAGAAGGTCTCGTCGCGGAGTTGTCGCGAAATGTTCTCCAACGCTCGGAGGTGATCGCCAGGACGTTCTGGAGGACTGATCAGCAAGAAGAACAACTGAACTCGCTCGCCATCGAGCGAATCGAAGTCGACTCCACTCTCACTAACTCCCACCGTCCCGACCAGCTTCTGAACGCTGGGATGCTTGGTGTGCGGAACCGCGACGCCGCGGCCAATGCCAGTGCTCCCCAGCTCTTCACGCTTCATGATCGAAGCGATGATGTCGTCTCGTTGATCCGCATCGATTTCGCCGGCATCGAGAAGAGCCTGAACCAGCTCCTCAATTACCGCCTCTTTCGTTTGAGCCTTCAGCTCAGCGCGAATCGCTTTGGTCGTAATAAAATCTGCGAACTTCATTGATTGCGATTCCTTTGATGGAATTCTCGTTGTGAGGTATCCGCCCGTCGCGCCGGCAGCGTCGGGAATCTGCACCGATCTGGCTTTTCAACGACGGACCGACCAAGCCGATCCGTCTGTGGGCTCTTCGGATGACTCAATTCCCGGTGGTTCTGTCCTTTGAAACGAGGCGAAAGATTGAAAGTGATCCGGTTGGGGGGCAGCGGAGCTGATTCGAGCCGTGACGGCTCGAGATCAGTCTTCGTCGGCCACAACCGTGGTATCGATGTGTTTGTGTCCGGTGGCGCGGTGCCCCGTTTTCTTGTCCTTGATACGTCGGAGCTGTTGTTCCACCTTGGGAATCGCCAGATCCAACGCGGAAATCACGGTCGTCGACTCGCCGGTTGCCACGCAATCGTCGACGTGCTCGGCGGAGACTTGGATTTCAACGGCAGGCTTGCCCAACTGCTTCAGGTCCACGGTGACTTCGATTGCATTGATTCGATCGAATAGCCGGCGCAGCTTTTCCGCCTTCTCTACGATCAATTCCTGATCCCCAGGCTGAAGACTGCCGTGACGAGCCGAAACGTTGACCTGCATGTTGTGAATCTCCTCCGGTGAAAGACGGGCCCCCGAATTAGGTGTGACATACGATGTGCCACAGGTGGACGCCCGCTAGCTATTGAAACAGCATAAGCGACAATCGCCCCCAGGAATAGCGATCCTTTGGAACTTCACCAAGCCCACGAGCCGACTATTTTTTCGACGCATGCCGTCTCCGTCCGTTTCACCAATTTCTCAGCTCTTTTTTTGAGCGTCCCCGCCCCGTACCCCCGCCCCGTACCCCGGCCCATACGATGGACTTCCAAGTCCGTCGATCCCACCTGGAGATGTCGACGGACTTGGAAGTCCATCGTACGTGGGCAGATGGCTGGGGCTCGACGGACTTGGAAGTCCATCGTACGGGGGCGGGTTGCTGGGGATCGACGGACTTGGAAGTCCATCGTACGGGGCAGGTGGCTGGGGATCGACGGACTTGGAAGTCCATCGTACGGGGCGGGTTGCTGGGGATCGACGGACTTGGAAGTCCATCGTACGGGGCAGGTTGCTGGGGATCGACGGACTTGGGAGTCGGGCTTAGCGGGGTGGATTGGTGGGTCGGGAAACCCTTGCCGGTTTTTCTCTTGCCGCGGACCTCCAGGTGGCCAATTCCTGGTTCTGTGCCGGCTGAATCAGGCTCCTCCCCGTGACAGAACTCGCCCTCGCGTGGTAATCTTCGCGTTACTTTCAAGATGAATTTTGTTCGCTCCCCCATAACCCCCACTTGCTCCTATGGCCCGGAAGGTCGTCAGTCGCAAGGCGAAAGCCGCCGAGGCTGAAGCTGCAGAAAAGCAGGCAACTGCCAAAAAGAAGAAAGCTGCTAAGAAAGCCACCAAGCGTAAGTCCAAAAAGGCGGCCGCCGAAGTTCGCATGAAGCTCTACTGGGGCGTTTTCAGTCAGAATCTCAAACGGGTCGCCGTCTTCGAGTTCGACCAGCAGAAAGAGGCCGAGAAGCGGGCTACCGAGCTGAGCAAGGGGGGGAAGTCGCCCCATTTCGTCCAGAAGGTCAAGGAAGAGATCAAGCCAGAGTAGGCCCCGTTCGGTTCCACCCGGTTCTTGCCCCCACCGGTTTCAGTCCCTCTGCTCTAACCGGTATCGCTCTCTTCACGGCTTAAGCAATGAGTCCGCCTGCCACAGTGATGCGGCGCGTCCCGGCCGAATGGGAACCTCAGGCCCATGTTTGGCTCTCCTGGCCTCACAATTTGGAAACCTGGCCCGGGCACTTCGAACGGATCCCCGACTTTTTTGCACGCTGGGTCCGGTTGATCGCTGAGAGCACGCCAGTGCGCGTGCTGGCGGTCAAGGAGACCGCCAAGGCCTGCGAGTTGCTGATTGGGGGCGTCTCCAACACGGCAATCGTCCCGGTTGCCACCAACGATTGTTGGATCCGTGACTACGGCCCCACCTTTGTGGAAGATGGCTTTGTGGAAGATGGTCCGGAGCGAAAGCTGCTCGGTGTCAACTGGCAGTACAACGCCTGGGGTGGCAAGTATCCGCCCTGGGACTTGGACAACGAGGTCGCAGGTCAGGTCTGTTCCTATCTCGGGATTCCCTCCGTCAACGGTGGCCTCTGCTTGGAGGGAGGCGCTCTTGAGTTCGATGGAGCAGGTCGATTGCTGACGACGCCTGGGTGCTTGATCACGGAGACTCGCAATCCGGGAATGACCAAGGATCAGATCTCACTCGAATTGCATCGTCAGCTTGGTGTGATCGAGATTGTTTGGCTCGATGGAGGTGGATTGCGAGGTGATGACACCGACGGGCACATCGATCAGCTGGCAAGATTTATCGATCGCAAGAACGTCGTGGTCGCTGTCAGTGATGACCCGGCTGATGAGAACGCTGCGGGACTAGAAGAGAATTTTCGCCAGCTTCATTTGTGGGGTGACACCACGAGCCCGCGTGTGACGGTCCACCGCCTGCCGATTCCGCCAGCGCGATCCATCGATGGAACGCGCGTCCCGGAGAGCTACTGCAATTTCTTGCGACTTGGCAAGGAGCGGCTACTGGTACCGACTTTTGATGCGCCGACCGATGATCACGCGATAGGATTGTTGCGGGAACTCTCCGGCGCCGAGGTCACGGGAATCGATTGTCGCGACATGGTGTGGGGCTTGGGCGCCCTCCACTGCGGAAGCCGCGACCAGCCACTCATACCGTAGGCGAGTCTCTCCGCAGACTCGCACGATTATGAAACGCAGCAAAGCCGCGGACAGGCGCGAGTCTGCGGAGAGACTCGCCTACAGTAGCTCGCGTTCGTTGGGCCCTTACGGCGCGACCTCATCCTCTTTATCCCCCCGCAGCTCCTCCTCGTCACTCGTGAAATCGATCCCTGTTTCAGATTCCGTTTCAGGAGCGTCTGGAATCAGAATCGCGGACGCTTGTTTGAGTTGCTTCAAATTGGCTTCCGCTTGCTCCAGCTCTTTCCGAGCTTGGTTGAGCTCCTGTTGAGCTCGAAGAACCTCCGAATTCGGCGCGAGTCCAGTCGCAAACTGATTCTTCACTCCATCGAGAGCTTCCTGGAGGCTCTTGAACTGTTCCTCGGCGAACTGTTGGCTTCGAAGCATGGAGTCTGTGAGTGCTTCGAGCTCCAGTTGATTGAGTTGAACTTCGCGTTGAAGCTGGTCATGCCTCGCTCGCATCTGCTGGAAGCCAGTGTTCGAGAGCAATCCCCTCCGCCGCGCATCTTCCGACTGTTCGAGCTCGAGCTCGGAACTCTCGAGAGCAGATCGCGCGGCGCCCGTCTTGCGGGCAAGCTCAAAGATTCGACTGATCGTTGAAGAGGAGTCGCCGGGTCGAGGTCCAGATTGGTGATCCAAAAATACCCGTTCCTCAATGAACGCGGCGCCGGAGCCGGGGAGTCCACCCAGTTGCGGACGGCCGGCCACGGGCGGCCTGGGTGCCGCAGGTGCAACGGGTGCAACGGGTGCAACGGGTGCAACCGGCGTGGGAGCAAGGTCGGGGTGATCCTTGGGCGGTGGGGGCCCGAACGGATCCCACCCGAAGAACTGCGGCCGTAATGTTCGGGGATCTGCCTGACCTGGTGCCGTACCTGCCGCGGGAGGGGGTGCAGGGCGCACCCAGGTCTGCGGCGGACCGAATGTCTGAGTCGATCGGTCCTCCGATTCAGCGATTGCCGGCAACTTCTGGCTCGAAACGATTTCCCACTGCAACGCGTCGGAACGGCCGAGCAACTCGTCGATGCGTCGCTGCACAATCTTGTCGCGGTTCTCTCCACGCTGTTGATGAAGTTTCTTCAATGCATCGAGCCTCGCTTCGGTTTGCTCGATCTCCTTCTCCTGTTGTTCGTGCATGTTAGCGAACTCGAGCTCAAGACGCTGCTTTAACTCGCTCAGCTTTCGATCTTGATTTTTGTCCTCTTCGTCCATCTCGCGAAGCTCGCCGACCAAACGGGCGACCATTGGGTCGTGTCCGTTAACGACGCCGGCTCGGATAAATCGTTGACGTGTGACGGGGACCCTTCGAATCACCGTGGAGTTCTTCAATTCAATGACTCCCGTTTCGGGATTCCGAACGGGCTGCTTGATCTCAACTTCCTCCGTTCGGTATTCCGTTTCCATTACCGCCCGCCACTCGCCATCAGGTGTGTTCGGAGACTCTGTGGGACCTCGGTGATCGACCGCCGTATCAAGCTGGATCGGCTCCTGCTCAGCTGCCGCCAGCACAGCCCGCCGTTCTGCAGCGATCGCCTGATCCTGCTCATTGGCGCGAGCCGCGGTTGCACGCCAGCCGAGGAACGCCAGCGAGATCAATAGCATTGGGACTGCAAGAAGCATGAACGCGACGAGCAAGACCGCTCGAGTCACGTTGCCAGCACGAGGGGAGGAAGCTGTCATGTTGAAGCCTTTCCTTTGAGGAGGTTAACAATTCGGTTGAGGGCGAAGGCAGTCCCGTACGATGGACTTCCAAGTCCGTCGCTGCTCATCAATATCCTTCCAGCGACGAACATGTTTCTAACGGCGACGGATATGCTGCTCAGGGCGACGGACTTGGAAGTCCATCGTACGGGGGTGATGGTTCACTCATCGCTTCTTCGAGTTCGAGGAGTGTGCGATGGATTGAGCTGAGTTCTTCGCTGACCAAGTCACTGTGCCAGTCGAGCGCCACATTGGCTGGGCTCTCGGTTCTTTCACGTGAGGTCACAGCCTGTGGTATCGACTGACTCGGAAGTTCATCGTTAGGCATCCATTTCCATGCCGATCCGAGTAGCAGGCCTGCCACAATCGGCGTGACTCCAAGCCCAGCCCAAAGGGGCTTTCTCGTCAGGCGATGGGAAGTCAGCACAGTTGGCAACGTGTTGACCGCCGGGTTGCAAACATGAGCAAGTGCGTCACGCAGCAGGCTCGCTGCAGCATCGGCGGATGGAATTCTCTCAGACTGCTCGATTGACATCAGCTTGGCGACGAGCGAGTCGAACCACCGAGGGACTAATTCGTTGACCTGATGAATCGGTTTGGGCTTGGTCTCGCTGATCTTTCTTAGCACCGCCAGCGGGCTCTCTGCTCGATAAGGGGGGCGTCCCGTTGCCAGCGCGTACAGCAGACTGCCGAGGCTGAACAGGTCGCTGCGGGCATCGATCATCTCGCCGCGCACTGTTCTGGGCTCATGTACTGCGGCGTCCCCGCGATCATTCCGCTGATTGTTAGCGTGGCGTCGTCCAGTGCGCGGGCGAGTCCAAAGTCACTGATCAAGACGCGACCGTTGCCCTCTTCGACCAGGATATTCGCTGGCTTGATGTCTCGATGGATCACACCGAGTCAATGCGCGGCGCTCAGTCCCTCGGCAATTTGAACGCCGATGCGCAATACCTCGCCTAGTCCAAGGGGTCCCTCGCGATCGATCCGCTGTTGCAGATTGCCACCACCGATGCAGGGCATGACCAGGTAGGGAAGGCGTGTTGAGGTCACCACGCTGTAGATTGGCACGATCGAGGGATGCACCACCATCGCGGCGGCCTGCGCTTCACGCATGAAACGGGCACGAGCGGCTCCAACTCCAGCGAGATGAGGTGACAATACCTTGATCGCAACGGGCCGATTCAGTTCAGGATCGATGCCGCGCAGGACCACCCCCATGCCCCCTTGGCCGATCACTTCCACCACGTCGTATTGATCAATGCGACCAAGCCCCCGTCCGCCGTCTTCGTGTTGATCGAGCAATGGTCGGACCCAATCGATCGCTGCGTCCACGGTTCGTGAGCCCGGGCTGACTTGGCCGTCGGTCACTTGCCCCTTGATCGACTGCCACTTGTTCACTTGGCTGACGTTCGCTTGACTGGTGGTGATTGGACGGGAAGCCCCCACCGTACCCGCTGAGAGAATGTCCACCGTTTCTGTCCACCATTGATGTTGTCCGGCGAGCTCTTCGATCTCCGTGCGACAGTGTTCGCAATCGCTGAGGTGCCCTTCAACTTGCTCGGCCTCTTCGGCAGGCAGATCTTCGTTAAGGAGACGCTGCAGCGTTTCGCGGTCGTAATGTTGGTTGGGTCTGGCAATCATCTTGGGCGTTACTCACTGATACGGTTGTGAACCAGCTCGCGGATGCGCTTGACGATTCGGCAGCGGGCAACATACACCGCTCCCTCGGTCATCCCGAGCTCGCTGGCGACTTCGCCGATCGCAATGCCGTCGATGGTCGATTTCCAAAAGGCCATCCAGTTCTGCTCACCGGTGGAAAGCCTTACTTGGCTGGCAGCCCATCGGAACAACTGCTGACGTCGGTCCTGTTCGAATTCATCCTCAATTCGTTGATCGCCGACGAGCGCATCAAGTTTCCTCACCACACCGCTGGCGTCGAGCGTCTCCTTTCGCGCTGTGATCGTACGGATGCGATCAATTGTCGCGTTTCGAGTGATCCGGTTCAGCCAACCACAAAAGGAACCCGATTGCTCCATATCAAAGCGGCTGATTGCGGTGGAAACAGACAGCAAGACCTCCTGCACGATCTCACGGGCGTCTGCGTCCTGCATCCCCCGACGTTTGGTCATTCGATAAATCACCGGCTCGTAGATCGCCGTGAATTCGAGCCAAGCCGCCTCATCGCGACTGTCCCTCAGGCGGACCAGGAGACTTCGTCGGGTGGTTGGATTGGAGTTCAACTGACGAATCCGCTTGTCGAGATTCTAAGGTTGGAAGGTGACTCTTTGGCTCACCTAGTCTCACGGGTCGACTGGGCATGATCTTGCACTTCAACCCGACACTTTTGCAAGAAAATGAGATTTAGCTGAACAAAGCCGCTTTGGAGGCCAATCCTAACCCGAAGCGTAACAGTTTTTTCTGCGAAACATGCCAAGAAACCTGAGGTTGAATTAGAAGTACGGGAGGCAAAGGACGGATCCATGGCCTCTTCAAAAACGCACGAGGGAATCGAGATGAGTCACGTAGAATCCGAATCGAAAATCACCATGGCCTGTCCCTCCGGACACCGCGTACGAGGCGGCGCAGACATGGTGGGTCGCACCGTTCGATGTCCAAAATGTCAAGCTGAATTTGTTTTTGCCGAGAAACCGGTACCGGCCGTCGAGACTCCGGAATCGCGTCAAGTCACCGATACAGGTGTGATGCGGATTCTGGGTGATCCCGAGATCACGCCAATGGGTGTGCCTGGTGACCAGGTCTCGCTCCGCCCCTGTTCCCGCTGTGGTGTTGCGATTGCCGAGACGCTGACCGTTTGCAATCACTGCAACTGCTACGTCGGCGTCATGCCATCCTTCATGAAACGGATGTCGGGAAACGCGCCTCAGCAAAGCTAGGTTCGCGGCAAGGCGTTCGAGTCTCGGACCGACTTGGCTACGCGAAGACCCATCAGTCGTTCCCTTTGATTTCTAGCAGGGCTGTCTTCAGACGGGCAAAGACTTCGGGGTTTTGTTCCGCAACGTTCTGCTGCTCACCCGGATCAGAATCCAGGTTGACGAGCATCCATGGCTCTGCGAACGGTGTTCCTTTGGGCGCCTGCCGACCGCCGCTTCCATTACCGGCGATCAACTTCCAATTGGTGTCTCGGATCGCAAACATCCCAGACACAGAATGGCAGATCAGCGGCGGGCGCGGTGAAGCACTCTCGGGAGCACTCAACACCGAAGCAAAACTGACGGAGTCAGGACCAGCCCCATCGGGCAACGCCTCGCCGCACCATTGAGCGAGTGTCGCCATCACGTCGATCAAACCCGTGACCCGGGTCACTCGCTTTCCTGCGTTGGCTTGCTTGGGTAGTCGCACGAAGAAGGGGACGCGATGTCCGGCCTCCCAGATATCAGCCTTGGTGCCTCGCCACTGAGCATTGGCGGTATGGTGTTCGGGACGAAAGCCTTGGATCGAATTTTCCTCGACGTGGTCAGGCTTCCCTTCCTCCAAACGGTACATGTACGAACCATTGTCGCTTGTCACGATCAGCAACGTATCGTCAAGGACTCCGCCCGCTTCCAACGCATCGATGACTCTGCCGACAGTGGCGTCGACCTGCCGGACGAAATCACCATACGGGCCGAGCCCTGAAGTTCCCGCAAACATCTCACTCGGCAGCACCGGCTTGTGTGGAGCTGTCAGAGGAAAGTACAGGAAGTGAGGCTGGGAAGACTCTTTCATCTGATCGATGATTTTGACCGCCTCATCGGTCAATCGATCGAGGCAACCGCGCATGTCAAAGTCAACCGCTCGCGGGCCTTGACGCATGAAAGGTGGAAACGGCACAGCCGATTGACCGACCGTTTCAGATGTCGTAGCCAAGCCGTCGCGAAAGTAAACGTAGGGAGGAAAATCGAGGGATGCGGGGATCACGAAGGAATGATCAAAGCCGACCGTCCCCGGATAATGCGTCAAAGGCTTCGTGAGGTCCATCGCTTCTTGCCCGCCGGGGATACCAAGTCCGAGATGCCACTTGCCTACCACCGACGTGACATAGCCGGCGTTTTGCATCAGCGATCCCAGTGTGGTGCGGTCCGCCTCAATCAACGGCAAACCATATCCATTGAGCACGCCACGTTTCAAATTCGTGCGCCAACAATATCTGCCCGTCAGCAAGCCGTAGCGGGTTGGCGTGCAAACTGCCGAAGGGGTATGGGCATCCGTAAAGGTCATGCCTTCGCGGGCAAGTCGATTGAATGCCGGAGTCGGAATGGAAGATCGGGGATTGAGCGGCTGCACGTCTCCATAACCAAGATCGTCGGCCAACAGCAAAACGACATGCGGCTGGCCGTCAGCGGCGTGGCTGATTCCCAGCGGAAGGCCCAAGGCAGGAATTAATAAGACGGTTCGCAGTAGGATTTTCACAAGTCCCCCTCGCGAAACGCATCTCATCAGTCTCTTCTTGCATGAGTTGACATCGTCAGTCGTCATTGGCCTTGTTCTCAGCATGGTTTTGGATTCAATCGGGGATACTGTTCTGGGACTGTCGGCGATTCCAAGCGTTGTCACTCGCTGTGAGGCGCGCTCTTCGGAAAAAACGGGTCTTCGCTCGTGGTGATTTCCGCTGCTTGGTCTCGATAGGTATCGTGTTCGTGACTCGACTGACGGATCTCGCGCTCATCCAGCCAGCATTGCTTGGCGTCGGCCTGCGTCCAAGGAGCCTCGGCGGCGCAGGCGGCAAGTAGCTGCTCGAGTTGCCGCGCGGTGGCAGGGCGTTCGTCCGGCTTCTTGGCGAGGCAGCTTGCGATGATCCCGTCGAGCTGATCGGAAACTTCGGCTCCCACCAAGGTGCGAAGACTTGCCGGCTTTTGCGTGAGGTGTTTCGCCATCACGGCGGTCGCCGTTTGACCTGCGAAGGGTGCCTTGCCGGTGAGCAACCAAAACATAACGCAGCCAAGTGAGTAGATGTCCGTGCGACCATCCACGGAGTCGTTGACCAGCATC
Organism: Pirellulaceae bacterium; assembly: GCA_963767665.1. GTDB lineage: Bacteria > Planctomycetota > Planctomycetia > Pirellulales > Pirellulaceae > Rubripirellula. The sequence continues at coordinate 788,118 of CAVYFC010000019.1, forward strand.
TCCGGCGCGATGAATGCTGGCGTACCAATCAGCGAGCCAGGCTGTGTGATCTCGAGCGACGTTTCCGCTTCACTGGACTTGACCAGTCCAAAGTCAAGAACTTTGACAAAGTCGTACTCCAAGGCGTATCTGCAAACAAAAATGTTGGCGGGCTTGATGTCACGATGGATCAGCCCGGCTTGATGAGCCTCGGCGAGTGATAGGCAGACCTGTCGAACGAGATGGATCATTCGCGCCGGGGGAATCGGTCCACACTGCTTGACGAGTGTCGACAGGTCGTTTCCATCGAGCAGCTCCATGACGTAGTAGAACTCGCCATCGGGTGTTTTGCCGAAGTCATAAACGCTGATGGTGTGAGGTGACTCGAGTCTGGCTGTCGCCTTCGCCTCCTTTTCAAAGCGGCTCAGCCGTAACGATTGCTTCGTGGAGCTTTGGGAGTTCGAGTTGTCAGGATCGAGTTGGATCAACTTGATCGCTGCCGGCCTGGCGAGCATTCGGTGCTGCGCCTCGTACACGACCCCCATGCCACCCTCGCCAAGCTTTTTGCCGAGTCGATACTGCCCCAACTCGAGTGCCTCGTCGACCTGTTTCCGTAATCCGCCGATCGCAAAGGTGGCGGATAAACTGTAGGCAGCTAATGCGGAAAGTGCGAAGCCCAATAGGAGAATCCAATAGCGGGCTCGCCTTAACGCGAACTCCGATCCAAACGCTGGAGATATCTTGAAGTCCCAAGCTTGATCGGCAAAGCGAATTCGGCGCGACGCGACCGGCCAATTCGAATGAGAATCGGCGTAAGCGATGCCTGGGTAGTTCTTGTAGACAAGCTTTCCGTCCTCGCCGGAATCGTTGTCGTGGAGTGAGAGTTCAAATTCGCTGAGGCGTGACGCCTCCAACGCTGCCTCCACAATCGGACGAACCCGGATGACCAGGACAGCCATTCCATTGCAGGTGTCCGATATTTCGGTCGACGGTTCGCGAATCGGCGCGAACGCGATCACCGACAGGACATCCTTGGGGTCCTCAATCAATGACAAAGGGTGTGTTGCGACCGGCAACGCCGACATGCATGCTCGTTCGACGTAACTTCCCTGCTCTGGATGGGACAAAAGGTCAACACCCAAAACGCCTTCGATTGGTGGCTCTCCATAAAAGACGGGAAAGTAGTTGTCGAGCGTAGGTAGTGGAACCTGATCGCCTACTAAATCGACGGCATGAATCGTATAGGTTGGATCGGCCAATTCAATCTTCGCCGCCGCCTGGAATGTCTCGCGGTCCTGGGCAGCAACTCTTGGCAGGTACTCAAATGTGTGGATGCTGGGATGGCGCTTCAACGCGTCCGACACGAACCTGCGAAAGTCCTCCCGACTAACGTCATCGGAGGCTTGAAAGAACGGGGGAATCGACAACAGGTACTCGAACGACAAGTCAAACTGGGACTGGAGCTTTGCTTCAATCTGTCCCGCCTCTTGCTCAAAATCGGAACGCAGGTCATTCGCCGCATTGGTGGCAACTAAATCGTAAGCGAACCACGTAATCAGCATGCCCAGAAGTAACACCACCAGAAAGGTGACCAGGCGTCCGCGTTCGTTATGCTGAGAACCTTGCGGAGTTGGCAAGAGCTGACGGAGCCCGCTGCGTGATTCGTCGGAAGACGCCATGAACGGTAGTGGCCGGAGAGCATTGAGACTTGAAGAGCGTCCTTCAGGAGGAAACCTGCTCCCTGAGTCTAAACGCCGTATCCGTCCATTGGAAGCCGCACGAAGCTCGCAGCCCTCGGGAGGATCATGAATTGCATGAGAGTCTCAACCGCCAACCATTGCCCTCGGATTTCTCGAACTCGCATCCTGTCGAGAGCGGCGATCGGAAGTGGCAAGGCAATTTCAAAGATGCCGCACGGAAAACTGGTAGAGCATCGTGAGGCCAACAAACAGCAGTGGCAAAATACTTGCGGCCAGTGTGTACCCCAGGATTTGGAGGCCGTAGATGATTTTGTTCTTCCCCTCGAGCCACTGCTTGGAAAGTTGCCAGCTCGCAAAAAAAAGCACCGGCGGCATCAGAAAAATCAGAAGGAGCAGCGACGAATTGTTGTCTGCAAAATAGAAAGTGGGGATCAGACAAGCGAACGTGTAGGCGGGAGCTGCAAGGAACGCGAGTAGCGGCTGCTCGATCCACTGCGAAATCAATTGTCCGAAGGAAAACAACACGAGGATCATCGCGACCAGAAACCAAGTAGCGAACCAGACCGAAGGGCGATGCTCTGGCTGTGACAAGTTGACGATTGCCGTGATTGCAAGGAGCATTGCTACCATCACCAAACAGCTGATGAGAGGTGGTACGAGTCGAGTCCACCATACTTTGGTCGGTGAGATCCCTCGGTCGGCAAAGAAGGCATATCGTCGGTCTTGGTTGTCGCCGTAGAAGGTGATCGCCCCTAACCAGCTAGCGCTCAGGCCAATCACCAGCGGGGAACAGGCTGCAAAAACTGCCAACAGGCCTCTCGCTCGGCCTCGCTCCTCGAGCGGAGAGTAAAGGGCAAACATGAACATCATGAAGATGGATCCGAGCACGAGCGCCCCTGCGATCGGTGCGGTCTGGCGAAACTGTTGCCACAGCAACGTTGTGCCTTGCGACGGTCTCGCTTGAAGGCCGAGACTCGGCGGTCGGTAATAGCGAGAGGTCGAAGGGCTCTCGCTCCCATACATCACCTTGGCACCCTCCGGGCGCGTCAGGCGTCGACGCGCCAAGGCGTACTGGAGTAGGCCAAGCAGAATCAACAGCAGACACGCTGCCGCCGCAATGACGATATTTGGCAATCGCGAAGTGATCCCCACTTGAGCAAGCTCGATGGATCCCGTGAAGCCGACTGAGACGATGAAGAAGAGTGGAATCAGGACCAAGAGTCCCACGACCGGCCTGCGAAACAAATAGGCAACCAAATAACCGAGCGATAACAGCTCGAGCTGGAAAAAAATATCGATCACTGCATCGCGAATCGAAGGCTGCCAATTGCTGTTGATCAAGGCTTGTCCCCAGGCAAGGCTAATTGTCCAAAGTACAAGACTGGCCACCATTAGAACGACGAAATAGGCACAGAGTCCAACGATCAGCTTGGACGTAACGATCTTCTGCCAGGAAACGGGAAGGGTGCGCAACCACAACAGCGTACGACTGTCCTCTTCTGTGCCGATCAACGTTGCCGGGGCTCCAAATGCAACGAGCCCGGGCATCAACACCCAAAACGTAATGGAACCGCTGAGCCGCGCGGCGTCCGAGGTGTTCCAGTACATCCAAAGCAGGAACATCAACGCATTGCAGACGAGGCTGCCAATGACGCAAATGGTGAGCAGAGGGAGAATGATCTTCGTGTCTTTGCGAATCAGCGCACGCCAGGCGGCTTGTTCATTCATGGTTCGCTCCGTCCCGCTAAACCGTTTTCGTGATGGAATTCAAGAATGACTTGGACCCAGTTGGGCGAGGGATAGACCTGGACTTGGATCGGTAGCATCAACTCTGGGTCGCTGCGCTCTGTGATCGCAAACTGCAACAAAGATTTCCTCGAGCGTTGGTTTCATCGCAGACAACTCGGTCGCCCCAGAAGTCTCGCCGAATTGCGAACGCCAATCCTTAGGCAGATTTTGGACAACCCATCGAATCTGCCTGCCGTGTTGCGTCTCGGTCAATACCTGACCCGGTGGAAGTGGGACCGTGGCACTCGGATCGTCAAGCGTGGCTGTCACGATGGAGGTGGAACGCTTCAACTCCTCGAGTGGTTGAACCAATTTCAAGGTACCTTGGTGCAGGATCGCAATCCAATCGGCCACCCGTTCCACTTCGCTGATCTGATGGCTGCTCAGGAGCACGGTGCGACCGAGCGCTGCTCGATCCACCATGGACTCTAAAAACTGACGACGGACCATCGGATCGAGCCCACTGGTCGGTTCGTCAAGGATCAGGAGTTGCGGATCATGCGCCGTGGCGAGAGCCAACGCAACCTTCGCTCGTTGACCCTTGCTGAGGTGTTTCAGCTTCGTACCACTGGGCACATCAAATGCAGCGAGTAGCTCGAGGTACCGATCGCTGAAAGGGGGCGGGTAGAAGGCCGAGGTAAACCAACCGATCTCCTCGGCTGTCATCCAGTCATAGAGTGCCGGCGCATCCGAGACATAGCCAATCTGCCGCCGGATTTCCTGGCCCGCCATGGTGCAGGAATGACCAAGCACCGACGCGGAGCCAGAATCCGGTTTGAGGAAACCGGTCAAAATTCGGATCAGCGTGGTCTTGCCCGCACCGTTCTCGCCAAGCAAGGCAAAGACAACGCCCGGTGGCACGTTGAGGGAAACATGATCCAAAGCATTGGTGCGCCCGAAACGCTTGCTCACGCCGTGCAGGCTGATCACTGGCTGATTCATGGAGGATGCCTCATCGGTGGGATTCATCGGGCGAAAGGAGGACTCAGTGCTCATGATCGTGCGCCTTGGTTGGAACCCGATTGATTTGTCAGCTCCGCTTCGAAAAGCGCGCGAAGCTCTTCCACGCTCATGCCGCCGGCCATCGCGTCTTGTAGCGCCTTGCGAACGGCATCGACCACTATTGCATTTCGCGCCTCCCTGCAGCGAAGGACCGAATCGCGACGTACCACCATTCCCCGGCCCCGTAGCGGCTCCAAGACCAGGTCGGTTTGCAGTTCCTGGTAGGCTCTTGCGATCGTGTTGGGGTTGATCGCCAGGTCTTTGGACAGCTGCCGAACACTCGGCACCATCTGGCCGCCGACCAGCACCCCGTCGGCGACCGCCAATTTGATCTGCCGAACGATTTGCTCGTAGATCGGCACGTCGCCGGCTGGGTCAACGTTGAAAAACATGCTCACCTCACGTGTGTACTGCTGTAATAGTACACAGGGTCGCGTGGGCGGTCAACCGGGAAAGGGAAGAATCCGCGAGTTGCCTGAGAGCCGGTCAGTTTGAGTGTCCGCGTGCACGACTCCATTGAGCGATGGCGTCGTGAAACTGCTCGGCGGATCCCTGTTCGCTGTCAAAACCTGAGTGATCGATCGCGTTGAGAGGTAACAGCTTTCTTTGAGCTTTGTCGACTCGTAGGCGATAGGCGAATGGCGCGTCGGCCTGCATCGTCCAAGGACCGATCAACGCGAGATCGCGATCCAGGTAGTTGCGCGTTGCAAAGACTCGTCCAGATCGAATGGACTCGGAAGTGGAGTGGAGGCTAACACCATCGAAGACGTACGGATGGGTGACACGAATGCCAACCACATCAAGCAGGGTGGGTAACAGATCCATGTGGCTGGTTGGCGAAAGGAGCGTCTGAGGCTCGATCCCTGGCCCATGAAGAACCGCGGAGGTCATGTTTTGGAACTCGGAAATGCGGATTCCGTGGCCAATGGTACCGTCATCCAAGAACGACTCTCCATGATCACCAGTGACCAAGACGATGCAGTCGTCCTGCATCACGGCACCAAGAAAGCGATCGACCGTACGAGCGCTGTTCTTGTAACGATTCCAGACCTGTTCACGAATCGTTTGGGGATAAGGGTACGTTAGGCGATCGTCAGCAGCTGGATGAAAGATCTGGTCGTCGCCATAACTCTGGTAGATGGCATGGGTCGCATAGAGATAAAGGACCGCCATGCGAGGTTTGGAATCGCGGGCAGCCTGGTCGTGCCGATTCAAGAAGCGAATGGCGGCTTCGGTTGCCCGTCGATCGGAAAGCAGTCCGTTAGCAGGATAAGATTCGAAGACATCGTAGTGCTTCGGGTCGATGAATCCATCCATCAAGAACAATCGCCAATCGTTGTGGCCCGCAAAGAAACCGATCTCATATCCTGCCGTGTGAAACAAGCGGTTCATCAGAGGAGCGTAGGTGACTGGGCGCTGATACCAATTCGCTTCGAGTCCATTGAGCAGACTGAACATCCCATGGTTGGTTGCGTTTCCACCAGAGAAGTGACTCTGGCAATGGATCCCATTCTGGGCATAGGTCGCGAGATTGGGCATCACATCGGCGTTAACCAATTCGCGCCGAAAGGACTCCACGACCACCACCAAGATATCGGGACACCGAGCGTCGTCAGGTTTCGATTTCACCGTGATCACTCGTTGATCCATCTGTCGAGCCGGACTGAAAAACTGAGAAGCATCTTGGTTCTCGATCAGCGGAGCTGACCTGGCTTGGTCCTCGACGCCTCGATAGGGAACCACGCGAAAGACGCACAGTGGATGACGCGCGGAGTCGGTCGCCATGGAACTTAGCGTGGCATCGGTATCGAGAAAGGGCGGAGCTGCTAATGCCGCAAGGGCCAGGCACATGATTGCCAAGAAGGTCCCTCTCTCCCAGGATTCCCTTCGCGCCGAGAAACCTCGAGAGCTTGGCCAGTGACCGGCGATCCACTTTGAAAGACGACCAATGAAGGCTATCCAGAGGGCCATCATCGCGACGAGGAAGGTAGCGTCGAACCACATCGAACGGGTCACAAACGGCAGTAAGCTGATTCGAAACTCGGTTAGAATCCGAGCGGTGGTCAAGGAGAGAAATCGCTCTCCGATCCAACCGAAGGTGATTGCATCAGCGATCAGGATGATCGGCAGCAAGAGCAGACCGAGCGTGCCGAAGCATTTCGCGAAGCTCGGCGAGAGGCACAGAGAGAGGGCAGAGACCCCGGTCACAGCCGCCGCAAGGACGGCTGACTGAAGGAAGATCCACCCGGGAAGGGACCAACTTGAAGGTAGGACCGTTATCGAATCACCGGGCGCAGGGGAGGCCTGTCCCCAACTGATTGCTGTACAGGTGAGCGTGACAAGTAGTGCAAGAGCGACCGTCTCGCGAAGAACCAGTTGCTTTCGGTGCGATACCATTCTGCCATTCTAGGCGGCCTCGCTTCGCGTCAGGAGCACCCGAAGCTCAAACTTTCTCGAGCTTCTTCATTCTTCCTGCTTGGTTTTGGCAAACCACTAGTGATCGCGGACGTCGGCTGTCAGCAACGCTTTGGCAGTGACGGCCTCTCCTCCGGAGGTTGTGATCAAGATTGTGCTCTTGATTGGCCCGCTGACATCGGCCGACGGAGTGAACTTCGGCATCAGAATGTGTGTCTTCTTTGCTTCGGTAGCGGGACTGAACTCAATCTGCCAGCCTTCCGCTTCGATCGAGGCGATGGTGAAGGGCTGGCGACCGAGCAGGATCATCTTTTGCGTGACCGATTGGCCTGGCTTGAGGCTACCCAAGGCAATTGCCTGAGGCGAAATGCTCAACCCACTCTCGACCGTTCCGGCCACACGGAGTGGAACTCGAGGCATGCTTCGATCGTTGGTCAAGACGAGCACTTCATCTTGGAAGAACCCGGTCGGGGCATCTTCCCGTACGGTGACGGCAATCTCATAGTTGACGCGACCGTTTCCGCGACTTGCCTCTTTCAGACTTGGTACCAACCAAGGGTAGTTGCTTCGGACATCAATGACTTCCCAGTCGCTGCGACCGGCGTACATCACTTTGGCGGACTTGGTGACGCTTTCACCCTGGTTCAACTTCGAGAATTCGAGCGAACCTGGATGAAAGACCATGTCACTTCGGATGTAGCCATCCACTCGTAAGCGGACTTCGTTGTAGAAGGGCTTGTCGATGATCACGGTCAAGGTCGCGCCACGTTTTCCCCGAAAGGTATCGGTATTGAAACGAGCTCGAATGCTACCGGATTCATTAGGCTCGATGTATTCACTTTCTACGATCGGCGTCGTACAGCCACAGCTGGCGCGGACCGTTCGAATGTGCATCGTGCTGGAAAAGTTGTTGTAGACGGGGAAGGTGAATTCAGTCTTTGCTGCGACGGCCACGGTCCCGAAGTCGTGCGATTTGACGGGAAACGCCGTATCGGACCAATCGGCCGCTCGAACCGAGGCCACCGGTATCAGGAGGGCGGCGGCAAGCAGGCATGGACGAATCATGGTGGTCTACCGAATGAGGGGCTCAGGTGTAGCAAATCAAATCCATGAGGGACCCGGCCTTCGTCGACTGACTGTGCGACCAACGTGCTGGCGGTGGATTCACCCGTCCCCCACTTCAACGTAGCGAACTGGGGAGGTTAGGCAACCGCTTTTGCGTTAAAAACCCGCTGCTTTCATGCAAAACAACGGTTTACAACGGGCAGCAGTTGGAGCGAGTTGTGCCGGCCAATCGCGACGATCGGTTGAGACCAAAAAAGACGGGGCGAGTCCTTTTCAAAGACTCGCCCCGCCACAATTCTCGCGTGCGTCCTGCGAATCTGTTGTATTTCCGCATCATGCGGGAGATTCTTGCAAGTGCTTAGCAGCCACAAGCTGGAGCTTCACAGCCACAGCTTGGTTCGCAACCGCAGCTTGGTTCTGCGTCACAGCCGCAGCCATTGCCGCAACCGTTGAACAATCGCTTCAGCATGCTCTTGATCGGGCCGTCAGCCTTTGGAGCACAGCAAGCTGGCTCGCAGCAGGAAGACGACTCGCAGCATCCAGCGCTGGAAGCACCTTCTTCGCAGCAGCTAGGCGCTGGGCAGCAAACTTCCACAGGTACCTGCTTGCAGACAACTCGTGGAACGCACTTGGTGACGGTGTAGGGCTCGCAAACTTGGCGGCACTTCTTGACCTTGACGGTCTCGGTGTAGCACTCTTTGCGGCACTTGGTTTCACACACAGTCTTGGTGCGGCATTCCGGAATCATCTTGCAGACCTTGTAGGTGCAAGTACGAGTCTTGCATTCTGGCACCATCTTGCAGGTGGTGTAGGTGCAAGTCTTCGAACGTTGTTCGCAGACCATCTTGCAGGTGGTGTAGCAAACTTCGCGGCTTCGGCACTCAGGGACCATCTTGCACACGGTGTAGTTGCAGGTCTTGGTGCGGTTTTCGCACACCATCTTGCAGGTGGTGTAGCAAACTTCCTTGCTGCGGCACTCGGGGACCATCTTGCAAACAGTGTAGTTGCAGGTCTTGGTGCGGCATTCAGGAACCATACGGCAAACCGTGTAGTTGCAGACCTTGGTCTTGCACTCGGGTACCTTGCGGCACACGGTGTAAGGCACTTCGCGGGTACGGCACTCACGATTGTATCGTGTGCAGCAGATTTCCTTCTGCTCGCAGGTTGGAACCCAAACCTTCTTGCAGACAGTCTTGGGCGGGCATTGAACGCATTCGACTCGGCACTCGCCAGGCGTGTAAACGCACTTGCAGGTGCATGGGTCGTAGGTCCAAGTGCCGGGCTCACGAACAGTCTTGCGCATCACTGGGCCAGGGATCGTTTCCGAAGTCGTTTCCCAGTGTCCACCGCGGACGGTGATCGTGCGGGTGTACTGTTCCGGAACCACAACACTGTACTGCTCCGTGCGAACCTTTTCTTCTTTCACGGTGTGATACACCGTGTAGTTGATGGTGCGCTGCTTGGTCTCGTACACAGGCTTCATGACAGTGTAGTTGATCGTCTTCGAACGAGTCTCGTACACAGGCTTGTTGACGGTGTAGTTGATCGTCTTCTTGTGGGTCTCGTACACCGGCTTCTTGACGGTGTAGTTGATCACGCGTTGACGAGTTTCGTACACAGGCTTTTGACCGTGTAGTTGATGGTCTTCTTGTGAGTTTCGTACACCGGCTTCTTGACGGTGTAGTTGATCACTCGCTCGATGGGTCTCGTACACAGGCTTGTTAACCGTGTAGTTGATCGTGCGAGTCTTGGTTTCGTACGACGGCACCATGACCGTGTACTGAACTTCACGTGAAGTCGTTTCTGGCACCATTCGGGTGCGTTGGACTTCACGGTCTTCGAAGTAAACTTCGTTGCGAGTACGATAGCGGGTTTCCTCAACCTGGTCGTACACCACTTCGCGGACCGTTCGCATGCAGGCATACGTGCCGCCGGCAACCGGAGCAGCATCAGCTACTACCGAACCACCTTCGACAACGCCACCTTCTACGACGGTAGCTCCGCATCCGCTACAGCCTTCATAGCTGATTGCACCGCAATAAGCGGCGCTGGCAGAGTTCGTCCCCGAGACGATCGAACAGATCGCAACGGCAGACAAGATCCACAGCCTTTTCATTTTCAGATTCTCCACAGGAAACAACACATGTGTTGCAAGGACGCAGCTTCCAGCGATCGCAGGCGCACCGGCGCCCGTGACGCGTCATCGATCCCCGTGCGGTGTTGGAGCGACTGTAGAGGCTCAATCCACAACTTCCCCCCGGTGCAATGTGCAGTGGAAAGATGACGGGATTGCGCAGCAGTTGCGCACTAACGAAACGGATATCGATGCACTCACTACATCGACTACGCAATAACCGTTAAACACGCAAAGAGAAACGCCAAGATAAAAGACAACGATTATCACGACGTAATGCGACGACCGTTCCTAGAGTTCGGGTTGTGTCAACGGTGTCATCGAAGACAAGCTGAAGCGGCTCCAAAGAGCCGTAGCTTCGGCTTTTCTCCGGCTACATACGCGTTAACCGTTACAGCCTTGAGCCGATTGGATTCTTGGCTCGAGGTGCGCGGAGCGGAAGAGAGTCTAGCCACGAAAACCATTTCATGGCCATGGTTCCGCATCGCTGCGGTATCGGCTCAGGCGTATCTCGCTTGAGTGAAGCAAATGCGATCGTCCACAGGATTGTTGCGATCGTCAACCGTGCGGTTGCCAGATTCATCCGCGGTCCAGACTGAGGCTGCAAGCGCTCGGATCCTTGTTGACCGGATCCTTGTTGACCGGACCGTCGTCGGAGGCGGCGACAAGGGTCCCAACACTTGAGTCGATTCGGGAACATTCAAAGAGAAAGCCAAGGAGCTGTCGCTCCTTGGCTTTCGTTGCACGTCGGATAATTGCTTCGTAGCAGATCTCTCGGCAGCAAGAGAATTTCTCTTGCTCGCTAGCCTCGCGGTCGGCAACGCCAGGGACTAAGGAGCGATGCAGTAGAGATGTTTGTCGCTACGCAAGAAGATCTTGCCATCACTGATCGCTGGAGATCCTCCAAACGATTCAGTGTCATCTGTCACTTTGTTTGTCGCCAGCAAGTCAAAGGTGTCGCCAGCGCGGATCACGTAGGTCGTTCCGTCAGATTGGACGTAATAGACCTTGCCGTCGGCTGCGACCGGTGAGGCGTAGTCCAGAGCGCCGAAGCCGCCACCACGACCACCGAAACCCCCTGGCCCGCCGCTGGGACGCCCACCCGCACCAGGCCCGCGGACTGATCGTCCGCCGCCACGATCAGCACCACCTCCGCCGCCAGCTCCCGGCAGCCGACCTTCAAAAACCGAATTGCCGTCTGTCGCGCTGATGCATTTGGCGACACCGTTTGAAAAGAAGTAAATCTTTCCATCCAAGACCAGGGGTGAGCCAAAACGAGCCGAGTCGTTCCCGCTCCAAACGGTGTTGGAATCGGTGATGTCTCCCGATCCTCCTGCTCTCACCGCAACGGAACCGCCTCCGCGGCCTTCGATTCCATAGACGACTCCGTCGGCCGCCACCACGCTGGAGCTGTACTGATCGGTTTCCATGACCTCGGCGAACCAGCGCAGCTTGCCCGTTTCAGGGTTGATTCCCCAAAACTCAAACGGCACTCCGATCACCAGATCGGTCCTTCCCTGCTTCGATCTCAACCAGAGTGGGAGTGCCCCAGACGTTGGATAGTCCGTCGGCTTCCTGACGCCAAACCTCCTTACCGGTCTGCCTTATTCAAGCGCCACCAGAGACCGGCTCTCGGCGCTGGCAGTCACGATCAACAGGTCTTCAAAAGGATGGGGCTCGAGGAGGATCCCCACTCCCTCTCGTCACTTCGCTTGCCGACTCCCGTTCGCCACAGTTCATTTCCGGCTAGGTCAAAGGCGACGACACCGGACTTGCCGAAGAATGCGTAAACGCGTTCGCCGTCGGATACGGGGGTGTGCGAGGCATAACCGTGGGCGGTAACGCCGATTCCCGTGAAGGGATCTTCCGGTTGTTCGGCCTCCACAGCCTTGGACCATTTGATTTCTCCCGATGCAGCGTCCACGCAGACCAAATGACGTTTCAGCTCCTTGATATCCCCTGGACTTTGTCGGTCGACCCCGTATCCGGAGTAGCAGGTCACGAAAACGAGGTCGCCGACCACGATCGGACTCGAAACGCCAGGCCCGGGAAGGGGCGTCTTCCATTTCACATTTTCATTCGGGCCCCAGTTCGTTGGGGTTGGCCCTGATTCGGAGCTGATCCCCGTTCCGTTGGGGCCGCGAAAGCGAAGCCAATCAGCATGGCACGTGGCAGCCAAAACGCCGCAGGTCAGGGCGACGCTCATTGACAGACGATGGAGGCTCATGATCGATAGGATTCCTGAAGAGAGACGAGGGCGACGCGAGCTCGCATTCCAACAACATTCCGTCTGAAACACCGACCTGTATCGTTCGTTTCGATTGAAACGTCAATTCAAGCAAACTGTCCACCGGATGCTCGTGGGCCGACTGGGCTCCTCGAGAAATTCTCAAGAGAACTGATCGAGCAATTCCTCGAGCCTTCGGGGGGCAGTTTGCCGCGGGCCCCATAATTGGTAGAATGAGCACCGCTGCAGGGTGGTGTAAGGCCACAGCGTTTATGTAGTCAATTTCGGGGGCAAGGGAAAACATGTGGGTGATACGAGGCCTCCTAGTATGGACGCTCGCAATGATTGGATCGCCGGCCCTTGGGGAGCAACACTCGCGGTTCTGATCGCGATCCTAGCTGCAAGTCTTGAGATCTGGTGGCCGGAAGCGGGGCCAGCAGTCTCGCTGTATTTGTTGTCAGCGATTTTCGCCCTGGGGTTGCCAGTCCGCCAGTTTCAAACCCTCGTCGCGTTTCTCGTTCTCGCCATCATTTTCCCGATCCTGATCGAAGATTCAGAAGCGTCCGGGTTCCGCAACCACAACGTCATGCAGCGTTTGACTGGTTTGATTTGCCTCGGATTTCTCGTGGTCGTTGCGGATCGAGTCCGTGGTGGGCGACCCCTCCAAGACAAAGTTTCCAGGCCAGACGAAGTGATTGGGCCCAGTCACTGGGTTCGCGCCTTGGTTGGGCGTCCTCCCGCATCCGATTTGATTGATGTGGGAGTGCTCGTCGAAGAACCTCGTCTGGACGAACTGAAAGCTGACCCACTGGATGTGTCGCAGCCGCTGACCTCGAATCTGACACGGATTCAGAGACGCAAGCGTGAAGCCGATCAGAAAGCGGTTCAGCAAGACGATGACTTGTCCTTCGATGAGGAGGAGTCAAGCAGCGACGCGGCTCGGCTGGTGAAGAGACTACGGGATAGTGGAAACTTCGATCACACTCAGATTGAGCTGATCGAAACGGAGCTGCGGAGCTCAATGGGCAACAGCCTGAGTGCAGAGGCTGGAGTTCCGCTCGAGAAAGGATTGAAGATCGGACGCTTCATTGTGGACCAACCATTGGGTCGCGGTGGCGAGGGCAACGTTTACCGGGGAGAAGATTTGGGTGGCAATCCTGCAGCGATCAAGATCTTGCATAACATGCGAGTGAGCGACCGTTTCCGCCGCGAAATGCACTTGGTACGGCAATTGGCCCACCCGAATATTGTGACGGCTTATGAGGTCGGTGAATTCCGCGGTCTTCCCTTTATCACGATGGAGTTGCTGCAGGGACCGGACCTCCACGTTTTGATTCGCGATTCCGGGCCTCTGTCCTGGCAAGTCTCTTCGACGTACGTCTTGCAGGCCGCACGTGCGTTGCGCATGCCCATCAACGCGAGTTGATCCATCGTGACATCAAGCCGGGAAATCTGATTCTCAATGGCGATGGCATCATCAAGCTGGTTGACCTCGGATTGGCTTCCATGGGAAGCAACGAAGCGGGAATCGACAGCGTGATGCAGTTCAAGACACAGGAGGGCCACCTTGCCGGGACTCTGCCTTACATGTCTCCCGAACAAGCACGATCGCTTGCCGACGCGACGGTGCAGTCAGACATATATGGCTTGGGAGCGACTTGGTTTTACCTACTGACTGGCAAAGAGCGACTCTGCGGTAAGACGTTTTCTCAACAATTTGAGAACTTGCTGCTGCGTCGGCGATTTCATTCGCTTCCGGATCAACTGATGCCCGAGCCCTTACGTCAGGTTTATCGTCGAATGGTTGCCTATGACATTCGTGATCGATATGCCGATTGCAGACAACTCGTCACCGACCTGGAAAACGCCCTGATCAATGCTGGCGAGTCCGTTGCTGAAGTGGAAGGTATCAACGTGCTCGTTGTGGAAGATAGTCGCACGGACATGGTGCTGACGATCGAGATGCTCCGACGCTCAAATTCCACGTTGTCGATTCATGAAGCGCGTTCGCTCTGCGACGGGTTGGGGGTGTGCAAGCGAATGGCGATTGACTTGGTCCTGCTTGATCTCACCCTTCCGGACAGTTCGGGGGTCGATACGGTGACCCGATTCCGCGAGGAAGTACAAGATGTGCCCCTCGTCGTACTGACGGGCATGGCACAGGAGGAAGTTGGCGCACTGCCTGACCGCTGGTGCCAATACATTCATTTCCAAGACCGGACTCACGCCACATCGTATGGAACGCACGATCTTCGTCACTCTCAGTCGATGTGCGAAGCAGAGACGACCGCTGACTCAAATGCCAGACGACGAAACCCTCGATGACGACACCCCTGCCTCCTAGCTGCACAAACTGAGCGGTTTTGCGGTCAGCCATCCTTTTCGATCGCGTTTTTAGATCGTTTCGATTCACGTCGGGCCTGGTGATTCGACACCAAAGTTGCACGACTCTCCGAGTCGATTCTCTCGGCGATTTACGACTCGGAGAGTCGTGCTACTCTCCTCAACCGCTGAGTTTGAGTAGCTGGACCACACCACTCTTGTCGAATTCGCCCAGTATCCAAACCCTAGGCGTGAGCTCGGAGGTCGCGCTCTTTTCATAACCCGACGCGTAAGCGAGTTGATGTCAAGATCGATATTCCCTCGCTGACGCGTCGGGTTATGAAAATCCTCCTGCGGAAGCCAAAAACACAACTTCAAAACCGACGCTTGGGGTCAGGCTTGCCGGCCAAAGTAGCGATGTTGATCTAACCCTGTGTTGGCAGATTTGAACGTTTCTGGACAGATGGCTGTCGCAAGCCGATTATCATACTGAATTCCCCTCTTCCCCCGCGAGCTCACTGCGTTTCCAGTGGCTTGCTTCCTTCGTAAATCGTGGCAACGCCAAATGTCATCGGTGTGAACTTCACATCCCGAAGTCCGGCTGCAGTCATCATGTCGGCGAGCACTTGCCCATCTGGAAACTGCCCCACTGATTCCGGCAGGTACTTGTAGGCCGATCGATCATTGTTGGCGAACCACTGGCCGATCGCCGGAAGAATCCGCTGAAAATAGAAGTTGTAGGACTGTCGAAGGCCCCACATCCTCGGACGGGAGAACTCAAGAACCATGACTTGGCCGCCCGGTCGACAAACTCGGGCCATCTCGCTTAGGCCGCGCGCTGTGTCGGTAACGTTGCGCAGCCCAAAGGCGACCGTCACACATTGAAACAAGTCATCCGCAAAGGGCAAGTATTGTGAGTCAGCCTCGAGAAACCGAACCCGACTGTAAGCGTCCTGATTGCCAAAGGCCTTCTCGTTAGCAATCTCGAGCATGGCATGACAGAAATCGCTCCCAACCACCTCGACTGATTTCGGAGCACGGCGGGCGATCGCCAACGCCAAGTCCCCCGTTCCGGTACACGTATCCAGGACTGGGTGCACATCCTGGAACCGGATACGACGAACACTTTGCCATCGCCAATACCTGTCGATATTGAGCGACAACAAATGATTCATCAAGTCGTACTTCGGCGCGATCTGCCGAAACATCTCGCGAACGCGTTTCTCGCTCTTGTCCACTGCAATAGCCGCTTCGGGTTCTGCCACTTCCGCGGACTTGAGAGATCGACGTTTGGTGGAAGACATGGACATGGAGTCAGTTGAGGGGTGGGACTGGTGGGTTCTTCAAAGCTGAGGTCTTAGAATAGGACAGCGAGGATCGATGGCGGTCAGACTTGGCTGCTTCCGCGAAAGGAGTTGGGGACAGACTGCAGCGAAAGACCGCGATACTCCTCTTGACGAGTCTGGCACAATGTCAAGAGCATTGTCTGAGAAGACATCCAATTGGGAAATGGGGTGGATCGCAAGCGGCATCTGGCAACTCACTGTCTGGTCTCGACCCTTGTCTCCTTCGCAACATCAGCATGGAGTCAAACGACGGAGTGGCCGACGGCGGGGCAACCCAACGACAGGGGGCGTGCCCTGCGGAGGCTCTCAATGTGGATTTCTTCACATCTAGGATTGGAATCAAGCTGGACGCCCTCGATTTCGCGGCTCGGATGAATTTCCGGACTCCGACGAAGAGAGTTACGACCAAATGCGTGTGTTGCTTTTTGATATCGATGGGACTTTGTTGCTGACCAATGGTGGAGGGAGCGGGGCGCTGAAGCATGCGCTTGAGCGCGAGTTCGGGGTTTCAGAAGCCTGCACCAACGTCGATTTCGCTGGTCGGACCGACCGATCTCTTCTGGAAGAGATACTCTGCCGCAACAGGATGCCCAACACTCGCGAGCACTTCGAGCGACTTCGTGACTGCTACACGACCTTGCTGCCGAGGGTTCTCCAGGAGCATGGCGGGAAGGTCCTGCCGGGTGCCGTCTCGCTACTGGAGCAACTACGCGATCGCAATGACCTGATCTGCCATGTTATGACCGGCAATCTGACGGCAACGGCAACGGTCAAACTCGAGCATTTTGGCTTGAGGCACTACTTTGATGATATTTTTGGAGGCGAGCACGATGCTCATCGCAATGATCTTGCCCGACGGACTGCCGAGACAATTCGTGCCCGTCATGGCGAGGCGGCCACTCGCGAGATCATCGTCATCGGCGACACACCCGCGGACGTTCAGTGCGGGCATGCCATCGGCGCCAGCGTCTTGGCCGTCTGTTCGGGACGCCACGGTCGTCATGAACTCGAAGCGGAGCGCCCGATGTCGGTTCATGACGATCTTTCGGATCTCGCCGCAATCCTCCAGTTGCTCACCGGACCCTTGGTCCGGTGAACGCAACTGGAACTCCCTGGCTCCGCATCACGAATGAGGAACCTCGTTCGCCCTTGCCGCGGCCTACGAGATGGGACGAGCCATTAGCCAATCGGATTCGGCTCGTAAGGAATGTCCTCAATCAGTTCCATCGGCAGCGGGGCGACCGGAACGCCCGCCTCTCGGGATATCCCGTCAACGGCTTCTTGAGCCCGTTGAACGATGCTCTCTCGCGTCTGGCCTTTGTAGCTTTGGTTGGACGCGCTCGGGCTGACCGGACCACGAAAGCCGATCTTAGCCAGGTGCTTTGCGAGCGCGACATGATCGAGCGGGCCCCCCTGCGCGGGCAGAATGCGGTTGCTCGTATTGGCCTGACTGAGTTCAACGTCTGGCGTCACGGAACCAAGGCGTACGGCCACGATTTTTTCGACGGGCAGACCGGTTACCTGTCCCAACTCGCCTTGTCCGACGACCCAGTCCCAGGTGTCGATCAAATAGCCGACATTTGCCGAGCCAATTCCCGAGACCAGCGCCATGTAACCTTCGACATTTCGGATGAAGGGGAATTGCTTCCCCTCGGCTCGATCGGCGCCGGCAAAGAAGCCAACGCCCAACTGAATCCCACGGGACTCAAGGACCTCTGCGATTTGCATGATCCGATCCTTTTGAATGTCAAAGTATTCGTGGTAGGGGAGGCGGTCGGTAGCTGCAGGCACCCGAATGTAGGCTCGTTTTGCGCCCAGCAACTTCGCCAAGTCGGTCAGCGGATGAAGTCCACCGACGAGACTCGTGAAATTATCTTCATCCGCATCCAAGTTGACGCCGAGATCGAAGCCGCCGATCTTGATCTTGGCAGCTTCCAGATACTTTGCGGCATCCTTGATGTCAGTGCGTTGGCTACGACGCAGCATTTCATGCATATCGATATCCATGCCGTTGAATCCATAGGTCAGGGCAAGCTCGATCAGTTCGCTCTGGCGACCATTGATTCCGAGGGCGCTCGGTGAGAAATTTTTCAGCATTCGTTCTTCCTTTGAAAGTATTTTGTGAAGGGGACACTTTTCCCAGCCTCGACCAAGCCAGAGAGAAACCGTCGGGTTCGCTCTAGCCGGACAGGGAGAGGCTGTAAAAATGGAGGCTGTGAATGAATCATGCGGCCTACGTCAGTTCCGCATTTCCAAGGCGGACATTCGCAGCCTGGCTGCACATTTATCGAATCTCAGCGAGACTCGCCTCAGTTGATAGGCCGCAAGTCGAAAAAACCACACCCTCGGAGAGGGTTTCAACCGCGGAAGTGTCGACCACATGGATCGATCCTGCGATGGCGAGGCCTGTGACAGGCGATCGACAGCAAGGCGTGGGTTCTGGGGTCGGGAGGTGGCCGCCGAAAGGCACCGTTCAACCAGGCGGACGTCCCTTTTCAAATCACGGTGGGATCGAAAAAGTCCGAGCTCGCGGCTCGTGGAGACAGAGTATCGCAGAATGACGGGGTTTCAGCCAAGGGGTTTCAAACAAGGGGTTTCAACTGATCCTCTCCCCTCAGGAAGATTCTTACCGTTGACCCCCTTCCATGATCTTGTTGGCAGGCCCATTGGCCGTTGCGGTTCGACAGACGGTGATGGTAGCCAACTAGCCGCGGCCCCGGTAGATGTGCTGGTTCCAGTAGGCGGGGTCACCTATAACGTCGCCTGCAAGCTGGCTAGCGATCGAGGATCACACGATGTCGATCAAGGTCGCTGCGTCGCGAAGAGATGAGGAGAGAATTTCGAGTGATCGAGCAAGCAAATGGGTCTCCGCGCCGCCGGGGGATGGACCTGGCAATTAGCGGGACCATTCGCCAATGATGAAGGACCCGTCAACCAAAGAGGCGGCATCGCGGAAAGCCACGGTCGTATTTCTTGGGACCGGCACCAGCGTGGGAGTGCCGGCGCTGGGGTGTGATTGTGAGGTCTGTCTCAGCGGCCATCCACGCAATCAGCGAACTCGTTGTGCCATCGTCGTACAGCTTCCCGGCGGCACGCTGCTGATCGACACGCCACCCGACCTTCGCACCCAATTGCTGAGAGAAAAAATACCGCTCGTGCACAGTGTGCTCTACACGCACGAGCATGCCGACCATCTCTTTGGGCTCGACGATCTGCGTCTGTTCCCATTTCGGCTCGGAACTCCAGTCCCACTGTATTGTGATGTGATCGTCGAGTCGCGGATTCGCAGGTCCTTCGATTATGCCTTCACGGATCGGGAGCCGACTCACCCCGGTGCCACGCCTAGGCTTGAGTTCCGAAACATCGACGCTGACACACGATTCGAGGCCTTGGGTGTCCAGGTGACGCCGATCCCAATGAAGCATGGTCCCCACTTCAACGTGCTCGGTTTTCGCATCGGCGACTTCGCTTACTGCACAGACACGAATTTCATTCCCGACTCGTCGATTGAGTTGCTTCAGGGAGTCAAGACGCTTGTCATCGGGGCGTAAGAAGAAAGCCGCATCCGACTCACTTCAACGTGGAGCAAGCGATTGAGGTTTCTCGAAAGATCGCACCCGCGCAGACGTTCCTAACGCACATCTCGCACGATTTGGATCATGACCAAACCCAAGCGTGGCTGCCTGAGGGAATCGATTTGGCATACGATGGACTGCGAGTCCCAATCAAGTTGACGGACTCGCAGTCTGGTCCGAATTGCAAAACAACCGGATCGGATCGGGCCGAATGAGGTCTCTCGGTGACAGCGGTTTCGTCCACCAAGGTTCTTCGGCCGCGCGATGGCAGCCGAAGACCAAGTGAAGTAAGAACGCTCGTCAAGCGGACTGAATCTCGATCCGCCTTGGCTTCGTTTTCACCGCAATCGGCAGCTCGATTGTGACAACGCCGTCGCGCAATTCGGCTGTGATTCGATCCGAGTCGATCTCGTCTCCGATCGAGAAATGGCGTTCGTAGTTGCCGACGCCGTACTCACGGCGCACGACCCCTACCGATGGCAATCGCGGAGGAATCGTCGCATGGAGTTTCAGAGTGCCATCCTCGAATCGGATATCTAGATCGCTCGGTGCGGCGCCCGGAACATCCCCTTGAAGAATCACACGGCCATCCGCCCTCCAAATGTCAAAGCTTGGCAGATAGCTGTTCTGCTTGGGTACAGATTGGCAACTGGACGTTCGTCGTGTTGAAGTATCAGTGGTGGTGCTCATAGTGATGGTTCCTATCGGTATTGGTTGATGCATTCAAGTTCGATCGACAACGACCGCTGGCTTCGCCTGCCTCTGAGTCTGAGCTGCAAGCTCGTAGGCTGTGCAGCGCAACCAAAAACTTGGCTTTTGACGACAAAGCTCTCGACGGTGCTTAGCCGTCATCGCTGGCATCGGTTCAGTTTGAACCACTTACGTTGATTTCGATCTTGCGCGGCTTGACCGCTTCACTCTTGGGAAGAGTGACCGTCAACACGCCAAGCTTGAAGTCAGCTGAGACCTTCTCAACGTCAACATCGCTGTCCAGCTTGAACGTGCGATTGAACTCGCCATGCCCACGCTCGCGCCGACGTAGCTGGGCCCCTTCCATTTCCGTCCGCTTGCGATTCCCCTTGATCGTGAGTTGGTCTCCCTCTTGGACATAGATTTCGAGGTCTTGCATGTTCATTCCGGGAAGTTCCGCCTCGAGGTAGAAGCTGTTCTCGTCCTCCCAGACGTTGACCGGTGGATTCGCTCCAGGTCGGTTCCAGGTAGCGGCATCGATCCCGAAAACGCGATCGAGTTCATCACGAAGTCGGTTCATTTGTGCCATGGCATTGTTTGTATTCAGCATCTTCATTTCTCCTGAGAAATCGAGATGAATGGGAGTCTTGGTTGGATGCTCTCGTGCGGCCTGTGATCACACGGTCGTCGCTTTGGCAGCCCATCAGAGCATTGGAATGGAGTAGCAAGAGGTGTGCCAAAAGTCGGGCATCCGCGATCCGATCATGCCTGACCGAGTGCTGGGTGCAATCATTCGGGTCAAGCTGCAAAATCATCCCCGCGAGATCTTTTGGCGGCCGACTGCGCTAGCCGCGGGCCGCGAACGCAATGCGAGCTTTCATCCCCATCTAGCTCGACAGCGCCACCGGGTCGACCTCTTCGGGTTACTGTGGGTCGCCAAGATGGCGATCTTCCATCTAGAGACCGAGCCACCACTGGCCGATCGCGAGCCAAAGTGGAATCAAGACGATGCCCAGAAGCGACGAGGAAAGCACCACACGCAAAGCGGTTTCGGTGTCCCGCTGATAGAGGCGTACGAGCACGATCGGTAGGATGGCGACAGGCATTGCCGCCTGCAGCATCATCACTTCACGTAGGCTCGTTGTTCCCGCCCACGCGGCGGCCGCCAGGAGTAGAAGGCAGGGGAACAACACTTGGCGTAGCAGGATCGCCGATAGGATCACACCCATTGATCCGCTCCACTTGGAGCCACGTAAGAAGTCGACGATGATCGCACCGCTGAGCATCAAGCCCATTGGGATGGCGCAGTTGCCGACACCATTGATCGCAGACAAGATGGCCGTGGGGATTTGGTCGGCCTGGGACGACTGACGAATCACCATCGCCAGGACGACCGATAGAAAGGCGGGATTCAAGAACGCTTTCTTCCAACCACCGCGAGCCGAACCGCTAATCACGGCAACCCCAATGCTCCAAAACGCGAGATTGACCCCAACGTTGTGCACGATCAAGTCGATCACCGCACCAGGAAAAAATTGCTCGGCCAACGGCAATGGGATGAACCCGTAGTTGCAAACGCCGACACAAAGAGCGAACGCTCGTTGGCTCGAATCGCTTCTTAAACCAATCCGTGGCCCGACGGTGCGGGCAAACGCGAGGGCCAGCAGGATGCCGCCGGCAGTCGCCACGAAGCCGAACACCGGCGCGACCCAGGCGTCCCGAAGTGATTCATACTCAGGACTGGCGAGAATCCTTTGCATGAAGTAGGCCGGTAGCAAGACGTTCGCGGTCAGGCTTGCCAGGGAGCGATCTGCCTCCGGAGTGAGCCATTCCAGTTGCCTGCAAAAGGCGCCAACCCCCATCACCAGGAACACGCCGAGGACGCTCGCGACGATCGGCCAGAGGTCTTCCATAGGACGTTTGAGCTGGTGAAAGGTGGCTTTGCGGATTTAGGGGAAGCTTGACGTGCATGAGGTGCGAGAGCCGCCTCCCGTACGATCGAGCCGTTCTTCGCAGTCCGAACCGAGTTTCGCCAATTCATGCATCTGCCGTGGTTGGGCGGGCAGATCGCCTTGGACGGTCTTGCCCGCACACTTTGGCATCTGGGCTCCCGATGATCCAGATGACCGGCTAACATTCGCTCATGGAAAAGACAAATGTTGCGATCGTGGGATTGGGGACCGTTGGTGCCGGCGTGGCCCGCTTGCTGTTGGATCATGGCGATCGAACAGCCAGGCATGCCGGTCGAACCATGTGGCTGAAAAAAGCGGTGGTGCGCGACGCAGCCAAGAACCGAAATGTCGAATTGCCAGCCGGTGTCTTGACCGAATCACTTCGTGACGTGATCGACGATCCAGAGATCAGCGTGGTGGCTCAATTGATCGGAGGGCTCGAGCCGGCTCGAACCATCATGCTGCAATTGATGGAGTCGGGTAAGAACATTGTCACGGCCAACAAGGCGCTGCTGGCCGAGCACGGCCCTGAGCTCTTCACGCGGGCACGCGAACTCGGCCGGACGATCGCGTTTGAAGCGGCGGTGGCCGGTGGCATTCCAATCATTGCCAACATCAGCCAGTGCCTCTCAGCGAACCAGATTTGCTCGCTCGAGGGAATCCTCAATGGAACCAGTAACTTCATCGTGACACAGATGGACGAGCATGGCGCCTCCTACCAGGATGTGGTCCGAGAAGCACAGCGATTGGGTTACGCGGAGGCCGATCCCACGATGGATGTGGATGGCACCGATGCGGCCCAGAAACTTTCAATCTTGGCTCACTTGGCTTTTGGGGCAACGGTTGACTGGTCGGAGATACCGAGGGTTGGCATTGATCGCCTCGATCCCGATGATTTGCGATACGCCAAGGAGCTCGGCTACCGAATCAAGTTGCTGGCGGTGGCCAATCTGGCGGATGACGGTTTGGAGTTGTCGGTGGCTCCGACGCTTGTTCGGATTGGCACCCCGCTGGCGGAAGTTCGAGACGCCTACAACGCGATCCGTGTGATTGGTGACGCGGTGGGACCCGTCTTCTACCACGGTTTGGGAGCCGGACAGATGCCAACCGCCTCGGCAGTCGTCGCCGATCTGATCGACACAGCGGTAGGTCGGACGAGATTGACGTTTCAGACGCTGGAGTACTTTTCGATTGATCAGCCACCTCGGGTCCTTCTCCGGGATGCTGACACGCTGGTGGGACGTTACTACTTTCGACTACCGGCCGCCAATCATCCCGGCACGTTGGCGGCGATCGCAGCGGTGTTGTCCAAGCATCGAATCTCCATTGCGTCGGTGATTCAGCATGACAGCAGTGACGGGGCTCGCCAACGTGATCCTGTCCCCCTGGTGATCATGACACATGCGGCAAGCGAGGGGGCCGCATTCCAGGCGACCGAGGAGATCGAAGCACTCTCTGCCGTCAGCGGTCCGGTCGTACGGCTTCGAGTGAAGGATTGACGGTTAGGACGGTAGCCAATTTTGGTTTCGTCAATCTTTGCTCGGCATCGACTTACTCCGCTGGCGACTGCGGGCTAGGGTCCGTTAGTGACTTCGCTTGCAGGGACCGCGCGCCGTCACAATCGGCCCGAAGCGAACCATCCGCGCGTTTTCCCGGGCCGCTCCATTCCCGGATCGACGGCCGCGGCCACGCACGACGGTTTGCCTTCATGATTCATGTCCAACATCTCACGAAGACCTACGAAGATCTCAGCCGAGGCTCCTTCGTTGCAGTGGACAGGGTCTCGTTCTCGGTGCGAAATGGCGAGATCTTCGGTCTTCTTGGGCCAAATGGTGCAGGAAAAACAACGGTCCTGAGGATTCTGAGCACGGTGTTGAGCCCGACCTCAGGCATTGCCACGGTGGATGGTTACGACGTCGCCCACGATTCAGCTGAGGTTCGACGGCGGATCGGGTTTGTCAGCAATAACACGGCGATCTATGACCGGATGACCGCCTGGGAGATGGTGGAGTACTTTGGCCGTTTGCACGGCATGCCGCAGGACGAGCTTCGCAACCGACTGGAAACGCTATTTGATCAGCTGCGGATGAGGGAGTTTCGAGATGTCCCCGGCGCCAAGATGTCGACGGGGATGAAGCAGAAAGTTTCGATTGCCCGAGCGATGGTTCATGATCCACCCGTTCTCATTTTTGATGAAGCGACAATGGGGCTGGATGTGCTTGTTGCCCGCAACCTGCTTGGCATCGTTCGTTCGCTCCGCGAGTCGGGAAAATGCCTGATTTTTTCCACGCACATCATGAGCGAAGTGGAGCGACTCTGCGATCGCATCGCCATCATGCATCGAGGCCGGATCCTTGATACCGGGTCGCTCTCGGAGTTGCGTGATCGACACGAACAGCATGACTTTGAGGAGCTCTTCTTTGGGCTTCTAAGCCGATACGAATTGACTGGCATGGATGCCGATAGCATCGATGCCGATACGGGGGCACATCCCCAGGTCGACGTAGCGACACCTGCGAGCACAGGAGTTGGGCAATGAGCACTTCCTCGGATGCCAAACGTCGCGCGGCAAGGCAGGCTGGAAAGCCCCGTCTCTCTGCGATCTGGTTGATCTACATGCGCGAAATGCGAGATCAACTGCGTGATCGCCGCACGCTCTTTACGATTGCAGTTTTGCCGATTCTGCTCTATCCACTCGTCGGTACCCTGTTGTTGCAAATTGCTCAGTTCACTCGCCAGCATCCCACGTCCATTTGCATCGTGGGAACCGACCACTTGACGGACACGCCGCCACTGGTTGATGGGGAAGCCTTCGCGGAAGGACTGGCGGACGACAATACTCGCCTTGAGGTACTTAACTACGACTGGAATGAGGTCGGCGGTGTGCAAGGCGTCAAGGACGAAACATCCCGTTGGGTTCGACAAGGGATCTTTGATGTCGTCGTCGTCATTCCCCCGCCATTCGCTGATCCATCGCTGCGAATGAAAGATGATTCGGCTCAAATTCGACTGCTGTACAACGTTGCCTCGGATCAGTCCATGGTGGCCCGCGATCGCGTCACAACCATCTTGAGCAATTGGCGTGGTGGCTGGGTTCGCGACCAATTGGCCGAGTCAGGCATCGACATCGAGTCACTCAATCCATTTCAGCTCACCGAGCTCGACATCGCACCGGAACGAACGAGGGAGGCCGCATTCTGGAGCAAGCTGCTGCCGTTCATCATGTTGGTTTGGGCAATGACGGGGGCCTTCTATCCGGCAATCGACTTGGTAGCTGGTGAGAAGGAAAGAGGCACCTTGGAAACGCTTCTCTGTAGTCCGGCGTTGCGAAGTGAGATCGTTTGGGGAAAGTTGGGGGCCGTTGCCAGCTTCAGCATGCTCACGGCAATTCTCAATGCAAGCAGCATGCTGGTGACGAGCTCGTTCGTGTTTCGCCAGATTGGAATTGGTGGGAGTGGGGGCATCGGTGCTCCTCCGCTCGCCCCGATGCTCTGGTTGCTCGTCGCGCTGGTACCCCTTTCGGCGCTGTTCAGCGCCTTGGCACTCGCCGTCGCGGCAATGGCGCGTAGCAGCAAGGAGGGTCAATACTACTTGATGCCGCTGATGATGGTCACGTTACCGCTGGTTCTGCTCCCCATGCTTCCTGGCACCACACTCTCGGCGGGAACAAGCTTGATTCCAGTGACTGGCATGTTCCTGTTGGTTCGTGCCTTGGTGGAGGCCCAGTACACGTACGCATTGCTTCACCTGCCGATGGTCTTCGGTGTGACAGCAGGATGCCTCTGGCTCGCGGTGACTTGGGCTCGCCGCCAATTCGAGGATGAGAGTGTCCTGTTTGGTGGACGAGATCAGTGGGAGCTGAGCATGTGGGTTCGTCACCTCTGGCGTGATCGTCAAACGGCGGCAACACCGGCTCAGGCGTTTGCCTGTGGGGCGATCATTCTGGTGGCGTTATTCTTCGGAAAGCTGGCAGCGACTGAAATGCCCACCCAGCTGGCTGGCTTGAGCAAGATGATCCTGATGCCGCAGATCGGCATGATCCTTGCCCCCGCGCTGTTGATGGCGACGATGTTGACGACGTCGCTTCGCAAAAGCCTGCGAATCCGAATGCCTTATTGGACGGCGCTACCGTTGGCAGTCCTGCTAGGGATCACTCTCCATCCTTCGTATGTGATGCTGGCGGAATGGATCAGCTACACCTATCCGATCAGCGATCAAGCGATGGAGGCGATGAAGCCCTTTACCGAGCAGATTGCATCGGCGCCCTGGCTGACGGTCATCTTTCTGATGGCGTTCGTCCCCGCGGTTTGCGAGGAGCTGGCGTTTCGAGGCTTCATCTTTGGTGGCTTGGTTCGCGAGAAAGGCCGTTTGCGGGCCGTCGTGATCACTGCCCTCCTGTTCGGAATCTCGCACGGTGTGCTTCAGCAGTCCATTGCAGCAACCTTGATGGGCCTCTTGCTCGGCTGGGTCGCTTTGCGTACCGGAAGCGTGTTGCCTGGCATGCTGATTCATTTCACGAGCAACGCTTTGTCCGTATCTATGGAGCGGATCGCACAAAGCAATTGGGAAGGTGCTTCGCTGTTTCTCACCAATTCGGAAGCAGGTCCTGCCTATCAGCCGATGTGGATTGTCACCAGCATCGGGATCGCAATTACCTGCATGCTTTACTTCGGCACACTCCGCCCACGCATTGATGAGTCAGAGGCGGACCTGATCGACGTTGACCACAACCTGGTCGATCCAGCCGGGTCGCTGGTGACAGCCTAAGGGGACGGTATCCTGCTTCGCATGCAGGGAAGATCCGATCCTCCGGCGCGGTCTCAACAATCATGTGTCCTCCCAAAAAGGGGTCAGGTACCAATAGCCGCAAGCGGCCCTTCGGGTGCTTCGCACTATTGGTACCTGACCCCTTTTTGGGAGATGGCTACGTCAAAGATGAAAATGCACTTCTAGCGATAGAGTTTCGCGGAGCTTGCCCAAAGAGGCTCGTACTTCAGTAGCCATTCTCTCTTGGTCGTGATGCGGACGTCGACGGCGATCCATTCCGGACCGCTCTTCATGATCTCGCTGAGCGATCCATCTTCGAGAGCGGACTCAAACAGCAGAAGGACCAGTTGGGCTTCAGCAAGGTCGGAGCTTTCGAACTCGGTGACCCAGTAAGTCAAGCCGTTTCGCCACATCTCGTATTGGACCTCAATGCGATAAGTCGTCTTGTAGAGAGGCAGCGAAGACTGGGCGTGGGATTGCTCGCTCAAAAAGCTGGCCAACATGAGCAGGGGAATTGCGAGTTTGAATGCCGACATGGCTTGGTTCCTTGATGTCAGGTAGAAATTGGATTGGTTCTGACATCCCAAGCGGTACGCATTCGGAAGTGTTACAGCGTACCCATGAATTCAAGCCGTGGAGCCCCTGTTACTTGATCGGCTCGACATCGACGCTGACACGTAGGACGGTCGCACCTCCGCCCAGCACGACGCCTCGCATCGGACTGACTTCGCTGTAGTCGCGACCGATGCAGATCGGGACATGATTCACGTCCACGACGCAGGCATTGGTCGGATCGAGGTCAATCCAGCCGAGTGCCTCGCCAGCATAAAGACTGATCCATGCATGAGACTGATCAGCGCCGACGAGACGTTCTTTTCCAGCCGGTGGCGCGGTTCGCAGGTAACCACTGACATACCGAGCTGGGAGCCCCAGCGATCTCAAGCAGGCGATCTCCACATGGGCAAAGTCCTGACAGACGCCCGCTCGAAGTTCTAACGCCTCCTCGGTGGTCGTGTTCACGTCGGTCACCGTCGTATCGTACTTGAAGTCTTTGTGGATGCGCTGGGTCAGATCCACGGCCGCCACCACAATCGGCCGACCGGGAGGAAACGAGGGCCTCGCATAGTCTTCAAACGCTTTGCTTCGGCGGACTCGTGGAGAATCGAACTGATACTCCTGAGTCGGAAACCAAGCGGGATCGTTGCGTTGTGCGATACGGTCGCGGACCTGTTCCCAAGGTGTCGTGTCCAACTTGATATCCAGAGGGCACGAATGGACTGTAATATCGCTGGTGACGACAACTTCCAAATTCTGATGGAGTGATTCGATCGCGAACGAAAGGACTCGATTGCCAAAGTAGTCCAAGTGTTCGTCGAGTTGCTCCGGTGGCGGCTTGACCGTCGCCTTGGACTCGTGACAGTCCACTCGGTTGAAGGGACACTCAAACTCTCGCGGCAGCATTCTCAGCTGGTTTTGGCAAATCGCCACCGGTTCGGAGTACCCATATTGAGTGACGTGCTTGATTCGATAGCGGACGGACCTGGACAACAAGACTCATTCTCCTCGATGGTGGTCGGACCTAAGAAGGCTTTTCGTCCGAGGGCTTTTCGGTGGCCGTCGTCTCTTCGGGAACGATGGTATCGACGCGTCCAGTCAATTCCTGTGCAGCGCCGGTGTGGATCAGATAGCGTGCCGTGATGGCATTGGAAAGTCGCGGAAGCTCGTCGATCAACTGTTCCAGCATTCTCTCCAACTCTCTCCGCCGACCGCCCTGCTCTCGCCCAAGTTCGTGCGGATCCGACATGCGGATGCGATAGAGAAGCGTTTCGGCAATGCGTTGATCCGGCCCCAAGCTGAGATAGGGCTCGGCAGAGGGGAGATGGTCCAACAATTCCCTGATCGCGTCGATCTGGAAAGCGATGGCTCGAGGGTTGGTATCATCATTGAAGAGCAGATCGATCGCTGCGACTGGACGAAGCTGCAATAGGTAACGAGACCGATAGGTCATCAAGCTGTCCGTCGCTCGCAGGAGCGACTCCAACAGAGGCCGCTCATCGGGGATCGGGTTGACGAGGGTGGCAGCAATCAACTCCGACGTTTGATAAGCACGCTCAATGCGACGTCCCAATTGCAGGAAACGCCATCCGTGCGTTCGCGTCATTCCCTCATTCGCCAAACCTGAAAGCGCGATCAAGTCGGTAATCAATCGATTGATCCGATCAATGGTGTTGCCCAGGTCATGAACCTTCTCTTCGGCTGGCTCGACCAGGTTGTCACCGATGCGAGTGATGATTCGATAGGCATCAAGCGAAATGCGGTCGCGAACCTCGGCGGCCTTGTCCACCATATTCATGACACCCGCCTGAAGACCGCGCGGACGATCACGGTCGAAGACTGAATTCGGTAGGACCGATTCCAGGGTTGGCATCGACTCACCAAGTCCTTGGATCACATAGTCGGGCTCAATCTGCCCCATCGCAGCCAGGGCCGCGATCAATCGTGGCAAGTCTGGTAAGTCCTCGACCGCGTTCTCCCCCGTGATTCGTACCATGCAGGTGCGCAGCACTCGGGCGATTGCTTCGGAACGCTCCGCGTAGCGGCCAAGCCAGAACAGGTTTTCCGCTACACGGCTGGGTAGTTCGCTACCGCCGCGATTGAGGCGGATGTCCGCGTCGTCGGCAGGCAGAAGCGTGATATCGTGATCGACGGGCTTGTCGGAAACGATCCAGCAATCTTGGCCAAGTCTTCCGCTCGAGGGACTTTGGTCAAGGGACTCCGACTCGGGACTGACACGAGCCAACCCGCCGGGCAAGACCTCGATCCCATCGGCTGTTTGTAGTTGAAATGATCTCAGTGCCACATGCCAGGACTTCATCTGATTCTCATGCCACACCGGCGTCGTGCTGCGATGAGGCCGGGCCTGGCCGACGAACTGGTGTGGCCTTGCCTTGATTCGCTCGATCAGCGAAGCCCGTTCGGTCTCCGACAAACCTCGCGGCTCAATGGGGGCGCACCAGAAACCACGAATGCCGGCCGGATCAAGAGCTGATCCAAGTGGTTCAGCACATGACGACGTCCTTCCTCGGTTCCGCACCAGTAAGTCGCAATCGAGGGAAGCTTGAGCTCTTCGCCAAAGAAGTAACGGCTTGCGGCGGGGAGATAGGGTAGCAGTGCCGGCATTTGGACGAGGGAACTGCCAACCACGTTCGTGACCGCCACCGCGCCGCTGCGAATGGTCTGCAGCAGGCCGGTCACTCCCAAGTTCGAGTGGGGGTCGAGTTCCAAGGGATCGCAGAGGCTGTCGGTGACATGCCGCCAGATCACCTCAATGGGAAGCAGCCCGCCGAGCGTCTTGAGGTTCAGGCGATTGCCTCGCACCGCCAGATCGCGTCCCTGCACCATGGTGTAGCCAAGGTATCGAGCCAGGTAGGCGTCCTCGACATAGCGATAACTTTCTTTGCCCGGCGTCATGATCGCGACGCGCGGATTGTCACGCATTCGTGGCGCGAGTGAGTTGAGGTGCCGCTGCAGCGCGGCGAAGAAGGAGGCGAGTCGCGTCACATTGCTGCTGCGAATTAGTGTCGGCATCACGCGACTGGTGATCACCCGGTTTTCCAGCGTGTAGCCAAGTCCGCTGGGAGCTCGCGTGCGATCGCCGGTGACCCACCATCTGCCATCATCGTCGCGAGCCAGGTCGGTAGCGGTCAGGCTGAGTCGATTGCCCAAGACCGGAAGATCGTGATAGCAGCGGTAGAATTCCGGATTTGCACTCAGCAGCTCCGCCGGCAGCACCCGCTCGCGGAGCAGTCGTTGTGGACCGAGCAAGTCTCCCAGAATCGATTCCAGTAACCGGACGCGCTGCTGGACACCCGCTTCCAAGTGGGCCCAGCACTCGGCGTCCAAGACAAATGGCACGACCGCCAGATGCCAGGGCCGGGACTGCTGGTCACTAATGACGCGAAAGTTGGCGTCGCTCTCGTGAACCATGTTGTTGGCTTCGGTCGCCCGAATGCGAAGTCCCTCGAAGCCGAGGCGATCCAGGGCAGGCCCGATCTCTTTCCATGCCGGACGAGTCCCTCCGCTCGCATCGCGATACTCGTCGTAGCGGCGTTCCGAGGGGCGATCAGGCCCAACGGGGTCGGTGCAGACGAAACAGGCGTGGTGTCCAAGATCGATCCCAGGGAGAACGCGACTTGCGGAGGAATTCACTTCCCGCCACATCATAAGTGGGATCGCGATGAATCCAAAGGGATCCAACCGCCTCCCCGACGCGATTCATGCCGCCAATGACATCCGATCAGCGGATCGGTATCGGTGTTAACGACTGTGCCGCGAAAATGCGACCTCAGCGGCCGGGAAATCGTCTCAAGTCGAGGGTGACTGGGTAGGGGGTTGGATGGGTGGACGGAGGTGCTGCCACCGTTTCAATGATTCCACCGGTCATTCCAACGGATTCGAAGCGAGCCGCTCGGCGGGACTCGGCTTCGTTCGCGTTGATCGGGAAACGATCGGTGCCACGTCCACCAGGATCGGCCACGTGATAGGTGCAGCCGCCGATCGATCGCTGTGATCGTGTGTCAATCACTTCGAATCGAAGTGGGCTGTGAACGCGAATGGTGGGATGCAGGCATCGCGGTGGCTGCCAGGCGCGAAAGCGGATTCCCGCGACATACTGGCCCTGGATGCCCGTTTTGCGCAAGGGAACGTCGACGCCGTTGCAGCTGACACGGAAACGGGTGGCATCCAATCCATCCAGCAAGACCTCGATTCTCTCGACGGACGAATCGACGAACCGCACGGTGCCACCTCCGCCCGGTTCCTCGCCCATCACATACCACGGTTCAATCGCCGAGCGAATCCTCATCGTGATGTCCTGATAGGCGACCTCTCCGATCTTGGGAAAGCGGAACTCCCAGTGCGGGGCAAACCAATTGGCGTCAAGCTGAATGCCACTTCTGCCAAGCTCATCGACGACGTCACAGAGGTCTCGCCAGACGAAGTGAGGAAGCATGAAACGATCGTGCAGGGCTCCCTCCCAATTCGAAAGCGGCTGGCGGTAGGGGGATTCCCAGAAAGTTGCCACGACCGATCGAATCAACAGCTGTTGTGCCAAACTCATCTGGGCATGAGGTGGCATCTCGAAACCGCGGAGCTCCACCAAGCCCAGTCGTCCCGTGCTACTATCGGGCGAGTAGAGCTTGTCGATGCAGATCTCCGAGCGATGGGTATTGCCAGTCAGGTCGACCAGCAGATCGCGAAACAATCGATCGACGATCCAAGGCGGCGTGTAGCGATCCCTCGGAGGCAACTGTTGCAGCGCGATCTCGAGTTCG
Source organism: Pirellulaceae bacterium (assembly GCA_963767665.1). Classification (GTDB taxonomy): domain Bacteria; phylum Planctomycetota; class Planctomycetia; order Pirellulales; family Pirellulaceae; genus Rubripirellula. The sequence goes on from CAVYFC010000019.1 coordinate 820,413, forward strand.
TAAACCCCGTCGCGCCGACTCTCGTCCATGCGAGGCGCCTGACTGGTGGGGCCAATGAAACGGCTGCTGAACAGGTAAGAAAGCGACGGATGATTGTGCCAAAAAGAAATCAGACTTCCCAACAGATCAGGACGGCGCAAGAACGGACTGTCGCTCGGAGTCTTGCCACCGAGCACCATGTGATTGCCGCCGCCCGTTCCGGTGTGTCGTCCATCCAAGTCAAACTTGTCGGTTCCCAAGCGGCAAAGCCGGGCTTCTTCGTAGAGCGTTTCGGTTAGCGAGACCAGGTCGTCCCAGGATTCGGTGGGGTGCGTATTGACCTCGATGACGCCCGGGTCGGGCGTCACCTTGAACAATTCGATACGCGGGTCGGGCGGAGGCAGATAGCCCTCGATGATGACTTCCATCTGCAACGCCTCGCATGTCGATTCGATCGAAGCGATCAGATCGAGATAGTCTTCTATTCGCTGGGCTGGCGGCATGAACAAATGCAAACGTCCATGTCGGCATTCCACGCAGAGCGCGGTATGAACGATCGTGTCGCTGGTGGGCAGATCGTCGTCATCTTCCTCGTCGAGCGTTTGCTCGTTGATCGGTTGCGGACTGGCGCCGCCGGAGAGCGATCCTTCATCTCGCCGCCAGGAGGGTTCGTCTCGCAGCGCATCACGCTCCATGCCCTTGGCGTGAGAACGGCTTGGCGGCAAGGGTGAGCGCGGAATCGTCGGGTCAAACGGTTCAGAATAGATCGCTTGTGAGGAAATGCTGGAGTAAGGCAGCGTATCGAGCGGTAAACGCAAACCAATGGGTGAATCACCCGGCAACAGATAGATCTTTTCGCTTCGCACCGGCCAGCGTCCGCCAATCCAAGAGGCTTTGGCTTGCCACCAAGCACGGCGAAGCGGCAGCACATAACCCACCGGCGACCCGAGTCCGTTTTGGAACGTGCGAATCATCATGGCACGTTCATTGGGATCCTTGAGCTTGGGATCCAAGGGATCGACATCCACGGGAAGCCGATTCTCACGCCATAAGTAGTGAAACGTATCCTCGTAAACGGGAAACGTCATCTTGGCACTGACCCCCAATTCGCGAGCGAGATGACGCACGAATCGATTTGCATCATCACTCGTCCGTCCATAGTCCCGGCCTTCATCGGCGATCCACTTCGGATTGTTCCAAATTGGTTCACCATCGACGTCGCCAAATACAAGACAACGCCCAGCGGGGAAGCGACTCGCCGGGGTACCACTTTCCTTGGCCGTAATGAAGTAACCCACCCGGTGCGAATCGTTCTCGCAGTCGCAGCAAGAGCAGATTGCTGAGGACTCGCTTTTCCGCACCGACAGCTTCCGTGTTCCACTGTGGATCGTCCATGCTGTCGATGGAGACAAACGTCGGCTCACCACCCATGGTCAAACGCACGTCTTGTTCGCTCAACCGCTCATCGACCTGGCTACCGACAGCCATGATCGCGTTCCACTGAGAGTCGTTGTAAGGCTTGGTAACCCGCGGATCCTCGGAGTAACGCGAGACCGACATCTCGTGCCGAAACTCGACCCCACACGGTTCATGACCACCGGTAATTGGCGCTGCTGCGTCGTAGGAGGGGGTGCACGCCAATGGGATGTGCCCTTCGCCAGCGAAGAGTCCACTGGTCGGATCCAGACCCACCCAGCCCGCACCTGGAAGGTAGACCTCTGCCCATGCATGCAGGTCACAAAAATCGGCTTCGGGGCCGGAGGGGCCATCCAACGATTTCTGATCGGCGGTGAGCTGAATCAGATAGCCCGATACGAATCTCGCGGCAATTCCGATATGGCGAAACGTTTCCACCATGAGCCAAGCGGAATCGCGACACGATCCGCTTTTTAGAGTCAGCGTCTCTTCGGGCGACTGGACGCCCGGCTCCATTCGGACCAGGTACTCAATCCGATTGCCCAGCATCTGATTGACTTCGACCAGGAAGTCGACGATCCGCCCACTGGATCGAGGCAATTCAGAGATCCACTCGTCCAATCGTGGTGTGCGCGGCCCGCAAAGCAGGTAAGGTGCCAGCCGACTCTTCAGATTCTGCTCGTAGTCGAACGGCCAGCAGTCGAAAGCGTCCTCGATGAAAAAGTCAAATGGATTGATGATCGTCATTTCTGCGATCAGATCCACCGTCACCTTCAAATGACTGCATAGCTCGGTGAAGACCAACCGTGCGATGGGATTACCGTACGGATCCTGCTGCCAGTTCAGGAAGTGATTGTTGGGTTCAATTTTTAGCCCGTAAGCATTGATGGGCGTTCGAGCATGATAGGCAGGCCTCAGTCGGACCAGTTGGGGACCCAGCTGAATTGGTCGATCATAGAGGTATTCGGTTTCATGATGCAGGGCAACGCGAATGGTCATCGATGGTTTGGATCTTTGTCAGGCGTGAGGCTAGTGGTCGATTCTTCTTCAAGTTACATCCCCAACGATGAGTTGGCGGCTCCATTCCTGCCAGCGATCACTTGGCCAATAGCAACGGTGCAGCTGCGATCCTTCACTCGAGCGTTTTCAGGAATGTCGTAGACCAGGACTTTTCCTGGCGGCAGTCCAGCAGGACAAGTCCTGGGCGAGGGATGATCCCAGATCCATTTTGAAAATGCTCTAGCTGGACAGCGCCACTCTTCACGCGGTAGCATTCTTAAGTCTTTGTGTTGAAATAGGAACTGGTGATTTCCATCGCAACCCGCAGCGTGAGCGAGGCTTTTAAAGCGAGGCATTTAACATGACTCATTTCCTCGCTTACGCTTTAGGTTACGATGGGCCGCCAAACTGTGCTGTCCAGCTAGCTAGGTTCGGAGACGAGCGAATGAAAGTAATCCGCGTTCATCGCATCGCCGATCTCGTTCAAGGAAATCTGTAACAAATCAATGAACTGATGCATTCCGCCTGCGAGCACTTCTTCCACTTGCGTGTGCTCCAGGCGGTGTCTCAGTTTTGACGTCTTTGTCTTGGCTGTTCTTTTCGCGTTCTGAGATTTCGACAATTTGTCGATCTCACCCACGGACCAGTCGGCCCCGGCAACGCAGAACAAGACGGACCGTGGAAAGGTCTCATTGAAGAGAAAAAACTCAACGACCTCGTGAATCCCGATCAGATGACACTTCCGCCGATAGGCTTCGAAACCGCTGATCGCATAGAGCAACGCCGACCACTGCATGTCATCGATCGCGGTGCCCACATCATCCACGCGAGGCAGCAAATTGAAGTACTTGACGTCCAAGATCCGCGAGGTCTTGTCGGCTCGCTCAGCCAAGCGGCCAACATTCGCAAAGTGCCAGCCGATGTCTCTTGGCATCGTGCTGTCCAGGACTCCCGTCCACTGAATGGCGATTCGCCGCACCGAGTCAAAAAAATCATTCAACGATTCGATCGACGTTTGCTTGGCTGCGTCATTGACGAAATGATAGAAATCGTTCAGCTGCTCAAACGCTTCGGAGGAGAGCGATTCTCGCACACTACGCGCATTCTCTCGGGCATGACGCAGCGACGATAGCATCGAGTTGCCGTAGGTCTTATCAAATGCGAGGAATTGAGTGACATTTTCGGCATTCACTTTGTCGTAGCGTTCATCGAACAGATCCTGGTCGGCGGTGACCTGAATCAAGGGTGCCCAGGGATCGATCAATTCTTTGGGCTGATCCAAAGCAAGGTCGTGCGTGATCTCGAGAAATCTTGCCAAATTCTCGGCCCGCTCGACCTGACGGCTCATCCAGTAAATCGACTCAGCGACACGTGACAACATGGAAGCACAACTATGGGGAGAACAAAGGTCAAAGAGGAAGGATCAACAGTTCAAGCGCGGGCAACGGTTTGCCCTGGTTCGGCGGCAACCCAGGTATCCTTGCTGCCTCCCCCCTGCGAGGAGTTGACGACCAGCGAACCCTTTCGCAAGGCCACACGCGTCAGGCCGCCAGGCAGCACCCAGACTTCGTCGGGGCCGCAAAGGATATAGGGGCGAAGGTCGACATGACGGCCTTCCAACGTGTCACCAATGACCGTGGGGACCCGTGACAAAGCAAGCGTGGGCTGGGCAATGAAATTTCGAGGATTTTCCTCGATCAGCCTACCGAACTCCTTCCTTTCGTCATCGGTCGCATGGGGACCAATCAGCATTCCGTAACCGCCCGATTCATTTGCGCTCTTGACGACCAACTCGTCCAAGTGATCCAGCACGTACCGGCGTTCTTCATCGTCGAAACAAACGTACGTCGGGACGTTGGCAAGAATCTGCTCCTCGCCGAGGTAGTAACGGATCATCTGCGGGACATAGGCATAAATGACTTTGTCATCGGCGATTCCGGTCCCGGGTGCATTTGCAAGCGCCACGTTCCCAGCCCGGTAAGCACGCATCAAGCCTTTGACGCCGAGCGCGGAATCGGGACGGAAGGCCTCGGGATCCAAAAAGATGTCATCAATTCGTCGGTAGATCACGTCGACCCGCTGCAAGCCATCGGTGGTCCGCATGTAAACCACGTCGTCTGTGACGACCAGGTCCCGCCCCTCCACCAATTCCACTCCCATTTGTTGAGCCAGGTAGGAGTGTTCGTAGTAGGCGCTGTTGAACACGCCGGGCGTCAAAACGACGACCGTCGGCTCATCGACATGTGGCGGCGCCATCTGTTGAAGCATTTCGTAGAGGTGGGCCGGATAGTCGTTGACGGGCCGGACTTTCGAGGCATGAAAAACCTGAGGAAAGTTCTTCTTCATCACCTGTCGGTTCTGCAGGACGTACGAGACGCCCGAGGGACAGCGGAGATTGTCCTCCAGGACGTAGACCGCACCGGAGTTGTCGCGGACCAGGTCGGTGCCGGTGACGTGACACCAGACATCATGGAACGGCTTGAGGCCCATGCACTGCGGCAAGAAAGTCGGGGCTGTCTCGATCAACTCCCTGGGGACGATTCCCTCCTTGACGATCTCCTGCTTGGAGTAGACGTCGGAGAGAAACATGTTCAAGGCACGGATGCGTTGCTTCAAGCCAGCGTCGATGTGATGCCAAAGTACGGACGAGACGACACGCGGCACCACGTCAATGGGCATGATCTTTTCGGTTCCCGCCTTGTCACCATAGACGGTGAAGGTGATGCCCATCTTGTAGAGTGATTTCTCAATCGCCTCCTGCCGCCTGGAAAGCTCGCCCTGGGGCATCGAGTTGATCAGTTTGATCAGTTCGACGGCGTCGGGCCTGGCCCGCCCCTTCTCATCGACCAACTCATCGTAAAAACCCTCGGTCTGATAGTCGGGCAGTCCAGCGCTCGGAGCGCCGGACTGCTGCGATTGCGTCTGGCTTGACATTTCTATGTGAGTCTCAACGTGGGGATTGTCGTGCTGAACGATTGGCTTGGGCAAAGACAGGCTTGGTGGGCAACTTCGGGGAAATCCACTGGTGTCTGGGCTTCAATCGCGTCGTCGGGCAGGGATCGCAGTCAAAGCTATCAGATAGGCTGGTTTAGAGTCAGTCTACGAGATGGCAGGACGGCGCGAATAGCTCAGCAATGAGTTTCCTGGTCGCTTCGCCGTGGTCTTGATCGAGTGCTCGTTGTGCCAACTGGGTTAGCTGCTCGGATGAGAGTTGCGATAGCATTGCTTTGAGCGGCAGGATCGAAGGTGCTGAAACGGAAAACTCCCGCAACCCCAACCCAACCAGCAGGCGCAAAGCAGTCACGGTCGCTCGCCATTTCACCACAAATGCATAGGTCCCGCCCGGTTTCCTTGGCGACCCCAACCATCTGTTCAATCGCCTGCAAGATGGCGGGGTGAAGCGGATCGTAGTAATGGCGAACCAGCGAATTGCCGCGATCGGCTGCCAGCATGTACTGGACGAGATCGTTGGTACCCAAGGCAAAGAAGTCCACATCTCTGGCGAGGTGCCTGGCGATCGCGATCGTGGCAGGAACTTCCACCATCACACCGAGCGGCAGTTCCGGGGTTTCGATTCCTTCGCGAATCAAGTTCATGCGGGCTTCATTGACCAGCTCTCGACAGGCCCAGAGTTCTTCCATCCTGGTGACCATGGGAAACATCATACGAACCGATCCGTGCCGACCCGCCATCAAAATGGCTTCAAGCTGGGTGCGAAAGATATCGCGATGATCCAAGGAAACTCGCACCGATCGCCAACCCAATGACGGGTTTTCCTCTGCCGGAGTCCGAAAGTAGGGAAGCGATTTGTCGCCCCCGATATCGAGCGTTCGAAACGTGACCTGTTGGCCATCGAAACTTTCGATCACGCGACGATAGAGGTTGTACTGCTCTTCGCGGGTAGGGAACGAGGTTCGCGCCATGAAGGGAAATTCAGTTCGGTAGAGCCCGACCCCATCGGACCCATTGCTTCGTGCCAGCTCGATATCGCTCAGCAAGCCAATGTTGGCCCGCAGGCATACCGAAAGGTGATCCTTCGTCTGGGCAGGGCTATCCTTGAACCGAAGCAGCGCTTCTTGTTTGCGGCGTTGCTCCTTGACCAGCCGCTGGTACTCCTGCTTGATGTTCTGATCCGGCTCGACGTAGACTCGTCCGCTACTTGCGTCGAGAATCAAGGGATGCGCCTGGTTCAATTTGTCGAATGCCTCGGACACTCCGACCAGTGTCGGGATTCCCATTGATTTGGCGACGATGGCCGCATGGCTATTGGTCTGTTCCGATTCCAGTACGATGCCGCTGACCAGCTCAAAAGGGAGCATCGCAATTTGGGATGGCATCAACTCGTGAGCCACGATAATCCCAGGATGAGTCAGACGGATTGAGGCCACTTCCCCGCCTTGCAGGTTGGTCAGAATGCGACGTCCCACGTCCTCCACATCCAGGGCTCGCTCTCGCAGATAAGGATCCTCCAGTCGACGAAACGCGTTGATGTATTGACCGATCACACTCTTGAGTGAGGTCACCGCACTTCGACCCGATTCGATGGTGGCGTCGAGTTTGTTGAGAAAGCTCTGGTCCTGCAAGATCATCAGATGGGCGTGAAAGATCGCAGCGTCGGAATCGCTCAATCGGTCAGCCACCCGCTTTTCCAAACAAAGGGTTTCGACTCGCGTCTTCTCCAACGCTTCGGCCAAGCGGAGTCGTTCCTGCGCCGCATCGCAGGGCAGCTCGTCATCGTCGATGACTTCAGCCACGCCCAAGGACTCTACCAACACGTAGGCAGGCGCAATCGCGACCCCTTGAGTCACGGCGTTGCCCTGCAGCACGCTTAGCAACTGGCTTTTCGGTTGATCCGCGGGCGCGACGGAAGTCGATTCGATAGCACGACGTTGATTGATCGAGTCAAGCAATCGTGCGTTGGCAATGACCGAAGATAGCTGAAACGCGATGGTCGTCAGGGCACTGACCTCATCACGGCTAAACTCACGAGGTTCCACCGTCTGGATCGCCATGACCCCCACCAGTTGCTGACGATCGTAGAGTGGGATGCCAAGAAACGAGTGAAACTGCTCTTCGTTGGATCCCGCAATGAAGCGGAACTTCGGATGCTTTTCAGGTTCCGGAGCATTGATCACTTGACGCATCTGTGCGGTGTAGCCGATCAAGCCTTCTCCAGGTTTCAACCTGACTTGACCGACCAACTGCGGCGAGAGTCCTTCGGTGGCGCGAAGCAATAAGTCACTGCCTTCCATCAGGTAAACCGAACAAACCTCGGTTCCCATCCGGTAGGCCACCAGTTGGACAATGTTGCGAAGCGTCTGATCCAAGTCATGCGACTGAAGAATCAATTCGCAAATGTCTTCAAGGGTGGAAAGGCCGATCGAGCCTCGGCGGACTGTGCGCCGGTTGAGGAGAAGATTGAGAGATGATGGGTGCGAACCTTGTGATTACGAGTTGCTGCTGGTGCCGCCATGCCACCTGGTCGGTCACCAACCCCCAGGCCAGACGCCTCTTCCCCGAGCAAACGGCGTACCGGCGAGTGCCAGCGGTGGACCGCGCTCCCTGAAACGGCGGTCAGGTAAAGTTCAAAATCTTGACGCTTTCGCTCATGTGCTATTCCTTTGGGCAGCGATGCCTGAACGTAAGGCATTTGAAGCAGCCCGCCGATCCCGATCGCCTCCTGAGCAATCGCCAAAATCACTGTTTCAGCGGTGAGAGAACTTCGCCGAAAAGCCGGCCAAAAACCGGTATTTGTCGCTCCCAAACCATGCTTCGGCAGCCCGCATGATCGCCCGACACGACGACTTCATTTCTCGATTGGTACGGCACTTGCCAACGAATCAGATCGCTCGAATGAATCGAAGCACGGTGAGCACGGACGTTTGGTAGCAACCATTGCTCAATGCGGTTTGTCGATTGGGGAGACGGCTTCTTCACGCCTTCTCCCCAATCGGCCCCACAACCGACAAGGTCGCCACCGGAATCAAGACAGCAAGAGGGGAGGCGATCGGTGAGGTCACTCGCCGGTCGCTTTTTTTCCTTTCGGGGAAGTCGAGCCTCGTGATGTAACGATTCAACCACGCAGTCGAAGCAGGACTTCAAACGAAACGTTCACGGATTAACGCAGCTATCATGTCGATTGCTATCTCACGCACCGAACAGAATCCTCAGCAATCCACAACCATCTTGCAGATGCTCTGCGACGAGAGCTTCGAGCGACGGTCTCATGGACGCGATACCGATCGATTGACCGTGGAGGAGGTTGTGATTGACTGCAGTGGAGTCGAATTGATTTCCAGCGAGGATCTCAATGCTTTGATCCGGTTCCATAGTCGGCTGCGACAAGAGTCGGCTGCCGTGGTTCTGGTTAATGTTTCGGAGCAGATCGCTCAAATCTTCAAGCTCACCCGGCTCAACCGCCTCTTCGAAGTGCAAGAAACGACGTTGCCCGCGTGCTGACTCGTTTCAATCGCGCACCAGCCGTACGATGGGCTTCCAAGCCCGTCGGTTCTCGGGTCACCAGTGATCCGTACGATGGACTTCCAAGTCCGTCGCTTCTCGCAGCGATCACGATTCGACGGACTTGGAAGTCCATCGTACATACCGTTTTGTCGCGGTACGGTGAGAGTGGCTTGGTACAGATTCTACTGGTCGGCTTCCAAGCCGGTTGCTTCTCAGGTCACCAGTGACCCGTACGATGGACTTCCAAGTCCGTCGCTTCTCGCAGCGATCACGATTCGACGGACTTGGAAGTCCATCGTACAAACCGTTTTGTCGCGGTACGGTGAGAGTGGCTTGGTACAGATTCTACTGGTCGGCTTCCAAGCCGGTTGCTTCTCAGGTCACCAGTGACCCGTACGATGGACTTCCAAGTCCGTCGCTTCTCGCAGCGATCACGATTCGACGGACTTGGAAGTCCATCGTACATACCGTTTTGTCGCGGTACGGTGAGAGTGGCTTGGTACAGATACGACTGGTCGGCTTCCAAGCCGGTTGCTTCTCAGGTCACCAGTGACCCGTACGATGGACTTCCAAGTCCGTCGCTTCTTGCTGCAATCACGATTCGACGGACTTGGAAGTCCATCGTACATACCGTTTTGTCGCGGTACGGTGAGAGTGGCTTGGTACGGATACGACTGGTCGGCTTCCAAGCCGGTTGCTTCTCAGGTCACCAGTGACCCGTACGATGGACTTCCAAGTCCGTCGCTTCTCGCAGCGATTACGATTCGACGGACTTGGAAGTCCATCGTACAAACCGTTTTGTCGCGGTACGGCGAGCGTGGCTTGGACGCTATCCGACTGGTCAGGCAGGACTTGAACCGAAGTTGGATCAGGTTGACTCGGTGCGACTAGTCTTCGAGTCGAATCGGAGAGAGAAACCAGTCGTCGATGGTTTGCAGGTCGCTACCTGGCTGAGGCGGCTTTTCTCCCGTCATCTGCTCGATGGCCCAGTAGCAGGAGGGCATGCCCGCTGTGGCAAGTTTGCGCAGGTCGGGTAGCGCTGCCTCGGCTTTCATGTTTCCCAGAGCCACCGCACACATGTCGCGAAGAATGTCGGTGTCGGGATCGATTTGATTGTCGTACAAGCGACCGACGAAGATCGAAATCAATTCGGGATCTGGATCTCCTTCGTGGAGCAGACCGAGGGCCCAGGCGGCTGCCGCTCGGCTCTCAAGGCCAAGGCTGTGATCCTTGGGCATGTACTGTCGCATCAGGGCTTCCGCAGGCGCATATCTTTGATCGCCAAACGCCTGGAACAGATGGGCAACGTGTAGCGACTTCCCTGGCATGCCGTCGTTGAATTCTTCCGAGCGAAATCCCTCGTAAACACGTTCCGCGTGGTCGAGCATCTCAGGCAGGCGTTCTGGTACGCGAAGCTTGGAGAGGCCCCAAGCGGCTGCGACCTGGACTTCGCCACGATCGTGGGCGAGTAGTTCGATCATCCGTTCGCTACTTGGCTTGTGGTCGAGGCGTGTCAGCACCACGCAGGCCTGTTCGCAACCTCGCCAATTCGACTGTTCCAGTACTTTGCTCGTTTCCTCGATGACCGCATCGCGGAGTCCAGCATCCTCTGCCAGAGTGACCAAGGAACTCGCGGCCTGACGACGCAACGTCGGATTGACATCATCCAGCAGCTGACAAATCAGCGCGAGTCGATCAGCTTGTTGCATCTCCACAAGCGATTGCAGGCACCATCGTCGAACATTGACATCGGAACTGTTGACGATCCTTTCACGCTGCTGATCAACCAGCTTGGAGTCAATCCGATAGAGTTGCTGGAGCGCTTCGGATTGCACGACCGTGCTGTCGCGATCGAGCATGCTCGTTAGCAACTCGATTGCCTGAGGATCGGAGTGACGTGAGAGCAATTGTGCCGCCAGAATCGGGTGCAGCTCTGCAGGTTGCGATTGCAGGGACACGAGGTCGCTCGCCAAGTCGACCAGTCCGGCATCATGGAGTTCACCGAGTCCTCGAGCGGCAGCCATTCGCAGCTGAGCCGACTGACCGACATTGCGAACGATCTTCGTGAGTGGCTCCGAGGCCCGCTCACTCTCGATGCCAACCAGACCATCGATGGCCAAGATCATCATGGCGTTTCCCGCTGCGGGACCATTCACGCGTGCCAGCCAGGTCTGCTCCAGCTCCGGCGACTTCCACTTCGCCAATGCGGGTTCAACGATTTGGCCAATCGGCGCCCCATGCTGCTTTGCCAGATCGGCAAGCAATGAAGCCTGGTCTCTTGCGTCGAAGGCGATCAACGTCTGTGTCAGCGCACGAACCACATCCAACGGTTGATCGGGCTTCTTCGCCATTTCGACCAAGCGGGGTTTCAGCTCGTCGAGACCCTCGACACCCCGTTGTTGTGCGATTGCGAGGGTATCGATCACAAGCCGTTGCAGTTCGGCATCGGGCCGATCGAGGGCGCGACCCCATAGTTCCTTCAACCCATCAGCAAACTCGATCTTTCTCTCGACGATCCATGAGAGCTTGGGACGCTCTTGCATCATCAAGTCATAGTCATCGAACTGATCGTAATACATCTGCGCAGGAAGAGGCGAGGCGGCGGTGAGCCACGTCAAGAGAGCGATCCACAGCGTCCAACCGCCACGGCCGTTTGGACCTAGACGGCCCGAGTAAGTCGCCATACCTGAACACCCAAAACAGCAAACATGAAGGTCGAAAGCATCGCGGCGATCCACCACGATGCGGGCAGCAAGTCATAACTTTCAAATCCTGGAGCACTGATCACGTTCAGGGCTGCTCCCACAGGATTGGTCATCAAGGCGGACTGGACCGTATCGTGGCCGAAGGGAGCATCTCGCGCCAGCCAGACCAAAATCGGTGCCAAGAAGAGGGCGATCACGACCACGTACGTGACCGCGGTTGATACGGCGGTGTAGCGAAAAAGACTTCCCACGGCCGAGCTGACCGCCAGGGCATAGATCGCGATCCAAAGCAAGCAGATGAGCACCAGCCGAACCTGAATCGACATCTCTGGCTGGATAAACATCATCATCAAGTAGCCAGGCAGCGTGGCCATCAGCACCAACGCGAGCGTCCAGACGACGCTGAGCAGCTTGCCCATCACGATCCGAAAGGACGAGAGCGGCGTCATGCGAAGCAGTTCCCAGCCGCCGCTGTCCCGCTCGCCACTGATCAAACCCGAGGCAAGACTCGGCGTCAGCACGACGACCAACACCACTTGCATCACCACAAGCAGCGCGCCGATGGTACTGACACCCCATGATGTCACACCGTTAGCAGCCAGAAACGTCAAGGTCATCGAGATGACGGCACAAACCGAAACCAGCCGCAGCAGCCACTGAATCCGACCGAAACGGCGGCAGCGAAACTCCTTGACCATGACAGGATTGAGGAACCAGGGAATTGCCGCCTTGCGACGTTGTGGATCGACGACGTAGAGCAGTCGTCGAAATAACTTGGTCATTGTTCCGCGATCATTCGTGATCAAGCCCTGACTGCGCGAGCGATCGAAGATTCGATAGTTCAGCCGAGATAGCGTGATCGCAGCGAAGATCAAACTCGAGATCAAGGTCAAAACCAGGAATCCCGTCAGGGTCGACGACTGCTTCAGCCCTGCTGAGCCGATCTCGCTTTGCCCCATGATCTCCATCATCGCCGGCAGGGGCGACAGATTTCGGATCCATTCGGAGAGGGTTGCGATGCCGCCGCCACCGCTACCTGTTCCCCGGATGAACGCAGCCGGAACCAGCGGCAGCAGCAGCAATCCGAGCACGGCGGTATAGGTCAAGCGGACCGCCGCATCGCTCGTTTGAGCATAGCTGCTGATCAACATGCCAAGCGTGGTGTATTGCAGCACCAGCAAGGACAGAATCAGGTAGAGCATTCCCAGTTCGCCCCACGCGGAAATGCCACCCATCGCATAGCAGGCGGCGGAAGCCGGAAGGCTGCACAAGAGCACCAGGAAACTGAACAGCAAGACCCCCGACATCTTGCCAAAGTAGATGGAGAAGGCGCTCAGTGGCGAATTCAGAAGCAGCGTCAGTGTCTTGTTGTTCTTTTCGTTGACGATGGAGGTCGCCGGGAATGCGGGGACCAGGAAGACGACGCCCGCCAGCAACCCGTAACCAAAAATCCGGAACACCTGCAGCGATTGTGAACCGCTGACCGACGACGGATCCGACGGCCACCGAAGTAGCACGGCTAGAGAAAAAACCGCAATCAATACCATCAGCATGGCGAACGCCTTGGGCGAGCGCAAGATGCCGAAGAACTCTCGACGGATCAGTGGGTTCATGGCGCGGATGCCTCCGCTTTGGCGGCGACCGGTGAGGAAGCTGCGCGGGCCGGTACCAAACGCTTGGTTCCCCTCGTTGGCGACATACAGAAAGGCATCCTCCAAGTCGGTGGCGACCTCACGAAACTGGGCCACCGGTTCACCCAGGCTCACCAGGTGGCCGAGTAATGGCGCGATCTCCTCGTCGCTCAATCCGGTTGAGAAGCGAACCATCCCTTCGGCTCCCGCGGGCGTGACTTCGCTCGGCCCAGCTTTTTCGTCGCTGTGATGTTCGTTCAACCATTTTCCGACAGCATCGCCGACCGGATCGACGCGGTCGTGCTTGAGCAGCATGATTTCGAAGGTACGACGCTGCTGAATGTCTCGCATGATCGTATCGACCGTTCCGAACGCGCGTAGCTTGCCCTTGGTAATCATCGCCACCACATCACAAACGCGAGCCAGTTCGGGAAGAATGTGGCTGGTCACGATCAGCGTCTTGCCCAGTTCGGCAAGCCTCAGCAACATCGTCCGCATGTCGATCCGGGCCTGAGGATCCAGACCATTGGCCGGTTCGTCGAGGATCAGCACCTCGGGGTCGTGCATCATCGTTCTGGCAAGGGCCACTCGCTGTTGCATACCTCGGCTGAGCGCATCGACAAAGAGATCCTTCATGTGAGTCGCCCCGGCGATCTCCAGCACCTCATCGATTCGTTTGACGCGAGCCCGTCGTCCAATTCCATAGGCCGCGCCAAAGAAATCGAGGTACTCACTGACCCGCATGTTGTTGTACTTACCGAAATCATCTGGCATGTATCCAACGAGTCGTTTGATCTTGCGCGTCTCGGTCAGGCAATCGGCATTCGCGATCCGTGCCGATCCACTCGTCGGCTTCAGCAAGCCAACGAGGATCCGAATCGTGGTCGTTTTTCCCGCGCCGTTGGGACCGATGAATCCAAGGATCTGTCCGCGATTGACTTTCAGTGAAAGGGAATCGAGGGCGACGAACTCTCCGTAGCGTTTGGTCAATCCCTCAATTTCGATGACCGCATCTTGGTCACTCACAAGGCTCTCCGTCGTTGGGGTGCGGTGGTGGGCAGGTATCTTTCAAGGTCCAAGTAGCTCTACTCGGTCGTGCCTTCGGCATTCAGGTGGATATAGTCGATGGCCCAAGTGTTGCGGCTAACGTTTTCGTGTAGCCCGGCGGGTCGCTCACCCAAGCCAGTGGGATCTTGCTTCTTGTTTCGTTCCTGTTCGGTTTCCGATACCGAGACGAGGACTCGGAAACCACCCTCGGCATCCAACACAAGTGCGTCGGGATTGTCAATTTCGAAGGTCACGAGACCAGCGGGGCTTTCCACGCGATGGAAGGTTTGGAACTCACCATCGACCATCGCCTTGAACTCAACGGTCCGCCCGGGGGCGGTCACCTTGATCGCCACTTCACATCGTTTCAGTTGACAGGGAAGCAACACGTTGGGAATCAAACAGCGCAATTCCGATTCGTTCGGCTTGTTCATCGAATCGAGCCAACGGCCGGTATCCGAATTGAAGACGGAGGAGAAGCCCTTGGAGCCGCGAACCGACTCCAAACGAAGAAAACTCGCAGGAATCTTGAAATCGGATCCCGGCTCGAGTCGTTCGAGACGGATTGGAATCGATACCAAGGCCCAACCGCGGCGAACATATCCGTCGCCAAAACCGGCACCCGCATCGATCGGTTCGGTCCAGAACAACAGCGAGGGATGCGCGGGAAGAAGGTCGGATCGGAATCTCGCAACTCTCGGATCAAGCGTTGACGATCCTGTTGCACATCGGAAATCAAGGAGGCATCGAAGAATTGATCTGGCAGCAAAACATCTTGAAAGCCGCTGGTGAAGGTCCCCGAGGCTGGATCCATTCGCACAGAGAGGTTCGGACTGGCCGCGGACACCACCACGGTGTCCTCAATCTTATCAGGGGCCAGGCCCGCGACTTGGCCCTCGAGCCCATTGGGGGTCAAGCGTCCGCGGACCGACCAGGCTCCAGGCAAGTTGATGATGGAGTCGGTCTTGGCGTGCTGCACCTTGCTTTGTCTCTGTTCGACAAACAACCATCTCGAGTCACCACTGTCATCCCAGAGAATGCGTTTCGCCTCGCCCAACGAATCGTCGTCGCTCAGCAGCGTGATCGATTCCGCCGAGGATGTGATGGGGAGCGGTCGAGCGTCCTGGCTGTAGATCGCCGCGACCGATTCAACCTGGAGCTCCGAACTGTCGGCCGCCGCCCGTACAATTTGACCGGTGGCAATCGTGGAAGGCACGGCGGAAGTTTGCCGATTCCCCACTCCTAGCACGCGATCGTAGAGAGAATGGCTACCACGGGGATCACGAAACCCATGTACTGCAGTTCCCGGCGCCGTGCGAACCAAATGCCGGTTCCAAGCAGAGCGAGGAAAGGAAGTCCCAGCAGCGCCGCGATCGTGCCTCGTCCGGGGATGCGGTAGCCAATCTCCTTACTCAAGTAGGTCGCAAGCTCTTCGGTATGTTTTGGTGCGCTCATCGTGGGACAAAGAAACGTGACGAGACCGAACGCAAGGCATCGGTCGGTTCATCACCGTCAATCCAACCGGGGGCTTCAAGAGTCGTGAACAACACCTCACCCTGACCGACCTGCGTCCAAAAGGCGGCCGGCCAACCATCGATGCGGCAGTGAACGTCGTCGGTATCTACCAAGACTCGAACCATTTCGACCGGCGTCTCCGAGCTCCATGTCTCGGTCGGCTTGGAGGTGGCAAGAAGCTCGCCTTGTCGCTCGATTTCAAACTCATTCAGCTCAACACGATCGACCTCGCTGTAGCAAACCACGTCTCCCAGCAGGGCACGCACCGAGTCAGGGCTGACCTGATCCACCATGATCCAGATGCGACCGCCCGATTGGAGCCAGGCCCGCAGGCGGGTGACGCCAACTGTATCACTTAGCAAACGGTCGCTGGCGATCACAAGTTGATCGAGACTGTCCAAAGGATTCGCGGTGGGCGGCAGAAACTGTCCGCCCAATTGCGACATCCCCAGGTCCTGAGTTCCCGGCACCGTCGCATCCCGACCGGCATAGATCGTCTTGGCGAGCACTTCATTCAGACCAGGACCTTCCTCGCCTGGCGCCGTCCGATCGAAGATCACAGCGGCGCGCGAGTCTTCCCAAGACAGAAGCAGCGAACGTTTGCTTCGAGGCATGCCGACGGCGTTGGCTTGAAACGCTTCGCCCTGTTCGGACTCTTTCAAGTGGATCGACGTCATCCCGATTTGCAGCTGATCTGGATAGAGGTCGGAGGGAATCTGAATCGGCATCCAGGCCTGTCGGCGGGCACCCGCGGGAATCCAAAGTCGCCTCGCGTACTGCAGATCGGTCTCGTCGCCAACGATCACGACGCTCGTTTCTTCAACATCTTCGGTCGTCGAGTTACTCCCGTTGACCGCAAGGGTCGCCCAGCGACCGGCGACTTGACGCTGAACTCCGGCCGGCGTGACACCGATGGAAACCTTTTGGTCAGAATCCTGGGAGGCATCCGCCGCTTGCTCAGCTTCCACTTCCAGGCTGGGGTCGGACTGCTGTTCCAACGTCTCTGCTGGGGGCCGTTGAGCCCAACCACGAGTCGCTGCTCCCGATATCCCCAACGACGCGGCCAGGAGAAAAATGGTCAATCGGTACATCAATTCAAGGTGCGCAATTGGAGAGACGGTGGAGAGACAGGACAAGCACAAAGCGGCGAGGCGCCGATGGAGTGGGAGCGAAGAGGGGGCGCAGTATTCTATTTCGGTGGCTGTCTGATCGCAACGGACGCAGTGGCAACGAACGGGAGGGAATGAAGAGTCTGCTGGCGCGAACGTTCCCGATCGGCGTGGCGATTCCGCTGGCTACAAACCCGGCTTTGGTACGTGTCGATACTGCCCCTGGTTCTGCTCGGCGATCGCCCGCATGCGGCTTTCGCCCTGGCGGCTGTAATAGCCAATGGTGTGGACGATGCTCTTGATCTGTTGATCGCCAAACAAATTCTCGACTCGATTCGCGTCTTGCAGCAATTGTTCGATCCCCGCGGGGAACTCGCCATCGGAAAGCAGGAAGATCACGTCTGGTCTCAGCTCCAACGCGAATTCCAGCGGTTCGTAGGGGGCTTTTCCGCTGTCCATCTTGATTCCGGAAGCCCAAGCCCGCAGCGCACGTTTGTTCTCAGGCGTGGCCAATGCACTCTGCAAATCGTCCTCGTCCAATCGGCTCAACCGCATGTAGTCGGGATTGGCGTCGAAGAAGACCACATAAAAGCGCTGGTGCGGCTTCAAGGCCTCGATCGAGTGCAGGAGTTCACCTCGTGCTGATTCAAAGGCCGCTCCCATGCTCTTTGACGAATCGACCAGATAAACGAAATGGTTGCCGCCGCCTTCCACACCACAGAACGTGATCTTTTCTGCCGAGGGGGATGAGGGGCTCAGCGAACCCGAGCCGGTCGCCTGCGTACCAGAGCCGATGATTGAACCAAGCGGCAAAGGGTCGGATGCACCTGCTGCGAGCTGGACCTCATTGATCTTGGCCAACGCATCAAGATTCACTTCCGCTTGCACCTCCTCTGGTTGGACCGAATCGACTTGCGGCTCCGCAGACTCAACCGTCACGGTCGCCAGTGATTCGGGCGTCGCATCGGCCGTGACAGCAGTCAGCGAGACTTGATCTTGAGGACGTGGCGCGTGGAGGGACACCAGTGCCAGCAAAAAGAGAAGGCCACCGTGAATGAGTGTGCTGAACATGACGGCGGCTGGGCGTGAGCGCCGCTTCTTCACGGCCGGCGTTCGGGTGGTTGTGATCCTGGATCTCGCCGAAGCCTTGGAGCTGCCATCGGTGCTCGCGGGTTTCGGCTGGCGAGACATTTTCCTCGATCGCGACCGCTTGGGCTCGGACCTTTCATTGGGTCTTGCCGACACAAGCGAAGGTAGAGGGCGCGGCGGTGCTCTTCACGGCAACTTTCGATTTGGATTGCGCTGCCGAAACGATGGATACTTTCGCCCCCGGGGGAGTGTCCTCATGAAACGAACCACGAGGCCGCGCGTCACGCTTGGACGGCTTGGCTTCGAGTGTCGGCTGCTCCGTGGGTTGGTCCTGTGTGGGCCGGGGCTCAAACGCTGGAGTCTGGAATTCTGGAACTCTGGAATTCCGGGGGTCGGAATTCCGGGGGTTTGGGCGCTCGGTGGAGGATCGGTGGGCGATCGGCGGCAGCGGTTTCGATCGACGGTGGATCGAGTGCCAGCGCGATTCCTGTCTCGGCCATTGCAATGCGTCGCAGCACGATTTCAATCTCCGCAGCCGCGCCTCAAGCCTGGCGGCGGTGGCTTCTTTGCGAATTTGAATCAATTGCAGCTCGAGCAATCGACGCTCATGGCCTTGCTTGGCCGCCAGCGGATGCTCGGTGGATGGTTGCTGCCCGCTACCAAAATCCGATCGATGATCAACCATGCTGAGAAGACGCCGTTCAACTGCCCCGGGAAGAATCGCGTTCAGCGGCGGATTGTACCGCATGGAAGGGGAGCGTGGGGTCAAAAAAGTGGATCGTTCGAACCCGCTTTTCCGGCGAGCAAAGGGTCCTCCAGCCGTACGATGGGCTTGGAAGCCCATCGTACGGTTGGATGGTCGACGGGCTTGGAAGCCCATCGTACGGTTTTCGATCGGCGTCCTTTTTGTTTTGTTTGGAGCCGATGCAATTGGCTCATCCCTGGCCGGTCTCTGCGCGGCGTCGCTGCGCCGTTTGACGACGTAGCCAGACCCAGGAGGCCGCTGCCAGTGTCGCCTCCACGATGATGTAGACGACTCTCGCCACGATCGCAGCGAGCATCCCTTGAACTGGCCCAATCGAAACGCCAAGGATCGTCGTCAGGACGAGTTCTCGGACGCCGGCGCCACCGGGGATCAAGGATGCAAAGCCAGCCACGACGGCGAGGCTGATCGCTGCGGTCGCAATGGCAAGCAATTGGGGTGTGGGGGGAAGCGGCGCTGGGCCCGGGATCGCTGTGATCAACACTGCAAAGGACGACCCCACGAATAGCCAGGACAGCAACGACCATCCCCAGCCTGATGCGAATAGCTTCCAATCGATTCTCGAGCGAGCTTCCGAAGACTCTGTCCGCGCGACTCGCTTGGTCAATTGTCGCAGCACCGGAGGCGTGGTCGGAAGGCAGGCCGCCATCGCCACACCCAGGGACAAGAAGGCAATCCAACGTGGTACTGGCAGCCACATCACCACGACCGCACCTAGCGAAGCACCGACCGCCATCATCAAGAACGTTTCCAAGAAGACAGCAACGGTTGCGGGCAAGGGGCGGACCCCATCGAATGCGAGCGCTCCGGCGCAAGACAATCACCATCGCTTTACCGGGGACGTACTTTCCGGCGTGCCCGAGCAATTGAGCTGCGATGGCCGTCTTAGCCGAGGGGGACTGCCCCATCGAATGGAGCGCACTGCGAAGCAAAAACGCCGGCGGAATCAGTCCGATGGCATACAAAAGACTTGCCAGGCCGATTCGATCCCATCGCAGATTGCTCAGACGGGGCGCGCTTTTCTCAAGGGCCCGTTTTGCCTGTTCCAGCTCTTTTCGCTCCGCTGTGGACGCCGCCACTTCCAGCCGTTTGTCGATCTCAGTGAGTTCGACCGCCATGCGTTGACCTTCCGCCTGCCACTGGTTCACGGCACTTCTGGCGGCGAAAGCGAGACCGATGACCACGACCAACGCGATCAGCCATTTGGCGACGCGGATCGCTAACGCGCGTTTCTTTTGACCGGAGACTGGGGCGGTAGCGTCGGAGTCGTTGGAGGCCATCGGCAGATCGTTCCCTTCATTCATGCCGCTGGTTCGTCATCTGATCGATCTTATACTGGATGTCCTTCGGCAGCTGAAGACGTCGGCGAGGCGACGCGCATGCCTTCGCACCACCAGATCGCATATCAACCGGGATTGAGTGAATGGCAAATCGACGAAGAAAACGGGACTCGGGCTCGGAATCGGGGCAGTCGCCTTCCGGGCCGGCCGAAGCGGATGATTCGGGCAGCCACCCCAGTGACTCAAGCCTCGATTCACAACTCGGTGCATCCTCGCCACTGCTAGGTTCGATCCCCTCCTTATCGCGGATTCTGTCCGTGCTCATGCTGATCTTGGGGATCGTGGCTGTTGGTGTGCTGTTCTACAAAGTGATGGCAGGCTTCTTTGTGCCACTCTTTTTGGCCGCCTTGCTGGTGGTGATTTTCCGCCCTGTCCACCAGTGGATCTTTCATCGGCTTGGCGATCGTCCGCGGTTGGCATCGCTGGCCACCACGATGTCCATCATGCTCTTGGTGCTCATTCCAATCATCGCGGTGATCTCCGTGGCCGCCGGGCAGTTCACGGCAATGGTCAGCCAAGTCGACTTCGATGATTTGACAGGTGCGCTGGATCGTGCTCGAGAGCAACTTGGTATTTCCCTCAAGTATCCAGAGCAACTGCGAAGGCTCGACACGCTGGCCGATACGCTGGACGAAAGCGAGAACCCAGAGAATCCTGCCTCGCCAGAAAAGCTTTTGGAAAATATCGACGAGTCGCTAATGTTGGTGCGGTTTCTTGAGGTCGAGGAGCCCGGGCCTGCCGGTGCCGATCTGGCGGCGGGTATCGCCGAAGAACGCCTGGAGCAATTTCGGGCCGCTGTCGAGGGCTACGTGTCACGGACGCAAGATGCGAATCAAGAAGATGTGATCGACACCATCAATGCGGAAGAGAAGTTTCATCGCCAAAGTGTGATCGCATCCGCTGCGATCCGAACTTGGATGCGGGAGCTGCTGGGCGGAACGTTTCGCAGTCAGGTCAGGCTCTTGGCCAATCCAAGTACCGAGGACTACAAGAATCTGCTGACAAGAGCCCGGCAAACGTTGCAGCCTCGATTCGTCACGCTCACAAGTGCCACCGGGAGCTTCTTGGTTCAGGCCGTGATTGGGTTGGTGGTCCTCGTCATTGCTCTGTACTTCTTCCTGCTCGATGGACCCGCGATGGTTCACACGTTGATGCGTCTGAGCCCGCTGGATGATCACTACGAGGAGCGTCTGTTGCTTGAATTCGACCGAACGAGCCGCGCGGTGGTGGTGGCCAGTGTGGCAAGCGCCTTGGCTCAGGGCTTGCTGGCTGCGATCGCTTTCTACTTTCTCGGATTCAACTCCGTCATCTTCCTGTTCTTGATCACCAGCCTGATGGCGTTGGTTCCATTCTTGGGCGCCGCCTCGGTTTGGGTGCCCTGTGCGATCTATTTGGCTGCCGTCGAGCAGCGTTGGACGGCGGCAATTATTCTGGCAGTCTATGGCGCTAGCCTCGTCTCTTCGATCGACAATTTCATCAAGATGTATGTCTTGCACGGACGATCAACCCTGCACCCGTTGTTTGCCCTGTTGAGCGTTCTCGGAGGGGTGCAGGTCTTCGGTCCCATCGGTATCCTTGTTGGCCCGATGGTCGTCGTCTTCTTGCAGACGCTACTAGAGATCCTGAATCACGAACTGGCCGAAAGAGACGCCAGCATGTTCAGCAAAGGCGAAGCCAAGCAAGAAGCCGTCGCCGTACCGTAGCCGTACCGTACCGTAGCCGAGTCTCTCCGAGACTCGTACAGCACGCAGCAAAGCTGCGAATGTCCGCCTTGGAAATGCGGACCTACAAGTTGCGCCGAGCCACCTACACAAGGACAGTCCAACAGCGTCATTTTTCGATGCTGAGCGACTGTCGTCAGTCGCAGCTTTGCAGCTGTTCTTGCGAGTCTCGGAGAGACTCGCCTACGGTAGGCTACGCATTCACTCTATGCGGCAGAAACTTTTCGCTTCCGCCGCATGCCCATGCCGGCCATGCCCAATGCAGCGACGCCGAAGATGGCAATCGACGTCGGCTCGGGGACGACCGGTGGTGGATTGCCAATGTAGGCGTGATCGAAAGAGACTGCGGAATTTAAGATCGGCATTCTGTCACATGAGAGGTGCCGCATCCCCAAGGTGTTGATGTTGTCCAAATAGCAGGCTGGACCCCGAGCTCGCGCGAAAGGGTGATGTGTTCTCACCGGGAGTTGAGAAATGGCGTGGTCGTAAAGATTGTGAAGAGCGTGTGTTCGATAATTCAACTTCTGAGATTCCGTATGGCACACGATTGATTGACGGAATACCCTCATTGATCCGAAGCTACCTTAAAGCTCGATTGGGGAGGAAGGCCCGATATTGCTGGTGGCTCTTCGTAAACTGAAGAATTGATACCCGCTGGATCGTTTGACCCAATCTGCTGTAGTCAACGACTTGCGATCCGCTCAACGGAAACGTTGACACTGTTCCTGCCGGCCTGGCCGGTAACACTCACAATGATACCGGCACGAGCCGTCTCTGCCGACGCGACCACCAACACCACGCACGCTATCAGCAATCTTGTTCCAAGCATCTCGCTCTTTGTCCCTAGTTCGCGGTCGAAGCAATCCCCCTGCCAAGCCAACGGTAATCATCGGGTTTTGGGAACGCAACGAATAATCGCCAAGATCGGTACAGTCGCAAGCTGGGTAATCTGCGGCCTGATCGGAGGTCCCTGTAACCTGCATTTGATTCAGTTAGACTGAGACTGCCAACCGCAACGGCTACGTCTTTAACATTCCTTCATCCTGGCCTGATAAGCATGCGTGTTACCTCGGCGTCGATGAAGCGTTCGTTGATATTGCTTCTCGCAGCCATCTCCACGGTTGTCCTAGCCGATGAGCGGAGGGCGCCACCCCCCGAATTCAGCAGCTCGCAACTGCGGGGCATCTTCTTTGACGATCTGCAGGATGCCTTTCCGGGTGAGCCCCCCACGATCTCCAAGGTCCGCGCCGCATCGCAGGCTACGGCGGTGACCAATCAGCCTGTCGGAGCGGGCCCAGCGGGGCCAGATGCTGTGGCACAGGACCGCTGGGCTGCGTTGATTTCTCCCATTTCGATCGAGGACGAAGTCAAGCGTGTGCGTCTCCATTTCGATTCCGTCGTCACCACCCCTGGGGCGTTCAATGGGGGTGGCTATCAAGATGCGAGGCTCGACCTGACCGTGCTCGCTACCCTGTTTGCTGTGATCAACGAGCATGGTGGTGACGTGCGTTGGAAGGACCAGGCGGCAGCGGCCCGAGACTTGATCGCCCGCACCGCCTTCAACTGCAAAGCAGGTTCGACCCAGGTTTACAACGAAGCCAAGTTGCGCAAGGCGGACCTTCAGGATTTGGTCTCGGGTGGCGGACTCTCTTCACGTGAGGCCCCGTCCGAGAACGATTGGTCTTCGGTTGCCGGCCGATCGCCCCTGATGGAGTACCTCGAACAACTGATTGACGTGCTGGAGGATGGGGCTCGCAATGAGGCTTCCGTGAAAGCCGATCCCGATCTGATCAAACGCAATTCCGAATTGATTGCGGCGATCGGTGAAGTCCTCGTGCAAGAGGGAATGGACGAAGCCGACGACGGCGATTACGTCAAATTCAGTCGATCGATGACCGAGTCAGCCAAGAATGTGACCCAGGCGCTCGGCCGCATGGACGTGAATGCGATCCGCCAGGGCGCCTCGGCGATTCGCCAGCGTTGTGATGCCTGTCACGAGCAGTATCGCTGAACACACTCAGCCCTGCGTATCTCGCATCTCGCCACTACCAATCCGCCAGAGGTCCCATCGACGTGGCGGTAACTTGCTCAAACTGGGTATCGCAAAAGGTATCGGTCATTCCAGCCAGGTACTCGCCGACAACCATTTCGACTGGAAGTTGACGACTCCTTTGTCGAAAGCGAAGTGGCAGTCGATCTGGATTCTTCACGAGGCGTTCAAACAGCGTGTGCAGTCGCATTCCCGCGGCCTCACGGACGGACATCAAACGCTGATGCCGATAAACGGCATCGAAAAGGAACGACTCGAGTTCCGCGCGTTCACGGGCGAGCGAATCCGTGTGCGTCAATCGCAGCCCCTCGTCGCTGACTTCCTCGGTGCTTTGTCCCTCCACCGTGCGCAGTTGTTCGATCGCAACCAGCAGCAGGTCGCTAACCTGCATGTCGATCAACTCGTGAACCAGCGATTGTCTTAGCTGCTGGTTCGGCAGGATTCCTCGCCGCTCTTGAATCTGCTCGAGCGCCCTGCGCACCACCGCCAATTCTTCCAGTTCATCGATGGAGAGCAGTCCCATCTGGAGGGCGTCGTCGACATCGTGCGGCGTCATAGGCAATGGAATCGGCGGCATCGACCAGTTGAACTTCAAGCATCGGGGAGCGGCCCACCGACGCTTCGGCCTTGTGTGCCCGGACGTCCTGTCCCGCAAGGGTCTCGTAAGACAGATTCAAGCCGTTGAATTGGGGGTAGCGTTGTTCGAGCTGTTGCACGATCACCAATGCGAATCCATTGTGCGAAAACCCCCCCACTCCACTCATGCACTCGCTCAAGACGTCCTCACCGCAGTGACCATAAGGGGGATGCCCGATGTCATGCATCAGTGCCAGGGCCTCGGTGAGGTCCTCGTTGAGCCGCAGGGTTCGCGCCAACGTTCGCGCAATGGAGGCGACCTCGAAGGTATGGGTCAAACGCGTACGATGATAGATCCCCATTTCGCCGGTAAAGACCTGCATCTTGCCACTGAGTCGGCGAAACGCGCTGCTGTGCAGGATACGATCGCGGTCCCTGGCGAACGGACCGCGATAGGCATGAGGTGGTTCCGAATGGACTCGCCCGCGAGTATCTCGACTGTGCATCGCATAGGACGCCAGCAGCAAGTGCTCTCGATCGGCATACCGTCGCAGGTCGATCATAGGTCCGGTTTCCACCCGTTCCAACAAAGTCCTCCACGTGAGTCTGTTCGGTCGGCTGGCTGGATTTCCAAATCCTTGCCATCGCCTTACCTTGATAACGGGATTCTACCACGCGCTCGTTCAACCGCCCACACGGATCTTTCCCCTTGCCCGGATCGAAGTCAAAACGAGGTACCCGTTCACCGCGACGTCGTTCCAGCAAAAGCCAAGATTCCGGCTCGATTCGGATTCGGGGCGCTCGCGTGCACAATCTGCAGAACGTCGATTTGGACATTCCCCGTGATGCCATCACGGTGATCACCGGTGTTTCAGGCAGTGGAAAGAGCTCGCTTGCCTTCGACACGCTCTATGCCGAAGGACAACGTCAATACATTGACAGTCTTTCTGCCTATGCGCGTCAGTTCCTAGAACAGATCGCTCGCCCCGATGTCGATTCGATCGATGGCTTGGCGCCGACCCTTGCCATCGATCAAAAGCCTGGCTCCACGGGCGCCCGCAGTACCGTTGCCACGATTACTGAGATCTACGACTACCTCCGCCTGCTCTACGCGCGCGTCGGAACGCCCCACTGTGCACAATGCGGGTCCGCGATTGCCCAACAGTCGGCCGAGGCGATTCGCGAATCGCTCCTTGCGCTTCCGGAGTCCACCAAGTTGGTGCTGATGGCCCCGATGGTGCGGGGTCGGCGTGGGGCGCATCGTGAAGTGCTCGAGTCCATTCGAAAAGCTGGCCTGATTCGCGCGAGTCGACGGCGAGATCCAGTTGCTCGAGGACGTTCCGCCCCTCGCACCTCGCAAGAATCATACGATCGAGGCCGTTGTCGATCGGGTCGTGATCCGCGAAGGCATCGAGTCGCGACTTGGTGAATCGGTCGATCTGGCTTTGCGGCTCGGTGGGGGCCTGCTTGCGACCTCTGTCCTCGAAGGGACGGACCAGTGGACCGAAACGATTTACAACACGGCGATGGCATGCATTGATTGTGGAGCCAGTTTCGAAGAGATCGAACCTCGGACGTTCAGCTTCAACAGCCCGTATGGTGCCTGCTCGGCTTGCGAGGGTTTGGGTCAGGTTGGAGATCCAGCCGAGACGTGTGAGCAATGCAGCGGTGGACGTCTACGTGCCGAAGCCTTGCGGGTCACCATCAAAGGGATGCCAATTCATCACCTCGTGGCATTGCCGTTGCGAGATACCGCCGAGTGGATGGCCGATCTGGAAGCGGGACTGCCGCTGATGCAGGCTGCGGTCGCGAGCCCGATTCAGCGCGAGGTGATCCGTCGCCTGAGTTTCTTGACGGAGGTGGGAGTCGAATACCTGACGCTCGATCGACCGGCTGATTCCTTGAGTGGCGGTGAACTGCAAAGAGTCCGGTTGGCAACCAGCATCGGCAGCGGGCTTGTCGGCGTTTGCTATGTGCTCGATGAGCCCTCCATTGGATTGCACCCCGCCGATCACGACCGTTTGATCGGCTGCATTCGTCGATTGCAGCAGCAAGGCAACACGATCGTCATCGTGGAACATGATGAAGCCACCATGCGCGCCGCAGAATTTTTGGTCGACATCGGACCCGGCGCGGGCAGTCACGGCGGCCGGATCATCAGTCAGGGCACTCCCGCGCAGGTCGCAGCCGATCCACAAAGTGTGACCGGCAAGTTTCTCAGTGGGCGTGCTCGGGTGACCACGACAACCTCGCGGCGCGATGCAGCCGCGGCAGCCAAGATCGTCTTGACCGGCGTGACGACTCACAATTTAAAACGCGTCACTGCAGAGTTTCCCGTCGGCTGCCTGGTCGGGGTCAGTGGAGTATCGGGCAGCGGGAAGAGTTCGCTTGTCAACGACACCCTCTACCCGGCGCTCGCGAAATCCTTGGGTTTGGTGACGAAATCACCTGGTCCGTACAAGCGTTTGAGCGGTCAGAAACTGATTGACAAGCTCGTACCGATCGACCAGGCGCCGATCGGTCGAAGCCCGCGGAGTTGCCCAGCCACCTATTCGCATGTGCTCGACGAGATCCGCAAGATCTTTGCAGCCACCCGCGAATCCAAGACACGCGGCTTCGATGCCAGCAGGTTCAGCTTCAACTCGTCAGCCGGGCAATGCGAATGGTGCAAGGGGCATGGCGTGGAACGAATCGAGATGAACTTTTTGAGTGATCTCCATGTCACATGCGCAAGATGTGGAGGCAAGCGGTTCAATCGCCAAACGCTGCAGGTCCGTTTCAAGGGGGCAAGCGTTGCCGACGTGCTTGACATGTCCATCGATCAGGCAGCCGAGTTCTTTGAGAATGCCTCTCGGATCGAACGCTTGCTTCGCTCGCTCCAGGACGTGGGGCTGGGCTACTTGCATCTGGGGCAGTCGAGCACCACGCTCAGTGGAGGGGAAGCCCAACGAATCAAGTTGGGTACCGAATTGGCTCGGGCTGCCACGGGCCGGACACTCTATTTTCTGGATGAACCGACGACGGGACTGCACTTTGCCGACGTGCAACGTTTGGTGATGGTGCTGCAGCGTCTGGTCGATGGGGGCAACACGGTGATCGTGATCGAGCACAATTTCGATCTGCTCGCAGCCTGCGACTGGATCCTCGATCTTGGGCCCGTCGGGGGTCTTGGCGGTGGAGAGATTCTGGCGGCCGGAACTCCCGAACAGATTGCGGAAACGGCAGAGAATGCCACCGGTCGCTACCTGCGCAAGACCCTGGCAAGCTAGACGCTGCCCCAAAACATGTACGATGGGCTTCCAAGCCCGTCGGCGAGCTTACCAGGGCAAAGCTGATCAGCGGCACCGGCTGTGGTCAAGCTAGCAGCTGGAAAAGGGGTCAGGCACCAATCGCCGCAAGCGGCCCGGAGGGTGTTTCGCACTACTGGGTACCTGACCCCTTTTCCAGCCAGGTAAGATCGACGGGCTTGGAAGCCCATCGTACGGGTTGAAGATCGACGGGCTTGGAAGCCCATCGTACGGGTTGACTCTTGAATCCGCTCCAGGCGTCTGTCGCGAAGAACCACCCTACTAACCGGCCTCTCTTTGAGCGATAGTGTAACGGATAGCCCGACACTCGATGCCTGCTTGGCAAGGCGTGGGTGGGCGAAAGCGGCAGGATGTCCGGTTCGATTCAGAGTAGCTGACACAGTTGGATGATGTTTCGATTACGACCTAAAGAGAGCGAGCCGATCGATTGGCCGGGCCTGTTGTCTCTGTTAGAGGATGATGATCGGCGCGCGGCGATCGAGATGCTCTATCCGAAGCAGGCTCGGGAGAGCTTTCTCAATGGTCTGCGCCGGCTCGACCCGGCGTTAACCAATCGGTTGCTCGCCTCCGGGCGGCAATTGCAAACGGCGTCGCTGCTGGTCGATTGGCCCACCGTTGCCATCGCGGGAATGCTCAACAGCGGAAAGACGAGTCTTGTCGCAACTTTCCTGAGTGATGCCGGTCGGGCGCGAACGCTCCGTGGCACCAACAATGCTCAAGGCACCCACCGGTTCGTGATTTGGCTGCCCCGAGCCTGGCAAAGCGATACCGAACTTTGGGGACTGTTGATCAGTCGAATTGGTGATGCCGTCGGACAGCCGCCAGAGTTATTGTCGGAAGATCCCCAAGAGGCGCATCGTCAGTACAACAATCATGGAGGCGACGAGCGTTCTCTCGGCGTACCACTCGTTGCCACCGACGAGCAACTCGACTCGATCGGAATCGGGCTGCTCGACTGTCCCGACATCGTTTCGGACGAACTGTTCGGTCTGGGTTCGCCAGAAGTTCGAAGAGAATTGTTGGGCAGAGCTGCCACACTCTGCTCCGCCTTCATGGTCGTCACGTCGGCGGAATCTTCGCGTGACGGGACGCTCGGCGATCTGCTGCGCATCGCTTCGGATTTGATGCCGGGCGTCCCACGTATGTTGGCGGTCAACAAGATTCGATCGCGACAAACACCGGATCAAGTCTTGGAAACCTTTCAGCCGCTGGCCCGGTCGCATGGAATTGAAACGATCTACGCCGCCTATGATTTCGAGGTTCCCTCGAGCCTTCCCTACATTCCGGGATCGGATAGGAGCAATTTAGGCCTTGATGAAGACGCTGACACGCTGCCCGTCTTCTTTTCCTTGTCGGAGGATCCCGACGACAACCCTCCGGCCGCGATCTCGGATGATCGTTTGCTCAGCGCCCTGCCCGCGCGACTCGATCGCGGTCAGCTCTTTGAGCGTTTTCGGATCGCATTGCAGTCGGGATTGCAGGCGACGATTTGGGAGGATGCATTTGCGAAGATCGATCGTGACTCCCATGAGTCGCAAAAGACGACCAAGCTGGCTCAAGGCTGCTTGCTCGAAGCTTCGCTTGACTTCTTCGCTCACCGAGAGCTTGGTGGGGAGGTTTCCGAGTTGCGACTGCATCAGAGCGAACGGATCATTCGACAGTTGTCCGAGTCGTTTGCGGCGACAGCACCTTGGTACGCAAGGTTGGGTGTCCGACTCAATTCAAAGGTGCGTCGCATCTTTGGTGGCGCAGGTGATCTGCTTCGCCAGTTGACCCCCTCGGCGATTGCCCAGCGGACGGCGGGCGAAATCAAAGACAAGTTTCGCCGTGGTGAGTATGGGGGATTGATGACGCCGCAACGCTTGGCCCAATCGATCGAACGTCACGGCGGCACCAAGGCACTCAGTTACTGGAGCGACAAGTCGGGGAAGTCCGACACCGAAGCCTGGCATGAGGCCTGCGAAGCGGCGATTCTTCGTTTTGAACGGGATGATTTCACGTCGCTCGATCCAAGGCGGCTTGATGATGCGGTCAGGCAAATGTGGCATGAGGTTCCCACACACAAGAAGCTGGCAGCTGGACTGACACCTTTGGCCGCGATGTTGGCGACCTTTGGCGGCGTGATGATGATTCCGATCGACTTCGGTACAACCCATCTGATCGCCTCGGCCTCGATTCCTGAGCTGTTTGCTGCGGCGGGTTTGACGACACTCTCCACGTTGTGGGCTGGCGGACAAAACACGCGGAATGTTGGCCAACAGGCGGCACGTCAGCAGCTGGCCGATTTCCACGCCATTCTCTGCGATACGTTTGGACTCGCCCGCATGAGTGAGCCTCGAACGATTCAAGTCGCCGGCGCCAACGAGCGGGTCGTGGAAGCCAAAATCATGGTGCGCGAGCCCACTGGTAATGCGCTGCCGCTCTATCGTCTTCGCGATGAGTTCCGTCAGGAATTGCAACGGATCGTCAATCGAAGCGGCCAAGTCAAGACGTCATGAATCATCCGTTCCCCTCGAGCGGAATGCACCAACACAGCGGCAGTACGGGAAGGCATCAAGTGGACCAGCGCCAAATGGAAATGGATCATGCGGAATCAGGGCGCAGCGACGCTGGGGCAGCCTGGCTTCGAGTTCTTGAGCCGAGTTCGTCGTGCGGCTGCCAACGTCTTGTCCGATAGTCCAACGGGGCGTGAGGTCTTGGAGTTGTGCGAGGATCATGCGGAAGCACGACAAATGATCCTCGAAGATCGCAGCAGCGGCT
Organism: Pirellulaceae bacterium; assembly: GCA_963767665.1. GTDB lineage: Bacteria > Planctomycetota > Planctomycetia > Pirellulales > Pirellulaceae > Rubripirellula. The sequence continues at coordinate 850,883 of CAVYFC010000019.1, forward strand.
TGGTGGTGGTGGCCGTGGTCGGCCCCACTGGGCAGGGAAAGTCATGGCTGATCCGTCAATTGGTTCGTCGATCCTCCGTAGCATCCTCCATCGCAAGCGGCAACAACGCGAATGAGGCGACCGAGAAACTGATTTGGATCGGTCCTTCCGCTCCGGCAGATCTTGACTCAATGCATGAACGTTACCTGCATTGCAAGTCCACCGAGATGGAGCCGATTGGATCGCCCTACTTGCTGGTGGATGCCCCTGGCTCGACCGACGATCGGCGGGGCGTTGCCAAGGTTGCAGCGAGAGCACTCTCTCTGGCGTCGGTTCTCGTGGTCGAAGTCCGACGCGATCAGATTCGCAGCGAGGCGGTGGGCATGCTGGCAGAAGCGAGTGAGGGAACGATTGTCGTACCGGTCATCAACGCCGTTCGCCATCGCGACGATACGATCACGGCGGACATCGAATCCCTGGTGGCACGAATGCGGCACGCTGCTCCCAGGAGTGTGTTTGCCCCGGCCGTGTTGATCGACGACTTTGAAATCGAGGGGCGAAACGAGGAAAATGTCGGGACCAAGGCTGCTCAGGATGTAGCCGATACCATTCAAGCGATGTTGGGCAGTTCCTGGGAAGGCGACCGTCGTCGCAGCACGCGTCTGTCCGCACTTGACAGTCGATTTCGTGCGGCCCTGCATGGTGTTCTCAGTGATCAATTGCCGGGATTGACGGTCGCAGTTCGTCGCTTGCATGACGAGGCGACGGCACTTCCCGGAGAGATTGCGGAAACCTTGGTCGGTAGTGGGGGGCCGCTGCGTGCAGCGGTTCGATCTCGACTGCGGATGTCGTTGCTCACCGATACCGCGGCGTTCTGGTTTCCCTATCGATCCATTCTGGGTGTGTTGAACATCACGCATGGCGCTTGGGATCGCGTCCTCATCTCCCTCTCTGGTTCGCTGCCATCGCTCGTCGGCGCGGTCTGGAGTAGCACAAAGAATCTCTCCACCGATCGTGGCGCCGTTCAGGATATTCGAGAGGGTCTGCAGCGTCGGAGTGCGGCTGCGGTGGCCGATCGACTCGGGCCGCTGGCAGCAAGATTCCGCGACGAACTCGCGGAGCTCCGTCAGCCGTTGGGGAAAGGCAAGCCGACGATCTCAACCAATGCCAGCAAGTCCCAGGTTGCCTATCTTTCCGGGATCGACACCCTTCAAGAGAGTTCGCAACGAGATCTTCGATGAGGAGGTCGACCGGGTTTCGGTCATCGCGATTCGCCGCCAGTGCGGCTGGTTTGGTCGGTACCGCGATTTTTTGGTTTCTGATGGCGGGTCCCATTGTGGCGCTGTATCGAGGATACTTCGACGCAAGTTACGCAACGCTTCGTGAATTTGCCGGTGACTTGGAGCGTTTTCCACGACCTGATCTTTCAATGATGCTGACGAGTTTCCTCCTCTCGCTGCTGCCGACCGCACTTTTCGCGATGGTCGTGCTGTCGCTTGCGCAGAGTCGTCGCCGAGTGCACCGCGCCGAGCAGAAAATTCGCGAGCGGCATCACGAAACGATCACGACGCTCTCAGCGTGACGGCGTGTTGCAATTGCGATGGGATGAGCCGCTCTTGGCGGACGCGGAATTTCTGTTGTCGGCCGGCGCTGCGGAAGTGGAGAGTTGATGTACTTCTTGAGCCATCGTTTGGTTGCCGGACTCCTGGCACAGGGCACTCTGAACGGAGCCGATGCGGAGGTAGCCGACGGCAACGGGCTGCTGGACATCGTCTTCAGCGGTGGCGTCGTTGGATTGATCATCCTGTTGGTCTTGGTCGGCCTGAGCATCGCTGCGGCCTATCTATTGTTTGATCAGGTGATGACGCTGCGGCGAGGCGAAATTCTGCCCGATGGTGTCAGCGAATCGGTCCGCCAGGCCTTGTTGACGGGCCGGCCGGCCGAGGCGGATGCAGCCTGTCGTCGATCGCCAAGTGTCTTGAGCGTGGTGCTGCTTTCCGGACTGTCCGAGTTCGAGTTCGGCTGGCGTGAAGTCGAAAAGGCGGTGGAGGATTCGCTCGCCCAACAATCGGCTAGGTTAATGCGTCGCATCGAATACTTGTCGGTGATTGGTAACATCGCCCCGATGGTTGGTCTGCTCGGTACCGTGACGGGCATGATCTTCGCCTTCCAGCAAGTGGCCACCACACGAGGCGCAGCCGGGGCGGGTGATTTGGCGGAAGGAATTTATCAAGCGTTGGTCACGACGGTCGGCGGATTGATCGTAGCCATCCCCGCGCTTGCCATTTACGCCGTCTGCCGCAACCGAGTTGACTCGTTGATCGCCGAGGTCGCTTACCAGAGCCAACATGCACTGGCACCGATCAAACGACGCCCCGCGCGAACCGTTCGCCCCACAACGGGGGCTGCCGGTGCGACCCCCAGCTCCAGCAAACCCGGCATTCCGCGCCCACAAGATCGGCCGGGTGGTTCCAGTCCTCAGGCGCCACCCCAGGCGCCTGATCAACTCATTTGATTCGCGCTGCACTTTCGTTGGTCCGCATTTCCCAGGCGGACATTCGCGGTTGGTCTGCGTTTTGTGCGAGTTTCTTACGAGTCTCGGAGAGACTCGCCTACGGTGGGCACGTCGAGCTATCATAGAAGAGCATTTTCATCTTTGACGTAGGCATCTCCCAAAAAGGGGGCAGGTACCAATCGTGCGAAGCACCCGAAGGGCCGCTTGCGGCTATTGGTACCTGACCCCTTTTTGGGAGGACACATGATGGTTGAAAATGCTTTAGCGGGCTGTGGCTGCAGCGAAAAATGGCTGCCACGACGACATGAATCGATCTACACGTTAGAACATATGTCCCATTTTCAGATGCTTCCAACCCTCGGAGACCCATCATGCTGCCAGGCATCAAGCTTTTTGACCTAACTGGTCGCGTCGCGATTGTGACTGGAGGATCCAAGGGGCTTGGTAAAGCGATCGGAGCAGGTCTGGCCTCCGCCGGTTCGCGTGTCGTGTTGGTCAGCCGTTCACAGGCGGAAGTCGACGAGGCAGCCGCTGAGGTTGCGTCCGATCACGGTGTGGAGGTGATCGGTGTCGAGGCGGATGTCACCGACCAGTCACAAATGGAAGGATTGGCCAAGATGGCCGTTGATCGATTCGGTCAGATCGACATCCTCGTTAACAATGCCGGCATCAACATTCGTGGTCCCATCGGAGAATTGTCGCTCGAAGAGTTCCAAGACGTTCAACGGATCAATGTGGAGGGTGTTTGGATTGCGAGTCGGGCGGTGACGGGACAGATGAAGCGTCAAGGCAAAGGACGGATCATCAATCTCGCGAGCACATTGGGCTTGGTTGGGCTCGCCAATCGAACGCCCTATGCCACCAGCAAGGGCGCGGTCGTGCAAATGACTCGGGCCCTTGCCTTGGAATTGGCAGAGGACAACATCACGGTCAATGCGATTTGTCCGGGGCCGTTTCTAACACCGATGAATGAGCCGATTGCCGATTCGGAAGAAGCCAAGAAGTTCATCGTCGGTGCCGTGGCATTGAATCGATGGGGAAGGCTGGAAGAAATTCAGGGCGCCGCGATCTATCTCGCCAGCGATGCTGCCAGCTACACCACAGGAAGCATGCTGGTGGTCGACGGTGGTTGGACCGCCCGCTAATCCTTCATTCACATCGTCGTTCGCCTCGTTTCACCGGCCCGTGCGCCGAGATTTCCGTAGCGGTGATAGTCGACACTGATCGATTGCTCCTGCACGTACCAAAGGAGTTCAACGCGGCCGACAGGTAACACGGGAGCGTCGGCGATGTGTACGTAATTTGCAATCACGGCACGGCGAATTCCGAAGGGGACTCGGCTCGCTGCGGCGTATCGGATTCGAGCCACACCGCCCCAATCAATCGATTCAGCCAGCTCCTGATCGGTTTGCCGAATGAATTCGATGTCACCCGCCCAAGATTCCGTCACGTCGTGTAGGCGTTGAATCCATTTGGGATGCACATCGTTCGTCGCACTGATGATCGATCGACCTCCGACCGCTTTGGCGGCTGCGGCTCGCAAAACGATCTCAGGCCAACTGTCCCCGACATCGACCCGAATGCAACTTGGAAGGATTGGAAGGTAGCGGCGAAAATTGTCCTGGCCAATCAAGCGAAAGTGATCATGTGTCTGCAGGAACTCTTCCGACGCCGCCTGATCGAAACTGTAGATTGCATCGATCAAGGCTTCGGTTTCTTTCCCTTCCGCTCCCTCGATTTGATCCAGGCCCTCCGCAAGCTGACGCAATGCAGGGCTTTGAATGCGTTCGATCGACTGAGCTGAGGATTCCTTTTGGCAATGGGCAAAGTTCATCAATTGAGCGACATAATTTGGACCACCTGCTTTGATCCCTGGTCCCACGGCACTCTTGCCCATTCCGCCGAATGGTTGTCGCAAGACAACCGCGCCGGTGGTTGGCCGATTGAGATAGAGATTCCCCGCCCGTATTCCGTTGAGCCAGATCGTTTGTTCGCGATCGTCGAGGCTTTCGAGTCCAGAGGTCAATCCATAGCCCGTTTCGTTGACAATCTCGATTGCCTCTTGAAGGTCTCGGAACCGCATCACCCCGAGCAATGGCCCGAAAAATTCGGTCAGGTGCGTGTCGCTTCCTCGCGACACATTCCATTTGATCCCTGGGGTCACGACGGTATCGTGGCCCTCGACACGCTCTGGACGCAGAGCCCACGACTCACCTGGTTCCAGCTGGTTGAGTCCACGTTCCAGATCTCCTGACGGTGTTGCGATCAACGGGCCGATGCGATTTTGCATTTGCCAAACGCTGCCGACCCGAAGGCTCTTGGCAGCATCGACGAGCGAGGCTTGGAAACTCGCGTCCTCGAACACCTCTTCCTCCAATAGCAGCAGCGATGTGGCCGAACACTTTTGACCGGCATGACCGAACGCCGAATGAATCACATGCTTGATGGCTTGGTCACGATCGGCCATCGCAGTGACAATCGTCGCGTTCTTACCACCGGTCTCGGCGAGTAAACGCATGTCCGGTTTTGCTTCGAGCATCTTCCGTGCGGTGTCCGTTCCACCGGTCAGGATCACCGTATCGACGTCCGCATGCGAAACCAGGGCCGCTCCCACGGACTTGCCCTCGCATGGGAACAATTGCAGGGCACTACGTGGAACGCCCGCGCGATGGAAGCATTCGCAAAGCAAATGGGCCACGAGTACCGTTTGTGAAGCAGGCTTTAAAATCACACAGTTCCCAGCAGCCAGCGCCGCGGCGATGCCACCGCACGGAATGGCGATGGGGAAATTCCAAGGTGAAACCACCACCACCACTCCGCGAGGCTGGGCGGTCAGCTGAGCCATCGACTGAAACGCTTGCGAACTGGCTGAATAGAACTCGACAAAATCGACCGCCTCGGAGACTTCGGGATCGCTTTCGGAAACGGTCTTTCCACCAACGGCCGCCGCGGCACCGATCAAATCGCCGCGTGCCTTGCGAATCTCCGTCGCAACGGCGCGGAGGATCTCATGGCGTTTCGCAACGTTGAGGTGTCGCCAGTTATCGGGATCGCGCTGAGCCAGATGCACCGCTTCCTCGATGTTCGCTCGATTGGCCTGCTGGTATCGCGCCACTTGGACGCCGGGTCGAGAAGGATCGGTCGAAGCGTTCGATTCTTGCGGATCCTCCATCGTTTGGCCACCGATTGCGAGAGGGATCCACGTCGCATGCTCACCACAGCGTTTCGACCAATCGTTGAGGGTCGCCTTCGCCCACTCAGCATTCTCAGGCAAACAGAAATCGGTGTCCGGTTCATTTTCAAAGTTCTCCCAACCCAAATCCGTACTCGTGGGAACTTGGCTCGGGAAGTCAAAACACTGCGTGGCCCGATTCTGGCTTGCCCGATTCTGGCTTCGGCGCGGAGAATCGGTGAGTCCATCGATCAGATCAAACGAATCAAGGAAGCCCTGCTCAAGCCGGCTCCATGCTTGTGAACCGACCGTGATGTGAAACGCATGTCGGAGGAAATTCTCTTCGCCGGTATTCTCATCAAGGCGTCGCACCAAGTATCCGATCGCATGAATGAAATCGTCCTTGCGGCAAGCTGGCGCGTACAGCAGGACATTTTGAGTCAACTCATGCAGTGCCCGACGTTGGTGATTCGCCATCCCTTCGAGCATCTCGAATTGCACCTTGCCGAGTACCTGTTGCTCAGTGGCAAGCACCAAGGCATAGCTGACATCGAATAGGTTGTGGGAAGCGATGCCGATGCGGACCGCGTCGAGGTGGCGTTCGGAAAGTCCATACCGTAGCATCCGTTTGTAGTTCGCATCGGTTTCCAATTTGGATCGAAAGGGAGCCTGGGGCCATCCCGCGATCGATGCTTCAACTCGCTCCATTTCCATGTTGGCCCCCTTCACGATTCGAATCGTGATGGGAGAGCCGCCCGATTCGACTCGTCGGGTCGCCCACCGTGTGAGCGTCCGCTGCCAACGGAATGAGTCGGGAACGTATGCCTGGAGCGCAATGCCCGCCGCGACCTTCTCGAATCCGGGGCGATCGAGCGTTCGCATGAAGACTTCCGCCGTGAGCGACAGGTCGCGGTACTCTTCCATATCGAGATACACAAACTTCGGAACACGCGATCCATCACTTCGCACGAACGTGCCCTCAGCGGCGGCGGAGTAGAGCAGGCTCAATCGATCGCAGAGATTCTCAATGGTGAAGGATCTTGCCAGCGTGGAAATTTGGGAATCGATCGTCGAGATCTTGACCGACACCACCTCGATCTCGTCGAGGGACAGCGCCGCCAAGTATTGATCGAGCTCTTCGGCGGGCTTCTTCCTCGCCGAGAATCGCCTCGCCAAGAAAGTTGACATTCATCCTGACCCCCTCTTTCCGGCGAAGATCGAGATGCCGGCACAAGACGTCGCTTTCTGCCGGGATGATGACATTTGCGGTCTCGCGTCGCATCTTTTCCTTCACCAGCGGAATGGTCACGCCGGGTAAGTAGTCGCCGAAGGAATGAAAGCCGTGGAGCAAGGTCCGCTCCATGGGGCTGAAGAACCGTGGCACCCCCTGGACATCAAGGATATGAACGAGTTGATCGGCAGCCCTGGCAGCGTTGCGCGACCGAAACGCCTGGTCGGTCATCGCAGTCAGAGTCGCCTTGTCCGATGGGATTCTGGATCATGCGATCCAGTTCCGTCTGCTGTTTTCGTTCCTCGGGCGTTTGCAATTCATGCGCCCGCTGCTGGAGTGCGCGGGCAAGCAGCAGCGCCTGTTGGATCACCGGGCTGAGATGGCTTTCAGCATCTGGCTTGAAATCTCCAAGCAGGCGCGACGGCGGCGGCGGCGAGATCAGATTGCGACATACCTGGAACCGATCGAACGAACGAGAATGCGACATGGGACCTGTCTGCATTGTACGCTTGGGGGCGATCGAAGCCGAATCGAATGCGATCGGAAGAGTTCGTCGGTCTCAGGGACGTTGCAAAAAGCTTCGGTCCGCATTTCCAAGACGGACTTCCGCAGCTTTGCAGCTTTGCTGTGTTGCTGTGTTGCAGCGTTGCTGTGTTGAGTACGAGTCTCGGAGAGACTCGGCTACGGTAGAGAGAAAGGCGACGGGTCTAGGCAGCCCGCCGGATTGGCATGTGCCGGGCGGCGACAATTTCCGGCGAGGCTTCGTGCTGCAAGCGAGACTTGGCATCTGCAAACCACTCAACCAGATACGGACTCATTCGGCCAAGATGCATTTGCATCTGATCGACATCGGTCTCCAGTGTGATGTTGCAGGCGATCAGATCCAGGATCTCTGGGTGATCGAAGTAGGACGTATGAACCAATTCTCGACCAGATAGCTGCTCGCAAAAGTCTTCCAGCCCGCTGGCGATCGACGCACTTCCAATCAGCTGCCTCAAGAGTGGCGCGACGTCTCGGGAATGGTGGTCGGCAACGGCTAGGATTCTTGCATTCAATTTTTCTGGAATCGGTGGCACGCTCTCGAGAAGCTCACGGACCGGCGATGGTGTCACATCGATGATGGTCGCGGTGGGCCGATCGTTCCCTTGAGCGGAACGAATCACCATGGTCCGGACCACGCGGTCCAATCGAGGTTGGACGTAGCGGTTGAAAATTGGCGAGAACACCCAGAAATAGGGGCGTGAGACAAGGCTGATCGCATCGGCGAGAAAGACCCGTTCATGGGGCATCATCTTGCGAACGAAGCTGACGGTGATGCTAAGTGTGGCACGAAGTCCGTTGATCGCTTCGTCATCGGGCGACCAGAGCGAGAGCGAACGGAATCCGTATTCCTGAAAGGTGCGGATCTGAAGGCGTTCTTCGGCACGAATTCGATACGACTCGATGACGGGCCGAATGCACATCACAGAAAGATGCAAGAAGAAATACGCAACGATCATCAGGGTTCCGATCAGCAGCAACCCTTCGGATGTCATGAAGAAGTATTGAAACAGCGACTGGCCACCCGACGGATCGTAGCTTCCCACCACCAAACCTTCCGGCGTGTCGGTGATCGCCACACCTATCCATTTCAACGCAGACAAGATGGGCGCCCGAAGAATTGCGATGTAACCAACTTCTTTGTCGTGTTGTAGCGTCATCGCCACGTTGTTTCCGGTCAAGGCATTGGTGACCATGCTGGTCAAGCCTCGCAGGGCCCGGAAAGCCATCGGCAACAACAGAATGCCCGCAATCATGTTGAAGAGGTTCGTGACGTCCCACGCACTTCGACCGCGATGCTGCAGGTAGGGTGTGCCGACGGTCGTCCAACTCTTGAGATGGTTCAGCTCGCGGCGTTGGCAGGTTGCCAGTCTCAGAGCATTCCAAATCACCGATCCCCCGTGACTGTGGCCGACCAAGTGATAGTCGCGGCCTGCCTCCTCATGGACTTGCACGTGGTCCAGCAGGTCCAGTGCCGCCTTGTTCCTGGCACGCTCACTGTTCTCGCCCGACCAGTGGAAAACGTCCTTCCCTTGGGCGATGGCCACTCCGCGGGGCAACTTGCTCTGCAAGAGATTGGCGGCACGACTGTTGCACTGCCACCACTTGTCGCCGCTATGTTCGGCGTCGCCGGCAAACGTACCGTGCACTTGAATCACGATCGCCGCGTCGGTTTGATTCGCTTCCGATGGCCGATGCAGGGCCTTCAAAGTGTCCGTGCTCAATTGGTTCCCTCGCTGGATGTCCCCCGCGCTCTGCGCAACGATAGAGATTACCCCGCATGGGGCCAATCCCAGTTCTTTCCCGCAATCCGTACGATGGACTTCCAAGTCCGTCGATCCTTTCGATCCACTTCGATCCCGTCGTTGCTCTGCGTTCATCGACGGGCTTGGAAGCCCATCGTACTGGGTGAAGGTCGACCGACTTGGAAGTCCATCGTACTGGGTGAAGGTCGACGGGCTTGGAAGTCCATCGTACTGGGTGAAGATCGACGGACTTGGAAGTCCATCGTACTTGGTGAAGATCGACGGGCTTGGAAGCCCATCGTACTGGGTTGCCGAGTTGGGAGACCGCGCCTGTCTATTCGGGCTCAACCTTGACACTGTGGCCGGTAGTCTGCGATTGTCGCCGTGAGAAATCACGGCAAACTCGTTGACAAGGAAGAACGACATGTTTCGAAGACGCCACCCCGAGACAGGGGCTCGTCCCGGAACGCTGCTGCTGGGGCCGAAAGCCGAACCAGTGGTGATGCGCGTCACGGCGGTGCGGGGCTCCCACTGCACGGTCTCAACCTGCACCTCGGTCAGCGAACTGCCGCAACCCGAGTCGCCCGACAATTTCGTTTGGATCGATGTTCGGGGAGTCGGCGACGGACGGGTTCTCGAGGAAATTGCCAGGCGTTTCCGTATTTCGCCGCTGGCCATGGAAGACCTGGTCAATGCCCCACAACGACCCAAGATGGAGTTGTTTGATCATCAGCAACTGATCATCGCCCATACCGTGCCCGCCGCCGATCAGGCGAAAGAACCCAAGCAACTAGGGATCCTGTTTGATCGCAAGTACGTGCTAACGTTCCATGCTCATTGCGAACATGTCTTGAATCCCATCCATCAGCGACTGGAAAGTCCCAGCGGCCGTCTGAGTCGCAATGGAACCGACTACCTTGTTTATGCGATCCTCGATGCTTGCGTGGATGGCTGCTATCCGGTCCTTGAAACGCTCGGTGAGCGGATTGAGATTCTGGAGCAACAGGCACTGGGGCATCCAGGACCGGAACTGTTGTGCCAGATTCACGCTGTGAAGAACCTTCTGGCTCAACTGAGGCGAAGCATCTGGCCACAACGGGAGATGGTGCTTTCGCTACTGGCGACCGACAGTCCATTCATCAACAGCGTGGCGCGTCAATTTCTCAGGGACACAGCCGATCATTGCAGCCAACTCGCTGATGTCGTCGACATGTACCGCGAGTCCACGAGCGCTTTGGTCAACACCTACATGTCGGCAGTGGCCCATCGAAGTAATGAGATCATGAAGGTGTTGACGCTGCTGACAAGCGTCTTTGTTCCTCCCACCTTCCTGGCTGGCATCTACGGCATGAACTTCGCGGGGATGCCGGAGCTGGAGTTTCCCGGCGCCTATCCGATCGCGCTCGGATTGATGAGCGCCATGATTGCCGGCACGTTGTACTACTTTTACCGGCGCGGTTGGTTGCGAAGCGCACCGATTTCAACTGCCGATGCAGGCCCCGCTGCGAAGCAAGCCATCTCAACTCCCAGTCGACGCTTGGTTCTCTCCGATATGGATATCGAGACGGGTCCTGGCGTCCGCGAAGCAGCCTGAAGTCGTACCTCTAATCTTCAGGTGAGGTGGGACTTGGCTGATTGATGTCGGGACTCTCCAAGCTCTTACACCAAATTCCATGGATGGATAATGGCAATGAATGCCACGGTCAATCGATTCACCTTGAGCGTCCTCAGCCTCACGCTCTGCCTACTCAGCCTGTCGAGCACGCAAGTTTCTGCGTCCAACTCCGCGACTGCCGCGAGTTCTAGCGGTGTGGCCAGTGATGCTCCCGCCAACCGGTCCGCGGAGCTCGCCAAGGAACTCGAGGATTGCAAGAAGAATCTGGCCCGCTTGCGCAGCGAGGTAGCGGCCAGCCAGCAGGCGGGCACCCCCGTGCCTCGTCTCGTTGTCGCAGAGATCGATCTCTGGTCGCGGCTCGAGTTGTTCACGCTTCAGCGGAAGACGGTCCTTGAAGAGCGTCTCAGCTATGGAGATGAGCTGGCAAGGACCGAAAGCATGGAGGCCGAGCGACAGCCTCCACGTTCCTTTCTCGAGGTGGACGAACTTCGTGACACGCTTGAATCGGAGAAGAATACGCTGCATTCTCTGCAGCTCGAGTCGAAGACCGCGAAGCGAATCATGCTGGCGGCGAAGGACAAGTACGAGGACGCGGAGCAGCAGCGCCGACGTTCCGATGAACGATTCGATCTCAGTGCACCAGAAGATCGAGCGATTCGCAATCGTGAACGCATTCTGACGCGACTGCAAAGCCGCGTGATGCTTGGCGAACTTGACTTCCATCGCGAACAGACCGAGCTGATGGCTCTGAAGATTGATTCGCTTCAGGTACGCGTGACGAATTTGGAAGGGATTGTGAAGTCCTATGCCTCGAAGTTCACGTTGACCAGCGAGGAACTCGAACAGCGTCTGATGCTGATTGAAAAGATGGAGGCGCAAGTCCGCCAGCAGCTTGCGGAAGTCAACGCGCGCCTTCGCGACTCCATGCAAAGCCGCGAGTCCAATGCCGCGACATTGTCGGACACGGCTTATGACGTGGCCCGCGAAGAATCGCAGCTGTTCCAAAGACTGTTGGCGGGCGTCAGTGAATTCCGCGAAGCCTGGCGCCGTCGATACCTGCTCAGCAATGGACAGGCATCCGCTCGCGACATCGCCGTGTGGCGCGATGAGATTAGGCAAACCAAGGAAAGCGTTTCTCAGATCGTCGAGCAGCTCGAGCAGCGGACACAGCAACGGCGAGAGGCCCTTTCCCAGGTCAACCGTGCCGCTTTCACCAACAACCAAGCGGATAGCGATCCCAACGACTTGGCGGATCAGGCCGCCCAGCTGCACGGGATCATCAATACGTACGGAGATCTTCAGATCCTGGCGGCCGGGGGCGAGCGGCTCTGCCAGCGACTGCTCGAAGACCTGTCGGAGAAAGAGAATCGCTTTTCGCTGAGCGAGTACACGCAGCTAGCCTTGGGCGGTCTGCGGTCCGCTTGGGAATGCGAACTCACCACGATTGACGATGAAGCGATCACCGTTCGAAAGATTGTATTTGGTCTGATCTTGCTGTTGTGTGGCTACTACGCCAGCCGCATGGTGGCCTCGGTGCTGGCCTTTCGGGTATCGCCAAAATTTGGAGTCACACCTGCTGGTGCAGCCGTGCTCCGTACGGTGTTGTTCTATCTCTTGGTCACGGCCTTTGCGTTCGCCTCGCTCGAGATCGTGAACGTTCCGCTGACGATCTTTGCGTTTCTTGGTGGTGCCGTCGCCATTGGCGTCGGCTTTGGAAGCCAGAATCTGATCAACAACTTTATCAGTGGACTGATCTTGCTGGTGGAGCGACCGATTCGAATTGGAGACTTGGTAAACGTCGACGGAATCGACGCCAATGTGGAGCATATCGGGGCTCGGAGTACGAGAGTCCGCACCGGCGCCAACCTTGAGATCCTTGTTCCCAATAGTAAGTTCCTGGAGAACAACGTCACAAACTGGACCCTTTCCGATACGCGAACGCGAACCAGTGTCAGCGTTGGCGTTGCCTACGGTTCACCCGTTCGAGAGGTCCGAGAAATCTTGCATCAGGTCATCCGTCAACACGAAATGACGCTCAGTTCTCCTGATCCGATTGTGTTGTTCAAGGATTTCGGCGATAGCTCGCTGGTGTTTGAGGTGCATTTCTGGATCAACATGAGGCGAATGATGGACGCCGCGAAGATCTGTAGCGATGTCCGTGTCGCCATCGACGATGCCTTCCGCGAGGCAGAGATCGTGATCGCCTTCCCACAGTGTGATGTTCATCTCGACATGTCCAACCCCATCCAGGTCGCGCTCAACGAGCCCTCCCGCGTCGAGATGCTACGGCGACGTGCAGCCTGATGGCTCTCTTTCAATCAAGCAGAAACGCCCGACCGTAGCCGAGTCTCTCCGAGACTCGCAAGGCATGCAGCAAAGCTGCGAATGTCCGCCTTGGAAATGCGGACCTGCGGTAACGCGACGCCGTCCCGCTAGGCCCCGAGCGGATTGCGATTGTACTTTTGGAATGGCAAGCGGACGCCGGCCACGGTGAACTGGTCCACACGGATCGAAGCAGGCGGGGCGTAGCCAACCTGGCCGCCCGCTGTGACGACGTCGTCTTGATCGACACCGTCGCCGCTAACGCCGAATCCTCCCACCAATGAACTTGGATCATTGTTCAAGTAGAGCGGCGTGCTTCCAGGGAAGAAGACGATGCCGTTTTGGTTAGCGAGCGGTTGCTTGCTACCATCACCGTAGATGATCACTTCTGCGTCACCTGGGTCTCGAAAATTGCGACTCGGGTTGAAGGCGTCAAAGGCAAGGACGCTGAATCCGTTGGCATCCGAACCGTAGACGGATGCGTCGAGGGGCGCGTCGTTGGCGATGTTCTCACCTGTGATTGGATTGATGCCAGGAAGCCGCAGGATGCTTTGCGGGCCCACCAACAAGCATTGCGTTGGCTTCTGGTCGCAGAGCTTCAGGGCTGGATCGTTCACAAGGTTCTGACCTGCTGAGCCAGGCACTTCAATGCCCGTGGGATAGCGAGGTTCCACCAAGAATCGGAAGGTGCGATTGGTCAAGGCTGTCCCCGGGTCGAGCGTATCACCGGAGAGATCGTACAAGGCCTTGGAGACCTTTCCAAAGGTGCCGTCGTTGTTGAAGTCGACACGGTCCTGAACCTGCAAGTCGACCGCATCGGCGTAGTAAGCGGTGTTGCGAGACTTTGCAACGGAGACGTCGATCGAGAAGACCGTCGCGTCGGGCATGCGATAGGCGCCGAGCAATTCCCCATTCGTATCGGCAACTGACAATACCATGCTGGTACGCGCGCCGGGCGGAATCCTCCGTCGATGTCCAAACGGATGGCGGCTCGCGTTCGTTGGGCATCCGCCACGCCCTGCGCGATGATCTTGTCGACTGCCTCGGCAGTGAGGCCGGAAACTTTGGAATCATGTGGCGCGACGAGCCAACCCTCGGGAACCGGTTGTCCAGCCTGCAGCAAGTCACCCGCCTTGTTGATCGGATAGAGCGAACCGGAAATGAAGCCCGTTCCGCCAAAGGTCTGCTGTCCAACCTGGATCAATCGATCAACTCCCGGCATCCGAAATTCACGTGTCGGATTGGGGCCGTAGATTTCCAGTGTGATGCCGACGAGATCGATTCGCCCGGTCGGCAGCAAGAAGTTGTTGAGCGGGGGGAGTTGTTGATTGAAAGCGGAAAGATCACGGACAAACGCGGATTGAAAAGGATTGACAAGGCCCTTCCCCGCGGCAGCGATGAATGCCGCGAACTCGGCCTCCAGAACTTTTGGCGCGTTGGTTCGGGACTGTTCGCTCTGTGCCTGCCCACTGCCGGTCTCCGAGGCGTGCTTGAATCCTTGCTCGTGGGTTGCGTAACCGTCCTCACCTGGAAAGAACACGCCAATGCCACCGACGAGATTGAATGAATCGCTGAGTGGAGAGGTGACCGGTTTGCCGTCAATCGTCACAGCCTTGTACAACGGGACACCGCCAGGCAGAGTCGCGATCCCGCGGGCTTGCGAGGCGTAGGACATGTCAGTCTGCACCCCATAAGACTCCGGCCAGGTTTGAAAGAACTGTTCGGAGTTGCCGGGTATGTAGGTCGGGTCTGCGTTGAAACGGGTGCGTAGGTAGAAGTCGTCTTCGTTGCCCTTGATCTGGTCGGGGCCGGCATTTCGTTGGCTATCACGGCTCTGGTGTTCGATTGCAAACAAGTCGACTTGTGGCGTGAAATTCACTTCGGGCGGAAACTTGCCGCCAACCCCAATGGGTGCAACGAAGCCTGGCCCCTTGTAGTTGTCTTCCGTGGCGACCGGTGATGATTCCACCACCCGCTGGACCATGGTCGACTGACTGAGCGATCGGATCGTGCGGCTTGTGATCGGAGCGGCATTGCTACTGAAGAAGGCGGCCGTGCGCGCCTTGGCGACGGCCCCGTCGATTGCGAATGCCAGCGCCGTCTTGTCAACTTTCAGTTCAGCGTTGACATCTTCTTCAACGCGAACCCCCAAAATCCGTCCGCTGCGATCCACGACAGCGATGATTGCGTCGGAACTTCGCGTCGCTGCAGACGCCCGCTCGAGCAGGGTGTTGACCTCGTCGGTCGTTAATTGATTGGCGGCGCGATCTTCGCGAACGGCGTCGTTGAAGACCGACGTGTAGGTGAAGTCCGGGTTGTCGGGATCAAGCGTTTTGAAGTTCTTGAGCACGTCCAACTTGAGAGTCGCATCGCTGTCGCCATCGACATCGGAGGCCTTGGGGAACAGGCTATAGTCCAGCGGCGACGGCCGAGGTGTGTCGGCCGGCATTTCCCCCTCGGACTGCAGATGATTGATCACGATCAAGGCGTCGCTGGCGGTCACGATCCCATTGTTGTCGACATCCACCATCTTGGACGGGCTGCCAACATCGGCCGCTTGCGAGGGCCCGTCCACGTCGTCCAGTGGCAACGCGTTATGGAGCCGCGCCTCTTCATCAAGCTGGGTCAGCGCGACATCGGCGGCAGCCGTGGATTCAGCGGGAGCCGATGTATCGATACCCGAGGCCAGAAAGCTCTCCCCTTCACCTGGTCTCGCCAGCGCCATGAAGTTGATCACGGCCAAGGCATCGCTGGCGCTGACAATCCCGTCTCCGTTGACGTCCGTCGGAAGGGCTGCGTTATGGAGCAGGACGTCGGCTGCCATCAGCCGCCTGGACTCCAGACGCTCGGCATGCAGCGATCTCCGTTTCACGGAATTGCGTCGCGATTGTTTGCGGCCTGGCATCATCTTGCTTCTCGAGCCATCGGATTGGAATGGAGGTGAACATTCATTGATCTCGGTTCACCCATGGCTCAAGCAACAGCGCAGAGGACCGACTCGATACAACCCCGCGATAACTTGCCCCATGTTACTTCATTACCCAGGTTACCGAGGCGGTTCGCTCCAATTACCGATTCCCGACGGAATTCCCCCCATTACCGCTATCTTCTTTGCCAGTCATGCAACCCGAACAACCGATACAGATTGAAGCATTGCTGGTACAGATTGGCCCCTCTTTGGAAGGGAACCCAAAGCCCAGCGATTGCCGGTTGAACGATCTTGCCTCGAAACGGGTCTCCAATGCCTTCCCGTTGGGTTCGCTGCATGTTGATCTCACTGGGCCTATTGGCCTGGCCGATCCTTGCTGCGCCATCAGCCAATGGGCAAACGGCTGAGACCTGGGGATCGGCTGAGTGGCAGGGATCGGGGGGTGAAGAGGGTCACCAGTTGACTCGCGACCTGGGCGTTCCCGAGATGCCGATTACCCCTTTTTCTCACTCATTGTCGACGCTTTCGTGGGAGAGTGAGGGCAGCGTGAACGCCGGTTCTGATTCGGTATCCCACGACGCTAGCGACGCAGTTTTGGCGACCTTTTCGGATCGTATGCTTGACGTCCGCCCCGACGAACCGATCGAAGAGTCGATTCGCCCCAAGGTGCTACGCAGTGCCGACGAGCCAGACGATCGCTTGCCGCCGATCGCCGCGGGCGAGGATCACACCGATCCGATCTTGCAACGTGTTCCGCGAGAGCCCCCTACGGCTTCACCGGCCCCAGCGGCGTGCTGCCAACCGAGTCGCAAACGAGCAGCCACTTCGTGCCGGTCTTCGATCGCTGGCGGTTGGGGCAGCAGGACTCGGATCGCTACGGAAAGGGTCATCCGATCATGGATGACTACCCGGGAATCGAAGGGGCCTGGTGGGATCCGTACAACCAAAACGTGCTCAAGGGCGACTACCCGATCATCGGCCAGCACACTTTCCTGAACATCACTGGCATCAGTCGAACGTTGTTCGAGGCGCGTCAGTTGCCAACACCGACCACGCCGTTCGAGGCAACTCGCAATCCGGGTGCGGCCGAGTTCTTCGGCGATCCCGATTCGTTCCTGTTCATACAGAATACAGGGTTGGCGATCGATCTGTTTCACGGCAACACGGTCGTTCAAGCCGGACGATTGGCGGGTGAAGGTGGACATGATCTTCAACGTCAACGCGTTGGTCGCTGACGAGTTGGGCGTTGTCAATCCCGATGTGCGACAGGGGACGAGCCGCTATCGCGATTTCCTGGCGTTTGAGGAATGGTTCGTCGAAGCGAAGTTGGCCGACACCAGTCCGTATTACGATTTCGCCTCGGTTCGCGCCGGGAGCCAGTTCTTTGTCAGCGATTTTCGCGGCTTCATCTTCAATGACATCAACCGCGGCGTTCGTCTGTTTGGCACTCGCAACAGCAATCGCGACCAATTCAACGTGATGTGGTTCGACCAGACGGAGAAAGACACCAACAGCTTCCTCAATCGGATTGACGAGGATCGGCACCAAAATACGTGGATCGCCAACTACTATCGCCAAGACTTTTTGTATCCCCGGCTACGACGTCAACTGTCTCGTTCCACTACAACCACGACAAGCCGTCGATGGAGTTCGACCGCAACAATTTCCTGGTCCGCCCCGATCCGGTCGGTGTCTTTCAGCCGCACGATGTCCGCTCTTACTACTTCGGCACGGCCAGCAACGGGCACATCGAGCGGATCAACGTCAGCAGCGCTTTCTACTACGTCTTTGGTCGCGACGATTTGAATCCCATCGCCGGCCGCGAGGTCGACATCAGCGCTTACCTGGCGGCCCTGGAGCTGTCCTACGACCGCGACTGGGTGCGGTTCCGGACGTCGTATTTCTTCAACTCCGGCGACAGCGACCCCAACGACGACACAGGCGACCGGCTTTGATGCGATTTTTGCCGCCCCCAACTTTGCTGGACAGGAGTTCAGTTACTGGGGGCGTCAGGCGATTCGGCTGTTCGGGGTGGAGTTGACCAATCGGGAAAGCCTGGGTGCCAGCCTGCGAAACACGAAATTCCAGGGGCAAACCAACTTCGTCAATCCCGGCCTGCACCTGTTCAATCTTGGTCTCGACGCCGACATCACACCCCGTCTAAAAACAATCAATAACGTCAATTTTCTGTGGTTTGATCAGACGGAGGTGCTGGAAACCTACCTGTTTGTCGGGCGAGGTCGACAACTTCATCGGAACCGACATGAGCACCGGCCTGGAATACCGCCCGCTGCTGAACAACAACGTGTTGATGATTGGTGGAATGGCGACGTTGATCTCTGGCGAAGGCTTTGAAGATCTCTACCAGACGCTGCAAGGCAAGACGCGCAAACCCTGTCGCCGGATTTCTCGCGTCGTCCTCGAATACTAGTTGCTGAGTTCAAACATTGCGAGGCTTGCAAGCCTGTCACCTAGCCGCAGGAGAGTGAAGATCGACGGGCTTGGAAGCCCATCGTACGTTCGAGATTGTCGAGGGGATTGGAAGCCAATCGGACGCGATCTCTCCCATTGCCCGGTCTCCTGAAAAGGGCGTTGGGCACCTTTTTCGACCCACCTTGTTCCCATGGATGGATTCATGAAACGCTTGTTGCTGGTGATCCCGCTGCTCTTTGTGCTGGGCTCGCTCACTGCATCCGCGCAGACGCCGCGCGAGGGGATCGCCAAGCTGCAGGATCTGCTGCGATCGGTTCAGCGCGAATGAACGAGGGAACGTGGTTCAGGACCGGGTCAGCAACCCGTTACCCCTTCCGATACCACGAATCGGTCGAGCGTAGCAACTCCAATGCGCAGCGAGAGCTCAGCCTGGCGTCTTGATGCAACTGTCGGATCAAGGCTCGGCATTCAATTCCCAATCGGGCCCCACGAGCACCTGTCCGCAGCGCAGCCCGCCGAGCAGAATCGCCCATTCGCACGCGGACCACGTTGCCGCCGGGTGTGAAGTTCCCGAAAGCAAGATACCGTTGCCGCGCAGCTACCACGGACGGCGGCCGCCGGCCGGTGCCGAAGAACCCGACCTTGGTCGTCGCGGGGAAGATCCTTGGGACCTCGCCCGGCGTCTTGGCATCGCGGACAACCCGTCTTACCCGATTCCACCGTCGATGCGACACGACGATCTGATTCGTCAGACCGCAGCCGATGCCTATGCCAAGAGCGAGGGCTGCATCCACTGCCACACCGACGTGGGACACATGCATCCCGAGGGCTCGGTCCAGATCGGCTGCACCGACTGTCACGGCGGTGATGCGACTTGTTTCGACATCAAGGGAGCTCACGTTTGGCCGCGGTTCGCACCGGCCTGGAAAGATGCCGCCAACCCGGTTCGCAGCTACACGCTGCTCAATCACGAGTCGCCCGAGTTTCGTTCGCTTCATGAACCCGGGCGACTTGCGGGTTGCCCACATCGCCTGCGGTCAATGTCATGCCAACGAAGTGTTGCAGCTGCGCAAGAGCATGATGACGCACGGCTGCATGTTGTGGGGGGCTGCCCTCTACAACAACGGCGGCACCGACGAGAAGTACTCGCGCTTTGGCGAGTCGTACAGCATGAACGGGACGCCGCAAATCCTGCAAACCGTTCCACCGCCGACTGCCACAAGAGACGCGAGAACAAGGGAGTGCTGCCGTTTCTGCAACCGTTGATCCCCTACCAAGTCAGCCAACCGGGCAACGTGCTGCGGATCTTTGAACGGGGCGGTCGTTTCCGAGCCGAAGTTGGGCATTCCCGAGGTTCTGGAGGAACCAGGCCGGCCGCGAGAGCGATTGAGCAATCGCGGGCTGGGCACCGAGAACCGAACCGATCCCGTGTTCATCGGTTTGGCGAAGACCCGGCTGCTTGGATCCGACCTTGAACTTTCTCGGGACCAACGATCACGCCGGGCGACTACCGCAGCAGTGGCTGCAGTGCCTGCCACGTGTTGTACGCCAATGATCGCGATCCGACCGCCAGCGGGTTCCTGGCCAAGTACGGCAACCGGGGCACGGCCGCCGCCGAGCGCGACGAGTGGGTCAAGTACGTCGACCCGATGATTCGCAAGGACCAGCCTGGCCATCCGATTCAGCACAAGTTTGAATTGCGGATCCCGACCAGCCAGTGCATGGTCTGCCACGTTCACCCCGGTACGAACGTCCTCAACAGCTACCTCGGCTACATGTGGTGGGACAACGAGACCGACGGCGAGTTGATGTATCCCGAGGAGCAGAAGCACCTGACCGCCGAGGACTACATTCGGGCGACCGAATTCAACCCCAACGAAGCGGCGGCGCGCGGCCACTGGAGCGATCCCGAATTTCTGGCCAACGTCAGCGATCTGAATCCCACATCTGCGGCACACCCAGTTCGCCGACTTCCACGGCCACGGTTGGGTTTACCGGGCCGTGTTCAAGAAAGATCGCCAAGGAACTCTGCTCGACTGGAAGAACGAGCCGATCGGCGAGCCGACCAACGAACAACTACGAGCGGCCGTGGCGCCGACCACCGACCAGGAAAAGCAGCAGGGCAAATGCCGGCCCGATGCCCCGGTGCACCTGATGGACATCCACATGGAAAAGGGGATGCACTGCACCGATTGTCACTACTACCAAGATGATCACGGCAACACGAAGCTCTACTCCGAAGTCCGCGCCGCGATCGAGATCCAGTGCATCGATTGCCATGGCACGGCCGAACAATCGTTGGTCGAGAAGGTCGAGACAGCAACTGGAACAACGGCCTGCCGCCACGCTTGCCGACCAGCGGTCCCGCGGCCCCCGAGGGCGGCACCAACCTGCTCGCCCTGCGCACGACCTTTGACACGCCGCGGTTCGAGATCCTGCGTGAGCCGGGCACAGGAACCAAAGCTGATCCAGCGGAGCACGGTTGAACCGGATCTGTACTGGGAAGTCACGCAGACCGCCGATACGGTCCGCCCGGTGCACGACGGATTACAATCCGCGATCCCACGCCGCCAAATCGGTTCGAATGGGTGACGATGGTCGAGTCACTTGGGGCGGCACCTCCAAGGAGGACTTGCTCGGCTGTGCCCACCGCAACGAGAACATGTCCTGCATTGCCTGCCACAGTTCGTGGAACCCGAGTTGCTTCGGTTGTCACTTGCCGCAGCGTGCCAACATCAAGTCGCCCGAGCTGCACAACAACGGTGACGTGACTCGAAACCGCACCAGCTACAATTTTCAAACCCTGCGCGACGACGTGTTCATGCTGGCTCGCGACGGCAACGTGACGGGCAATCGCATCGGTCCGGCAAGCAGCAGTTGCGCGATTCACGTCACCAGCTACAACGCCAAACGCGAATCGATCTACGCCCAGCAGCAGACGATCAGCGGTGACGGCATGAGTGGTATCGCGTTCAGCACCAACGTTCCGCACACCGTTCGCGGCGGTGCCGGCTGGGAGCAACGAAGCCGATCCCAACCACTCGCGGAGTTTACGAAACCAAGAGCTGCACCGATTGCCATCTCTCGGGCGACGAGGACAACAACGCGATCATGGCACAGCTGCTGATGCAGGGGACCGGATTCACCAACTTCATCGGCAAGTACTGTTACGTTGCGGCCGGTGAACACGGCTTCGAAGCGGTCGTCGTGACCGAAAGCACCGAGCCGCAAGCCGTCATCGGAAGCTCACTGCACCAAATCGCTTATCCCGAGAACTTCGAGGAACATCTCGAACACGGTCGCGAGCTCGAGCATTCCCATGAGCATCCCGGTCGCGACATCATCGAAACGCTGTCGCTGCGCTTCCGCAAACCGGAGATCTTGGATCTGCAACATCGTGGCGAGTACCTGTATGCCGCCTGCGGCGAGGGCGGGCTGCGGGTCTTTGACATCGCATTCATCGACGATAAGGCATTCAGCGAGCGGATCACCACCGCACCGGTCTCGCCCGTTGGGCCAACGATTCTACGTGCGAACCAAGTACGCCACCGGCGTGGCAGCCCCGACGACCATCGCTCCCGATCCGACGCGCGTCCAAGACCCGATCAACGAAGAACCAGCCGATTCATCCGCTGTACGCCTACCTCTATGTGACCGACCGCGAGGAAGGACTGATTCTGGTAGGTGCCGGTACGCTTCTGGACGGCAATCCGCTGAACAACTATCTCGAACGCGCCGCTGACCTTCAATCCTGATGGGATCCTCTGACGGCGCCGAATCGATCACGATCGTCGGGTACCTACGCCTACATCTGTTGTCACGCGGGATTGGTTGTCGTTGATCTGGATGATCCCACGTGCCCAAAGGTCACCAGCGTGATCGGCCACGAAGAGCTGCATCATCCGCACAGCGTCGCGGTTCAGTTCCGCTACGGTTTCGTGACCGATGCCCACGGGGTCAAGGTGCTGGACACGACCGACCTGGCCCATCCCCACGTCGTCCATGAGGTTCCCCTCGACGACGCTCACGGGATCTACGTGGCGCGGACGTACGCCTACGTGGCGGCCGGCAAGCACGGCTTGGCGATTCTCGACATCGAATCACCCGCGCAGCTGCTCGTCTGACCAGATCTACGACGCGGGCGGTTGCATCAACGATGCCCACGATGTGCAACTGGGGATCACCAACGTCAGCCAGTTCGCTTACGTCGCCGACGGCAAGAATGGGCTGCGGGTGATTCAGTTGACCAGTCCCGAGGTCCCCGGCAACGACGGATTCAGCCCACGACCGATGCCCTACCTGGTCGCCTCGTACAAGTTGCCCAAGGATGGTCACGCCTTGGCGATCAGCCGGGGCATGGATCGTGATCGAGCGGTCGACGAAAGTGGGAACCAGATTGCGGTTTTCGGCCGGGTGGGAGCCCGCCCGCTGAGCAGGGAAGAAGCCGATCGGATGTATCGGCGTCCCGACGGATCGCCGTGGTACACCAGCGACAACATTTTTGACGAACGGTTCTTCCGCTTTCCCGCAGCCCTCAAGCCGCAAACCCAAGTCACACCGTAGCCCTGCCGCCCCGTGTCTGTTGCGGCGCCCCCGTGACTGTTGCGGCTCCCCCGTGACTGTTGCGGCTCCCCCGTGACTGTTGCGGCTCCCCCGTGACTGTTGCGGCGCCCCTTTGATCTGCCACCCGGCGGCGGCCAAACGCTTGCGGCGTTCAACTGGGAACCCGGCTGACGCGAGAGTGGAGGTTCCGGCGTCGGGAAACTTGAGCGAGACGCAACGGCTACCTGGCTTCCGAACATCCGTCACAACCGTCACGGTCGTCACCATTTGTCGCGCGGACCTCACTTTCCCGAACAATCGTCAGTTACGATCTGCTTGAACGTCGCAATCGGTCGATGCATTGGATACCGGCGAGGGCTGTCCTAGTGGCCAGCCCACGCTTGACTGAGCGGGTCGTGGCTGATGGGTCGTGGTGTGGGATTGCGACCACTTCGGCAACGACTATCTCTCGCGGGTTTTAGAAATGAGACGGTGGGGCAGCACCAATGTGTGTTGCCCCACCGTTTTTTTTTGGGCGTTTTCATATTTCATGGGCGTGCTTGCTGGACGACGCCTCTTTCGAGCGTTCAGATCGTGAATTGCGGCGATTTCTCGCTGGTTGGTTTCAAGTCGCTGAGATTAATTGGGCCGCCCCACGTCGGTCCACATGTCCCATGGCGGACCTTCGCGGCATTGCTGCGTTTCTTACGAGTCGCGTTTCTTACAAGCCTCGGAGAGACTCGCCTACGGGAACGCCTGGCACGTCCACAGACTCTCAGCCTTGCAGGCTCCGCCGTACGCTAAAGTGTCGCGGTCATGCTAGCCGACTTCAATTGGCTCGGCGGTTGTGGCATCATGCTCTGGGGCTTCGTGATGCACCGCCGCAACGGAGTGGAAGCTCGCCGGGACCTGCAAGATTTTCAAGCCTGTGAATGTGATTCGCTCCTTTCAAAACGCCGATCTCCCCCTGCTGCATCAATTGTGGATGGAACATTGGTCCGCCATCGGACCTCCCCCCGCTGTGCGTGAGGCTCAGGTCGAACAGGCCGTCTTGGCTCGTACTTTCTTTCGAGCGGACGATTTGCTCGTGGCCGAGAGGGATGGTGCGGCGGTGGCCTGGCTGCAGTTCTGCGAATCTCCTGCGGATCCTGATTTGGTCGTGATCCCATCGATCTGCATGGGGGCAGGTGCCGAGGCGACGGTCGGGGTTGATCTGTTACGCGAGGCGCGGCGGCGAATCGACATCGGAGGATCAAAGCGAATCGACGTGGGAGTGGTGCGAGACGACCAGTTCGGCTATGCCGGCTTGGATCCGATCGGTCATGGCACCGGCGTCTCGGCCGCCGACTCACGACTGCATCAGATTCTCGAGGCCTCCGGCTTTCAAATTGCATCGCGGGCTGTGGCGATGAACGTCTCGGTCGCCGGGTTCCGTCCCCCAGTCAGCCGTGAATCGCTCAACTTCCGACGCACGACTCGACTCGAGCCGGGGACATTTGGATTTCGAGACCCGCGCCATGCCGCTGGGCTGTCCCATCTGGATGTAGAAACGCAGCGATTGGTGGACCGTGCCGGTCAACCTCTTGCCTCGGTCAATCTTTGGCTCAGCGACCCGGAGGCGGAAGTCATGAATCCCGCCATGATGATTCTTGATATGGATCAGGCTCAGGAACGAGGCCGCTTTGATCCAGCCGAATCGTACCTGATTGGTGCGGCGATCCAGACCGCGGCCCAACGCAACATCTTCACCGTCGAGACTGCCGTCGATGAAGACAAGACGGAACTTCTGGGCCAATTGGAGTTGTTGCAATTTCGACCCGGCGCCAAAGGCGTCCGCTGGACCGCCTAGCCCCCCAACGTACGATGGACTTCCAAGTCCGTCGATCCGCTGCGCCGCCTCGAAACTGTTTCCCTTTCTGGTCAAGAGATTCGTCTGGGATTCGTCTGGGCCGCGGTGCGGTGCTTTTCTCGGTGCAGTGGCCTGGTGGGCTCTTGCTTGCGGACGGCAGTCCTGACGGCACTTGGAAGTCCATCGTACAGGCCGTTGAAGCCGATCGCGGACTTGGAAGTCCATCGTACTGGGGACGGACTTGAAGTCCATCGTACGGCGACGGATTGGAAGTCCATCGTATGGCGGGAAAACTGTTGGTTCCCCCGGCACTTCGAATTGGGAGAAATGTTGTAGACTGACCTTTCCGGCTTCGGGTCCCCGCGAAGGGACTCCCTGATCAGGCCGCTACGCCACCTCCACTAGGATTGATGACTGTGATGCGTCGCAACATGATTTTTGGAGCGTTCTTGATGACGCTCGCTTTGATTCCAAGCCTCAGCCACAGCCAAGAGACGGGAGACTCCAAGAAGATGGCATCGAATTCACCGCTGTTGCAGCCATGGACGGGACCCTACGGCGGTGTTCCCCCCTGGAATCTTGTTCGCGAGGAAGAGTTTCTTGACGCGTTTGAAATTGCGATGGCAGCTGCTGAGGTTAGAGATCGATGCGATCGCCAATAATCCAGAGCCGGCCACTTTCGAGAACACCATCGTCGCCATGGAGGATGCCGGGCGAGCTCTGAATCGGCTCTCCGCGATTTTCTTCGTTTACACATCGAATCTTAATCTCGGTTCGATCCCCGATCTCGAGAAGGCGGTCGTTCCCGAAGCTCTCCGAGCATGAGGACAAGATCTACCAGAACGAGAAACTGTTCGCTCGAATCGCATCGGTCTACGAGAGTGATGCAATGAAAAACGGCGAGCTGAATCTTGCCCAGCGGCGACTCGTCGATGACCGCTACAAGACCTTCCTGCGAAAAGGTGCCAAGCTGAGCTCGCAGGAGAAAGCGCGGCTGTCGCAAATCAACACTCGCCTGGCCCGACTCTTCACCGACTTCAGCCAGAACGTATTGGAGGATGAGAAGGGCTACGTTACCTGGATCAATGACGAAGCCGATCTGGCCGGCCTTCCCGACAGCACGATCGCCGCGATGGCCAGTGCGGCGAAGGAACGCGACAACAAAGGTGGCAACTGGGCGGTCACCAACACCCGGTCATCGATGGATCCGTTCTTGACCTATGCGGACAATCGCGCAGCTTCGCGAGAAGGTTTGGCGCAATTACTACAACCGCGGTGATAACGGGGACCAATACGACAACAACAAGATCATCTCCGAGATCCTCAAGCTGCGTGCGGCACGCGCCAAGTTGCTCGGCTACGAAACCCACGCGCACTGGCGGATGGAACCGACGATGGCCAAGCAGCCCCAAGCCGCGATGGACTTGATGATGAAGGTTTGGCCCAAGGCCCTGGCTCGCGTCGAAGAAGAGGTCGCGGACATGCAAGCGATCGCCGATAGCGAGAACGCTGGAATCAAGATCGAGCCCTGGGACTATCGCTACTACGCCGAGAAAGTACGGAAGGAGAAATACGACTTGGACTTCAATGAAGTCAAGCCTTACCTGCAGCTCGACAAGCTTCGCGAGGCCATGATGTGGGCGGCGACCCAACTGTATGGATTGCAGTTCTCGCCCATCCAGGGCGTTCCCGTATTCCATCCCGATGTCACGGTTTGGGAAGTCACCGATGCCGATGGAAACCATGTCGGACTCTGGTACCTGGATCCCTATGCACGCGAGGGCAAGCGGAGCGGCGCCTGGATGACCGATTACCGTGCCCAGGAGAACATGGGCGAACCGATCACGACCATCGTTTCCAACAATTCGAACTTCATCAAGGGAGCCGAAGGGCGAGCCGGTCCTGATTTCCTGGGATGACGCGGTGACACTGTTTCACGAGTTCGGCCACGCGCTCCACGGACTGTTGTCGAAAGTCAACTATCCTTCGCAATCGGGCACGAGCGTCGCGCGGGACTACGTTGAATTTCCCTCGCAACTCAATGAGCACTGGTTGGAGACGCCCGAGATCCTGAATCGCTTTGCCGTGCACTACAAGACGGGCGAACCGATGCCACAGGAATTGCTGGACAAGATCAAAAAGGCCGCCACCTTCAATCAGGGCTTTGCAACCGTGGAGTACTTGGCCAGTGCCTTGATGGACATGAAGCTGCATTTGGCAGGTGAAGCCGACATCGAACCCGATGCGTTTGAGCGAGAAACGTTGGCTGCGATCGGAATGCCATCGGAGTTGCCGATGCGTCATCGCACACCTCACTTCATGCACATCTTCAGTAGCGACAGTTACTCCGCCGGCTACTACAGCTACCTCTGGTCCGATGCGCTGACCGCCGATGCGGCCGAGCGATTCGAGGAAGCCGGGAGTTTTTATGATCCGGAGGTTGCCAAGAGTCTGCATGACAATGTCATGAGCGTGGGCGACACGATCGATCCCGCAGAAGGCTTTCGGCGTTTCCGTGGTCGTGACGTGGATACCAGCGCACTGCTGCGGAAACGGGGATTCCCCGTCGATTGATCTGCGAAGGTGGATCCTCGAGGTAGAAACCCTTGGTGGGTTCGCATTTCCACGGCGGACATTTGCAGCGATGCATGCGGTTGCATGCGGTTGCATGCTTGGACATGCGAGTCTCGGAGAGACTCGCCTACGGTAGGACATCGTGGAATTCAAAGCCAAACCTCGATCGTGGCCGTCGGCCTCACGAACCGGAAAGGTTTGCTGCAAGGGCTGCCGATTGATCGTTTGGATGCCAGTGGCGAGTTCGTATTGCCAGCCATGCCAGGGACAGGTCACGCAACCGCCTTGGACGGTCCCTTCGGCGAGGGGACCGCCCTGGTGGGCACACATCCCATCGAGTGCGTAGAGCACCCCATCACTTCGAAATATCGCTAAGATCTGCTCCGCGACCAGCACCTCGCGGGCGGCACCCTCGGCGATCTGCGTCACTCGTGGTCACCTTGACCCAGCGGCCGCCGCCGTCCGAATCACCTTGATCGTTGCGATTGTTTTCGTTCACGGTTCTGCTCGGTTCTTGAAGTCGGCCCGTTATCGGTCGTGGCCCATCGCGTTACAATCGCCTCAATCAATCAACGTCGACGAATGCAGGAAAGGAGTATGGCCGTGCTTCAGACACCAATTCAACCCTCGGTTCGAGACCAGCTTGGTCCGATTTCACAGGATTCTGGCTGCCATGTTGCTGGGATGTTTGCTGCCACTGGCAGGAAATGTCTGGGGTGAGGGGCCTCAAGAGTCGGCAGACCGCCGAATCGTCGGCAAAAACGGCGGATGAAAAGGAAACGGACGGGGATGTCATGAAAATCACTGAGGTGGAAGGGATTTCGGAGTATCGATTGGACAATGGTGTCCGCGTTCTGTTGTTTCCCGATCCCAGCAAGGAAGTCGTGACGGTCAACATGACGGTCTTCGTCGGCTCGCGGCACGAGGGTTATGGCGAAGCCGGCATGGCCCACCTACTCGAGCACATGCTCTTCAAGGGGACGCCATTGCATCCCGGACATTCCCAAGGCGCTCAAGGACCGCGGCGCCGGCCGATCGATGAACGGAACGACCTGGATGGATCGGACGAACTACTACGAAACGTTGCCCGCCTCCGGCGACAATCTGGAGTTCGCGATTCGCTTGGAAGCCGATCGTCTGGTCAATAGCAACATCCGCGGGGAAGATCTTGAGTCTGAAATGACGGTCGTTCGCAATGAATTCGAACGATCGGAGAACTCGCCGTTTCAAGTCATGCTTCAGAGAATGCAGGCCGCGGCATACGAGTGGCACAACTATGGCAAGACCACGATCGGAAACCGAAGCGATATCGAACGTGTGCCAA
The DNA here is from genome assembly GCA_963767665.1 of Pirellulaceae bacterium. Classification (GTDB taxonomy): domain Bacteria; phylum Planctomycetota; class Planctomycetia; order Pirellulales; family Pirellulaceae; genus Rubripirellula. The sequence goes on from CAVYFC010000019.1 coordinate 879,653, forward strand.
TCGTCAAATTGCGGAACTTCTATCGCAAGTACTATCGCGCCGATAACGTGATGGTGATCGTGGCGGGCAAGTTCGATCCTGAAGAGGCGCTCGACTACTTGAACAAGTACTTCGGTGCTCTTTCCGTTCCCGAAACCCCGATCGACGAGACCTACACAACCGAACCGCCTCAGGACGGCGAACGAACCGTCGTGGTTCGTCGTGTTGGCGAAGTTCAACTGGTTGCCGCCGCTTACCACATTCCTGCGAGCAGTCATCCTGACTATGCCGCCGTCAAAGCCTTGGTTTATATCCTCGGCGATGAACCCAACGGCCGTCTCTACAAGAACCTGGTTGAAACCAAGATTGCCTCCAACGTGTATGCCGATTCGTACGCGTTCACCGAGCCCGGGCTGCTGTTCGCTCTGGCCGAAGTGCCATCGTCCGGCTCGATCGAAGAGGCCCGAGCGAAGTTGATCGATGTCATGGAGTCTTCGTTTCTCGAAGAACCCGTCACCGATAAGGAACTGGAACGGGCCGTCCAGCAGATCTTGAAGCAACGCGAGCTGCAGGCAAGTGACTCGGATCGGATTGCCGTTTCCCTTAGCGACTGGGCCGCCCAAGGAGATTGGCGACTCTACTTCCTGTACCGCGATCGAAGTCGAGTCGCTCACGCGTGAACACGTCCAAGAGGTCGCAGAAAAGTATCTGGTCCGTAACAACCGTACCGTCGGTCTGTTCATCCCGAGTGAGAAATCGGAGCGGATTCGAATTCCCGAAGCCCCCAATCTTGCTGAACTGCTCGACGGCTACGAGGGTCGTGAAGCCATTGCGGCTGGCGAGCAAATCGATCCGAATCCCATGGTCATCGAGGGTCGCACCGAGCGCGGTGACCTGGTCGGCGGCATCAAGTACGCGCTGCTTCCTAAGAAGACTCGAGGCGAGACCGTTGCGATGACGGTGACGATTCGCTTTGGTACGGAGCAGTCGCTGAAGGATCGCGTGGGAGCCGCCGAGCTGCTAGGCATTCTGATGAGCCGTGGGACGGAGAACCTGGATTTCGCGGCAATCGAGGACGAGAAAGTCCGCTTGCGATTGCAGATGTCGGTATCCTCGACACTCGGACTGCTTCAGATTTCGGTGAAGACCAAGCGAGAGTTCCTGCCAGGAAGTCGTCAATTTGATCGGGGAAGTCCTTCGTCATCCGCGACTGGACGCCAATGAATTGGAAGTCATTCGGCGACAGGTGATCACCAGTCTGGAGCAGGCCACCACCGACCCGAGTTCGCTCGGAAAGCGGAGCGTTGACAAGCGTCTTTCGCCCTATCCCAAGGGGCATCCTTTGTATGTGATGTCGGTCGATGAGGAAATCGACATGTATCGCAACGTCAGGGTGGAGGAGATCAGCGATCTGCACGCTGAGCTGCTAAGCAATCAGGCCGGTGAAGTCACGGCGGTGGGCGACTTCGATGCGGAGGAGCTGAAGGCGATGTTCACCAAAGTGCTCTGCGGACTGGGAAACGTCGGAGCCCTACGTGCGAATTGATCGCGGTCCTCACCCCGAAGTCGAGGGATCGTTGGACGTCATCGAGACTCCCGACAAGGAGAACGCGGTCTATCGTGCCAGCCAGCAGTACAGGCTTAGCGATGAGGATCCAGAATTCGCGGCGCTGGAGTTGGGCAACTTCATCCTCGGTGGTGGTTCACTCAGCAGCCGACTCGGGAATCGTGTTCGCCAGCAAGAGGGTCTTTCCTATGGTATCGCCAGCTACACGCTTGCCGCGGGCAAAGGATGAACGAGTCGACTTCATCGTTGCTGCCATCACCAATCCGGGGAAGAAGGATCGATTGATGGAGGTGATCCGAGAAGAGATCGATCTGATTCGTGACAGAGGTGTCACCGAACAGGAATTGTCGGAAGCCAAGAAGGCCTACTTGCAATCCGCTCGTGTTCGCCGCACCGATGACGCCGCTTTGAACAGCGACTTGCTCGGAACCCTCTTCAATGAACGGACCATGCAGCACTACGCCGATTTGGAGGCGAACGTTGCGGCCGCTACCGTGGAAGACGTCAATGCAGCGATCAGGAAGTACATCGACCCAGATAGGCTAGTCACTGCGATCGCCGGAGACTTCGCGGCGGTGGACAGAGGCGAGAAGTAGGGCGCTGAGTGAAGAATTGGCTACCGTAGGTCCGCCTTTCCAAGGCGGACATTCGCAGATTCCGTAGGTCCGCCTTTCCAAGGCGGATATTCGCAGCTTTGCTGCGTTGATCACGAGTCTCGGAGAGACTCGGCTACGGTAGGCGACTCAACTCAACACGCTTCCGAGTTCGTCGACCAGCTGTTGCAACGCCTCATCGAACAGCTCCTCTTCGTCTAGCTTGGAACTGACCATCGGGACGTTGGGAATTGCCAACAGCCATTCAGGTTCACTGCGAAGTTCGCTCGGACCAGAAAGATGGTTGATGATGGTCAACACGTCCAAAGCGGAGACTCGATAATCCCCATTGGCGTCCAGAAAGGGGGATCCAGGGAACCGTCGTCCAGCCAAAATGAACCGATCGATTCGAGGGACGCGGGCGGGCGGCTCAGCCAATTGATGATTTGTAGAGCATCGAGCGCTGACACTTGATTGTCGTGATTGACATCGAGGGCGTTTCGCACGTTGGTGTTGGAAGCAGGCATGCGTCGGACGCCGATATCGAGGTCTCGATTCATGATGTTGTCGGGGCCCGATGCGTCTGGTAATCCCAGCAGGTGCCCGAACTCATGCATCAGCGTGGTGACCAGGTCGATTCTTTGAGCAGCGGTTGGATCGACAGCATTCAGACGGCTCATCGACGGGGTGCCGACGAATTCGCGATCGTCCCAAGGCGTTGGGTCCACATACCAACCGTTTCCGGCCGCATCTGCGTCCAGCACGATTGTGTTGCCAATCACGCGGGCCAAGACATCGTTCGGTAAATCGGTGATCACGATCCTGGCGTTCGCCAGCCGCTCTCGAAATTCATCAGGTATCGGCAGTTGCGACCAACTTTCGAATGCCCCGGCGGTGGCGGCTTGGATCACGCTTGCCTCAAGTGGCTCGGCTCCTGGCCCAATCCGCTGTGCAAGCAGCATCTCGGCTTCCGTGTTGATCGCCAACGTGTTGCCCTTGGTGCGACGCGGTAGCATCTCAAAGGCCTGGACGAGCAGAGGATCGCCTGACAGGGCGACCGATCGGTCAAGCTGTTCCTGCGTGATCATGATCGGAACCGATGCGATTCCTTGCATGTCAGCGATTGCGATTGCGACTCCTTCTGCATCGGCAATGTCGACCGTCACGTTGTACTGGGCGAACGCCTTCGGACCCCGCTCGTTTCCGTGCACGAATCCGACCCAGGCGCCTGGTGAGGCACAGGAGAAGGTGAATCGATTCAGACCAACGTGAAGCGGTCCGCCACTGAGGCAAGTTCCCAGAGTGACGGTCGCCTGGTCATCTTCACCGCTGATCCCATTGGCGGGCGTCGAATTGGGGTCGGCCTGATCGGAGGCCGTGATTTCTGCGGTATGCGACATGGAATCCGATGAGTCCACACTCGCGCGGATCGTCAGCTCGGCCACCGATCCAGGCTCAAGGAGTTCCACGAACCACGTTTCCTCGAACTCGTAGGTTCCCCTGGAAACCGTCGCCTGCTCAAAGAACAAACCATCTGGCAGGAGGTTGGTGACCTCCACATTGGTTGCCGGATCGGGCCCCTTGTTGATGAGTGTGATCGTGAAGGTCACCATCTCACCAATCGTCGGATTCCTATTGTCGACGACGTGCCGAAGCGAGAGATCGGCCGTTGGGACGGGCGTGTTCCCGATCAGCACCTGGACATCTTCGACTTCACCGTCGGGTGCTTCACCGCGCGGCGTCAGACCGGCTTGTGTGCTGATTCGGGTGCGAAGGAATGACGTACCCTCGGCTGCGCCGGCCGGAAGTCGGATGCCGGCCAAGGAGGTGTTGCCCGCTCCCGCACTGACGGAGCGATCCACGATCAGTTGCTCACCCGCGTCATCCCAATCGCCATCGAGGTTCACGTCCAGCCAGACATTCAGAAACCCGCCCGATGCTGCCCCGTCATGCGCAATGATCACCCCCGTCATGAGCTGGCCAGGCGTCAGCTTGATCGGACCAGCCGGTAGCGAGTCCTCATCGTCGTCACCGATCAAGTCATCCCCATTTGCACCACTGGAAGCGCCGCCATCGATCTCCGCATCAGGACGAATCGATCCTAGAAATGGCCCCAGCGAATCAATCCGGTGTCGCGCTCCGTTGTTCGATGCCAGTGTGGGATAACTTCTCAGCTGGCTACCGATCAACACGCCATCGGGGGCATCGCCAAAGTCAAAGCTAGAGGCAATCTGTCCCATTTCAATCGCGCCGATGTCGGTTCCATCCGATGCGTTTCCAATCGCTGGAAAGTCGACCGACCGCGTAAAGGCGCTGCCGCGCTGATCATTGGCGAGTGACAACGGGTTGAATCCCTGGTCGATTGCCGGGCTTCCATCCTGCAAGGAATGGGTGAGCGTGGGGCCTCCGTTGTCGGAAAGTGGACCCAATCGCGGATCCATTCCGACCAGATTGTTGTCGAGACCGCTAACAAGCGAGTGCCCTGCATCATCCCCAATCAAATTGAAGCTTCCGGAGATCGAACTGCCCCACAAGTCATTCCCATCGCGTCCGGCAAAATTACCGGAGACAATCGTGCTTCGAATCAACGTGTCAACTTCGAAGGTATCGACCGATTGAATGCCTCCGCCATCAAGCCCCGTGGCGACGTTGCCCGTGATCGTCGTGTTCGAGATGTCTGCTTGGGCTGCGCCACCATATTCCCCCTGACTCTGAATTCCGCCGCCCGAAGCTTCTGCAGTATTTCCAGTAATCGTGCTGCCGCGAATGCTGAGATTGGCCAAAGCCGAGACTTCGTAGATGATCTTGCTGCGATTCGCGACCCCTCCACCCGTGAATGCGGAATTCCCCGAGATCGTACTTCGCTGGATCACGGCATTGCCGACGCCGTCATAACCGAAGTTCATCACACCACCGCCGGTGCGAGCCTCATTGTCAGAAATGGTGCTCTCGATGATCTCCAGATTGGCCGTGTCGTAATTCGCGTAGTTGAAGACACCGCCACCGCGAGTCGTCGCCGGACTTCCATTGCCCGTGATCACACTCCGCTCAATCCGAAGCGTTCCACCGTAATTGGCGACACCCGCACCGCTTCCAGATGTGTTTCCGGTAACGAGAGAATCGATCAGGGTCAGCTGATCTTGATTGCGAATGCCACCACCGATGTACTCGAATGCCTCCTCATCGGCGTCGACCACACCGCCACGGATCGTCACCGCTCGAATCGTGACGTTGCCCAGGACGACGTCGATCACTCGATCAAGGCCGCCCCCGTCGACGATCGATTCCGCTGCTCCGGCACCGATGATTTCCAGGCTGGTGCGGATGTTCAAGTCGCCCGATCGTGCCCTGGTTTCATCGGTCCCCTCGATCGTCAGGACAAAGTTTCCGGCCGGTAGACTGACTTGATGGCTACCGTTGGCATCTCCCAGTTCATTCGCTTCTTGAATGGCCGCACGGAGTGAACAACCTCCACCGGCAATCTCGCAGATCCCGTCCCCAGGATTCAGATCCAACGCATCCTCGGTGGTCGTCACGACCAGCGATGCCAGCAGCCGCCGCGATTCAAGCGATTCCAGCCAAAGCTTGCTCCTCCGCCGACGCTTGTCGGAAAGTCGTCGTCGCGATGGTGGCTTTCTAAGGAACATGGAGATACCGGCGAGCGATCGAACCACAAGTTGGAGGGCAAGGAGCAAGGTTGGAGGAGCAAGGTTGGCGGAGCAAGGCAACGGTGGGGGGGAGCCAGCGGTTCCGAGTCCCCTCCACGGAAGATTCGATCGCCAAGGCTTGGACCAACGTGGTACCGATGCCGTTCCGACGCAGCTGGGAAAGTGGGCGAAATTCCTTGGATTCCCCGCGAAATGCAAACGTCAATGCTCCTACTCGCGTGGAACGCTTGCGGGGCACTCCCTCATCTTAGTTACCGGTTTCGGCATCAGAATCCTCCGCACAGCCCCCTACTTACTCAGTTCGCTTGGTAACGCTGGCTAGCTGGGTGATCCTCTCCTTTCCTGCGGATCAGGAAAGAAATGCCGATTTTGACGGCAGTAAATGCCGATCAAGAGAGCAGGCCATCGGTGCAGAAGCCTGCGCCGGACGGTTACGTAGAACCCATGTGCCCTGGTCGGATGCCGCTCCCACCAGAAAAGGATCAGAGACTTGATGTCTGCGAAGTTCAAACGACTGCAACGCGGTTTGCGTCTTTGGACCTTGTTTCTGGTGCTATTGCTGTCGAGTGCCTCGATGGCCAAGGGACCGATGGCCAGGGGACAGTGTCCTCGCTGTGTTTCCCACTCGTCTTTGGCGGGCGCCGTCGAAGTCTCGCTGAACTCCGAGTCCTTCGATGGGCAAGATGGAGTGATCCTGACCGATGTGCGGGTCGCCGATGCGCTGGTCGATCCGCCATACGTGGCCTGTCCCCATTGTGGTGAAACCTCGCTTCGGGAGGAGGTGGCAGCCGATCCCGATGATGGGCCCCCTTTTGTCCACTCCGAGATCGTGGCCTATCCCCAACTGAATTCTCCCCAATTGCATTCCCAGTTTGGGAAGGGGGATCCTTGGGGCTCCCCTTGCGACATGGACCCGATGGCGGTGTCGGTGCGAGACGAGCTGGCTGAGCGAAGGGGGCTGGCCTCTTCCTGGTGCCCAGGTCTGTTACCACGATTCCGCTTTCGGGCGGGTGCCGTCTACATGGATCGACTAAACGAAGACTTTGGTGTCTTGATGGAGAGTTCCTCCAGCCCGATTCGACAGATCAATGCAGAGGGGTTCGATTTCGATTGGGAACCGGGCCTGGATGTCTCGGTGAGTCAATTGGCCTGGGATGACACCGAATTTGAATTTCGCTTTCTGGGGCTTCGGCAATTCTCAGCCGATCAGTTTGTGAATACGGAAGGAAGCGAAGTGCGGATCAATTCGGACCCGCCGGTTTTCGCCCCGGGTGTCCAGTCGATCAATGCTCGCTACACCAGTGATCTCTATGGGTTCGAACTGAACTGGCACTACGTGACCTATTGTCCGTTCAACTACATCGCCGGCTTCCGGTACATCGCGTTGGACGAAGACCTGACGGCCATTCTGGATGCCGATCCTCAGACGTTTCTAACCCGCACGTCAACTCGAAATGACTTGTATGGATTGCAAGTCGGGATCACGAGCGTCCCCGACATGCCGCTCTTTGGCTGGCATTGCCTTTCTTGGTTTGGCAAAGCCGGCGTTTTTGGAAACGATGCCCAGCAGCAAACCGTCCTCGATACCAGCCCGATCGGCCAGGTTGTGACCGAAACCCCTGGTACCAGTACGCTGGTCTACGAGTTTGGTATCGGGTTGGATCTGCCTTTGCGAGATTGCATCTCCATCCAAGGAGGCTACAGCGCCTTGATCCTGCAACGTGTTGCCGTGGCAAGTGACCAGTTGCAGGAAATCGATTTTCTGACGGCGACCGGCAGCGACAATCGCGGCACCGTGATGTACCACGGCGTGAATCTCTCCCTCGTCCTGTGTCATTAGTCAGATCCGAAAAGGGGTCAGGCCTCTTTTCGGATCGGTAATTGGTTGAACCCGCAGCCATCGGCGAGATTTTGAATCATCTTGCCGTTGACTGCGGGTTCAGCGTCTTCGATCGTTTCCGCGGGAGCCCCTAGCTTCGAGTGAAGGCGAGCCCTCCGGTGGTCGCGCCGTCGAGCTTGAAGCTGAAGCCTTGTCCGCTGGTGGTCCAGCTTCCCGCCATCTGCTGCAGGTCGTTCGAGCGTACCAGGGTCAGCCGGTCGTTCTCCAGACGATACTGGCCTTCAAACTGACTAGACTTGCCATTCTTCGTTGCGGTCCAACGGAAGCTACCGTCGGCGTTGAGGGCGAGTTGGACGGCCTGGTTCCCCGGCAGGCTGACACTCCAGGTGCCCACGTAAGTCGGCTCGGTCCCATTGGCTGCTGGTGCGAATTCAGGAATCTGCGACTCATTCACAGCACCAGTCCTTTCCGTGTTCGTATCAGCGGTTGTGGTGATCGATGCCAACATCTGCAGCGCCGAGGCTTCGGCGCTGGCTTGGTTTGTCTGGGCTTGATTCGTCTGGGCTTGTTGCGTCTGGACTTGGTCGCTTGCGCGTGCCGATGGCGCCGAGTTGTTGGCGACGGTTCGCAAGTTGCTTGCGTGAGCCTGTTGGGGCGCGATCGTTTGATTCATGGTCGGCGTGACTTGACGGCCCGACACTGTTACGGGGTTCGGCACTGTTGCGGGATTCGGCACTGTTGCGGGATTCGGCCCCGTCGCAGGGCTCATGCCGGCCTGGATTGCGGTCCCATTCGGTTCAACCGGTTGCAGCCGGGATGGTGGCAAGGCTTGAACCGGCTGTTGATACACCACCTGTGGCTGGCGGTAGACGACCTGGGGCTGAGCGTAAGTAGGAGGTGAGTAACGGTTGAACGGTGAGAACGACGCCCCGATGCGTCCTCGCGAAAGTGAGATGCGACGGCCGCCTCGGTCACATGCCTCGGCATGGATCGATGCGGAAGCGGTGAAGGCCAAGGTGGTGACGGCGACAAGAGTCTTGATACGGCGTTTCATGATCGAGTTCTCTGCATTGGAGTCGGGTGGGAAAAACCAAGGGTCGCGAGCGTTGCCTCGTTTGACCCGGCGTTGCTCGCTTCTGAACTACCAAGCGGAGGCTCGTATCGCCTGTTACCGAGATTTTCAGAAATTTCGAAGACGGCGGCTGAGTGCTTGGATCGCAAGGCCGTACGATGGGCTTCCAAGCCCGTCGATCCCACGGGAGATGTGGCGAAGATCGACGGGCTTGGAAGCCCATCGTACGAGTCTCAAGACAGGCCTCGAGACGTGCCCGATCGATGTGCATCGAAGTGGCACGGTCGGGCTCAGCCGGCTGGTCACTTGGCGAGCCAGGCTGCCAGCGTTTCAGAGGACGACTTCTCGTCCTTCTTGGGTTGCAGCTCCTTGCTCATCGCCGCGGCGATCCGGGCCACGTAGTCAATGGTTCCTTCCAGCGCTTCGTCCGAGGCGGTGGCGTCCAGCTTGGCGACGTAAATCACCATGAATTCGTCCGGCTGAGTTCTTTTCGACGGCCCAGGCTCCGATCTTGGTGGCCGAACTCTGTCGCATCAGTCGCATCAGCAGTTCACCATCGGGTGCTTCCTTGCTGACCGAGACGAGCGACCAGATGCGTCGCACGTCCGCTCGCTTGTAGTACTCGGTATCCTTGGCCACGAAGACACTTTGAGTCTTTCCCGAGGAGATCTCTCGATCGACCTGATAGTGACCGGTCGTGTGAGCCACGTGCTTGATCTCGGCATTATCCAGGACCGCTTTGGTTGCCAAGGGAGCCGGTTTCCATGGACTCGCGAGGAACGCCTTGATTTCCGCGATGTCAACGCAGTAGCTGACCAGGTTCATCTGTGGTGAGAACGACTGGGCGATCGCAACGAGCTTGCCCTCGGAGTTCACGACCGGTCCGCCACTGTCGCCAGGCTTGATGGGGCTCTGCGTTTCCACCACCTTGAACTCATGTTCACCATGGTCGGATTTGAACTTCTTGTCGTAGACCAGACGAACGGTTCCCGAGGTGTAAGCCCACAGCACATCGCTGCCGCCGGGATTGCCAATCATGTCCACGCTGGAACCCGGAGTGACGCTGGTCTCGGCCAATTCAATCGCCTTGGCTCGCTCGGGCACCTTGGGGAGCTCGATCAGCGCCAGGTCGCGTTTGCGGTCGATCGCCACCACCTTGCCTGGTTGGGCGAGTTTCAAGACGTTGTCCAGGTAGTGCTTTCGCTTGACCTTGGGTTGGCCTTCCTCCAGCTCGGGAAAAAATACAACCGCTGAGCGGCTATCGCCCACGACGTGAGCGTTGGTGAGCACCAGTCGCTTTGTCTGCGTCGACAAAGACACCGGTTCCGGTCGAAGTCTCCTCCTCGGCATTGCTGGTGATGATCCAGGCGGTGGAGGCGAGGGTTTGTGAATAGTTCGCTTCATTGGCCAGGACGACCGCCGAGATCAGCGGAAGGGCAAACAGGCCCAGCATGGCGCGAGAAAGCATGTTTGGTTCGGAATGTCTCATGGAATCACCTCGATTTAGGGCTCGCGACGGCGAGAAACCGTCAGGGATTGGGTTGTGGCTCTGAATAGCCAAGCGAAGCAAAAAGCGAGGTGTTACAGCGAAAATCCCCAGTCCCAAGCGGAACCCCGAGGCTGTGCATGTTTCGACGTGCGAGGCCTACCGTAGGCGAGTCTCTCCGAGGCTCGCACCAAACGCAGCAAAGCTGCGAATCTCCGCCTTGGAAATGCGGATCTACACAAATGCGGATCCACGCTAAAGCGAATCGACGCCAGGGCAAGCCAATGAATCACAGCCTCTCCGAGGCTCGGATTTTCTCGGCGAAGCCACGTGAAATGACGATCTCGGAGAGGCTTCAAAATCGACTGTCCTTCCTGTAAGTCCATATTTCCAAGGCAGACTGGAGTGCGTAGCTTTGCTGCGTTGCTTTGCTGCGTTGCTTGCGCGTTCTACGAGTCTCGGAGAGACTCGCCTACGGTAGGCACGGCTGCAGGCAGCCGTTTCATGCGAGAAGCCGACGTGATTGACAAGGCGAATGATCGACGATGACGCTGTCCAGCTACGACTGCTTTTTGAAGCTGAGCTTGACGGTCGCCTTGCCGGCGGCATCAAGAATGGCGAGCTGGAAAGACTTGGCGTCGGCCCAGGTCAGCGATCCCTTCAGTTTGGTACCGGTATCGCCCTCCAGAACCAGGCTCTCGCCGTCGCGGATCGCCTTGCCAACGGATTTGGTCGACTTACCCGCTTTGAGATGGATCAGAGCAAACCGCCCACTGGCATCGAATTGCACAGCAAACGCTTCGCCGCTGGCCACGCTGGCGGACCAGCGACCATCAAGCGAGAAATCCGCCTTTTGCCCAGCTTCGGAGGATTTAGCGATCGTTCCCGACTTCGCCTCCTGCTCAGAGACAGGTTGCTTGCCAAGCCCGGCCCAAATCTTGGATTTGCTCTCCGCGAAGCGGGCCAGCTGCTGCAGATCTCTCGCGAATCCCGCCGCCGTGACGTTTCGGTTGCTCAGCGAAGTACGCAGCTGAATCACTTTTTCCGTGGGATCAAACGCAAAGAACGCCGATTGCGAAGGGTCGCCTGCGGCCATCAGTTGCAACATGGTTTGGCGATCGATGGTGGCCTCCGTCTGAATCTCCACCAGCGAAAGGTCACAAAGAATTCGCTCGCGTTGCACATCCACAGCGAACGAGATGGGAAAGACCCAGCCGGCACTCTCGAGCTTGACGGTGACGCGATTCCCAGCGGACGTCGGCTCCAGTTCCGCCCCTTTCAGAATCTGCACGAGTCCCGAAACGCCCGTGATACGCTCAATCTTCTTGCTTTCAGCGGGCTTTGCCGCGATTTCCCTGGTGGCCGATTCGGTGTTCTTCTCGAAGACCGACTCCATGGCCACTTGTGAGAAAAGTTCGTCATCGCCCCGAACGGAGACGCCGTGGCCAAGGATGGTGGTCAACAGGGCGAGGAAAATCGTAAGTCGCATGGCTCTGCTCATCAGTCTCTTGAAGGAGAGAAATCGTGTTGGACTCTCTCCCAAGCGAAAATCGGAGCAGCCTGTTACAGACAATCCCTCAACTGGCCGCCGATCACTTCATGGATCGCTTGATCAGCTCCACCAATCCCCATCCTGACACCATCCCAAGGAGATAGGTCCCAATGATCACAACAACTTTGGAGATACTTGTCGACCAAATCAAAAAGCGGACGTCGATCGCCTCGAGGTTCTGTACCGAGAAGATGACGATGGCGATCAACGCGATCGCTGCGAGGGTCGATGTGACGTAATGCATGAATTTTCCACTTCTGCAAAGCAAATGAACGCTGGATCGGAAACTGAAAACGCGCCGGTTTCCACAAATCGTACGATGGGCTTCCAAGCCCGTCGCGCAGATACCCGTACGATGGGCTTCCAAGCCGCCAGTCGCGGCTGCCTCAGATCACACGGATCGACGGGCTTGGAAGCCCATCGTACATGTCATCAGGCAAGTCCTAGTTGACCACATCTTCAACGAGTGTTCCTGGATCTTCAACGCCCAGCGAACAACGTTTCAAGAATTCCTTCAGAATTTTCAAGCTTCGCCGTAACACTCCAACGCCGTCCCCGCTTGGCATCTCAGTCAGGAAACAAACGGGAACGACGAGACCGGCAGACTCACGCTTCCCTCCACCTCAATCTGCCAAACCTTGGAGTACAGTACGATGTTGAAACGATTCCTTTTCGCAGTCGCCCCGATGATGTTGGTCGCGAGCTCGGTAATGGCTGACAACAGCCTCCTTTCGGCCGTCGCCAAGATGGACTTGAACAAGTCTGATGCGAGTCGCCGCGAACGTCGATGCCGATGAGCTTGGTAAAGCAGATGTCGAGTCACTGCTGAATGAGGGCGAGGAAGCGAGTGGTGAGGAGGCGATTGCAGCTTGCTTCCGCCGAATCGGCTACGGTTATCGATACCGTGGCGGGTATCGCAACTACGGTTGCGGATACAGCTACCGATCATGGTGCAACCCTTGTTACACCAGCTACTACAGCTACCCAGCCATCAATTGCTACCGACCCGTCACGTATAGCTACTACACACCGGTCTACAGCAACTACTGGGGTTGCTGGTAAGCGAGCCAAAGTCGACCAGGTGGAGCGTGTCGACGGCGATCGCTCCTCTGGACCGCTTCAAGCCAAACGAAAAGCCCGGCAGCCCAATTCTGAATTGGTTGCCGGGCTTTTCTCTTGAGCCGACAGCGATCGCTGTTGGCTCTGACAAGGTCACTGTCATCCAATCAACGCAAGTTCCTTCCATTCGAAAGGGTTATCCCATGAATCACCTTCCAATCGGCAAGCTTGTGCTTGCTACCTGCATCCTCACCATCACGTCGGCCCAAGGCCAGGCGCAAGTCCAGACGCAAGGCGTTCGCGCGGCGCATTTGCTTTCGGGAGGCACCTCGTGCCTGCATGTGATCCGTCTGATCCAAATCCACGGCGTCAACAACAGCTTTGACATCGGGGCGACGCAGATCACGGCGCATCCTTCTCCGTTCGGAGCCTACGCGGTACCGGGCCGGAACTTGGCGATCTCGAAATCGTTCAGATTGCGCAGGTCCCGCAGGCCGACTCAGCATGTGGTCCGCAATTCACCGTGACGATTCGCAACAACAGCTGCCGCGATGTTTGCAATTTTCATGTCACGGTGGTCGCGACCCTGGGACGCATTTTCCCAGGCTCACCCAATGCGACGACTTGTGTCGACAAGCTCTGTGCGGGGGCAACCGCCGACGTCTGTGTTCAGCTTCCGATTGAGGCTTTGGCGATGGGCAATCTCAACGGGCAGGTGATCGGTTTCCGGAAGATCATCGTGGCGATCGATGCCTACGATGAGCTTGCCGAGACCAACGAGGCCAACAACCTGCGAGCACTCGCTTGCACGGAGATACCGCTCGTCACGGCCGCGGTTGTCGAAACGTTGGAGAGCTCCGTCACGGAAACGGTCGTCGCAGATTCTTCGGCGGATACCACGGCGGCGCCAGCTGCCATCTCAAATCCGACCTCGGCTCCCGCCGCTGTGGCTCCCAACGCTGCACCACTTGAGCAGGAGGCGCCGACCGGCAACGCGCTTCGAAGTGCCATCCGCATGATGGACGCGCCAACCCAGGCAGCTACCGTAGCCGAGCCTCTCCGAGGCTCGTGAACAACGCAGCGAAGCTGCAAGAGTCCGCCTTGGAAATGTGGACCTACCGTAACAGCAACGCTGCCCATGCCGCGCCGCGCAGGAATGTCATGCATTCTTGCGGGCGTTGCTCATTTCCAGGCCCTATTTTCCCTCCTGCTCATTTGGCTTCGCCTGGAACCACCGTGCTCTTGCTGGATAGCACTTCGGCAAAGTGGCTCCAGGCATCAACGATTGCTCGATAAGCAAAGAACGAAGCCACCGACCCGACCAAACCCGCGATGACGGAGATCAGCATGAAGGCAATCGAGTCACTCTCGCTCGATATCAATAGCGCGGCGCCAAGCAAGGGGATGATTCCGGCTACCAACAAGTAGGCTTCGCAGCGGCGAATCATTTTGCGGCGGCGTCGATCGAAGCACTCATCCTGCATCGTCCCTCGGACCAACATTGGATAGTAGATAAACGTGATCAATAGCGCCATCCCAAACATCGGATAGACCATGGCCACGCCGCCACAGATGACCATGGAAACAAAGAAGTGGGTGGCCTGAACCGATGTGAAGTCGGCATACATGGAAGTCAGAATCGCTGTGTAGGCAATTCCGGCCCCGATCCAACAGGTCCCGCCAAGGACTGCCGCCCGGTGTCCGAGTCCAAGAGAATCGTCAATCAAGTCATCCGGGACTGGCTGCCCCGTTCGGGTCAAGTCGACGGCGCGGGCCAGGCTCTTGGCAAAGATCACCATCAGCACGACGCCCAGGGGATAGACGATCACGTTGACGCACGTGGCCAGATCGACCAAGGTCTCGCCCATCTCGGCCGTCATTTTGATTTCGCGGCTGTTGTATCGGTAGTTCAACAGCCCGGCCACAACGTTCGGAATCAGGATCACCGCCCCTGCCGTCAGCCACGTTGAGCGGCGTGCAACCCAACTGCAGCATGTGTCATCAGCCGGATCCAGTAGCCCAGCGGCCTCGGGATGAAGGGCCAGCTTCAGACGACCTGACATCTCCGCACCCGAGCGGGCGCTTGGCAACCTCGCTTTGTACGCGCTGCCCGCAATGAGTTCTCCAGCACTCTCTCCGATGCCGAGCCACATCGACTTGGTTCCAGCAGATCACCGCCGCGACTCTCCAGCTGTTGAGCGACGAGGTCGCTCCAGGATGTCGGCGCGGGCGCGGGTTGGAAATGGACGATGTCCCTGCCAGAGTTCCCACAACAGAATGGCGAGTGAGTAAAGATCCGCTTCCTTACCGACTCGCTGCGGGGCATCCAAGGCATGCGCGCTGATTGCTCGCAGATGCTCAGGCGCCATGTATCCGATCGATCCACCAAAGGAAGCGGCTGCTCCGGCACGTCCTGCTGCGCCGGCATCACTGACATTGAAATCGGCCAACTTGGGAATTCCTTCCGCCGTCAGCAGCACGTTGGCTGGCTTGACGTCTCGATGGAGCATCTCCAATCGATGAGCATCTTGAAGCGCGCCGGCGAGTTGCACTCCCAACCAAGCGACCACCATCGGCCATTCCGCCGAATCGACCCACTGGCGAACCGAAGAACGATCGGGAACCACCTGAGCTGCCCGCAGTAAGTTCTGATCGACAGTCTGCAGCAACACCCTGCCCGCAAAGGGCTTGCCATCTCGACCGATATTTCGCACCGCCGCGGTCACGTCGGCAAGCGTGCCGCCCGGATGATATTGCATGTAGAGCAGCGTCGCAGCTGGCTCGCTCAGCGTGCGTTGATCGAAGACACGGACAATGTTGGGATGATCGAACTGTGCAAGAGCCTGAGGTTCATCGCCGACGCCACTCGAAACCTTCAAGGCAACGAGGCGATGCATCGAGATTTGACGGGCCAAAAAAACTTGTGCGAAAGCTCCTTCGCCCAGCTTCTGCAGAATCTTGAAGTCATCAATCTCGCTGCCGATGGCAAGTTCCGGAGGTTTGCGAAGCTTCCCGCTGGCCGAGGTGACCTCGGTTCCGCGAAGCAGATGATTGATCAGCGACTCAAATTGCGGAAACCGATTTCGATACTCCTCTTGCGTGGGCTCCTGTCCCGACTCCTTGCGAAGCTGAATCTCCTCCAAGACCAGATCGACTGGGATGGAAGCTCCCGAAATCATGTCTGAAAACGAGGTCAAGTAGCTTTGCAAACAGGGCGGGCACCCGGTTTCGGCGTGCATGGCCATGTCGAGCTTGATCAGCTCCAGCAGCACAAAGCGACGCAGATCTGAATCTTCGGGCGGGAGCATCTCACGCAATTGAGTCGCATCACGCATAGGCCCCGACGCGACGAGTCGCTCCAGACAGGCCTCCAGAATCGCGTCACAATCCTCGGCATGAGCTTCGCCTGAACGAATGCTGTCCCGCTCGTTTGCTGGATTTACCATGGATTTGACGAACAGGCGGAACGATTGGAGTTAGCCTGAATCAATGATAACCATGTCCAGAGATCGGCGCTAGTCGTGAAAGGGTGCGTATTCTCGTATAATCGTCAGGACGAGAGTTTGCGTGGCACCTGCAATGATGGGCTCTCGCGATCGCACCGCTTCCACTTGTTCTTGGAGTCATCAATGGATGGCAGTGAATCACAACCAACCGATTCATCGAGGTTGATCGAGCGTATCAAGGATGGCGATGTCGAGGCACTCGCGCAATACATCGACGAGAATCGAAATCAGCTCGCAGGCTTCGTCCGTTCGATTACGGGCGAGCACCTGCTGGCTCGCGTCGAACTTGATGATTTGATTCAGGAGGTTTCGACCGCTGCCGTCAGCGGACTCCCCTCGGCTCCGCTGGATCAGTACGATCCCATGCAATGGCTTCAACAAGTGGCTCGCCGACGAGTCGTCGATGCGCATCGCTTTCACTTTGGTGCCCAGCGACGCAGCGCGGCGCGACAACAATCGATCCACGGTGGCGGAAATGCTGATGCTTCGGCGATGGGGCTCGAGCAGATGTTGGCCGTCAGCATGACCTCGGCAAGTGCTGCGATGAGCCGAGACATTCGCATGATCCGCGTCCAACAAGCGATCGACGATCTGTCCGAGGAACAGAAGGAGGTGATACGCCTCCGTTACGCCGAAGGCCTGCCAACAAAAGCCATCGCGGAGCGCCTCGGCAAAACCGATGTCGCAACGCGCGTCCTGCTGTCACGAAGCATGCGCCAGCTCGAGAAGTTGCTGGAGGACGTGAAGCCTTCACGTTAGACTCTTTTTACCGCGGCTCACGATCTACCGTAGCCGAGTCTCTCCGAGACTCGCAAGCAAAGCAGCAAAGCAGCAAAGCTGCCCGATATCCGCCTTGGAAATGCGGACCTACGTAGCCGAGTCTCTCCGAGACTCGCAAGCAAGCAGCAAAGCTGCCCACATCCGCCTTGGAAATGCGGGCCTACACTGATGCCAGCCTGGAAACGATCTTGCTCAACAAGATCGCTCTGGCGGGTGTGATGCGGTCAGAGCGAACCGACACAAAGAGGATTCGATGCCACCACTTGGAGGCTCTCCCGGTCTCTTAGCATTCGCTGCAAGATCGTACGCGCTCAACCACCTGCGGCGGTCACAAAGCGAGGCTCGGCTTGCCACAGATAGAGAAACGTTGGCAGGGAACTGCGATCGAGCCCAGGAATGCTAAGTGGGATCAACGACGCACTTGCCGGCGAATTCGGGGACTTGTCCAGAACGGTGAAGGCCCGATCGTTGTCACGGCGCAGCATGATGACCGACGACTGAGCATCGACGCCCGCGAGTTGAGAAGCAACATCGATCGCATCATCCAGGTAACCAACACGGTCAATCAACGATGCTTGAAATGCCTCCTGGCCGGTCATCACACGTCCGTCCCAGAGTTCTGCTTCGGCATCAACGGCAGGACGGGCAGTCAGCACTTGCGATTTGAATCGTTCATACATCTGGTCTGCGATCGATTGCAGAAGCTCGCGTTCTTCGGGCTCCATCGTTCGCTGAGGTGAGGCGATGTCGATCATCTCTCCCGATTTGACAGGAATCGAAACAACGTTGAACTGACCCAGTGCATCTTCCAAGTTGTACGTGTTCAGGATCACGCCAATGCCACCGACAATGCTGGTTGGCTGCGCAAGGATCTGATCGGCGTGACAGGCCAGGTAGTAGCCTCCCCCGGCACCGACGCTCATGATGCAGGCGACAACAGGCATTGGATGCTTGCGGCGAAACGAGTCGAGTTCGTGCCCCATCAAATCCGATGCGTTGACACCACCGCCGGGAGTATCGATACGAATCACGAGAGCTCGCACGCTGGGGTCCGATTCGATCGCCTGCAGCTTCTCCCGAAACAAGGCGACTGGATTCTCACCCATTGATGCCAGCCCGGTGAGATTTCGATTGACCAGCAGGTCATCCACGTCGATGATCGCAATCGAACAGGCTGCCGAAGGATGCCCCGACACCACAACACGTTTCAGGGGGGATGCCGAATTGTCGTTACGAATCGCCGTCGACATGTCACCCGTCATGACCATGTTACCAGCCAAATTCATCGAGCCTCCGGTTTGAACCTTCACCGGGCGGCCATGGCAACCCGCCAAGGCAAGCAGCATCAGGGAAAGCGTTACGAAGTGTCTGATCATGGTCGTCGGGATGAAATGGCAAGGCGAGCAGACGCACGAATCGAAACGGCCCGCCTCGGACAAGGCGTACAAGCGCGCGAAAGAGGTGCAGGTACGAATCCTCATCGCCGCGGAGCTGCGTTAAGTTCGTGGCGAGCCCCTTCTCTCGGCTCTAGAGATAGGATCGGCACGACAGCGCCCGCAAAGTCGCTACGCGATGGAATCGATGAGGATCTTGCCCCAGACTTAACGTTTTCGTAATCCGGACAATCGGTTCAGATCATCACAACGGAGCAATTTGATTGGAGCGGTCCTTTGAACTTTCCTACTTTTCAACGGAAAGGATCACCTCATCTGCCCAAGGCGTTGGGCCAACGCAGGCACAGACTCTTTCCCGCTGGTGCGCTGGACATTTGTTCGGCGAAGTCGTCTGTTTAAACCCTCCCTTGGGGATTCGGACTGAAAGTTCGAACCAGGGAAGTGGCGAGACCAATCCTTCAGGGTGGATCGTAGCCGCCCGGATTCCAGGGATGGCATCGCAAGACTCGTTTCAGCGTTCTCCAGGATCCCCGAAGGGGACCGTCCTTGCGGATCACCTCAATGGCATACTGGCTGCATGTCGGCGTGAAGCGACAGGAAGGACCAATCAGGGGACTGATGCCAACCTGATAGAAGCGAATCAGTTGGATCAAGACGGCAGAGAGAAAGCGTCGAATCATGCACTAGGTGGCGGCGATTGCCTGCTCCAGGTCCGCTTGCAGGTCTTCGGGCGATTCCAGTCCGACCGATAAGCGGATCAGGCCGTCGCTGATGCCGAACTTGGCGCGGTCGGCCGCGTCGTAACTGGCATGCGACATCGTCGCGGGCTGCTCGATCAGCGATTCGACCGCACCAAGGCTGACCGCGAGATGAAACAGCTCGGTCGACTCGCAAACCTTGGCCGTCTGCTCGATCGATCCGTCGAGTTCGAAGGTCACCATCGCCCCGAACCCACCATCAAACAACTCTGGCCCGCCAGCTCGTGTTGCGGATGCGACGGCAGTCCTGGGTACAGGACCTCTTTGACTCGCGGGTGCTGTTGCAGCCAGCTCGCCAACTTGCAGCGCGGTTTCCGACTGAGCGCGAACGCGCAGGTCAAGTGTCTTGAGACCGCGCGCGACGAGAAAGCTGCTGACCGGATCGAGCACCGCGCCGGTCGCGTTCTGGATGAAGTACAACTCATCGAAGCAGCGATGGATCGGCAACCGCCAGCGTCCCACCAAGGCAATCGCTGTGGCCGCCGAGGTACTTGGTTGCCGAGTGCATCACGATGTCGATGCCATGCTCGAGCGGTCGAAACAGCGCCGGAGTGCCAAAGGTGTTGTCGACACCGATCTTTGCACCATGGCCGTGCGCGATACTGTGCGAGCTCGGCAAGATCCGGAATCGTCAATCGCGGATTGCCGATCGTTTCGGCCCAGACCAGTCGAGTTCGATCGCTGATGGCCGCATCGACCGCCGACGAATCGGTCATGTCGACCAGGGTCACCTCGATACCCGATCGGTTGCAGATTTTGTGCAGCAAGCGATAGGCGCCGCCGTACAGATCACAACCGGCAACGACGTGATCGCCGCTGCGACAGCATCATGGTGACGCAGTGGATCGCCGCCATCCCGGAAGAAAAAGCGAGTGCTCCGCAGCCACCTTCGAGCGAGGCGAGTGTGTTCTGCAGATTCGTGCGGGTCGGATTGCCGCTCCGCGAATAGTCGAACTGCGCCCCATTTGCCGGCACCCGGTTGGCGAAACGTGCTGGCCATGTGGATCGGCGGAACGACCGCGCCGGTCGGCGGATCGATCTCGTTGCCAACATGAATCGCGCGGGTGCGAAAAGAACCTTGACCGGGCGTGTGCCGACTTGTCGACGTCAGAGTTGCCACTTGGGAATCGCAAGGATCGACGGATCTTGCTTCTCCCGGCTGTCCCCACTCATGCTTCGAGTGCTTGCTTCAAGTCGGCGATCAAGTCTTCGGAGTTCTCGATCCCGCACGACATCCGAATCATGTTGTCATGCGATACCAAACGCTCTCGGTCTTCGGGCGTGCAGTGGTAATAGCTCATCACCAGCGGCTGCTCGATCAACGATTCGACGCCGCCGAGACTCGGCGCGATGCGGGGAATCTTCGCGGCATCGACGATCCGCGAGGTCTGCTTCCAATCGGCATCCTTGATCGTGAACGTGATCAAGCCGCCGAAACCACGCATCTGGGCGCGGCGATTTCGTGAGTCGGATGCGACTTCAAGCCGGGATAGTAGACTCGTTCGACTCGGGGATGGGCCTCCAGGAACTCGGCGACCCGCTGTCCGTTCTCGTTGTGTCGCTGCATCCGAAGCTCGAACGTCTTCAAGCCCGCGTTCAAGCAAGTACATGTTGTGCGCCGAATTGACACTGCCCAGAATTCCGCGCAGCGACCGCACCGGCTCCAGCGCTTCCTTGGACACCGCAGATGCACACCGGCTAGCAGATCGTTGTGCCCGCCCAAGTACTTCGTCGCCGAGTGCAGCACGAAGTCGACGCCATAATGCGATCGGCCGAAGATTGTACGGCGTCGCCAGCGTCGCATCGATCAGCGTTTCGACTTCGTAGGCCTTTCCGACGGCGACGAATTTTTCCAGATCGACCGCGGTCAAATGGGGATTGGTCGGCGATTCGCTGACCAGCATCTTCGTCTTGGGCGTGATCGCCGCTTCCATCGCGTCGAAGTCGCCGGTGGGAACCTGGCGCGTGACGACACCGAATCGCGAAAGATGCTTGGCGCAGAACTCTCGACTGCGGTGATAACACTGATCGAAGAAGACGATTTCGTCGCCTTGATTCAGGCGGCTCATCAGCAATCCGACGATCGCCGCCATGCCCGAGCTGTAGACGATCGCCTCTTCGGCTCCTTCGAGCGCCGCCAGCTTGGCCTCGACACTTCGCTCGTTCGGGCGTCCCGTAGCGGCCATACTCCTCACGTTGCTCCTGGCCATCGACGAATCGCAGCAACGCGTCGGTCGACTCGAAGGTGTAGGTCGATGCGGTGAAGATCGGGAGCGGCGATCGCTCCCTCGGGCTTTTGGCGTCGCTCGCCCGCGTGCACGCTCTTGGTCGACAGGCCAGCTGGCCGCTACCGAAGGTCATCCGTGACCATTGGGAGGAGAGAACCCTGGACGGCGGATGTCTTGGTCGAGGTCCAGCCGGGTCCGAGGTGCGATCCGAGTTGGTCGCGTCAGAATCAATCGACATATTTGTTGGCATGGCTCTTTAGCAGTTAAAGGCTGCAATCGGCCGCAAATCCCTAAAAGGGACGCGTTGTTGGCGAGACGTCTCGCCAGCGTCTTCAACAAGGTTACCCACCAATGCCCTGGATCGACAACCGTTTTCGGGCTTTCCTTTCTCACTCTTACCGTCCAAGATACGGGAAACCGCTAGCATCGCTACGGATTCACAGCGATTGGCCGGTCCGGCGGATTTCTTCTCGAGCGCAGCATGTCAGCATTCACCAGACTCTTCACCGTTGGGACGTTGGCCATCGCAGCCGGCATCTGTTTGGACCCCCTTCCGGCCGCTCACGCACAATCCCCACCTTTGTTCGCCGAAGAACCTTCGCCTAGCGAGCGTCCGAACGAGACGGACTCGCCCCAGGGGTCTCAGCTTGGGCAGGCGAGCGGCGAAGAGGAAACGGCAACCTTGACGGCTGAGGAGTTGGCGCAGGTGGATGCGTGGATCGAACAACTCGGCGCCAACGAGTTCGCCATACGTGAGCGAGCCGCGGGACACCTGATGGAAAAAGGCAAAGCGGTGCTTCCAGCGTTGCGGCTTGCCATCGAGGAATCGGCCGACGCGGAAACCCGTCTCCGTGCGGAACAGATCGCGATTCAAATGACCCAAGGCGACCTCCAGGCGCGCATCAAAAGGTTCCTAGCCGGAAGGGACGTCAAATTTTCCGGTTGGTACGTGACGCAAGGTTATCTCGGCGATTCCATCTCCGTGCGCGAGCTATTCGTCGAGATGATGGTCCTGCACCCGGATTTCGTGGAGTCGCTTGACGGAACCGCTCGGGATCGGGCACTTGCCTTGGAGAAGTTGGTGACTCGCGTTCAGGACAAGTTTCGCATCGTTGGCCAGGATCCAGCCCGCGCGGACGTGTTCGCGCTGCTGTTGCTTGGCAATGACCCGAACGTCGTCCTCAACAACGTTTTCGAGAGCGCCCTGCTGAACCTGATGCGCCGGCGAGTCGCGACGTCGATTCGACGCGACGCCCATTTGTCTGGGCCGTTCCATGCCCTGTTAAATAAGTGGATGGTCCGCAGCAGTCTGGCAAGTCGTGAAGACGTATTGTTGCTCGGTATGTCTTGGGATCTCCCCTCCACCCTTCCGCTGGCGCTGCACTCGCTCGACGAGGCAACACAAACGGAGACGATCGCTACCTGCATGCAAGCGATTGCCAAATTCGGTCGCCCCGCTCAGACCGAGCTCTTGCGACGATT
Organism: Pirellulaceae bacterium; assembly: GCA_963767665.1. Lineage (GTDB taxonomy): Bacteria > Planctomycetota > Planctomycetia > Pirellulales > Pirellulaceae > Rubripirellula. The sequence continues at coordinate 902,617 of CAVYFC010000019.1, forward strand.
TCTTGATGACGATCGACCTGTCTCGGACCGGGGCTTTGTGGACACTCAATCTACGCCACAGCTGCGTGATCTTGCCATGTTGACCATTGCAATGATTCACGGGTTACCGTTGGACGAGATTGGCATGTCACACGTTCAAACCCATCCCGCATCCGGGTTTATCTTGTCCGACATGGCCTATCCGTCGGATCCGGAGGGCTCAAGAAAGAAGGCTCGAAAGCGGATCGATCGACTCATTCAAGATCAAGGCGCCAACGAAGAGTCGTGAGCCGGACGTGCGCGGTTAGGCTGCATCCTGCATCCTGCATCTTGCGTACGATGGACTTCCAAGTCCGTCGCTGGCTCACGGAGGATCGACGGACTTGAAAGTCCATCGTACTGGAATTTAGGCAACTTCAACGCCGGGCTACTTTTCATCGTGAGCGTGCGCGAGCGCACCGATGACGGAAGCTTGATCGCCGCAAACCGAAAAGGCAAGGTTGGCGGAATCTCGAAACCCGTCCAATGCATGGTCGTAAAAGGCCTCTTTGGCGACGCGCAGATAGCGTTCTCGCAGTTCGGGCGTGATGTCACAGACACCGCCACCGATGACCAGCAAGTCATAGTCGCCGATGTAATTGATCATCAGCAGCGAGATCCCAAGTGCACGAGCTTGGTCGTCAAGCAACTGGTGAGCGAGCGGATCCCCTTGCGCCGCCAACTCGCGTAGCTGCTTTGCCTTTTCTTTGTCGCTGACCTGCTGAGCATTGAGCGGATGATCTCGCCACTTGTCCAGTGTCAATCGGTATCCCAATTGGTGCGTCAAGGCGGTCAACGAAATGGCCGACTCCGCCGTGCAATAGGCATTTCCAACTTTGAGCCGACGATCGTGTTCATAGCGAAACGCTTCCGCGGGAAGCATCAGATGTCCCGCGTGACCGGCGCGACCTTTGCATCCTCGCACCGTCACCCCCTCGCGAACCTCGCCACCACCCAAACCGGTGCCGACGGCCACCATGAACATGGATCGAAGCGAATGGTCTTCAACGATTGGATCCGAGCCTGAGTGTTCCAGCCACTGCGGCCAATGAATGCTGCCGGTGCGAACCGCGTATTCACCGAGCGCTGCTGCCTGGCCGTCGCCGATGTAGGAAACGGGAACGCCACTGGACAATCCCTCGAAGGCGTCCTGGAGTGCTTGCCTGACCGGAAAGCGGTCCCATTTCTTCGGATCGAGGTTGGGGGTTTGCAGCAACACCCCATCTGCCGTTGCGGGGCCAGGAGTCGCGAGGCAGACCGACGTGACTTCGGCAGGGGAGTGCCCCAGCACGGCAAGCTCGGCAACGATGTGCGCAAGAATGTCAGCGATCGTCGCGTCGGGACCCTCTTTGGATCGCGTGGGAAACTGCTTGGAGACCGACAGCACCGTCGAACCCGGACCGCCAACTGCAATGGTGCAGGTGGTGCCTCCTACATCGACTCCTACATATAGCGACACGATTAAGTATTCCTTGCTGGCGGATACATGGCAGTTGCATGACAGGATGGAGGCCGGGAAGGTTTCCTGCCTCGTCCCTCTCGATCGTACCGCTTGCTAGGTTGGCCGCTCGCATGGCCTCGCAACACCCTCCTGCCTGAAGGTTCGCAGCTTGGAACGGCCGGCGAGGGTCCTTTCCAACCGATCGATTGGAAAATGGGTAATCCGAATTGCCCATCTCCTCGCTGAGGCTCGATTCTTGCTGGGGATCGCAATTCAAACTCGTTCACCCTGTGCTGCGACAACGCGACGGGACAACCCGAAAGCAATACGCTCTCTATTGTGCCGATCAACCAGCGTCGATGCGATGGGGCAATGAGCGACCAGACACTCGCGATCTGAATTCTTGGCGACAAGAGATTGAGGGCACCAGATTCCGCATTGAGCCGCCCTAATCGAGGCTCTCGACCCACTGCGTCCATTGCTCAACGTCTTCCTCGCTGAGATTCGATTCAGGAAGTGACGGCAATTTCATGCTCCCTGGTTTGCCGGGTGATTGTGCGCGAACTTGCAACAATCCGTTCACGTTGATTTCGAACCCGATCATCCTGGTGTTACGCACGGAAGAATTGCTAAGCTGGAACGTGTAGCGTCCCAATGAATGCCAATCGTCTCCTTGCACGCCGGAGGACTCGACCAGGGAAAGTGTCATCGAGTCTCGCCCCCTGCCCACGGTCAAGCGACGATTCGTACGAGCGGGTAGCGAAGTCCCTCGAGGAATGATGGGCAAAATACGACGCCGTTGTTTGGCATCTTCCACCACAATGCCAATGCTCTGACTGGTGATGCTCCGCGGAGGCATCGTCATGCCGCCACGTCCAGGTAGCTCCGCAGCCAGGCAGGCGGCCGCCCCGCGCGCCACATCGGCTCGATCGGTCGGCTCAATGGTTGCCCCGCGATTCAGATCACGAAGTACCGCATCGCGAATCAAGGCGATTCGCAGCAACGGCCCCAAGGTCACGCAGTGCTTGATTCTGCCCATCGAGACACCGGCCCGCTCGCATGCGTCGAGTGCCGTTCGACGAAGTCCTGCGGCCAGATCCTCGCAAGCTTGCAACCAGTGTCGGCGCTCAATCTTGACGCTGTGCTCTTCCTTCTTGATGGTGATCTTCACTTCAACGCTGGGCAACAACAGCATTGAATTCATTGCCTTCTCGCACGCCACTTGCAAGCGTGAGGCGCTCTTGATGGATTGCCGCGGATCGAATCGATACTTGTTGATGAACGCTTTCGCCGTCAGGTCGACCAAACGGTGCAGCCAAGGCAAGGTTCCCTTGTGCCAGTGCCCGGCGGTCGATAACTGACTCAGCCGTGTCGAGTCGCAACGAATCACCGCTACTTCGGAAGCTTGTCCCGTCAGACCAACAAATAGAATCGTTTGGTCCTGGTCTCGCTCCACGCCAGTTTCGTTCTCGCTGAGTGATTCCATCTCAGAATCAAGAAACAACGACTGGACCGCAGCGAGCGATCGATCGACCAATCGCACCGATGGCAAGCCAGCGATTCTTGCTGCCTGCACCACACTTCGACGGTGCAGTTGGTCGTAGCTACTCGGTATCGTGATTGCCGTCGCCTGCGGAACCGATTTTCCTGGCCACGCATTCTGCTTGATTCTTCGAAACAGCATCGCAAGCAGTACTTCCGGTGGACATTGGCGACCGGCGATTTCGCGATCGACCAGCGGCTTGCCGATGTACATGGGGAGACAGTGTACCAGCCGGTGTGGATGGGTCCCGCGACGATCCATCGCGCGAACGCCGAAAATGAGTTTCCCCTCTTTCTCGCTGGCAATCGCCATGCGAAACAGAGGACTGTCCTCGCCACCGGCATTCAGCGGTTTGATTCCGTTGAAAGGTGAGGATTCCGCGGTGGCCGAATAGAACATGCCAAAGTCGATCGCGAACACTCGCGACGTGGCGCCCGCCGTGGACCCTCCCGAAACAGTCGATTGATCGGTCCCCGCGGACCGCTGTGTAAACTCGGCCAACCAAAGTGGCGTATCGGTACTGCTGGCATAGTCCGCAAGATCGTCAATCACTTCATCCAGTGACGCATAACGTTCTTGTGGGGATTTGGCCATCATCCGCGTGAAGATATTCGCGAACTGCATGTCCACGTCGTCGCGAAGTTGCATCAGGTCCGGAATCTCGCCGTGGCGATGACCGTAAACCTGGTCAAGGTACTCGCCTGTGAACGGAGGTCGCCCCAGCAATAAAAAATAGAGGGTGGCGCCGAAGTGAGTAGATATCACTTCGAGCGTCGGCCGTGTCCGGATCTTCCAGTTGCTCCGGCGACATGAATGGAAGGGTACCCACTAGCCGACCTTTGGACGAAACCGACTCGTCCATGAATTCCAGTCCACCCCCTTTGCTGTCTCGCTCTTCGGTCAGCAGGCTTGCCGAGCTGATCCGCGCCAACCCGAGGTCCAGGACCTTGACGGTCCCATCGGAGGCCCGCATCAAGTTTCCCGGCTTCACATCTCGGTGGATGATTCCAGCGCGGTGCGCGTGCAACAGCCCAAGCGCGGCCTGTCGGATCGTGGCGGCGGCGGCCCCGACGGACATCGGCCCCTCTTTCGACACCAATTTGGTCAGGGTGACGCCATCGATGTATTCCATCGCCAGGTAATGAATCCCTTCGGAATCTCCCGCATCGAACGCGGTCACGATATTGGGATGCATCAGTCGCGAGGCGGCACGCACCTCATCCCAGAAACGTCGGATCGCCTCCGGATCCTCCATTCGCTCAATCGGCAGCATTTTGATCGCGACGATCCGCTGCATCCGTGTGTGTTCGGCCAGATAGACCTGTCCCATTCCTCCTGAGCCGACCAGCTCGATGATCTTGTAATCACCGATCTGCTTCGGGATCGATGCCTTCGTGCGCCTCGGCGCATAGACAAACTCGTCACTATCCTCGTCGATCGAGAATTCGCGAGTCGGATCGTCGGTGATCGGATAATTGTCGGTGGAATCGGTCAATCGAGGCAACCTGCGAGGGTGCGGCAGTTGGGTCAGGCAATTGGGGCACCGACATGGCCGGGATTCGCATCACGCCGGGTTCGGCGAATGACGAGACATCGTATTATAGGCTTGGCTCAGATTGGCTCCGTCCCAATTCCATTTGGTTCCAATCCTTTTTGATCACCCGACCAGCCTTTCCATCCCGCTCATAAGAGTTGGATTGCCTCACTCCCGGTTCTCGCACGCGATGCTGAGCGAACACTCGGAAAATCTGGCAAAAACGTAAACGCTCTCAACTGGTTTCTTCATGAAGATCCTTCGAATCGCTACCCGCAAGAGTCCGCTCGCATTGTGGCAGGCCGAACATGTTGCAGCGCAGCTGAAATTGCATGCGATCGAGACGGTGCTGGTCCCCCTGGTTAGCGGCGGCGATACCGACATGCGACCCATTGACGGAACACGACAGGTTGGCGTCTTTACCAAGAGAATCCAGCAAGCTTTGCTGGATGATGAAGCCGACATCGCCGTCCACTCTCTCAAGGATCTTCCGACCGAGGTCAATGAGCGGCTCTTGCTGGCCTCGGTACCCCAGCGAGAGACCATCGACGATGCCATCGTGTCCGAATCCGCCTGGTCGCTTGAACAGTTGCCAATGGACTCGCGAATTGGCACCGGCAGTCGGCGACGTGGTGCTCAATTACTGAGCGTGCGGCCCGACTTGAAGATCCTGTCCATTCGGGGCAACGTTCAAACGCGGTTGGCCAAGCTAAAAGAGGGGCAGTACGACGCAATCATTCTCGCTGAAGCGGGTGTCGTGAGATTGGAGATGCACGACCTGCCAAGGCAACGACTGCCGCGGAGCGTGATGCTCCCCGCACCAGGCCAAGGGGCCCTGGGAATCGAGGTGCGGGGCGATGATGTGGATGCAGTCGAAGCGGTCGGTCGACTCGATCACATTCCCTCGCATGCGGCAGTCCTGGCCGAGCGTCAGATGCTTGCCGCCCTGCATGGAGGTTGCCTCGCACCGATCGCCGCCTTGGCGGAAATCGACGATGGGCGTCTGGCCATGACCGCCGTGGTCCTTGCCAATGATGGCAGTCAACGAATGGAAACCCATGCATCCGTGCCATTCCGCGAAGACACTTGGAAGCAATCCGCTCATGACCTCGCCGCTCAAGTTACCAATGTTTTGCTTGCACAAGGCGCTGCGGAGCTCATTCAGCAACAACGTTGAGGGACGAGGTGAGGTTCGGTGTGTCAGGACGCAACCTGCGCGCCTACCGTAGGCGAGTCTCTCCGAGACTCGTAAGAATCGCAGCAAAGCTGCGACTGTCCGCCTTGGAAAGGCGGACCTACGGCAGGGCCAGCCAATGATCTGTCGACACCCGTGCCCACTGGCGTCCGGGATGGCTCGAACCTGACACGATTTCTCACAACCGAGGACCGGCGGCGCAAACCTTTTCCGATACACCCGACTCGAAGGCCTCAAAGTTCTTGCGGAATAGTCCGGCAAGTTTTCGGGCCGTCTGATCGAAGGTTGAGGGATCGGCCCAGGTGTTGCGAGGGACCAGAATCTCATCGGGCACTCCCGGGCACTTCGTCACGATCGAAAAGCCAAACACGGGATCGGCCTCCACTGGCGCGTCGTTCAGTTGGCCTGCATGAATCGCGTCGATGATCGCCCGTGTATATGACAGCGGCATTCGCGAGCCCGATCCATAGGCACCACCGCTCCAGCCCGTGTTGACGAGCCAAACATGCGAATGGTGCTTCTGAATTCGTTCTGCCAACAACTCGGCGTATTTACCTGGATGCCAAACCAAGAAGGGACCACCAAAACAAGGTGAAAATGTCGCCTGAGGCTCCGTGACGCCCACCTCGGTGCCAGCCACCTTGGCGGTATATCCGCTAATGAAGTGGTACATCGCTTGATCAGGCGTCAACTTACTGACCGGTGGCAGCACGCCGAACGCATCACAGGTCAGGAAGATCACGTTGCTGGGGTGACCCGCCACGCACGGGATTTTGGCGTTGTGAATGTATTCAATCGGATAGGCACCCCGAGTGTTCTGGGTCAGCGAATAATCGCTGAAGTCCACATCGTGATCCTCCTTGTCGTAGATCACGTTCTCGAGTACCGAGCCGAATCGCAACGCTTGAAAAATCTCTGGCTCGGAATGGGGATTCAAGAAGATCGCCTTGGCGTAGCATCCACCTTCGATGTTGAAGATTCCATTGTCCGCCCAGCAATGCTCATCATCGCCAATCAGCAGTCGCTTTGGATCGGCCGAGAGTGTGGTCTTGCCAGTTCCGGAAAGGCCGAACATCACGGACGATTGCCCGGTATCGTCGGTCGTTGCCGAACAGTGCATCGACAACACATCTTGCTTGGGCATGTAATAGTTCATCATGGTGAACACGCCCTTCTTCATCTCACCGGCGTACTCTGTGCCCAGGATGACCATCTCACGAGTCGCCAGGTTCAAATCAACGCTCGTCTTGGAGGTCATCCCGGTGGTGTATCGATTGGCGGGGAAGCGTCCAGCGTTGAAGATCACCCCTTCCGGCTCACCAAAATTCGCCAGCTCCTGTCGGGTCGGGCGGATCAACATCGTATGCATGAAGAGGGCGTGATAGGGTCGCGTGCAGACAACTCGCACCTTGGCACGATATTCCGGATCCCAACCTGCAAAGCCATCCACCACGTACAAGCGTGTTCGCGTATTCAAGTAATCGATGGCCCGCTCGCGGTTGACCGCAAACACCGATTCATCGATCGGCATATTGACCGAACCCCACCAGACGTCGTTCTCGGAGTCTGGTTGGCGAACAATTCGCTTGTCTTTGGGAGAGCGTCCCGTTTTCGAGCCGGAATAGGCAATCAGCGCACCCGACTTGGCAATGACCGTCTCTTTCTCAAGCTCAAAGGCCTCCTGGTAGAGCACTGCAGGAGACAGGTTACGCCTCACGTCAGTCGACCGTGATCCCGTACTGCTGCAGATCAATCTTTGTCATCATTCCGTCCTCAGGTTCAAGCTTGAAAGCGATCGCGCCAGTTCAATCAACGCGAATTTACGATGACGAGTCGTTTCGTGCCACGGGTGGGCAATGCGTCGCAGTTGCACCGCGCCCCCTGCGGGAACATGGCCATCCTGATTGGTCGAGGCAGCGAATGTTCAGGACGATCCAGAGACATCCTCCGGCGATTCCAAGCAATAGTCCGCTGTAGAGTAGAAAAAGGATATTTGGTTGCCCCCTGGGAAACTGTGGAGCCGACTGCATCGCCATGTAGCATGCGAGTCCGCCGTAACCACCGATCATCGCCAAGACAACCAGTCTCGCCCACCATCGATAGGCTGCCGCCACGATGCAACCGAGTACGACGGCGACAATCGGCCCTGCGATCGCTGCCTGCATCAAAACCCTGGCCCGATTGTCTGAACGCGTCGAAGGACCGGCACCGCCGTCGACAGTGCTCGAAAAGGATGCCAGGCTCGACGCATTCTTCCCCGTGATCACGATTCCCAAAAGCCCCGTCGCAATCATGACGGCGAGAATCGTGACGCGTATCGGCTCATGCTGCGGCGGTCCAATTCGCAAACGTAACCACGAACCGACCAAGACCAGACAGAACGCGGCAGGCACCATCACGACGAGCCAACTGAACACGCTGTTCACCAGGTCCACCATGCCCGCCGAGGCTGAGATGCGGGGTAAGTCGAAGTCCAGGTTCCATGCTTGAAGCAATCCCATGAACCCAACAACCGCAAGCAAGTACAAGGTGGCACGAACGATTGGACGCCACGGTCCCCAAGCCAATAGAACGGTGGCGACTAGTAGAGGAGCGATCTGCAAAAACTGGCAAATGCCGATCAAGAAAGTTTGCAGGCTGTGCGGCTGGCTGATCCCAAACGGTCTTTGCATGACTGCAGCGGCTACCATGTGGCAAATCACAACGAGCGCGAGGTTGGCAATCAAGAGGATGATACGCAGGCGTTTTCCACCTGTGGGAGCCGGCTCATCGAATTCGGCCCGTACCGATTCCGAACCAGTATCGGACGAGCCTGGCAAGCCTGCCTCATCCCTCGTCGTCGCTTGTGACGATTCGAACAGGTTCTCTGCTCTGTCTCGTTCCAATGGCATGCACCCCCTTTGCTCAGGGCTGAAAGAGTCCGTTAGGAGCGAGGGCGCCCACGACGTTCCTTTCTGACTCGCTCTTCCCAATCTCGATAGAGCGTGGAAAGTCGCTCTTGATCCTCCCCTCGTTGCGTATGCAGGTCATGCTGCTCGGAAACGTCTTTCGACAAGTCAAACAGCTCGGCTGACTGTCCTTGACCGTTGGACTGCCCGACCCACTTGAGATTTCCTTCGCGAACACCCATCCAGACAGCCTCTCCGCGTTGCTTTCGCCAAAACAGCGTTCGAGCCACGTCGGGTTTTCCGTCCGCGACATGCGCCACGATATCCATTCCCTCCCAAGGCTGATCCTCGGCCGGGGTGACACCTGCGATGCGAGCGATCGAGGCGGTGAAGTCAAAGGTCAGACAGGGCTGGTCCGAATCGACTCCCGCCGGAACCACACCGGGCCAGCGAACGATCGCGGGAACCCGGATACCACCCTCGTACGTGCTTCCCTTGTGACCCGATAGAGGCGCATTTCGCGCACTCTTGGTGCCGCCGTTGTCACTGGCAAAGATGACCAACGTGTTCTCGCGAAAGCCCTCCTTGTCGATGGTGGCAAGCAAGTCGCCAATCCGCCGATCCATGTGTTCGATCATCGCAATGTAGGTTGCGGGAGGTGCATCACCTTGATTCCAAAGGGGAGAATCGAGAGGCAGCGGGTCGTTCTGCAGATCGTCGGGTCCCTGAAAGGGAGAATGTGGACACGTGTAGGGCACGTACAAAAAGAAGGGAGCTCCCTCGTGGGACTGCATCTCGACAAAGCGAATCGCCTGATCGGTCACGAGGTCGGTAAAGTAGCCTTCTCGGCTGATGGGTTGACCATTGAGAAACAGGTTGTAGCCCGCGACGGTGTCGAGGTAGTGAAAGTAGTCCATGCCACCACCGATGCAGTAGAACGCCAAGTCAAAACCATGCAGGTGCGGCGCAAACTTTGGTTCGTAACCAAGATGCCACTTCCCGGTAATGGCTGTTCGATAGCCGGCGTCGCTCAAAAGTCGCACGATCGTCTGCTGGCTGGTCGGCAAACCGAGATCGTTTTGCTCGCGAAGGCGAATCGCATCGTCGTAGCGACCGACATTGCCTGTTCCAATTGCGCATTCGAGTCCCCCCACCCACTGTTGGTAACGACCGGTCAGCAGCGCGGTTCGCGTCGGCGAGCATTCGGGGCCGTTGGCATAATGGTTGGTGAAACGAACGCCCTGGCTCGCCAATCGATCCAAAACCGGGGTTCGGATGTCCTCCCGTCCGTAACAGCCCAGATCGCCGTAACCGAGGTCATCCGCGAGAATGAGGACCACATTCGCTCGCTCGGCGGGCTCGCCCCAGGCGAACACCGGCAGGCATGCGACCCACGCCAGCAGGGCATTCCGAAAGAATCTTCGTAGCATGATTAGCAATCGTCCTCGTCAAAGGCAGTTGGCGATCATTCCAATTGGGATCACAATCTTAGCAGTGCCGGGTGAGCGATCGTGCGAGTTTTGACTTCGAATTTGCAACTGCTGGCGGTCCAGAGTCGCCCTGCCCAAAGGCATTGGCAACCATTCCTTTCCGAGCCCGACCAGATTTTGACTCCATCATGACGCAAACTCATCCCTCCGAAGCAAAACCATCGAAGCGGCGTCCATGGCTGGTCCTGTTGGTATTGGCAGTCATCGCTATCGCTGCCCTCCCCTGGATCCTTGCCAAGACCACTCTCCGTGATCGCCTGCTCAACGCGATCGTCAGTAGCAACGACATCAGCGTCACCACGACCAACGCATCGCTTGGTTACATCTCGCCTTTGTCCCTTTCGGGTTTGCAGATCCGATCGATGGATGACGCGACACGAGTTGAGGTCGCTCGAATCGAAGCGGACCGATCCTGGCTCGGTATGTTGATTTCACGTCCCGATTTGGGAACCTTCCGTTTTGAAAATCCCAGCATCAATGTGCTGGTCGATCCTGAAAAGATGAAGGCCAATGCAGAGCAGCCACAAGCTGCAAGCACGACTCCGCCGAGTGACCCGATCAAACTGCCGAACCTCGTCGCCGAGATTCGAGACGCCGTCGTTGTCGTGCGAACGCCTCTCGCCACCGAACCCCCGATTGATCTGCAGCACATTCAGCTGACCTTGCGACTGGAAAAGCAAGGGGAGCTTTCGATCTTGCGTATCGACCCCTCCACCGTTTTTGACCATCAACGCATCACACCCGAGCTGTGCGGCCAAGGATTGCAATTGATCGTGCCGTTGTTGGCGGACGAAGTCGACGCGCAGGGCGAGTTTTCGCTTCGACTCGAGGAGTTTCAGCTTCCGATCGCAACCGGGAACAGCGACCACAACGAGGCGATCCGCATCGAGGGAGACTTGCAGTTGCACCAGGCAAGCGTGGGCCTGCGAAACACGATCGCAAAGGGAATCAGCGATCTGGTTCTCAAGCTGGTCGGAATTGGCGCTCCCGATCGATTGACCGTCGCGAAAGATCTCGTCGTTCGCTTTCAGGTGGTCGATGGACGGGTTCGCCACGAAGGCCTCGCGCTGCTGCTGCCCCATGGGGACTCCTCCATCGAGTTCAAGTCATCTGGATCGGTCGGGCTGGATGAGACGCTCGACCTCAAGGTGGCGGTCAAGCTTCCCGATGAACTCCTCGGTGGCGGCGCGCTCGTCCAACGCTTCACAAAGGATCCCATCGTGTTGGCGATCACCGGAACTCTCGACGTGCCGAGGGTCGAACTCGCAAGTAGCGGTGGCCTGCTCAAATCGATTCAATCGCTGATCAAAAGTGGCCAGGCAGAGAGCGAGCCGAATGCCACCAGCGGCGAGGTCACCGAACCGGCCCAAGACAAGCTCAACGAGCAGGCCAAAGAGGAGGCGATGAGCGAAGCGATTAGTGGCGCGGTGGACGTGGTCGGAGGACTTCTCGAAGGCCTGCGTGAGCGGTCCGAGCAGCGTGAAGCGTCCGGCGAGGATCGTTCCCTGCTTCCCAATCTGCGAGAGAGACTGCGTGATCGCCCACTGCTACGCAATCGTCGCGAGCCGGCGCCCGAAGTCGAACCGCCATCACCGGTGCCAGTTGATCTGTAAAAGCCAACCGTAGGCGAGTCTCTCCGAGACTCGCATTCAACGCAGCGAAGCTGCGCCATGTCCGCCTTGGAAATGCAGACCTGCGTAGCGGACATGCAAGGGCTATCGCCGCAACAGATCTTTGTCGCTGATGAAGCGCTCAGCTGTCGACTCCGAGATACGATGCTCTCGGTAGAGCCGCTTGATCGACTCATCCAGCGCGATCATTCCTTCTTTGCGGCCGGTCAGGATCGCATTGTCCAGACTGTCGACTTTTCCCATCCGGATTCCGGCCGAGACTGGATTCGTATTGAACATGACTTCCAATGCCAGTTCACGTTTCTCACCCGGATAGATGCTGGGAAGGAGGTGTTGGCTGATCACGGCGCACAACCCAATCGACAGCATCGAACAGGACTCGCTGTGATTCTTGGTTGGAAAGAGATCAATCATTCGCGTCACTGCCCCTTTGGCGTCACGCGTGTGGAGGGTGGTCAGCACCAGGTGTCCGGTCTCCGCCGCACTCAACGCCATCCGAGCCGTTTCCTGGTCACGAATCTCGCCAACGAGAATGATGTCGGGATCCTGTCGCATGGCGTACTTCAGACCTTCCGCAAAGGACCCCACGTCGCGCCCCACTTCGCGTTGCGAAATCAGCGAAGAGCTCGAACGTGGAAAGCGATATTCGATCGGGTCTTCCACGGTGACAACCCGCATCCCTCCTTGATCGATCAACCGCTTGATCATCATCGCCATCGAAGTCGTCTTACCCGATCCAGTGACCCCGGAGAAAATCACCAGTCCATTTCGAAACGAGACGATCTTGTTGGCGATCTCGAGGGGGAAATTGGTCCAGGTGAAATCGGGGATGACCGCCGGTATCACCCGTATGCAGGCGCCCGGGTGCTCGCCGCTGTAAAAGAAATTGACACGGAATCGCTGTCGGGTTCGGCGCGTCGACGGTTGTCGTTTGGCGATCGAGCTCCAAAGCAAAATCAAGATTACGATGGCGTTCAAAGTCTTCAAACTTCCGGGCTGGGCAGATCGCGCGCAGTGTATCACGCACAACGATCGCGTCCAGCTCTTCCTCTTGAAGCGGGATCAGCTCACCATGTTCTCGGCGGATCGGAGGATAGCCAGCGACGAGGTGCAAATCAGACGCACCGCGGTCGGCTGAATCCCACAGCCACTGCAAAACTCGCTCCCTGCAAAGCTCCGTCATCAACCTTCCTTTGAGTATTGGTCAAAGCGACTGGGTCGGCTCGATTGCTTTGCGGGCTCGCTCCACAGCCGGGACGGCCCAGGTCTTGTCCTGGAACGTCTCGATCAGTCCCTGCAGTCGCTTGCGCGCCTCCTCCAGATCGGTTGAGCGCCTCGGCCGTTTCAATTTCTTGCATCAGTTCGATCACCCGTGGATCGAGCTGGCCGGAAGGATCGAGCCGCGCGAGTCTTGCCTGTTCGTACTCCGCCAGTTCGATCAGTGCCTTCAAATTGTTGTCGTCACGATTGGTGGTATTGTCAAAAACGTTCAGCCACTGTTGCAATCGATCAATGGCTTCGCGCGGCGATTGCTCACGGCCCTGCATGGCAGCCACGAACCCTTCTTCGGCAGCGAGCAGCGGCTTGATTCCCAGCTTGGTTTGGGTGGAAAGTCGTTTCAAGGCGGCGCGAGACTGGTCGGCCATGTAGAGATCACGCACTTCCACGACGCGAGGATCCTCGGGAAACCGTTTCAGGAACGCTCTCCTGGCACCGTTGTCCTCTGCTTGCGTCGCCGTGAGATAAAGCTGATCTGCAGTTGGCGGTCGCATCGCCTTGAAGAAAATGGCCACACCCAGAAAGAGGGCGACCAGCATGATGGAGATACCGAGCCAGTGGGACCAGATGCTCTTGGCGTCGCTTGGCTTGCCGAAGACGCTCGTTGCCGGAGACTGATCGGAAACGGTTTGAAAATGAGTCTTGTTGCTTTTTGGTCCCTTCTCGTTACCGCCCGGCGGAATCGTTTTGCTCTTACGCGTGTCAGATAGGACAGTGGGTGTGGTTGCATGAGCCGACCGTCTTTCACCGAGCGACTCGATCCCGGCCTGACCCGAATCCGTTTCGGAATGGGACGCCGGAGGGATGATTGTCGGATCATCGTTCACGTGGGAGCGACGGTTTCTGTCGCGTTTGATTCCGGCGGGGTCGGTATCCGATGTGGCATTTTCAACGGGCCCGATTTCGGTGGGCGATCCCTCCGAGAGTAACGTTTGTGCTCGCTGCAATCCCGCTCGCATCGCCTTCAGACGATTCATCACGGCCAATGCCGTGGGAGGTCGATCCGCGGGATCCTTTTCGAGCAGTTGATGCACCAAGTCGACGAGCGCCTCGGGTAGGTCTGGATTGATCACGTCCAGCGGAATGGGGCGATCTCGTTTGAGAGACTCGATCACCTCCGTTGTGCTCTTGCCACTGAAGGGAGGTCGGCCTGCCAACATCGCGTACATCAGACTGCCCAGCGCGTAGAGATCCGTTCGGACCGTGATCCCGGAACTCGTGGTCTGCTCAGGTGCCATGTAGTCGGCCGTACCGAGTACCGATCCTACCAAGGTGTGGTCGCCGTCACCAAAGATTTTCGCAATCCCAAAATCGACGAGCTTGGGGTGGTCATTCTTCGTCAAGATCAGATTTGCAGGCTTGAGATCGCGATGAATGACTCCAATATCGTGGGCATGCTTGAGCGCTGAACAAACCTCGATGGCGATGTCGAGCGTTTTTTGCCAGCTCATCCTCTTGTCGCGCTTGATGCGAGCTTGGAGCGGCTCGCCCTCCACCAATTCCATGGAGTAGAACAGCTGGCCCTCTTCCTCGCCAAAACCGATGAGCCGCACGATGCCTTCGTGACGAAGTCGTTGGAGCGTCTTGACCTCGGCATCGAAGCGGCGGCGAAACCGAGGTTCATCGGCCACATGGGCCGCAATCAGTTTGACCGCAACCGGTTCCTTGGTCGTTTCATGAACCGCTCGATACACGGTCCCCATGCCACCGCGACCTAGTGTTTCGCCAATTCGGTAGGGTCCTAAGAACTCAAAAGGAGGCATCGGAGGCTAAATCAAGAAGGAGAGACTTTGGACTCGGTTCGCGGCGCCGGACTCGGAACCCGACGCTCCCATTCTAAACGCTCACCCAGGGCGTCACCTGCTACTGGGCCCCAGCACCCACTGAAACTTCAATTCCATCGCCAGCAGATTCCTCGTAAGATCTCGGCGATGAACGACGACGAGACACGGCATCGGACTTTTCTGCGAACCATCGCATTGGCGGCGGGGTTGTCGATCGCGCTGCAATGGATGGCCCAACCACCTTGGGGCCTGTGGCCATTGGCGATGATTGCACTGGTGCCGCTGGTGTACCTGGTGAAGCGACCCCAGTCGATCCCAAAACGCGGCTACTTGCTGATCTGGGCGATTGCGACCGTTTATTGGCTGCTATCGCTGCAAGGCCTTCGGCATGCGCACTGGGCGATGTATTTTTGCTGGGTCGCCCTGGCCTCCTATCTCGCGATGTATCTGCTGGTCTTTCTGGTAGCGGCCCGCTGGCTGGTTGCCCATCGGTTCCCTTTGTTCCTTGCGGTCGCGATTGCCTGGACAGGCCAGGAGTGTCTGCGCGGGTACATACTGACCGGGATCTCGGCCTGCATGCTAGGACACACGCTTGCCGATGTTCCAATCCTGATTCAGATCGCAGATTTGTTTGGGACTTATGGGGTTTCGTTTGTACTCGCCGTGGTCAACGTGGCCCTCTTTCAGATCGCCATGGCAATTCGCGCTCGGTCTCTGGGCGAAGGCTTTTCTCTGGACGTCGCGGCAGCGGCAACTCTGCTTGGCGCCAGTCTGTTGTATGGACGGATCACACTGGAGAGGCCCTTGGGCAAGTCGCTCGGCACGTTCGCCTTGGTCCAACGCAGCGAACCGGTGGAGTATGCCCAGGCGATCGGGCGCGAAGTCGAAATGTTTCGGTCCTATGCGAACGATTCGATCCTTGCGATTCGCAACGCCAGCGAGCCTGTCGTCGCGATCGTCTGGCCCGAATCGATGTTCACCGGCGGCAATCCCTGGATGATCGCTGATGAAGATGCCGCAGCACCTCCGAGTGTCGCCCCACAAGCGCCATCGATGACCGCTGAGGACCTTCAGCGCGGGTCGGCGAGAGCCGCGAGTACTTCCTGCAACGCGCAGGGCTATTTGCTTGACGCTTTCCGGGCCGAGCAGCCCAACCGTCCCGCACCGCATCTGATCGTGGGCTCGGGAGTCGTCCACTATCGCCAAACGCCCGAGGTCTACTGTGGTGTGATCAGCATCCGTCCCGATGGAACGGTCGAGGACTGGTATGGAAAAACACATCTGGTCATGTTTGGCGAATACGTCCCGATTCTGCCGCACATTCCACTGCTCCGATCGCTGGTGCCTCCGGAGCTGGGGCTGAAAACCGGCCCCGGCCCAAAACGTTTTGAGCTGGGCGACGTCTCGGTCTCACCCAACGTCTGCATTGAAACGGCCGTTGAGCGAGTCACGGTGAATCAGCTTCGCGAGCTGAATCGCGATGGCGGCGCTGCGGACGTGATCGTGACGATCACCAACGATGGCTGGTTCGATAACTCCAGCGTGATCGATCATCACCGGCGCTGCGCTCAGCTCGTTGCCGTTGGTTGCCGCCGCCCGATTTTATCCGCAGCCAACAACGGGCCAACGGTTTGGATCGATAGTCGGGGCCAGATCCGCGAGCAACTGGAGACGGGTTCGAGCGGCGTTTTGTTTGCGACCCCACAGCAGGATCGTCGCGCGAGCCTGTACGTACGGATCGGCGACTGGCCAGCAAGAATCTGCGCACTGATCACCCTTTTCGCCCTCGCCGCCGCCTGGCGTCAAAATAGAAACAAAGCCGTTCGAACCCAGGACCTACCGTAGGCGAGTCTCTCCGAGACTCGTACAAAACGCAGCAAAGCTGCAGATATCCGCATCAGAAATGCGGACCTACCTGTCGCGAAGCCCAAACGACTCAGCGAATCTGCTCGCCGTCGGCCTTGTACAGCGGCATGTGCCGGTAATAAACCTCAAGGCAATACAGCGACAAGCAGGTTGTGTAGAGGCGACCCGAGTTACGTCCCCAGCGATCCATTTGCGGGGCCCAGCTTCCATCCTCACCCTCCCCTCTGACCTGGGCCTTGGGGAGCTGGACGCTCATCTTGCTGTTCCACTCACGCCAAGGCGATCCACCATAGTGATGGAGGACCTGTGTGGCGTAGTACCAGTAATAGACATCGCGATCCGACAGATCAAAGGGTGCGTCCAACAGCAGAGCATCGATGCCATGCTTCAAGGGCGGATGACTGCGCTGCCAGGTGATGTATTGACGGCACAGCAATCCCTCTGCGGTCATGGCAGGGGTGGGATCGGTGCGGGCCTGGTATCCATAGCCTGCCCCATCGAACGACGAGGCGGTATCGAGGTAGTCGTTGACCTTGAGTAGCACGGAGATATTGACTTCGAGTCCAGCGGCTCGGCCACTCTCCAACGCCATCACAAACCAACCCGTCACGCTGGTGTCGGAATCGAAATTGGGCTCATATCTCCATCCGCCCTGTTCCGATTGGGCCTTCATGGCAAAGTCGAGCGCAAGCTGGGCCCGGTCACGAAGCCAGGAATCCTTGGTCATGCCATAGAGTTCACAGATCGCAATCGTCGCCTGTGCTTGAGCGTACATCTTTTCGTGGCTACGAGACGACCTGGCGAAGAAGCCGTTGCGATCCTGCATACCGACCAGGTACTTGATTCCCTTTTCCACTTCTGTCTTGTAGTCGCCGCTGAGGTGCGTGTGCCCATCGCCCAAAAATGCGAGCAGGGCCATCGCCGTTGCTGCCGCTTCGTTCTCGGTCAACGCACCGTCTTTGAACGGCCCCCTCATGCTCCAGCCACCCTTGCGAAGCTGATTTCGCTTCAGCCATTCCAAGCCACGCCGAACGGCTTCTTGGGTTTCCGGCGTTCCCCCGTAGATCTCTAGCAGCGCCTTCTTCATCGCGCCCGATCGTCCCTCGAACATCGGACGCACCGACGGCCAATTCAGGACCAGCACCGATCTCGATCGGTTTGATCTCTTCGATCTCGTCAACCTCGAACGTCTCGAACACCTTCGAGAGGTCCACTTCGGCTTCCGCGTCCTGGATCATCTCCGCATCGTTGAGCATGTCGTCCGACGCGATCGAAAACTCGGTGAGCTCCGAGGGCGTTTCTTGATCGCTTTGACCAATGCTCAACACCACACGGCCGATACTTGTACCCGCCGGTGTGGTGATCAATGCCAGCACCAAGAGGAGAACCAAGTGAAGCACAAGACTCACGAGCCAAGGAGGGGCATCACGAGTGACTTGGTCCTTGACCGCTGGTTCGTCGCCGTCCGACGCCGGAGCACCGTCGGCGGCAGGGGCAGCCGAGCGATTTGCTTTGCTGTTCTCCTGTCCATTGACGCCGACCAGCTCGCCACGCCATCGGAGGCCCTTTGCCGAGCCGACACCACTGGCGACTTTCGGTTCGGGGGCCGGTCGAACAGGCGGGAGAGTGGATCGCGGCGGGGGAGGTGGGGGGACCGGAGCCTCTCGGGTCGGAGCGGGCTGGTTCACGGGTGAGTTGACCGGCGGGGGCGGCACCGGGGGCGCGATGGGCGAGACAGCCGCAGGTTTCGAACCCTTGGCATTGGGAGGCGAGGGGGCAACGGGAGGCCCGCCATGCACCGGTGGCACGGCCGAGGCACCTGTCTCAGCAGCGGGCGAGTTGCGATGAGAATCGGCATGTGACATCGGTTGCTCGATTGATCCCCGTGAGACAGCTGAGGCCAAGCGTGAAAGCGAAACCGGAATGGAAAAGATATGAAAGAAGCAAACGGATCGGTCGGCAAGGGAGCCGGCGGAGATGGGCTCCGGAACTCCTAGCATCACGTCTTTATAGAATAAGGGGATTTCCAATCCAATGCGAATGATTTGACGGAGGGAGTCGTGCAAAGTGGCGAAAACTCGCTGGCATGATCGTTCGACACGAGTGGCTCCCTCCCTCACTGAGTGCTTTACCACCACCCTTCGTCACAATCGCTGCCATCGTCGATGGGGCAATGAATCTCGTATCGAATCAGAAAGGAAGGGTGACAGACCCTTGACACCTCGGAGCCCTTTGCCGATAACACTTTGAGACTTCACAAAAACACCGCGGGATGGAGCAGCCCGGTAGCTCGCGAGGCTCATAACCTCGAGGTCGTCGGTTCGAATCCGGCTCCCGCAACTTCTCTGAAAGGTTGGAACACTTTCCGACCCAACGGTAAACGAAAAGCCGACGTGGCTCCCACGTCGGCTTTTTTCGTTTTATCCCGTTATCCCGCAACCACTTGCGTCGATGTTCGTGGCGGTGGTTTCTCTGTCGTCTCAGAATCCTGAGAACACTCTGGCCGGCACTCGCGGCCGGATTTCGGTTTTTGGGCCAGAATTCTTACGTTCTCTGTGTCTTAGCCGGTTTGGGTTAGGAGCCGTAGCGACCTCCCTTTCGGTCCAGTTGAGAACCGCGTTTGACCCTGAAAATCACGATGTTTCCCGCCACCAAGTTCGTAGCGACCCACCGAAACGGAGCCCAAACACCGTTTGTCGGGTCATGTGATTTAGAGACACTGAGAAAGCCAAATTGCCGGCTTCCGGCCTCAATTGAGCGCCGCGATGTGAACTATCCGTTGAGCAAGACTTGGCCGACGACGCCGAGTAAGAATCCGAGCACGGCACCGATCGCGGGTGCCCTTTGGTTCTTGACCTTGGATTGAGGTGCCAAATCTTGGAACGTCAAATACAGAATCCCGCTGGCGGCAAACAGCATGATGAAACCGACGACTCTTGGGTAAATCGCGAGATGCTCGTAGCCGACCCACCCAGCCAGCGGACCAAGCGGGATGCAAGCCGCCAGCAACCAAACGAGTTTCTTGCCACCGATGTCCCCGGTCGCATTCAGCTCGCGATACGCATTAAATCCCTCGGGCAAGTTTTGCAGTGCGATCAAGACCGCCAGCAACAATCCGGTTTTCTCGCCGTGCGCGAACGCAGCACCCAGTGCGATCGCCTCGGGAATGAAGTCGGACAGCATCGCTACCAACTGGGCGATCGAACTCTTCGACCGCGCCAGCAGCGTCTCCAATCCCCAAAACACAATCGCGCCAGCAACGAAGGCGGTGACGATCCAGCCCAGCGACAACTCTTTCACACCATCCGGCACCAACACCAAGGCAACGGCCGAGATCAACACGCCGCCGCCGAACGCGATCACGCTGTGACGAAACTCTTCTTCAATCCATTGGGGCGAAATCTTCTCGACCATCGCGATCGCACCGCCGATCGGAATGGCCGCCCCCGCCATCGTCGTCAGCAACAACACCTGCACCAGTTCGTTCACGACGCGTCCTCCGCCGCCTGCGCGATCCTTGGCCGCTTCACTGCCGCCCACCAAACCCAGGCGATCAGGACGCCTTGCAACGGCAAGCGTGCAAGCAGCGCCCAAACCGGTATCGCCGGGAACTGGTCCGCGTCCATCAGCATGTCAGCATTCGCAGGGAATATCCCGCCGCCATGGCATCCTTTTATTCCACCATTCGATCCACCGGGCAATCCATCACCATCGACTACACCCGATTCGCCTGAGGGTTCAAGTACCGATGACGATACATCCACCGACGAGCGTCCTGACTGGTGGCCCGATGATCTCCCTTGGCCACCGCAGCCCGAAGAACCGGTCGTGATTGAATCGCCGCCGCCGATTCACGTTTGGCCGCGACTGCCGCCGGACCATCCTTATCACGTTCCGCCTGGCTACTCTGCTCCCGACAACTTGCCGCCGGGTCACCCTGGCGAAGCCTATCCTGGAATGCCGGATTATCCCGTCGTGCATCCCGGCGACTGGGGTGACGAATGGCCGAGCTATCCAGGCATATATGACGATTGAATTTCGTAGTCACGCCAAACCCTTCTAAACACAAGCCAGCATTACGCTGGCTTGTGTCGTTTAGCATCGCCTCTGTGTTCGGGATTGCAGATGGAATGTACAGCTAGCACTTCGTAACAAAACGTTTCATTTCAACATGGAGGCACGAAGTGGCCAAGAAGAAAGCAACAAAAGCAGTTGTCAAGAAAACGCCTGCCAAGAAGAAATCGTCAACGCTCAACGACATCTACAATCAGGTTGCGAGAAAAGCCGACACGCAAGGCGTCAAGATCAACGTCGCTGAGACCAAGCGAGTGCTAGCGTGCTTTTTTGACGTTCTCGAAGACTACAAGCTGGCCGACGCTTTCGACTTCGTTGCCAAAGGTCTGAAGCGTGCAGGTATTCGGCTTCGCTAAGATGACGGCGAAGCAGGTTCTATCAGCGCTTCGTGAGTTGGCTCGCGAAGATAAGGCGATCGGATGGATGCTTCGTGAAATGGGGAAACGCGATCAGTCTCGCTTGGAGAAGTTCTTAAAGAAACATGCCAAGACGATGCCGCGAACGATGCTTCGTTACTCAATCGAAAATTTTTCGAGGGAAGGCAGCACTGAGCGCGGCGTACGCCGACAGAATCTCTGCTCAGATTTTGTTTTCGGTAACTTGTAGTAGGATCCTCGGTTAGAACGATAAGTATCGATTCAATCGCTTTCGGCTTCAGCGTAGTACCTGCTTGTGAGAAACGGGGTTTGTCTGGTCAGTGAAGCTTTACCGGTGACGCTGATTCGAAGACGATTTAAAAATAGCAACGATCAATCGCGTGCCTTTGCTGGAAAAAATTGAACACGACCCGAATGGGATATCGATGCTCATCGCGCTGCTGCGCGACGTAGGCGGTCCATGATAGCGCGGCCCAGTTCAACTTCGGGAACGGGGCGGGCGACGATGAGGTCCAAGCCCATTGCATCGAGGCGTCTCATCGCGGCAAAAAGATTTACCGCAGCTTCCCGCAGACATCCTTGTTCGGAAAGCACCTCGATCGCGACGAAACGATCACTCCGAAAAATTGCTTTCTAGAAGCTCAACAAGCCTACCTTCAGTTTGCCTTTCAACTCGTCCGCTGTATGTTCGTCTTCCGCCGCTAGTACCAGTGGTGTCGTGGGTGAGTAGTGACGTAGCAGTTGCCCAGGAGACGTGGGACGCGACTCTTGGTGCATACGGATTCTGACTTTTCCAACGACGTCTTCGATTGCTTCTAGCGTGATCCCGCCGGGCCGCAACAGGGTCGGACAACCATCCGGCGAATCAACGAATGATACAACGGTCGATTCCACTCCGACGCGGCATGGTCCATCGTCGAGTACGATCGGCAATTCGTCTCCAAATTGTTCAATGACATGGGCGGCTGTTGTCGGGCTAACTGATCCGAATCGGTTTGCGCTGGGGGCGGCGACAGGTACGCCAGCAGCTTCGATCAATTTTCTTGCCAGATCATGAGCCGGGCAGCGGATCGCGACACTCGACAATCCGGCGGTGACAATATCGGGGACGCAAGGCTGTTTTTCGAGCACCACCGACAGCGGGCCTGGCCAAAACTTCTCGATCAACGTCATCGCCAGTGGAGGAACGGACAAGGCCACGTCTGTGACTTGTCCAGGTTCCGCGACATGCACGATGAGCGGGTCGAACCGTGGCCGCCCTTTGACTTCGAAGATCCCAGCAACCGCCGTTGCGTTCAGCGCACTGGCTCCCAACCCGTAAACGGTCTCGGTCGGAAATGCGACGAGGCCACCCCTGCGAATCTCGGCGGCTGCATCGATGATCTGTTGGTCGGTTACCACAAGTGTTTCCCATTCATCTCGCGTGAATCGGCTGGCTCGAAGGGTTCTCGGTATCACACAGGCTGGCGCGAATCCATTATGAATTTCTGTTGGTCACGACCGAGGCACAACGTGTAACCAATACATATCGCTATGACGCGTGTGTTGCCGGCTGGATTTGATCCTATGCTTATTCATCTTGCGGTAGAAGGTCGTTACCCGAAAGCCATGAGGGGTCAAACGCAAGTGTGTCGGCTTGGCTCATCACACGTTTTAACTGCAAATCTGCTAGGCTTGATATGACCAACACACCCTTACAGCCCTGCGCTTCAAGCCAGTCCGAAAGAGGTCACCGAGCTGTCACCGAGCTGGTTCTCTGTGAGCATGCCGATGACTGTGATAAAATTGGATTTCCACTTGCAAAACCCATTGCTGCCTGTGAATCAAAACGTGATTTCGTCTATCAGAATCAGTGCGACTCTTGTCACGATGATGTGGGTCGGGAACCCTGCACAGGGTCAAGAGGCGGTCGTGACGACGCTTACGAGGGAGCATGCCAAGTCTAACGACGATGGACTGAACAACTTGATGAGAGTGTCGGATCGGATTCTTTCCGGGAGCGAGCCGCACGGTGACGACGGGTTCAGGATTCTGTATCGGTTGGGCATAAAGACTGTGGTCAGTGTTGATGGCTTGAAGCCGAATACCGCGTCGGCCGCGAAATACGGTCTCCGCTACGTTCATATCCCGATCGGGTACGACGGCATTCCGAAGGAAGCTGGCGAAATGCTGGCTCGCCTGGTCCGCGACGCCGAAGGTCCGTTCTACATCCACTGTCATCACGGCAAGCACCGTGGGCCCGCAGCCGCAGCGATCGCGTGTGTTGCATCGGGAGCCTTGGACGGCAAAGAATCGCTGAGAATTTTGGAGCGGGGCGGAACAAATAGGAATTACGCCGGCTTGTGGCGGGACGTGGAGGCATACACGCCACCACCCGAAGACGCCGAGCTCCCCGTACTTGTTGAGGTCGCAAAAGTCAGCTCGTTCGCCCACGAAATGGCACAGATCGACCGCACCTACGACAACCTGAAACTCTTTCGAAAGTCAGCTTGGGGCACTCTCTCCGAGCATCCGGACCTTGTGCCCATTCAGGAAGCATTGTTGCTGAAAGACCGACTCCAGGAAGCTGGGAGAATGATGAGCACCAAGGACGACAAGCAGTTCAGGTTGTTGCTCGCCGAGGCCGAGAGCTGTGCCACCAGATTGCTCGCAGGATTGAAAGCGGAAGATTCGGCACAAGCTGACAAATGGTTCGGTCAGCTCGAACAGTCATGTCGACGCTGCCACGCAAACTATCGGGACCGGTGACTGGCGTGATCGACTTCGGCCAATCGCCAATTCACGGTCTCACCTCCCCGAAATGGTATGACCGTCTCACTGCCCAGGCGGAGTGATTCCGCAACGCGCCAAGGGGTGTTCTCCAGAGTAATGCGCTGATTGTTCCGCGGAAGGCCGTAGAAGTCGGCACCATGAAAGCTGCCGAACGCTTCCAACCGGTCGAGCGCGCCCGCCTCGTCGAAGACTTCGGCGTAGGTGCGGTCGCAAGCCGCCGGCGAACATGGCAGTTCGATTCAACAAGAGATGATGAGCCGTGATGGTCCCGGCGATCCGCGTGGAAGCACTCTTGATGAATTCAACGGCATACTTCGTCGTCAAATGTTCAATGACCACTCGCAGGTTGGGAAAGCGAGCGATCACAGGAGTCAGCACACGCTCGATGAACACGGCTTCGCGGTCGAAGATGTCGACATCAGGATCGGTCGTTTCAGCGTGATCAACAGCGGCAAATCATGTTCTTCCAGTCGTCGGGTCTGGCAAGATTGAGTGTTTTCATGCCCGCAATTTACGGACTGAAAGATTTTTCACTACGGGCTTGCGGAAATTCGCGGCCCTGCAAATACTAATTGAGATTGATTCGCAACAAGCGATTTTCAGCGCCGACGCAGCCAGCGACGGGCCATCGTGCCCTCTAGCAAGCCACGCCGATCCTAGCTCCGGAACGTTCCGGGGTCTGATCCATCTTTCCGTGTGCCCGCTTTGCTGGAGACCCTATCCATGGCAGTTTTGCCCGTTCGTTCTTCTGTTCGCGCGTTGGTTCGATCTTCCGTTGGGTCGCCCCACCGCCGACCCGCGTTTACGCTCGTCGAACTGCTTGTCGTCATTGCCATCATTGGCATCCTGGTCGGCATGCTGCTGCCGGCCGTTCAAGCCGCACGGAGTGCAGCCCGATCGATGCAGTGCAAGAACAACTTGAAACAAATCGGATTGGCCCTTCAAAACTACGAATCGACCTTCCGAACTTTCCCGCCCGGATTCGTTTCCGAGGTCACTGGCCCTTGGCCCGGTGGCGGAAACGATCCGGTTCCTGAGATCGGACCGGGCTGGAGCGCGTTGGCGATGATGCTGCCGCAGATCGAACAGTCTGGTCTGTACGAGCAAATCAATTTCAGCTTGCCGATCACCGACCCGGCGAACCAGGCCGCACGATCGGCGACCGTGCCGAGCTACCGTTGCCCCAGTGATACGTGGACGGACCCGGTTTCTGTGTGGCCAGCAACGATTGGAATCGATGACTTGGCGGCAACGAGCTACGTCGGGTTGCTGGGCGGCGCGGACCCCACGGGCAACGGGCCGACGGGCAGCTACTTGGCACGGTATGAAGAACTGCCGTTCAATGGAATGTTTCATCGCAACAAAGCGATCCGGCACAGAGACATTCTCGACGGCACCTCGAATACGATTGGAATGGGAGAACGTTCAAGCATGTTTTCTCCCAACGGATGGGCTGGCGTGATCCCTGGCGGTCAGACGGTTTTTTCGGGTGACATCGCTGGCCAACGCGGGCAAGCGGTTGGCGACACGGTTCGCCCCGCGATCACGATGGTCACCGTTCACGTTCGTTCCGGCGGTCCGAACTCACCCACGGGTAGTCCCGGCGGTTTTTGGGGACCGCATTTTGGCGGTGCGCATTTCCTGCTGATGGACGGTTCCACACGCGGAATCCCGACCGAGGTGGACATTGAAATTTTCCGAGCCTTGGCCGGACGCAATGATCGTGTGGTGATCGAAGAGTTCTAGTGATCGAACCCGCTTCATCAAAACTTTACTTGCATTTTTTCTCCGGCAACTTGACGAACCAATGGTCAACTGCGATCGTATTGAACGCGATGATCTTTGGTCGGACCATTTCGCAATTCACCGATTCTTTTGAAGTACGAACGTCGACGATGACTTCGCTGGTTCGACCCTTCCTGACGAGCATTCTGTGCTGCGTGATCGCTTTCGGGCATGCGCCGGCTTGGATGCACGTGGCGACCTGCGACGATCACTGCGGTCAGGCGTCGGTTGAAAGCGACGCTTGCAGTTCCATCGTTCATTCCTGCGGTTGCCATTCGCATGGTTGTGATACGGGTGCGGACGAAGATGAAAAGCCAGATCAGCGAAATCCGGATCAGCGGCCGACGCACGATTCGGATACTTGTCACATCTGTCAGTCGCTTGCCGCGCCGGGCGGTGTGGTTGAACATGATGGTCCTGACCTCGTTTTTGACCCCGTTTGTGAGCTTTCTGTTTGTCGATCGACAACGGTCTTCGCTCGGCCATCCATCTCTTGGCCGCCTCTACGTGGCCCGCCTGCGGTAGATCCTTTCTTCGCTGTTTGATTCGCCCTGCGCGACCTGCCGCCTCATCGCACGATCGTGAATGTGGCTGAAGGTATGTCTTGACGGGACCGAATTCGATTAAGAATCGGTGCGTTCGATGGTGCTGGTGAATCGAATCGTCTTGCTTCGTGTGCGTGCGCGTATTCGCGCGACACTCGGTCCGACCAAAACCGTGTCGATCGGTGCGCGCCGCACGCGAGGCTCTTTTTCATCAGATGAACCGTTTCCATCATTCCATCCAGATTCAATCCATGAACACCCACCAATCAACCAACACCCGCTGTGCGTTCACGCTCGTTGAACTGCTTGTCGTGATCGCCATCATCGGCATCCTTGTCGGATTGCTGTTACCCGCCGTCCAATCAGCACGCGAGGCCGCGCGGCGAATGTCATGCAGCAACAACCTGAAGCAGATCGCACTGGCGACTCACAATTACGAAAGTGCGTTCAAGAAAATTCCCGCAATGACGGGATCGAGCAGCTACAGCGTTCAGGCTCGGATCTTGCCGCACATCGAACAAGCCGGGCTGAGCGAGCTGATCGACTTTGACAAACCGCTTTTGCTCGGTCCGCCGTGGAGGGCACGGTTCAATCCTGAGCTCCGCGATGCCGTCGAGAAAGTGGTGCCGACGTTCCTTTGCCCGAGCGATGTTGGTGATCCCAAGTTTGCGACCACTTTCAACGACGGCACGTCAGGATACTCCGCCGGCCTCAGTTACATGTTCAGCTACGGAAGCGGCACGGACACTCATTACGATGACCGTTATCGCACCGATGGAATGGTGTGGACGGATTCATGGGCACGCTTCCGCGATTGTCTCGACGGCACCAGCCACACCGTCTTGCTGGCGGAAACGGTGCTGGGCGACCAGACCAGCGGCTTAACCGAGCCGACGCCCAATGGACCGCATCGGCGAATCGCGAACTGGGGCGGCACGTCCGGCAACGTCGCTCCGAATCCCGGCTTCCTTGATGGCGGTGTGCTGATCGAAAACCCGGATCTGGACACCGTCTTTCCTACCAAGATCACATCGTATCGCGGCAACCGAGGCGCGTCGTGGATTCGCGGCGTGCCCTACGCGACCGTGATCAATGGATACATGACGCCGAATTCCCGGATTCCCGACATCGGGATTCACGGTCGCGGCTTCTATTCGTCGCGTTCGTATCACACCGGCGGCAGCATGCACGCCATGCTCGACGGAAGCGTTCAATTCCTGACCGATTCGACCGATCGCAATCTGTATCACGCTTTATTTTCGCGTGATGGTCGTGAAGTCGTGGAGTTGCCGTGATGAAAACCTTCGTCGCAACCATGGCTGCGTTGATTTGCGGAACGATTGCGGGTTGCAGTGACGCGTTGTCGCCACCACCGCCCGAAGACGCACCCGCGATCACGGTGGTCTATCAATCGGATCCCGTCGCGAATGTTCATCTGCAGTTGCATGAATCCGAGAACGGGCCGATCGTCGCGCGGGCGATTACGTCCGCTGATGGGAAAGCCCGGTTCGTCAATTTGCCCAATCCGCAGCCGACCGAGTACTTCGTGTCGCTGGAATCGGTCAGTGAAGGTGGCTGGATCTGGATCCACAGTTGATGCAGCGGTTTACAAAGACGCTGCGTTTGAAACCACTGACGCAACACTCAACCCAGTCGATCGAGCTTCCACCTCGATCCATTCAATCCCTCCATCGCAAAACAAGATAACTTCCCATGATCAAACTCCTGCCCTCTCTTTTCGTCGTGGTTGCGTTGCTGACCACGGAAGTTTCCGCCCAAAGTCGAACGGTCGCTCGGCTTTTCTGGCAAGACGACTCCGGTGCAACCGTTCGCTGGGGCGACTTGAAAAAGTCCGCCGATGGTTGGTCGATCCAAGCAGAATCCATCGAAGGCTTCCCGATGCTCGACATCGCTGAGCAGAATTTGGTGCAAATGCAATCCGATGCGGGATTGATTGTGGTTGGCGTCCACGATCACGCCGACGGCACCATCGGCAGCGGCTGGGTCGCGATCGAATCGGGCGCGGTCGAAGAGTCGCACGGCGACCACTCGCATTGGCGGCTGGAACATTCGCCAAGTGTTCTGCAAAGTCGCATCGACGCCAATCAAGGCAATCCGGCGCACGTCTACCGATACGGCGCGTCGATCGTCTTAGCCAACGACAAGAAGAACGGATTTACTGTCACAAGTGCACCGCAAATTCGATCGGCTAAGCATACCGCGACGTTCCATAACGGAGGGAACGGACACATCACGTTGGCGGTGGTGGAAGACTGCGTTGCCTACGCGACATGGATCGCTCCGGCAGGCGATGATTGCGGCCGAGTCGATGTGGTGGGGCTTAGTGACAACGAAGGCAAACGCTACTCGATCCAATGTCCCACAGGCATGTTGCACGGAGCGACGACGAACTCCGGCAAAGTATTCTTCGCGCCCGCCGATGGCGTGTGTTGGGTCGAAGCGGATCGAGAAGTCGATGATGATCCAGAATCCGTCGTGGTTCAGCACCTGTCGCTAGGAAAGGACGCGAACGACAAACCACTGCGAACCGGCGCATTTGCCAACTTGGGCAAGCACGTCTTGTTTGTCTCCGGCAAAGGCGACGATGCGAAGCTGTGCGTGCTTGATGCGTCGAGTGTTTCACCCGAGGTGACTGAGCTGCCCATTGAACTTTCCGAAGGAGATTCTCTGACGACTCCGACCACAGTCGTCTCTCGAAGCGGGCAAAGCCTAGCGATCATGTTTCGCGAAAACAAAGCGTTACCGGAATCAGATACCATGTTGGTGATCAACTTGGATTCCGATGGTGATGGCCAATTCAATGACCCGGCATTAGTCAAAACGCTGCCCGTCGGACGCAATCAAATCGAGGGACACTCGGGGCACCACGAACTGGCAGTGTTGCCAAGTCGACGCCGCGTCGTGATCAGCAACCCGGCCGACTCAACGCTGGGGATCGTCTCACTTTCCGACTTTCAGCCCGAAGCAACGCTGCCTGTCAGCGGCACGCCGACACGCTTGATCGCAATCGGCGATTGATGAAAATCGACCAGCCCAAGCGGGAATGCGTCGAAGCTCCGTAGTGGATCTTGCTAAAGATCCCTCAAGCTCTGGATTTTTAGCAAGATCCACTACGGCAGAAGTCAAGAGCTTCTCGTCGACTCGGTGGAAAAACTCATCCTCCAAAGCCTGTCTACGCTCGTTGAGTGCGTCTTTGGTCATCATTTGTCTCCAAGTTCTAGAGGCCATCGCTACGTCCGCGGCCCGGCGACCGTGAAGATCGCAAAATCCGTGCCGAATTCGATAGGCACTCATAACTGGCACAAAACTTGCCCGCAAGCCTTTACCCAGACGCTCACTGAAGGACGATTCACCATGGAACGATTCAAAAACATCCTGGTCGCCACTGACACCAGGTTCGACAGCCATCGTATCGTTGACGAAGCGGTGGAGATCGCTTCCCACAACGGCGCGTCTCTGAAGATTGTTGACGTTGTTCCCGAGTTTCCGTGGACCGTTCGGCTGACGATGAAAGATCACGAACACGTACGTGAGCTGATGAGTCAAGAGAAGCAGGAGAAACTCGAAGCAATGATTGCAACGATCCGCGATAAAGGAGTTGACGTTCAAGCAAAGGTTCTGCACGGAAAAACGTCGGTGGAGATCATTCGAGAAGTGATACGGGAAAGTCACGATTTGGTGCTTCGCGTCAACAAGGGAAAAGAGAGTCGCCGGCAGGGATTCTTCGGCAACACTGGCATGCGATTGCTTCGCAAATGCCCCTGTGCCGTTTGGCTGGTAGAGCCGACCAAACCCCAATTTCAGCATGTGCTCGGTTGCGTCGATACATCAAGCGATGACAGTCTCGATGCAGAACTTAACGACAAAGTATTCGAGTTAGCTAAGTCAATCAGCCATTACCATGGTGGCGTTTTCTCGATCGCTCACGCGTGGTGGGACTATGACGAATTGATTCTAAAACACCGGATGGACTCGCATGAGTTTGAGGCGATGGTAAAAGCCCGCCTTCATGAAATCACCACGCGATTGGATAGGTTCCTTCTTCGGCACGACAGCAGCGTTGACGCAGATAATGTGCACCTAATCAAGGGCGCAGTTCCCGAGAGCATTTCGGCATTCATTCAGCAGAATGGTGTTGATCTCGTCGTCATGGGAACCGTTGCGCACAGCGGAGTAGCGGGCATGATCATGGGCAATACGGCCGAAACGATACTAAACCACATGGAATGTTCGGTGCTTGCACTCAAACCCTCCAGTTTCGTTAGCCCGATCCAAATGAACGACTGATTAAAAAGCAGCTCGCCAAGCCATGTCCAAATGGGCCGGAGTCATTCATCTAAAGAAACTGCTTCATTATGAAAACGCAATCCAACGGGTCCGCTGATGCACTCGATTACGTCGTTGATTGGATTCGTGCTGTCACAACATTCCTTGGTGCTCTGATTGCTCGGCCGCGAGAAGTCGCGTCCGTGGTTCCGAGTTCACGGGAGCTGGAGGATGGGCTTTCCAAGCTGGTGAAAGAATGCGCTCCATCGCTCGTCGTCGAACTTGGGCCCGGCACAGGCGGTACGACAAAAGCCTTACTTCGTTCGTTGAGTGCCGATGCAAAACTCCTTGCCATCGAAATCGTTCCTGAATTCATTGAAGAGTTGCGAC
>CAVYFC010000020.1:0-4635 GCA_963767665.1 Pirellulaceae bacterium
TTATGAGTGAGCACGATAATCGAGGAGGGTCTGGTGCACGATAATCGAGGGTAATTGTCGCTCGACAGGGGAAGTGCAGATGGCCTCTTCTATCTCCGTTCCGGTGGTGGCATGTAGTAGCTTTCGATCCACGGCACGTCGCAGTGGAGCTGACGACAGAGTTCGATTGTCGCGGGACGAATGGGCGTCTTGGTGGCTTCCGACCAGAGCGTGAATTGGTCGCCGCGACTGTGGCACCTGTGGCAGTAGTAGCAGTTCTTGGCCACGTTGACCGAGAAGGCCCTTCGGTGCTTTGACTCGGATTCGTGAAGCGGACAGTATCCGTACCATTGCTCCCCGCGACGGTGAACACACTCGAAGCCGAGCAAGTCGAGTACGTGGACCATGGGGATTTCGTCACGCAGCTGTCGGAAGTTGATGCCTGGCATGGTTGAGGCCTTCTGATGGTTAAAAGAAACGACCGTTCCGTTCCCTCTCTCTATATGGGGAACGGGAACGGTCGGTTTGAAGCAGGTGGGACAACTCAGCGGATGGGTTGCCAGCCGGTCGGAGTTCGGCGGATACGGCCGGCTTGCTGGAGTGACTCCAGAGCCTCGCCGAGCCGTTCATTCTTGACCGCGAGCAGCTCGCGAAGCTTGGCCCGCGTGAGCACGCCGTGCTCGGTTAGCAGCTCCAACGCTCGTTCTTGAACGTCACGTCGCTTTTGCCCACCGACATCCCCCGTCACCGCCAGATGCGTTTGATCTGCCGGTGCGGCAGACCAGTTCGAGGTAGATCGATCGTGCCGCTGCCGCCGCGCGATGTTCGCTCGATAGCATCAGGCGGTCGCTCGTTCGGCGCAGGTAAAGATTCGAGTCGCCGAAGGCATGGATGTCGCTGGAACCACGCAACCCCAAGCCGGCTGAGGCTCCTCCCGCCGCATTCTTGCGGGTGTGATGCACCAACACGACCGCGAGATCCAATTCCCGCTGCAGGGAACGGAAGTAAGCCAACAATTCGGCAACTTCTCCAGCGTGGTTCTCGTCGATCCCATGAAGGCGTACCAACGGATCGAGCAAGAGCAGCCGAGGACGCAGCTGTTTGGCTGTTTCCCGGAGCTGCGTGCGGTGTGGCTCACGATCCAGCTGGAGCACGGGAGCCGTGATCACGTGAAGGGGAACCGAATCGAGCGAAAGGCCACGGTGCCGGGCGATGCCCTCGACACGTTCTCGCACGATCGCCAACGAGTCTTCCGCCAGATAAATCAGCACAGGTCCCGGCTCGGGAACATCATAGCGATCCAAGCAAGCCGTGCCCGTGGCGACGCTGAGCGACATATCCAACGCCAGCCAGGTCTTGGAGCATTTTGGCGCGCCGCCAATGACGCCCACGGCGGCTGCTCCCCAAAGCTGATCGATCAACCAACGAGGTGAGTCATCTTCGGCGACGATCTCCGCAACGCGAATGACCGGGAGTAACGAATGGTTGTTGGCAATCATCCTAGAGCCCTCGCTTTCTTCTTCGAGGTTCGTCCCTTAGGGTGAAACAGCTCAAGGTAGAACTTTTCGTCCAGTTGGCTTACTTCATGGGCACAGCCATAGGCCAAGAGTTCCGCCGACATCGTCATCAACAGGCGGTAATTGCCCGCCGAATGGTCAACCAGGGCGTCCATCAACTGTTCGGTCATCAACGACGCGTTGCCGGCCTTGGTCAGCGCGTGTTGCAACAACTCGAGCAGCTCGTCGCGCGTGGCCGCTTCTGTGCTCAGCCGCGTCCGAATCCTGGTGTTCAGGGGAACCAAGTCCGGATGCCGCAAGAGCTCCAGCAGACGACCATCGCCGGCCATGACGACCGTCAAGAGCGATGTGGCATCGAAGTCGGCACTTGAGAGAATTCTCAGTTCGCTCAGCACGTCGGAGGCCATCTCTTGGGCTTCGTCAATCAAGAGCACGGGCTTGATCCGCGAGGATGCCACGTGCGCTTTCCATTTTTCACGCAGCGACTTGAAGCCGCCCCAACGATTGGAGGGACTCAACTTCACCGAGAAGATATCTCCCAGCTCACGATAAAAGTCGGCGTTCTTGGATTGAGGGCGTTCCAAAACGCCTACGACAACGTCCCGCACCGAGGCGAGTCGTTCGGCGACGATCCGCAGGGCCACCGACTTGCCCGTGCCTGATTCCCCACAGATCAAGCGCGAAACCTCCTTCCTGGACGAGTTGTTCCACGCGCCAGGCAAAGCTTTCGATTTGCGGTGTCACGAGCAAGCCGTCACTGGGCAGTTCGGGCGAAAACGGGTTCCACTTCAGGCCCCACAGCGATAACAGTTTCTTGGCGTTCATCAGTTGGTTCCTTTCTTGGGATGTTTCGGGAGATAGGCCGGCGGTGTGCCGCTGGCGGAATACTCGTCAAGAATCCGCCTCAAGCAGCGGGGGCAACGGTTTGTCCGGGCCGTCCGCCGTCGGCATGGCGGTGCCATTGGCTGCTGTCCCGTCGTCGTCATCGTTTGGTGCGCGGTCGGGATCGATGGTCTTGCGGCGGCCGTCGGCATTTGCCGCTGCGTCGAGCGGATAGAGGCGACGCCAGAACAGTGCCGTTCCGTGGGTCGATCAGGTCAACGCCGCCAAGATCCCAGCGGGCATAGCGCACGACCACTTTACGGAAGTGGCGGTATCGCGAGGGGATCTCGAAACGCACTCCGTCGAGCGAAATCGTTCCATCGCTTTTTCGCTGAGTCCTGGTGGTACGCAGCCGAAACGCTTCGCGGAGTCCCTGACTGGAAGGGCTCGAACGCAGCACATCCGGAGACTTGCTGAAACGCTCGACGGGCGATACGCCCAGTTCACGATGCACCGCGCGGTTGTACTCGATTTCCATCCAGGCCTGGGTCGCTTGGTTGAGGAAGTCGAGGGTCAGCTCGACACCCTCGAGCATCTCCATCAAGCGTCCCTCCATCGTGCCCCATAGCCGCTCCTGCTTGCCGTTTTGATGCGGACTATACGGAAGCGTTTTCTCGTGGAGGATACCCAGAGACTGAGAGACCTTCGGTGAACTCGTCGGCGATCATTGCCGCGCCGTTGTCCGTCATCAGAGCGCGGGGAAGTCCACGCTTCTGAATCGCCTGCGAGAATCCATGGACCAGATCCTCCGCGGTCTCCGAGAGATACCACTGCAGATGGCAGCACAACCGCGAGTGGTCATCCAAGATCCCCAGCGCGATCGGTCGCTGCCAGCTGGCCCTTGTCCGGTAATCACGCGGAGTGACCCGTGATGGAAGTCGAGATGCCACAGGGAACCGGGATACTCCGATTCATAGCTGCGAATTTCGCGGTTCTCACGACGTTGCCTGGCACGCACTTCGCCCGGACGCCCTTTCGGCGGCTCGCCGCTTGCGCACCATGCCATTGGCCTGCATGAAACGTTTGACGGTCGAGTAGGAGCAGAGCGGCGCAACGCAGGATCGGCCTTCACGGCACTTGCCAGGTTGTCATAGTGGAGTTGGTACGTCCAATGCGGATGATCGCGGTACTGTTGGCCAAGAAGCTCAGCCAGTCTCGGAGCAAGCGGACTTTCGGCCCGCGTCTTTGCGGACGGCACGCTGCAAGCGCGCTAACAGGATCGTCCTGAGCGTTCTTCGCCTTGTAGTACCAACCTTCGATGGTCGTGGCCGTGTACTGCACGTTCTGCCCGCTGACCGGATGGGTCCAGACTTTCTCGGCAAGTGCTTCGATGGCCGCCTTGAGCTCTCCGCGCGGAGGGGGAGCGCTTAACAGCGAGCCAATCACCGAGAATCGAAAGCGGGCCCAGACAAGTGGTGGATGGTTTTTCGGTCATCACATCTCCTCACAAAAAAACACGCCAGTGAAGTAACGATGTTGAGACCTTAAGGAAGTTGATCAGGGCCGACGATCGGCATCTTCTGCGGGTTTTCCAGAATCTTCGGAAACCTTGATCGCCAAGCCTTTTGTGATCGATATC
This sequence comes from Pirellulaceae bacterium, assembly GCA_963767665.1. Lineage (GTDB taxonomy): Bacteria > Planctomycetota > Planctomycetia > Pirellulales > Pirellulaceae > Rubripirellula. Next base: position 3,958 of record CAVYFC010000020.1, read on the forward strand.
GGAGCGAGAAAGAGCAGCAGCTTGGACCACCCATCCCGGTCATCCTCGCTGCTGACGAAGACCTCCAAGAGCGATCGGGGAAACTCCGTGATTTCGAAGACGGGCACCAAACGTGCGCGAGCCAATTTCCAGAATGTGGTTTTGGAGAAATGTTCGTTCCAAAACTCTCGCCAGCGATAGATGGTGTCGCGAGAGACACCAAACAACTTGGTCAGTTCACGGACACGTCGCGGCGAAGGGCCTTGTCGCATGGCCGAAACGAGAATGACGACGGCCCCGAGATAGACCTTGCGACCGAGAAATCGCACCGACGGTGGTGTTACCCGCTTTCGGCATCCGTCCCGCGCACAGCAGAAACTCAGCCGTCGGCGGTACTCATCTGGAAGATTACGAGCACCACGAGGCTTGCGGGGATAGTCGGCGCAGTGCAAGCGGCAACCGCACGATGGACACTGCTTGTCCCGCGATGCCTTGGCAAGATCCTGATCAATCGAAAAAAGAAACGTCCAGAAGGTGGCGTCAGCAAACAATTCATGATACATCGTGGAGTACTCCATTGGCGTTGAACACCATATGGAGTACACCCCTCGGCGACCTCGATCAACCGATCAGGCTTGCCGAGGGGAATCTTTTCGCATTATTGCTTGATCTTGACCAGGAACGGCCTTTTGCCCACAG
>CAVYFC010000021.1:0-20748 GCA_963767665.1 Pirellulaceae bacterium
GGGGGGGGGGGGGGGGGGGGGGGGGGGGAAGGCGTGTTTGCTAAGTTGTCTCGGTCGGTTTGGCGACGCAGAGGCTGCTTCACGGGCGGAAAAGGTTTGTCGGTGGGGCGTCGGGGAGGCGGTGCAACGCCTCGTTGAAAGTCCCAGGGCAAACTTCCATCCAAGATCACTCGTGGGCGTCGGACAGACGGCCCCGGAGTCAAAGTGTATCCTGCAATTTGGCGGGTTTCTCGCAGCTCGCGCATACCGCCTGTTCTGTCACAGAATCTCGCAGTGATAGCCGAAAGCGTTTAAGTTCGGATAGGGCTTCAGATACTGCAAACCCGAATCGCTTATATTGGCACTGGGAAGAGTTAATGCGGACGTGAGTTTCGGCAGCCTGCACTACGTAAGTAAGTCGCCTCGTAGCGGAGACCGCGTGGCCGCTTAGCTCAAGACGCGCAGAGCTCCGAAGAACCAAAGCACTGCTCAGGCCCTCATCACCGACGTTCGTGTCCTTGATATCGAGGTTTTGCAGCTCGGAGAAGCGATGCCAGGCCTATCCATCGCAGCGTTCCCGACTGCGCTATCCGTAAGGCTGAGGTTGCGGAAGACTCTGCATCCCTGCCAAGTGGACCATCCCCGCACCTGTGATGCCCGTGCTGCGAATGTTGAGGTGCTCGAGGTTCGTCAGGTTCTTCGAGATGTTCAAGTCCGGTATCGGTAATCGCATCGCCAGTAAGGAAGAGAGATACAAGAGCAGGAGTTGTCCGACATGCTCAAGTCCTGCATCGTCATACGGCATTCCAACAAAGAACATCCTCTTGAGTTGCTTGAGCGGGCGCAGGTGTGACAACCCAACATGAGACAGCTCCGCCTTATTAAGACTCAAGTATGTCAATTGCTGCAGTGGGCTCAGGTGGACCATGCCCGCGTCCGTGAATCGGCCGTTGGATAGCTCAAGATGTTCAAGCTTGATGAGCCCCTCGAGATGTGCCAGTCCCGCGTCAGTGAACCACATGCACTCGGAAAGGGAGAGTGTCTTCAGGTGAGTGAGCGGTTTCAGATGAGCCAGACCAGCGTCGGTGATAATGCCTCGCCGAATAGTGAGTTCTTCAAGCAATGGCAGCGTGCCAATGATTGCCATTCCACGGTCCGATACTTCGCAACCTCGGCCAAGGTTTATGGACCTGAGCGTTTTGATTTCCGTGAGGATTTTCAGCTCTTCGTCGGTGATCCGGCATTCGCCCGGGCACTGGTTTTCGGGTGCAAATTGTTGAAACATCACACCTTTCAAATGGGGGAGGCGTTTGAGGAGTTTAACCCCTCTCGTGTGACGTCGGAACCAGAAAGACCCACATACTCCACTTGAGGCACTTCCACCAGCAGTTCCAAAACGTCGTCCGTCATTCCCGGGCCAGAAATCCGAACCGTCTTCAAATTCAGCAAGCTCTTCAAGTTACGAACGCCCCTGGAAGTGATGTGGCTTGCTCCAGCCAAAGTTGTTCTATGCCTGGGAGGTCTTTGAGCAGCACCAGATCACTGTCCGTCGTGTTTTCCGTAGTCAGGCTCAGGCCATCAAGTGCTGGCAGCTTTCGAAGTTCCTTTTACGAGCTCTGAAGTAGGAGCTTTTCTATCTTGAAGTGCAACGGCATTGATGCGTCGGTCATCGCGAGATTGCATCCCTTGCAGCCCTAGTCTGGTCACCAGCTCCTCATCTCTTTTCTCACCCTCGGGATCCTCTTCAGCGGGTGGGTCTTCGCTCGCCGCAAGCGATTCGACGTTCGCGTCCGAGGGCGACAGCTCGGCGACCAATAGGCCATACCCCCAGAGATGGTCACGGCAGCCAACAGTACCGTGCAGAGAACCACCGCACGCGCAGGACGAATTCGTGTCAGTAGAATGCGGCGGGAATCCAACAGCCCGGCAATACGCTGCTCGAGTTTCCAGGGCCACTCGAATAGCCCGAGCTGCGCCAGGTTCACCTTGGATGGCTCGAGACGCTCGGAAATGCCGACCAACGTCTCGGCGTAACTGGTGCAGTCGGATTCTCGCAGTACGTAGTTGTCACACACTTCTTCACGGGCCCGCGACAGCCCTCGGTCCATCAACCAGACCAGCGGATGCGGCCAGAAGCCAATGACGGCCACTCGCTGAATCACCGCAATAAACAAGTCATGGCGTTTTACATGCACAGATTCGTGCACCAATGCGTTTCGCGCAAGCGATCGAACGGGTACGTTCGTCACAATGTCGGGCGACAGAACGATCGACGGGCGAAACAGACCGACGGTTACCGGGGCCAATCGCGCGCCCGGGCGATTCCCATCTCGCAACTGCGGGACGTTCTCGAGGCCCATGTTCTGGCAGATGTTCTCCAACAGGTATTCCAGCGGGGGATTGTCCAGCGGGCGGGTCCTGCACAGCGACAACGACAATCCGCGTGCTCTCCAAGCAAGCGTCGCCCAGCAAGACGATTCCCGCGGCCCAGAATAACGAAAGGATCCCCGCTGCCACTCGAAGATAATCCATGGAAGACCATGGTGTTGGTGGCGGACTCAGGGCAGTCTTCTCTTGGGTCGATTCGGATATCGGAAGTGGAGGCACTTCCGAGAATTAGCCCAGGGAGGCAAAGGCCTCATCGTCGAGCCGTGGCTGGAAGGGACCGTCGAACGGCGGATCGTAGGAGGGGCCCCACGCATTCTCGGCCGATGGCCAATCGACCAGCGTCGATTCCCCGGATTCTGGGAAGACGCTGGCAGGTGGCAACGACGAATACCCAGTGAGATTCTGCTTCGGATTGTCAGGTAGCCCGTGAACGGACTGAGTACCAGCAGAGCGAGCACACGAGCCACGTGGCGTATTGCGCTGCGGGATTCCGCCGGCCCAGCAACCGAGTAAGGAACCAGGCGATGGCTAACACCGTGGTCGCCTGCAACAGCATGCTCACCAGCCAGGCCACGTAGACGTCGCTGGGACACAATCGCAGCAGCATGGTCATGCGTATCACTTTCCGGTCTTGCGTTTTGCCGCAATCATTTTGCGAATCCGCTGTGTTTCTTCTGACGACAGTCCGCCACCCTGAGTAACGTCATCACGAGACCTTCGGCAGACCCGTTGAACCATTGTCGACCAGGCGGCGGACCTCTTCCGCCTGAGCCCTTTCCTTGGGGAAAGCCGGTTTGTAATGGTACGCGTTGGCTTCACGCCGCGGGAATAGAGCCAACCCTTGTCCGCCAGACGCGTGATCAACGTGAGCACGGTATTTCGCGTACCGCCGGGCGAGTCGACAAAGTTCGCCAAACTTGTCCGACACTTGCCTCACCCCGTTTCCAATCATATCCCATGATCTCCCGTTGCGCCCCGAGAGGGGCGGAGTCTGCTTCGGTTTCTTTTTCGGCATGGCACTCCCTTTCACTTACGTATCGTAAGCAATGTACCTACAACTGTAAGTGATGTCAAGTTTTCTCCGCGATTTGGATGGCAGTACCGTCGGAAAAACCAAGGGTGTGACAGAAACTGAGCCAATTCCCCCGTCCCCCCAACGTGGAATCCGGTTGCATTGTGCGGCCGCAGGGCCCCGTCTTACCGTGTTTCAACGCTATGGAGACACATTTTGTCACCATGTCAATGCCGTCGCGGAACTGGATCCGGGTGCGGCTAGTTTCCTTCCAGAGACTGATTTGGATTTGGGAGCTCTCATTCAATAGGTGATCTCCGCCTCGGGAAGAGCCTGTTTGAGTCGATTGACACCCTCCTCGGTGACCAATGTCTGTCGGAGACTCAGTTGGTACAGATTCTTGAGCCCGGCAAGATGCTGGATACCCGCGTCGGTAATCAAGTTGTCCGCCAGGTTCAAGTATTCGAGACTTGCCAATTTGCCGATTTGAACGAGACCCGCATCTTCGACGTGAGACCTGGAGAGTGTTACTCGTTTGATCTTAGTGGCATTCTTGAGATAGACAAATCCCTCTCCGGTTACCTTGGTGTGACCGAAATCGAGCTTGTCGAGCTTTAACAATCCCTCCAGCTGTTGGAAATCCTTGTCCGTGAATTCAGGGCAATCCGTGATCTTCAGCGACCTCAAGTTCGAAAGACACCCGATGCTTTCCAAATCGTCGCCTCTCACCTGTGCGTCTCTCACCGTCAGCATCATGAGGTCTTCAAGTCCCTTAAAGCTCTTGAGTCCTTCGTCTGTCAAGTTTTCGCTGCCGCCGAGGTGTAGGAACCGAAGTTTGTTGAGGCCCTTAACGTGACTCAGCCCGACGTCGGTGATCGCGGTGCGTCACAAGGAGAGAGTGTCGAGCTCCGCCATTTTCTCAAGATGGACCATGCCGGCGTCAGAAATGCCTGAGCCATTCATCCAGAGAGATCCGCAGTTAGGAAGCTCCCCAAATGCTCGAGAGCTTCATCATTCAGCGTCGGGCCGCTGCCATCGAATCTCTCCAGATGTTTCAATCCCCGAATATGGACAAGGCCCGCGCCGCTGACCCTGCCACCATCAAGGCCCAATGACTCCAAATTGGCCAACGGTCTTAAGTGCACCAGTCCCTAATCCGATACGTCTGTGCCGCGGAGTGAAAGTCCAGTCAGGTTCGTCATACCGCTTATTGCTTTGAGACCATCATCGGTGATTTGGCTCCCAGAAAGCCTCAGTGACTTCAATTTCGTCAGGCCGGCTAGATGTTTGAGTCCCGCATCCGTGAATTCCGATCCAAAGAACGTAAATCATTCTAGGTTTGACAGTCGTCCCAAGTACCGCAGGCCGTCGTCACCCACCGAAGCTCTATCAGCGACAGTTCCTTAAGGTTCGTCAGATGTGACAAGTGGGCGATCCCGATATCGGAAAACTGCCCATTTTGAATATTTAACCTCTCAAGGGAATCCAGGTCTCCGAGGTCGCCAACCCCGCATCAGTGAAGCTGGACGCGTGCACCTCGAGACCAGGGTGAATCGTGAGAAAATCCGTTGCGTTGCGTGGCATCCAGCGAGATCGATTTCAGTCGCGTCAGTTTTCCAATATGGGCAAGGCATCCGTGATCTGGTCGCTGTGGATATCCAGCGAATCGAGCGTTGGAAAATCGATGAGCTGCCGTAGACCTTCATTGGAAATGAGTGTTCCAAAGCTGAGTCGCAGGAATTTGAGGTTGGGGACCCGTGCCAGGTGGACCAACGCACCATCGGAGAATCGAGGATTACCCGGGTGTCGCCGCTCCCAATCCAAGTTCGTGATCATCAAAGCCTCTAGACGCCGGTAATTCTCAAGATGTTCGAGCCCGCCTTGCGTCACGTGCGTTCCTTGAAGCCAAAGAATCACTACGTTGGGCACTTGTCCCAACATCGCGATACTGGCATCGTCAACGCCTTCACCGTAGAGAGCCACCGTTTCGAGTCGCGGCAGTTTCGCAATCGTGTCCACTCCTTCCGGCGACACTTGATCGCTATCCAAATAAAGGGACACGAGTTGTGGCATTTTGGCCAGGAACGCAAGATCGTCGCCCTTGATCGAACTGCCTTGCAGTCTACGTCATCGATCCGTGAAAAACTTGTTAGTAACGCGATTGCTTCAGCCGACAACGGCCCGCTGATCTTGGGGTACGTCGTCCCTTGGGCGAAACTGCTACTGCCGGCGGCAAGACTACGCACTCTCACCCCAAATTGTGCCAGTTCCGCAATCGCTGACTCGTCCTCAGGACTGATGATGCTTTCTGGATCTTCAATTTCAACGCCTCGGCAATAAGCGGCAGCGGACAACATTGCCAACAGGAGATGCTCTAGATGTCATTCTCCAAAAAGTTCAGCGAATTCATTTTCGAGCATTGATGTTTTGCACGCATTATGACTACTTTCCTGTCAACCGCACGTGCAACACCGTTCAATTTGGCCGAGGTTACTGGTCGCGAGAGTCACGGTTGCTCGGAGCGATAACGTTCGCGCCAGGCAGCATTCGGCTCAAATAGTCAATGCCATCACTTGTGACCAGCGTTCGTCGCAGGTCAAGTGCGCGAACAGATTCTTCAGGCCGACAAGATGCTTGACTCCTTCATCAGAAACATTGTTGCCGGCCAGATTGAGCCGCTCGAGACCGGCAATCCTGCCCAGTTGCTCTAACCCAGAATTGGTGATGCGACAGTTCCAAAGGGAAATCCAGCGAAGGTTCTGATGACGCTCCAAGTGGGCGAACCCGGTTCCCGTAATGGCCGTGTTGTTTAAGAGAAGAGATCGCAGCCGCTCCAAGTCTCGCAAGTGTACAAGGCCGTCGTCGTCAAGTTCTGCGGAATCATCCACCGTGAGATGCTCCAAATTGACAAGGTGCCCGATGGACTCCATGCCGTCCGATGTGATGTGCGATTCCCTGACTAACAACGTCGTCAGACCCGTCATTTTCGCTACGTGTTCCATCCCCACGTCCGTAATTGGCCCCGGCCCAAGAAACAAATGCGTGAGATTGGAGAGCTTTGTCAGCCGGCTAAGACCATCATCGGTGACACCCGTTTGACTTAAGTTGAGTGTCTTGAGTTTCGACAACTGGCCGACGTAGGTCATGCCTTCATCTGATACATTCGCGCCGTGAAGCCAAAGAGTCTCCAAATTCGGCGTGGATTCGAGACTCCGAAGAGTGCTATTGGTAACGGAGTTCCCTCGCAGATCTAGCCGTTTAAGGTCGACCGAGTTGCCCAACCGGGCAAACGATTCTCCCTGCAGTCGGACACCATCCATTGTCACGGATTCGAGGTCCGTGAGCTGGCAAGCGGTGCCAGGCCGGCCTCAGTGAGCGCGCACGACGAAGGGTAATAGAATTTAGACACGTCAGTCCGGCAATGACCTGCATACTTTCATCTGTGATTCCGTGTCCTGACAGGATCAGATGTCGAAGTTTCTTCATTCCGGCAATGTGCTCGACACCCTTATCGCTGACGTCCAAACTGGGAAAGTGAAAATGCTCGAGATTGGCCAGGTCGCGAAAATGGCTCAGACCAACGTCACCTATTGGAGCCAACGACAAAGTCAACTCCTTGAGGTGAACGAGATTCGAAAGGTGGCCATGCCCGCGTCCGAGAAGTGGCCGCCCATAATATGCAAGTTTTCGAGTTTCGTATTGTTGCTGAGTTGGCCGAGCCCAATATCCGTGATCCGCATTCTCTCTCGCAGACGCGTCGGCATTGGGCGAGCAGTGCTATGGCGCGGCCGACATCTATCTCAATCGAAAGTGACCGGAGATTCGGCAGCTTGCCAATATGCACCAAACCTTCGTCGCTCAATTGATATCCGTAACTACTAAATCTCAGCGTTTCCAGTTGCTTGAGACTGCTCAAATGCCCAAGACCTTCGTCTGACAAACACGTACCGTGCCCCAGATCCAAAACACGCAGATTCCCGAGGACCGCCAAACTCGCAAGCGCCTTGTCAGAAAACTGCGGTTCGTTCGGACGAGCCCGTCCCCAGTCCAAGTTGGACAGTGTGAATGACTCGAGCCCCGTGAGTCTGCCAACATGTTCGCCGATCCCATCTTCTGTGACGTTGGTGCAATAAGCTCAAGTGATGTCAGGTGAGGAAGATCAGCCAGCAAAGCAAAAGTGAATCCCCGAATTGCGCACCGCGTAAAGATACGCTCTCAAGTGCGAAAGCGATTTCATTGTCTCAAGTCCGTCTTCCAACAGCCTCGGATCGGACAATCGAAGAGACTTGAGATTAGGAAACAACTTGCAGGAATACTAAGATCTTCCCGGTTCGAACGGCTGCTTTGAATTGAACACGCTTCGACCGTTGGCGATCGCGTCAACGGTTCTGCCCATTCCGCTGGTGGCGGTTCGCTAAAGCCCACCGATTTCACAAAACCATCTTCAATTTGTTCGATGTTCGCCCCGACCGATGCCAACGCCGTCTTTAGATCCTGTGAAGGGGCCAATTGCTCCGTGCCCGATTCCCCAGTGGTGAAAGTAGCCACGCCGTCGATTTGCGGTAGTTCGTCGGATCGACCAACATCCACCGTGCCAATCGCCGACACCGTCAGACAGCTCAACGTGAACACGACGGCTGTTTGCCAAATCGGGAGACGTCCGCACGGTCGGTTACGAAGGACGGTCTGAATCCTGTGTCGGATGCGGGACGGCCGAACCATCGCAAGAGCCGCCAAGTGTTCGCGTCCCGACGTCCGAATTGCCAGTTCAGCGAGCAATCTACCGTAAAGTCCGCCGTCTCCCAAATAGTCTGCTGCAATCGAATCGCACACCTCATCGCACGCATCGGCATGAACCAGCCGAATCCGCCAGACAAGCGGATGAAACCACAACAGGGCCCCATCGCTGTTAGCAGGTGATTCCATTGCACGTCATTTCCCCGGCAATGGGCCACTTCGTGCGCCAGAGCAGCCTTAAGTTCTTGGCAGTTGGCGACCTGGCATTGCTGGGACGGTATCAAGATATGTGACCGCCATACACCGAAATTGTACGGTAGCGGGATTTGTTCAGTGTGGCGAAATCGAATTCGACAAGCGACGCCCAGTGCTGCCGCGGCCCTTTGTTTTTCCATCTCAACGTGCGGTGGGACGGCGTTCGACTTGCGATAGACGGCAGCCAGCCACAGCCAACCAGCCATCCACCGCAGCCCGGCGTAAGACGCCCCGATCGCCCAGATAGCGACCAAACCGCGGAGGACAATATCACGCGAATTTCGGGAATCTTCCCCTGCGTTGGGAACGGCTTGATCGAAGCCAAGTGCTTGGTTCATGGGCGGCGGTTCTTCCGTCATCGCTAACTCACCGGTCACTTGGGCCGGACCGGAGAGTCAATTATCATCGCCTGCAGTCGGTGAACCTGCTTCCTTCTGGAGTGACTTGGTCTCGTCCGACGGTGGGTCCGGGGGAATCTGAATTTCTTGGCGCAACGCACGGTATTCGTGGAAGATGGAATGGATTCTGAGTGCCTGGCTTCCACCACTTTCGTTCTAGATGGCGGCAGCAACTGGAGTGTTAAGCAAACGGATTCTGGCTGACAACAATGACAGCAAGGACACTGACCGCCGTAAGTCGCCAAAGCAGGATTCGATAGCGAGGATTTCTCCTGCGTAACGGCGTGTGAGCGAGCCAGGCGGCAGCCAAGATGATGCTGATCCGTATCAGCGTCATTGTCACGGCGTAGGTAACGGTCTCGCGATTACTCGCTATCCATTCGACGTAAGAAAACATTGGGTGCTCCGACGTTACTTCCGCTTAAGAGCGTCTGCCATGGGCTTCAGTTCCAGGAGTTCGCCTGCACTGAGCCTTTCGTTCCGAATCAGATCCCGAATGAGGTTCTTCGACGAACCCTCGCAGCATGCGTCAACATCCCGAACCGTTGATCGGAAAGCCGTCTGACGCCGGGTAACCGCCTTACATTAAATTGTGGTATAGGACGCCCTCTGTAATATGCAGAATATACTGCATATAATCGCACTCGTCAACAAAATGCAGATTGATCGACACGCGAGGTCATTTTCGACACTGTCACAGGTCCGATGACATTGAAGGGAGGGCGGCGATTATCGAGCAAGCACGATATCAGGATCGAGTTCATCAAAGATGATCTTCCAGTTATCCGTGCTCTTCTTGTCGTGCTACATATTGTAGGTGGCGATGTTCATCAAATGTCCGTGCAAGGCCGGTATTTCGGAAATGTTGGCGGAGCGAGTTGCAGTCTAACGTAATTGAACGCAAACCGGTCGTCATACCACTGCCATTTCGTCGTAAACCTACACAATCGGTCGACGATTTAGTCGTCGCCCCTCGATGCTTGCGATCCGTTCTCAGTCTGGCAAAATGGTGTGCAACTAATCCAACCTATCGGAGTATTGGCATGACGATCCGACTCAGTCCGACGTTGATGGGCATCCTCGTTGTTTTCTGCGTTTTGCCTCCGATAGATGCCAACGCAGTTCGTGGCCAAGACCTCCATCACGACCTCAGTCAACTTGACTTAACACCCAAAGAGCGAAAGGCAGCTGTTGCACTTCAAGCAATGGGCGCCCATTTCATAGTCCGAGAGGACTCGGCGTCTGTTTTTTGAGAGAAATCTCGTTCGATGAAGAGACCGCACGCCGTTTGCGTGAAATCTCGAAGCTCGGCACGCTATTCATGACTGACCGCACACTCACCGACGAAGACTGTCGCTGCCTTCAGGGAGTGCCAATCCGAGGAATCGTCGTAGGAAGACTGAACCTCACGGATGACGGCATCACGGCACTTCGTGAATTGCCAGCGTTGGAAGAGTTGGCTGTCTGGGGTGGCGGCGTTACCGATAGTGACATGGAACGACTTTGCACGCTGCCGTTGCTTAAGAAGTTGACTGTACAGAAATCTGAAATCACCGATGTTGGGCTGAGCCATATTCGCAGCTTGAAACGGCTGACAAGACGTCCATTTCTTCATGTGCCCGAAGATCACGAATAAAGGCGTCAAGTCCATCGCAGAGCTCGCAAATCTTGAGATGTTGTTTCTGAACAACAACGACGGGCTGACAAGTGGCGTTCTCGCATCGATCGCAACCCTCAAATAAATTGATTCGACTTGAAATCGACGGTATCAGCGTCGTCAGTAGTGACGACTTCACACACGTCAAACGACTAGAGAGTCTCGAACACTTTTCATGCACTCGTTGCGAACTTGACGACGCTTGTGTTTCCCATTTCTGCAGTCTACCACAACTCACATTTCTGAATATCAAAACCACGAGGGTGACCGGCAAATGTCTCGAGGACATTGCCAAAATTCGCAACCTTCAAACATTGGGGCTTGATGAAAACGCGATTGACGATGTGGGGTTGGCGAGACTTAAGCCGTTAACACAACTCTCGACATTGGGGCTCAACGAGACACAGGTCACGGATGCCGGGTTGGCTCATGTCGCTGAATTTGAGCAGTTGAAGCGATTAGGCGTCAGTCAAAACATAACCGACACTAGCTTGTACATCTTGAGAATCTCAAACAGTTGGAGAGCCTCGATATTGAGAATTCGCAGATCACCGACAAGGGCCTCAAGAGTTTGCATGGGCTGAAACACCTTAAACGTGAACCTCAGCGGGATCCGCGAACCACGGCAGGAGTCAATGATCTGAAACAAGCTCTGCCTGGACTGAATGCAACGACACCCCGTTCTCCCTTCCCCCGCCCTGAGGCTCAAGTCGACCCAGAGACTCAGGAGCGGCGAAAGACTGCAATCGAACGTATTGAGGCCGCAGGTGGCCGCGTATCGTCTGATGACCGGGATGGATACTTGCGAGTGAGACGTATCAGTGTGATTGGTCGGAATAACCAGTTCGATGACGAGATGATGGCTTTACTGAGCTTGTTCCCAGAACTGAATAATCTCTTCTTGGCTGGATGCACATAACGGATGCAGGCATGGCGAATCTCAGACATCTTGAAATTTGCGTTCTTTACATATTGGAACGTCGCCAATTACCGACAAGGGCCTTGCCGCCATTTCTCACTTGACCGATCTAGAAACTCTCGACCTTACGGGCACCATGATTTCTGACGAAGGTCTTGAGCATCTAACAAACCTTCGCGGTCTGAAGTCGCTCAGTCTGAGCGGCACCAATGTCTCGGACGATGGACTCGTGATCCTGAAGGAACTCAAAGGACTTGAACGCCTTGGGATGGGGTTACGCGGTAAGATAACCGACGATGGATTGCGTCATCTCGCGGATTTCCCCAATCTCAAGAGCTTGCAGCTGAGTAGCGACTTCACGAACGAAGGTCTGTTCCATTTGGCGCCGCTGATGAACCTCGAAAGCTTGGCAATTCTCAACTGCCCGGGTGTCACGGATGACGGCATCGAACCGTTAGCCGGGATGACGAATCTGACACGGCTTTCCTTCATGGGCATCGAGCTAACAGATGAGGTGATGGTCTACATCGGTGGCTTAACAAAACTGCGGTCGCTCCATCTTGAATCCAAATCGATTACGGACGAGGGATTCGTCGACTTAGCGAGTCTCACGAATCTTGAGAGCCTGGACCTTTGGCAGTTGGGCATCACCCACAAAGGGCTTGCGATCGTGAAGGGAATGAAGCGACTGCGGGCATTGACAATATCGATGGTCAATTTGACCGATGAAGGATTGATGGTGCTTAAGGAAGTCAAGACGCTCAAGCGGCTCACTGTTCTCAGGTGCGGTGTAACCGAGGCAGGGGTCGAGGATCTCAAGAAGGCGTTGCCTGGGCTTCGTGTGCATCATGGGTGATTCGATGCCGAGGCAAAGTGAGGTGACCGCCACGGCATCTGCCCGCCCTTAAGCCTCCAACCGAGCAGCATCACGCTTTTCCGCTTCACCAAATGCGAGTAGTGTTTGGCCAAACACCGACGGTGGCCGGATGGTTCGGAACACAGACTGTTGCCAGGTAATAGCAGACTCCAAAAACCGGAATGAACTCCGCAATATCTTCGTGCGATAAGAGACGTCGAATTTGGCCGAGTCGTCTTTGAACTTCTTGGCAAACTCCAAAGGGGGAGGGCGGCGAGAGAGGGCGCGGCGAGACACTCTGATTCCGTCGCTATCGACTGAGGGCGAATCGGGGCACTCGATTGGAAGGAGGTTCAGGAGGCACACCGATCCCCTTCGCGGTGGCGAGGTTCCATTCCGCGCGTGGAATGCCGATCGAGCCGTTGGTACAATCGGGGGGAGGGCCACATTCCTTCAACCTCGACTGCGTACCCGCACCATGTCTGACGTCACGCGAATTCTCTCAGCCATTGAACAAGGCGACGGCCAAGCCGCTGAGCAATTGCTGCCCTTGGTGTACGGAGAGCTGCGCAGGCTGGCCGCTGCGAAGATGGCTCAGGAGAATCCAGGGCAGACGCTACAGGCCACGGCTCTCGTGCATGAGGCCTACGTCCGATTGGTCGATGTCGCCAGGCCCAACACTGGAACAGTCGGGGGCATTTCTTTTCTGCCGCTGCTGAAGCCATGAGGCGAATTCTGGTGGAAAGTGCTCGACGCAAGTCCAGGGTCCGCTACGGGGGCGATAGTCAGCGTGAAGAGCTGCGTGATTTGCCTGAGTCAGGTGCTGCAACAGCCGAGACGATCCTTCGGGTGGATGAAGCCATGTCTCGACTTTCGGAGGAGGATTCGCAGGCAGCGGAGGTCGTTAAATTGCATTTCTTTGCGGGCATGACACTGGACGAAACCGCCGAGGCTCTCGCGATCTCTCGCGCAACCACCTATCGCCAATGGGCTTACGCTCGCGCCGTACTTCGATTGGCCCTGCAAGGCAGCGAAGTCTAAGCTGCGAATCCCAAGATTTTTGGCCGTCGCTGAGACCCTTCGCCGATTTTTGTCGCACTGCTTAATAGAAGGGAGACGACACAGATCGGACTATGCCCCAGAATCCCAAAAACGCGAAGGACATATTCCTTGCTGCGTTGAACATGAAACCGGCTGAGAGGGCCGCGTTTGTGCGTGACGCGTGGCGCAGGGGATATTGTCTGCTACGGCAGGTCAATGACCTGATTCGAGTGCACGATCAACCGGATTCTCTTTGGACAGCCCGCGAATCGACCTCGGGTTGCCCCGTCATTCTGTTCCCCATTCAGGAATCACTCATAGCGATTCAATCGCCGAATCACCCGGCACGCAAATCGGCCCCTACACGCTGCTGGAACAGATCGGCGAAGGCGGGATGGGCGTCGTCTACCGGGCCGAGCAACAGGAGCCGGTGCGCCGCACAGTGGCTCTGAAGATCATCAAGCCGGGTATGGATACGCGGGATGTGATCGCCCGGTTTCAGGTCGAGCGACAAGCACTGGCGATGATGAACCATCCGAACATCGCCAAGGTGCTCGGCGCCGGCGCCACCGAATCGGGACGCCCCTATTTCGTGATGGAGTTGGTCGAGGGAGTCCCGATCACGGAATACGCCGACCAAAACCGGCTGACTATCCGCCAGCGGCTGGAGTTGTTCCGACCGTCTGTGAGGCGGTCCAACATGCCCACCAAAAAGGGATCATCCACCGCGACATCAAACCGTCGCAATGTATTGGTCGCGGCATGAAAGCGATGGCACCGCGACTCCGAAGATGATCGATTTCGGCATCGCCAAGGCGGTCGAAGGCGAGCGACCACGGCAGCCGTGACAACCGGTGCCGGCCAGATCATGGGCACGCCGATGTACATGAGCCCCGAACAGGCGGGACTCGACAGTACGGACGTCGACACTCGGACCGACATCTATTCGCTGGGCGTGGTGCTCTACGAGCTGCTGACCGGCACAACGCCGTTCGACGAGGATCGCCTGCGCGAGGCCAGCTACGACGAAGTGCGCCGATTGATCCGCGAAGAGGAACCGCCGCGCCCCAGCAGCAGGATCAGCACGCTCGGGCAAGGCAGCCACGACCATTTCGACGCACCGCCAACGGATCCTCGCAAGCTCAGCCGGCTGCTACGTGGCGAACTGGATTGGATCGTGATCAAGGCGCTGGAAAAGGATCGCGAGCGCCGGTATGCGAGTGTCAATTCGTTCGCGCGGGATATCCGGCAGATACTTGAACGACGAGACCGTCGAGGCGTGCCCGCCCTCCACGGTGTACCAGTTCCACAAGTTCGCTCGACGCAACAAAGTCGTGCTGGTCAGCTATCTGCTTGTAGCCATGTCGTTGATTGTCGGAGCGGGCATCGCCACGTGGCAATCGATCGAGGCCACGCGGGAAAGAGATCGCAAAGCGCGGATCAGCAAGATCGCCGAACAGGAAAGGAACAACACGGAAATGGCACTGCGCCGAATCCGAAGAACTGGCGGCATTGGGATTGGAAGTACTGGACGACATCTACCTCAACGTGCTGGGCGACCGATTGGCGCGGCAACAGGAGGTAACCGCCGAACAGCGCCAGCTGTTGCGAAGGGCTGGATTACTACGAGCGGTTCGTCAGAACGACGCCAGCGCGGGCCGAGCAGTGAACTGGTGATCGGCCAATGCATACCGCCAAGATCGGCTTGATCTACGGACGACTTGGCGACCGAGAACGAGAAGCGAACGCCTACCGCAAGGCAATCTCGTCTGTACGAGCGACTTGTCAGCGGAGTCGCCGGACGAACCGGAACATTCAATTTCGCTTGGCGCTGGTACTCGGTGGGCTGTTCGAGAATCAGGCGGCGCTTGGGAAAGACCGAACAAGCCAAGGAATCGGGCGATCGAGCGATCCAGATTCTCGAGCAATTGCACAGTGGACTTGCCAGAGCAACCGGACTATGGCATGGCCCTGGCCGGGATGCACAACCGGTTGGCTTGGGCGTTGGCGGACGTGCTTCCAGCCTCAAGAGGTTGAGCGCCATCACCGGACCGCAATTCGGCTTGTTTGAGCAATTGGCCGCAGGATTCCCCAATGCCCGATTGGAAGGCGAGTTGCCTTACGACGATCCGCTCGACGGGGCGGCACACAGCCGACTGCACTTGGCCCATGCCATCCACGATCCCGACGCCATTAGCGATTTACGGAACTCGGCGTTTCCGGCATTTTCAAGGACAAGGTCCGCCGTGGCTCGCACAGCCCCTGGCACCCGGCGCGAACTGGCCGAGGTCAGCTTGACGTTGCGCGGTGGGACTAATTCAGCTTATGCGGCCGTAGTGGCCGGAGTCGTTCGGCGGACGAATGGGTGTCCTGGTCGTTTGTCCAGGTAGTCTTCGAGACGTCCATCATCACTGAGGGCGGCAGCCCGAACTTGCAGGATTGCTTCGGCCCCGTCTGGATCGTCCCAGAACATTTCAGTGCCTTTGACTCGTAGGTTGATTTGTTTGACGAGGGACTCCATGGGCGAGCTGGTTACAGGCAGTCCTTGGCGCCGGTAGCTTGGGTAGTTCATTCTTGATTGATTGTTCGTCAAATAGCGAATCGCGTCGGTGATTGGCTTGTGCGGATCGTCATCCTCAACACCAACATCAAGATCAATGCCAAGTGCGACACAGGCCTTCGTCAGTTCATCGATCACGGCGGAGACTCTGCCTTGCCAGCACAAGGTGATGTACTTGGCGTAAGATGTCCAAACGTCCTGATCGTTTGTGTGAAGTGCGTCCGAAGCGGTAAAGACGTACTCGATGGCGTGAATGAAATCCAAGATCGGAACGAATGAGGAGAAGTGTTCTTCCCAGATTGTCCAATTCCAGTTGAGTCCGTCGGCGATAAAGGCTCGTTTACGAGCTCTATGCAGTTGCCGCCGCCTTGCTTCTCTGCGCATTTTCACGCCGAATTTTTGCGAGTTCGCCATGCTGCCGATCGTGGTGCGCAAAATCCGCTTGGGGCCTTCATACACCACGCGTTCGTCTGTCGGATCGTTTGGTAGTTCAACCTCAAGCACCCGTTTTTCCGTGATTTTGGCTACTTTTTCGACAGTTCGAAACGATGTCGGCAATTCAGGACACGGATCGACACCCTCCACGTGTCTCGCGTTTGAGTCCATGCGTTCAAAGGACGCGATCTTGTCCTCCTTCCAACCGTTCTCGCCCGACAGCTCGACACCACGTCCGTTATCAGGTACGCGAGTGCGAATGCGTCCGCCATCACACGACACAACCGCAATTTCAGGTACTACGCTTTCCTTGTCCGCGTTTAGCTCGTCAGTTTCTTCCAGGTCCGCAAGCTCGAGACCAACGTCCTTCACCAATCTCCGAATGGTGCTTTGAGAGACCTTCACCGCAAGCGTTTTGTCAGTTGTTTTCTCTGTTCGCGCGAAAGACCGGATTTCTGCAGCAAGATGGATCACGGTGCTGGCCAGCTTCGGAGTTACCTCGCGACTATCCAATCCCATCGCTACTCGCTGAGGGAAAAAAAGACCGCCGACATTTGTGGCAGTAAGCGATTGCCTCGATCATTTCCAGCACGCCAGACGTGCTGGTGACGTCCCGTTTTTGGGAGGTCACCTCGCATTCCGAGTCACAGGTCGGACAAGATGCGGTATTGCCGCAGCTGGCAGCGATCTCACCCGCTGCACGTTCCTGTGCCTTCCTGCTCAACTGATTCCCCAGATTCACGGCCGCAGCCTCGATGACACTGAAATGGGGGGTGCCCAAGAACACCCCTTCCTCCACTTGCTCCTCAATCATCAACTCCGCCAACTCGATTCAAAAGTCTCTTCCTTTTCTCTCTCCGAGCTTGCTGTGCGGCATCCATGCCTTGGCTCCCTTCATGAAAATGCGTTCACTAGACCAATCCAGATGCCACAGCTTAACAAACAATCCCGCACTTCTCCTATTGACATTTTTCCTTCAGCTTTTGCCCTGCAAAAGCTGAACTGCTCCCGAGGAGGTTCGGCGTGGAGTAACGCTGTTGGAGGATCTTCATCGCGATTTTCCGAGCGTTCCGACGCACAAGTTTCGGTTGGCGTGCGCCGATGAACGTCTGGCCACGTGCTGCGTCATGATGCCCTGCAGTTAGAGCAGGCCGAACAGTCCCTGCATCGCGCCGTGCAACTGTCGACGGAGCTCGTGCGTGACCATCCCGAAACTCCCGACTATCAAAGCCAGCTGGCGGCTCGCTCGACGGCTTGCTGGGACTGCCTCGGACCGTCATTGACCTGAATGAAGCTCGGCGGATGACCGAGCTGGCGATCAAGTGTCAGACCGAAGCGGTGAAGGTGGAACCCTACCCACCGGAGTACGTGAGAATCTGGCAAACCACTTTGGCAACCTGTCCTCTTTGCTCGAAGAGGAGGGCGAGAGTGAGAGCGTCGACGACGCACATTCCCGCGCCATCGAGTTGCTGAGTGACCTGTGTGAGGAGGACCTTGCAACCTACGAGGTACCCGCGCGTCGGAGCCGGCTTGCCTATGCCGACTGGCTCACGCGTCACGGGGACAGTGAAGACGCGGAAGAACTATACCGCGAACTGGTCTCTACCTACTCATCCGACTTGGATGGCAGTGAGACTGAACCGAGCAGCCTGGCTTTCTTGGGGCCGCGATGCACGGACGGGGGAATGTCGCTCTGGCACGGGTAGACTTGATAAGTCGCGGCAGAGTTTTCAAAAAGCCCTGGAGTACCAGCAGGTCGCGTTGAACGCCCAGCCAGAGCGAGTCAATACAAGGAACTACTCTGCCGGCACCTGTGTCGCTTAGGCACCGTGGCAAGCCAGCTCGGCCAGCGAGCAAGGCCCAACCACTCGGTCACGGCCGTCGAGATCTACCAGGACTTGGAAAACGTTTCGGATGCGGCGGTCCACGACGACGTGGCTTGGGTGCTGATTGGCCACCCGGCGAGTTGGCCCCCGGCGACGTCGATTGACATTGCGAAGATGCATTAACACGTTCGCCAGACTCTCGCCCGCTATGGATCACGTTGGGCGCCGCGTTGTGCCGCGGCGGGAACTGGAGGAAGCAAAAGACGCTCTGAGCGAGGCAAATCGACTGGGTGGTCCAGATAGCTGTGTTGCTTTCTTCCAGGCGATGGCCAATTGGCAATTGGGCGAGAAGCCAGCGGCCGCTCTGTGGTATGCAAGAGCCGTTGTGGGCATGAGTGCCCCTGGCGTGCATTACGGCGACCTGCTTCAGATACAAGAGGAGGCCAATGCCTGCATCGGATCGGCGATCGCCATTGACGGGCGTCAGGGTCAGGGGCGGCAGGAGGGCACCGGTGGTTCGACGACGGACTTCGCTTTCACGATCACGCGGTTCGGCGATACTTCGGGCAGTGTCGCGGTCGATTGGGCCACGTCCGATGGGACCGCCAAGGCGGGAACCGATTATCTGCCGGCCGCCGGTCAACTGCACTTCGAGAGCGGCGTCACGCAGAAGCGAGTGAACGTCGCCGTCTACCACGATTACACAACGGAACGTGCCGAAGATTTCGTCGTCAGTCTGGTGGATGTCGCCGGGGCGACTGTCGCTCAACGGCGTGCGATTGGCACGATTCTGAACGACGACGCGGCGGAGCGTATCGAAAAGTGGGACAAAGCGATTCGCTATGATCCGAACTCGGCCATCACACACTTCAAACGAGCCGTCGCTCGACTTCGTAAGACCGGACAGTAAGGAAGAGTGCATCGACCTCAGTCGAGCGATCGAGACTCGATCCGAATTCGCAAAGGCCTACTTCAACCGGAGCATTCTCCATCAGCGACGCGGCGAATCGAGCCAGGCGTTACCTGATTTGGAGCGCCATCGAACTCGGCTTACGCCGCTCTGCCGTCTTCAACAATCGGGGCGTTATCCATGCGATGTCGGGCGACAGCCAGGCGGAACTGGCTCTGGCCGATCTCAATCAAGCTATCGAGCTCGGTCCCCCGCGAGCGGAAATCTACAACAATCGCGGCGTTGTGCATGTGAGCCGAGGCGAGCTGGATCAGGCGATCGCCGATTTTGACGAAGCAATCCGGATCTATCCCGAGTTCGCTTGGCCTATGCCAATCGAGCCATCACGCTTGCGCGGCTGGTCAACTTAACGCGGCTTTGGACGATGTCCGGCGGATGCTCGAGTTGGATGGCCACCGGCCGAAGGGGCGGTTGCGGTCGACGTGGATGGCGATTGCCGATCCAGAGAACGAAACACTACGTCGCTTTCGCGACGAGGCAACTCGGTTGATACCTGCGGTCGAAGAGGATCCAACTGAAGACACGGGAACCAGCGACACACAAAACAAGGTGGCCGGTGAGCCTACGCTACCAAACGAAAGAACTCACCGGCCCGGCATCTCTCAGGCGCACGGTCTGCACGCCCGGGAAGATGTCGCTGGCAATTCTATCGCAGACTGTCGACCTGAGCCAACAGGAGTACCAAGCGATGGCGATTGCCCAAATGAAGAAACGACTGCAAGACCGACGCCGACAGCTGCGGCTCGAAACAGCTCGAACAGCGGAATCTGCTGACTGGAACGATCAGCGGCACTGTGTTTGAGGATCTCAACGGTGACGGAGTCCAGAACCCCGGTGAACCGGGAATGGCGGGGGAGACGGTGGTGTTGGAGCTGGTGGGGATTTCGGAACCCATTGTGACGATTCTCAATCCGACGCCGGAGACTGATGATCGTTTCGGCGGTGTTGCCGGACTTGGAAACGACATCCTCGTCGCCGCAAACAACGATAATACTGTCGCGACAAAGGCCGGTGCCGTATATCTATTTGATAGTCTACAGGGGAGCTTCTTCGTACCTTTACTGATCCAACACCGGAGGATGACGCCGGGTTTTCGAGGGTCGCGTCGTTGGGGGACAAAGTGCTCGTCGGTGCAACCAAAAAGATCGGCTGGCACGACACCCGGCGATGTCTTCATGTTTGACAGCTCGACAGGTGAATTGTTAAACAATTTTCTGAGAATCCAACACCTGCATCGGGCGACCGTTTTGGCAATGGCATTGCGGCATTCGGGAGAACAATGTAATCGTCGGTGCAAATGGGGATGAGGGGGAGGCCGAAGCCGCACCTATCTATTCGACGCGGATCCGTCAAGTCCGGCATTCGGTGAAATGTTACACACGTTTGCGAATCCGACCCCGGACCCCGGAGACAGGTTCGGGTGGCCCGTCGCCGCATTCTGGGTGACAACGTACTTGTGGGGTCCAATTTTGACGATTCAGGCGGGCCAAATGCCGGCGCTGCTTACCTGTTTGATGGCGCGACGGGTGAGCTATTGCACACATTTCTTGGGGCTACCTCTGAATCAGGATTTGGATTTTGTGTAACAGCGTTTGGGGACGATGTTGCATCGTGGGGACCCGCGTGATGACACGCACGAGTTTGACTCGGGCATGTTTTGTGCTTATTGAAGTTCAACCCGCCGGATACTTGTGCGCGTTTTCAATCCAACACCA
>CAVYFC010000022.1:0-7644 GCA_963767665.1 Pirellulaceae bacterium
GCTGCGACGGAAACGGAAAGAACGAAATGTAACCATGGCCAACGAAACTCATTTACCACCGAACGGCCAAGATCGGGGGAGTCCGCAATGAGCAGAGAAACGAAGAAGCCAGGTGACCCACCAAATCGTCTTCACAAAACGATTCCAGTGCGTTTCCAAGTGGTCGCCGGAGCACTCGTTTGTGTGCTCTTTGGCGCGCTGCTGGGCTGGGGTGTCCATGCGTTATGGCAAATGGAAGATATCCCAGTGACCAGCACGCTAAAAGAACAAATGATGCATCGCAAGACTCGCCGATGGAGCAGATTCTCGACGGTTTGGTTCGAGGAAACATGCGCAGCGTTGAGAAGTCCGCCGAGCACATGAAATCCATCGGCGTTCACCTCGATTGGTATTCGTCGAGCGAGCTTTACGAAAGCAATGACGAGCGTTTTCGCCAATCAACCCTTGAACTGATCGAGGCTGCGAAAAACAGGGATCACGAAGCCGCCAAGGAGTCGGCTCTGCGATTGGAAAGATCGTGCATCGAGTGCCACGCACTCATCAACTTTCAACAGAATCCCAACCCCTGACGTCGCGTCAGGTGGATTGAACCCGTGGTTATCGACGAGCCAGGAGAAAATCATGCAACGTTTCAGGAATATCCTTGCCCATGTCAACCTGGAACTCGATGAGCATCCGTCGTTGAGTCGTGCCACACGCCTTGCGAAGCAAAACGATGCCAAGTTGACCGTGATAAGCGTCATTGATGAGCATCCGACGCAAGCTCACGCCGTGCTGCGATCCTTGCACCTCGAAGAGAAACTTGACTCGATCGAGCAAGAGCATCGCGATCAACTGGAGAGACTCGTCCAGCCGATTCGCGAACCTGGTCTGGACGTAGAAACGGAAGTGGCGACCGGCAGCACTTTCGTCGAGGTGATTCGCACCGCCCTGCGCAACAAACATGATTTGGTCATCAAAACGGTAAGCTCTGAAGGAATTTTCCAACGTACTTTTTTTGGCAGCACGGACATGCATTTGTTGCGCAAATGTCCTGCACCGCTATGGCTGCTCGAGCCTGGGGAGCCTGAGTCGTTTCGTCGCATCCTCATTCCGCTTGACGCGAACAATGAGCACGCAATCAAGCACCAGTTGGGAATGGACTTACTCAAGATCGGCACATCCTTAGCTGAAAGGGATGGAGCCGAGCTGATGATTGTTCATGCTTGGCGCGCCTATGAAGAAGCGACATTGAAGCGACATTTGGAGGCAAAGCAATTTGATGAATACTTGCACTCTTGGAGTCGTGAATCGACGAATCGCATGACGCGGTTTCTCACCCCATATCAACAGTCGATCTCATCGGATTGCATTCATCTTGTAAATGGCGAACCGGGATTCGTGATTCCAAAATTCGCCAAAGACCACGACGTTGATCTTGTCGTAATGGGCACTCTTGGGCGACTCAGCGACCGTGGCGTATTCATTGGTGACACGGCGGAACGCATTCTCAACCGGCTCGAATGCTCCGTATTGGCCTTGAAACCCGCAGGTTTCGTTTCACCCGTTCAGCTCAACCCGTAGAGGATCGCAACCACCGAGAAAATCATGCAACGCTTCAAAAACATCTTACTGATGTACCCGTGCGATCAAGCCACACTTGAGCGTGCGACATCGCTTGCGAGCAATAACCATGCGAAGCTGACCGCGATGCACGTCGAACGAGAGCTGACTGGCACCAGCCTGATCACCTCGCCCGGTAGTCCGGCCATGAAGCTACAGGACTTAGTGGTCAAGGAGTATCAATCTCAACTTAAGACTTTCGTCGCGCCGGTCAAGAAAGCAGGTGTGCGAGTGGCAATGAAGGTTGTCGTCGGAACACCCTTTCTGGAAATCATTCGTGAAGTAATCGTCCAGAAGCATGATCTTGTGATGATGACTGCGGAAGGCAAAGGCGGCCTAAAGGAACGTCTCTTCGGCAGCACGTCGCTACACCTGATGCGAAAGTGCCCTTGTCCCGTCTGGGTGATGAAACCGACTAAACGAAAACCGTTTCTACAGATCATGGCTGCCGTCGATCCCGATCCAGAGGAAGATTCCCACGATACGCTCAATGCAATGATTCTGCAACTCGCCTCTTCACTTGCTCAGCAAGACGATGCGGAATTGCATGTTGCGCACGCCTGGACATTGCTCGGAGAGTCCTTGCTTGAAAGCCGAGGACTGCTTGGTGATGCTGAGACTAGCGGATATTTCCAGGAAGAATTGCGAAGACATCAACTGATGGTAGAAGCACTGATAGGTAAACACACCCGTGGTGGAGCTCACATTCACATCGTCAAAGGGATGGCCGAGTTCGTTATTCCTGACATTGCAAAAAGCGAGAACATCGACCTGTTGGTGATGGGAACCGTCTGTCGCACCGGCATTCCAGGCTTCTTCATCGGCAACACCGCCGAAAAGATTTTGGACGAAGTCGATTGCTCGGTACTTACGGTCAAGCCCGAAACATTCCAGTCGCCGGTTAAGTTCGAGTGACCACGTTTTGGATTGTGATGGAAACTTGGGTATGGAACACGGAAACGTCTTTTACGAATTCGCATTGTTGCTGGCGGCAGCCGGTGTTTTGGGATTTGTTGCGCATTGGCTGAAGCAACCGTTGATCGTCGCTTTCATCGCCGTGGGGATTCTGGTGGGGCCATCGGGTTTGCAATGGGTCTCGATTGGCAGTGAGATTGATCTGCTTTCCAAAACCGGTATCGCTCTTTTGTTGTTTACCGTGGGCTTGAAGCTCGACTTGAACATCATTCGGACGATGGGTGCGGTTTCGCTCGCAACCGGATTGGGGCAAGTCATCTTTACGTCAGTCATCGGATTCTTGATCTGCATCGCGATGGGGTTTTCACCAATCGCGTCGCTGTACATCGCTGTTGCGCTGACTTTCTCCAGCACGATCATCATCGTTAAACTCTTGTCCGACAAGCGGGAGATCGACTCGCTGCATGGTCGTATCGCGATCGGTTTTCTGATCGTCCAGGACTTGGTCGTGGTTCTCGTGATGATCGCGTTAACGGCGTATAGTGCAAGCTCCGGACCCGATTGGATGACCGACATTGCCCTCGTCACGCTGAAGGGAATCGGCTTGCTGATTGCAGTCGGACTGTTGATGAAGTATGTCCTGCCGAGGCTGTACCACCGCTCTGCTCGTTCGACAGAGTTGCTGACAACGCTGGCAATCGGTTGGGCTGTCGCACTGGCCGCGATCGGAGACTGGCTGGGGTTTAGCAAAGAGGTAGGAGCTTTTCTGGCCGGCATCTCGCTCTCCGCCATGCCGCACCGCGATGCACTTGGGTCACGTCTGGTTGGACTGCGCGACTTTCTGTTGCTGTTCTTCTTTGTCGATTTGGGAGCCCATCTAAATCTCAGCATACTTGGCTCTCAACTGCTGCCATCAGTCGTGCTATCGCTGTTTGTGCTCGTCGGCAATCCGTTGATCGTGATGGTCATCATGGGACTGATGGGCTACCGAAAACGAACGGGATTCCTCGCCGGTTTGACCGTCGCTCAAATCAGCGAGTTCTCGTTGATGCTCGGCGCACTCGGCAATAAACCTCGGGCATATCTCCGCCGAGGTTTTGGGGCTGATCACGCTGGTGGGTTTGATCACGATTACCCTTTCGACCTATTTGATCGTGTATTCCTATCCGTTGTACGACCGGCTGGCACCACTGATTTCTCGGTTCGAGCGAAAGAACCCGTTTCGGGAAATTAAATTGGAAACAACAAGGGAACCCACGCGAGGATTTGACGCCATCGTGTTTGGCATGGGACGTTTTGGAAATCACTTGGCACGCGAACTGACGCAGCGCGGGCAACGCGTGTTGGCCGTGGACTTTGATCCAGACGTCGTCAATCGGCTACGCGATTCGGGCCACTCGATCGTGTATGGAGATGCCGAAGACCCCGAGTTTCCCTCCTCGCTTCCGCTAACGCACGCGAAGTGGGTGATCAGCTCCATGCCGCAACTCGCGATCAATCTTGCGTTGCTGCATTCGCTTGCCCGTGATGGATACACGGGAACCATTGCAGCGACTGCTCACAATGAACGCGATGCCACGGAACTGAGGAACGAGGGCTATAAAATGATCTTGTTGCCATTCGCCGACGCCGCCAAAGAAGCGATCGACGAACTATGCAAATCCGGGCAAGCCGAGTCACGCGAAACAACTACAACTGGTTTACGATCGATAGAAAATCATCTTTCGTGAATAGGTCACGGAGAATCTGCGGGTCTTCTGGTTTGCCTGCGGGGAAAACGACGAGAAACGGGATTGAGTGTGCCGCATGTCCCAATTCGTCCATCAATGCGTAAGCTTCCGGATTGTCTTTCGTCAAATCTGCTTGCAACATCACCGCCTTGCTGGTTTCGATTGCAGTTTGGACTTCGTCAGTCTGGAGCACCACCTGCTCAACGACTTTGCATGTGAGACACCAGTCGGCCGTCCAATTGACGATTACGGTGTCGCCCAGCGCGAGGTACGCGTCCAACTTGCTTCGCTGAAAAGGTTGCCACTGTACGGGTGAAGTATTGGCGGTTCCATATTCACTCATGCGTGCCGCCACGGATGGCGTGTGCATCAAACCGAAGCAGAAGTATGCGCCGAAGGCTACCAACAAAGTGGCGACAGCGGGCGCTGCGAACCGCTTCGTGGTGGAGGCCGATGGCCCCGATAAACGACCATAGAGCCAAGCTGCCACTCCAACGAACAGGCAGAAGGCCACCGTCCAGACCACAAGATCACCATCGGACCGACGCTGCCAGAGTAACCATACAGCGGTTCCGAGCATCAAAAATGCCATTCCCTCTTTGAGTGCATTCATCCAGGCACCTGGTTGTGGCAGAATCGTCAACCATCCGGGATTCCAAGCGAGCGCAACATAGGGAGCCGCCATGCCCAGTCCGATGGATGCGAAGATCGCAAAGGTAACTGGTGGTGGTTGAAGAATGGCGTAGCTAAGGGTGGCACCAAGAAACGGTCCGCTACATGGGGTCGCCAAAACCGTGGCCAGCATTCCCTGCGCGAATGAACTCGTAACGCCTTCGCGATGCACCGCCCCGTCAACTCGGCCGACGAAGTCAGGCAACTGGATTGTATAGACCTCGAACATCCCTTACGCGAACACGACCAACAGAGCGATCATCGCAACGATAAAACCATCGCTTTGGAACTGCCGTCCCCAACCCAAACCTGCGAATGCCGCTAATCCAGCGAGGATCAGGAATACGAAGACAATGCCTGCCGCGAAGGACGAGCCAAGCAATCGGACACGGTGTCGATCTTCACCGGATTGATTGACAAACGAATAGACTTTCAGGCCGACAACCGGCAAAACGCATGGCATCACATTCAGAATCAGACCGGCAATGAAACCGAATGCGATCGCGGCCGGCAAACTACCTATCAGCACGCCGCTGGTGAATTTCGATGGCTCTTGCCAGTTGGTCATCGCCCAGATCAAAACAACGATGAAGGGGACTACCAGCAAGGCGAGTATGGTTCGTTTTCTCATCTTCCGCATGGTCGTTGGACCCTCAGTGACAGCACGTCGAAATCCGTGATCAAAAACGGTCAACCTCAAAGTTGTATGCCCAGATGCCGAACAGGATTGCAATAAACACTGCGATAAACGGCAATATCAGAATCAGGGCGAGTTCCAATTGGCTTGGCCGAGTCATGGCTGATACCTTTGCGAAAAGGACGCGGATTCGATCAAAGCATCACGCTGTTCCTGGCCTTTTATGCACCGCACTTTTCATGCCAGTCCAGGCGGTCGATTCGCGAAGGCGAACTAAGAGGTTTTGACGTAGTCTTGGCATTGTTTTTGCGTACCGTTTGCACATTGCTTGCGCGCTGAACGCCAATCACGTTGCCCGAGGAGCTCCAATATGAAACGATTCAAAAAGATACTGGTCGCGACCGACACTCGACTGGAAAGTCAGCCTGTCCTGCACACAGCGGCAGAGGTCGCCATCAATAACAAGGCATCTTTGAAGATTGTAGACGTCGTTCCCGACCTTTCATGGGCAGCCCGTTTGTCTTTGCAGGACCATGAGCATGTTCAAGACCTGTTGCGCCAAGAAAAGACTCAAAGACTTGAGTCGCTCGCCGCGCCGATTCGCGAACCGGGAATTGAGGTTGAGACAAAGCTGCTGGAGGGTAAAACGTCGGTTGAGATCGTTCGGGAAATAATTCGGGACGAACACGATCTGGTCGTGGCGGTTGCAAAGGGTAGCAATAGCCGGCACAGCGGCTTTTTCGGGAACACCGCACGACGGTTGCTGCGGCACTGTCCCTCTGCTGTTTGGTTGGTCGCGCCGGAGACGGGACCGCACGTCAAGCATATTGTGGCGTGCGTGGATACATCCACTGACGACCCGTTGGATGCCGAGTTGAATGACAAGGTTTTTGAATTGGCGTCGTCAATCAGCACATTCCAGAACTCCAAGTTCTCAGTTCTCCATGCGTGGCTGATGCAAGATGAATCACTGTTAAGTACGCGATTGAAGCCGAAGGTACTTGCGCAATACGAAACGAAGGACCGCGAGTATCGAGAAAGACTCTTGGACAAATTCTTGCGACAGCACGACTCGAGTCGTTCAGCCGAGAACGTCCACGTAATAAAGGGCAGGACTCCGGAAGTGGTATTCAATTTCGTTCGCGACAACTCCGTCGACTTGGTTGTCATGGGAACCGTCGCTCGATCAGGTCTCGCGGGGCTGCTGATGGGTAACACATCAGAACAAGTGCTCGATCAGATCAACTGTTCGGTCCTGGCGGTCAAGCCCTACAGCTTCAAAACTCCGATACGCGATTGATTTCGGTCAATACGATTCCACGATTGCTGCGAACGAGAAAACGCTATGAAAGTACTACTTGCCTCGGATGGTTCGGCAGCGGCCATGAACGCTGCACGCTTCTTGAATCAACTCAAGTTCGACGGGAAGCTCAAACTCACCGCTCCTCACCGTTTCTGTGCGGCCGGAGCTGACCATTCATGGCAACATCCAGAATCCGGAATGGGAGGCACAGGAAAAGGCATTCGTTGCTGAGCATCAAGCTGAATTGCAGGAATTGTTTGCCGGCCATTGCGACGACAGCTTATCGAAGCTGTACGAGATTCGGTGATGCGGCGCAAGCGATTCTGGATGTTTCTAAACGAATCGCAGCTGACTTGATCGTGCTCGGGGCCGCGGGGCATTCGATGGTCAGCAGAATGCTGCTGGGAAGTGTTTCGGATCGTGTCGCAACTCACGCGAGATGCTCGGTGCTCGTCGTGAGGCCTCCGGGAGACGATCGGCCAAGCATCTCTCCGCCAAAGAAGATCATTGTCGCTTTCGATGATTCGGCACCTTCGCGTGAATGTGTGAACGAACTGATGGGCATCGCCTGGGGTCAGGACACGCAGGTCACGATTGTTAGCGTGGCGATTCCGGAGAGTTATCTGTTCGGCGATGAACTTCCTGTCGCGTCCCTGAACAACCTGAAGCAACATACGGTCGAATTGGGAAAGGCGGCCCAGCGCGTCGCCAAATCACTCGCCGGCGCAATCCCATATTCGAGCGCGAAGGTCTTGACCGGTGGCCACGCCGGGGAATCCATCGTC